>JAYQHX010000054.1:0-6188 GCA_038141355.1 Methanobacteriota archaeon | reverse complement strand
AGCAATACGTAACCATTGTACTTCGTTCGGTTACGTATTGCTGCACTGCTTGCACCTGACGCATCTGAAGACGAAAAAGAAGTTGAACTCTACCTCCTGTATCCAATTACGGCTGGAAGTAAGGGCGTATATGTCGTCGTCGACCCACAGAACCTCATTGTTGAATCGGACGAAGGCGATAACGTCGTTGCAATCAATCAACCACTCGAATCATCGAGTCCGTTCCTTGATGTTGCTTCGGAAGTTGTGTCCAAGACGGCCCTACCATTCGTGGTGATCGTCCTGACACTTGCTCTCCTCGGCGTTGTCTATCTTGTCGGCCGAAGTCGACGTGATGAAGTCAACAAGCGTATTGCTGAGCAATCGTCGTTGATTTCGAGTCCTCAGCGATGAATTATAAAATTATAAATTTAAATAGATGAAACATTGAACTTAAAAAATAATCCATTAAGCGAAATAAAAGGTTTACGGAATAAGTGTAGGAATTTCATTAATAATGCAGTGTCAGATAGAGCTGCTAAGAAATTTAAGAACTTTAACATGCAAAACCAGTCAATATGATGTTCACGATAATCTCTTTCCAAGACAGGACATCAGAACAAATCGTTTCCTCTTGCCCTTTAAACTTGTTATATCAAATAATTTAACCTTGGAACAACTTGAATCATTTGAAAATGGGTTTTGTGTCGAGTTTGTTAATGATGATTACTATAATCCAGATTTTAAAAAATTCCCAATTCATGAAGAGTTAAAAAATTTAATTGGTTTAGACGGTGTTGTCTCAGCAATTATTTCATTTCGTTCAGAACATGGTGAACCTGGTGCAGAAAATGCTCGAAATGCATATAATCATTATAAAAACCATCTCGAAGGAATTGGCAACAATCCTGTTCTGACACCATTGTCTCGGGCGGTCGTACAGGGGAGATTTCAATCCAGGAAACGAGCATTGGAATGGAAATGCATTTTGGTCAATACGAGGGGGAGTTCAAACTCAATTAGAAAGTCACACCGACAAGTTCAACTTTTCAATCCAGCAATTGACTACGCAAATGAACGAGTATGTTTTGACATAGAACTTGTAATGCATTTTTTTCGTTCTTCATTGTTATGATGCACCTGACGAAATAGAAGGGTCCATCAAGAAAAAAGAATTAATTGAAGAAGTTGGAAAATACTTGGATTCGAGGAGATATTTTTAATTATCCTGATACATTACTTGAATACTGCAAATCACACCCAACGATGGTATTGGGGCAGAATTTAACAGATCCCATTCGAATTATTCCGATTAGTATAACTTGGCTTGATAGTACACGATGTTCAAATTTAGATGAACTTAATCTATCACATAATGAAGCAATAAAATAATCGTATATATTTCGATGATGTACACAATCATGTATTGACTGCAGAGCTCACGACCAACGAATCTTTTGTCCACCAAATTATCAAATATGACCCAACAACATTTTACTCTCGATGAATTTTGGAACTTTACAAAAGATTTGGATAAGTACAATAATGCAAAAAAAAAATGATTTAACTGCCTTTTTAATCTCACTACTTGTTGTAATTCCTGCGGCGATAATTCTCTTCAGTATGATGCTTTAGCAATAATTCCCAATTTATTCAATAAGTGTTGTTTGATATGTATTATCACTCGAATTTGAATTAGTGAGAGTGCGAAGATACTATTTATCTGTTTTCTAAAATCCCAGAGCTTTTTTCGAGGATAATTCAAAAAGTAAGTTTTGTCCATTTCGATACCGATACCTTTCCTGCCCATGTTCCTAGCAACAATAGCTGTGGTTCCCGAACACGAAAAACGGGTCAAGGACAATTTCACCTTTGTTCGTGAAATAGGAAATAGAGTTGAGGTATATCCTCTGGAAACGGAGCGGTGTGACCAAATCGATTGACGCCCTTACTGTCAATTTTGATGACGGAGGTGAGAACGATTTGATGTTCGAATCAAGGAGGTTTTCTTCTTGATTCTCGTTTCACTCGTAATTCACCTGGTTTTTTGAAGATGAACATGTGCTCCAGCTAACAATTTTGGGCGTTGATAATACGGCGTAAATTTTCCATCGTTTTTATGCCGATTGCTTTGAGTCTCACCTTTGTCCCAAATGATGTTGTCGAGGATTTCAAATCCGCAATGTAAGAAAAAGCAAAATGGTGTATGCTCCGAGAGAATTCTCTTCTCACCCATCTTTGAGGCTCACTACAATTTCTTCATTTCCATACGTGTCCCCAATATTGTAGAAAGACACGCCACCGTCTTTCAGAATCCTGAAACATTGTTCATTGATGATGAAGCATATCCCGAAGATACATGTACAAATTTGGCCACTGTGAGTATTCTCTCGCATTGAAATATGGCGGTGAAGTAGTTTCATGATCGACTGATTGATCTGGCATACCTTCCATGACCTCCGCGCAATGTCCATGAATGAACATATCCGAAGTCTCGGGGTTTAGGGTGGTGATACTGTTTTCCGTCGCTTTTTTGGTTGACTGCAAAATCCATCGGGAAATATTCGTGACATAAAGTTCGATGTGCAAAATTCACTCCAAGAGGTTGACATACTTATCTTTGTTGTTCAATATTTCAGAATTGCTCCAACGCCTCATTCGGCATCATATGCAAGAATTTTCGTTTCAGGTCTTCACATGTTCTCTCAAACATATCAAGAAGATTCGATTGCACAACGAGAATTTTTATCATCATTTCATATGTGTAATATTTCACGAGCATTCTATTGATATCAAATTCATCATTGATTTTCACAACATCTTTCCTGAACTTTTAGTTTAACTCTCTTGGAATGACATTATTTGGGTTTGAATCCGAGAGCGAATCTTGCATCATATTGGTCTTTCTCGAATATCGTTTTCCGCGATTCGTTTTACTACGTGAGCCACATAAGTTATTCTTGCACTCCCAACTTCGTATACAAATTTCAGGAAATGAATTCCCAGAAATTTCGAGACTTCCACATTCTGGACAAGGTATTTTCTATCTTCAAAATCGTTTTTGAAGAAGGTCACAAGTAAATCGTATTCATTGACCACATCTGTGATTCCTGGTTGTTCGCTGGGTTCTTTTTTCAGAATGAAAACAATCTTGAAATGAAAACCCGATATCAATGTTTTTGAACGTCAGGATTTCCTTTTTCATCTTGTTCTTTAGAACTTCTGATGTAGCGACGACATCTTTGAATTTCATTTTCCTTTGAAAGAGATTGATGTTTTTCTCATCTTCATCAGTCAACTCGATGTTGTGGTTGCTCTATCATTTGACGAGCAATTTTTCCACCATTGTAGTAAGTTCCTTTCCTCTCTATAATGACAAAATTTCTCGCAGAAAAACGACAATTTTTGCATACAGTTCCCATTTTATGTTTTGATTGTTCACTACCACATCCGATATTTTGATGGTCAATGTTTTGTGATTTTCAATTGAGGCGTACATCAAAACAATTATGTTTCGTTGTTTGTCAATTACCTCATCCTTCTTTTGAGTATGGTTTGAAAAATGATTAATTGATTTCCAAATGAATGAGGCCATATGTTTCCGCTTCATTTGGAAAACAAACGGAATCATAATGTTGGGTAAATGACAAATTGCATTTTTCTCAAGGGTATCCATCCCTTTGTCATCACACAATTTTTTCAATTGTTTTTGCTCAGCCTTCGATAAATCTTTTGAAGAACTTCGTATTGCTCTTAAATATTTGATGGCATGACCTCTTTAGAGTGCTCATTCAAGCAACCAATCTGGAAAATAAAAGTTAACGCAATCTAAACACTCTTTTGTCTGTTTCCATCTTTGATGGCTCTTTCCAACTTTTGTTTGAATTCCTCGACAGCGTCTTGGCTTGTCTTGTGTTTCCCAATATATCTTCAACGAGAAGCCATTTGTCAATTTATTTGTACCAACAGCATGAATCCTGTCTTGTAAATGTGCTTCAATGCGACGAAAATCATCTTCTAAATTGTAATCAAGAACTCGCCTAAGGCGGTCTTTCTCATACCTGCCGAGGCGGATGTCTCCGGCTTTTCAATGCTGTTGACTTTTTCCAAACGTTTTCTGTTGCCTACAAGGCATCGGTAATGATGCACTCAACAATATTTCTTGCAATTCCTTGGGCTTTTCATCAAGCTCCGGAAGTTCAATCGTTGATAGTTCCAATTTGACATGTATTCTTTCTAGAAATTGCTTAATCAGCACAGATTCTTGTGCAATGAATTGCATATCAACGAACCGCCACCGACTGCGAATAAACTTTTCATCAGCAAATCCATAGTTTCTGTGAACCATTATTCAAGAAAAAAATCGGCGACAACTGGTGCATGGTCTGAAACGTCTAATCCACCCCTGCCTTACAATGTTGCACGACGTTATAGCAGGGATGTTGTTTGGATTTATCAGGATGTAATCAATCCGCCATCCCCTGTTTTTGCTCGTGCTTGGCCTCCTGTTGGACCACCAAAGAGTATTCTTGATGTCCTTCGCCATGCATATGCCGAAACCATCACACCATCCATCGCTAAGCAGTTTCGTCATCCATTGTCGTTCATGTGGAAGGAATCCCGATGTCTTTGCGTTTGCTTTGGGGTTCCAAAATATCGTCTTCTGTATGAGCAATATTCGGATAAACGACAAAAACAGGTTTTTCATGCTGGAGGTAGGTTGTAGAAATGAGCATAAATCTCCATCCATTGCTCTTTATACACTTGGCGCTCTTGTTTACTTGAACCACTTTGGTAGATAGGTGTTAATACAGATGCAAGACTCGTGCTCAGTGAAACAAGGACTCTCCCCCTCACTATCTGTTGGGGTCGGGGAAATTCTTCCGGTTTGCAGAATACTGAATGGTTGTTTTGATAATGTTGCAACACCGGAATAGCCTTTTTTCAGCCAGGGTGCAAATGGACATGATAACCACTTGGCCATGACCAGTTTGACCGACTGTTCATCTAAGGTTCTCGTTTCTTGCAAGAGGATGATGTCGGCATCGAACGATGAAAAGTATTGGTCAATGCCTTTTCGAATCCCGCCATAATCCATTGACATTCCATGTTACAACCCGCATACTCCGTGGAATTCAAGGAGGGGGATAAATGTTCAAGAGCGTAGTTTTGAAGCAACAATTTTGCCCGATTGGACCGCCGCATCATCAAGCAGATACTCGGAAGAGAGCCAGTCTCCGGCAAGATACAAACCGTGTTCTGCAAACATGTCCTCTGAATTTTCACTTCTCATCCAGATCCGGAATTTTTGCTTGCTCACGGACATTGACAATGTGTTGACGCCAACCGGCCAATCTCTCATCAGAAATGTGAAGAGAATCTCGAGCCCATTTTCATTTGGTGAAGAAATTAACTTTGCAGCAGATAAGATCGAGCCAGGATGAACCATCCGCTTCTGTATTCAAAAACGACCGATGGTAAACAGGTGTTGTTGTTGTTCTGCATCGATGATGCAATGAAGTAGTTCCCCCTGGATTTGACGATAACGCTACATCAATCGTTGAAGCATACTGTTGATGTATCGGTTGTAAGTCTCCGATACCGAGGGGTTTTGAGTAATTTTTTGTTGACTTGGGGCCACATGCCAAAACAACAGCATCCGCATCCACTCTTCGTTTATCGACAAAGTTGAACGCCAGTCTCGTCAATTGAATTGACCTTGCAATTTGTCTCGACATACACACCGATTTCGTCCAAGGCACTGGCAAAGCGTCCGATGATGCCTGCCCAGCCTTCTGCAGTGACCATTGCATTGTGTTTGGCAAATCCTTTGATTCTCTCAGATGAAGAACGAAGATTCATCCCATATGTAGCAAGAAGATTGAGGCAACGCCATAACCGAATCGTCCATTGTACGAATTGCACGTCGAAATTCCGCAATCCCTGCGGCCGTTGAGGGCGTAAGAAACCATTTGTGGTGATGATGTGCTCAATTCGCAATGGTTACATATGCAACCTCACTCGACTCAACTTCTTTGTCAAACGATGCATGGGTCCATTTTTCAACAGGAGATGTGGGCCAAATCCAAAGGAAATTCGGCCGACTTGTTCCGAAGTTCCACGGCCACCGATACGGTCTTTCGATTCTAAAGAACCACATGATGATTCTCAGCGGACAGGTGAAGAGCAGCGGATGAACCCAAGCCACG
>JAYQHX010000053.1:0-4795 GCA_038141355.1 Methanobacteriota archaeon | reverse complement strand
GCGTTGCTTGAATTATGTGGTTTGAATTATGGAGGTTGAGTTTTCTTCGGTGTATTGTCAACTAGCTATTCGTTGACTGAAGAATTACTTTGTTCCAAGTATCTCGTTGAAGTGCTTATTCTTGAACACCTGAAATGTTTGTTTGGTCATCGGCCAAGATAGGGTAGCCCTCATATTTTCTATCAATATCCCATATGCTTAGGAGTACGGCGAATTGATATATTACAGGCCAATCGATTTCAAAGACAGTGTTGAAGGCGAGGTAAAGAAAATCACTGACTTCTTTCTTATCCTCGCCAGCAATTCGTTCGAATTTTTCTTTGATTCGAGGGATTGTATTTTTTCCATTATTTTCTAAATCTTTGATCTCATCAGTCAGGAAGGTTTCAGTTAGAATCACAGAATGATTGTCCTCTTCTACGGTTAATGTATCAAACTCGTCATCAAAAAGCTCACCAACCAGATTTTCACTATCATCATCAGCAGGTTCTTCAACGGAATCATTGATTTCCTTTGTTACAACTAAATCATCTTGGGATGGGTGTTCTACATCCTCCTGCATGAAATTATTGAACTCATCAAGTGAACCCTTTTCTTCACCAGCATCTATGAAAATCGACGCCCAGAGCGAGTTATACTTCTTATCTGCTGTTATGAGTTTCGCAAACCATTTCGAGCTTGTTTTACTTGCTTTCACCAATTTTTCTGCTGACTCTAGATATGGCCCAATGAAATCATCACCATCCTTCGTAATCTTCAATTTTGGTATACTCTTTTTCTTTTGATCTAGGAGGTCACTAACCTCGACTCTGTCAAGAACAACACTGATTGAGTTAGAAATGAAACCAGGTGTAACTGGACCACTGCCAGTTCGCACTTCAAAAAACCTACATCTCCAATATAAATCCAATCGACTCTCTTGCTTGAGTAAATTGATGCATCCTGTGAATGGTGAGGAATTCATACCGTCAATTCTTTTTCGATCTCTTGTAATTTGGATGAAAAATATAATTCAGAATCACTCTCTCAAATAGTTCTTTATCGAATCTCTTATCAAAATACAGCATTTTGAAAAATTGAAAAATTAATGCGATGATGATGCTCTATTTTTTTTGTTTTGATTGGGTGGTGCTGGTCCACTATATGGCTGCCGATTAGAGAGGCGCAGCCTTGCACAATTGATTGCTTTGTTCTCATGCAATAATCCGCTTGAAGCTTTTCTAAAAGTTCAAAAATTGCATGCTCGTTATTCTCCTGAAGTGCAACTTCGTATTCGACCAAAATTGAAAGAGCTATGAGTTTTTGCACGACTGTCGAATCGGTATTTTTGAGTTCTTTGATAAGTCCAATTTTTCCATTTTTTAGGGATTCAACAACCACCATTGGTCTTCTTTTCGATATTTTCTTCAAATCAACGAATTCGTGTACCAGTTTTGGTATTTCGTCTTGAGTTGATTTGAGTATGAAATTAATGGCATCTCCCATGCTTCCAAAACAACGAATTAATTCTCTCTGTCGATGGACTGCAAAATTTCTGATGAGAGATTGCTCTTCAAAACTTTGCTTCTCAGGTTTTCCATGCCTGATTTGTTCTTTTTCTGCTTGAAAATTTGTAAATGCTTCGTTGCCATTTCCTTTTGTTTCAACGGGTTTGGAGAGTATTTCATCTTCAATCATTTGATCAATTGCCCTCATCCACTTTTTGGAATTATTTGATGACCTTGCGATTTCTTTAGCCCACTCCGGTTGGATTTCGGTGAATCTTGGTTTGAGTGCATCAAAATCAGAGGAAAAGAACTTGTCAACTTCTCTTCCTGACGACATGGCTAATTTTATGCCTGTTTTTACGTTCTTTTCTTTTTGTAATGGGTTTTAAGCACAGATTCTGCGTCGTCGATTCGATCAATAAGTATCAATAGTTCAATTTTCTTTAGTACATCTTTCTGTTCAAATTTTGTTAAGCATTTATTCACCAAGTCCCGTTCGTCTGCTTGGAAATAATATCGTGCTGCTTCCTTGAAATTTCCGCGCTCGAAAAAATCGTCTCCTTGAATTTGTTTCTTGCAGTCTCAGGTAGTATGCTGTATGCGTGTATACGGATACATGCCTTGACATCGTTTCGATTTTCGTCATTCGAGAATTTAATCGCTAGTGTTGAGTACTCCGCAATTTGACTTTGAGCTTCTAAACTCAATTCGCCGGTCTGATTTTCCTTATCTCCGAAATCTATCGCTTTGCCCCAGTTAATTACCGCTTGAGGATAGTTTTCTTCTTCGAGGCATGCCTCTGCTTTGAAGAAGTGATACTCGTGCATCATCCCAATTTGACGATAGGTTCCCCGCTGCAGCAGATAGGTTGCGATTTTCGACCAGATTGAGGGCACGATTTAGATAATGTTCGCTATCCATCTTCGTGCTACCAAAAATTTGTAATTTGTCGTCTGCTTCAAAACTACAGAATGCCTCTCCGTCAAAGGCGTGATGCAAAAAGTGTTGACGATCCTTATGTTTTGGAGCCAGAATCCTAATAGATATCTGGCACGAGTGAGTGCCACGAATAAGAAATTCAATTCCAAACGGCCCGAGGTTATGTTTGAGATTTTTTCTCTTGTTTGCTCACCCCGTTTCGGATGATGGATTAAATCGAGTATGTTTTCTGAACCAGAACAAGGATCCCACAAGAGTACGTCTCTGTCTTCAAGTCCTTTGTATCTTGCAATAGTTTCTACGAAGCTCGCACGTTCTTCGTTCACCTTTTTCCTTTAGAATCCTCTTTGTCTTCTCATCTCTTGTTAACAGCAAACAATCAGAATTCGGAAGATTTTTTTGATTGAGCAATTCTAACAACTCGGCCTCATTTTTCTCAAAAATGAACATTGGTTCACCTTCATTTTCACCTTTGACAGGCCGTTGAAGATGTGCCTTGTTCTGCCCGCTGTAGGATTTGGAGATATCAAGTATTCGATTGGCAGCGTTAACGAGGTGCGGTGTTGATCGAAAGTTTTCATCAAGTCTGTATTCATCCTTCACATGGATTCCAACAATTCTTGTAATCAGGTCTCGAAGAGATTGCTGTGTGAATGCGCTGGGTTGAACCGATTGCGATAAATCCTGCGGCAGCGAACCAGTTAATTCCATTTGGGTTTAGTAACTGGAGAAAGACATCCAGTTCTGCAGTTGTTAAATCCTGAACCTCATCAATATACAAGAAATCTAGTTTCCTTCTGACTCCGGTTTTGTTAAGCATCGATTCAACAGTCTTCCATATTCTCATGAAATCCCATTCAGCATGACCAGCATCAGTCGTATCATGTAAACCACTGAAAAGTTCTTTTGGATACAGAAATTGAGGAACGAGTTTAATTCATCATTGTTGAATTCTTTCACTTCATTAATATAACAGAAATCCGCTTTAGTTTGCTTTTTCCTCTTTTCGATTTCATATTGAAGAGTTTTACATAAATCCAAATCATCCCGAGCCTCCATTGTTTGGATCGAGCTGCTCATCACGAGATAGGTTTTTTCCAAATCACTGGCAATTGTATAGAACTCTTCACGTTGAGAGTAATCGATTCTCCCTCTTCTGCGACCTAACTCCTCCAAATAAACGTCTTTTTCAGAATTCTTTTTCTGACCATTTAAATTATACCCAAGTAGAATTCCATTATGATACTCTTCCCAAAATAGGTCTGTGTCGATTTTATTTCCTGCAAGAATTTTTTTGAATTTCTTGCGAGTCAGTCTCTTTAACTCATCGAAATTTGATTTATATTGGAATTCACCAATCAAGTTCTTTAATTGCCTGATCGACGCTTTTGATTGACTTGAAACGAGCTTCCATTTCATCTTCATCGAAGAAGCATTCCAGTGATTTCATAATTTGGATTTTTAATCGCTCATTGTGGGTTAGCTAGAATAGGAACTTATCTGGCTGGAATTTTCCTGTCTCCATCATTGCTTTGACATTACCGACAAATCTGTACAAAAGAATAGTGGTTTTTCCAGTACCAGCCACCCCTTCTAAAAAGGAAAAAATTGGTTCTGCTCTTCCAGAATCTTCTCTTGTTCTGAATGTAACGAGAATTTCTGGCAACTCCTCGTCTAGATCGAATTCTTTGAGATTGGGAAATCTGTAACTGCAGATAGTAGCGCGATCCATACGGCTATTGAATAACGTTTTTCATTCCATCCTCATCAATTTCGGATGGAGGGAGTTGACCAAATCGTTGTTTTGCATTTCTTTCATTTCAAAAACTTTGATCGGTGCAACTTTGCAAGATTGAGTTCAGGAGTTAATGCATCAACTTCCCACTCAAGTAAATCAAGGGTTGATGAATGAACTTTATGCTCTGAGAATATTCCAACTGTTTCTGTATGTTCTTTTTGTTCGAGACAGATAAGAGTTTAATTTCTACTTCTCCGTTCTTTTTTTTTTCCAATCAAAATGGATGCGCTCCCTTGTCATTTAACCGCATTGTAAAATTGGCACTTCACACTTTACAATTGTCTTGATGTGCCCACTGTATGGTCGGTTTCTTTCTTTAATGTCTTGAATGATTTTCGCCACATTATTTGGAGAAATTTTTCTTTTTATCTGCCTTTGTTTTTTTATGATTGTACCATAACCTTACTTGGGGTGTCATGAAAACACGCATCCCTGAGAGCACCATGTTCAAGATATGGAGTGAACCTTGACACGGTTGTTCTATTCTTCGAGACTTCAAAAAGTCGGACCTCACGGATTGTGTCCCGCAAGATGGCATTTACTACAAACATAACTTTACATTGTAAGCTTT
>JAYQHX010000052.1:0-2659 GCA_038141355.1 Methanobacteriota archaeon | reverse complement strand
TACGGATTTCCAAGGGAGTGAAATTAGTATCTGCTCTCCCTCCATCATTAAGAACAACCTCACATTCAAAAGCAACAATATTTCTTACAATGGAACTAGTATAAATTGTGTAGCAGAATATTTCTACGACCGTTTAAAAAGAATTCTTTCAGATTCGAGGGAGTGATTCTGAAAGTAACTGGCGGTTGATTTCTATCCAAACTCTCCGGGACCACGTATATATCAATTATTCTCACACAATGTCCCCAATTTGGCATACAAAATGTTCGTAACTGCTAATAGCCGCGGCGCCTCACTAAATAACTTCGATGTGTTTTTAGAGGTCTTGTTCTATCCCACTCTCGAATCAAACGCCTTGGTGGCGAAATCAAATTACAGGAATTGTTGGATAAAGGGGATGGGATGTTACAAGAATATGTTCCTCCAAAAAAAGACTTTGGCAAAGCCGTCGACAAAGTTATGAGCGATATTATGACCATGTGCTTGAAGGAACTAAAATTGGAGTGCATCATGTCATGTCTCGATTAGAGCACAGAATCAATTCAATTTCCTCATTGAGCGAACTTGAAGAGTTGGTGAATGACGTGTGCGGATTTATTGACCAGTTGCTTCGCATCAGCCAAAACAAAGGAAAAAATGGGGAGGGTTCAACACCACGTATGGGGAGTTATGGATTTAGTCAACACATATTGTATTATGCTTCATCTAGGCTGTATTGGGGAGAAAATAATGAACAAATTCCTTATCTGCTCGATGCCATTGAAATAATCGTAACCCGTCGGCTTCTTCTTGAAGGGGAAAAATATTTCAAAAATGTTTATCTGCTTAAGCACCTCGCCATGATTCGTAATTGTAAAACCGAGGAAGGCAGATAGGATAGCCTGCTTAGATAAAATTCGAAATGATTTCAAGAATGCAAATGAAAACCTCTGATTTTGAAATCCCTGCTGAAGGCCCTCAAATTCCGCCAATTCGATGCTCGATCGGACAAGCCCGAAAAACAAGATTGTGCAGCATTAGTTTTGCATCGAGCCCGAGCGTAAAGTAGGCGAACATGAATTTATGACAAATCAAGGAAATCCAAAGGTTACATTCTTTATGCCAAAACACAATTATTAATAACCAGGCTCAGACTTTGAGTACCCATCTGATTACAATCAGCGCCAGGCCAATTCACGGGTTCATTTGGAAACTGTTTTTTGCTAAACAGTGGAACGACTGGAAAAATGATAAAAAACTTTCAACGAGAATCAATCCGGACTTAATGACCGAATGAATTTCATCAAGAACAAATCTAAGAACATTACCTATAGCCAATCAATAAAATCTCCTTGGAATATGGATGCAGTCAATGAGGACTGCTGTTAACTTTGAAAAAATTCCTCGTCCGTTTTTCCTGAATCATGCTTGAGATGATTTCATGGAGATAAAAATTCATGAATACAACATACCTTCTTCTGATTGTAGAGAGTTAGCGATGAGGTTAACCGAAACACTTCTAAGAATTGAGGGGATACTTTCGGATGTTGATGCAAAAGGATAATCTACAACAGTATTTCTACTGCACACAAAATAAAATACGCTAATGTAGAATTGAGGATGGATTACCTCGCTCGTGAAATTGGAATGGTAAGTTGCATGGGAACTTCGGCTATCGTTTCTCGACGGTTGCTAGCAGCCACACATTATTTTTGAGAATGATCGAGGGTGTAATTTTCCTTACACAATCATACGAAAAATACAGTGGAACAAGCTAACAAAAGGAAAGACAACAAAGGTAAACGGAAATGGCAACAGAGCTAGTGCTCAGAGCCTAATCCAAACTATTGATTCCTTAGGGAATACGTTTCAGTGCCCGACAGTTGTATTGGAATTGTGTCGAAGTTAATGATGTCCGTTTCTCCAAATGATTTGGCCAAAGTGCAGTGACATGATTGTAGCATACCTGCTGAATACCACCGTTTGTCTATACAAGAACATACGAATTCAATGCCAAGTAGTTACATCGAATCTAATCAGAGGAGTATGTTTTGATTCGCTAATCAATTCTCTTAAGTAAAACCGAGTCAATATCAGGGTGAATTGGATTAGAACGAAGAGCAGTGAGACCTCAAATCTTCCTTGCACTTCCGAGATTATCGTTCTCTACATCAATCATCAGTAGAATTGGGGCACCATGTTTTGGCTGGTCGAGAAGCGTTCTGTTTTCCATAGCAGTGTGGTTAATTTTAGCAGAAGGTGTTCCTCTATCGTTGACCATCAAGGAATACAAAAAAAACATCCTTGTCGACATCAATCCATTTGTCAAATACCCTGAACCTTCAGCACAACGTACAATCACATGGAGAAAATCAGGTGCTTGGCCCAACCAATTGATTCCTTTCTGAGGAGTATTACCCACATCCTGCTAGTGAATAATTTATATCGGTCTGATTTACTTACGAGGTCTCCTTTCCTTACAGATACAATATCACTTAATCTATCAAACCTAACTGTCATGAGTTTCCTCAAGCAGTTTGACTATTTCTGGATGTTGCCCTAGGAGCATGAATGATGTAATCGCTATTTCAGAGAATCAATGCACAAACCCGCTAGTTGGTTTTGGATGCTTTTTAATGTATTGTCCGTTTAACTAAATGATCTAGATATCAGTAGACCA
>JAYQHX010000051.1:0-3913 GCA_038141355.1 Methanobacteriota archaeon | reverse complement strand
TTCAACGCAAGGGTTCCAATGATATGGACTTCGGTTCAAGGGCAGAATCGTATTTGTTAATTGTAAGGTGTCTAACCACCTATATGGAGCGTAGAAGGAAGACCTCCCAGTAACTATGTACCGCATATTGTTATATTTGTCTCGAATGAAAGTGAGAGGATGAGACGAGGCGATTAATGAGAATTGAGCGTGCTACTGGAATTGAGCGGAAAGAACTACGAATGCATTTGCAAAAGTTGGTCGATTCAGGTTATGTCGAGGCTATAGAGGCAGGGGAAAAAAGGAAGAGGGAGGTCATTCAATCGTAACATATGATATTCTAGAGTCTGGGAGAACTTTGCGTAGTGACCTAGGACGATGGATTGACTTGTGTGTTCGAATGGAATATTATCCAGGTGAATTTTTTATCTTCCAAGTGATGCTTAATAGAGAGGTAATTTAACCCCCTAAAAACTCTCTTCTTTGATTATATAATTAGGCACTATGCGATATTCATGACCGGCAAGAAATCCGTCGACAAGGTGAGCAAAGGATTGAACTCACTGATTGACGAATTCTCGTCTGCAGTCAAAGAAATGGTAAACGCTGGGGAAGCAACTAGTTGTACATCTCGCAGTGGGCTCCGAGTCGAGTCATCAAAGCTGCAATCGACGCAACAGGTGAAGTCACGAAAATTACTATGTTGAAACCGCTGGGAACGTTGTAGGATCTAGTTACAGATGGTGTAAAGAATGCTGTAAGTCATGTCGGTCAGAAAAAGGAGGAAGAAAAACGAATGATAGGAAAGATTATTTTGCGATTACATTTGTCGCAGGAATGGCAGGATTAGCAGTAGGAATGGCAGATAGTGCATTCGGGCATTATTATTACAAAATAGCAGATGGTGAGGATAAAAGAAAATCACTCTTCGTTCAAGATGTTGAAGCAATTTCATCATACGATGGGAGTGTGGAAAGAATGATTCCAGCAATTATTGGTGGCGTTTTCATCGTGGCGGTTGGGTTCGAATATCTTGCACTTGGTGCTGCTGCTGGTACTGGTTATGGTCTAGGAAGAAAATATGGTCGAAAAGTTTGTGAAACAGTTGACAATATCAAAATTCCAATACCTCAATTCCACAAAGATGATTGAATAGTGAATTTGATGTATTTGATTGAGATGGAAGTTCGTGGGCGTTGAATCAATTTCAATTCGGATTTTCCACCGTCCTGGCCTTGGGATTTATATGTCCTTTTTTTGATATGGTTTGCCGTTTGTATTTCGAGCAATTCTCCTCACAAAACCGCTTTACAAAGTCATCAAGTCATTTGCACCACATGCTGGATGGGCAGTCAAACAAATTCGAGATTTGCCAATTCGTGGTTTTGCAATTCTGATCTTCAATGAGACATTTGCATTTCTAATTCCTCCATTAAGTGTTTTAGTGTTGAGGTTATTTGCAAACCCTGTTGGATGGCAGACGTGGGACGAAGTTACACTTCTCGGTTATTTTCTGTTACTCGTTCTCATTATTGGTTGGATTATTGCAGATTTGTTCAGAATCCTCAGAGTTCGGAGGATGCTCAAAGCGATTGTAAAATATGATGTTGAAAATTACAAAAAATTGCGGATGCAGGATTGAAGACTCGAAATTTTATCCGTCGGTTTGCTAGGAAAAAAACAAAAGATACTCCCGATGAAACAGATGTAGGAAAATCAGCAGGTAGAGTGGGAAAAAGAGCATTGAAAATTTGGGGCATCAGGGCTTGGAGAGCTAGACGTTTGAATCCAAGCACACTTCTTGCTTCTGTTGCGGTAGGTGCTGCAATCGAGGGTGCTCGAACAGGTGCAGGTAAAGTTTCAGATTTTATTGACGATAAGATGCAACAAAAGTTTAACGAAATAGCAAAAACAAACTCCTCAAGTTTGCTACTACTCTTCCTTCGTGATCTTATTATGGGTGTGTTGCCAATCGTCTATCTAGCCGCATTAAAACAGTTTTTTTAATAGCCGTCACATTGATGCACTTCATTCTTTTCGGATGGAATGAGGACACCCATGTCTCACTTGATTCTGCTTCGTCACGGCCAATCGGTTTGGAACAAAAAGGGCTTATTCACCGGTTGGGTCGATGTTCCACTGTCGAAGAAAGGCATTGAAGAGGCGATTGAAGCAGGTGCGAAACTTTCCAGAAATTTCAATTGACGAGGTACACGTTTCTCAGTTGATTCGTGCTCAAATGACAGCCATGCTCGCTCTTTCAGAGCATCCGAGCAATGCTTCACCTCAACTCTTAACGCCGGAAGACGGATCTCACAAAGGATGGTCAGACATTCACGATGTGAATCAAATCACCATTCCTGTTCATGCCTCTTGGAAGCTCAATGAGCGAATGTATGGTGAATTGCAGGGAAAAACAAGCAAGCACTCATGGATGAGTTTGGCGAAGAACAAGTACGAATTTGGCGACGTTCATTCGATGTCCCTCCACCCGGCGGTGAAAGCCTCAAAATGACTGCTGAGCGAACGCTGCCGTACTTTGAACATCACATATTGCCTTCGTTAAATGATGGAAAAAACGTTCTCGTGGTCGCTCACGGCAATTCACTGCGTAGCATCGTGATGTCGATTGAACAATTATCAAGCGATGAAATTCTGCAGGTTGAGATTCCAACTGGCCAACCGATTGTCTATGATGTCGAAGATCAACGATTCAAACTGCTTTCGAGAATGTGATACATTGAATTTTCAAATTTCAAAATTCATTGATGATTTATCCTACTTTTTAGATTCAGTCACATATCCTGAGCAAAGTAAATCAAATCAAACCATTTTTGATATAATTGGTAAGCAGATCACGGAAGTTATTTTGGTTAGTTCCTTGGTTTTCTTTTCTAGAATCAAGAAACCCCCATGGTTTTGATTCTAAGATTTTATGAAACATTTTGTAACGAGGCCAAAATAGACATGGAAGAATTTGGAGAACTAACAAATATCCAAACCGAAGTGACTCATACGCACAACAACAAATCCGGTAGGATTGATATTATTATGGAAACAGAATCTGGTATCATAGTTGTGAAGCAAAAGAACGCTAAGTTGGATAATCCCTTCGACGTTTCAAAAAATTACGCAGAAAAATCGTCGAAATCAAATAAAGAATATGTTCTTTTGAACAAAAAATAATGAAGAAATAGCAGGCTGGGAAAAATGTTACTTGGAACAAATATTACATGATGAAGCACAAAATGATGACCCATACAAATTATTGTGGGATAGCCTTTGAAAAATTCGTTTAAGGAGGATGAAACGATGGAAAAAAAGAGGAATTAGAAAAAGATTGCAGTGAAACAATATGAGTACATTCAGATGTACAATAATATGCAAAAAGTTTTTCGAAAATATGAAAAACAAAGCAAACGTCTTTCTGAACCAATTAGATACATGACGACCATTTTTCACAAAACTGGCGACAATCAAGGTGAGAATTTGAGGCAAGTAAATTTGGAACATCCGATTCAGCATTCCCAGTAGTTGTTGTCGAAGGTGGTTCAAAGGATGAGAAGTCATTGATATTCACGTTCAGCCAATGGGGTATGCAATTGTTGTCTTCGCTAGGAAAAATGAAGGCAAATATAGAAATTTGCTTATTGAAGAGGGCTTTGAAATTAAAGATTGGCAGAATTCAATTACTGATGAAAAACCAACAAAAAGAGCCTCCGGATTTCAAAGATTCCAAAGGAACTTGGCATCAACCTCGAAGAACGTAGTGATTCCGAAGGAAAAATCGGTCCCCATCTCAATGAGGACCTTGAGGAACTCTCAAAACTCATTAAAAAATATGGGATATCATAACTTAACACTCTTTGATGAATCAATCAAAAGGTTTTCATCGTGCCGCTTGTGAAAGCGATACATCGGCTCAGCCTTGGCG
>JAYQHX010000050.1:0-4350 GCA_038141355.1 Methanobacteriota archaeon | reverse complement strand
GCGTTACGTATTGCTGGTGGTGCCGGCCGAATCCTGAACCATGGGACGGAAAATCGTAACAACGATTGTTGACGAAGGTCTAAGAACTGATTAAGTGATTGTTGACGATACGACTTTGTGGAAAATGTTCCAAGGAACGCTTTGGTTGCACTGAATCAATTACTCAAGATGCTGTCTTCCTTGTATTGTTTCCATCATCCAAGAAGAGGCAGAATCAACATCAAACGCAATCATCAGAATCTTCTGCAACGGATTTGCAGAGATCTACCACCTCCATATTACTTGAAAGAGTCACTTGCTGGCAATTACCTACGCATCCTGAAGCCCTTTCAAACACTCCATCTTGTGAAAGGTTGGTCTGTTATAGGTTTCAGGATACCAATAAATGTCATACCAGATTGGATGGTTCATACTAACCTAAATAAGAAGTGTTCAGTATAACCCATGCTTGGGATATGTTGGATTTAATTCTTGAGAGTAGATTCAATAAACCAAATCCTGACACTCTAAACCTAGCTGACAGCAATTGCTGATGATTGGATACAGAATCATATCATTTCAGCCAAAAAGTGATGATTTGCATGGTATGACATGGGCGTTGGACAAAGAGCAACAAAGTTATCTACATCTTGAGGAGGCTAATCGAAAAGATGCGGATTCAGAACTAATTTTTCGATTTATCATCAGCCCTCAGAAGTTTCATTTTTCAGAATTAATGGATATAGAGCGTATCGCAACTCACAGCAATCACGGTTTGTTTCGAATCGCTGGATTGCTATCGCTATCGAAAAATCTCCCCTGGATGTTGAAGTCAAAAGGAAGCTATTTGTATTCGCAGAGAGTACGCTAAAGCAAATGTTAGAAGAACACTTTTCTGAAGATGGATTGCATCTCGAGCATTCTCCAGAGTATCATCTTTTATGGCAAATCACCTTTCTTTCTTGAAAGAATCAGGGTGAGTTATTGAGTGATATTGATACTCTTCTGGACTTGGTCGACAAAGTGCAAATGCTGCAGATTGGATGGCTACACCCGACATGAAAGTTATCCCTATTGGAGACACTTCAAACAATGCCAACATGTCAAAACTGTGGCCTCACTCAGATCAAAGCTCATGATTGGAACAAAGCTCTTGAAAAGAGTGGTTTGTTAATCAACAACTCAGCATCTCACTTTGGACATTACTCTCAACTAATTTTTTCAGCACAATTTCATTCAAGACAGCATAAACAGGCAGACAATCTCAACGTACTTCTATCATCAAAATGGGAAACTTGAGCTCGTAGATCCCGGTACCTTCACGTACCAATATGATTCCAAGGAAAGAATGTATTGTGAGTCAACGAGAGCGCATAATACAATCAAGAATCGACAACCTCAATCACTCAAGATAGGCATGACTGTTATGGTTCTGGAATCAAATTATTAGCAACTGCAGGCGAGGTGATAATTTCTGAAGGCATCGTTAATCATTGAACTTATCTCTCAAAAATTCCAAACAATCAAGTCAAAGGAAGCGATGCGGTTCGCGTCAAAGTCCAACATCGTAGGATTGTCATTGAACGACCTGATTATTTCCTTGCAATCATCGACCAATTGAATTCAAACGAGGTGTGCATGATTACACCGCATGGTATCATTTACACCCGGATTTGATATTAGGAACATTGACTCAAACCCGGCTCAAGGTATCCAACGAAGAAGGTGCAATTCTTTGCCAGATTCAGAGTTATGATTCCGATTCAAATTCATTGAATTCCGATGTAATAAATGGACAGACGGAGCCTGAACTTCCAAGGCTGGTACTCAGAGAATGGAAAGGAATTGATTCCAAACTCTGCAATTGGTTTTCGTTTCCAAACAGCATCCACTGTCGTCACAGTTTTTGATTTCCATATGGAAAAGACTGGAAAACCCTACTTGAAGGTCGGTTCTAACGGAAAATACATGCGGTTTGCCTTGACTCAATCAGACAAAAAATTCGACGCCAAATTGAAATTCGTTGAGAAAATTCTTGATTCTCTTGAGGTTGAATTAGATGGCGAAATTATCGAGCCTGATTTCATATATCGTGGTGATTGAAATTGAAAAATCCTCCACGTCCTAGCGAACGGGCCTCCTGATGTTAATGGGTATGCAATTCGCACTCATGGATTGATGAAGGCGTACTCAGAGTTACCAAATGTAGAGGTCATCGGATTAACTTCCCCTTGGTATCAGACAAGGATAGCATGGCAAAGCCTGCCGAAATGGATGGAATAACATATCATAGGTGCCTACATCAGCACGAATGAATTCTGTCAAAGGAACTGCGATGAAATGGTGTCTGCATCAAGAGGCAGAATCGAATGGCGGGAAGCGAGGGTTTTGCATCTAAACCTCTGGAGAAGAGCCATGAGTTTGCTGTTCAAGCCATTGCGCCCTGGCTGGTCGTGGTTGGAAGAGAATCATTTTCAAGCACTTTACATCAAAATTATTGAAGTGGCAACTGAAGAAAATGCTCCAATTTATTCATGCCCACGTACCTTACAGAAAGTCGGAATTCCTGCTCTTCCTCGAGCAGCGGTAAAGCAATTTCCCTTTCATCTATGAAATGAGAGGGATGTGGGAGGAATCTGCAGTTGCAAGTGGCCGTTGGAAATCTGGCGGACTAGCATATCGTAGGTTCCGCCGTATGGAAAACAAAAGTTCTACGCGCTGCGGACAGTGTCATTTGTATCAGTGAAACACTCCGTCAAGAAGCAATCTCGAGAGGAGTCATGGAAGAAAAAAATCAGTGTCGTTCCAAATGCTGTGGACGCAGAAGTTGTCAGAAATGAATCTGATTTATTGCATGAAATGAAGAAAAAATTAGATCAAAAATTAGTGGTTGGATACATCGGTAGTTTGCGTGAATTGGAAGGAGTCGATCTTACAGCTGAAGCAGTTTCTATTCTCAACAAAAGAGGAGTTGATGTCAATTTTTTCGTTTTGTCCTCACAGTCTGGGCAGGATGAGTTGCGAGCGTATTGCGATAACCTAGGAATTGCCGAAAATACCGACATAGTGGGGGCCAGTTCCCCACGATCAGGTTGCCCCCATTCTACGATTTAATCGATGTATTTGTTGTCAGTAGACCAGATACTCGAGTTACTCGATTGGTTACTCCACTGAAACCATTTGAAGCAATGCGGAGTGGCACAGCAGTGGTAATGGCAGACTTACCAGCATTGGCCGAAATCGTAGATGATGGGAGAACTGGACAACTCTATCCGCTGGAAAGGTTGTATCACTGGCAAACACAATAGAAGAACTGCTACAAAAGGCAGAGAATAGGAAGAAATTGGGCAATCTGCAAGAGATTGATTTCAGAAAACAGAACCTGGAATTCTGTGGTTGGCCAAGTAATCGACATTTATGATAGGCTTTCTAATTCTTGAAATGGTGTTCAATCAATGCATGTACTCGAACATACTCCGACAAGATTTGTTTTAATTTACTGTCATCTTGAGTAACAGAATCGTTATTTATTTTTCAATCTTCTTTTTTGGCGAATCTAGCTTATCAAGAAGGTAATTTAGTTCAGGAATGAATTTCTCAAACAGGGAACGTACTTCTCTTATTCCCAGATTCTTGTTATGACCCTTCGTCGGCACAATTTCGAGATGGTAATTTAAGTCCAGCTCGTTGAACGTGTTTACTATGCTCATTGCTTGTTCAGCTTAGGTAATTCTTTGCCCGTGTCGATTTTCACAAACAAAGAATAGGGAAATTCTCCCTTGAAATTTCTGATAAACACATTCAAATCGTTGTATAGTGGGTCAGGAGTAGGTCCCAATACAGCATCAAAAAATTTCTTCATTCCAAAATTCACTATACGTAGAACCTAGTAATTTGATTTGAGGAACATTTGCATAAACCGCCTTTGCCCCCAAAATGCATCCATTGGTGATTGCCCCATAACCACCCATGCTCGATCCGTATATGCAGAGTATTGCATCAGAGACAATCCAAGTAATTGTTTGGATTTTGATACAACATCTACCGAGCAAATTACTGGTATCC
This sequence comes from Methanobacteriota archaeon, assembly GCA_038141355.1. Lineage (GTDB taxonomy): Archaea > Thermoplasmatota > Poseidoniia > Poseidoniales > Poseidoniaceae > MGIIa-K1. The sequence goes on along the minus strand of JAYQHX010000050.1, from coordinate 306 downwards.
AAATTCCCCATTTTCGCCCGTCCACCACGAGCCCTACCGGCATAACCAGAATTATCAACTGGAGAAATAACGTTCCAGTGTTTCTCGGAATACAAACAACGCAGAAGTGGTTCCATGTCCATGAAGGAGCAGGAAAATTGGTGCGTTTTTCTGGGTTTATTCTTGCTGGGCTGAGCCGAAACCACATCTCTTTCCCATTCTCATCCGTAACACAATGAACGAATTCACTCTCTTTCCACTCGTCCGGACATGATTGGGCTTCGTTTGTACCAACATCTAGATGGATATTATCGTAACTTAATCGAA
>JAYQHX010000049.1:0-2815 GCA_038141355.1 Methanobacteriota archaeon | reverse complement strand
AAGCGGGCGTGGCAGGATTCGAACCCGCGAATCCCGTCACAAGAACCAAGGAACATTCTCATCATGATTGGAAGGTTAGCTTCCATCTTGATTGAATATGAACATAGCACTGGAGTGCAGGCTTTTCTTGGTTCACTCGCCCATCTGTCCACGGAAGGTGATGAGGAATGAAAGCGTCGCATTTTGTCAAAAAACTACCCCGTTCACAATGGAATTGGCAAGAAGAGGATGGCTTTGGCACATTATACGTCAACAATGTTGTAGCGATGATGACATCTTCACTTCTTTGGCAATTCAACATCAGAAATTCAATGGTGTCTCTACTGAACTCGGCCAGACGTTGATTGGATGGGAATTTCTCCACTTTGGTTATACAAAGGGCATCTGTTTATTGGTTCAAGTGGAATTTGCGAGGCGGACATCATCAAAGTAGGTGCTCGGTTTAAGCACGCTATGATGTAAAGGAACAGTGGTGGTGGCAATTCTCTGACCCATTTCTCCATGGTTATATGGAACAAATGGACCGAGTGATGCTTGGACTAAAACAACAGCATGAGGCTAACTGGGCTGGTTTTGTCAATAACTGCACGTGAGGAGAAAAAACAATTCGCACGTGGCATCAGAGTTCGAGATAATCGACTACATTCCACAGTGGGTCAAGATTCAAGTTGTCCTACGAGACAAGGGGAAATGTGTATATTGTGGTGGAAAGTAATGTCATAATTACTGGAGTTTGATCATCGTAAAGCTTGGTCAAAAGGTGGAACATCGAAAGACCTGCTAAATATTTGTCTCGGTTGTAAAATATGCAACCGAGTATGAAGAGGACAAGATTGAGGCAGAGGATGATGTCGAAGCGAATTGTTGTCCACCCCAGACCCAAATTGGGACAGGCTTGACTTACAACAGAGAGGTGAATTCATCCAGGCATGCATGGGGAAATCTTTCACCTGATGATACAATGATTGTGAGTGACACCGGTCGAGTGATACATTCTTGTTGAATCATCGATGATAGAACACAATGTAGAACAAAAATATGCAGGGTTCGACTCACATCGAAGATGTTTCCTGAGCCCTACAACGTTGCCTCTGATGGTCAAAATTGTTAAGCAGATGTTCGATTTTGAGCAGAATGAAATAGACTACGAATGACGAACCAAATTTGAAGATGAAACCACCAAAGATTTGAAGATTGATTACTGGTCGAATGTTTCTGGGTTCATCACTCTCATGCACAGTAGGAAAACTAGACGAATTTAGCTTCAATGTAATCTGGTAATCGGCCATTCAATTTTTTAAACAATGTTTTTTCTTAGTATAATTTAATATTGCATGGCTGGCAAGTTTGGAATATGACGGACAGAGAACAATTTCGTGATCTGAAAAAATTCCATTATGGCGGGGATGTAGTAAGTAAAACTTGACCCTAACCGTAATCAATGACCCTGAGCAATTAGGGGCATATTTCTCATTGCAGAAATATGAAGAGACCAAAGTTAGTAAACAATTAAAAACAAATGAATCCACAAAAATTGAGCTGAATTCTCCAATTTTCAACTATGTTCATTTTAGCAAAAAAAACCCAATTACATGATTTTGGTTTATCCTTCATTCTTCAAATTTTTACATTCGAGGTAGTGTACCATGGTATGCTGATTGAAATTCCAGCGATGATAGCGGATTTATGCCGGCTGAAGTAGGAAACAATACACATGGGTATCGTTATATTCTGAGGATTGTTCAAATGGAGTCTCTGGAAAAGTCTTGTTGAAGTGCAACGGGGTGTGTTTCATGTATCGCAAAAATCGAACAGTTTTGGAATTAAAAACTGAAAAGTTCAATGATTTTCAAATTCCTGATATCCAATTCCAAAACCCTCCACTTCCCTTAATCGGAAAAGAGATAGTAAATATTGTGACAAAAATAGGTGCAGAAAGGATTTAGATTTTACATTTAACCTAAATATTACATTTAACCCTCGATCCTAATGGTGATTTATGGCTTAATATGGAGTAAAGCAGGGATACAATCGACCCAGGAAACTGGCACCACCTAAAGAGATATCTCAATACAGATGAGTTCATAGAATTGCCAATTCAATCAAGATATTCATGGAATTATATTGGCCCAATTGTTGAAGAGAATTACAACCGAATGATTCACATTAATTTCGGAAATGATTGCCCACTCTCCTTCTATTTCAACATACATGGATGTCATTGTATTGGATATATTGCAACCAGTAATTCTATGAGAAAACAAAAGAAAAATCTTTTGGCCGAAATATTATTTTCGAACTCTTGATATTGGCTGGCAAGAGTGTGCCTCATTCGGAATTATGAGTTTCTTCTGCTATGAAGGTAGTCTTGCATGATGGGCAGCGAACTAAACCTGTGTAAGATGATGGTACACGAAGTGTTTGCTTGCGTTGTGGACACGCTAATCCGGTCTTATTTGGTTGAGATGCTGAGTTGCTCAACAAAATTGATTTCACGTATTTCTTTATTTAAATCACTTATTTTTGTTCGATCTTTTCAATTGGTGGTTGAGAAGACATACCTTCGATTATGAAAACGACACCAATAATGGAGTAACATAATACCCAATACAAAGTTATGCGATTAATATTTTCAAAACCATCAGTAATATTGAACTGAATATAAATTAAAGATATTCCTCCAATTAAGTACCAAAATTTCATGTCTTTAGACGGGCACTATTGATTAAAAATATTTTGTGATTGAATCAAGTCTCTGATTCTGCTTCAACTGGATAGAAGATCTCCTGATCCAAGCCGCCTTGATACTTGCTAA
>JAYQHX010000048.1:0-6428 GCA_038141355.1 Methanobacteriota archaeon | reverse complement strand
TTGGTGAATTACATCACGGATTCTCTCATAACTGGCGCTGATTCCAAGGGTATGTCGAATATATTTCACCGAATTAGTAATCGAAGAAATGGACTCAAACGATTCAATCAATGCCAACAGGTCTTCATCTGAGATTGTCCTTCTTTGTTGCATTGGAGGTAATTTGTCACATCCTTGATAAACTTCTTCCAAGCGCTTGATACCACCTATGAGATACTGATTAAGTAATTCTGAATTCAAATCAATGTAAGCCACTTTGAGTAATTCTGCAGTTCGTGGGTGAATTTCTACAGAAGTAACATCTTGATGAGAGGATAAAGAAGAAGTGCTAGCAACAACAAATTTTGATGCCAGTTTCTCAAACTGGGATCTGCTTTGATTGCTCTATGGTAATTTGGTGCTGCAAATGAAACGATAACATCACCTTCCTCAGGATTAATTTTTGATAACCCTCCAAGTGGTAATTGATGCCATTGAGAATAATTCGGACCGTTTCCATTACTGAATGTCGATTCATATGACGGGATTTTGTCATCCAATTTGGCCAAGCCAGCACCAGCAGAAATGATGTATCCCTCTACGCCAGAAGTTTGAGAGATGAATTCGAATTCTCTCTTTATTGACCTTCCAGAATACAGTTTCTCCGCATCTGTGCTCACCAGTTGCTTTTCCCAGTTAGTCTTCCAAGATTTAAGAGTGGTTTTGGAGGACCATGTCATCTCTGGAGAGAAATCTAGTGATTTCTTTTTCGAGCATTGAATCAAGACATGAATAGTCATGATTCTACCTCGATAGTTTTCCAATTGAGCAACCATGCATTTTCATCAGTAATCTCACTTTCATCAGCGAGTTTGTTGAGACGTACTATCTGCTCAATAATCCAAGAGAAAACGAAGGCATTGTGTGCAACTCTTCCCATATTGTGCTCAGTTGAACCCATCATCCGTGGGTCTGCAGCGTGGTAATGATCAGGATTCTCTTTTCTGAACCAACACCTTTCACTGGTACATCTAGATGATTTTAGGTATTGGCAGGCTGGACAATCACAGTTTGTATCTACTCCTTTCTCTGTGAGTGGGACAATGGGTTTCAGAAGCCCATTCTCATTCTTCCATTCCCACTTATCAGAACCTATTTTCTTCACAGCAATACGCTGATACAATTCACCTACATTCTTAGGCTGCGATGGCATTTTTCTCCCAGCGCCTTTTCCATCGTTCGGGATGTAATACCAGCCATTTGCAGCCCCTTCAGTAGATAATTTTGATCCGTCAAAGGAATCGAGTTGTAGGCGATACCACCAACGAACCCACTCAGGACTATTAAGCCCGAAAACATGTAATTTGATCCCATCCTTGCGACATCTACCCAATATACTATCTGATTCAATAATTGGATTTTCGATGTCTTTGATTCCCGCTACAATATCTAGAACTTGATTTTGTTTTGTTGAATATGGAACCATTCCTCCTAAAGCCACATATTCATATCCAAGCGATTTGAACATCTCATATTGTTTCTTTCTCTCATCAATGGTTCTTCCATGAATTACGCCTACTGCATATATTCGTGAATCTGATTTACATTTCTCCAAAAATGGTGCAGCGTTTTCCTTGATGAATTCAAATCGACTAGTAGTATCATCATCGCTCATATCGGGTGTAATGATATGGTCAGGAGAGCAGAGAAGAATCTCATCCCACTTATGTTCAGCCTTTACATGCTTCTTTTCGTAGTATTCCCAAGCCACATTGTAGTCTAACTCCACATCGCCTAACATTGGTCTCGGTAAATCTCTGAACTGAAATGCCCCACAATCTGCAAACATCCTCTTTTGGCAGAGATTTTTCATTGCTTAATTGACTGCGATCTCCGATCTCATCTAAACTTGATGACCATGAGTCATAATGAATCTTAGAATCAAAGGACATACGGGCAATCGTCGAATAGTGTATGGATATCATTCCTTAACAAACAAGCCATTTTTGGATATGATGTAGAGTAGTCGCCAGGAGTAAGGCAAAATATGGAGCAGCTTTCTAAAACCACACCCAGGTTTCGTTCCTGGAATGACGACGCAAGAATTTTGGTATATTTGTGTAACGTTTTCTCTAAATTCCGACTGACCCGGCCTAATGACAACATCCTCGCAGATCTCATTTTCCTCAAGTCAGTGTTCTAGGTTTAAAATGGGACAATAGTAGTATAAATCAATTGCGAGCGTTAAACCGAAGGTTTCCTTGTTAGGATTAAGTAGATTCATTGCTAAAAGTACATGTGACAGGATGTCGTCTACGCCAGGACATAGAGAACATACCAGGGGTTAGTGTGAAAGTAGTTGCTCCTAAAACCATCATTCTCTCATGAGCGGTAAAGAAAAAGTTGTGATTCACTGCCTTTCGTAATCTCAACATAATCAAAGCCAAACTCTACGAACAAAAAGTGCAGGAATCATTTCCTTTGCATAGTGTAATTTGATTGTCTAGATGATATTTCGCCAAGGATATAACTTCATCAAAAACAAAAATCTCCGCCACAACTTACCTACCTTGATGGACAATAGTGCACTTGTCTCTGAACCAATGGGTTGGTAAATTTTGGACCCCTTAAGCCTCTACCCACCATTTGTATGAAGAGAGGATCGTTTGGACTCATTGCTGGTCTGACTATAACAACTGCATCTATAAGGGTGCATCAAATCCTGTAGTCAATATTTCACAGTTGAATAAGACATCTAATTCCCTATTCCAAATCATTGACAACCATTTTCCTCATCAAAGCCGCGAGTCCCTCCATGAAGATAATCGCTCCTTAATCCAGGATTACGTAATCCTAACATCAAGTTTGATAATTCTGCCCATTTTATATCAGGTGAAAACTAAAATCGACTCATGATCCTAAATTAATTAATTTTTCAATTATCTGAACAGTATACTTCTCTCAGATTCAATGTCGTCACCGACGTTGAAAATACCTAAATCTTCCACAGTCTTGTCGACTCTTTCAGCCAATATTCCACTATTCTCCATTTCCGAAATTAATCTTCTTGAATCTAAATCTTCTCAGTCCTCGATTGGCGTAATATTAGTTGGGAAAATTCGCAGCTAAAATAACGTCCTCCGCGTCTCTTCTAAAGACTGGGGGCGAAACTCCAATACCTGTAGTGTCCATCAATTTCCTCTTTAGATAATCATTAAGCCTGTTTATGAAGATAGTATTTCTATGCGCTTCATCAATTATAATCAAACCTGCATTATCCACTATCGAGTTTGCCGATCGTGTCTCCTCCAACGAATCTCATCGTCAGAGTTGACTTTTACTGCATATAGTGATCCCTTCTACGATAGGCTCTCCGTCAATTATCGTGAATTCGCAATCGTTTCCTTCCCAGTACCTCCATTATTTTTAGAGGGATAGAACAAATACGCTTCCTGCAACTTTTACGATTGTATCTGTGGCTTGGTCAAGTAATTCCTTTGTCTCCTGCAATCCATAAGACGCCATTTTGTTGTATTATTCCACTGGAAATTAATTCGACAAACGCCTCGACTTAACAGTTCTGGTTTTCCTGGATCCAGTTGGCATAACAACAAACGCTCTACCTTGGTTCTGCAACTTTTTTGGGCTTTCGTTTTCCACAAATTCTTGATAATCCAGCATAGTGGTAATTCTCGATCGTTCCGTGAATAAGTAGTTTCTTCTTAATCGTTGGATTTTTTACAGAATATGAATTTGGTATTCCTATTAAATCCAAGAAACTTTTTATTCAGTTTCGATCTAGGAATATTCGCTTCAACGAACAATCTTTCAAATCATCTATAGTTTTGTACTGAGTGATTCGTTCATGAATTCCTGCGAATTCTTCAGGTTCAATCATTACTGAACATCGTTCCATGATGAATTTTCGAATCTTTTACAATTGAATAAATCATTAAGCCGAGAGCCTATTAGAAACGAGATGCGACTTCGACTGAGGGGAATATTCGGCCCTAGATTGTACTCCCAATCCATACTCCTTCCGAAATCTGCTTAGCTTTTTCCCTTACCTCATCGATTAATTCGTCTGCGTCACCAGAATAAAACAAATCATCTAATCCATGCTTTCTCTCTTCTTCAACAGAAATAAGCTTTTCAACGATCGAATCACCACTTTATCAACGTCAGCTGCTACCGCTCATTCTTCTTCCCCTTGTACAGGTGCTGCTGTACTTCTTCTTCTTTCGATACGCTTACCCGTAGCGTTTGTAAACTCAACTTTTTAACTCTCTAATCTTAGTGTTATTTCCATATCATTCTTGCTTAATAGTAAGTATAGGCTAGAAATCTTCCTTCATCTTTTTTGTCAAGCATTTTGGATCCACCGATTCAAATTCACTCACCAATTCCGGCGACTAACCTTCCACATTCGAGTTTAGTGCAATGTTATGACTGGTATTTTCACTTTTAGAATCACACGTTGCATAGCAAGACAAGGTAGAATCCAACTCTTGTAGATTTCCTGTATTTCTTGGTTGAGATACCTACCCCCACATCCCAGGGATCGATTGTTTTGTTTCATCCTCTAATTTCTTCATCGCTATGGGGCAGTCCCGTCTCTCTGCTGCGGTTTTGACCCACAGTTCTATGTGTTTTCCAACCTGTATTATTCTGCGTCCAGATAACGGTGGGCTGTTTATGCTTTCATGACGCCAGTCTGCCCATTTTATAGAGCTCCAAGAAATTCACAAAACTTCTCGCTGGAAATCGGTTCTTCATCCGACAGCCTTAGAAATGAGCCTTCAACACAATGCTGCATGATGTTTAGAAGCACTGGCGAAACTACCTCCTCCCTCTGCAATAATTAGCCTATTCCCTGTAGAACCAACACGCCATCTGGAACCGCCAGTCATGGCCAATCATCACAAATTTAAGTCTAAAGCGCTTGGAAAAAATTCATGCATTCTTCTCCACAATACTTGTCCGATACTTTGTCGCCGTAGATTCCACTAGAGAACCACGAATTCACAAAGTTTGCATCCATTTGTGGGCATCTGCAAACCCAACTTCGGGTTTGAGTCTACTCAGCAAGCGGTCTTTGGAATTGTATTGAATCATAGATTGGCGATTCTTCGGATGAAGACATGAAAAGTGCCCAATTCGTGGTGATCTTGACTGTTTCCTACCACTTTCAGCGTTGGCATCGGTGAGTCACTTAGAATCTAATTAAGGCGAGCTTCATTTTCAATCTCGAAACCAAAATCACCTTTGTTTTGGAAATCATACCATATCGATGGTTAAGGTATATTTTGTGGAGTTCGCTTGGTTCTTCAGATTCCTGTGTTAATTTCAGTAAAAAGTTTAGCAACTTTTGATATTTGTTGTCGTGTCATTATTTCCTACTATTAACACAAATGAAATGGAACTTGGTACGTGCGGCCTTTTTTGCTTCGGAGCCAAATCCTCATGGCAGTGTTGACCATCTATAATCCAAATTGGTCTCGAATCTCGATCTTCGGGTAATGGAAAATAACATCTGCTTAGGAAAAACCCCATACCTTTCTGACAAGAAAATCGAATGTGGATCGTGACTATTCGGCGATCCCCATTTCCTGGATTCTAGCGGCGACATCTTCTTTGTCCAACATACAATAATACTCGATTTAGAAGATTGTTCTCTTCTCCTTCGGCAAATTCTCTGATTTGTTCAATGCGTTCATTGTCTACTACACTCTGCCACTCTATTTTCTTGTCGAGCGTCCCATCTTAGTGGTGTGCTGTCCAAAAACACTAGACTCAACTTCTGGCTCCATCCATGGAACTGAACAAACTGAATCTCAATTCTCCTGCAGTAGCGGTCCCATCATAGGCGGGCAAACCATTCTGCTCGAACCGAACGGTCTCCAAAAATTACCGGACTCCGGTTGGAGCAGTGTAATCAATGCTCTTATTATAGCAGCACCTGAAAAGATATCTTGTTTCTAGTAATTCTATTTTATCGTTGCCGACAGGTTTTCCGTTGGATGAGCCAGTAAGCTATCCCCTTCTCCACCACGACCATTTAAATTTCTCTGGATTTTTTAAGTAAAAAATCGGCAATCGTCTGAGTTAACTCCTGTATACATTTTGATTTCATTTGGGGACTATTTATGCATCGCCATCGTTGTGAATTCTCTGCACATCGATATGGGCCGCACCCATATGCTCTGGAATCGTGGAAAATTTTTCTGGGTCTGCGCCCAATCATCTGACGTGCTAATTCGTTGCTTTATTCATACAAGCCTGAATGAACCTGTAAAAATCTCTAGCATTCTCGAACTCACCCTCGTTTCGACTCCTGGCATAAAGATTCGTTGAAGTAATTAAACTTAGTATCTTTTGTCACCGATTAATTATTCTCGAGACCTGTTTGTGCGACCAATTTCCATTTCTCTTAGTGGGGACTTCGCAGG
>JAYQHX010000047.1:0-5128 GCA_038141355.1 Methanobacteriota archaeon | reverse complement strand
ACATACTTCAGTTCGGTACATGTGCTATGGTCGACGTTATTGGACAATCCCAGCCACTGCAATGGTCCAGATACTCAAGTTGGATTCCCGGCCGATCGCTTCACTCGAAGGATGGAGCGTGGCTCATTCGCCTTGCTATCTTCTCAACAGTCTTGAGTTACGTTTGGTTTGCTGACGGAATTTAGATCATCGGAGCAGGAAGGTCAAACGTATACGTTTACCTTGTACCAATTTTTGGAATACTCAGTGGATGGCTATTGCTCGATGAGAAATTAGGACTCACTAATCGCATCATTCCATTCTTATTGTAGGGGGTTACCTCGCTCAATCCTAAGCAACCGTCATCAACCTAATTCTCTTGGACTAAAACATGGAATCAATACTGTAGCCGTCATTGGAGCAGGAGCATTAGGTGCAGAATTTTTCACAGGTTTGTGCACTGACTGGTTGGCAAACCAACCTGTATGATGCATTCCCCGAGGACTAGAGCGTGGAATGAACACAATAGACGCATTTTGGGACAAAAGGCATCGCTGAGACAAAACCACTGCTGAACAAAAGTCAACGGGCAGCAAATCTGCATACCGTTCCAGACATGCATAATGCAGTAAAGGATACTGATCTAATTATCAAGCAGTCCCCGAAATCCCAGAGTTGAAGCACAAAATTTTCGCAGACCTTGGTAAAATGACAAAGGATGACTGCATCCTAGGTACAAACACTTCTTCTCTTTCAATTGCGAACATCGCTGCTGCATCTGGTAGACCTAACATGGTAATTGGAATGCATTTCTTCCAATCCGGTTCAATTATGAAACTGCTAGAATTGATCAAGCATGATTCATGCGCTAAATCAACTATTGGGAGGCTGCTACTGCTGCGGGTGAAGCCATGGGCAAGACCACGATTCTAGTCAAGGACGTTCCAGGATTTGCAACGTCAAGACTTGCTTGTGTTAGGAAATGAGGCAATCCGTAAGTTACCGTGATGGAGTTGCATCTGCGAAGGATATCGATACTGCGATGGTCTTGGATACAAGCACCCGATGGGGGCCACTCGCCCTTACTGACCTCGTTGGCCTAGATGTACGCAGGGGATATTCTACTGAATCTGAAGAAATCATTCAACGATGATTCATACACACCTCATCACTCCTTGGAAACTAATCTCAGAGGGACGCCTTGGAAAAGAAGACCGGTAAGGGAATCTATGACTGGTCGTCGGGTTCTGCTGAAGAAACCGAACTTCCTAATCTCTGTAATCCTCTGCATCTTTTAAAAATTATGAGATGTTCAACATCTCCAGAATAATTCCCTCAACTGTTTTCCAATTCCTTCAGTGTCGCCTTCCGTGAACAACTGTGTGGCTATTGGGGAGAGTTTGACAATTTCAACAACTCCAAAGTCGATTTGGTGTTGGATCTTGACCAGACCACTTCAATTTCGAAATCGGATTTTTTATCCCATTTAGGTTGCAAATCTACTGATTTGGTTTGAAATAAACCCATTTTGAAAAGACAACTGCTCAGTAATTCGCCTCTTAGAATTAAACTTGTATCCTCGAAACTGTATAGCTAATCTAGATGGTCAGTAATATCGCCATGAACCAATGTTACCTTGATTCCGAAATTGTATTTCTCTCGTCTCTAGAATTGGCCTTAGGGCCCTCGGGTTTCCTATCAATGAGTCCAACGCACTGATAGTATTCTCTATATGACCACGAATTAGCATGTGGACAAGGTAAATACGGTGGCCCATTTTCTGGCCATTCTAGATAATCCATGTATCTTTGATACCATGAATCCCTTATCCGGATGACCGAGCCATCTTTCGGGTAGGCTTCTTTTCGTTTTCTTCTTCAAAATCCTTAGGAGTTAATCTTCTTTTTCATGAATTAAGGATGCTAGGAAGTCATTGACATCCACCTTCTCATTTCCAATAATTCTTAACTCGAATACCTCAGCCTGTACTTCCCTAACACCATCGATATCGAGTACGAGTATTGGCCATTCGCCCCTACCGATGTGTTCCACACAAACATCCTTCTTCGTGCTCATTATAATCTGGGAATATGCCAAACCATTCCGGTACTACTTCTGCATGTTTCTATCTAGGATAATCAATCCTCCATCTCTAACATGAGATGCTAATTTCGGAATGAGATCTGAATAAGAATTCCATTTCTATTCTCAACAAATGGTTCTAACCAATCAAGATACAAAATATCGACTAGCGGTAAATCATCAATCCCTTTACTCGCATCTTTTTGCCTCATCGCCAACATATTTTGATACCCTAATTCGGGCTTCTGTACGCTCTTCCTCCAATCAATGGGTTTGCAATCCTAGCAAAATATTCCATCCTCAAACTGGTTTCAAGGAATGGCATATCATCGGGATATTCTCGGCCCAACTCATCTAAAAATAGATGAATGGTTGATCGTTTTCCACCATAATCGACCATGAATTTAGAGTGATTCATGTCGACCAGCAGATGGTACACGATTAGTGGCCTATCCCTCACTTTAGGGAAGGGCACTGAGGAGAATAATTCACCATTTTTCCATCATGAAAATCACCTAAAACCCTCCTTGGTGCCCAGTGGGAACGCATTGCGCAGCAAATGCCACTTACTCCAAATAAAGGCTTTTTGCTGGTGTCCAATGATTTTGTCTCCTGGCGCAGTGTTACAAAGTGACCGCCAGGGCACCAATTTCCTCTACTCAGGTCAGGATGGAGAGGGTCAAATCAGAGCAGAAGCATGTAAGCAACGAATGTCAATCGTGCTCAACCCAATTCGTCAGATACAACTCAAGCTCAATCTTCTCTAAATCTTGCATGATTATAGTATGCTAGATTGCAAACTGTGAAGGCTGCAAGAGCATTCTGAACCGAAGATGTCACCCAGTGCGTTGCTGAGTTGACAATTCCTCTCTCTTGGAAACCATCAGGGCCGCCTGCGCCTAACTTGTAACTTCTTGGCTAGGGAACATAAATTAGCGTGAGTAGCAGGACTGAGATGGCCTGACCTGTTTGATCAGTAGCCTAGTGTCTAGAATCTGTCAAAAAACGGACCTCTTGAGCCTGCGTTTCGAATTCTTCTTCATCCCACAAAGGGAGGCGCTAGCAGCTAAGCCCCATCTTTCACTGCGTCGTTTTATTTCTTCTTTTTCCATTACCATCATATCACCTCACAAATACATCCAATCATCTGGCCTACCATTTGGCCACTTCTTGTCCATTCATCATTCGCTTTCCTTCTCTTGACCTCTTGTTCGTGCAAGATTTCCCAAATGTGGTAATCTGCAATTAACATCTCGATGAGATATCTCAGATTTTCTGGAAATGTCGACTTGCTAGGATAGACAAATGTTGACCATCCTTCATACTGCTTGAGCCCCTCCAATCCTTTGACATGATAAGGAAATCACAGAATCCCAATCCATCATCTGTGATTCCAGTGTCTATCTTCCAGGTTGCCTGTGATGCTTCTAGATACTCCATATGTACGCCGAGATTGCTCTTTCTTCTCGCACCATTTCTGATTGGTCTCAGAGAAGGTCCATACCTTTCCAAAGTATTTGGAGGCAACCAAATTGAGAATTCCATACTAGCATCAAATGAGAACTTAGAGCCGTATTTACCCTCGATGGTGAAGGTATTCTCCTTGAGAGAAATCGAATCATTCTCATCGATTAAACTGAGCAAAATCAATCCATTTCTGTTTCAAATCTGCTTCTTCTTTTTCAGTCAATGGAGATTCTTTATCCCATTTTGAGGGCTGATATCCTAATGGTAGTAGCATGATTCTAACATGTCTTTAGGCCATTCAATCCACTTTTTACCAACATTGGGATTAGTTTTTTGTTATGAGATTTTATGGCCAGCAAATCAAACTCTAAGGTATCAATCTCAATACTCCCAATCTATGTTTTCCCAACCGTCGAATTCTCACTCATTGGAAAGCCCTCCTCCTAAACTCGCCTCTGTTTGGATGACAGGTCGTGCATGTTGTGTTGATGCATGGCCAAGAGTAATTATTGATTGAGTCAATGTACCCTGCCTGCTGCATTTTTTGCCAAAAGGGCCTTGTACAGTTCAAGTATCTACCCAAATATGAGATTCTGGAAATGCTTTCCTAATATCGGAAATCATAGTTGTGCCATATCCCGAAAATCTGGCATCCGGATTGTAGACAATCACATTGTGAATCTCAACACTTTTGCCATTGACAAATATCCAACAATTCGAAGTTGGCATTCTGCCGTTGTAAATCCAACAATTTTTCTTTTTTCGGGTGTTCACAAAATTGACCGATTCCGTTTATTGAAATGGTTTTTTCGTCTATTTTGTACGCTTGTTTTTTGTTTTGCTTTTGTTTCTATTTTCATTTTATCACCTTCTTGAATGGCCAGGGTACCGGGATTCGAACCCGGGTCGACAGTTCCGCAAACTGTCATGATATCCACTACACCATACCCTGATTGAAAACCAAAACCAGCGAGGGTACCCGGATTCGAACCGAGGTCAAGTGGTTCGAAGCCACTTATGCTATCCACTACACCATACCCCATTGGTTTGATTACTCAGCGACTTAGCGCCGCTGAAGCATACGTCATCTCGAAAAGAGAGACTTGTTTGCAATAATTGCAACACTACTGAGAAATTGTTCAGAGCACATAAGATCGAGTTCGACTGCGATGTCGACCCAACCTAGTGAAATGTTCTAATTGCATGGTATCACCATTTCTCCGTTGCAATCCTAGGCGAGGTCGCCATCACGTAAAAAACTTTTTGTTATTTTATATCAAAAATGGCTCTAAAATTGGTAATTTAAGATTGCAGATTTGTATCAAACCTCGTATCGTTTGTTAATAAAATTGTTCAATATATTACATAATGTTTAAAACAAAACTTTTTTCAAAATTTTATGTAACATTCTTTATAAGAAAAAAAACAGAATATAACTTTTGAAACGTAAATTAAATTTAGATTTCTCCTCTGAAAACCGAGAAAACCAGAAGCAAACATTAGTAGTCATGATTATTTGTCTAGGTTTAGTAGTCAGCACCATGCGATTTCGTAACATCCTACTATTTCTAATTCTTGTCGCACCAACCATGTCAGGATG
>JAYQHX010000046.1:0-9140 GCA_038141355.1 Methanobacteriota archaeon | reverse complement strand
CAGCCGAATCCTGAAGCGGGGAATGTGCCTCGCGCCTTATTTACCGTTGCCTCAACTTGGTAGACATGCGATTCGTAGATTTGTTCTGTGGCATAGGCGGCTTTCACGCTGCTCTTAGCCAATTAGGACATGAGGGTGTATTCGCTTGTGATGTTGATGCCGACGCAGCAGAAATGTACGAAAAGAACTTGGCATCAATGCTCATCATGATGTTCGTGATTGCAAAGATTTACCTGACTTTGAGATATTATGTGCTGGATTTCCTTGTCAGCCCTTCAGCAAATCAGGCTCTCAACAAGGGTTCAATGATCTGACTAGGGAACCCTCTTCCATGAAATTATGAGAATTGTAAGGAGTCAAACCCGAAAATTCTGCTTTTGGAAAACGTCCCAAATCTTCACACACACGATGATGGAAATACATTTGAGATCATTAGGGCATCGATTGAGGAAGAAGGTTATCATTTCTCAAGTGCCATTCTAAGCCCCCACGAATTCGGCACACCTCAAATTCGTAAAAGGCTGTATATGGTGGGCATTAAAAAAGAAATTTGGAATGAAAAGAAGTTCGAATTCCCAGAAGGGTACTCGGGAAAAAACTCATGTAAAATCAATTCTAGATAAGAAAAATCTGTTGACAAAAAATACTATCTTTCTAAAGAAGAAATTACAATTCTGGAGCACTGGAATTATTTCATTGAAAATATAAGTTCTGAGGAAAATCCTCCTAGCCCCACCTGGAGTCAAGACTTTGGCCGAACCTATCCCTCTCGAACACATCCATCCAATTTCCAAGCAATGGCGGATCAGTGTCAAAGATTTGAAAAAGAATTTTGCAAAAAGATGGTTTGCATGTTCCAAACTCTCGACTTCGAAAAAGAGGCATTGAGATTCTTTCCACCTTACATTACTTCTGCCAAAAAACCACTTCCAGAATGGAAAAAGAAATTCATTACAAACAACAGGAAATTTTGGGAAAAAAACCAATCACTTCTAGATGATGAATGGCTATCAGTAGTGCGAGAGTTTGAACAAACCTACCAAAAATTTGAATGGCAGGTAGGAGATGAGCCTAGAAACATTTGGAAGCACATGATTCAATTTAGACCATCGGGGATTCGTGTTAAGAGAGCCAATTACATTCCTGCACTAGTGGCAATTGCTCAAATCCCAATAATTGGTTGGCAAAAGAGGAGAATGACTCCGAAGGAATGTGCAAGGGCACAGGATTTTGACGTAGATGGAGTTATATCTCGAGCCCTATGTCCTTAGCGATACCCCTCTGTTGCATACAAGCAATTGGGTAATGCAGTGAACGTGAAACTTACAAAAATTATCATGCAAGAAATTGAAAGATATATGAGGTGATGTGATGAATAGTAAAAAATTGAATGCTAGAGATATTTCTGAACTGTTAGGAATCGAGGAACCTCCTGAACCAAATTGGAGGCACTATTCCGAAAGACTGGATTCTTTCTGTAGTTTCAGCAGCCCTGGCTGTGAAGATGTAGACGTTGGATTAGGAAAACAAGAACTCCTGAAAGCAGGTATTGAAGCACTAGGTGGCACATGGGATGATGAATGTGCATCGGAAGGGTCTACAATCACTGCAACGGCTTTAGCACGTTTTGGCAATCTGTTTGGAACCACGTCTGAAAGAAATGAGAGAAATTTGGACATTAATAGGGAAAGACGGCTATCCACGAGTAGATCAAAGCAGTTTCGTTTCAGTATTATATGCTCATTATTTCAATAGAGTCATGGTGAATGATATTTTGACATCAATGAACGAAATACTTACTCATTGATGAAAATCACGGATTAGATGAAGATGAAATCGCAAATGGCGGTGAACCTACCAGCAGTGCATATCAAAGTAATTGAACAATTTGTTTGATGTAACTGATGAGGATGATGAAAGCGATTTTTGACTGGAATTTTATCAGAACAAGGTAATGCTGAATCAATTGACACGTTAGTTAACCTATACCAAAGAGGTAGATTGAATCTAAATCCTCCTTGGCAGAGAGGTGAAGTCTGGTCTCCAAAGAAAAAGAAAGCTGTAGTTGAATCAATAATGCTCAAAATTCCTTTACCAGCAATTATTCTCCACAAGAATTCAGGAGACTGGTGGGCATGAAGTCATTGATGGACAACAAAGATTACGTTCAATTGTACAATTTGTGGAAAATAAGTTCCCATTAGCGAAAATGATAGAGGACATGACTTTACATGACGTCTCAGGCCATTATTACGACCATGAAACTCGGAGAAGTGTCGATGATTACTGGAGAGACCGGTTTGCCTTTAGAAAAATTCAGTTCTGACCTTTGAAGATGTAACAGATGGTACGTTAAGAAAAGTTTTCAATTTTATATAACACGGCATCTATGAAATTGAACGCTGCTGAGATTAGAAATGCAACTTATCAGACTCATCCAATCCATAGAATTAGAATTTTGCTTTGGCAGGAGAAAATCCAGATGCTGAGATTTGGCATGTTGATGAGGATACAAACGGCTATTCACCTCTGATTGAGAGTGACAAGTAGTACCAAACGGTTCGCTGCTACTGAGTTGATATGCCAGTATTTTGCCTATTCTAGGCCAGAGCGTTCACCAAACTCAAGCGTTTTCAAGGGAACATCAACCGCTAATTCGATTAACAGATTTTTAGATATAAACAAACCATCTTCTTCCCAAGAAGTTGATGGTGGGATGGCTCAAGAAATTATTGATTCATATTATTTCGCTGAGGAATATTTTGATTTAGATGATGGAGTTAATTATGCATTCAGTAGGAACGATAAAAATGGTAAAAGCCAAACAAGTTGGCTACATAATAAATATGGTTGCATCTAGAATGCTGTAAACACTTCTCGATCACAACTTAACTAACCATGACGCAGTACAAGATGCAATAGAAACAGTCCTTCCTAGTGTAAATTGGGCCTGAGAATCAAAATGCAGGTACTATTTGGGGGTATCAAGCCGATGTGATAAATGGCTTATTGCATCATTTACAGATTCCTTAGTGATAATGAACTTGTTTTAGAGTTACTACCAAAATTGGTTCGCTGTATGGATGAAATCCGAACTCCTTTGTCAGAGTAGGTGAGATTTTGTCTCAGACCATTATTCGTGAAGGCCAAGCACGGATAGTCAGTTGGTGGGATCAGTATGTGGTTCCCTTAGGGGGCAATTTGGTATACCTAGCAACTTTTCGAATCAAGCAATTGAAGAAATAGACAGATCACACAGATGAAATTCTAAGTACAGAAAATATTCCGGATTTTGATTCAGATATTTGGGATGAAAATAATGGACTTAGAATTGGTGCTGTTGTGGGGTCAATACAATCTGGAAAAACTGCAAACATGATTGGAGTTGCTGCAAAAGGTTTGGACAAAGGGTTTCAAAATAGTAATAGTTCTTGGTGGATTGAAAAATGACCTGCGCTTCAAACTGCAAATCGGTTTGTTAAAGATCTCTTATGTAAGCGGGTGAACCAATTGTTTCAGAGGGGTATCATTAGGGTCTAATCATCCTCTTGGCAATGGCAAACATGGACCACGTAAAGATTGCTGGTCACCGAGTGTTTCTGGTGATGTAAATCATCAAGTTAGTCGTGTTCGTAGAAAACTCCGTACCGAAATCAAGAGGGAACAGTGTATTGATTGTGGCCAAGAAAAATGTCAACACCCTCGATGCTTTAACCTGATGCAGTTTCTAGTTTATGTGAAAGAATTCCGACATCTGATATACCATTATTGATTATTGATGATGAGTTTGATGAAGCGTCTGTACAAAGAAATCCAGAAGCACCTACTCCTGAAAAAATCACTCAGATTTGGGGTATGTCGCAACAAAGTTGCATACATAGGGTGATACTATAACCATTCAAGCAAATATTCTCCAGGATAGAGCCAACACATTATGGCCCAGGGATTTCATTGAATTACTTCGTTTTCCGGCAAATTCTAGAGATTCACCTTAACATTCTTTGAACCAAATTCAGATTCAAGGTATACTGGGCCAGAAGTTTTTTTCAATTATTTAGATAATCATAATGAAAGAAATTTCCTGGTAGATAGTGGCATGAGCGAAGCCGAATTTTCAGGATTATCAAACGAAAAAACTTGAACAGGCTTTAATTTCATATTTTGTCTCTGGTGCGATTAGATTATTGGTTAGTGGCAAATCATTAGTTGATGTTACTAACATTGCATCGCCTCACACTATGTTGATACATACTGAGTTAGAAATCGAAGAACATTGGGGTGTTGTACGAAGAGTAATGGAACTGATTCGGGAAAAGGAGGAGAAGATTTGACTGCAATTCCTCCAAATTATCGGAGGATAGGCGTGCATTGGATAGGATCGAGGCTCCAAATCTTTACTTGGTTAGGTAAGGAAAATAGATCTTGGGAGGATAAGTTACAATAGTTTCACAAACAGTTCTAGGGTAATTTCATGATTCAACCCGATCGAGAAAGATATAATTTACCTTCATGGGAAGAAGTTAAACAGATACTACCTGAAGCATTTTCTAGAACAAAACAAGCGAGTTGTAAACTCCGATGACTTATCTAAAGATTTGAACTTTTCTTCAACAACAAATGCTGACGGGAGTAGAGAATTACCTGAAGATTTGTGGCAGCATAAATTATCGGAGGAAATAAAATATCTCGGGGTCTAACATTAGAAGGTCTGTGTATCTCATACTTTTGTCGTTCAAGTGAAACTATTGCAGAAGATACAACCTGGGTACAAAGAGAACGATGGTTTGGGTATCGAGGCCGTAGAGTTCTGCAGATTATTTTCAAAATCAACTGATGATAAACTCCCTAGCAAGATTTGTTCATCATGAAATCGATTCAAAAGAATAGTTTGCTGAATCAAAGCGACAAGGTGTGAAACATTGGGATTCCTGCGCTTTCCGCTTTCTCAGAATGGCCCATCCCACACCATCTCATGCAACAGGTAGAGGGTTCGTCAGAAGCATTCAGTTTTCTGAACTCAAACCTTTCATTCAGAGAATTCAAATGGGAGGTGATGAGTTAGAACTTGATTATGCACGTCATAATTTACATGAGTTTTCTAGAATATGCAACAGAATTATTGCTGAGGGAAGACCAGTTTCAAATTCTAATGAAGGGACAATCGAGCAGACATTGTATTTACAATCAACCAGTAGACGAAGTAATCGATTTGCTTGAAAATTTGAAATTCACATTTCACAATCCCAATCCTAATTCTCAAAGATTTGTTAACTTAAAGAGCGAATTGAAACCAAGAGATATGGATAGGCCTTCTGCTGTTGGATTTAGACAAACACAAGACCCGTACCTCATTGCTGCATATCTTAGGTTTTGGAAAAATGGATTCGAAGATAGAACTAGAGGTATGCAAGATAATCTCGGTTTGGAATGGGAACATTCCCCTCCTCCAAATTTCAACATCGCCATTCGATTTGGCAGTTTGAGTTCAGAAGAACCATTCGACTTCCGACTAATGGACCGTGAAATTTTCGAGTGATGGCCTAATGACTTTTCTTGGTTGTTTCGATGGGTTATGGCTCTCACATGGATGAATGGTTTGATGAACCTGGACCACACGACAGATTGCCACTATTCCGACATCAGGGTAGGAATGGCCTAATCCTCATCCATGTAGTTTCTAAGGACCTAGAGAAGAAATGAACCGGTGAGAAATATCATTATCCACGACCGACTCTTGCACTAAATATCCCTCAAGGCGGTCCATCCGTTTTGTCCATAGACGTAGGTGAATAAGTTGGGTCCAAATTTAGAATCTTTGGTGCGAATATTGGATGGTTTGGATGTGGCTTCAGGAGGCGACAGGAGAGCCCATATTATTTGTCGAAAATCGATTACACCTAACAAGAGGTAGCAATTCCGAATTCGAGTTATTCATTGAAGGTGAGATGGCTTCATTTGGAGATCAAATGAATGGAAGTTTATTTTCCTGGGAAACTATCACGATATAACTACGAATAGAAATATTTCCGCTCTGGTGATTAGTGCAGATAATCGTTCAGGGCATTCTAGGTTGTTGGCCCATATAGCATACGAATTTTTCAAAGAATCCTAACAGAAAATCCAGATATTGATAATGAATCATTGCTTTTTGAAATCGGGCCTTTTTCTCTTTAATTATACAATCACAGGTGCTTGGTAAACTTAAACAGATGGGTCTAACTGGGGAATTAATTCTGATGGAAGACTTGCTAAATTTTGCAACTGAGAGAGGGATACACCATTCCAGAAAATAACTGCTTTGGAAAGGACAGCGAGAACTCTGAACGTGATTACTACATGCAAATAGATTGCAATCGAGGTTAAGGCATCAGGTTCGAGGAATAGGGTTCACAAGATCTTCTTCGATTGAGCAGTTACTTCTCAGTGACGAGCCCAAAAGAGGAACAATTGTATGTTTATTCAATAGGATTGAGTCCAGATTCGAGTAGCCTTACAAATTGATTACACAAATAGATAACGTCAAGAGAGTGCTTAATCCTTCATTACATGATGATTTTTATGACTATTTACCTCAATATTGTGGTGAAGGTTACCATCGTAATTTGCGAGACAGGTATAATCTTTGAAACAGGATTTATAATTTCTCCTCCTGCGTGCGATTGATGCTAAGAATTGACGACGGTGTTGATATTCTACGTTATTCGAGCTTTGCAACCGGACGATTGCCTAATGATGTAGAAGATGTAGAATTTGCTAAGGCGAGATTCAACGATCCGGATATCTCGAGAACCGAAGTGGAAGAACTGTATTCATTGTGTTGGGAATTTGAATAAACCAACATAAGAATAGGATTGAAGCCGTCTATGACACATTTATTTGACATAAGTTCCAGGAAAGTTAGTGTTAGAGTAAAGTTTCAATCAACAATTTCAATACTTATCGGCAGATGGGGGTTTATGGTAGTCCGAAGAGCGTGGTTTGATTCTACAACGCCAAGTTTGTTGAAATGAAACCTCAACAAATTGTGGATCGGCTAACCTTGAGAACAAGTCAGCGCTACCATTGAAAAGGAACAACAGAGAGAATGGGAAAGAAGTGTTAACTTGTTAACTTCAAGGGTTTGAGAATTCAAGAAAAAGGAAAGCATACATTTGCTTAAGACTGCGTTATCTAATCCAGAACTTGAAGAAATTCTGGGGGTCGTTCTTGAATATGATTTTAGACGAAGAGGATTGCGGATGGATTGTATTCTATTTGCACCAGGTGTGACATTTATGTAATTGAATTTAAGCGAAACAAAATTACTCAAAATGATCGTAATCGGGTGACGAATTATTGCATAAATTTAGCAGAATTCCATGATGAGACAATCAAACTTCTCGAAAAAGGCGTGGTAGTGGTCCCGATCTTATGCTTAACTGATGGGAATGTTGAAACACCTCGAACAACTTTTGAATTTGCTTCGAAAGGCCTTATGATTCGATAATAAAAAACCCTTAGAGTGTGATAACCAATCTTTTGAAAAAAGCAATGATAGAATCTATTGAAGCAAGGAAATGTGAAATCAGAAATAGATAGGAGATCTCTGGATTGATTCTGAGTTTTTCTCCATCATCGAAGATATATTGGACGCAGCCATTTCATTGTATGGGCAACATGACGTTAAGCGCACATCAAAAAGGCACTCTTCCTCATTGGCAAAGATTAACAAGTTTTGCGTTGAAATTATCAAGGAAAAAAATTCGGGAAACAAGAGACAACAATTCAAATTCAATAATTATGATGCTCTGGTGCACCAAGCCTGGTGCGGGCAAAACACTGGTTGGATTGAATATTGCCTTCGATGAAGAGTTTCGTTCTGACTCTATTTTCGTAACTGGCAATGCTCCACTCAGCAAAGTGGAAGTACTTAATGTCGCATTAAAAAATTCATACAAACGTAAATCTTCATCTAAAGACCTTGATATTCCTTCCAGGTTATGCTCATTCAAATGTCAAACATATCATAGAAAATTCCGATTTCAAGATTGTAAGTGCTTTCATAGATTCCCTTAAGGAAAAGAGGTAGTACTACAAATTCTAACGATGGGAAAATAATTGTCTTCGATGAAGCACAAAGAACTTACAAAGGAAAATACGGAAGTTGGCAGGGAAAGATTGCCAGACCACGAAGGCAAAATTTGATACTGTCATCAATGGATAAAAAATACCCACTAGAGAAAGGATGCTGTATTGTTGCATTAATTGGACACAATCAAGTTTTGACTACTAAAGGAGAGAGGCGTAATTGCTTGGTTTTTGAAGGGCTGCAGAAAAGGAAGGATGGGGAAAATCTATGTCGCAGATGAAACATTACAACAGAAGGGATTTTTTGTTGATGATGAACAAAAAAATAAGCATGAAAGCAATTCAATAATAGAGAAGCCATAAGTGAAGGGCATTTATCCGACTCGATGAGATATTACAGAAATCAAAGAAATTGAAAATTGGATTCAAGCTCTTGATGACAAATGAACCTGAACAGGCAAAGAAGGTTTCAAATCAATTAGATATTAGAAGATAGGATACTAATTTCCAGGAACATCGATAATGCTAGAACAGTACGTGAGAGAAAAAACGTTTGGTTCCGAAAGAATGGGGCTTTTGGCATCATCTGGGGGTAAGAGATTGGTTAGGTGAGGGGATTACATGTTATTCCAAAGGCAGAAACTAAAAATTCCACAATGGATGTTAACCTCTACAGATGACATTCGTTCACATCAAACCTCCTCGATTCTGCAGTAACAGAATTTAAAATCCAGGATTGGAAATAGATTGTATTCGATAGTTTGCTGGGATGCAGATTTAAGAATCGAAAATGGCATATGGAAATGTTACAGGATTGCAGGAAAGGGCTGGCAAAATTATGATGCTCATCTGACACCACGAAAAAATGCTTACAGAGTGCTACTTACAAAGAGCAAGAAAGGGCATGGTAGTTTATGTCCCCAGAGGGTGATAAAACAGGCTTAGATCCAAAAGCAGGAATCCAGAATTTTACACGACTACAGTATATGATTATCTGATTGATTGTGGGGCTGTCTCGATTGATGTGAGTTGAAATGGGACTAGGACACACCGTGCATGAGTGTCCATGATAC
>JAYQHX010000045.1:0-19113 GCA_038141355.1 Methanobacteriota archaeon | reverse complement strand
GGCTACCGATAGAATCCGCAATCAATTCAATAAACGCCTCCCGTTTTATGCAATAGCCTCTTTTCTCGGCAAATTCCATTACTGGATGTTTTGCTAAAGTAACACGGGGAGAGTCGAGTGGTGTATTTTTGAGATATCCACCTCGATGTTTCGGGCATGTTGCAAAGAATGCGTGGTCTCCTTCGCGTAAATTTTTCCTGCCAATACCTTTTTTCTCATGATTTCATAATCGGATTGAATCTTTGCTGATTGAGAACTATTTGGGCTCCAAAAGGAATGTTTTGACAACCTTCCAATCCCAAGCGTTCACATTGTTATCATGAACATACAGGACATATAAGACTCGCTGAAGTTTTTGAAATACCTTCATATCAGTCCAGTGCTCAATTTCTGCAATTTCATTGTAATCGACCATTTTGATTACGTTTCTCTCTTTGGTGGTGTATAGGTCAACTTTTTCCAGATATCTCAGTGGACTTACTTTCAGTTCAATCCCCAAATCTTCGAAATCAGGCTTTTCACTACTATTGCTTGGTATCCCGAAATACTCTGTTTCAACCACCTTTGCAGCGACTCCTTTGGTATGCTTACGATGATTTTCATCCAACATACCAATCGATTCAGAAATCTCAGAAAACCGACGCCCTTCTAATTTCTTGGCGAAGGCCATCAATTCGGATTCAGAACCAAACTGCATCTTTGGTCCAAAATTCGATCTCTTATAATAACATTTATTCTTTTGATCGTGAGGTTCATTAACCCTCGTCGATTGCACAATGGTATGTCTATCCGAGTCGTCGAATTATTCGCTGGAGTCGGAGGATTTAGAATTGGTCTTGAAGGGTCACCAGGCTCTTCAAAGGATGGCAAATATGCAGTCGTCTGGAGTAATCAATGGGAGCCAAACACAAAGAAACAACATGCTGCCGAAGTGTATGTTGAAAGGTGGGGATTGAAACAATCTGAAACAAATCCTCTAGAGTTTTATGCTGATGGCGAAGTTTTCGTCAACGACGATATCGCAGAAATTGACACTAAGGATATTCCTGACCACGATTTGATTGTTGGGGGTTTCCCATGTCAAGACTACTCAGTAGCAAGAACATCTGCCAAAGGTCTCGAAGGACGAAAAGGGGTACTGTGGTGGGAGATACATCGTATTCTTACTGATAAGAAACCATCATTCGCTATGTTGGAAAATGTAGACCGCCTGCTTAAATCTCCAACAAGTCAGAGAGGCAGAGACTTTGCGGTAATGCTAGCATCGTTTGCTGAACTTGGATACATAGTCGAATGGAGAGTCATCAACGCTGCAGATTATGGTATGCCTCAAAGACGACGACGTGTATTCATCATGGGATACGCTCCTGGCACACCTCAATATGAATCTCTCAAAGACGAGGGGAACATCAAACAATGGATGGAGAAAGATGGACCATTTGCTAAAGCATTCCCAATCAATCCATTGAACGTACTATTTGACACCCCCACCAAATCAAGGATTCTAAAGACAAAGATTTGGTCGATGTTTCTGACAACTTCAACAAAGGTGCAAATCCAAAAGGAAAATCGCCATTCAAAAAATCTGGAATAATGGTTGGAAATAATTACTACACATATGACACTGTTCCGAAGTACGATGGCCCCGTAACCAATTTGTCTGATATTTTGTTGACTCCAGGAAAGGTTCCCCTTGAGTATCTTGTAGAGCCAGATTCTGTGATGAAAGAAAAGGGATGGAAGTATCTGAAAGGAGCTAAAGATGAGCCACGAAAAGGAACTGATGACTTCACTTACCAATACAAGGAGGGACCGATGATCTTCCCTGATGCACTAGACAAGCCATCAAGGACAATCATTACTGGAGAAGGCGGTTCTACTCCATCTAGATTCAAGCATGTTGTGAAGTTCAAGCCGACTAAGAAGATGAAAGAATCATTTGACCTTGAAACAAAGGAATGCCAAGCGATTCGTGAGGAGTTTGGCTTGGCTAAATCAGAATGGTTGAGAAGATTAACACCAATTGAATTAGAGCGATTGAATATGTTTCCAGATAATCACACAGAAGGTCCAACGGATGGCAAGAGGGCTTTCTTCATGGGTAATTGGAAAATATTATTTGAATAACACGACTGTAATTTGCCAACGAAATCGTGTCTTTAATCAACTTGAGGATTTGATAAGAGACAGACCTCATTTTCTTAATACTCAAAGTCCAAGGGAATTAGGAAGAGCCAGGGGCGTTATCACATCTATCTAAAGCCGTCTTTCATCCAATACCCCTTAATCGATTCATTAAGAGGAAATAAACAATTGATACCAAAAGATTACCAGTTATTGCCTCTGGAAGCATTTAACACACCTTGGCTATCTAGTCTTGAATTAAAAGATGAAAATGTCAAATTTCGTCCTAGAGACACTTTAATTGTCGGAGACGGGAGGAATGGGGAAGACGTACTCTCTGTGTTAGTCGCTCATAGGTATCTAAGTTCAAATCCTTCAGGAACGGTCGTAGTATTATGTCCGCCGCTTTTAGCCATGCAATTTGAAGAAAGAGTTTGAAAGATTACACTACAGACCACTCCTACGTAGTTCGCATAAGCTAACAAGTGGCGATTTACCAGTTAGTGACGTCATAATTGTTAGCAAATTTTCTCCTATGAGGAATCCTCTAACTGACGAACTGTCAAAACAAGTATTACGAGATAGAGTTGAATTGTGTATTCTTGATGAGGGTCATGAAGGAATGATTGCAGCTGGAGCAGATATTGATGCCGAAATGCGTAAAGGTATGCGAAGAATATTACCAAACTGCAAACGAAGATTAGTGCTCACCGCCACTCCAATTCGAATGACAATAATGGAACTTGGTAGTGATTTGAAAGCTCTAATTTCATCATGCATAGAAGATGATGACCTAGATAATATTTTGTTGAAGCGATTCGACTTTTCGGAAGATTGTTTACAAAACCAAGATTCCGAATGGTTGCCATCTCTGGAAAAACTATACGAAGGAAATTTAGATGATTCATCTATCAGAATATTAGCTGAAAAGTGTGGAGAAATGATTCCATTCCTGTGAAATAACAACACCGAATTAGTATCCAAATCTCTACAAGATAAATTGCCGAGAATAAATACTAATCCAATTAAAAGGATGAGATTGGCTCGAGACCTGATTCCTTAGGTAAGTACCTTTCAATCTCAGTGAGAGATGATTTAGGCAGAGTTGTACAGAGTCATCATTTAGAGATGAAATAGCAGAAACTCACAAGGGTTTGAATTTAGTGATGAATTTTATCAGGCTAAATCGAAAAATTCAAACTTTGGAAAGGCAAGATAGAAGCTTGTATCTTTTCTTGCCCACTAAATGCAATCAACTTCGTTGCGAGAAGACTTTCCCCGATTTAATTGGTCATTCAAATATATCTGAGGAAAATTTGTTAGGCATTTGGGAAAATGACCCGAGACTAAAACAATTAATCAAAATAGATGAAGATATGAGGTATGAGAGAGAGTGAAGCATCTTGGACAAAATAGGCATTGTAATTTTTTGTGAATGGTCGGGGACTGTAGACCGATTAGAAGAATGGGCAATCAAATCTGAACAATTTAATGTCTTCAAATTACGTGGCTTGGATTCTTCATCTGATGATAAGTATCTAAATCAATCGATGGAAGTAATCAACAACATGAGCATCGAATGAAACAGCAAAAAATCCTGAATAAATTGGATAAGACCTCAATACACGACGATGAATCGAAAAACAAATCTACTAATCTGTGGACCCGAGTAACAGGCCACAACATGCAGTGGGCAAATACTATAATTCACTGGGATATAATTCGGATCTTGTCGAAAAACATTGCTCAGAAAACCTGGCGGTTAGATCGAATTTTGACGAAGATTCTCAGGTATCCAAGAAATATCACGTTCATTATTTTGTAAATAAACCGAATATTGCGAATATTGCAGACGCAAATAAATCACATCAAAAAAACAGGTTGTTTTTTGAGACAGGCGGTTTCACGACTATTCGAGTTCTGAATACCCAATTCTTATTCCAGAACCTGGTGAGACATTTGTAAGAGGAAATTCATGGAGCAATCATCCAAAAGAAGTCGCATTTTTCGACTTAGAAATGGAACAGTTCTGGAAATTTATCCAGGGGGTAATAAAACCATAACTGGGACATCACAGAAGTTCTCGGATTACAATTTTGTGTGAAGTAACAGGAATCAAAATAAATCTCGAAAAATCAAGACGAAATTGAATTCGAGGAGACGTGGTGAAGATTCTGTCTTTGTGGAATATATACTACCTTCTATAATCTAATTACCTTAGCTGGTGTAAGTGAAAGAGGTTCACTACAATTTTTGAAAGGTGGTTACAGCAATGCAAAACTGTGATGTCAAGATTTGACCGCCAATGGAATATAGTTCTTCACCATTACTAAACATACTACCAAATGGGGAATTGATTACAAAAATTGGCAAAATTTTACGAACAACCGAATTAGAGAATGATGATTACGCCTTTACCATGATTTTAGATGTAAAAATGACGAAGGGAAATTTCCTTCATTTCAAAATATTCTGAGGTTTGGAGTTCATTTGGGCTTAATCGAAATCAGAGAGGATGTTGATCGATGGAATTTATTCAAGAAGTTTCACGGTGCAAAACTGTCCATCAGGGTTAATCATAAGGAAGGATACAGATGACTGGAGACATGTGACTATTTCTGAATTGAATTCAATGAACCAAAACGAGTTCGAAGAAATAGTAAAACCATTTCCGAATTAACAAAATTTGGTCGCAGTGCAGAGATTATTCCAGAGTGCGACATTGTTGAGGATTTCAATACGTATGAGAAATTAAGATCTCTAAGTCCATTATTGAACCCATTGAACAAAGAAAACTTTGATGGAGACAATGAATGGTTATCTGCAATGGCAAGAATTGGTGGCAATATTACTAAAATGATGGAGAATCAGACTGAGCCAGGGAATAATCAGCTATTACCGATAGCAGTGATTTCAAAATCAGGGGTCCCCAGAGAGTAAGTTGTCCAGCTTGTAATGCTGGAATAGACTGTTCAAGTGATGAATGCAGTTGGCAGATTAATGGAACAATAGGGTGGAATTAAAAATGAAAGTTGAATTGAATTTACATGATTTAGCATAAAATACTGATTCTCAATTAGATTGGATAAAGGAACTATACCCTCACTTTAGATTAATTAGCATAGATAATCCAAGAACTCCTGAAGAAATTATTGATGATATGGAAGATATTTGTCCTTCTAATCTGCATGGAGTGTTTCTTAATGCCTTAATGAGCCTGCCAAAAACTCCTCAGGATACTTCCATCAACGATGGAGAGATATCAATCGGTTCTTGGAGGTATTTTCCAAAAGATGTTAATCGAGGAGTTCAATCATGGGTTTCTGAGTTAATCCAAAATTCTGTTGATATGGGAGCAAGTAGAATATTTATTGAAATTACTAATGATTCTATGACCTTCGGCCACAATGGTGTGAATGAAGATGGTAGGGTATTTACTCCTAACCAGTTGAGTTATTTGTTTAGCATGAATACGTCGACAAAAATGGGTGATTTCACAAAAATTGGCCAATTTGGTGTTGGATTCAAATATTGGTGGAATTTTTTGAATATGTTGAAGTTACTGTTGAAGATGGCAAGTTTGAGCACAAATTATCTCTGTGTGAGGATTTCAAGCCTCATAAATCAAGTTATTTTTCCAGAACATCTATTAGCGACAATTCTCCAGTTACATCGTTCAAATTTACAGTTCCAAAAAAGGACGGCCAAACAGAAGAGATACTGTGGATGGAATACATCAAGAACGAAAGTGCTGACATCTATGGGGATCGTGTATTCCGTAGTTTACCCTTTATACAATCTAGAACCGGAGGAGATTTCGAAATAGAGTTAATTTCATCTGCCTCAAGAAGTAAATTATTTTGTAGGACTGTGATGACTGAAAATTGTGAAGATTTCACATTGGATACTATTGAATGGGACGAATCTCTGAAGCCAAAGAAGATGAGATACACACTAACTATCGAGTAAGTACAACTTTGGATACGTTCAACAAAACTGATAGTGAAATATTTTCTAAATTTAGAAATTACGTAATTAATGAGTATAGAGGTTCTACAACTCTAAAGAAAGTTATAGAAAGTAAGGGATGACTTCAAGCAGCATACTGAGAATTTATCTGATACAGCACTTAAATCTGCGAAAGTCAACTTATTAATAACACCAGACGAAGCTTTCACTTATCCTGCTAATTTGTTTATTGCCAACAGTGAGACTGAATCAAAAATGTCGTGCGCATTCTATTGTGATGCTCCTTGGCAAATGGGTCAAGACCGAGTTACTTTGAATATGGCTACTACTAAAAGAACGCCTTACATGGCGTGGAATGCAATCGTGGCTAGATTTGTAGACAGGCTCTATTCCAGATTTTTGAAAAAATGTCTGACAGACAGCAACAATCTCGGCTTTTCTTCAGCCCAAATGTTTGAAATAATAAACAGACCGATTGGGTCAGCTTCGTTACTTGGAAATGAACCATATGATTTGGATAAAAATTTCATTTCGTCGTATGCGGTAAAACTACAAGATGAAAGTGTAATTTTAGGTCATCGGATCAACCATGCCAAAGAAACCTTTGCAATCAGTGGAAAATACCGCAGGTCGCAGATAAGGCTCTTGCTGACTTGTGCATAAATTACAGAAGGATGAACCTGGTAATGAAAGGGCTCGTAAATGGCTAAACCAAGCCTTGCACGAAAATCTAGCGAAAGTCAAATTAGCAAATAATGAATATGCTCCTATAACGGAAACACTCGCAATGAACATGCCAAACCAAATTTCTCCATATCAAAGATTTGACAACGAAAACTGAAAAATCCACCAGTTATTTGCCGAAATATTGGAAAAGGTATTCCAAAAACTATCAAAGAGTTACTTCAAAAAATCAAATTTTACAGATTTTGAATCATTAACTGAGGAAAAGAAGGAGCTTTGGCAGAATCAATTAGCATTATTTGATGATGTTGTGATAGATTCCAAAAAACGCCTTTCATTTGCTAACGATGGAAAGAAAATAATCTGTGATGTTCAAATCGAAGATGAAATCGCAATACTGAAGTCATGCCTAGAAATTTTGGAAAGTGATTCGAAGAGACAATCCTTCATTTCTTAAGTAACACTTTCTACAATGTGAAGCAGCATAAATCACATCTAGGTGTATCAAAGCATTCACTACAAAAGGCACTAGATTTTGAAAAGCAATGGAAAAATTACTAATTTATGGTTTCGAAACCAGTTTAGAAAACGAGTCGTTGCAACAAAAATGCTGAATTCCAAGAATTGGCTAAATGAAAATACCTCAACTAGAGTTTGGAATGATGTTGTCTTTTTGAAAACACCAGGAAAAGATTATCCTACATTGGTAAAATTACCACCAAAGGCTCACATTGTTGTGTAGTTATAGGCTTGAATGGTAAACGTCATTTGGAGAGCATAAAAGTTGACCTGCTAGACCATACTGAGCCAGAAATTAAACTTCACGAGAATAAACCTCAACTCTATCATTGGGGTAGAAAAAACACCAAGCAAGTTAGCCGTAACTCCTAGCCACATTGGACCTATAGAGGATTTATTTAACCCGTGGGAGACTGGTCAAAAAACTCCAAAACTAGATGATTCAGAAAATTGGGGCTGGAGTGACATGTCTCCATTTGGCAATACTGGTTGGACTTGGCCTGTGGTAAATATCAACATAGAGGATGAAGAGATAAAAGCGAATATAATAACTCGAATGACTCCCATTTTCATTGATGGTCTCCATGTAAAACAAGATGTACTACATTTGCAGGTGTTCATCGAGGATTTAGATTGGTTGATGAAGAACTTAAACCACTCAATGACCGTAAAGATTCCAGAGAACCTCTGAGTCACATGGCAAACGGTCCTAGTTCTTCTGAATATGCGATAGAAGTGTACATCTCGACTTTTTGAGAAAATCAAAAATTGATAGTTTTGATTTATTGTCAAGTTCAATAGACCACATCAAAGGATCGAAATATTTTCCATACAACACAAAGAAGAAAGGCAATAGGGTTATGATTAACTGGGCTGTATCTGTTGGAGATAAACAATCGAATTCAATTTGAAACCACATGGCCAAATAAGAGTTCTGGGTTTAATGGGCGCAATAACTGAGCAACATAAATTTAGATCTGAAGACGAAATTGAAAGACAAATTAGTTATCATAATCTCCAATCAATTTCACAACTACTAAATAAATATAACATAAAATATCAGAATAAAGCTCTTGTCTATGATGTTCCATTAATGGTAGGCGGTAAAGAGAAAAGCCTAGAAAGGCGCCAAATCGGTTTGATTGGAGCTTTCATACCCCATGAAAAGTATGAAATAAAATTTCATCGACGATGCAGACACAATAAGGTTGAGAAGTTCCAATCGCTTTGACGATCTCCGAAACCACGGCCTATCCGGATACTTTTCAGGTAAACTAAGTCGACCTACTAATGATAGAATTTGTCAGGAGAGGAATTCAAAAAATAAAACATGGCTCCCAGATTTTGCCCCGACTTGATTGGTGAAGATTTACCTGAATCATTCCTAACCATTGACAAATATGGCATAGAAACTGTCCCAATCTATGATGAGGAAGAGATGATTAACCTCATGAAGTATAAAAGGACCAATCTAAATCGAGACATAAGTTTTCGCGAAAATGCTGATAAGGACCTGTGGGCCTTTAGATGGGGTTGAATCAAATACTTGCTATAGTAATAACTGGAGACGAGAAAAAGAATTTGCTTTGCAATGGCTTGAACATTTGTTGGAGTATAAACTACCAATGAAAGAATGGGCAAATACGAAGAATGACAGGACATGGAATAAACCAAAGTTGAATCGAAAGCCCAAACAAATCTTACAAGAATCAATTAATGGATTAGAAGATTCATATCCTATGATTACTAAGTTGTGTGCACACGAAGATGAAATAGACCTGTGGCCCGATTTCTTGAATGCAAGTTTAGTAGGTAGTAGTGCCGAAAAAACCTTGATGATTGGGTAGATACTCGTCTTCGCATATTAAGTGATATTGAGGATGGATATTGGGAACCCTCTCAAAGCGAAACTAGCTTTAACCGCCTCAAAAAGATGGAAGAAGCAGAAAATTTGAATTTCATAGTTTCTGATGTGGATTACTTTTCACAAAAAATGGTCAACATAAATGATAATTTGGACATATACTACTGTCCTTCCCAAGGTGCAAAACTTAAGGCCTGGGATTTCATCAAACAAATAAACAGCAAAGTAGTAAAGAAAATTGATCTTGCAAAAGAGATACTAGAAACACATTTCGAAAAAGAACAAAAACTGTTACAGCCACCTAGACAATTCAAGTACGTAGATTACTTAATTCGGCAATTTTTCCCAGAGCATAACATCAAGTGGTATCAGTATAATGAAAACACATCAAAAAAAGGGCATAACTGCTGGAGATGGTTGTATTGCAATTGATGTAGATTCTGAGGATGTAAGCATCAGAAGTAGTAAACAGAATCTAGCTCTTTCATCAAGCGACCACAATTTCCTTTCTCAAATGCTAATTGACTATGTGCGTTCAAAACGCACAATCAGCGATGAGGAATTTGAAATAATTATTCAACGTAGTGGTGAAGAACTACCAGAACAAATCTTCAAAATCTTTGGATTAGAATGCATTAGAGAACCGCTATCAATTCATTTCAAATTATTGTGACTGATGAATTAAATCTTTCAAGGTTTCAAAATGAATTGGAGCAAATTACAGATGAGGAAACACTTGAAAAGTTCCTAGCTGCACTAAAACTCAAATACAAAAATGACGATAGGGAATTACAATACCAAGATTTGCACCTTCTCACTTTTACAATGGCATCCCAAGCATAATTCAAAACAGAAATTCCTTTGCTGGCATCTCAAATCCCAATAATCCGATGTCTGTATCTAGAAATGTTCCAATCGGTCGTTGTATGGTCTCTCAATTGAATCTAATTTCTCCGTTAACCACGATGTTCAGTCCTAATTTGTCCGGAACTCTTGGAAATACACTATTAGTTAATCCTCTAGAAGCTGATTGGTTTGGAAGATTTGCAAATTATCACGATACTAACGAACAGTATGATTTCTCAGAAAACGCTCTAAGATTAATGCAAGATGCTCTGACTGCACAGTGGTTTAATCCACACAACAACGGATTTATTTTAGTGGATGAGGTATTCATTGACCAAGATCAAAAGAGATTCGCAGGCTCTTTCCATAGAATCCATTTGATTCATATAATTGCCTCATTGAGTTGTTACGTGGAGGTCGAGGATTAATGCCGGATGACAGTTTTATCAGATTTGAAAAGCATGAGGAACGTGAGAAAGTTTTTACCGATTTTAATAGAAATTTACAATTATGAATCTACTAAAGTTTCAGGTTCTACTGGCGGTGCCAGAGATTTTCAGATTGTATTTGGACTAAGCAGGAAATGTTTGATGCTATAAAAAACAAAAATCGACGAGCCAGAAGATGACCTTGAGCTTTTCAAATTAGACGAGCTTATTCTGTTGATGTCTGATAAAAAAGCAAGACACATGATGCGATTTAAAAAACAGGACGAGGCAATATTATCATCTTACAAGACTAGCGGAGTTAGTTCGCACAACCAGTTCTCTACACGAGTATTCAAATCGTGATGCAACGACCTACGATGAAAATGATCAGCCACAAATTACACAAAGAAAGTTCCCAATTGTTGATGGAATTAGATGGGAACCTAGACTGAAGGTATGGTGCCAGTAGGAAAATAAACTGTGATGAACTAATTCAGCATATTCGGTCAGAATTTGGTTCTAATCACACTCTACCTGCTCATATGGGCGGACACCACATAGATGTTGCAATCGCAGACCTGACGACCGTCTTGGAGGCAACTGAGTATGTTATTACCAAAGGTGCTGGTGGACTAAAATTTTCTGAGTTCCAAAAAGAATCTATTGTAAAAGCCTTCAAAAATTCCTGGACTGAACATTCAAATTCAGCTCTTGTAATTACTGCTGGGACTGGAATGGGTAAAACCTTGGGCTTTACTGTGCCTGTAATCACAGATGCATTAATCAACAATCGAGCAGATGGATTGAAGTGTTCACAATTATATGTATCCAAGGAACGATTTAGCTAAGGACCAATTTGAGCAAATCACAAAAATCATCAAACGACTAAAATCACAGTTTTGCAACCTCTGGTCAATCAGAGAGATGTCTTGGAACTGCCATAGATGCAGATGGCCGCCTTAGCAATTATCAAGAAAAATTTCCCGCACATCCGGTTCATCCACAGTTCCGTGGGGCATTGGTGCAGGCAATCGATATGAAGCGGCTGTAAAGTACTATTCAGGAGATAAACCAGCATCTATTATTGCATGTAGTATAGAGTCATTTAGACGACGTTTGAGAATTCCAGAAGTATGTTCTGGTCTTGCAAATGGGTTACGTAGGATTGTTCTTGATGAGGTTCACCAGCAACGGCGTTCAAGGAGGACATCATTCTCGAATATTGTCCCGATGCAAACAATTGTTGTATCCTAATGCCCATAATGCTTCACTTTCATTGGGGTGAGCGCGACTATTGCTAAACCGAGGGAACACGTTTCAAAAATTTGGTATTCAAACGATGAAAGAGCAAAGCACGTTGACCATGTCGATTCGGAAACTTTGGATCGCACCTCAGCAATGGGAATAAGACATAACGTAATGGTTCGTCCAAGAAGAGTATCTCCAATTGGTACTTGTAGACATGACTAACAGTTACACATCAGAGACGTAGCCGTGATTTTTATGATAGGCCAAAAACAGGTCAAGGTTTTGATTATGAGACTCTCAAAACAGTTGGATTTGCAGATAGTCACGAAATAGTTGGAAATTGGTATTCGTTTATGCTTGATAATGAATCTACCTCAAAGGCTAATAGATTAGAAGATAGCACCCGAAAGCCATATGCTCACTGGCATTCAAATATGCTGGAGTTCCACGAGGGCGGTGCAGCAGTATGTGCCTCATGTCAAAACATGCAATACGCAAAATCCAATCACAATAAAAGGAGAAGATATAGGTAAATTCAAATTAAAACCCGAAGATGAATTTGCTGATTATCAACAGTTTAGTAGCCCATTACCAGAACATGCTCCAGGATGTGGTGATTTTGAGGTATATGGGTTGGACACATGTCCTAATCTTCAGGCAGGGATGTGTTGGTGGTTTTCTCCAAGGACCTCAACTCCAGAACCACGTCCGGGTAACCATGGATATCATTCTTATCGAGATGTAATCAGGGTAAAGAAACACACTGGTAAGACAAATTCCAATCGGAAAGAAACCGAACCAGGAGAGGCAAAGGCCGATTATTCCTTTAAAGAGAAATCTAGAAAGGGCGCCTATCCCGGTAGTGCCAAGGATGAATCGTCTCCTTTAATTCCGCATGATCTTGCAATTGCGACACCAACCTTAGAAGTCGGTGTAGACATGTCGAATGTATCAGACGTGTTGACTCACAAAGCAATTCGTAATGTTTCATCTTACAGACAAAAGGTCGGTAGAGCAGGTCGTGAACCAGGAACCGACGCATTAGCAATGACGTTGATGTCACTACGCAGACAAGAATTCCAATATTATCGCTCTATGTTCAGATTAGTAGACGCGGAGATACTCGATCCCGTGCCAGTAGCAAACAACAATTTAGCAATGAAGAAAACCAAGCCTACGAAGCAGTATTTGACTTCCTTGCGAAGAATGGACATGATATTGAATACATTCCAGACTTATTCGAACCCCCTAGAGATACCGATAATGATTCGGAATGGAATTCCCTTGATGGCAAAATTCGAAATGCTATAGCTGCGATATATTACATTAGATTCTGATGGAGAACCTGAGAATATTTCTCACCTATGTGACAATTATATTCGATATTCGGTTAATATTGAGGACCAACTTATAAGAAGGACTGCTGCAAAAACCGTAGCCGAACACTTAAGTCACTTCCTTGTGAAAATGCCGATTTCAACTCCTGAAAAACCAGTTAGCGTGATTCAGCATTTGGCTGCAAGAAATCAAAATATACACCTCGATGCTGCAGTTCCAAATTCCCAGGAATGGAAGCTGATTAAACAAACAATCGATAATTACTCTACATCAACAAACATGAACGATTCAGTCGACCAAAGTTCATTTGAAATGTTTATGTTGACTTTGAAAAATGCAGCCCTCAATTACGACGCTAATTCACTAAAACAGAGTTTAGAACAATTTGAAACTTGGGTGAATTGTGATGTTGTCAAACGTGGTCCAGCATCACCAGTAGTAAATTTTGAAAGCATTGGTTGCGACTCTTGGAAACGCAGACCCAATCCCTTTAATTTGCTCACAGGTGAAGGTCTTACAAAATCGTTTGGAGACACGATACTTGAGTTTAGTAATGTTAAATTGTAATATATTTATGAAAAGTGCACCATTTGCACCTTTAGGAACTCTTTTCCAAAATCCCCATGAAGCACCCATTGTTGCTAAATTGAGTGACAATTGGAATGACTATCTAACGGCAAAGGAGGCTCTTAGTATGACACACTACCCGGAATGTGGACACACAGATTGTTTGATGGTAGAAGAGTATACATAAACCACAGAGGTATTTCAACTTTAACAGGTGATGGAACAGTTAAATTGCATCTAGACCAAGGTCCATATGTCCCAGAACTAGATGATATGGGGATTTTAACTAAAGATGAAATTAGCAAAATCTCTCGTAT
Source organism: Methanobacteriota archaeon (assembly GCA_038141355.1). Taxonomy (GTDB): domain Archaea; phylum Thermoplasmatota; class Poseidoniia; order Poseidoniales; family Poseidoniaceae; genus MGIIa-K1. The sequence continues at coordinate 5,209 of JAYQHX010000045.1, read as the reverse complement.
CTTAGATCTCAATCTGGACACTGGTAAAGATGTCAGAATGCAAAAGTTGAAATCAATCTCTGTGAATGCAGACTGGGGAATCAAAGGTCAGCCAAACTCTGTGTTTCAAGGGAAGAAGCCTTACGTAGGATTGCTCTACAATAATATCGATTCATCAAGAGGGGATGTCGCCCAAGGTCCTGCTGGTGTGATGCTTAGGCCAAGAGCGCATTCAATTAACTGGCAACTGTCTAAACTTTCTACGGAGAATAAAGAAACCTCTCAAACTTACAAGATAGCCAACACCTCCCTGCAAATTCAACTGATAATGAGACCCTGCCCGTAATTCAACATCCTCTCCTTGCACGTTTATTCTCGAATATTGTCTATGACTCTAATCTAAGCGTTAAACGATTAGCTCTTGGGGTTAGCCGTAGCAACTTAATTGTATTACAAAATTACCATAATGAGAATCCAACAGTTATTGCGGATGAGTTTTCGACAAATGGCTTTAGGTTTACAATCAAATCCTCAATGATTGAAAAAATTAAGTAGCTGGGAAGCAGAACAAATCATCCATTTGATGAGCGATTCGTTCGCATGCTAGGTTCATGGATTTTGAAGAGTGAAAAAATTCCATGTGAACAGTTTTTTGCTTGAGATGTTTTTGGACATAATAGTAAATGAATCTTTTATTCAGTCTAACGATAGAGGGCAAAATGCTGATGAATTTCCTGAAACAATTAGTCAATTTTATTGACCTGATATTTAATTCTGGGAATCCTTGGGACGAAACTAGTTTTGCCAAAAGAGTAGACCAAGATGCAATCGCAGGTGATTACACCAGTGAGGACGCTCTGAGTTTGAAATATATTTACAACGAGTTGTTTGAGAATGCAGACTATCTTAAATCAAACTATCAATCAATGATGGCTGATTGGTATCAAGAGGTTTTCCTAAACACTCTAGGGCTTGCATTGTCTGAATCTGTTGCTCAATTCGCTGGAGTTCCGTCTGATGCTGTATCATATACATTCAACAATGCGGAGTCAGAACATGAATGCACAATAGATGTTTTTGATGATGATGCAGAAGGCAATGGGATCATCACTGAGCTAGCGAATAAGTTCTTCCACATGCCAGTAGAGGTTAGAGAATTAGCACAGCATTTGGGATACAAATCTCCCAACATCGTCACTTGCTGACATAATTGAGGACAGGTTACGAATGTGTGAAGAACATATACTTCATTCGATTTCACTTTCAAATAAAGAAACTTTAGGAATCCCAAGATGGATGCAAAAGGAATCGGATGAATTACGAGAACATTTCTCAGAAAAAACGGTGGGAACGAGATGGGTATCGAGAATACAGGTTAGCCACATTACAAAATCGACGTAGATTTGCTTATGTGGATAACAACAGCCCAAGTTATCGAACTGATTTGGTCAATTGGGATCTAGCACTGTCATTATGTGATGTAGATTGTCCTGCATGTAATGGTGATGATTTTGGTAATCTATTCCCTCCGCATCTTGTCATCTACACTACTTGTAGGGCAGCATTAGATGAAGCACTCGGAGATTGGACAGAATCTCAAGGTTACCTGAGGAAAAATGAACACAGAATGCAAATTCAACTTACATCTGGTGATGATGTTGATTCAGCAAGCTTCATTCACATAAAGGGTAACGAACAATGATCTCTTCAATCAGGCAACGATTTGTCAAATATCCAAGTCCGTCAATCAGGCTGTCTTGGCAGAGATTTATGGAAGTGCCAGAAAAAAGTTGACAAATACGTCAGACAACAGGAGGTTTTGTAATGCAATATTCCACTCAGGCCACTTTAGAGTATTTTGGGATGTATTGTTAGATGCAGCTGACAGATATGATGTTGTTCGGAGATAAGAGAATAACATTAATTTCACCATGGATTTCTGATGTTACAACTTCTCGTTCTGGATGGTCTGATGCATCAATTGCTTCAGCCTTTAACATAGATACAGGAAACATAGAATCATTAAGTGATATTCTAGGAAAACTGTAGATAGAGGCTATGAAGTAAGAGTTCTAACCTTATCGACGGTTGAAAAATGGTTACCAAAAAGCTCGTGACAAAAATCTTGACTATGAACGGTATTTTATGGAAAAAATTAGAGCAAAAGGAGTAACTTGTTTATTAAGAAATAATGTTCACATGAGTTTACGCAAAAACTCCTTTCGCTATTTTTGCCGGTTCGATTAATATCTCATTTAATGGACTATCTGGAAGGAATCAAGAATCTGCATCTCTGTATTATTCCCTGATACTAACGAACAAGAATTTAGGCAAGCAGAATGCTATAGAAAATACCTTGGCTTCCATCCAAGGATTATTTCTCGCCTCGTATCCCAATTACCAATTGACTCCACCAAATTTTGAAGTTACAGATTTTGGAAAATTCAGGTTCAAACTACTCCGGGGGGTGCTGTTGACATAACATTCTACCCTGATGTGAGCGACGAATATCCTGACATGGTTCCAGCGGACTATTTGCCAGTAGGGGAAAGATATCGGGCAATGCAGATTCTGGAAAAGTAAATTGCTTTCCTTCAAGGCAACATTTGCCAACCTCGTAACTAGAATTGGTATGCGAACAATTCAGTATCTTGTGGATGAAACAATGGACGGCTTTTTCGGAAAAAGACATACTGAATATTATCTTCGATGGAGAAACCCGATAATGAAAGATCCTGACACCTCTGAATCTTTACCGAAAATATCCTCGATGAGATTTATTATTGTCAGAAGAACACAGACTGAAAGAATATATTGACATAAGATTAGGCCTTGCAAATGACTCAAGTATTGCTACAATTTGGAGGAAATGTTTCCGAAATATTTGCTGGAATGATGATTTTATCATGTAAGTTATCCAATCAGTCCAGCGAAATCATTGAAGATGACATCAAATTACTCAATGCTTTAGTTTCTAGATTTGAACGCGGTGATATATGAATTAATTTCTGATGTTAATTAACTTTGCATACATGGGCATTTCTTCTGGTTGGAACTCTTGCTCCCAGTTTAATTATGGGCAATTCATTATGCTCGATTTTATCTGACAAATTTTGCCAAATTATTATGAAGGATTCTAGGATTTTCGATGTAATTTAATAAAAAATCCTGGAAACATTCATCATCAAATTGCCCTTCATTGTTGGCTAAAACAACGAGTACATTTGAATGAGTATACTTGTTTAACTTGTCAATTTCTAAGTATCTATACAAAATCATACTTTTTTGAAAATGGGGGTCCTGCTACATCCATTCGCCTCAAGAAATTGCACATCGGTGCGATAGTTAGAGGATGCTCAACGTTTCGAGCTTTTTGCCAAGTGTCGTCCTGCATTTCATCAAGAATTCCATGTAAAGACCACCTAAATTCATAGACTAAATCAAGAGTAAAACGAAGGAAGCCCTCAATGGCTGAGCGTAATAGAATCATTGCGTCATGATATTTACCGCACATAGCCTGTTTTGTAGCTGCTTCAACCCTTGGGAGTGTTATGTGTATTCTAGGAAGAAGTTTTTTTGCGAATGAATCATTTCTTTTATGGATTGAGCTTTGCTTGTCAAAATGATTTCATTGCTTCTAGACCAAAAATTCACTGCGAATTCTTTCATTGGACTTAAGCCATGAATCTATCTCGTTTATTCTCCTCTGTTCATTGTCGAATGAGTTGAACAAAAACTTGGTTTGTTCTGGGTTAAAACCTTGACTTAATCTCCATCTAACGTAATCATTTGGAGGAGTCTTTCCTTCCATGCTCCTCCACATAACAGAATGTAAAAATGATATCCCATACTAGGAAACTTGATTATCCGTCGACACAAAGAGTTAGATATGCCATACGAAATTTGGGCTATGTGTCCAAAATGCAAGGTGAAAGCCGATGGATTAGGAGCAATAGAAGAGATCTTTGGTTTTCGTTCGGTCAATGGTAAAAAAATACCTCAAGCATACTGCAGAAAATGTAGATGAACAGAGTTGAAAGTATGATTAAACCATTCCTCAAGTGGGCTGGCGGCAAAGGCAAAATTGTCGAGGAAATTGTAGAACACATTGAAGAGGATGGAAGAGACTGGTTTTCCCAGTGATAACAACAGATACTTCGAGCCGTTCTTCGGAGGAGGGGCACTTTTGCTTCCATTTACTCAATTCCGGCATTATCTCTGCAAAATCTGCTAGAATTTCTGACTTAGAGCCTAGTCTTGTGAATACATTGATTATACTTAGTCACGAGGAACACAGAAAGAAATTAATTGGGAAATTAGAAACCTTGGAAAGAGAATATCATGAATTTCAACAACTCTATGGGTTGGCTGCCTCAACTGAGGCGAGTAGAAAAGTTAGAATGTATTACAAGAAGAGAGAAATTCTAAAACGATATCAACGTAAGAAACCAAAGTCTGACTCTGATAAAATTAATTGGGCTGCATTAACTATATTTGTAAATAAAACATGTTTTAATGGCTTATGGAGGGTTAATTCCAACAGAGAATTCAATGTTCCTGAAGGAAGATACAATAAACCAAAAATTTGTGATTCAGAATTATTAAATTTGGTAGGCGCCAAATTGTGCGAATTTTCTGAAATAAAACACGAATCTTACAAAGAGGCTCTAGAAAATGTAGAATCTGGAGACTTAGTTTATCTTGACCCTCCATACATGCCTTTAAAACTAGGTGATTATGTTTTCAAAGATTACACTGAAGATCCTTTTGATGAAGAACAACAAGAAGAATTAGCTGCCTGTGCTGCTCAATTGGTATCAAAAGGTGCTCGGGTAATAGCATCAAATAACTACCTCGAAGATAAGATAGAACAAATTTACATTAATGCTGCAAAACAGTATAATATATTCCGCCTCCTAATTTTATTACAATACCGATTACGAGAACTATGAGCAGCATTGGGAAAGACCGAGTCGAAATCTCTGAGGTATTGATTTTAATGCATCCTGATTCAAGGAAATAATACATATTATTATTTAAAAACTAAAAAACATGAAAAAATGGACAACTAAAAACGAGTCGCTCCATCTTAAAACAATGAGTATTTAAAAAAATCAGCCTATATTTGTTTGATTCATTATATTCAATTATTGTATCTTTTAAGGAATCATTTTTCTATGGAATCCCTAAGTACACGAAGTCAATTGAAAAGAGTCAAGAATTGTGTTCA
>JAYQHX010000044.1:0-44087 GCA_038141355.1 Methanobacteriota archaeon | reverse complement strand
TGCTGCCTCGCCCATGCTTACCCGATGAAGCCATTTACTGTGAATCTTGGGGCGAAAAGAGTGAAGCGATTAGGTGTATCCAATCCTCACCATCATCTTCTTTGGCTATAATCTCAACCCCTCTTTCCCAGTGTAGGATGAATTTACTTCTTGCAACATCAATAGAATCCATTTTTCCTTCGACGTTTGATAAAAGAACCATCCATAAAGCCAACTCATTTTTGAATAGAGTTTTACCTCTCAGAGATTTACCTGAACTAATTTCTTCAAGAATAGTCTCTTCCTTGAATTTAGTGGGCTCCCAATCATCCACAATTGACCCTTCTCTAATCGAAACCCCAAGTGCAAGCCTAGAGATTATGTCTTCTGAAACTCCTATTTTAGCGGCTAATTTTTTGATTCGAGAATGGGTTAGTTCAGTACTAACAATCGTTGTATTCTGAAGTTTACTCAATGCCATTTCCTCACCTCAAAAGAATTCTTCTAGGCCCGTTTGAACTGCTTTAGCCGTAGCAGGCCCTGTCTCCTCAAGCAGTATTTGTGAACCGATACAATCAGTTTCCTTCAATTCGTCAAATAGGCCATCTCCAAGGTCATCACTTGTTGTAAGAACTATTACTTGGTGTGAGAGTTTTGGATAGAATCTCGTTACAGACCAGCCTTTGTGCTCTTTATCCATCCTTGAAACAGGAGTATCAACAACGATCGGCAGTGGGATTCTAGACAACTTGCTAATTGCATATAACATTGATAATCCGACGTGCTGCTTTTCTGTTGCAGATAGATCTCTGTCCAACCAATTACCATCATAGCCGTCCATCTCGATAAATGGTAGGTAATCGTTTGTTGAAATTTGTACATCCCCTTTACTGCTTCAGATTTACGACTGAGTAATTTGAATCCTTCAGCAAACCCTTCTTCCAATGGCTTAGCCAATGAATCTCTACGCTTTGCTGCATATTCGAGTATGATTTTTCTAATCACAATAATCAATTCCAGTCGTTTGTTTAATTTTGAATCGGCTTTAGTAAGACTTTGCATTGTTGAAATTCGCTCTTCAGTTTCAGTAATGAACGCTTTTAACTTGGCAACTTCACCTTCTTTACTTCGATTTCCTACTCTCTCCCAATCTTGAGAGATTTGTTTATACTCTTTCGCAACTTTTGCTAATCCAAGTTTTTCGGATTCAGCAAGCATTGCAGCAGTTGTTTTTTTGTAATCTGATAGTGCTAAAAACGCTCTCATTTATGACTTGTTTTGCATTTCCTGAAATATCATTAGACATCACAGCATGGTTCATAAGTGACATTCTCAAGTTCATCCTTACTTAAGAATTGAAACATTTCTGGGATTCCTAATTCTTCTTTACCAATTCATCATCAAGCGGCCTAACTCTTTTTTCCTCTGTTTTCGCCAATCTAGGATTAAGATTCCCGAGAATTTTCTCCGAAATATCTCTCGCAGAATTAGAAACCAAATTAGTTTGAATCATTTAATTGTATTGTCTATGTTCCAATCATTAACATCGGTTGGTAGGCCAGCAATCATGAATGGTAGTGAGTCCGAAAGCACACTCGAATCAACTCTTTCTTCTACCTGCAAGGTGAGATGCAGCCACTGCTTGTACTGACCTAACATTACCTAAATTCTGTCCTTCTTCCTGGCCTTTTGAAATAATAATGTTATGGAGTTCGGTTGATCTAGACTTTAAATTTTTGAATCCCTTTCTTCAGAATTTCTATTTCTGACCTCAAATTTATTTCAGAATCCCTTGCGGCCTCTAATTCTTCAAACCAATCTTCAAGCACCTTTTGGTCTTCTTCTGAGTCATTTCTTTGGTTGTGCTTTTTTCATTACTGAATTAAGGTGGTAGTTTAGTTGTTGAATAGCTTTGTTGTCCAAGAATATCGTCAAGACCACTACTAAATTCTTGATTCAACTCTGAAATATTGAGTTCTGGAGTTTCTCCCCATCGAATAAGAAGCGTTGCGATATGGCTAAGGGGATGAATGCTTCAATCCACTTTTGAGCCATATTATGCTTTGATTCTCCATCTTCTAAAGCCAGTGGGTTTACCATTAATTCGAACAGTTAGTTCCATTTCAACAGGGCCACCAGCCCTCTCAAACCAATAATCTCGTTTAATCAAAATTGTACCAACACTTTGGTCTTCTAATGTTAGTTGGACGCCAACATTACAATCTTCACCGGTAACTGTTGTATTGTGTGTTTTCTTTAACCAATCATCGAATTTAAAACCAGGATTGTAATGGTATCGCTTTTTGATTCCTAATGCACCGTGTAGAGCCAGGTTAAATGCATCGAGAACAGTAGTTTTTCCAACCCCATTCTTAGCTGCGATTATTGTTACATTTCCATCACCCTTAGTGGAAATATATTTGTTCCAGCAAACCTCTTGAAATTTGTAATTCTCAATTCTTTGTAGAACATTCAAATCACTCTCCAATATGTGCATCAAGATGCTGAGTTATCTTTGTCACAATTTTGTGAGGGCGCATCAAATGTTGGACATTTAATTCCTCCAGAAGTAAATCATGGATCAATTGAGCGGTCTCTTCGACCGACAAACCAATTCCACTTTGCAAAATTACTGTGTGAAGAAAGTCCATGTCTATACTTTGATTCAAATTTCTACCTCCGCATCAAGTATAGCCAAATCAGAAATCTCCTCTTGCCCATAATTCTTCAATTCTATGAATTTCTGCTTCTGATATCAAATTCAACCCAACCCGTTCCTGAACGTCTCTCAACCTCGTCAAAGGTTTTGACGATATTGGTGTGTATAAGGTCCTACACCAGTAGTTCCGTCTCTCTTCACCTGTACACGACCTTTGCGGTTTCTGCCTTGAACTCGGTTTTCTTTGAGATTTCTTTCTGCCAGTAGTTGATCTCTGAAATTTGCTAATTCAATCAGCGTCTTTACATCATAGATTTCTTTGTCAGTGTTTATCATTTGATTGAGAGATTTATCTTCAGCTATAACTGTACAAGTCCAGCATCCAAACCTACTTCCTGCACATGTTTGTTGGCTAGCATCGTGAATTACTGGACACTCTCCTCCTCCCGCAGCATCACGGTATAGAATCGATAAATCCTGATTGATATCAGCAAAAGGATTCGGCATACCGTTAACCCAATCCATCTTGAGAAGATATTCCCAAACATCGTCAGTACTCCAATCTTCGATGGCCTGATTGTCGACGCAGTTGGTATCAAACCGTGCGCATGGAGGTCTGTATCTCTGCGGGTGTGTGCATCCATTGTTTGTTTGCGAGCATTACTTTCATCAAATCTAGTCCCGAGAAGAAAATGAACTACAGGTTCTTTGCCAATTTTCTCAGTAATGAAGTTTGCAGAAGGGCGAATTTTCATTCTGTCAGTGCACCATCTAAATTCTCTAACAGGTGTTGGATATCCCCTTCCAATTAGGTTGACCCAGAAGGTCTGGTCAACCTCAGGGTGTAATTCCACGACCTCGATAGGCATCTCCATATCTTCAACATAAATCTTCAATCTTTCAATAAATTTCAGCACATGGTCGATTACTGGCGGTGCTTCAACTAGAGTGTTAACACAGGTCACGTAAACCTTCTTGCGATTACGAATTCGAGGAGGTAGTTGCTCCATGGTTTCCAAGAGAAGCATCGTTAGAGCAGTGCTGTCTTTACCGCCACTAAGGCCCACGACCCAGGGGACATCCCCGGTCTCCTTGTAGAGTGTGGCAAGGTCGACCATGTTGATAAATTTGAACGGGGGATAATAATCCTTCGTTTTTATGGGAATTTTTTTTAACATAGATCTCACACAGTCATCTATGCCTATTGAACGCCAAACAGACCCTGCAGGGGAAAACAATTCACACCACTCTACAAAATATAGAATCGAAGAGGCAATAGGCGACCTTATTGATAATTCAATAGATGCAAAGGCACGTAATATCTTTGTTTACATTTACGACCAAAATTACACTGACGCAGGGTCGCCTAAAGTCCAAGGCGTAAATGAGATGAATTATCCTAAAGGACTGAATTATCTTTATGGAAAGCAAATGTATCTTCTTTTGATAGATGATGGCACAGGCATGAATGAAGATGAAATGAGGGAGGCTCTAGTCTATGGCAGAAGAAGGAAGTATGAAGATTATGAACTTGGGCACTTCGGTGTCGGTTTAAAAAATTCTACTATGTCTCAAGCATATGAAGCGACCATAATATCAAAAAGAAAGATGGAAAAATAAGTCTTGTAAGGATTTCTTCAGTCCACATCCAAAGCAAGCAAGAAGACCAATTGCTGGAAAGAGACGATTTAGAAAAATCTGTACCCTTTGGATGTCCAACACCGAAGGATATAAAATGGCCTTAGATGAGTTGGATGATTTAGAATCCGGAACGGCAATACTACTCGAAGGACTACATAAGATAGAGAGACATTGGTGCAGGAACAGGTAGGCAAGAGTACATAGACTCAATTATCAAAAGGTTAAGGTCACAGATTGGTTTAACTTTCAATCGCTATATTTCTGGCAAATATAAAATACAAAGAACTAACGGTAATTTCAGAGAAATCAAACCGATTAGTATGTACATAAATAGTGACCCAGTACATCCATTAGATCCATTTTTTCAGAATTTACTGATGATAAAACAAATCATTGGACACTAAGGCGACCCATCCCCGCATTAACTAAAGTCGGAAATGATGACATGTTGTTGGAAGGAACTGCATACATTATACCTAAGCAATCTGAATTAAAGACCAAGAGTAAAGCAAAAAACATCATGGATAAACTGTTGTTTGTAAGAGAGGAATTGGCCAATTATGATTTACAAGGCATCTACTTGTTTAGGCATCAAAGATTGATCGATTATGCTAGTACAGATCCTTGGAAAGGCCTTGGCAAGGCTCATAATGACACAGTTGTAGGAAGATGGGAAATTCATCTTCCACCCCACAATGGTAATCAACTTCAAGAATTGGATTTCACTCTTGACAAAACAAAAACAGATACAAAAATCGGTAAAACAACTAAAGAGAGCCTCGAAAATTATTGGTCATCTGATATATATAATTGGCACAAGTTAGATTCTTCGAGTTATGGTGCTAGAAGAAGAATGAAATTTAGAACTAATAGAACAGCGTCACAACCTTTGGAACTTCAATGTATAGATTGTAACTCGTTTGGACATCTCAATAAAAAATCAAATGATTGTTCCCTCTTTGTACGCCTCCCTCCTCCTGGCGGTTCGGGTGGTTCTGGCGGTTCGGGTGGTTCTGGCGGTTCGGGTGGTTCTGGCGGTTCTGGCGGTTCTGGTGGTTCGGGTGGTTCTGGTGGTTCAAAAATAAATATCGAGACTGCACATAGTGGAGATTTGACTAAAGTTGATGGAAATAAAGTAGAAATCAACCTTATGCACCCAGCATATAATGAAGTTAAGAAGTGGTTCAAAAAGCGAACTTAGGTGATTGGATGTCAAGTTTGCAAGACTATAATGAAACGGCATCTAGATTTTCGGAGAGTTATTCTGAACTAGCAAAAGCAAAAGATTTGCGAGATCATCTATTGAAGAAACATCAGAATATTTCTGCTAAAGATATGACAACAGTTCTAAATTCGTTTATCGCCGAATCAGACCCCCCGCAGAACTCAATTCCTAAGAATGGTGAAGTCGGCGATGGCTGGTATAATTTCGATTCTTTAAATGATCATAACTTTAGGATATATTTCCAAGAAGTTCTTGATTTACCCGACCCTGCATCAGAACAATCAATAGCGGCATCTTCTTTGCAACTCGTTAATAGATTACCCAATCCCAAGGAATCTGATTTCAAACCAGTGTCAGGATTAGTAATTGGAAATGTTCAGTCTGGAAAAACTGCTAATTACACAGCATTAATTGCTAGGGCTGCTGATTCAGGATACAATCTTGTAATTGTGTTATCGGGCGGTAATTTTAACGATCTCAGGGTGCAAACTCAGAAACGATTGTTCAATGATTTGATTGATCCTGTAAATAGTCATCCTGGATCTAAGAAATGGCATAAATCTACTAACATTCAACAACCAAAAAACAAGGGCGATATTGGAGATGATGTTTGGAACCCAGATTGGGATATCAAAAATGAGAATTGCTTATTGGTTTCCAAAAAGAATTCTGACACATTACCTCGAATTACAAACTGGCTCAGGGATTATGTTTTGCCAGTAGCAGAGGCTTTAGGTACTGAAATCAATATGCTATTACTTGATGATGAAGCAGATCACGCATCATTAAATCTTGAATTGACAAAGAAAAAATCTGATAATGAGGCTTCCAGGATTAATCGAGAAGTCAGACTTTTATTGCATCAGGTTGAGAGAAAAGCATACATCGGATTTACCGCAAGTCCATTTGCGAACATGTTTGTTCCTCCAAAATTCGATCCTCTTACGGATGGAAATGGTAAGTATATTCCTACTCTGTACCTCGTGATTTTATACACCTTTTACCTGAACCTAAAGGCTATTTTGGGTTGAAGAAACTTTGCCCAGGCGATGAACCAAAATGGACAAACCATTTGTCAAAAGTTGAGGATGAAGAAGCCGATTTTTACAGGGAAAATACCGAGAAAAGAGGATTGAAAGAATCTATGAAACTTGGAATGGAGAAATCCATCTTTGAATTCTTTACATCTTTAGGAGTAAGGATAATTCGAAATGATGGAGATATTAATTTTCATCACTCGATGCTTATTCATACTAAGGAAACAAAAGATACAATGCACGGCATTCTTGAAGCAGTTAAACCATATGTTACGAGATTACGGGGGCAATCCAATCAAAAAAGCATATAAAAAAGGGCAGGGGTAGAGAAAGTGATATTGAGACATATTCAAAATATGAGCATTATTACAATACCGTTACAGCTAACTCAGTAAATACCTCCTAGTTTCGATTTATTGACTGATAATTTGAAAACATACTTCAGTTCATTGGATTGCTCAGAATTCCCTGAGGTCTTAGAAATCTCATCTGATGATGAAAAGGGTGAAGATTTATTATATCCAAAGGGCGAACCATATGCTATTATAGCGATTGGCGGCAATCGACTTGCTAGAGGTTTCACACTTGAAGGATTATTCACTAGCTATTTCGTTCGTGAACCTAAAACTCTCAAATCAGATACACTCTTACAACAAGGAAGATGGTTTGGATTTAGAGGCAAGGATGAAGATTTAGTCAGGATATTTACTACTGAATCACTCAGAGATGAATTCTGGGTTCTCAAAGAATCGAGAACGACTTGCATGATACAATTAGGCACTTTGAGATTTGTAATTTGGATACCGAACATTATGCTGTTCCAATAATGAAAGCAAAGAATCAGTTGCCAACCTCTCAGGATAAAATCCCTAAAAATCTGAAGAAAATCGTGAACAGTACATTTCTGGAGACTACATTCCTAAGCGAGGTTCAGGTTTCCCAATCGATGTAGGCACTTTTTAAGGCAAACCGAACATGAGATTAAGAATCAAAAAAACCACCAAGCAGTGGGAGAATTCCTTGACAAACTGTGCGGTAGGAGTGGTATTCCAAAGAGGAAATCAGAAGGTTATTATCAGATTGATGACGTGCCACTTTCCGATGTAGTAAACTTGTTTGAGAGTAGCCTACATAATTTTATCGAAGATCCATATAACAAAAACAATTGATTGAATACTTGCAAACAAGGGCTAGAAACGTGACGAATGTTCAAACTGACAGTTGCAGTAATGGGAAACCAACCAAGTTCGAAAGACCAAAAATTAAGTTTGGGAATTCTAGTCTTGAGTTTACTTTGAATTTAGTTCAGAGAACGAGAATTGCAAAAGGAATCAACGACTTCGGTGTTTTCTTGCCGCAGACGCCGCATTTCGCAATCGGGATAAATTCACCTCAAGGTTCTACAATCAAGCAACATTGTGCTGAAAGAGATAGGAAAAATCCGATACTTCTAATTTATCTTATCGATAAGGATTCAGAACCACAAAAAGGTGAAAACTCTATTCGTGCTAGGTTGGGAACGAAGGACAACATCGTAGCGTTCGCTATAGGACTACCTCTGGCAACTTTAACTTCAGACGAGAAAAAGAACTACAATGTTGAATCGTGGTATAATCAAAATTTGGAATTGGAAGAGGTGAATTAAATATGAGTTTAACGACAAATATAATTTCTGTTTTAGCAGATGCACGAGAGCAAGAGACGAGGGGTCACGCACAATAATGAACATGGTTCAGGGTGGCTCTATTACAGGTTTATACGTCAGATATGAGGAAGGTTATGATTATCTTGTTTTTGATAAGAGCAATGAAAAACCCTTCAGACGATTGGAAAGAAGAATACAAACGCAATTGGCTTTTGATTGGTAAAAATCCGAAAACTGGCCGAATGCTTTACACATCAAGATTAGTGCCGATTTAAGGAAAAAAATTACGCCAATTTTACGAGGACTTATGTTTGAATTTTGATTATTCAGATACCGATGGATCTGTATGGGCCACAATAAACGATTACGCACATTTATGGGCAAAAATCAGGCAGGAAAGATTGAGCAATGAGGAAGAAGTTGGGCTTTTCGGTGAACTGGTGGTATTGAACAACTTATTGGATGGAGGGCACTCAACAGCTCTATCTTTTGGAAAAGGTCCTTCTGACGGATTACATGATTTCGTGAATGAAGGGGTTTGGGATTTAGAAGTCAAAACGTCATTAAATCCTAACCCTATAGTGAAAGTTCACCCTGTTCAGCAACTTGAACCAATTGACATTCCTTTTCATTTAATTATTGTCAAATTAAAAAGCGACAAAACAAACGGAACTAATTTACCAGAATTAATTACTGAAATCGAGTCTAAATTACAAACCTCAGCAGATAAAGATAAGTTCGAATCTCTAGTTGAAGAAGTAGGATATTTCAAAATAGATTCTCATAAATATAATCGTAAATTCACTCATCTAGAAACATTGAGATATGAAATTAGCAACAATACTGAAACATTATGTCCATTTACTATAGGGCCAAAAGCAAAATATCACTCGATTAGATGGACGTTGTTAGTTTCTGATTATAAAATGGATAAATGCGAGTCTGATTTCTGGCAGAACCCGATTTAAATTTAGGTGTAATAATGGCAGTTTTTACCGCGTATTGGCCACAAGAGTATATCGATCTGTGTGAGAATACTCCTGGCTGGTCAATGTCTTGCTGGGGCTCTAAATTGAGTAATTTTTCTACAAAATGGAAGAAAGGAGATGTTGTGTATTTCACTAACATTGACCATGCAGGCAATCATTGGCTGTTTGGTAAGTTAATTCTTGACCAATTTGTAAGTTCCAAAGAGGAGGCAGAGAATCTTATCGGCAGGTCATTAAGAGGTGCTGATTTTGTCCAATATTGGATTGGCGAAAAACCTTGGTTAAAATTGCAAGAAATACCCTGTCGCAACCTGTTTATATCTTTAGAATTCAAGTCTGGCAAAAAATTGATTGAAGGATATAATGGGCAATCTCTACAATCTATAAGAGAACTTACAGAGCAGGATGCTGAAACTATAGAGACTTTGTGGCTGGCATATACTGAATAATTACAGGTAATCTCTTGATGAACTTACGCTTATTGAAACTGTTTTTTGTGGTACAGAGTGGTATTGCGGGTCCTCAACAATCTCCGGGTGCTGATTCTTGAATGCTGTTGCATCGAATTTGAAACTCTCTTTTCTTTTCCACGTACATATTCCTTCAATTCCGTCATTGTCACCACAGAGTTTCTGAATCTCTAATTCTCTAAGCATAATTTCAACTTCGACTTCTTCTTTTTCCATTTCAAGTTGAATGTATTCTTTGTGCTTATCTTCCAAGACTTTAGTCCTAAGAATAACTCCGTCCACTAAATTGTCATGAGTTGCTTTGTCTGCACCGTATTTCTCCTTTGCTGCCTTTTCTGCTAGATGCAACTGGGGAATTTCTTGGCTTTCGTATCAAGACCATCGGTTTTGAACGCACCAGTTATCGATTTTTTTGTACAAAATGAATCATAAATTGCTTTGTTCGCAGGACTACTATCTCTGAAAACTGCAGCTGTGAACGAAGGTGAGCCTCCACCTCTGACAGTTACTTTAGTGATTCCATCAATTCCACCCTTGTGTTTGGCAGTTTCAAACTTCAAGAATTCTTTTATTGTGTTGGTTTTGAAATCAATTTCGTAGATTTGATAACGCAGTTCTTTCAATTCAGAGTGAAGCAATTGAATTCTAGCCTTGTCCTTTGCCTCTAATTTGATAATACTGCCATTTGATGGAGATTTAGCAAATGTTCGAACCTCTCTTAGCATTGGTCCAATTATGCTGTCATATCTTGCGGCTTCTTTTTTCACATCATCGAGTTGAGCGTCATTTAATCTAAACCATTCTCTTCTGACCCTAAATTTGGCAAAGGACTTGTGAAGATGTCTTTCAACAAAGGAAGGTGCTTCGGAATGGAATGAATGAATATCAACTATCAACCTTGGATTACCAACTTGGTGGTCTCTTTCTATTCTGTCTTTAACAGTTCTATCCTTGGAGACCATTCCAATTTTGAAATAATCTGATGGTCCTGTTCTATCGTCTTCCTCATTTAGTATGTATACGTGTCCTTCATCCAATTTCACTGATACCACCACCTGTTATGTCCACAATTAGCCGAATCATGAATTCCATGGAAACATGCTTGGCATGGGTTGACATTTGGTCTGTATTTAGATCGCATTTTTAATATATTCATCGGGAAAAATCCTTGGTTTTTAGGCGGGGGACTCAAGAGTTTTGTTGTTTCCTCATGGTCCTCTTTAATCTCTTCTTCTAGGCCATCAGGTATATCATCCTCGTCATATTCTATCGTGTAGTGATTTACAGATGTTTCATTCTGTAATTCTAATTCATTTACCTCAACTTTAGAATTTTCATTATTCAAAGCTGATGGCTTGCTTGATAAAATCAAGGTTCGATTATTTATCTTTCTCAATTCTTCAATTGTGTAGGATTGTCTAAATAATTCATCTTCTCCAACACTAAACAGGTTTGCAGATTTAATAGTCACCTCTATTGAAGATACACCATGAGTCTTGGTTGATGTTTGGAATAATTGCTTCAGATAGTTAAATCCGATTTTAGCCACATTTCCTTTGTATGGCGACTTTTCCTTTCGGGCCTCAAGATACCCTTCGAATCGCGATGGCCGCGACTGAGATGCTTTTCGGTTTAGCTTCGTTAGGTATTGCTTCTGAGGTGATTACTATAGTTGCTTGATTTAGGCCCTCATCGCGGTCAGAGGAAATGTCTGATATTTCCAATGTCCCAAAAAAGAATTCGGGATTTACTGGTGAGAAGAAACCCTGGCCAGGTCCTGATAGCACATCAGTAGGCTCACCTTTTTTGATGTTCCATGCCGAATCTGCATCGATTAGTATAGCGGTTTTATTATAATCGAGAATTGCCCAAGACATCCAACTGTATATGTGATCTTCAATAATTTTCGATTTACCAGCCTTCATTATGACATCCCATGCCTCAATATCTAGTCCGTCTATTGGTCTGCATGGTTTGAGAATCTCTAAAAATCGCTCTACCATTTCTTTATCGCTGGTTTCTAGGTCTGATTTAGAAAGTCTGTATGCCAGGGGGAATAAAGATAGTATTTGCTTAAACATAACAGCATTAAACATTCGAGAATCGACCTTCTTGCCCTTCTTACCTTCACCTTTTCCCCATCTATCATTAATATCTGAATCATGATATGAAATTCCGGTTTTTGGGTCGGTATTTGCGGTGATTTTCCAAGCTTGGAAATAGTTGTGAATAGTTCTCAAAAAGTCTTTTTCTGAAGCAGCAAGTTTCGGAAATTCAATTGCCCAAGGGCTGCAATGTGCAACCCAATCATATGCATCTATCGCTTTTTTGTTATCTTCTTCTTTCTTGGTGCCAAAGTATAGAATTTTGTCATGCATTGGTCCCTTCTTGTTCAGGTTTAGATATGCACCGATTTTGTAGGCCAGTCTGTTTGCTATTCTGCGAGTAAAAATTCCAGTCCATTCCTCATCATATTCTTCTGTTTTATCTATGAACGATTCAGGCACATCTCCAAAATCATCTTTTTCTACATGGCTAGCAAGACGTAGAACATACCTAAGATGTAATTTGTGTAATTTTGCTAAATCATTGCTTTGAACATTTATTTCTGCGAATAGGCGCCCACCTCCGCCCTTATATTTCGGGTCAACTATCACAAACGGAATCAGCATTTCATTGGCAATGCTACCGAGTCTAGATGAACGAATTCTGTGTTGACCATCCACGAGATCTATCGGTCTGTAATCTTCTCCTTTCTTCAAATCCACATCTTTCAGATTTTGCTGAATATAATCAACCTTCTGTAAATCAATTACTAGTTTCTTAAGGGCTCCGCTTCCTTCAATAATCGCAGAACCGTTGTCTTCAGAGGTTTTTGTTAGTGCTAAGATAATCGGATTAACTATGGTCGGACTATCGCATAGGAATCTCTCAATATTTGCAATTCTTTCAAATTCTAATGCTCTTTGATACTGGTCTGTGACATCATCATTAATCGTTCTATTACATATTTCAATAGAATTTGTTGAAGCAGGTAATGCCGGTACACGACAAATTGCATCACCTATGCCGATTGCAATCACGCCAAAATGGTGAGTCAATCCAGATTGCTGGAATTCGCTTAGATGGATTTCATATCTTCCCCAATCTGGACTATTAGCATCATATTCATGGCTTGATGCCCAATATGGTTTTTCCATGTCCTTTTCCTTCTCTTTTCCCGAGGGTTCAGGTTGGATTGCCTTACTAATAATTCCAAAATCACGTAAAATTTTGGGCATTTCCTCTAACTCTTCTTTACAAATGTGAACTAAACCTTCGCGATGAAATTCACATTCTTCTATGGTATTATTCTTAGTTATATTCTTATTCATCTTCATTCCTTCCTTTTTTCAATTATCTTACATATACTTCCTGTTGTTTTGTATTTTTTGGCTCATATGAATTAATTCTATAAGCTAGGCCACGCCTATCCATCACTTCTTTCGCAGAAGCAACAAGGTCGTCCTTTGAAATTTTAGTTCGATTTTCAACGAGAGAATTGATCAAGCGGGAGGTTGCTATTTCAGACAACCACGCGCCAGTTAATCCCTCACAACTCGCTGAAACCTTCTCAATAAAACAGTCTGAAACAGATGTGGAAGTTGGCATTTTGTCTAATAACTGCTTCAAGATTTGAAATCTCTGTTCTCTTTTTTGGTAGTCCAACTTCGATGATTCTATCAAATCGTCCGGCTCTATCCGCAAGTGCAGGGTCGATTTTGTTCGAATGATTTGTGGTTGCGATTGTTATTACTCCATTGTTTGGAACTATACCATCCATTGCTTGCAGGAATTCACCCAATAATGGGTGGCTTGCTACATTTCTATCCAATGCCCCAGTCGTATCTATATCCTCTACAATCAATAATGTCGGAGATAGTTTTCTTGCAAGTTCAAAGCAGGATTTGACATCATGTTTTGCCGATATCATCTCAGCTGAGATTAGGATACATGTGATGTCACAATTAGATGCCAACCATTTGGCAATCATTGTTTTGCCATTTCCGGGTGGTCCGGCAAGAATAATTCCTCTTGAATTTGATTTGCCCATTTCCTTAAGTCGCGGCATGATTTCCTGGAATCGAATCACTTCATTCCATAGGATGTCTTTGACTTGTTTATCCCATGCAATCAATTCATCGATTTTCTTGTCTCGAGAAATGAAGTTGTACTTCAAATCGAAGAATGCTCCATTTAGCACTCCACAGTCGTAGAAATGGTTTTCAAGCCCAACAATGAATTCAGTGAGAGCAGTATCTCTGCAAAATCCAGTATTTTCAGTATCGCTTCTAGTGTAAACTTCGATACGATGGTCTCCATCAGTATCAACCTTGTAGTTGATACAAAAGCGGTGATCATTATCTATGCTTTTGTAGCATCTTGTGCCCAGAGCAAAATACGTTTTTCTTGAATTGTTTTCGAATTCTATAACGTCATAAACACTAGAGTAATGCTCACTCCATTATCATTGATGTAGAACTCGTCTACGATTTCGTATCCTTCTACGAAAGTATCGATATGCATCTTCATTAAAGGTCCTAATTTCCCTGACCAATACTTAGAATCCCTCTTTGGTTTATCGCCCAAAAAACCATGCACCTTTCTATCGAATAGTGAAATCCAAACATCTTTTTCTTTTCGATTCAAACACCGCATTCTTAGCGTCATCAACCATCTTCATGTCAATCTTTACCTCGCCAAACGGAGTATCGATTATGATATTCGTGTTGGTTGGATTTTGTTGATTAAATTCTTTGTCATTTTTCTTTATCATTTTTCTATCTCCAAATCTATTGTCTCATCATCTAAAATGTCATTCAGGTGTTACAGTTGCACACACTTGTTTACTCCCATTTTTTGCGAAAAGAATCCGGCCAATCTTCAGTAGTTTTTTTAACTTGATTTCAGGCTTTTCAGATTGGATATCTCCAATTAATTCCTTTGTCCATTCAGTGTCCGTCTTTGCTTTATCTGCCGAATTACGAAGCCATTCAATCAATGCATCAATCAATTCTTCAGCTCTATCCTTTGCCTTTTCTTCTTCTTTTTATCCATTCAAATCACCGCCCAAATAAACTCGCTAACCATATAATAGGTAATGCAATACAGGCCGCCATTAATGCACAAAATCCTTCTACTATTATTCTCATATTTTCACCACAAATCCGTCTTCAGTCTTCATAATAGGGCCTTGCACCCATTCGAGCGTAATTACGCATACACTTACGCGTTTTAGGACAATAAACCGTGCCTCTCGGTTCCGATCTTTATCTGTTGATAGCATATTCACCAAACCCATATTTTCACCTATTCCATTTTTTCATCGGATGACAGCAAGAACGTATCCTTTGCAAACGAAACTCCAACGAAAGGTATCGCCAGGATGAATCCGATAATGCAGGAAATGCCGTTTCGCTCCGCCATAACAAAACATACGCCATCGTAGTTTATAAAAAATATGCCGCTCCAAAATACCTTTTTTGGAAAAATATTAATAGAGTTCTGAGCAGTGGGAACTTTATGGCCGGTACAGACTACCCTGATGAAGAAAATGATTGGCAAGAGATACACTACTCGGGTGACGATGAAAATAAAAAAAGAAAGCTTAGGCGCATTCTTGATGAGTGGAAGAATAAAGCAATATCAAAAGATGGTTCATCGATTCCTCATACGTACAAAATTATAGAGAGGTTAATCGATCTGGATGAAGGGGCTCTACTATTTTACACGGGGCGTAGCAGAAGACAAATCAAACAGATCTGGGATGAAAAAGTCATGGATGAAAAAGACGGAAAATACAAACAAATAGTTCCTGAGTCATTAAAACAATACATTCAACATCTCGAGGAACAAGCAAACAAACCCCATACCTTAGATTTGATAATTAGAGCGATTCTGAAATCCTCAAAGATTGATAATGACATGAAAGAATACATGTTAGCGATATTTCAGATAGAGAGAGCGAGAAGAATTAGAAGTAAATCAGGATGGAATAATAACAATCTTGAGATAGCTGAAAGAATTATCAAATCTACAAAGAATAGGTTTAATCATTATTTCTATAAAGATGAAGATTACAATTATGAATATTTTGATAAATTTGATTATAACAGTGGGGATAAGAAATATTTTTTACCAATTAGATGCCTTCCAACTTTCATAATCTTGCAAGAGGCATTGTGTTCGTATCGACGAAGTGATTTTGAAGCTACACTATCGTTTGTGGACGAAGGATTATCTGAGTTGAAAAAGACGAAGTCCAAAGGCAGGTTTTATGCATATCATCTGATTGAATGGTGGTTTTATTATGTACGTTCCAGGGTTTATGAAGGCACATATGAACATGAAGAACATCTTGAAAACCAGAAAAAACTAGAACAATGCAAGAGGAGAATGTCGCCCAGTATGACTGTATACTTGGATAATGTTTCAACAATAAACGAATCAGAATCAGGGCAGGAAAAATATGTATTATTGAAGGATTATCATGTTGGGCTACACCTTTTCATTTACAAAGGTCCATTAAGGAAAGAAAAATCAGGAAAAAGGATGACTGATATCTTGAATAGTGAATGGGGAAAAACATTTTCGGGTCAACGGGATATAGCTTACAAAGAGTCTGTAGATGAGAAACTAATCAGAGCAGTTAATGGATTTAGAGAAGAAGAAAAGGGCAAACGGAAGGGCCTCCCTTCAAATTTCAAATTTCCAGGTCTATGGTCTAGAAATACAAGTTTATCCGTAGATGAATACCTAAAAAAACTGGACGAATCTATACTCTGTGCAGAGGTATTGCTCAACTCTGCAAGTGAGAGGAAGGACCATCTGCTTCCAAGTATTTTGAAACTAGTGCTTATTGATGCATTTACCAAATTACGTTTTTTGCTCAGCGGTTTGGCGATTATTATACAGGAAAAATCCCTCCCTGTTCCTGATTACAATAAATACAAAGAAAAAATTAGTGATTTAATATTTCTTTCACGAGGTATAGTAAAAAATATTCAATATATTGGCCGAGATCAGATACCGATTGCAAAATGGGTTTCACAAATTGAGGACGTATTGTCTAAAGTCAAGATTTCTAGTATTGAGGACCTCGGATACTTAATTGGTTCATTTATTGGATTTGAGTACATAGGTGGGAAAAAAAAAACGATGTGTCTGATGACAATCTCTTCAAATTGTACAGGGGAAGAAATAAACTCACAAAAATTAAGGAGATAATCGACTCCGACATTCAAAGTTCAGAGAAAAAATTGGATATAAGTCAAATATCAAAAGATGTAAAATTAGACTATACTTTTTGTATTGTCCCTGATTATAGGGGAGCCTAAAGATAAAGAACTTACTGAAAAGTTAAATCAATATCCAAAAGGGTCGCCTCTAAAAAACGATATTGAAAAATGGTCATCAATGGACACAACACAATACATGTTGCAATTATGCGTCCCATATTTAGATAAAGATTCACGACTGATTCGTTATTCAGCTGAACCATTATGTTTGTTTTTGATTGAAAATGGCAAGTTTAAGACCTACCAAGGAATCGTTGGAGAGAGAAACATTAAATCATGAAGCTATACTGAAAGATATCAACTTGTCAGGTATAATCAGACTTAGACCAGAACATAATGTTCCAATGCATAGAAGTAACAAAACCAGATGGCTTGTACTAAGAATCATTGCCGGCGCAGCCAATAAAATTACAATTATTACATGAATCCTAAATTTAGATCTCTCTCTTAATCCAATCTGCGGATTAATTTCTTTAGGATTTTCGCCACGTTTAAGTTCCTTGTCAGCAAATGAGATTTCTAATCTTCTTAGTACTCCCCCTTAAAAGATCCTTGAGCTACGAACCATCCCGAAATAAAGTACCAGAAATTTTCAAATAATTCACCAATTATCATGACAGATAATCCGACAAATGCGATTGTAAAGCCATAATTCCACAAAGTAATATCGATATCATTTTTGTTAGTAGAACCTTTGTTCTTCCATTTGGTTATTTCAACAATTGCATGTCCAGAAAACTCTGCAACTGCAACTAATATTCCCAACCACAATACACTCTGCTGTAAAGCAGCAAACCTCATTCCATTAGTGGCAACAAATTGAATAATTGCAAAAGGCTGAGAGACTAACTTTCCCATTTTGATCGAGTCTTTAGGTGCAGATTTACCAAAACGTAATTCTTCAACATTAAGTATATCTTGATTCCATGGAAGAATAAATGATGATAAAGCAATAATTGCAGCAATCAAACCAGAATCTGCTAATATTGAATCATAATCGATAGACATTAGCCAAGCCGATAAAAGTGCCCCCGAAAAATTGCAAATTACTTCATAGCGAGTAAATGTCATGATGCTTTTTTCTTCAGCCTTGGCTTTTTCTTCATCCTTCTCGTTTTCGGGTTTATTCATGAACAAGTTTCTAAAATCGTGGTATCCAGTCCAATACGCCCCTTCATACGAACCTAATAGAAATGGCATCAAGATTGTAAATGAAATCTCACTCTCATATACTAAAGGAATAAGTCCTCCAATGGCTAGCAACCATGGTGCATTACGGTAAGCAAAAATTGCCTTCCTTGCAGATAATGCGGAAACTTCTGCTGCGATAAATTTAGCGAAGATGTATACCGCGATGTAGACCAATAGGCCATTATATCCCCCACAGTCCAGGCAGAGGCAGGTCCAATAACATTAATCAGTGCTGCAGTTGACAACTTTATTGGGATTCTTCTAATACGTTCGGTTCTACCCTGCTTTTCCTTAACATTCGCAAGGGAATTTTTGTCCATAGTGCTTTCACATCTCAACCGCATTTATTTTTTCGCATTTAATTGGCATGATTAATTTGAGATGATCATTTGGATATCGAAAGTTTTCTTATCATGTCCCCACATTACCTTTCCAGGTTCTTCGAAAATGAAGTACTTGGTCGTGAAGTGAGTTCCAAGTTCTGGATGCTCCTCTTCCAATTGGATAGATATCCTGTCGCTGTAGGTTCCCAAGGTTCCAGTGCATGCTTTTCCTATAATTCCATCGACTAAGACCGGATGCATTTGCTCTTCAAAATTAACCGTCTTCGGTAAATCTTGGTCAAATGGATGTGCATCATTTTCAATCATTAGGCTTGCTTCAGTTGCTGGCTGTGTTTTTATTTCTTCAATATTTTTCATACTAATACCTCCTGTTTTTGTTGTACTTTTTGTTTTATTATTTCTCCTGTTTGTAAATTAATAGCCGTTAATTGAGGGTCTTTACCTCCATAACAGCAAGAGTCGATTCCGATAGCCGCAGTTCTTCCGTTGGCTAATTCTGCATCAGATTCCCAAACCTCAGATTGCGAAAGTCCGAACATGGGCATTGGCGAGTGGCCAAAAATCACTGTACGTTTGTTGTCAATAGGGAAAATAGTGTCGTGGAATTCTTTTCTTATCCATAACAATGTATCTTTGGATTGCATATCTGGTTCCTGGTCATGAGGCGCATAGCCTGCATGAACTAATCTGAATTCATCCAAGACGATATGATGTGGAAGTGAATCAAGCCAAGCTAAATCTTGGGCACCTCTTTTCTTTAATCTGTAGCGATCTAGATTTCCGCTTGAATCAGTAAATTCGTTGATGTATGATTCAATGGTTGCTCTACCTCCGTTATACATCCATGTTCGCTGCTCGATGCTTGGGCTTTCAAAATTAACAGGGTCAAAGTTTGCTAGCATCATGTCCTCATGGTTGCCAAGTACACTGAATATCTGCGAATTTGTCCTTGCAATCTCGATTACCTTGCAGGATTTTGGCCCTCTGTCGACAAGGTCACCAAGCAGAACTATCCTGTCTAGTGAATCTAAATTCAATTTCTCAATCAATAATTCTAGGGTATCTGCATCACCGTGAATGTCGCCGATCGCCCAGACATTTGCTCCATTATTGAGAGTTATTTGTAACTCTTTCTCAATTTTGGCATCTCTTTTTGCTTGCATAGTATCACGCCCAATCCTCCGCAAACATTTCTTCAGCAGTATACCAATTCATTTGGTTGCAGCACGCTGTTGGAAGCAATCTGTAATTTTCAGTGACGAAAAGAATAGTTCCAAAAGGAACATCGTCATCACAATTCGGACATTGAATCTGCAAATCATCTCCGTCACAGAGTGCAATAACTTCCTCTTCTTCAGAGGATTTTGAACCTGTAATCGATGTAGGAATTGTAAGGTTTCTTCCAAGTAGATGGTATTTTTCAGAATTCCCTTCTCCATAGTGATAGAATCCGAATGAATCAAAGTTCTCGGCTTTCATTGACTCCCCAGAGAAGAAGATAGCTCTGACATCGTCCACGAGGTAGAATTGGTTTGGAACATTATGGACTTCAACTTCAACCTCATCATCTTTCATTACCATTAGAGGGTCGCCTAAAAATAAATCAACAAACATTACCTTTCCTACATTTCTTCTTCCTTTCCACCAACCATATTCATAGTCGATTCCAACGGAATTGCACAATTTTTGTACTACTGCATTCCTTGCAGACCTGACAACTTTGACCTTTCTGTTTCCCTCTTTGACGATAATTTCATCGTCAACCCTCGCTACAATTCTCCAAATCTTGCTTTCACTACTATCACTCATGTTGTCACCTCATTTTTCTACGATTTTTGCAGAAAATTTGGACAGGAACTTCAGTCTTCGACCATCCAAATTCTTACAATATTATATCGACGTTGGCACCTATAAACCCTGCGGAAGTTTAACTCCTGCCAAGATTTATCGTAAGGGATTCACCCCATTCTGCCGGTCTCACTCCTCCTTCTATGACCCCCAAATAACAGGATAACTTGGAGCAGCAGAGGGCGCTGGTCCATATCCATCTGTAAGAAATAGCATTATCTCTGGTTCTTCATTATCATGTGATAAAAGATCGAAGACTGGAATAAAATTTGTTCCTCCTCCTCCTTTTAATTTGAAATCTTTTGATTCGAAAGGATTATCATAGTCGTATGTCACATCCTCGCAAATATTCATATCACACTGAATTAGTCTCAGTTCATATCCTCCGAAAGAGTTCAATATCGCCAAAACTTCACTTACGAATGTTTTGACAATATCTCCTGTTGTTGAACCACTGGTATCAATTGCAATTACAATCTTTAGTTGCTTATCCTTCTTAAGAGAAGGTAAGTACATTTTTTTGTGTACATGTCTCCTGTTTGGAGGCAACCATTTCCTTGTACTGTTGAACATCGGGGTAAGGAACTGTCTAAGGATTTCTTTCCAATCAATCTCTGATTTGAACAGTTCATCCAGACTTCTCTGATATGCTCCCATATCTACGCCATTTCCTGCACATTGCTGAGCTGCAGCCATTATCTTGTTTTTCCACTCTTTCCAAACATCATCGGTTCTATTGGGTGTGAAATTCATGTCAACCTTGGCAGTAATATTTCCTTCTGCATCAACTTCAACGGTCGACCATCCATCTGTGCCTTTACCAGGCATCTCTCCATCACCATCCTTTGATACCATATCATGTTCATCTAGGCATTGCCCTCGCATTTCTATCTCACCATTTTTGATTTTCTCAAAAACAGTTTCTGCGGATTCCCCTTTGTATTGACGATACAAAACAGCGTGAATAGGAACTGCAAAACCATCATCTTCGAGTAATGAATTTACTTCATGGTCGATAGCATGGTTCCACATCTCATGGTCTTCTATTCTTCCATGTTCTCTTGTAAAATGTGATAGTCCACAATGCCATATCTCATGAGCGAGAATGGTAAGCCTTTCATCAATAGTTAGGTCATTTAGAAAATGCGGATTAAAAAATACTCTTCTCCCATCAGTAGATGCAGTAGGGCATCGATAATCAACAACGGGTATCAACTCAAGATTCATTGCCAAGGTACCAATAAAAGGTCTCCAATTGAGTAATTTCATCCGATCATTAGACCATTCATCCAACAACTTTACTTTTATCGCTTCATCTTCCTCACTTGGAGGTTTGAAAGAAACGGATTTTTCATTTAGACTAGACAAATTAATCACCTCACACAATAATTTTCGCTTCGATAGTTTCGTGCTTTGGATGGTCGAACATAGCAATCAAGAAATCTTCCTTGTCTTCACTTTCCATAACCAATCGAGTATCATGATAGATTAATTGAATCCAATCATTCGGGAATGCTAGGAGAACATCATAGAAACCGTTCAGTATTGAAATAGGGTTTTCGTGTTGTCTAAGTGTGTGAATTATTGCAGATAACATGGCATATCTTCTGTCAGACCTCGAAGGGATTTTTACCTTGATTTCGCCTTCAAGCATTTTACTTACATCAGGTACGTTTTCACTCCACTGTAAGAATCCCATGAATTCAATTGCAGTGGATTGACCTACCAAACCCTCTACGATTACTTGGATGATCTCTTCTGACAAGTTGTTTTCTCTGGCTAATTTGACTTCCATTGACACTCTTTCCCAGCTCCTCGGACTTGGCCAACCACGTTCGGTATTTCCTTTCATATCGAATAATTTTTGAGGCATGTATCGAATGAATCCTAATACACTTGGGTCCAAGTTTTGCACCAATCCCCATTCTAACCAACTTGCAGTGTTGGCATCTACTTCGATGTGACAGAATCGGTTTGCAAGAGCGCTTGACATTGTCCTGGAAACGGCTTTATCACTTGTTCTATTTCCCGCGGCAACAATATACCATCCATCAGGAACTTGGTATAATTGTCCTAATCTTCGGTCTAGAATAAACTCGTATGCAGCAACTTGCAAGGTGCTGTCTGCCGCTGTAATTTCATCGAATAAAATGATTCCACGTTCAGGTGTTCCTTCAACTTCTAACCTTGGCCAATCCGAAGAAACAATCCAATCAATTCCTTGCTTGTCGTCTCTAGGAACAGGTAAACCTCTGATATCAACGGGTTCTCTTTGTGCTAACCTTACATCGATGAAGCCAATATTTTGTTCTTTACAGATGTCCTTGATGAAAGTTGATTTTCCAATTCCCGGTGCCCCCAAATCATCAATGGTGGTATTTTCTCGGATAATTCTGGGTTTTCCCAGAGCATTTTCAACTGATGTGTCAGTAATTCCTTAGCTGTTGTAATACTAGTTGCGTTCATTTAACTCCCTCATTCTTATACTCCAATTTCTAACATACGGCCACTTAGGTTCTGGTGCTTTTCCAGATTCGAAAGCCCTCCTTCCAGCGACAGAAATGGCGTTGATAGCATTGGATTGTGATACTGTGAATTCCCTGCCAGATGCTAACCTGCCAAGAGATAATCTTGCTTTTGGTGAATCTACTTGATGGATTATACCAATTAACAGGGCAGCCTTTACCCATGAATCAGTGTGCATATTGATTATTCCTTTGATTAATTCGTTGACGATTTTTGAATCGTTGCCTCTTCTGGATCCAAGATGTAAGATAGTAAACTCACAGCAATATGGGTCCGTGTTTATCAGTGGATTTGTGTAAAGCATTTGCACTAATGCGTTAAGTTTAGTCTCAGCGGTTTCAGTTCTACCTGTTTTGTTAGCAGCACTTAATGTTGAAACAATCAAATTTCTAACAAAATCACTTTTTCCAAGATGTGATCTAAAATTCCTAGACATTCTAGTTGATGCAGTGTCAATTCCTTGTGTAATGAATTCAATTCCCAAATCGCTATTGAGCCATATTTCTAAATCTAAACGACCGTATGGCATTACTGAGTTGCTAGGTATTTCCCACTCTTTCTTGTTTGTTGAATAAAGGTCATTCCATTTCCCCCCTAAATATCCATCATTGACAGATTCAGTAATCAATTTAGGCATGTTCACATTGAAATTGAGAATTTTCGTTCTAACCGATAAAATAGGGTTTTGATCAAATCCGTTTGAACTTAGGGAAGCCAAAATTCTCATAGCGATATATTGTTGAAAATGTGTCAGATGCGAATCGCACCAATTTGCAAAAGTACGAAAACTATCCTGGTTTGCTAATACCAATTTGACAAATTCTGGTACATTGACTCCAGTGGAAACCTCGTCAATAGATAGACCAAGACTTTCTGAAAATTCACATAGACCACCCGGGCCATCATATGTGTGAGGAGTAATTCTAATACCTCCCATGTCTGTGCAGTCACGTATATGTTCAGGGCAATAGGTCTGCATCAAAATGTTTGATGTTTAGCTCAGCCATTTTTGAATCATACCAATCAGGGGCCTCATGCCAGAAACCTCCAATTCCAATCTCAGAGACGTTTTTCGGCTTAGGTCTGATTCTTAGATAGTCACCAAAACCAACAATCGTGGAAATTTTGGGACAATGTAGAATTTGACAACGAATAACTCTTTCATTAACCTTCAATGAATCCAAATT
Source organism: Methanobacteriota archaeon (assembly GCA_038141355.1). GTDB lineage: Archaea > Thermoplasmatota > Poseidoniia > Poseidoniales > Poseidoniaceae > MGIIa-K1. Next base: position 20,009 of record JAYQHX010000044.1, on the reverse strand, counting down.
CTTACAATCATGCACTTCTAAAGACCTAATTAGTCCATTTCCTTCGATGGTAGCCTGTTGTAATTCTCTATCACCAATAATTAGGATATGACTACAGTCCTGCTGTATTTTGATTTCTCTAGATCGATTTGATAAAAGCATCAGAGCGTCCATTGTAGTTGTAAGCGAGCTGTCGAATCTTGAAATTTGAACACCATTAATTTCATCAAATGGCAAATTTGGATTAGAGGCATATCTATGCAAACAATATTGCTTGTTTTTGTGTTGTATTCTAACCTCTTCGACAGGCCCATCTATTTTGATGTCATTCTCTGGAAATGTTGAGAATAATATTGTGAGACCATTCCTCTTAACTGAAATTTTTGTCAATGAATCAGCTTCTAGAATATGCAATGTTCCGTAAGATTTCGTTTCAACACTCAAATGTGTCACATCATTGCCCACAAAATGGGTATCATCAGCCAATTCTGTTATCTCAAAGAAAGTTTCACCAGGTGTCGCCTTATAGATAGTATAACTCATTCAAAAACCTCCTTGGCGATGTAGAAATCCCCTGCCTCGGTTAGACCGAAGTAGCAGTGGTATAAACCATGGGAAATTTGACCAAATTCTCCGGAAAGATTCGGAAAATTTGCATAGATTACCCCGGCCATAATATCTAATGTCCCAATTACTATTTAATGAAAGGAAATTTGGATTTTTTACTACTCTGAAAATTTCATTACCCGTTAATTTCTGGTATTGATAAGACCTTTGGAGGAGTAAATCTATCGTTCTGAACCCTTGTGCTTCTAGCTCTTTCCAATATTTCTTCAATTCTTTGCGGATGTTTGTTCTCAGTTTCCTTCAATGCTTGTGATATTCGTCCCATGAACTGCCAATCTTCGAATGAAAATGTGTTGGATTGAGTGACTACGGACATAGAATCGTTAGAGGCAATCAATCCCCACTCGTTTTTTCGCTTTTCAGTATCAGTACCTCTTAGCAGCATTAATGGAAATGCTTTGATAACAGGGGCTGATTTTCTAAGGCACCAATCTACTGTTTGGATGAAACTATTGATTGATTGTTCTGGCAATCCATATATAATTGAGAACTCATATTCAATTCCTGCGAGGTTAATTTTGTCTATCGCTTCAGAAACCTTTGACATGTTGTTCTTCCGACTGACGGCGGATCCTCATTAGAATGAATAGTCTGAAGACCAAATTCTAAACATACATTAAGTTTTGAAGCGGCTTCAATAAATTCATCTGTAATCAATTCGGCTCTACACTGCAAGGAAAGCCTACCCTGGAAATTATTCTGCTTGAATCTCTCTAATATCTGGATTGAATCCGGATTTGAGTTGAAAATGGGGTCTAAGACTGCAATATCCTTGACACCATACTCACAAAATAGGTCAATTTCATCATTTATTCTATTGAAATTAAAATTATGCTTTGGTAATTTCGCCCCGGCTTCTTTATGCTGGCAAAAACCACAATTAAACTGGCAGCCTCTTTGGGTTTCCCACCGAATGAAGTTTTGGTTTTCTAATTCAATAATACCTTCTAGCCATGGTGATGGACACAGGTCCAAATTTACGTTAGTCTGTTCAATTAAATCATAATCACCAGCATAATGTACTCCCTTATGGACAATCTTGGTTTCCGAAATGACAATTTCCGCTAGTGCAAATTCTCCATACCCTCTGATGAAAACATCTGCTTCAGGATATAACGATTCAAGCCCCTGTTCGGAATAACTTATTTGTGGCCCACCTAGAATAATCTGCCCTGTGAATCCCTTTTTGCGCAACGAGTAAATTAATTCCTTAACAACATCCTCACACCAAACATAAACACCTATAGCGAGATGGACATTCCTGAAAGAGTTATGTTCGATTTTCAAAATCTGTTCCTCAATTTCTCTAAGATCGAATTCATAATTTATTGGACTAATAATCGATGTACAATCCACGCCACGAAGCTTGCTCAACATCGCAAGAAGTGAGGCGTGACCTAAAGGGACTCTGGGATCTTTATCTCTCCCCCATGGAAATTCGACTAAGATGATTTCAGTTTTCAAAATTTCACCACTTTTGGATTTTTTACTTATACGCTAATTTTGGGTTTGATGAATACAATAGTTCCTTCACGTCGAATAGTGATTTTATCCGGGAAAAAGCGTTCGAAAACATTCAGACAAGACCAAGACTTAGGGACTCCAAATGAGCGAGCAAACTGCTTGAAAGATTGCCTTGCCTCCCCCTTTTCTTCGAGATAATTCTTGAATAGGTTAGAAAAATGAGTTAACTTAACCTCATCACCAATCGTTGACAAGACAGCAAATACAGGTTCCAAAAAATCATTATTATCTTCTAAATCATCATTAACATATGCCTGAATCTTTCCAGAATTTTTTCACCTTCAATATTAGAAATTGGATAACCATTACTCCGGAAATTTTCCTTAGGATCGAATCCAAAGATTCTATCGAACATACGAATAATTATGTTATTTGTATTGGTTTGAATTATGTTGATGCAATCTCCTCGGCCAAACCATTGCTTGGGCGCCTTGATTGTAATCCCATTGTAAGAAATTAGATTTTCAAAAATAGTTTGGATTTCAGGGAAAATCCTTCCATGCAAATGTCCCTTGTCTACAGTAATCGCGTTCCATAGCAGATAGCGCTTTACTCGATCCCAATTTCCGGGAAAACTCTTCCAATAACTTGGTGGTCCTAGATACAATTGCATAGTTGCATTCCGTGCTGCATTACACTTCTTACACATCAAGACCTTATTATTCGATTTATTCGAACCGCCTAAAGCCTTGTCATGGATATGTTCGGTATTCGCATTCTTTTTTGTCAAAGTCACACTACAATGCAAACACAAACCGCCATTCGCAATTACATAATTTAGATGTGCAGAATTTAGAGAAGAACCATTACCTGGCTTCTTCTCCTTTGAAAGGAAATCATGTGCCAATTTTAGCATCGGTTGATATCGTTGTTCAAGCGCGTGCATGAAGTATAGATATTCAAATTAACATATAAAGAAAGGAATTATTCGAACGGGTCTAAATTGATTAGTTGTTCAACATCGATTCGCTTGTAGCCTCGCTCTTCAGCGTCTTCAGCTGCTTTTACGAGCATTCTTCGAATCCAACCTAACATCATTAGTTCTTTCATTTTATCAAGAGCATCGATGAAATTAGCAGGGTTACTACCTAATTGGGCATGCTCCCTAATGTTTTGACCGGTTTCATCAACAACCTCGTAATACCACATCATCAATTCCTCAATTGCTCCGTCAGTGACAGGCATGCCTGCAAATGATTTTGCCATTCTTCGAATAACTGCAGGTGTAAGGGCAGACCCTGAAACTTGTCCTTGGAGTACATCTTCCTCGATTTCAATCTCGGTTTCTGAACCTTCTTCTTCAGATGATTCTTGTACACTAGAGATTGCGGCTAAGTGTCTAGGTTTTATCGTGTTCACACGATCTTTTGCAGCTGCGCTTTCTGCAGCGTGTAGAATTTTTTGAGGTATGTTTCAAGGTGCTCAATTCCTGCCTGAACTGCTTCAGACCCTACGCTCTCTAAGTTGCTTAATCTTTCAATCATTAACTCTCTTGTACGATTATAATTCAATCTAGTTCGCTTTGTGTCGTCTAGGGTTTTCTTATCGGGGTTGCACTCAATGTTGCTTCTTCCATCGCTGGAACCATCCGGTCAATTTCAGCAACCAACAAATCTACAATCTGCTCTTTTACTGCCCCAGACAATCTCATATCGGTAAATCCCGAAGATACAAATCCAATGTGACTTGTTGAATATGGCTTGGCCATTTATTCCACCAAGCCATCCTCTCTTCCTAAGGCTTGAGAAACTTCCCAAGCGTGATAGCATTCGTGGCCTCCTAGAAATCCTCCAGCTTCTCTTGCAGGCCCGATAAATTCTGTAGCACAGAATTGGCAGAATACTTGAACTACAAATTCGTTGAAATATGTGCCATTAGGTGTGATTCTCTTTGGTATTTTCTTACCAACATCAGATTCATCCCAGTCGCTTAATTTGTCAGTGAATTCTTCATCGATTACTATTTTTTCAGCCATTTTATCACCATTCTGTTAACCATGGAATTGCACCATCAGCAGTAATTGGTCTCATACCTTCACTATCACGTGTCCAGGTATCTTCTGTTCCAATACTCCCGTCGGCGTGAACCACCTTGGGTTCTATCGCCATTGTTCCACCCGTTGGCAAGGGTCTATCAAAACCTTCGGCAACTACGGGTGATTCATCTAATTGCAGACCTACGGAGTGGCCGAAAAATTTTGATTGGTCTGGAGCCATTCCCATCAAGTGTTCAGCATGCCCTAATTCTGATGCCAAAGAGTGCCCTTGTCGCCAAGCCTCTGAACAGTTCAATCCTTGGTCTAGAACATCCACAACTACATCTTTCACCGCAACCATATCTTCTAGACGTTCTTCCCAAACACTGGATAAGGAACCGGCTACGAACATTCTAGTTGTATCAACAACGTATCCCCGATGAAGATGTACTAGGTCTACTAAAACGGGTTCATTGGCTTTGATTTTTGTAAATCCACTACCCATAGATGCCATTGGATGAGGGCCTGTTCCACCAATCGCTGAATCAAAGAATGAAGGTATTCCTCCCGCACGACCAGAAACGATTACCCCTCTATCGCATTGCAAAGGGAATCTGCGCATTTGCACATTACCGCCAAAACCAGCGGCTCTACTCACAGCCTCCACTGCAGCGACTAATTCGATTTCAGAGACACCTTCACCACCAACTCTTGTTACTGCCTCGAACATTTCCATCTGCACTGAAGCCCCTTCTTCCATCATTTGAATTTCCCAAGCACTCTTGATTTCTCTTTGGCCGTGAACAATTGCTGTGCAATCTTCTGTCGCTCCGATTTTTGATGCAAATCTATCTGCGAAAGTGTGAGGCAATTCTCCAAATTGCATAGCAGGAATGCAACCAATGGACTCTGCAAATTCAGCCATTCTTGGAAAATTTTCAATCGTATGGGGAGAATCATTTTCACCAGACTCGTACTTTGCACGAGATAGTGACCTACGTACAAAAAGCCTTGATTCACCATCAGATTTTACCAGCAGGGAGGCGTTTTGTCTTCCACCTGCATAATAATACAGATCAACTGGATGTTGAATTAACGCTGCTTCTAAGTCATTTTCTTGGAGCAATTTTGATAATCGTATCTGCCTTGATTCTAATTCAGAAACCGGAACTCTCCAATCTTCACCCTCAGGCCCAACCAAAGTTGGCAGTTGTTCCTGCATAAACGAAGGGTAGCGCCGACCGTTGAAAAAGTAGCCCCTTGCAGACATATTGCTAAATATCTGCTCTCGAAGCGTCACACATGCGAATGGCAGCGAAAGTTTTGTTGATATTAGGTGCAGTCTTATTGGTTATAGGAATCATTGGATTTGCAGTCGGAATCGATAATGCAGTCGAAGCAGGTGAAGATTGGGATAAGTTCGAATTTGAAAATTCAACCAATGGAACAATAACAATCGAAGATAATGATGGTGTAGGAGATAGCGGCATAACTTTCTGGGTAAAGGGAGTGTATGTGGATGAAGACGAAAACGACATCTGGGACGTATGCGATAATACTCAAGTGACGATTACTGAAAAACCCGAATATAACTCTTCATGGGAATGGGCTGACTTAACAGAGGGTGGATTCTACTACGAAGTAATTCCTTTCAAAGAAGGATGTAATGTATCGGAACAAAACCAGGATTTCTCTAGAGAAGATGCTGGTCTTGTAAAAATCGGTCGCGCTTGTTATGCGTGTTATGCCGGCAATATCTCATTCGAATCTAATCAGGGAGTATGGGTGACTTATGAGGACAAGATTGGAGAAGATATGAGAGACGATTTAGCTGGCATTATATTCGGATTCATTGGAGGAAGTGGTTCTTTTTGCTGTGGTATAATTTTCTTAATTATTGGAGGTATACTGGCATTTTCAAAAGGCGATGAGAATCAAATTATCTACACAACACCTCAAGGTATGCAAATGGTTCAGCCACAATTAATTCAACAAACCCCCAGGGCCTGTTCCTGTCCAAACTGGTATGTCCCAACCTGTATTTGATGAAGCAGGAAAAGGCGGATTATGATTTGAGTATTTTTTGTGAAACTGAATCGGTTGCTGCTAATCTATTTTCAGCTATTTCACAATAATCCGCAGACAAATCTATCCCGATATAAGTCCGCCCTGACTGCTTTGCAGCAACAGCGGTAGTTCCAGAACCCAAGAATGGATCGAGTACAACATCCCCTGCGAAAGTGAACATTTCTATACACCTTTTTGGCAACTCAACTGGGAATGGAGCAGGATGATTTACTCGCTTTGCGGATTCGGTTGAAAATGCCCAAATAGATTTTGTTTGTTGAATAAATTCCTCTTTTTCAATCGTATCTATCCGTCCATCTTCACGCTCTTTCTTTGTACGAGGTAATTTGTAATCTCCTTTTGAATACATAAGTAGGTATTCATGGATATCTCTTAGACATGGATTTGAAGCCGATTGAAATGACCCCCATGCGCAGGATGAACCTGCGCTTGCTGACTTATCCCAGATGACTTCTCCCGGTGGAGAAATCCTAATTCGTGCATAATCAAATTTACATGACTAGTAAGAGGAATGTATGGTTTCCTGCCCAAGTTAGCTATGTTTACGACCATTCTTCCGCCTGGAGCAAGTACCCTGTAGCATTCAGAAAAAACATCTTTCAGTAATGTCAAATATTCACTTAATGACAGGTTTTCGTCGTATTCTTTCGATGCGTTGTATGGTGGTGATGTCACTACTAAATGTACGCAATTATCCGGTAATGGAATATTCCTAGAATCTCCACAAATAATCTGATTTTCATATTCTTTTGGCAATGGATTTTCAGACCCCACATCCCTTGTAGTGACCATTTCATCATACATTTTTGAATCATAATATTTTGAAGAGTCGTGACTCTCACGCTTCGATACTCCAAAGGAAGATGTTGATGTCTGTGCACGTTTCCTAGGACCTTCGAAAGAATCCCCCCGCGCCATACTTGTCATCGATTCTGAAGAGTATATGACATTTCGCGCCTTTGACACACAACAGACGCGTTTGAACCGGTCGAATCAAAAACCGGATGCTTCTGCAATAGACCAATGGCGGACTTCCTTAGTCTGGACGATGTCGACTTAGAAGGCCGCACGGTCTTGGTCAGAGTTGATATTAACTCTCCAATGCAACCAACCGGCAATGTTTTCCTTGACGACACAAGAATTCGTAGAATAATTCCCACGATTAACAAATTGAAGAATTCCAAAGTCGTAATTTTAGCCCATCAATCAAGGCCTGGAAAATATGATTTTACCTCAACATTGGGACACGCAAGAGAACTTGGAAGACTTCTTGGTAAGAATGTAAAATGGGTTGATGACATCTATGGAAAGAAGGCTTTAACCGCCATAGAAGGATTGGAAAACGGTGAAATTCTGATGCTGAATAACGTCAGGATGGATGAAGATGAAGTCAAACTGAAAGGTGATTTTGAAGTATTCTCCCAAACTATGATGGTTCAGAATCTTTCAATGGCTGCTGATGCATTCGTAAATGATGCATTTGCTTGCGCCCACAGAAATTCACCATCCATTACCGGATTCACAAACACACTTCCTTGTGTCGCTGGAGAACTGATGAATTATGAGTTGAAAAAATTGGGGCAAGCATTGGATAATCCAAAGCGCCCTTGTATTGCGGTTCTGGGAGGCGTAAAAGTAGACGATTCAGTTGTAGTGACTGAAAATATGCTCAGAGGAGATATTTGCGACCATGTTTGGGTGACTGGCGGAGTTGCAAATCTTTTCTTGTATCTATCAGGTATCGAACTCGGACAAGGGAACATAGATTTCTTGAAAGGTGAATTGAAAGATGCTTGGGATAGTACCGTAGAAAGGGCAATATCCCTTGTCAAGGATTTCCCTGAGCGAATCATCATGCCTAGTGATGTTGCTGTAAACCTTGAAGGAAATAGAGTTGATATGAGCATCCAAAATCTGCCTATTGATGCCCCGATTTTCGATCTAGGAATTACAAGTATTCGAGCACTATCAAAGGGAATTAAGTCAGCAGGAACGATTATTCTAAACGGGCCTGCGGGTGTATTCGAGAATCCAGATTTTGCTTTTGGAACGATTGAAATGTTGAACGCATGCGCCGAAAGCGAAGGCTACGCTGTCATGGGAGGCGGTCACACCGCTACTCTTGTTTTCCAAGAGAAACCTGACCTCAAAGATGGGTCACGTATCGACAGGTGGCGGGGCTTGTTTGGAATTACTAGCAGGTAGAACTTTGCCAGGTGTCGCTTCGCTCGAGCAATCAGCAAGGCAATTCAAGTTCTCGATTACTAAACCTGTTGAGCACCAGTGAGCTCTTAGAAAAAAATCAATGTGTTTTTTAATCGCCATCAATTAAGAAAAATTATATGATTGAAAATATAATGATAGCTAACAAACAATCCTTGGAGATTCTAAATCTACTTCTGGCGAGGTTTGAAAACCGGATAGAAAAGGTTGTAAAAAGAGATGGGAATACTTTGGTGATATACAAAGATGGACGGCTATCTTTACCATTAGAACATCTATCTATGAAAGATGCCTTATTGATATCCATGCTCTCTGTCCTTTCTAATCACATCACAAGACATCAGAAAACACATGGAGGAGTAATCGTATTAGATGATTTTGAATTAGGATTAGATAAGAATGGAATTGAACAATTCAACCAAATTTTTGAATATTTATCACATGAGTATGGCGTTCAAATTTTTATTACATCACGATCAAAAAGAAATCGTTCACATGCAATCAATTTGAGAAAACTAATTCCTGTTTCACCCAATTACACAATTAAGTCAAATACTGTATACAAAAAGGTGTTCAAGTCCAATGTTATTGTAAAGAATCCACCTTACGTAAAGAAATTTAGATGGTGATTTTTTATGGAGTATGTGACTGAAATAAAAAAAAATTTCTCACAATGGTTTTGGGGAAATGTGGTACCCTTTTTGCATTTCCAGCAAAGGAAGATTTTCTTTACTCAGAGCGGAATCCTCCTTTGAAATCGATAGTTTTGTTGAATTGGTAGGCCTAATGTTTGGAACCAATAATCACAATCCAGATGTGATTAACCAAAATTACATGCCAAGAATTAGATTAGGAATGAAAAAAGGCACAGAATCTACAATTATTTTTTCAACCAACAAAACAGAGTATAAACTCACCAGGTATTTCCTATCTAACGTGTCTTCTGAGGCGAGAATAGTGAATCTGAATTCAGGAATTGTGTACTTCTGTGACAATGCAATACGAGTATTGCAGAAAATAAAACTGCCAAAAATTTTAGAAATGGCAGATTTTTATCTCAACAATGCTCGGTTTACAGGCCGGTTTCATTTAGCGAAATGAAAAATATGGAACAACTAGCAAATTCAATATCAAAATCAGTAGGAATCGATGCCAGATTACACCTCAATTATGAAGGGAAATGGTCCGTTGGAAACGATGAATTCATCAAGGAATTTTGTTTGAAGACCATGCAATTCCCTTCATTTTTGCAACTAATAGCCAATCTATCTCAAGCGATTATCAAGAAGAGGGTTTACGGATACTGTGAACCAATTGTAACCTCATTAGAATCTGTGATACTAAATCGGTTTGAAACGAACGCATTGTTGTATCAAGCAAAATCAATTGCAACGGAGGAAAACATAGATCTCCTGATATGTTTTGATTGCGATGACATAGAATCTCTACTAGAATCCACGGATGCACCGAGATTAAAATGCTATGAGTATTAATTCCTTGCTTTAAATACTAATTAGCACATATAGTAATATGGCACTTGAATACGAATGTCCAGAATGTGAGAAAGTCTTTGCAAAAGAGCACAGTCTTGATCAGCACATGGCCGCTACTGGTCATGAGTATTGTTTTGATGATGATTTCTACTGTGATGATGATTGTACATGTGATGATTGTTGTGAAGATGATTGGGACGATGAAAAACCGTCAGTCGACCTATCAATTTTCAAACCGAAAAAGCAAGCGTCAAAGAAGACCTTGAGAATTGCAGGTAAGTGCTTGTCAGATCCAGATAGTTGCACGATACCAGAAGTAAAACAAATGGCTGCATCTCATCTATCAATAGGGAGAAATTGTTCCTATGGAATATGTGGTAATTCTGCAAAAATTGACTGCGATAATGATAGCTGTGCTGAACATTGTCCAGGTTGTAGTGTACATTGAGGAGGAAAAATGGTAATTTTATGTCAAGGCGTGGGTGATTTATTCCCTTTCAGAAATATGATAATTCACAACGTATATAGTAGCAAAGTCGCTAGTTCCGTCATGGCTTCGGCGCTCCCAACGACCATACAAGGTTTGGAAGCAGAGGAAAGCCTGAAAATATTTTATCGATCTGTGAAGATTGTAATTCAACAAATTTGGAACGTGATGCCCACACAAACGAACTAACCTGCATCGATTGTGGTTTAGTAATTGAAACATTAACTTATGATGATGGGCCAATTGTATCAAAATTCAGAAGAAATCGTCCAAAACCATAGACCAATTACAAAGACAAATAAGGAGTTAGAACGCAAATTAAAGCGATATGAATTATTTAACAAACCAAAAGAAAGTTTGACGATCAAGATGATTAAGAAGGGTTTGAAGAATTTTGTTTCCTCCGAAAAAGAAATGAAAGAGGCAGAGAGAATTCTCAAAGCAATAAAGAACTCAAAGACTAGACTAGGTAAAAAGATCTCTTTCAGGGTTATTCGCCAGAATTAACCGCTATTGTGGTTGTAGTGCTTTTGAAGAAACATGTCCATGGCGAATCAATTAGCAGGAGCATAAATTATTGAAGAAGTCAAGAAGATTTCCGAAGATTCAGAATCAGCATGGCATTCAGAAAACATAAACGATTTTTCATCTCTTAAAGATTGCACTAAGAAGATATACAACATTTATCGAACTCTTAAAAACAAGAATATGAGTAGTATATTTAAAAGTTCTGAAGCGCAAAGAAACGATATAGAAGAACGAATAAAATTTTCAAGAAAAAATGGCGTTAGAATCTATAATTCGTGGCCTAAAAAATCAGAATCAATTGGTAAGTGATTTTTCAACAAACACGGATGATTTAATCTCAGATCTAATCAAATCAAATAAGTATCCAGTAAGCGGTAGTAGTTTGCTTCGTTTTAGCTGTGAGGCAGTTTTTCAGATTTGTAGGAACAGACAAATAGGGTTAACCGTGAGATAATTGTTCAATGTACTGATGAGTTAGAAAATAAAACAAAAATCGATGGATGGCATGATGAAATCAAATCAATAATTGGAGATGAAACATATGAGTGATTTATTGCGATTAACAAAAAATTTTGAAGGAACTATCAGTTGATGATATAATAATAGAGCGAATAGAAATAATTGACATGATAAGTCCTCAATCGCGGACTAAAGAAACCATGAAACCACATATGAAATATTCAGATGGCGAAATTTCTAATTCAGAATCAGGCTACTCCACTACCACTTTAAAGGAAATCTTTGGAATTTATAATCAAGGTGAATTCTTTGATTTACTTGGTGAGTATTCAACGTCTGATTTTCCGTCAGCCCCGCTAAGGTCTCTATCTATTCCTCTTACACCAGGGCTATCAGGCGCTTGGGCTCCGAATGGCTACGGTAAAACATTTGCAATGAAGAATATTTTAAGTAAATTACAACAAGCAAAAAGGGCAATAATTCATTGGATGCCTTTGATGATTTTATGTACAAGTGTACAAGCTTTAGAGAAAAAGAAACAGAGGGATTATTTCAATCTGGATGGCAAAGCGACGGCTTAGGAAGATACCAACCAGTAGCTAATATTCAAAGAAATCGAAAGGTGGGATTAATTCCATTTAGAGAGATCAATATTTTGTTATCCACTGGGCACGTAATCCGATACTTACCTCAATATGATGAAGATGGTAATTATTCCCACGAAACCTTCACAAAGATTTGCAAAAGAAATACGATGAGACATTTGTTAATTTATACGATGGGGTAAAGGTTCCAACGTGGCTATGTCATACTAAGGGAGATTTGTTAACCTCTACTGAAATGTTGGATACATGGGATGACGAAGAAGAAGATGTTTACTTTGCAATACAAGACAGGTGCTTTGAAATCATTCTGTCACTAGCATTGGATTATATCGAAATACCAAGATTATCCTATGAAGAAGGTACATTCGAGAAAATCTCAGATGGTTTCAAGCGCTACTTCTCCGGTTTAATAGTTGACTTTGAAACGGAGCATGGGGCATTAGATGATTACGGTAAATTAGACCTCGTAGATCTGTTATCTTCCCAGTCATTAATTGGAAAAAATCATCTTGCTTTAGGATATTCAACAAAAGTATTATCCGATTTAGACGATTTTACTAACAGATATTCTGACTTGGGAGGGGAATATAATCTACCCAATATAGAGTACAATCTCAAAAAATAAAACAGTCCCAAGGTCCAAGGCGAATGATGTATATTGAAAAAGTGGCTGAAGAAATATCTAAAGGATTGGAGGATTGTATAACTTACGAGAATATACCAGTTTCTCAACTATACGAAAATTTCTATCTTGCTATGTTAAAAGAAATGAATTCTAATTTCTTTAATGAATCAACTACAGTTAACTTGTTTACCTCATATATGGATAGGTTAAATTCTAACAGGAGCGATTCTCACGACCCTTGGAGTATCAAGGTGAAATTGCTTAATTGGAAGATTGAGCCAAATTCAAACGTATTTGCATTTGAGTACGAAAATGGCTCAGAGAATAATCAATATCGTGCCACATGGGATATGCTATCATTTGGTCAAAAAAGCCATTTCATCATCCAGAGTATGCTGATTTTAGAGGAAGGACTGAATCAAAATGAAAGCGAATCATCTTTACAACGTTGTTTGGTTATCGATGAGCCAGAATCAGGTAAAGCTGAATCGTGGGTTAGCCAATTAATTGCAGATCTCCAAGCACAACACAATAGATTGAATGATAGAAAGAAGTCCTCGGTTTTGATACTATCACACAGGGGTGTAGTTCTAGATAGTATAACTGAAGATGGTGTTTATTCATTGATGTTTACTCCAGAAATTGATGAGGATATGGATGAGGACGAAGAGGACTGAGGGGGGAGGGTTTCCTTGGTTTCAAGTTTTAATTCTGTTAAAAGAAAAATCAATCCATCAATTATTATTGAGGATGGTGCCTTACTTATTGAGGCAAAAAATGATGGAATATTCAAATTTGATTCCTCGAGTAAATCCGGAAAAATGAAGAATTCAGGAATCAAAGGTAATAGTAGAAGGTCAAAATGGCGAATCTGTACCATATGATATTGAAAACATCAATAATGTAAATTCGCTAGTGCTGTTAAGGTTGTTAGAGATATTTAATCTAGCAAATGATAAGTACGATCTAATTAACATGAGCATATTTTTTTCAAGACACAGTCCAAATCCCTCTTCATCAACAAATAAAGGATTAGAGCAACTAAGAAACGATATGTATTTTTTCTTAGATTCTGACGGCTTAGACCCAACTATTTTCGATGGATATAATTCTCATTCAAGCGGCTCAATTTTTACTACATTACAGCCGCTTAGAAAATTAATCAATGTAGTGGAAACAAATAGATCAATAATTTCAAAGGCAGAAAAATTATCTATCTGCATAATAAATCCTAATTTAGAGATAGTAGAACTTTCAGGATTTAAGAAACTAGGTGATGAAGAAAGAGAAGATGCTATTGAGAACAATATTGGAATAAATTATCTCTGTATCGGCGATCCAGTTTCTAGGGAAGATGAACTACTTCGAACACAAAGGCTGGGTGTCAAAGGATTTTTGAAAACCAAATTAGATCAAAGTGAATATGAAGAATTCAGGTCAAGGATTTTTACTATGTTGGAAGGAAATATGTCAAAAAATATCACAAACATAGTAAAACCATTCAATCTAAAAGGCAACCCTACTAATCAATTTTCATGTTATATTAAGAAAACTAGAAACCCATTCAATAAAAGGCGGAATCCTAAAGAATTCAGAGAAAGACAAATCCAAAATAATGACGATTTGAAAAATTCTTTCAAATAAAGACATTGATTCGATACACAAACAAATCAAGTCAACAGATGATTTCCACCTGTTTTCAATAGACGTGAAAAAGAATTATTTTTCTTGGAAAAACGAACCAATCCCTCATTCAAAAATCCGAGATTCAGAAGTAAATCGTACATTAAGCAGAATTAACAGTCATTCTTCTTCCTGATTGAGAATCCTATTTCTAAATTCTTCCTGTTCTTCATCTGAAAGGCTAGCAAACATTTCAACCATAGATTGGAAATCATATTTCTTTTCAAATTCATATTGCTCTTCTTTTATCTCTACCTTCTTTTCTGATTTTTTAATGAATCCTGAAAGGTTCAATATTGATTTTTCGCCAAAATATTTACTCAAAATTACCGTTGCTTTATCTATCCTGTCGTCTTCTCCCAACACGATATCAAATCACGCAATAAAGAAATGATAGAGTTGAACTTTTTGTTTTTGAATGAAACGTTTGTGATAATCTGGTGACCATCAATTTCGTATCGCAAATATGTATTTTTAGAAATAGTGATAGCCCCAGAGCTGATATCACCAAACAGATTAGATGAGTTAGTGTATGTGTTTACTTCATAGGTTTCATCTAGTAATGTATCAAGTAAGTCGATAGCATCCTGGGTTGCCATGGTTTTTGTGAAATCGGCATTTTCTAATATATTAGAAAGAACTAACAGTTCATGATAATAGTTCATTTGTTTGAAATATTTTGTCAGAGATTTGAAAGGTTCTTGGTGAAATTCACGAAGTTTTTCACGTCTAATTTTTCATATCTGAAACTACCTTGGGTAGCATAATGTCCTAAATCTTCGTCTAATTCAATCATTTTTTCTTTTTTTCTTCACTCGTCAGAGACGAAAACAAACTATCTGTCAAAGTAGACGGTAAGAATTTACTTACCTCCTTAATTCCAGTGCCCCATATTTCATTTGTTGTAGGCGTCAAATCCTTAATTTTAGTCTCCTCAGCATTTAGGTGTGATGTATAAATCGAAGGTTTCACTCTCAAAAATTTCGCAAATGCATTAACTAAACTATGAATTGAGGTTTGATTATTTCCAACTAGTTGATGTAAGATAATGCATTCTTGTGCGAGAAGTTCAGCGCCTCCCAATAAAAATAAATTTATCAATTTCTCGAGATTTTCTTTGTCGAGATTTTCAGAGTTTTTGAAATTATTAGCAATAATTAAACCCATTAGGGTTTGATCATTAGTGTATAATTGTGGATCGGAAAGAATCTCTTGGATTGTAAAATCTGTCAATTACATTTTTAGTAGCGAAACCTCGTTCATAACCTGTGGTATTCCAGAAATTATGCCCTCCTGCTCTCCAATTCCAATTCCAGTCATCCTTTTCATACCACTGCTTTTTCCCCATGTCCTATTTGAGCTCTTTTTGAATGATAAGAATTGAATATTGATTTAGTTTCAAGGCCATCAAATATTATTCCTGAAAGAACTTTTTCTAATCCATCTCTTGAAACTAGTGGTATGACTTGATTAGTGACTTTTGATAAATTAAACGCTTTATCATAAGATAACCAATTGATAAGTTCTACAGTTCTTTCTACCTCCTGTTTGTTCCAGGTACCTTCTTCGAAACAGAGGTTTATCAAATCTTGAGATGAATTCTCTAAAATTATCTCTAATATTTTATTTAGCAACTTCCTACCAGAGGCAAAATCTCTTTCCCAAGAGTCAGATTTTTTCCCCTGTAAAATTTGTTCTTCTTATTTTTGTGACATTTTCAATAATTCTATTAGAACCATCGTGATTCAATTGAATGAGATGGTTGATTTGTTCTATCGATTCACCGACATTGTCTGAGGAATAATTATTTTTCATCAAATTCAAAATTTTAACTGGAATCTTCGTTAGTTCCCTACTCGAAGAATATTTGTCACCCCACTGGACAAGAATTTTTTTGGTATCCAAATTCGAATTGAAGTTGGATTTGATATCCTCAGATAACATTTGGTCCGTATTGATTTTATCGATCAAATCTAGGAATTCTTCCAAATCGTTTTTTGTCTCATACTTCATAGCAAGAGAAGTTAGATGAGAAGAAAACTCATCGTTTTCAGCGACCTCTTTTGCTAATTCTCTTAAAATCTTATTCTTGAGGTTAGCAGACTTTGACTTTCCTTCATCAAAACAAAGGACTCCTATCAACCAATTCAAAGGAACTAAATCAGCCGCTAGAGTATTATCACTAACCCAACGGACTATATTTTTTCTGGCTCTCTTTCAGAAACTTTTTACGAGCCAATTCAATTTTTTCTTCACGAAAGGTGAGAAATCTTCCGTTTCTTCGATAATATGTTCAAACAATTTTGGAGGCAGTGTCCAATAGGATTCCTCTTCCATCCAAGGTTCTCTGAAATTAGCATCTACTGGTTTGGGAAGTTCCAAGGGCTAACTTTGATTCTTGGGAGTCTAGTATTTTCAGGGAATTCGCTAGAATTAATACGTTTTATTTCATTATTCGACCAAGGGTTATCTTTGAAGTGATTTAACTTCATCAGCATATTTTCGTTTTTCTTCTTGTTGCTAAAAAATAGATCTAACCAATGATAGGTCTGTAATGTCGAGGAAAGTTGGTTCTTTGCAAAACAGGCGTCATTATTTAGCAAATTCAATTTTTGATCCCAAAGATTTCTACTAGAATTGAATAATTTCTCAAATAGTCCATCTTCCACACCATCCGATAGAGCGATTCTAGATAAGAGATTTAATTGTATAAAAAATTCTAGTGTACTAATAGTCTCATGTTTTGAGTTTTTTCTGGTTATATATTCCCCATTCAATTCAACTTCTATTTCAGACCTTGAACTTTCATCAGATAGAATTCTTTGCAATTGTCCTATATTTTCAACTACACCAGTTTCGTAAGTATCTCCAGTGATGTTATTGAATTTCATTAATTTAAAAATCTGTGAAAGATAAAGCAAGAATTCTTGTGTACTTGGAGTGGCGATATTTTTTGCTTTATCATTGAGTCTTTTCCATTTTATGTTGCTATACGCAGCAGTTAATGCTAGAACTAATAATTTACTTAGGGGCGTGGCAGGAGTGGTACTATTTTTCAAGAATTGTGCAAATCCTTCTGAAGCATCTCCCTCTGGTGCAGGAATTGTATTTTTCTGACAACTTGGGATTTTAGTCAAATCATGAAAATCCTCAATCGTTTTTGTGTGAATAAATAACCCAAACTGTGGTCTACTTACTGCGACTAGAATGTAAGACAAATTTTGCATTTTATCCCATTCGTCATTATAATTTTCTAATGGCTCATAGAATGTCAAAACAACAGGGACTGTTAAACCTTTAATTCCTTCAATGTCAAATATTCCTACGTCTGATATCCGGTCGAACCAATCGCTAAGTGAATAAATATCTGGTTTTTCTTGCATTTCTAGCATTTCTCGCAATCTGCCAATTAAATTTCTTATTTTCTTTTCAATATCCGAACTAACATTTTTACATAATTTCTCTAAATTGTCAAAAACGTTATCCTCTGATTTTATTTTGTCTAAAGGAAGCACTAATGCCACTTTGACATCGCATTCTTCCCCTCTTGCAACAAGTTTTTGCTGTTCGATAAGTTGATCGATAATCAATTCCCAATTATTGTAAACTTCTTTATTCGAAGCATCATCGAACATAGATGTGATTAATCCTTTTCTTTCAACATCCGCTCTATTTGATTTCACGGCACGCCTTAGATTTGGCATTGCAGCACGCCCAACTTCGTACATTTCTTCAACAATATTGTTAATTACTGAAACAGCTGTATCGAAATTTCTATAATTAGCGATTAAACTATTTCTTGAAGGATTCTGTAATCCATCGGCTAAGGTCCATCTAGAATCATTAGAAATTGAAATCAATTTTTTCCAATCCTCATACATTGTATTGATGTGTAGCATATTGCCTTGAAATAATGTACCTCTAATTGTTTGATATTCATCACCTGTAGCGATGAATGCAAAAGGTTTTCTCGTGAACGTATCAGTTCTCTTCCGATTAGAAAAAAATCTCAATAAAACAGAATATGTCACGACAGAAAAGTCTTGAGATTCATCAACAAAGATCGCATCAAACCCTCCGTCTTCGGTTGCAATTTTTTCAAAGTATTAGCAGGTTGCTAGAATCTATTTCTTTGTAGGGCTGTTGTAATTTTTCAATTTCGAGCGATGATGCAAAATTCTTCCAGATTGATTCCAAATCCCGTCAATTCCTAAATCAGCATCATAGAGATATTGTTGTAAACCATCTTCATCAGAAAGAAGGGATTGAAGATCTCTAATTCTTGCACAACCACTCTTCCTTTTTTGTTCCGATTTTGATGTAAGTAAAGGATTCCAAAAGTAAATCGGTTGAATATTGCTAGTAGTTTCTAAACCAGGAGATATCAAATTTATTGGAGATTTAAATTTCTTTATTATGGCATCATCCTCGCTAGTTTTTCCAAGCCAATTTAGGTATTTCGAAGGAGACCAAAAACTCCATAGATAAAATTATTCAAAATTCTAACTAATTCTGCTTCATGGCCTTGTTCTAACCAATATTTCCATCGACTTTTCTTTCTTTTTTTGGATATATTCATTACTCTTGATTTGGTCTAAGGCTCCTCTGATTGAACCTTCGCCAATTCGTTGATATCTCCCAACACTATTGATGTACAAATCTTCCTCAGTGATAAAATGGATACTTTTCAATATCCGTACTTGCTTGATTGTAGCTCTAGTGTAGACTAATTGTAGTATTGATTTTATCTCTTCTTTCGCTTCATCAAGCAGCCTTTTTTGTTGTCGCCATGTAAAGTAATTTCCTTTTTCCTCTAGAATCTCCAGTCTGTAGTAATGTTTCACAGACCAGTATGTGTTGAATTGTGATTTTTCCCTGTGCCAGTCTCCCACTGAGATTTTGCATAGGTGATTTAATAAAAATCAAAACTCATTTATTGCCAAAATTTGTTCATAGTTTACTTGAGTTACGTCATCGATTAATCTTTATTTCATTAAAATTGTTGTAGTAAAATTCTTCGGAAATTTTGTTCAGATTCATCTTCATCAAGGATCAAATCAGTTGGTAATAGTCGAGCAGCACTAAGATCGAATGACATATAATCCATTATTTGCAAATTATCGTTGCCGACTAGACGCTTTACTAATTCTTGGTTGACATTATTATCTTGAGAATTTAGTATAAATTGGATCACTTTGAATCCGGGCGATTTTTTGAGAATTTGAAAATGATGTCGAACTCAATCTGACATCGAAATCAACGAATCAAAAGGGCTTTTCTACAATTTTTCATTTCTTCCTTTACATCATATGGGCCTGAAACTAGGTAATCGGTTCCCCATCTTCCAACTAAGGATGGGTTTTTTGTACAAATTACAAAGTCATTTTCATCTTTTATTCCAACATAATCCCATGCCAGGTAATCTTTGTGTGTTTCATTGAGTAATGTATTCAAAACATCCTTAACTTGAATAGGTTTTCCTACCTTTCTCTGTATCGCTTCTTCTCAACAAATCGAGGGCCTGGACACATAAATGCTGAAATTCTTATAAAACAGATTATTGCGGAAAACCTTCCTGTGAAATCTCTATCCTTCAACGATCGCTGGTGATTGGGGATATCTTTCTTTGACTGTCTCATATTGCTCACAATTTAATATCTTATTTAGTATATAAGGAAGAGGAAGTTAAAAATTCCTAACTCGAGAAAAAAAA
>JAYQHX010000043.1:0-14805 GCA_038141355.1 Methanobacteriota archaeon | reverse complement strand
GAAGCATTGGCTCAAGAATCGAGGCCGAGCATTCACTTCGCAAGCAAAGGCATTCGGCCTAGAGCCTCCACGAGGGGCACTCTTGCTCGGTGTTCCAGGTTGTGGAAAGAGTTTGACAGCAAAGGCTGTAGCAGGATTGTGGCGATTCCCATTGCTGCGTTTCGATCTTGGCCGTGTTTTCGGTGGAATCGTAGGTGAATCTGAGGCTAATATGCGTAAGGCATTGCAAGTTGCTCAAGCGATTTCTCCATGTATTCTATGGATTGATGAAATCGAAAAGGGAATGGCAGGGTCTCAGGGGTCAGGTTCTTCTCGACTTGGTGTAACTGCTCGAGTGAGGAACGTTCCTTACGGATGTAGAAAAAGGGAAGAACCAGTGCCTGTATTGGCAACGTCAAACAATATCGATCAACTTCCACCCGAAATGCTCCGAAAGGGCCGATTCGATGAAATCTTCTTTGTCGACTTGCCTGGGGCGAAGACACGCTCAGAAATTCTTGATATCCATCTCAAGAAAAAGGGGCGACATGATGAGGCTGAATCATTCAATCTCAATCGTTTGGCTGAAGCAAGTGTCGGCTACTCCGGTGCTGAACGAAGGAGGCAGTGAAGGACGCATTATTCCGGGCATTCGACGCTGGGCGTGAGATTGAAGAACAAGATATTCTACAGGCTCTAGAAGCTACCTATCCACTTTCGAAGACGATGCGAGAAAACATTGAAGGAATGCGAAAGTGGGCTAAATATGCGTACTCGCCTTGCCTCAAGTGAGAAAAGAATCCTTGCCAGCAGATGCCGAGGGCATTCGTCACACACTGCCAAATGAGAGAAACAATCCTATTCGTGCAGGGGAGATTCTGCATGACGATATCGGCGCCAGAAGGAGGTGAAAACATGTCTGACAAAATCTACAATGGCACCGTTAAAGAGAGGCGAGGAATAGAGATGGCGCGACGAGTCCTACTTTCAATTATTGGAATGGGTGCTGCATATATCATGGGACAAGACTCCCAAAAGGAGTATCATTTCCGGTAAGGAACAAAAATTCAATTCGTATGTCAAAACATATTGACGGTCGCTGGATAGTTTCTGAAATTATTTCGATTGATGGTAAAGTGCCTGCACACCTCAACAATCAATCATCTGCAGAATCGAGGTGAAAAAAACAGAAAACCACAATCAGCCCAAGAAGAATATTGTTAGTCGAAACGTTACAAAATATCAAGTCACGTTATGATGGCAAAGGTGGTTTCGCCGAAGATTATTTCTGGTAGCTATGGGGGGATCAGGTAAAGATTACAGCTCATTAGAAGCTCTTTTCGTTAACTGAAAGTCTTGAACCTTTCATTGAATATGTAAAGCATTCTAAGGAAGCATATCCCTAGCATCTTCCCGAAGACAGCTAGGATCCGATGGGAACCAGTAGAATGAAAAATTTCTTACGGTTACAAAACAGTTAGGTACAAAATTAGAGTTGAGCAGAAAATCTTCCTTATATCCTCAAGAAAGGCCAGTAGGAAGGCAATCATGAAGATTACAATTGATGCACCCAAAAGGGCATATTGCCGATATACTGATAGTTAGGGAAATGAATTCAGCAGGGGAGTTGAATTTTTGACATCTCGAGACTTAAATTAAATCAGGATGGAGGATTTTTTGGTGGCGAATACAGTATGGAAGAATGAAATTGGAGCCATAATATTGGATCAAGAAACCTATTGAAAAAATATCATCACAAGAGCGTGATGTAAAATTTGAATCAATCGAAGAAAGGTGAATGGATTGAATTAGTGTTAGATGCAGAGTCAAAGATTTACGCAACAAACAATTGTTGTTTGATGGAAGGAGCATGGAATGGGAATCTTATCTCAGAAGCTACGATTTGTTGGCCCACTTAGAGGACGGTAAATCCAGATTAAACGCCCGTCCAAGTTATCAGTCGCGCAAAATTCAATCAAGCGGTGAATGTTCTGCGTTACATTCCAGCAAGGGCGATACCTCTATATGACTCTGACAGTGTCAGATATAAATTTAAGAAATCAAAAAAAAGCAGGTGACGCACTAAAAATTAAGTTATTTGAGGCTACACATGAAGAAGTCGAAAGAATCTGGATGAAGACCACGACATCAACCCCATGGACATCCCTGTTTTCACCCGATTCAGACAATAATCTCATTGTTACTTAATCCTACTAAACCAATGAACCTTCAGAGAAGCTCATTATCAAATCAAAGATGCAAACAGCAAAACAATAACGATTCAAAAAGCCTATGTTTCAGTTGTTTGGAGATGCTGTTTTGAGCCTTCAACCAAATCTATTCTATATTGAGCCAACTTGAGATAAAGTTTCAGATTCTTCGTGATACCCCCTGCCTCACCATGATGTTACTCAGACTCACAGAACAAGGGGCTGAAGATAAAAGGAACAAGTTATGGCCAGTATTTGATAGAGAGATGAACCTGAATGGAATATTCTTGACTAGGGGATACCAGCGGGACCGATGAGCAACGAGACTTCGTTCGTAAGGCCATTCAACACCTGATTTCGCAATTCTTCAGGGCCCGCCTGGGTCTGGTAAGACCACGGCGATTATCGAATTGATCGTTCAACTCGCAGCACAAAACAAGAAAATCCTCCTTTGTGGTTCCACACAGGCCTCAATTGACAACGTATTGCTTCGAATCAAGGAAAATGAGCGCTTACACCATCTTATATCTCCGCTTCGAATTGGAACAAAAGAAGGCATCTATGATTCCGGTGTTCATGATGTGGTTTTGTCTGAGCAAATCCAGCGATTAATGGAAGTAGGCCTCTCAGAAGAAGAGGCACAAGATCTAATTCTCAGGCAAGTCAACCTGGACCTGTGAACAATGGCGGGCATCATAGGACATCCATGGATCAAGGGTAGTAAATTCGACCAGGGCAAGAAATTAAAGACACCACAGGCTCACTTTGATGTGCTGATTGTAGATGAAGCCAGTAAGACCTACCTTTCCAACAATTCATCATTCCAGCAGCATTTTCACGAAAGTGGGTACTGGTAGGTGATGTCAGGCAACTCCCCCTTCCTAGAAGCATCTGAATTGATGACTAATCTGGAGATGATGAAGGATTCAGAAGGTGAATTGTTTAATCATTCCTCACAACGCGCTTGTCTACTGCTGCGTAATCTTTCCGTTATAAACATCCAAAATCAGGGCACCAATTGTCATGATTGAGGGCGAAGGTGTCCCAATGTCCTTCATAGGTGAAGTGGAATGTAAGAAGTAGTAAATCGCTACAGAATCTCCAGATAACAGTTATTGCCAAAAACTTCGAAATCTGAGCATGATATGGTTCAGTTTTTCACACCCAAAAAAGTTCTAAATTTAACGGAGGCTAATCTCCGTTTACACCGTAGCGACATCATCATCGTTGGCTCAGATTAATCCAGAAATTGCAGAACTCCTTCCCTGTACATTCAATCATAAGGAATGGTACCATTGAAACTGAAGAGTTAGCGGAAAATCGTATGACATTATACGAAGAACGTCAAGAAAAGTGACTTTTCCGAGATAACCACCCCATGCATGAAGACAATTTATTGACAGAATGGACTTACTAACTTTCTTGGCGACTGAATCGCAGTTATGAATTGAAAGTTTCAAAGAACGAACAGCAGAAGGAACGATTAGAGAATCAAATCAAAGAGTATTTGCCTCAAAGCCAGGATGTTTTCAAAGAGATTGAAGAAATTCGAAGCATTGCTCTTCCATCAGTTCTTGATATGTCTGCAATATGGATTTGCCACAGGAAAGGCTCAACAGTTGCTTCGAGACAACCGACGCAAGGTTTCCTGCCAAGGCACTACCATCCCGTTTCAGCCGAATCAATTTCCAACATCGTATGCATCCAGATATTTCCTCCTTCTCAAGGAAGGAATTTTATGATGATGAGGCATTAATTGATGCCGACACACTTCAATTTAGGAATGCAAATTTCCCATTCAATTATCGCACTGAAGCACCGAGAAATACTTGGATCGATGTATCTGGGGCAAAAAGGAGATTATTCGGTCAACCATGGAGAAATTAATGCGATTGAATCAGAACTAAAACTGTTTATTGATTATTCTCGAAACAATCCCCCTCTGATTCACGAAGAGATAATCCAGATCAATGGGAAATCGCAGTCCTTTCTCCATATCAAGCGCAAAGGAAAGCTCTGGTCACTATGGTTCAGAAATTGACTGGTTTAGACAGGTTCATGCGATTCAATCTTGCAGAAATGGAAAATCCTGCACCCATTACTGTAGTTGTCAGTACTACAGATCGATTCAAGGTCAAGAAGCAGACATTGTATTCATTAGTCTACGTAACTCTAGCAGAATAGGATTCCTTGATAGTCCCAATCGAATGAATGTCGCCATTACCAGAGCGAGAGAATGGCGAGTAATCGTTGGGAATTTTGAGTACTTTGCTAGGAACAATAGAATGAGAGACCCCATGCTTCGTAGTCTAGCACTTACACACTCTAGAACCAAAGAAAATCGAGGGGGAAATGAAATGGATGTCGAACTAATAACAAGTGGTCAACTAAAAGCGTATGATTTGCAAACTAAATTTTCCACATCGGCAGTAGCACCTGGCATGAAAGCAGTGTGTCAATTCGCTGTATCGAATGGGAATCGAATAGATGAACAATCTCTTCTCGAACAGGGCTTTGCTTTGAACCAGGCAGGGGCACGAAATTTACTCTCAAGTGAATTGAGAGTGGAGTGTGGGATGGTAATGGTCTGCTCACAGATGATGGCCATGAAACAGCACAGACTGGCGAAGTCCTAAATGACGAAGTAGGCCCTATACGGATATGGACCTTTGATCATGAAACCACAGGGGCAGTTCTTTTGCACGCTGAGCGTGCAGGCTTGTTACCTGTTGCTGATGCTGAACCTTCGAATGCAAATCCTCCTGATACACTTCTTCGACTTTCGACAGGAGTTGCTGTAAGAAGCATAAAATCAGGTGATAATCGGCGTTGGCGGCTTCAATATGCGGAGGGCCAAAGTGCTTGGGCTATACAGGAGAAATTTTGTACACCAGCGAAATTGTCTTGGTCATGGAAATATAATGATGGATGGCTTCTTGATGAAGAAATTGTCCTCAAGGGAAAATTTCTGGATGCAGCAAGAATTCCACTGAAGACGGTATTTCGGTAGACAAAAAATATCCACAGACAGGTGCTTTGGATCCTGAATCATGTATCCGTGAATGGCTTACTAAGGGGCCGTTTTATATCGGGACCTTGGGATGGTAAATTGGGTGGTCTAAAACGTCCATTTTCCGAATTGAACAATGCTGAGAAATCTATGCAAACAACTGATGAGGTACTTGATAGCAACGATTTAGCAGATTGGGATCGTATCTCATTGCGTGAAATCCCATTGTTTACTAAAACATTGGATGATGCGACAGATTGGGCAATCCATCTAATCAATGAAGAAACACCAGGATATACTACAACTGAAGACACCAATCGGAAACTAGATGATATACTACAGCCCATTCATGTGCCTCGACTCAGATAAAGTACGAGCCAGAGTGGAGAATAGTTTAGCTTCAAGTCGCGCAGACCCACGACTTTCTAAGTTGCTCCATGGGATGATCTAGATGCAGTTGCTTTGGTACCTGATTGGATTAAGACGCAAAAGCGATGAACTAAGTGCTGAATATGATGGAAGTGGAGACTACGCTGAGTTTGTAAAACAAATCACTCTCAATATGAAAGGGGATATCAAGCAAATTATCTATGTAGATAGATACACGCATAATTCGAATTATCGCAAGCGTTTGAATAGCTTTTCAGATGCAATAAATGAACTGATTCCAGGAGCATTGTTCGATCTTGTCACGGCCCATACACCATATACCCAACATCACGAAAACCAAGGACAAAAATCTACAGAGTTCAAAACGAAATTACTCCAATTCTGTAATCAGGTGTATTTCATGGAGGATACTGGTGGCAAGATTCCGCATGACAGAGTCATCATTATTCGTTCAAATTCTGAGACACGTTGCTGGTGCTTAACCTTCGGCATAACTGCAAAAAATCGATCTGTGCCGGCTATGAAAATCGATGAAACAAAACTAGAGCCATCGTTACTCAATCATCTCAAAGTCACAAAGGGCAAAAAAGGAGGTATCATCATGAGAGAAACATCCATTGTAACAATCACCAATCAGAAAAAAGTAGATAGAACAGGAGAAGCCCTTGGGCCTACCTGGACATCGTCCAAATCTCCAGCCAAGTCAATCGTGAAGAAAGGGCCTTTCTTGTTCACAGGTGAAGGTTCTGAAATTCCTTCTTCGATATCAGCATTGATTGAATCCTCGAAGGAGAGATTGTTGGTATCCACTCAGAGCTTTTTCGGATACTATTATCATCCAAGCGACAGAAAGCGTGCACTTGAGCGTGGCGTTAGAGTTTACATGGTCGTAGATTCAACTGGTTTTGAATCCGTTTTGAATAACCCTTCATGTAACGCATTGCATGGTAATGTGTTACTACGTGAGCGCCAAAGCGCGGTCTCGATCTCATAATTTCCGACTGGCATCTTCCCAGTCGAACCGGGATGCTACTTTCTACGCCACTCGATGGAACGATGACCAGTATCGCAGAAGGTTGGGCAATGGAACTTTCTAAGAGTCAAATCGATGAATTTTCAGCCCACATTCAACATGAGTTTTGGTCGATCAAAGAAGGACGCGAAGTCCTTGCACCTGAGGAAGCAAAAAACCCTAGGCCCATTGCAGAAGCCCCATTCACACTAAGAGCGATTCAGAATCTAGACCATATATTGCGTTCCAATCTTGCTAGTGATGGTGATGATTCCAAGGCCGAAACATCTCTGCGCAAGGAGAAAAAGTGGGAAGGCCTAATTATTGGCAAAATCCGTTAAGAGTTCTATTATTATTCATGGAGAAGAACTAGCAGTTGGTACGAATGCCTCACAAGTAATCTATTCCTCTCCTCGTGACATAGTGCCTTCGACTGGTAAGTTCGCTCATTCTGGAATATCATTACAATTAGCTATTGGCACAGATAGTTATGTTGCTGGTTGGGACAGAACTGCTAGTGGCGATTGGCACAGTATTCTTCGCCTCAATGCTGAACAAGCTAAGGCTGCTAAAGCCTTGCTTCAGAACTTGAGCGAAAATCCAGAATGGGTTGGACATTCAAAAATTAAGTTGGGAGATGCAGGTGACAAAGTTATCCTTGATGGTAAAGAAATGAAAATTTCAGATTCACAGGTTCAAGATTTGGGCGTAATTCATCTTGATGAAATGCCAGACTCATCAGAAGTTCTTCAATCTCACAAACCAGATTTAATTCCTCCAAAAGATAATTTGGCTAGAGAGTGCCAATTCAAGTGGATTTCAGCACCACCTGTACCTCCAAAATCAGCATCAAAAGATGGACTGCATAAAGAATGGGATACTGCAAGAGATTTGATTTCTAAGCGTCTAAATGCTTTAGACGAATTGAACGTTGTATCCAAGATTCCAGGGTTTGGCCGTAAGGCAAAAGAACTGCAGAAGTCAATTGAAGAATGTTCAGAGAAACTTACAGAAATTCAAGATTCGAAATCTCTCAGTGACCTAGTTAATGAGGTCGAGAATTTAACAAAGGAAGTTGGCGGGAATGTAGATGCAATCAAGGCTGCTGAAGACGAAGAAGAACGCAAAAAGTTGGAAGATGAACAGCGAAGAACATAAGTTGGCAGTGAACAAAGCAAAGGCTTCGATAAAGACTCTTGAGCCACGTCTCAAGGAGATGAATGCAGAGTTATCTGCTCTAGAGAAATCTTCAGAAAAAGCGGAAGGTGTTGAGAAGAAAAAACTGAGAGTGACATCGAGCAATTGTTGCCAATAATTCAGCAATTAGACTCCGAATTGAAAAATGCGAAAGAGGTTAGTATCTCCAAATTTGAATTCAAAGCACCTGCAACGTTGGTAAATTCCAAAAAGGAAGGTGAAAAATCTCACAAATTTTTGGGAGATACTCGAGAATCAAAACTTGATATAAAGATTCCAAAAGATGGCTTACCTCATTTTGGCACTCTGTTTAAGAATGGAGATGTCCGTTATCTTGCGATATCAGATTGGGATCATGTTGAGCAAGGGCGTAAGGACGCTAAGCGTCTTAACGCAACCTTGTGCGCATCAAGGGAGGTATTGGAATGAGAGAACAAAGAATCACAGTGACCATTGATGCTGATGGAAAAATGAGTGCTAAAACAAATGGAATCAAAGGTGAAGCATGCATTGAAGAGTTGGAAGCACTGTTGGCAGAACTTGCAGAATTGGATGAAATTGAACACACTCGAGAGTATCATGAAAAAGACCCTCGAGCAGCTCAATCAACTCAATCGAAAATCAAATTGGGGGAAGAGAAATGAGTGGAGTTTGGATAGAGCGAAGCATTCCAATGACTGACCATGAATGCGCTGTAGAGGCGTTAGAAGAGATTGGAGCAACTATTCTTGCAAGCAATCAAAATCAAATCCGTATTCGAATAAACGGTCAAGAATGGGCCATGCAGAGGAATCATGGAAGGTACACAATCAGAGTTAATCGCCGTGCAGGCAGTGCTCTAAATTGGATGAACGGTGTTGGGCCTGTGTATGAACAAGCGGTTCAAAGGAAATTACGACGACTTCGTACTGAAGAAGAAACTGCTCAACTTGAAAGTGAGCGTGCAGAAATTCAAGCTCAACGAGAGGCCTTTGAAAATCAGAGGTTGGAATTGATTGAGCAAAGAAAGCAAGAGATTCTTGAGAAGGCTAAAACTCTAGGCTACAAAGGTCAAGCAAACCGAGCAAAACGGACAACTTAGGATGGTACTCGTTCGTAGAGGTTGAGGCGTATACATGTCGAACATTTTACGTCTTGGACATCGGTTAGACCACAGTGAAATTTATGGCCCTGGTATTCGATCGGTGTTTTGGACTCAAGGTTGTACTCTCGCTTGTAAGGGGTGCTGGAATACACAATATTGGTCAAGTCAGGGAGGTGATGAAATAAGTGTTTCAGAGATACTATCACAATTAAAAGAATTGAATGATATTGAGGGAATTACACTGCTTGGAGGGGAACCATTGCAGCAACCACAAGCAACTCCTTGAACTGATTCTAGGCTGTAAAGAAATGGGTCTTAGTATATTCCTGTATACTGGTTATGAGCCTTCAGAATTCGATGAACTCATGCAATCATGTTTCGATTTGTGTGATATTGCAGTGACAGGAAGGTATGTCCAAGAATTACGTGACACTACGCTTCGATGGAGAGGTTCAATCAACCAACAAGTTCATTTCATATCGGATTTGTATGATGATTCAGTGCTACAAGAACAGACTGAAGTTGAATGTCACATTTTGCCGAGTGGTGAAATCCGAATGGTAGGCTATGCTGAACTAGAATTGTCAAAATTATTGGAGGTCTAATTTTGCTCGGCGATGCAAATGTATCAGGAAAAACTACAATGCAACAATCGTTGAGAAGATAGTTGGCAAAAAAGATACGAATCAATGTAGATGAAATTGGTGAAGCGTTTATTACTAAAAAATTCTATAATAAATCCTTGTGTACAGTAGGAACTAAGTTGGTTGTTCAAATTAAACAAAATAACGATAGATGGTTAGTTTCTAAAATAATTTCAATTGATGGAGAACTTTACCGCCCTCAAGAACCTGATTTAATGCAAGAAGAAAAACAAGCCTAAAACTAACAAAGGAATGTCTGAGAACCAAATTTTGTTTCCTGGTTTAGATCAGAGATATGTGTTTAATAATAATAAAGGTAAATCAAGAAAGAAAATACTGAATTTATATGGGCTTGATTTAATTAGTGAAAAATTCTTGAAAAGTTGGCAGGATAGTTCATTTGTTAAGATAACAGAATATTCTGAAGCTTATGAAGTCATCCCAAGTCACCCAGAGTCAAAATTTGTGGGAGATATTGTTGCTTTCAACTTCTTCAAAGGATGGCAAGGTTTCATTTTTTGCGGGTCGATAAACAGTCTTGTTTATGTGCGTCATGACAAATTCAGATTGTCTGGAAGTCTTGCTATTGGAGCTAAAGTTGAATTTACAGTTGGAACTGATTTCGACAACAGAGGGGACCTTCAATTCGTTGCAAAAGATTGGATGTCTAATGTAAATCGTGGAAATGCACCCGAACCGGCGATTAGTATTGAGTTTGAAGAATTTAAGAAATCTAGACCCTTTATCGAATCTCTGTTATCTGATTCAAAACAATTTTTGTTGATTACTAGTTCTAGGGTAACCGGTAAACCAGTATTCAATGCGGATGATATCATAAATTATGTCAACAAAGTATCCTGACTGTCAATTCCAAGTGTTAAAATGGCCTAAATTTAGCCTTGACAAATCAAAAAATAGTGCAGCTTCTGGAACAGGTAGGTTTACCCATCCTTTAATCGCAAATCATGTTTCTGCGGCTGTTGTTTTGTTTCCAAAAGATGAAGGGGGTGAGGAGGAATGAGGGAGTTAACTGTTGAAGAAATGGAAAGATGTAAAATTTCTCTAGCTCAAAATTTACATAAACATATGCTATCTACTAGAGATGGATGGTTAATACTAGGAGACGAAACGGGTGGACTAAGCGAGTTCAAAGGGGGAAATCCCCATAGGCCAAGTAGGATGATGTGGATTGCAATTCCGCCTCATGTGACTCTTCCTGATCTTCATCCATTCTACCATGGGCAAGATGCAGAATGGTTCGAAGAGAGACTATTAACGCACTGAAGCATTTGAATGATAATGATGAAGTCGGTTGTTTCATATTTACACACGAAGAGAGGGTCAATCGCCTGAAAATTTGAATTCAAAAATTGCGAATAAAGAGCATTTATTGATGTGGCAATTTACACTCCCACTGATTTTGGAATGGGTTGCATCTAAATCCCAAGGCAATCAAAATGTTTCAATTTACATTGAGAGGGTCGACCAACTCGACCCTGGTGAAATGCCTCTTGCTTCGCTCATGCAGGAATTTGTAACCGGTTTACGAACTCGTAATTCATGGGAGAAATTACAATTTAAAGAACATTCGATTTTAGCAAAGAATCCGTTGGAACACCTTTGGCTAGGATACTGATGCATTAGGGCACATTTTCAATGATGACATACCAACAAAAGCATCTAATTTGTACCATTCGATGAGAAAAAAAGTGATATCGGTTCCTTACAGACAGATGAGCCTAAATTCAACATTGAGACAAGTTCTAAAGACACTAGCCGCCCTCAATTTTCTTAGAGTCACTCTATTCCTTGGATGCTAATGATTTACGAAGTTATGTTCGACCATTCTTCTCGAATGCGATCAAAGAATCACTAGAATCTCTAACAATCGATGAGTGGGATGATTTGTTGGAGCACATTGATATAAACTCAAGAGATAAGAAAGGTCAAAAGCCACAGCACTTATTCACGACTTCATTGATATTGATGAAGTTCTAGCCAAATTGAACGGCAAATCCAAATATTCAGTTTGATTTGTTGAGAATGATGCTCGGCACATCGAATCATAGAGAGGCGCAATGTCTGAAGGGAATAAAATGCAAGGATATTTGTGAAGAAATGCTCCATTCTGGGTTCGAGCCCACCTGAAAAGTTACAGAAGTTCCAGAATTTGATATCCGGATTCCATGACAACATGTTTGACTTTGAGATAATCCTGATGCCAGATTCCTAATATTCTTCGAATATGACCGGATACGACAGAAATACATAATTTAGGCACGAAAGCTTTCAATCCTTAGGGCTCACTGGAGATACTGAGAACTCAGAATCCTGCGATTCAAATTGAAGAAAATTAGCAAGTCATGTGAGATGAACGCAGGCACAAAGTCCGCCATGCATTATTACGCAGAGTTACTGCTCCAAACCGGTAAAACAGATGAGGCATATGAGATCATAGGCTGGTATATCTTACAATCATCAAGATTCATTATGTCAAAAATAAATGCTGAAGTGTTTTGCACTCATAGATTAGAAATCCCAAATCAAGAGTCGTTCTTAGAAGATATGGTTAAACTGTTGGATGATGATCATCCTCGCAAAGAATCGCTTATTGGTATGCAAGGTGGGCTTTACAAAATGGATTGGAAGATGAAGAATATGCGAAAATATGTATTCGTCATTTGTTGGATTTAACAAGAAGTTCCATTGTTCTCACACGATGCCCCCGGTGTAATTCTATCATGCGAATTGATGGATTTAGAATCAGGTTATGAATTTGATTTTGATGCTTCCAAATTTTTTCGAACTGGTAAAATCTAATTCTCAACCCACTACGTTAGAATGGTTGGAAAACCACCTCCAAATGAAGAAAATTTGTTGGCTCCATTAAATTTTAACTGTTAAATTCATCGTATTTACCAAATTAAGAAAAATTACGTGTTTTTTTCGATACCGTCTTTACCTATCAATAAATGTTTTTTTAATAACCTTGTGCAAAATGTAGTAATTATCTCTTGAAAGACACTTCAACAAATTAATTAAAAATTGATAACTATTTTTTCATGGTAAATCGAGGAATACCAAGTGACAATTTCTGAAAATTGGTTGACAACAAGATAAAATTCTTGCCAATCAAGATTAAAATCATGGGCTGCGCGATTTCCCAGTTGGATGATGTTATTTACATTCGATTCGATTTTGCTGTCAATACTCTCGATTGAGCGATACCGTTGAAGGTAAAAGATGATAGTGTAGGTCTTGCATTTTTTTCCAGGTTGCACCTTTGATGTCGCGCGTATGCATTTTCATGATGGCCTCCGTTGAAATGCGAACAGCTAAAACACCCATTGATGCTGATGGAGCAGTGAAAATTGAGTCTGCAGAAATTATTTCTGACAAAATTTTCTCATGTTGCTCCAAGTTTGGTTTTGATGCGTTCCAGTTCAACTTGCTTGTCTTCTATGGCCTCTTGACTAAAACCAGAGTAGGGTTTAGAAACGATAAATTATGCAAAATATAAGTGATTGAAATCATTTGGGATATTGATAATTTAACTTCTTGAGATTTTGTTTCATCGCTAAAGTAATATTTTACTGCTAAGACTATGAAGGAAAGAAAAAAGAATAATATGATCAGCCCTATTAGTAAAAAAGATAAAATTCGAAATATTGGATGGATTTTGCTCTGCTGTCCAATTAAGATAGCCCATAGTTAACATGAAGAACATTAGAAAGAACATAAACGTAGAATATGCGTGTAAATCCCCTGGTAACGGCCCATGAAGAGATACCTTCGCATTACTTTTTTGATGAATGTTATCGTTTCCGGTGTAGCGAATTTTTCCCTGAATAAATCAGAAAAAACCCATAGAATCGGAAGTGATAGAACCAAGAGAGTCGACAAATCGAGAGGGTATGGTTGTGGTGAAAAATTCTATTATTAACCCAATGGAAAATAAAAATGCAAATGAAGAAAACAATGTGAGTAAATTGAGATTTGAACAAAATTTATTTTTTATATATGCCTCTTGAGTATTCTATTGCATCAATCGCAGATAGGTCGAGGACGATTTTTGAGGATTCATCTAGTAATTTGTTTGAAATTTCTGTTTCAATCTTACCATCAGAGTAAAGGATAATTTTGTATTTGGTTTATCAGAGAATAGAATAAGTGAGTTTTGATGCTCAGTCGATGAAATTGAAAACGATGGTCTCCCTAACTTGCCATACATGCTCTTAATAACCAATATTTTTTGTAATGACATCGCAAAAAACTACTCAAATTTTTCAGTTCTGATGTGGTCGATAAAAATTGAATGAAAAAAATCAATCAATTTTTTCTGCCCCTTTAGGGGGCAGGATTTTTTTGTCCAAACTACATATTGAAATAGGAGTATACTTCACCGTATTGACAGGTCGGAACAATTTTTAGATCCAGATGTGGACAAAAATAATTCACTCTAAACCTAAACCTTCCGTTCAGCCTTGCTTGGAAAACTTCTTTACATTTCCTGGAGGTTTTTTGACGCGCATGACCCCAGGAATTGATTCGATAGAGATAGGCTGGCGCCACTTCTTAGATTCCGGAAGTTCATTTTTTCCTAAACTCGTTTCCTATGAATGGGAGCGAGTCAGATGGTGTACTCATCACCGCTGGGTGAAAGCGTATGGGCTGAACCCTGTACAAGTGGGTCAGGGCCTGCCGCTCAAGTCTGGAATCAAAGCGAATCTCGATTTGATGTTGTTGATGAAATGATGCCTATTGACTCCGCTTGGATCGGTTTCGAGACCTTGATGAAAAGGCCATTTTGTTGCTTGAAGATGGGCACATGCTTCTCGATCAATCAAATGTCGATCGCGGCTTCATCATTTGGTGGATGCGTGAACTAGCAAGAATGACAAAGTCTGACAATAAATGCTTGGTTTTGGGTACTGTAACTCCAACGACAATCCTTGAACTTGACAAGGAAATGCCAATTATCGAATTAGACCTTCCTCGACGGTATACTCTTGGAATCATTTTTGATGATGTCGTGGAAGAAGCTGGCCTTCTCCCTCATCAAGTCGAAAAGAGCGAAGCGCTTCTTGATGCTGCACTTGGATTGACCATTATGGAGGCACGCCTTGCATTCAGCAAAGCTGTAGCAACCAATAAGCGACTGACCTCTGCAGAAATTGAATTCGTTATTGAAGAAAAAGAGCGTATTATTCGTCAAAGTGGAGTTTTGGAATATTTTCATCCACGAACTGAATGGGATGATGTTGGAGGCTTGGATGAGT
>JAYQHX010000042.1:0-5292 GCA_038141355.1 Methanobacteriota archaeon | reverse complement strand
CTTGAAATATCCTCATCGAATTTTTCAACTCTACAACTTTAACATCACATTTGCATTTTATGACAGTATTGTTTCGAAGAGAATTCATACATCAACGAGACCTGTTCCATCGCAAACCTTGCAATGGTATTCGCCTTCACAAATATCACAAACCGTTGGGTCATCATCATTTTCTGGCTCAAATTGACACACACTCGTGCCTTCACAATGTTCGCAAAGGTCTTTGGTTTCGTCATTATATGGTCCGCCGTGAGGCTCCCATTCGAACGGGTCAGTCATCGTCTTCGGTCATGTCGAAAGCTATCTTTTTGGAAAAATAATCCTTTTGGGAGCGGACGCACCAGAGTTGTCCCTGCTTCAGAACATCAAGAAATTCTCGTCGCAGTAGCATCGCTCATCCGTGCCCAGCGGTACGACATGGCCTTGACAATTCTTGACAAAGAACTCGGAGGTGGTTGCTGATGCCGGCCGAGAAAGGCATACCAAAGCCTGAAGCTGCTTCAGCACGACGACTCGACGTGAGGAATTATGATTCGAGAGAAGCCAGGGTTGGATTTCGGAAGATGAGCGTTTGATTATGAGCAAAGAGGGGTTGCATATGTCGATGTTGAACTCGTGTGCCTCAAGTTTGATGAATTTCTCAGGGAATACAATCTCTCCATTCATCAAATCGATGGAAAACGATTGTTGCGATGGATGCGACATATCAAAGACCATCAAGGAGAGTGGAATATGGACGAAATAGAAAGTTTGGAGTAAATCAGATTTATACCACTCTACTTCAACGTAGAGTTATGAGCCGACCTAAATCTTCTATTGTTGGATTTGTAGATTTAGGATTGACAGTTAAGAATACTTTCACACTGGAAAAAATGAATACCGATATTTCTGATTTTTCTGCAGAGATAATGCATTCAAATTTAGAGATTGAGAGACAACTAGAAAACAATCAAAAAATGCTCAAATTGCTACTATTGCAGGAATGTTTGAGATCAACAAAAAAGATTGATAGATATTGAAAGTTATAATTCTCAATTACTTGACGAAATAAAGCGCAAAGACCGTGCAAAAGACGCTCTTGGCGATCTCAAAATTCTCCTTATCGCATTGGAAGATGAATTGGAAAAAATTGACTATTTGGCAGAATCACATCTCGAATTTGCTGCACTCTATGCAGAAGATTTAGATGAATTTCTGAAATCAAACAACATAGACTATACACTATTCAAAAAAGAATGGACGAATCAGGAATAAAATGGGCAAAATCTGTTATTCAAAATGTAGAAGATAAACGAAAGCAACTTTTCAACAAGTTGGAGTGATGTCATTGGGAAAAAGGGATTTTTTGTATCTAAAGAATACAAGAGCCGACGCCTTGAAATTAGAGGGGGAGATACAGGAAGCCAAAAATCAAGTCAAGACGAGTGAAAGGCAGGTAGAATGGCTAACCAAGAAGTTATATGATGTTCGAAAAAAAGAACTATAGCGAAGAAATAGCAACAGCCAAAAGCGCCAAAAGACAAGTAATAAATGAGACTAGAAAGTTAGATTTTGACAACTCCGAACAAAAAAGTTATCTAAAAGACAAAATTTACAATCTTAAACATCGAACAATAAAATTTCACATATTAGCATCCTTTGCTTCGATTGTAACCATCGTTAGCCTAATTTTGGTCTTATTTATTACTGGAACAGAAGAAGACCAAGAAAATATCCAAAGAGCGTGGACGC
Source organism: Methanobacteriota archaeon (assembly GCA_038141355.1). GTDB lineage: Archaea > Thermoplasmatota > Poseidoniia > Poseidoniales > Poseidoniaceae > MGIIa-K1. Next base: position 3,561 of record JAYQHX010000042.1, on the reverse strand, counting down.
CAGATACTCTCGGAGATTGGGGGGTTTTTTTATCGTGTGCATCACGATTTTCTTGGTGAATGAGGCGATAAGAGATACAATGATAGAAGCATGTAAAGAGAATCTTAAGAAAATCAAAGAGAAAGAAAACGAACCTTTGCGTAAATTAAAGAATCAGATAACAGAATATGACGAGAAAATTCGAGATTTGGAGCATGCCCAAAAAAATAAACAAACATGGAAAATGAACCTGGTGAAGGAAAAAAAGAAACTTGAGCAGCACATAATACTCATTGCCGAAAAAAACTCACAACTCTTGGAATTGCTCAAATCAATTGAACATCTCATCCCATAACTTCTTTCTTTCATCCAGTCCAATCAAATCTCTACAGAATTATCAATTCTTTTTCCACCATCTTCATCGACACTTCAACCAATTGCTGTGATTAACTCGCCATGAGAAGAATCTTGTGAGTCTGCACCTAAATTAAAACATCATGGAGGTAATGATGTGTGGACTAAATTGTTTCAACTCAACCACACTCTAAGCCTGAGTCGAGGAACAAATGGCCCCAAATACTGCAATGACTCTGAATGGGGACAGCACGCAACGAAGATTGATCAGAATGATGGATGGTATAATCTAGGAGTTTACTTGATTTGGGTGAAGGATGAAATGGGCAAATTTGTATTAGTCTACATCGGGGAAGGACAAGTTCAAGAAAGGCTTTGCTGCTGGGAAGAACACAATCTTGAATTTTACAACCATAATGGAAGGGATCGTTTCGTTAATGATTATCCTGAAGAAAAACCCGAGTATTTCTGTCAGTATTTCTTAATTGAAAAAGTAAAATTGCAGAACAACACATCATGTGGTTATGTGAAAAGGAATGGAAAACATCAACAATTTACAACAAGGGATTGAGCCCCAAAAAATGGGACAAAGCACCTATTGACTTGGCCCTGCCTTCACATATCATGTGATATCGAACGGTTCGAATAAAATGACTTAGAGTGGGAAGAAAAAACTCAACTGAAATTGCAGTTCACCGAATCTACGGAAGGCGATTGTTGCGATGGATGCGGCATATTAGAGACTATCGGGGGAATTGGACATGGATTGTGTTGAGAAATTGGAATAATCAATCATCATCTTCAAGTAAAGATCTGTAAAGTGCTATATCAGCAGCATCTTCTGAGATTCCTGAAATTTCGATTCCCTTTTTTGTGTCTCTATAATTCGATTGATTTTGCTTTAGTCTTTTCATTTTCTTCTTCTAGACGGGCATTAGCAATTGCATTCGCTCGTTCTCTATCTAGTAATTTTCAATTTCGTTGTATCCCAATCCTACTATTGTTTGATTTGTTTGAGAATATATTTTTGTTCCACCTGAAACAACCTTGTCTCCGTTAACCACCGGGTCTTGCAGCGAAATTTCAGTGCTACTTTCCTTCTCAAGTTGTTCGAATTTCAATTTAGTTTGTACTCGAGGTTTTCTTGGAAAATCAGGGGAGCCACTCAAAAACTCATCAATACGGCCCTGTATTTCATAGATCATGTTCACATTGACCGCATTCCCTAACTGCTTGTATGCTTGAGCATCATTGTCACCTAAGACAAATGGTTTGCCATAGACGCCATCTACATCGAAACTCTGAATTCTTGCACACTCTTTTGGAGTAATATGTCGTTTTTTAGCCAACCTACAACAGGGATCTGAGCCATTGCGACCAATGCTGGGAAATAATCTCCGCGTTTTACACGTATTCCAGAGGGACGGAATTGGAAGATGTTTTCCCAGTTTGTTCGACTATCAGGCCCAGCCTGCCATTCATTTCTTATTTCGTACGGCTGACAGGAATGTTCTTTCGCCCTCATCATTCAGTCCAAGTACGTTCCACTTCTTCAGCCACTTATCGATGAATTGTTTGTTGTTCTTGTACAACAATCGGTTCTTCCGGATGAAATCTTGCTTCAATTTGGTAAATTGATGGCTTTGATGAGTTCTGCCTTTCTCATTGAGGTTTAACTGGTTTCACCAACCATAATTTTTCCATTCTTTTCCGATTGAGATTAACTCTTTACGAGTATATTGCTCTGAATCACTGAAGTGGTTCATCACCAATGAATGAATCAGCCCATATTAGGTTTTGTGGAAGTTTTGTATCTTCATTGACATTGATGAGAAAGAAGTCTTCCCACATATCAAGCCAATTAGTTTTCTTTTTCAGTCATGTGATATTTTTTATCAACCTTCTTATCCAGCACACTACGAACGTCCAACGAAATTTCGGTTCTTTCTCTTGGGAAGAAAAATTTCTATTGTTCGCAAGTCTTTCCTTATTTGCTACGATATACACTCTCGTCCTAACCTGAGGTATTCCGAATTTGTGGGGAGAAAGAATTGACCATTCGAAGTCATAACCTAATTCATTGAGTCGTTTTTGATTACGGCAAATGTGTTTCCATTATCGTGCTTAACTAAATTCGGGACATTTTCAAGGAAAAGGACCTTTGGTTTGTGCTTTTCAGCAAGTGTACAAATATCGTGAAACAAAGTTCCTCGTGTTTGATCCTTGAACCCTTCTTGTGCACCAGATTTGCTGAAAGGCTGGCAAGGAAAACCTGCACAGATAATATCCGCTCAGGTATTACATCCAATACAGAGCGGATATCACAATTTACATCGGACTCCCTCTGGTTTACCCAGTTTAATTCGTAAGTTTCTGCGGCATGCTTGTCGATATCGGTTGCGAAAACACATTCATGGCCAAGTCTGTGGAGAGCGGCATGAAAGCCCCGATACCACAAAACAAGTCAACGAACCTCATTACACAGACTCCATGGGCGACGGTTCATAAGGCTACCATTTTTGACAAACCTCATCTTTCGAGAACTTGCCAACCTAGGATTCTACCTCTGTGGTAGAGTGGATGTCTGTTCCAACCCGGTGAATTCACGTTCTATACAAGGACCCAATTTGATTCCCTTGGTCTTCGCAGCCGCTGAAACAATAAAGGAATGAGGTCTCTCATTGACATTTCATGTGTCTTCGGGTCTGCTTTATCGAGGATGCTTTTCATGTTCTTAACACGTTCACGGTTCTTTTTCTGATCACCATTTCCTTCGTTGCGATCACCCATTCTAACGCCAACCTATGTGTCTAATTGAATTCGAATCCATACATCATGATCGCTTTTCTCGGCAGGATGGAATGATAGCAGCCTTTCTCCAAAACGCTGCTACGATCTTTTCGATAGGGAGACACTACTTTCAATAACTCCGTAATCGTTGTTTTTTCCATTGTCTCCAATGAATCCAGAACACTTATTTTCGATAGTAACATTTACTCGCCACGCCCGCTAATCCGAATTCAGGTTTGAAACCTTTAGACAATACAGGATCACATTTTTTCCTTCAGTAGGATAGGATACTCAAACCACTTTTTTCAGAGTTTTGAAAATCATCAGGACTTCTCGGGCTTCAAGTAATCACTGCTTCTCTTGTGAAATCATCTCTCACATTGTCCCCACAAGGGATGTATGCACTTCAGAACCACTTCTGCTCTCTCTTTGGATTTC
>JAYQHX010000041.1:0-4397 GCA_038141355.1 Methanobacteriota archaeon | reverse complement strand
CCCAGCGTCCACCATCCCTTTTGGCCTCGCAGTGTGCGGTTTTTGTTGCCAAAATCTACGACGCCGCCTGCGTCTGAACCCCTTGGGGGATGTTAGGATTCGTCTTCTATTCAAGATCTTCGGGACCAATTCTGGAGACCCCATCATCGAGTTCTTCATATTCGTGCCAGTCGACTTCTGTCCATTCCATGGCTTCCATCATTCTGAGCTGAAACCAGTCGGTAATTGCTTCAACAGAGGCGAGAACCGCTCGTTTGATTTCCTCTTCATCTGTAGGATCTCGAGTTGAGAATTTGATTCCTTCTTGTGTAATTACTTGAGAATTTCTGTAGGCATGGCGTACCTGCAAAGGGGTTCCTGAGTGCATCGAACAGTGAAAGGTTCCTGCTTGATGATTTCTAGGATTGCATATCTCGATTCGCAGTTCGACTCGTTATTGCATTCCCCATCAGTACCTACTTCATTTGAATGAAATTCAACAATTCCCGTCAGAACAGAATGGGCACTTTTTCCTAATCAGAACACCCGGACTTGAGTCTTCTTGGTTTGTATCCATGTCCAGAGGTCAGCATTTTTCTATTTCAACTGAACCAATCAAAGATGTCAATTCTTGAGTCAAACAGCATGGGTTCAGACTCACAGAGATTCTGAATAATTGTTTCACAAAATTCAGGACATTTGCAGTAAAATTAGGCAGATATTGATAAAGGTCATTGTTGTCGATTTCGTATCCTAAAACACGGTCTGATATTCCTAGGTCATCGTATTTATCTATCACAGCGTTTGCTCCGTCTTGAGTGTGAGAGTCGCCATTTAATCCTGCCCCTTCTTTCCATGTGAAAAAGATGGGCGGCGAGTCTGAGGTAATGTTGCCTGTTAGGTCCAGGCTTTCACTGACTTTCTGGCCTAATCCGTTTGCCATGTATACGCCTTTGATTCCGGGGTATGGGTCATCATTGTAGGCAAGGTGCCAGCTGTAACCTGATCCCTAGATTGACCCGAGATGATTATCTGGTCAGTGTCAATTTTATATTCTTCGGCATTGGCAATCACCCAATCTAGAACCTCGATTGGCTAGCGCATCGATTTGATCCTAGGTGGTATAATTTCTCTTTCGAGCGAGACCCCCAACTTAATGCATGAACATCGATCGAATTTAGGTCTAAAAACTTCATCTTGGAAGTTGTTTGGATGTCCGCCACCTTGATGAGCCCAAATGACGATCGACCTTTTTACAGGCGTTTCATTTCGCCATAAAAGAAAATACTCTTCCTCATAATCACCGTATTGGACACATACCTCTGTTTCAAAATCATCATTTTGGACACTTACCTCTGTCTCATCCTCGCCAAACGAACAGTCTATTCCGTATTCATCATCGCTACCACCTTTCCCATTGCGTAAACAACCCGATAAGGAAAGTGTCAACATCAAAACAACAAGAAAAAAATGCAATCTTTCTGTCCATGTCATTAGAACACTCTTGCGCTATTTTTGTACTTTGTGTCAGTGTTGTTGTTACGTTGCATCAGTGTTGCAACCGCCTAAGCAGAGGGTAGGCAGTGTACTGGGGGACTGAACACCCATTGTACTCTTCCATTGTCTTGAGGGTTTCCACAGACCCTTGCGATTTCATGGAAATTATATGTCGGTTATCTGTATTAACCTACATGAGGCCGTATCAAATTTCAATCAATTAGAATGCTATTGAGAACTCGAATCTTATAGAAAATCAGTTATCATCAGGGCCTTCAAGTTGTGGTCGGTCAAATCCAGGAAGACTGAATTGAGCGCCACCGATTGCTTCCAGCGTCCCAAGCATATTTGCCATAGAGTCAACTACCGTTTGTAGCCGTTCTTTTCTTGCCTTCCATTGCTTTTTCATGTACTGCTCTTCCTTTCTAATTGAATCACCAAACTCAGAATAAGCGTTCATAATATTCGTCATAACGAATGAAAATTCTTCGCCGGATATGTAATTCACAACGCGTTCTTGAATAGACTCTTTGTGCTCTTCTCGTCTTTAGTGAATCCGTTCTAAGCACGGCGAACCTAAGTAGGTTTGAGACAACTTCAAACTCATGGAATCTGCAAACGAAAACATCGTCTATCTTACCAAACGTCTCCATTCCCTCCGGTAAAACAGTTGATACAACAACTAGAATGTCAAAACCTGTACCATCAGTTCTAATTTTCTGGATCCATTCATCCTTCCAATTTTTCGCGAATTTACATTCGTAGAGGATTTTTCCTGCTGTTGAGCCAAGGTTGGTTCGAACGAATTGCTCTATGTCAGCACCGTAAGCTCCTTTTGAAATCTCTTTAAGTGTGTCCAAAGGATACAAATTTGAAAGGGTTTCTAATGCGGCTTTTTCCAAAGATTCTCCTTGCAATTCGCTATGAGAACGGGATGCGGCATCCTGTAATTCTTGAATTTTCTTAGCCTGCCTTTCCAAAGATAGTTCAAGTTCTTTGATAGTTATTTCTTTATCTCCAAGACCTTCTTTCAACCGTTCACTGATCCGCTCTTCTAATTCAGCATTTAACCTCTTTTTCTCCTCACGGCGGGCCTTTCTAACTTCATCTTCAATCAAATCTTCTTGTTCTTCTTTCAATTTTTCTAAATCTCTCTTAGCATTCTTCAACTCTTTACTCTCTGATTTTAGTTGTTCAAGAGACTCTTGAAGATGTTTCAATTCATCATCTTTGGACTCGAGTCGGTCGTTTAATCTCTGTTTGTAAGTATTCTCCATTTCCTCTCTGACTTGAGAGGTGATTGCTGAACGAACAGATTTCTCGATATTCGCTTTCATTTGCTCTGAGACATCAAATGATTCGCCACAGTGAGGGCATTCAATTCCTTCAGACATATGAATAGCATATGCTGAGAGTATTTAGCGATCCACCCTCTGTCCATGGGTGTACAGAGGCCCCCTTGTTTTTATTCTGCTTGATGAAGAGCAGGGGCAGGATTGATTTCCGGGTCCCAGAGGAAATTTGCAATCCAATAAATGGCTCTTGGAATGTTAAATGGGCTAGGCTCCATTGACCTCCCCCCATGTCAAATTAAATTGGCCACGGATGGCACCTATCGATTGGTATTCATGCCCTCCAGATGTAGTCCAAAGCAATTGATCTTGGATTTCCGGGTTGACGAGCCATTCTGCAATAGTTCCCCTAATTATGGCCGGATTATACTGGACATCAAATGAATTGATTCAATAATTCGTACGGCTGCATGGTTTCTATGAAATACGCAACCAAAGAAATCTCTCTGTGATAGTGGCCAGAGTTCCCCATGCCGTCATATCTGCGCCTATACATATTCGCCAATTGAGAATCTTCGTTGCCCCAAGAGTCAGGCCTGTGTAATGATTGATGTACCGAATTAGATTGTTGTGAGTAAGTTCAGTTTAGGTCTCTAGGAAGAGGGTATAATCCCGGTTCTTCATCCTCAGGTTCTTCATCCTCAGGTTCTTCATCCTCCAGGTTCTTCATCCTCAGGTTCTTCATCCTCAGGTTCTTCATTATCCAATAAGCCTTGATTGACTGCGTCATCTTCTTGCTGGTCTTGTTCAAGAGTTGTTTCACTAGGTTGCCCGTTTCCGCCTGTTCGAGTCTTTTGATATGATTCTACGAAAGCCCTTCCTACATCAGAATTAAGTCGGATACTGGTGTCATTATTTTCCAAAAAATGGAGAATATCAAGCACTTGCTGCCTGGTCTCTCCCTCCAAATTTCCGACTACCACAAATTCTGTATTTGGATTTAGGCCTGCTCTGATTCAATTCCCAAACCTGAAAGTGTCATGTTTGACGAGCCGGCAATCATTCGCCAATTTTGACCATTATCTCGGAAGCAGAAAAATTTCGGGTGAAAAATTTGTTACTTCTGTTCCCGCTGAATGAACATAGGCTTCGATTGATTCGTGGTTTTCATCCCATGTCAAAAGACGATCAAAGCTGCCCTGTCGGTAAGGCGGTTCAAAAGGAGGTTGATTTCCTAGAACGAATACAACTCTTTGCTCCGTTCCGCCCTGCAATCTCAGTTAGAACCCCACAGTAAATGCATCCAATGCTTGAATTGACATCAAGCAGTTACAATATGCACTTCTCGAACAGAATTGTCCAGAAAGAATCTGCTCAATTTGAGAATAAATCTGTAATCTGGATTTTCTTCTATCAAGTAGGATTACTCGATTGAAAGATTGCAGTCATTCTCCCACCTGCCTAAAGGATATCATAAATTGATTTGGTCCTTTCATACCACAATCAAACCATATCTGCTTGGAGCTGAGTGGGTTCTTCTAAACCCCCCACTGTATTCTTAATTACAGTACAATGGGGATTCAGGGTCGATACAAACGCTACCCACTGCTCATGCACGTCCAAGCAAAG
>JAYQHX010000040.1:0-6547 GCA_038141355.1 Methanobacteriota archaeon | reverse complement strand
CCCTTCCGATTTCATGGAAATGATATGTCGATTATCTGTATCAGCCCAAGAGAGACGGTGTGAATTATTTCTAGATCATTTGAGGGTTTTCTGTTCAGTCCCTTGCGAGACTATGGGTTTAATTTGTTCGTTGAATGACCAGACAAGTCCCAATCGGCTTAAACGTATAAAGAAGACTTGAGAATTGGGTATATGTCCGTAAACGGAAACAAAACAATCGCATACATCCGAGTATCATCCCAAAGACAAGTAGACGAAGGAAACAGCCTTGAAGCGCAGAAACGGAGAATCATCCAACTCGCTCAATTCAAAGGTCTTTCAATCGCACCCGAGGATTTTCTGATTGAGAAAGGAGTCAGTGCAGGTATCCCATTGTGGGAACGACCCATGGGGCGTGTATTGAGGCGTAAATTGCTTTCAGGTGAATACTCAAACCTCATAGCTATGAAATTGGATAGATTGTTCAGAATAACAACAGACATGCTCTTGACGGTGCAAGAAGTTGAGGATATGGGGGTTCGCCTACTGATTGCAGATTTGGGCGGTGAGGCCATCGATACATCAACGAGCACAGGCAGATTCATGCTCACCATCTTTGGTGGAATTGCCGAAATGGAGCGAGGGCTCATCTCTGAAAGAACACAAGAGGGGATGGATCAACTCAAAGCACAAAACAAACGATTCACTGAATCTATCTTTGGTTGGGATGTGGATGTGAATGGAATGCTCATACCGAATTGGTATGAACAAGACCTAATCGATTGGATGGATTGGCAAATTGAAGATTAATGGTATGTCCGCAGCTGCAGTTCCCGTAGTCTCAATTCAAGAGGCATCACAGGAAAGCGTGGAGGTCAATGGCAGGGACAGTCTGTGAAGCGAACTATCAATCATTCACATTTCATGAAAATCGAGCTGACTTCCCATATCCAAGCCAATGGGGAACAATGCCGTGGCATCGGAATTGATTAATTTGATTATTTTAGTTCCATCATTAGTTATTGAGAAAAGAGACTTTCCTTCCTTCTTGCTTTCGAGAAACCAAATCTAATTCTATCATCCTCGCAATCGCCCCAGTCCTCATCAACGACGCAGATGTGTCATCAACCTCGTAAGTTGATTTAATGTTCTCTTCAAGGCTCTTCGGCCTGTCGACACCATCGTTAATCCATTTCAGGATATGTACCATAAATTCAAACTCTTTTGGCGTGTTTCTGATAACTGATCTCAATAAAATCGCCCTTTCAGCGTTAGTAAACGATCGTCCTTCTTTGAAACCCTCGGCTAAATCAATGATTGGGTTTTTCTCTAACATGAAATCAACACCAGCTTTAGTAAATGAAATCATACCTTTGTGATCAATCGATAGCAATCCAATCTCAAAGGGAAGTCCTTACCAAGAGTTCTGACACTACCAACGAATTGTGATACAAAACGTTCACTTTGTTTCTTTGATTTCTCTCCCGTTTGGTCGGGAAGCCAATCGAAATTTTCTCGCAATCGAAATTGAGTTCCTCTTGTCCAACCATTTGAGTTGCTCTTTAGCATATTTTGCAACTTTCAAACATTCTTCTCTAAGTTCTTCAATATGTAATTCCTCATATTCTGTTTGTCCATCTCAATCTCAAATTCATCTCTTGCTAGTATGAGGCTCGCAGCGGTTCTTAGTACTAGTTTCATAGGAAACAATCTATTGTACTGTCCTGATAACATATTTTCCTTATACTTGTTTGAAAACATACCAGACATCGCTGGATCGTCACCGAATGGTCCAAAAGAATCCTCTAACACTTCTTCAATACCATCAGGTCCCAAATCATACATAGCGTCAAAATCATCGCGTGGAAGAACATCAATTTCCTCAAATGTAATTCCTTCTCTCCACCCAATCGCACCCATGTCACGTGGATCAAATAGTGTCCTGTCCGCTAGCCTCTTTCTTAATCCATAGTCTTTAGCAACCTTGCCAACAAGTTCGAACCATTCATTGAATACCATTTCAGCCCATTCAATAGCTGCTGTTGGAATCCTCGTTTCCAGGTCTGCATTCTTCGCATTTGCCATCGTTGATGCAAATAGATTAGCCATTTTTAGAGGGCCATCGAGGCGCATCAGTTCAGGCTCAACCTCTTCCATCTTAGCCTGCCACTTCGGGTCAATTTGGTTTTGTTCATTCCTTTCCTCGGCCATGATTGAGGGTATGGTTCCACCATATTAATGGTTTTGGGAACACTTCCCAAAAATGTAAGCGTCAATGGGTTTAAGTATCAGTTGACGATGGGGCATGTTATGCTGAGTAATACCCGTCAGAACAAAAATCAGTCAACAGTAAATAAAGATACAGCGGCCAAAAAACAGGCCATAGAGCCAATGGCGAGCCATTTTTTGATGGCTTTCTAATTCTCCAACGTAATTACTCAAAAGTATCTCTTTATTCATGTCATGCACGTTCTTACAGCAGCGATGATTTCAACAAAAGATTGGCGATTGCCAAGCAGTTGAAGCGAAATAATACGAAATTGAAGACTACAAACTTCAAACGTTTCATCGCTACGAACATTCCACTCACCGATGAGGAAAAATGGAAGCAGGAACTTAATGAGGTGAAAAACCCATCAAACTTCATTTTGAATGGAGCCAAAAAGCAATTGATGGAAAATGATTTCAAGTACGGATGGAATCACCCACAATTCAACAGATTGAAAGCTAAGCAACCAGTTTTGACTCTAGGAAATTTCAACCAATATCTAGAGTACAGGCCACGTGTATATCACTTTCAAGGAAGATTTATTCTCAGGCCAAACCCTTCAATGACATACTCTAGGACAGATACGTGTCATGAACTACTACGTAACGAAGAGATTTCTGTTGGCAAATTTGAGTTATGTTTACCAATCTCGTTCATGTGTATTACGCAAGATTACTGAACGTACGATTTCTGATAAGGATCCAATACTAGGAATCCCATTGATTGAATACTATCGAAAAGAGAGCAAGTTTGCACCATACATGCCCGTTATGGAAAACAATCCTGATATGACGGTATTAGAGGTAGATCATGACCGTTTCAATCAAGGTAAGAATACCACCATTTACCCAATAGCAGCATGTTTGCTCACACCCGATATCAGATTAGATGATGTACCAGATCAGTTTCGTCAGAGGTTTATGACTAACAGCCACGTGGATATGAACGCACGTTTTGAACGTGTTCTAAATTATTTGAATGGGCTAAATGATGAAAAATTTCTCACCTCCTGCCAACCCCAGTAGAGGTATGTTCACTTGGATTAAACCCTCTAAAAAGTCCAAGCAAACCGTCTTTTATTTGGAGACGGGTATGTCACAAACAACTTTTCTGCATATGGTAACTTCAGTTCGATAAAAAACCACAAACTGTTCAAGTTACCAGAGGGATCCAAACTATTGGGATTATCCCACACAAGGATAAGTCGATTCAACTGACAAATTTTGCGAATCAAATTCAGAAAGAGTTAGCATGGATGGGAATAGAGAGTTCTTTGAAATTTCTTGACCCTTACATAGTCAATCCAAATGGGCGTCTAAATCAATTTGAACTTGGTGAAAGATATAGTTCCGCCGATGCAGATTGCTTACTAGTCGAACTTCCTGCTTATTCTGACAATTGGTCCACATGGAAAAATGCACTCGGTACGATGCCTTCACAAATGATTACAACAAACAAGATGAAAAATTCGGGCGTGTCTTTCAACACCACACTGGGCATAGCATCCTGTTTAGGTTCTATGCCAATCGGATTAGATGGAACCTAACGGGAATCCAAGTATGGATGGAATGGATGTATTTAGCGAAGGAAAGAAGCATATTGCAGCAGCAAGTACTGTTTGTGACGCTACTGGTATGCTTATTGGATACCCCCCTGCAGCAGCATGTTCTGGAGAAAGACTTGATGATGCTGCATTTGAAAAACATCATGCACATTATCATGGATGGAATTTCACATCACTATGCTAGCGAAAACCGAAAAAATCCCTCTACAAATTGGATTGATTCGAGATGGGCAATTTTTTGAAAATCCTAGAATCTTGGAGAAGATCGAGAAAGAGTACGGTGTAACTATTGTCGTGGTCAATGTGAAGAAACAAGGCTCACCTAAACTTGCAGTAGAATACGGCTCGAAGTACATTTCAGCAGACTGCGGAACACTCATTTGCGGTTCTGATGGGGGTATATTCAAACAACTGGAAATGGAGTGGGAAAGTACCAGGGACTCCAACCTGAGGGATATACAACTAGTTCGGGGAGAAGTTAGTATTCCACACCTCTGAAGATTTATTCTGGCTGAGCAAAATTCACGGAGGCTCAACCAGACAACCTGGATTACCAATTCCTCAAGCCTATGCACACAAACTGGCTTAGCTGAACGTGCGGGGCGAGGAGTACACATTCCAAACACATTCAATACTGATATGAGCTTTTTGTGAGGGATTCTATGATAAAGTCAAGAAATGAACATAATCAATTACGCTTCTCACCAACAGGTGAGGGCCTGATTCAACCTGTTGAAGTCGAGCTTAATTCACACAGAATTCATGGTAGAAATCGGTTGGAAAAGTTTCTACATGGAACCAAAGAATGCAAAGCGATTGTTTACGTTATAGGGCTTGATTTCATAGAGCAATATCTTGAAGAAATCGGAATCCAACGAATGACAATTATCGTCGGAAAAGAAGTATCTATTGCAAGGAAGAAAAGTATGGATCCTGAATTCATCAAAAAACTTGCACGTTGGCAGAGTGAAGGAGGCTAAACATCAGAGTGCCTCTTAAAAGGTGAGATGCACGAAAAAGCATTTTTCTGCTGAATGATGATGAAAATTATTCATGGATCTAAATGGTTCTGCTAACCCCACAAATAGCGGAAGTGGAGGTAGAGGCCAGTCAAATCGAATTACAACTGTTAAACTCAGTGGATTTCCAGACGCATGATTATTACAAAGATTGTACATGAAACAATGGGATTGGTATGAGAATAGAAATAAAACCATTTTTTGAATCATTGATGGAATTATTACCTGATGATGAGGACGAATGGATACCTACCATTGTGAAATGGATTGAATCTGATGGAGACCTAGAATTGGAGAATATGATTGAAGTAAGAATGATTCAACAAAGTATTGGCAAAGGTCTCCTAGAAACCAGTTTACAGGGAAAGCAGGAATATGTCATGTCAATAGACGGATACCGATATGGTTCAGTTGATAGAGTAGTAGAGATTTTGAATAAAAAGGGTTTGAATTGAGCGAATAGGAAGAAGCCTTAATGCACCAGTAAGTGGTTTAGATATTGGTAAGAAAAACAACGCACACCGCTCCAATGATGTCGATTATTGAAAACAAGGGTTTGGTTGGGATTAAACGGTCAAAATCATTGTAGAACTTCAGACAATCTTGATCCCGAATTAATCAATAAAGCTGGAGATATTGAAAATTATACTTTCAGTGGAAAAATGCACACCGGAGATATGAGGGCAAAGATGGCATTAGCAGAATTTTTACTATGTGTAATGACTTCTCCGTTTGATCACCTTTACGAATGAGAGGAAAAGCGTTTTCCAAGATTGAGTGAAGGTCCGAGAATGACTTCATACTATGGAACAGCAGGCAATGGTAAATCCGGTAAGCGTGCAGATACGCTCTCAAAATGCTAACAGGTCATGATTTTGAGGCACTTCCAAGTAGCTCATTTACTCAAGCAGCAGTGATTGACGCTGCATGTTCTGGGAAGCTTCCCACTACTTTTTGACGATTTGCAGAAAGACGAGTCAGAGAGTGGGGGCAATGGGGTAAATTCTACTGGGATTCTGATATGCACAAGGGACTCCTTATCCACAACTAATCATAACCGCAAATGATCGCATTGATTCTGGAGGTCCTCTTGAAGAAGAGCAAGAGATTGCGATGCACGCCTCGTTCACTGCAAACGAAAATAATTCTGTTTCTGTAGAGAATTTACTCTGATTAACTCGGATTTATTCCTATATTTCTAAAAAGTAATGCTTGAAGATTGGCTTTCTGACGAGCCAAGTTATCGGCATGGAGATGAATTAGCTTCTGGAAGGAAAAGCCATCGATATTTTGTACGACCTTGCAGAGCGTCCTAAACCTGAATGGTGGCCTAATCGCCCAATAGAGGAAATTCACTGATGATCAAGCATACCAATGGTTAGACATGCTCAATAAGGGTGTTTTTACCCTGCAACTCGAAAGAGACGAAGTAATCGCTAAGTTTGACAAAACCTCACCTGGATATGAAGTGGACAGGAAGCGAAAACTTCTGCCAACATCAATGGGGGCAGAGACTTCAGGACTAAGGTAAGAATTAGGAATCCTTCGCAATTTTTGGAATGGATAAGTGCTGCAAAACAAGTCTACCCTCAACCTTTGAAAAGAAAAACAAAGAGATTCCTCAAGAAGAAATTCGACTAACCATTCCTGCCCTCTGTATACCCGCGTGAGGAGGGTATCAGGCAGGTACCCTTGTTATCGTATACGATACAGAGG
>JAYQHX010000039.1:0-8814 GCA_038141355.1 Methanobacteriota archaeon | reverse complement strand
ATTCACATCGGCTCCAACAAGAAGCCATTGAACATCGAGGGGGCACCTCCAAATCATCGCTTGTGCGGGTTCCTGTAAGACCCAAGTGCTCGTCGCTCGAATCGTTGGTCTTTTGCAAGAAGGCGTTTTGCCAAAAAACATCATTGCTTTCACCTTCACCGATAAAGCAGCAACAGAACTCAAGGAACGTGTGAGATTTGCCGTCGGTGAAGCAAAACTACCGATGACTGGTCTTGTCGAGATGTACATTGGAACAATCCATGGATGGTGTCTCAATTTTCTTCAATCCTCATTGAACACTTACCTCAAATTTAGGGGTGATGAATGAGCCACAAACCAAGTTGATGATCAAACAATACTCCAAAAAGTCAGGCCTCACAGAAACCAAACACCTCGATGGCTCAATGTTGAAAGCACACATCCACGATATTCGAAGATACCAACAGATGTTGAACATCCTTCGAGAAGATGACATCGACTATGCACATGTTCCAGACCATTTACTCGAGTCTCTCCGATAAATACAGAAATTGCTTCATCAACTCACTGTATTCGATTACAGTGAATTGCTCCGAATTGTCGTTGATGGATTACAGGGCAAGAATCCGGAATGGGTCAAGGCAAAACAAGACCTTCATGAACGCCTTCAGTACTTACTTGTCGACGAATATCAAGACATCAACCCGATTCAAGAACAATTGATTCAATTGATGAGTGAAGGAGGTGCACACATTTCGGTTGTCGGTGATGACGACCAAACCATTTATGCGTGGAGAGGTTCAGATGTTTCGAACATTCTTACTTTCACGGACCGATTTGATTCCGTACATACTGTCGAGGTGACCACCAATTTTCGTTCAACGCCAGAAATCGTCGAAACGGGAAGGCGTATCGCAGAATTAAACTCAAACAGATTACACAAAACATTCCACGCAGGAAGTCATCATCGTCACGAAGACGGCGACATTATGGCATTGAAATTCGCCTCAGCAGAACAAGAAGCAGCATTCGTCGCACAGCGAATTGAGGATTATCACGGCATGCCATACCAAGACAGAATTGGCCAGGCTGAGCGTGGGCTCGATTGGGGCGACATGGCTATTTTGCTTCGCAGTGTCCGTAACGATGCAGGTCCGTTGATTGAAGCCCTTCGAGAACGGGGAATTCCATTCATTGTCAAAGGCGTTCAACAATTGTTCGAGCAACCAGAAATCATTGCATGTAAACGCACATTTGACTACATCATCGGCAACGAGAGCAAACTAGTTTTGCACCACACATGGCTTCAAGCAGGTCTTGGTGTTGATGAAACATTACTCGAAAACGCAATTGACACCTTACCCCTTATCTTAGAGGGAAAAAGATGAGTTATGGGATTACCATAGTATTCAAGCCTTCTTTTTGCAATGGTTGAAGCAACTTCAATTAACTGAAGAAAGCATTCCAGATCCAAGCAACAACAATGCAGGGGCGTTGAAATATTTCAATCTTGGAATGTTTAGCCAACTCATTTCCGATTATGAAGCAATCAATTTCAAATTCACCCTTCTTCGAAATACAAGCAATTTGTAAGTTGGCTCGAATACTATGCTCCCGACTTGTATGATGAAGGGGGTTGGAACATGCATCATTTCAACCAAATGCTGTTCAAATTTTGACCATACATCAAGCAAAAGGCCTACAATGGCCGTGCGTATTCGTTCCTTGTTTGCAAAGGAATAGGTTTCCAGCCCGCAAAGTAGGAGGGAAAACAATTTGGCACCTCCTTCCCAAAAGAAGCAGTGGAGGAATCAAGAACGGTATGAGAATTCAATTGAAGACGAACGTCGTTTGTTTTATGTCGCTGTGACTCGGGCTGAACGATTTTTGACATGCACATTCGCTCCTAGTGATACGAGAGACAAAAAGCACCCATCTCAGTTCATGAGTGAGATGATGTATGGAGGGGCGGCTCTCAGTGATGAGCCTTACAGGGAGTGGCTTGAACCGATTGACCCAACTCCTCGAATTCAAGAACCAGTCGTTTCGTTGTCTTTCTCGGAATGGAAGTATTGGTCTGAATGTGCATATCTGTATAAACTGAGATTTCATTACGGCTTTGATTCGCCCATCGTTCATGCTTTAGGATATGGAAAATCATTGCATGACGCTCTTGCAGAAGCTCCATCGAAATGCAATTTCCGGCCACACCCCAACCTCTGATGACATTCCAATGCTACTTGAAAACCACTTGAATTTACCATACGCATTTCCAGACATGCACGAACGTTTAGAGGCTGCAGCAAGGAGAGCACTGGAACGATATTTTGAACGCCATGGTCGAAATTTAGAGGATGCCATTCATAGTGAGAAAGACATTGAATTCAGTCCAGCACCAGGTGTGATTGTTCATGGAAGGATTGACCTTGTGACTGAACGTGAAAACAAATCTGATTCGATTGGTTGATTTCAAATCTACGGAAAGGGCTCAGGTCGAAGATGTTAGTATGGACCAGTTGATGATTTATGCTGCAGGGTTTGAAGAATTGGATGGCCGATTACCTGATTATATCGAAGTCATCAATTTGGATGAAAATGGAACAGCCAAAAGAGACAAAGTCGAATCTCATAGAGTCGAAGGTGTGGTTCAACAACTCAAAAAAGCAGGCGACCAAATTCGTACCAACCAACTCAAGCGTATAGAACGAACATCCCCGAAATGTCAGACATGCGACTTACGATTCATTTGCTGAAAGGAGTTGTTGTAGAATGACAGCAATTTTTATAATCTAGACAGATTGTTCACTGTGTGAAACAAGAGTCAAAGTGGGCTTGGGACACCATGCCGGACGATGGCGGACCCCCTCGTCGAGTTTACATTGGAAACAAGAGCGACTGGGACATAAATGAAAAACCGAAAATCGCAAAAGAGGAAATTGGGATCCTTGGGGCGGGGTGTGGACAAACCCACTAACCCAGGAGCCAAAAAAGCGAGATTTGGCCCTGAAACTTTTGCTAGTGGCCGATACCGATGCTGTGAAGATTTAGAGCATTGTGGTGTCTATGTTGCTGTTAGGCAAGGGCCAACAAATGCATGGGGCTTAACGTCAATGGAATAATGGTTTTAACAGCAAGTATAGAATGAGGTGTAAAAATCACGAGAACTACTCTGGCGTAAGTCGGTTTCATCATATCGTTGTCAATCAGATATATTCAATTTGATATTCAAGGAGAACTTAATGGTAAAAAAATATCAAGATTACCACCACCTGAAATCCCAATTCAAGAGCTTGCAGGAAAGAAGCCAGATGTGTATGTTGAATTTGATGATGGAAACTTTCTTTGCAATTGAAGTAGTCTATACGCACCCACCAACAGAAGAAGTTCACAATTTATACGGAGAAAATATGGTTGATATTCGATTAAAAGAGCTCGCTGTAATCGAAGATGACGAGGTATTTGGTGATTGGATTCAACACAACGGCGTCCAAATCCTGCTTGAAAAAGAATCTGAGATACTACAAAGGAAAAAAACGATTTGAAGATAGGCAAAAAGAGATTCAGGTTAGGAAGGACAAAGAATGGAGAGAATTGATAGCCAATAAAATTTCGAAATGTGAAGAAAAATTTGGTTTTCGATTTAAAAGGTCAAGGAGAGAGAATGAGATTTTCTCTCTTGATGAAATAGAAGCTTGGTTTGAAGCAGAGAATTCTCGAAGGCTAAAAGAGGAATCCATTAGAGAAGCAATCGAAAGTAACGTAAGAAAATACGGTGAAAGGTTGGAACACAATCTTGAAGATTTTGAATCTCGCGAGGATGTGGATTCCTTTTACAAAAAAAACTTTTGATGAAAAGAGGAAGAATCAAGAAAAGGCAAGAATTGATAGAATTAATTCAGCCAAAATGAACTTAGAAAAAGAGTTAGACATTCAAATTCAAGAAAACTTTCCAACAATCGAGGAATTCAATGAATTCGCCTCCAAGAAAAGGAATGAAAGGGACCGAAAATTATTAAAAGAAAAATTGAGCCAGATTTAAAAAAATTAGAAAAAGATTGGGGCATCAAGGTCGCAAGCAAGAATTCGTTTCCTTTGAAGAATTTCAAATTTTCAAAAGGACAAAGGAACTAGAAGTCGAACTTAACATGCCAATTGATGCTGATGATTTCGACTCCTTGGAAGCGTTGGAGATGTTCCCACATTTGATTCGAAAACGTTCTGAATTAATCGATAATTGGCAAAATCAATTTGACCAATTGAAACAAAATAAACATAAGTAAACTAGTTGATTTGAGATTAATGGTAAAAAGACACAGAACACATTCTGGAAGGTTAATATTCAAAATAGATCGCTATCCAAATACTGAACATTTGATGTCCAATGGTAATGAAGTCGTACGGGAAAAGATTCAGAACTTGTTCGAATCGTAAATAAACATTGTAAAAAAAGGTTCTATCACACTTGTATAAAATTGCCCGAAGACGAACGCTTGGTAGAACTATATCGTCAAATCAACGCTTTGCTTGAAGAGCCTGCTAAATCCGAAAATCAAAATTTTCCAAATAATCCAATCAAAACACAAAAAAATTAGAGATGATTCTGATACTTCAATTGATGAAGAAATTAAGTCCCTGTCAGGACCAGAACTATCTTCTAAATTGATTGAAGAACGTTCAAAATTAGTTGATCATTGGCAAAATCAATTTGAACAAATGGAACAAAAAATGGACAGACAAAAAATTGGGTGAGTTGTGTCTTCTTCTCAAAAGACATAGTAATGAATTAGTATTCAAATATGATTCATCAACCTCAGATAAACATATGATGTCTAATGGTACTTTCAAATTCAAAACAAGAAAAAGATTCAGAACTTCTTCGAATCGTGAATGTTCATTGTAAAGATAGGACGAATCATATTTGTGCAGAATTGCCCGAAGACGAACATTTAGAAGAATTATTATGGGAAGTTAATAATTTGATAAATGATTCTAAATCAAAAATAACGTCCCCCAAAAGAAGACTCGTTCATTTGAGAAGGAGACTAAAACGCCTTAGGGAGATGTTGAGACTTACAGATATAGCCCAGAGGCTATGGAAAAAAGAATGGATGAAATGCGACAGATTTTAAGGCAAATTGAGCAACTTGAAAATGACAATAATAATAAAAAAAACGAGTGAAATTTGTCATCAAAATTACCTCAACTTTGTGTCTGTTTTTTTGATTTACAATAGCCCTATACGAAATCGAGGTTAGAGATATAATTGATGGGTTTGTACAACTAAGTTTAACAGTGTTTCTTGCCCTATTAACGCCATGGGGAAGGAAGATGTGGATGATAGTCATCAAAGAAGACAGTTCTTCACCAAGCGAGATACATCACCTTATTTCAGAGGTTGAGGAATTTAGTTTGGAGATGCAATCATTAATTTTCGGCACAGATGATGTTGAAGAGAAAAAATTCTTCTTACTGGAATCATCTCCAAATTCAACGAAATTTTTTCCCATCATTTCTAGAATGATGGACGAAGTTTCATCAAAACAATCGAGTGATAATTCAGATTCCACTGCTACGCCGCAACGACAGTTCCAAGACATTGAAATGTTGCGGAGGTCGGCGAGAGATTTCGCCCGGCATCTTACGAGTATTGGATTTGAACTTGATAATTTTTTTGAAACGAATAATTTTGACCATGAGTGGAATGAACAAATCAGTTCTCTTGATCACTATTTGAAGCGTGAGGTTGACCTTGATGATGCATTCGGGATAGACCCGTTTTATGGATTGAACCAAGCATCAAAACTTAGGTCACTTGTTTATGATGGAATCTTTTCCGATGTGAAGTTGCCTTCTGCAAAGATTTTTCTACAGCTCCTTGTAAGTGAAGCATTGGCATTTCTTCGGGGGTGCTTCATTGCTTGTTTCAATACCAAATTACCGACACAGGTGACTTCCCGGAACACTTTATCGGTGGAGATACGGATATTAAGAACATGAGTGACTTTGCTGACCTACTTCTCAAGCGTTCCTCGGTACTAACAATGCATCCATTTCATATTCAAGAAAGCGACAGTGATAACATTAACAACCTGTTGACTCAACTTAATTTCGTCCTCAAATGTGTAGCAGACGTAATCAAGAACCTTAAGGTTGGAAAAGGCCCATACGCCACCGTATTGTCTAATACCAACAGTCATGCCATTGTGAACGAATACAAACCACATCGCCCCTATGAGAATTTAGAGATGTGGCCAGCCAAACGAGACGAACATTATTCTCTTCGGGAACTGGACATCAGGAACTGGGTGGGGAAAGAGTACCACTCTGAGCGAGTGCAAACGTCGGTCGAAAGCCACCCCATCGTGTATCGTGATTTTATTGATTTTATTCAAGGACTCGGATTTGAACACAAAAAAGTCACGTCATATAACGATGACAAGCGAGTAGAACCTCAGTTAACGACATTTGAGTGGGGCGGGATGAAACGCAAGTATCGAGAAGATGCGTCGATTTATTTTTACAACAAACACTGCCCAATAAGTGACCGAGAATTGAGGTTATCCGTCGATTCAGATTCATATTTCAAAACAATAACAATGAATATTGGTGTTGAAAGTTTTCGCCCGGATG
Organism: Methanobacteriota archaeon; assembly: GCA_038141355.1. Lineage (GTDB taxonomy): Archaea > Thermoplasmatota > Poseidoniia > Poseidoniales > Poseidoniaceae > MGIIa-K1. The sequence goes on along the minus strand of JAYQHX010000039.1, from coordinate 2,205 downwards.
TCGTCGATGAAGAATTGAATGAATCCACCATACTCATGAAGATGAGGGATCGTGTGGAGGTTTATTCTACTTCACTGCTCGAGCGATTCATCGAGCACCAAAAAAGACAACGGATTACTCAAAAATGCCAAATTCAATGCTTACATGCAGGAACTTAAACTCAAAGGTCGTTCTTTTGACGATCTCCTTATTTCACACTCGAAAAAGAATTGCTTGAAGACAACATCTTCACACTACTCCGACACGCAGAAGCCATCACGAGCAGAGGGGTAGAGACCAACCGAGGTATTATACTGGCAGGGCCACCTGAATTGTTGGGAAATCATTGACCGTGGACGCCATCGTGGATCAGAGCAACTGTACAGTTCTCTATGCAGATTTCAAAATGCTTCATAAAAACATGGATGAGATCTTCAAAATTGCTAGGAAATACGCACCCACCATTCTCATTTTGGAAGACATCGATGCCTTAGGAATTACAGTACAACGCGGAGAGTTTGTGAGTGGGGCTGGCCTGTCAAACCTGCTCAACAACATGGATGGCATCAACACCAACAATGGCGTGATCACGGTCGCTACCAGCAACCACCTGAACAACTCGATTGGGCTTTAATTGCACGACCAGGAGGTTCGATGTGCGCATCGATTATTCTATCCCTGACCATGATTTGTTGCTGGGAATTTTTGATCTCAAACTAAAGTCGTATCCCGTCGAAGATCATTTGAACCTTGAGAAAATTGTCAAAGCATGCCCTCGGATTCATTCCAGGTTCACATATCCAAGACATCGTCAACCAACCAACTACATCGCCATCAACCAAGCAAAACGGCGACTTAGAAAAGTCGAAGATATCACAGACTCATCTTGGAATTGTCATTTGAACGCTCGCTCTATAATTTCAACAAGTTCCTTAGTGAGCGTCCACATGTCAAATTCACTGATACGCCCAACGCAAACGAAGTGCTCAAAGATACTCGTGGGACTGGTGATCACCAATTCGGTTGAATCTTTAGCTAAACAAATGAACCCCACTTATTCGAGAATATTCAATCTTCAAATCGCTTTGGTGGTTTCATCTTCAAATTTGGTTCGTCATTCGTGGTCTTCTCTATTTCATTCTGCTCAAAATCGAACATCTGCTTAACAATTTTTGACCATCGAAAGGCAACGTTGCAGGGCTCGAAACATCTTCGATGTGAGTCGAACCCTTGCATATTTTTGTTCTACATTGTGTTCTATCATCGATGATTCAACAAGAATGTATACTCGACCGGTATCACTCACAATCATTGTATCATCAGGTGAAAGATATCCCCATGCATGCCTGGATGAATTCACACCTCGTAAGTCAAGCCTGTCCCCAATTTGGGTCTGGGGGTGATGGGCCAACAATTCGCTTCGACATCATCACCACCCCCAATCTTTGTCACTCTTCTTTCGGTTGCATGTTTTACAACCGAGACAAATGTTTAGCGGGTCTTTCGATGTTCCACCTTTTGACCAAGCTTTGCGATGATCAAACTCCAGTAATTTGACATTACTTTCACCACAATATACACATTTCCCCTTGTCTCCCGTAGGACAACTTGAATCTTGACCCACTGTGGAATGTATCGATTATCTCGAACTCTGATGCCATGTGCGAATTGTTTTTTCTCCTCACGTGCAGTTATTGATAAACCAGCCCAGTTTGTCTCATGCTGTTGTTTTAGTCCAAGCATAACTCGGTCCATTTGTTTTTCCATATAACCATGGGAGAAATGGGTCAGAGAGAATTGCCACCACCACTGTTCCTTTACATCATAGCGTGGCTTAACCTGAGCACCTGTTTTTGAAAGCGATGTCCGCCTCGCAAATTCCACTTGAACCAATAAACAGATGCCCATACAGCAATCCAAGGGAAAAATTCCCATCAATCAACGTCTGGTCGAGTCTTAGTGGAGACACCATTGAATTCTGATGTTGAATTGCCAAAGAAGAAGATGTCATCATCGCTACAACATTTTATTGGACGTATAATGTGCCAAAGCCATCCTCTTCTTGCCAATTCCATTGTGAACGGTAGTTTTTTGACAAAATGCGACGCTTTCATTCCTCATCACCTTCGTTGGACAGATGGCAAGAGTGAACTAAGAAAAGCCTGCAACTCCAGTGCGTTATGTTCATATTCAATCAAGATGGAAGCAACTTTCCAATCATGATGA
>JAYQHX010000038.1:0-10462 GCA_038141355.1 Methanobacteriota archaeon | reverse complement strand
AAGTGCTCGTCGCACGAATCGTTGGTCTTTTGCAAGAAGGTGTTTTGCCAAAAACATCATTGCTTTCACCTTCACCGATAAAGCAGCAACAGAACTCAAGGAACGTGTGAGATTTGCCGTCGGTGAAGCAAAACTACCGATGACTGGTCTTGTCGAGATGTACATTGGAACAATCCATGGATGGTGTCTCAACTTTCAATCCTCGTTGAACACTTACCTCAAATTTAGGGTAATGAATGAGCCACAAACCAAGTTGATGATCAAACAATACTCCAAAAGTCAGGCCTCACAGAAACCAAACACCTCGATGGCTCAATGTTGAAAGCACACATCCACGATATTCGAAGATACCAACAGATGTTGAACATCCTTCGAGAAGATGACATTGACTATGCACATGTTCCAGACCATTTACTCGAGTCTCTCGATAAATACAGAGAATTACTTCATCAACTCACTGTATTCGATTACAGTGAATTGCTCCGAATTGTCGTTGATGGATTACAGGGCAAGAATCCAGAATGGGTCAAGGCAAAAACAAGACCTTCATGAACGCCTTCAGTACTTACTTGTCGACGAATATCAAGACATCAACCCGATTCAAGAACAATTGATTCAATTGATGAGTGAAGGAGGTGCACACATTTCGGTTGTCGGTGATGACGACCAAACCATTTACGCGTGAGAGGTTCAGATGTTTCGAACATTCTCACTTTCACGGACCGATTTGATTCCGTACATACTGTCGAGGTGACCACCAATTTTCGTTCAACGCCAGAAATCGTCGAAACGGGAAGGCGTATCGCAGAATTAAACTCAAACAGATTACACAAAACATTCCACGCAGGAAGCCATCATCGTCACGAAGACGGCGACATTATGGCATTGAAATTCGCCTCGCAGAACAAGAAGCAGCATTCGTCGCACAGCGAATTGAGGATTATCACGGTATGCCATACCAAGACAGAATTGGCCAGGCTGAGCGTGGGCTCGATTGGGGCGACATGGCTATTTTGCTTCGCAGTGTCCGTAACGATGCAGGTCCGTTGATTGAAGCCCTTCGAGAACGAGGAATTCCATTCATTGTCAAAGGCGTTCAACAATTGTTCGAGCAACCAGAAATCATTGCATGTAAACGCACATTTGACTACATCATCGGCAACGAGAGCAAACTAGTTTTGCACCACACATGGCTTCAAGCAGGTCTTGGTGTTGATGAAACAATACTCGAAAACGCAATTGACACCTTACCCCTTATCTTAGAGGGAAAAGATGAGTTATGGGATTACCATAGCATTCAAGCCTTCTTTTGCAATGGTTGAAGCAACTTCAATTAACTGAAGAAAGCATTCCAGATCCAAGCAACAACAATGCAGGGGCGTTGAAATATTTCAATCTTGGAATGTTTAGCCAACTCATTTCCGATTATGAAGCAATCAATTTCAAATTCACCCTTCTTCGAAGTACAAGCAATTTGTAAGTTGGCTCGAATACTATGCTCCCGACTTGTATGATGAAGGGGGATTGGAGCATGCATCATTTCAACCAAATGCTGTTCAAATTTTAACCATACATCAAGCAAAAGGCCTACAATGGCCGTGCGTATTCGTTCCTTGTTTGCAAAGGAATAGGTTTCCAGCCCGCAAAGTAGGAGGAAACCATTTGGCACCTCCTTCCCAAAGAAGCAGTCAGGAATCAAGAACGGTATGAGAATTCAATTGAAGACGAACGTCGTTTGTTTTATGTCGCTGTGACTCGGGCTGAACGATTTTTGACATGCACATTCGCTCCTAGTGATACGAGAGACAAAAGCACCCATCTCAGTTCATGAGTGAGATGATGTATGGAGGGGCGGCTCTAAGTGATGAGCCTTACAGGGAGTGGCTTGAACCGATTGACCCAACTCCTCGAATTCAAGAACCAGTCGTTTCGTTGTCTTTCTCGGAATGGAAGTATTGGTCTGAATGTGCATATCTGTATAAACTGAGATTTCATTACGGCTTTGATTCGCCCATCGTTCATGCTTTAGGATATGGGAAATCATTGCATGACGCTCTTGCAGAAGCTCATAGAAATGCAATTTCCGGCCACACCCCAACCTCTGATGACATTCCAATGCTGCTTGAAACCACTTGAATTTACCATACGCATTTCCAGACATGCACGTTCGTTTAGAGGCTGCAGCAAGGAGAGCATTGGAACGATATTTTGAACGCCATGGTCGAAATTTAGAGGATGCCATTCATAGTGAGAAAGACATTGAATTCAGTCCAGCAATTGGTGTGATTGTTCATGGAAGGATTGACCTTGTGACTGAACGTGAAACAAATGTGATTCGATTGGTTGATTTCAAATCTACGGAAAGGGCTCATGTCGAAGATGTTAGTATGGACCAGTTGATGATTTATGCTGCAGGGTTTGAAGAATTGGATGGCCGATTACCCTGATTATATCGAAGTCATCAATTTGGATGAAAATGGAACAGCCAAAAGAGACAAAGTCGAATCTCATAGAGTCGAAGGTGTGGTTCAACAACTCAAAAAAAGCAGGCGACCAAATTCGTACCAACCAACTCAAGCGTATAGAACGAACATCCCCGAAATGTCAGACATGCGACTTGCGATTCATTTGCTAGCAAACATTGGATATCTTCTCGGGAAATACAAGATATCATTTTGGCTAATTTTTCTTAACTCATTCTGCAAACTATTTGCAATAGTAGGAACTCTCTCAATTTGAATTTTATTTAAAACGGAGATATACTTTAAAATTTCTAAGACGGCAAGATTTTCTTCCATCATCTCAAATTCATCTTTCAAAAATTCAAGTGGAAAACGAATTTATCCAAAAACCGATGTTTGAAAGTATTGTACTTCAAACCATTATTTTTTTTTTAGATTGAAAAAACATCATTTTCGACAACTGTAGTAAGTATTCTCTTGTTATAAGACGCAAAAAATGGAATTCGAAGTGGAGTTTCAGAGGTCAAAAGAGAATCCACGCATTCACGATATTTTTCGGGCATGTTATCAAAGATTTTTTTCAATTGTTCCTTGGTTGGACCTCTTTTCCTACCAAAAATTGCAATATATTTCTTTCCCGATTTTATTCTAAATAGGTCCATTTTTCTCCAATCATCTGTTTCTTTATTATTGGAATCAAGATATTTCAATGCTTGATATGCCTTTGTAAATTTTCATCATCACTTGACCATTGAATATTGTTTGGCCCCAAACATCGTTGCCTCAATGTCAATTTTTCTGTTTTCTTTAGATAATCTTTTTGTAAATCTTGTAAATTCTCAGCATTATTGTATGTTCGATCTCTTACATCCTTGTGGTTGGTAATGTCCCATTTTTCCATGTAGTCATGAAATTGAGTCAGATTATTTTCTTCTAACTGATTCACTATCGTTTTGATGATATTTTCTTGGATATTGACCATTATGGCGTCACCTCTGAACATATGAGCCCTCATTATTGCATGATTAAGCCATATGATGTTATACAATGATCGAATGTTGTCTTTTCTATACGCATTTGATTTCAGAGCCTCATGAGCATTATCAATTATTTCTCTTGGAGAATTTGCAAATCTAACTGAAAAAAGTGTTTTTCGGGTAAGGAATACACATTTAGTAGAATTTGGTCCTTGGATAAACTGATTTGAGTCAACTGAGGCATCATTTTCTAGTCGTTCTAACAGAATTTCACCATACCTAATCATCGAATATAATTCTTGGCCGTGGTGGGTAGATGAGAAGAGTCGACGACCAGTGGCTAGTTTCAATTTTCTTAAGATAATCTCATTCAAAAGTGCTAATCTTACAAACACGGGAACTGAATTCAGTCCTATCCATTCAAAAATTGTGTTTTCACGGGAAATAAGATGCCTAAATGTGTAATTAGGTGTGTCTGTGCTGGATTTGAGATTATTATTTATGTCAATTTTTCCTTGAAAATGAAAATATGCTTCAAATGAATCAAGAAAAAACGAATAAACTTTCCATTGTAACTGAATCAACTGTGTTTTCAGTTTTTTCAGAGATCCATCGACCTATGACAAGCTTGTAATGCTGTATATTTTTTCGGTCGAATTCATCGATATCGTTTTCTTTGAGAAGATTTTCAAATTTATCATCAAAATTTCCTTTGCTCTAGTTGTTGTCAAAAGGCGAAGGCAATTAACGAATACAAAACCAATTCTTGCGACATCATCCAATCTCGCCAACTCTCAATCGATTTTTTCTTAATTGAGTCACACTATCAAGACGCATCATAAGTGCTGCGTATTGTTCAAAAACAAAATCAAGTGTTGTCTGCGTCTTCTCTGGGCTGTAGTCAAAATAGTATTCCGTGAAGTTGTCTTGAGATATGACGTCCATGATAATTCGATTTTACATTTTATAATTAATTTTTGTATAAAAAGTAAAAAAATTTAAGAAAAAACAGCACTAAAAGTAAAAAAACTGAAAGGTGATAAAATTTTTTACATTTTATCAATATAAATTAAATTTAATGTAATATCGTAGGAGTCAATCAACAGTATATGGACAGAGAACTTCGATGGACGTTAGACGACTCGATTCTAACTGCATATTGTGTTTACTTAAAGATACCGAGCAGCGTATGTTGTTGAAGGTAAATGCAACCGATGAAGAATGGATCGTGAGGAATCGTCGAAGATTGATTGAAATTCTTCAAGAAGAAATTCCGGAAATTATTGAACGTGTCGTGGATTTATATTTTGAAAAACAACAAAGAGGTAGAAACAATGAAGATTAGAGAAAATGGATTCACCAACTCGTGATGAATCGTGGATGCCTTCTTTTGAATTGCATTCGGTTTGATTTGAAGACACATGACTGCAACCGGTAGATTTTGATCTTGAAATTCGAGAGGAGCTCATAAACATCGTGTGCAGCGAAATACCCCATTTTGTTGACCGCATATTAGAGATTTTACAAAACAAAGGAGGAGATAGTATTTAGAGAAACGAGAATGACCATCAAGAGCCTGGAGCAGATGGTATTACAACACAAGAACACAGGAACACGTTGGAAGGAAATCACAATGGATTCTTCATCCAACAGATTGGGTGGAGAGATGAACCTATCGATGAAGGCGTGGTGCGAGCTGCAAGACACCGAAGGTCAATTTATAATACACACATTCGATGTTGCGATGACCTTCAAAATTGTGGAAGCTCAGCCACTATCGCTTTTGGAAGAGTTAATGAATGGCATGTTAAAGAGATCCTCAACATTTGTTCGTGGGCGGAGAACAAACAAATGCTCTCGAAACACAAGTGTGCGTGATGCAAGGTTTAGACACGATATCATCATGAGAAAACATTGCCAACACTCTTCGTGAGGTACCTGAATACACAGAACGATTCGGTATTGCACGAGTTAAAGTTGAAAAACAAGGAGAGATTGTTGATGGCCCTAAAGAAAATCCCAGATATTACCATCCATCATATCGAAGGTTGGAAAGATCAAACGACATACGTTGAAATTTGGGACTCACATCCATTTGATGCAGAATTATCACAAGCCTACCAATTCTAAAGTTGCCGTTGTTGATTTGTATGAATGGGGAGTATGATAGTGAAGTTGCATTCGAGGAAGCATTGCAATGGCGATTTGTTCGAATATTTCCTTGAGTGTTATGACCGAGACAACAGAATCAAGGCATTTAGGAGGAGACAAATGGCAAACACAAACAAACAACGTATCGAGAGAAACCAGAGATTCAGCAACGAGGTAAAAAAATGGGCATCGTTTTACAAAGATGCCAGAAGCCAAAATATCAATATTCGATACATTTGAAGATATCGAGTTCATTATTCCCTTGATCACTTTCTCGAAGGCCAATTTGAAATGATAAAATCATATTACGATGCCGTTGAGCATGGAATAATGGATTTTATCGTAGAAAACGAAATTCCTCCGCTGTGCAACTTTCAATCCCTACAACATTTCACAGACTTGAAAAATCGATAGAAAATGAACAAGTCGAAATCTCAAGGGTTTTATGACGAAACCGAACATCTTGTTTCGAATGGGCTGATTTTCGAAGATGGTATACTGGTCAAGATCGGTTTTGATTTCGAATGAAATTTTTCACCTTGATGATTTCCTCTTCAAGTCCGAATTTGATCGGAAAGTGAAGGAAATTCAAGATGAGGTAGACGAAATATCACAATTTGTTACTCAATACAATGAATTGATGCTTGACCTATCACCATATTTGATTGATGAAGGTATTCGAACTAGGCCAGTTTGGCTTTCCAATGAATCTTCGGCTTGGATGATTTCCTCTTCAAGTCTGATTTTGAGAGCAAAAAGGAGAAGATTCATGATGAAATCGAGGAAATGGGAGAGATTCTTGACGAATTTCAAGAAATTGCGAAGGATTACTCCCCATATCTAACAGAGATGCCGGAGCACATTACTTGTCAAAGCCTCTTCATTGGGCGAACTTGATGAGCCACCGTGACTTAGACCGCTGGGTAAACAATTTGGATAAACTTGAGCAATTACGAGTAAATGAAGGAGATGCATATGAAAAGTTGCTTTTCGATCTTGATGAAGTTGAATCCGCATGGATCAGTCACAATTTTAGGACTGATGATAGGTTTAATATTAACTTTCATGATTTTGGTGACTTTTTTTGTGCAGATAGGTTCGAGGAGTACGTCGATTGTAAATTCAGTGATGTGATAAGTAGATTCGAGGCTCATGAACGCATTGGCCAAGATATAATCAAAATTTATGAAATCATCGAAGAGATTTTTGATTGTGCTTTGTCTTACAAACGCTCGTTCTTAATACCAAATTTCTAATTAGATTTTGAATTCCTATTATCGCAAATTACAACAATACTTTGACATCAATATTGACTTGAAGAAAGAAGATAGAGAGTTGTTTGATTCCTTAAACGAAATCTACCTATGCGATGAAGCCCATTATGTTCAAAAAATTCTGAATCTAGCTTATGAGTTTGGGGTTGGAAAGACACCACTGTATTATGAATCGGTACAAATTAATGGAAATTTCTTTGAACTCAAGACTTCATTAGAACTGGCTAGAGATAAGCATTTCAATTTGAGGTACTTTTCCTACCACAAAGGTGATGGCCATTTGGAAAAAATAAATGCATATTTTGAAGATTATGAGTCATTGTATGATGAATTGTTATCATTCCTTGAGGCAAGTGCACACCAATTAAGATATATTCTTGCAATGCCATGCTACCCAGATATGTCTAGATTAATCGAAGAAGGATTCGTTCCTGAGATTCAAAGATGCAGAGATTTGGTCGTTAGAATTGAAAAATTCAATCGCCTGTATGATAATAATGATTTCGATACGCAACGATATTTGCTCAAGGAAATGATTGATGGACTATCTCATGTGACACATACATAGAAAGCATTGTCAAAATCAAATCATACTGCTATAATTTAAGTAAAAAAGGAGTAATCTCCAGGCCATGGATTAGCAAAAGCTCCATTATACATTCAAAAATCTTGTTACGATTCGAAGGGAGATAGAATGTTGGCAATCATCAGATTTTAACGAGGCTAAGCAAAATGCGTATGCTTTCTGTCGAAACGATCAACTTGACATGCTGCTCAAACTAGCAGAGTCAAGTGAAAATTCAAATGCATTCCCTTCGTCAAGCGTTTCTATTGAGTTTGTTGAAAACATGTTGAGCTTAGAACAAGACTACTACTACGACGAATGGTTTAGGCTTTCAAGAACCACTGGAACCAGATTCCGAAAATCAGGAGGGCATATTGATGAAACATTCATCCTTCAAAATCTATGAACCAATTGGTTTGATTTTTAACGCCGTATTGACTGATAATCGACAAAGCAGAATGGACTTTTCGATGCTTGACCTCGAAAAATATTGCAGTAAAAAACAATTACAATTCAAAAAAATCGAAGTCAATCTAGAATTGGTACCGACTCGGGCAGTCGTGAATAGGCCAATACCGTGGTCGAGGCGGTGGAAAATTCTATGCTCAATTGAAACGTCATCATCGCACAATCCGAGGATGATATGCCTTACACCACTTGCATTGACGATGGTAATGGTCTCTCCAAGCCATCACTCATTTCCCTCCGCAGAACATCAGTTTGATGTGATTCAGGACTTTCCGAAGGTAGTTCCGAACAAGTACGAGTTGTTCAAACGAGACGACTTCGAATGGAAATATTGAATGACATCATGGTCGGATTCTGTGTGAATGGACCATTGAAGAACGCATTTCGCAGATCCGTAGATTTCTCGAGCTGCTGATAGTTCTGCACATGGGATAATGCATGCATTCACGAATCTCTTGAACAAATCCCCAAGCTTGATTTAGTGAATTCCCAAGCCTCCAACTTCGTGAACAGAACAATTTGGCTGCAATTATCCGGGCCGAAAACGGAACTGAAAAACGATTGGTCAAGGATGCCTGTTACATGATTCAGCACCATCCATTCTTATTCTCTTCTGAGTAAAACAAACGAGTGGTTTCCAACCAAGCGTCCTCGATGACCTTGGCAGATTCTTCGATTTGTGGGGCATAGCCTTTCTTGCTGGAGAAGAAGGCTTTCGCACTATCATGAATATCAATCATGATATCACCTCATGACCAAGCATGGCGCGGACAATTTAGTCTTGCGAAACTGAGCCTAAACAGGCACTACGTGGAATTAAATTATCCGCGTCACACTCGGCTCATTGAAGTGTGCCCCCCGACACACTCGGTTCTTCGAGCAGGGTCGGGGGATCACCGACGGGCCCACCAGACCCATCGACAATTACAAGGCCCGATTTGAAATACAAATTCAAAATTGGCGGGCACCACACAAATTCTCCTATGTCTTTCAAACATCTGCGTGATTTACGCTATTGTTCGTTTTATTTGCTTGATTTTCTTTTCAAGTTTTATCTTCATATTTTTCACTTCCTTTTGAATTCTTTTTTATCGGTGAATCCGAACGAAGCCGAGCGGTCGTAACCCCCCGAATCTTTCATTTTCTAGGATTCTTCAATAATATTGCGGTGAAAAAATCTGGAGGAAACTGCTTATGGCGATTAAACGATGGAACTAATTGGATTGCTTGGTTTGACGCGGTCTTTATAAGGATTCGGATTTTTAGGCTCGCAGTACAACGATTAGATTGGTCAAAAATCGTAGATTTTTTGCTCTAAATTCGTCTATTTTTCCTGCAGTAAATGCGATGTGAATTCAACCCATTCGAGAATATTCAATCTTCAAATCGCTTTGGTGGTTTCATCTTCAAATTTGGTTCGTCATTCGTGGTCTTCTCTATTTCATTCTGCTCAAAATCGAACATCTGCCTTACAATTTTTGACCATCGAAGGCAACGTTGCAAAACTCGAAACATCTTCGATGTGAGTCGAACCCTTGCATATTTTTGTTCTACATTGTGTTCTATCATCGATGATTCAACAAGAATGTATACTCGACCGGTGTCACTCACAATCATTGTATCATCTGGTGAAAGATATCCCCATGCATGCCTAGATGAATTCACACCTCGTAAGTCAAGCCTGTCCCAATTTGGGTCTGGGGGTGAGGGGCCAACGATTCGCTTTGACAACATCACCACCCCCAATCTTTGTCACTCTTCTTTCGGTTGCATGTTTTACAACCGAGACAAATGTTTAGCGGGTCTTTCGATGTTCCACCTTTTGACCAAGCTTTGATGATCAAACTCCAGTAATTTGACATTACTTTCACCACAATACACACATTTCCCCTTGTCTCGTAGGACAACTTGAATCTTGACCCACTGTGGAATGTATCGATTATCTCGAACTTTAATGCCACGTGCGAATTGTTTTTCTCCTCACGTGCAGTTATTGATAAACCAGCCCAGTTAGTCTCATGCTGTTGTTTTAGTCCAAGCATCACTCGGTCCATTTGTTCCATATAACCATGGAGAAATGGGTCGAGAATTCCACCACCACTGTTCCTTTACATCATAGCGTGGCTTAACCCGAGCACCTGCTTTGATGATGTCCGCCGCCAAATTCCACTTGAACCAATAAACAGATGCCCTTTATATAACCAAAGTGGGAGAAATTCCCATCCAATCAACGTCTGGCCGAGTCTTAGTGGAGACACCATTGAATTTCTGATGTTGAATTGCCAAAGAAGTGAAGATGTCATCATCGCTACAACATTGTTGACGTATAATGTGCCAAAGCCATCCTCTTCTTGCCAATTCCATTGTGAACGGGGTAGTTTTTTGACAAAATGCGACGATGTCATTCCTCATCACCTTCCGTGGACAGATGGGCGAGTGAACCAAGAAAAGCCTGCACTCCAGTGCTATGTTCATATTCAATCAAGATGGAAGCTAACTTTCCAATCATGATGAGAATGTTCCTTGGTTCTTGTGACGGATTCGCGGGTTCGAATCCTGCCACGC
>JAYQHX010000037.1:0-7854 GCA_038141355.1 Methanobacteriota archaeon | reverse complement strand
CTATCTGCAAATACCATAGTACCATTCAATTAAATGGCTGCAATACAGTATCATACAACCCCATGATGCAGGTTTATCATGAGATTCTAGTCCTGTAAGATAACGAGGAATCCTCCGATCTTCACGAAATCAAATATGGCTTGAGGTTCATATGAGATGAATTGAAGACTCCTAGGGACACAAGCAAATCGAAGTCATCAGCAGTCAGTCCTGTCACACTCCCTAAACAAGTCAGGTTCGGGCTTCTGAATCACATCTTTGATTGTATTTTTCTCTAAAATCTGTCAAATACATGAAGGCTGGTATTCTTGTTGCAAATTTTATCAGTTTTTCCTGTATGTCTCTTCTTTGCTTCTTGAGCTTCTTTTCTTCTGGGATATCTCTTTCTTCTCTGATTTGGATAGGTTCCCTTTTCGTTCTCTTTTCACATCCTTTATGGATTGACTTTTTTGATTAATCAGGATTTCAAAATCTTGCTTTCTAAAGTTCAAAACCTTCGATCATAAGCATTGCATCCATTGCTTTCTTGTTGTTCAATATCCTTTGAAGTATGTCATTATCAGCAACATGAACTAAGAGCGCAGACTGCCATTTTCTCGACAGCAATTTGGCTGAGGTGCCCGCAGATGCATAATCCAAAAATATCTCAGTCTTTAAGGGGAGCATTCGACCATCATATGCCAAGACCGGCAAGAATGAAACTAATTCTTCAATTACGTCCTCTGGGTCGGACTTGTTTGGTGAAAGTTTGCCCAACCATATTCAGTAATCTGTTGGAGTGCCCTTGTAGGAGCAAAATCAAAAATGAAACATACAGGTTTCAAATTTCTTCTACTACACCACCTTCCCGTCTGGTGTTCGATAAGACCAAGGTGACTGGACTCTAAAAGCCGCTTGGAAGTATGTTTCAGGTGTTGACAGGTTTCTAAGCATCAATATAGAACTCCACTGAGGAATCGTGACACCGGTGGTGAGTTTTGCGCAAGAAAGCGTGATTGTCTTTTCAGATTCACTAATTGCCTTCCCGCACAGGAGGTAGTGCGTTAATCCCGATACCTGCTTCTACCCCTGCTGCAACAACAACTTGGTACTCGTGCCCCGAATGTATTCTGTGGCTCTGCAAGGAGATTGCTCATCGCCTTACATGCTCCCACGTTGGGTAGAAACCAAAATGAGTGATTAGTGTGGGGAAGAAGATCCTCATCTGAGTACGGGAATGGAGGCCTTCCACCTTCCTTGAGGCAGCCAATTGAGTAGGGGTTGTGAGTTCCACGCATGATGTTCAACCATTTTGGACGTCCACTCTTGAATTTGAATTTATGAGTTCCGTCATCTTCTTGGAGGGTGGAGAAGAATGTATTAAGGTCAAATTCATTGAATTCTCCCATGTTGGCAACACTCACGATCTCGTCAGGCATTTTGTAAGTCCAATAGCCTTAATTCAGGAAGGGCAGCATATGGATTCCATTCCTCTGGGAATTGTGATGAAAATTCTTTCTTCATCCGTTGTTCATCAGTGTATGTCCAATGAAGATTTGGTCATCGACGAACTCGCCGCTTGCTAGAGCTCGGAAGGGAGTTCCTGACAGATAGAGTAAAATCTACCGTTGATTGGAAGGAAATTGCTTTCAGATTCATTGAACAGGTCCATATTTTCATGGAAAATATCTACGTTGTCATTGTATTCGGATTTCATCTCTTTTTTCTGTTAGAGTCTTCCTCTCCTTCGAATATTTCTGAAACCGTTTCACGCCATGCACCAAAATGGTACTCGTCGAAAATGATCAAGTCCCAATCTGTTGTGGATCCACTCGTTCTTAGATTTGATATCCCTGTATCTCTATCCTTACCCAGGAGATCTTTGAAATGACCCAAAATATGTTTTATCTATCCGACTCAGGTTGTGCAGTTTTCAATTTGTCTTCTTTAGAAAAGAAATTCCAATCAGAGAAATCTCGTGGGATTCGAGGTCCTTTTTCCATGAATCCTGTACTGCGGGTTTGAATGTTACAACCAGTACCTTCCTGCACTTCATCTCCATCACATCGGTTTGTACGCAGTGAATGTTTTCCCAAATCTCATTTTCGCATTCCACAAAAATCTCGGGGCACCTGGGGTCGATCCTCAGCCATTTTTGAAAAGTATTGAATTGTTTTCTCGATTGCGAAGGATTGCTCTTGGCGAAGATGGAAGTCATTTATCCGGGGGTGAGTGAATTTTTTTTTCCCAGTTGGAGTTCTTTGATGGCTGAGATAACATCTTCTTTAGTGCAGTACATCCATTCATTCTTGGCCTTTTTCCGTTCCATTTCCCGTAATCAGGCTCATCATCGCCGTCTGACATGAAGGTTCCATCGATTTTTAACGCTGAATGGACAACTTCAAGGTTGTAATCAATTGCAATGGTCTTTGTTTGTTCGCTAATTCGCACGTCAGCGTTTCTATCCGTGCGACCTATCTTCAGCTGGCCAGGCTTGCTTTCAATAGAATAAGCGTATATTTTCGGACGCGTTTTCTGACTTCTCGGGGATTATTTCCCTACGAAGATTAAGCGACACTTTGTTCACTCCAGTTCGGATATTCGAGTTTGTTATATGATCAATCTCTTCTTCAGTTAGACTATATTTCTCGAATAGTTTTTGATCATCTTGGAGCATCGTGAAATCCTGGATGGGACAAATGAGTAGAATCTCAGAGAGCCATGTTGTGTGTTTTTTACAAGCGGAAACTAGGTATCGGAAAAATCTTGTTTTGATGTAAGAAATAACAGATTTTTGCTTGCTCTTCTCCTTCCACGATGAATGGTAAGTATGTCTGGGAGCAGACAGAATCTGGGGCGGCAATAAAGGGTTTCCTAATACATAATCGGGAAGTTTCAGAGCCGCCATCTGAACCCGCCGAAGGGGATCAAACTTTCCATTCATGAATGTCACTCCTGTTGTTTTCTACATGAGAGTCATTGATGTAGCTGATTTTTCGCTCTAGTTTCACGATATGGTGAACCGCGCAGTTGTGCTCTTTCGTTGGAGACTGACTGATCTCCCCGTCAGCAAAGCCAGAGAGATTTGATGTAAATTTGTGCCCGTAGGTTTTGTCACCTCTCATAATTGTTGTAATCGAATCTTCGTGATGCTCTCGTACTTTTTGTAGAATTCCCAATCCAACTACATCTTGGACAAGAATCAAACTTCCATCTAGCAAATGTGTCTCGTCCAAAGTTCGATGGATAGGTCCCATTTGTCACTTCCCCGAATCTCAGACATCTCGCACTGTCCTTCGTGATCTCGTGACCAAGTGAAATAGCAAATGCCGCCTTTTACCTCAACTGCGGGGAATACTTCTTTTGATATAGGGTACGTTGTCAATGAAAGCATACGCTTGTCAGTGAGCATATCGTTTCTGAAATCTGTTAACCCAAGTCCACTCGTATACCATCTACTTGGAATGACCATAACGATGAATCTAGGTTCAGGGTTTTGCCTGCTCCAACAAACAGGTTGTAAATTGGCTTGTCCCTAGTACCCCTCTGGCTTGATTTGATAGGGGGTTCCCAATAATCACATCGAATTCCATATCAGTTCTAAATCTCTCTTTCAAATGACGCTTAAGGTCTTTGGTATGCTTGTGAATAAATTCGTAAGCATGGGTTTCTAACCTCACGGTTGCCGAAGCTGCCTATCCCCACGCCACAGAATTCGCATTTTTTTCCTGACTTGTTCCATTCGTGCTCCGTCCTTGAGAATAAAGATATTTCCTTGTTCGTCATCGAAATTAATTGATATTGAATGATGGCCATTTGCATTTTTTGGAGCAGTAGACTGTTCGTCTACTCATTAATGCGGTCAAACGAGTAATACCAAGGCCAAAATTTGATTGGAAAGGATATGATCGACCCGCTGTTGTAAGTCCGGAATTTTTTCTTCCTAAACCATCGATAAGCCTCTTTACAATCTCTCAAAAAAACTCCGGTTTTCGTTGCGGGGTCAAAGAAAGTGAGATTCTCATCTTCCCAAATATTGCTGCCATGAATCCAGTAATCTTCAGTAAGCCGGTCAAAGAACTTCCGATACAAATTCTGGAGGTGTGGCAACCTCGTCTGTTGACAAGCTGGCTATGCAGTCCAGAATGTCGGGGTTGTGCATTTTCATCTGAAAGCTAACTAAATTACTCATGATTACTCAACTCACTGATTCGCATGGGCGGGTAGATTTCACAGCCTGAGGGATAATCTTCCCTTCTTTTATCGTGAATCAAACCGGGAAATGAAAATCTCTCCGATTGAACTTTCCATGCCGATATAACTCCATTCCGGAGAATTATGTCTGTCCCATCAGCGAATTTCATTGTCAACGCGTCTCCTTGAACTATGTTCTTTGAAAGTACATATTCCACTCCCCTCAAAAGTCATCACCTGCCTTTGCCCGCATTTTCTGTTTTACGAGTTGTCTAATTCGATGGTGGCATTTCTCAACATTTTCAGCTTGGAGTTCGATTCCGTAAATTGACATGATGGACAATATGACCGTCTGCTCTAAATTGAATCGATCTGATTTGTGCATTTTTTTGCAGCCCCAATCCTCTTTTCCACAATTTGGATAAGGAAATTACCATCTCCGCAAGCGGTTTCCAATATCTTTGAGTCATATCGCACGGCTTCTTGTGGAACTTGGTTCAGCATACTTTCTACTAACCAAGCCGGGGTCAATACCTCGGCAAAATCTTTGACTTTGTCCACGGCTTCCGTCGTTATTCACGGTTTATAATCGATACCTAGGTATATTCTTCGACAAAAATTGAAAATAGACAAGAGAATTCATATCCTACAGACCGTTGTTTGCCCCGATGAATAGAGACACAGCATATGCAGGTGATTTACCATGGTATTTTTGCAGCTCAAGAACGACTGAATTGGCAAGCATCGGCTTGGACTTGCCTTGGCCTTGTCCGGAAATGACTGGACAAATCCAAACCTTGTCAACGACATTTTTGGCAATCCTTGCCAAACCCGATAAATTCACCCATGGGTGCAAGGGTCTGCAAAGGGTTGAGAACAATTCTACCAAATTCTCTGAATCAAGGAGTTGGTTGAATGAGTGAACCTCGCTTCTCCGACAAGGTGGAACGCACACAGAAAGCCGGTTTGGCAAACCCTGACAAGGATGTTTCACTCTACATCCGTTCCCCAGGTTCTTCTGACAGAGAGAAATTTGGACGAATTGTTGGTCGAAAACTCATCCTTCCAGACGAATCCAACTGCGCTGGTTACGTATTCACCCACGAAGAGTGGATGGACGCTGTGAAGATTGGCAAACATTACCATTTGCGCATTGAAGAGACCGACTTCCATAATGTCATCACAACGATTGCTCGGTCAATCAAGAAGACCAGGAGGGTCGCCAAGCGTTTCTCAGAGTTCATTCGAGCTGGATTCAAGATCAAGCGAAAGCGAACCAAGGAGCAACAAGAACTAGCGGAACTTCGCAAGGAGTTGGTTGAGATGAAGAAGATTAACAACCGGCAGAAGAGACAGATTTCACAATTTGAAGGAGCAAGACTAGACCTAGCTACTGTGGGTTATGGAAACAGAGCGAACCCGCCGACTGACATCAATGCCATTTCCTTTCTCCGGAAGATCTTCGACTCTGTAGCAGTGTATCTCGAGACGAACGATGAGGGCGTTGAGTACCTGATGATTGATCTCCTAGAAGGCAACTTCAGCAGCCACGGTCGCCCTGCTGCATGGACCAAATCTCAAAATGACGCGAAAGGAAGCCATGGACTGGGGTAACGTACGACTTCGACTTCTGAGTATGCATGACAACGGTACAGATTCAATGAGCCCATTCTATGAGCAAAAGTGGGAATTATTGTTTGACCTACAATTGTGTAAAGAATTATAGATTTAGTCGCTAGTTTATTTTCATGACACATTTTCAGATTTATACTGAGTGCGAAGAGTGCGGAGATTACTCCACACATCTGAGAAATTTCAACGAAAGTAGAAACATTGCTGGCTTGGGTAAATGTAAAGCGAAATACATCGACAATGCGAATCGCTGGCGAACCTGTTCAAATGAAGGGACAAGAGTGATAGTCGCTGTCTCGCAAAGTTTCGAGACAAAACCTGAATGGCAGTATGAGAATAAAGGATATCTGGTGGCCGTCTGTGATGATTGCCCACGCAGCCACCCATTTGGCATTCAGGAGGAATTAAACAGAATGCCAGTAGATGGTGCCCTGCTGTGAAATAGCGACTTTAGTCACATCCCTTGTCAAAGACCTGTTTGATAGCCTGGGTGAAATCGTCCCTAATCGTGGCCCACTTTAGGTGGTCGTATCTATCTACAATTGATTGCTCGGCATCACCGCGGATATACCTAATGACACGCTCTGAGCAATTGTTCTCTCTCAGTGTTGTTGTCAGGTAGTGTCGGTAGACATGCGGGGTGAATTTTCTGTCAACTTGGCGTGCATTGGCTTCAGGATCGTGAAGACCTGCACCAAGCCCATCTCGAGTGATGAGGCTACCAAGTTTGTTTCCTTCCAATACGTTCTCCGAGAATCCCGATAAACAATGCAGGTTCGGTTGAGGCGTTCTTGTAGAACCGTCTGTCATGAAGCCATTCGGCAAGGAACCTGCAACATTCATCGTCGAGGGGAAGCTTACGACCTGTCCGCTTAGCCGTTGGTTTGGCCATCACGAATTTCTCAACGAGGTCGATATCTTCAACATCCAGGGCGCGGAGTTCCTTCTTTCGGAGTCCAGTCTTCGCAAACAGCATGTGGATGGCTTTGTCCCGTGAATTGGGGGCGAGACTGATCACTTGCCTCACTTGTTCTGTTGTCGGACAAAATCGTGGTATCTCCACGCCCCGGCTGCGTTTGTAGGGAGTCAGATACCGTTTTCGAAAGGAAGGAACCGGATTGGCTTCGATTTCATCATTGAAGACGAGGTATTCCATCAGTGCAGAAAGTGCGGAAAACACACCACTTAACCGACCCGGTGAAAGTTCGTGGCCAGATGCATTCACTTTCACAGACTCCAAGAGTTGAGTGAGATTTCGTTTTGTTAGTTCATGGAACGTCAAACCTAGATTCGTCAGTGATGTGCCGCACTTGTTGAGGTCACTTCGATACGATGCAATCGTCGATTCCGCCTTACCCTGCAATCTCAAATCTTGCAAGGCAGATGTGATTGTGCTGCTGTTCTCTTGCGAAATCACGAATTCACCACCGTACTTCGAATCTCTCCGTTTTCGATGATGATGATGCCCTGTGCGAGGAGAATCTTCTCAATCGCCTTCATTTCTTCAATCAAATTCGGTACCTTAATCGAATCCACGAGATGGTTCAAGATCCTTACGAGTTGTGGTTTGATGTTCGGAAAACCACGAATACATCATACTAAACAAATCGCTGGAGTAGGTTTTGGGCTCACCGTAGATTCGTCCCCTGATGTCCTTGATTTCTCGGGCGTTCGCTTCACTCAGTCTACGAAGATACAGATTTTCTGCTTCCAACCTTTGTCTTTCTTCCTCAATGGCTTCCAAACGTTCCTTGAGTTCCAAAACGCGAGGTGAATCCATAGATCCCTCTCGGAAGTGTTCTCGAACGAGTTCGGCAGCCCACTTTGCGAAACTTGTACCGTGCTGGTCTTTGACCATAGCCATGTATTCCTGCTTCTCTTCGGGGGAATTGAAGCGAATGTTAACTTGAGATTTTGGGTCTGCTGAAGGCATGTTTTTTGCAACGAAGTCAACGGTTCATAATACATACCATGGTATTTGGTGCTGGTACCGGGATTTGAACCCGGTCGAAGGAATGAGAGTCCTTCATGATGGCCACTACACTATAC
>JAYQHX010000036.1:0-3446 GCA_038141355.1 Methanobacteriota archaeon | reverse complement strand
AGGACGGGCTGCAAACCCATGTTAACAAACTGAGTGTGTACAAGGGAGTTTGGGATACACCCACATAAACAAATCATGTTTACTTGTATATTACTAAATATCACACCATTCAGGTGGGCTGAGATTAACATCGTTCCAATAATTTTCATTTTCTCCATCTTTATCGCTCGACATAACCCAACATTCGTCTCCTAATACTGTTCCATCATTTGCCTCTGCATAAGGGGCAATAAACAAAAATTCCTCTGAAATTTGATATTTGTAAAAATACTCGTATCCTCTTTCATCGGACCATTCTAGAAATAAATCATTTCCATCAACTCTCCATCCAATGATCGAAAAATCTGTAGAAGTTGTATGAACAACATCTCCATCTGATTGGAATTCTATTTTGTCATAAGGACCATACCATTCGCCAACGATATCTGCATTTTGAGAAATTTGAGAGGGCGCCGAATACGCCAACTAACATTAGTGCAACAACAATGGTACCTGCATAAGTCGCCTTCGCTTTATTTGATTCTGAAAATCTTTCAATCTCAAAGAAATCTATTTCATCTTTTTGAGAGATTAATGCTCCGCCAATGGCACCAAAAATTATTGGTGTGAAAGTGGAGATGAAGCCAAGGAAGAAGGTGATATTTGTCCCTGTGAATGACAATAGGAAATCAATTACGCCAATCCCAATAAATACATATCCCAAAAATGAAATGTATTCGGAGGTCCCTGTTGGTTGCTGAACTTCATTGAGATAAAATTCGTTGACTACCTCTTGCGAATTTTCTTGTTCACCTAGTTCTTCCTCAATCTCCATGAGAAGATACTCGGGAGAGTCTGTATTTAATCTAATTCCTCAATATTGTAAAATGAAAACACTCAACGGATAGCGTTCATACTCAAGGGCCCCCGATGTATCCGTATATGTCCACAACGGTAGGGACGAATAGAGCCCACTGCAAGGCCATGTGGATAGGCAAAGGTGATTCAAAGGGTGTTATGGAGAAACCCTTGAATTCGCTCCTAAACTGATTATTAACTCAATAAGTCGTACAGATTTCAAAGGGTTTTTGTAATTAATTTAGACGCTGGAAGGTATTGAACTTCTGATAAATTTGATTGTGTTATGTATGGAACTTTCTTCTCCAAAATCCTTCGTTAAAACTCGATCTCCCGCACCTTCGATGTATACATTTGGAAGAATTAATCGTTCATCTATGGCATGGTACATCAGGTTGATAATTGAAATTTGAAATTCTTTCAACGGCCCTCCTCCAAGGAATGGATAAACACTGCTTGAGGAGAACAATATTGCCTTCTTTCATTGAAATCATCCTTGGATGATATGAAGAAAACTTCCCAACTGCTGAACTCACCTTTGATGCGAGATTCAACCTCTGAGGAGTATGACCTCAAAATGTAGATGCCTTTCTCATGCTTTTCTTCTATCATAGGATTATCAAAATCTAGTTGAAAGACCTTCTGCGGCCTGCCCCCGCTTGGGGAACTGAGTTGTTGGCCCATATTGTAAGGACTGGTTTATGATATTTTAATTGGTGGCGGAATAGGTCAGATTTGTACACAAGGGGTTCCCTTCAATGCGTATACGGCAACAAGGGTAGCGTTGTATATGACCCACTGCAAACCCATGTATTCGTTTGTAATGTTTACAAGGGTGTTATGGATGAGCCCTCAAGAATCCATGCTATCCATTTACTCACTTTACTCTCCAATCCAAATTCTGAATCTATGCATTATATTTCCCATTTGAATATGTTTCGCTACATGTTCGCTTCGACATTGGGAAAAATAATCTTCATGGAGATGCGATCCTCTCTAACCAAAATAGAACAGTTTTTTGGCGAGATACAGATTAGGTTTATTCTGTCCATCAATCTGTGGCAATTAGGACAAAGAGACAAAGAAATTACTTCCCTCATCTGTACCATAATCTTCTACGGGTCTTATATGTGCAATTTCAAGAATTGTGTCCTCGCCGGTGGAAAACCACAAAAAACGCAGGAATAATCATCTCTATTGAGGATTAACAACTTATCTTTTTTAGACAAGTCGTGCTTTCGGGATTATACCACCAGTAACGAACTGTTGGACTAACCGCTGTGCTTATTTGCATCGATTGTTAATGCGATGGTTGTCCATATTAGCTGATTTCTCCTAAATTCATACACACTTTGGTGACTAGTAATTCCATCTTACTCTAGCCATTATGTCACCTTTGGCTTGCCTCCAAGTTTCGATTGGGTCGGCTTTCCACCTGATTGTTCGATTGGCTTCATCCAGTTCAAGTAATGTCCTAAACGAGCCTAAAATTGGCTTTAGAATACCAGTATCCATCTTCCTTTCCCTCTCATATCCCAAAAATGGCGTAGGAGGAACACGCTGGTCCGAAAATACTGGTTTTTGATTGAACCGAAGATTTAGTAATCCTCAGTCGCAGGATCTATGTAAAAATTCGACAGTATCTCCTCACTTAATTCTATGACTTTGGAGGCTACAACATTCAAAAATTTGTACTTGTCGGTATGCTCTCTCCATTCAGTAAACGCGCTAGCAGGCCCTGTGACATATTTGACAGGAGGTTGATCAGCCGGAAAGTTGCCAATATCAAATAACATCAAAGTAGCAATTAATTTTGAAGCGTCACAGGCTGCGATACTACCATCATTACGCTCCGCAACCATGTTCTCGGTCCAATCAATCAAATCCGCTACCTCTTGCGACAACGACCCTTTTAGCTCGTTGAACAATCCCTGTTTCCAAGCAACGGACATTGATTTGACATTTTTACTCGTATTTCTTGCTTCAGCAACCGCTGCGATTTCGTCCGGAGTGAATTCGCCAGACATCACCAACACGTACCAACGTATCGGTTGCTGCGCTATCCCTCAATGCATTTTTGATTGCTAATTGAGTGTGCCCTCCGTTCAAAAGCCCATAGCCAGGTGGTGGTAAATTTAGGATCACTTGTTACCTCGCTTCGTACAGTTCCGCAATGATGACTAACCCTCCATTGTATGCCCAAAATCGTGTCTGGAGGTCTTGGTCGGCTATTGTCTGCTTCATTGCGTTTGCTACAGTATTGTCCTGTGGCTTTCGTACATTTGCCTCGATGGGTATCAGCTGACGATTAAATTGGTTGATGTCTGTATAAAATGTTGAGACTAAATAGACTCCTCCACTAAATCCTGAACTGGGGTAATGGCATCTCCAAAATTTTGTTGTCATAGAGTTCAAGTTCAAAGTCAGGCATAGTGTCAAATTCATTGATTTTGAATATAAACGTATCCTAGAGAAAAATTTGCTTTTCAGGACAGTAGGATTAAGCTAATTTAATGGAATCTCTAAAAGAGCGGTAACAAACGCTTCCATTCTCAGAACAGATTAAACAATTACACAAGGGGGGCCCTTGTGTATGCCCGCATATACAA
>JAYQHX010000035.1:0-13606 GCA_038141355.1 Methanobacteriota archaeon | reverse complement strand
ATGACCACCCAAAATGGAATATCATTTGTGACTGTTATCGTAGTTCAACACAAGTAATCTACTGAATTATCCATTTATTTTGTCATTCTTTTTTCACGGCGTCCATTTCTTTTGTTAATTTCACGATATCTGGAAGTACTATGTTCGGTTCTAACTTTAAAACTCTCTGGCAAAAATATCATTATATTCATGTTCTAAAGTTCTAAATGATTTTATTATTTGATGAAATTCATTCCTAATGTTGTTCTTGTTTCTCGTACAGTTTTGAATGGATTGAATAACATCGATTTTGCCAAAATTAAAATGTACGGCTGCGAATGTTAAAGTCTGAAACTCGAAATTTCTCCTTCGTCATCATATGAAATGATCTGGATTATTTTTTCGCAATCCGAAATTTCATCTCTAATTTTGTCGCAAGCACTTGTCTGCCTAATTACTAAACCTTTGAAGTGAGCTAAGTTCACGAAGATATACATCACCTGTTGTTATCATATACTGATTATACTTTTTTGTTGCAGCTGACATATCTTGATCAGCCAAGGCATCTCCTATAACAATCGATAAAGGCAATACAATAAGTATAAAAGACACATCCAAATCCAATCCACCAACCCCAAGCATAATCCAAGCCTCCTGTTCCACGCTTCTTTACTTTAAATTTAACAAACCATCCTCCTTCTTCTTCATCCCATCTATTATCACAATTTTTTTCTCCATCTAACAGGTCATCGAATCCAATCAGCGGATTCTCCCAGGCAGATCATTGAAGATTATCTGCGCTATATTCATCAAGATGCTTGATCTACACTTACAAAACAGCAATATTGCCTTAAGAAATAAAGCCCAACCTCCTGCAATCTGCTCTGCCAAGGGATCAAAATTTTTGTTTATACTTTGCTTTATTGTTTTCTACATCCACCTCTCTGAAAACCTGTCCAATAGGTTTTTGATTCTTTAATTGTGTTTCTTTTGTTGATAATTCCTGGTAGAGTTCTGGGAATTCTTTCTCCTAATCTTGATTCAGCCGTTTTAATTTGGTAATCTCCTCTGATACCGATTCATACTCAATGATTAGTTTTTTTGATTTTTTAATTCGTCTTTAATCTTATCAAAAACTCCCCATTTAATTTAATTTTCTTTGATGATATTTTTTTGTTTTAGTTTAGACTCAAACAAAATTCTTACTAATTCTTTATCATGACATGGTAGGCAAAGTCTTCGCCTGACTCTTTAAATCTGGTAAATCTGATTTGCAAATATCGCAATGAAAGCTCTTTACAAACAGAACAAGCAATGATGACAGAACATTGAATTGCAATTCTTGCAGATTGAATTTTTGCCCTACTGCTTTAGTGATATCATCAAGATCGTTAACTTTGAAATCTCCCATGACAACATTATCAGAAAACACAATTTTTCTGGAACCTTGGAGATTTCACATGAACAAAACGGGCATGTGGACCAATCGGATTGGACGGGCTTCCCACATCTCCGCGATCCATAGTTCCAAGTGAGGCATATCTGCCTTAATAATTTTGAAATTCAAAAAAGTCAAATCAAAATTACTTGCCACTTTTGTTTGTAGTATGGACTTTGAGAATCAACATCATCGTTATGCATACTAAGTAAGCGAACTCTCACTTTGCAAATTCTAAGGCATCTTTTGCTGTATCTTGCGATTCAGTCCATGCAGCAGGTCTTCTGACAATTTCGTACAGAGCAAATCGATGTGCAACCATGAGTCACCCTCTTCATCAGTTTTATACGTAATACTGCCACCAGAATCAAACACTTTCCTCAATATTGAAATGGCATACAGGTCGGTCGGTGGCAGTGCTTGTTCACCATAACCTAGCGTAGAGATCGGCGATTGTACCCTGGAAGAGTTGCAAGTTTTCGGTTGAGTTGGTTTGTTTCCTTTTTTGCATGAATGAGTTGTTGTTCAAGTTCATCAATCCGCTGTTGATCTTTTTGTCTTCTTGGTTTTGATTTTGAATCCATCTCAATGAATTGTGAAAATTTTCTTCTTGAACGTCTAGTCTTGCTAATGGCACCTGAGATTTGCATTATGGCATGATGGAAATCATGTTGCTCAATTCTCAAATGATAGTGTCCCGCCAATCTTGACAGCATTATCCATTCATCATATGTGAACATATAGCCAGCAGAGTTGGATTCGTCAGGAAGGATGAGTCTACGGCCTGCTATGTGACCAAATTTCTCTCTTTCTGAAGAACCAGGTGCACGGATATACAGAGAAACTTTTGTCAGGATTTGCCAAACCATCGCCTGTGTTCGTTCAATCTTGGGTGAATACTTTGGATCACTCAAAATGTTCACCTTCGGAATTCAAAATTTTCAACCCTTTGTACGACCCTTTGAAAATCCAACAACTTTAGTTGGAAAGGTTCAAGAATTGACACGATTTGTCAAAAATTCGGTTGCCATTGTTTGACATTTCCTGTCAAAACATGGTTTTGGTTTGGTAAACCAAACAAGGCTTAGTTTTTCTTTGTTCAAATGGTATCAAAAAATACCATGGTATTTGGCTGATTTTATGCTGTTTTCTAAACATCGAGCATGTGAAAGGCTTCCACCATATCAATCTGGTGACAAAAACAGGGTTTTCGGATCTCCATTTACCATGGTATTTTGTTACTATATTCATTTTATCAACTTTCGAACCTTTCTTGAATCTTCCTTTGCCCAATCCAGCGAGTAGCATTCCTTAGCCACGGAATAAATCGATCTGGCCGCCTAATGAATACTTTCAAACCTTTACGATCTAATTCAAATTCGTTAGGAATACCATCCAAATAAGGTTTCAATTCAAACCACTGAAAGTTTTGATCGAACTCAAGTACAATCTCATCGGTTGTCCGAATCATACTACAACTGCCATCAATTATTGCTTTAAGCAGGTGTACTGCAGTTGGCTTGCAAATGTCTTCCAATGGTTTTTCAAAAGGCATCCATGTCGGCTTTTTTCGCCCACATACATCATATAATTTTTTCATAGTAGCTCTTGCAACATAAGCTTCATCATCATCATATTCTAATTTTTCAAACATATCAAAATACAATTTTGAAAAATATTCAAACAAACGATTTTTACATCTTAGATGTGATGCAAAGTGCAACTCTAGATTCAGTTGTTCGTTGATAGGTTGTCGATAGATGAATCTCTTTAACTCGAGTCTGGAGTGGGCCTCTTGGGCATTGACGATTGGATGTCAAAATGAGTTGTGGACAATACTCTGATTCCACCTAAGCTTTATCCCAATGAGTCTTGATTACTTTTTCCGCCTGTTGATTCCATTTATCATTCGTGAGATCGTCCCACATCATTGGAAACACCGATTGCCAGCTACGAAGCCCAGTAACTCGAGAATCGGAAAACATGTCTCCATCCAGGGGTTGAACAATCTCTTTTTCCAGTTAGTAAAAGAGAACAATATGTAAGCAATTTAGATTTTCCATTGCTTGTTCCTCCATACAAATGTAAGATTCTAGGTCCACGTTCTTCGGTAATTCCAAAGATCTCTCTCCTTTGCTTCATGTACATGTGATGAAAAAGACTGGATAAAATGTAAATTGCAGCCTCCTGCAACTGAGGTTTTTGCTAGGTCGGGAAATTCTGGTTCAGCAAAATCTACACTCTGAATAAATGATTCAAATTGCTCTAATGATTTGTTGATTTCATTCTTATCCACATCCGATGCAGTCCGAGATATATTCCTTCCATCCCAACCCAACTGAACAGTTTTGTTTTCGAAATTTGCAACCATCATTGGAAATTCTCTATTCTTATGGTTTAGATAACTAGCAATTGGCACAGATATCTGCCCCTCATTTTCAATAGTAACACCGAATGAAGTATAATTTGATTGAAATTTGTTGATAGCATTTTTTGATGCTTCGGGAAGAATTGTAACAACGGTTTGGGATGCATCTAATTCTGGCGACATCACTTCATCGATAACTAAACGTGTGACTTCCAAAACTTGGGCATCCTCCGGCAAACCATAGATATCCCCCGATGCGATCCAATTTTCAATGACCTTGATTCTATTTTCCTCAGGTATTTGTTCAAACGCATCTGCAAAAATCACCAAAGAATTCGGTTGTTTTTGATTTGTACACTTCATAATGTTCTATCTCAGTTTGATAATCTTCTGATGCTTCAAAATCACCTGTAATTTCCATGATCCAAATGTGGTTCCATTGGGTACCTTTGATTCCAGCTCCTGTTTTTGTTAAATTGGCCGACCCATTGATTAATTTTACAGAATTATCAAATTCGCAAATATAAAGTTTTGAGTGATAATGTACCTGGTCTGAAACGAACAATTTCAATCGATGATTTGCACGGTATTCAATTAGTTTTTCAACAACATCAGGAGTTAGTTCTGATTTGAAATCATGCACTCTTTGATGCCCCATTACTAATTCAAAATTCATCGAAGGATTCTCATCCAAAATTTTCAGTATTTGGCTTGGACTTGACACATAAACAACTGCTTTCAAACATTTTCCACCATTGAGATGTTTGGATAATGTCTTACCTACTTTTACAATTTCACTTGAGAAAAATTGTGTGAATGCTGGCTTCTTTTCAATCGGTTTTCGGCAACCCAAACCAGTTAATTTTCACATTTTGTTCGCTTTTTTGTTTGATATTGTTTCTCTGAAATTTCTTCCAATTTTTCACTTCCTTGGCCCATGTTGTAGTTCTTCCGCTTGGCCACTGCGGGAATTAATTCTCAATGTCAACAGTAAATAAAAGATTTGATTTCAACTATAGTTTGACATAACAATCGATTTTTCAAGCTAAACCGATGATATTTTCCGACGGAGTATATAGACGTCCTGCTTTAGCTAATTTATGAATGTGTAATAATGAATATTCTTCGTCGAATCCAAATTTTGATTTTGCTTCATCAATAACTATTTCCAAGTTTGCGAATCCAGTGTTACTTTCTAAAACCATATTTTCTATAATTCTTAAAAAAATTAATTCTGGTGCTCTGCGCTTCTTTCTTTCAATTATTTCTTCAGCCTCGGAAATCGATTTTGGAATTTCATAATCTATTCTAAAACCCTTGGTGTAATTTTTCTATTGCCGCACATTGAATACATCTTGTCATCAATTTTTTTCTCTTATTATCTTTTCAATAAACTCGCTTCTAGATGAATGATTTCCTTCCTCCATTTTTTTTTCAATTATATCGATTAAATCACTACTAAGTCCTACAGAGATTTGGTATTTCCTCATTCTCCCCATGATTATC
Source organism: Methanobacteriota archaeon (assembly GCA_038141355.1). Lineage (GTDB taxonomy): Archaea > Thermoplasmatota > Poseidoniia > Poseidoniales > Poseidoniaceae > MGIIa-K1. The sequence goes on along the minus strand of JAYQHX010000035.1, from coordinate 8,315 downwards.
CATCTGCATTCTACATTTAAAACCCATTGTTGATTAATAAATACTTAATAAACAAACTTTAACTCAAAAGCAATCAAATAAATGGATACAAATTTCCAAATTTTTTTAAAGATTAAGTAATGTCGATGGTTGTAAAACAATGTTGTTTTGTACTAGGCAAGTTTGAGTGAAATTTGAGGGATAAGATGCCATTTTGTCGAGTGTGCATTCGAAGTTCAAGCAACCTGGAAATTCTGTCCGAATTGCAATACTGCTCAGCCACAACCCGATTCGCAATCATCAATCCAAAATGCGAATGTAAAGATTGGTGATAGCCATGTTCAAGGAGATATTAACATCACTCAGAACAATGCAGAAGATATTGCAAACGCCATGGTTCAGGCTCTCGAAAGGCTCGGATTCTCAGGACAATCCTCTCCAGCAGAACTCACACCCGCTCAAGAAAAAGATGTCGAACAAGTCTTGGATCTGTCTGAACAACTAACAGGTCACGGTATTGAGATTGACCCATGGACAGAAATTACCCTTGGAAATGCAGCGAAACTTGCAGGAAGAACGCATTCTGCTCAACAACATTATCAACGGGCTTTGGAAACATTCAGGAAAAATGGCGACCGAGAGGTGAGGCGGCTTCACTGAATGGCATCGGACTCATTGCGGAAACACGAGGCGACCTTGCCCAGACGGAACGGTTGTATCGAGAGTGTCTGGCTATCGAGAGAGATTGGCAACCGACAAGGTGAGGCGGCTTCATTGGGCAACCTCGGAATCATCGCAAATACACGAGGCGACCTTGCTGAGGCGGAACGATTCCATCGAGAGTGTATGGCTATCATGAGAGAGATTGGCAACCGATATGGTGAGGCGGGTTCATTGAACAATCTGGGAAACATCGCACAAACACGAGGCGACCTTGCGGAGGCTGAACGGTTGCAGCGAGAGAGTCTGGCTATCAAAAAAGAGATTGGAGACCGACATGGTGGGAGGCGTATTCACTAGGCAACCTCGGAGTCATCGCAGAAACACGAGGCGACCTTGCGGAGGCTGAACGGTTGCATCGAGAGAGTCTGGCTATCATGAGAGAGATTGGTGACCGGCAAGGTGAGGCACAATCACTGAACAACCTCGGACTCATCGCAGAAATACGAGGTGACGTTGCTGATGCGGAACTGTTGCAGCGAGAGAGTCTTGTCATCCGGAGAGAGATGGGCGACCGACTTGGTGAGGCGGCTTCACTGGGCAACCTCGGAGTCATCGCTCAAAACCGAGGTGACCTTGCCCAGGCGGAACGGTTGTACCGAGAAGGTCTGGCAATCATGAGAGATTGGCCACCGGAAAGATGAGGCACAATCACTGAACAACCTCGGACTCATCGCACGAACACGAGGCGATCTTACTGAGGCGGAACTGTTGCAGCGAGAGAGTCTGGCTATCAGGAGAGAGATTGGCGACCGACAAGGCGAGGCTGAATCACTGATTAATCTCGGAATCCTTCTCCTAAATCGAAACATGGATGAAGGGCACAGATACTTCACAGAAGCTGTCCGAATTCAAAGAGAAATAGGAATGCCAATTCACCAATGGTTCATCGATAATGGATATTGATCTGAAATACCACGGTATTTACAGATAGTATCCCGGTACGAGCACCATTCTATAGAAAATTTGTAATGCCAAAGGAAAGATTTCCAGTGATTTTGGAGAGCTCGTTTTCTACTTGGTGGATGAGGTAAAACAGAAGGTTGGACTTCATCCTTCAAACGGATTTCACGAGTAGGTGACTTCGGTGTACACCACTCGGTTTGTCCACAATTCATATCCGTTGGTTCCGTCGGTGGCAGTGAAATAGAGGGTGTTGCCAACGGCTGTGAAGTAGTAGGGAGATCTGATGGTACTTCCACTGTAGATATCCTTGACCATCACCGTACCTGAGGCAGTTCCATCACTCTTCCACAATTCCATTCCGTTGATTCCGTTGTTGGCTCGGAAATAGAGGGTGGTACCAAGGGCTGTGAGGTGGGAGGGATAACTGCTGCCACTTCCGCTGAAGATATCCTTGACCATCACCGTGCCTGCGGAGGTTCCATCGCTCTTCCACAATTCGATTCCGTTGGTTCCGTCGGTGGCTTGGAAATAGAGGTGCTACCAACAGCTGTGAGGTAATCGGGAGAACTGCTGCTACTTCCGCTGTAGATATCCTTGACCATCACCGTGCCCGAGGACGTTCCATCGCTCTTCCACAATTCGACTCCGTTGGTTCCGTCGGTGGCTTGGAAATAGAGGGTGCTACCAACGGCTGTGAGGTAATAGGGATTACTGGTGCTACTTCCGCTGTAGATATCCTTGACCATCACCGTGCTAGAGGCGGTTCCATAGCTCTTCCACAATTCCTCTCCGTTGGTTCCGTCGCTGGCTCGGAAATAGAGGGCGGTGCCGACGGCTGTGAGGTATAAGGGACTGCTGCTGTAACTTCCGTTTTTGATATCCTTGACCATCACCGTGCCTGAGGCGGTTCCATCGCTCTTCCACAATTCGACTCCGTTGGTTCCGTCGTAGGCTCGGAAATAGAGGGTGCTACCAACGGCTGTGAGGTAGGCGGGACTACTGCCGCTACTTCCGCTGCGGATATCCTTGACCATCACCGTGCCTGAGGCGGTTCCATCGCTCTTCCACAATTCGACTCCGTTGGTTCCGTCATTGGCTCGGAAATAGAGGTGCTACCAACGGCTGTGAGGTAGGAGGGATAACTGCTGCCACTTCCGCTGTTGATATCCTTGACCATCACCGTGCCTGCGGAGGTTCCATCGCTCTTCCACAATTCATATCCGTTGGTTCCGTCGTAGGCTCGGAAATAGAGGGTGCTACCAACGGCTGTGAGGTAATCAGGAAAACTGGTGCTACTTCCGCTGTTGATATCCTTGACCATCACCGTGCCTGAGGCGGTTCCATCGCTCTTCCACAATTCCTCTCCGTTGGTACCGTCGTTGGCTTGGAAATAGAGGTGCTACCAACGGCTGTGAGGTAATCGGGAGAACTGCTGCTACTTCCGCTGTAAATATCCTTGACCATGTGGAAGTGGGCATCATCTGCAAAAAATCGAGAACAGTAGGTCGTCGTCGAATCCACCTCACCTGATTCCAGTTGGCCGTTGGCTGAGGTGCCACCACCGTCACCGTTGTCCAGGCCTTGAGCGATGATCCGCCCACCTGCATCACACCCCATGCTTGTCGGCGGCGTTGAGGTGGTGGTCAACAGGGTCGAACTTGATGAGCCACCATCACAGACGTATTGTGTTTGGTCGATTTCACTTGAGGCCAGCACCCCGTCGTCGTCGTCATCCACGCCAACGTCAATGCGAATACCTCCATTGGCACAGTTTGACCCTGCTGCCTCAGTCGTTGTGGACACCAGTGTGTTCAATCCGTCAGCACCATCGGCACCGGCTGGCCTTGTGGGCCCTGTGCACCATCTGCACCGTCTTGTCCATCCACACCATCTTGACCGTCAGTTCCGTTGGTTCCGTCCGCACCGGCTGGCCCTTGAGGACCAGTAGCCCCAGTTGCACCGTCTTGACCGTCAGTTCCGTTTGCTCCATCGACACCTGCTGGCCCTTGGGGACCTTCAGGCCCCTGTGCACCGTTGCAGATGTCCACTGTCACTTTGACTTCAGCCACGCTAAGAACACCGTCGGCGTTGTCGTCGCTGCCGATCTCGAAGGTGGTTCCACCGTTGAGGCATGACGTTGAATTTACGGCATTGATGAGGGTAGAGACGCCATCTGTTCCATCGGCTCCGTCTTGACCATCCGCACCGTTTGTACCGTCCGCCCCATCATCCCCAGAAGGACCAGTGACATCGATCAATTCCCAACCAAAGGACATGCAACCTCGGAAATTCTGGTCTTCACTCACATAGTAGAGCCAGCCGATTCGGTTCTCGGTGCACTCTGGAAGGTCAGATGCGGCATTCGCAAAATGGACCTGCCAGTCGTCCAGTGTCTCGACCGGAGTTTCGTTTCCATCATTTTGTTCGTTCCCATCGCCACCAAAACATCCAGCAAGGGACATGGTCAGCATCATCAGGGCAAAAAAAGCCGCATTGGCTTGGTTGTTCATGCACGGTTCTTGAACCATTGATGACTTAATGATTCCTTTGTCAATGAATGGATGAAAGATGATGCTATTTGCCCTGTTCGAACTATATCCTCATGTGAATGTGTACAGACGAAACAATTGGGTGTCGCAGAATGCGAACTAAATACCATGGTATTTACAGATAGTTTCCCGGTTTGGAAAAAGAAAGATTATTATTCAGTTATAATTTGCGAAGTTTGTGAGAAACTATCTTGTTTTACAAGAATTGTTAGATGAATCAAAAGACCGATTCATTTTAGTTATCATACACTTGGCTGTATTAATTGTCGTTGGCATCATTGCAGGCGTCATAGATTTAATAGTAGGTAATAGGGATCCATTGGTACTTATTATCACAAGTATCTTTTCATCTCCTGTTTGGATTATTGTTTTGATATATTTTCTAAAACGAAGGTCGAAAATGGAAAGGGCAGTTGCGTTGGAAGCAATGGGGGAATACCGGGAAGCAATGGAAATCGCTTCAAAATTCGCAAAACCATCGCTTCTCGCAAAATTTCATGCAACCTACAAATTTGAAATTAATAAATCAAATGCATCGAACGTTAATTCTAATCAAACTCTTCAGCCTATTGGAGTTGCTCAAATTAATTCAACAAACCACAACTCAGCTAATCCAACTATCCACATCCACAATACTCAAACACAGCAGGGTCCAAATCGGAATTATATTCAAGACTCTGTTGTTACCGACTGGAACCAGAGATAATTGACTTCATACCACGGTATTTGCAGATAGTATCCCGGTACGAGCACAACATCAAAAAAGTGTACTGCGTTTAATATTAGACTTGAAAATTTTGAGATAAAATTTGGATTCGGGGGAGTGATGACTTTGACAAAAATAGATCATAAAATCAGTACATTTTTCTTACAGATTTTCAATTTGAAACAATGTATTCATCAACTCTGAATTCTCCGAAATTATCGGTTCCTGGGTGATCAAAACTAAATTCAATGGGTCGATCTGAAAAAAACATCCAATGCAAGTAGGTATCTTTATCTGTGCCCCATTTGGAATCAAGAGTAACATATACACTTGATGTTGTTTTGGCTTGCGATTCTTCAACCCAGCCTAATTCATTAAATTCAAACATTGAGAGAGGGTCTCTACCAATCTTCGTTCTCCAAATCTCTTCTGAATCAGATACACCTTTGATAATTGATTGAAATGGTGTATGATTATAGCACACCCTTAATTCGGATTTTGATGCATCTCCACCTCCGCCATAGAGGTATAAGACGTAGAGGTAGTCCCCTCTGTCATCGATGGAATGATTGATGCATTTACTCCCGTATAGAGCATGTCTTCCTCCAAAAGCTCAAACTGCGTTGTTGTTGATGAACTGTAAGGTGTAGGTGTATCGCACTCTTCATCTTCAAGGAGAGATTGAATTCCATCTTCAAGTGTCCAATACTGATTACATTCATAGAAAATATTCGATACATTACTTGCCGTAAAATAACAAATGTCATATCCTGGTCCCCCTACATCACCGTTTTCCAAAAAGGTGTGAAGGCCACTAGACCCTTCGTAATTGTTACCAATTGCAAAGATGCAATTGGTTTTAGTTTCGCATTGAGCATTGTGAAAATTAAATGCTGCATGTCCAAGAATCATGATTGAGTCATAGGATGTGAGGACGTATTGCTTGATGCCTTCAACCCCTGAACCGTTATATCGTTCTTCAAAGTCACCATAGGAAGTTGCTGTGCGACTTTCTATGTTATACAAACCGTCAACATTAGTATCTTCGTTGAGTGAATAATAAATATCGTCAATTGCTTCACCGTTATTTTTGAAGAGCATAACATCGAGTTCTTGATTATCAATTTCTTCAAGAAGGAATGGAACATCATGCATTAAGGTTGCGATGAAAATCGCGTCACAACCAGCATCTGCAATTTGTGTAATTTCGCTGGTGGCGTAAAGGTCTTGGTAACCAACTTTTTGGCAGACATTATCTGTTCCCCACGCTTTTTCGATGGCGTCAGCAAGAAGGGTGAGGCGTTCGTCGTTGAAGTTTGCATAAAGAATTGCTGGGCTAGTAACACCCATGCTTTCCATCATGTCTGCTACTGCATAGGCTTGCAGGCCTTCACTTGGAACGATCCTAAAGAAATCGGGGTAATCACTAACATTGCTTAGAATTGGGTTGTTCGATGCATAGGAGATCATCGGAACACCTGCAGCGGAGAGAACTGCATTGGCTCCCATTGATGCCTCGGAACATGCTGCACCGCCGCTTGCCCAAACACCATTGTCAACGAGGGCCCCTGCTGCTGCTTCTGCTGCTGTACCGTCACAACCAGAGTCAACTTCGACAAGTTCGAAGGTATAGCCACTGTCAGTGTATATTTCATTGAGGTCGTTAATTGCTTCTTCAGCACCGTAGGTGAATCCAGCAGCGTATTGTTCAACCGGCCCTGTGAGCGGGTTCATGAAACCGATTTTTATTATGTCGTCAAATTCTTCATCATTGTTTTTGGTGCCATTCGTATCATCACTATCATCATTGTCACCAGTTTCATCATTTTTATCAAAGAAGGATTTTATGTCTTCTGGAGTACTTAAATGACCATTCCTCTTGAAATATAATCCGTAAGATGAGACGGTAATTAACAACAGAACGATTGTAAAAACGGTCACCTTCGACATAACTTTTGTTACATATCCTCATACATAAAATTATCATTTTTTCATTTTGTGAAGGAAAATTCATCAAGAACTACATGATCAAAAAAAAAATCAAATCTCTATAGACCATGGTATTTGCAGATAGTATCCCGGCACAAATTTCAAATCTCGAGAATGGCTGCTAGGCTCATGATTGGAGAGGCTTTCTGGGAAAACCCCGAGGAAGAAGAGGTACTCGTACAAGAATCGAAACAAGAAGAACCTGCTCTGGAACAATCCCAACCATCGTTGAACGATTTGGTACACCATTCCAATGAGGAATCCTCCTCTCCAGTAGAGCCATCGCATATTGCTGTTAATGCGATTAGAGGGATAGTGACTCTTGTAGTTCTTTCTTTCATCTTGTGGAATAGTCTTGGACATGCTTTCGTTCAAGAGATTGGATCTACAGATTATGCGAATGAAGCGATGTCATGGCCAACCACTTTAGTGCATATTGATTCAGAAATTGAAGTATGGACTGAGGAGGTGAGTTGCGGAGATGAAAGCACATGTTATGAGGACTTTTTCACGGCAAATCTAATGCTTAACTGTGCCTTACTTGATGATGGAAACTACTCTTGCGGTCCGGAGGTTGAGGACGGAACACTTATTCAAACGAATCTTGCTTGTCTACCAGATCATAGTATCTTCGCCATTGGGGGGATCAACACAGCACAAGTGGTCCGATGCCGAATCCCTGTTCTGCAGCCTTCCGAGTTGTGGGAGTACGAAGGCAACGATTTCCCTAGGCAATACTTCGATGAGCGATACGACGATCCTTGGGAAGTTTACAGTACTGAATGCAAGTGGCAAAGTGAACCAAACGATGAGCCATATTGGAATTGCTATTTCGATGATGATGAATACGATACATGGTGGTACCACTGTGAGTTTGCTTCTAACGAATCGCTCTGGTTTTGTATCGATGCCTTTGGCGCGAGGCATCCTCTGAGGACAACAAGAACGCATCAGAACGTCCCGAAGGTTCGGTAGAGGAGATTCTCTCTGAACTATCTGGTGACCTGCTCGAAGTTCGATACGATCCTGCAGACCCGACTCGAGTATACATCGGTGACCCTGGAGATGCACCAAGCAACCTGATGGCATTTGTCACCGGTTTCATCATCTTGGGAGTCGCAGTGTTTATTGGTATTGTCCGTGTTGTTTCAATGGTAACCAATAAGTCAAAAGGGATTGGAGAGCACGAATAATCTAATCGATCTGTTTAGTTGGAATACCATTTAACATCCTCCAACGTGGAGATAGTGGAATTTTGTTGAGGAACATCAAATCAGCAAGTCCATCGTATGCGTTATGTGGTATCTTCCTAAATCAAACTGATTCTCGCAAAAATTGCTTTCCTTTCACTTCCTTCGCAAAAATTTTCTCAAAATGCGTGAAGTCCATGTTAACCTCAGTATCCCTCCCTATTTTTGAATGGCGTCAATATGTAGACTGTTTTCCGGTACGAGCACCTAGAACTT
>JAYQHX010000034.1:0-6233 GCA_038141355.1 Methanobacteriota archaeon | reverse complement strand
TCGGGCCCTCAGTCGCTTCATGCACAAGGAGGCCCTTGTGAACGCCCGTGAACACAACCCTAGCGTTCAACACGGCCCACTGTGAACCCTTGTGAATAGACATGTTGTGTACAAGGGTGTTTAGCATAACCCCTCGTGAACATAAGCAAACCACTTATTCACTTGTGAGAGAAACCTATGTGTCCGTGAATTTTCTCACTGGTGAATGGAACATGGATGATATCGAAAAGTTGGACTAACTCTTGTGAGTCTGAACCTCAATAATTGTGTACAAAAAACACATAATCTCCAGGGGTTAGGTAACTATCCAAACTAAAATTAGTTGTGTCGAGTTCGCTTAATCGCCCTATATACTCTGAGTCCTCCCCGTTTAGGAATTTTTTGATATTCTTCAACTTCCATTGTCAGAAAATTTACAGTTTGATTGTTTGATTCTAAGGAAAATGAAATTTCGATAGAAGAATCACGATCATGTTCACCTCGCAAGCAATGTGTGATTTAGGTTTGACATCTCCAACTTCGTTACAAATTGTAATTTCCCCCTGTTCCGAGTAAAGGAAATCTTCAACCACGATAAATTCTGAAACCGTTACAACCTTGTTTCTTGAATCATCACCGCTTGAATCGATTACGTAAATTATTGATGCAGATATTACTGTCAGACAGAAAAGTCCTACGATAATAAACACTGCAGCGTTACTGGATTTCTTGGGGACAGTAACAACTCTATGCATGTTGTGTAAATTGGGATTCAAACCCTGTTGGTACATTTGGTTTTGATTCAAAGGAACCCATGAAAACCCGTTCCAAATTTGAGTACCATCAGGACTTATTGGGCCGCTCACATTTATGGTAAATGGCAGTACATTAAGATTCAATCGACAACAAGTCTTGTGAGTCTGAACCTAGATTATATGCAATATTAAAATAATTTATATGCAGGTTTTACCTAGAAGTTACATGCCTAAGACCGATGAAGATGATTTTTTATTACTCTTATGGAATATCTTGTCAGATATGCGGTGAAACATTTTCTGGCAAAGCGAGATGTGGGGGTGGCTCTCCGAACAGATATGTGAGGGATGTGCTGAAGAAAATATGGCCCGGACGGGTACCACTGGAAAGATAATGATTAGAACTTGTGAGTGCAAACCCGTGTAATCATGCTCATGAGATGTATTAAGTAGGAAAGGAACACGATGTTCGGGAATGTTAACTACTAAGAACAGCGATAACAGAGAAAAAAGCGATTGCATACATTCGGGTTTCATCCCAAAGACAAGTGAACGAAGGCGTGAGTTTAGACGCACAGAAAAGACGGATATTGGACTATGCCCGATTTAGGGGCATTCCGCTTGATGAGAGCGACATTCTCATTGAGAAGGGGGTGAGTGGTGGTATTCCGTTATGGGAGCGACCTGTGGGTGGACGATTGAAGCGAATGCTTGCTTCGGGTGAGTATCAGCACCTCATGGCCATAAAGATTGACCGATTGTTTCGGGTCACTTCAGACATGCTCAACACGATAGACGAACTTAACGCAGCGGACATTGACCTTCACGTGGTGGACATGGGTGGACAGGCGATTGATACCACCACGGCCGTAGGAATGCTGTTTCTGACGATTGTAGCAGCGATGGCGGAGATGGAGCGAGGACTCATCTCCGAGCGAACCCAGGAGAGCATGGACCAACTCAAAGCCATGAACAAGAAGTTCACACAATCCATCTACGGTTGGGATGAAACCGAGTTCGGGGATCTCACCCCGAATTGGAATGAACAACATGTGATTGACTACATGGTTTGGCAGATTGACAAAAACGGCATGTCAGCAACGGCAGTAGCACGACAACTCAACAGAGAGGGGCTCACGGGCAAGCGAGGTGGGAAATGGTCTGCTGGAAGCGTCATCAAGGTCAAGGACAATCCATTCCATGAGCGAAGGCGAAGGTTCCCAAATCCAGCAGGATGGGGAAAAAGCCTTGGCACAGATGGCTTTGAATTGCACAAGGTTTGAATGACGCCATTCATACGGCTTCGTATGGTCAACATCTATGTCCTCGAATTGCAGGGCAACAAATTCTATGTTGGCAAAACAGACCATACTTTTCAGCGGTTCAATCAGCACAAGACTGGTTCAGGTGCAAAGTGGACACAGAAGCACGAAGTCAAGGATTTGTTCGCATTTCACAAGGACATGAATGATTCCGATGAAAACAAAATCACCATTCAAATGATGAAGAAATACGGTGTCAGAAACGTCCGTGGCGGTTCATGGACAAAAGTGAACATGACGGAAGCAGAAATCAAACGCTTTGGAGAACAAAATCAATGCTCGTGGTAGGCGTCAAAGGACAACCAAAACCTCTCCACAGAAACCAAGAGCGAGTAAGAAGAAATCTTGCACTCGTTGTGGAAGAACTTCTCGCACACCGTCGAGAAATGCTATGCAAGGTTCCACGCAAATGGAAAATCTCTTACAAGGAAGCGAGAGATATCAGACGCTGAGTATCGCGCCTTTCTTCAACCATTATCGTCAGCAAAGAACGATAGTCGCTGCTGAAGATCCACAACTGAATGAAACGGATGTTGAGAAAGAGGTTCAACAACTTGAACAGATGAAGGAATCCAAACCCGAAGAGGTCATCCAAGTCATGGAATCTTATTCGGAGGAAGATGAATCCAATTTTAGTTTCCTTGAACTTCTGAGTGGTTCAAGTTATTCATTGATTGATGTCATTGATGAAACGATTGCAACATCCATACAGAATGTCGCAGATGCTGTCGAGAAGAAGGCAAAAACTACGGCAAAGAAGGTCAACAAATCGGCCAAGAAATTGTTCAAGGGCATGAAGAAAAAACTCGGAAAATGAGTAGGCATACACAAGGGGACCCTTTAGCGACGATACATCACCGTCGGTACCCATGTCGTCGTATAGAACTACGAGGGGGACCTTGTATACACTACGCTTCGATATTAGGATTATACTAGTAAAGAATCCAAGGGGACACTCTATACGAAAACTTTCGGAAAATAGAACAAAGTGCACATACGATTAATCAGACCTAAAATCAACCCGTAGAGAATGTAAAATCATTCAGTGTTTGTGTTTATATTTTTTGAGCTATTATTGGGTCGAACAACTACTTCTGTCCCCTCATTAGATATGACAACATAATCACAGAGGTGCAACTTGGCCTTTTCCAACGTAAACTTCTTACTTCCGAAAAGAGCGTGATTTTTCTTCTGGTGAAATTACTCTACTAATGATGGAGGCCGCTTTCCCCCATGTGGAGCAGGGCGTTTCGATTCCCTCAACCAATGCTTTACCTATTTTGTGAATTGCATCCTCGGTTGTATCATTTTCATTGACTACCTGAATCATTCTTTTTTGTTTCTTTGACTTGTTTGGGTGTGTAGGATTTTCATTAAAGAGATCGGGGAAGGAAGAATTGTCTCAACGTTTTCTCATCTGCTCCAGTTTTGTGCTGTAAGTTTTTTTGCCCCCTTGTTTAGGAGTTCTTTCTCGGTAATCGTTTTTAGAAGATTGAGATTTTGTTTCGTTGGTCTCCACTGAAACCGATTCGAGGATCTGATAACATCTCTTCCATCAGCCAATTGGGTCATGCGGGATCACTTTCGGATGTTCGAAAGGCGAGGTCGAATTTACAATCCATCTTTTTCTTCTTCCCTGATAACAATGTTTTGTGCCAACTGTGTTGCGCTTTTTTCGTTGTAAATTGTTCATCACTCAGATTGCCTGCTTGACATCAAACATTGATACACCAAATTCTCCGAGGGTCAAAACATCAACCTCGGCAGATCTCATCATCCAAAGATGTTGCACCAATCCTGAGTGTGTAAGCGAAGAAAGATAGTTGATTTCTGCCTCAAACAACTCTTCTAACGGAAAATCATTGGGTTCACCGGGTATGTACACACAAGGCGTTCACAACGTTCTAGGAATTTTCCGGCAGTATGAATTTTGTTAGGATTTTGTTCATAACTATCAAAATCTCTTTGTATAAGTCCCTGGATTTGCCGCTTCAATTCATCCTTGGTAGGAGATAGAAAACTTACCCCCTGATAGATTTCAACAACATCTTCCCAGTGATTCAATATTTCATTTGCTGCGATGAGTTCAATGTCATTCCCAAGCTTAAAATCGTGCTCCTCGGTTTGAACCTCCCAAGATACATCCTCGAACTGATAGTTCACAATATCCTGGGATGAAATTTCAATTCTTCCTCCTGATTGTATAAATTGTCGGCGTGCTGATTTATTTCGCATGTTCAATGGTAAATCTACCAACCTTCTTGGTGGGGGCGCTTTTTTCGTTTGGCTTCTCGCTCCTCATCCTTTGAGGTACGAAATTCTATTGACTGTGCGGCTAGTATTGCGGAGTACATTTTGGAGAATTTCAAATTGATGTGCCATTGTTTTCGGCATAAACCGGTATGCCAGTTAACCAAAATCGATCAATAAGGGAGACATATGGGCCTGATTCAGACTGGATTTCTCCGTCATGATGAAGTATCAAAAAACCTCCTTCCTCCAATGAATATGTGATCTTTGTATTTTGGAGTGATTTTGAGAGCAAAACAGGCGTGAGTACTCGCTTGGACCCTGGCAATATATCGAATCTAAAATCACTGTTTTCATATTTGATTTCCAATTCTTGAAGAACATTGAACAAATCATCAACAGGAACATCAATCTCAACCACATGTGGGGGGCCGGCGCCTATTCTTTGTACAAAGCCCAACGGAGGAGTACGTGGTAAGTCAATAAATTCAAACAAATCACTGTATGTATTCATCAAGTCTTCTGAACCATTGATCCACTTATTTAGGCGATTAGAAGTCTTGAATGGAGTCTTTCCTGGAAAGTATGTTTTCAACAGAACAATTTCATCAGGTTGATGAGCCTGAATCGCTCTAGATTGGGGAATAATGTCCCGTTCACCGGGAGGTGAAACAATGGCGAGAACTCTACGCCTCATTCTTCTTCCTCCTCAAAAACGGGGGTGTATCCAGATCGGATTAATCCTTCAATCTCGGGAGGTGAGATTACGATGGGCAACAGTATAATGCCCAAAATTGAGTTTTAAAAGATGACAATCGTTTAAAATTATTTTCCTTTGGGTACTTGATGGGACCTTCTTCCAAAAAACGCATACAATACATCATCGGAGTATTCTATCTTGTCGATGTGTTTAGATTTGGTTTTCCATTTACCACCTACCGATCTAAGTGAGATGGAATTCATACCGTTTTTCCTGGTTTTATTAACAATGGATGCACTGTTTGTCTCAAGAAATATTTTCATGGTTAGTTTGAGGTTGCCAAACTCTTTTTCTGGATTGCCGATTGAAATGAATCCTCTAGAGTTATCGTAGGCCAAAATCGTTTCAAACTTAAGCAGCGTGCTCAAACACCTTAGGTGCAGCACTGTGCCAGAATAGAATAACATGTCGTTCTTGTTTACCTCAATTGTTTGGCCAATAGAATCCAAATTAAGTGCGTCAGCAAATTGGGAGATTGAGTTAGTTTGATCGAGCGGAGGGATTTCGGAGGATTCAATATGTGGCACTGGTTTGTTCAACGCCCCAGCACACTTTACGATTTTTTCCCCTAAATATTTCCAGGTTTTTTTTATCAGCATAGAACATAATTACCGAGTCCCAGGGATGGCAAAAAATTGCTCTGAGGAGCAACATTTCACTTTGCCCTAAGACCAAAAAAAGACGCATCAATTCGGCCTAAATGGTATTATTCTTCAAATCTTCTTTGGCTTGTCTTGAAATTGATAGATGATTCGATTATATCCAAGGGGTTATCCATAACACCCTCATCAACATATTCGTTGCATGCAAGGGGTTGCTGTGGACCATGTACAACGCTACCCATGAGGATAAGATCTGACATCTCAGGGACACAAGGTCTCAATATCGGAGCGTCCACGGGCATCTGTTCCAATGCGTCTCGAATGGCCCGTTTACGTCTTCACCGCCGGTGTCTTTCTGGCGTTCGCTTTGGGTGTCCACTTTCTCGAGCTTGGGGAGGGCGCCGTTGTTGGCCTGTTCCTTGTTCTCACCTTGGCGTATGCGTGGGTTGCATGGGTGATGGTCAAGCAAAAGGCCGTGCTCGAATTGCACGCCTATCGTCCCTGCAGCGGTTGTTCAGCGTTGACACCAACACAGGGACAACACTGCATGCATTGCGGTGTTGCC
>JAYQHX010000033.1:0-16439 GCA_038141355.1 Methanobacteriota archaeon | reverse complement strand
TCGCAATTCTGATTGCCGTATTCACTAACCTTCATAAAAAATATCAGCGCCCTCATGTGGGAAACAATTCATCTCAGATATCCATCTTTACTTTAAATGCATTCCCTGTTTTCTTCACTATCACCTAAGGAGGAACTTTCCATCTGGCCGAATTATCCAAGCGAGATAAGGGATTGATTTCACATGGTGCTGGACGATGATTTTGGATGATTTTATGTGAACTAATTTTGAGTACTTTGTAGCAGTTGATGATATTCGATGTCATGCCATGGTGATAGTGTACGAATTTTCCATGAACTCATCAATCGTAAATGAATAATCGATTCCTGCTCGTCGCCCGCTAATATATTTCAACTGGCTGAAGGGACTGGCCTTGAGAAAATCACTAATCAAAAACAGAGAGCTATTGCCTGGATCAAAAGCGTGATTTGAAAGGCGTTATCCTCTAAAGGAGACACAAGCAGAGTTCCAATCTCGTTCAAGTGATGGATGAGGATGATTCTCATTTCATCTGAAAAAAATCCATACATTCAATCAAATTGACCGCTCTGTAGGCTAATGAATGATCGTGATAAAAAAACTCAGGATTGGCTTTTTTATCTTGAATAAACGCAACCCATTTTGACGCCACATAGTCTGCTTGATATTGAGTGACCTCTTCTTCAGAACATCAAGATGAGCGGGGAGCCAAGACAAATTTTGGAACCAAAATCTCCAGGATCTATCATTGAATGGGTCTAATGTGAAGTTAAAAATCTGTTTCGAAATGACACCTCCTCCCGTGAACTCAATTTTACATTTATTTCAACACCTTGAATGCCATCAAAAAAATAATTAAATTTTGTATTGTTCGATGGGAATTCCTGTTTTGGCGATAATTGGTTTGAAAAGTATTTGAATATTTCTTCAAAATCGTATTTTGGCTGGAATCGAACATCATTGACATAATTTCTATAGGAGCAATGTGTTCTTGGAAAAGGTCTGATCTTGATCTAAATTATGTGTAATAGATATTTTGTACTGATTCCGACTAATCTAGATTTTAGATTACAATAATCGTTTTTAGTTTGGTTCGAGAAAATTTGTTCAAAAAGTGATTTGTGCTTTTCTCCTTACATATGTCTGAATCGGAAAGATTTGTTGTAGGATTGTGTGCTAAGCAGCCTTTGGCGTTGAATTCCGTCGCCATATAGATTGCAGCATGACCTCCCATTCCTTTGCCGGAGAAAAAATAACTCATTTCGATTTATCAATCCCGCATAGTATCATCTCATCTGAGAAATTGTTTGGTTGATTGAAGGATGTAATCATCACCGTTTGTGCCAAAATACCATGCACCCTTGCCCTCAGGGCCGTTAGAATCCGCAGATTTGTAAGACATTCCATGATAGTTGTTGATTAGCGATGTTCGGTATATTTCCTTCATAACCTACGAAGTATACGAGTGTGGGGGTGTTTGCATGAAATTGTTTGGCAGGCTGCCACACATAGTCAAGGAAGTTTGATTTTTGAAAAGTATTGAGCCCGTTTGATTTGATTTGAGAAACGGTTGAAGAGATATTCATGCATCTGATCCCACCTCCAGAAATGGCCTCGATAATTGAAAGGGCTATTCGTTCAGTTTGCATCTGAGGAATGTAGGTGTATCAATTGTTGATGGGCGTGAAATGATGTTTGATTGGAGAGATTTAGTTCATGAATTCTTTTTGCCATCAAGTCTACGTCGTTATTCAACCATAAATCATTGTAGATGGTTTCAGAACCATCCCATTTGAGAGTGTGTGCTGCACAACCTAAGGATGGTCCATCGGCTAGTGTTAGATGGAACGATTCAAAGTCGCTCGTAGAAATCACGTGTCCCACTGATGAATAAAATTCAAATATCATCAATAAATCCTAAAAATTCAATTTTTGAGGCCAACATTGGATTTCGGCTCAAGCGATTTTGATTGAGTCGTAATACATTTTTTCATCTTCCCTGTTTTGGAGCCAAGGATATTCATCTGGGTGTTTTCCAACAATTTTCAGTTGATATCTTGAATCCTTCATTTGAAGAGACTCAAGCAAATTTATTGCCAAATCTAACCTTTTCCTCTTCGGAACCATTCCAACAAAACCAATTGAAAAATTATCGTTCTTTTTTCTTACTGAGTATCCTTTCTTTCTATAAATTGGGAATCACTGGATGAAGGGACACTCTGAGGGAGTTGTCCAATATCATAGCAGTTCTTACGATAATAGTCGCAGACAAATGTTACATGGGTTATGTTTTCTTGTTTTGCAGAATTTAGATATTCCAACTCGCGCGCTCTTGAAGATGATATCGAACGAACAAAGGTTTTCCTCCATCAATAACATGGGAATACCACTTTACATTCCCAGAGCCCACTCACACCAAACTGCGTCAGCCTTGTGCAAGAAGTTTTCGAGACTTTTCTGCGTCGAATTTGTTATGATTATCCCACTTATCAACCAAACACATATACCCATTTCCCCAACACTTCAATGATTGGAACTGCAAACTTGAAGATCGTGACCCGCAATAAGAACGGTAGATGGGACTTCAAGTGAATGTTGTGATTAGAGATGGTTGAGATGGACATGCTCTTCTTATTTTGTGACACGAAATATTCCAAATCAATTCATTTGTTGCTGTTAATTGCCGACACGTTGCCAACAAATCGCCATTTTGAAGAAATGAACGG
Organism: Methanobacteriota archaeon; assembly: GCA_038141355.1. Lineage (GTDB taxonomy): Archaea > Thermoplasmatota > Poseidoniia > Poseidoniales > Poseidoniaceae > MGIIa-K1. Next base: position 13,734 of record JAYQHX010000033.1, on the reverse strand, counting down.
TCTTTGGTGAGGAGGCCATTTCAGCGAAAAAGGATTCAAGACCATGGTGGACAAAAGCCAAAATATTGTAAATCTGTATGGTTGGTTTCTTCTAATGTTCTTTCTTCATTCAAAACGTAATTTTCAATCCTCGATTCTGAAGCAGATTTACCAGAGTTCTTCAGCCTTGGTTGAAGGGGCGGAAGGGAGTACGAGATGGCTGAATTCGAGTTCTTGACGTGCAAACCAAAACAAATATCATGAATCGACATTGATGTGTCGCTCACGATGACTGTGTCTGCGACTGATGAAGGACGTTGAAGGGTCGGAAACTTGATGCATTTAGCATCTTTTTGTAATCGATGATTGTTGAGATGTTGCTTAAGCACATACTGCGTGAAGCCTTTATCGTATAACGTAAGAATTCCTCATCCGCCATCAAGGCATCGAGGGTCGCATTGGCTTGTTCGCTTGAATGAATGATGGGTACGGTGTTTCCAAAAACTTGGCGAACGGCCAATCCTGGCCCGCTCACAAGGCATGCTCCCGATGCTGGAATCTCAAATATTCGGCGAGCAGCCATCGTTAACGAATCCTCAACTGAATTGACGTTAAGAAAAATCCGATGCTCTCTATGCTTTTGGAGCATCTCATGGTACTCGAGTTTATTTCGCACATGCGATGCAAAATCGTTCTGGAAACACGTATTGCGGATTCCCACCATCAGACTGGCGGTCATAAATGACCAGCCCGTGATTCGCTGCCGCATCAAAGAGCATGTCCATCTTTTCACACCGCTCGGGGTATTTTCCTGCGTAGTAGGTGCCAGCAAAGGCGATATCATTCGATCCGAGAACATGACATCGTAGGGATGATGCACATCGGGTTGGGCTGCAAATTGAATCCAATCAACAGATTGAATGGAAGATTTTCCAGTGCTTCATACCTCTTGATGCACCCTTCATCAGTGGTGAACACATGGTCAAACAATGCACTTGTTTTTGAAAAGCGGTTGAAGTGGACGGGGTCTTCTTTGTTGTAAAAGACGGTGGGGATGTTGCGAGAGCGGCAGGCTTCAACGAGATGTTTCAAATCTGCAATTTCCTCTTCACTGTACCATCCAACCTTGTGATGCCAGGCGCCATCGTTTCCTTCCCATGCGGACTCAACAACCAACATATCAATCCGATGTTCATCGAGAAGACCTTGCCAATTTTTTGGAGTTGGACGCACGAGTTTCGCATCTGCAGAAAGAGCCGTGGTTGAGAACTCGTCCATAATCACCATGAGGTCGGGTTTTCCTTGAATGACGGTTGAAACCTTTCCGTTGAGAATCGTCAATGCTTGCCCATAGCCTAAAAGTTCGGGTGGCTCACCTTCTGTTAAAATGGCGTTGTGGACGTCATTGAGATAGGATGCGAGTTTGCTCCAATCACGATGTTCTTTAACCCATTCAAGTCCCGATTCTTTCAATCGATTCATCTCATCAGCATTTGAAACCAAGGCTGACAACACCTCGAACAGGTCGTGACTGTCGCCTTTCTTGAACAAACGACCGTGTTCTCCATCCGTGATGATTTCGCGCAGCGCCGCCACATCGGAGCCCACCACAACTTGGCCCATGGCCATGGACTCAAAGGGCTTCAACGGACTGATGAATTCGCATACAATATCGGGTGTCCTCGGGAAAGGTGCGATGTCGATGATGCTGTGGTATCGATTGACATCGTCGTGAGGTACACGTCCAATAAAGCGAACAGCATCACGAATATCCAGTCGGTCAACCATGGCTTCAAGTTCATTTCTGACATCCCCGTCTCCAACCATCAAGAGATAGACACTTGAATGGTGTTCCCGTAATTTTGCAAAGGCTTCCACCAATAAATCAAGGCCCTCATATTTGACAAAGGAACCAACATATCCAATGACAATTCCCTCGCCGATCTCGAGTTCTTCTCGGAGTGTTTCGTCGGCATCAATCGATGTAAAGCGTTCTGTATCAACACCGTTCGGCAACACCAAAATACGGTCTTCAGCGACTCCTTTGTCAATCAAGTAATGACGCACGGCGTGGGTAATGGCAAGAACAAAATCGGCCTCTTGGCAGATCGCCACCTCGGCTGCATCCATGGCTAAATAATCCGAATGATGCAAGAAATGAGGTTGGCGGGCCACCCTGGACATGTGCCAAAGCCCACGCACCTCGTACACAAACGGGAGGTCCAATGCACGTGCTGCCGTGAGTCCTTGGCCCCGTTCACGTGATTTGAAGCCGCCTGAATTAACGCAGGACGAGTTGAGCGCGCCCGCTCAATCAAGGCAAGTGCTGCTTGCTCAATGTATGCAATTTCATCAGCATCACCAATGCCCACCTCTGAAGGTGGATGGACCCGGTAAGTCAGCCCGTCGATTTCGTATTGTCCTTGAACATCATTCTCCGAGAGGTGGCGTAGTTTGCCTTTGTCCAAGGGATAACCAAGCCGGGTTTGAACGGAAACATCCCCATTGATTTTCTGAAGGTTGGTTAGTAGTCCATGCGTTCGAGTGCAATATCCAGCACTTTCAAACGGCAGAGCCATGTGAGCGAGATAGAGGATTTCTTGACCTTTCGCTTGAGAAGAAGAAGGCGGGGACGATATCGGTCCAATAGCATCTAGCCATGTTCCTTCCAATTTTTTAACAATGGTTTGGGTCTTCAATAACTCATCCTGCAATTCATCCATCGGTCCAAGGTGAATGGCTTTCAATGCAGATGACGAATCACCATACAACAAAAATGCTGCATTGAGCCGTTTCGCGAGGTACACCGAATCGTGTTCAAACAACCCGTGGTTTAAGTACAGGTCATGAAGGAGGGGGTTGTGAATTTCCGTTGTTGCTTTCAAAATGTTCAGAAGCACCTTGACCTTTCGTTTCAGACCTCCTTTCGGGCGACTCAACTCAAACTTGAGTGTTGCACATGCTCCTTCCTCTAAATCAGCACGAACAACAGCTTCAACTTCAAACGGTTCCATCTCGGTGAACTGTTTGTTTGTCTGACCAGCGAGCCCGTATTGAGCCAACATTTTGCTGGTGACGGTTTGTATCTCTCGATTCTTCCAATCGACGTCTTTGACATATTGGAAATAAATGGCAGCCTCTTCAACGCGATCTGCATTTCGGAGGTGTTGAATCACGGTTTTTGCTGCGCGTTCGTCTTGGTAACGATGCAACCTCCATTCAGCGAGTTCAAGCATGTGCTCAAAGTTGGTTCGTCCAAGGGAACGCAGCGCCGCCACAAACAGATCCCGTGTGTACTTCTTATCGGACGATTCGTCGTGGAGTTCGAGATTGATGAGGGTATACATCAGCAACGAATGTGTGGATTCAATGCCGTGCTCTGCATTGAGTTGGTCAATGAGTTTGGAGATGAGGCTGGTGTCTCGGTCGGCAGAACGCGTAACTTCGATCAAGTTCTGCGAGGCTTCTTGATTGAAGGGTTGTGAGGTCGAGTTGGTTTCATCAAGTTTTGAGACGGTTCTGGAGAGCCATGATGTCATCCCCAACTCATCCACTCGATGTACCTCAACGGTGTCTGGAAGGACGGTGTCGTCTGCACGCAAGCGCAATGCACCGGACAGATGCGTGAACAACTGATTCGCCATTTTTTTCTTCGATGCTTTGGCTGGCCGTTGGTCGTGAATCAGTTGCAACGATGGGTTCGCACGAACGAGATTCTTCAACGCTCGGTGGGGATACGGTCCTACGATCAGGACCATGGCGGGCTGGAAAAATGAGGCGATGCCCCCGATTTGCTCCTCCAACAACACGCCCCAATCTTCGACCCGTTCACCTGCTAAAGCCACTTTTTCTGGCAAAACAAAAACCGGAAAGTCTGTTTTTGCGAAGATCGATTGGTATTTTCCCGTACAAACCACCGTGATGTCCAAATCGTCTCGAAGTTTGTTCACGTCGACGAGGTCTTGCATCACACCTTTCACGTACGAAGGAGAATAGCCGTCAACGAAGACAAGCAATCCTTTGCCGGGGACATCACGAGCCCATTCCACTCTCGTTTCCGGTTTGGCCATCAATCCGAGATGTTCCAAACCAATTCGAAGTGACAAAAGTGGAAAAGAAAGGGGCAGAAAAGGAAGGCGCCAAGGTTTGACAATGGCAGTGGTGATGTGTTCGCCCAAACGAAGAGAGGCGGATTGCTCCATTTTCCGGAGGCGCTTGAGCGCTTGTCGGTCCCTCAACGCCGAATTCATCGCATGGTCACTCCTCTAGAAACGCTTCAAGCGAGGCCACGCACCGTTCTGCCGTGTTCCCATCCCAGTAATTCTATGGATGTAGCGACCCGTTCTTCGTTCAAAAAAACACGGTTCAATTCCTCATCAAGTGTTTCTGGTGTGGCGAGCACGTTGGTTCCCTCGGTGATGGTGATGGGGCGCTCGGTGTTGGGACGCAGGGTGATGCACGGCACACCCAGCCAAGTTGTTTCTTCCTGATGCCCCCGCTGTCGGTGATGACACATCGAGCGTGCATGACGGCGTTCATGAAGTCGATGTAACCCAGGGGGCCCAAGAGATGCACGGACGGGTGGTTGGTCAGCTCGTCCAAACGGCCGAGAGCAACAATGCGTTGCTTGGTTCGTGGATGAAGCGGCCATACCAAATCCATGGTGTTGGCCACCTTCAACAACTCATCCAAGAGTTTGGATAAGGTTGCCTCCACATCCACGTTGCTCGGGCGATGCAAGGTGATCACGGCGTGCTGGGAATGATGACGTTGAAGTTGGTCGCAAAAGGCCGCTTGCTCAACTTCTGGTTTCATGGCCACCAGGGTGTCGATCATGATGTTGCCAACGCGAACAATTTTCGAAGCCTCGATACCCGAGGCCAGAAGGTTCTCATCCCCATCTGGCGAAGGTGTCCAGAGGAGGTCAGCGAGGTGGTCCGTGACGATTCGGTTGAGTTCTTCGGGCATCCATCGGTCACGGCTTCGCAAGCCCGCCTCCAAGTGAACGACGGGAATGCCGAGTTTGGAGGCAGCCAGCGCACAGGCGACGGTGCTGTTGATGTCACCGATGACGATGGTGGCTGCAGGACGGTCTCAACAACAACGCCTCGTACCGTTCAAGAATTTTCGCCGTTTGAACGCCATGGGAGCCGCTGCCCACTTCCAGTGCATGGTCGGGTCGCCCCATACCAAATTGTTGCATGAAAATTCCCGCCATCTCATGGTCGTAGTGTTGCCCAGTATCGATGAGTTTGGCCTCAAACTTAGAACTTTGACGGAGTGCCTGGAGAAGGGGTGCGGCTTTCATTTGATTGGGTCGAGCACCAACAACAACATGTACGGTGTAGACCATAATTACCGCTGTGTCAACAAGCATATCATACTTTAGCGAATAATTCAGTGTCAATCACTATAATTGGGATAGAATTGCACAAACCATGAGAGTGGAATTTCATGCTGATGGCGATTCGCTACGTTGGAATTTATTTTTCAGGGTAATGATGGAGTGTACACTGAGAAAATTTCGATGACTAAAAAATCATTTTTCATTAAGTTGCCCGATGATATTGTGGTTGAGCAGATACATCCGGACCATTTAGCATTAATCACTCTCTTGGCAGTACACCCATTTATACACAAGAAATATTCATTCCACTGAATGTTAGTGAAAGATTTGCTGATTCATGCAACAAAATATCAAGTTACAAAGTAATATTCGACGATACAAATTGTGAACCATATGATTCTGGACGGTCGCATCTCCCGGATTGGCTTTCTCTGGCGGAGCCAGATTCCACTGCTTCATTGCTTCTCATGCCTAAATATACACATTCTGTTTTCCTTGATAGGCCATTATACATCAATCCTCTAAAGAGAAAGTCATTATATGACAAATCTGCTGCTTATGCAACAATAGAGCATGCAAGACTTCAAGGTTTCAAAATTGAAAGTATTGAATGCGATATTGAGTATTAGAAACCATTAGGTTTCCCAACTGACTTAGTGCCGTCTATTCCATTAGTAGCGATAGCATCTCAAAGAAATATCGATTCTATTGCATTTGGAACAGTAATGGAGTCGGCATACAGAATTGGGCATGAACAAGCTCGTAATTACGCAGATTCATCGCATTATAGATTTTGGGGGAGGATGTTCAAGGCCGCTGGGCTCCCATTATTCCTACCTGTTTCCGGAGTAAGCGAAGTTGGAACAAGTAAAATTGTCAGCATGAGTTCTTTTAAGGAATATACACGTTCGTGCATAAGAGGAATTTGGCCTAATTCATGCGAAAATTGTTGGAAATGCTTTCGAAAAAACATGATAAATCAAAAATTACAAAACATACAATTGACTGATCAATTTATTTCTGATGGACTTCCGAATAAAAGAAGTTAAATTAAAATTGGGAATGATTCCGGTAAGCCATGAAAATGTCTTATCATGGGCATTAGATGGTAATGATGGGGAAATTAATCAATCTCTTGAAAAATAGATTTGAGGGGTGAATAGAGACCTGTCATTCTTAGAGGGATACTTTCCCCCTGCAATCGACTTGATGCCTCTAAAATATCAAGATGGAATTAGAAATCGATTGGAGCAGTTCCTATTCGCAATTGATGAGAAATATTATCCGGAGATCACCACACATTCAATGACTGGCTGGAAAAATCTGCCTTCGACTAAAGAAGCATTGTCAAAATTCAATCAATTATTATGATTTAATAAATTCATTATCTCAATAGCCTCATCAGCACCATTTTCCATTGGGATTGAAACACGATTCATTTCCAACAAGCGTTCCAAGATTTCACCTAGATTAGAGTCATTTTCATTTGAAACTAGACCCCATCCCTCTTCTACGGATTGCATACATCTCGAGAGTTGATCATCAAATCCGGTTTTTGAATTGGGGATGAACAATGTAGGTATCCCAAATCTTCTCATTTCATAAAACGAATTGTATCCACCCGCTTGTATAGAGTAATCAAATGCGTTGAAATATAATGAATTTGGATAATCTCGAAGCAATCTTAATTTTTCATGTTGGAAATCAAGACGATTGCCTAACATTGATTCTCCTAAAACAACTACAATATCTTCAAACAGGAATAAATTATCAAGGACTCTTCGTAATATAGAATTGATATCGTTAATCTGACCAGCACCCAATTGAACATATACGACTTTAGAATCACGTGGAATTGAAAGTTTCATTCTTGCTATATTACGGTCCCAAGCATCTTCAGGATTTAGAATTGAGATGGGAGAAACAATATGCTCGTTCTCGACTAGAGATTGTTTTGTGTCAATTTCAGCTGGAATCAACAACCCATCGAAATAATCGAGACTTCCCGATGGAATAGATTTTGATTTTTTTACAGAGCCCCTTCTAACCCACCATTTTTTGCATTCCAACCTCTGACTCGATTGCATCCAGCATCCCTCGATATGGGTAAGTACCATCAAAAACAAAACATTTGGGTTTGTGTGTTTCAAATATTAGCCGGAGCATTTCTTCAATTATCGCATTCCATTCTCTAGGCTCCATTTTTGAAAATTTATATCTTCCAGATATATGGTATGTGGGGAAGTCTTCTGAATACAACACATGTAAAGTTGGCATTTGAGTAAAAATAGGATTTCTATTTCAGAGTCTCGTTTTCTTAAGGCCTTTGCAATTGCAAGCAATCTTGTAAAATGACCAAAGCCCACGCCATTTGTTGGAAAAAAAAAACAATACAATTCTTACGTGTTTGATCTTTTTCTCTGGATAATTCACCATGGAATGAGTTTGATCTTTTTCCAATTTTTTCTAAACCTAAATTTAGTGTAACCCAAGGAAATGATATCGGTAAAACAAACAAACGCCACGGCTTCCTTACCGCCTGAGTGAGGTGAAGTCCGAGTTGAAATGACACAGAAGATCTTAACCTCTAATTTCCTTATTCCTCTCATTTTCTTTTCGAATTAATTTCATGGAGTGATTCATTTCTACAGAATCTTCTTCATGATTAATCTTCATTTCATCACCAAACAATTCATCTTCGATTAGGTGAGCAACCTTATTCTATACTTTGAGGTCAACAGATTCTAATTTAAACGGTTTACTCATCCAGTCTATCTTGTCCTCTGTTTTTTCTTTAATATGTGCTCTCAACGGCTGATCAATAATCTCCAGTCCTTTGGGATATGCTTGTTCCCCACCATGACAAATCTTCTTCAATGAAGGGGATTAAATGAGGGGCTAAATTCTCAAGATCTTGTATCTTTAATGCCCAAAAGGGCATGTTGAGCCATACGCAATGGTGTAGTATTCAAAAATGTGGTAATCTCTTTGCTTTTTGGATTAATATCTCGTCCCATTGGTCCATTTTTGTGAAAGCATTTCCAACAATTTCTACATGCTTCACCATCTTTTCCTCTCAGGCATGAATTTATTTTATCTGCAAGATTGCTCTCCATACAAATCTTAATCGCCCCGGCTTCAGAAATATGATTAATTGGAAGGACATAATCTAAACCCGCTGATTCGAATTTTTTCTTCCACTTTAACCAGTATTGTGAATTTGAGAAATCTCTATACTCTCGGCAGACCTTAGCCATGTGTTATCAATAGGTGTTCCAAATGCGATTCCTCTTAAATCTAGATGATTGGATAATAATATCAAATGTATTCCAGCAGCATGAGCAGTAGAAAACCCATTGGGTAATCCGTAATATGTTCTAATCTTTTCATGGTTTGAACGTACGATCAAAACTTCTCGATTGTTTATTTCACTCCATGCTCGAAAGATTTTATTTGGTAGGTTATGACTCAACATGGAATCAAAATCACGTTGATGATAAGACAGAATTGTTTCATTTGGAAGAAGAAGAGCTGCTGCAGTTGAATCGACCCCTCCGGAATAAGCCAACGCTAAATTTATTCCTTTATTACGCTGCATTGCATTCCAATTTTTTGTTTCAGGTACCCAAGGCCCTAATAAAATTTCTAAAGCCAAGTACAAAACCGATTCATGAACCTCCTCAAGCAAAAATCCATCTCAGCATCATCCAATACGTCCAGCCATTCGGATGAAACAACCACAGAATATTTTCTTCTTGATACCAATTTGATAAGAGGTCATGATCATTCCATTCTAAGTTATCAAATGATGGTAATTTGGTTTGTATAATTTTAGGACGATATGATTGTAATTTTCGTTGTGCTTTGTCCAAGTACAAATTTGTCTCTTCAGTAGGATATTTTTTTGAAAATCTTTCGACCTCTTGATACTGTGCAAGATTGTACAAACTTCTCACTACAATAGATTTAGCCATCTCACCATCTTGCGGGTGATTGAGCCTCTTTCTGCCAAATGTGATTGCAGCCAGGTAATTTCCTTCGTTGTACATTTTCCTTACTCGAACCCTCCAGAGTATCGAGAAAGGTGACTTGAGCATACATGTGCACTCTTGAATACCTATTCCAAACTTATCATCTTAAAAAAAATAAATGAATGTTTTACCGATGAGGGCCACATATGCCGAAAATCCTGATAACGGGAGGTGCAGGGTTTATTGGAAGACATTGTGTTAAGAAGTTCTTAGATAACAGATGGGATGTTGTTGTCCTAGACAAGAATCCACCACAAAATTTTACAGAATTTTTTTCACAAAGTAATCTTCAGGTCATTGTTGGTGATGTATGTAACGAAAGTGACATCATCAAGTCAATTGCAAACTGCGATGCAGTTTTACACCTCGCAGCTCAAATTTCCGTTCAATATTCAATAAATTTCCCGGACAAACAAAGCGTGTGAACGTGATCGGAACGAGTGCAGTGCTTTCACAATGTTTACACCATAATATCGCTAAATCTGTTTTTGCATCAAGTGCAGCAGTTTATGGAGATAACGAGAATTTACCTTTACATGAGGAGTCTAAATTACATTTGCCTCTCACCATATGCTGCCTCAAAATTAGAAAATGAAAAGCAAGTTAGTGATTATAGAAAAAGAGGATTAAATGCTGTTTGTTTACGATTTTTCAACGTGTATGGCGGGTATGACAACATTGAAAGCGATTCCGTTATACCCCGTATAATAAAGACTATTTCCAACAAACAAGCACCAGAAATCTTCGGAAATGGAGAACAAACTCGAGACTTTATACATGTATATGATGTGGCGAGTGCTATTTTCGAACTGTTTAGAAATGTTGGAATGTTTCCTCATGATGTAATTAACATCTGTTCAAACACTCAAACTTCAATTTCTGAATTGTTAACAATCATAAACGAAAAAATGATTGAAATTGGGAGGATAGAAACGCCAATTGAACCTATATTCAAGCCACATCGTGAGGGCGACATCCTTCATTCTCTTGGTTCAAATCATAGAATAAAATCGCTAATTGGTGATTTTTTTTCAACTAACATAGATGATGGTATCAAAGATATTGTTCAAAAATATGATATTAAAAATTAGGTTTCTGGATGATAATTATGAAAGTAGTTTGGGTGACTCAAAGAAAATTCGATGATTTTTGTGCAACTACTACTCTAGCGTTTGCATTTGGTCTAGTCGAGAATAATGTCGATTTAACAATCATAAATCCTGATGATGAAAAAGTGCACGAAAAATTTCAATGGAATCATATCCATGTTCCGCGTTCAGAATTGAAAGGTCTTCAGGGATTTAGCTTTTCAAAGAATTGTAGGAATCTATTGAAAAACCTCCATTTTGATTATGAAAAAGCTATAATCGATTGGCAAATTGGCGTTGGTATAATTAAATTCTTGAAGAAAAGAGGAATTGAGGTTTTGTTGATGGATAGGTCTCCCCCTGCTGACAGTGGAGTGTTTGCATTTTTTCAATGGATAGTATGGAACAGAGTTGGAAGAGCGTGCAAAAAGAATTTACTCAAAATTGGCTTTGTTGTCTCGGAATCTCATTCGAAATTTGTTCAAAGTAATTTGAAGATTCCTAGAAATAAAAAATTGTAATTTTACCAGCAGAATCGACCCAAATGAATACAACCCTCCAATACTAGACAATAAAAATAACAAAACTTGGAGATTTGTGTATCATGGCCGGATAGACAAACATAGAGGAATAAATCTTATGATACAATCAATCATCTCTTGGAATAAAAATGGGTTTCGAATTAAATTAACCTTTATTGGTGAGGGAAATGCAATCCAATTCGTAAATGAGCAATGCGATTTAAATCCTAAAATTTTTGATTATATCGGAGTACTAAGAAAACAAGATCCCCTCTAGAATTGTCGAAGCATCATTTTGGAATGTTACCTATGCCAGCAAACAAAGTATGAAATTACAAAGTCCACTAAAACGAGGAGAGTATCTTATGGATTGATTGTTGTCGGAATCGATCATGAAGGGCACCGAATCGAAGGTGTCAATGAGGTTGGCTAAACTTGTTTCCCTATGATGAATTCACTGCTAAATCTCTAACTTTTCTTAAAGAGCACGATGAAGTAAAACATGCATCCCTATCTCAAGCAGCACACGAATACGCAATAGAAAACCTTAGATGGAGAACTCTAAGTATCAATTTGTTAGTAAAAACAATACGTGGTGATTAGATTGCGAACAATCTGTCTTGTTGTAACTAATGCATGTACACCGAGATCCTAGGGTTGAGCGACATGCAAAATGGTTAGCAGAAGAAGGGTTTGGACGTATGTGTTTTTGCATGGGACCGTAATCATGACCAACCCGAGAAGAAACTGATAAAAATGGATTCAGAATTCTTAGGAAAAGAATTGGAAAAAGCCCTCTAGAAGTTCAATTCAAGTCTATTTCCAAAAGAAAACATTTCTAAGGAGTATCAATGGGGATTTTGACTATATTTTGTACAATGATTCTGATTCAATTACGACACCCCAACTTCACGCAAATTTTCAATTGTTGATCTGCATGACATCGCTCATGCTTGGCCTGTGATGCAAAAACATTCAATCATGAGAAGAATTCTAAGAAGAAGAATGATGAAAAATCTAAGAAAAAATTCTAGACGATTTGTTCACTTTTTTTTACATCCTCTGATGGACTTAAAAAAATATTTTTACGAAAATTTTCAAATCAATTCAACACCGATTTATAACAAAAGATCCATATGAATTACCTCGCCCTATGAACAAAACAATCGGTTATTTTGGGAGAATCAGAGATATGGCAGCAATTCATTTGTTGCAAATAGCCTGCAGGAAAAAATGGATTTAATGTGATAATCGCAGGGGATGGACCTTGTGTGAATCAAATGCTATCAAATTACCCAGAAATAGATTATAGGGGTCGATTTACTGAATTTGAATTAACAAAGTTAATGGAAGAAATCGATATCATGTTTGCAATGTATGACCCAAAAAAGAAAATATAAGAGAAGGAGCAATTCCTGTAAAAATGTTTGATGCGGCGCAACACGGTAGACCTACAATCACGACAGACAATACACCAATGGGTCAATATTGTTTAGAGCACAAAAAAGGTGCTGTTGCTAATTTTTACAGTATTGAATCGGTAATAAACGCAATGAATGATGCATATACAATGGATAAAATTAAAGATTCAAGGTACAGAATTGGAACGGACAAATTTCTAGATGTTTTTAGAAATTTATGATAATTTTTCAAGATACACTCTTTCAAGTTGTTTGTTAATATTTTTGAATTGAATGTGACTCTACACTCGACAATAAGGTTTCCCTATCTTCTGACCTTCGGTTCCTTATCTCTAAAATTGCATTTATCCATAAATGGACACTCTTTTGGATTCCATAACTACCGTTTGTGGTAAGGAATGAATCGTATCTGATGCAATCACATATGTTCCACTAACCGAGCTTCAAGGGCGACAACTGGTTAGCCTTCAATTTTGAGGGTAGAAGAAGAATTGATTGATTCTTGAAGAAGTGAAATTTTTCCGTATCACTAATGACCCCATAAGCAGTTAAATTTTTGCATTATTTAGGCGTTTTTAGTCATCCAGAACAATGAAGATGGATATCGGATCGTATTTCCATTTCATTCATTAATTCGATTGCAAACTCAAATCCTTTGACCTTTTGTTTCGAGCAAGTAATACCAATTGATTTGGGTTCTTATTTTCAATTGAAGAATATTTATGCACCGGATGAAATGGATTGTTAACAACATTCCATGGCGAGCATTAGTTCTATCGATTCTTTCCATTTCTCGGATGGCTTACAAAATAGTTGATTGACATTGATTTAATATCTTTTTATATCTCTCTGTATTACCTTTTGAAAGCCATGAAATTATTTGACCACTATGGATGTGAAAAATTATTTTCCACCTAAAGAGTGAGCATATTGTGCTAATCTTATTTCTTACGAAAGGAAAAGTCGGATGCAGGTGAAAATGAACAACTGTTTGATCCTTATTTGATTTATAATTTCTCTTAATTTTGACCTTGCTAGTCATGTACGCCTTAAATTTTCTAATGATGTTACCGTTTGATGCTGCTTTCAATCTTATGATAGGTATAAGATTTAATTGTATTTTCAGATAATGTTCGGATCACCGATTGAATTCCACCAACATCGTCCATAGGCCCTACGTGGATTACATGATGCACAATAGTATTGAGTAATAGTCAATATTTGATTTCTTCGGAATCCAAAATTATTGAAAAAGTCTTCTTTGGACACGGGTTTGAGGGCTTTATCATCGAAATCGAAGTTGGTATGTCACACCATCAACAATATGAGAACTAGATAATGGGTACA
>JAYQHX010000032.1:0-21682 GCA_038141355.1 Methanobacteriota archaeon | reverse complement strand
AAGGAGTGTCTTTCCATACTTCAAACCACCCATAATTTTCAATCTCACCTACTGACTCTTGAACCTCGTGATCAAAATCTGAAGTAAATGAAATCAACAGTTTCTGCTGGTCTCATGTAAAATGCACATACGAGCATTGTTCCACAGCAAACGCCCCAAACCAACGGATGTCTTCGAGATAGCCAAATTTTGCCACCGCCCAACTTCCCACTCAGTCCATGAAGAAGAATAAACATACCAACAAGTAAACCAGTTAAAACCTGTATTTCGGGAAGCACTTGTTTCATTTCTTCAAAATTGAAGTGTCCACCAATACCAAAAAGGTTTTCATCGAAGTCATAAGGATTGAGGTATCCTCAATTCTGAAAATAAGCCAAGTAAAGAAAATGAAGACTTGCGTGATGAGCCATGAAATTACAAGTCCAATATTTTTTGTTTTTATGAAAAATAGTTTGACAATTCTAATGTTTCTTCCAAATCTGTGGATGATCAGTAAACATCCATGGGCAAAGCCCCAAAGCACAAAATTCCATGAGGCACCATGCCATAAGCCGCCGAGCAACATCGTCATCATCAACGCAAATATCATTCGCCCGGTTCCATTTTTGGAACCGCCTAAAGGAATATAGAGATAATCTCTTAACCACGTTGAAAGGGATATGTGCCATCTTCTCCAGAAATCTTGCGGTGTAGTAGCGGCATACGGGGTTTTGAAATTTTCAGGTAATCGTATCCCAAAAAGATGAGCTGAACCTATTGCAATATCAGTGTAAGCTGAAAAAATCACAGTATATTTGAATCCCAAAACACAATGTTGCCCACCAAATCAAACCAATATTTTGTAGATGTACACCCTCTGTGAAAACAGAATTTACATGGGTTGCGACATTATCTGCAATAACTAATTTTTTTGCAATTCCGTATATTATGAGTGTCAAACCCAACCTTATTTTCGTGGAATCAACTTTTAATGGCTTTTTGATTTCATTTCTAAAATGGTCTGACCTAACGATTGGTCCTGCAACCAATTGGGGGAAAAAACGCTGCATAGCAAGCAAAATCAACGAAAGAATCGTATGGTTTTTGCTTTTTCAAATAAATGTCAATTGTGTATGACATTGTTTGAAAGGTGTAAAATGAGATGCCTACTGGTAACATAAGTCCAAAAGGATTCAATATCATACGAATTTGAAAACTTTAGAGTAACAAGATTAAAACTTTCAATTATGAAATCCAGATATTTGAAGACAGCGAGCAAACCTAAATTTATGATTAAACTAAGTTTCAACCATCGCTTTCGTACAATCGTATCGTTTGATGAATGTATTTTTGAACCAGCGGTCCAATCTACACAAGTTGATAACATGAGAAGTAAAACATGCCAACCAGAAGCGAGCCAGAAGAAAATATAACTCATTCCAAGCAAGATAATTATTTGCGACTTATGTTTTCCAATAGAAATTCCCATTGCTAGTAAAAATGCAACGGGTAGAAAGAAGAGATAATATTCAGTGGTAATGAAATCCATTTCAATCACCGAGGATGGCATCAATTTCTGGAGCGACACGTTCGCAGAAATATTCTCTTCCCGTATCTCCTAGGTGGCTTCTATCCCTGAACATTTTTCCATCCCAAGTTTCCCAATACATGTTCAAAACAGAAGTATTGTATCTCTCGCTTAAATCATTTATAGTGAAATTAAATCCATCCAATTGACCAGCATCTAGGTTTTCGTAAACAAATGGATGATGAGGGGGCGACCAACATAACTTCAATATCATGAGAACGGAGTTCATGAATGATATACTCCAAGGATGCGTGATTCAAAGTGTTGTTATACTTAGGATTATATACACCCTGTTTTTTCTTCTTCTCCATATTTTCATCGATGAGATCCTTTACAGTGGATTCGTTAAGTAATTCATATTTGGGTGCAAGAAAATTTGGCGTCATTAATGAATCGAACCAATCAGCATCTCCTGGCTTTACAGAACGTTCCGTGTAACTGATATACTCTGAATACTCATGAAAAAACTCATGTAAACTTTGTTCAATCGACCTTTGCGAATAGGATTGAGACATTTCAATTCGTTCTAAATCAGTTACTGCAATCCATTGTTTGTGTTCATCGAGAACTAAGTCGTACCAGTCGCCGTAGTCTTCATTTTTCATTAAAATACTATTAATTGTGAATCTAAATTCAATATAATTGTTCAAACTTTCAGACTCATAATATTCCCAAAGACTATTCGGGCCTAGGTCTAGAAGCACTAATTCAGGAGAAGACCGAATTAATGCAGGAATTTGAAGGATTTCAGTATATGGGTTTGCACCTGAAACTGCTAAATTAAATACACCAGTATTACTTTCTGTTTGTCCCATAATACATTTTCCATCAACAGCGTATTGGATGATTGATGAGCCGATGGCAATTACTTTTTTCTCTTCATATTCTTCCAAGGAATGCAATGCAGGAAATGTTTTGCTATACGATGGGCTTGAGATAATGGTTGACGAGACCAATTGATCGGATATGACTGTTGAAACAATAGTTGTTTGAATGATAAGCATGGTGCAAAAGAGCGAGAAAATTGAAAGGAGAAAATCACCACCGGATTTCGATTTCTGCTTATTCATGATATCTTCAAATCATCATCTTCTATTATTTATTCTGCGCCTAAAAAAGATAACACAAGTTGAATAAGGACAATCATCACCAAGTGTCATGGTGACGTGCCAATGGCTCGAAGATGAAATTCGTAAGGTCATACCAAATTGTGACGTGGAAGCAATCGACCTAAACGGCACCCAAGATCATTTCCACATTCGAATCATTTCAGATTTGTTTGAAGGCATGCGACCACTTCAACGGCAAAAATTGATTTTAAACCATTTCAAACCTTACATCCCTGCCCCTATTCATGCTATTGACCTAAAATGTATGACTCCCTCCCAAGCAGAGACTTCGGGAGATACAGTTTTCCATCCGCATGCGGGTGGAACAGGAATTCATATAAAGAAAATTCAAAAACACGAGAAAAAGGAGTGAACAATATGGAATGGACACCAGACGAATTACAAGCAATAATCGATGAACATGCCTTGGTTTTGTTCATGAAAGGAACGCCAGATGCACCGCAGTGCGGATTTTCGAATCGAGCTGCTCAGGTCTTGCAACAACTCGGTGAACCCTTTGCCGCCGTCAATGTTCTTGTCGACCAAAGGGCCATTCCTTCAATCTGCCAGTGGTCAGATTTCCCGACGATGCCTCAAATTTTCGTTCAAGGCGAATTGATTGGAGGATCTGATATTGCCCTCGAGATGTTCCAAGATGGAAGCCTAAGAGAAATGTTTGATGCAGGCCGTGCTTGAGTCACTCTTCTGCCTCAAATGCCCACAAGTGTTTCTTTCCTTCATTTTCAGAAGTATAACCCACATGAACGATAAATGGTGATTTTCGAAGGCGCAGTTGAGCACATGTGGCTCAATTTGTTCTCCATTTTCTTTCCATGCCTGTAGTATCTCACCCATAGTTACAGGTCCATGTTCCCGAATCCAGTTGACAATACGCTCAGCCTGCTTTCGTATCTCGACCCTCTCAGGAGAAAATTTTGATGGACGAGGCACATGTCAATCGTCGTCGTCAAGGGTTCATGAAAATTATTCCTTATTCCTCTCTTCAAAATTTTGGTTCGGGCTTGAGGCATTTCTTCAGCCACATTTCTCATCTGAGAACATGATGTTACTGGACAGGTGATTTTGAAGTCCTTTGGCGTGTAAGTTATTGAAGTACAATATTTTTTTGCATTCATGCAAGATTTCATTGGATAGAACCATCTCACAGGTTTATGACCAAAGTGGCGATGATAGTCACAAATGCGTGCTCTCCAGACCCAAGGGTCGAACGACATGCAAAATGGTTGAGCCAACTCAACTGTCAAGTGACTATTCATGCCTTCGACCGCAGCCAATCATATTCATTGAGTGAATCTATTGAACGAGTACGAATCATGCTATCACCTTGGAAACTATGTTTACGGTTGCGATATCAACTTATTTTGGAATTAAAAAATTTCAGCGAATGGTCCGTTCATCCCTGCTGCGAGACCAACCGGATCTTGTGTATTGTCACGATGCGGACACGATTGCAATCGGGCTTCAATTGAATAAAAAATGTGGCATTCCATTTGTATTCGATATGCACGACCTTCATCATACATGGATCACAATGCATCGTCCGTTTTCAAGAACGCGCAAGATCATCAGCAATATCCAAAAGAAAAGAATGCTCAAATGTGCACAAAAGGCAACATGCGTCGTCACCAGCAGTGGACAAAATCCAGATGGTTCTCACCCTGGTTTGCAACAATGGCTTCAATCCCACGGTATTCCTTCCGAGGTGATCGAAAATCGACCAATTGCAGTTGAGAACCGCCCTTTGAAGCGTGAAAAAGTCCATTGACAATTGGATATTTTGGGCGGATACGTGAAACTACACCGTTCAAATTTTTTATTGGATGCCATCAAATCGATGCCAGTTGAGCAGAGACCAATCCTTCGGCTCGCTGGTGACGGAGTATCACAAAAAGAGGTATATGCACGAATTGAGAAAGCCCAAGCCAATGGCGAGTGTGAAGCAATTCTGTCTGGCTCATTTGGTCAACAAGATTTGGGTTCTTTGATGTCCGAAATCGATATCATGTTTGCGATGTATTCTCCAACAAGAGAAAATATTCGACGAGGCGCCCTTCCAACGAAAATGTTTGACGCTGCCATGTATGGTAAGCCAAGCATCGTCAATGCCAAATGTCTCATGGCAGATGTTGTGCAACAAGAATCACTTGGAATAAGCTGTGGAATTTGGTAATGTTCCTGAACTCGTTCAGGCTTTTCATGATGCACAAATGATTCATCCAAACCTCGTTCGAGATGGGAGCCATGAACGAGAGAAGTTTATTGGTATCATGTCAAAAATTATCAACACGACATAAGTTAGTGTTGATCTGTTTTTCTTGAAATGACTTCGTAAAAGGTCTTCAATGCCTTCCGATAACGAAACTTTTGGTTTCCAACCCGTTGCTTTAGTTAAACGTTCAATGCTTGCAAAGGAATGCTTCACATCACCTGCCCGCTCTGGACCGAATTGTGGTTGCAATGGAGAATAATCAGCATTCATAGACCCGAGTTTTCGTTGAGCACGGCAACCAAATCAAGCAGTGAAATTTGAGTTTGTGTTGCTACATTGTAGACATGATGTTCTTGTTCATACGTATCTGCTTCAATCAACGAAAAAATAGCAGAGCAAACATCATCCACATGAATGAAATCGCGTGTTTGCTCTCCGTCTCCAAGAATTGTTGGGGCCGAGCCATCAATCATCAATTCACAAAATTTTGGAATGACAGCGAGTATGCACCTTGCGCACTTTTTCCTGGTCCATAGACATTGAAAAAACGCATTGCTAGACAATCAAGACCTTGGCTTCTTGCTTGAAGAATCTGCTTTTCATTTTCCCATTTTGAATCTGCATAAGGCGATAGGATATCTCCAGCGTCTTCTTCACACAGAGGGAATTTGTCGATATTTCCATACACTGCAGCACTTGAAGCCATGACCATTTTACGAACGCTGTGAGCAAGGCATGAATCGATGACGTGCTTTGTCCCACCTACATTAATGTCCAGCGTATCTTCAGGTTGTTGCAATGAAAGAGGTACTGAAACCTGTGCTGCAAGATGAACAACCATATCACATCCATCTACACATGACGAAACCAACTCCTTGTTGCGAATATCTCCTCTGCAGACATCAGCCCCCTTTTGTTGTAGAAGTTCAAATCCTTCTTGGTTTCCAGTTGAAAGATTATCAAGAATTCGAACTTTCCATCCTGCTTGCATTGCTAACGATGCGAATCGAAACCCGATGAAGCCAGCACCTCCGGTGACGAGCATGAGTCCCATGCCTTTAGGAGGGATTTCGATGATTACATATTTTTGGTAAACTCACCTGCTCATTCAATCTCTTTGCATCTTCATAGTCTCATGACCAATGTGATTTCATGCTCCGCCGAACAATCATGCGTCGAGCATACAACGGTGGAAACTGGGAGAAAGCTCGAGAAATCGCCTTCCGCCTTGAATCAAACAAAAAGGAACAGCATCTCGCAAGGAGTATCATTCTTCGTTCATATTGGAACCAAAACGACATTGAAAAATTCCTTGAATTCAATCAAAGGTGGGGAAATATGTTTCCTGAACTTGAACAAAAAGCACAATACATATTGGCCAAACAACATCCAGAGAAGCCGAGAGTTCACCTTCCAAGAATAACGAAATTACAAAACACCCAACCCAGCCCAAAATCGATTGCTTTAGATTGGAATCCGACAGAACTCGAAAAAACTTCTTCCAGGAGGCAAATAGGCTTTGGATGGTACACCCAAATGGTTGGATTTTTTGGGACATGCCCGAGGGCTATATGCTTGAATCAACCCATCCCGATTTGCTAAGGCTTACTTGTGAACTTTTACTGTCGCCGTGGGAACGAAGTACAAAAGCAGAATTGGAAAAAAGCAGACCTCTTGGACAACAACTATCGCTTGCCTTTTCAGCAGGCACAGATTCAACCGCCGCAGCAATTATAATGCCAGAACAAACAATTCTGGGTTACCACCGCCGGTCTTTCGAAAGTTTGCTCGATCATCGTAATGCTGATACCATGCTCACCCATATGATTGAAACAAAAAAGAAAACAGTCGTTGATGTGCCTTCAAATCATGAAATTCTACGAACTTTTCACCACAAACAAATCGGGTTCTCGACAGATTTTGCGAGTGCAACAGGTCTCGTTTTACTTGCTGATCACCTCGATATAGGTGCGATTGGATTTGGCACTCCGCTCGATAACACATGGTTAGCAAAAGGAAGGAAATTTCGCGACTTTGCTTCAACGCCTTACTATGAGTATTGGACACAACGTTTCCTTGATGCGGGCATCGAATTGCTCTTCCCCATCGCTTCGTTTTCTGAAGCTGGTGCGATGATGATTTGTGAGAAAGATGGCATACTACCCTTCCTTAATTCGTGTTTGCGAGGAAATGGCCTGGAGGGTTGTGGAAAGTGTTGGAAATGCTTTCATAAAACGGACCTTTTGGACGACCTTTTGATATCAAAGCACAAGAAATTCAATCATTTTTACAGCAGACCAATGCCAACAACCACGCATGCCTTGTGGGCGATTCAAAAAATGAATTTAGAACATGAACTCCCAGATTTAGAACACCTTCTCAAGCAAGACTTTTCTTGGTGGACCGGGTATTATCCTCCTGCATTTGAGATTCTTCAACCACGTTGGCGAGAAGAGATACAATCCAAAATAATTGATTTCCTTGCCCAGATGGACATGCCATTCGCAATCGAAAACATCAATCATTTTGATGAATGAATCTCAATCGATAAATCCTAAGAAAGAATTAAACCAAGCCAACATGACAATAATGTAGGGCATACGAGATATTGATGTACACGTGGTTGTTATGGTGAAAAAACATTTCACGAGAAAAACGCCTCGAACGCGACTTGCATCGAATTCGCACATCTCCTTCATTCCGCGCCGGCGTCCATATCACCAAGGCAATTAGGAGACCGTGGCGAGCCATCGTCCTTCCAATTTCGTTACCTTGGGTCATGTTTACCATCGGTCTCGAGTTGATTGGTTGGAGAGATCAACCGAAAGCTCTGTCCTTTAATTCAGTTGGAAAAGAAGAATTGAATAATAATAAAATTGTGATGTTTCCGACGAATGGTGTAGGTTTCGGCCATTTTACCCGCCTGTTAGCCATTGCGAAACAGATGAAAAAATTGGACGAATCCATTGAAATCATTTTTTTCACAACGATGCCAACCCTGCACATTCTCAAACAATATGGCATACCTGCTCATCATATCTCTGGTCCGAAATATTTCAAAGATATGGAAACAAGCGAATGGAATGCACTCCTCGAAGAGGAATTGACCTTATGTTTTGAAACACATCGACCGCGTATGTTCATGTTCGATGGAGCATTTCCATACAGAGGTATGCTCAATGCCATCCAAGGTCAAGACCACATGAAGAAGGTCTGGTTCGACGAGGAATGTTGCGCAAAGGAGCGAACATTCCAGTCGACAGCATTCAGTATTTTGATGAACTTATCTATCCGGGCGAAAATGATGACCCAACAACCATCGATGACGATGTTGGAAGACCGATCATCCAATGCCCTCCAATTCTCCTTCTTGACGACGACGAATTGCTCACAAGAGATGAAGCACGACACAGGCTTGGTATTCCAGCAGATGCTCTTGCTGTTTATGTTCAACTTGGTGCAGGGCAAATTAACGATATTGATAGTGAAATCCGTTTAACTCTGACATCGCTTCTCGAGCATTCAAACGTGCATGTCGTTCTCGGCGAATCGATGATTGGAGAACGCATTTCAGTTGACCTTCCAAGAATGACCATTCTTCGCGACTATCCAAATTCGATGTATTTCAATGGTTTTGATGCATCCGTTCAGGCTGGTGGATACAATTCGTTCCACGAAATGAGGACTGCTGGTCTACCTGTATTGTTTTATCCAAACATGGAAACTGGAATGGATGACCAATTGGCGTTGTAAGATTGCAGAAGAAGAGGGCTGGGGCATTGTTCTCGAAAAAAGATCAAAGAATTAAAAAGTTGAATATTATGACATCATAATTATTGATGGCCCACCTGCAAAAATAGGAAGAAAGGCAATAATGTCGAACCTTGGATTTTTGAATTAATTGCATGTATTCTCATCGATGATACACATCTGTCGGGGAAGAAAATGACTTGGTATCAAAAATGGAAGCAATCCTCATCAATGTAGAGCGAGAGTGACATAATGGAAAATAGTGGAATGGGGTGTTCGAAAAAGCTTCATTTTAAATTGGAGTGGAAAGATTGACAGAACTTGATGACATTTCAAACGAATTCTTCTTTTAGGAGAAAGAATTGGAAAGAAGCACTTGATTATCTGCTCGAGCACTGGCTACAGGCGTTACGAGGAACAAAGGATATCAAACTGTGTTCATCTATTGGCCAAATTCTAATCAATAATGGTTATCCAAAATGGGTAAAAATTGGTTGTTCGAACGATTCCTTGTCCGCGAAATGGGCTAATCATGCGTTGGTTGGTTAGGCAGTTGCAGAACTACGAGACCACAAAATGATTTCTCAATTTTGGTAGAATTTGCATGAGGAATACTTTGAGTGAAGTTTACGCCAAATGAGCATTTGATGAATGCTTTGTTAGGTTTGGAAAAAGATGGGCGTTTTCTTGAAGTGTATGAGCGACAACTTGCTGGCCTTACTGAAAGTACCAGAATGTACTCTCAATATTTCTTTTACCGGATAAAGGACTTTGAAAAAAGCGCACAAATTCACACAAATCTACTGGTGTCTACAATGGGAAGATTTCACTTCTCATAGGGCATTAAAGGTTTTCGGAGATTGGAGAGGTGGAAAAAGATTTCATTTATGGAATCACATCTTTCTCAACGTAAAGTGTTCTGCCATCACCACATATGAAATGTTTCGAGAGACCGAACCAAATAAGGCGTTTTGAATATATGAACGATTCACTGAAAAAAAATATAGTTATGCACCACTATCGAAAAATGGCTGAGAGGGTCATTTGCGTTGGAACATTTAAGTTGTGATGGCATTCAACCATCGGGCGATAAAAAAGGCTTGTGTCGGTCATCATGACGGTTCATGCAATAAATCCTCTCTTTGAAACAGCAGTGAGATCTATTCTGGAGCAATCGCATAAAAACCTCGAATTGTTGGTGATTGACGATGCCTCATCGGAAGAAGATCACCAGCGTACCTGAATATTTTGAGAAGTGATGCTCGGGCAAGACTGATTCGCCAACCGCACAATGCGGGGACATATGCTGCACGAAATGCTGGGCTCATGCAAGCGAAAGGCGAGTACGTCCTGTTCATGGATTCAGACGACTGGACACACCCACAACGCATCGAAAAAGCGCTTCAACGTCTAGACGAGCACCCCAAAGCCGTCGTTGCGGTTGAATCTTATGCTCAGTTGCACAGGAACGGTAACCTTGCCATGGTCGGTTCCTATTTCGTCGAGAAAATGCATGCTAGGTTTATGGCGAATGCATACGGTCAGAGGAATTAGAGGATTCGATTCGGTCCGTATTTCTGCGGATTCGGGAGTTGTTGGAGCGTGCAGAACTGGTTTACGGAAAAGGCAGTGTTCACCATGTCCCTGCACTTGTTTATTTCGCATACTACCACGATGAATCCTTAACTGGGGGTGACGAATTTGGTTTCGGCTGGCGAGGTATTGTGGGTCATCGAGCCAAATATGCTGGCGCCTTTCGAACGTGGCATCGACGGGAACATGCAACACTGAAGGGTTATAACATGATGGAAATGAGCAAAAGAGAGCAGCCGTTTAGACTCCCTGCCAAATTTCATCGAACATCAACATCACATCTTCCTTTCCGGAAAACACCTCGCCACCTTGAGCATATGCGTGGATTGTGCAACCAATGCTCTGAGTGGATTTTTTTCACACTCCAGACGTGATTGACCCTCCAACAGGTATTCCCATCAGCGTCTGCATGGCAACGTATCCGAGTCGTTTCAACACAGTTGGACGAACGGTTGCAACGCTTCTTAACCAAACAACACCACCAAGCGAAATACACCTTTGGGTGAACGAGGAGTGATAAATCACCCCCACTTCTGATGATCCAAGAATCGTGGTCCATCTTGCACATGGCAACAATTTGACCAGATATTGGTAAGTTTGCGGCGGCATCCTTTTGCTCCTGAAGGTTTTGTTGTTCTTGTCGACGACGATCTCAATTACCCTCATGACTATGTAGAGCGAATGGTCAACGAGGTCTCACGGTATGGTGGTGAGGTGTGCGTTGGTGTTCACGGGATTGTCTTCCCGGTTGGGCAGGTCATCAACGAAATTGACGAATACTTCACAAGTCGCAGAGTCCACTTGTATCAACGAGGATTATCTGTTCATCTTCCGTGTCACCTCATCGGTACAGGAACCATGGCATATGATTCTCGAAAAAATCAAATTTGATTATACCCGTTGGTCGCAGCAAAACGCATGGTGGATTTGCATGTGGGTGTTGATTGTCAGCGATTGGGAATCGGTATGGTGACGATTCCGCGCAACAAGGTTGGTTGAGTCCTTTTGAGCACGAAGAAGATGATGAATCCATTTGGAAACATGTCAAACAAGACACAACGCTGCAAACGCAAATGATGGAGGTGGTCAGTCAAGTCAAAGATTGGAACTTTATCCTCCATGATGGACGAGAATTACCGAACAAGACCTGCTCCAATCAATTGATGTTTCTACCGAAGAATCGACTAATGTTCAAACCCAAATCAAAGAGGTGGTCGTTTCGATTCCTATGATGTCACAAACGTTGGAGGCAACGTAAAGATTTGACATTTGATGGAATCACTCAACGAATCGCTACACGATGCCACTTGGATGGCGAATTGAAGAGGCTCATCGAGACTTGTTTCGCCTTTACCCATTATCTACTAACCTCTCCTTGGGAGAAGGGCATTCTCAGATGGTATCCTGCAAGGCAAAAAGCCGGCGTCCAGCATTAGCATATTCGGCGGGGGTGGACTCACACGCTTGTTTAGAATTGATGCCTAAGAACACATTAGTAATGTATCACAAAAGAGACGGATTTGAATCGAAATTGAACCGCTGCAAACGCAATGTAATGCCGAAACACTTGAGGCATCAGGCCGTCACGTAGTTTGTATACCAAGTAACCACGAACTCCTACGAACCGATAGAGGAAAAGGGCTTGGCTTCTCTACAGATTTAGTTGTTGGCAGTATGGCAATTTACTCGCTGATTTTTATGGATTAAGTGAGATTGCATTTGAATGCCCCTTGAAAACTCCTATTTATTCCATGGACATTCAGGACGATTTCCTAAAAAATCTCAATATTGGATTCATCATAAATCAATCTTTGAAAAAGCAGGGATTAGGATCATCCTTCCGAAGCGCAATGTTAGTCAATCATCCAATTTGAAAATTGTTGAGATTGAGAACTCGACATCTCGCTCTAATCATGTTTACGTGCGAAAAATGCTGAGTGGTATGTGGTGAATGTTGAAATGTTTCCGCAAGAATTCGACGAGGTGAACCAGTAGTATTTTCCCGAGGTCGACACATTCTTACAAAAGCAACCTTTGAAGCAAGTTTTACTTCAACAATATATGCCCTGCAAAAAATTGGATTAAAAAACCCAAATCTTCTTGAAAAAATATATACATTTAAAATCTGTACTTCAAATAGATGTGAATTGGCTCCTTCATTACCATCCAGACTCCGATGAATATATTCCAACAGAAATGAGAACGTATTATCTAAACAAATTAAAACACATGCACAACAGTAATGACAAGCGAAGAAAGAAACATTGTTGAAACATTGAAACTTTATTCTTTAAATGAGGTATAAATGTCAATCCATGCTTTTTCCCATCCACCGACTTCGCGCAGCCCTGAAAAATCAGTTCTACTCATAGCATCAAAAAACAACCGAACCTGGCGTTCAAAATATTCCATGTTTTCCGACAGAAGTGCATATGATTTGGTGATTGAGATGCGAGTCGAAGTTAGAGATTCTTCCGATTAAGAATTGTCACAACGATGAGTTTTTTTTCTTCAAATTCAACATCGACCTCATTTTCAGCAGCTAAAATTGAATTTTTGATGTCTCCCTCATGCCTTCATTAAGACCAACTCTCTAATTCTTTTTCAACAAGAAGTCACGAGTTTCACTACTCAAATCATTTGACAAATAGACATTGTTAGCATTATTAGAATGTGAATCTACAGGCGCTTAGGGCCATTTTTAGGAGGTGGCCAAATTTGCTACTCCTTTTCTGTTAAAGTTTGATCTTTTGCATGGCAAGGAATCCATGCAGTATTGTAATTGGGTTCAATTTGTCTTAAAATACTCATGATACCCGAATATGGATATTGGCCCACAAAAACTAATTTTTCTGGTTTGGTCATTGCGATCACGACCTTTAGCAATTGTTCTAAATCCTGATTCCATTCTATTTTTGATTTGTTTGTTGAGTATAGGGGGTGAAATGATAAGATGCCTCTTTCAATATGTCATTGGAAATAATAAAGACTTCAGCATCTTGAAGTGAGTTGAAAAAAAGGTTGAAATTGTAATCGATCACAATATTAAATCTATCATAATCAATAATAAACAAAAATGGAGAATCACTTGGGCCACTCTTTTTGTTTAATTGAATGATGCGATGTTCTTTCCATAGGTCTGGATGTAAGCAATGCTGGTAACTTCCATGGACGAATTACACTTTCTCTAAGAGCGTCTGCAAATTGAAATGAATACGAAAATTCAACACTTTTCTTAAAATACAAATGCATTCTAAATCACCATTTTGTATTTGTTCAATTAACCTGTACTTCATAATACAGTTTTATCATTTCTCCTGGGTCGCCAACACCTTCGATTTTGCCTTTGTGAATGAAGACCAGTCGATCGCAGATTTCTTTCATGAGTCCAAAAGAATGGGAGACAAGAACAACGGTCTTTGTTGAGGTGACGAGGGCTAAAATTCGTTGTTTATACTTTTTTTCTTTGAACTGCGGGTCACCTACGCCAAGAACTTCATCGATGAGCAAGATATCTGGATGAATGGCGGTTACCGAAGGCCCAATCGGGCTTTCATACCCGGAGGAATAGGTTCGTACAGGCTCAGAATGAATGAACCAAGTTCACTAAATTCGATAATTTCGGGAAGTTTCGGAAATCATTTCTTCTTCCCATGGCCAAGAATACTCCGAAGAGAATAGCGTTTTCTCCCCCAGTTTGATGTCCAGAAAACCAGTTCCAAGACCTGCAAGAAGGAGATGTCGCTCAAAGCTTTGCATGTTCCTGAGTTCGGGGGTAAATTCCCGAAATAACCGAAGCATTTCGTGGATTTACCTGAGCTGTTTTTTCCCTATAATGCCAATCACTTCTGCCTTTTTGAATCGTCAATGTAACATCATTGGAGGGCGGTGAATTGATTTTGTTCTCTTCCAAGATTTTTGAGCCAACCTTAAGATGCCTTTGCTTTTTTGGAAAATGAAGCGTAACATGCCACTTTGATAGCATTTGAACTCATAAGTGCTTCACCGCCTCTGCTTCATATCTGTTGAAGAGCATACTTCCAATGATCCACATCGAGAGCAAATCCGATAGGGAAATCATCACCCCAACACAGGTACAGGAAGTGCAGTTCCCTTCTGATGCCATGCCTCACCATCGTAAGTGGTGGCAAACCATTGGGTTGAGCAAAACAAATTGTTCAAATGCACCACGTTCCACTGCCATTTCATAGGTCCACATCACCGGGATACGAAAAATCCAGCACGAACAATAAACCGGAACAAATGTTCGACGTCTGATACATACACCCAGTGGAGCAAAAGCCATGCCCAGTCCGGATACCAAGGAAGCCAGCGAGCAAGATACTCAATGGAAATGTACACTCAAATAGATGGTCAATGGTAAGTCATACACATAAATGATGGGAACAGCAATCAATGCACTCATCATTTTGTGACAACAATCACACCAAGGCTAGACGTGATTGGAAAAATAATTCTCGGGAAATATATCAAATGTATGGTTTGTTTAGTTGCTTGTCAAAGATGTAACAGAGCCTGTAAGGAACGTCCAAAGCAACCCCAAAACAATGACGCCAAGCAAAACCCAAATAGGGTATAATTCATCTGGATTGCCTGCAATCATGACAAAAACAAAAAGTAATACACACTGGCAAGAAGCATTGGTTCGATAACGGTCCAAAGATAACCTAAGGCTGCGTTTCGATATTTCCCTCACTTCTCGACGAACTAAATTTCGAACTAAAAAATCGATGTTTTAACACAACATTGAGGTTGAGCAATGGAGACTTCCAAGACGGATATCTTAAACCAACATCTCGAAGTTCTTCGAGACTTCACCGTCGGCCATATTGAATCGTTATGGAGAGGGTTTATCAAACACCTTTATCAAGTTCACATTCATAATCCAATTTTATCTAACGATAGCATGGCCAAGAATCGTTTTCAAAGGCCAATACCTATCTACAATATATTACAAATAAACACCTTATTAGAAGATGTTTCGCAACCATAATGTTTGAGTTTTTCATAATCAAGAATGTGTCGAACGTCGCAAATCAGTTTTGCATCATTTTCACACTGAGAGAATTTCGATTCAACACGCGACATTAGTAATTACTTCATAGAATTTACAATGAAGCCCTTTGAATATACCTTCTGCTTATATCTTTTATACTCAACAACAATTCAAGTATTTTCATATGAGAGCGGGTAGAATTGATTTAGAATCGGAAATAAAATGAAATCTCGTAGGGTGTGCTGGTCTGGAGATAAATCAACATGACACAATAGATTGCCATGACCGCCCCAAACAAGTGGAGGAGACTGCTTCAATTTCTCTGAATCCACCCACAATACCACTGAGTCCATGAGCTAAAACAAAACAAACTACTAGCAAGAATGTCAGTAGTTGCACTGTTGGGAGTATTTTCTCGAGCATTATCGATATCAAAAGTTGAACCAATGCCGACAAAATGATTGAAGTGAGGTTTTCAGCATCTCCCAGTCTTCAACTCTGAAGATTAACCATGTAAAGAAGACAAACACTTGTGTGATAAACCAACTCAAAACAAAGAGTCGGGTAACGCAATTTTGCTTTTATCAAGAAGAATCACGCAAAATCTGTTTTGCGATATCAATCGATGAATAATCAAGGCGACTCCATGTACAATCCCCCAAAGGACGAAATTCCATGAAGCTCCATGCCATAACCCACCTAATACCATGGTTGACATTAATGCAAAATAGAGACGTCGTCTACCATTTCTTGAACCTCCAAGAGAGATACAAAATAATCTCGAAGCCAAGTTGAGAGCGATATATGCCATCTCCTCCAAAAAATCCTGCGGAGACCTCGCTGCATATGGAGTGTGAAAGTTTTCTGGAAGTCTAATGCCCAAGAAAAGCGCTGATCCGATTGCAATATCGGTATACGCTGAAAAAAATCACAATAAATTTGATTCCAAAACACAAAGTTCCCCACCAAATCAATGCCGTGTTGGTCAAATCTACACCCTCACAAATATGACGTCAACATGAGCTGCCATGTTGTTCGCAAATACCAGTTTTTTCACAAGTCCATACATAATGAATGTTAAAGCAAGACGAAAATTTCGTTCTTTGAATGAGAGTGGTTCTTTGATTTGTTCAAGAAAATCATCTGCTCGCACAATTGGCCCAGCGACGAGTTGGGAAAGAGCATAAGCTGCAAAATCAATGAAACTCTCGTATGGAGGATACTTCTCACGATAAACATCAATAGAATATGACATGGTTTGAAATGTATAAAATGAGATGCCGATGGGTAACAACAATCCGAGTGGATCGATTTCGGGAACAGTTGAAAACTTTAGCGGTATGAGGTTGTAAGTTTCAATAATCATATCGAGATATTTGAATGTGGCGAGCAAGCCTAAATTTACACAAAGTGCGAATTTCAATAATCGTTTTCTTTTTTCTTATCGGATTTCTTTCCCAAAATTCTGTTTGCAATTTTCCAGTCAAGAATCGTACTCGTCATCAACAAGATGATGTGCCAACCGGATGCTAATAAGAAAAATATATAGTTGAAAATAAGAATTAAACCAAGTTGAATGTTCTTTTTACCTCGCGAGAACACCAAAACACCTAGAATCACCATAGGTAGAAACCAGAGGTAATACTCAGGCGAAGTAAAATCCATTTTCATCACCACGGTTGATACGTGTTGGCATTGCTCAACCGAATGCTTTGGATTGAAACACCATCCTCTCATCCAAAGTTGAAGACAATTTTACACCTACGGTAGCGTTTGTATTCGCAACCCATCACTCCCCTCGCTAGTCCATGGGTCAATGCTATTCTTTTGAATAAAGTTGCACTCCCTGCTGCCCACATCAATTTGTGAACCATTCCATCCAAGCCAAACCGAGTCGGAATCCCATTGGGCAGATTTGCCTTTAATCCATATCCAAACTTGTTCCTCGGCTAAGGAATCGTAACAGTACTCGATCATTGTTGACGTCATGATATCTTTCGTTGAACGCCCTTCATCTGGGAAAACCGAAATTATTGATCCATGATTCTACTAATTTAATGTCCAAGAGAGACCTTCATTTGGCCCAAAGTTCCACCTCGGATTTTTTAGAAGGAATTGAAAGATTTAATTCCATTTGCCAACTCTCACTCATGTCAGTTTTGTTGTAAATCGTTGTAGCGTATACCTTTGGAATAGGGTAATCAAAATCAGATTTCGCTTTGAATCCAGATGATGTCAAAGCCAAGTCTATCTCCGCTATTGTCGTAGCCAAAAATTGCTCTTCACCCTCTTTTGACATATGGCTGAAATCATTAAACAAAAGATCGTTGTTGAAGAAGGACGAATTGATCAAATTGATTACCGATAAATCATCTCTTGTTTCATACTCATGCACTGCTTCAGTGACATATTCCCCATCTTACCTTATCAATTCTATCCATCATAACAGGATTATAAGGAAGAGCAACTAATACCACCTTGATTCCTGACTGAATAGATTTGTTTATAATGTAATCAAATGATCTGTGATTTTTATTATACTCACCTTCCGGATTGTGGTATGATGATGTGACATATTTGTCCAAGGTCGCACCATAAAATTCTCCTAATTTGGAATCCCCTTGTCCTTTGATTCGCTGAAGTGAGTTAGAAAATTGAGGAGGTTGACGCAGATACGATTCATAGTAATTTGAATCAACACTTGGAACACATCGAACATTATTGGGTTCAGTTTCACATCCCCAGCCTGTTTGTTCTTCCCCGAACATATCCACTAAAGCATTCTCAATTGCTTGGAAGCCATAGGTCGATGCTCCGTTTACCTTGCTTTTTAAACCAACATTAAGAACTTCAAAATCTTCGTTCTCAATATAGTTCAAAAATTCGTTCGACTGAGACCATGGCCGATGATAGAGTAAAGCATTCATTCTTTCTGCATCGACTAAACTTAGGGGAGTATTTAATGCCGAAAAGTTGTTTGGCCCAACTTCCAAAACCAAAACATCAGGTTCCGCGGATATGAGAGATTCCAACTCAAGCATACGCATGTATGGGCGTTCAGATGCATAGGCGAGATTGAAAAAGTGGGCACCATCAACTAAACTATGGTCTTCAAATAAATGGCCGTTAGCCGCTTCCCTCATCTTTGAAGATCCGAGGAAAAACCACTTTCGGGCCTTTCACCCCTTGAATATGCTCATAGGCGTCAAAGGTAAAATGGTATCTACCAAGTTCCATAACACTGCCGTCTTGCAATTTTCGATCAATCACAGAATCAGTGAAGCCTTGAAGAGATACGAATACCAATAGAAATGAAATGAAGGCTGGAAGAAGCCACTCCTTTATCCACATAATATCGCCTAGATTGGTCGTCCGACAGCATGAGTGTACCATCCTTTAGCGGAAAGAGCCTCTAAATTCAAAACGCGCCGTCCGTCGTAAATCCGTTTTGCCTTCATTGTCGCTCCTAACGCCTCCCAATCAAGGTTCAAAAATTCTTGATGGGCGGTAATGAGAATCGCAATATCCGAGGCGTGTTCTTCATACAGTGGGTTCACACTTTGGACGAAATCTGGTATATCGTGTTCTTCTAAGTGTGGGTCCCACACAGAAACATGGATGTTTCTTGATTGGAGTGCTTTGGCTAGAGGTTCAGCGGGTGTTTCCCTCGGGTCACCAACACCTGGTTTGTAGGACCAACCGAGGAAGAGAACACGACCCTGTCCTGCTTGTATGTGATTATTGTAAAGAATTTTTTCGATGACTTGGGCCACGTGCAAAGGCATGGTGCGATTAACAGCACGTGCTGCGGTGATGAGTTCAGCAGGCACACCGACATCCTGAGCTCGTTGCATCATGTAATACGGGTCGACAGGAATACAGTGTCCTCCGACACCAACGCCGGGGGTGTAACGATGAAAATTCCACTTGGTGGATGCAGCATCGAGAACTTCTTCGACATCGAGATCAAGTTTCAGGAAAAATACGTGCAAGTTCATTGACGAGAGCAATATTGATATCGCGTTGAACATTTTCAATCACCTTTGAGGCTTCAGCGACTTCGATTTTTTCAACATACCTCACATCTTCCGAGGTGGCGATACATCGCAACGAGGCCATGGCCGACTTCTTCACTTGAACAACCTACAACTCTTGCAACTTGACGAACACCGTGTGCGGGGTCGCCGGGATTGAATCGTTCAGGGCAATACGCTAGGCTCAACATCAACGCCATGCACCAGCCCTCTTTTCTAATTCAGGAAGCCATGTTTGTGCTGTGACACCAGGGTAAACCGTCGATTCAAGAACAACAATCGTACGTGAGCCACGCTCAATAGCATCGAAAACATCACATCCAGCATTTTGAACATAAGACAAATCTGGCTTGAGGTCTTCAGTAATTGGCGTTGGTACAGTGATCAAAATTACATCGCAATGAGGAACTGCTTCCCTGTGTATTTGTGGTAATGTTCCATCTTGCATCTGATGGGTGGGGAATTAATCCTTCGACTTCAGGGTCTCCAGTTGGATTTTTTGTTCGTTGATGAAGGCAACAGTACGCTCTGAAATATCGACGCCCCAAACCGTAAATCCCGCATCGTAGAATCCTATGGCCGTTGGTAAACCAACATAACCAAGGCCAATGATACCAATGGTGATGGTCCGTTCTTCGATGGAGTTGGTGAACGCTTGATTCCACCCCATGAATCGATACCGATGGCTTTGGTTCTTCAATCCAATGGATAGACATTGAAAAGAACCATACAATTGTACGTCTTGAGGCGGTATAACGGTCGTCATCAATTCATTGAAGGTAGTGGTATGGAAATTCTGTGGTTATCAATTAGGAAACGAGATGACCTGAGTTCATCAACGCAACAAGGCATACTCAGTGTTGCTTTCATCGAATGGGCATCAAGTTCGATTTGTTGGTCCTGCAGGCACAAGTGGTCGAGGCTTTGTCGATTGTGAGCACATTGAACTCCCACAACAGAACAAATGGGCGAGGCGCACCTCGAGTTTTGCTCGACAAGTCAAAGCATGGCTTGATCATGAGGCACCCAACTGCGACATCATCTTCCTCGACTGGCCTTTGTACACCTTTTTGCATTCGAAATTATCAAGGCTACCGGCCCCTAAAATACTCATTGACAGGTCGCCTCCGGCTAATGGAGGCATTCTCTCTGTGCTACAATGGCGGCATTGGAAGCAAGCTTGGAAAGCCGCTTCAAAGGGTTACTTTTCTGCATGTTGTGTCGTTTCTCCATCTCATCGTGATTTTTTGAGAAAAAGATTTGGAGAGATTGCATCCCCACTCATTGAGATTCCTGCAGGTGCGGCAACATTTTCTAAAGGGCCTCGCATACTTTCATCTCCTTTAGAATTGGTCTACCACGGCAGACTCGATGCAAACCGAGGTCTGCCAACCATGTTTACATTCGTGGAAAATGCAAATAATCATGGTATTGCTGTTCGTTTAACATTATACGGTTTAGGCGACTACGTTGATAAAATCAAACAATATCAAAATGAACATATTCAGTATGGAGGCAACATCGACCAACATCATATGCAAGTTGAACTTGAACAGTTCCATATTGGCTTACTTCCCATGCCAGCCTCCAAAGTGTGGTCGATTGCAAGCCCACTTAAACAGAACGAATACCTTGCATCTGGCTTACCTATACTCGGAATTGACCATAGTGGTCATCAAATGGCAAAGCAAGGTGATTTTGTACGATTGTATCCCGAAAAAGATTTTTGTTCATCAGCCGTGCAATTTTTGGAACATTTAGATGAAGCATCGTACCATCAATACTCAAAAAACGCACTTGATTATGCCAAGCAGTATTGTCATGGGAACGCCGATGCAAAGACGTCATCGACTATCTTTCTTCATTGCAGTAGATTCATACACGCTTTTCCATTGCTGCTGTACGTTCTCAATTCGGCTTGATGCATACATTTCGACGTCGGTTTTGAGTTGTAGCATTTCAAGGATTGCGTTTTTCCAATCTTCAACAGTGTTTGGCTCGAACCCGCTGCATACCAGCAATAGGATAAACCTCTGATGAAGCAAGTACCTTTGTTCCACAGGCAAGTGCTTCTAGTGCAACCATTGGCTGACCTTCAAAATCAGAAGGAATCAACACAATTTCAGCGGTGTGCAAATGCGGTAAGCAATTCATCATCAGAAACCCAACCCAAGAGACAGAACATTACCATCTTGTCTGCCATCGTTCCCGGTCATCCATAGCGAAGTCCAGCGGGCCAATTTACCATAATATTGACGGCAAAGTCGTGATTTTTCGTCGGCACGTTTCTTCCAAGGAGTTAATAGTTTCCCTCGTTCCCTCGATATCAGGTCGTGGAGAAAAAACGAGGATGGACTGGGTTTGATATTGAAATCAGTGAGG
>JAYQHX010000031.1:0-13826 GCA_038141355.1 Methanobacteriota archaeon | reverse complement strand
AAAGGACCGTCACTACATACTTCAAACCATGGTTGAAAAAGCACAGGTTCAAGACAGAAAACAGATAGGAAGAACCGGTGGAAGTAGGTGGTTGATACTGCATGGATTGAGTCAGAGGTACTCAAAGCGGTGCCGGACGCCATCGTTGAAGTCATTGACCTCCACAGGTCTGGTGATCATTTCCATGTCCGAGTTATATCAGAATCATTTGAAGGCGTTCGACCTTTGCAACGTCAAAAGCAAGTGCTTGCTGTCATGAAACAACATATCCCGCACCCTATTCACGCCCTCGACCTCAAATGCATGACGCCAGAGCAAGCAGCAGTAAGCGGGGATACTGCCTTCGACCCCCACGGTGGAGGCCAAGGAATTCACATCTCAAGAATAATGAAAAGAAAGGAGGAATAAGTATGGATTGGACACCAGATGAATTACAAGCAATAATCGATGAACATGCCTTGGTTTTGTTCATGAAAGGAACGCCAGATGCACCACAGTGCGGATTCTCGAATCGAGCTGCCCAGGTCTTGCAACAACTTGGCGAACCCTTTGCCGCCGTCAATGTTCTTGTCGACCAAAGGGCAATTCCATCAATCTGCCAGTGGTCAGATTTCCCGACGATGCCCCAAATATTCGTTCAGGGCGAATTGATTGGAGGGTCTGATATTGCCCTCGAGATGTTCCAAGATGGAAGCCTAAGAGAAATGTTTGATGCAGGCCGTGCTTGAGTCACTCTTCTGCTTCAAATGCCCAAAGGTGCTTCTTTCCCTCATCTTCTGAAGTGTAGCCCACATGAACGATAAACGGTGATTTTCGAAGTGCGATTGAGCACATGTGGTTCAATCTTTTCACCATTTTCTTTCCATGCTTGTAGAATGTCACCCATCGTTACTGGCCCATGGACTCGAATCCAGTTGACAATACGCTCAGCCTGCTTTCGTATCTCGACCCTCTCAGGAGAAAATTTAGATGGTCGGGGCATGGATACAATAATTTCCAAGGGTTGATGAAGGTTATTCTTTGTCCCCATTATCGAATTCTCATATTGTTGATGCTGGAGATACCAAATTCGATTTTTGTCGATTTGTAGGTGTTTTGTTTTCCCAATCAGAAGGTTTAACCTTCAGGGGACAAATGTTAATTTGAGTGTTTGAGCATATCACCAAATAAGATGTTTGTATTTGTTTACGAACTGTTCAACCCCTTTCCTATGCCACGGCAAAGCTTTGTTGATTTGTCTACCTATATATTCATCGAAATCAGAATTATAAGTTTTGTATGTACCAGGTTTCGGAGTAAGTTCACAAAAAAAATACACCGTTTTTATTGATAAACAAATCAATACGAATAAAAGGAATAGGTAGATATTGAGCGATTTTTTCAGCAGTTGAAATTAGTTCATGCCAGTTCTTAGGTAACATTAAGTTAGAATCATAGGCTAAATTAGAGTTAACAGATTCAATCGGCGTGCCATTCCGAAGCCAATATTTATATCGCCAGTCCTTCGAATTTGGGCCATTATTAATATCCCTTTGCATAAAACAGATTGCTTTTCCATTAGCGGTGTATATTTTGTAATCTAATGGAAATATTTCTTCATTTGAATCTGGTATAATTCTCTCTTCAATCGTAAATTCTTTTGAATAATTTGAAAATTGATTACTTTCTGAATAATAAGAAAAAAGAAAATCTTTAGGTGAATATGCTATATTTTTGTGAAGATCGATAATACATTCATTTTCTAATTTACAAATCCGAATACCTCGATTTGAATCCCCCAACAAGGCTTGATGACAAATTCAGCAGGTAGATGCTCAATTTTAAATAATTCAAATTCATCAATGAGTTTGAATTTCTTTGGGCTTTTGATGCTTAATTCTGAAATGATGAGTTTACTCCTTCGTTTGCAATCGATGATATCTAGGAAATGTTTTAATTCTTCATCTTCCTTATTATGTATGCTCATTAAAGAAATGGTATAATCTTTAAGAGATGTACAAGTTTCTATCAAAACCTTATTCAAAACCAATCACCATTAAGTTGTAAAATTTTTTTCGTATTTATGGAGATTCTTGTGTCCATCGTTCGTTAGACTACCCTCCCTCGTTTCCATAAAAATTCCTACCTATTGTCTTTGCCATGCTTTTTACGAATCAAAGTACAATTGAATGCCTTCGTCAATATTTTTAGAATCAAGTATAATTTTTCCTTCTTCCATGCATATGACTCTATTGCAGAAATTCTTTACAATTGACTCATTGTGCGTCACGATAATCACAGTTGCGTTTCCATTCACCATATCGAATATTCGCTCTTTTGAAATTTCTCTAAATGATGCGTCACCGACAGTAAATATTTCATCGATCAAGAATATATCAGGATTCAAATGTGCAATAATCGAAAACCCTAACCTTGCCCGCATACCGCTTGAATATGTTCGGATGGGTTCGTCGATTTCTTCACCTAAACCAGAGAAAACTGAAATCGAAGGAACAAGAGCCATAACATGTTCAAGAGTAAATCCTTGAATCAAACCACTCAAAATAATATTGTCCCGACCCGTCATTTCTCTTTGGAATCCAGTTCCAACATTTGCAAGAAGCGATGTTCGTCCATAAGTATCAACTGACCCCGAAGTTGGAGTGTAGATGCCTGCAATCAATCTCAAGAGTGTGGATTTCCCTGCACCGTTGTGACCCAAAATACCAACAACTTCACCTGGCATGATTTTAAAATCGATGTTTGTGAGTGTTTGAGGTTTTTTCTGTTTTCGTCTATTGAAAATTGAATGGCTTTGGTAATCGAATCCAACATTTTCGAGATGAATTGATCCTTTATTCATATCAACACCACCGCTCTTCTATTGTACTTCATAAAAAACCAAGTTCCTATGAGATATATTGCAAGTGTAATCAACAATGTACGACCAATAATCATACTCGATAAATATGTGAAGTCATTGAAAACAGCAGCCCTACCTATCTCGATGTAAACTGCTACCGGGTTCAACATATGATACTTGAGATATTCGTCAGGCATATGAGAAGCGGAATAGAATACGCCAGATAAGAAAAATAGAGCACGTAATGCGACGTCTATTATTATAAATGTATCTGGAATATATATGTTAACAATTGATGTCATCATCGAAATACCATGGGCAAGGAGGGCGATTCCTGCGATCGAAAGAAAAATCATTATGATTGAGATAGAGAAATGCAATGATAGCAAAATCATCGCCACAGGAACAATAATCAAACTTAGCATGAGTCGAATAACTTGGAAACCAGT
Source organism: Methanobacteriota archaeon (assembly GCA_038141355.1). Classification (GTDB taxonomy): domain Archaea; phylum Thermoplasmatota; class Poseidoniia; order Poseidoniales; family Poseidoniaceae; genus MGIIa-K1. Next base: position 10,535 of record JAYQHX010000031.1, on the reverse strand, counting down.
GACTTTGAACATCAAAATTTCTCTTGGTAGAGCAGTATTCTGAATAAACATTGAATTTTTCATGAGTTGGTTTGTTCCTTGCGATATAATTTTTGAAAAACAAGAGAAGAATAAGATGCCAATCATGATGTTGATGGGAAGATTTTCATCAGGGTTTCCTCGAAGTACAACGAACACAAGATAAAAAATGAGGGTAAACAACAACGGCTCCAATAACGTCCATCCGTAACTTAGTATGTATCTTCCATATGTAATTTTCAAATCTCTCTTAACCATATATTTGATAACATCAAAATAGGAAATTAGGTTTCTCAGGTTTTCCTTCACAGCACCCAACATGTTTCAAACCTCCAAGATTTTTCGATAGACATCGCTGTATGCATGGACTGTTGCTGACCAACATCTATTAGAAACGACAAACTCTTTACCTTTCAAACCGATGTAATGTAATCGTTTTGTATCAGCAGATTCTTCAATTAGAATCTTTCCAAGATGTTCCGGCTCTCCTGCTTTGAAAAGAAAACCATTTTCTTGATGAGTTATGATTTCGGCGAGGACAGGTAAATCTGAACAAATTGTTGGGACACCCATAATCATCGCTTCAAGAGGTTTTATTGGCGGAACAATCTTTGTCACCCTGAAAGGAGGCCGACTAACCACAAAGATGTCAATTAAGGAATATATTTGATGAACAATATCATGATTAACAGGTCCAGTAATGAGGCATTGTGAAGATATCCCCAAATCATCGCATAATTGTTGAAGTTCATCTTGGTTTTTCTTGCTACTACAAACCAAAAATTTGAATTTCACACCTTGCTGCTTAGCATAAAAAATCGCCTTTGCCGTCTGATCTACGCCTTCTAATTTTCGTATACTTCCTACATAACCGACAACTACTTCGCCTTCACAACTTCCTAAGTTGTCTTTTTATTTGTTTTATTTCATCATTGAAATTCTCATTTTTCTGGGCCAATTTTTCAAACTCTGTGCCAACAGCATTAGGAACAATAGTGACCCTATCTCGTAGTTTTGGACTCCTGAGAATGACATCTTTTGATAATTCATGACTGATTGCGCACACCCAATCGGCTTTCTTTAGAATACTATTTTCATAAAATCGAAAAATTTTGTAGCGCACTGAACCTTGCTTCCATCTTCCTTCGGCAACGGCAGAATCTTCCCATAACCCCCTCATTTCATGGACATATGGCACCCCAATTTTTCTTGCTGCACGTAATGCAGGTATGCCAACTCGAAATGGCGTATGGCCGTGTATGATGTCTGCTTCTTCTGATTTTGCAAGTTTGATGATTTGGCGTTCAAATTTCTTCATTAACTTTCTTTGGTTCAAGTAGTTGTTCACCAAGCTAAGCTTTCTTTTGAGCGGTCGCATACATCGAATAAAAAATCGGCCAATTTTTTTCATTCTGTAATAGATAAATCGAACAATGCTATTCTTTGGTGGTGTAGCCCGTTTTATTGCGGAGGTATTTCTCGTTTGTAATAATCCACAACGATGATATGCGATGCCATCAATCGTAGCATCTTGTTTTAAGTTTGGATTATTAGGATAAAATGGGGATGTGATAGCCACTACATCGGCAATTTTTTGTTTCTTTTGAGCAACGAGAAGATCGTGTGAACGAATAGCATAACCATTTAGGTCTGGTGTACTGTTTGCCAACACGTGCAAAACTTTCGGGAGGGTTTTGTTACTCATCTAAAAAACCTACAATTGAATCGATAATTCGAGAAGCTGTGTGACCATCCCAATATTTAGGAATTTTACCATCTGTAGAGAAATTTGTCGCTTTGACTTCGTCGTATGTACGAAGAATCACTTCTTTAGAGGTACCAACAAGTCGATTTGTTCCTTCATGAATCGTGATTGGACGTTCAGTGTTTTCACGTAGAGTTAAGCATGGTAAACCAAGAGCTGTCGTTTCTTCTTGGAGACCTCCAGAGTCTGTTAATACTATTTTGCTCTTGGACATAACAGAAATAAACTCAAGATAACCAAGAGGCTCCGAAACATGTATATTATTTTGAGTTGAAAGATAATCCATCAACCCGAAGGTTTCCAAACGGATTCGAGTTCGTGGATGGATTGGGAATAAAATTGGTGTTGACTTTGCGATCTCATGCATCGTTTGTATCAGTGGTTCAAGAGATTCCTTTGTATCAACATTTGAAGGGCGGTGTAATGTAAGTAATGCATAATCACCGGACAACCCAAAACGTTCTTCAGCAACATTTCCACATCGTTCAATCGCATCGAGCAAAAGAATCAATCATGATGTTACCTACAAATTGTATTCTGTTTGATGCGACACCTTCATTTTTTAGATTTAGATCTGCATCTTGTGAAGGAGTTAACAGCAAATCTGCCACGCAATCAGTCATCAATCGATTGATTTCTTCTGGCATGCTCATATCACCTGAGCGTAAACCAGCTTCAACATGTGCTACTGGAATATTCATTTTTTTTGCTACGAGTGTACAGGCAATCGTTGAATTAACATCGCCAACAACTACAACCATTGATGGTTGTTCTGCAAGGCATACCTTCTCAAATTCAATCAAAATTTTAGCAGTTTGGACGGAATGAGAGGCTGAACCAATGTTGAGATGAATATCAGGCTGCCTCATATTTAGGTCTTGAAAAAAAACGTCAGACATATTTTCGTCATAATGTTGACCTGTGTGGACAAGGATTGTGTCTATTCCTCTCGATTGACATTCTCTGTCAATAGGTGCGATTTTCATAAAATTTGGACGTGCTCCGACGACAAGTAATAATTTCATATTTTCACCTAAATAAACGCATATTCCTTTGGATTATTTTCGCCGACAAACCTTGCACCAGAAAGAAGTTGATCGTCAGTAGCATCCCATGTATGGAAGCCTTCAATCATTTTTCTCATGTAAACAAAATTGAAGGGGTCTGTTGCATAAATTTTAACTCCCGCTTTTTTGCAATCTTTCAAAAATTGTGTATCTTCACCTCTCGATAAATCCTGCATGCGAATTTTATCTTTGATTGATTTTTTGAAAAAGAACGTAGGGCCGAGTACAAATTCACAGTATCGATGAAATTTATTTGGAAAACGGAAATATGTAGAGCTTGATTTTTCATGAAACATGAATGAAGAGTGTTTGCCTACAAATTCCGCATCCGTGTACTTAAACGGCAACAACATATCCTCAATGTAATGCGGGCCATAGAGGTCATCATCGTCGAATTTTGCGACATATTCCCCATTAGCCATATCCATTCCAAGATTAAAACAGTGTCCTAAACTCAAACCATCTGTGATATGTACCAATTTTATTCTTTGATCACTGATTTCGTTTTCAATGACACCAAATTCATCCACATTACAATCCATGAGGATGATTAACTCTAATTTTTGATGCGTTTGGTGATTAAAATTTGAAAGAATATTTTCGATCATCGCAGGTCGGTTTGAACACGTAATCAACGAAACAAGTGGTGTTTTATCCTCAATATTGTATTTTATTCCAATTTTTTCACAAATCGTTTTGGTTCGATGCTCATATGTGTGATTTTGCATGACAACTCGATGTCCAAAATGTGCATGTTTCAATGTGAGAAGAGGATTTTCTGTAAGTATTTTCAATTGTTCTTCGGCTTCTTCTTCAGTATCGACAACTGTTATCCCATAAAGTGTTAATGACTTCATTCCAATTGATGGGGTTGAAAGTATGTATGTCGATGAGGCAAGTAATTCATAGACGCGACGACTGAACATAGTCATTGAATTCATGACAGAATTTACATTCAAGAAAATGTTATATGACCTGTATGCCATTCTACATTCATCGTAGGTTAATTTTCCTCGAATAAATTTATTGTACTTCACTGGAAATGCATTTTGTGTATTTGTCCCATGGAATCTGTCGTAAACATGTAATTCGAAATCTGATGCAGCCTCAATGAGTAATTTCGTATGCCTTTTTCGATCCCCATGCTCACGATGATACCATGAACCGGCAAAGCAAATTTCGTAAATTGGTAATTTATTTCTTACGGGATTGTGAAGTGTAGGCTCGCAAGCGAACGAAAGTGGGAATATATTTTCATGATCACAATATTCCTTGTATAATTCAATCGACTGGTTATCAGAAGTAAATATATAATTAAATTGTTTTGCAACATCAATAAATTTTTCAAAGTTGACAGGGTCTTCTTTATTCCAAAAAACAGTAGGGATATTTTTTGATTTAATGTAGGCGAGCATTTCATTCAATCTATTGGCATTAGGCGTATTCGGTGAAGTCATTGCATACATCCATTGACCATCATGGCCAGTCCAAATTGATTCAGCAAAAACAAAATCAAAAGTTTGACTTTCAAAGAATTCTTTCCAATATATCTTAGGAATTGGATGTAAATCCATGTCTTTTGAGAAGGAGTCAAATGAGAACTGATCGAGAAGGCAAGCAACTTTTGGCCTAAATCCCCGTCGAGTGATATCTGGTCTACTTAGATTGGAAACATTCCAGTAGATTCAAATGTATCATCTTTCTTCAGCCTTTCATTCAAAGTGACTTTCATATTTTCTTTCCAGTCACTTTTTTCCATTTTGTCTAAGATTTGCAAACTAACATTATATCTTTTGACTCTGTTGTTCAATGTGACCATTGTTCTCAGCACTCGTTGATCGTTTGAGGAAAATGATGCACTGAGTTGAAGTGCTGTAAACTCCTCCGCTTTTCCTACTCCTCGTAATATACCAAGCAATAAATTTGAGTAAGAGGCATTGTATTTTGGATTATTAGCAACATAATCAAGCAACCATTTGATGTCCGAATATGTTTCATGACTTTTCTTTTTATAGTTCTGGAAAACGATATCTCTTATTTTATTGATATTAGGTGGGCGAAGATTTGCTGCATAAAAAAGCGCATTAAGTGGTAGAAATTGTGTTGTAGAACTTTTTTCCCTTGCTTCACACTACTTATGAACTGTATATATTTTGTAAAAATGTCCGGCCAAGGTTCTAAAGAGGAATGCGTAAATGTTTTTTTCATATTCATAGCTTCGTCAATAGCAAATTCTAAGCGTTGCTCTGAATTTTGTACAATAACATATGGCAGGGGAGAAACAGGGCCACTTGTATGTGTAATTATGCATGGGATTTTGTTGAAAACAAATGACATTAAACCTGGTGGGTTATTTGATATATCATTTTCAGGCACATCAATTACAACACCCCAGTCAGAAAAATATCTGTTTGCATGTTCGATTTTTCGAAGCGATAAAATTTGTACGTTGTCAGGTTTTTGAATATCATCTGGCCATCTAGAGCCAATGATTTGAAATGATTTTCCAATCATTTTCGTTGCAATTCGAGATATTTTATTGAAATTCAACTCTTTTGAAGTTCTTGGGAATATTCCGATTTTAGGATGAGATGATTTCCTCTTTGATTGAAGATTTAAATCTGAAAAACCATCTTCAATAATTTGATGAATTGGCATTTGTACATTTTTATTTTTCATTGCATTTCTTTGAAACTCTGAACCAAGAATAATACCGTTGCTATGTCCGATTGTGCCCTTCTACTTTCGATAGCATTGCACGTCGTTTTATATTCCAATTTGACAAATCAGTAATTATTTTCCATTTGCTTTCTTGGAATTTATGAATGTGCTTTGCAATAGATGGCAGTGGCCGAACAATGATTAAAACTTTTTCAGAGTCTCCGAAATCAAAACTAAGAAATGATGACAATGAATTAAAAAATCTAAGGAATTAATGTGCAAAATATTAGATGCTCGATTTTCAATCAGAGTGAAATTTATGTCCGTGTTGATGTTAACAACAGGAAATCCCTCTGCTACAGCCTCTTCGATGATTCTAGAAGATCGATACATAGATGATTGAGGATTACGATTTTCATTTCCCATGAAAAATAGTATTTGTTGTTTGTCTGTAAGTCTACAAAATCGTTGAAATTCCATTAATTCAATCTCCGAATAAGATTTTTTCTTCGACTCATTGAATTCAATATTTGCACCGAGTTCTACACCGGTTGAGTTTTTCCAATTCCTAAAATTTAGAATGATAAGTTTTGTATGCTCAGGTGGCAAGATGCTTAGATTGAAAACTCCATTTTCTTCAGGATTAATGTATGAGTATGCTCCAACAATGTGTGAGAACTTCATTCCAGAATTTGAAATATCAGATATGATTTCGTCATTTTCATCAATAAATTGTACTACAACCATCGAGCCGTTAAACACATTCTCTTCTCGATATGTTATCGTACCTATCAGATCTAGAATCGGCAAACTTGAAAGATTTTGAAATTCTTTGGGAATACGAAAAGCTAATTTGTATCCTAAATCATTGAGGATAATTGGTTGGTTATGGTGAAAAAAGATTTTATTGAATGGATGATTTGTTTCGATTTTAGAATCAAAATTTTTTTTCACTTTCGCAAGAGTTCCAACCAACTCATGTTCCAAATTATGATTGAAAATCGTTTTGTATGCTAAATATGGGCGGTCAACTAAAGTTAGTAGTTCGCAATATATCTTAACAATTCTTTTGTCAAAAGGTTCAACCAAATATTTTTCGATGTAGTCTAAGGCATCATTTGGGGATTGTTTTGATAATAATCTTGCAGATGCGAGAATGAGATTAGCAAGATGCTTCTCCCCATTTCTTTTTTTTTCTCCATTTTTTCGATTGAATCTCAAGTTTTGAATCATACTTTTCCTTTGAAATTGCGATACAGATTTCAACTTCTTGTTGGATAGATTTGATATTCACAGGGCGAGCTCCTGAGAGTTTTATCGCCGTTTTGAAGTGTGATGAAAAGTTTTTTGTAACTTTGACCCCGTCCTCTACTTGCATCAATTTCCACCTCAAATTGGCATACCAACGCCGTAAGTTCTCCAGCCCAATTCTTGTAATTTATACAAATCTAACACTCTTCGACCATCATAGATGATTTTGTTCTTGAGTCCAATACCCAGTTTATCAAAATCAATGTTGAGAATTTCTTCATGGGCAGTGGCCAAAACAATAAGGTCGATATCTTTTAAATCGTACACTGAGGATCTATAATCGACGATATCTGGTAATCCGGTTTCATCAATATGCGGGTCAAAAACAGAGACTTCGATGTTTTTTGCAACCAACGCACGTGCCAATGGTTCAGCAGGTGTTTCCCTGGGGTCGCCAACATTTGCTTTGTATGACCATCCTAGCAGGAGAACTCGTGCTGTTCCTGATTGTACTCCCGATTTGTAAAGAATTTTTTCGATGACATCGGCGACATGCAATGGCATCGTTCGATTGACGGCTCGAGCAGCTGTGATCAATTCAGCAGGAACACCAACATCTTGAGCTCGCTGCATCATGTAATAAGGGTCAACGGGTATGCAATGACCGCCGACTCCGACCCCAGGCGTGTATCGATGAAAATTCCATTTTGTTGCAGCAGCATTCAACACGTCTTCGACATCAAGGTCCAATTCTGGAAAAATCCTTGCTAATTCATTGACTAATGCAATATTGATGTCTCTCTGCACATTCTCGATAACTTTGGACGCTTCAGCGACTTCGATTTTTCCAACATAACGCACATCTTCAGATGTAAGATGGCGATAGAGTTGCACAAGTGATTGCCCTACCTCAACATTCGAACATCCCACGACCCGTGCAACTTGTCTGACTCCATGGGCTGGGTCTCCTGGGTTAAATCGTTCAGGGCAATAGGCAATCTCAATATCAACGCCCATTTTCAATCCCCTTGCTTCCAATTCTGGATACCAGGTCTGGGCGGTGACGCCCGGATACACTGTTGATTCGAGAACCACGATGGTTCTCGACGAGGGCTGAATGGCATCAAAAACAGCACAGCCTGCCTTGCTCACATAGGAAAGATCTGGTTTGAGGTCATCAGTAATTGGCGTTGGAACCGTGATGAGAACAACATCGCAATGTTGCACCGCTTCTTCAGTATGCATCGTGATGTTCCATCGAGGGTCATCTTTTGATGGAATAAGTCCCTCGACCTCTGGGTCGCCCGTTGGATTTTCTTGTTGATGAATCTTTGAAACAGTACGTTCCGAGACATCAACACCCCATATTGTAAAACCTGCATCATAAAATCCAATTGCTGTGGGCAAGCCAACATAACCTAAACCAATGATTCCAATCGTAATGGAGCCTTGTTCCAAGGCCTCATCAAAGGATTCATCCCATCCCATGAAACGCTACCACCTGTCTTTGTTCTTCAATTCAATGGCTAGACAAAGAAAAGAACCATACAATTTGGCTTTCTCAGAACAATCCATGAAGCGAGTGTTGGTGACAGGTGGCTCTGGCTTCATAGGTTTGAATTGCATTTCAGAACTTCTCGAAAAAGGCGTCGAAGTTCATGTTTTGGATGTGGAGATGCCAGCAAAAAGCCATCCAATCATCGACAACTCTAATCTTAGTTGGTTTCTTGGTTCGATTTTAGATACAGAAGTTGTTGACACTGCCATGAATGGATGTGATGCTGTAGTTCATTTAGCAGCACAATCCTCAGTACCCGAATCGATGAAAGACCCCGCTCGAACAATGGTCATCAATTTCGATGGAACAAAAAACATTCATTCGAGCGCGCTCAAATGCGGAGTGTCAAGAATTGTTTTTGCATCATCAGCGGCGGTGTACGGTGCTCCTGCACAAGTACCTCTGACTGAAGAATCTCCTTGCAGCCCCCAATCACCATATGGACAGTCAAAATTTGATGCTGAGCGTTTTCTTATGAATCAAGAATCATCACGATTGTCATCAATTGCATTGCGTTTCTTCAACGTGTATGGGGCGACACCATATGGGCGAGGGCGAGGCGTCATACCGTCTATTTATGATGAAATCAGCAACAAACAACGATGCATCCTCTTCGGTGAAGGGGAGCAAACAAGAGATTTCGTGCATGTGCATGATGTCGTTAGTGCAATTTTGTTGTCCCTAGATTGTGAAATACAAGAGAATCGAACCTTCAACATCTGTTCAAATACTTCAATTTCGATGTTTGAATTACAACAATATATCGGCGAAATCTTCCAAAAACGTGGTCACAAAACAGGCTACGAATTGGTCTTCAAACCTAATAGGGATGGCGATATCCTTCACTCATTAGGTTCATATTCGAAAGCCGCTTTGGATTTAGGATGGTCTCCAAAAGAGGATTTTCTAGCATCAATGCATGAATATTTCCCAATCGAATGACGTGATCAGATGGAGGTACTATGGCTATCCACAAGGAAAGTCGAAGAGTTAAGTGCATCGACCCAACAAGGAATTGTGACGACGCTAAGAAACGCAAAAATGAATGTGAAATTCGTTGGCCCTATCTGTACACCACCAAGGAAATTCATCGATTGTGAACATATACAACTCCCCCAACGCCAGTCATGGGGTCGACGAACATCCAGTTTCGCAAAGCATCTCAGGGACTGGCTTGAGAAGGAAACGATAGTTGCTGATGTGATTCTCGTCGATTGGACATTGGTGCATTATGTACAATCATCATTATCCCGACTTAACATTCCAAAGATATTGATTGATCGCTCACCTCCTGGTGATGCAGGACTTCTTGCTCGAATTCAATGGAGGCATTGGAGGGCGGCCTGGTCTGCGGTAGTTTCGGGACAAATTGAAGCAGGTTGCGTTGTATCTGCCGCACACAGCAAGTTCGTCACGTCGAGTTTAGGTGTTTCCCAAGAGAACATCGACATTATTCCTGCAGGAGTGTCATCGATTTCTCCATCCGATAGAGTTCTTTCTCGACCTATCCAATTAGTGTACCATGGACGTTTAGATAAAAATCGTGGATTGCTACAGATGTTTGATTTTGTAAAAACAGCCAATGACAATGGTCTAGATTTGAGTCTCACATTATTTGGTGATGGAAATATCCTGACTTCAAAAAATGGAATGCTATCAAAACACATTAATTATGGCGGTCGTATCGAGCACAACAAGATTATTGAGGAACTGGAGCGTTTTCATTTTGGACTTTTACCCATGCCCGCAACAAAAGTATGGTCCGTCGCAAGCCCTCTCAAACAGAATGAATACCTCGCTGCAGGTCTGCCCATTCTAGGTATTGACCATCAAGGCCATCGCCTCGAGCAAGAATATGATTTTTTGAATTTATTCTCTCCAGACCAATTCCAATCACGGTCAATGAATCGCCTAAGCAATCTTACTGGGTCAGATTACGAGACGTTATCACAACAAGCCCGCACATATGCCCAAGACAATTGTCTTTGGGAGGTGAGATGCGAAGCATTGCTTGAACGTTTGAAATCATTTCAATAATGATTCGTAAACCTCTTTCCAGCGTTTCTGGGCAGAAGCAATTGAAAATTGTTCATTTAATGTTGGTGTTCGTTGATCATCAAGTACATTCTTAATTGCCTTTGCCCATTGTTGTGGTGTCTCACCATCCACTCGCACCACCCCTAGGATTTCTGGGAACGTATTGAGATGTAAGCAC
>JAYQHX010000030.1:0-9771 GCA_038141355.1 Methanobacteriota archaeon | reverse complement strand
AATTTTGTTTGCACTGGAGGTTTTTTTGGAAAATCTGGAGAGCCAGATAAAAAACTCATCAATACGGCCCTGTATTTCATATATCATGTTCACATTGACCGCATTCCCTAACTGCTTGTATGCCTGGCCATCATTGTCACCTAGCACGAAGGCTTTGCCATAGATACCGTCTACATCGAAACTCTGAATTCTTGCACACTCTTTTGGAGTAATATGTCGTTTTAGCCAACCTACAACAGGGATCTGAGCCATTGCGACCAATGCTGGGAAATAATCTCCGCGTTTTACACGTATTCCAGGAGGGACGAAATTGGAAGATATTTTCCCAGTTTGTTCGACTATCAGGCCCAGCCTGCCATTCATATTTTGTACGGCTGATAGGAATATTCCTTTCGCCCTCATCATTCAGTCCAAGTAATGTTCCACTTCTTCAGCCACTTATCGATGAATTGTTTGTTGTTCTTGTACAACAATCGGTTCTTCCGGATGAAATCTTGCTTCCAATTTGGTAAATTGATGGCTTTGATGAGTTCTGCCTTTCTCATTGAGGTTTTAACTGGTTTCACCCAACCATAATTTTTCCATTCTTTTCCGATTGAGATTAACTCTTTACGAGTGTATTGTTCTAAATCACCTGGAAGCGGTTCATCACCGATGAATGAATCAGCCCATATTGGGTGCCCTGGAAGTTTTGTATCTACATTGACATTGATGAGAAAGTCTTCCCACATATCAAGCCAATTAGTTTCTTTTTCAGTCATGTGATATTTTTTATCAACCTTTTTATCGAGCACACTACGAACGTCCAACGAAATTTCGGTTCTTTCTCTTGGGAAAGAAAAATCCCTATTGTTTGCCAAGTCTTTCCTTATTGCTACGATATACACTCTCGTCCTAACCTGAGGTATTCCGAATTTGTGGGGGAAAAGAATTGACCATTCGAAGTCATAACCTAATTCATTGAGTCGTTTTTTGATTACGGCAAATGTGTTTCCATAATCGTGCTTAACTAAATTCGGGACATTTTCAAGGAAAAGGACCTTTTGGCTTGTGTTTTTCAGCAAGTGTACAAATATCGTGAAACAAAGTTCCTCGTGTTTGATCCTGAACCCTTCTTGTGCACCAGATTTGCTGAAAGGCTGGCAAGGAAAACCTGCACAGATAATATCCATCTCAGGTATTTCATCCAATACAGAGCGGATATCGCAATTCACATCGAATCCCCTGGTTTACCCCAGTTTAATTCGTAAGTTTCTGCGGCATGCTTGTCGATATCGGTTGCGAAAACACATTCATGGCCAAGTCTGTGGAGAGCGGCATGGAAGCCCCCGATTCCACAGAATAAGTCAACGAACCTCATCATCTACAATGCAATGACGACGGTTCTTAAGTCTAACATTTATTCTAAACCCCATCTCCTAAGACTTGCCAACCGAGAATTCTTCCTCTGTGGTAAAGGGGATGTCTTTTCAAGCTTGAGAATTCTCTTTCAATGCACGGACCCAAATTTATACCTTTCGTCTTCGCAGCAGCCTCAAAAAGCGGAATAAGGTCCCTCATCGACATTTCATGAGTCTTGGGATCTGCTTTATCTAAGATACCTTTCATGTTTTTAACTCGCTCACGGTTTGTTTTCTGGTCACCATTTGATTCATTGCGTTCACACCATTCCAATGCCAGACGATGTGAATCGGAATTAAACTCAAATCCATACATCAGAATTGCCTTTTTTTCGGCAAGGTGGAACGACAACAATCTTTCAGCATCCAGAACACTACTACGGTCTTTTCGATATGGAGATACTACTTTTGTCACCCCGTAATCGTTGTTTTTGCCATTATCACCTATGAATCGAACATATTTATTTTCAATTGCCCATTCATACGCAGCTAGTCCAAATTCTGGCTTAAATCCTTTGCCCGACAAAACAAGGTCACATTTACCTCGACTAGCAGGGTATGCAACCTCAAACCATTTCTCACTGAAATTTTGAAAATCTGAAGGACTCCTCAAAGCCCAAGATCATAGCCTCGCGGGTAAAATCATCTTCCCACATCGTTCCTACACATGGGATGTAACCTCCGTAATCACTCCTACTCTCTCTTTGATTTCGGTTGTTTCATCAACCATTAGCATCGAGGTTGCAAAATTTTCAACAATCATCTCCAAATCCAATGTATCACCATCGAACTTAGTAATTTGATGAAGCATATCTATATTTTGTCAACTGATGAATTGCCAAAACAGAGAACTTAAAGAAAACAGTTGAATCATCTATGTTTTGAAAATTAAATCATGACCCTTGTGAACGTATTACTTGTGTACAAGGGTGTTATGCAATACCCCTTGCGTATACTAGCTCGACATTTACGCACATCACGTAGCGCGATGTACGTGCGTTCAGTCGTCTTGTTGTCCGTTGATCAACGCCCACTCAAACATGCCCTCTACTCGTGGCATGAGAGAAAGGCCGGCATCCGTCAATCGGTATATGACGGTCATGGGAACCGTTGGTAGTTCCGTTCGAGATACGAGACCGAATTCCTCCAATTCGCCGAGTCGTCGGGAAAGGGTGGTTGCTGAAGTGTCTACATTGGTTTTTAGCTCTGTGAATCGAATGCCTTCTCCATGCAAGTTTAGGATATGCATCACCTTGAGCATTTTTGAGCGTCCTAGCAGCCCTAACAGTTCATTTATGTCAACGCCGCCTTCATCGAAGACTGAAGAGAACACGGTGTCTTCTTTTTTCGACACCGCCACTGTACCCAAGAGAATACCGATCAGGACGAAGAAACTCAGAATCCCTCCTATCAAGACGTAGCGGTCTTTTGATGACTGCTCCTCATCGGTTTCTGCCTTGACACCATCATTCACTTCTGTACCGGTGATACCTGTGTCCTCGATATCGTCTCCTGTTACAGTTGTCTGTGTGCTTTCTGAGCCTTGCTCCGTTGCATTTTCAACAGTTTCAACAATCTCTTCTTCGGATAACTCATCATTGTTCTGAATTTCCTCAACAAATGGAGTGTATTCGTCGGTTCCGTCCGGACAATCGAACTTTCCATCGTCAATGAAATCAGCGTCAATCCACGTTCCGTCCATACATTCCCATACAACAGGTATTTGCTCTTCTATCTCGCCGCTGGCATCTTCTTCAGGATTTGTTTCGTCGGCCTCCTCTGTCTCGGTTTCGTTAACTTGATTCTCGTTTTCTACAGGGTTCTCATCTTCATTGGTTTCTGAAACATCTTCTTCGACAGCTTCAGGAGCGAATACAAACGGTACGTCTGGCTGGCGGTACTGAACGGGGATGAGCAATGTATCAACGACCTGAATCATTCCATTGTCCTCAGCAATTGCCCAGCCTTGTGGAAGTTGATCGTTGAAAGGATATCCATCAACTCCGTTGTATTCATAACCATAGACTCGATTGTCAGCGTCGATGACCGTAGCCTCTCTGTTGACGAGAATATCTTGACAATCGTTCTCAACGAGAATCGTTTGATTCCAGGTACTGTAATCGTTGGGATCTTCATAACCCCCGTTAGCCATCGGCATCCAATCAAGTGAGTAGGGGCAAGAGAGCGAAAGGGCATAAGGCCCACCAAATGAGACATGATAGAGTAGGATGTCACGCAATACAGCGATTTCTTCTTCCGTGTCAAAGAGATCAATGTCAAAGCCGACTGCTTCAAAGGCGTCATTCGTGGGAGCGAAGATCGTCCAACCCATTTGTGGTGTGTTATCAGGGCTCAAGTCATCTTCTAGTCCCGTAACATTCAATGCTTCGATGAGGATCGAAAAATCTTCAAAATCTTCGAAGTTTTCCAATACCGACAAATTTTCATTGAACGGATAAAGGCTGTCGTCTATAATATCCTCTTCCTCCGATTCATTGTTATCTTCATCATTACTGTCTTCATCAAGCACATACCACAAATCGCCTGATCTGGTTTCGTACTTGGTATACGTCAGACACTCCTCAGTGTCTACGGTTGCGTTTCGCCACTCCAGCTCATCGTTTGCGTCAAGAACAGCGTACGTCGCACTGCCCATGCATACCTCAGGGCTGTTTGATTGATAGTAAATCGATGTGAGCGTGCCGTTGCTTCCTGCAGGGATATGGTAAATTCCCTGGGTTCCGTAATAGTATCCTGTAGTCCAACACCCGGCATACAGGACGCTTACAAACAAGTTATGCTCTTCAGAAAGTCCACCAGATCCATTGATGTTACAGTAGACTGCACCCATTTCCCAACTCAAGAGGACATTGTAACTGTAAACATCCACGGAGGTATCCATGTTGAAAGACAAAGTGTCGTTGGTCACGTTTCCAAATCCAATGGTGACTTCGGGGTTCGCACCTGTGGAATTGTTCGAGTTGTTACCGTTGTCTGCCGCTGCCATAATTGGTAGGGACGAGCTTAGTAGAAAAATCAAGGTAATCAATAGCGTATTCTGTTTTTGCATAGATTGACCATCGTCATCTGCTATTTAATGAACAGTATGCGGAGTTACAAGGCTGAAACCCTTACAGTAACAGAAATGTAACCCTGATTTCCCTTAGAAAAACACCACGTGAAAATGGTTGCCTGTGGCTTAGTTATATGAGTCAATCATAAAAATTTGCTCAATCAAGCATGGACAAGAATTTCTGAGATATATCGACTTGAGATTCTTTTCCCATATCCATCGGAGCGTGAAAATACGCCCTTGAATACAACCGTGGCGTATTTACTTGGGACTGAACACCCATTGTATTCCTTAATAATGACTTGAGGGGTTTACAAGAACTGCTGATATTTATTGAAAATGATAGACCTGTTCTTTGTATTTGTTGAAATTCATACCGCTGAACGATCAGCACGATTGAGCACCCATTCAAACATAGATTCGAGACTGGGTTGAAGTGAAATCGCATCCTCGGTTAGTTCGTACGTTACAGTAGCGGGTACGGTCGCAAAAGCCGTACGAATGACCAAACCATGATCTTCAAGTTCTCCCAATCGTCTTGCGACGGTTGTTGAGGAGGAGTTTACTCTCTTTTGATTTCAGAGAAACGCATAGGCTCTTTATCACAGTTCATGATGTAGAGGATGCTTAGCATTTTTGATTTTGAAAGCAATACAAGCAAGTCGTCAACATGAGCTTTAGCTGATTCGCACATTGACTGCATGCGCTGGGATTGTTCTTGAGACATAGTGTGGCCAAGTACCATTTTGTTATTAGGGAACAGGTTACAACATTGTTACAAAAGAACACTGCTGCCACTTTTCTACTTATTATGAGATGCACAATCGACCGACTATGACACCACACCCTAACGGCAAGACAATGAATATTATTGGCTTTTCAAAATACGGTAAACCCTCCGAATTGAAGAAAACAACAACCGCATATCCCCACGGTTTCGATCCTTCAAATAACATCGTCATCAAAGTCCATGCATCTGCCATTAATCCAGTCGACAAGGCCCTTCTTTCAGGCGATCTGAAGATGGTTATTCCAGTCGCATCCTTTCCCCACGTAATCTGTTACGATGTGGCTGGAGTTGTTGAGGAAGCAGACACTGAGGGAAAATTCTCTGTTGGTCAACCAGTCTTTGCTCGCCTGTTTGGAAACGAAAAGGATGGAAAGAAAACCCCGTGGTATAGAGGTGCTATGGCGGAGTACTGTGTTGCCGATACATCCAATGTTGTACCAAAACCAAAAAACCTCTCTTTTGAGGAAGCTGCTTCGATACCACTCGTTGGTATGACTGCTCTTCAGGTGCTCAAGTCATCTGGGCTCAGTGAAGGGGATTCAATCTTCATTTCAGGGGAGCCGGTGGCGTTGGTACAATGGCTATTCAATTGGCAAAGCATGTGTTCAAGGCCGGTCTCGTGGTGACCACCGCTTCCAAGGGGGAAAAGGAACGGTTGTGCAAAAGCCTCGGAGCCGACGTTGTCATTGATTACAAATCAGCAAGATTTCAGGGGAATCTATGGTGGAAAAGACGCAGAGAAATTTGACGTCTGTTTTGATACGACTGGTGAGAGTCTTCAGATGTCGGAAATCATCAACGATGGCGGACGTATCGTAACTATAGCGGGCATGGCAACCCTCGAGGAACTACGTCGTATAGGTGGGACTGCTTGGATACTCAAACTGTTCGTCAAGAAGAGAGAGATGAAGCGAAAGGAGTACAAAGCTGCTAAATCTAATAATGCGGACTGGAATTACCTTTTCCTTTCACCAAGTCAAGACGACCTTTCAACGCTATCAAGACATCTCGAGAGTGGTGCAATCAAACCAATTCTCGATGGTGTTTGGGATTTCCATTCTGAAGATGACGAAGACGGTTGGCGAGGAGCATTCAATCGATCTTTCTCTGGTCGTGCAAAAGGTAAATGCGTCGTAAAGATAGTTTGAATACTCTCTGTATACCCTTTAACGATACATCTATTGCAAGCGTATATACGAATCTGCGCGTATTCATACTCCACTTGTTGAAAAACATCACTTTGACGGTTGAAGTATTAGAACAAACTGGCGGTACTATGCACTTTATCCGAAACTTTTTTTGATTTACCGAAGCGAAATGTAGTTGACATTTTGAATCTCCCGATATCATCAGTTTTGGATTTCAATTTCTTGGAAGAGTAAATCGTTAACGATGACAATTATTTTTCTCTGATTGCATCGTTTGCTGTAGAGGATGATAATAACGAGATTTCAACTATTGATGTCCCAATATCTCCAAGACTTAGAAAGTTAAGTGACATCGAAAGTTATTCAAATCATTGCACAATTCATCACGATTGATAGTGAAAGCGAATGAACATTAATTGGACTTCTTGTTAATGCTAGCGACCACAACAACACCCTCTAACTCTCATGTATACAACGGGATCCCTTGTGTTCGTATATGCCTTCAAGGGTACCCTCTATGTCGTCGGCGATTACAAGGGTGACCCTTGTGAACAATACGATGTGATTTAGAATCATCATAGTCCTCTGGTGAATTGATGCCACCCATTTTCTTATTTAATCAGCCTGTCGTGGGCAACACGTGTCATCTCCCCCAGGCGTCCGGATAGTTTTGATTCGCCTTTTGAATCACTAGAATCGATGAGCAGTTTGAATACATCCACTCATATTTTGTTTGGGTGTGGAAAAGAAAACACGGAACAAAAAAGTTGTTTGAGTTAATTCTGTCTGCAAAACCAAATCAAAAAATACTCGATGAAATTATTTTGCTGCGCGTCATTGGGAGAGAAAGACTTGATGTTGGTCTAGCAATGATAAACAAACACATGCCCACGATGAAGTGGATTAAGGAGAATGGCGATCGTCTGAATAATGATAACCCTGGCTAGGAATCTCTTTACATCAAATTTTAAACTTAGAGACAAATCCCAAGACGAAGAATTAGAGAAAAGAACTCTGCTCTTCGCAGGAATCAACTACCATGAATCCTTGGAGTTGACTGAATATGAAACGATGCTATTCGAGCACGCATTCAAACAAGAAGTTACGGCAGAGAAATCAAAGTTACTAGGGCGTAATCGATTGATAAAATTTGTAGGGATCTTCGCATTTTTATTCATCTATTATCTTGAGAAGAGTGGTTAGATTTCTTCATTAGAAACAAAAGGAGAGTATCGTATTTGCTAGATTTATCTCCCATGACGTGGATTCCTTCACATTTCGATAATGAGGAGGTTTCAGCACATTTGTATATATCATCAAAAGGAATTTCTTACGTAAATGAGGTTATAGGAAATAGTAATTGCCACCAAGCATAATCTCCAAGATTTTGCTGAGTTTGGTGGATGAAAATGGAACCAGTCCTAATTGTCAAGAGTTTGTCTGTAATTTCTTAGAGCAAAATGGTATGGAGGAATATTCCCATGTATCGGTCAAACTTTTGCAATAAAATTTTACGGTTCTCCAAACGAAGTTTTGAACGATATCATGCAGAGGTACATGGAAATAGATGATATAGATACATTAGGCGATCGACTGATGTCAATCGCAGAATCGCATGAATACCTCCCATCATTCAGTTCCAAAGTTGACCTGTTCTTCGAATCAAGCGACAATGTTGAACAACAAAGCAGGATGTTGAACAGATTGATTCGGGTCAAGTTTGAAGGTGTAGATACAATGGAAATCAGTATCGACCAAACATGCTCATTTGATTACGCATCATTCAATCGTCTCTATAACCAATATGAAGGACACAAGCGTTTGTGTGTTGAAGCGATTACGGCATCGTTTTTGAGAGAAAAACAGAATCCTAACGGCCCGAGTGAGTTTACTTATGCTCTAATCGTTGATGTGCTCGAAAATTTGGAAATACAAGACGCAAAATTTCAATTTTCTAGACGTTGAAAAGTACCGTACTTGGTTGAATTACTTATCGAGATCTATTCGATTCGGGGATTCTCTACGATATTTCTCACGCTTGAGAAGTCGAAGAATGAGTACATTTGCAAAAATGTTTAGGAGTTTTTATGACAGCCTCGACAAAAAACTTAGATTTTAGCCACTACGTTATCGACATCGTAGAGATATGTCTAGTGTACTATTATTGAATACACAACATAATGCTGTGATTTAGTGATGTTAATAAATGAAAAGAATAAGTTCACGAGGGTTATGCTAAACACCCTTGTGTACAAATTACCCTGTTTACAAAGGGCTTGCAGTGGGCCCTTCACAACGCTACCCATCCAACGCCCATTTATCGTAAGAGGTCCTTTTGTATTCTACAATTATTCTACATTCAATTGCCAGTTCACACCAAACTTGTCTTCAACCCAAGCGAATCGTTTCGAAAAGCCATAATTATCTGCAGGCATGTGAATTTTCCCTTGTTCCCCCAGATTTTGAAAGAGTGTCCAAATCTTCTATATTTTCTACATCAATAAAAAACGAGATGCCCGGTGTAATGTTCCATTCGTGAGAAACAAAACTATCGCTGATCATTATTTCTTGGCCTTTGATTGAAAAAATTGCTAGCATGACAAGTTCATGATGGGGTTCTGCATGATGATTCAATGAAATTAAAGAAAACTTGGAAATGTGGATGAATAGAAATCAAGAGCCTCTTGGGCTCGCTTCTCGATAGTGATGAATGGACGCATACGCCTTCCTCGTTTGTACATCATAATAGAACTATTGAGTGCAGACTCATGAGGGATATAACTGATGTACATGGCTTACATTTTCGATAAACCGATTCAGAAATTTTCCAATAAATTATCCAAACCTCGATACTTTTTTTTCCGATAAAAATCCTCAATGGGTCGTATTGATGACGACCCGAATAGCAGATGGCGAGAAAGCAGTATTTCAAAAAATGAAGAGGATGTCGGACGACTATGGCAGAGAGCCCGGTCCAGGTGTATCAAGGGAGGTACGCTCGCCCCAGAGTATCCTCTCATCAGCACCCGATGGCATGCTCATTGCACCTGCATGGAAGAGAGTTGTTGCCTTTGCAACGGATGTTGTTTTGATTGTGCTTGTAATTGAACTCCTCACCCAAGGCCTTTTTCTCGCTTCCATCTCAAATTATGCATTGGCTATGGAGGGAGGTCGAACGAGTATCTTCACACTTGTCAACTGGTTCATCTTCTTTGTTTCATTATTTGTACTTCAAATACACAGGCAGAAAATTTGACGTTCACTCGGTCAAAGGGCTTTTCAATTGCAATCGTGCACGATAACGGCACTGCTCTTGACCTGCACCATTGGGGTCCAAGGGCCATTTCAAAAGTCATGTAT
>JAYQHX010000029.1:0-4453 GCA_038141355.1 Methanobacteriota archaeon | reverse complement strand
GAGGGGTACCGTCTGTTTGAATGGTGTTGCTCTATCGCCGTTCTCTACTACCGTCTGCATAACCTTATGTCCTGTCGTCGTTGTTTGGTTTTTGGTGCTTGGAATGGCTGACTCGGACAAGCGCTGGTTAACTAGTTCCTCAAAGGAGAAAACAAAGCGCAGTGCAACCACATTAAGGATGATTGACCTCTTTTCAGGGTGTGGAGGAATTACAGCAGGAGTCGATGCTGCCTGTACAGAGATGGGTATCAAACTTGAACCCGTTATCGCTTGGGATATCTTCAAACATGCTACGGATGTTTTTCAAGGAAATTATCCCGATGTTGAAATTTATTCAATGCCAATAGAATCAATAATCGATGGAGAGCGAGGAGATCCTCCTACCAAAAGTGAACAAGCTTTTTTGGGAAAAATCGGAGAAATCAACCTCATAGTTGGCGGCCCGCCATGCCAAGGCAACTCTAATTTGAACAATCACACAAGAGGGACCGACCCGCGCAATTTGCTCTATCTTCGCATGGCAAGAATGATTGAAATTATCAAACCAAAATATGCAATTATTGAAAACGTTGCAGGAGTTAGACGGGCAAAGCAAAATGTGGTTCAAGAAACTGGAAATTGGCTTGAATCAATAGGTTATTCTGTGGTCGAAGGCTTGATTGATGGAGAGAAAATTGGAGTGCCTCAAACACGAAAACGCCATTTCACCATTGCCTCAACTGAGTCGTCTCTCAAATTGGAAACATTTCAAGAGAGAGATGTGCCTGAGCGAGACATTGCTTGGGCAATTGAAGACTTACTTGATGCTGTTGATTCAAATGATGTATTCAATTCACCATCTGCAGCAAATGAGACAAATATTCAGAGAATGAATTATTTGTTTGAAAATGACGTCCATGATCTACCCTCTGAACTCCGACCAAAATGTCATCAAAATTATGCAAAACATGGTCCTTCGGGCAACACATATCCTGCAATGTATGGTCGTATGTATTGGGATAAACCCTCACCTACCATCACAACTGGATATTCTTGTAATGGTAGAGGTAGGTTCGTCCATCCTAAGAAGCCGAGATGTTTGACGCCGCATGAGGCAGCTAGAGTCCAAACATTTCCAGACTACTTTTCTTTCGGAAACTGCACAAACCGAACCAGCCTAAACAGGATGCTTGGAAACGCAGTTCCTCCTTTGATGGCAAAACACATCACGACCAATCTCTTGAGTTGATTAAATGAAAGACAATAAAGAGATTTTTCAGTTGAATGAGACATCTCTACTTATCGATGATCTTGAGTCAATGCGGATATACGGGTTTAGGCCGTCCATGAAACTTGAATTAAGCAGTTTCAAGTTAAACGGTCTTGATACAATCCAAATTAAAGGAATCAAAAATAGCCTTAGTTCTGGAAATGATTCTTCTTTTTCAGTTAGTGATTCCCCAAAACACCTTTTCATTTCACTTAATCTTGGAGATCATCTTGAATCAGTTATACCAAACCAAGATGTTGAAGTAAAATTTCAACCATTAAAAATCAATATTACAGTTCTTCCAGTCGTAAACATTGATGACGAAAAGAGAATTCTCGCAAAAGGCCTTGCTGCAATTGACTTTTCTCGTTCACTTCAACAATGGAAAAAACAGCCAGTGTTTGATGGAGTTCCTGTAGCAGCATTCTTTCAAAATCTCATACAAAATCAATACACATCAAACCAAATAGCATTCAACATGGCCAGCACATTTGGAAACGCTAGAAATAGGGTAAAAGAACTTCAAAGAAATAAGTATAATCTGTGCGTGATGATTTACACAGGCGATGATTTCTCAATAGAACTTCTTGAGAAATTTTTGAAAAATCAGGATGTGTTTTCTCAGGTTCAAGATGGAGTCGTAGTTATTGCCCGGGATCCTGAGGATTTGTTGTTCTCTGTGAAAGGAATGATTACTCATGGAAGAAAGACCGTTTTCAAAATTCTGCGACAAAAATTCGATGAGGCCATGTATCTTGAAGCCGAAACACCGCATCCTGATGCAGAAAATCATTATTTGTTGAGTGCATCTTATCTGTTTCCTTATTCTGCAGAATATAACCAAAATGATTCAATGCAAGAGATGATTCTCAAGGTGAATGATTTGGCGGACAGACTACAGCAGGAATGGAGGAAGAAGAATGGTGAAGGGAATTGGTGAGGTTTTATCCACCGATCTCGGTGAATACTCTGGCCAAGATGATGTGAAACTCGCTGAATCCTTTTATCTCAACGTCATTACGTCAAAGATTCATCATGTTTATTTTTACAAACACGGCAAGGTGCCTCAAAAACGGTTTTTACATGCAATTTTAGCAAAGACGAATCTGTCGGAGGAAATCAAATCAATTGTTTTCAAGCGAGTTTTGTATTGGCTGAAATCTCAAAACGATTTGGATTGGGATGAAGAGGTAGGGCTAAAGCGAAGCAGGAATTTCCCCACCAAAATAGTTAGGGGGTTGGGTGATCGGTGTGAATGGCCAGGTTGCGATAATCGAGAGAATTTGCAGCTGGATCACAAATTCCCATTTTCACTCGGTGGGATGAGTGATATGCGTAATCTCCAACTTCTATGTCCCAAGTGCAACCTGCAAAAGGGCTCAAGCATCTATTCAATTAATTCCTGGCCTACAGATGAATAATGATATATCTGTAAATGGGGTGGTGAATGTATGCCTGTTGAATCCCTTGGACAATCAAGGCCGAGAATTACAATCAAACAAAAATCTCGTAGGTTTGAAATTACATCTATGACACCAGAGGAAATAAACCTTATTTCGTCCTCACCAACATTACAAGAACGAGGTCAGCTGAGTGATACAAGCAAGTACCAAAGGAAACTCAAGCACAGTAGATTTGCTGAAATCAGGAAATTTTGGGATGACGCTGAGAATCAACTGGTTGATAACGTAGTAATCGTAGTGAAAGATCAACAATACCCAGGATGCATTGACCTTTCAACGCCTAATTGGATGAAATTTGAATTCAATGGTGAAAAAATTGCAGATATTCTCGATGGGCAACATCGAGTAATGGGTTGTGTGAAATCTGAGGCTTTTTTAGATGAACCAATCCCGGTCTCAATCCTTCTGGAATCAGAATTTCCTCCCAAAGCACTTGGTTTGCTATTCACAAAACTCAACTCCGAGGCTAAACCGATTGACTCGACAATGGAAATGCACCTCAAGGCAAGGTACAAACTAAAACCATGGGCCGACATCAAAGCCCAAAATTCGTACCAAGCGATGCTTGCGTTGTATGATGATACCACGACTCCATTGTTCGGGAAAATACAATTGTTTGATGAATCCGGGAAAAGGTACACTTCAAGAAAAATTGCTAAAACGTTTCAAAATTTGTGGAATGACACTGCTTTTGGTTCAAAAATGCCTCACCCCGAAAACAAACGCGATTTCATGATTCAACAATTTTCTTATTTCCTAAAATCTCTATTCGGTACAGATGGTATGTGGGAAGAGAGATTTAGCGAAGAATATTCCAGTCTTTACAAAAGCGATGGATTCTGTGATCTTTGCATCAACCTCTACCCTGATTTCTTTAAGATTGTTGAGCAATATACTGGGTCTGAAAACCCCACATTAATTGACTGGCAGAACTCTGTTGTGAAAATCAATGACGGAACGAAACATCTCACAGATGTCCTACAGTGGGGCGACTATCAAAATTACATTAACGAGCGAACGCATAATCGTGTCTTCCATGTAATTGAAAAACTCCTTCAATATGATTATGATTCAGATGGCGAACTTGTCTTTGAATTTGACACAAAGCTAAGAGGTTTCGCCACGGTTTTGGAATATCTGCAATCCTACATCGGAGATTTTGACCTCCAATTTTACTCACCTGACGAAAATGGCGATTATCTGATGACCACTAATCCAAATTCTCTTGATTTTAAATTTGAAATCCAGCGCAGAATTGGCAAAGGATGCTTGTAGGCTTACTGTGCACGAATATGACGAATCAAACAATACCTGGATTGCGATTAAGAAAGATGGTTCGTATTCAACAAACATGAAACATCTCTATTCTCAAAATCTTAAGGGTTCTCTAAAAAATGAATTCGTTTTGAACGGACGGTACAAGTTCACAATCACACAGTCAACATCTGGCAACCAGTCGAAACAGAAAGAGTTTGAATTCCATTTTACCGATGAAGATTAAGGGACCACAAAACCATGCAGATTTTTCCTTACTCGTCATCCAAAGGTATGCGATTGCCAAGGCATTGAACCCCATGCATCAGGATGCTCAAATTCAACCCTGTTGGCATGAAATTCGTTCGCAATGATTCTGCTTACGGAATGGGGATGTCAATGCTGGGATGGCAATCCTGGCTTCACCATGTTTGTTGGACAAGCGGTCGTGGCCATCGTCTTCTGGACGGGCATTATCAAGTGGCAA
>JAYQHX010000028.1:0-17287 GCA_038141355.1 Methanobacteriota archaeon | reverse complement strand
CAAGGCGCGGTTAATTCGAATCGCCCGGGTGAAAAGGTCCCCTGCATTGTACATCTCCCATAGCGGAAACATGTTGAATTGGTTAAATCAAAAAATATATCTGGTTTGAAAAATTATGTCTTTATGAAAAAGATTTGTGAACAAATACGACATTGATCTTGTATCCCTAAGTCAAATATGGTCAAAGAAATTTGAACCATTGTTAGGAAAATCTCACCATATTTCCAACCAGTGCATCCGAGATATCAGAATCCCGATGTTTCGAGGATATCTGGAAAAAATCCTCATGGTGGGGAGAAATGATCCAGTTAAGGGGCCATTCTTTTGCAATTGATGTTATCACGCAGATCTCGCGAAATAAATTCCGAAATACACCTCGTATTGACGGGAATAGATGAACGCCCGGAGGGTTGGGTCAGACTCTTGGTTGGATTCGGTAGATGAATTAGTCAATCAATATCAATCCACTCAAATACTGCTCATGCCCTCTACTTTTGAAGGCCAACCGTTGGCTGCAATCGAAGCCTTGTCATGTGGCGCCTCGGTCATCGTGAGTAGCTCCGTTTCTTCCTTGCCTGCTACGGTTCATTCGGTCCCCTTTGATCCTGATCTTTGGGTAGACAAAATTGGCAAATTGGTATCATCGAGTTCAAAGACAAAAAGATTGACGACTTATCAGCGTTCCGAGGTTGAAGTAGTTCAGAAACACTGGGGCTCGGTTTATTCATCAATTTGTGGAAAAATTCACTGATTTTGTATTGCAGCATGGATGACATTTTGTAAAGCATCCACGGTACTTTCCGAAGATACTGTTCAGCCGCATTTCTGGCATCTATTGCTCCATTCAAAAGCCTCTCTCGAGTTAATGATTGTGCCCAACGAAGACCTTCTTCGTGGAAGTTTTCTTGGTCAACGAGTTTGTAATATTGGGAATCAATGAATTTGAATGAGTGGCCTGAATGATTTATTCCATAAACCAACAACCCGCTGGCAAGGTATTCTCCTCGTTTCAATGGACTTGCTAAGGGCCAAATACCTCTATCCGGCATGGAAGTAAGCCGATATCTTGCTTTCCGCAACATCAGCAGGATCTCTGAGTGTGGAATCAAGTCGTGAACAGTCAACCATGGTTTTTTCACTCATTTCCTTTAGTTGAGTGGATACATTTCCACGACCAATCAACGTCAATTCAACTTTGACGCTGTTATTGATGAGATTTTGAATAAAGATGGAAGTGCAAGAACTCCTCTATTCTTGTCCAACTGCCCATGATAAACGAATTTGAAATCGGATACCGATTTGTTTTCCGGAAAAAACATTCTCGTATCTACTCCGGCGTTCAGAACGGAAATTTTCCCGGAGGATTCCTATTTTTTCTCTCGACGAATTTTTTATGTGAATCAGAAACAACACATCCTGATAGAATATTTTCTTTCAAGAAAGTCTCCAAGCCTTCTTCCATGCAAACCATTGGAGTCTGCCAAAAAGGCCACTGTAGGCTGGAGGCGATCTATCAATCAGGATAACTGGTACACGCGTATCTTTCAGTGCTTTGGCGATGTGCGGAAGAATTGCCCAATCAACCAAATAAACATCAGCCTCGTCAACACGATTCAGTATTCTTTTTTTCATGTTCAGTGCTATCTTTCTCGCCCGAAAGCCAGGATTGTATCGTTTTTCCCAAACACTGCCGTGGGACCATCTTTGTTTTCATGATTTTCGAATTGTCAGAATTAACGATAGTGAGTTTATATCCACGTTCAACCAATCGCTTCGCTATTTCAATCGGGGTTGTAGCACACATGTCTTCGAAATTTCGAATGGTGTACCACACAACTCTCATGCAGATGCCCCTAAGTTCAATCTAGGAATTGCCATGTAAAATGTTAGCGATGTGGTCGTTCTTCATGAGAAGAACAAAATGACCCCTTGTTGAGAACGAATTGTGCCTCGAATAAGTTCTCTGCGAGGAGCAATAAAGCGGGGAAGATTCGGCGGTTGTACAACAATCAAGAATACGAGGCAGCAATCAACCTTGCAAAACAAGAGACTGAATCAGACGTCAACGGGCTTTTGCACAAGACATCATCGTCCGCGGACTGTGGAATCTTGGAGAATATGAAGAAATTCTTGATTTTGTTTTGGTGTACAAAAATGCAGACCTCAAGGATTGGCCGAGAAAGCAAGAAAAATAATTGACCCACTCTGCCTTGAAACTCCACCTCCTATGGAATTAGCCAGAATTGGGATGGAATGAGGGGATTTGTTGGCTAATGGTACCAAGTCCCGCCTGTGGCTTCGACATCCACGCGGCTGGGTGTATTGGGACATGCCAAAGGAATTCACCTTGGCTACGGTTCATCCTAATATTCTCGCTCTTGCAATTGAAGTCCTCTTGTATCCTATTGTTCGGAAGCCGCAGAAATTGTCGTTGACCAACGGCCTTTTTGTTCTCAAATTGGACTCTCTTTTTCTGGGGAATAGATTCAACGGCTGCCGCAATGTTGTTACCCGACACAGCATTGTTAGCATATCACAAAAGGTCATTCAATCCAGATCGACCACCGTCTCGCTGAGAATTTGTTTAAAGAAATGAAGATTAACCACGGCAGAGAAGTGTTTCAAGTCCCCTCAAATCATGAATTGCTTAGAACCACTTGGGGCAAACCTGTTGGTTTTTCTACCGATTTTGCTGCAGCGGTTCACCTTATCCTTCTCGCAGATGTACTCGATTTAGGTACAATAGCATTGGGAACTCCTATTGATAACACCTGGCTAGCAAAAGGAAAAAATTTAGACAATTTTCTGAATCAGACTATTGGAAAAAGTGGAGCGCACGTTTTCTCAAGCCGGACTACGACTTGAATTTCCATCAATCATATATCGGAAGCAGGAGCGTTGAGGATTTGTCAACAATCACCCCTTCTTTGCCACATTAACTCCTGCCTTCGTGGAGATGGTGAGCATTGGTGCGGTACATGCTGGAAATGTTTCCATAAGAATGGGCCCTTGGGTCGTGAGTTTGACTTTCAAAGTAATGAAATACAATCCTTTCTTTCAATGAAGCCCTTAAGAACAGCTCAACATGCTTTGTGGGCCATTCAATCAATGGGGCTTGAAGACAGCGTGCCCCATCTCAAAGGATACCTTAACCAACCATTAGAATGGTGGGAGTCCTTTTATCCGCCAGGATTGGATTTGATGAACGAATCTCTCCGCTCCTTCGTGGAGAAACGAACCCGTGAGTATCTCAAACCGATGTCTCAACCGTATCAACTCGAGTTGGTGGAATTGGATTTGTAATCATCATTTTTATGGAATAAACTCCAAAAACTCAGTTAAGCATAACGAAGAGCAAACATCATGGTGGAAAGCGCCGAATCGTTTGAATCATCAGACGATGAAGATTATATCAGCTCGCTTCACATCCTCAAAAAACAAATAAGCAGGCAGGAGAGGGAACTTGATAGGTTGAAATCATCTGTTACCTATCGTATGGGTGAACATGTGACAAATGCATTCAATTCTCCTTGGAGGATCCCCTTTCTTCCACTCACGTTTCCAATACATGTCGTCTTGTTGGGGCTTGAAGATTGGATTGAAGGCAAAGCCCGCACGCTACATTCCGTCGACAGAACTGGATTCAGAAAGTAAAAACTGTGTTCTATTATTTCCTACAAATGGCGTCGGATTCGGTCATTTTACGCGCATGTATGCAGTTGCGAAAGCAGTCCGGAAACACGACCCTTCTACGGAGGTCATTTTTCACACCAATGCCAACTCTTCATGTACCCTATGTGGATGATTTCCCGACATACCACATGGCTGGCAAATACAAATTCAACGACATGTCGTCCTCAAAGTGGAATGGCCTAATTGAAGAACAATTGATGATGATACTCGACGCCCACCAACCAAAATTATTCGTTTTCGATGGTGCGTTCCCATACAGGGGCATGCTCAACGCCATCAAGCGAACAAGTTCAATGCGGAAAGTTTGGATGAGACGAGGCATGTTCAAAAAAAGGGTCCTGAATTCCCGCAGGAAGTGTTGAATTCTTTGACACTGTTGTCCACCCAGGCGATGCAATTCAAGAAAGGGGGATACAATATCACACAACGTTGAGGTAATACATGCCTCTCTATCCTTTTGGTTGACGAACATGAAAAATTAACAAAGGCCGAATCGAGGTCCCGACTAGGTCTCCCAGACGATATGAATTGTCTGGTATCTTCAACTCGGTGCGGGGCAGATCAATGACATAGAATCAGAGGTGCAGTGCATAGAATGCATCTTGGAATCGGATTCTTCTTGCTATATCGTAATCGGAGAATCTCTTCTCGGTCAACGAATCGACTTCCAACATCAGAGAGTTCGGTTGTTGAAGATTATCCAAATTCGATTTATCTCAAAGGTATCAATTATTCTGTTCAGGCAGGGGGGGTACAATTCTTTCCATGAAGTAAAGGTTTCCCGAACCCCCACCATGTTTTCCCCAAACATGAAAACAGGGATGGACGACCAACTCGCTCGGTGTAAGGTTGCTGTCGATGAGGGTTGAGGGAGTTGTGGTCGAAAACGAAGACAAGGAAGAATATTCTTTCATCAATTGCAAAGGTTCAATCCCTCAATCCTGACGATAACATAATTCGTGACAGAAAACACAGGTATGGATTGGGTTGAGTCATTACTCTAATGACACACCAAGTCGCTTTCCAACCCGTTTGAGTTCCGTCCAAATTTTGGCGGCATTAGCCAATCCTTCTGTTTTTCGAAAAATACTGGGTAATTTCGTATGAATACGATTTAGTTGATTTGGCTCTTTTTGTTTGAGTAATACCCGAATTCCGACCCAATAGGCTAATGGATGGCCAATCGACATGATTTTCTCAAACACTCTCAGAGTTAAACGAAGTTGGGGTTTGAAAGAATTGTTCGTACAAAAATTCAGCATGATGAATTGGAGGGTTTTTGTCGATGAAGTTTATCGGAATATTTCGGATAAATTCTTCCGCAGTTCTACTTTGAGAAAGAGGTTTGATTAGTCCTCTGTAATACAATTCTTCATGAACTGCATGTGGAGATCGACCGGTATTCTAGCAAGAAATTTAGTGGCTTTGCCTGTTTATATTGCAACATGTCAATCGGTTCATAGATGCCAAAAAAGGCAACAGTATTTGAAAAGTCAAGGTCATCAAATTCTCGGATGTTAACGTGTTCTCTTCGTATTGTGGCATGTTTTGAACTCAATGAACCATCAATATACAATTCCAATTCTGGACCAAACAAAGTTGGGTACTTGGGATAAAGGCCTCCAATTCGAGCAGCAGCATATGCTCCCATTGAGGCTCCATAAAAGACGACTTGATCTGGTGCTATCGTTCCAATTGTTTGGTCAACAACTTCAATTATCTCTTCAATACAATCAACATACCATGTGTTCGACAATTAAAAAAAAAGTATGTTGTCTAAAGATTCAGAAAAACGTCCTAACCCAAATTTCCCCATGGGAATATTGATTGAGTGAAAAAACAACCATTAAGCAATTATTTTCGCCCAATTGGAGCATATACTGCAATAAAATCACCCGAGGACGGAAGGATTCTCGAGTTGAATGTCACAACAATGTGAAGCTTGTCTTTTGCATAATGATTCAAGTCTTTTCCATCGTCCATCAACAATTCCTCAGGGGCATGATGTGTGAACATTTCAGCGGATTGAACAGTTCAACACCTTCTGATTCAGCATATTCATTGATGATATTGCATAATTTGTTTCGCGAGGTGATTAATTTTCCATTTGAGCCGGGAGGTTGATGTGATTGACGAGCAGAATTGGAACATTGGCTAGTTTCCTCTCCTCTCATTAATGTCGGTTGAGATTGCAGAACTGTCCAAAACAACAGGTTTCAGTTCTTTGATAAGGCCGACATACTCCTCGCAATTCTCTGGAGGTTCTATCTCCAGGCAATTCAACAGAATCGGCTCGTGTATTGAAGCCAACATTGAGATTCTTTCGAATCGCTTTCCCGAATTCGCCATAGGGCGTACACATGTGGCGGTTGACTTCGTTAAACTGCAGAGGTTGTCCGAGAAGTGAGAGAGCTTTGATGGTTGATAGCTCAATGACCAGAAGATCGGTTTCTGAAAAGTCATAATCATCATCCGGGTTTAATCTCAAATCTTTTGTTTCACCAACTTGGAGCTTAACGAATTGTTCGTCGTAGGTTTCTAATCAAGTAAAACTCGCAATCGAAGGAGTGCCTCTGGTGAACTATGCACAAACGAACCCTAGACCTCCATTGTTGAGTGTGATTTTTTCCTCGCTGTTCGAGATTTCTTAATGGATGATGCACGCGACATGTTCCGATGACAGTAACCCTTGGGACGCCTTCCATGGGGATAACACGGGGAACGAAGTTATCAACCTTCCACACCAAGGTAGTTCCGTCTTTTTTGCGTCTTCTTGCTCGTAAGGAGAGAAACCTTTGAAGAACAAGTCTCCGCCCACCGAATATGGGTTCATCTGTATCCTTCGCAGAGATGCATGTGTTGATTACAGGAGGTGCAGGATTTATTGGTTCAAATCTTGCAGAATACCTCATTAACAATGGGCAGAGTGCCGTTTTGGACAATCTTCTCTCAGGCCATATGGAAAATATAACCCATCTTCTAAATCATGAAAACTTCAATTTTATTCAAGGTGATATTCGAGATTATGAAACCTGTAGGCAGGCGGTTAAAGGATGCACGCATGTAAGCCACCAAGCTGCTTTGGGGTCAGTCCCGCGCTCTATCGACGATCCACTTCTGAGTCTTTCACATCAACATTCTCGGAACAACGAATGTCTTTTGCAGCCAAAAGAGGAAGGCGTTAAACGAATTGTCTTTGCCTCGAGTTCGTCTGTATATGGCGCTGATGAAACCCTTCCTAAGGTGGAGGAAAAAAACGGGAATGTTGCTTTCCCTTATGCATCAAGCAAGAAATCTACTGAACTCATTCAACAAGCATTTGTTAGTTGTTATGATATGGAAATTATTGATTCCGATATTTCAACGTCTTTGGTCCTCGACAGGATCCACTCGGGCCTTACGCCGCAGTCATTCCGAAGTTTATCTCCCTCATGATGGAGGATGGCTCAACCTGAAATCTATGGAGATGGAGATCAAAGCCGTGATTTCACACATATTAGCAATGTGCTCGACGGAAATATCCTTGCCATGACAACCCAAGATGTAACAGAAATCAATGGTCAAGTGTTGAATCTCCTTCGGCGGCACAACAACGGTGAATGACTTGTTTATGGGATTCGAAATGGGCTGTCAAAATTTGATGAGGAGTTTGGCAAAAATGGAACCATCGTACAAAGGGAAGAGGAAAGGAGACATCCTTCACTCTCATGCCAACATTGAGAAAGTCCAAACATACTTGAAATTCAATCCATCAACAACTCTCCAGGAAGGGTTAGATCAAACGATCGACTGGTACCTAAACAAAGACTCGAGTTGATTTCCTTGATCGTTTCATGCAGCCATGAAAGCGGTCGTTTGCAATTCTTTTTGAATATGAAGTGGACGAACCAAAGGCAACTTCTTCTGAAATGGTCAAACAGGATTTTTTCATCGAATTACCATCTGGGATGGAGGTGGATGACATTCATCCCGACCACCTTGCTCTTTCTGCATTTCTCGTAGCGCCCGTGGATCAAGAAAAATTTAGTCTTCCCGAAGCCGATTAGCCAACGATTTGCGGACGCGTTTAAACCGTTCAATTATTCAATTGGACCTGTTCAAGACTCGATCTCGCCGTACGATTCAAAAAATGGGAAATACATGGCTTTGGCCTTTAGTGGCGGAGCAGATTCAACCGCAGCACTTTCCGTCTTGCCGAGCACAACCATTCCAATTTTTCTTGAACCGGCCAGATTCAGAAAAAAGACCCTATATGACAAGAGAGCTGCCCTTGCTTCGTGTGAGCAACTACGAAAAATGGGTTATCGCTGTCTTACTGCTCTGTGTGATTTGGAGTCATTACGAAAACCCATAGGTTTTCCAACAGACCTGTCCAATGGGGTTCCGGCTATCTTAATGGCCAATTGGCTGAACATTTTTGGTATCGCTTATGGCACTGTATTTGAATCACTTTTCGGACTTGGTCGTCTGAGATACAAAGACTATGAAGAGACCTCACACAAGAAAATGTGGTGGGATGTTTTCGATGCAGCAGGGCTTCCACTCACTTTCCCGGTTGGAGGCATCAGCGAGGTTGGGACAGAACTCATTTGCTCAAAATCAAGTTTGGTTCAATTGCAAGGTCATGTATCCGGGGTTCTTCGGACGAGCCATGTTATCGTTGCTGGAAGTGTTTCGGAAATCAACCTTGAGAACAAGCCTTGGGCTTGAAGAAGTTCATTCTAAACGTCTACAACAATTAATTTCAACAAATGAGGTTCAATCAAAATTGTCGAAATTGCCAATCAGCCATGAAGATGTCTTGCTCTATGCATTTTCAAGACTTGATATGCAGAATTATCCTGCGGAATTCGCTCCACGATTCCGACATGGATTTGAGCTCAGTTTCCTCGAACGATGGTTTGAGCCTTCATCTGCGTACATCGATCAGAGAGTAAGGGAGGAGGTGACCTCAAGATCAGTTTTTCCTTCGGCGAATGGACTCAAGTGACGAACGTCTTGCTCGTGAATGGAATAATGAAAAGAGGATTTCCAACATGGAGGCGTTGACTTATTCAATCAAGCATGATAATCCATAATTAGTTGAGTTAACGAACCAGTATCGTCATTAAATCCAAACTCTTCCATTCGTTCGACTAATTGAAGTTGTACATTTTGGTCAATGAGCCGGTTTACGGCCGATTGAATGATTCCTTCATTGGTAAATGAATCAAGGTAAAGCAGAGGTATGTCTTCACCTCCAAACTCTTCCTGCAGACCTCGAATGGTTTTCCCTTCTTCAAGAACTGACAAGGCTGGAGTCCGAGTAAAAAAGGCAGTATGGACACTGAAATGATCTGGATAAATGACAGCCGCATCGGAAACAGATAATGCTTCACAGTAGGTCATACGAGGCTGGGAGAGTGTACGTGGATGGTCCAATAGAGATCTAATTCTCATATTCTCTCTAACGAGCAAGTATACATTCTCATTTGAAAGAAGTTCGAGCCCGATTCTCTCAGCCAAATCTTCCCTTACCCACATCAAAAAAAATCAACTGGCATTTATCAGGTAGCTCCTTCCTTCTAAACAAGTCAATCTGGGACTTCTCAGGTGAGGCGCTAAGTATGGGATTACAGAAAACACTCCCAGATCGCCCAATATTGGTGTCAGGGTCTGTTTCTTTCGAAGGGTGGGATGAATGATGGCATCAAACACCTCAAACGCGTCTCCAGGAAGTGATGAAATTTTGTAGTTGAGGGAGGATTCTCTAAGCCAAAAACGATTCATTTCCGGGCGTGATTCCATCGCATTTAACATGCCGCGAAAGGGGTAGTCTCCATCAAAAATGAAAGTCTTGGGAGAATAAATATCAAAGATGCTGTTCAGAAATATTTCACATTGTGTGTTCCATAATTTGGGGTTCATTCCATCGAGTTTTGCGCGGGCAGGAAACATATAGTAGTGAACATTTTTTCTTGAGGCTGTGACGAACATTTCATCCGTGGTGACATGGATTATCTGCAAATCAGGGTCATCCATTTTCGTAATCAATGCTTCTGTGCGATCAAAATGTAAACCTCTTACAGATGCGCATGAAAATAACACAACACAGTGCCGTGTTGACCTTGGAACGACATTGTTGGTGCTTTTCTTCTCACGAAAAATCTTGAACATCAGTAATGGGATTGTGAAAGGGAGCAAAGGAATCATCCAGGGTCGTTCAAGGGCTCTAACAAAATGATTACCAAATTTGAATGAGGCTGTTTGGCGAATTCGATTTAATTCGCTCTGTAAAATCTCCTCTTTTCGAGAGAGCGTGGTTGGGAGATTGTAGTCTTCCACAATTTACCGTTCGCAAACTGGTTATTGATATGTGGGTGAAATCTACAGGAACTATCTCTAACCTCCGCATTGCTTATTGAGTAGCGTCGTAGGAGTTTGAAGAGAGTTGGTGAGGAGTGGGTCAGTCTAACGCTCCTCCAAAAACGAGGCTGGGTCTTTCATTACATGGAGTTTTAATCGATCTTCGTGAACCCAATGCTGAACCAACAGCCATCGACGTCACATCATTCCCCAGCCTCTCTTCTTTATTTGATCAACAAGATGATGAAACGATATCTGAAATATACCTCCCGTTGGCTATTGATGGCCACATAGGGATTCTGAAGAACTGTATCTTTTGGTCCGTTCTCTTCTGCGTACTCGAAAGCAAGACGAGAGCATTGAGGTAATGAACAGCAATATTGAGTTTGTCTATTCCAATAGAAAGTTGATGTACGAATACATCGTCTTGATGAGTAAGACTGGCAATTATGGAGCTATGAACGCTTCAATTGGTTTCTTAACGAAAGAATATGGGTTGAATGGCGTTCATTCAAAGGTTCTTCAAGCACTCCTGTCATCAAGAGCGCCCATTTCCGAAATAGAAGAGTATATCCAGCGCCTTTTCGAGAGATTTGAGCACAATGCTCCTTATGAGATACTTCGAGCATCATTTAATTCGAAATCATGGGAATTGGGCCTCAAGTACGTAAATCAAATGCCATTCACTCCTCGAAATAATCATCTCGCATTGCGTACTTTGTTCAGAGTGGGTGAGAAAGATAAAGCGGAAAAATTGCTCCGGAAAATGAAGCCACAGAAATACAATCAAACACAGTTGTTGGATATTATTCGCATTGGATTGCAAATCATGAGCGAGGAAGAAATTGGCCCTTGGCTCCGCCACTCAAACCTTGAACAAAGTGAAATTAAATTGGAACTTGCACGAAGTCAATTCAAAAATGCGATAACAGAATCGGATTTTGAAAACGCCTTCGCTGCATTCAAGATCCTCTATGAGGTTGAATCATTTACACCTCACCAAATTCTTGTCTTGATTCGGACAAGCAACGGGGATCCGAAAATGCCACTTCAGAGGCTGTATGAGTTCGGACAGGCGGAGCCGTTCCTTCTTTCATGCGTGGTGGAACTTGCTACTAAATACAGATTCAAACAACTTGCATTGGACGCATTTAAGCGTCTTGAGGCCATGTCATATTGTGCCGATCGCCATTCAAATATTTTTGAGCATTACATTCGAGCAGCAAAGTCTTCAGCAGATCTAAATCTTATGGGACAGGCCTATTCTACACTCCCTCATCAGGCTTACAGAGGCGAGCAGTTGAGTCGTTATGCCAATTATTTTGATGAGATCCGTCATCATCTTGCCAACGACCTGCACACGTATTTTGACGACGAGGAGGAACTCCTTGAAGGCCAACTTCTTCGTCAGATTCTCTTGCAGTACATGCCAGAGACGACCTACAATCCCGTGGGAAATCATGCACTCATCGTCAACAATTCACTCAAGTTTGGTGGAGCTGAACGACAAGTGGTGCGTTGCCTTTCATGTGATACATTTTCCAAACAATTGGTGGTGTGGAACTCAACGGTGAATACATCCACAAATTCATTCATCGATGAGGTGAGGGCATTGGATGTAGAAATATTGGATTATTCTTTGCAACGAGAACCATCAAATGCGGTGTATACCTCTGACATTGAACGTCTTCTGTCGTTAATTCCTCAAACATCTCCTCTAAATCCCGGTATAACCAATAAAATCCGGAACCTCATTCACATCATCCGCCAACATCGCCCATATGCTCTGCACCTTTGGCAAGACACCACCAATGTATTGGGCGCTATCGCTGGGCTGATTGCAGGCGTACCTCGTATTGTAATGTCGGCTCGTTCTCTTCCCCCATTTGCAAACACCAAAAGCACTTTTCCTGATAAAGGACCTAATTATTATCTCAACAACAGATATGTGAGGGTGTTGTATAAGCAACTGCTATCTTATGACAATGTATATCTCTGTCATAACAGC
This sequence comes from Methanobacteriota archaeon, assembly GCA_038141355.1. Lineage (GTDB taxonomy): Archaea > Thermoplasmatota > Poseidoniia > Poseidoniales > Poseidoniaceae > MGIIa-K1. The sequence goes on along the minus strand of JAYQHX010000028.1, from coordinate 5,241 downwards.
GAAAATGGCCTCGAGAAGTACAAGGAATGGCTCGGTGGATATGAGGAGAAGATGCTACTTCTCAGGAATGGATTTGATTTTGATAATACATCAATCAACCACCATTCTTCTCGCATCAAGAAAACAAGAACACTTGGGACAGTATTTCGATTTGTCGAAGTAAAACGTCTCTTCTTTGGTTGAATGTAGCATCAATAGTCAACAAGATGATGGACGAGTCAGTTCGATTCCAAATGGTTGGGGACGGGCCAATGTTAGAAACAGCCATTAGCCACGCAAAAGCGCTTGGGTTGGAAGATTTGGTGGAATTTTCTGGATACAGAGATGATGTCAATGAAATTTTGCCAACTTTTGATGCTTTCTTGCTCACAAGTGCGATTGAAGGTCTGCTCAACGTCTTGATTGAAGCCCAATCAAAAGGGATTCCAGTCATCTCAACCAATGCAGGAGGAGCAAAGGAGACCTTCATTGAGGGTTCAACTGGCTTGTTGGTGGATTCATCAAATCCTGATGATATCGCTAAAGCCGTGTGCGAGGTTCTACAAAATCAAGCCTTCAGAGAATCATCTACATCATCTGGAGTGCAGTTTGTTCATAATCGATACAGTGTTGAAACAATGCACAAGCAACTCCACCACATCTTATTTGAGGAATTGAAATGAAGATCTTGTTGGTTGCTGATCGTCAGGTTGGGCCTACGATATTTTGGCACAATCTCTATGCAAACACAGTTCACATGACCAAATATCGGTGGTTTATGTATCCGAACTCCGTGAAAATATTGCTTCCGCTGATTTCTCTGGAGTTTGATGTGGTCTTCTTTTTTCCTATGGTATGATGCAATGAGGTATGGTGTGAAGATAAACGGATTTGAATTTAGAAAACCTGTGTTGGTATTCACTCTCTTCTTCCTGGTCAGGTAGGGGATTGGATGAAAGCCAAGCGAGTTTAGTGTGTAATCAGTTTGCAGCAGCCCGGATACATCTCCAAGCGAGATCAACAAACTTCTTTCGCTTGAACGTGGTTTTTTTACGCCGAACGGTGTAGAGCTGTGACCTGTTTTATCCTGGCGCATTACCATCACTTGATACATTGCGATTGATGTGGGTCAGTAATCCAGGTAACAAAAACACCATGGTATCAACAAAGGCTTCCATAGTGTTGTTCGTCCGGTTGTTGAAGAGTACAAAGAACGAGGTGTGGTGCTTTCAACGGCTACTCCGGATTCGCCGGTTCTGAGAGAAGATATGGGTGATTTTTTACCGTTCAAATCATGTTTTAATCTGTGCGAGTCAACACGAGGGGGGCCACTTCCAGTCGTTGAATCTCTTGCGTGCGGCAGGCCAGTGATCACGACCGCAGTAGGCATCGTTCCTGAGATCGTAGCAAATGGTGAAAACGGCATAATTATCGAAAGAAACCGCTCAGATCTACGTGATGCAATCGATGCAATGCTTGACGATAAGGGGTTGGTGAATCGATTAGCTTCCTCCATAGGGGATGCTATTGATGGTCGCTACGCTGAACAAATGGCAGGCTTCATATGATGCTATGTTTGAGTTTGTTTATCGGTTCCAGCAGGAGGGGGTTGTATGAAAGAAATGGTTCTGTTTCACAAAACTCCGGCATCGTGGAATAAACTTGATTTTTTGGAAAGAGCTCAGTTGGCTGACGAACGAAAAATTGAGCGAAAAACACTCAAAGAATCCTCAGACCTTCACACTCTTTTTGCTTCGGATATTTACATACAATTGAGTCTTGAGATCTGTAAAGCATTGGATTGCAGCCATCTTCATATCGTCCAAGGTTTTTCTAAAGATGAACAGCGGAACTGGATCAGCGGAGAAGAAGAAGGACAATACGAAATCACCGACAAGATGACATATTGGTGTGTTGATTCTCCTGCCCAACTTCAGCAATTCATGAAAAGCGATGTCGTATTTTCTCGCGGAAATTATTCATCGTTGCATGATTTTCTCTCAAATTCGGGTGATGGAGGATCTAAACCAATATGGCTTCATTATCCAGCAACGGCATTGATGTTCCCGCATGTGGAGACATACAAGGAACAGATTACAACTTCGCTTTCTGAGCCTACTTTGATTCAAGGGTGCTTTCTGAGCAGGTCTCTGGGATGATTGTTGAACATAATTTGAAGCCAGTTTCTGGAGATAAAGACCTTGAAAGAAACTTGGAGAACCTTTTGACTCACTTCAACAAACGGCGCACCAAGCAAAACCATCTCCTTATGATATTGTTCTTATCGATGATAAGTTGAGTTTTTCGCTGTATCAATACATCTACTCGAAATCACTGGTTGTTCCCTTTGTGAAACCTGTTCTTCCACCAGAACTCACAATCAACTATCATCGCAAGTATGACATGATGTTTTGCGGAACAACATTGCAATTGACAAAGAACCATTTACAACTTATTGGATTGTTGGGTCGCTTGGATCGTGAAACAGACGAGAAAACTTCGAATATGTGTAGCAGGAGATCGTGGCGATTTACCAGCATTCACTCAAAGCCTGAAGAAGGAATATGCCTACCTTGAAATTGATAATTTTGGGGAGGTCCCAAGAACAGAATTACTTTCTCTCTTTAATCAAACCAAGACACTAATTGTTATGTCGGGGAGGGATTGCAATCCAAGGGTCATCCAGGAAGCGGGCGCTTGTGGAGTTTTTGTGATTGCAACTGACACGATGAGCGATGGCATTGAGATTTTGAAGGAACAACCTGTGATTGGAGCGATAGTACCAACGAAAAAAACCTCATGGTTTTACCAAAAAATGGTAATGTAGTCTTTGATGTGAATACATCTTTTGCACAAAAGGTCTTGAGGTACATCAAAAATGCCCATTCGCCATACCTTGTTCATGAGACCGCCCTTCAACGATACTCCTTGGAACATGCGGCAGAGTATATCGCAGAACAAATTTCGATCTTAGGATGAGTCAGTTCCTAACAATTGATTGTATTGTTCGTAAATCATTGCTGGTTCACCAACGTCAACTACTTTTCCATTATCCATCAAAATAATTCTATCGCAGATCTCCATCATGAACCCCTGAGAGTGTGAGACAATGATTACAGTGCCAGAGCCATCGATCATCTCCCTAACTCTTTTCTCGCTCTTTTTTCTGAATGAAGCATCTCCCCGCCCAGCACTTCATCAACGAGCAGTATGTCAGGGCGAAAAGCCGTGGCGACAGAGATTCCCTAGTCTTGCTTTCATCCCCGACGAATAAGTTCGTATCGGTCGGTCAAAATGATGACCAAGTTCAGAAAAAAAGCGAGTATCTCACCAAGTTGCTGATCAACATCTTCTTTCTTCCATCCCATCAGCGCTGCATAAAGATAGGTATTTTCAAGCCCCGTGAGATGTTTGTTGAAACCCACGCCCACTCCGGCGAGCATGGATATCGTTCCTGCGATTGATATCTCACCAGAATCAGGAGGATAAACTCCTCCCGCCAACCTCAACAACGTGCTTTTTCCGGAGCCATTTTTGCCAATAATGCCAACAACTTTGGGTCAAAATTCAAGCGAAATTGGTCCGATACGTGATGGTTCCATCCCCTTCTTTTCTCAAAACGAGACTGCGGGTATCAGTCAACTCTATTTCATCGAGTTTGAGTACTTTCACAACCCCACCACCATTTTGTGCGCCTTTCTCCTGAACACCATTGTTCCTGATGAAACTTAAGAAAAACAATCCACCAAACATTGCAAAAACCATAGTCAGGGATCCAGAGGTACTTCCAAGAATGAAATCTCTCATCATCGTAATCGGGACAATGACTGGATTTAGATGTGCCAACACAAATGCATTTCCCGAACCGAATTTTCCGGACAACATAGGATACGTCCACATGACTGGTGAGAGAAAGAAGCCAACTCGAGCAATGAATTGAACAATATTGACCAAGTCTGGAACGGACCGCAAATGGAGCAATAATGAGCCCAATACTTGTTCCTACTAATCCCAATGCGATGAGACAAAAAGGAACCATGATGATGGATGTGTTTACTTCAATCCCATAATAGATGAGGAACGGTACAAGGGCGAACAATGAGATAAAACTCAAAACATAGTTGGTCAACATCCCACTTACTGCAAAAGACCGATTTTGGGATTTTCGTAAACTGAAACAACCCAGAATTTGAAGTGAGTTTTTTGTTGTTCCAGTTAATGATTTAGCAAATAGTGATCAACCGATGACTCCAATCATTACGATCGCTGGATAATGAGGATCACTCCTACCGACGATGATTCCGAAAACGAAAAATACACCAGGGCCAAAAGCAGTGGCTCAATAATCGCCCATAAATAACCCAAGTAAAGGTCCTCTGAATCTTGCATCCAAGTCTCGTCGAATCAAGCGACGAATTAGGCCTCTGTGCTCTATGTTTTTCTTTTACGATGGTAATTGGAGAGGCCCAAATAGAGCGATTTACCCATTGGGCGAAGTCTCTTCTCGTCAGACAATTCACCCACGTTGTCGGACAAATTAAAGGCATTAATGAAACCAACTCAAACCCTTAACTTGATACAATGGTTTCATGAACACAAACAATTGCCCCGAACCATGAGCAATTCAAAGATGAAGACCGTCAGGGTAATCGGCCTCGGCTATGTAGGTCTGCCCACAGCCATCGGCTTCCACGACGCCGGCTTCAACGTCTGGGGCGTGGACGTCTCCCAGCGCACCGTGGACATGGTGATGGCCGGAAAAAACCCAACCGGCGACCCGGACGTTGACGACATCGTCCCCGCACCCGGAACAGAGCGCTGGCACATCACCACCTCCACCGCCGAGGCTGTACCTCACTGCGACGTGGTGCTCGTCACCGTCCCCACGCCCATCACGCACGACTTGAAACCCGATTTGTCCTACGTCGAGGCGGCAGGAAGCGCCGTTTTTGAGGCGATTCCAAAAGGCTCGAACACCATCGTGGTGCTCGAATCCACCGTCTACCCCGGCGTGACGGCCCAGACCTGGATGCCCATCGTTGAGGAACTCGGCCTGGTCATCGGTCAAGATGTGAACGCGCTGCGTATTGTCCTGAACGCTTCCTAGCCCCGGCGATGCTGCGCACGGGGTGCGCTCGGTGGCCCGCGTCATCGGTTGCGCTGACGAGGACGTCGGTCATGCGCTGGTGGAACTCTACAGCAAGTTAACGAGCGAGGATGTCCGCTACGTTGGCAAGCTCGAGGTCGCAGAAGCCGCCAAAG
>JAYQHX010000027.1:0-4379 GCA_038141355.1 Methanobacteriota archaeon | reverse complement strand
TCCATGAAAATGAATATGCTGCGTTGAATAAAGATAAGAAGAGAGATCCTCAAACGGAAATAATGGCGTGTTGGTGAATGAAAAAACTCAATAGTCCATTTTGAGATCGCAAATGTCCTGTACAACGCAGTGAATTTCTTGCTGACGATGCAAACGATATGGACTCTTGAATACTATTTCTACGGATTTTCCTTCATGTGAAATTTCGTATGTGGCCGAACTTATCCTTCGAACATTGGTTAACGGAATTTCTACGTCAAAAACATCTGAAATTGGATCTGTTCCAAACAATACCTCAAGATTTTTGAACAAGCGTTGGGTCATTGCTTCGATCCATACAAAGTTCAGTTCTTGAAAAATTAAATTCACAGAAAGTGCATTGTGGACTTGGAATTCTTATCCCCTGAATGAATCCAATCAACCCATTGTCCATTTTTGATTGTAGAATATTCTTTGAGGATTTTTTCAGTTTTTATCATGTAAGGAAAGCGACCATCTTGGTCCTTCTGTGTGAGACTCACGAGAAGTAATCGCACCTGCTTGGCAGGGTTTGATAATTTCAGTAAATCATGATACAATCCCATCTGCAACACATAAGAAGCGAACACCTGACTATCCATATTTATGCTCATTTTCCAATCGATCAAAGAATTTGCTCCTTAGTTTCAACGATGCAATCGACAATTCCTTTGACAAAAAAATCTTCAAAGATATGTTGGGGAACATCTCATCAGAAAACGTTTTTCGGTCGTAATACTGACGATAGTATCAATTCGTATAGGCATTGCAAAAAATCTATCCACAAGTGTCGTCGAATGAAATTCAGCAATGATTTCGGACATCTTTCCATGAACGTAGATGTTTTCAGATGCAAGTTCCTCTCTCAAATCATTGACCGAAGAGAGGAAGCCATACAAACTGAGAAACTCATTATTTAATCGGATACTCTCATCTAATTTTTTCAACCACATCTCCATAATATTATGAAGAAACAGACCTCTTCCATCTGCACTTCTCAAATGGATTTCTTGCGTGGTCGGTGGATCTCTGTATGGACGTAGTCTTGCAGGGCATATGTTGGCTTTCCCTAACCTACTCGGAGAGTATGTTTCTTTCATGGGGTTTTCCTCACCAGGAGACACCGCTAAATTTGGATGGATTCAATACTTCTTGAGTTTCCAACTTTTTCGTAATGAGTTCCATGAGTTCAATTGGACGTTCATTAATCATGCTCGGGGAACGTTGTTTCATCTGTGGGTTTCAAAGGTCGGAAATGACGGTGAGTTCTACTTCCCCAATCTTAACTCCACACTGCGGATTTTTCCTTAATTTTTCCAATTCATCAGACAACTCTTCTTGCTCTTGTTTTGGAAAACAACGTGGGTCTGGTTCGTAGATTGGAGAGTTCGTAACGGTCTTCCGAAGGTCGACGTTCATTCACCTCTCGGGCGAGATCAAGGCGAGAATTTTTGCATCATTGTGAAAATTTGGTTTATGATTTGTGTTTTGGAGGGCCAGTTCAAGCATGTGATAGCCGAGTTCTCTGTTCAACTCACCGGACATGTGCTGCGTTGTAAAATCCTGAAGACATCCATTGCATATCTGGTCGCACGGTTGAGCAACGGTATGTCTCCTTCCTCCGTCTGAGATTGTAATGGTGCAAAGTTCACCGGCCAAAAATGCGAGTTAATTGTTCAAAGATGACTCCCCTGTCCTCTGGGCCATTCCAATCTTTATCTATCCGATTGTAGACTTCCTTGAGCAACCCTGCTCCACCGTCAACGTTTCATAGATGAAGATTTCAAAACCCTGATCGGGTTTTTCCATTTGTCGAATATCGCCGCCAATGTCGTTTGGTGAAATGGCGAACTCTGTCTCTGCGTTGCAAATGGCTTGAAGCAAACCTGGCAAAGTTTGGGCTGCTCGCTCTCCTGTCTCTTGCTCTTCTTTCAGATTCACCCAGTGAGAATCATCCCATCCAATTTTCAAACTCATGATGTTAGTAGTGAACTTTCTTGCAAGAAGTAAACGACTTTTGCCATCAATCATGGTTTCATCGGTAGAGTGTTCGCATTTTCCGTTCATGGCGGATTCCAAAATCCCTTTTTAGGTCGTCGTTGGAGTAGGCCCCTGAATACATACCGTCCTTTCTGGTAATGGCGTACGGTCGTAGATGCCTGCTGGCCGGTAATCTTTTTTCCGGGCGTCATGTGGCCACTTTTTACAAAATGCGAACCCCATCTCTTGGTCCTCATCCATGTTGCCACTTTCCTGCGTTGATGTTCACGATATCCACATTTTCTTGATACGTGAGTTGTAATGTCCATCCGTCTTTCCTTACTGGCGAGAACTTTTGATTCGCAAACTGCAGTTTCATTGTTGATGAGGGATGTGGGCCACCGTGTTCGTGTGAACATTCGTTTGGATTCTTGAGTGTAATCAGGATCTTGCGACGGTTGAGAATCCTGATCGGCCGGGAGCAGGGCGAATGAGAGGGCCAAAGCCGGGAGGAATAATCGCCGGGTAGGTTTTCCAATTTTTGTGGGTCGCTATCGCACACCTTGCAGTTCTTAGGAAAGCGCTTCAACGTCTTCGGGTGGTGTTGAATCGAATTGGAGGGTGTTCTTGCATACCTTGCACATGTGGAAAAACTTGATGTTTTTTGGATTGAGAACCAGTGCTGTGTTCTGTTAATGACTTCATTTGTCGAATTTCAGCTTTCTTGAGCGGCTCCTCATCCTCGTCTATCGGCTTCCTTGGCATGTATTCAAGAAAAATCCCCCAACAACAAACTCCTTTTTCTTGTAGGTGACTTCTGCTCCTGGCGTAGCCGTGCAGTGCTTTTTCAAGCCCATCACTCATTCTCACTTCAATCCGTTCATCCCCATCAAGCGTCGTCCTTGCGATGAAGGGGACGGCGTCGATTGGGAGATTGAACGAAGGCAAGTAGTGATTGCGAGACAGGAACTCCAATAATTTGTCTTCTTCACTCATCTAATCGTCCTCCAGTTGCTTGTTGTCTGCTAGTTTTTTCAGGTCCTCAATGAGGTCTTCCATCCAGAGATCGATCACTTCGTTTGGTGACGCAGCCATTGTACCGTCGTTGAGAGATATACGCTCATGTAAACGAACTGGCAAAGAGGTTGGCAAGTTCGGATTGAGTATCCAGCCACGAGTGTATTCTTTTGTCTACACCTTCAAATTCGGTTTGGCCTTTATCGTCATCATTGAACCATTTTTTCATCCCATCTAAATTGTAGAGTGCCTCGTTGCTGAATTCGCCTTCCAAGAAATCTGTTTTCGTCCCCATGCTGTCCATCAATCCGGCTTTTTGTTGTTCAACATTCATGCCGTGGAATACCTTTACGCTGGTATCAAATTCTAATCGTTTGAAGAACCGTTGAAGGATAGCAGCCCAAATATGGCGTTGAATGATTACATCATTTTCAAGATAGATAATCGGAGAATTATCCAGGATGATCAATAATTTCGCTCGCATTTTGGAAGAAATGTTGAGCATAAGGGCGATTATCGTACCATGACATCGCAACACAGACTTCGGATTTACCCGCCCGGCTCTTCCTACGCTGTTGGTAATTTGCGCGCTCCTTGGAACGGTCCTTAGAGCCACGGCAGTGAGCGAACCGATGTCGATGCCGACTTCCATGGTCGTCGTACAGGATAGCACGTCAATTGGCGACTCTGGGGCTGAAAACGGCTTGTCGTCGGAGGGGACGACCAGTGGGATATCCTGAAACAACATTTCGAACCGTTCGGCATGGCTGTACATTTCATCCATGCTTGTGATATCATTGATTTGTGCAGTGTGTTCTTCGGCCCGAATGAGGGTGACCCCCATTGATTCTACGGGTTGCGGCATGATTTCGTTGCTCTCTCCTCCAAAAGGTGCTTCCACGATTTGATTTCAGGTCATCAGTAATATCATACGGTTTAACTGAACCCATCAGAATCTGTGGCTCCACATTTGTTGCACGTTTTCTTGTGATTTCAACACGATGAAACATAGCCGCACCACATCTCGTGCACATCAATGCCCCTTCAGTTGTTGTACAAGATTGTTGATTTTACCATAGATGACTTGGTGAGGAGGCGGTCGTTCGTTAGATCGAATGCGTCATTGTTACTCACTGTGAGGATACTCAAATCGATACCGTTCAATTGGTTGAATGGGAGCTCATTAAGATTGATCACTTGCTTGATATAATTCTTCATGACTTCTGGGTCTGCGCCCCATTTTTTCATGTCCTTCTTCAACACATACTCGCGCGGATGGTCCGCGCTGAGTAGATGGTGAACATATTGTCTCCTCTTCCATCTTTGATGCCTCTTGAACTTGCCCTCTCGATTTCTTTCATGCA
>JAYQHX010000026.1:0-8873 GCA_038141355.1 Methanobacteriota archaeon | reverse complement strand
CACTGCAAGCCCTCTGATGAGGTCAAAACGAATCAGTGGGTTTGTGCATTGACCCTTTGATTGCAACCTTAAACGAATTAATCAAGCATTGTCATGCCAATTTCTTGTGCTTCGATGAAGAAATCCAATATCGCTTCAAAAAACGATTTGAGTTATCAGATAATGCCGTTCTTCCGTGGAAAATTCTCCTATTGTTTATCACCAAGCACCAGTTTTGAGGTAATTTGAATTTTTTGGTTCAGTTTCCATTACAGATTTAGTAAATCTGTCAAATGCATTTCTTTGCAATTCAGATAATCCTTCAGCCATCCAGAATGAATAGTACAATGATAGATTATCACGATCTTCAAACACCATAGGATGTTGAGTTAAATCACCTTCAAACACACAGTGTTCCATCAATGAATAGATTTCAAAATATCCCTATCAGCCTGGCTTTGGCGTTTGAAAACTTCGATTCCATCGACGAGAATTGATTCGCCTCCTTTCAAATCTTCTTCATGACAATGCCATAGAATATACTCAACGGCATGGTGATCCGTATGTGGGAGGCAAGGCTTTAGTGGAACGAACAAGAGACTTACTTTCCATATCAATAGAGACATCATTTTCCATAATGATGTATCCAAGATTCTCAATCACTACATCTGGATGAACAACACTAGAATCAAAAATTGCCCAACCATCAAAGGTAAGACTACGCATAACAGATTCAATGTCCATGGCTAAAGTAAACTAAATAGGCTAATTTATTCTTTTTGATGATTGATGGCACTAGTAAGCGTAGACCTAAGAGACCGTGCAGAACGTTCAGAGACCTTTCCAAAAGAATGGTCGTCGAGAAATTAACTCGTTCGATTGAACGATATGAAAAATTCTTGAAATTAGCCGCAAAAAACCCAACATTATCTATTGCTCCAACAAGTGATATCGACGAAATTTGGCACCTTCACATGCTTAAGCCCTGTTTCATACTATAACGATTGTATGGCATTGATGGGAACAATTCTGGACCATGATGGAGGATTTGGTGCAAAACCCGAAGAAATTCCTGAACTAGCATCCACATTCAACAAAACTGCCAAACTTTGGGAAGATGAATACGGAGAACCTTATGTTGATGACCCAGAAGGACAACTAACAGATCATCTTGTGAAGTGCTGGCACGACTGTCAAGGTCGATGTTGGAATGCCTGCAAATCATAGGGGTTCCCTCTGATTATACGGGTCATCAGGCCGTAGGCATGGATGGAGCCACTGCAAGCCCTTGTGAACATCATTCTCTATGCACATGGCTTTATGGAGAAGCCCTTGTATACGCCTGAAATACACTTGCTTTGTGGAATGATTTAGTTTGAAGTCGAAGAATCCCTTTCCTAATCCTAAACGAGCATAGAAGAATAGATTAGTGAGGTATACTCTCTCTTACAGTGAATGAGATGACAAGCATCGATAAAAGCAAATTTGTTGATCAATTGATTAAATTGCATGAACATTTACCTCCAAAATCATATTGCCTTCGGGGGATGTTCAGCCAAGTCTATCCTGTTCCCCAATTGTTGTACTCGTCAGAATACTCTCTACTAACTCACCTCGGCGAAGTGCATCTCCTTTCGATTCGGAAATTAGTTGAAAATTACCTTTCTTCAGGCGTAATGAGGGGAATATCTCCCTTTATCTGAGAAAACGATTAGGAGCTGTTTGAGATGATGAAACACATCCCAATATCGAATACTTTAATCAGGCCTGATTTGCCCTTTTATTGAATTCAAAAGTGAAAAACCGATGGTTTGCGAAATTGGAACTCGATTCCCATTGAATGGTTATTTATCAAGCATTTACCTTCAAGCAAGCTGTTCGAGATGTACCTCCAAAATATGATTTGGATTTAAGCAGTATTTTTGATCCGTTGGATTTAAGCACCAGCTTGACATGATGTAGGTCATCGTTTCTTTGATTGGGGATGAGGTGGGATACGATATTCATTATTTGTCAATGGAATTCAAAAAATCAAGATTCATTCACTACCGATCGGGGGACTGGTGGGAGATCTCGAATTCATCTACAATAATTCTTGAATTAAACAAAGACGAAGTTGAACACATTCTTGATAATTTGGTCAAACTCCTACTGAAGGGCAACGACGTGTGATTAACGATCCTAGAGTTGTAATCTTAGGCCATGATAAAGATGTTGAAGTTTCTAGCAGATTCTAAGCACATGGGTCCATTGGTTGGAATGCTATTGCTGAATTACTTAGTACACATGTGATAAAAACCTACTCACCTCTTCACGACGGTCTAAATTTGAAGGAGAAGGAAAAATGGATTGCGAAATTAAAGCACGGAGGAAAGAGAAAGGGATGATGGTAGGAAAGCTTGGTGACGATAGAACAATGGGAAAAATTAGACACTCAATACATTATCAACCGTTCATCCCTCAAGATTTGCATCCGATTTACAACCACATTACGAGAGATTCCATTTTAGCCTATCGCGTCGGCATGATTTTGAACACCGGAAAGCAATGCGCCGGGCTGGGTATGTACAGATTTTTACTCTCAAGATTTTGAGTTTGTAGGCTTTTCTTCATACAATATTATCGAGGATTAATAATGACATTCCAATCTAAGGCACATGAGTTTTTGACAGATGACCTGTTTTTGAACTAGAAAAAGCGAAATTTTGGTTATCCAATTTTCACAACAGATCAATCTTTGTGATTTGATGATGTCGAAATAGGCCGGGTGCCTGTTACAAATAACCTATCAGAACACTCAGTTATTTGGGATGTAATGCCGCGAACAGAGGTAAAGAATTTTGTGCGTTCCCATGGCATTGATGAATTTCCTTTGCATACTGACGCATCATATGGAGGCCAACCCTCCAAAATACGTTGGATTGTTTGTGGTAAAAGAAGATTCGAAAGGGGGCGGTCTGACTCTTGTTTCAGATTCGTCAAAGATCCCCGTCCATTTTTATCTCACCGAAGTTTAACCGCTTTGAACTCAGAACTTCGAATTCGGGTCCCGCTTGAATACTCAAAAATCAGGAGATGAAATTGAAGCCCCGTTAATTTGGAATAAAAAATTCGGTACCGCCGTGAACTTTTAATTGAGCCTAATGAAGAGGTAATACACGCTCTAAATGAGTTCGAGTTGTTAGCAAAAGTTCAGCAGAAAATAATGTTAAGGGAAAATTCATTGCTAATAATTGACAATCATAGGTTTTTACACGGCCGAACCCGGAGTGTTAGACGAACAGCGACACCTTAAAAGAATCAAATTCAATGTTGATTGAGTTCTTGAAAATCATTCGTATTCACAAGGGTCCCCGTTGTAGCCATATGCAGCCACAAGGGTACCGTTGTGTATACGGGCGAGCACAACGGGGGCCCTCGTACACACCGATATTCAAAATGGTAATTGTTACTGGGATAATCGACAATTCTAGCATGTAAAATATCCTCTGAATCGCTTATTTGGTTGATAACCCAGTTAATTAAAAATACGACTAGACAAGAGTTTGATTATGGAGGAGGTATATCTTACACCAGACGGAGGAGATACACTGCACAAGTTTAGTGTGCACACAACAATCGATGCAGTCATTACAAAACTTGGAACTGAACTAGGAGTAAGATCTGCGGATTCAGAGCATTGGACTATAGCACTTGGAAGATCGAAAATATTACATTGGAATGAGTTCAACAATGTCAAAAAATTTGTCACTCAAAAATACCTAGAATTGTATCCTATTTCAGAGTTTCAGAAGATTGAGGGGGAGCCATTCCTCTTTTTTTTGATTGATTCATCCTACCGTGTAGAAGTTTACGACGGAGCGGTTTCACAATTTTTGAACTATCAGGTATGGAAACCTTGCGTGCTATTGTTGAGTTTGTATCCTCAGATGCTGTGATGAGAGGAAGTGAGCCATGTCGCTTAATACTACAAAATTCTATCATTATATCTAAACCAATACTCGATATACCGGTTAACGATTTATGCATATCAAAAGGATATTCATATCAATGTCGTATACACTGCTCATGCATAACATTGAATCCCAACCCATGACGATGTTTCAGACCTTGTTCTTCAAATCCAAAGCCTTCTTCAACAATTTTCAAGGGCTTATCTTCATTCTCATGCGTTCAGCATAGTATTTTGAAGGATTCGCAGTGAGCCATATTGAAGCCTACGCAAAAAATGTAACAGAAATGATTCATTGAAGTGCATAAAAATGAACACTATATGTTCACGAGGGATGATGCTAAACACCCTTGTAGACATTATCCTGTTAACAAGGGATTGCAGTCCGTCCTATTCATGCCTGGCGTTCGCAGCGACCCACTGCAAGCCCTTCGTATTCTCATACGGTTGCTAAGGGTAACCGGATGAACCCTTCGTATTCACCCCATTGAATATACTGAAACAATGTACCAATTGGATTAATTGTCATTGCATTAGGCATTATCATGGCCGACAAGAAAAGAACATCTTGTCAGAGTCAGATAAGCAGAGAAATGCTTGGAAAAAAGCAGAGAAATTGATAACTCAAAATAAAGCAGAAGATGCTCTATTGATCCTTAGAGAACTTGACGAAAGTGGTTCTCACCAAACCACACTTCGACTTGCAGGCAAGGCAACTCACAAAATCGCTCAACAAACAAATGCCAAATCTGATTATCGCAAAGGCTGCTTCACTTCTTGGAGATTCAGTAAAGATGAATCCCAAAGAGAAGAAATCCAGTAGAGCATACAATGATTTGCTGAATGAAATGCAAGAAAAGAGGATTAGGAGGCGTTCGTTTAGGAAAGTTGGTTACACAATTACAGGAATAGCAAGTTTACTTTTGATTGTGGGGAATATTGGTATTACGCTTGAACCCGCTCCTCGTGAAGCCCCTATGTCGCCCCTTCATTTACACAGGGCACTGTATTTTTCGGCCCTGAACCTCTCCCGTGGCAATCCAATTCCTCTTCTGCTTTCTGCAGAAGCAACTAAATTGGGACAGAGACGATATTTTCTTGTGATCGCTGATGAAGATAAGAAAGAAGAATGCGACAGTATTCCACCAATTGAAAGAATTTTATCGGAAAGTCAAACCTGTAAAAGCGGAACTTGCGAATTTGAGGTAGTCGGTGAAAATGGTACTACTGGGCTTACATGGGCTCCTGAGGATGGTGAGTACTATGTTGGCATTGGTACTTTAGGAGAGAGAATAATCCCGCTGGTGAGGGATTCAAATTGGATGTTACCATTGAATTGAACCTTTCAGCGAGCGGTTTTTTTGCTGACATTATTGTTTGGTGCATTCGGAGTTCGACTGATAAGAAATGATTGATTGTCAATATCTTCGACATCACGATTATTCAAGAATACGAACCGCTCCCCTCTGCATCTATGGTCATACGAAGGGTACCGTCTGCATACCCGTCTAAGCAATGGGCTCCCTCTGCTTAGGTATGATTTATTTTCATTTGCGTATTGGGATATCCATGCGCACAGGAGCTATTTACAGATGGAATCCAGACGTCTGGCCTGAAATGTTTGATGAGGTTGATGAGAAAGGTAGCAACCCTGGACTGACCTGGCGTTCAAGATTGAACGACATTGTTCCTGGGTCATTTATTGCAATACTGGGACCAAAAAATTCTGAATATCGAGGAATTATTGCTGTCGGTGAGGCTTTGAGTACAGTCAGTGTTCGCCCAGGTAGAGACCTTGATATCGTGAAATCAAGGCATGATGTCTTCCTACGAAGAGTTAGTTTACCAATAGAAATAGTGAAAGAAATTCTAGGCGAAGACATAGAAGATAGAGTCCAATCTGGAATGTATCTGGATTCTATTGCAGTCGAGGAAATTCAAATGTACACCGAATAAGAGACTTGCAGGGCGAATCATCATACCCACTGTAAACTCATCACAAAGGGAGTAATGTAAGAGTTATAGAAAATTATTTTTTTAAAGATACTCCTAACGTCGTGGATGCCAGCATGAGAGTCATTATCAAAAGGGGGGCCAACCGACCGTGTTTATTACACCAAGTAAAAGAATGGTTTGTCTCCATTACAAGACAAACCAGATATTTCCCTCTGCCAATTCTGCAGTTTGCAGTGCTCGGTGTAGTTCGAGATTTGGATACGGATATTCAGGCAATACCGATTGAATCCTTTTCTCCCCCCACAAGTTATCCTCTGTGATGATTGCACAGAATGAGTGCGCTTGGTGTCTCGATTATTTGTTATCACATTAGCTAGTTTGGCTGAAACCATGCGATATGCAAGGGTGTTGAATGGGAGGCAGTGGTCAGTACTGAGGCTACCCATACATTTGGCACACGGTGAACCACTTCTGGATAAAAAGAACACACACAAGAGGAGAAGGAGATTCCCATAAAGAGCGTTGAATTTGATTGTAGGAGCCTCAGACAATTTTTGCGATGGAATTAATAACCATCTGCCAAGTAAATTTGCCATGAAGAAGCTTGTTTTCGTGGTAGTTTTTCTCTTTTTCAATGGCCGCCGCAGAAATGGCGCCACATTCGATTTTGGACGAGTCTATTCATGCCTCTTTCACCCACGACGATGAAAACGACGAACACCGTCCAATAACGGATGCAACTGTCACTGAGGAGGAAGGTCTTGTTGTGCAAACAGGGACAAAAAATGTTTCCGATGAGGAATGGAATGTATACCGCGTTACCTTGAAGAAGACGGACAGACGACTGTCCATTTTGATGGCAGTGGCTCTTTCGACCCCGACCACGCCAACGAAACAAGTAGTGGCATTGCTTTCTATGAATGGAGGGTGCTCTTTGACGCCCCTTACGGAGATGATTCGTTTGACCTCGACGGACATAGATATTCCTATTCGAGTGATGATGACACATCAACGAATCTTCTGGATTTTGGTCATACAGCTTCGCCAACGTGACCGTGGACTCAACGGGAACAACACAAAATCAAATCCGAATTGAGTTGGTCACATACGACACTGCTGGAAAGTTCAGCGAGAAATTCCGGGCGTATTTTGTTGTTGTACCTCATGAGTTTGGGGATGAGGAACCAGAATTCCAGTTTGATTTGTCCCTGAATGGGACCGTCATAACGAGCGACGCAATTATGGTCAACGGCTCGGTTTTTTCAGGTTCTGAAACAGGAGAGGTGTATGTTGAAGTTGCCTTTTTTGAAGAAAATTTTTCTGCCTCTTCCGTTGAAAAATACAATCTTCACACGCAAAATTTGTGGGCAAAATCCGATGCGTTGAGCGATGGAGATTCATTTTCACTCACGCTCTCGGTTGAGGAAATGTATTCCAACATTTCCGAAAACCAGTATGTGTTCATTAAAGTCTACGAAGGTGACTCGCCCAACGAACGCTGGGTTACAATCCATTGGTTTGAGATTACTCTTGCGGCTTGTCAAGGTCTTGTTGCCCCAGAAGCGGCCGTTGAGGCTGGTGGAGAGTTTGTCCTTGATGGAGATGGAATATGTCAGTGGGCAGGAGTATGGTCTTACGACCCTTTGACGGGTGAGTGGGCAGAACCTGAGGCCCAATACGAAGCAACGTTTTCCCTAAACATACCGGTGGAAGCAGAGGTGATGGAGGTTGATTTCTTTTTCATTAATGGGACCATCCTAACCTCAACGCATGATGAAACCTACATTGAGGTGGCGTTTGAAAATTCATCTTTTGAGGCATCTTCTGTGGAGAAATACGATCTTCGCTTAATTCACCACTGGAACCGCTCGGATGGCTTGTCGATTCAGAATAATTTCTCACTCGGTTTGAGCGTTGAATCCATTCGAGGAAACATCACCATGGCTTACAATGTCAACGTGCGAGCTTTCGTTTATGATGATGATTTACAACAGATTCTCACCGATGAAGACTCGTTCGAAATCGTTGTCCCATACTTGGACACTGACGGAGACGGCATCGCCGACGACTTCGATGCTTTCCCAGGAGATCCAAGTGAAAGTCTGGATTCTGATGGAGATGGTGTTGGAGATAACTCAGATGTTTACCCAAATGACCCATCATTTTGGGAGGAAGTCGATGATGAAGGCGGGGATTTAGATGAAACTGTCCCAGGATTCGAATCATGGTTGCTTCTTTTCGCCCTTCTCTTAGCAGCAAGATATCAACGTAAGTTTAGATGTTGAAATTGTGGCGTATTCATCGGTCCCCCTAGTATCCCTATACGACAATGTGGGTAGGCTATGACAAAGCCCACTGCGAGCCCTCTGATGAGGTCAAAACGAATCTGTGGGTTTGTGCATTGACCCTTTGATTCGTTAGAATAACGGTTGAATCAACAGAGGGGTTAACAAACTAGAAGATATTATACAGGCATATGAGAAAAATCCAGATTTTGTTTTGATTTTGATTGTTGGATTGCCCTTGTCGGGCTGTATCGATGGTGCAGACACGGATGAAGAGTCCGAAAACCAAACAATATCATCGACGAATCATCATCCTGTGATATATGGTTTTGTAGAGTTTTCCGATTATCAGCATTATCCAAACTCAACAAGTCCGTTGATGCTCTTGTCTCGGTAAATTACGCACATGCAATTGATTTTGATGGAAATATTACCCAATTTGGCGTAGACACAAATCAAGATGGTGAAATCGATTTGGAAATAAATCAATCCAGGGATGGACCTGGAACCAAACTCGTAAACGGAAGTGAGTCAGATAGCTGGAAGAATCCAACTGAATATTTCTTTTCCGGAACCTCCGATGTATTCGCTTGTTACCAGTGGTTATCCATTATTGCCGTGGATGATGATGGTGATATTACCGTTAAACCATTCATTATTTCCTTTGATTACGATACCCAAAACAATGAATGTTTAATGAG
>JAYQHX010000025.1:0-3842 GCA_038141355.1 Methanobacteriota archaeon | reverse complement strand
GATGACGGAAGCTGAGCAGGGGATCCCCTCAGTTAAGGTGTATGATTAAAGCGTTTAGTTCGGATTCCAATCTCTCTTGAATTTCTTCATCTTTTTGTTTGATAGTTTTGATACCCGATTATATGTCTGAATCAAATTAGTGTAATAATGAAGAGTGCCAACACAGTGCTTGTCCCATTGCTGATGATAAATTTCATCTATGGCAGGATGTATTGTTACGAAATGGTTGATGCTTGGAGGTCTGAAAGACAAATGGTGGAACTTGAAGATGCGATGAATTAAAAACAAACCACAACACAAGAAAAAGAATCTAATTAATGACTTGCGAAATAATCTATCGCGCTTGCTTTACAGGTCATCCAAGTCCATGCTGAACAAATTGCAATTCTTGAAGCATACAGAGATTCGATTTTGATGCAGTTGGAAAATAACAACACATCGGCAGAACTTACCGCCCAAATTGAAAAAACCAACGTAAGCCTTAGTGTAATGCAATCCCAAAAATCTTTTCTTGAAGATTTGAGAAACAGCCAAGAGGAAAACCTTTCCACCATGCTTAATATGACAACCCCTGATGAACTCAATGAGTACCTCAATCCGAATAATTTGAGCATTAATGATGAGATAGATTTAGTTTTTAATTCCATTTAATCCAAATGAGGCAAGCAAATGGAAGTTCAATAATCTACATTAATTTTAGTTATGCGAACTTGAGTAACGCTGACCTAATTAATGCCTTTCTGGGTGGTAAAGACCTAGAAGTGCCAACTTGAATCATGTCAACTTGACAAATGCCGATCTGATGTCTGCGACCTAGATTTGCCGGACCTGAGGAATGCCGACCTAAGGAATGCCGACCTGAGGAATGCCGACCTGAGGAATGCTGACCTGCAGTGAATGCCGATCTGAGTAATCTGATCTGAGAGTCTGCATTTGAGCGATGCTGTGCTGAATCAAGCCAATGGGAGTTATGCAAACTTCAGTAATGCAAATTTTAGGCGATAACACATTTACAAAGTGTTCTAAATTATGCAAACTTTAGTTATACCCATCTGTTTGGCGTGAATATAGTTTCCTGCTTGATGATTGGGTGGGAATCTGAGTAATCTTATTTGCAATATTCAGATATATACAATTCCATTATGATAGGTGTAAATTTGACTAATGCTGGGCTATATGAGGCCTCCATTGATAGTGTAAACCTGAGATATCCGACCTGAGTAATGCCGACCACGAGTGATGCAAAAATGAATGTCATCGTAGGGAGGACAGTATGGACAACTAATTGATGTTCTTTGGTCGAATACAACCTGTCCAGATGGAACAAACTCAGATGTCAACAGTGGCGCATGTGGAACCATTTTTGATTCAATAGTTATTCTTACGAATCACAGGGTTGATGCAAAAACCCACTGATTCGTTTTTAAAATCAAAAGGGCTTGCAGTGGGCTGAATCACTCGCTACCCTCTGCCAAGACGCCTGAGCAAAGGGGCCCATGCGATTTATTCAAACAGAATGACAAATCAGATGGGTATGACCTTAGAAGTTCACGCCCTGATTTTCATGTGAATTGTGATGGGACAATACCTTGGAATCAAAAGAAAAAAATCTACTGTGGGAATTTTGTAAAGAACAAGCAAAAGACATTCGATGGATTAGAGGAACTATCATCAGGGCGTCTACAATGATCCTGATGTGGCAATTACCAGAAAAACACGTATCGCACATCTTAACGCAGGGGGATATCTAAGCCTTAATCAGAAGGATCGATTCAAACAAGATTTGCTGTTATGCAGAAATATGATGACAAATGTGCAAACTGCGGAAAAAAAGATGCAAATGGGACTCATGAAGTAGATCACATAGCCGGTTCCAACAACAACATTGATAACTTACAGTTGTTGTGTGTTATATGCCATCGTGAAAAAACTATGTCTAACATTGTATCTGAACGGGAAGACGACCCTAGAAGAGAAGAAATTGAGATTCATGTGAAGGAATTGAAAGAAAGAGTATTTCCACCCAATCCAATAAAATTGTGCGATGATTATGGGAGTTGGCCTGAAATTGAATCAAAAATTCGAGAAAGTGAAAAAATAGAATTTTTGACATATACGAGACAATTTCTTGATTTTAACGTTAAACGAGAGAAGATTTTCCCGTCCCATATTGCAGACCGTTTGAATGAAACAGGAATCCCAACCAATCTCAGGATCTGGTTCATGGTCTCAAAAGTGTCAAATCCATGTTGGAACACCTCGGGCATAAAGCGAGTTTACAATCCTTCTGAGCAAACAATGGAATATTTGCTTCCGGATTGAATCAATGGGTCTATCCGATTGCCCATTGCTCAGGCATTGACAAATCAGAGGGCTTGCAGTGGGTCTTGTCGGAACGCTACCGTTGTAGTCGCCCGCTTACACAAGGGGAGCCGTTGTGAATACCAAGTTGAAGAATGTTGGAAAAAATCCCAAATTTGAATTAGTTGAACACACAAAATTTTGTGTCCGACGAAGGGTTATCTTGAAAGCAGCAGTATAGTCGTACTTCAAAATCACGATGGATCTCTATCTCCTGGGAAATTGTAGAACAGATTTCCCTGCAAGGCCTAAGAAGAAATCACAGGTAGAAACGCCTTCCGCAACAGTTGCTCTTCAACTTTTGGAACGATAGATGCAAAAATCCTAAGGTGAAAAAAATGGAAGAGGCGTATACGCCCATAGCAGTTTTGAAGACAGTGATGATAAGGCAATAACTGATGAAGGTTGGTTATCACAAATTTTGGAATTGGATGGGAAAGGGATGAAGTATTGTGGACAAGAAACCAAAATTACTCGGTGTAGAGGTTGAAGATTCAGAACCAATTGATATTTCTAATGAAGAAGGGATATACATGCTCCTAGACGAAACGAAATCATGTACATAGGCAGAACCACTGGGCGACCAATTGGAGTTCGTGCTCCTCTGAACATGCACGAGGTCGAATGAAGAATCGTTGAACCGATTCTCATGGTTCCTCAATATCGGATAAATCCGTATCACAATTCGAACTAATTTCCACGATAGAATCCATTCTCATCGAGGCCTTAGAACCAGATTAAATCGTCAAGGTGGGCAGAATTTAGGTATTGAGTTGATACAAAAAGCCGATCCAGAAGTGAAAGGAATAGAAAAAGGAATTTCTCAGAGATGCGATGGAACGTATCTGACATTTCATTATCGCTCATGTAATCTTGGACAACTACGTACCTACAAGGGTCTCAACATAATACCCACGTGGCATTGCAAACTCACCCACATGGGCTCGTAATGGGTCTTGTTCATCCCTATCGTATGATGCGGACCAGGAGGATCGTTCAGGCATCGAAGTCCAGAACCACTTTCCCACAATCACCGGACATGGCCAGCTGAACAGCGGACTCGAACTCGGAAACGGGAAGGCGATGGGTCAGCACCTTGTCCACGTCGATGAGCCCTCGCTCCAACAGGTCGTGCATCGTGTCCCACGTCGACCACATCTTGCGTCCGTTGATGCCTTTGAGGTGGAGATAGCGGAACACCACCTCGTTCATCGGCACGCTGGGCATGGATTGACCGTAGACCGAGAGGACGTTGACGTATCCGCCCATGCGGGTGGAGTGGATGGTGTTGGCCAAAGCCGCCGCCGAGCCGGAGAACTCCTAACTGTTGTCCACCCACGCCCATCCATAAAGCTTCGAGGATAGCCGCAACGACATCGTCGCCTTTCCGAGCACCAAATCCGCTCCGAGGCTCGGCGGCCAGCGACATTCAGTAACGGTTGTCCCAATCCACGGCGATGACTTTGCTTGCAGCAATACGT
>JAYQHX010000024.1:0-10111 GCA_038141355.1 Methanobacteriota archaeon | reverse complement strand
TGTACTTCCGTTCAGTTGTGTGCTTCATGTACAAAAAGATTGAAATCTTCTTCATTCATCATTGATTTGTTTTCATCACTGATCTTGAAGATGATGTGATAGAATTTATGATGTCAAGGCAGGTGATACTGGTCAGTTTTCAACTTCAATACTGTTCCATTCAACAAGAAATAATGCCAGTATGGCGTAATAATATGAGGTGTATGTAACTTCCCTGGATTTCTCCGTGTGCATCCGTTTCGTAGTGTGAGTCGCTGCCACGCTTATTTTTATGATCAAAACATTGGACATCAGTAGAAATAAACCCCTGGCTTTTCTATTGTTCTGGGTGACAATTGCAGTTTCCTTCCCTTGTTTCGAATGGCTTGGATGTAACTTGCTCACATACCCAATTCTTGTTACCACCTTGGTTGGTCAATCACAACATTATTTCCGTTGTTAAAATCCTCAATCAGAGTATTCCAATGTTTATTTCTTCTAATTCTCCGGGATTGAAATTACTAACTCAATCGCTGCAATTATTGGGAGATACTTAGCCATAAAGTGCGAACATGATTAGGTCAAAGTACATCTCGAGCTTGTTAACTCAGATACGCTTCAGACGCAAATTCTATGAAAAAGAAAAAGTGAATTAACCAAAAGTCCAAACATGAAAAAATGCAAATGAAAAGACCCCGATGAAGAAAGCCCCAAAAATTACAAAAATAAAATGACTTTACCTTGTAAAATTCTCCGTGCTGAGGATCCGAAATATCTCATCCAGACCCTAGATTTGTTATTCGTATCTCCGTTGTGAGGCCAGTAGCCGTCATCAAAGAGCCTTGGCGGCCACATATCAATATCAATCTACTTGTGAATAAAATGAACTATTACGATAATTTTTTAAATTATACACATTTTTTATGAATTAATGAGGGAAAGAAGAGTGATCCTACTCGCTCGGTTATGTCTCGCCTTGACCACGTAAGACCAGCATTACATGGGCTAAGCGATGACAGTGGAAGATGTCGATGTTAGATTAATTCCATTACAAGCACACACAACACCCGAATTAGAGATATTCTGTGAATTCATGAAGAATCAAACCTCATTTGAGCCGGTGCCAGGTAACCATTCGGTTGAATTAATCAATACCGAGAAGATTTCCTGATGTCAAATAATTGGTTCTCGAATTGGAATGTATTTCTGCACTCATTGTCTCAAGGTTAATCATCTGAAACAATCCAAAAGAAGAAGTTTGAAACGTTTGCTATCAGAAACAATTCCAACGGGCATAATTCTTGCATCATCTATAGCGACGACTGACGATACCAAATGTTCGTTTGATCGAATTCCCTGTTGGGTGGCTAAATTCACAGGGCGACAACTTCTGACTACATCAAGACAAATTATGGAGCAGATGATTGAATTCCACACGTGGTCTGGAAAGGAATTCGTGAACCAATATCAGAATTAGCATCAAAGCCAGAGGTCTTGAATGTATTAGATGTAATCCGGTCAATAGCGGAAAATAAAGCGATAGGCTTTCCAAAGATAATGAACTGAATAATATCTCGAGGGAGTTGTCAAAAGTTTCAAATTGAGGATGGAATAAATTCCAAAAGAATTCGCTCAAGATAAATCAAAAAAGACTACGCCACGAACATGTTGTTCTAACAGGCTGAAAGAGCTGAGAGATAATTCAATTATCTCAAAATAAGTGGAAAAGCTTGACATAGCTATCACTGAAACCGGATTAGTGGTTTCAGGCTTACTTTCCAATCCGAACCAATAAATAGAGAAGCGATGGTGTCCAAATATGGCAATAATCTCGGTTTTGGCTCAAATGGTAACTTGGATTCTGATGTTCTTCAGATCGCAGAGCAAGTGAGCAAAGCGATTGTAGACATGGGCCACAGAGTGTGCTGCGGAGTGCGAGTGGTGTTATGGAAGCGGTCGGTAAAGGTGCAAGGCAAGTGAAAATTGGACTGGAGACCAAGTGATTGGCTTAATGCCAGAAGCAGATGATAGCAATGCGAATCCTTACCTCGATGTCATCATGCCTACAGGTTTAGGATTATTCAAACACGCTGGTCGCACAATGTGCAGAAGCTTGCATTTCTATTGCTGGTGGCGCAGGAACTCTGTCGGAAATCGCATTTGCTTGGCAAATTGGTAAACCGATTGCTGCGATGTCAAATTCTGGTGGTTGGTCAGAAAAAATTAGCTGGAACTCCCATCGACCATCGCTTCCAGACAGGCCGGTTGCTAAGTTGGATAATATCGAACAAGCAAGAGCTTGGATTGAATCTCTTTCCCTCTGAGCCAATTCGTTGCCTTGCGACACACCGTGCGGTATGGCCGACCATATAACAACCCGAAAATCCACTTTTACTTCTGCTTCTACAAGCAGAAAAAGACGGACACACCAACCCAGTGTCCAAGATTTCGGCCGTCGCGTAGACGTATATAGTAAACCTGAGAAATATGGATTGATGGCTAAGCAGAAACAAGCAGAAGAATGCGTTCTCTACGTTCGAGTATCAACAACTCGTCAAGCGGAGATTTGTCTTTTTGCTTACAGAATGGACAGATTGTTTCGAAGCACCATCGATTGTCTTGCGACAGTTCATTTTGTAGATCAGGACAACCTCTTGAGTCTTCAGCAGTTGGTAGAATGCTCATCACAATCTTAGCCGCTTTTGGGAAATGGAGCGTAATCTCATCAGCGAGAAACCCGTATGGCTTTACAGCATCTCAAAGATACAGGAAAACGATTCACCTACGACAAGTATGGATGGGACGTGGATGAGGACAACAACTTCGTCGAGAATGAAGAAGAGCAGTATTGGATTGAATACATCCATGCAAGATACCACGAAGACGGCATAAAAATCTCAGAAATCGCAAGAGAATTGAATGCGTGTGGCGTTCAACCAAGCGTGGTGGAAAGTGGTCACACAAGCAAGTAAGTCGCATCCTCAAAACTTGAATACATCTTCTGGGAGTCGCTGGGCGGAGTTCTACAAAAATTGGCACTTTTTACTTGACATAAAGCCTACTGCGTGGTAAAAAGCAGGAGCCAATGCGATATCTTGTGATTACATCTTCTGACAACATCTTCATATAGTGGCGGGATGGAAGAAGGGATAGGTGCGACAGGATGCTGGTCTGTATTGTCTGTAGAAAAGTACGAAATCTCTTCCAAAGAGAGTCGTTGAAGTGTGCTGGTTGTTTAGATGATCCATTGGAGATTGGATGTTATAAAACTTGTAACTCATGCAAAACCCTACATTATGGCAATGTCGAGTGTAGTTTCTGCAGAGTTAGAGATCGCATTAAGAGCATTACTAAAGGTGGTATATGCATGAAAAGAGAATGGACATTTGGAAAAGATATTCAGCCAGACTAAACGAAGTCAAATCCACAATCTGGGCGAGAATTTGAGAAGCTTGGTAATTTGCACGCAACAGCTGGAGATCCAATTCAAAAATTCGATCGACGCCCATGATGGTGGCGATCAACCAGTTGTTGTAGAGACGGGAATTCACGATGGAAGCAATAGTCTGTCCCGTGATGTTGTGTCTGAATATTTTGGTGAGGAATTGAAGCGTCACATTAATGCCAAAGAGAACAATGTAGCAGAAATTTCACAATCTGAACGCATTAAACTTTCACCGAAGATTGCAGTTATCTCTTGATAGAAGATTTTCACACAGTCGGATTAGAAGGTCGAATTGATCAATACTATTCTACAGAAGAAGAGGTCAGCAAAATCGCTTCATGGTTTTTCCGTGCGCAAAACGCAACATCAGAAGACCACGACAGGCTGGGTTCTTGGGGAGAGGGAAAATTCACGTTAGAATCTGCTTCGCGTTTAGGAGCACAAATCGGTTGGTCTATTCGAAAAGAATATGAATGATGTAGAACAGGTTATGATGGGTCAAAACAACTCTTCGTGTGCACACTATTTTCTCTCCAGCCAACAACTATGGTAGCGTTGACGCTGACGGAACAACACGCCCTGACCGTTTTTATCCATACGGTGCATTTGGAACATCGACACTAGCGGAGACTGGAGCTGAGTATTCACCTGCTCAATAACTGATGAAGAAGAAATTCAATCGTTTAAAGACAAATTCCGTATGTTGCGTAAAGATGAGCCAGGATTATCTGTTCTAATCCCTTATCCTCAAGAATCCCTGCTTGATGCTGGTGCATTAGCCCGTGCAGTAATTGCTCGCTGGGCCTTCAAAATTTATCAAGGAGGTTTGGTTGTGAATATCCGTCACAATGGAGTTCTTATTCATGAGTTGAAGGCCAGCACAATACGCGATGACATTTTGAGCATGAACTGGGATATTGAAGAAGCTACAATTGGATCAAAGGATGATGTTAATCCAGCAAATCGTAGTGCACAACAATGGATTTCAGCACTCGATTTGGTTGACTGGTCCAAATCCGCACCAATAGAAGGTCATTTCACCACGAATCCTGCAGGTGGTGGGCACAAGCCCACTTGGGCAAATTGTCTCGATGATGACAACATGACTAAATTGCGTGCGAGAGATTCGATTCAGGAGAAAATGTCAAAGTAACAGTGCAAACCCACATCCAAGCGACATTCCAAACCTTCTTCTATCGGAGAATTCACTATCTTGCTGAAGAAAGCCACTGTTGCTGATACAGCACTCAATTTTACGTTCGCGAGGGAATGATGGTACCATTCATGAAAAATACCGATGGTGCGATTGCAGTAATCGCCTGCGACTCGACAGATCTGTCTACTATGCTTCGCGATTCTGAAGGGTTTAGCTCATTTATCATGGAATCCTGGCGCTAAGCGGGTGAGTACTAAGGCCAACCGATGGAAACACGGGAAATCTACGGTAACATACGTAGCTAACTGTATCAAAGAAATTCTTGCGGCAATGAAGAGCAGTGAACCGATAGAAGCACATCCTTTTGCCGAATTCATCATGACTATTTCTACTAACAATGCAGTTAATGCTACGGCAGGAAGCTCCTACCGCTACAACGACTACTGTTCCTCCAGTCCCTCCTTCTCCTCCAGAGATTCGTCCAGCAATTGCTAGAGTTTTATCAAAGGGCACTCGAGGTAGGGTGAAGATTCGTCGTCGAAAGGTCGGTGGCGAAATTCAGTCCACTGCGGGCCGAACCATCGAAGTTGATGTTGCTTATGTAAATGCACGAACTCCTAATCACTGGCGCCTTACTCGAAGCACGATTTTACAGCCTCTGATATTGAGGCAACCAAGACTAAAGGAGTGACCTAATATCCTCAATTGCAAAGCCTTGCGGCTCAGGACCAAATGGTGCATGTACTTGCACAAATTTGCAAGGCAAAAAGCGACAATGCGCTGCATCAAAGAAGCGGGACTCGTATTCACATTCAAAATTGATGAAGATGATTGGGCAATTGATCTTGCAGGGTTCGGGACTTCACGCGATGTTGCTGTGAATGTCACTCCAGTGGAGGTGAGTGCCTGATGACAAAAAAATACAAAGGTAAAATTGGAACTGTGAATCAGACAGGAAGAATAAGAATTCAAAGGGCAAATTATGAACTGAATGTAAAATGGCCATCTGACGAGAGCTGCGCTGTTTTGGATACTGTATCAGTGGATATACCTGAATCATTTAGTGCGGATTCACGTATTTTTGTTGATGTTAATCACCAGCGGAACTTTATGCGATTTGACTGTGGTACTAAGGCCAATTTACAACTGCCACAAGAACGCGAATTGACGTCTATTGGCAGAAACAATTTCAAGGCTCAAATTCGAATTGTAGACGCCAGTGGTTCTGGACTCCTCGTAGCAAGAACTGCACCAGTTAATTTCAGTACACCTGATCCAAAGACCAAGAGAATTGGTGGCGAAAATGAAGGTGGGGAGAAACAGGTACAATTATTCGTTGTTGAGCCAGGTGATTTTCAAGGAGCCAATATGCCAATTCGGATTGAGTTCCCCTCATCTACCCAGAAACCAGTTGTACTCAGAGTGAACAAAGATTGTGAAGAACTTCTAAACGAACTCTGCGATTTTTCACGAGCTGGCGTTTGGGTATTGGCTGTAATACCTCACCTCAGATGCATATTACAGCGGGTTGTATCTGAATGTCGTAATGAGGAGTTTGACCCGTCAGAGATGATACACCCAAATAGCAAATGGCAGGCTTTGTGGAATGCTTGGGCATCAAGCCATGGTGGGAAGGGGGTTACAAGATGTTGATGACTTGGACGACTTCTCTGAAGTAGATAAATGGATTGAATCTGTTCTAACCAACTTCTGTTCTACGATTGGCAACCCTGTGAAACAGGTAAACCGTTTGATGGGAGGTGCATGATATGAGTAGTATAAATATTCGAAGATTAAATGAAAAAGGGCTTGAGAAATTTGCAATGGATGTATGGGGACAACAACCCAACGGAGAACCACCATATGATATTCTTAATGATGACGAATACTCCGAAGTCGTGATTTTCTCGAATGGAAAATCTCGAAGTATCGATTCAGATGCTACTTTTAGCAGTTGTAAGGAGATGGTGGACTTACTTGATTCAGCATTCGGAAACAAGGTGGAACTTGCAGAAATTATTGACGATAGTGGAATGTGGGCTTGGCTTTCCCTGCAATACTATGGATGCCTTCGTCAAGGCCAACTCCGGGAATTGGAAAGGTGCCGCAGTACATCGTTTTATTCCCTCTGGTGGTTCACTTCGTTATTATCGACACCAAATTTCTTCTCGTTATGCCGTTTGGAAGATGTATGGCTCAGATGCAATGATTTTCCTTCATGGCGAAGCAAAGGAATGGAGTGAAATTAGTGAGCAACTCTTGTCAGCTTCGCCGATTGTTACTTCATCATCAGTTGTTAAAGCGATAAACGAACTGTACTATGATCCATCCAATTCTAAAGGATTCAAGAAAGGTGCGGGTGGTAAAGACGGAGGAACAGCCCGTCGTTTTGTCGTAGCATTTTGGCAATTGTACGAAACTTACGATTTGCGCACAATGGATTCAGAAACAATCCTCTCTTTGTTACCCGATGAATTTGACAGGTTCCAGCCAGAAACTGTAGGTGATGACGAATGAGCCCAATACAAGGTCTCACATTGTATTGCTTAGAATGTGAATGGCAGGTTCAGGTTGCTCAAGGCACTCCCGTTTCAGCTCTGCGTAGTGATTGTTTAATCTGTAAAGCAAATGTTGGAATCCGTTCTGAAGCAATTACGCCCAAGAAAACTCAAATGGAACCTCCTCAAGTAAGCCATCCAGATATCACCAATGAACCATCGTTTTTACCTATTTTCAAGCACGATGATCGAGTAATGCAGAATTTGGTTGACCCTGGAGAAAGCGATGATCAGTTCCTGATTGATTCCTTCGTAAGTCGAATTACACCACTTGTCCTCGCAGCTAAGGTTGTTGCAGAATTGAAACGTAAATCGATGGACGACTCCTCTCAAGAAACAGATATGGAGACTATCCTCAATGAATTTGCTGAGCAAGGCGTAGCATTGCGAAGTTATATCCGTAAGCATGAAAGAAAATCTAGGCATAAAAGGTGAGAGAGCCTCAGGTAAGCTTTCGGTCGGATTTCCCGAAGAAGGCTCGAAATCACTCAAATTTTTTGTCAATACATTCCTCGGTGGCGAACATGGTTTAGCGAAAAAAATGGGAGCAATTCAAGAGGAAGATAATGAAGTCAATTTAACCACTGCAGCCACAAGCCTACTTGATATTGACATTTTCACTCGCCTCGGTGAAGTGCAAATGAAGAAGCATGGCAGAGGTGTGAGAGAAGTATTCTTGCCTGACTGGTATACTGAAAATGATGTCAAGAAAATTCTTGATTTCATTGGAAATCGAGCACAAAGCGAAATCGGTTGGATGCAGGATATCTTGGGGCAAACCAGTCTACCAAGTGGCCGAACTCCTCGACAAATCATGCAGTGGGAATACAACATGTTAATGGAGAACAAATCAAAACGGGAATGGAAACACCCTGTAGCTTCAGAGTCAAAATCAGATGACGACTTTTTTGATGATGATTTTTACAAGCATGATAAACTAGCAACCGAGATTAAGAACACCCTCAAAGGAACTCTTAACCGAATGAGGGAATTAGGTCTTTTATACTCCTTCAAAAAAAGCCGTCAGACATATTACAAACCCACAAATCTAGGCTTTCACTGGAGCAGAGAATGGGATAGTAATGAGATAAATTGATTCCGTTAACCAGGAGATTGATTAACCCCCTTCCGTCATGTAACAATATGGAGGAGTCTCGACCTAAGGCAATCGACCTTTTTGCTGGACCAGGTGGTCTTAGTTTGGGCCTAACTCTATCAGGTTTCGATGTTGTCGGAGCAGTGGAATGGGATCCTGATGCGGGAGCTACGTATCGCCACAACATGGGTGATCAATGTTCATGTTGGAGATATTCAAAATCACCCTCCAGAAGAGATGGAAAGACAACTTAAGGCTAAGGGTTCCATTAAACGCAAGAATGAGATTGTTTTGGTAAGTGGAGGCCCCGTGTCCCGGTTTCTCGTTAATGGGCCGATCAAAGATTGCCAACCTCATAGAAACAGGTGAATGGGAGGGTTCAGATTCTAGACACGCTTTCATAGACGACCCTCGTAATCAGTTGTTCAGAGAATTCGTCAAATATGTTGCACACTTCAAGCCGAAGCATTTCTTGATGGAGAATGTAAAAGGCATGGTTTCATACAAAAACCAACAAGAAGTTCCTATCATAACTGTCATCAAAAAGGAGTTTGAAACTTTAGGTTATTCTGTTGAGGCAAAAGTTTTGACCGCATCAGAATATGGTGTCCCACAAGATCGACAGAGAGTAATTTTCCTTGGTACAAAGGGTAAGAGGCAAACCATAAATTATCCTGAACCAACTGCAATAACAATTTCATTGCGTGACTCATTGCAAGATTTGCCATCAGTGGTACCATCAACTGGTTTATCATCTGGAGAAAAGTTACTACCTTTGAGCCAGATTAGTCTCTCCAAGAAAGGACGTTTTATTCGTTGGGTTAGGAACCAAAAACCCCATCTGGAAATCAGATCAATAGCCGAGAGTGTACTTTGCATCACACTCGCCCAGTTAACCCCCCGAGATCAAGCTATTTTTCCACTTCTAACCAGCGGTGAAATCTCAGAGAGAACCTTGTACAAGGACATCTATCCTAGTCGACTAAGTGAAGTTGAGAATTTATTGCCAGAAGGCTATGAATTGAAACAGTACAAAACCGTGCCACCAAAGTAGTCATTTCCCCACCTTGGGGGCAAAGGAAAACGAAGGTATGGAAATGGTATGATCCAAGCAAATTCGGGGACAAAATGAGGCGTATGCGAGGGGACAAACCTGCACCTACGATGGTTGCTCACTTGGCAAAAGATGGTTACATGTTCGTGCATCCAGATGAACACAGAACAATCACTGTACGTGAAGCCGCAAGATGCCAATCATTCCCAGATTCGTATGATTTTAGCGCAAATGGTAAAAATTCAGTTAGTAGTCAATTTGAGACAAAGTAGGCAATGCTGTTCCTCCACTAATGGCATTAGCACTTGGTGAAGAGATACTCAAAGCCTTGAAACTTGAATCCCGTTTTACAATCTCGAAGTATATCGACTAAATCGTGACGTCCCAACTCGCTGACTAAATGCTCACAATTTGCTTCTAGGTGTGTGTAATGTGGATGCTTTTTCCCTTCTCTTCTAAAAATAAGAAGGTGCTTTTCTTTCAAGATCTCATCCATCTTTTCTCTTGGAATTTGCAATAATCTCAATTCAGATTTACTGTGGTAGTAGGCAACTTCAGAAGGCGAATGAATTAACCTCGTACCGTCTGTTTGATACCAATGAACCATGAATTGTTCTCTAAGTATGTTGCCTTCTTTAGCTAAAGGAAGCACATCGTTGAACATTACACTGGAAACTTTTCGTTGGTAGATTAATCGCACATTGGTGACTTTTTGCTTTTGGCTGTAACCAAGAAACGTCGTTCGAGTCAAACGCTTGATGGCAATCGGTTGTTGGCCCATATCGACTAATTGGTCATAGGAGATTATCATTGCGAGATAAAT
>JAYQHX010000023.1:0-6854 GCA_038141355.1 Methanobacteriota archaeon | reverse complement strand
CATGACGCTCGAGAAGAGTTCGTCGTACCTCTACCAAATGGAAAAAATCAGTTTGTTGATTACACCTTGATGTACAACGGAAAAGTTCTCGCAGTCGTTGAAGCAAAGCGTATCAATCGAGGTGTAGAAGAGG
The DNA here is from genome assembly GCA_038141355.1 of Methanobacteriota archaeon. Lineage (GTDB taxonomy): Archaea > Thermoplasmatota > Poseidoniia > Poseidoniales > Poseidoniaceae > MGIIa-K1. The sequence continues at coordinate 6,721 of JAYQHX010000023.1, read as the reverse complement.
CGAAAGAACAGGCTCTTCAATATGCAGAAAACGTTCATCACCATGTCCAACCTTCGGACCCAATTCCATTTATTTTCTACACAAATGGACATGACCTGTATTTTTGGGACAGCGCAGGTGGATATCCACCAAGGAAAATAAAATCTGGAAATTATCCAACTCCAAATGACTTACAGTACATGATGTGGAAAAGAGAGAATCAACTACCTATGCAAACGATTGATGTAGACAAAGACATAGCAGGACGTTACTATCAAATTGCCGCAATTCGAGCAGTGACTGAGCGTTATGAACAAGCAAAATTTAGAGAAGCCTTACTCGTTATGGCCACGGGTACAGGGAAGACTCGAACAGCCACTGCGCTTGTCGACTTGATGAAGAAATCAAAGCACTGCAAGAACATACTGTTTTTAGTCGATCGAAGTGAATTGCGAAATCAGGCTTTATCAGCAATGAAAGAACACCTTTCAGAACCATCAGTATACCCTAAACCTGATGATGTTGATTTTCCAATGGATCGACGCATCTATGTTCAAACTTACCATACGATGTTGAATGTATTGAATTCAAACCAAAAGAAAGGGAAGTACATATCTCCATTTTTCTTCGACCTCATTATTATGGATGAAGCCCACCGCTCATTGTTCAATACATTCAAACAAATCATTGATTATTTTGATGGGTTCAAACTCGGCCTTACTGCTACACCAAAAGATAAAGTCCGCGCCTCTTCCTACAAATTGTTCAATTGTGCTGATGAATCGCCAACATACGAGTATTCCTATCAGCAGGGTGTAAAAGACAAATTCTTGAACGATTATGAAGTACTCAAGGTTCGTACTGGAGTCCAGATAGATGGCCTCAAAGGCGAGGATTTATCTGAAGAGCAGAAGGAAGAGCTCGAGCTTCAGGGAATTGACCCAGATGACATCGATTTCGAAGGGTCTGAATTTGAGAAGGACTTTACGAACAAAGATACGAATCGAAAGATATTGATGGAATTAATGGAACATGGAATCAAAGATGCCTCCGGCACTACGGTAGGAAAAACGATTGTGTTTTGTGCAACTCAAAATCATGCTACTGCAATGTGTGAATTATTTGATCAAATGTATCCACAATACGGTGGTCGATTGGGCGCAGTTATCACATCAAAAATCGAACGTGTTCATGGCAAAGGCGGGCTTCTTGACCAATTCAAGAACAACGACTATCCAAGAATTGCATTTAGCGTTGATATGCTAGACACTGGGATCGATGTACGAGAGTTGGTCAATCTCGTTTTTGCTAAACCAGTTAAATCCTGGATTAAGTTCTGGCAAATGATCGGGCGAGGAACGCGTGTTCTCGATGAAAATGTTAGTGCAAGAAAGTCATGGTGCAAGGAAAAAGACAAATTTTTGATTATCGATTGCTGGGAGAATTTTGAGTATCATAAAGAGAACCCGAAAGCCTGCACCCACAGCAATGCTTTGCCTTTACCTGTCCGTCTCTTTAGAGAACGTATGAAACGACTAAACGCCAGTCTTTCAGCAGGAGACCAGAAGACCGCTGAACGAATGCGTGATCAATTAAAACATCAGGTTGAATCCTTGCCAGAGAACAGTGTTACTGTGAAAGATAATGCCTCAAGGCTCTACAAGGTCCAAGATGATAAATTCTGGGAGGGATTGTTTTGAGTCAAAACGATTTGAAGTACCTAGAAGTGGAGATCTCCAAACTCATGAAAGCGGCTCTCGTTACTGATGCTGATGAAATGCAATGGGCGCTTGATATCATTCGATTATCAAATCTGCGGCGTGGCGATAATCAGGAGATTTTCATTGCAAAGAGAGATGCATGCATCGACAAAATCAAGCAACTGCCAATGACGCTTCAAATTGTAAAGGCTCACAAGAAAGTAATTCTAGAAGCCATCAAACCAACATACTGGGATAGTGTTTCAGAACAAGATTTGGATAAATTGATTCATGATCTTGGTCCGTTGATGAAACATCGTGATCCATCAAAGAGTGCTTTTCGAGTTCTTGATTTGAAAGATTCTGTCGTTATTCGGACGTGGTTGGAAATCGATGGGAAGTCAATCCCGAAGACCAAGTATCAAGATGTCGTTTCCGAATTTATCACAGGTCTAGCAAGTCAGAGTGAAGCGGTACGAAAAGTTCGTGATGGCGAAGAAGTTTCTGCAACCGAGATTGAAGAAATCGGACTTCTCTTTGAAGGCTGTGAGCATCCAATCAGTATCGAGACACTGAGAGAAGCATGGGGTGCAAAGCGAGTGAAACTTGAAGAATTTTTAACTCACATACTTAGAGGCGAGGATTTACCGGATTGGGAAACCACTGTTAAGAATGAATTTCAGGCATTTATTCAAAAACACTCGACATTTAATGCCAGACAGATTACGATGTTGGAAACTCTCTGTCAGTATGTCATCGACAATGAAACGGTGGCTAAAGCAGCACTCGTGGAAGCGCCATTCACTCAATTTGATCGGAAAGGATTCCGTGGAGTCTTCGAAATGGATCAGATTAACGAAATTCTAAGCTTCACTGAAGCACTAACTGCATGAGGTGAAAATATGGATTGGGTGCAATATAGGCTTGGCGATATTGTTTCAGCAGTTTCTGGACAAGTGGATCCTACCGACACAGAGCATAAAAATCGTCCATATGTTGGGCCACACAATATTGTGCCGAATTCAGGAAGGTTGGTTGACGTCATATCTGCTGAAGAAGCGAGAAGAAAATCAGGAATGTATGAATTCGATTCATCTCATGTACTCTACTGCAAGATTGGTCCAATGCAAAACAAGGTTGCACTACCTGATTTTGATGGTATATGTGGCTCAGAAATCTACCCATTGATTGTTGATGAAGAGAAAATAACTAGGGAGTTTTTGGCTTATTCTCTACGCCAACCGAAATTTTTGAACTAAACCGTAAACATAGTAACAGAGCCGTAATTCCAAAGATGAACAGAAAAATGCTGTTTGAGTATGTCATTTCAGTTCCACCAATTGATGAGCAAAAAAGAATTACATCCATTCTTGACAAAGCAGAGGAAATTAAGCATTCGTCAATGAAAAAAATGAAAGGATTGAAAAAAATAATGGTTGATTGTATTTTTAGAGAAATGTTTGGAAAATATTTTCCTGACGACGAAAATGCTATTGAAATAGAAAATGTTGCAAATTTTATTGATTATAGAGGGAAAACTCCACCAAGAGTCCAATCCGGAATTCCGCTAATAAATGCAAAGTGTGTGAGACCAGGATATTTCCTAAAAGAAAAAATTGATTTTATTGAGGAAGATACCTATTCGAAAATCATGACAAGAGGGTATCCAGTAATCGGCGATGTATTATTCACCACAGAAGGGGCAACGATGGGATATACTTGTAGAATTCCTGAAGGATTTGATGAGTTCTCTGTTGGTCAGAGATTAATAACGTTACAGGTGAAAGAGAACTACAATTCAATTGTACTAGAATATATGTTGAATTCTGTTGAAGTTCAGGGAAAAATAAACCAGTCAGCAACTGGAAGTGCTGCTAAAGGAATTAGATTTGCAAGATTTGCCAAAATTAGAATTCCATGCCCACCGATAGATTTGCAAAATAAATTTGCAAGTATAGTTAGAAAAATAGAACGTTCAAATCTTGGGAATAATTTTGATTACTGTACTAGTTTAGCGAATTCAATAACTCAGGAGATGTTAACATGAGCAGCATAACAAACGAAATGAAATCAGAAATTAAGAAACTATGGAACGCACTGTGGTCTGGCGGTATCGCCAACCCGTTGAACGCAATGGAACAGATCTCGTATTTCCTCTACATGCGCCGTTTATCGGTCATGGATGAAGAATCACGACAAAAGGCAGAGTTCACTGGAGAATCCTATACTTCAGTGTTTGAAGGACACGCGAACTGTCGTTGGGACCACTTCAAGCATCTTGATGGTGAAGCAATGCTCATTCACGTTCGAGACGTTGTTTTCCCTTGGTTGAAGTCGGACTTAGCATCCAAAGGCGATCTGTTTGCTCAAGCAATGAAGGATGCTGTCTTCATTATTCCAAAGGGTTCTCTTATGGTTGAAATGACAAATACAATCGACAAAATTTACGAACTCATCGCTAAGGAAGAAGCTGCTGGACAATCATTCCACGATGTGCAAGGAGACATTTACGAAGAATTCCTGTCTGAAATTGCTAGTGCAGGTAAGAATGGACAATTCAGAACGCCTCGACATATCATCCAAATGATGGCTACAATGCTTAATCCACAACTTGGAGAAACGGTTTGTGATCCATCCGGAGGAACAGCAGGGTTTCCTATTGGCAGCGTACCAACAAGTCCTTGCTGACAACACATCATCGCATCTCAAATCGACAGATAGGTTTGGATTAACACACGGCACACGTGGTGACATGATCACTAGCGACCAACACTGGGATGTCTTGAGAAATCACTCCTTCTACGGTTTCGATTTTGACACGACAATGGTCCGAATTGGTGTTATGAATCTCATGGTACACGGACTGACAAATCCTCGATTCAAGTATCAAGATACGATGTCAAAATCATTTGGAGAATTCAACAAGTACGACATCGTTTTGGCCAATCCCCCATTCAAGGGAAGCATCGACAAGGGTGACATTTGGGCTGAAGCACGCCTATCAACGACAAAGACTGAATTGCTGTTTGTTGATCGAATAATGCAACTGCTCAAGCCTGGTGGCAGGGCTGCCGTGATTGTTCCAGACGGTGTCCTCTTTGGTTCATCTAAGGCTCACAAATCTGTTCGTAAACTACTGGTTGAAGAGTGCGGTCTGCAAGCAATGATTTCACTTCCTTCTGGAGTGTTCAAGCCTTACGCTGGTGTATCAACTGGAATTCTGTTCTTCACCAAGGGAGACACGACAGACAAGGTTTGGTTCTATGATATGCAAGCTGATGGTTTGAGTCTTGATGATAAGCGAGACCCTGTTGATGAGTGCGACATTCCTGACATTCTTGAGAAGTGGGCGAACCTTGACCCAAGTGGTGAGAATGATCGAACTAGTCAAGCATTCTTTGTTGATAGAAAAGAAATCGAAGAGAACGACTATGACTTGTCCCTCAACCGATACAAGGAACTCGTCTACGAGCCAATTGAGTATGATCCTCCTTTGGTTATCATCAAACAACTCAAAGAGTTGGAAGCAAAAATCATGTCCGATTTGAATGAATTGGAAGAGATGATTCTTGATTACAACAAGGACAAGTGACTGAATGCTTGAGCAGTCGGTACCCTCTGAGTCGTACTATTTCAAAGAGTTACATTTTGATGATATATGCCTTATGGCAGTTGACTTGTTGGGGTGAAGTGATGGCAACGACAATAGGTGAATGTTGCCAAGTATTCGCTGGTTCTTCTGCTCCACAAGATAAGGCCGTTTTCGTTAGCGAAGGTATACCATTCGTTCGAGCGGGGAGTCTTGAAAATCTATGCAGCGGTGGGAGTTTAGACGATTGTGAGCAAATTAACAGAGAAATTGGTACAAAACTGAAATTGAGACTTGCACCTGCTGGAACAATTCTTTTTGCCAAGAGTGGCATGTCTGCCATGAAAGACAGAGTGTATTGTCTTCCGAGAGAAGCCTATGTTGTGAGCCACTTAGCAGGCTTGATTCCAAGTGAGAGTGTTGATTCAAGATATCTTGCCTATTGGTTTCTGATAAATCCCCATCTCGTCTAATCAATGACTCTGCATATCCATCGATTAGATTATCTGATATATCAAAAAGTCAAATTCGACCCACCTAGTTTGAATGAGCAGAAAAGAATTGCAGCCATTCTTGACAAGGCAAATGAAATCCAACAAACTTCTGGTAGTGTGCCTCAACAAATTGAGATGATTTTACGTTCAGAATTCGACAGTCGGTTTGGAGATCCTGTACTAAATCAGAATTCTTGGGATGAGGTCAAACTAGAATCTCTTTTGGAGACAATGATTGATTATCGAGGAAAACTCCTCCAAAATCTGACAGTGGCATTCCTCTTCTTAGTGCAGCCAATATAACCAATCACAAGATTGACCTCTCACACGAACAATACATCAGCCAGGAGGATTATGAAAAATGGACTGTAAGAGGATTTACCCAACCTGGCGATGTACTGATTACAACTGAGGCACCAGTAGGTCAGGTAGCACTTTATCCAGAAAATGGCATCTATCAGATTAGTAGAAGAATGATGGCATTGAGACCTGACTCTGATAGGATGAATTCCGTATTTCTTTACTTTGTTCTAAGCCATCAAAATTGGCAGAAAAAGGTTGACCAGAATATTGAGGGGTTCGACTGTACCACGTGTCTTGAAACCCGATTTATTAGAACAAAGAGTAATCCTACCTCCTATCGAAATACAAAGAGATTTCGCCTTATTCGTCAACAAGATGTACTCGCTGAATCAATTAGCCGAAGAAAAATGGAATCTAATACTAATCTTTGTAATTCTATGATTCAATTGCTTAATCCAATGACCTGAACTGCGGTTTCAAAGGATTTCCAATCGATTTAACAGTGGTTTGAACAATGGTTTCAATGGGTGAAATAGAGGGTTTCTACCATTGCACTGGGGGCTTGAGCACTGACTACCCCTTGAGTAATTGAATCAGTTGAAATAGGTCTAGGACACACCGTGTCGAATGTCATTGTGATTTTGTGATATTCAGTT
>JAYQHX010000022.1:0-9532 GCA_038141355.1 Methanobacteriota archaeon | reverse complement strand
GTTCGGTTCCGCGAAGATGATTGTTCAGTGGCACGAATCGTGAGAGAACTCAATGAGTGCGAGAAGTTCCAACAAAACGTGGTGGAAAATGGTCCCATAAACAGGTTTCAAGGATTATTAGTCGTTAATCATTTAGTTCATTAACCCTCACACTTTGAAATGACTGTTGAGCCATGCCGATTGACTACGATGACCTCCGGAAAGCGTCCACTCCAAATGGGATTATTGGACTCCTGTCATCACTTGGGCATGAACCAATTTCAGATTGGGATGATTTGGTCGACATTCGAGAAATTATACTTGAAGACAAGATCTCCGACTCCATCCGTTCTTCAGTGGCAGATGATACGCTTACAATTCGAGAGCTATCGTCACTTGTAGGTGAACAAAGAGGAATCGAGTGCTACGGTGCGATCCTTCGCCCTGGTTTTACACTCTCCTCTGCGATATGCAGAAACCTTTCTCATGCATTCAGAAATGTTTCAAGCATCACGCGGATTGATGAGACGTTTCTTTTCATAGGTGTAACTAAGGATAATCATACTGGTCCAGTCAATGGTGAGACAGAAATCATACAATGGGCTACAATTCATCTATCAAGAGTTTACAAGAAAGCCGGCTCATCTGAAGAACTCAGACTTTCCAGGTTGGATTGGAAACCAAGAAAAAAGAGCAGGCACACTCTCGATTGTTTGAAATCTTTGCAAGTAGACGCTTCTCCAGGCCAAGTTGATGACACGGAAGTTGAAGCGCTTCAAGAAGGAAATTAATGAATGGTTCAATAAAGAAAGGCTATCAAAACGCTTCTTCAGAGAATTTTACAAACGGTTTGAATGTGCGATCGATTTAGTTCAAAGAAAAGCCAAATTTGATAATTACACACCTTTCGTGCCATCAAAAAATAAACCAATTACGAGTTATACAGACAATGACAGAGAATCAGATTCAAATCGGCAGAATGCGGGTAAATTCATGCTTAAACAGATTCTCAGGTTATTGTTTCTTCATTACCTGCAAGAAAAAGAATGGTTGTGCAATGACAAACATTTCCTCATCAACCAATGGCGGCATTACGAAAAAAAGACCCGTTCGTTACCAAATTACGATGCTACAACCGCTACAGGCTTCCATTCCGAGGTCTTAATTCCTCTTTTCTTCGAAACTTTGAATCGTATTCGACCTGATGATGTTTTAGGCAATTGGGGACCAACTCGTTGGGACAACGGCGATAAAGAATTAATGCCTTATCTAAATGGTGGCATTTTCGAAATTGATAAAGTGATTGATCACTGGAATTTTCATTCAGAGAAACCATCGTTTTTGATTCCGGATGCAATTTTCAGTGCTGATCGTGATTATGAACCTGCATTAGATGATGAGTCATTAAGTGGGAGACAAGTAAATTTGCTTGCATTCCTAGATGACTATAATTTTACTATTGCAGAGGATACACCAGTCGATCAGGCCGTAGCCCTCGACCCCGAATTGATGGGTAAAATATTTGAGAATCTATTGGTTAGCAGACATAGTGACGGAGCGTATTATACTCCACGTAGCATCGTAAGATTCCAGTGTGAAGACACGTTGGCAAGATACCTTGAGGAGCAGTTGGAGGATATCCGTGGATTAAATCATGATTGGCTTCTGACACTGTTTGATTTGGACAGAGACTTCAGTGATAGACAAATATGGAATGAAGAGATTTTCACTCCTGTCGTTGCCGATAGAATCGAAGCCGCTCTTAGGGAATGCAAGGTTCTCGATCCTGCTGTAGGAAGCGGAGCATATCTTCTTGGGATGCTTACCGAGATGCTCCGATTGCGTCAACTATGCCACATGGTCCGTACAGGCCATATGGTTGATAGGGGTTCTATCGAATTCTATCGTTGGAAATCCGAGATCATCAGAGATTCATTGTATGGAGTTGATATCAATCCAGAGGCAGTTACCATTTGTCATCTACGCCTTTGGCTTGGAATGGTTGTGGACCAAGATAGAGATTCAGCCACCCCTCTACCCAATTTAGACTTCCAAGTGACGGCCGGTGATAGTCTTAGAGACTCAATAAATGGTCATCGTATTTTCGTTGCGCCTGGCCAAAAAGGGCAATTAACACTCTGGTCACATATGGGTGGAGAAGATGAAGATGGCCCGAATGATGAGCCAATCAAAGCACAAATTGAGCGTATCCATAAATTGCGTCACGAATACTATGACGAGAATGCTTCTCCATCAAAAAGAGATGAAACTAGAGTTGAACTCCAGCGATTAAGGAAACAGATGATGCTTGAAGGGCTAGACCAACTAGAGCGTCACGAATTGAAGCAATTGAAAAAATCTAGTATTAGTGCCACAATGAGAGAAAAAGTCAAGAATGAAAGCATCGCCAAATTTAATGACACTCGTAGCCGGATCAACGAGGGGACATACACCTCAATTTTCTCCTATGAGGCCATTTTCGGAGATGTCTTCCAACGGGAAGGAAGAGAGGGCTTCGACATTGTTATCGGCAACCCCATATTTGTTGGATCAAGGAGATGGTGGTTTAAATTCAAATTACAAAGATATTCAAAATGCATTGGGACTGGCATCCGATAATCTATATGCAATGTTCTGGGCAAAATCCATCAAACAACTTGCAAGAAACTGTGGCCAAGTATCCTTCATTACGCCAGATACACTTTTAACTATTCGAGGACATAAAGAAACCAGAGAAATATTACTTCAAAACGGTACAATTCATTACGCCATCCAAGCTGGTAATTGGTTCTTCACCTTTAACAATGCTATGACAGCCATTTTGACATTGTCGGTCAATAAAAATAGGTCCTTGCATGAATCACAATCGGTTAAAAACACGCTGATTGCATACGATATTACAAAACTTCCATCCCGTGATGATAATGCCTTGCAACAAGCACTGGGTTTATGGAAGAACACCGATCAATCAGTTGCAAGATCAGTTGGATTAGATGGCGAACTAATTCATCCGGGTGATGAATCAACTTGGCAATTTGCGATTAATAACAGACAAAAAAGTCACATCGCTCGTTATGAGTACCCACAATCATTTATATGGAAAAATAGCAACGTGCCAATATTCCACGTTTGTCCATATTTGTTCCGCCTCTCTTGGGATAATTTGGATTGTGCATACACAGCCGGTACCGATTCAATAGTGGCCGATTTCGCTCAAATCAACTCAGGGGACATCGATATATGCGGCAACTCCGTTACAATGACATATTTGGATAATGTTGCCGTTGTGAGAAAGGGGTTAGATGTTGGCGACATCATCTATTTCTTACGAAGAGTAGAGAGTGCACGCGGGAAAATGGAAATTGTCGACAGAAGTCTTATCTTAACAGATGAAGATTTGGCCATCATTCATAACAATGACCAATTGAGGAATCGCCTAGTGAAAAACGGTATTCCTGAAGGAATGTTTGAGGGCCGATATTTTGTTCCATTTGCCAAACCCCCTACTCAAGCCCGTGATGATTTGTGTATGTTTTACTCGGAAGCCGAGTATTTCATGGATTGGTCAGAGAGTGCGATTGCTGAATTGCACAATTTCACTATCGCTGATGCAAGAAGAAGGTACGACCCAGATTTCATTGGGAATTCCAACCAAGAGAAAAAGAGGTCCGCTACAATAAGAGCTAGCGATACATGGTTGACGGAACACCTACATATGACAATGGTTGGTGAAAATGCGCCTCAAATCTGGCTACCCAATGGCGGCGTTTCTGGACAAGGCACATCCATCGTATTACCCAAATCCCATGCTCCTGAGAGCCTTATGGCGTATCTTTCTTCCAATTTATTTGCGATGTTATCAAAGGGTCTGCGTGGTTCATTGGCAAATACAACCGTTGGTACGCTAATCTATTCTCCAATCCCAGTAGTACTGCCTGATTGTAAGGACGAGATCGAAGCACTCATCGACTTCAAGAAGAAAGGTGGTAAATTGGCCAGAGATAACCAGCAGTGGATGGCATTGTCCAACTTTGTCGCCTCCGAAATCGGTCTCGACAAAGACTGCATAGAGGAAATCAACCGCTGGAACATTCGACGATACGTTAGACCAGGACTCATTGAGTGATTAATCGGACTCTGATGTCACTCAGGAGGTGGTGGTGGGACAATAGACACAGTGTATTCTGCATCCTCTCCAGTCCCTCTCCGTTCCAGTTGGATGTAGTGCCCCACAGGAATTTCTGGATTACCATCGTTTTCGATTACTTGATTTCCATCATCATTTTCCCCATATTCCTGCTGTGTAACTCCTCGTCCGAACGCAGTCTTTAGTTCTGGACTGAGACGCATATGAATGTTCCTTACAGTCTTCCTGCCATCGGTTGCGTATAGTGGATTATAATGAAATTCCAAAATCGTCTCCACATTTTGGTGCTCAGGGGTCACCAGTGTTGCTTCGATGGTTGCAGTGAAGGTGTCATTTTCGTTATGAATCCATAATGCAGCAGGAATAAACTCGTTTCTGAAGAATCGCTGATAGTTTTCATTTCCATTTGTTCTAGTATGTGGATCGAATCCCGTATTCAACTGCAACATCTCTCTAGGATTGGTATTTACGTTAGATCCTCTTCTGAGATGACCACGGGTGTTTAAAGTAGTCCGAGATAATCTCGTCCACCAAATCACCCCTTCTTGGATTTCTTCTTGGTCTTCATTAACACCATCGACCTCTTCCTCGACAACAGCAGCTTCGGCAGCAGCAGCAACCGCAGCAGCCCCCTCTTCATCGCCGTCTTCCACCTCGAAATCTGGAATTTCCAAATTAGCAAATACTCGAGTTGTAGGTTGGCTCAAGCTGGCAGCAAAATTACCCGCACGCGGGTCTTCTTCACCATTGTCGCCCCCTTGGTCATTGTCAGCAGGGGGCGGTGCTTACGGTTGTGGTGGGGGTGGCTTCCAATGAATTCTTGGAGATCTTCAATCGAATCGATTTGCGTGGTGAATAGTTGAATCAAATCATTTGGAGGGTCATCCCAACCTCCAAACCGATTTACAGAATCAATAGCTTCCTGAATTTCTGGGTATTCTTCCTTCGTGCCACTAATCTCAAGCGATAACTCAATATTTCTTGAAAAACCTGACCTAGTTAGGTTGTGCGATCCTACGAGTAATGAACCCGCCTCATCATTAGAGAAAACCCAATATTTAGGGTGAAAAAGCGGGGGCCGCCATTATAAACCGCAGATGCAGGAATGTGGTATATGCTAATCTCAACTCGATTGTCTGAATAATTTCGATAGGCTAACAACCTCTGAATGGCAGTAACCGTTGTGTTACCATCCCACCCCACTAATATACGAATTCTATTTTCGTCATTTGCCTCAAGGAACTCAATCATTGGCGTTTCAATTAGTTGCAAACCCGGCACAGTTACTACATAATTCGAAATGTGGACACAGTTCCAATTTTGGTCTCCAAGTCGTTCACTAATCACATCGCCAAATTTTTGCCCGAACCAGGAAGTGCCATGGAGTGGAGGAGACATGTTTACCTTAATCCTGATTTCTTCTTTAAATTATCTAATTTAAATAAGGTTGCGTTTTGTCGGTCTTATGCACACTGACAACAGCGCCTCAAATCGCCAGATTGACTGGCTCGCAACTCAATATGCACAGCGTCTACTTGTTGCTTCAGGTTACTTTGAACCAAGAATTTGGCGCAACTCAAGAACTGGTCATGGAATTGCAGACACACTCAAAGATCTCAAGGAGTTCAAACTCCTTCTCGGTAGCAAACCATCCTCTGATGTTGGGCAAGCTGGATTGGACCATCTTGATATTAGTGAAAGAGTCAGTATTGAAGCTAAAGAAGTAGCAGAAAAGTTTCTTGATGGACAAGGTGTTTCGATTGATGATATAGACACGCTTCAAGTACTGAATCGTCTGGAGTTTAACAAAGAGCACCAAGCTTTGGTAAAACAGCTGGTTTTCTGGCTCGAAGGAGGGACTGGTACTGACGTTCAAATCCGCTATTGGGCCTCTGATTTCCTTCATGCAAAACTTATTTTGGCATTTGATGAAAACGAGAAGGGAACTGCCTCTGTCGGTTCCAGTAACTTTACTCCAGCCGGTTTAGGATTCTCGAAGAAAAGTGGCGATAAAGTCACAGGGAATCGAGAGCTAAACTTGATTTCTGTAGATGAAACTACAATCAAAGAATTGAACGTGTGGTTTGATGAACACTGGAATGCCATGTCGGATTCAGGAGACTTAGATTTAGAGTCCAAACCAATTACAGTAGATTGGAAACCACGTCTTATTGAGTTACTCAAGGAGTCAAAATTTGGTGATAAGCGACATGATCCACATCACGTGTTTTTGAAGATTCTATACGAATATTTTGAAACAAGATACGGCCCCGAGGGTGCGCCACAAGACATCGCAGTATCTCTTTCAGGATTGCAAAAACAATCTTTTCGACAAGCGATTCACAATCTGGAACGCTTCAATGGAGTCATAATTTCGGATGCTGTTGGTCTTGGAAAAACATACACAGGACTAGCACTTCTTGACCACTATTTAGGCCAAAGGCGACCTGGTCACAACCCACGTGCACTAATCATTTGTCCAGCTCAACTTCGAACAATGTGGGAAACAAAAACCAAACTACTCAACATTAACGTTCATGATTTTGAAAGCATGGAAAAATTAGGACGAATGGATTATGCCGATATAGAAGATGAAGATGATGTAGAATTTCATGAACTATTGGACAAATATGGTGAACACGATATTATTCTTGTTGACGAGGGACACAACTTCAGAAATATGTACACAAAACGATATCAAAATTTAATGAAATTGATGCAAGGAGGAAATCCTGACAAGAAATTGATCATGTTAACAGCAACTCCAATTAACACCGATATCAATGATCTTAAACACCAAGTACTCCTACTCGCCCGAGGACATCCACAGTATTACAGATCGGTTGGCGTCACAAATCTTGAATCATTTTTCAGACGGTGCGTTGATCAGAATGCCGAATCTCCCGCAGACATCTATCAGTTGCTTGAGCATGTATTAGTGCGTCACTCCGTCTCGGCGTCGTACGAGATAAAGAACGAGGAAAACTCACTACATTGAAAATTCAGTTGGTGAAAGAATTCCAATTACGTTCCCAGACAGGCAATTATTCCGTATCGATTATGATTTAGCTGGAGTTTATGGCGGACTAGACATTTTTGAAAAATTGAAGTATTTGCTTACTTCTCTAAAACATGCCCCATACAATCTCGAAAAATTACCTCGATATTGATGAAGAAGAGAAAATGAAGCGAAAAGGAAGTTTATCCGTTTTGATGACTGTGATGTTGTTGAAACGTCTTGAATCCTCGAGTTTTGCGTTTGAGAAAACCGTTGCGTGGTTTCGAACATATTTGCAATTCTTTAGAGAAATGGTGTTGGAAAAAGGTAAGGTCATGAAATCTTCTGCTTTCAGAAGGTTCCAAAATGCTGTATCTGCATTAGGGCATGATTCGGAAGAAGCAGCACAAATACTTGCTCTGGAGGCTGCTGAATCAATCATTGACGAACTTTTTGGGACTAATCACGAAGGGTTTGTGGATATTGAGGCAGGTTTAGATCGCAAGGCCTTTTCATCGGCAGTTGACCATGATTTAGCGGTTTATTCCGAGGTTTTGACAATCGTTGAAAACTCAAGAAAATCATGGGAAAAAGCAGTAATTGATGGGCTTGCCACGAACTTTGACGTTGGCCGAAGTAAACCACTTAGAGACGCTATTGGAAATGGACTGAAGACAGATTTGAAAATAGAGTCATTCAAAACCGCATACTTGAATGGCCTAGAAGCACAGGAAGAGCGGACGGTGACGATGGAGATACCGACTAGAAATGGTACAGAATCAACAGTTCGTTATCCGTCCCGGCCAAAAAATTATTACCTTTGAAAGATAATGCGAATGGGAAAAATATAATTTTCTGCTACTACAGAGACACCGCCCAATTTTGTATGACGCAATCATAAATGACGAAGACTTCCTAAGGTCTGCCGGCATTGAAAAAGAGGAAGTAGCCATTCTGCACGGTGGCTCTCCTAAAGGCCCGTCTGATCCATTCAGGACAAACACCTATGATGGCTTATCTAGACATGAAGTCCTCTGGAGATTTTCACCGAATAGTAACATTGATGCTGATACGCCTGGCAAAAAGAAGAGAAAAGCGAAATGGAGTACCCACCCAATAAAGCTCCTCATCTCGACAGATGTTTTATCTGAAGGCCAAAATCTACAGGATTCTCAAGGGCTGATTAATTTTGATTTGCACTGGAATCCTGTTCGAATGGTACAGAGAGTCGGGCGTATTGACCGTTTATTCTCTGTTCACGACAAACTTCACATTGTCAATGTATTCCTGATACAGCTCTTGAAGGATTAATGAATCTTGTTGGACGAATAATGGAACGTTCGCAGACGATTGACAAGGTTATTGGAATGGACGGTTCGGTTCTAGGAGAGCAACTTAGGTGGTGAGACCTACAGAGAACGTCAGCGTTTATGGGAATGTGATGACGATGTTCTCGACGACTTAGAAAAATTGCAGACTTTGCGAGTATTGATGAAATGCTTCCATTGATGGATTTCTTAGCAGATGAAGGTGAAGGAGCAAGAGGCGTTCTTGCCAAAATGCAATTTGGAGTTCATAGCCGCTCACTTGGACTTCGACGTGTTTCAAGACATGCAAAGGATAAGGGTATTTTTCTTTCTTTCAAAATTGGTGAAGATAATGACATCACACAGCAACATGAGTGGTTATGGTGGCCTGCCTCAACTATACCTGCTATGTCGGATGAAAGTGTATTTCAAGAATCTCTTTCATTATTGAATCTTGAAAACGAGGGATGGACAAAAGAACAAGAAAAACAACTTGATTCAATTTGGAAACCAAGCGGATCTCCTATTACGAGCAAGACTAATGTGTTTAATGACATAAATATCGAGAAAATAGAAGAGTCTGTATGGTCAATGGAATGGGGTAGTGATGAACTAAAACACTGGATCTGGCCGATTATTGAAGAATCAATACGATATATTATTCGAGATCGTATGGAAATCATTCAAAAAGACAGAATTGCTAGAAAACAGAAAACTGGATTGAACAAAACGTTGAAAAGCTCCTATAATCCGTAATTATCAAAATATTACAACTCAGAGAAGAAGAGCAGATCCTGTCCGAATAAAACGGATAACTCAACTTATCGAAGACAATCGTATACCTTCAAGCAAACCGTATAAACAACTTCTAAAGTAATTCTCGAAATGGAAAAATCGCACAATGCGGATTCGAAAGCGAACCCTGAACCTGACTTTGGATGGTTCGTACATGAAACTTGACAACTTACTCGAAAGAGACAGAATTTATGCTGCAGCAAAGATTATTCGTTCTGTTGAGGCAATTCGCAGAAAAACATACAGCTTGTGGCATACCTTGTGCCATTTAACTAATATCATTCAATTGAAATAGGCCTAAGACAC
>JAYQHX010000021.1:0-10297 GCA_038141355.1 Methanobacteriota archaeon | reverse complement strand
AAGACCAAGAAAATATCCAAAAGAGCGTGGACGCCAGATACTCTCGGAGATTGGGGGGGTTTTTTTATCGTGTGCATCACGATTTTCTTGGTGAATGAGGCGATAAGAGGATACAATGATAGAAGCATGTAAAGAGAATCTTAAGAAAATCAAAGAGAAGAAAACGAACCTTTGCGTAAATTAAAGAATCCAGATAACAGAATATGACGAGAAAATTCGAGATTTGGAGCATGCCCAAAAAAATAAACAAACATGGAAAAATGAACCTGGTGAAGGAAAAAAAAGAAACTTGAGCAGCACATAATACTCATTTGCAGAAAAAACTCACAACTCGAATTGCTCAAATCAATTGAACATCTCATCCTAACTTCTTTCTTTCATCCAGTCCAATCAAATCTCTACAAATTATCAATTCTTTTTCCACCATCTTCATCGACACTTCAACCAATTGCTGTGATTAACTCGCCATGAGAAGAATCTTGTGAGTCTGCACCTAAATTAAAACATCATGGAAGTAATGATGTGTGGACTAAATTGTTTCAACTCAACCACACTCTAAGCCTGAGTCGAGGAACAAAATGGCCCCAAAATACTGCAATGACTCTGAATGGGGACAACTGCACGCAACTGAATTCGTCCGAATGATGGATGGTATAATCTAGGAGTTTACTTGATTTGGGTGAAGAATGAAATGGGCAAATTTGTATTAGTCTACATCAGGGGAAGGGACAAGTTCAAGAAAGGCTTTGCTGCTGGGAAGAACACAATCTTGAATTTTACAACCATAATGGAAGGGATCGTTTTCGTTAGCCATGATTATCCTGAAGAAAAACCAGAAGGTATTTCTGTCAGTATTTCTTAATTGAAGAAAGTAAAATTGCAGAACAACACATCATGTGGTTATGTGAAAAGAGATGGAAAAACACATCAGCAATTTACAACAAGGATTGGAGCCCCAAAAAATGGGACAAAGCACCTATTGACTTGGCCCTGCCTTCACATATCATGTGATATCGAACGGTTCGAATAAAATGACTTAGAGTGGAAGAAAAAACTCAACTGAAATTGCAGTTCACCGAATCTACGGAAGGCGATTGTTTGCGATGGATGCGGCATATTAGAGACTATCAGGGGAATTGGACATGGATTGTTTTGAGAAATTGGAATAATCAATCATCATCTTCAAGTAAAGATCTAGCAAAGTGCTATATCAGCAGCATCTTCTGAGATTCCTGAAATTTCGATTCCCTTTTTGTGTCTCTATAATTCGATTGATTTTGCTTTAGTCTTTCATTTCTTCTTCTAGACGGGCATTAATTGCATTCGCTCGTTCTCTATCTAGTAATTTTTCAATTTCGTTGTATCCCAATCCTACTATTGTTTGATTTGTTTGAGAATATATTTTTGTTCCACCTGAAACAACCTTGTCTCCGTTAACCACCGGGTCTTGCAGCGAAATTTCAGTGCTACTTTCCTTCTCAAGTTGTTCGAATTTCAATTTAGTTTGTACTCGAGGTTTTCTTGGAAAAATCAGGGGAGCCACTCAAAAACTCCTCAATACGGCCCTGTATTTCATAGATCATGTTCACATTGACCGCATTTCCTAACTGCTTGTATGCTTGAGCATCATTGTCACCTAGCACGAAGGCTTTGCCATAGATACCGTCTACATCGAAACTCTGAATTCTTGCACACTCTTTTGGAGTAATATATGTCGTTTTAGCCAACCTACAACAGGGATCGAGCCATTGCGACCAATGCTGGGAAATAATCTCCCGCGTTTTACACGTATTCCAGAGGGACGGAATTGGAAGATGTTTTCCCAGTTTGTTCGACTATCAGGCCCAGCCTGCCATTCATATTTGTACGGCTGACAGGAATATTCCTTTCGCCCTCATCATTCAGTCCAAGTACTTTCCACTTCTTCAGCCACTTATCGATGAATTGTTTGTTGTTCTTGTACAACAATCGGTTCTTCCGGATGAAATCTTGCTTCCAATTTGGTAAATTGATGGCTTTGATGAGTTCTGCCTTTCTCATTGAGGTTTTAACTGGTTTCACCCAACCATAATTTTTCCATTCTTTTCCGATTGAGATTAACTCTTTACGAGTATATTGCTCTAGATCACCTGGAAGTGGTTCATCACCAATGAATGAATCAGCCCATATTGGGTGCCCTGGAAGTTTTGTATCTACATTGACATTGATGAGAAAGTCTTCCCACATATCAAGCCAATTAGTTTCTTTTTCAGTCATGTGATATTTTTTATCAACCTTTTTATCGAGCACACTACGAACGTCCAACGAAATTTCGGTTCTTTCTCTTGGGAAAGAAAAATCCCTATTGTTTGCCAAGTCTTTCCTTATTGCTACGATATACACTCTCGTCCTAACCTGAGGTATTCCGAATTTATGGGGGGAAAGAATTGACCATTCGAAGTCATAACCTAATTCATTGAGTCGTTTTTTGATTACGGCAAATGTGTTTCCATTATCGTGCTTAACTAAATTCGGGACATTTTCAAGGAAAAGGACCTTTGGCTTGTGTTTTTCAGCAAGTGTACAAATATCGTGAAACAAAGTTCCTCGTGTTTGATCCTTGAACCCTTCTTGTGCACCAGATTTGCTGAAAGGCTGGCAAGGAAAACCTGCACAGATAATATCCATCTCAGGTATTTCATCCAATACAGAGCGGATATCACAATTTACATCGAATCCTCCTGGCTTACCCCAGTTTAATTCGTAAGTTTCTGCGGCATGCTTGTCGATATCGGTTGCGAATACACATTCATGGCCAAGTCTGTGGAGAGCGGCATGAAAGCCCCGATACCACAAAACAAGTCAACGAACCTCATTACACAGACTCCATGGGCGACGGTTCATAAGGCTACCATTTTTGACAAACCTCATCTTTCGAGAACTTGCCAACCTAGGACCCTACCTCTGTGGTAGAGTGGATGTCTGTTCAACCCGGTGAATTCACGTTCTATACAAGGACCCAATTTGATTCCCTTGGTTTTCGCAGCCGCTTCAAACAAAGGAATGAGGTCTCTCATTGACATTTCATGTGTCTTCGGGTCTGCTTTATCCAAGATGCTTTTCATGTTCTTAACACGTTCACGGTTCTTTTTCTGATCACCATTTCCTTCGTTGCGATCACACCATTCTAACGCTAATTGATGAGAGTCGGAGTTAAATTCAAATCCATACATAAGTATCGCTTTTTTCTCGGAAGGATGGAATGATAGCAACCTTTCTGCATCCAAAACGCTGCTACGGTCTTTGCGATAGGGGACACTACTTTCGTAACTCCGTAATCGTTGTTTTTTCCATTGTCGCCAATGAATCGAACATACTTATTTTCGATTGCCCATTCATATGCTGCTAATCCAAATTCAGGCTTGAAACCTTTTCCCGACAAAACAAGATCACATTTTCCTCTTCCAGAGGATAAGATACCTCAAACCACTTTTCCGTGAAGTTTTGAAAATCCTCAGGGCTTCTCAAGGCCCAAGCAATCATTGCTTCCCTTGTGAAATCATCCTCCCACATTGTCCCTACACAAGGAATGTATGCGCCAGATCCACTTCTACTCTCTCTTTGGATTTCTGTCATTTCATCAACAACGGTTAATGAAATAGCAAAATTTTCTACAATTTGTTCTAGGTTCATGCTATCCTCTAAATTCACGAGACGAGTTAAGCACATTATCGTTGGCCAAATTTCTGACATTTATTGGTCAACGGTTGGCCAACGCATTATCGAATTTTGGCCAAAAATCCGAGTTGAAGGGCTGCGGTGATTCCGCCGTATGAATGTTGCAGTGAACTTGTTTACACTCGGTTTCTTCCAAGATGCTTCTATCTTCATATGGCTGATAACCGTCCAATCAATTATGAAAAGGAAAGTAGACCAAGTCGACAAATTATCGTATGAATGGAAAAAAGCAAATGAAGAGGTCATGAAACGAAGTAAAGCCAAGAACAACTCGGAAGGAACTCAAAATAACATTCGAAAAAATTCGATTTATGTTGGACTAGAATTTCAATTACTTGGCACCAACGATCCTGCAGAGATTAATCAAAATGATTTCTTAAATTGGCTAGATGGGTTGAGACAGGGAACATTGGGCACCAAGAAACTTGGTTCAACAACCATCAAGAAACGGGTTGAAACGCTTCGGGCAATTCTCCAAGCATGCAAACTTTCCGAACAACTGGATTTTGTTGACCTCTGGAAACCAGACACGGAGGTCAAGGAGATTACCTACTGGAGCGTCGATGAATTGGACGCCATGGATGACCGAGCGTTGATGATGTTTCAGAATGAAGAACTCCGTCCTCGAGCAATGGCACACATCATCCACAGCATGATGGCTCCAAGAATCTCCGACGTTGCCGCATTCCGATGGGACTATTTTGACTTTCAAACTATGACGATTCAATTCAGAGCCAAGAAAAACAAAAAGCGATGTTTTCAGTACATTCAGCCCAATTTAGTTCAAACCATCCAAGCATACCAGTCTTGGTTGTCACAGTTCACTGACGGTGATGTGTACCTCTTTCCAACAAGCATCCTGAGTCCTTCAGGAACAACGAAACACGACAACCTGCACGCTTCGGACAAAACTATACGCAAATGGTTGAAGCATGTTAGAGATTCAACAACAGTCCACGGGAAACCAATTCAACCACTGCCCTCTCACAGTTATCGTCGCTCGTTAGCCATGCGATATCTTACAAGCGGAAGCACCTTCGAAAACATTGCAATGGTTCTAGGCGATGAAATCGGTACACTGGAGAAGCATTATGCTGAACTTATACCTAACGATTCGCAGCGATTGGCGTTCGAAAAAGCGTTCAGAAAGTCGGCTTGGATATCTTCTGAAGGCACGGCTCAACCAGAATGGCTGAAGAGACCGAGAGGTTCAAACTCCAATTTTGCGATGTGGAGCAGTCCAACGAACAATGGGTTCGGACTCGACATGGGGAGCGGACGCACCAGGATTCGAACCCGGGTTTCCAGGCTTAGAAGGCTAGAGTGATATCCAACTACACTATGCGTCCAGTAAACTCACCGCAACAGTCCGTGTTCAAGAATGTTACATCTCAAAGTGGACGGGCACATTTGATACATCGCTGTGGCGTTCGTACCGTGGTTCGTTTCCAGTGATGGCCACATGAATGGCAAGTCCATTCCTGTATTGGTAACTGTTCGAGCACTTCTTGTCGCATATGACGCAACACTTCCGATTGATTGAGACTTGGTGCGGGAGCGAGTTGATTGGTGAGTGTATCATGCTCTTTTGAGTGCAGTGTTAGGCCAGCAGCGTGGAGAAACTCATGGACGAAGGTATGTCGGAACAAGGCTTCATCGAGGTCGAGAATAGGATGTAAGCCAATCGTGATTTGACCTGGGTCGAGTCGAAGACGTCGTCGTCGAATCAATTCATTCGGCCCTTCATCAAATCGAGTCATACCTAATCTGTCATCGGCTGGTTCAAGCCATTCGAGGTTGATTCGATGCTCTACCCATGGTAAAAAGACGGCATCAACGACACCAGACAATGCATCGAGACAAGATTGAATTGTTTCATGTTCGATATATGGAGGTTTGTTTGGAACGGCTGCATTCGCAAGTTTCCATTGCTCAGCCATGACACTTTGACATAGAAGTGCTTGAAGAGGTTTCACCTCAACATCGATGATGAATGAACAGAATTTGAATTCACAATCCTTATGATTCCGACTCGTCCGCAGGGAATCAACACCAATGGGCGTGTAGATCAGTTGGAAGATCGCTACCTTGGCATGGTAGAGGCCCCGAGTTCAAATCTCGGGTGATTACATCATAAAAGTCGAAAAGTGTTGAAAAAGATCATTAAACTGCATAAAAAAGATAGTAATTCATTTGAAATCATCGTGAAGCGTTTGAAAGAAATTTCCTTTGATAGATTTGGACAGAACATGGAACCACGCATGGAAACAATTCCCATCGAACCACTGTAGGAAAATTGATACCGTCATCCAATCAACAAAATTGATGCAAGGGGCGGATACGAATTTTTGTCATTAGATATCGTGATCCTCATACACATTTGATTTATCTGATGTTGGTGGATTCATTTTAAGTTCAGAAAGCAAAAAGATGACTGGAGAGATGAAACAAGTGCAATTCTACGAAGATTAAAAGGGAGTGATGTTTGATGAAGAACTCGAAAATTTTGAGGATATTGAAGTCTCAGATTAAGTGTCCACGTAAAAGTAATGCAGAAATTCTAGCACAATTGATATCGAAAAAGTGTAAATCTAGAATTTTAAATAGTTAAATGATATTGATCCTAACATTACAATTACCTACGATCAAATTAGTAAAATTGACAGTCGCACAATCGCTATTAATCGATGGGCATGCAGGCACAAAATCGTTATCATTACCTAGATTGCGTTGAATACCAACGGCCTACAAAAAATAAAACACAGAAACAAATTTTGTCGCGATCGCATACAATCAACGAGTCTTGGATATGGTAAGGATTTCTATGTAGAAAGTTCACGAAGGCATTTTGGCTAAGGATTATATTCAATTTTACCCTCGATATGGTGACTTATGAAAACTACATTGAAACTATATCGTGATTTAACAAAAAGAGCCTTTGATAGGGAAAAGCATACCAGACCCGAATTCAGTTAAATCACTCACCAAATTGGTTAACTTCTATCGTTTTGAAAACCAATTTTTCAACTCATCGCATGTGAACAGAGGTGTATCTGCAGAAGAGGCATGGCATTTTATCCGGGGGATCCTCAAAGGAAATGGTTTTGGATGGAGAGGTGATCATATAACCCTCGGATGATTTTGCTAGCATATCACCAAGTGGTCGTATCAACAAAAAATTCACAGAAAATATGAGTAAAGAATTGATTCAATCTTTGATTGAAATTTTTAATGATTATGAAACTTGAAAGGGAGAGATGATGGAGGAAAGAATTCTATAGATGATGTTGATATGGTACGCTTAGCATCCAATGCACTCAAGGCATATGATGAAAATCGTGAACGTTCTGAACAATCCTATAGAGGAAAAGAATATTTTCACGCATTTGACACCATATATGTGGATGAAGCACAAGATTTAACCATGGTTGAATTCCAAGTTATTAGACCAACTCCTTCACACGAATGGTCCTCCAGCTCCCCACGATTAGTCATTGGAGGCGATCCGTTGCAAACGATTAATCCAACAGGATTTTCATGGGATGCACTCCAAGTTTTCCTTTTTATGATCTGATGGAAAGGAAAGTCGAATCTGAACGAATGCTTGTCAGTCATAGATTGACGAATACATTAGTTGATTTCGCAAATATCATTATAGATAAACGAAGTGAACTACTTGGGAAAACCGGAACGAATGCTTCCGGCAAACGAAGTTAAAGGTGATGATTCAAACATTGTTGTAGTTCATTAATATCGATGATGGCGACACCAGGAAAAAAATTAGAGGATCTACTCAATTTGTTACTTGGTTCTAGTACTTATATATTGGTTTGGGCAAGAGACCATGGTGAGCGTGAAGAACTAATCCGGAAGATCAGTCTTGAGTAGGTTATCAAGCACTTCAAAAGATCATGAGTTTGAGACGCTTGATTTGCATTCCGTTGAATCAGTGAAGAAGGCCTTGAATATGGTAATGTCATTTTTTATAGATTTGGAGATTTGGATGAGACATTTAATTCTACTATGCAATTGATTGAAACAGGATCTGTCCAAGACAATGAGAAATATCCGGTTTATATCATCTAAACAGATTGTTCATTGCTGCAACGAGAGCAAGGAAAAATGTATACATTCTCGATAGTGAAAATTCTATAAATTCAAATTGGAATACATCATGGTGGGATGGTCTAACCTCTTCAACTCTTGGAATTGATGAGTTTACGGATACAATTGAAGCAGAACCGACTTTGGAAGTTGCTGCGATGTACTTCCAAGAGGCAAAAACCAACTTGATTTAAAGAAGGCCAATCTAGCATTCACTTGGCAGCAAAAAAGCCTGTCAGGACTCAAACGACAAAGTTGATTTACTAACGGATATTGAAATATTAAAGATTCAATTAGAACTCGAACTAGGGATAATTCACGATTCCAATCAAAGAAAGATGAAAGAACGATTAGTTGAGTTGTATGTAGGTAAAGGAGATTCAGTTAGGGTTGTGGAGTTAAGGCTTGAATTAGAGCAATGGGGCGAAATTCATGATGAAATCATGAAAGGAAAGAATTTGCCCAAAAGTAGACAATTTGATTTTTCAAAAACATAAGCGGGTTACATTTGCCACATCTTTCACTTGAATATTTGAAGCAACTCATCAAGAATTATCGTCCAGAAATTGAAAATGCAGAAGGAGAGTTGAGAAGCATGAGAAGGAAAAGATAAAAACGTCAAATAACTCAAAAGCCTTCACCAACTAGATGATGCTTCACTTAAACTTCTTCCAAGTTGGAATTTTGACATTCGACGTATTCTTAACATGTTGAAGCCGCATTGGGTAAAAAACAACCCAGGGAAGAATAGAGAATTCGCAAATCAATTTGAAAGAAAAAATTTTAGTATTTGATAATCCTAGTGAGTGGCCGGATTCAGTTGCTATTGAATTTTGCGACATACTTTACAACAATCCCACTTTGACAGATATCTCGAGAACAACTGACCATCTCTTTGTCTGATAGAGGTGATAAAAATGCGAATAAGCGATTTTTATGGAAGCAAATTGAAGAAACAAAAAATTAAATCAGGTATACCACCATATATCGAATGCAATCTCAAAAGGTGCTTTTTAGAGGAGGTTTAGGGGCCTCGACCTCGAAAAAATTAAACCAAGGCTACAATTACTGGAAAAATCAGAGATTTAAAAATTTAAAGATATTCATGAACCCAACGATTTAATGAAAACAGTTCAAGGCATATTTTCTATTATTATTACAGAGTGACTGCTTATTTGAAATTTCAAGCCAAATATACCAATATTCCCATCAACAAATCAAGCAACCTCATTGGACAAATTTCCAAAAATAATACTTCTTACATATTAGTGGTGATGCAAACGAGATTACCAGATATTAGTCTAAAAATCAAAAGAATCCCCAGCAACGGCCGATTAAATAAGGAACCCGTTCAGAAATTTTAACCGAAGTACGTGTCCCCTCCTCTCAAGAGTTTGGTAAACGGATTAACAAATTTAGTTCAATTGCAGGAAAATCCAAATGCTGAGTGTTTTTGATTTATTGTCGAGTTCTTGACGATACTCAAAGCAGAAAGTTTCCAAATCTCGGTATGAAGAACAAAATCGTCAACCGTGTTATTGAAGGCTTGAAATATTTCCTTGGACCACTATAGGAAGATATCGAATCTTTTACCCTGGATGATAAGCGAAATTGATCAAATAAATTCTGATTTTGGTTCAAGATTATCAATGTATGTTCAAGCAAAGCGGTTTTTAAAAGACGAAGATTCAGCCAAATGAAGATGATGTCAAGTGGCTGCTTAGTATAGCCGAAAAATGCGATGATAGCGATATTTATTCCAAGATTAGTGAAAAATCAGGCATTGCAACAAGTGACTTGGATGTTACTGTGTACATGAAAATTTCAGACTTGGGAGCCTATAAAGATACTCAGGCCATTAAAGCATTAAATAATAAATCAAGAATTTGATTTGCGATTTTTACCTTGGTTTCCTTAGTGGGGAAAAAAATATACGAAAGAATTGCCAAAAAGAAGTTAGGCAAAAAAACACATTAGACTCTTACATTCGTTTCTTAGCGGGGGCTGCATTTGGTTTGAATTTGACCCAAAGTTTAGTTTGGGCAGAATTAGATGATGAAGAAATTAAAGATGAACCAAGATTCAATACGATTGCAGAAAGGATACACGAAAAGTTGGAAACAGATGTGGCTTGCTAACTGGAGACCATGAATTCTGGAATATCGTTCAAAGAAAGAATCAATTCCTCGAAGAATACCGCCCTACAAGTTCGGATGTGACCTATTAACATTTAAGGCATATTCTGTTATTGAAATTCTATTGGAGTTGTCACTATTGACGAACCCCAAACGTGTAAAGTTCTTGAATGAGACTTTGGGGCTTAATCTAAAGCAATCATTATTGAAAAAGAAGTAGTTGATGAGTTATTCAACACAGAACTTTTCAAGAACATCTTCGAAGAGAAACAAGATTTCGATGAATCCTTGCTTTATGCAAAAGCAATGCTAATGGTGATGCAAATCCTTCCAAGGAGACT
>JAYQHX010000020.1:0-10147 GCA_038141355.1 Methanobacteriota archaeon | reverse complement strand
CGGATTTCAGTGTACCAAGTAAAATTGTTGATAAAATTTTCCTGCGGAATGTTCTAATTCTTTGGCGGGAGATCAATTTTTATTCTCAATTCATCGCTTAATGCAAAAATTTCAGCCAGATTATTATCATTCATTGGGTTGACATTTGGGACATTGCAAGGTGTAAAGGCCAATGAATTGTGTTTTTGAATTCGTCAGAGATAATTTTTTTAAGAATTTCGAGTTGAAATAATTAATAATTTGCTTGGCATCTTGATGGTTGCCGACCGGGTAGAAAATCGAGTTTCAGTAGTTATGTACTCGCCAATCTCATCATATTTCAGCCCATTAGTCCACGGTGAGACCGATTTATTTTTTTCAAACGACCTTGGGTTCGGTGTACCCTGCTGCTTTCAAATCTTCAGGATTCGTTTGTTCTCAGAATACCAGCCTGGCTGGACTGTGGCCTCTATTGTTAAAACTCAGTCCCAGACTTTCACGAATTCTTCTGGATTGTACTTTGATGTTGAACAATTTTGATGAGGGCTCTCGTTTTCAGTACAACATAACAGTTCGCCGTCATCATTCCGTGCAAATAGTGTTTTTTTATTAGAGGTGTGAATTTGGTAGTTTGTATTTTTTGGCTTTATCGTATCTGTTGCGCTGATGATTTTTTGGAGTACTTTCGAACTATCCATATCCCCTGACTTTGCAAAGTACCCGATTTCATTCAAATCTAAATCTTCAGTCTTTGTTTCATATATGATACGCGTCTTCTTAGTTGACGCTTTTTCGTTTTTGACAACGTAAATATGCCGGGCCTGCGTTCCAGGAAAGAATCTCTCGACTCCTATCTTTACAGAGACTACCTCATATTTCTTTATTTTATCAAACAAAGACTGCTTAAACGGAATGTGATGGCAAAACAACCACCTTTTCTCAACGGCGTGTCTTCGTCAAGAAGACCTTTACAATGTCATCAGTCCAAGAATTATTTCTTGATTGGTTTTCATCTTGTTGCGGAGGGTTGCCAATTATCAAATCCCAATAGTTTATACTGGCCAATAAATCAGGCAATATTTCATCAACTGGTAGTTGACGGATAACTTTGAATCCTTTTTTTCGAATAGTCTCGTTGAAAGCGGTTGAAGTGAAAAAATGAACAGCTTGTCGATAATTTGATAGATTTTCATATCAAGATTTAAAGTCTTTCAATCAATATTTTGATAATTATTTCATCCTTAGCAATCAGAGCTATAGTTTCAGCTTTTTGATATTGCTCATCCGTGATGCTATCAATCAATTCTTGACAATAATTTACATTATCGTGAATGTGAACCTTTGTCGCAACTCGTCTAATTTCTCGGATTTTACTCACCGCCTGGTACTATGTCATTCAGCCACCCAAAGTTGTTAGCTGAGCGAGATACCCTGAATGCTGAGTCCCATAATGGGCTATCAAGGGATTTTAATAATTGCGCAAATTCGTCAACAGACTGCTTGGTCCAAAGACGAAGGGAATCATCTAACTCCTCCTCCTTTATTTTTTCTAAAGCAGAGTAAATGTCATCAGCGTCCTCTTCAGGGAATTGCAGTCCAATGTTTTGAACAATAATTACCAATTGTGCCAGTAATTTTTTCACATCATTTGTGTCAATTATATCTGTTTTTCCTCCTCAACTGTTTTTTCTGAGCTTTCAGCCGGTTTGTTTTGCTGAGGAATCCGATTCCTCTGATTTTGAATCATCATTGCCGACTATCTCTGCTTCTGGCTCATCCTTGTCCAAAAGTCTGCCAATTTTTTGTTTAAACTATCCAGGTCTGAAGTAGTCGCAGTAATCTTACCAATTTTTTCTTGAAGGTAGACGTTATTTACTATTTGATATATTATCGTACCCTCATTGTACATCAGCATGTCAACTACGATCAGCATCTAAAGCTATTCGTTCAATATCATCTGCTTCGATCAGTTCCGGTGTGTCACCTTGTTCATTCCAGAAAAATAATTTTTTGTAATCTAAGGCGTCGAGTAATTCTTTCTTTGATATCAGATACTGTTGCATAGTTATCGTGTACAGTATCGAGTATCAATTACTTTCAAAATGAGTGCCCCGGTCTGGATCTATGGACATATTGATTATGTATCCATACTTTTTATCAGCACCTGGGGTTAATGCTCTTGAGTGCTTTTGGTGAGCAACAAATATGCTACCTCCATCATAGCAATCAAGGACTATTGTAATCTCAGAGAAAAAAACTGCGTGAAGCCATATTTGCAGAGAAGAAAAAGACACCAGATTTGTTTTCCTTCTTTGCTTTTTGAAGAACCGATTTGGCAAAAACTTCAGCATCCCTATTTGTGATTATATCACCAGTGATTTCTTCAAACAAATAGTTTGAGCCTAGAGCCTCTTCGGCTTGAGTTGCCATTAGTTTTACATCAGAATTATTTGGTCCACACCAGACTAAAACAGCAAATGGTTTGTGCGAAAAAGGATTATCAAGTTCTTGATTGTCTTCTACCAAACATTCCATTACGCGCCTAATGGAGTAGGGTTCGCCACTTTTTTCCAAGGAAAAAGTCTTATCAAAGAAGTCTTTTACCCAATCTTTGACATTTTGTTTAGAACTATGTTTGTAAACATTATTCCAACTAGGGGTAGTCGCAGAATCCTGTTCAAATTTGTCGTACAGCACTTTGCTTATCTGCATTTTAAGGTAAACCGGTTCCACAATGCCGTCTAAGCAACTAGTCCATCTCTTAGGGTCTTTTCTGATTTGGTCCAAAGCATATCTTTCTTCTTTTTCTATTTCGTGTAAGGCGAACTCATCTTTCGTATCATCGAATAATGTTCTTCTCCACGTTTTGCCTCCAAGATGTCTGTGTAAGTTACCTAAATCAAGGCACTAATTTCTCTACCATGTTGCATGGCGCGTTGAATATTTGTGCCAGTCCCATGTAATACATGACGCATTTTCTTAGAATTGTCAACCGCAATTTCTGTTATTCTTGTGCTATTGTCTGTATGACTTCCAAAATCAGCCTCATCAATATAAACAACAGCATCATAATGATCAGTAATTTGAAAAATTTCCTCAACCCATGCTCTATCATCTGAAGTTATTCTTTCTAGTTCCCCTTCTCCCTGATTTAGGTCTTTATAACCTGAATCTGATTCAGTTCTAGGATATTTGTATTGTGAAGCTAGTAGAATCACCCTTTCATCATTCTCAAGTGCCTTGCGAATGAGCTCTTTATTCTGTTTTCCAAATGAAAAACAACAGCATTTATACCAGTATTCCACTTTTTGGCAGCATTTTCAAAACTTGTCAATGCCGATAGAAAATATGCCTCAACAATCAGGAGAGGAAAATTTGTATCCAATGCCCAATATCCCATTACGAATGAGTTTTTCCAAATCGTGGTGCAAGTTCTAACATCACTTCGGCTTTATCTTGGTCGATGTTTATATCAACTAACCTCTTTCTGACCCAATATTGGTGGGGCCTTTCTTTTTCTTCATAATCCATACCCTTTTTCTCACCAAGATTCTCGCGAATAATGTTCAAAATCCATTCAGTTAATTCCTCAGGCCCCCAACGCTCGTCGGGAACATAAAACCATTCGTCCTTTTTTTTTTATCTTTGAAATTAACCCTTAGTCCTTGGTTTTGAAGGAATTTATGAATCCATTTTTCCTCAACAGTATCTAGGCCAACGCCTGGTTCAGGGTCCGAATCGTATTCTTTCCATTCATGGTCAGGAAATTCAGCATGTAAATCAATAATCACTGGCAAATATTGTTGTGCATCATTTAGAAATGATTTTCTTTCATCGACATTGTCAACCTCCTAACATGTGACCTGCATCAGTTAATCTTTGAATGGCAGCATCGAATCCAGGAGTTTCCCTTAAGTTATGATTAATTTTTGACTTCAAGCATTCTGGATTTGAAAATATTCTATCAATTCCTTCTCTAGGTATTTTTGCAGTCTTACCTATTTTCAATTGCTTGCTATCGATGTCTAAGCTTCCAGAAGAAATCACTTTTCTGTTACCATAAATTACCAGCCTCTTTGTTGGTTGAGTCGTAGTTTCTTTTTTCTTTACACTATCATCAGTAGTATTATTCTCTAATGACTTTGCTTTAATTATCGATGGAAGACGGAATAATTTCTTTAACATGACATTCACCTTTACCTAGTGTTGTTCAGGTTTAATAGATGCGAAAAGCATGTCTCAACGAATTCACTTTGGGGATAGAAACGGTTTGTTTTTTTACAATGAATTCGAGAATAATTTGAGGTTGGTAAGTCGTAGAGTCGAAGAACTGAAAGATCTAACTCAACAATTGATTTCCTATAATCCTCAACCTCCTTTCTAGTATCATCTTCGTCATCTACAAATTCATGAAGTTTATTTATTGTGCAATCTAATGCTGAGCACACCTCATTCCTTAGTTTGAGGTGTTGCGCCGCAACTTTTCTTGCATTATTCATCTTTTCATTATTATCACAATCAGGGAATGGGAAAGTTTCGATACATGTATTGGTATATCTATGTCCTTCTTTCCCGAGAGTAGAACCAAATTCTCTGCTCCAATCTTCATGCAAAAAAGATTGAAGTACCGCAAAAATAGCATAATCATCAAAAAAAGAAAGTAAAAGCACCTTCACTAATAATTGAACCTTTGTCAACCTTGCCAATAATCCATCTTGATGAATGTCTACTTTTAAAAAAGAATTCATGTGTGTCAAAGTATTTTTTGATCGATGGTGCTGAAAACTCCCAACACCACCAGTTTTGTTTAAGCCTTTCATATTCCTTAACATCTTTTAAGCAGTCTCTTTTTGGCTTGACGTTGGTTTGGAGATATTGTTTGATTTCAGGATATTGGAGTAATTGTGATTCATTTGAAAGATGATTGGCATCGATAATGTAATCCGTTGGTCTACCTGATTTATTTATGTCGTCACCAGATAGAAACGGTTTAATCAAGTCGTTATTTGATGGATTTTGTTTAGTCAGTGTATCCTTCAATGATTCTTTTATCTGAAAAGGCCCCTTGGATTTACACCTCTTTGTGAGATGGATTTATTTTCTTCTAAAGTAATAGGGTCTAAATCTACTCTCAAATTTAATCTGCTCGAGATAGGAGTATCGACCTCAATCGAGTTGAGGGTTGCTTTTACATTCTTTGGGTATGGAAAATCTTCCTTTTTTACAGTTAACAGGTCCACTGTGACTGCGGCATCTCCTGGCCATACAATATCTGTTGCGGCATCTGTGATTCTTCCCTTTGTTTTCTCTGTCATATCTGAGCCATTTTCTAGATTCGAAGTTTTTTCTCTGAGCAATGGATAAAGGCCACATTTTCTTGACTCACCTGATCGAAGGGCATTTGTTGTTACTATCCCTAAAGAACTCATTGATGCAAGATGGTCGAAACTATTTTTTGTGAAATAAGATATCAAATCTGCCTTGGCACCACCTTCAAATTTGTCACGAAGAAACTTTGCGTTTGTTGGCCCAAAGAATTCTGATATCTTAGATCCACCTAGATATGGGGGATTAGCCAACATTGCAGAGAATCCTTTCATGTTTATTCCTCAAAGGTGTATTGAGCAAGTTGTTCAACTTGACTTTCTACATTTCTTCCTAGGGTTGGAAGTACTTCAACCTGTTTGTAATGTCGCTATTTTTGGGTAAATGCCATTTTCTAATGTGATTTTAAAATTGTACTAAATTTTGCTTCAAAATTAATGATTTTGCATCATTAAATTGCAGACATATCCATAACAACAGAGAAACCACCCCTCTTCTTCACCTCACGGGTCACCAAAGAAGACTTCTGCAAACTCAAGTTCCCAATGGAAGAAGGATTGCTCATCTGCTATTCGTTCTGTATGATCTCGAATCAAGGCGAACCTTGTTTCATCGTTGCTGAAATTGTGCGTTGCTGTTGCACGATTTGACAGAACATCATCCTCGATGCCGTATTGATAGGCCAGCCATGTGGCGTATCGGTTCAACTCAAACGAAGCGAGTGGAACTGGTGGATCGGCCATTATTTGCTTGTGCTCGTCAATTTTAGGATCTGGCCACCACCACATCGCCATGGAGGCGTTGAGAACTTCTTTTGCCCAATTTGAATGCTGGTCGTTTTTCAAACGCCGGAGTTGAGTTGCCTTTTCTTCGACCCGGTCAAGGCTGCTTTCACTCATGAGTGTGACTTCGGCTTGCTGAGCTGCAAAATCGGCAATGACACTTGGCAAATCAACCGTTGACCAGACGATTTCTGGAGGGAGTAATTTCCGTGCTTCTTTTTCTTTAATTGCTTCTTTGAGGATATCTATTTCTTGTTTCAACTCTTGATCGGTTCGACCATCATCAGGAATTTCGGTGAATGCACCAAGACCAGGTTGTTTGACTCGTTTTTCCTTTCACCGTATTCATGTTGCAACTTCTTTAGGCGCTTCTCAGCATCTTCCGTAGCTATCTTGAGCTGTTTCTTGTTGAATTTTCGGTGTTCTTTACGCTGTTCAACCCACGCTTTAGGAATCGCATCATCCGGAATTAAACCCATCTTTTCAAGACGCTGGCCAAGGAGTGAATTCCCATGACGGATGTGACCGTCAAGGAAGCTGAGCGGATTCGTTCCGTCGTAGGTGTCCATCCAGATGGCAACTTTGCACAGCTCAACCGCCAATGGGTTGAGATCGACGCCGTAGATGCAGCGGCTGGATGCTAATCGCTTCCACTTTCTGATGAAGGAAATGCCAGGATGATGTTCTCCCGTCTCGATTCGAGCGAGTTCCATGGCGATGCGCTCCAGTGCTGCGACGAGGAAGTGACCCGAGCCACAGGCAGGGTCGCACACGGTCAGTTTGAGAATGGCCTCCCGTGCCAAACGAGGATAATCGTCGGGTGATTCAGCCTCTTTCTTAGCCTTCTTTTTCGCTTCATCCAACAACGGGTCGATGGTGGTCGTGATGAGATGGTCGACCAGGTCAGCAGGGGTGTAATAACTCCCTGATGATTTCCGATCGTTGCCTGCTTCAGACACCAACGTGAATGTTCCGTTATCAAGGTCAATACTTGGTCGAAGCTCAAGCAAACTCTCGTAGACGCTCCCTAACTCTGTTTCACGCAGCGTTTTCCAATGCACACGCTGTCGAGGACCTTCCTTTTTCTTGAACGTGCAAAGGTGATACAGCATTTTCATGAAATCCTTGTTCAGGAGGGTGCAGCCATCGATAATCTCCGTGGATTGGTCACTGAAGAGGTAGGAGCCGAGAGCGGGGAGAGCTAGTCTTTCCTCACCTTTGTAGAGGAAACCAATGACCAGTTTGACTTCCTCGAAAAAGTTGTGATGTTCATCGCCTTTGGTGGTGGCCACGACGCTTCGATGTCGTTGTGTAGAATATCCTAGCATGTAGCGTTCACGTGCTGTTTCAAGTACAGGGTGAGGTCTTCACCGTTGCCTCGAAGCAATAAATCGCGGTCCTCCATAACAAACAGGAAAATCAGTTTGTACATGTAGCGCATGATTTCGCGTTGCAGTTCATCTGCAAGGCCTGCTTCACTCCTCAATCGATCTCGTAATTGTTGGTTGCCGGCTTTGAATCGAACAAGACCCGTGCCCAAGGCGTTGGCCGCTTTTTGGACACAACCTCTGAGGTCTTCAAGAACCGAGAGACCTTCTTCTTTTGAGGCCTTATACCAAGTTTCCAACCAACAATCCATCGGAGCGTCTTTGTTTCTTGACCAACGAGTTCCGTGAACCATCATTGCAAAGAGACAGAAATCAGGATAGAGACGATCGTTGAACATGGTCTCGATGTCAAACTCCAGCGCTTCCTGAATGCTTGGTCGGTTGGTCTTTCGTAAAATACGAACTTGACGACCATTGGTCAATAACCCCATCCGTGATGCCGCGATGATGTCAATTCGCCTTGCATGAGGTTGTGTGGTGATGTTCTTCGTGAACCAGTTTTTTCAGAGCGTTGGTCTAGATGAACCTCAGAGGGGACCACGTGCCAAGGGCTCCTCCGATGTCGTAGGTCAATTTTGGTCGTTCTCCACTTGGATCGTGGCTTGGTAGACCTTTTAGTTTCCAGTCCAATACCGCGAATTAAGCGTTGAATGAATCCCTTTACCTTGGCTGCAGGAAGCCCCTCGTCTTCAGAGGGGCCAAACCGATCCCAAACGGCGATGCTTCGATTCCAAAGATAGTTCAGATGGTCACGTAGATTATTGACGCCTTCTTCAGCCGTGCTGTAGTCTGCAGGCGAACAGCCATCAAGTTCCGGGCTCGCATCGGCCACACGCTGGAGAAACTCTGGGGAAAACATCCCACCATCAATACGGATACTTGAAAAATCTCCGTCCATCATTTAGCACCTCCTGGAAGAAAGACATTGAGTGAAATCAAATCAATAGGTATATGAGGAACTATTTCCAAATCTTGTTTTCCAGACACAATACTTCGTACGCGTTGATGAGCTTCGAGGATACGCTGTCCTTCCACATTAATGATGTGTTCAAGGCGTTGCTTGAACACCGGTTCACTGAATTTGGGTATTTGTTGGTTTAAGATCAACTCGGACTGTCCTCCAGTGATGGTCCCGTTTGGTGTCACGTACCACAATTTTTGAATTTCTTCATCGCTCAAGAAGACAGGTGCCTCCGGTTTCCTTTTGAAGCCGAGAACAACGAGGCTCTCGACCAGCAGAGAAGTTTTCTTCAAGCGGTAGGTTTGATTGAGCGAAAATCGTCCACGAGCCAACAATAGGAAATGGCGCTCACTTACATCATTGGTTTTGTAACCGAAAGTCGTCGCCCTCGGCCATCGCTCTTCGGGTCGAGTGTTTGACCCATGATATGGTTCGCCATTTGTTCCACGACCCGACTGGTCCGCACGATACGTTTCCAGCCTTGAGGAACAGGACTCAAATCATCAACTACGGCGAATCTTTCATCTTCATTTAGTTGAACAGCATCAAACAGTTCACGAGGTGCAGATGCAGTAGAGAATTCGAGGGTTAAATTGTCTGGATTCGTCGCTGGTCGAATATTGTTAGCCAGAAGTGCTTTTTCGAGAAATCGGTGAACGTCTTGAGGTCTACCTAAGGCTTTACGAATACTCTCGACTTCCTCTTGAACTTCGGATACATCAATCGTAGACTGTGAAAATCTGCTTCTTCGTTTGCTTTCCCGTTCCGCTGCGTTTGTCCACTCTTCATCCATATGTTTCTTCGCATCTTCTTCCGGTAAGAACTCAAACAATTTGATTTGGCGAAATCTATCAGGGGATTGTCCAAGCCAACCATCCGTAATGGCTTGCGATATTGCCTTAGATGCATCAGGGGCAGGAACGCTGATGCCGAATGACGCCCGAATAGTACGTTGTTTTTCAATGATGATTTTTGCCACGTATCCATCAATCCGGTTGTTTAAGCCAACCAAAGACAGAGCTCGCACCTCGGGGCTAGTTTGTCCAAAGCGGTCAACACGCCCTTCACGCTGTTCGTGAGTTGTAGGGCTCCACGACAGGTCATAGTGAATAACGGCGTTGAAGTGGTCTTGTAAGTTGATGCCCTCGGCCAAACAATCTGTGGCGACTAGAATCTTTGGCATTCCAGAAAGCGGGGCTAATGCTTCAATACGCCTCACACGTTCTTCAGATTTAATCGACCAGTAATGCCTTCCACATGAACGCCTTTGAATGCACGATCCTCGTGAAGAATCGATACGAGCATGTCTACTGTCGGAACAAACCGGCAAAATACAATAGGATTGAATCCATCGTCCATCATGTGTTTTAACCCTTTTTCAATGCCAATACTTTCTCGTTTTTGGCAGAATCAATAGCTGCAAATCGTTCAATGAAATCTTGAACTTGCGTGTTTGTATCCTCGTCAAGAAGGTCATCGGCACCCGCCACTTCATCGATGATACCTCGCTCAGTTGAACGGTCAAAGACCCGAATGTCAAAAGTGATTCATTTCGGCGTTCTAGGCTTTCATCGGATTCGATTGATTCTGCTCGGGTTTTCAATCCTGCCAGTGCAGCTTCAGGGCTTGAGGCAATGGCTCGAAGTAGGCCGAGCATGGACCATGTCCGAACTCGCTTTTTCCGCTTGTCGCCTTCAACTGCGGTGATTCGT
>JAYQHX010000019.1:0-6211 GCA_038141355.1 Methanobacteriota archaeon | reverse complement strand
GCTCCTGAAGAATCGCTCGTGAAGTGTCTCAACCCGTTTTTTGATGGTCATCGGCCCGAGTTGCTTTGTTCCCAGCGTGCCTTCCTTCAGTCCCTTGGTCCATGAGACGAAATCCACCTGGCAAATGTCCTCTGGGCCATTGATGCCAAAGCCGCTGGAATTCAAGAGCCACATAGATCGTGTTTCGCCGTGCATTGGCCAACGTGCCGTCTGAATTGTTCTTGGCTTGGCACCTTGGATGGCCTCTTCCCGTGCTTCTCTCCATGCTGGCGTCAATTGGTTGGCTTTGTCTGCTTTCCGTTTCATGAATTATCGCAGTGTTCTCAGCCATTTGAAGGTGGCAGCAGCACGGGGGAAACCGAGTGTGAACAGTTTCACTGCAACCTTGATACGGCTGAATCACCGCAGAACGCAAATCCGGCTTTTTGACCAACCGTTTATTGGTTGGCCAACCGTTGGCCAAGCGTTGGCCAACCGTTGGCTGGTAGCGTTCCAACAACTTTCTAGAAACATGCATCAGTGAATGAATTGTTTACCGGTGGCAATCTGACTTGGTTAATGAGGTTCGTCGATTTGTTTTGTGGCATTGGTGGATTTCATCATGCATTATCCACACTGGGCATGAGTGTGTTTCGCATGCGACATCGATGAACACTGTCGAGAAATTTACCAGAAAAACTGGGACATGACTGCTTTTTCCGACATAAGGGATTGGGTGGATGAAATTGACGAACATGATTTGCTTTGTGCCGGCTTTCCATGTCAACCGTTCAGTAAATCAGGAAGTCAATTGGGCTTTATGGACAAAACCAGAGGCACATTATTCGGTGAGATTTGCAAGATTATCGAAACCAACCAAAATATGTACTGCTTCTGAGAATGTTGCCAACCTTCGTTCACACGATAATGGAGTCACGATCCAAACAATCCGAAGTAGTCTGCAGGAATTGAACTACTGTATCAAGGATAAAATCCTCAGTCCTCATGAATTTGGAGTGCTGCATCACCGCCTAGGCTGTTCATTGTTGCTATTCATAGAGATAAGGTGCCAAATTATCAAAAAAATTCAAGTTCCCCGTTGCTCCCTCCCCGCTACCGAAAACTCATGTTGACACCTTGTTTGATGTTGAATCCGAAGGAAAAATTGGCGAGGATTTAGTTGGAGTTTTGGTCATTGGAGTAAATTCATGCAAAGTCTTCCTCGCGATGTCAAGCCACCCTCACCGACATGGTCAATGGAATTCGGAGGACATACCCTCTAGATGAAATCCATCCAATTTCTGACTGACAAAAAGCAACTAGTTGGTATCCTTGACAGCGAGGGGATTTTTGCAAGTGTGTATTGGACGAAGGATAAGATACTCAAAAATTCCCCCATACATAAGAAAAATGAAGCAAACCATGCCAACTTGGAAAGAAATTTCATACTACGAAATCAAGTTTCTGGGAAAATCATGGAACCAAGGTGGGAACCAAATGGCTTGGCATTACCAGAACATTCAGCGAAACATTCCAAAAAATTTGAGTGGCACGTTGGAAACTCCCCAAGCAGGATGTTATGGATTACATGATTCACACTCGTCCTTCCGGTATTCGCGTGAGTAAGTTAGACAAAATACCAGCATTAGTTGCAATGACTCAAATTCAATAATTTGGACCGTGGGGCAGAAAGTTGAGTCAAGAGAGGGCAAATAACTAACGCCTCAATCTTTTTGTACTCTGATTTCATTTTAATGATACCGATAATATCTAACATTCAAACAACTTGGAAACAGTGTAAATGTTCATGTCGTTGAACTTTTGGCAAAGAGAATGCTTGATTTATCAAAACCAAGCTTTCATGAAAGACACTTTGACAATAAATCACTTTGGAAGTTCGGAATTGTTTGAGTATCTTTCCCAAAGTGTCAATGATTTTCTCAAACGATGGTGCACTTTCTCCACCTGCCTGCAAGGTGTATTCTGTTAAATTTAAGCCGTTGAGCATCTCCAACCAGATCTTTGCTCTTCGGTTGAATTTATTGCATCCTCGTAATACTTGTGTCCTTCATTGACAAGGATCCTCAAACATCAACACCATCATCGTTCTGATGTGTCACTTTTGATGTCATTATTGGCCCCCATTCGTTTTCGATGAATGTTTGTGTTGCGAACGGTTTGCCGTTCAATTCAAAAATAACTTCATTCTCTTCTACAATTTTTTCTATTGTATCATCGTCAAGCACGTCAGCATCAATGTTTAACAATGGCTTTTCTGAACAGCATCAGAGGTTAGCCTTTCCTTGATGTTCTTCGCAGTATCTTTCGGGTTAGGTTTGTCCTCTGACTTCTTTTGTCCGCTTCTGATAAATATTCCTTGATAGTCAAGTTGCTTTTCATTGCATCAATTAATTCGTCATGTCCAAATAACCGCCACAAGAAGTCATCTTTGTAGTGATTAACTTCTAGGCAGTTCAAATGGATTGCAGCACAGAATCTACGCGCCATATCCTTCTGGGTATCCGACAAAGATCTTTGGGACGCCAATTCTCTCTGTGCCCGCCAATAATGCTGATTATTCCAGAACAACTGAACGCCTGAATGTGTGTGAGACATTGTTTCCAGGACGTACACTTCTCCAGATACTTCAATTGTTTTCTTTTGCTTCACAGGTAGTTTCACGTCGAATTTTACCTTAGAATGCCATGTAACATTGGTACCATCTTCTTCTGTGGTATTTTGATTGGTTTTGGAGTGTGTTTCAGTTCTTCATTGTTCCAGAAAATTCTCACCTTGCCATCATTCATGAGAAATCTATACATCTCACAAATGTGCTCTTGACATAATCCTCAGTTTTCCCCCTCATTGGCTTTCTAAGGTTGCTGATTTCAATTCTGGTTCCGTGTTGTTCTGAGGAGTCAAAGTATCTTTATCACCAGTTCATCA
Organism: Methanobacteriota archaeon; assembly: GCA_038141355.1. Classification (GTDB taxonomy): domain Archaea; phylum Thermoplasmatota; class Poseidoniia; order Poseidoniales; family Poseidoniaceae; genus MGIIa-K1. Next base: position 3,286 of record JAYQHX010000019.1, on the reverse strand, counting down.
GACTGTTTCTTGTACAATTTTGGGACATTAACCAAAACTGTGTATTTGTTGTCATTACCTAAGCGTGTAGTAACAATCTTCCACTTGTCTCCCAGGCATGTATTTTTTCAAACCGAGCCTGTATCTGCCAATTCCGTTTTTCCAATTCTTTTTCCCTTCCCGATTTGTACTGCTGTGATCCAGTGACTCACTATCCATTCCAAAAGCAGTGTCAGCGATTACGATTCTTTTTTTCGACTCTATCGTAGGTGATTCGGATTTTCAATTCCATCCCCCATTGATCCATATGCTCAAGGTACGAGTCGACAGAATTGTCAACCAATTCCCCCAAGGCGTGCCTCCAGGAGTAGTTCAGAGTGGTGTACGTGTTGAGAAGTTCACCAAGTGATGTACCAGATTTGACAATTTTTTCTCCCATAGCAATTCCTCTCTAAATCTCCTTCCAGCGTGTTGTTAATATGAATTGCCCAGAAATCTTACTACTTTTCAACTCCCAATACGATTTCCTTTAATATTTCAAGGACAGATCTTCTGTTTTTCGGGAGCTCATGCGTGTTGTACACTCAAACAAATCAATTGGTGCAGGAAATGAACCTTCTCCGTCGATAATCTGAATTTTTTTCCAAAGACGACAAAAAAATCCGGTTTTTTTTATTGGATACCACCAATTATTCGTGTCTAATTTTTTTTTCTATTCAGTCTGTTAGCAGAAAGAGTTGAACAGGGTATTTCACCGTCGTTTTTTGAAAAATTCGTGCTATGGTTCCCCTCATTGACCAGAAGAACTCTGCACAATCAGAGCGATAAGGGATTGTGACAACGACAGAAAAGCCACGTTCACTGGCGATTTGATGATGCTTGCATCTTGTTTGTCCATTATCAGAATGAGACCCGGAGGTTCCGAAACCAAATCACGGGAAATTTGTTTAGAATCACTAATTCCAAGTTGCGCCAACGTAGATTCAACTTGCACCTTGCAGCGAATAATCGACTCTCTCAAGTTTACCGAGTTGGTCAATAATATGCCTTTTTTCTTATCTCTCGCCAACTCCACTTCTACAACCCACCAACTCGTAAAATCACTTCGAAATCAGGATTCCATCCGGTTTAACCCCTGTTTTGAAAGCGAATCGACTAGCAGTGATCCCATCTTTCAAAATAGCAATCTGGAAAGAGTTGGTGTTTTGCTTGGTGTAATTGTGTTTCAAAATCCTTTTCCAAACTACACTTCGGACGATAGTATGTCCTATTCTCCGAGTGAATCTTCATGATATCAACCAAACCATTTGATTTCCAATGCATCGTTTAGATTGGAAGCTTCCGCTCGGAGCATATCATCTTCATGGAAAGTGTGAATTGTTTTTATTTCAGCAGTTTTACCATCATTTCTCAGTATTCTTCCAATCGTTGGATACGTTGTCGAGGACTTTTTGTCATGGATGCTATAATTCCGACTTCAATATCTGGTAAATCGAAACCTTCGTCTAATGCCCTGCAAGTTAACAATACTTCAATCGCTCCTGAAACAAATAATCCGAGGACTCTAATCTTCTAACATCGCTCATCTCTCGCAGTGGTAAGTCCTACAATCGATTCTTGGATCTGCAAGGACAAGAGATAGAGCCTCTATTTGGTGAATTGATTCGTGGAACAGTATGGTTTTCTTTGGCACAGAGCGGGCGATTAAGTCGCAGCGACTGGTAATCTCAATTCCGCATTTTTACTTATGCTTGCCCTTCTAATGAATAATCTCTCAAGTTTATCTGAACTGTTCATTCCGCTCTTTTTTCAGTGTTTCTCAATAGCGATTCTAAGGGTTATTTTTTCGTATTCGAACTTGTTCATCACCTGTAAAATCTACGCGATGGTTGCTAAGTTTGAATTTTGATATCACCTTGTCTTTACCTGCTGATGAGTAGTCATAATCTTACAATCACATTTCCTAATCTAGGGGATCAAGACCTCCTCAAAAAAGTCATCATACTGTCGTTCAGGAGTAGCGGACAGACCCAAGGTCGCTCTCCAATTTCCTTCCAGAGCCACCCTGTTCTTTTCTGTTCCAGCGGTATGGCACTCGTCCGCTATCAAAAAATATCTTCCTTTGTTTTGTATTTCATGATTTATCCTTCTTGCAGTGTTAACGACACATATTGCTATCTCCCAGCCATTAGTTAGTATGGAGGTTTTGTCTATTGCGACCTTTTCGGAATTAAAGTTCCATTTCATTGTGATGTTAACAAACCATTGATCACGAAGTGCTTTTGTTGGATTTTTACCATTTGCGGGGTTGAGGAAGATTGAACACGACATCGCTACTGTTTTGTTCTAAATAATCATTCACATGCTCTCTAATTCTTCGATTTTTTCAAAATCCCAATCCCCGAGGTGATCTTTGATGTGCCGCATCCATCGAGAAGTCGCTTGCCGTCAATCTGGTGAATGGAGAGGTTGTACTCCTTCAGAAACTCGTCAAACTTCAGGCAAACCAATTCAACATCGACGTAGGTCATGCCTTCCTTGCTCATGATCAACCGCTCGTCTTCTGACAACCAGCCCCAGGCTTCTCTCGAATCGTAGTTTCTCACGTCGAGTCGTCGTGCTGAGGCCTCTGGCTTTGGAATGCCTTTCTCGGCTGGCATCAGCAACCACCTCCGAGTTCGTTGTCAAGAATTGTCAAGGCCATCTCGTACCGCTGGGCGCGGATGAGGGAAGCCAAAGCGACGAGGATTTCCCGGTTTTCAGAAGTGGGGACGACTCCCCAGCGTCCACCATCCCTTTTGGCCTCGCAGTCCACGTGTTTTGTCGTCAAAACACGACGCCGCTGCGTCTGAACCCACTTGGGAGTTGAGAATGGGATTATCTTTGCAGAATTTCAGAACAATTCGAACAGCGAATGTTACCTCTGCTGTTTACAAATCCACATGATGAACAGCGCCCACGCATGGTGACATCTGCTTGGCTGAACTGACTAATCTCCTGTCCCGAAAGGGGAATTGCGGTCGTTGGTGTGTTTCGTGTTAATTGCGAAGCTCTTCTCTGGAGGTCGAAACATAATTGCTAGAATAATAGAGGGCATACGATACACTGTCTGCGATGATTTTGATAGTTGCTGATGAAGCTGCACCGATGATGATGAAAAAATCCTAAACCAATTAAGATGATTTGGATGTTTTCGTTTTCCGATCGAATGCCAAAAACAATGAAAGAACCTCCCACAACGAAAATGAAGAGGTCAAGGAAGAGAATTTCAAAGCTTCTCGCTACTGCTTCCATCCAAGGCATAAAT
>JAYQHX010000018.1:0-4659 GCA_038141355.1 Methanobacteriota archaeon | reverse complement strand
ATATCACTCTAGCCTTCTAAGGCTGGAAACCCGGGTTCGAATCCTGGTACGTCCGCTCCCCATTTGGAGTCCGTACCCCGCGAATGGGGTACGAGGGCTTGTGGTGATTTGGAGTCCGAACCTTCCTGAATCGGTCAAGCCATTCTGGTTGTGCAGTGCCATCTGTCGTGTTCATGGTTGCACGAACATGTGCTGCTTCCCATGCTTTCCTGAAGGAGGGTGTCATGACCAGGCTCGGAATAGTGTTCCTCGATGGTCGCTACAGTATCCCCAAGGATTCGAGATACATCTTCATAGGTTGCTCCACTATTGAGAAATCGCATAGCAAGAGTATGCCGATAACTGTGGGACGAATATTTTCGAATGTCTCCTTTGTAGTACGGGGCTGCACCATTTCTGACTTTGATCAACCATTCGTAGACTGTCTTGTCGCTGATATGTGGTAAAATCTCTTTGGTTGTTCCCGAATGCCCTGCAATGGTTTCAGGAAAGAGGTATGTGGTGTCATGACCTTCATCTTCCAACATGCGTTTGAAGTTCTTGAAAACATGAAGGAAGCGAGTTCAATGAATGAAAAGCAGCGCTTAGCGTTCTTATCGGCTGAAAATTGAATGATCCCCTCATCCAAATCGATGTACTCCCATTTGAACATTGACGAATCTTTCCTTCGAGGTGCGATATGGTAGTGTAGGAAGTGGAGAGTTGCGAGTTTCAACGTCTTTGGGTCTTGGGCTAAATCGAGCATGCTGGTGCATGGCTTCAGTTTCCTCAAGATTCCAATATCTGATCTCCTTCACTTCTTTCTTTTCCTTCCACATTTGCACAAACGCCAAGGGTTTCATTCAACTTCATCGCCTTGAGCATTTGAACCAAGGATTCCTTTCGCTTTCGGATCGTTCCTTCAACTAGTCGTTTTCTGCCCCTCGTCTGACCAACTCGGTATCGCTCGACGAGTTCCAGCCAGTCTGTCTTTGATCGCTTCAGCGCTCATGACGCCCATGTCCATGAAATCACAGGCCACCCAAAGGGAACCTCTTCGATCGTTCTTTTGGTTGATTTCCGATGGTTTCGCAGTTCTCCGTACTGGATGCTTGCATCTCTTGCTCTTGCCCAATCGTCGGTTAATTCGTGCTCGTGGTACTGTTTATTTTACGTTTTGTGAAACAGGATATCGCATCCATGTCATATATCAACTCTGGAGACATCTTTGGAAAATAGTCGGGAAGATCCTTTCCGACTTTTGCGTACAATTCCTGCATAATCAAACGTGCAAGTTTCAACTCCATCATCGTCGTACTCAAATCCGTTTACTAGTTGTGAGAGAAAATGCTGTAAGCTTGTCCTCTGGTCCGCCTTTGAACTTCACATTGAAAACTAATCGCTTTACTCTTGTTTTCGCCCAATCTGGTAATTCTTCATGATTTGTGTTCATGATTAGCACTGGATATTCTGAATCAGATAACAATCTCTTTAATGGGATTTTACGAATCCTTCCAAAGTGGCCCTTTTTCCACTGAAGCAGTTCTCTTTGATATCATCAATGATAATTGGAAATGCACTGCCAGCAGTCTGAGAGTTTGTGAAAAGGCCTTCCCAATTCTTTTTGTTCCACTGTTTTGCAGATATCGGCTCGATTAATTTTCCAGTCAAGAGATAGTTCAGGTATCTGCCGAGTGCGGTCTTTCCATTGTGACCTGGGCCGTAAATGAGAAGATGTCGAGGTCCTCGACGATTTACTCTTTGCGTAACTTTCATTTTTCTTTGTGAATAATGTTAACGAAAGGTGATGCCATGGTGTAAATTATTGTTACTCCATGATGGTCATTTTTGCAGAAAGATCAGGGTGGACACAGGTTGCTCGGTCAACAGTCGCGATGTATTGTTCGATGTCCTCGAGACTCGTTTTCAACAAATCATAGTCGATCTCTTGGGAACACTAACGATCTCTCCAGCTATGCCGAATTTGATTTCTCCTGTATTCTGGTTCAATTTCATGGGGACAGTCCCGAGCATAGTTGTATGAGATAGATACTTTGACCTGGAGATTGTTGCTTTGTTTCCACTGATTTTAGCCCCAAGGACATTCGTCAAAAATTTCTTTTTCCCTGATTTCAGGACCTCTGGGATGTCGATGCGAATTACTGCATCTTCCTCTTCATCTGATGCCTCGAATGCTTGGCCCTTGATATTGTCAAAATGGCCTTGACAGCAGTAGATTCTCCATTTGACTTATTCCTTTGCCATAGTTGGTAAAGCTCCATTCTATCCGTGTCCCTGTTCTTTTGACACAATTCTTGGAGATCGTCCATGAACACCACAATGTCAGGTTCTGAACATGTTTTCTCATAATCCGATATGAAGGTCCGCAAAACATCCATGTCAACTTCATTTGCATGAAACAAATCCCAATAAACGGCATATTCCCGCTGTCTTGTACCCCTTGCATTGTAGCTTAGATTTGGAGATCCGACAATGACTCTGGTAAATTCTTCGTTAGATAGGATGTAGAGTTTTGTGTGGACAGTGGCTTTAGTTGTGAGGATACGTAACTTTTCTTGTGAAATCAGATTGAATAACTGGTCGATTGAAGCGTTGTCTGTAGCGAGGTCTGACTTGACTGTGCCAGAGAGCCCTTCTCCAACCAAAAGTTCAATTTTCTCGTAACCGTATTCTTCAAACTGTGCGATAATGAAGTCTGCGGAACTGACGTAGGTGATTGCTTTCATCTCAGAAAATCCTGCAAACAGTTTGTCCCAATTTTTCCTATTCTTGAGTACCTGGTGGTAAATGGTAAATCCAGATTCACCCTTGGCTTCTGAATTCTTGTCGGTGCAGGTTCCCCAGTAATCGTGAGTTGTTTACTGACAGTGATGGCCTTTTTCTGGACGCCTCCATCGTGAGACAGCGGGACTGTTTCTCCGCAACCGTCACAAACAACTTCGGAAAGTCCAGCATCTATCTCTTGAACGTGCTTACATTGAATATTTTTGTGGATCCAATTGATTTTCTTTACGCTTTCAGTAGGCGTTTTTGAGGTCTGTTCGGATCGTGTAAGCATGGTTCTCACAGATGTTGGCCGATGGGGCTCACAGATATAATGCTATTCATTCGGGAAAAAAAAACCTAAACATATTTAGTAGGGCGCTCCATGCGTTTAGCATGGCGGACGAAGAATGGCGAGTGGCCGACCTGTTGGACGAGGAACAACCAATTGTTGCGGATGCAAAACTGGCAAAACAAATTGTCGAAGTACTAGGTGCCTTAGATGAGACTAACCTTGATGTTCGAGTTCCAAAGGCAGCAAGGGAATTTGCCGAGAACACCTTGAGTGAATGGTTCGAAATCATAGCAGAAATTGAGAAGAAGCGAGGAAATATCCCGTATTTGATCAATCGTGAATTGTACCAGCCAGGTACAGATGGTGCCCCGGATTGGGATCAAGGGCTTAGGCTGGAGGATTGGAAGCAGTGGCTATCAGACCCGGACTTTATGGAAGCCTTCTACCAACATTTTCACCTCACAAAACTCCACAAATCTACCAAGGATGAAACACCATTGTCGGGATATTACAATCGTATTTTCCCAGTTAAATTCGTATGCTGCGGGTATTGGTTGCTCACTCCCTCATCAGCACTCACGAGATCTCGAATGACGGAGCAGAGTGGATGGAAGAGGCTGAACAAATCACTCTTGATGAATTGCGCAAAAAAGCGCTCTTGAACATGCACTTTACGCTAGAGCTTTCCTCGTTGGCATTGATCGAAAAGCAGGGGCCATGAAGAATGTTGGAAGTGAAATCGCTGTTGGTTTCCCTGAATCAAATGAGAAGGCGAAAGAACGGTTTGTTGCACAGTTTGTTGGTTCAAAACGGAAGAAGGAATTGACAGGTGCACTCATCGAAATGGGATTCGTAAACTTGCCAAAATTCATCACGTTCACCATTGACGAGGTTCATTTCACTCCTGCAGGATTGAAATTTGCCCTTTTGCCAAACCCAATATTGGACGATGGAGGAAAGGGTTGGCTAGAATATGTCCAATCTGGAAAGCGATTTTCTGATGATGAAGTCAAGTTCTTGCTCGATCACTTTAGACAGAATGTTCCCGCTGAGTGGGGTCTAATGCAAGCAATACATTCTGCTATCCGTTCCGGAAACAACAGGCCCAAGTCATTGGATGAACTCCTTGCGATTAGGTACGATGTTGTCCCAACTCAAGCCTCCCAATTGAGAAACGGAGTTGTGAGCAGAATGGAGGAGATGATGCTAATCACGCGCACGAAAGAAGGCCGAGAAGTACGATACGAAGTGACAGATCTCGCAGAAACTATGTTTGGTTAGGTGATCGAATGTTCAATTTTGGTCTATCTTGTGACGAGGAGACTTATCGCCTAATTCAGAGCATACCACCTGGTCACCGCTCCAAAACTATCAGGAAAATGATTCTGAATCATGCCCATGAGATTGAGGAAATGAAAGAAGAATACTGGGCTCTTCAATTAGAACTCAAAATGGAAGAAAAGCGACGTGAGCAGGAACGACTGAAAAAACTGGAATTCGAACGTCAACAGCATCTCAAAATGATTGAGATGAGGCGAATACGAAAGAGAAGAAGAACGGAAGCAAATGGAACAACGCGCGAATGGGAAGTAAATCAATGG
>JAYQHX010000017.1:0-17816 GCA_038141355.1 Methanobacteriota archaeon | reverse complement strand
CAGCGCGCATATTGCTCGATCCATTTTTGAAGTCTCATGGATTGGTGGACCGTGCATATTACTGGTTTAAAAACTCCAATTTCAAAACAACCTTCTTTATCTGATTCCTGTGGGTCGTTGAGAGTCTGATTAAAGATATGGGGGTCGAGGATTATTTTCTCTTAACAACATTCTGGCATCGGAAATATTTGCCAAATATTTGTAGTTGTGCACAAACAATACTTTTTAAATGTGTGAACCGAATTTTCAATTGTGATATTAAATTCCTTCCCTTTGTAATAACGGTAAGATTTTCAATTGGGTGAAAATGGGCATCGCCTCATCGGCGTGATGTACACCACTCAACTTTAGATTATGCAAGAGGTTAGCAGCCCGACGAATTTACCACCGGGCAGAAGCAGATTATACTCCGGAAATTTACACCTCACCCTTAACCAAGAAAATAGTAACTTAAATATTGGTATTCAGCACCGCAGAAGGAAATATTATAATCAGAAATTTTTGAAACTTTTTCTCCCATTCAACTGAATGGCAGGATTATCTCCATTGCGAAACAGGTTTATTTGGGGAGGTGTTGTTCATGATAAAAACTGAAAGAACTCCTCAGGTGATGGGATTACTGAATATGCAAATCGATTAAACTCGAACAATGATAGCTTGATGAAGCCAAAAAGCAGAAGGTCGTTGGTTTCCGAGTGTTTATCCGGCAGCAGGCCAAATATTGATAACGATTTTAGCACGAGTTTGATACTAATCACTCGATCTGAAACGCTATCAAAAAGCTGGACTTGAGTTTGAATGAATGGAAAAGAAGAATAAAGATCCGGAAAACATACGAAGATAAGTAGAACGCCGCAGAGCGTATTTTCATGATCAACTCGAGCATTTCATGGATACACACGTGATTAAAGAACCTACAATTTTACAGCGGAGACGAGAGGTTTGAAGTGGATCTGAAAAGATAATTGATTGAAGGCCTTCCCCTATGGAATGATGTCTGCGGCAGCCCCACTTTTATCACTGTCGTATTTTGAATCATGAGGTGGCAAGACACAACGCTGCTCATACGCAAAGCGAAACTTTTCGTCATTTCATTAAATGGTCTGAGCATAAGCTTTAGGGTGGTTTCACTTTGATTTACCTAACTTCCTCGAATTAAATCTGTTTGATGTTAATACAATTATAGTTTTTCAGGAAAACTTGGTGGATTTATTACATTTGATTACCATAAAAAGAAAAACAAAACAGAATTAATTTTTAAAGGGAATCTGCAGTAAATGGTATTTGTATCTCTAGGCTTTAGGTGGACACACAACTGAAAATAAAACTTGGAAACTTCGAGTGCAGCGGAAGCTGATGCAACAGATGTCCACCAGACCTTGCCTTCGACAGTCCCAAAACAATTTTTTGGCTGAAAATCATGTTGTATGAAGACCTGATGGAATACAGCTAACTGTACCAGAAAATAGTAAATTTTATGGATAAATTTTTGATGATTAAAAAATAAAGAGGGTTTCAGACAAAGTAAGAGAACTTTGGGCAACAAACCACAGACGAATAGCAATACAAATGTCAATATACCAAATTGATTAATTCATACTAGAGTTCAAGGCGCGAAAAAGAACCGCTCTGAAGTTGAAATTAAATTTAAATCTACAGTTTGGTCATCTGTTCGTGCGATTGTAGCAATGGTTACATCTGAAAGCAAATCTGTTATTGAGGCGATGATCATTCGATGATCAAAATTTGAAAGACCTTGAATAATGCAATTTACAAAATCGATTCTTCAAATTTTCAAAAACTAGTATTGTATCAATTGACAAATCAAGCAGATGGTGATTGAGACGCGTTGAATCAAAGGATTAATATATGATGCACAATTGGGATTAAATTCCAGGGACCAACAATCGTCCTACAACATACAAAGTATCGCAAGAAGGATACGACATGAATAAACTAGCGGATCGTCAAGCACAATTGGGAAGATGCGAAGTAGGTTCACTGCAAGGACATTCGTCGATGGTTGGTGATGCGATGACTTCTACAAATGACAATTCCATTTGGATGTGTGATTCTACGTCATTTAAGTAGTTTCGACTCATCGAGTAAAAATTAATTAAACAATGGAGGATTGCACACATGATACCAACAATGAAAATATCATCGTAAGAAATCAGTAATCTCAGAATTGCGGGTCCAGCATTAGCATAAATCATTGGGGAGTTGGCTGAGTCAATAGAACTCTCATTGCATCCAGATATTGCTCCGAATCGATACCAACTCACGCAGGCTTTGGTGTGAGATTTGAGATGAATTCAATTGGAGAAATGATGATGAAGAAGGGCATGTCACGCTATGGACCTCAATTGCAGAGTTGACTTACTTAACATCAATCTCACAAGCGACCCTGATATTGAAATCGTTCATCCAACACCTGCAGTTCATGTTCATGCTGAATTATGGAAACAAGATGAGAACAATTTCCAATCATATCTATTTGGTCACCCCCGAAGAAGATAATAGGCTGCGCTTCTATAGAGGTCGATGTCGATTGGAATCAAGAGAATGGAATGCATCTGTCTTCTGAATGACGCTGCGATGTTTGGGCATGTTGATTGGGATGCCCTATTCCTGGAAGAATTGAATTGAATCAAGAAACAATACTCGAGGGTGCAGTTGAATGCCTTAGACGCATTTCTGGCACGATATTCGCTTGAAATAGACAACCCTGCAGTCGAAGCCTTCTTTGAAGGCATGCATATTTTAGGCCTCATGTATAAGACAACAATGAGCGAAATCATTCCTCAATCACAAGATGAAACGATTCGTTGGTGGGTCGACGGCCCTGCATTAATTGACCTTGTATTCAAGACCCTCAGGCATACATTTTGGACTTGATTACCAATGCGAATGGCGATGTGGACTTTGGTAAATTATTGCCCAGAACCAATCGTGCAATGTTTGACCATTTAGCCGAAGCTTCACCATGGATGACGGGTTGATGACCCAGGATGACCCTTTGATTTCACCTCAATTTCAAGTTACCAGGATTATTCAAAGGTTATCAGATTAATGTCAATCTTGGACGATACGGCGACTTATCTATTGGAATGGTTGGAATACCACTAGGGCCACTTGATTTGAGTGCATTTATCCAAATTCCACTTTTTGAACCAGAAGTATGGGATGATGAGCATTTTAACATTGAACTTCACGCTAACCGCTGACGTTGCAAGTTTAGGGATGTTTCAAATTCACATCTCTTAATGGGTGTCCAACCTACATTCCTTACACTTGACCTTGAGTTGCCTTCACTGCCCACATTACCGTGGATCGATTCAGGTGGACTTCAATGGAATACAAATCCCCCAACATCGATAAATCTCCTTGATTCTTCGGATATTCAAAGCAACCTTTTCCCAATGATACCAGGACTTCTGCTAGACAACATCATGCAGATCTTGGTCGAACGACTGTTTTTACGAAAGTTCTCACCAGATTCTCCACTTGCAACCATATGCGTTGAACTCAACCTTGCACAACGAACATCAGACGGTGCCCTAGTTGCAAGGTCAATCTTCGGAATCTTTGTTGACGCTAGGCTCATTTCAGAGAAGCATTGTATGATGGGGCTGTGTTCCACATAGAATCAATGATGAATCTATCACACGCAATTTTGACTCTATTCCCAGTAGAATTGGAAGTCGAGTATGAAGTGCCGGGTGATGAGACGTCGATGATTACATCCGTCACCATGGGACTTGGCGTTGGAGAAACCCTTTCTTTTTGAAGTTGAAATTTGTGAATCGCCAGTTGCTCCAGGTTCAATCTCCTCATCATTCGAACGCCGGATTCTCTCTTTGGGGTTCCATCTCTCAATGCAGCAATTGAGGTTATTTTGACAATGCACCCTGCAGCAACATTTGATTTGAATGGAAGTCAGTGTATACTCACATACGATATTGGTTCAGTCTTACCGACAAATGTTGCAAATCAAGCACTTGCAGACTTCATTGGAATGTTTTCAACAACAACGCTTACCATTCGGTTTGGCATGATGAACAATCAGGTTCATCTATCGTTTGAAGTCGATTTCAATCCTGCTGACGCAACACCCCCGTCTGTGATTCAACTCCTACCATCCCTATCGGGTGTAAATGCATTCCTTCAACACATACTTGCCGACTTTGTCGATAATGTATTGCCGATCTTTATCACACAAGTCATTTTGTCGCTCAACGACATAGTCTACACAGAAAATGGAACTCAGCATACGGTGTCATCAATTTTAATTGACCTCTTCACAAGCATTGACTTTTGGGATGCAAATCAAATTCAAATGGACAACATCAAACTTTGTGCAGGTGACGCACACTCATATTTCACTCAGCAACGACTCGTCAGTTTGGTCCTAACCATAGGAGGCCACTTGCGACATGCTGTTCCCGAAACAGTGAACAATTTCTTCACCATCACGTATGATGCTGGACACCAACGATATGAAGTTCGACTTGCTAATCCAACAGGTCAATGGTATGACCCAGCCGTCCTATGCCTTGGCCACACAAATTCGGGTTGTTTAGCTATATGGATGGTCTACGAAAAAGACATTATTCTTGATTCTGATGCTGGGCTTTCACTTGTTCTCGAGACTGAAGTTGGTGCATGTTTGCCTTTTGCGGGTCATGATTTTGATCCATTTGTATCTCTTGCAGCACACACCAACAATCCCATCGTACAATCCCCGTTACAAATTCAACCAGCATTAAAGTTCACGATAAGTGGAGGAAATGTCGTTTTGGACATAAGTACGGGCCTCGATGGAAACGCCCCTATGACAGGGCAAGGATGCAATGCATTTTGGGCAAAGATTCTTCCAAACTCAACCCCGTTTATTCAAGATGTTCGTTGGGGCATTCCAGACCTGAGTGCCTTAGCCCTTGGTGCAGCAAACTCTGCCCTTGATTTCCTTTCGAATTTAGACGCGGTGCAAGACGTGCTCAACACTCCATTGTACAATGGAACCATTCAAATTTTGCGCGATTTTACCACATTAGGTTATTGGCTCGTTCATCTAAAGACATATGTTTGGGGCTCTGACCCAACAACTGGCCTTCCACCTGCTGGTAATGGAACCGTAGAGTACACGATTCGTTCGATTCAAGACATCGTTTCAGATTATAGTCCTGCCAACCCCCTCAAAGCAACTGATGTGTTACTTGAGGGTGCCATCGATATGGTCAATTTCTGCATTCAAAGGGCATCTGCAAACACAAACAAAATCAAGCTCTTCACCTACAAACGAAAATCATCTCAGTCTGATTCTTCTACTGACGAAGAGGGCCTCTTTGAAGTTTCAATCACCACTGAAGTACAAGATGGCTATACTTTAGTAGGCATTTGTATTGATGTGCTTCAAGACACTGAACTTCAAATCGGAGGGTTGTTGTTAACCATCGGAACTTCTGACGATGTCACGACACCAATTGTGCCTAGTGATGCTGGGAAAACATATGTCCCTGGCCTCAATATCCAATTCCTGAAATATAAAATCAACGGATCGAATCTAGATATTGCTCCGTTCCTCAGCATTGAAATTGGTTATCTCTCGATGTTGCTTACAAAAATAGACCGTAAGCCACTCCTGGACGCATTCCTTCTTCTCAATGCGGTTCGAATCACGACCGTCATCGACATGACCTTTACCGAACCTGATCCCGCAAAACGATTCGTTGCAGGTGGCCGACTTGACCTCGACGACTTTGGAATTTCACTCGGAGGGGATGGGAAAGAAGATGGAGGGAATGGACTCGCTGCAGGTGTACTCGCAGGAAATGGTGATGGCAGTGGAAATGTCAAACCATTGTTCGACTTTGCAGTCATGAAATATAATGGATATCCCGTTGACTTTGATGTCTCAGGGTCAATTGAAACGTGGTTTGTCATCAATAAGCAGTTTGGGCCAATCAAGATTGCACAAATTGGTGTCAAAATTACTGCAGATGGAGATAATTCATCGCTGAAAATTCTTGTCGATGGAGAGGCAGAAATTGCAGGCTTTTTAGCACAAGTCGATGATTTGTCCGTAACGATTCCAATTCTCCGGCCCCTCAACTTCAGTGAATGGGAATATGATATGGCAGGTTGTGCTCTTGCTTACAGCGGACCTGCATTCAAGATTGCAGGGGCACTTCGAAAGGAAGAACTCGATGTTCCAGGCGGCGGAAACAATGAGAAGTATATCGAATATCAAGGACTCTGTACGATTAGTACCTCAACTATTTCCATTTCTGCAATTGGTGCATTTGGCCGAATCCCCAGCAACGATGGTTCATATGTAACTTGTTTCGTTATCGCTGCAATCGATTATCCTCTCGGTGGCATTCCCGAATTTTTCGTCACAGGGCCTTGCTGGAGGTCTCGGGCTCAATCGCGACCTTGTCGTTCCAAAAGTAGCTGATGTACCAAACAGCATCTTCATGCGAACACTTTCAGGATTTGCAGACGATCCGATGGGAGCACTTGAACAAATACGCACAGATTTACCAGCGAAGCGAGACAGTCTTTTGGTTTGCAATCGGAGTAAAATTCACCACATATCAAGTGCTTGAAACAAAAGGTGTTCTCTTCGTTAAGTTATCAGATGGTTTCACCATCGGTATCCTTGGTTTGTCCTCAATGTCGCTTCCAACAAAAGAACTCGGCATTGGCTATGTTGAACTCGCATTCCTAGCATACTTTGATTCTGAAGAACAGGTGCTATGGGTTGAAGCTCAACTCACAGATGCATCATATCTATTCCACAAGAGTTGTCGACTTACAGGTGGTTTTGCACTTGTGAGTTGGTTCAAACGTGGTGAGTTCCTCCTGTCGCTTGGAGGATATCATCCAAAATTCAAGGCACCGAGTTACTATCCAGTTGTCCTCGCCTTGGTTTTAGTTGGAAACCAATGTCAAAGTTGACGATTAAAGGCGGTGCATACTTCACAGTTTGTACGTCAGCAGTGATGCTAGGCGGTGGATTTGAAGCAACGTTCAAAGCGGGCTCTCTAACGGCTTCTTTCAAAGCTGGTGTCGACGTTCTCGTTGTGTTCGATCCATTTTACTACAACTTCCGAGTGTACATCGGACTTTCAGTTCGATACAAGACCTGGCTCGGAACAGTCAAAGCCTCTTTGGGTGCTGATTTGCGAATTGAAGGACCAAAGATGCGTGGAAAAGCACGAATTGAATGGTACATCATTTCGTTTACAGTTAAGTTTGGTGCAAATAGTTCAAGAGCATTCAAGGCCATTGGAATGCCTGAGTTCATTAATAAACACGTATTACAATTACCAGAATCCGAACACAGCACAACACTTTCGCAAAAATTCACCGAACGTCAATTTACATCACAAATCCCAAGTGGAATTGTTCGACCAGATGATGGTGAGGAAGTGGATGGTTCGAGCAGCAAGCCATTTGTTGTTGAACCAGAGTTTGAACTTACGCACCAACACCTTTTCCCTGCGAAATACCACGTCATGCTTGCAGGAGATAACCCCCATACGTTATCCAATGTCGATGCTGCTTGGAGGGGAAAATAATCCAGGGCCCCTTGACACCATTCAACTTGCCCCGTGCGGAATCGAAGATGATGTTGAACCAACATTTTCTATTCATATCATCGGCATGGAAGGATCTTCTGTACAACTTACTGACGGCATCTCATTTATTAGCCATTCATCATTCTTCCCAGAGACGCTTTGGCGTTGTGAGTTAGATGCGAATGGTCGGCCAAAAGCAAAGAAATCACCAAGTCCAAAACAACCTAGATTCCTCTCTGGTAGTTCATCTCTTTTCAGAGCAGTGGCCCAACCTCAAGGATGGTTGAACACGATGGCGATTGACCAAATCGAAAAATCACAATTTGTCCACAATCTTCCATTCCGAAGGTTCATTGAACAATCCTCCGGCTCGAAACCTCAAAAAGAAAACAAACGAGAACTTGAACTAAAGAAGGATGTACGAATTGACGAAATTGAAAGAAAGCATTCCAAAATCATGACCCCAGAAGACTATCTCCGAATGACAGAATTGGAAGCAGTTCAGCAATTCAACACAATTCAAATTGAGCGGAGTGCACGTCGCACAACAGCATCTGCAACAACCCGAACTTACCCGAGGACAACTATGGCAACAACCCAAGTCTCAACTGGTACGAATTCAAAATTCACCACAACAGCACCGGCAAACTTGAACCCTCAAACGAGAGGTGTCGACATGAGGGGTATCAGTCAAGTTTCTGATGGTGCGGGGGTGATGCGATGAGACCATCAAATAATCAACGCAGATTGCTCCGAAGGAGGTCACCTCCAAGAATTATGTCCATGTATGCGGGAATCGGTGTCGAACACGCTATGGAAAAACAAAGTGTGGTCGAAAAAGCTCAACCCTAAACCGAATCTACCTGGCCTTGCATCACTAACACCTAAGTTGGTAAACACCCTCAGCACTGGTGAAACAAAGAATGTCGATGCGGTGGAACAACGTACGACATCAGTTCAGCAAATTCCAGATGCTGAACAACTCCCACGGGTGCAAGTCTCATCTCATCATCATGATTCTCTTGTCTTTGTTGGTGAGGTACCCGTCAAAGAGCGTAAAAAATCGCCTGAAACAAAACCAAGTCCGTCCATGATGGGCCATTCTATAGAGAATCAACGGTATCGAAAACAACAAAGTGCAGCAATGCAAGCCGATGGTGCCGAACTTATTCCAGGAATGCGACAAATATGGGCACTTCAAGAAGAGTATTCTAACGAGAAATTCGAACACCCTCCTGTTCTTTCAATTCAAAGCGACCAAGCACTTCGAATTACATTCCACCGCGGTGCAGGAGGCATTCTGCAAGATCTAGAAATTCCTCCACAGGAGAATGTCGTGGAGATAGAAGTGCCTCTCGGTACAAAATCCTTCACCGCTGAAGGACTCGGAGGTAAACATCTCGATTACGAGAACATCAACATAGGTAGCAGTTCAATTAGTTCAAAATTTTCTTCGCAAACCTTCCCCTCAGTTGGTTTTCAACGATTGAGTACAATTCATCAGATTGGACTCTACCGATACCTAGGCCGTGGATGTTTTATTCAAGCACAAGAATCTGCATCGAAACGAACAATGGAAGAAACTTCATCATTCTGTGCGGGAGAAGTTCTTGCAAAAATTGACAATATTCGATTTTATTGTGGTTCATCATTCCAAACGCTCGTAGCAATTGTTCGAACATTACCAGAAGAAGTCCCAAACATCAAAATTGCTATGGAAGGCGTGACCCCAATCAAAGACCCTCTTGCAATCAAACGAAAGGATGCGGTAGCCTACATTTGGCAAGTTCAAGCCATTGAAGGATTTGAAGGCCCTGCAATCATCGACATTCTTACCGATGAAACAACCGATGTTAATTCACTCATGGCCTATGCAGCACACCCACAGCATGTGTTAGATCTCCTCCAAGAACAAAAATGGATTTCTCTCGTTCATGAAGGACCACTCTCTTTTGAAGGTAGATCAATACTCAATTGGAAGCATCCACCAAATGAATTCAATCAAGATACAAAGGTACAAGAAATGAAATTAAATTTAACCATGAGCAAAACTTCAGGACTAAGTTCAACAACAAAACAGGCAAAAGAGTTTGTTCAACCTGTTGTGGTACCGATACAACCTGAACCGATGATTCCAAAACCTGAACCGATCATCGAAGTTAAGACTCATCAACCTCAGGTTGAAATTCCTGCTGAATTACCTCGATTACCACCGACTGTTGCAACGACTGGTGATGCATTTCAATTTGACCTTTCGATTTTCGTAGGGGATGATGATGAGGGCGACTCACACGCCTTCACCTTTGTTTCAGCACCGGACTGGCTTTTGATGACTGAAGCTGGCTTGATTGCTGGTACACCTTCGATTGAGGATGTAGGTCGCCACCAATGCGTGCTAAGGGTCACAGACAGTGGTGGCCTTTCTTCAGATGCTGTACTTGAAATCGAAGTTAAAGAGAAAATTTTGAATCGAGCACCATACTGGAAGCCTAACCTCAAGATTGGAGGAGAATCGCCTCAAACAGAAAAGAAATCTGGTACATCTGGTCTTCAAAACACAAATGTGAACATTCATTTGCCTTCAACTTCAGAAAAGTTACGAAAAGACAACCACGTATCAAGTCATCAACCTTCATCATCAAAGAAAACCTCCAATGAGAACCGCCAACAAACAAAGGCAAGAAGAAAGAGGCGATGAAATGACAATACAACCAATACCAACGAGTCCAGATACCGGTACAATTCGATACTTTGATTCTATTAAACCACCTTTGACGCAAGGAAAATTCAAAGTGCAAACCAAACAAACATTTCCTGAAACTGTCAAAGGCGTCAATACAAATTTACCAGAACAGGTCATAAAAAATGAGTATATTCAAGTCGAAGGTTCGCCATATCAAATTGACCCTCTAACAATACATTCTCGGACTCCGCCAAAAAATGAACAAGGTGTGAAGGTCGACCTTTCAATTCCAAAGATTGTCTTTCAAAGTAAAACGCTTCCTTGGGAGCGAAAAGCACATGATTCCGAGCATTATGATGACTGTCCATGGATGAGTTTGCTTTTGATTCGGGATGACGAATTCGAGGAGTGCTGTGAAATTCTTGAAGGTCAAAAACAGTATACTATTCCTGGTAAAGGAAACTCCTCCATTCCCTTCGAAATTCGAGTTCTTTCAATCAAAGAGGGTTTGTTGAAGAATATTGGACCAACAGCCCATGATCTCCCATATCTAGCTCATTCTCTCCAAGTTAATCCGAAAGACAAAGAATTGTGTGGCAATGATGAAGATGGTATCTTTTCTGTTATTATCTCCAATCGCTTACCAAGTAAAATTAACACAAAGTACCATGTTTGTTTAGTATCTATAGAAGGACACGCATCGAACCTTCCTGTAGAAGACACTGTACAAGTTCTAACTCAAGACATTGTTGAATCACCTCAGATGATTCAAAAGCAAAATCAAGCAAGCAATCTTAATGTCGAAGTTTACAATGGCGTCCCGCGTGTTACATCGCATCCGGTACAACTGCCGGTTGACATTCCTGAAACATTTCAATCCATTCATGGAATGAAATCAACCTCTGATGTCAAACTCATCCTTCTCGATTATTGGACCTTCAAAACTGGAGACGGTGGTGATTTTGAATCGAAAATTAAATCAATAAAATTCCGTCAATCCTTATCCGACAAAGACAAAGTAGGCGACCTCGATTCCTTAGCAGGCTTCAGTTCAGAAGAAGACGAACATCGCACCTACGAACCTGCACTTTTGGGCTCAGATATGGACCCAGATGTCACGGTGAACTCCTTCCTCTACACCGATATCGTTGAGCATGACGGTATCACACGGCCTTGCTTGTACAGGGACCATGCATCGCAGTCCCTACATATCACGACATAAAGGAGAAGCCTTACGCAAACTCCGACGATGCAAGAGGGCTTGAACCATCAACAGGATTAGATGTTATACATCACTCTTCAGCATTTGAGCTCGGTAGGTTACTTGCATTAAGTGACCCTAAATTTATTGAAA
Organism: Methanobacteriota archaeon; assembly: GCA_038141355.1. Lineage (GTDB taxonomy): Archaea > Thermoplasmatota > Poseidoniia > Poseidoniales > Poseidoniaceae > MGIIa-K1. Next base: position 6,193 of record JAYQHX010000017.1, on the reverse strand, counting down.
CACTTAGTCGTTGGAGACGAATTCGTTTGAAGAAAAAATCGCTCCAGTTGTATAAGAAAAGCTTCCTGGATAAATCATACCTTTCCCAAAATTTTGACATCAACACCGTTGAAAAATTACCTATTCAGTCTTTACTACAAAAAGCAATTGTCAAGGAGGCAGCCTTACCTCTCGAGAAATTTCCGCCGGATGAGAAATTTAGGAATGAAGTAACTCTTCCATCTGCAGGAACAACTGAAGAATTCTTGGAGGAACTTTCTACGGAACATTTGACACTCGATGAAAACATGATGCTAAGAGAAAATCTTGTTGCACAAGAACAATACACACGAGGTGGCCAATTTTGAAGGATGAGAATTTGACAATGATTGCCTCTGACACCCGCCTTGGTGTTCAAAAATTAATGACGATGATGGCAAAAATCACGACAGATGATGCAGAGGAGGCAGCCTGGAATTCTATCATCACATGGCTAGGCAGGCTTCGTACGCTCGAAGGTGTTCCCTTTCCTTACATTGTACCTCATGAAGAAATGCTGCCAAATGATTCCATCAGATTTTTCCATATTGACCGTAATTGGATAGACGCCATGATCGATGGTGCATTGAGTACTGGAGTGTTGGATTCTCGAGGAGCATTAGCTGATGTTGACCCCGAGAAACGTGGTGAGCTTTACCTCGAACTCATGGAGGCACTCAACGAACAAGAATTGATTGTGAATCCATTCAGAACTGCATTAGCAGCCCATGATAAGGCTAGAGCATTGAATAAGAGTGTTTTTGAAAATGCTGTTTCACAAGCAAACCAAAATTATACACAACGAATACAACAAGAATTTGCTAAAATTCCTGAACAGCAACGTTCGATGAGCGATGCGGTGATGGGAGTGGCCAAAGGCGATGCTTCGGCAACCACAAAACCTCACAAAAAGGAGAAATTGCTAGCAAACAAATATCGAAATCAACAACCTACATCGCCGGAGGCGAATCTGAGAACAAAGCATCATCCACTCATAGGGCACCATTGATTTCAGAAAGTGATCTCGAATTTATGAAGAAAAAAATTGACATTTCACGAGATGTACAACATGATTTAGCAGCACAGATTGGCGGTATTTTATCACAAATGACAATGATTCGAGGTGGATTACTCACTGGATTTTTGATGCGCTCAACAATCGTTCGAGATTACCCCGGACTTGAAATTCAAGCCTTCGACGCACCCGAGTGTGTTGGAGAAAAACGTGAAGAAGGTTTTGATGAAGGTAGGGCAGTACCACTCATACGCGTAGCACGACTTTCAGAGACAATTCTTCTTTGCATTTTCAACGGTGTACCCACACATTTGCGGATGAAAGAACCCTCCGAGGGCCTCCGATTGGGACTTGAAAAACAAGACAAAGGAGGTGGAAAAATCGATCCTAAACTCTTTGTGAAGTACAAAAATAGGGACGGCGTCATTCAAGATGATAAAATAATTCAAGTCGGTGTCCAGGGCAGGAACGGGGATGTCTCAGTTCTTCGAATGCGAGATTTCATGTTTGGAAATGATTGGGATGAGGAACGAATTGAACAGAATTTGAATTTAGAGTCCAACCCTAGCCTCGAGAAAGGAGGCTTCGTGGCAACACAACTTATGCAATTCCCATATCAGCAAGACTTCGTTTATGATTCAATTCGACAGCAACCAATTATTGATAGTCAAGATGAGGCAATCGTTAATGTTGATTCGATAAGGGTGGAGAATTCTTCTGTCGTCAATCGACCGAGCAGCGGTGGTGAGCAACATGGCTAAACGAAAGAAAAACCCTGTTGTGAATAAAACAACAGAGAGTGTCAAAAACATCAGTGGTCAAACGAGCAAGACAAACAAAAACGACATTCCAGTAAAATCAATGGTTACAACCAACAAATCCACTAAATCAGACGTCAAATCGAACACTGCATCAACGAAAGTCGATGCAACGACGACAAAGAAGACCAATGTCGATGGAGTTTGGAAAACAGACGCAGTCCAATCTGATGAAAAAACTCTTGTCCGGTAAAGATACAACACCGATTGCTAAGGAAGTTAAAGCTGGAAAAATCATTGAACAACCTGAAATCAGTATGAAATATGACACGAAATTTGACAAGGAACTTCTCGACGAAGCATTTCAAACACAACTTGAGAGGCGACGTCATTTACTTGTTCCAATTGATGTTCAAGCCCTCGTCGTTCCATACACCACTCCTGTAAAGATTGAACCGAACAAAGAACAATTGAAAACGCTCATGCAATACGATAAAAGGGCACCACTGAAGACTCAATTTATTCAACGTGAAGGTGAAGAAGGTCAAGACTGAATCTGATTGGAGGTTACAAGATGCCTTCACGTACACACCAAACACTCCAGCAACCGGTGGATTGGAGCCAGGGATTCATCTGTATTGGAAGCCTCCACGATCACTACTTGAGGGCCAATTACTTGAAGACGAAGATGTGATGAACGAATTTGAGTACAAGCAAACCGATGGCAATGTTCCATTGGAATATATATCCACAGAAGAGAAGTTTCAACATCCAATTTCATTTGAAGAGGCGATTCGAAACAGAGTGGAATTTACGACTGAACCATCGAATATTAAACCACTAAATGAGACCTTAAAGTTTCCATACCTACTGATTTGTGGGTAGTTATTCGAAGGAAAAAATTCAGTGGCCTTCAGGTACCTGGAAATCCAAATAAAGCATTGAAAAATGAACCACAAGTTAAAGCTTGGGTGATTGATTCTGTCACACTAGAAGTTTCAGCACTCAATAATTTCACGCCATCGAAAAGAAACCCATCGGTACCTGAAATGACTGCTATCGGACCCGAAACTGGTGACATGCACTGGACTGCGACGTATGATAATGCCAAAGGCCGGTTTGGATTTCATGACCAACTACCTGATGATACGAGTGCAACCTTTGATTATATGGTGTGCGGCTGGTTTACCGAGGAATCCTCTGACCCTGCATACATGGAAGCACATGCATCTGAGGAAGTTTGGTTTTCAAAAATGAGAGATGATTTACGATGGGATGTTAACCGCATGGATATTGACGATGATCCAAGCGCCTGGGCTGCATTGTATGCATATGCAATAAGCCAAGAAGAAGGTGGTGAAGAGAAGTGAAGAAGGACAAATCAATATCCCCTGACAAAAACAAAATCCAACCTGGAAAGAATTCAATTCCATCTCGAAAAGAGGGAATGCAGAAAGATATGGTTGGAAAAAACACATCCCCTAAATCTGAAAAGTATTCAAGCGATGCCATCAAAAAAGGTGCTGGAGCGATAGCCAAAGACCCCAGCCTCATCATGCGAGCTGCAATTGACACCATCGGTGACCATTGGCCAAGGCATTCACTGTACCATGGTGCCGTATGTAATGTTCAATGGGGTCAACCCCTCGAAAACAATGATTCATATGAATTGGATGCGGCTATTGGAGTAAATCAGGAAGAAGCATTAGCCGCCCTTATTTCAACTGAATTAGCTGAAAATAATGCACAGATTTCGGAAAGTGAACGACAAGAATTTGAGAAATTTTTTTGTTGGTTTCACCCATGATTTACTCGGCGAACTTGATACAGCTGATGGCGAATATCGATTCGAACATGAAGTTCACAAAGAATCATTTCACGCCATTGATGGAGGAATACTCTTCGATTATGTCAAAGAAGAAGAGAGGCGATTTGAACCAACAAATAATCGTCGAGGTACTGGAACATATGCAAATAACCATATCGCACAACATCAGGTTGGTATTGGGCAGCAGATGGAAAACTTTGGCAACCAAGGATTGAACAAAGATCCAATGTCATTAGTTAAGAACCGTCAATTATCGTTTGAGTCTGAAGAAAAACCAACACCGAAAGTTACAGCATATCCTGCTCCAAGATATTTTGAACCTCGGGACCCAGTTCTCCTGCTTTCAGACCAATTGCGCTCAACAAAGGCGTTGGAGGAAGGATATTACCATCCCGAAGGTCTCACAAAAGTTCGTACATTGGCCGATATTACTCGACTCGTGGGTGAGCCAAATCGGACAATGACATTTGCACAAAACCGCTTTTGGATGCCCATAGAAATTGATGCGTTATACGATGAATTACGATACATGGAAGGACGTGAGGGTGGATATTACACAACAATGAAATTATACACTTTGGGCGGATATACTGTCAAGAAATTACGAAACAGTTTACCTTCACCAATCGCTTATCGACAATGGAAACAAGCATGGCTTCCACTCTTGCAGATATAAAAATTCAAATATTATCCAGACAAAGAAAACTGGGAGTTGAAGGAGTCGACTACAAGCGAACAAGTGGCCATGAATCCATTCAAGCAAATGAGAATGAAGCGATCATCATTACTGAACGATTACCAATCACCCGTAGTGCCCCAAACGTTGTAGTCTCACAAATCAATAAATTTCTCCAAGATGAAGATGAACTCGATGAAATAAATGATGGCGTTCTTGAAGATGAAGAGGAAGACATGCTTGACCAACTTATCTTTGACTTTAAACAACGTGACCTCTTATCCATCACCCTGAGTGGACTCGACAATAAATTAAACCAGTTATCCGAAACTCATCCTATTCGAGCAGGCCTTGTTGAAATTCTTTTGAATTGAAAATCGTTGATGCATTTGGAAATCTTCGTGAAATTCGACCAGAAGGCCTCCTTAAATTTGACAGTGGTCAACCTCCAAAAGTCAGTATAGGTTTGAGTTTGCAAAATTATAGAGACGAATCTGGAAAAATTGTTATCCGACCACGAATTCCAAAACCATCCAGATTGGATTTCAGATTACTCGCCCATAATGATGACACGTTACCAGCCACAGGTGGCACTGCAGCCCTGCTCAATACTGATTTAGTTGCATCACCGATATGTGGCTATCTCCTGCCTGATCATATCGAATGGGCAATGGAAGTCTTTGATAACGAAGGAAATGCAAGAGGGCAACTTCGTGTTGCTGACCGTGACTGGACACTCGGAGGTATCCAAAAAGGACAACTTGCTTGGGACAATAATCCAGGCAACTTTTCTGCTGCAGGAACCGCACCAGATTGCGGAAATAAGCACCTTGATCGCATCATAAATTTCTCTTATGGAAGTTGGAAGAATCGATGAACAGGAAAGAAATTTAGAAAACTCTGGTGAAGGTGTTTTGTCAGCCTTACTACGTGCCATTGATACGACATATTACATTCTGACCTTATGGAAAAGGAGGTATTAATCATCCTTCATTTTTACATGGGTCGACCAGTTGCTGTTGTAAGAGCACTTCTTCGTCTTCAGGTTGAAGGTGGATGGACTCAATTAAGTGAAGCACAACGAAAACATGCATTCCAAGTAAAACTGGGAAGTATTGAAAGAGAAATCGATGGATTGTTAGGATATTTCATCGACGATGATTACACAAGGTTCTACACCGTATTCCCTATAGACGAATCTGGTGCTCCAATTCCAGAATCTGACCAGTCGATTGATCATGAATTCCTTTCATTCGACATCACATTGGATGTGCTGCCTGAAACAGATATTTTCTTGACACTCTTGCTGCATCCACAATCAGCACTTCATTTAACAAGTGGATTCTTACCACAAAAGAGATTATCCTCCTAAGAGAACATTGGGAGGAAGCGATGGCAAAGATTGCACCCACATTTAAAGTTGACCAGTTCTTGTGGACCCTACATCAATACGTATGCCAATTGACGACGGTAAACCACAGATGCAGTGGAAATGGCTTCATAGAGAGTCACCATCAAACGTTCTTCAGAGTGATGTTAAGGCGAGTGATGATTTGGCAGGATTGCCGAATGGGAAAATGCTTGCGTATGAAGGCTGGTTGAAATTAAACCAAATTGATCAAGGTGAATAAAAAAGATGACATCTCAATTACATATCAAGAAAACAACAACAAGAAACTGAATAGATTGCTTATTAGCGGATATTCAACCGATACGGGGAGAGGAAAAAGTATGAAAAATGTAAAGATTCTTGTTTTGTTGATTCTATGTTCATTTATGTCAATGCCATGGTCTGTCAACATTTCACTTGAAGATGTGAGAACGATTCATCATATTCACACGCAGAGCCATATGCTCAACTTGACAGTACTGCAAATGAAGTGTTGCAACTCGTTACT
>JAYQHX010000016.1:0-11653 GCA_038141355.1 Methanobacteriota archaeon | reverse complement strand
TGAAGTTACGTATTGTTCCAACCTTCATTCAATCGATTCTCCTTGGAGAGCTTACCATTGAACAATGTCATCCACACAATGGATGCTGATGGAGGCTTGGTCTCTATCATCGGTGACCCGGCTTCGGTAAAACGATTCAACTCAGACAATTCACCTACAAACTCATTGCAAGCCAACTCGAAGAGAATTCAACGAACATTATTCCGATTTATGTCAAAGCGAAAACCCTTTCAAAGAACATTCAGGAAAAAGCAACGCCATTGGCTTTGTAAAATCCCAAGGTGCAGTAGACCGGATAAATTCCACTTCCTCAAAGGAAGAGGCTGTTAATATTCTCATCCAAAGTATGCTTGAAACAGAACCTGAGTTGGATGGAGAAATCGTTCGAAAATTATTTTCCATACAGCGTGAAACGTGTTTCAATAAGCATGTATCTCATCATCGACGTATATGATGAAATTCTTTCAGAAGAGCGAAGAATAGAAATCATTTCATTTATTGATGAAAACATTGAGCGGCACAAATGTCCGGTCATCAAGGACATGTCGAAAATCACACAAAATCGGAATTAACCAATTTCTTCAAAGAAGTGAATGGAGAAATTAAACACGCATAACTCACTTGATATCTACTTTACACCTCACGAGTTAAGATTTGAGATGCCAACAAAACTAGCCAATGCTTGGGGTATGAACAGTGATCAACTCTCTCTATCAGCTGCAAATCTATACAAGCAATATGAGACTGTTTTGACACACTTCCTCTTCGTTGATTCTTCGTATGCTTCTGTCTCACAATGCACCACATCCTTTCAGACTCAAAAAATCCATATCTCAAACAATCTAAATTAAAAGAGAAAGAAGAGGCGATTCTACTGTATCATTGCAACACGTTCTTTGAAGAAAGTTATTGAATTCGGGTTAGAAATCAACGTCAAGGAACGACAATCAATTTGAGGATGAAATTGCTCGATTCGAAAACTCTTTGCTACATTGCTGCAACATTCATCACAACTGGATTATCAAATCTTTGAGAACATACCAAGCCATCGCCAAATATCATAACATCAAAATCATCTTACATTAGAAAACAAATCCTGAGCGACAATCTGGCGTTATGTTTCGAAATAGTTAGAAAGACATTGACTGACACACAAAACATTACCTATGAAGTCGCTACAGGTTTATATTTCAATTCTCGAAGATCCTGACTACAAGCAAATTTCATCTAGGAAGCTATAGAATCATTCTTTGGAAAAATGGGGATTTATGGAGTGGGAGTGTTTATCAGCGACATTGATTCAGTAAGATTTTGAAGATCTAAACAAACCAAATCGTTCGCGTTGTATTAGCGGTTTTTTGATCCATGGCAAGAAGCCTTTATTCGGACCTTTGGATGTTTGGCATCAACGGAAGCTCAAGTGCCACCTGCGCCGATACAAGATTTGAAAATGGAGCATCAATGCATAAAGTAACAAACTCCTCAAAGAACAGAAGACCATTATCATTGAGATACTTGGTTGAATCATACTTTCGCCCTCGTTAAAGGAAAATCATTTCCTATACCCAATTCAATCTTTGAAGCATTCCAGGTCCATTCCTTATGCAATTGTTTAACCGTTCCAACATGACAAACGGCCTCTACTCTGATGTCGTTACTGAGCCATTGAAAATGCGATTACCAGATGTAGATTTAGACCTCATCTTTGATCGTTTTGAGGATGACATTGAAAAAATTTGTAAATTTTATTGGGAAAGAAGAGGCTTGCGTCCAAATGCGAAGGTCCGCGGGTGGACGGCAAGAAAACCCGCTGTTGGAGCGACTAACAAACGAGGTTGAATCATTACCATCCTCATTTACATTCGCATTTATACCAAGTTATGATACGATTTGCTCATCACTTACATCAATTAGAAGCTCAAATTAATGGAAGCAATTTTGTCAGAAGTCCTCAATGTTTAGCATCGAGAAAAAGTTCGATATCAGCACAATCGATAATCCATCTCTAGAGAAATTTTCTGGCCTGGTTACGTCCATAAGGAGGGAGAGCATAAAGCGTCTGTGAAAAACCATGGACCATTCAAAAACTTCGTCACCTCATACCCTAAATATCACCAAAAAGAACGAATTATTCTCACCGTTTAATGTTGGAGGGAACCAATCTACATGGACGAACACATTCTAAAAACAAGATTTTCATTGGCTTTCCAAAAATGCCCTACATTAACCTCAAATCAGCACTCATTGGGATGAAAGACACGTCGGTGATAGAAGCAATGGGAATTTCTGATAAATTACCTTCGTGGATCCTGGTGACAAGTACGTCATGGAGTGGCGACATGACTCTTCTTTCAATAAGACAAATTGTTGGTGATTACAATAACTTCATCTAAGGAATTTTCATAAAGCAGATTAGTGAATATCTCTTTCCAGAAAAAAATGATGATTTGAATGACTGATATGCCAGGGTCCTTGTAAAATAGGGACATCTTCAGGTTTAGGTAAAGCTACAGCAAAGATACTTCAAGCATAATCTCTGCGTGATTGGTGTTGATCGGACTTCTCTACAAAAAAATTCAAAACACGATGCTTAAGTACACATTTGGAAATGGATTTAGCGCAATTCGATGCGGAATTAATTCAGAACAAACTAGTCTGTGGAGCTTGGTTTTGGATTCATTCACTGTGCTGAATCTCTCAAGGAGAAAGCTAGATTCCCTCTCAGTCGAGGATTGGAACCCTCTCGACTGGATGTGAATGTCACTTCTGCTATGAAAATCTGTCAACTTGCTGATTCGCACATGATGGATGGTGGTCGTATCCTTCTTGTTGGAAGTCCAGTGGGAATTGCAGGTGCGAACAAGCCAAGTTATGCTGCATCGAAAAGCTCGCCCTTCATGGCTTCTGACGATGTCCGTTTCACGCCAGTTAGGTAAACGTGATATCTGTGTCAATACCGTGCTTCCAGGACCTATGATAACTGGAATGACCAGTGATTGGTCCGATGAAAAACGATGGAATCGCTCAAGAAACACGATTGAATCGTCTTGCGAAGCCCGAAGATATTGCCTATGTAATGGTGCAAATGATGGCCGAAAAATGGTCATATATGTCCGCATCATTGGTTGATTTAACCTGCGATCCCTGTATGGACATTGAGGTGAAAAGAATGGAAATTCAACGTATTGAACATGAAATTGAACGATTGAATAAGCAAATTATAGACGATGAGTCCTTTGAGGCCGTGAATCTGTAAATCTCCATGGGTTGGTTTGTCTCCTGTGATTTGCATACTTGAGTAATTCCCCAAGAACTAAGAAACTGCTTTACAAGAGACCCAAAGAAATACAAAATCACAGTTAACCCAGGAATCGTCAAGCGATTTAGTTTATCAGAACCCGAAGGTGATGATGGAGCACAATTGAGGATACACATCTTCGATCATGCTGATGAAACTGCCAAGCATAACCATCAGCGCTCATTCATCACGATATTGCATTCAAGGATCTTACGAGTATAGGTATACGACATCAATTCTGATAATCAAAAGATGTGATAAAATTCTATTACCGCCCAAAAAGGAAGACCGAGATTGATTGGATGAAAACGGTGATGCTCAACCTTTCAAATTTGTTCGAGAGGAAATGGGTGAAATCGTAAGAATTCAGTATGATGGTTGGGGTTCAAATAAACGGCAAGTATCAGAGTCAGATAAAGTGTGTCTTTGACCAAAGGTATGGTCCAATGTTTATTGATAATCAATGTGTACCATACTGTTCACTTCTAACGGTAACAAAGATGAGCCTGTAATCACGGGTGCCTGATTAGGAGGCAAAAGGAAAAGCCAGAGGATACCTTGTTCATACGGACGAATTCTGACAAAGATTTTGCGAAAGAAAAAGACACACATGATGCAGATTCAGACGAAATTGAGGAGATGTGGGAGCAAGTGAGTTCTGCCTTAACCAAAGGCTCAACTCCAGCAGATATCAAGAGTTCAATTTCTTCAAATGCAATTAATGAATTCATGAATCCTGTTTCAAGAAAATTATCAGGATTTCCGAGCAATTCCTTAGAGACGAAGAGAATTTTTCACAACTCCAAAACTTCTTGAAACTGAATGATTTTTCGTTTTGCCCAATCATCAAACAGGACAATGAGATGGAAATCTTAGTCAAATGCATTGATGAAAATGGAAATGAATTCTTTACCAAGAAAGAAGACTCATTAGGCCCAGATACACCCATTATGTTCGGCATTCTCTACACGGTATTGAGTCCAAAATTTGTTGTTCCAATTGTCGATCAATCCACCAGCCAATTCCTAGGACTTCTCTCATTGTTTGACATCTTGAGGAATCTGAAGCGTTTTGCATCGTCCATCATTACAGCTTCATTAGACAGTGATGCATCTGATGTTGTAACCCAATGTACCAATCTCATTACTGCAGTCAATAATTTGCATGAGTTTGCAAAAGAGAACCGCTACGAACTAAGGAAGGCGAAGCCAAAGCCATCAACGATATCCTCATGCCATTGGGTGATTTATTGTTGAACATCGATCTCACCAATCTTATGATTTCTGAATACGACTCGCCTGAAGAAAAGGAACCTGGATTGAATCGATTTCTCAATCCATGTTTGAAGTCGATGACAACTGTCGTTCAACATCTCTGCTTCAGGAGTTGGAAACAGGTCGGAGATTTTGATTCGTTTACCTATCATATGCCCGATGGATCATACAAACTTGTTGAACACACTGGAAAAGACATCAATCTTGATGCCATAACAGAACATGCTACACCTGAACAAGTTGTTTCAAAAATCAATGCTGGAAACTGGCCGTTGTTCGCAGAAATTGAATCAAGTGATGAACTCAAAATCATCTCCACAGAAGAACTGTTTTCACAGATTGGAATGAGGACGATGTCAACAACATACGCAAAAACCAGTAAGAAGGAAACTCAATCCATGCTCAACAATCTGATGCTCAAAGGTGTTCGAAAACATCCAGACTATACTGAAGATGACTTCGAGAGCGTGCCAATGATTTTCTCAGATTTAGAAGGATAAATCTGCATCTAAGCTTGCTCTTTCTGGTTTGATTGTTTGTTCAAACGACTCCCGAGGTAGGTCGATATGCTCCATACCATTGTCAAGCCAATGCTCTATGTTCTTGACCTTCTCCAACGGACAAGGGTTCACACAATCAGAGATGTGAGGGCCATTTGAACGAACACACTTCTCTGAATAAGAACATCACAGTATTCCCAAATTGCTGAGCGAATCAGGCCAAGAAGAGATGCGAGACTTGTTGGGGATTGAACACTACTGAACGTTCCCAGAGTGCTCGACCTGGATGTCGTTGGTTGCCCCTTCCCCACCGTGAACAAAGAAGCCGGTTCCAACATCAAATTTTCCTCCAATATATGCTAATTCACGCAAGAATTTGTCAATCTCTGCTCGAGCAGGAGCCGCTCCCTTCTCTTCCCAATTTTCAGGATAGTTCAGTGCAATCGATATTTTCAGATCAATCGTAGCCGATTCACTAATGTTCTTCATAACATCTTCAGGAGGAATGAGCATTGTTTGATCGCCTATTTTCTTGTGCCCATTCATCTTCAAACGTTCCATACACCACAAAGCAAATTCGTCAATTGGGTAACCCTCTCTTGGAGAATTATTCACAGTTTGCGTTTGGTTGACGACTGCGTTGACATCACCTCCACCCGAAATCTGCACGTTTCCATCGCCAACCGTGGACGGACCGTATATGTTGATTATCTGAGCAGGTGGTAAATCGGCGGGCTCTTTGGTGGAAGGAGAAGGTGGTTGTTTAGAATGAATTATCATCTTGCTTACGTCGGAAAGATATCACACCGAGCAAGGATGCAAGAAGGACAACAAACAGAATTACACCTGCCCAAACAGAGATATTCGTGTTACTTTCTTCATCAGCTCCACGGGTTATTTGTTAGAATCAATTCGAAAGAACCGCCTCCATTTGGGTTCGAATTATTGAAATATACGACAAATGACTTACCTCAATTTGTTCTGAGGTTGTTCCAACCCAACTCTCCATCAGAGTTGAGGCTTAGACCTGTAGGCCACTGTTGTGGCATATCCCAATCAGTGACCTCACCTCCAAGGTTGAAATTCTCAAGGTCATATGATACTAAATTGGTATAATCAAGACTGTTCTGCTCAGCAAATTTTGGAGGCTTATCATGAACAACAAAAATTACAGTACCTCCTGGCGACCATAACCTTCACTTGACTGCTTGAGTTCTAAGAAAACTGAAACCACAAGTTGCGATTGAACATCAGTTGGAGTCCCTGAAATATTTCCTGTCTCTCCGTTCAAGTTGATTCCATTTATGTTTGCTATTCCGGGAGCACTGAAACGTGCCTCTACATCGAGGATTGTATCCCCACATATGCATTGAGATTCAATTCCTGATCAGCAGGTAAACATAAATTCAGTATCAAAGAGAGGGATTGGATTTGAGCGAGGAATGAGTCTCTCTTCGCCGGATTTTAGTGGATAAACATTGTACACTGTCCGTCAATATTATCCGCTCTCAATTCTTCGATGGCCAGGATGTTCGTTGAAATGTCAGGACTATTTCCTCCATCGTTTGACCTCCAAGTTGGTCATTCTGTAAAGTGGAACATTTCAAGATTGAATTGTTAAGACCTTCCAGCAGACATGATTCTGGCAATGGTGAGCTCGCATTTTCAGTGAACCACAAATCGTTTCTTTCCGTTATTTGGAACAAATTGATCTCAAAAAAATCTGCACCCATCTCCGTCCGTGTCATTATCTGAACTTAAACCAATTTCCCCTCGTGGACAAGCATCATCCTCATCCAATACACCGTCATTGTCATCATCATCATCCACAAGAAGTCCATTTATGCTGGGGCCGTCTGGTAAAAAGTCTCCGTCGTAATTTTCAATGTATACAATGGAGACGGTTGTATTCAAATTAATCCCAGTTACGGAGTTGTTTAGCCCAAATGATAAGTTCAAATTGATCGATATCGTTCACAACAATACCCTGTAATGGCTCCCCTCATCCGAATTGGAAATCACTCGGAAGTATTCCAGAGTATTCCCAAGATGTCGCTTCCATCCCAGTCAAATTAGGAAGGATTTCGAAAGTTAGGCTTTGACCAACATATGCTTCAAATGATGAGTAAACTACACCATTTGTTCATAATTCAAAAGGTGACTATCAAGTAAATCACAAATCCATCCCCATCCCCATCAACAGGGAACGAAGCATCATCCTTCGGATCTGTATTGCCACATACAGCTTCATCTGTATCAGACCAGTTATCATCATCATCATCCAAATCCTCCATTAAACCAGTTGATGACGTTCAATCAATTCATCAGGCATTCCATCTCCATCGGTATCACGATAAGCCGCTGCATCATTCGGAAACGCATCAGAAGGGTTTGTGCACACGTCTGTAGGTAAGACCGGAATGGATGGTCCATCACAATATGAATCACCATCTGAATCTGCATTCATGCTGCTTGTCCCAGTATCAAGTTCATCAATGTAAACTGAGGTATTGGTCTCAACATCGTTGGATAATCCATCGCCATCCATGTCTAAATCTGCTGCATCACATGTACCGTCGCCATCAAGATCCAGTGTCGGCAATGAGGATTCATCAAGGGGGTCGGATGCGCAGGTAATCTCTTCCGTATCATTGTAGCCATCGTTGTCGTCATCATCATCCTCGAGATGGTCATCCTTGCACCCATCGCCATCATAATCTGTTGACGGACTTGAAAACCAACTCAACTCACCCTCTGGGCAATCATCGTTAATGTTCACGACAAGGTCGTTGTCATTGTCGTTGTCCTCAGAAGAATCACGACACCCATCGCCATCATAATCGGTTGATGGAGTGCTCGTCCATCCAGTTTCTCCATTTGGACAGTCATCATCGGCATCATCGATGCCATCTCCGTCCGTATCCGTGACATCCTCTCGCACATCGTAGACCGTGTAAACGTAAAATTGCCAACTCATCAGAAGCAAACGACGTACCATTGTGATACAGGGCGAAACGAAGCGTGATCGTGTTCGAAGCATCGAGATTATCGTTGGATACAGGAATTTCCTGAACACGTGCGGTTGTTGAAACAACCGTGTCTTCAACTTGCAATGCCCAATTTGAACTTGTATAATCGAAGATTGAAATGGCACCTTTCGAATCGACGGGCGTTGATCCGTCTGGAGTCTCCATCTTCCACCGAACATCAGCCCTCGTCGTGTTCGATGACATCTGGATTTCGATATCAAGAATGATGAACGTCTGTCCAGAAGTGCATGTAGCACTTCCACCGTCACATCTGTTTGCTTCGATGAACGTTGCTGTAGCGTTGTTGCTATCAAACGCATTAGGAAGGAGTTTGACTTCCGACCATGTGGACTGTGAATCGATAGTGTCAGAATAACTGGTTGCGTGAATTTCATCTGCTGATGCAAGCGGCACGTAAGAGGATAAAAGAAGAAAAAATTAGAACTATTTCGACTTTGAGAATCCTCATACGCCCTATGAATCAATAATTATTCTTAATCATTGCTTTAGTAGGTTGTGGGAAATTGACTTTCCTTATTTTGTATGTCAGGAATGGTTCATTCTTCCTCGTCATTTCCCAAATTTGTGATCTTGAGAAAGATTGTATTCATGCCATCGACGTCTTTCTCTTTCCCTTCTAGAAAATTTAAGACTACACCATTCCAAAATGCTCAGGCGTCCTGAAAGCGCACCCTTGGTCACATTTGTAACCAATCGAATGTGTTGATTTGAGATGGAAAACTTCTCCCGTATCTCTTTGAAAATTAATTTGATTTGGTTTCTGAAATGCTGATACTCAATTTCTTTTTCATCATTGCATTCCTCACGTAGCATTTGGCGCACCTTAATTTCTAAGGTTGATAGTATGTCCGGACTCTTGCGATTGTAAAGGAAGACTTCACATTGCCATGGGAAGTTCCTTGCATTCAATGAGAGTTTTACTTTTTCAGCATGTAAAGCGGCTTCTAAATTTTTAAAGAAAAGGATGAAAACCCCTTCTCTGGAAGTTAATTGGACGAAGCTTTCTTTGAACGGAGCGGGTTTTCGAGATTTTTCTCTTTTTTCAAGTTGGAATTCGGAATAGAATATTTGAGCAAACTCCGTGTATTGTAAGGTGTTTATTCCTTCACATGATTCTATGAAATCGTTAATATAACGGTAATTTTCTTTCAAGAAAGATATGTAATTGCTGGTTTTTTGTGGATCGATTTCACCCTCTGGCGTTATTGCAAAGTCGTTATGTGACAATGCATTTTCGCAGAAGGAAAATCTTCCTGAATTCGGGGTTAGAAAGAACATTTATCTCCTTTGGTAATCGTTTTATTAGCCGGGTATAAACATCACCAATCTTTGCTTTCCATGCAAAACACCTGTGACTAAATATTCGGTTTTTTAGGACGTTCCTTTGTAGATAGAAATGAAAGTATGTGTTCCTTACTTGGTTTCGAGTTTGAGGAACTGATTTGCCATTTTTCGTTTTGGTATCTTCTGAAAAATGATAATATCCTGTGCTGTATGTATTACCCGGGTAATCACTGTTTTCAAAATCTACAAGTAATGGTCTATGATTTTCGTCAAAGAGATGAATCAGTTGTTCTAATTTAGCATCTTCACTTACCCGTGTCTCTATCATTAAATCGATTTTCCAATTAGATGTGTATATTCACCAGATAGTGTTCTGACAACTAGATTATCCCAACCGTTGGCTTCGGAAAACAGTCTGAAAGCCAGATTTCGCACATCCGGATGTTCAGCGTTTTTCCATGCACCAAAAAAAGGATCAGTGTCCAAATAACCAGCAGTACTGGCACCCCCACTCCCGGACTTGAACCGGGGACACCCTGATGTCTGCTGAGACGTTGTTTTTCCAACTACAGTCAGGTGCTCTACCAACTGAGCTAAGTGAGGTAGTCCCTGCGACCGCCTCGTTCTATTTATTCTCATCGTCAAGATTCAGATTCAATTCACTTGAGATGCGATGCTTTCTGGAAACGACTACGTTTACGACTTCCATGGACAAGATAGACCAGTTTGGATCGAAGTTTGGCTTCAGCATCTGCTTTCGCTTTGTAGGCTTGGCTGATGCCTTCTTTCCTTGTCACCTTCTCGTCTACGATGGGTTCTGGATAGTCTGTACCGATGATGCAGGATGCTTCTCTTTGTTCTTCATCAGACATCAACCATGGTTCATGAATATGCTCTGATGGCACATCCTTCAATTCAGGCACCCATCGCTTGATGAATTCACCTTCTGGGTCTTGATCCTGTGATTGTTTCAGAATGGAATATGCTCTCACGGAATTGATACCGGTCACTCCTGATTGCATCTGAATTTGTGACCAATGAATCCCTGGCTCATAATCGAGGAACTGTCGGGCGAGGTGAGCACCGGATGCTCTCCAAGGCAACCAGAGCGTGTAGGATGCAACCGATTGCAACATCGCTCGCATACGGAAATTGATCCATCCAGTTGCTCTGAGATAGCGCATGCATGCATCAAAGAATGGCCATCCTGTTGTCCCCTCTGACCAAGCACGGAACTTCTCTTCATCGAATGGTCGTTCGAGTAAAGCATCCAATTCAGGATTCATCGATTGTTCATCGAGTGTCGCTTCTGCTTCGAGGCGTTGCATGAAGTGACAATGCCATGCGAGCCGGCTTTGGAAAGAGGAGAGACTTCCGCTCCAACCTCTGTTCTCAGCACTACGAGGATTCGTTTTGATACGACGCTGTTTGCGTTTCGTATGATAGAAGATTTGCCGAATGCTGATGCATCCTGTACTCAAATACGGGGACAATCGTGAACACATTACCTCTCCAGAAATTGGGCTTGACATCCCTTTCTGTATCCACGCCCGCGTTCGTCAAGGAACGAAAACAATGTATCCATGGCTGCAGATTCACCTGGTTCAGGACGTTGTTGCAATTCTCGAACCTCAAATCCGAGTTCGGATGCATGAGGGATTTCATCGGATTGAACATCACCAGGTGCACGAATTCGTTGAGGTGCTTCCACGAGTGATGAATCGATGCGTCGATCTCTCAGAGCCTTCCAATCATCTCTTGACCGTAATCGACGAATGACACCGTTTGAAGGAAACTCCTCAAACAGTACGCCGTTTTCATTGCACCACTTTGCGACTGATTTGTCACGATTCCATGACCACTGGAGGCCTGACTCCTCGTTTCCGTAGATGGTGTGAATCTTGTAACGATCGTGGAGTTCATTCAACGAGTCAAGAATTTGTCCAAATCGGAACAGAACGACGCCTCCTTTTCGTTCAATCTCTTCTCGAAGATTGTCCAAACAATCCAGTTCCCATTGAATGTGAATACCATCAACATCATGCCTTTCCAAACGTTCCGAATCGAGGTGGAAAAGGAAGAGGATTGGTCGACCATCTGCCTTTGCTTGAGCAAGTGCAGGATTGTCTGCAAGACGATCTCTTCTCAGCCAAACCAAGGAGACAGTCACGTCTTTTCCTCGAACTAATGTCCTTTAATTCCTGTATGAATTCAACCACAGTTTGACAAAGGTAGAGGTTCATGTGG
>JAYQHX010000015.1:0-4177 GCA_038141355.1 Methanobacteriota archaeon | reverse complement strand
AATTGAGAATATCACGCAAGGGTGTTGGATGGGTCGAGGGCCCTCAAGGTCAATTTTTGAGTCATGAAATTTGATGTAGACCAATGCTAACCGGACATCATGGGCTGGAGTGACAAAGTAGATGATCTCCACGAGCACCTCTACAAAATTTGGTCGGAAAATTTAGCGGATAAAGGCGTCGTATACCCAGGAAAAAAATCACCACTCGGCTACCTTTGCTTTGTTTGTTCGAAAATGAAGGTATCCCAGTGAAACAGAAAGAAATAGGAGATTGGGTAGAGAGAAACAGTGATCAAAGATATGACGGTCAAGCAAGACATCTTTCCCCCAAAGGGTGGTATGTTGAATCAGGAAACTCAAGAAGTCACAACTACAATCCAAATTTGAAACGGGATGAACTCGTTTTGGTACTGAGCGACACAGTGAATCCTAGATTTGGAAAAAAGCGAAGGAAAAAGAAAGACTACCTCAAGGCATACTATCAAACTCTGCGGCGGATCAACTTACAATCAGATTTTTCATATGCTGAACGATGTGAGAATTGGTTAGAGATTTTTAGAGAGTTGCAGTTGAATGTTGACCATTTTCAATGGGATTCTTATCACACCCCTGAACTCCTAGCATTAGTGCATCCCAATGAGTATTTTGATGGGAGAGGTGAGGATATTTCCAACTATTTTGAAACAAGCCATTCGAAAAAGGATTTGGAAAGAAGACCATATTAGATGAGAGATGTCAGATAGGAGATTTAATCGATGGAATAAAATGCCCCCTACGTCAAAGAAAATGGAGTTCAGATGGACCATCTTTGGCCTCACTCCCTCGGAGGTCCAACACATAACTCAAACATGATTTATCTCTGCAAGACCTGTAATCAACAAAAGTCGTCATCACCACTTTATTTTTCCTTTGAAACATGTCCGTCTTGGCTTGTAAATAGAATAAAGACTATGGTTGAGCAAAAATCTAGGAATTGGAACGATTAAATGAATTTACATAGCATAACCGCCACGTAAATTTATGTCCAGCGGTTCATTGACGGTACAATGCACAAAAGGGCTAGTTAACATATATGGCAGAACATATGTCATGTATTCCGGATTTATGACACCAAATGAGTTGATTGAATTTTGTGATGTACCTTCCTTCCCTCACACTGCTACTCATGTTGACATTGCTAACAATCTCACCAAAGATCCCGTTAAAGACTGGCAACGGCCGATTAACAAAATTAGATTGGAAGCAATCAGGGCGAATGTAGACCAAGCCATCGAAAAGAATTCATCAAAGGATACACTCATGGCAAATCCGGTGTTAATCGGTCGATCGGACCAGATTCCTAGCGCACCTAGCACAACTCAACCAAATGTAAATGCAAAACAACACACTGTAGAATATACCCACACTGACAACTCCAAGCATGATGTTCCAGTACCCGGTATCTTTGATATAAAAATTTCAAAACCAGGGGCCGAAAAGCCACTCTGGATTCTAGATGGTCAACATCGTATTCATGGGCTTGGCCAATCTCCATTTCCGGAGAATAATCAAGGTCACTTTATTCAAAACAACGCATCATTACTAGCAGACCAGGTAATCCCAGTTGTGTTTGTTATTGAAAAAATTACACGCCACAATTTCTTGCGAAAATATTCACAGAGGTTACCACCGAAGCGGAGAAAATGTCGAATATCCATGAGGATTGGATGCAATATGCTTTCAAAATGAAACCCTATGACAAATCATCAACTGCCGACGCGATGGAAGTTGTGATCGGTTATGCAACACTCAGAATGTCGATTACGAGTCAAATCCGTTTTATGGTTCAATTCAATTTAATCCTCTCAAGAAGGAATATGGTGTTGGCACGTTAAAATTCAATTCATATGAATGGCGAGAATTGTTTGAGGATAATTATTTTGAGAAGTTAGGTCCCAATAAATCAAAGAAAAATGCCGACGAATTGGTTGTATCATTTGTTCGCTTTTACAGAGCTTTGTGTGAATCTTGATTGGAGACATAAAACTGGAAAATCAAAAATTCTCTCCACTCCCGGTAAGAAAGGAGAAGGGGGAGTCGTTTCCTCGCCAAGCACTTTTTCTCTGCGTTTTTGGAATATTTATCATTTAATGAGGAGGCTTTTGATTTCAATTTGGAAAAGTGGATCGAATTCCTTTGTACCGAGGAACGAAATTACCAACACTGTGATTGGATTTTGGATAAAATTTCTCCTGGAGCAATGGAAACTAACTCAGCTAGAACATCATCCAAAAAAGCAGCGAAACTGGCGTTTCAACGATTCTTTAGAAACCCAACCCAATTTGAAGGGGAAGGCATTGGTTACATACCTATTCGGACCCGATCTATTCGAATACCGCACAGCGGAACAATCTGCTAAATTCCCTCCCGCTAGTGCCAAAGGGAAATACAAATCTTATCGTGCAACCGGTGATGATAGCACACTGAAAATCAATCTCAGAGAAAACCAACATGGGCAACTCAAATTTGTGAATCTAAAGGATAGTTTGGCAACCATTGTCGAATTGAGAATTAAGGATGACAATGGACCGGAGAAAAAAAATTACTGCAGGAAATGTCCAAAATGGGATAAAGTTCAATGTTGGACCTACCAAGAAAAAAGCAGAGATCAACTTGAAAACTCTTTGTCTCAGTGATGATTCGGAAAGAAACTTGAATGTTGTAGTGATTTATTGAGTTGGAACTCTTGGGTCGAGTTCTTTCAATCTTTGAACGATTTGCATCATAGCGAGGGGGAATAGACTCGCCAATCACCCTACGCACTAGATTTGGGGAAAATTCCCCGTCAAAGAATAAACTTCCATCTTCTCTTTTGCTCTCGAAGATATATTTCTCTGACCATGGATATGAGACATCTCCATAATTTTCTAAACTACTTAATTTGAGAATTTCCCGAACTGACAACACACGATTTTGGTCCGATGGCCTTTCATATCACTTGAGATCACACCACTATTCATCGTAATCGTACTTGCTGGTTTGTCCCAATTTAATCTGCGATAACTTGTCTTGAATCCACGAATGAGCCGTCGTTGTTCCCCTGCTTTTTCATCAGCACTACGTTTTTTTCCCACATTCACAAATTCTTACTCCAATTTCATTTATCGATCTACATGTGCTACAACGCCAACCGAAAACAGTCTTTTGCGGACGTGGTAGTGATGAACCGCACTCTGGGCATTCAGTTATACTCATGTCTTCTGTTTGATGTTTGCATTGTTCATTTATGCATGTGCTATTGTTGAATGCAGTTTCGCCTTCTTTGGTATGTTTCATCCACATCATGTGATCATCATTCCACACAGGTACGTGATGGTATGGATCGTTTGGGTCGACTGAACTCCCTTCCTTTGCTTCAATTGGATTCATTTTACCGATTACTTGCCTCAGTGTGACATGGGCATATTCTCTATCTTTCCCATGAGTCAAAGCAGGATGGAGAATAGTCGGGTTTTTTGAGAAAATGGCGCCTTCAGGTATCATTTCAATAACACCTCCAACCCTTGTTCCAATCGTAATCAGTCGTTCTCTACTGTGAGGCACTCCCAAATCTTTGAAATCAATAACAGTTGATCTAATCTCATAACCAAGAGGCTGTAAGCGACGACCTAGTAGATCAAGAATGTTCTCAGCATGTCCGACTTCATTTGTGATTACTGTGTTTTCCATTCTGCGTACATTCTCGAGAATAAACCAACTTGGTTTCAACTTTTCAACAATTTCGATGCCAGGTAAAATCAGTCTGTTTCTTTCATCCTCCTTTGGTCTTGTGCCTGCATTAATTGCGGCGCTTATTCTTCCGGCACCATTTGCAGACATACCTTGACACGGGGGGACATCACGAACAGCCACGGACTTTTCCCCTCGAGTAGTTCGTTAGAATGTTGGATAATTTGATCCTTTAACATCCAAATATCTCCTTGAAAAATCCTTGTTGATGGATAATTGTTCCTTATCAATCCTGCGCGATCAGGCACTAGTTCGCAAGCAGAAATTACCGGGACATTGGCACCATATTCAACTCCAGCATCACCAATTCCTCCTCCGGAGAATGTTGATATCGAACAATACATGGTTTCGTCATCCAATGGTATGAGCGTCCATGTGGGAACCTCACGACGAAGGTATATGATGGCTT
>JAYQHX010000014.1:0-21210 GCA_038141355.1 Methanobacteriota archaeon | reverse complement strand
TCTCCGTTGGAAATTTGGGACCATGATGGTAATATTGTCAGTAGTCGAGTTGCAAAAGATATGATTGGACGGACATTTAGAGTCGCTATGCGAGCTATCCTGGTGGGGGTGGAGGAATTTCAATGGATGAATTCAAACAACTCCGTGCAATTGATTTTCAAGTATGAGGCACATCAATAAGCACTCAAGTAAGAAAACTGTAGGTGCGTTTTCCGTCATGCTTAATGGCGTGTATTCATTTGATAATCCTCATCAAGTCATGTACCATGTCGTTGTTGATTTACGCCAATTTCCCGAATGTCCAAGAGCATATATCCTCTCCCCGCAGTGCGTTGATATTAGCCATTCGAATATTTTTAAGGCAAAAAGGTTTGAAATTGCACCCAATCGAGAACTATGTGAACTTTGTATTGGTGCTGGGTACAAATCAATGTGGCCTCAAATGAATGGAAAACCACTTGAAAAATTAGGAAGCTTTCTCGATCAAATTATTTCGGTATTAAAAAATCCAAATCCTGACGATCCCGCAAGAGAGGTGGCTGTTTGAATCGATTTCATCGACAATTAGGTTTGGTTGATCAAAACCTATTGTCGAAGTTGAGCATTCTTCTTTCAGGAGATGCAGATAGTGTTGCAGATGCAGTTGTTATGCTTGAACAATTAGGAGCAGCAAGTAAATTACCCGGAAAAGTCGGAATACTTGTACACGGTGAAGATGAGATCTCATCTGTTTTTTTGAAATTGGCTCATCCGCATATTGAATCATTTGTGGAATTCAAAGAAACCTCCGATGGAACACTCATCCTTGAAAATGAAGAAGAAATTGATTTAACAGCATGGGATATTCACCTTTCAATAAACAGCGTCGTGTCTACTGAGAAATCTATCTTTGGACGAAATTGGGGTCCAAGGGCTGCAGTGTCAACAAATCCAATCCGGCCTCAGTTCAGCGACAAAGGAGAACATCCATTGACGCCATTTTCACGTGTTATGGCAACATCTGCTTTAGTTGAATTGATGTTGGATGTCTTACATTTGAAACCACTCGTTCAAGCAAGTGATGCATGGGTAACAATCACAGGCTCGATTTGAAACAACCGATGTCGAGGAGGCAACAAAAAGTGTTATAGGAACCGATCAAATTCCGATATCGTTCCAACCCACAGAAGACGGAAAAAGGCTCTGCTTGGAAGACTACGAATCCCTATGCCTGAAGGGATCAATCCGTATGATTACATTCATTTTGAAAAAAACAATTTCGAGAACAAGAAAAAGATACCATAAGAAGCGTTGGTTTGATTGAATGGAATGAAACACCTCATGCTTTTGATGAAATTCTCGAAACTGAGAATCAAGGTTTTTTGGTCTTGGGTGCAGGGGATTGGGAAGTTGGGCCGCTCCACTATTGGCACAGTCTATGAAGAGTGGAAATATTATCGTCGTCGATAGTGATTTGTCAATCGATGAACACAATCTCAATCGCCAAGTATTGTACAATATCCAAGATGTTGGTCAGTCAAAAGCAACGATTGCGAAACAAAAGCTTGAGGCCCTCAACGATAAAATATCGGTTGCGGGATTTGTTGATGAATTAAAATCTCCAACATGTTCGAGAAATTGAAGAAGAGTCATTGGATTTCGAACATGAAATTTTCGAAGATTTTGATTTGGATGAAGGTCAAAACTTTGAATCAATGACGAATCATTTGAATGAATGCAAAGTGTTATCTTGGATGTCTCTGACAACATGAGGGCACGTTCTATTTTGAACAACATCGCTTTAATAAAAATGTTCCAATGATAAATGGTGCATCAGAATCAAATTATGGAGTGGTTGAAGGCTTTGATCAACTAGGATGTATGGTTTGTCGATATGGAAAAGATGCTGCCCATTCGATGGAGATCATTTCCTGCAGAAGAAGGTGCAAGGCCAATTGCGTCAATTGTTTACAACTGCTTGGACTGGAGCAATGATGGCAGCGTTCGCATTTTTAGCATCGTTGAATATCGATGTGGAAGGATTGCACCGTAAATTCTGGAATAGCGGACGTTGTACAACACAGGTATCCGGTGGAAAACCACCTTGGTACAATGAAAATTGTTTGTGTCATATTTGACAGATAAAATGGGTATCTCAAATACGTAAAAAGGTGATAATATGGTACGACTAACATGCAAGGATGACTATGAAGTTGAGCAGAATATGATTGCTGTCAACCGTTTTGACGCAGGTTTGAACAACTTGAGAAATGGATGTCCGGTTGTCATTCTTGGTAAGAAAAAGACTGTTGCTCAACTGGTTGTAGATGATGCGAATCAGGGCTCAGTTTCAATGAACGCCACAATGCGAATCAATGCAAATGTAAAGGATGGAGATGAAGTCGAAATACAAGAACTTCCAGGCTCAGGAATTAACCGAGGTGAAAATTCAGCCTACTTCACACGGTATCGATGAACAGACTATGCAACTTGCCGGTTCGTAATCTCAAAGATTCATATGTTTGTAAGAAGAGTCGACTAATTGTCCAAGTAAATGGCGAACCAATTGAACTATGTCTCGAAATGCAAACCAGCCCATGGTTGGTTAACTGCCGATACCCAAGACATTGAAGTTTCAACCAGACCATATGTGCGATTGAACAAGCAAGATTCCCACAGTTTCTTTTTCAGACATAGGTGGATTGGACGAAACAATTGAAGAGATCCAGGGAAATTGCTATGGTGCCACTTGTACATCCTGAAATCTACCATAGAGCAGGTCAAGAACCTCAAAGGGCATATTGCTTTATGGCCCTCACGGCGTTGGAAAAACCCTCCTTGCTAAGGCTCTTGCACGGGAATCTCAATGTAATTTCTTGAACATCAACGGTCCAGAACTCTTCTCAGGTACTTATGGTGAGTCAGAGAAAAAATAAAAGAATTTTTCAACAGGCGAAAAAGAGGCTCCTACGATTATTTTTATCGATGAAATCGATGCCATAGCCACCTCGAGAAAAGAAGCGAAAGGTGCATTTGGAGAACAGGATTCTCACCCAATTGCTCACTGAATTGAACGGTTTCGAAGAACGAGGGCAAGTTCTTGTCGTAGGTTCGACAAACATGCTTGAATCGATTGATGAAGCACTCTTGCGTGCAGGTCGATTTGATCATAGAATTCAAGTTCCATATCCAGACGTCCAAGGAAGAAGTCACATCCTGTCCATTCACACAAAAACGATGCCACTTGAGGCTCAATTTAGCATTGAAGATTGGGCGAAAAAAACTACAGGATTCACTGGTGCGGACTTGGCAAACCTGTGTAGGCACTCAGCGGTTCGCGCGATTTCACGAACATTTGGCAAAGATCGAATCGGAAACCCAGATGTATTGACTGAAGAAGAATTGCATGAACTCGAAATCAAATCTGAAGATTTTGAAGCATCATTGGAAAAATCGATGCCATATCAAGTTCAACTTAGAAGGCCAACGAATATGGGTTACCACGACATCGACGATATCGTTGGTCAAGAAGAGGTCAAAAAAGAGTTGATTGAACATCTCATTCTGCCGATTCAGCATAAAGAAATGTATCAAGAAATGGGATTAAATTGCAACGGTGGTGTTCTCCTCTATGGTCCCCCTGGCACCGGTAAAACCATGTTAGGAAAAAAGTTCGTTGCAAGCATGTCCCAAATTCAATTTATGGCGGTATCAGGGCCAGAATTACTCTCAAAGTGGGTTGGCGAATCTGAGAGGGCTGTTCGAGAATTGTTCCAAAGAGCACAAGAATCTGCTCCAGTCGTCATCTTCTTTGATGAATTTGATGCTGGGTCGCCAAAGAGATGGTGGTGAGAGTACGTGAACCATTCAAGTTCAGTTGTTGCACAACTGTTGTCAATGATGGATGGATTGAGTTCAAATGAGGATATATATCTCATGGCATCAACCAACGAAATTGATTTGGTAGACAAAGCATTTCTACGACCAGGGCGATTTGAGCTCAATCTACGTCGGACCACTCATCAAGGATCAATTTTCAGAATTTTTCTCAAAAGAAATTGCTGATTGCCCTCAAGACTTGACAAGGGGCGAACTTCGTGACTTTGTTACAAGTTTGGTGGATGAAGCAACAGGAGGAGATCTTCATGGTCTTGCTAATGCAGCAAAAAAGAAAAGCAGTCATGCGAGCAATTGAATCAAAAGAGCCTGTGACAATTTGTTGTCGATGATTTTCGAGAGAAGCATTGACATTGTTTCCACATTTATTTTCAGGTTTTGTGATAAACCACAATGAGATTATCGATTGGGATGATGATGAAATTGATGAATAATTTGCCGAATTTGAACAAACTATTCGAAATCAACATGTTCAAAAATTATGTTAAAAATGACAGAAAATTCTCTTCCAAATACAATTAGTAGTAGAGAATCACGATTCTTGAAGAAAGGAGATGAAAAAATGAAAGGCCACATAAATGGAATGCGAGTACAAATGCCTACTGGAGTAAAATGAACGTAATCGCGGTAATGTCAAAGGGACAAGTACAAACAAGTCCCTCAAAAGAATGCTAGCGAAGGCCCCGAAGGGGACTAGACTCGACCGCTAATGATGTGAAAATTAGGAAGATAATAATCAAAACGAGGATGTGAACAATTGAGAATGGATACTGAAGTCGATAAATTCTCCCGACAAAGGGGGCTCATCAGACAAGATATTCTTGAGAATATTAAGGTTGAATTTGTCAATGACGGTCTCATCCCACCATTGTTCTTATCCACGATGAAGAAAATTTCCCAACAATTGGGATCAATACGTTTCCATTCAAAGATTCCTCTGAACATCCTACATTCAAAATTCGATGGTTGCACCAAGAGGCGAATATAGAGGAATTCGATGTTTTTACGATACCGGTACATTATGGTAAAGATGGTGTATTTCTTAATGGAGAAATATCGAAGATCAATGTCATGCTTTCTATGAGCAATCATTAGCAACATTAAACTTCTTGCCTTGTTTGGAGTGAAATTATTCGGAAGATCAAAAGCATACCAACCCGTTGAAATTCCAAAAGTTACAGTTAGTGTGAATGTACGAGTGAATGAAAATTCATTGTATCGGAATGTGAATCAATTAAAATTTATGTTAGAAAATCATAGTTTTTCTAAAAATGTGAAGGATACAAACGACGGCACTTCACACCGAAGAGTTTCACTTCGATTGAACGAACAAGACCCACTCGTGAAAGAACTTCTAAGCAAATTACAGGTTGAATGTATCGATGAAACAATTAAGCCAAAAAATCGGTGATTCGAATGGCCCTTCCTGACTTAACGAGTCCTCTACAGGGTCATGTGACGATTGTTGGTGCCGGAGGTTTAGGTACCTGGTGTTTATTCAATCTCGTTGGAGGTTTGAAGCGTAGTTCAGATTCAAACGTGAATTTCTTGATTTTTGACAAGGACCTTGAAATTGAACGCCACAATCTCAATCGACAAGTAATTTATTCGGAGGAGGATATTGGCCAAACAAAAATTAGTGCGACTCGAGCATGGTTGAGAAAAAACTCCAAAGTCGAATATAGACATCGCACTTGAGTTAACAGATTTAATGGCACAAAGAGAATTTTCTCAAAGTGATGACGGTGTAGATTTTGACGACCTATTCCTCTTGATCAGGACCTGAAACACCACCCACAATCTCATTTGGAAACTGAAGATGTGATTTCTAAATTGGACTGCACAAACGTCATTGTTGGATGTTTAGATGCAATGAGGCCTAGAGTTTTGGCCAATTACATTTACAGCCGTCGAGGTGTTCCATGTGTCAATGGCGGTGTTTCGGGCTTTTCATTCACAATTTCAACTATTTTCGTCTTCGAATTTAGTTGATATGTATGGAGAAAAGATTGCTACTGATACGACAGTGAGTTCGTGCCAGGAAGATGGCGAAGTTCCATTGTCTTCCATGGTTTTGACCAATGCTTTTTCAGGAGCATTTCAAGCAATTTCAATTGGGCAACTGTTGAATAAAAATCATGGGATTTTGTCTTTTCATCATATTGGAATGCTTATCATAACGATGTACATATAGACATTGTGAAACACATTCATCGAGAACAGACATCCTTAGAAGTGAGGTTCGAGAAGCACTTTGGGGCAGAATTGATGGGATTACGGTTAATACATCACTTGCCCGTTATTCAAAGTGGTAAATATATTTCCAAAATACGTTGTGTTTGCGGACTTTTACATGTACTCGATATTCATTCATATACAGAAATTGTTGTTCTATGGGGCTACTTTCCGACTTCCGCAATGTCATTGCGGTGAGTATTTGTTGACATATAGACATTCGTGAGGGGGCAATATGAACAAATTAATTTTTTCCAGAGATGTTCTTGGATACTCCAAATTTTGAATCGATTGTAAACAGGGAGAAAAATCGTCGAGAAAAGGTTAGGAAGAACTTTTTGTCCGAAAGGTGAATGGATGCTGAAGCAAAGAATTATCAAATTTATTTCCCTTCATTCCATTAAGAAAAAGATAGCAAAAAGTGCAAAACAGGGTTTACATGAAGTTGAAATTCCTTTGAAAAAGAGATTTAGAGGAAATTGTGATTTAGCATCTGCCTTCATTCGTTTCCGGGATGATCAATTAAAACATCGAGGTTTGCGTGAGTTACAATCAATTTTTAGATGCCTTAGAAGATTATTTGTTTAGGGAACAGGGTATCGAAGGTAAAGTATTGGTAGAAACAGATAAAGGAACAAACATCTCAAATCTCACAAGAATCAAACTAAGTTGGGAGAGCCTCCTTAGCCAGCCAGTTATCTTGGACTTCCTTTTTGACTCAAACATTAAGATTGATGATTATGACGAAAATGAAACGTTCAAACAACTTTTTGTTCGTCGTGGGTTTTCCCAAGAGATGGGTCGAATCTAACGATGAGAATTGAAAAATAGGATTGTTCCTTTTACTAAAAAGGTCTCAACATTTTCGGGATCAAAGATCACCGTTCGACCGGAACATTATGACGAAGATGCAATTGAAATATGATCGTATCAACATTTCAAAGATTTATGTTAAAATTATCAAAAAAAAACAATGACAAATACAGGTACAAATGAAAGGTGAGAAAAATGAAGAACACGATGATCCCATTAACCATTGCAAATACACTCAATCAAAGTGTCAAGCAACGTATCGAAGTTGAACCCGCTCAGACACTCAAAGCTGCTGTTCAACAGCACAACCTCGCTCAAAAGGCGATTTCGATATCTTCGATCGAGAAGGAAAAGTCATCACCAACCAACCCGCCCAAAATTTCAGAGATGCGACAGTCTATGTTGGTGTTCCAAAAATTGCTGGAGGAGCGGTTCCTCGAAATCGTTTGAATGAACTTCGCCTTGAATACCCCTCCATTCGCCCAGTAAAACAACACTCAACGTCTTCAAGAATTCAGATGTTTACTGTTCGGTTTCCTTCTTCAAACTGTACATCGAGTGGGTTTTGGGACATCGCAGTATACTGTCCAAATGCATCAAGTCAACTCATGCATGCTTATGTCCTTAACTTTGAGGAAATGCAACGTAATATTAGCTATGTGCATCGAGTTGCACCATCGGTGCATTATTCGAAAGGTGCAGGCACCGGACTCCTCCCTGGCTCGAAGACTCGAAAGGCATATTGGATTTGTCACGGCAATGTCATGCCTCACTTAGATAAGATTGGTAAGGATCCAATTCAACATTGGTGCATTTCTAAACCATATCCAAAATCTCCTCAATCAATAAATTATGTTAAAATTATCAAAAAAAAACAATGACAAATACAGGTACAAATGAAAGGTGAGAAAAATGAAGAACACGATGATCCCATTAACCATTGCAAATACACTCAATCAAAGTGTCAAGCAACGTATCGAAGTTGAACCCGCTCAGACACTCAAAGCTGCTGTTCAACAGCACAACCTCGCTCCAAAAGGCGATTTCGATATCTTCGATCGAGAAGGAAAAGTCATCACCAACCAACCCGCCCAAAATTTCAGAGATGCGACAGTCTATGTTGGTGTTCCAAAAATTGCTGGAGGAGCCATCCATGGCGGTTTCAATCGCGGCTTCGATTTGGACGATGACGACGATGATGGCTGGGATTTGGATATCGATGAGCCTCAAGTCAAACCACGTGAAGTGAATTTCATTCTTCAAAGTGGAGAACGGCATGCTATCCAACCAGATGGAAATGAACTCCTTATCGATACGTACAACAGAGTCATTGGGGCTCCAAGAGATGGTTCTCCGTTGGAAATTTGGGACCATGATGGTAATATTGTCAGTAGTCGAGTTGCAAAAGATATGATTGGACGGACATTTAGAGTCGCTATGCGAGTATCCCTGGTGGGGGTGCAAATCTTGCCCGCCAAATTTCATTTTTAGAAAAGAAATCGAAGCCATACCCGGCAATTGTGCCCAAAGAAATCATTGAACAAACCACCGCATTTACTCAGCCTCGTGGTCGACTTGAGATGGGAGGTTTACTGATTGGCCATGTGGATCACGAAGGAAACAATGTTATTGTTTGTGGATTTTTTCCTAGACAAGATGAAGCAAGTCCAGGGGTATTGTGAATTTCATGGTTCGTTCGGCGTTATAGCTGCAGAGGCATGTGATTTTGCAAACAGTAAGGCTGGAGGACCACACACACCACAATTGCGCGTTCTTGGTTGGATTCATACACACCCGGATATTGGGATATTTTTGTCAGGAATTGATGTCAATACATTTCGCAATCTACGAACGAATTCTTTTGAAAAGCGATGCGTTGCTGTCGTCGTCGACCCGCTTCGAAAAGAACATGGTGTATTTACCAGTGAATCAAACGCTAAGAATCGAGATGCTGAAAAAGCAAATGGGACAGTGAAATTATCTGAAGATCTCGAAGCCCGTTACCATAAATTTCTCAATCGAATGAGAGCATCAAAACAAGAAGGGTAAGAGCGAAATTCCGTTTATTCTTCCTGGTGTGTTGTATCGACAGCGGAAAATCATGGGCGATTCCGATGATATCATGGAAGCAAGAAATCAAACTTTTGATATGGTGCATAGAACCGTTCTGCATCAAGAAAATCGATGACTTCATTACAAAGTAATCAACGACAATTGTCTAGATCGATTGAAGAAGTGAAGGATTTGCTCAAACAAACGAGTGCCCGCCATTCAAAGAGAAGTCCTCGACCTCAAGACCGAGGTTCAAATCCAAACCAAAAAACATAAGAAGATTGGAAGCAGAATTGATCAATTTGAAGAAGCAATTCTCCGAAATTGCTGATGAGAATGAGAATCTAAAGAAGAGAACACAGCTCGTTGAAACCGAACTCAAAACATACCATCGAATCCTCGACTTCATCCTGTTAAAATTTCAAAATTTGATGGAAATGACGGTCAGTCAAATGATAGACCCGAAAGCGATGAAAAAAATGAGCAGACACCCCTTATTGAAGAGGAATTAAATCAAAGCACGAATGATTGAAATGATGAATTTATGAGTCAACATTGCTCCAGCGGAGAAAATTACTTTGGAGGTAAAACAACGAATGTTGTTTTCGTAATCTTAAACGACACCTCATTTCTTTTGTTCAATTTTCTCATTCTTATTTCATTTTTTAAGATGTAACTTCGTTGTACTAGTTTTGGAATTTCATTTGTATTGTTGTCATTAATTTCATTATAGCCTAGATTTTCTAAAATAACCTCGATATCCTCTTCCTTTAGATTCTTATCTTCGAATTCCTTAACAGTCATTTCATTTTCTTCTTCATCATTATCAGCATCATCTTTTATTTCTTCATTTTGTTCTGAATCTACCTCATTCGGCCAAGTTTCTTTATCCAGAAGGACCGATTTTGTGCTTCCTATGCAATTGATGCGGTTTGCATCATCTTTTGTCAAATTCCCAATGTCAATATTTTTTTGTGATGCATTTTCACATTGAGTTTTTGGTAAGGTGAGCATTGGTGGCCAATCTTTTTTAGCCTTGATTTTCCATATTTGTTTTGCAATGTCTTCAAGTTCTTTTGCTTCTTTAATTTGGTCATTGATTCCGTTTCCTTTTTCTTTTTTGCAATTCCAGCACCAAAAGACAAGAAAATACCATCATCTAATGTAATATCGATTTCTTTGGCAAAATCTTCCACGAGATTATTCAGATTGGGACCAACTCGCTCATAATGAACGCTTTGATATTGCTTAACATGATGTCGTCACCTGCAGTAATCCAAGCAGCAATGGTATCTCCGTCTCCAAAATTTTTGATTGATTTGGATAATTTACTCCACCAGAAAAAATTGAATTGAAACGAACGTCGTCTTTTTCTGTCCAAAAGTAATACTTCATCAAATTCCTCATCAAAGTGGCGCTCGGAGAAAATGATTCCAAGTGAATTTGCGTCAATCATTGCAATTGAGAAAGTAACAGTTCTTTCTCCCCCTTTTTCCCCTTGAAAGTCCTTATTACGTAATTTCTTATTACGTAATGACGAATCTTTGAGTCTCTGGTCATGGCCAAGAAAGTACAACAATCTGTGCGATTGGCATGCACTTGTTGTTGCTTCTGTTGGGTTGTTCATCCCGATCCATCGATCAATTTTAGATTCCTCGTCTTCATCACGTTTTTCACGCCCATTACACAAAATGCAATCGTTATCTCTGGTTTTTTTTAGCGAAAGCATACGGATGAATGTCTGAATTTACTTTATGGAGAAATTTTTCTTTCCATCCATTAGGTGAGCCGTTTTGGCTCGTCTTTGAGAATAGATTGAGATGGGGGTAAGAAAGACTTCAATTCATGAAACCATTTCTCATAGTCCGTATTCTTTGGTTTGTCTTGACTTTGTTTATTTGGATTCTCGCTTTGGAAACATGCTTTCGCCCAATGTTCTAAACTAGTGTTGAATCGTATGTTGTTTGATGAGAAACTATTCAAATGGAGGAAATTTTGTTTTGCATTTTCTATATCCTTCATAATGTTACCTTTTTTTCCATTCGGGCATGAAAATGAAACTCTTCCTCCACCGTGTATGATGACAGCACCGATGCCTAATTTATTGCCAACAATCTGAAGAACCTCAGATGTGAGAAGTTCAAGCAGGAGTGAATATCCTCGAATCCAGCGTTGATTCGTACCATCGAAGCCAGTTGGACGTATTGAATCCAGCCATGTTTGGACATAATGATACTGAAATGTAATCACTTCCCAATCGCTAGGAAAACAAAACTTTTCGAGAGAATGAATGGATTCTTCCTGCTTCTTTTTCAACTTATCGTATTTTTTGAGAATGTTTCCATCATCACTGCTTTTATAAAAATCGCCGACTGCTCCGTCACCTATATTCTTTCTCTTTTCCAATTCATTTTTGATATCTTCAATTCGATTAAATTGAGAAGATTTCTCTATGTTTTTATTCTTAAGGTCAATGTTGTCATTAAAGTCGTAAATGTCATCAATTCTTGGCCACCAATGTACTCTTCGTTGATTATCATGAGAATGAAGTGAAGCTAAAAATTGGGTTTCAGAGGCAGTAAAACAATCTTCTTGAGGATTTGATGACGAGGAAGCACAATACTTTCGTAAAGACCAAAATAGAGCAACAATGCAGTCTCTGTTCACATCTTTAATCACCTTTGTGTTCGGCCAATCTTTTTCGTTTCTTGCTTGGACATCTCGATTTAGAATTGAAGATCGCAAACTTGTACCTTCTTGAATACCAGGTATGCAGTCAAGTTGTGCAGAAACCTCCAATGCTTCAATAGACTTGGGGTGAAGGGGCCAATCAAGAGGACGAGTTGCAACATCAATTTCGGGATACCCTGCAACGGCCATAATAAATCTAGAATGGCGTTTTTCGCCACTCAAATTTACTGTACTTCTCGAGGCCAAGACAACAAGATTTTCGATAATTTATTGAGAATGTCATCTGAATTGTAGTTTCTTGAACCAAAGAGGGCTAAATCTTCCACCGTATTGCCTTTCTCTTTCCAAGGGTCTTGTGAATAAGCATTCAGATTTGCTTGAAATGAACTTCGTGCCCTTGATGTCATTCTTTTCCCAATCGACTATTCAATATTCATAACATTAAAACTTTTCATAAGACAACGAAGATGTAATTTTGTAAAATTTTTCATGATTTTTAAATCCCAAAAACTGTATAGATTAGTATAATGTTAGTTTTTTTCAAAGTACAGGTTGAAAAAGATAAAATTCATGATAGTGATGTGAGAATTGTGCCGGGGAGTAGAGAAAGAGATCTCCGCCGCTTGTCCGAGTTAACTCATGATGATATATTCGAAGACATCCAAGAGATTCAATCTATTTTTTCTCATAATTTTTTGGATAATACCGAAAATACAAGCTTACTCAATACAATTGGAGAACTTCGAAGGAATCGTGGGCGAGATGGACGGTATTCGAATTATTTATTAGAAAATCAAGAACTCGTCTTTCGTTCGAGTGATGGACAAAGGAATCAAGATTTTTTTTCTTTTGCGGAAAACTCATCAAAACAATTCAAATAACAAAGACAACAATGATGAAATTTTCATTGTAATTGATTCGAATTTTTTAGACGAACCAGAATGTGAAGATGACCTTAAAAGCCTCTTCTCGATGGTTGAGAAAGACGTTAAAAAATACCTTGACAATGGTCAAGATGATTCAAGTTCAGTTGAAAATGAAGGTGAAGAGAAAATGAGCCTTAGATTTACATTCGTTGTACGTAAAGACGATTCCAATGAATCGATATATGATTTATACCGTAAGTATGGAATTCAACCAGAATCAATGTTTGTAGGTCAAAAAGCTCCTCTTGCAATGTTTGAATTAACTAACTTGCAGGCCTACTCAAGATTTATTAATCACAATTCTGATACTCAAAATACAAATTTCGTATCTTCGCCAAGATATCAATCGACATGTATTCCTACAAAATTTTCCTATCAAAACAGACAGACAGGTGATACATTTAATCTTCTAGAATCTAATAGTGATCAATCGATAATTTTCATAAGTGATGAAGGAAGTAAACTTAAATTTTTTTTGAATTACTTCTTTTTTATGATGAGGTTACTGCTGTCATCGAACAGCAGAGGTACTAATAACAAAGGTGAGAGAAATCTCAACGATACAATTTCAATTATGACTCATGATTTTTTAATTAAAGAAGAACCTGAATCCAAACACCTTGAAGTCCGTCGGGAAAATGAAAAACAAATCACCTCCTTGAAAACAATGAAAGTTGGAACTTTCGAGCCTCACTCATGGGCACAATAATTCAAATGAAATACCTCCATATCCATTGTTGCTCCTCTTTGAACAGTATGATTTCTTTTTGACAGACCCTTTGGAATTTGATAAATCTCATTTTAGAGAAATATGGGAATCCCTAAAGAGGGACTTGTTTAACATGTTGCAAAGATTGCTCGAAAAATTTGATTTACACTCTCGCTACGAACGTTTGAACACAGACAATTTTGGATTTAAC
This sequence comes from Methanobacteriota archaeon, assembly GCA_038141355.1. Taxonomy (GTDB): domain Archaea; phylum Thermoplasmatota; class Poseidoniia; order Poseidoniales; family Poseidoniaceae; genus MGIIa-K1. The sequence goes on along the minus strand of JAYQHX010000014.1, from coordinate 7,697 downwards.
ATAGAAGAAATTAGACATTTAGACAATAACGAAATAGAAGGTAAAACAAAAAACTATGCGACTAACGAGTCCAGAGAAATCATTGAAGAATTAATCAATCAACTTAATCTTTCTCAAGACAGAATTTCGATCCATGGGTTGGAGGAGGTATTTTTCACTCCCGGACAACTCGCCAATGTAGTGAAATGCCTCTTCCTAAAAGAATGGGGCCTCTTCGAGACCCCAAAACTCCCATTTTTTGCTATTTTCGAAAGATCTAAAAAAACGATTATGTCTTTAAGGTGTTTCATAAGATTGCAGCGAATTTTGTTCACTTAGATCGAGGAATGGTGGAAAAATTCACTCGCAAAGATTGGAAATACAAAGGACTTCTGATTTTTGCAGTCAATACAAAGTCGACCAAGCCCGGCAAATTGTTATGTTAATGTTAAGTCCACAGCCAAGAATTCTTGACAATTCTTCGTTTGAGATTCCTCCAGATGAAAACACTATTGACGAGGTCACTCGTAAATCACTTTGTCAAATTTTTGGTTATCCTTACAAGGAGTTGGGTCAATGAGGCAGAAATACTTAGATGATGTCGCAGGGCATGTATTGGATTCATTACCATTAAAAATTGATAAGGCTAAAGATTATCCGTACCCACTTGGGTTTTTGACAAAAGATTGCAAAAACAAAATCCTCATTTTTCATATGAAGAGGAACAAAAAAATCTTTCTGAAAAGATTCTACCGACAAGTATCAATTTAGTTGAAAATTTTTGGATCAAATTTCAGAATCCCGTGCATCAGAGGGCTTTATCAATCGAAATGGATTTGCCCCACCAATTTTGGTCAAAGCATTGTCAGGCAGAGGCAAGTCTATTCTAATTTCCAATTAATTGGTGAACTTTTCTATCATCAAGAAAGAGGCAACATTGAAAAACAAAAGATGACCGTTTTTTCGTTCAAATACTTTACAGTCAACTTCGAAATCGATATTCCACCGATGCTAAGACTTTGTTAGAATCAGTACTGAAGGGATTAGATGAAAATTTTCGTTCAAATTCGTTCAATCAATTTTATAATAAATTAATCGAAAGTGATACCACTCCACAAAATCCCCTAAGGCCAACAAGAATTATCTTTATTGATAGTCTCGATGAAAATCAATATGCAGAAGATTGGTTTAAGGTCACCAAAATATTAGGTGAATTTGGATTTTTAGTGGTTTGGGCTTGCAGAAAATTAGATTGGGATACAAAAAATCTCACAGAATCCATTATAGGTCTAAACGATGAAGATAAATCTGAACTTCAAAAACGTTATACTACGGATGTACGATTCGGCCTCAAGCTTTTATGATACTCCTCGAGAGCAAGAGTTGAGGGGCCTTCTCTCTTCTTTCATAGATGACCTTCCTAATAGTGATATCGATTTTATTAAAGAGAAGAAGTTTGATGAACACGCAATAAAATATCTTGACTACATGTATTCACAAAATGAGCTCATGCATATCTTTTATACCAATACACGAATAGGCGATTATGCTGAAGAAATCGATACTTTGCTTTTTAGAAATACAATGACACGATTTATCAAGTATTACAAAAAATGGATGAAAAATATAAATCTTGATAGTTTGGAAGATAATCGCAAAGCATATGATGATTTAGAAGAGTTTTTGGAAGAGTCAACTCAAAGTTTTGTATCAAAATTAATTCTTGACACTTGTCTTGAATTCATGGCAAAAGTAAAACAAAACCAGTTGATGATGAATGGGATCGAATTGTGTCTGCATTCGTCAAATTCCAGGAAAATAGATTGATTGACAATAGAGGGTTTAGCGACTTGTTTATACTGGAAGACGCAATGGATGAAGAGAAAAATTTACCATTCGAACTTGTTTCATTGGGTTTTCTCATTGCGAAAGAACGCAAGAATGGAATCACAACGTTTCGATTTAGGCATCGTGATTTTTCCGCACAGACATTTCTTGATGGAACAAAAATTCAGACGAAAAAAATAAAGAGGTTTATAAAAATTCATGAAGGATCAGCCAGTTTTTTATCCATTCAAACTGGACATGTTAGTAATACCCAAATACAATAATTATATTGTTGAATTCATTAGGCGCAGTGGCAATATTATCTTTTACCCAATAATAGCCGAAAATGAGGACCTTATCGCCACCCCAAATACACACACATTTCTCAATGTTTCACTCATTGAAGGTGGTTGGATTATTAAAAAACAAGTTGCAGTGACGAAAAGTCAAATGGACCATATCCAAAGGCACATGCCTGGACCATCATCTTAGACGGGTATCCTGGAACTGGAAAAACATTCACTGGAATTGAAATTTTGTTACATCTTCATTTAAATAATTTTAAGATGAAAATTGAATCAAAACCTCTCATAGTTTGTTTGAACAAAACGCTTGCAAATCATATCAAAAAAGAAACATTACCTCAACATCTCAATTCTGAGATTTTTCAACGGTTGGGATTTGGTGACGAAGAAAACTAATACACCTTAACTCAATTGAGGTCCTTGCACTTCAAGAGTTCCTCAAAGAATGGGCTCCCGATTTTAGGGATGTTTCTTGGATAAACGAAATTGATGTATACAAAATCATTGACAGGTCTAAAGAATTCAAAATGTCAGACTATAGAGCCTGCAATTCAAGACTTTCAAAAGTTTTTATTTGACCCGCTGACCGGGAATTTAGTTGAACTAAATCACTACATTGAATCGAAAAACGCAAAATTAGATGGTAATAAAAGGGAAATATTTTACAATGATTTAAAAAGACGACTTGAGCCTCAAAAAACCGTTGCTGACTCATTGCACAGCGTAAGCATTACAAAATTAGCAATCATTTTGAGAAATCGAATGCTTTTCTTTGAGCATTGTGAAAAGAATTTACCGATAGATATTTTTCCAAAAGATACTTTCCCATTCACACTATATGACGAAAATGATGCAAAATATCATGTCCTGTATGATAAATATTCCATAGACGAGTTACTTGACCACATTCGTAAAGAAAAATCAAAAGGAAAATACAACATCATTCTCGTCGATGAGGTTCAAGATTTACATCCACACTTCATTGTTCTGTTGTCATTTTTTAATTCGGACAGAATAAATCAAGAAAAATACAGACTAATCATATCTGGTGACGATCTTCAAACATTAAATGGTACAGAATTTGTTTGGAATGATTACTTTAAATTCATCAAGCATTTCACTGATATTATAATCGAAGATTTAAAACATATTTATGAACCACATCATCTCTTTACCTTGACAGAGTTGTCAAAAAGTGGTAAATTGAATGAAGTAATTCGAATAGTAAGGAAGTCTTTAATTATTTCAACAATGCAAGGTTTTGGCCAAATGAGCCCAATGATGAGGAATTAGAAGAAATAGTTGTTAAACCTGACAATCCAGATGGAATGATATTTGTGGAGGAGATTAAAACAGCCCACGGAAACTGGAAAAGAATTTGAGGAAACAATTCGGCAAGTCGTGAATCGAGCAAGCCAAACAGCAAATGTTTCGCTTGTGGTGACTAATGAGACACTACTTCGAGCAATTGAAACGAAAATGGAAAAAGAAATAAACTGGAACACAATGGAACTCTTCAATGTTTGGAACATCAAAGGACTAGAGCGAAAAAGTGTAATTTTGATTGGGTCGTATCTCGCAGAAGAAAAGGATGTCGATTCAGCAAAATTGTTTAAAATTAAAGATTTAAATCATCCAGACGATCAAAGTTACGTAACTCATTACAATCGTTTGATGTTGGTTGCTCAATCAAGGGCAGAAGAGCGAATGCTCGTCCTCCATACTAAACCGGGTTTAAAACGAATTTTTACTAGACAATATCGTCAACTAAAATACCCATCAATTTCACCAATCAATGACAAATATAGTAATTTAGACCTTAATGGGAAATTAGACCTTCTTTTTTCTGGCTTGCAGGGCAGTCAAGTGTTCTCAGTCATGTTGAAAGAAGCCTTAGAACTCTCAGAAATGGCACGTTTCAATCCATCTCAATTGGGCATTTATCAACAATCAAAAACCCGAATCAAAAACAATGAGGGAATTATCAAAGATTCGACGTTAAGCAAGAAGCACGAGAATATACTTTCCTTTACAAAAGAACTCATTGATGATTTGCTTTGCATTGAATATAGGGAATATCACTTTAACTCATTAAAGAAGAAGTTAGCAACAAATGATATTTATTCACAAATTTTGAATACGCATTTAGAATATCGAACACTCACTCCCGTGGGGAAAAGAAGGTTATGACAAACTAAATTTCTTAATGCTAATATTAACGAGGATAAAAGCCGATCTCGAAGATGTTAGACGCCTTCGATTTGATACTTGTGCCTAGTAATGAAGCGGAACAAGATGTTCTTGAGGCTGAAGAATATATTCGAAAGAAGTCTTATATCTCTTATTCAAGAACATAGTTATTGTTTAAAACTTCCAAATCTAAACTACTTGAGACACTACGAATTGAATGACTTATTGGTTACGGATTATAAAATATCACAAAAAACTCAAAAGAGCCCCGATATACTATCTATCATAAAGAAATTAAGTGATAGTGATTTGAAATTTTACATAGAAATGTTGTTGAGTACATTGAAATTCGAAAACAATAATCATCTCATCAGATTAAAAAAGTCAAAACTAGATGTGACCCCTTGGACATATGAAATTATTCGAGACACATTCTGTAGTCCTCTGACAGAAGAAAAAATTAAGCCAATTATTGAATCGAGTCAAATAAAATATGATCAATTCGTGAGTGATTATATCAATGTTCATGCAAAAATCACCTATCAAAGTGATGAGGTAAAATCAAAAAACGTCTTGGATTTGAATTATTAAAACATGCTAAAGCTCTGATTGCTTTATTAACTCAAAGGATGCAATTTTACAATTTTTCTGCGAATCACCTTTCTCCGACGATGACGAGCAAGATTTAAGGAGGGAATTCATCGAAAAAACGATTCGCCATTTAGGTGATGATATTGCAGAACTAGACCAAGAGACCGTCTTGAAATTTAAAAGATCAGTTCAGAGAATGTTATGACAACCTTCAAAGAAAACAAAACAAATCCTACTTAAAGAAGGCGAGTGATTTAATGTTTAATTACTCAGGATTTAATGAGCCAATGGTTTATTCTTTGATCGATACTCCATTAAATGAAAGCATAACAAATATCGATAAGAAAGAAGGCTATGTAGAGTCGTTTTATGACGTTTATGCGAGGAATTTAAAGAATAAAATCGACTTTGAAAATCAAAAGGATTTTGTGAACTTGTATGTTGAACCTTCTAGATTAGTTGATTTGAATAAAAACTTTGGAAAAATGGCAAACATTTCCCTCCTTGCAGATGTTGTTGAAAACACACATCAGTGGAATTTCTCGAACTTAGAAATTGAAGAAATCAAATATGAGGTTAAAAGAAATCTAGATGAAAGTATGTTGAAAGCCTGTTGAAAATTACATTGATAATCCATTTGATGTTTTATCGCAACTCAACAAAAACATCCGGGGTTCTAATGTTGTTTCGTATATTAGTTGCGCTAGACTCATCTTAGAAATTCTAAGTAGTGTATCTCTATTAAATCGCTTATTTGATCGTGATAAGTCTCAAGAAAATTAAACCAATATCATGAATTATTTGAGTCATATCCATTTATTTTCTCAAAAGTAGGGCTGAGATTTTTCAAACCAAATATGGATGAATCAAGTACAATTCATAATCCTAATGTGTACAAAACAATCTATGATAAAAATGAATATGTTAAACATCTGATTACCTACCATTTATTTAGAGCCAATTTGATAGAGGAAGAATTGTTTAATCTAAAAATTGATGGAATCGGTGATGGACAAAATCAATTTAGATTTCATTCTAAAAAAGACATCGAGTATACAGATGTGATGGTTGGAACTTTTCAATCAGAAGGTGGGACAAAACAAGATATTCGGCTGGAGCCTAATCGCTTCAGCCATGTTCGCAGGACTACTACTCTGAACCCCGCTTATCATACAAAGAACGTTTATTGACCAATGAAGCCATGCTGCAAAGCATAAGAGAAACTATCACAAACTTTCGATTGGAGGGAAAGAAAAATTTACATTTTTGAAAGACATATTGCCAAAATTTTTGGATGAAAATAAAGATAAATTTTCCCCGTTCTATATTTCACATGACCTATCATACGATAACTCAAATGTAGACAGTGATAATCTCGGGCCAGTCATAGAAAAATATCGAACAAATTATTTCATTCACTACCTTGATTACGGAACACTGATAGGATATAAGTATAACCAGAACCGAGATGAAATTGAAAAGAAATATAGAAATTTATCACTCCCACTTCCAAAAAATATGGTACAAGATGAAATAATTATACCAAATGATTCCGGAGTTTTCAAGTTACTCAATGCCTACAAGCCCAAGAGATTTAAGAATTTGAATGAAAATATGTATAAGAAAGACATGCTAGAAATTCTTGATAGATGCTTAAATAAAATTAAGGAAGAACTGAGAACCACTATTTTTGAATAATTTTGAAAAACTTGGTGTATTTTTCGTAAAAATGATGATGTGATTGGTATTCGATTGTTCATGGAACGCCGTAAGGTTTGGCGGGCTCTCGTCGTAATCGGGATTCTATTTCATGGTCTTGCAAGCCTCGCTCTCCCACTTGGTTACGATACATTTCTTCATGCGAATTATGTTTCTGATGGGATTGAAGACGGAGATGCTGGTCTAGAATGGGGCCCAGTTCGATCAGGAGAGAGCGGGTCAGAACCAACTTCAGTTGACGCTGACGGAAGTGGCTTGTATGGCACACCCTCATTGGTTTGATATTTTCCGTATTTGGCGCAACAACATCATCTTTGCACTTCTTTTGGATTCTTTTTGAGTATGTTGAGTCTTGCTTCAATTTTTTTCTTGACAAAGTCAACTTTTGGTCACGATGCTGCTCAAACTTACGGCGCTCACATCACTTTACCCTCCGTTCATTCGAGCAACTGGTCGGGCATACCAAGAATTGTGGATCGCTTTGCTTGTGTGTATCTTCTTCACCTTGGTTGTGCACGCTGTTCGTGAAAATGAGATGAAGAAAAAATGGATGTGGTATGCCGGGGCTTTCCTGGTTGTACCGGTAATCCTTCTTTCAAAAGGTATGCCTTGGACCGGAGTTTCATTGTTTGTATGGCATTTATTTTGTTTGAGAGACCAACCATTCAGAACCGAATTAGGCCTTATATACCTATTTTAGCCTATTTTTCATGCATTTTTATTCTGGGTCAAAACGGAATTCGAATATCTGAGGTGTCATTTCTTGACTGGCTCATCATTTTCATCTTCTGTTCTGTCTATGCTTGGCTGATGTTTGTTCATTTGGGGATGATGGTGTTTTCCGCTGATGAAACGAATACTGAAGAGGTTGATGGTACGTTATGTAGCACCTTGAATGTGGCATGGAAAAGTTTGAGTTGGCTGTTATGTGGATGGATTGCAGCATTGTGGATTGTTGAAGCCAACAATAGTGGCCATAGTCTTGTTCAAACCATCATCGATTTTAGGCACAATCCGAGATATCTTTCGTTACTCATTGTTCCTCTATGGTGGACGATGTTTGCCTCAAAAAGAGAACCTTCGTTT
>JAYQHX010000013.1:0-6729 GCA_038141355.1 Methanobacteriota archaeon | reverse complement strand
GCGAACCCTAGTGTACAGGCAGATTATCCAAGGGAGTTTACGAGAGCCCTTGTGATCATAAGTAAATCACTTATCAACGAATTTGAGTCCATGCCCACATCCTAAGGAAAATCGTCATTCTTTCCGGTTTTCCAGCTTACCCCATTGACAATTCTCCAACCCTTGTTTCGCAATTTATCGGCAAGTTTACCCTCGAGTCGTTCCAATTTGTTTGGATCTGCCCTGTCATATTGGATTGGATTCTCGTAAAGCACCAAATCTGGACGGTATCTCCAGAAGTAACCTCGAATGAGTGGGATTGATTTGCTGTCGTATTCCCAGTCACCATCCTCCGGCCACGTTTGTTCATCTAAGGGTTTTTTCCGGTCTAAAAACAAGTCATCAGGGTCAACATAAGAACCATCCTTTCTTGTAAAATTCATTCGTCCTCTCTTCTCAACGGAAACGCCAGTTTCTCCCGACGTAGAGGTATCCTTTCTCGGATTTATTTTCGTACTTTTGCCCGATTTCATCACGCAATTGAATTACGTAAAGGTGGCCATTGCTGCATGGATTCCCAGGCTCGCAATCTTTGCAGAACTCTGTACCCACGGTTGGTACGCCAGGGTGAAAATATTTCATCTCATGGGGCAGATACATTGAGATCAACCTATTTTGATGATCAGCCAAAATATGGTGACAATGTAGATGGGATAAGACATGGGAAATGAAGTGTTTTTCGGAAATTCTCGTCATAAATTTCCTTTAATTTGACCTGCATTTCAACAACAGCCTTTCGACTCATTTTGTGATGAATTTGGAGATAACCCTCCGAGTCATAATAACAAAAAAGGCGTAAAACCTCTTCTAATCTCCATTCCGAATGATTGTATCCCCATTTTTCGAGTAAACCACATATATTTTGAATCTCTGAGAGAATATCATAAATTACTTCATCGTCGGAATACCCACCGAAGGAATTCATGCATTTTGCAAATTGAACGACATGGGCTAGCGCAATGAGATTCAGGTAAGGTGCCAAGATCACACATCCCGAATTGCTGAACAGTTTCATCACCGTGTTCGATGACTTCGGGAGGTAGTTGAGTTCAGCCTCGATTTTTGCGAAATTCTTGTTCGAATGATAGAAAAGAACCTCGGTTTTTTTCTCCCTCTTCTCTTTTGAGATGGGATTTGGGTGGGAATTCCGAAGAGGCGATAGAGAGCCATTTGATTTGCTCTAACTGCATCGTATTTCCTGGTTACAACGGAAACACCAATTGTTTTTTTCTGGCTGATTGAATCAATAGCCAATTCCTAAATTTCTTTCAATAAGGCAGCATAACTCTGCATATTTTGCGTTGTCTTCGTAACCTGCAAATCTGTTATTTCAAGGGCCTGCAGCATGTTTTTCAAACTTGATTTGGGCGGGGCGATCAAGGCTTGACATCACAACAGCGTATTTGAAGAGATTGAACGACCATAGGAGATGTTGATGTATCTGCCCATCGGTCCGTTGTGAATTCTTTCGAAGAAGAACAATGATGCAACACATCTTTACAAGTTGACTCTAGAAACAACGACGCGACTTGGCTGAGATGTTGAAATTCATAAATTAATTCACCCACCTCGAAATAATTGAAATCCTGATTGACATCACTGTCCTCTAAGCAGCGATGACCTAATCTGATTAGGTCATTTAATCGAAGTTTGATATCCATATCGAAAATAAAGGACATTTGACAATTTTGAGCATAAGTCCCGCGTATCAACGATGAATAAATCATGAGGCGGTATCTTGGATCCCATTCTGCAAATCTCTTGTATCCACGTGAAAATATGCCATCAAATTCTTTCTCAGGATTTCTAAAGTACAGGTCAATATCGTGACTTTGGGCCAAATCGAGCCATTCTGACATGGTTTTGAAGAAGCGAGTTTGAACTGCATCCAAAGAATCAATCCCATATTCACCACAGATTTGTTGAAGATTGAGCGAGTAAAAAGTCTTCAACAACCATTCTCATTGATTTTTTGATTGATTCTAGATACTGTACCTTTTCAAACACCACACTTTGGACTAAAACTCCTGATACTCTTCTCGATTTAATCTCCTCATTCTGGCCAAAGAATTCCATCACCTCAGTGTTTGAGGTCAGCCATTCACGCAGAATTTTGTACACATCTCAACGTAGATGTATCTCGTATCGTCAGACGTCCATTTGTCCTGATTGAGGTATGAAATAACGGCAAGTATCAAAAACAGATTTAAATTTTGTCGAGTCCAAATCCAGTGGAATTGGTTTTTCTAGGACTATTCATGATGGCAACAGCAGGATATTGCCAATCACCTTCTGTCATGTTTGTGCAGCATTCCCTTAGCATCGGAAGCAATCGTATCACATATTCAGGATACTCCTCATCCGGATCAACAATTTCCGAAAACAACGGATGGTCTTCGAGGTTGTATTTTTCGATGAACGCCCACTCTGTTAGCTGCAGGAATTCTGATTGAGGATCGAGGTCATCATCCTCGTGCGCGCGATAGGGGCCACACATTCAATTCTATTCAACATGTATTTGAATGTGCCTTTTTCTGATAAAATAGACTATACGCTCGGAAAAATTACATTCAAAACGACAGATTGCATTGGACTCAATATATCTGCCACATACCAATCCGAGGAATCAGCCGATGGGGCACGGATTTAGAGATGATAAGATGTTGAAAAAGATAACGACAGAAGAATGGCAAGTAATCTGGTCAGCACTCAGCTGCGCCAGCAAGGAGATTACGGGGTCGCTCACTGAGACCCTGGTTGAATGTGCTAAGCAAATCGTGGGCCTGCACATGAATAACGACGTTGAAATGACCATCGATTACAACGACGGTCTCTTGATGACGATTGAAGCAAACAACTGGAAGGAGGAATGAGAATGGAGATTACGGACCAAGACAAGAAAGAAGCGCAAGAAGCCTATGAGGCTGCATTGAAGAAGCACGAAGAGTACAAGCAAACGTGGGATGCGTTTGAACAGAACGCCGAAGGTCTCCGCCAACGAGAGATCTTTGAAGATACTGCGGACTACAAGCCATCCTTCCGAGCCCGAACACCCGGATATCGGGCATTCAAAGACCTCGAACGAATCTGGTTGGCCAACGGAAAGTGGACCAACCGTGAGGGGGAACTGGCACACAAGAAAACAATCTCGCGGCCCCTGACGGGCCGGAATGGGCGTTCTTCGTGGTCATTAGCTGCGCTGAGCGGCAGTCCATGGCCTGAGGCTGAAAGCGTCATCGCTGAGGACCCCTGGTGGTCTTACGAGTACGCTCTCGAGATCGTCGGTTCGGGTCATGAATTGATTGAGCAAACCATCGCGACTTCAGGCCATTACGCCTACCTCTACGCTCGGTTTGTTGTCAAAGGACGGTTTGCCCCAGGCGAGGATGCCATCTCCAAGGACCCTCAAGCCAGCTCGCTCTATGCACAGAAGGTCCTCGAGGAGCGATTTGTTCCCGGCGAGCCAGGCATTCTGCTAACGGAAGTGGATAAGGAAACGCCAATCTCGCTTCAGAATATTGCAACCGAGTACCGCCAGTGGTGCATCAAAATCGGAAGTCCACTCGAACACACTTCAAATACTGTCATGGCAGGTGAACAAGCATGAAGGAAATCAAGTGTCCAAAATGCGATTCCGTCTTTGAGATGGATGCCTCAGGTTATACCGACATTGTGAACCAAATCCGTGGCCAAGAGTTTGAAACTGAATTGAGCCAACGACTCAAAGATCAAGACTCGAAACACAAAGATCGAGGTTGAACTTGCACAACAAAACATTGCGACTGAAAAAGACAAACAAATCTCGAACCTTCAACACCAAATTGAACAGCACGCTCGTGAAATAGAGATTGCAAAAAGTGAAGTTTCAGCCGCCAATTCAAGAAGCTCTATAAAGGAAAAGCAGGTTGAACGATTGAAAAATGAGAAAACGGCAGCAGAGACAGAAACCAAACTGGCGGTTTCCCAAGCCACCAATGAACTCGAGAAGGAGGTTCTTGATCTCAAAAGCAAGTTGAACTGGCCGAGACGCAAAAAGAGTTTTGAAATTAAGCAGATGGAAAAAAACCAACCTCGCCGAGGTAAAGGCGAAAGATGACATGATTCGCTTGAAAGACGAAGAAATTGGTCGCGTGAAGGACATGAAATTGAAAATGTCCGTCAAAGAAATCGGTGAGAAATTAGAGCAGTTGGTGCGAGAATCAATTTAACCTCGTGCGGGCAACTGCCTTCCCCACACGCATACTTTGAGAAGGACAACGAGAGTGTCAAGGATGAAGAAGAGGGCAAAGGAACAAAGGGGATTATATCTTCAGGGATTATGACCCAAATGGTGTTGAGTACATTTCCATCATGTTTGAGATGAAAGACAAGATGGAAGGAACGAAAGGGCAAACCAATGAATCACACCTTGCCAAGTTGGACAAGGACCGGAAAAAGAAGAATTGTGAGTATGCCGTCCTCGTGTCAATGCTTGAGCCTGAAAACGAACTGTACAACTCGGGCCCAGTAGACATGTCCCACAAGTACGAGAAGATGTACGTCGTTCGCCCTCAAGAATTCATGTTCATCTTGTCGATCATTCGAAACGAGGCTCGAAAATCCCTTGAAATGAGAAGTGAGTTGGCCATTCAAAGAAGCAAAAACATTGATGTTGAGAATTTCGAAAACGATCTTCTTAACTTCCAGGCTGCGTTTGGGAAGAACTACGAAACGGCGAAGAAATACTACGAGATGGCTATCAAAGACATTGATGCGACTATCAAAAAGCTGGGAGAAAATCAAGAAAAGTTTGACCACCTCGGGTGAACAACTTCGCCATGCGAACAACAAAACTCAGGGTCTTACAATTAAGAAATTGACTCACAACAATCCAACGATGAAGAAGATGTTCAATGACATCAAGTCTGAGGAAGAATGAGGAGTCTAAGTTACCTTGTTGATTCCCATAACGGGCTGTTGTACACAGGGGCTCCCTTGTACATGACGTCGTTGCTATGGGTAGGCATGGATAGGGGCCACTGAAAACCCATTAACATGTATTTTTGATATTCAACGGCTTTATGTTGAATCCCTTGTAGGTGTTCCTCAACATTTAATTCAACCTGTAACACCACAGAACCATGGGTTCATCAGACATTTGGCCTCCGACCTCTTTCGATGAACTGGGGTGGAAGAACATCAAAATTCAGTTTTTACATTCAAATTGGGGACACGATAAACCCACAGAGATAGAATTCACCAATGATGGAGAACGGGAAGACCGATCAACACCGATAGTTGTCGGCTTAAATGGGGTTGGAAAAACAACATTATTGAAAACAATTCATGCTTTCTTTGACCTGATTGGTGGGTTCTCCTATCCATCTGGCACCGAACAGGATGAATTTATACACAATTCAAAAGAAATGGGGATCTCAATCTTCAATGTCTCCATTGAATTCTATATACACTTTAACTTCGAAACCCCTTGGGGCTCGGCAGAAGAGGCCCTTCCAGGAAGATATCTCAACACCTTTCACATCCCATGGGCGGATTCAGAACAAATATTCTCTGAGCAATGCAAATCTCAAAGCAGTTTACGATAAAATAACACAATGGACGGCAACGGATACTCAAGAAAACATCGAGATAATTACGGATATCCCAATTTCCCTATTGGAATGAGTTACGAAGAATATATCACTTTCCTGGACGAAGAGGAATTCAGAGATACCGTTCAAGCGATGTTGACTGAAAATGACTACTATGATCAAAGTGTGCTCTGTAAACTAGATTACAACTTTGATTTCATTAATGACGCATACTCGTCAAGTGTGAGTTTTGTTTTGAAAACAGTTATTGGAATCAGGATTTCGACTTTCTTACTGTTAGTCAAAATGCGGAATACCTTGAAAATTATGAGAAACAACCATTTGGTGAAAAAGATTTTTTTCCCTGGTAATTCGGGCTTTAGATCACTTGAGAAAGAATTTGGAATTGACATCACTTATTCTACAAACCAACTCTTCCAGTTGCCCATTTTTTCTCCGAAATTAGTTGGCACCGAGACCAATGAGAATCCAAAGATATCTGGGAAAGTATTCGAAGTGATCAACCCAAGAGGACATAGATTCAATCGAACTAGAGATCTCTCTTGCGGAGTTGACTGATAATTTGGTACTGAATTTGATGGGAGCCAAACTCAATGAAAAGCCTATCCGGACATATCAAGAATGGCCGAAGAACCCAGACACAGGCTCTCTTGAAATATTCAGGGTGTTCTATATGTTAGGTGGCAGTTTGGATGAGGTATCTACAAGTGAGAAATTTCAAATTTCCATAGAAGATGACCAAATTATGGCTCCTCTCTATTTAGAAACCAGGCGAAAAAGAAATCCAACAGAAAAGACAACAAAAATTGAACCGAATTGGGACGAGTGTGTCAAGTATCATGCTCCAAAATCAGTTTGGTGCATCAATCTAGAGAGGGTAAAAAGTACAAACAAAGTGTTTGGTAAGGAAGAAAATAGGGAGTCGCGGTTTTTTTTTCTGCCAGAATCTTAAGAAAATTCGAGGATGTAATATTCCACATGACTGAAGACATCATTTACTCAAAAAACCGAGAGGCGTTAGCAGACTTTGTCCGTCATTATCTCTTTCGACACATTGATACAAGAATGAAATGCTCGGTACTCTCTAAACTATTTCAGG
>JAYQHX010000012.1:0-11783 GCA_038141355.1 Methanobacteriota archaeon | reverse complement strand
GAGCCTGCCGCCGAGTCCAGTTCGTCCAAGACGACCACCGCCTCGCACCGTCCCAGCGACGAGCAAGCGGTGATTGACCACCTGCGGGCCAACGACGGCGAATGCTGGCAGTCCAACCTCAGCCGAGCGTTGGAGTGGACGGCGTCGAAGACGAGTCGCACCCTGGCGAAGTTGGAGTACGACGGTACGGTGAAGCGCATTCGGGACGGGATGGGAAAACGCATTGTTCTCGTCAACAAGGAGGTTTGAATCATGAATCAATCAACAAAACAACAACGCCCGCTCGCCATCGCCTTTGTTCTCGGCATGCTGCTGACCCTCTTCATGGGTCTCATGGTCCTGCGCATGGAAACGGCCATGCTCGAAACGGGTCGCACCGGCTTTGAGGGCGTGGGCGGTCTGCTCGTGCTCTTGGTGACCCTGCTGGCCGCTCTGGTCGCCGGGGCCGTCGTGTGGGCGATGCCGTCCATTCAACAGCAAGAACGGCGCGTCCAATGGTCTCGACTCTTCTCGCTCAAGGCCCTGGTGTACTTCGGTCTGCTCTTCTTCGTCGGGTTCCAAATTGGGCCAGGCGTGGTGCTGGGCGACGTGAGTGCGGGTGAGGTGCTCTTCATGCTCTTCGTGATGGCGGGCCTGAGCGTGGTGTTTTTCGCCGGTCCGATGGGCGAGGTTGAGAAGGCGTACAGTCACGAAGAGGAGTGATCGCTCAGCGTCGCCGGCGCTACGGAATTCGGCCGGTCTTCTTGCGCATCCTGTTTTGCTCAGTGGTAAGCGGGGTCAAAGTCCAGGCGGTTCTTGTCCCGATCCCGTTGCTTGGCTCGTCCGATGTTACGGTCGACGAGGGCTTCGAACAGTTCGTCCCGGTCCCCGGTGTTCTTCAGTCGCCACTTGAAGGCCCAAATGAGGTCGTCAAAGATATCCTTCATGCGGTCGTAGCGTTCAAACACCATCTCCTTGATGTCGTCGGCTTTCCGTCCGCCCACGATGAATTCCCGCTTGGCCTGAACTTTGCCGGTCTTCGTGTTGAAGAAGAAGCGCATCTGTTCTTGAGCCCCGTTCATCAAGTTCATCACCTCAAGAAGCTCGTTGATGTTCTCTTCAATCGCTTCTTCATGAATGAGGGTGAGTTGGAGAAACGAACCCTCCTCATCGGTTTCAAAAATGCAGCAAGAGGGGCCGAATTCGTGTTTGAACTCGTCGACGTAGCCCCATTTTTCTCCGCTACGAGATTTCATGAACGTCGCTTCAGGTCGCAATCCGGCATCGAGAACGGGGTCCAATTTGTGTGACATGCGGGGTTCTTGTTCTTCGAGAGTATTTGAAGCATCCAAGGTTCAATCAAGCATTCTGAGCATGCTGGTGCATTCAGGGGAGGTATTTCCTTCCCTCGTGCACGTTTACCCGAACCGAGTTTGGTTGCGGGGTCATGCAGGCGAGGTACTCGTTGGGGAAGTGTTCCTTGGCCAATTTCACACTCAACGATGTTGTCGTTTCTTCTGTGCGCTTCCATGCAACGATGCCGGTGATGGCGTCGTCCGTGCCGAGCGATGCGACCAGTTGGGCTTTGAGTTGAAGGCAAGCCCATTCTGCCACTTTCAGGGCGCTTGCTTTGCAAGAACAGCATGTGCTCGTGCTTGATGGCCGGGGTCAGTCCGAGGGTGTAGCGGTCAGGTTGCTCAGTTCCGGCTTGGAGGTCACGCTCGCTTTCGCTGCTTTGAGAGCAGCATTGACTGCCGGGTTGGCCGCCTTCAGGGCGAGGGTACCTTTCATGCTGAGCGACCCTTTGATTGAGGTCTTCGTTTCGTCGCAAAGGGCGAGTTGTGCTGGGGTCAGCATGGCCATGAAGGCCGTTTTGTCAAGCGTTTCTGAACCGGTGACTTCGGTGAGGGTGAGCGCCCCTTCCAGTCCGTCGTGCGTACCGATCATGGCTCGCAGGTTGTGGTCGTGCACGTAGTGGAGGGCTTCAGCGATTTTGTAGTCCGCTTCGGCCGCCACGAATTGTTCGTGGAGCGCCGTTTCTGCGGGCGTGGGAGCACGTTCGTTGCCGCTGCTCACGACGTTCTTCAGGTCCTCCCAGGCTCGGAAATCCGCAGCCCTGGTGGCCATTTCAGACTGGAGGGTTTGCAGGATGGGAGCCACGTCGGCCATGACCTGCTGGTTGTTGAGGTCGAACCATTCACCGCCAATGCGGTCCGCAGCAAAGTAGTGGTGGAGGTACTTTTCTCCGTAGTGCATGAGTTCGAGTTGAATGTCGTATTCGGACGTTTCACGGCGCGGGTTGCCGGTTTGGTGTTCACGGATTCGCTGTTCCACGGTGCGGGCGGTCAGGCCCAATTTCACGTAGCGGCCCCACGTTTGGTCGAGGTAGTCCTGTTCGCGGATGCAGTAGATCCAGCCGGGGGTGGTCTTGGGAAGAGTGAGGCCCATGAATTGTCAACTTGTCGAGTGTATTTATTATCCTCGGGTGCAGCCTTCCCTACCGTACAACCTCACTGCAGTGCATCAACTTCTGAAAGATCTCCAAATTAAAAAATTCAAGTCAAAACTTTGTATAGATTTTAAAAGCTAAGTCCCACATTGGTTGGACTAGAAGGTAAATTCCAATTATGTGTTCACAGTGAATCTGAGGACAAAATCATTATTCAAAGACCACTAGGGGTTAATCGTGCCAAGTGAGCGTAGCGACGTCAAATTTCCTTTGTGGAGGAAAAAAATGGACGGTGCCATGTTTGATGACAAATGTACAGTTCTTCCGATTTGGGTTCGTGAGACACTTTTCAATATCACTGAGAGATTTCCTCACCGTAGCAAGAAACACCCTGATTCAGTAGCTTCGATTGTAATCGCACATAAAGGTGGTAAGAAAACCACTCACGAAGCTCACATAACCACATTACCGCTTCCCAAATTAGGTCCAGTGATGCGGTTACATTTTGGAAATGACGTCAAAGACTGGCTCTCGAAAGCCTTCCATAAAACATACGTTCGAAATGAACAACGCAAGGCTCACGGATTAAACGGACCGGCCATTGAAAGATTGATTCCGTTCTGGGAATTCATCGATATCGAATGGGATGCAGGAAACGAAACATTTCATTTCCGTGCATGGTATACACTGGATCATGATGACCATATTGCAAAAAAATTAGATCGGGATATTGAGGTGGATCTTCCAAAGGATTTGATAATACCGAAACCAGTAAATCAATCACCTGTGTATTCCGGAACTACCATGGAGTTGCCAAAAGACCACAATACTTCATTTGAGACAGAATGTGGACATAGTGTTTCAGTGAAGGAGGTGAAAAAGGTTGGAGGGCCTAAGGAGAACAAACTTTACGCGAAAATTTCCGGGCCATTAATAACTGGAAAATCAGGAAAAAAACACTTTATTTCGCTAAAGATGAAGATGCAAAAGTGGTAGTGAATCGATATCTTCGCTTCATCGAAAGTGAACCGATACAGAACAATCGACGGAGGCTGATGATTTCCGGGCTTTCAGCTTGGCTGGTCCTGCAAAACCCTGAGTCAATCTATGATGACATAGATGGCTTATGTTATGAATATCCTCGTTCGATTCCAAACGGAACTCGTATCGATGTGGGAGACTATCTAATTTGTAGCCTCGCAAAGAGTAAATCAACCAAAGGAAAGAGAATTTTGGGAATTGGAAGAATCAATCGTATTGATGACTATACAAAGGAGGGCAAGAAGATGCGAAAGGCGTTTTATGATTGGTACCGGGACTTCCCCGAACCAAAGACCTTCGAAGAAATTGGCGGCGATCCGAGAGTCAATGTACAACATAGCATGAATCCAATACCTCATGATCGGGTTCAAACCGTGATTAACTTACTCGTTAGCGAATTCTCAAATGACCAGAATATTAATGAAAAAGAGACTGAGTTTTTGGTAAAGCTCACCTCAGATACTCCTGCGACGAATCAATTCCCTGATTGGCTCACGCAAGCGCTGAATAATGCCGATAACTAATGCATTACCCATCATGAAACCACGCTTTGAATCAGGGATTTTCTTCCCTTTTTCATCATAGATTTTTGTCCAATGATCAGGGAACATGTTGAGGCGTTCTGTCTCAAGAGGAAACAGTGTGCGATAAGTTCCGTCATCGTGCTTGATGAGGTGGCGCATACGAGATGCTGACTTACCTATCTCTGCAGTTACCACAGTTCGGGATGGCTTGTCAATTGAATCGGGGAATGCAATTGCTCCTTCATCATAGTTGTATGATCCATCTGTACCGAGAATCTTCTCGAAGTCTGCTCGATGTTTGTTCCAGACTTTCTGGTCTTTCGACTTCTTACATTTGGAATATAATTCCGCTAATTCGGGATGCTTTTCCAGGTCAGTCTTGCGAATTCGGAACTCGCGCTTTTGGCCTTTCTCATACCTCCACTTCTTTAGCTCGGCCTCGTCAACCTCGTAGGATTCGTCATAATCGGCTTCACCTTTCTGAACCATGATATCTCGAATGGTTCGCGACTCTTCCTTAATGGGGATGGCTTTCCATGAGCAAAACTGCCTCTTTCCTTTTCTATATCCCCAAGCATAACCGGCAGTGCCAAAGGGAGATTTTTTATCGCTCCAATAGTCAAAATCTGGCAATTCCATGTGTTTGAAGTCTTGAAATTTAGCAGGAAATGCCTTTTGCAAATGGCCCAATCTCCCAGTCCGAATTGTTGGTTCCAGAATAATCACCAAAAACCCACCTGTGAAGTGGTCCTGTATATCGAATCCCTTTTCGATGCGGAATGCCAAAGTTCTGTGGTCCATTTATCTCACTTCCTGCATCTCCTCCTCCTGGGCCGGGAGTTCGATAAGCGAGAATGAACACACGACTGCGCTGTTGCGGGAATCCGTAATCATCGGCATGAATGACTCTCCATTCTACTTCATATCGCATTGAGAGCAAGCGTCTGATGATTCGTTCAAAATTCAATCCACGGGCATTTGCTGGAGAATTCAGTAATCGTGGGACGTTTTCGAGTAGCACGACCTTGGGGCGCTGTTGCGTACCCTTGGCGTGACTTCTGCTGATTATCTGCCAGATTGGTTGCCATAATTTCCCCTTCTCTCCTTGAATGCCCAACTCTCCAGATACCGTGCGAGCCACAGAATAGTCTTGGCAGGGGAATCCGCCGACCAATAAATCGAGTTGTGGAATCTGGTGTGTGGCTTCAACAGTACTGGTAAAATTGTGTAGATCGCCGCCATCATGCCCCTCCTTTCCGAACCGCTCGGTGTAGATGGTGGAGGCCCATTGCTTGCTGCTGCCCGGCTCCCACTGATTGCTCCAGACAACCCTGAACCCTGTCTCCTCGAATTTGAGGAATTCAGTCTCCCACTCTTTGGACGGAGGGCCTTCCAGGCCGAGGCGAAAACCGCCCACGCCAGCGAACATCTCACCAACATGAAGATAATCCTCGCCCATGGTTTGGAAGTATCGCCACGATCTTTAGATTTAGTGGAGGAACCTTGATCAACCCGGATCGTATATTTGTTAAAGGACGGGATAGCATGACTGGGGATATCTCTGCTTACGTTACTGGTTTACAGTTCATGTACAATGCCATTGCATACACCGATTATCAACAAATACTCGATACAATCAATGGCTATCCAATTTCAGATGAAATGAAGGCTGAATTGCTGCAGAGATTTCCACAACCTGGGTGTGCTGCACCTGCCCATTGGGAAGATGATAACGGCGATGAAGATTTTACAGAAGCGTTTGCTACAGACCCCCGTAATCCAGGACCACTTTCGGAATACCAGAATCATGGTTGGATGGATGCAGCAGACCCTGAAACATACAGACAGAATGAGTTTTACAAATCTGTTCAAAGACGAACCGGCATTACTGATGTGCAGGTTCTCGACGATATTCGGGAGAATACTATACATATCCTGGAGATGCAACAATCCAGCAGATTGGGGGGATTCAAATCGTCAAGGACTGGTATACGGGATGGTACAGAGCGGTAAAACGGCGAGTATGATTAATCTAATTTCAATGGGGATTATTGCAGGATACAAATTGTTCATTATTCTTGCCGGCGATAAGGATTCATTAAGGAAGCAAACCCAGAAAAGAGTAAATGATGCGTTTAACCTGCAAAATGGAATAAACACAAGAACAGGGATACATTCTCCTACATTCAAAAACGATTTTGGACACACTGACTTTGGTTACACTGGAACATTCAAAACCCAGAAAATGTTCAGAGAACGCAAGCAATATGTCACGATCATTGTGATGAAAAAGGAGCAAAATCACCTAAGAGATTTGATTCAACAGGTTAGAGATTTAGGAGAGGCCTGCCAAAGGGTTGGAAGATATGATCTCACAGAGGATTTCCCCACTCTCATTTTGGATGACGAAGCTGATTCTGCTAGCATGAACAACAACCCTCCTGGAATGAGGCCCTCAGAGATTAATGCGCACCTAATCGAGTTGAGAGAAACAATCCCTCGCAACTGTTACGCTGCATACACAGCAACCCCCTCAAGCTTGTTTAAGTTCAGACCCAAACCAACTGATAGGGTATCCAAAAGATTTCTTCTGGTTGTTGGAACCATTCTCTGAAGAAATCAATGGCCAAGAAGTCACACGAAGCTATCTTGGGGCTTATGACGTGTTTTGGCAGTATGATGAATTCTTGATTAATCAGATTGGCCGCGATGAGTGGCCGCATTATGAAAAAGATGAGACAGGACGTGACTTGGGTATATGGTATCCTGGAATATCTGGCAACGAAGGTTATTACGAAGACGAAAGGTCGAATGACGATGCTCAAAGATTGTTCCTTCAACAAGTAAGAGACGGTAGTAGACCGATTCCTCCAAGTTTAATTGATTCGTTGACTGATTTTGTTGTCAGTGCTGGGGTTAAATGGTGGAATCACTGGAGGGCGAATGACTCCTCGGGAACATTGCCTCAGATATCAGAAATCTCCTCAAATTACCCTCATCATGCGGTTATGATTCATCTTTCTCGCTTGGTCGAGCATCAGATGCTCATAGAGAAGTATTACTGAGCTTGCTTGGGAAAAAATGAAACTAAGTTGGGAAAGTTTCGACATAGATAATTCACCTCCTCAACACCCATTCATGAGAAAGTGGAGTGATCAAAATACCGAACTACGAGGTTGATGCCCACAACCCCTCATCTTAACTTCGCTCAGATTCATCATTTTATCAACATGGCAATTGAAATCGCTGAAAAACCAATAAAACAAGATATTGCGCCCTACAACAATTATCCTGGATCGCCTTATACCTACCTAATCAACAGTGGAGACAATGGAATGAGACTTTACTATGATGATGATGATCCTTGGCAGATTAAGACAAAACGCGCCGCAATAATCGTAGGTGGTCAAATATTATCGCGCGGCCTGACAATCGAGGGATTATGTGTGTCATTTTTCGGAAGAACTGCAAGAATGCCAATGGGCGACACAGTTCTCCAAATGGGTCGTTGGTTTGGGCACAAAAAATCCTACATCGATTTAATCTCGATTTACATTCAGGACGGTATTCGTGTTTTGTTCAGAGATATTGCGGATGCGGACAAACATCTGCGTGTCCAAATTAAAGATGCGATTTTTAGGAACCTAAGGCCTGATGAGATTTTGTTAGAGTTAAGGAACAGTCGGCAATTCCGTGCTACCAGCCCCAGCAAAAGTAGATTCGTAAATTTTGACAATGCAAGCGGGTACAGTGGGAGAAGAGCATTATTGAAAGAGCCGACGTTTAGCTGGATGCCATCAGAGCGAATCGAAATCGTTTGACACAGTTTGAAAGACTCTACAGAATACGGGCCGAAGAAGTACACAACAGAGCCAAACTGTACCGAAATATTCCTGCAAATGCAGTCATATCTTTACTAGAGGATATGAAGTGCAGAAACACCGCAACGCAGGATTCTTTGCTGATTATGCCCGATTTCTTAAGGATTGGATTACTTCGAGTAACCTTCCACAGATTCCAAGCATAAATATCGCAATAATGAAAATAAACAAATGAAGAGGAAAAGAGAACTCACAGTTAGCAAACCAACTTCCTCAGAGCAGGCTAGGGAATCAATCCTTGGAAGATTCGGCCCAATTGTTGGTGGGGCTGCTCATGGGACATATCGGGGCGATTATTTCCTCGATAAAGACATTGATTGGCATGAAGAAAATGATGATGCTAGGAGTTCGTATGTTCGTCAATACGGTATAGACGACATTCTCATTGTATTCTACAACTTGCAGCCAAATTACGTATGCGATCGTATTTTTGACCCCACCGATACCGACGAAGACAATCCATTAGGCAAATGGAGGAGGGAACTTGTTGAATTACAGCCAGGTGATCGCTTTTTCATTGAAATCCCTCCGGGTGAGGAAGAGGATTTTTCAGTACCAGTTTTCGCTGGATTTGCTCCTCGTGGTGGGCCGCAATATGGCTTAGGCGTGAATACACTTCTGGATCCTGCAATCATCAGGCAAAGAGGTTTACAACCTGTTGATGAAAACTAATGTGGTAATCAAATGACCGGCGATAATTCTTTCAAACAACTATGGGGGTTATGTCCACTCCTCCGAGCGCAGAGTCCATTACAATCAGGCCAGTTCCTCAAACAAATGCCTATTTGGCAAAATATTTTGATGGCTCATTGGGTTTATTCTTACGAGACATTACAGACCGAGTGCCGAGTCGAAGTTACAAACACATCGAGATTATACTGAAACCTACCCAACAATTAACCATACCTGGAAGAGGTACAAGAGTTCTGAACAACTGCTTGATTTTACGAGCAGATGATGAAGTAAAGGCGCCTTTACTCTCGTTGATTCTTGATTGTCTACACGAGGAAGAACCCTCCGGTCAATTTTCGGCTTCGAACTTAATTTCTGTTCTTGATGATGTAGAAGAATTGATGAGAAGGCCGAAAAAACCACCAACATTACAAGAAATTGCAGGAGCATGGGGTGAATTGTTTGTTTTGAGATTGTTAGTTGGGAACTCGAATAATCACAGTCGTCAACTCGAGATTCTGAAAGGTTGGGAAGGAGAAACAAGAGAAAAGTTAGATTTTAGATTACTCTACACCAGGCTCGTTATCGAAATCAAGTCGACAATCACACCGGATAGAATTCATCATTTAAATGGCGTTGAACAGGTATCAATCCCACCGGGATTTGAAGACGGGTATCTGGCCAGTTTAATTCTCCACTGCGACCAAGGTATCACAACATTGGAATTGGTGAACACAATTCAAAACTCATTGAAAGGAACCTCTTCAGAGAAACGCAAATTTCAGGAGTTACTGGAAAGGCGTATTCTCCTACGGGGAGAGGCATGCAATGACGACAGGTTTTCATTTGAATTAGCCAGAGACGGACTTAAATTCTTCAGATTTGATGACGTCCCGAAACCTGGAGAAGCAGAAGGAGTGAGTTCTGTTGAATGGCTGAGTGATCTAACCAACTCTTCAGGGATAACTTCTCGAGAAACCGATGAATTGATCACAAGAATTACTGTGTAGACCCAGAGCGGGGCTTTCTCAGAGTGATTACGTGACTGGCGTTGGGAGGATTCACATTTGACCACTGCACTTTCACTTTGATGAAGTCAACGTTGTCCATCCAACTTTCCCACTTTAGTTTGTGTGCTGAGACGCCCTCTGTTTTAGCTTGCACTTTATGTCCACCGGAAGGCCCATATTCTCGATCATTCGGGTCGGTTATAGTCCAACGTGCTGTTGCTAAGGCATGCTCCGGCCGTACCGAGGTCAAAATTAACTCACCACCAACATCGGAAGTCGGCCATTTCTTTTCAGGAGTTGAATTGATAATTGGAGAATCCTCTGGAGGAGATAAAATCCCCTGGCCAGGTTTAGATTTGATAGTTCTCGACATGACTTGTTTGTGCGAATAAGATTCGCCATTTTTTATAGCCGCCTTCATCCAAACTCTCAAAGCAGTTCTTGGGACCTCGCCGCTGCCATGATACGCATCCAAAAGGTCAGCATCTCTCCAATCAACCCAATACAGAGGTTTCAAAACGCTTTCGAAAGTTTTCACACTTATTGGAATTTCATTTCGATCTTCAGCCATCAATTTGCTGACTGCTTTTTCCCAAACATTTCCGTAAATATCCAACAACACCCTCGAAGTTGAATGCATCTGAAGCAATCCTTTGTTTCTTGAATCCAATGACCATCTGCGCTTTTTGACTTCTTCTTCCGGCCATTCATTGTGATTGCATGTGTTTACGAAAGCAGTGAAGTAATTTTCAACCTCTTGATATATTTGCTCATTGGTCATGTCACCAAGAGGGGGTAAGGTTGGGACTTGAACCAATATCTTGAGTAGTCAACCCATGAATTGGCCTTGATTATTGTGAATCTAGGCTGGTTGGCCTCTAAGAATTTAATTCGGTTGAACAATGGACCACCTTCGTTCGTTGCTAGCCATCCAGCGCACTCGTATGCCAGGTTATTTTGCCTTGAATCAAATGTTGAATCATCATTTTCATCCCAAGGTTTGAAGTCTCTTTTACCTCCATCTTGAGGAATGCTAAATCGATGTTGCATGAAGAGTGTGTGGAGAGGAGCTAATGGTTTTTGTAAGGTATTTATCTCTGCGAAAACTTTCGCAGATTCATTCAATGAAAACTCATCAGTGAACAGAATTATTGGTATTTCCATTTGGCTCCCGATTTCACTTTGAGCAAGGCCTCTCGTCCTATGTTGTCCGTCAATCAGCCACATGGGCCTTAAGTCGGCAGATACTTCGCTTGAATCGTCTTCAGTCCAATGGTCCATGTACACCCCAGGTGCTCCCTTTAGAAATACGGAAAAATCAATTGTGACTATTCCCTCATCATTCGCAGAAATTGAATCGGAACCTGGCGGGGAAAACAACAGCGCTGAGTTGGCAATAATGTTACCTGGTAAGTCAATAAAATCTGCGATTTGCAAAATTCTTTTGCATTTACCCGTCGTTGCCATTCATTTTTGGCTTTTTCTCGATTCAGAACCCTCGAGGCAGTTTCTGTAGCCGTCATGGCCTCAGGTAATGCGGGGACGGAGGATACCGCATCAATTTCGCATACCTTCGCCTTTCCAATCAGGAAAGAAACCCCTTTTGTTCAATTTTGGTCAAATGCCAGACGATGTTCGGAGGGGGCGTTGAATAAATATGCCACGTTGCGCCACCACCAGGTGGGGCCATAGAGTGTTTTAGTTCTCCATTTGGAGAATATCCGAGAGCACACCATCAGCACCTGTGATTGAACGAGCATTAACAATACGCCATTCTCCCCACTGAAACGCATCGCTGGGACTCCATGTATCAGGTACGATTTGATCAATATCTACGTATACTCTTTCAGTTGGGTCGATTCCTGAAAGGCCAATTCTGATGTGCTGAAGTAGATTCTGAAGTTCATCTATTTCCCATTGGGGTGTGTCATCTCCAAATACGTCGATGTTTTCTTTTCTCAACTCGAGTAATTCCATCGCCTTGTCTATCGAATGATGTTGATTTACTTTCAACTCAGAAATGGTTTTCTTACCTTCTAATTTCTCAAAAATATAATTAATCGCTTCCTTTTCATCTCTCACAGAGTTGAATTGGGGCATAGTCAGACGATTGGATCAGGGGTTAAGATCCTAACTCAGAACAAATTAGCACTGATATTGGCGTTTAGTAATCCTTTGGGATTGCATTGGCCAAGATTTGGCTGGTAAATCTAGAAAACCCATACAG
>JAYQHX010000011.1:0-7258 GCA_038141355.1 Methanobacteriota archaeon | reverse complement strand
TGTGAACGATACTCTCGATTCGGCGTCATTGCTCTTGCGACGTCCATCGGTTCAATTTGTTCTTGCACAGGGGTCAAAGAAAGGCATTCAAGGTGTGCTCTCAGTGCAACATGTTCTTCGAATTATTGCTGGAGGGAAACTTGGTCGAAAAGAAAAAAATCAAGAAGCACATGAAAACTAATCTCCTCAGATTGAGAGAAAACACTCCTCTTGATATTGCGTTGGATACCATACGAGAAAGGGAACCAGATGGCGTTATTGTTCTCGACCAGGAAAATGTGTTCGTTGGATTTCTAAGTCCGTCCGATTTCCGTGAATTAAGCGGTCATATCGTCGAGGAAATTGAGCATGATGGCACATTTAATTCACTCGGACCTCACCTCATTCGTCGATTCACCAATGGCCAAGAAACATCTGTTGTTTGGAAGCATTTGGGGTCCGAGGTTGTACTTCATACCAACGAGTTGATTGTCGAGCAGGATGGCGAGGTTCTTTTCATTGAGTTCCCTGTAGAAACAGATCAAAGCGGAAAACAACTTGTAACCATTGAATTTGATTTGGGTGATTCCGAGTCGAATTCGAATAGGCGTGCTACAGTTCAACGAAATTTGGAGACCCACGAAATCATCCAAGAAGTTTGGGGCAAACTCATCATCGAAAAAACATGGGAACATGTTTTGGAATGGATTGATGCCTCAACACCACGTAGAACATTTGCGAGTGAGTTCTCCGTTAACCAAAAAGGACTTCTTGTGACGAAACCGACATCAACGGCAAAAAAGGAGGTGAATGCTGTTGTCTAATCCATCGGTACAAATTGGACTTACGGACTTTGCTGAAGATATTGCAGAACCAATCCTTCCCATCTTGGAAGCGTTGGGTCTCCTCGACCCAACAGGTCAGCACCTCGATTTGAACGGTTGGAATTTCTCAAAAGCAATGGATTTTGCAAAGAGCTACGAGCGTACGACTGCTATCCTCTCAATTCTTGATTTGCTCGATTCAACCATTCAATCGTTTCCGATGTACCGAAATACAGATGGCCATGTAACAGCAGAATTTTCTCCAAATTCGATTGAAGAAACATGGTACAAAATTATGGAAACACCAATCGGCTCCAGTGGTTCTGTTGTCGAAACATGCATCACCCTTCACAGAACAGAACTTGATGATACATTATCAGATGGGCATCATTGTCAGTCCCTCGTCATAGGTGCAGGTTTGAGGTTCTTGACTTTAGAATTGGTGAAACAATCGTCAACCTCAACCTAGCAATAAGTATTCCACTTTTCGCTGCAATTTCGGAAAGCAACGGAAATGTAACCACCATGGTTTTGCTCAAAAAAGATGACACAAGCGGACTTGATGCTGCCGATGCACAACAACTTTGCTCAGTCTCAATTCAAGCATCATTCTCCCATCATGAAGGAGATTTTCTTTCGGTGAATGCACAAGTAGGAAATGCACAGTGTAAGTCTATTGATATCGCATGTGCAATTTCCCCAGTCGGTTCCGATGTTGACCTCACTCTCGTTGATTTTAGCGGCTCAATGAATGCCGAACCCATTAATCTCGATATCGATCTTGTTACACCATCAGGGGGTTCATGCCCGATTGGAATCAACTGTTTCAAACATTTTCAGCATCCATAGGAAATGACTTGCTTCGACAACATCTCTTTCCTGCCCTCGGATTGCTAGAAGCGAGTTTCGAACATTTAGAACTTCCAACATTGCCGGTGTTTGATATCATCATGAATTTGGACAGCCCTCAATTTGCTTTGAATGCCATTCGAGATTGGATTTTTGAAATTGTTACAGATTCAGAAAACTTGTACCGATGGCTCGGCCACATTCGACAATTTTTTATTGGTTCGGCAACGGAATTCGATTTCCCCGGGTTTGACAGATATCAACTTGACATGACAAGAGACAACCCTTGGCGAATTGAATGGATGTCGTCGACAAACTTCACTCTATATCTCGACATGTGGAACGATATTTCTACCGATGGGATTCCGTGTTTTAATTTTGGAATCTTTTGTGAACTTACCAAACCCATCAACTCCATTGAATTAGATTTAGGACTGCGATTCCACCTTATTCGATTCAAATCAGAAGGCTCGAATTTATTTGACTTCGCTCCCGAGATTTCGCTCGAGTTCTCAATCAATCCAATCGGCTCAGAGTTTTTGTTCAACGTCGATGCATCCAACTTGTTTCAGCCAGCCATTGATGGTTTAAACGGTCAATGCTCGGTAGGTGCTTTTCTGATGGGTCTCGATTTCATCAAAGGTACGGGACTTCATCCGTATTGTTTGCTTGTCGATCTTAACCTTGGAAACCAATCGTTTCCAGAATTTGACCTTCTAAATGATTCGTTAGCAGATGCTGCACTCGAGGAAGCACTCATTCAACTTCGAATCATCATATCTCAAACATTCAGTAGTGACCCAATTCTCCAACGATTAGGTGCCATCCTTGGATTATGTTCACCACGTGGAGGGACGTTCCAATCGAATGTTTGGGAAGATGGGCTCTCGATTTACGTATTGGAGGAACCAATCAAGGCGGAAACCTCGTGAGCATGCCAACTCTTCTGCAATATGTAACACAGCCTTTGGAGAGTATTGGAAGATATCATCGAGAACTGTTTAGAATCTCTTCGATACCCGGGACTGAAGGAACAGATGTTGAAGGAATTCATGCTTGGAGTTTTATCGCTGAAGCAATACAAGACATTATTCATTCATGCTTCCAATTATCTCAAGGCGATTCGATCATCCCCATACGTGATTGGGAAGAACTCGCAGATGGCATATCACACGAGGTTGACGCCACAGTCCATCATCATACGCTTCAAATTACCCCAATTGGCTCACGAGTACCGCTTAACTTAGAATTTGAATACAACAGTGATGATGACAAATTAACGATTCTGCCGTTTATCGGCTTTGATGACCTTCTGATTGGACAACGTCTCGAAATGGATATTGGCATCTATTTCGTCTTATTTTCTTGCTATCTTCCTCCAGTGAGTGAGGCGAATTCCGCTTGGGCACTTCGGGCCAACCTTGATGCATCCATGCGTCGAAGTATGGTCGATGAATCGTTACCCGCCTATGAATATCATTTCATACTCGGCAATTTCCTTAACTCTGCAAGAACTCTCTTTAGGGTTTGAGTGGGAGCGTAATCCTACGCCAGATTACGGATATTACATTAATTTGATAGATCTCAAATGCGAAGGTTCCTTACCCGATTTGCGATTATTCTTTACTCAGGCTCATGAATTTGAACGACATTGATTTAGATCTTTTCAGCAAATTTTCATGGGACGGGTTGTCGTTCCGTCTTCCCGATTTGTCTAAAATTACATTCGGAGGAGAAGATAAGGGATGGCATTTCCCATTTGATGAATTCGGTGTGAGACTCCCGTCACTCTCTTTTGACGAATTTTCCTTCCCGATAAATCTTTCAACACACCTCAATATTCCTGATTTACCTTCGCTTCAATTGAAAGTTCATTCACTTTTCAATTTCCCTGAATTATCGATTCGTTCTATTGAGTTTGGGGGTGGAAGTGGATTTGATTTCTCCAATATCTTTGGCCAACTCTTCCCATCAATGAATTCAAATTTCAACACTTGGGATTTACGGCTCTTCCTCAAACTACCAATTGTGCGAGTAATGATTGGTCAATTCTTTACACTCCGTGGTGGCAGAATTGGATTCTTTTTGAGTGGATTTTTCAGTATTGACCCAAATTTCCTCAATTGAATTTAGGTCATTTTGTGTCTCGTGGTGGATTTGCACTTCCTGATTTTGAACTACCCCCTTGGCCAGCACAATGGAGCCTTTTTCATGGGGGCGATGAACATTCATTTGGTTTAGGTCCATTTTCCCTTCCATTTGATTGGCCAGAATTTGATTTTGAATTTTTCATCGACAATCCTTTCGAAGGACTTCGATTACATTTTAGAAATCTATTTTCAACCTCATCAAAGAGTGGCGAACCACTTTGCTTTCCTGCATTGCGATGGTTGCTTGGTTTGTTTACTGGTTCATTACCAGACCTGCGTTTCCTGATTTAGGTTGGGGAGGTCATCGCCAACGAGAAGGGTTTTCAGGTCCTTGGTTAGATTTTGACTTCGATTTTGATTTTGATATCGACTTCAATCACAATACCCGCAATGATTTAAAGTCAATTTTTCAAATTAAAATTCCAAAGATTCCAATGGTTATTGATGGTACAGGAACATATGACGACCCTTTAGCATTAGCCATCCAACCTCAAGGATGGCCAAAGTTCGAATTATTGTTTTGTTAGATCCTGATGGACTTCCGCGAGAATCATTGCAAGAAATCTTTGGACTTCTTGTCCGATGAAGCTTCAGAATTCATCCATACGTTCATATCATCAGGTTTGATGTGATTCATGCCCCTCCCATGTTTTTAGGTTGGGAATATTCTTTAGCAAGCATTTTGCATCAACTTGAAAAATTGCATCCACGCATGAAACATTCTATGGGCAAGATGAGTATTGAACAACTTGAACACCTCATTCGTAGTTTAGATCATTTCATCCAATCATCTGATGGAATTTTCCCCAAACACCATCAAATGGATTTATCTCAGCAATGGGCGAATCTTGAACAGAATGAGAATTACGATGCAAACCATTTGAACGCTTTGAATACCACGCAGGTCGTTAACGGAATATTGAACTTCATCCAAAACACGATTGCAAGTGAGGAGGCTGAAAATGTTTCAATCTTATTCATTGGTCCTCAATGGCTAATCGACAGTGGAATAAGTCTCGCCTATAATGAGTTAAATGAAGCGTTGGGAATGGAAAACCCAAATCTCACAGTTTTTGATTTTACAGAACTTCAACCAGTATCAGAAGCATCCATTATCGAACAATCAAATCTACTCAATCCATGTTCAAAAATAAACGCATTTATTCCTTCCCTAGAGGTCTCAAATCATGAGCGTGTGAGAGAATTATTCGCCTTACAATTGAATATTATATGTGAGCATATCGCAAATACAAATGGAGGGAAAGTATTTCTGATAGGACACTCAATTGGTGGCCTTTTCCTCGATATTATACTGAAGGTTGAGTTCTTTCATCACAAATCCAGACCTATCATCTCCTGAACCTCCTGAAGATTTGGTTTTGGGAGCAGTAACAGTTGGCTCACCCCACAGCTTCAACCCAATAGCGTACGACCAAAAGGCCAATCCTGCATTGATTTTTATGCATCTATTACAACTTTTAGGGGCTACAATTCAACAACCAGATGGACTGGTTGACCAAACACATACTGCGGCATATGCAGAAATTGAAAGTGATGAAATGTTGAAGATTTTACCTTCTCAATTAGAGTTGTTAAGTAACATGATACTCAACTGGAAATTGCCTCACACGGCCCAGGGGGGAAAACGATTGACAACCTACGACCGAATCGAAGTTCTTTCGTGGGGAGATTATCTTGACTCACAAAATGAAAATAATCCATTTACTCTGCTAAAATTTCAAGGATATCATGAAGTTGTCCCTAAACGAACGGTTCAAAAAATGAATAAATATGAAGAAAACCAAACCATTGGCTATCAACAACTAATGCTCTTTTGATACATATGACCTTTGGGGAACCTCTGACGAAAATCGTAGTGGTTATGTTAAAGCACAAGTAAAACAGGGATTCAAAGTTCGAATTTGCTTCAGAATTGTTGAAAATAGCAGCAATAGAAGTCGGCTACGAAAATTCATTGATGGAAGTGGATCACATATTCCATACACTTGAATAATCGTTGCCTCACAATGATTGATGAGGAAAACGTCGGCCTCCAAGTGTATCCCACGATAATTGGCCAGACCAGTACACAGTTGTACGGAATTTACGCTTCATGGAGGTGATTTTTTTGAGTTCGATATCGATAGCAACTTCCACAAACGACTTGGGTCATCGTTCAACGTAACATCATTGAGAGTGAATGGCCAAGTTGCTTCCTCTAATAATTACTTGACACACTTATATCAATTCATGAAGTGTTTGGAATCAACGCAAACACCTGTGGAGGTTTTATCCGGGTCCATCGAACATCTATCGACTGACTCGATGGAACACAATTATGAATTAAAACAACGATTGGAATTGGTTCAATTGGCTGCAACATATATTGTATGACCCTTTTCTTTATGGAGGAAATAAACCAAGAAAAGATGGTGGGTCAGAACTGATTGTTCAGGATTTGTACTTTATGTTTCTGAACAAACATTTTTCTGAACTAAAATGGCCTGATACAACTTCAAGTAAATTGTCAAAGAAGTTACCGGTGGTCACTTTCCCCACGATTGGTGATTTGGTTTTTACAAAATGATAATGGAAAGGTTGTCCATGTCGATTTTATCATGGCGAACTCAATTGGAATGATTCAGTAATCGGTTCCGTAGGTACAGCACCAACATACAGTTAGCATTCGCCAATTTTAATCCGGCGAATTTCGGGATAATCGATTTTGTTGTTCTATTACATCAATATGCTTTGAGAAATCGTCCCTGAAAAGCAATCAGAGGAAATCGTGAAAGGACGAGAACAAAAATCAGTGATGGCCATTCAAGCACATTTTGTCTTCAATCGGTTTATATTCGGGGGATATAAATGGAATTTATTGTCCTCAAACCAAACAAGGTATCATTACACTTCAAGCCATTTACATTCAAAATTGCGGTGTAGACCACACGAGATACAGGATTGGTGAATTTATACTGCTCTTCTTGGCGATATCGAAAGGCTTGATCTTGGTTTTTGCAATTACTGAGCATACAGACATTCAACAACTGTATAATGCACATCAAGAATTGAGAACAGCACATCTCCACTTGGGATGATGGAGATAATTTGAAATCATTCTCGAATCCATTTTCTCACTTTGAGAAAAGCCAAAGCTGCACTTTCGATTCAAATCAACTCAATATTCCACCTGGTTCGAATTTGAAAATGAAATTATGCAATGGTTGGTCAATGAAACTTGAGGTGTGGGCCTGTGAATTATTTCCAAAATGCAATCCGAGACTATTTATATCATCCAAATATCGGTGCATGCTACAATAATGGGAATGTTTGTAAGGCTCAAATTGAACTCAAAGGAGGCGATGAAATTGTATTCTTCAAACACCAAGAAACCAGTCATCATGCGATGCAGAGAAAATACAAACATTCCACACTGCCTCAAAATTCTGATGATGC
>JAYQHX010000010.1:0-16437 GCA_038141355.1 Methanobacteriota archaeon | reverse complement strand
AAGTGATGTATTGTTCTAAGTGTAGCCAGCGGCTTTGGAAGTTTTGGATTTTAACTATCGTGGTGTTTTATCATCTGTTCTTCAGATTTCGGATTCTTGTCCCCAATTCACATGATTGACCAGTAGCATCTTGTGCAACTGAGTAGACTCGTTCCATAACCATGCAAAGCCTCAGTGAAGGATGTGAATTTGGATTTTCCTAATTTAAGTGGAGATATAATGATTGCTCAGCAGTCTTCTCAATATTTTTTCGTTTATATGATTTTTTTTCGCGTCTTTCTTCTGTGTTTTCTTCTTCTTCTTCTGAAGGTGGTTCGCAATGAGGACTTTCGTCCATCTCAAGTTTTTGATCGTTTTTACAAAGGATTTTTCAAACAGGCTTACTTGTTCATCAACTGACATTTTGAAAGCATCTCCAAACATAACTCTCATTTTGTCGAGTTCCAATTAAAAGGCATGAATTCCACTCACTGAGAAGCAAATCAAATTTTTCTGTTTTTTAGTTTGAGTTTAGTAAGTGTCAGAAAATTTTTTCTGATTTTTTTAATAGTCTGAAAATTACCTTGCCTTCTTCTCCAAATCTAATTTGAATTTTAGATTCATATCTTTCAACTGATAAAAATGTGCCATAGCAAATTCATAAACCTTTGACACAGCACGGATACTGATTCTGGATGGAAGTCTCGACTATCATTCAACATGGGATTTGGATGAAGTGCTCTATAGAACCACAGAATGTTTCCATCGTACCAGAAATTGTTCCCTGAGTGTTTGTTGAATTCATTCTCCAGTTATCTCCACTGTTTTTTAATAATCCAAATCGAGATTTTCGGATTCAACAGCCACTGAAAAGACAATCGTATCTTCTTTGGCTTTCTCTAGCAGCTCTTTTCTTTTTCAAAGACTAGTTGGCATCCTCAAGTTTTTTATTAAAGAATTCTTCCTTTTTCTAACCTGCAAATCACTCCCATTGTCTTTTCCTTTGAAAATATTTTCATCTGGACCCTTTATATCTCCATCTCTCCTAAGAAAATTGTCAATTTTTAGAAGTTGAACGACCATAAGGTGACTAGTCCCATCGCTTGTTTCCAGTTCAGCATCTTCTGGGAAGTAACTGTTACACTTCTAAACATTCCTTCCAATTGATTGTTGAAAAATTTGTTTTTGTGTGCTTTCTTTGCGTGTCCTTAGGCCAAACCAGATTTGTTAGTTTACTGTATCTGAAAATGATAAGTGCTTGACATCATCTTCTTGTCGTCGGACTCTTGATATCTGATGTTAATTTTTTCACACCTAATTTTAGATCTCTCAGTGTCTCCAAGATCGGCTTTTTTTGCCACCTTCCTATGAGATCTTTTTGCCATCCTTAAATCCAGTAAAATGCTTCACTTTAACGAAACTCTCCACCTGACTAATGAACCGCTGGATATGCATTGGTCAAAAATCGCTTCACTAAACATCTCCAATAACCCTTCTGCTTGTTCCTAAGACGGTCTTATACCTTCAAGGATGAACCTTTTGATGAGTTTCTTTCTTTCTTTGATTTTACCCTCTCACAATCTGAAATGTTGATTGTGGATTTATGACTGCCTTCTGTCGTATGGAACACCCAAGACACTGAATGGAATAGCTTTCAATCGCAGAGTTTAACCATCAAATGTTTCTGCTGATCTCCGCTGAGTCTTCACCATCAGCCATGTCCTGCTCTTGAATCATACTTTCAACTCCAACAATCCTCATCTTCAAAATTTCAAAGATGTGCTTTCTTCGGACCAATGTTATTTGTATTTTTTGAGATTCTATCCCCCTTCCAAGAATGCTCTTCTCCTTCTCGCGCTGCATTGAATCATACCGCCTGGCTGATTCCAGAGAGGTCTACATATTACTGCCTGTTGAATGACACATCGCCAAGGTCTTCAAGTTCAATTCAACCAATCATTCTTGTTATTTCCGGAATCACTGGCGAGCACGAAGCCTGAGGTTTCGGAGGCAGATTTCGCAATGAGCAAAGCAAAACGACGAATCCACTTACCGACAGGTCGATGTCGATCATTGAATCTGCCCAGATTCGAGTTGTAATTCGACATTTTAAGCTGATGCTCTTGAACAGGTTTGGAATTTCATGATGCTTCTGCGACCATATTTCTGCCACGATTCCAACGATATCTAAAAGTCATCTTTCCGCTGAAACCAGCCATCAGCGCTCAGGCGCTGGTACCACCACTTCTGGCGTCATGCATTCTCCGGCCCGGGTTCGGAGAGCACCAAAGTCACTCACTCGCAGGTGCCCGGATGAAGAGGCCGAACGATCTGAAATCAGAATGTTCCCTGGCTCGATATCTCGATGACCGTGATGAGCTGTTGTTGCAGTAGAAGCAGCGTGCAGAAAGCGAGAACGAGCTGGCGCTCAGTGTACTGTTTGTAGTGAGGCACGCTGGAACCCGCACTCTCACCGATGCTTTCACGAATCATGGGCAGATTTTGCCTCGAAGTATATTGAATAGAATAATCCATAAGCCGTTGCAGTCTTCTTTCTTGGAACTGAACAACTGGAACGATATGTTCGCACTCCACATCAGTAGCAGCTTCGTTTAACTCCCTCGGTATTCTTCCAAATCACTTTTCTACATTTCGAATAATTTTTTCACGGCTATTTCTCTTCCATCTTTTGACCAACTTCACTCCAACGGAATACGTCGCCATAGGCGCCCCCGCCGGAGGTGGTCTTCGAGTGTAATCTGTCCCAGTGCCATCCCTAGTTGTAATCTAATAACTAATCCTTCTATACGGCATCATGTTCTTATCACGCATCGCTTGACTTCCAACAAAATCTTAGATAGTTTTAATCCTATCAAACATTCGTTTTTACATATCTAAATTTGTCGCATCCGGGCATGGGCCACTTCAACCGGTGGCTTTGTGACAGTAAGATGTTGATTTTTCAACAAATTGTACTTATGTTTTTGTAGAGACAACAACTCATAGATACCACAGAAGAGGCAAATCTTTACGATTGAAACCTTAACTCAATAACGGTGTTCTTGCCAATGTTTTCAATTTCGCAACTCTTTTGGTTTGCAAGAAGCAGGCGTAATTTGATCTCACGAAATTTATTTTTCTTCTTTGGGATTCAGATGGGACTTTGAAACGAACGCCCAATGTTCTGTTTCGCTCACAAAGCGGGAGCACTCTCGCCGCCGTGCGTGATGATGCATCGCAGCCTATCCATTTTCATCCCCATTTCTCACCTACTCTCTTTCGGTCTTGGGGGTAGAGACAGGAACCGTAGGGAATGGGGTTCCCTCGTAGCTTCCCATGAGATTTCCGAACCTAAGGACAGTGTGACGTGTACGCACATACTATCATGCAGAGGGTATTTTTTCCTTTCCTTTGATTCATATAAATTTGTTGAGGCGGTAGGACAGCAACTCGCCGTCCATGTAACCCAAGATGGTTCTCTAAGTTGAGGGCTTACGTTTTGCTTCCCTTCCCCGCAGCTATCATTTGTCCCATTCCAAGTGCGACGGTTGACAAATCCGTCTAGATTTTCGTACTCCGAGTAGAATAACTCAGTCGGAGGGCGAAAATTTCAACTCGGAGATGGCGGAAAGCACGCGAGGTACTCACGCGCCAAAATTGCCATTTGGGCTTCTGGGAACTCACGATGGCAAATCGTTCGACACTTCAATCGCCGCGTCCAAGGCGCTAAATCGACACCCGATTTCATGCGTTTGAATCGACTCAATTCTCCCCGGCACGATCCATATCCGGGAATTTAAACCACTACACTCGCCTTCGACTTCTCCCCTCTTGGAGATGTTGCTCGATGATTTTTGGAGCTAACGTGAATTGGGGCAATGTTCACCCAGGTGACTAAGAATTCTCAGCGTAGTCGGTGTTCTGGAAAGTAATCGCCAACTGCTTACGCCATGAGGCCGTGCAGGTTATCTTTCACCCAAGACCGGTCTGCGACGAACATATGTAGCAAAGAAGAGAAGCATTCATATTTGGAATCTTCGTGAGGCCACCCTTCATCAACCTCGAAAATTGATGCAAAGCCAACTCTAGGAGTTAGTGGTATCCAGCAACTCGCTAGCAAATCAGGTATTCAAGGATTTATTCGTATTAAGCCTGATGATTGTGTACCGCTAGCCAATCATGTGATTCTCATTCTCGATTTAACGGCCTCAATGAGCCGAAATTGGGGCTCTTCAATCAGTTTGGAACAAATTGTGGAAAAACTACAGACAGATCGGGACAAATGTACAATCATTGGTTTCGCAGGTCGTACGATGACAACCAGCAGATGGAGCAACAGTTTTTGCAAAGTTTATGCGCATAAATGAACTGATAGGGAAAATCCCAGAGATGAAAATCATGGGCGGGACAACCGATTTCATCTGTGGCTTGATCAAGGTCATCAGGTTGTCAAAGATTTGCAAGATGAATTTCATGACGAGTATCCTAACCATGGTAATGAATCAATGCAATGGAATGCACAATCATGTTGCCATCTTTATGACAGATGGGAAAAATTATGGTAACGTGCCTTGGCAAGCCGTTGAGAAATTAAAAGAAGAAAGCGTAACACTTCATACACCATTGGGCTGGAAACAAATTGATAAAGTTGTGAGAAAAAACCTCATGAAAATGGCAAAAATCGGAAGCGGTGGATTTAGTTTCAGTCGTACGATGGAAGAATTCCACGATAAGTCGAAACATTGCTCGGGCTAACGCTTAATGCTGTGACAAAGCCAACTACCTTGAGATTGCAGACTCAACCTGATGTTCAACTGAATTGTACAACAATCCTTGGTCATCCAGAGCAGTACTCTAACGAAGAAAATCCAGAATTTGTTTTACCTGCACCGAAAACCTAGAATGAGCGAAAAATTTGTTGTTTTGAATTGGAATTAAACAAAGCGTATCCGAAAAACTACGTGAGTACCTCTGATCAAGTTGACTTCAAACCCGAATTATTTTGATGATGATGCAATCCTTGTGAGTACACCTGTGATGCCAGCGAAAAAACTTCCTTACACTTCTCTCACGAGGACCAAATGCTGATCTGAAAGTGCATTTATTGATGCATCAAGTTGAGAGAGCAATCTAGAGAATGCCTTGAAAAGAAGCAGTCGATAGCGACAGCATCGATGATTTCAAAGCAAAGGCTGCGGTTTCACTCGAGGGCGCAATGAAAACAGTAGAGTCTGGCTTCTCTAAACACCTAAAAGACCAATTCTCGAAGAACACATCGCAACGTTGAATGAAAAGATTCAAACTGCCGAAACGATTTCTGATCCGAGTGAATTCTTCTCAACAATCTATGCAATTATGCGGACCACGAGGTGAGTAGGTGAAAGTCTATTGTCAAAACACTTCTTGCGGAGGAGATCAACTGAACGTAAGGAGCGAGGCTTCATGAATTGTCCCGAATGCCTCACCATGCAGACTTCATGGTTCGGTGATCATGATGGCGAAGACCATTCCGAGGCGAATGACCTCGAAATTGACGAAGAAATAGGAGATGAATATGTTGAAATCAGTACAGAATGCCTTACCTGCGGCGGCGAGGCGACAAGCGGCAAGAGTGGTGATTGGTTTTGGTGTGAAGACTGCAATCATTGGGTTGATGTAGATGGAGAATGTGGCACCCCAGATTGCGAAACATGCAATGTAGAATCAGATGTTTCAGGCGAGGCCTTGTCTAATTTGGTTTCTGATTTATTGAATCCAGAGAAAACAAGGGCTCTGGATGTTCAAATCCAACGTTGAAAGAATTCGCAATAAAACTACTTGCATTACTACAAAACAAAGTGGAGGAGAGTCACAAAAATCGGACTTTGTATGCCTATCCAGTTCAACAAATTATCGAGGCCGCCTTGAAAACCTTACGATGTTTACAACAAAGACATGGAGCACTTCTTCCACAGCATCTCGCGCTCATGGGACGAGAACAAAATTTACTTCCCTGGAGACTCACTCGTCAGAATTAATTTTTCATCAGGATACAAAAAGGGTTCATGACCCTAATTGCAGGTGTAGCGAACTCTCGAATAGACCCGTACAATTATTTCACAAACCATTCGACATTCGAGAAAGAGATCTGGAGATTGTTCGTGGAGGTTGAAGGAGATCTAAGTGAATATGATACACGGTTAGAATCGTTTCAATCCAAAACAACAGAACTCGAATCTCTGAAGAATACCGAAATCTCGCTAAACTGTTACAACTTGCAATACATCTCACAAGCTAAAGTTAAGATTGCTTTCTGATGAACACAGCCCCTCAAAGGGTCATTGTTCCGATTGTAAATCAGTTAAACACACAGTATCCCTTGTGGGACAGAATGGTAAGAGTGTCAACACGCCGGTTATTTTGATTCCATTTCCGAACAATTCATGATATCATTTTCCAATGAAATGAATAGAATTGACATCAGAGAAGTTTGGGAAGAGTATCAACGCTCGGGCGCCATCGGCATGATTGATTTTCATCCAGGAGACCCTGCAGAATCAATGGCAGACCTGCTAAAAACAGAATTAAAGTTGCACAGGATTTCGGCAGAATTGTATGCAAAATTGAGAGGTATACCTGTTACCAATCCAAACAACAAAATGAGGAGTAAAGGATTGCTCAGAGAACTTGATTGGTTGAATGAACAAGTCAAACTCTTCGTTGAAAAAGTCGAGAAAGATTGAGGAAACGATGGGTTTTCATCTCCTCGTCAACAAGTCCCTCAATGTTTTTTGTTCATCAGAAACGGATGGACCTTGATCGTTACCTTGACTGAATCGCTCCCAATTAACCAACCATGCTGCTGCATTGCAAACAAATCGGGCCGAGCCGGCATCATCCCATTGGTTGTACAACCTCGTGAAACCCCATCTATGAGGCGCGTTTTCCATCGTGGTCATAGCACGCCGTTACACAATTCCCGTCCGAAGAATTTACCACGGATCGCAAATCATTTGTCAGTTTGATTGCTGCAATTGTGATTCCTTCAAACAAACTGTTTAATCCTGTGGTTACCAAATGGGGATGAAATCCTCGATCCTTCTCATTTGGTGCTTCAGTCAAGACCTTACGTCCCATGTAATTTCCTTGCATCGACGAATTGAACAATTTGCCCAAGAGGTCATTTGCGTCAACATGGAACGGACTGTTGTCTCCCCAAATATACAATCCCTTCCCAGATTCAAAAAATTCCACAATAGCATCAATATGTTGTGAACTTAGTTTGCGATGTTGCGTGGAGATGATCCACAACTGAGAAACTTGCATCAACGTTCGCCTAAATTCATCGATTGGTGGTGGTTCGTTTTCATACCGTATGACTTTGAATCCTTTTTTCTTAAGTGCAGCAGTGGGTTTGGAAAAATCAAATTTGTATAAATGGAGTACAGCGATACTGTAACCTAGAAAACCTCCATCTTGAGCCAAATCCCATTGGTTTCCTTGGGCGTTTCCATGTCGATCTGTTGGAACCCCTCGGATAGTGGTCTTCCCGGCGTTCTCAGTGTATGGCGACTGATTCATGTTTGTCCTTTTCGAAGAAACATGTTAAACATATCCTCAACCAATTCTAAGACAAAAGACGAACCTTTGACCACATCAAAGATTTTTCTAACCTGTAAGTTTTATGTTGAGGACTTGTTAGGAAGCACGTTAGCCATGAAGGAAGGTACCGGCAAAGGAATCCAAGAAAGCCAAGGAAGAAAAGCCCAAACCGACTGTTCAAGTAACCGGTCGCTCATACTTCTCAGAGGGCTGGATTGAGTTGGATTCAGCGAATCATTTCGAAGCAATTCGCGGCGATCGCCATGTCATTCACGACCCATATGCTGAATGTCATGTTATGGTTATTGAAGGAATCATGTACAGAACCCCAGACCTAGGGCTTGACTACGTTGATTTGCTTTCACTCGTAAACAGAGGGCTTGCTACAGGCGAAGAACCGACTTACGAACAATCCGCTCCCTCCACACAAAAGACGGGATTGGAATTTCAGAAATAGCGTGGTATAACAAACTAGAAAACCTACGAAAATCAAGAAAAGGAAATCCTACTTACTTGAGCACTGAATGGCTTTTAGTACTGACTTCAAATCTGAAGCCGATTACATTAAGGCCACAAACAAAGGATACTTTTCGACAAAGGATTACAAAGCTGGAGAGAAAGATGGATTTTCTAACGGCCCACATTTTTACTTTGCTAGACAAATTGGACTGGATGCTACGCAATCATTGGAAGCGCTTGACCTCGGACTTGGTGATCTTGATGATTATCAATTCCTGAAAAAAGGAAATTCGAGACCAGAGAACAAGCACAGGATGCAAGAGATAAAGGATTTAAGTTCAAGAAAAAAAGTATCTGAAGGCAATGGAAATGGGATGCAACTCAAAAGACCAATATTTGGCAATCGTCAAAACACGGCTGGGAAAGTCTTTCCACGTTCATGGAAGCTGAAAACGCTGGATTTAAGCCAAATGAGGCAGAGTTGTATGATCTTATCAATGAAACCGGTCATTACGAGAGATACTATGACGCTATTTTCACGAATAATGATTTTCAAGCACTTGACATCATGCGCCATTACCGGTCTATGGTGGACTTCCAGCATGAAGCTGGATATGATAAATTATGGAAAGCAAAGTTCTTGACCTGCTTATGTCAGCGGAAGGCAAATCTGTCTCTTACGATAATATTTTCAAGAAAAAGCTCTTGAAACTCACTCATTTGAAGGGACTGCAACAGAGACTGAAGTTCTAGATTATCTAATCTACGATGATCAGGCAAACAGACTTGGTCGAGCGATTCCCCGAGATAAAGTGTTTGAATTTCTCAAAAGTCGTGAACGAAGAGAGCCCATTGGATATGATTGACTCATTCTAGTCATCAATGGATGATAATGAACAGCCAAAATCTTTCATTTGGTTGAATGATGTCGGGCTAACATGGCCCACAAAACAACTGTCGTGGTTGACGGAAGCAATGTTATTACTGCAAACATCGGTGAAGAAACCTACTTCAGGGTTCAACGAATCATCAATGTCATCAACAAACTCAAGAAATTAGGATACACATACATGGTTGGGATGAAAGCAAAGACCTACTATTACATCATTAAACATGCTTCAGAAGAAAAAATCAGCGAGGCGGACAAAAATACGTTGATTGATCTTGTCGAAAAACTTGAGATTCACCTGCTCGATAAAGGCGCGGATGATCACTGGTTGCATCTCGGAGCGATCGAGTTTGATGCTTACATTCTCTCTCACGACAAGTTCCGCAAGGAGATTAAACATTGGGAAGAAGAAGGGCGCCATGACCTTGCAGAAGAAATCAAAAATCGAAAAGTTACTCTAGAATTCTTTAACGATGCACCAATCTTTGAATTGCCTGATATCTCTGAAATGGAAATTCTTGTGTCAGACGATGATGAGGAGTCAATCCTCATTATTGATTCATCAGGAGAAGAAGAGGATGTCGAGATGGATATATCGGACAAAGAGTCAAAAATCGAAATCGACGATGAATTGGAAGATGAAGGAGAGTCCGGTGACGGAGAAGATACAACCGAAGAGGATGCCGAGATTGACGAGTTTGTCCATGCTGAGATTGGAATGGATGACACGCACGTGAAGTGCATGTTGAGAGTCATCGATGGTGAGGAAGATTGGATGGAATTTGACCTACCTCTAGAGATGGACTTGGGGCGTTCGTTCTTTCGCGGAACTTCTCGGACTATCAGAATCGACAAAGGGCGTCCTTGCCAAGATTTCGAGAGTGCATTTTGAAATCAAATTCCCGGGTACAATTACTGGCGGTAAATCTACCAAGAAATTGCTGATTCGAGACTTGAACTCAACAAATGGTACACAAATCGACGGAGCGAAGCTTGGAAAGATTGGGCAAATTATTAACATTCAATCAATGACTGAGCGAGAGGGAGCCTCAAAGTGGCCAACAATACTGATTGGGAGTAAATTGTTGGAAATCAAACTTGGTGCAATGCGACCAAGTTCTGAGGAATAGAATTCATTTCTGATTAAGACATTCAAGCCTCTTGGAATCTACTCGATGTTCCTCAATTAAGTATAAATATCACTCAATTGTAGTAAAACCGAGTAACATGAGCACACTACTGGATCAATTGACGGAAAAAG
This sequence comes from Methanobacteriota archaeon, assembly GCA_038141355.1. Lineage (GTDB taxonomy): Archaea > Thermoplasmatota > Poseidoniia > Poseidoniales > Poseidoniaceae > MGIIa-K1. Next base: position 6,268 of record JAYQHX010000010.1, on the reverse strand, counting down.
AGACCGAAAAGGAAACAAAAGCAGCAGTAACATGGGTAATCGATGTAACTGGTTCGATGGCAACAGAGATTGAAGCCGTAAGAGACACATTGCTGGAATTTGCAGATATCTTCGAGAAGCGCGGTGTGCGACTCGACCTTGGACTCATTACGTTCCGCGACCTTACCATCGGTGAGGATGTTACCATACACTCATTTAATGGAAAAACGTTCACAAGAGATGCTGGTGAGTTTAGGAACGAAATCAAAGGATTGTCTGCGACGGGTGGCGGCCCTGAGCCAGAATCAAGTTATGATGCGATCGTAAAGGCTTGTGAAATGGAATGGCCACAAGGCTCAGACCGGGTCATCGTACTCATCACTGATGCACCATCCCATACAACCTCAGATGGCGGATCGTACAGTATCTCTGATGTTCAATCAAAGAAAACAGAGGCTGGTATTGCTATGATGTACGCTGTAACATACACAAAGGTTGACCGTATCAGAGAATGTTACTTCCCCCTCCTAAATTCAAAAACCGATCAAATGTTTGACCTCGGAAAGAAAGACAAATCAAGCCTTGTTCGAACAATAAGGAACATCGGCCTCTCCACATCCGAACGAACTGCGAGTAAGACAGACAGCGAAGGGACCATGACGGACTAATGTTGTCCAAAGAAATTTGTTTGATTATATCCGAGGGCCGGTCCTACGTTTCGAGAGATTCTATGGACTATATTCCAATCGCACGGCCGATTAATCGTTGGCTCAAGAAATCCTCTGGTTCAACTGAAATTGATATCCAAAGGCAGGAGATATTCCATCTCTACTGATGACTGGGACAACGTCAAAGAACATGAAGGCGGGATGGGTATTGCTTACGAATGTTTGATCCTCTGGGTTCCATGGATCTAGCAAAACGGGTTACATTAAACATCTAAAATTGGATACAACCTTGGAATCGGAACTGCGGAAAAATCTAGATGAAAAAAACGCTCAGATCAAAGTTGAGATCTATTTACAGAAAATTGTTCACAACCTTGGCTATGCCCCAGCAGTGATCGGAGAAGGGTTATTTTCTGCTTTACCAGAAGACCTAAATTTCATTTATTCATTCAGGAAAAGGCTGTTGGAGACTCATTTCACGACCTCAAAGATTCATTGACCATCGAGGAAAGATTAGATGTGCTGGAGAATTATTTTTCCCAGCCATTCAAGAGTTCATGAAAAACAACATATACCACTCGAATCTTGATGTTCACCATGTTTTTCGATATAGAAACAAACAGAATCGAGATAATTGATTGGGGGGTGGAGGCCTAATCGCTCCTGAAAACGTAACGAGCGTAGAACCAAACGTCGGAGGGAAAGGGAACTATTCACCGGCTGAAAAAGGACAGTGAACAGAATCTATTACACACCCCAGTCGGAAATCTACTCTGTTGGTGCAGTTGCGTATTATTTTCTTCGAGATGATAAGAACGGTGAGGATGATTCTGCTGATTGTTTCGGGGATCACGAACAATACGATGTCCTTAATTTTGACAGTCAATACGAACAAAGTATACCCTCTGGCGTAGCAAACGCAATTCGAAAAGGCGACAACGGAAGACCCGTCCAAACGATTTCAATCGATGGAAGAATTCATGGACGCCTGGAAAGGAGGAAAAATCAAATTTAACGTCCCTATTGTAGCAAATAGGGAACAGGTGTTGTCAGACATCAACATGAGAACGAGAGTTTCTCCTACTCAAATCTCAACATAGCGATGGTAGGAAGCCAACACAACCCAAGTTGGTCTGTTCGTGGTAATTTTGATTATTTCATGACTGAAGGCTCCAAGGCAGGGCAATGGAGAGCAGCAGAAAGGCTCGACATCATTGACCATCCATACATCATTCGTAAAGATGGAGAAATTCTTCTGCTCGATGTTCGTGTCGTTGAATATGCATCACATGATGCAATAGAAGAAGAGGAGAATGAATTCAAACAGTTCAGGGAAATAGAGAGTGGTGAGACTTATCGATATGGGAATAACCAATGACAACAGAACGATTTTGAGGAATTCATTTGAGTCGATCGGTATGTCAAAGTATCGAAGAACTCAATTCAAGATTTATCCGTATCTGAATCCTTTTTGTCTCCTTTCATTGAACGTGCCTCATTCCTTTCCCGGAGCCATTGGGCTGGATCTTTTTGATTTTTTCTTCTTGCTTGGCCTTTTCAACCAACTCTCGTGCCTTTGCTGTTTGATGATGTTGCCTCATCATCTCGGCCGTTTCAGGGCTCGGCACTATCTGTCGACTTCGGAGTGATTTTCGGTTTCGTTTCCCTCAGCAAAACGGTTCTGGCTGCTTTGCATCTTCATCTGAAACTTTCTGGAGTGCCAGGATCTGGTCCCTTTTTCTGGCTCAGGTGTCTTTTCCATGTCTGGAACGACCGTAGCAGGCTCATCTTGGACAGGTTCCGCAGGTGGTCCCGGCTGCTTTGCATCTTCATCTGAAACTTCTGGAGTGCCAGGATCTGGTCCTTTTTCTGGCTCAGGTGTCTTTTCCATGTCTGGAACGACCGTTGCTGGCTCATCTTGGACAGGTTCCGCCAACGGTTTTTGATATTGATTGACGGCTGAAGTCGAGGAAGAAGGGACCCAGCGGTTTTACTTCTGGACTAATTGGGTCACTTTCTTTATCTGAATTTGTCAGCGATGGACTCTGTTTTTCATCCCTTCCTTAACCGTCTTTGAATCCATCAAGTTGCGTTTTTCAGTATGCATGTCCTTGTATTTTTTCTAGTAAAATCCATAATGACATGTCAGGGAATGGTTCCATCCATTAGCATGTACAACGGGGTCTCTCGTCAGGCTTTTCGGTTGAATGAATTGGTTTGATTTTCGAAGATCCGAAGATTCCTCAAAAACAACCGTACTCTCTCCAGAAGTTGTTTCTGCGATGGAAATCTGAACCCTCAGAAGAAGGGGTATGAGTGCAATTGTCTGCGTAAGGTAACTTCCATTTTTTACAACTGTCTTACTCGTTTTTGTCCTCCATGAGATTTAGATTGCTTACGGTCAATACAAAAGTTGCCTTTTCAAGATTTAGTGCTGATATATTAAGCGAATTACCTTTTGAAGTTGACTGGATTGTGAATTGTATTGCGGATTTAATTCCTTCCTGTACGATATTTTCTCCCAATTTACCCCACAGTTTGAAATTCTCCACCCCAAGTAATTTCCGAGCTCTACCTTGCTCGGGCCCCAGAATATGATTCAATATTCGCCTTTCCAATTCCGTTTTTTTTGCCAAAGGCTTCCATTGAAAGGAGATACATGAGGTTCTCTGCTAATGTGAAACTGCCTTGTGCTTTGTTTTTGGACTCTGTAAAGCCCATCTGGAGGAGGTTGTTTGTCCTTCAAGGGGTTGGATAAATTGTCTGCATCCCGCACTCTGAGCCATGAGAACTCTGTCGATTCTCCTAGAATTGTTCTTCTTTTCGTACAGACAAACTCAGGTTGGCGGTCCTTGTAAATCGGGTTTACACGAATTTTTCCAGGCCCTGTGGGGAGATATTGATCTGGTGTATCATTTAGAGCCAGTTCGTATCCAATTGTGAAGGGAACTGTTTCTCCATCGATGAACATATGTGATAAATCCCACAAATCATCCTCCCGAAACAACACCACCTGTTGTGTGAAATTCTTCAGGATCTTAGGGACTTGCAAATCCTTTCGGCATAGCCTCCAATTGATTCGATTTCCTTCGATATCGTACTGGTACACGGGAGTCATTCCTTCATCGATGTTGTACACCCGGATATCCCATTTCCGAGTAACCGGGTTGCGAGTAAACGACCGAGGTAGGTATGCGGAGTATTACGATCGAGTTTCAATGGAACTGGACTGTGGCCGTGAATGATGTTTCTTACACCTGGCAAGACTTTGATAATTTCAGATGAGATGTTACGCAAAACTTTGAGTCTAATGCATCAAAACCGGATGAAGCGTCCTAGCCCAAAACAATTCTGTGCATGGAGAACCGTACCTTCCATCAGACTCTTTAATTGCATCCATCGGGAGAATGAGGAAATCTGATCGCCTAAATGAGTTGGTGTCTTTAATTCGAGAATCTGGTCTTTTGAAAGACTTGAAAGGTATTTCCTTAATCCATTTGGTTCGGCATGCATGAACCAACTGTCGCCGATACCCAAACCATGATATCGCCCCTGGAAACTGATTGGTTTCGAAGTCAAACGGCCCAGATAAAGTTGGTGAAATTCACTTGCTGCTTCGTATGCATCCCAAGTTCCGAAAGCATTCTATCAGAAAATGATTGTAATTCCTTTGATGTGAAACCTGCACATCATCGTATGCAGTTCTGCCAACTTCTTTTGTGCAAAGTATTGGGTGAAATATAGAACTGCAGCTGATTGTTTGTACTTGGAGATACATATCATTCAGCAAGAAGTCTTCAACTCCTTCTTCCATATCGAGATTGAGGTCGTCTGTAGGGATTGATCAATTTGATCGAACGTGTGTTCCCTCCATGATCCCTATATCCCATTTCTTTTCATTCCTAAACCACCCACTAAATTGGTCGAGTAAGAGAAATTCTTCAGTATTTCCCTACAAGAACAAATACATGTGCAGGGGCCTGAAGTATCATCTGACGAAGAATTTCCGCTGAAAGTTCACTATGGTCTGCACGGTCAAAAACATCTCCTACCTGAATGAAAAATTCGTCTTTCGCCAAGAGCCATTCCACATCAACGCCGCAATAGCTTGCACGTGGATTGAATGTCCCCGCCTTCTGACCCGAGAAGTCCTGCATGGAGAAATGATTCAACGGTTTCATCCTCAGGAATTTTCTTGTCCTTCGAATCATGTAGATGTTCCTTCAAATCAGGAAAAAGGATATTCATGGCATCAACGTTGAGAGAGATTTTTCCATGTTCATCCTCTGAATAGATCTTCTGGCCTGAAATTTCAATCTTCGCTAGATTGTGTTCGGTAAGGTATCCAATAAGCCCTGGTGCCCAGCCGTGTAAATCGCCAAGAGCATGAATTCGGTTGGAATTTTTAGATGAATCTCGAGCGTTGACCTGTTTTATTTTTTTTTTTCAGGACCAGGGTGTTTATTCCTGACAATTTCCTCCAGTGATTGGTTTTGTTTAGAATAAACTTGCTGGATTTTTCGTGTTCAGTTTGAAGTTGTACCTTCGATTCCAATGCTGTTTCTGCTTCTGATTTATATTTTCTCAAAGGTGGTGATTTGAGATTGCAATAAGGTAGTTTGATGATTGAGTTTTGCTTGTAATTGTTGAATTTGTTCCCTTAGCTTTCAACTTCATTTTCAGTGACTTGCCTCTCACCCATTGCCTTAATCTGCTGAGAGTCGGCCTCAACGTGTTTTAGGGTTGCATCCTTCAGGAGTTGATTGCTCTTCTTTAATTCCCTTTTTCGTTGAAGAAGAAGCCGACGATGCTCGATTACGTCCTTGAGCGCAGCGAGCGGGTTCCACATGATAAGGGCACGGCACTTCTCCTTAATGAACTCAATCAAACCAAAACGAGAAGAAGAGCATTGAATTCATAGATAAAATGCGAGAACGCAACTAGCCTGTAGCATCATACAAGGCGGGTGAAAGTACTTGAATGACAGGAAGTCAAGATCAAATGGAGAGTTATGTTTGTACATATTTTCCTCTTTCTGCCATCCTGAAAGCCAATTCCGAGGAAGAGAGTTACAAAATATCCGAGATCGATAACTCCTCCAAGAAAAATACATGCAAAGAGTAGGGAATTGACAAACAGTCCGGTAGCATAGAATTCTTGTTCGGCTTGGGTACAACTCTCCCTCTATTGATTAAGCCATCAACAATCGCGTCAGAGGAGAATGATCATCAACAAGATAATAATGGACTGGCGAAAAAATGGAAGAACTTGCGATGAATTGGATAGGTGAGGTAGTGCTAGCAGGAATAAAAATAGACAGAACGATAGGGCACTCCGAGTTCTTGTTAGCACCTCAGTTGATTGATTTAGAGGTGCATCTATTCTAGCATCATGATTCCAAGGCAAAATTGTTTGATGTATTTGGATCTTCATCGTCGGTAAACAAATTCTTCAATCGTTTTCTCGAGCGTTTGGGAGGATAATCCGATGATGAAATGGCGATATCTGCTTGCAAGAAGCCTTCCTCAATATCTTCAAACAGCCACTTCGTTGAACCTGGAGGTTTACCCAAAACTACCTCTCCTTGAAACATAGAAAGACAAGTCTGCTTCCAAGAATCT
>JAYQHX010000009.1:0-446374 GCA_038141355.1 Methanobacteriota archaeon | reverse complement strand
ACACGGGTCTTGAATAAACATAGTCGCTTGTGAGCCTGGCTGGCCTTCATATCTAGTGTAAGGGCCTATTACAAACTCAACTCCATCAGCCTCAAACTTAGCCTTTAGTTGATGCCATTGATTCCATTCTAAAACCAAGGCCAAAATGCATCGCTGGCACAGCCTTACCGTCTACTGGATTGGTTGACAAATCGGGCATTTTTGGAACCCTGTGGGCCACAATTTGATGGCCATAGAAATTGAAAACACACGATTCTTCTTTTTCTCTTCCTGTGCTACAACCTAGAATTTCAGTGTAGAATTTCTTCGATGCCGGTAAATCATCAACTGGGAATGCTAAATGGAATGGTCGCAGTGATGTTTGCGAATCTGGATTATCTAATTGGCCGGCCTCTTCTTGAGGTTTGGGAGGAGAATAATCGATTCCGCAGGTTCTGCAGACGTCGTTTTCATCCCAGTCACATTGGCGTTGACAGCCGCTCATAGTTTCCACTTCACGCTGCAACCGATTGATTCAGTTCGTGCAACAGGTGGAGTCTCGCCCATAGATAATGCATCCATTGCGTCAGAGAGATCGCTTGTAGTAGCCTGCATAGCATCTCTTGGTGAATTGTCAAGGCGTCCTCGATAAACCACAACTCCCTCACCATTGACAAGGTAGAATTCTGGAGTTCTCTTTGCACCCCATGCTAGGGCAACCTCTTGGCTTTCGTCATACAGGTAAGGATATGGCATCCCTTTTGCTGCTCTCTTTTCCATATTTTCAAATGAGTCTTCTGGATAGTTGTCAGCGTCATTGGAATTGATTCCAACAAAGCCTAATCCTAATTCTTCTGCCTTTGCTGCAGCCTTGTTGATTCTTGCTACACTGCCTACAACATATGGGCAATGATTGCACTCAAACATGACTACTGCGCCTGCTTCAGTCATTATGTCGTCAAGTGAGGATTCTCCTCCTCCGTTTGCATTTGGTAAATTAAATCCGCTAACTACGTCGCCTGGTTCGTATCCCATGCGATGAGCGAGGAGGGATTTACCATATCATATTGTGGCTAATGCCATTTCACATTCTTTTTGCGCATCCTTGCCACTTGGTGGTCTGGGTCTATTGCAAGAACGCCATTCCAAGCAGCCTCTGCTTCGACGAATCTCTCTGCCTTGTGATGAACTGCTGCAATTCTAAGCCTAGACTCGATATGAGTTCCATCACATCTAACCGCTGCTTCAAAGTCGTTTAATGCAGCCTCTTCCTTGGCCCAATCAAGGTATAGTAGGCCTCTCTGATGCCATGCTTCGGCATATTCAGGATTCAATCTTAAAGCATCATTTAGTGGAGCTTCTGCTTTCTCAGGTCTGCCCATGGATAGGAAACAGGATGCCAAATTGGTCAGTGCTTGGAAGTGGTGTGGAGCTTCTTCAACAATCACTTCGAGATCTTTTCTAGCCTCATTCCAATTGGACAAAGACATGTTTGCTTCTGCTCTTCGTAGTTTAGCAATCGAAAGTGTCGGTGCCAACTCTAGCAATATGTTTGCATCATCCAATGCCGCTTGAGCATCACCATCGGCCATGCTTATGCTCGCTCTGTTAAGGCGGGCTCTAACATGAGTCGGGTCGGTTTCAATCGCTTCGTTATAGTAGGATTTAGCAGACTTCAGGTGTCCTTGGTTTGCTGCAATATTGCCTCTGATGTAGGAAACTATTGCTCCTTCGCCACGGATTGATGCTGCATCGATATGTTGGGTCGCTCCCTCTAAGTCGCCATACTCTAAGCACAATAATGCAGATTCTGCCGCTGCACTTGGGTCCTCATCTGGCAATAATCTCCTTGCCCTTGTCAGTGTTTCTTGTGCTTGTTCTAAATCGCCAAGAAGTCTCTGAACTCTTGCTAGACCAAGCCAAGCAATTCCAGATTCTCTGTCCATTTCTAAAGCGGATTCAAAGGATTGTGCAGCGCTAGATAACAACTCTGCATCGGTAATTCCAGTACCATCTCTCATTCTATCTGCGTTAGCGAGATTCATTCTACCTTCAACCACGAATAAGTCAGGATGAGTCAATCCTTCAGGTGTTGAGTTGAGAATATCCCAGGCTTCTGTGTGCCTTCCTTGGAATAATCTTCGGCTTGCGATTGCTGCCCTCAATTCTCCATCACGTGGATTCTGTGCTAGGCTTTCCTCAATCGCTTCGTCAGACTTTACATCTTCACCGCTTGCTTCGAGAAGATCTGATTTCAAGATGATTAATTCAGTTCCACCAGCATCTAGTGCAACTGCGTGTATAGCCGCCTTCAATGCTTCAGATGACCGGCCGTGAGATTCAGCCAAAACCTTTGCACGAATAGCCCATGCCATACCATTTTGTCTATCGATTTCCAAACACTTGTCAACGCTTTCAAGGGCTTTGCCTTTCTCGCCAAGCGCAAGTAAAATCTCTCCTCTTGCACACCAATCATCAGACCTTGTTGGGTCTTCCTCTAGTGCGCTTTCGATTGCTTCCAATGCTTCGGAACGAGCGCCTGCTCTCTTCTTTAGACCAGATAGTAATGACCTATCTGCAGGAGTGTCGACGCCTAGTGCTTCAAGTCTCTGGATGTTCTTCTCTGCTCCTTCATCACCAATATTTGCTAGCAGATGGGCGTGTTTTCGCAATAATTCTGGCTCGTCTGGATTTAGAGCAAGTCTTTCTTCCAACCATTTCTTTCTCTCAAATACATCACCTGCTAAGACCGCAGTGTGTTCTAGAACTCTGAGTGTAATATCATCACCTGGGACGGATGCATGGGACTGCATCAATAATTCTCTAGCCCTTCCAAGCCTTCCACTTTCAAGAGCGACGAGCGCTATTCTTCTAGAATCTGGAGCTGTCAAGTAATCCATACTATCGATTGCCTCAAGAAGAGATACTGCTAATTTTGCAGGACCGGGTGCTAGCAGTGGGCTAGTTTCATGGTCAGCACTAAGGGGAATTCCTGCGACAAGTGTTTCAAGTGCTGCAACTGCATCTCCTTGACCTTGTAATGCTTCAAATGCGAGAATTGTTCCATCCAAATCTGGATGGGCTGCTCTAATGCCATCTAATCCAGCAACTAAGCGGCTTAATCTGTCGTCAATTCCATCCATCCTTTTGCCCATTAAAGCAGCGGAGGACGCCTGCGCTTCCTGCAGGAGGATCATGCCATCGCCCAGTCCGTTCAGTGATTCGTGAGTCTTTGTGAGCCACCAGCCCAGACCCCCTCCTGCAGCAAACAGACCGAGTCCCATCGAGACGGTGATCGGGTCCATCAGCCGCCATCCAATTCGTTGAGGCTATATGCTCTCCTACGCGAAGAAGGTGTATGATATCGTTTTTCAAAGGGAAATAATATCGCCGAAATATAATAAAAATAACCAAAAAGTTTTGCTAAATTTGCTATTTTTGGTAGAAGAATGTCTCATTTTCACCGAAATAGATATTTTATATCGTTTTTTACTAAAATTCATGGGCAATGTAGGTGACGCACTAAGAAGGTTCAAACTAAGCCTGCGACATTCGCTTGGTAATCCTGCGTTTGATTTACTATTGATATCGGTGATTGCACAAACAGGCCACACGCTAGAGCATTTTGTCCAAGTGTACCAACATGTTATTCTGGACCTCCCGGTTTCTGAAAGTCATGGAATTTTAGGACAAGCCGATATCGAGCCCGTCCATTTTTGGTGGAATTTTACAATTATGCTGACTTTAATTGTGGTTTACTATGCATGGGAATTTCACAGGCCTGAAAGTACATTAAGACAATTCAAAGACCTGAAAACGACGTTTTTTGTTGTGCTGCTTGTTCAAGGATATCATACCTTTGAACACACGCTGAAATATTATCAGCACATTCAAAGCGGAACTCAAGGAACTCCTGGAATAATTGGGCATTTACTCGGTTCAGACTTGATTTTCTTTCACTTCTGGATCAATCTTATCGTTTATCCGGGTATGGTATTATTGATGGTCTTGTATATATGGCACATGCAGTTGTATCCAGCCTTTATTGTTGCATCTACAAAGAAGAAGATGAAGAAATTTATTACTCTAGCAGAAAGCGATGGATATCTTTCTGACGATGAAAGAATGCTACTGACGAGATTTAGGGCTGAAAATATGATGTTCTCTAAGGAAATTTTGGAGAGAATGCAAGCCGGAGCCACGTCGACTGAGTTGAAAAATAGATTTAATGAAATGAAAGTCTCGCTGATAAAGTCGCTCACAGAACAGGCTCTTGTTGATGGCAAAATCAGTATGGAAGAGAAACGATTAATCCAAGCCATTGAGGAAGACAGTCCAATTTCTGAGGCTATCAAATTGTTGGAAGAATTACATCTTATCGACCACGTAGAAGACGAATAATTCATAACCATGCTAGGATTAAATTAGGTTAAGTTCAAACGCCTGCGGTATACAGTCAACAGCAAGGTGAATTGGATTGGACGAAGGGAACTGGTGGGACGAGCGCCTTGAAGCGTGGTCTCATGAGGGATTCGATGTCGATTCGATTAGGGCCTCATTAAATGAAGACCCTAACAATGCCAGCGAGTTAATGATTGATTATGAGAATCTTGTAAAGATAAATCGCTCATTAAGAAAGAGAATTATCGATTCTTCGCTTTCACACGAAAAGAAAGCCGATTGGCTTGAAAGGTTGGATGATTTTTCACAAACTGAAAACACGTTGCTTGCATGGGAATCAGATTCCAGAGAGAATCGTCCGTGGGAGCCTTATGTCAATCGATCTGAAAAGAAATGGATTGATTTGGGAATTAGAAACGAATTAACTCGAATTGTAAAGAGATTGGAAAATCTAGACCCTTCTTCTTATCCTGCTTGCCAACCGATTTACATTTTATTCGACGATGTCGGCAGTATCGATTTGATAAAATCGATGATAGATGATATTGAACAGGATGAAAACAAAAGAAAGGACATAATTATTGAAATGATCTCTCTTTTGCAAGAGGAAGGAGTTGATGCCTCTTCGGCGAGAATGATGGATATCAGCGATGCATTAGATTACATCAATTCCATGCAAGGTGTTGCGAAACAAATGCGCGATACCAGGTTGAGAATTGACAAGGAAATCAGGCCGTTTGATGAATCGCTTGCAGACCGATTAATTGCGAAAAGAAATGAAGGATTGGATGATGAGGTTTCAGCCATCGTCGAAAATCTCGGCTCTAGACTAGGTAGTTTGAATACTAAAATCAAGAAATGGGAAGAGGATGGTATTCACATCTCTGATAAATCAAAAATCTCAGCTGAAGAATTACTTGAATGGGAGGCCAATCTTCCAGAATTAGAAAAATTGGTTGAATCCCATTCTAATGCTGTTGAAAGATGGAATCAATTCAGAAAAGTCTGGCCAGAAAAAGTCGAACATATTGAGTTCATTGGGCAGTTGGAAAAAACCGAGGATTTGCTAGATATCGTTGATTCTCTCGAGCAAGAATGGCGAGCCTTCGAACTTGAAGGCATGCAGTTGATTTCCAAATGGGAAGATTTTGGATTTGTCATGGACCTATGGCGAGCAAGGATTTCAGAAGAGCCCCGCAGTGCTCTTGCTTGGCTGAAAATTGAAGAGGAAAATTACACACTTGCAAGAGATTTGATTCAGGCAATGATGAGGTTGGATGCGTCGATAGATGGTGAGGATGAAATCCTAAGGCGTGCTGCTATTTTGAGAGAATTTGAATTAGATACTTCTATTCTTGAAGAGATGAGTGACTTCATTGAAAAGCATGCTAGAAGAGGTGCAAGGCATCGGTCTATGCTTGAAATCGAATGGTTTGATGTGGTGCGAAATGGATTGGTTGAGGATTTACCAACTGCGAATTTATCTCTATTTGAATTTGAAACATTAATTGCCGATTCTCGAATAGGAAGGAGAGGTATGAATATTCCAATCAATAGATTGGAAGATAACTTGAGAGATGAAATTGAAAGATGGCATCAACTAGGGTTCAATGTCGACAATCTGAGGTCGCAATTGAATGCGAATCCGACCGATGTCGCCCTGAAAATATCGACAATCAGAGACAATATCAAAAGCCATGATCAACTTAGAAACCGCCTACAAAACCTAGATTGGCGTAGAGACCCTGAACTTTCCGTTGCGATAAATTTCGAATTGTCTCAACCGGATAGGCTTTCATCATTGGCATCAAACATTCCAAAAATCGCTGTCGAATTATCAAGAAAAGAGATTGTCGATGAGCATTTCAAATTCATACCCTGGTCGCCTCAAAAAAGAGTAAGGAGGGTACTGGTCCCTGTAGCAAAGAATGCTGCTGATGATGCGATGGAAGCAATGCTTGAATCTATGGAAATGGAAAGACGGGTTCATGACGATGGCTTGCCTGATGAGGAAATTTTTGCAGATGATAAGTTGTTGGTTGAGGAGGAAATCGTCGAAGAGGAAATTATCGACGAAGTATCTCCAAAGAAAAAGTCCGGCGGAATAAAGAATCTAATAAGTGGCGGGGGTCGAGACGGTGTCGGGAAATTCGGCGCTGTTGGTGATGCAATTGGTGGAATTACCGACCGGCTTGGTTATGACTGACTATGGATTAGCAGGAGCCAGTGCTAAAAGGAAAAATGAGAGTCTGGATTCTCCTGAAATGGATTAGCAATCGGAGCCAGTGCTAAAACTCAGAAAAATGAGGAGTCTGGATTCTCCTGAAATAGTACTTCCAAAGGACGAAGTTCCCGAATTTACAGTTACCAAGACGGTTAGGTCCCAAGAGCAAATCGAAATTTCTGAAAGCCTGAATAACATTTCCAAATTATTGCGTTCACTAGGTTTAGGAGATGAAGCAGACAAGTTCGAAGAGGATAAAGACATCAATAATGTTCGAAGAATTTTAGCCTCACATGTTGGAGAAGAACCAAGAGACATGAGGCTTGATAGATTATTGAGACTCACTTTGTGGCTAATTCCAAATGGGGAAAATGATGATGCGAAGTTGGCTCTAATCGCAAAATTAGCCGAGCTTGCTAGCGAATTATCGAAATGGACACGAATAAGATTGGAAGCAAGACATTCGGGTTCAACTGGCTACCTTCTAAAGGACGCTAGAACTCTGGGAGTCGCTCTTGAAAGAATACCTGGGCCTGGAACGCCGTTGCCTCTTCTTGCTGACGAACACGAGTTGCCTAACAACTCAGACCTAGAAGGATTATCGAATGAGGTTAGAGTTCTGTCTAAACGAGTTATCCTATCCACTTCTGGCGGAGTGAGATGATTAAGAATTCAACTCGCCCAAGAGATTATCCTTCTCGTCATCACTGAGATTTTCTTCTCTAGGACCTGGATTAACCATAACCGGTGGCGGAGGTAAAATTGCCTCTTGAGGAGGTGGTGGAATAAATGCTGCCGGTTGAGGAGGTGGTGGCATACCAGTCATCGGCAATGGTGGCAAATGCTGGAGGTGGTGGAATAAATGCTGCCGGTTGAGGAGGTGGTGGCATTGCTACAGGAGCCGGGTCAGCTTGCGGCAATGGAGGCGGGGGCAATGGCTGAGTCTCTGCCGCCGGAGGAGGTAAGGTCGCAGTTGGCCCTTCTAGTGGTGCTGGTTCTGATGTCTCTGCTGGCTGTTCAACAGCAGGTGGTGAACTTGGAATTTCATTTTCAGAAATCTTGGCTTTCTGTTCCTCCATTTCCCTTTCCATTTGGGCGAGTTTTTCTTGCGCTTCTTTCTCTGCAGCAAGTGCTTTTGCTTCAGCAGCAGCAGCCTTTGATTCCGCTTCCTTGATCTTCTCTTTTGCTGCGGCTTTTTCTGCTTTCAGTTTTGCTTTTTCTTCTTGCTTTGCGATTTTCTCTTGGTTTGACTCTTCAAAACTCAAACGCTTTGATTCTCTTGAATTAGAGAATCTTTCTGCGATTTGGTTGGCTCTACTTTCTAGCATCGAGGAGTCTAATTTTTCTCCTCTTAGTACTGTTATCATAGATTCGTCTACTATATCCATAGCGAGATTTGTCAATTCTCTGTTCGACCGCCATCGATTTACAATGAATGAATGGTCACCAGAAGTTGTGGAAATTACAAATCTTTCTGGGTCCATCAGTTGCGCCATTGCTAGTGCTCCGAATATCACTAGCGGGATTGCAAATAGTGAACTTATCATTGCGATTGAAATCATTGATGCGCCCGTGACTATCCACCAAACGCCTCTAAAATCATCTAGCCAGTCTAACCTCTGGTGTGAAAATCCAGTGTATGAAGAGCGGCTGGTCGCTAAGATATCTTTTACCATTGGAGACGAGCCTACTCTCTCAACTCTAACTACTCTTAGTAAATCATCATCTACAAGAATTGAAAGTGTCTTATCTCCGCATGAAGATTCTTTCAATACAAATTCGTCCATATTTTGCGATGCTCTGATACCGTGTGCTCTCATTCTAGGAGGTCCGTCGACCCATGACTGAATAACGCCGCTTTGAGATGCAACAAATGCTGTACCTATTGAAATGAAATTCATGTAGACCCCTTGGCCTATCTCTGGATCGGTATCTGATTCTGGCAACATAAGATACCATACAAGAACGGATAATCCAATCAAAATAGCACCGATTCCAGACATGAAATTCGGTTTTCTGCTCTCTTCCCCAATCATTGCTTTAACCTGTAGAATCACTGCATACAACAGGACTACAATTGAGGCCCCTATCATGATTTTTGCTACAAATCCAGCGTTATGCATATCCTTTGTGGCGCCACAGGCTTCCTCTATGACAGTTGAATTGGCTTTTGCGTCTTTAAGAGGTTTGGAACAATTAGTGTATAGATTTGCATATGTTTCATATTCCGATGTGCAGTTATCATCTAAACACGTTTCAATGTTATACCCTGTTAGGCCACTGTCCATCTCCATGCTTACTGAATCGACGCCCAGCCCGATTCCCGTAGTATCTAATTCTGCACTATTATGCAACCAAGATTGATTAATTATTGAATTTGCAGATAGTATCAAAGCAAGGACTGTCAAGGCTAGCGCCAATTGTGTTCCAGACTTTCTGTTTAGCGACATGTTTTGGCCAGAACCTTGGGGGGTTCGGAGTCACCCATGGCCCGTCTGATTCATCTTAATTGATGAAATTTGACCCATTCTAGTATCTAAGAATGATTTTCTTTCAGCCATGCTTTGACATCGTCTCGTGCTTCGAAACCTTTGCCTTCCTTGGTTCCAACAACTATCTCAATAGCAGCGCTTGATGCGATATCTAGAACTCTGTCAGTAATTGCACCGTTGATAATAATTGCAACGGCGCCATCTGCATCATCCGCTGCGGATGCTAATTTTGATGGTCCGACGGCATCTGAGATTGTGCCATCAACATTTACGAAAACCGCATTGTTATTTTTTAGATTTTCAATGTGGTCAAAGTATTCATGCACTTCAGCAGGAGCTTCTTCTTCTTCGAATCCTTCTTCTAGCCAGGCTTCTGGGTCTTCTGATTCTTCATCTTCTGGAAGAGATGCTGCGAATTTACCAACCTCTACTTTCTGAGATAGGCACTTTGTTGCTGTCTTCTGAGGCAATAATTCCCATTCTTGCCCAACTGGTGCCTGAGCAACGAAATCTATTTTCAAAACTTCATTCAATTGTCTGAATAACATTTCTCCGCCTCTGTCGCCATCGATTGCTAAAGTGACGACGTCCTTTTCGCTAGCAAGTTGAATTAGCTCAGGCTTGATTTTACCTGCACCATCACAAGAAATTGCATTCTTAACTCCGAAGTTAAGCAAATTTCTGACATCGTTTCTTCCTTCAACGATGATTAGTGAATCACTTGATTCTACATTTGGACCACAGGTTAGACCGTGGAAGTTTTTCGCTGTTCCCACTGTAAGAACGCTTCTAACTTCTTCAATAACTGTCTTAGTTGCTGCATCTCCTGTGTTAACCATGTTCAACAATAGATCCTTTGCTCTATCAATAACTGCGTTAACTTTAGTTGTCCTTACGTCTTGAATTTCAGATACTGTAATCTTTGCTTCACAAGGCCCGATTCTGTCGATTGTTTCTAAACTAGATGCGATAATTGCGGTTTCTACATTATCCATACTGCTTGGAATTTCTATTGTACCGCTTACCTTTCCATTAGAACTCTTGACTTCTACGTCTACGTGACCAATTCTTGCTGTTCTCTGTAATTTTCTTAACTCTAAGTCATCGCCAAGTAAGCCCTCGGTTTGGCCCATGATTGCACCGATGATGTCCTTTCTCTGAACAACACCGTTGACTTTCAATTCTGCTTTGATTAGATACTTCATTGCTTTGTTTTTACCGGAGTGTCCTCCGCCGTGTTTTTTTACCATTTGAATTTCTCCTACCCTCTCGTTATCACTGTTCTTTTCGATTGCCTGATGGCATATTTTCCAAGTTGACTATCCCCGTAGAGACGGTCGTGAATCGGATTGGGATGTGCCTGCGAATTTCTCATACTTTTTGAACCCTATCAATTCAAACCTATCTAAAATAGGGTTTTTCCTACAATGAGGTTCAAGTGCATAACGGTTCTCGGGGATTTATGGGCGGCGAATCTGTCGGGGCTTTGGATGTATTCAGGTCTACGACTGAAGTGATGCTGCGAGATGGTATTCTCACAAGAGAAGAAAAGAGGTTAATCATCAAATTAGCAAATGCTCTTGGCCTCTCTGATGATGAGCCGGCATTGGTTTACAGCGCAATTAGAGAAAATCGAGACCTTGATTCTGGACGAGAGGTTAGTCATAATGAACAACGTTTGGTGTACACAAGCGTTTTCGAAGTTGCTATTGTCAATGCCTCTCTATCAAAGGATGAGTTCGCTGTCCTAGCTCACCTAAGAGACGAATTCAATATCAATGATGATGACCATGCAAGGATTGAGGCTGACCTTAGAGACATGATTAGACAAAAAACCGAAGATGAAAATGTAGTCGATAAATTGCTTGGCACATTGAAAGATAGTGTTTCATTGGTCGGCAGATTATTCGATAGCGTTCGTACCAAAGGCGCTTGAGGTGTAATCTTGAGTGATTCTTTAGATGAATTATTTGACAAAGGAATGCCTAGCGGTAAAAAATCCCTCAAATTCCTAAAAACAGCATACGATTGTGGCGCTCAGACCTTAGTAAACCGATCACTTACTGATAAATTGCTACAGAATAGTGGCCTAAAATTCCACATTGGAACAGATGACCCAACTATGCGAAGAATCGCTTCGTGGCTACTTACTAATCACAAGGAATCTATTGATTCTCTAATTCCATTATTATGGAAGAGGAGGGGCAGAGAAGATATCAAACTTATCGGATTGTTAATTGCAAATACAGAAGGCGATGCATGGGGCAAATTTTTAGCGATTATTGACGATTCAATTCCGTTGGATTTGACTTTAGAAGTGGCGGAAGAAATCAAGCGTTCGGGCAGAGAAATCCCAAGCGCAGATTACTTGAAATCGTATAATAAAAGCACCATACAGAAACAAAATGCTATGCTGATTGCTTCCTTAGGAATGAGGGAGGATTTGATAGAACTTGTTGAATCAACCCCGAAAGGTGGGGATTTGTTCGAAAGAATACGCTCACGTGCATTAAATCAGTGAAACTTTACTACATCCAGTACTATACACAGTATATGGCAGACAGGTTCCTACCATCGGACAATCCAGTTTTAGAAGATGTTCTCAATTGGACTGTTGAAAGAGATGCTCAAGACATAAGGAAATTATTGGAATGAGTTACCTATCGCTCGTTCTTCCAAAGAAAGAAGGGCCCTGCTTGCCCGAGTTCATGAATTATTAAACGAGGTAGAACTGTCTCTAAATGGCTTAGATGAGATGCATTGAGGTCTTGTTTTGGTCACTGGAATAATTATTGCTGGTGGTAATTCAACCAGAATGGGTTCTGATAAGTCCCTACTAAATTCAAACGTAGAACGGCTGAATTCTGAGTTGGAACAATTTGGTTGTAATCGAATAATCACCATGTGTGGAAGTGTTGAGCGAATAGAACTTTTCTCTGGCGAATGTATGCCCGATAGTAAAGAAAATCTTGCTAGATCTCTTTTGGATATAATCTCGACAATCGAGGGAGAAATCCAATTGGTTGCATGCGATGCATACTTGGCCGATTCAGAATTATTTCACCGGATTACAGGAGTGCCTTGCGATGATAATGGAAATCGCCAACCATTACTTGCTAGAATTAAAAGTGGTGAGCAATTGGTCCACTCAGACAAAATTTCTGAGGTTTTTGCACAGATTCCAAGTTGCGAAGGTGGAATCAAAGCAAGGAATTTTAACACTCCTGAGGAATTCAAGGAGATTCAATCTCTCCTGCAGAAATTGAATCAACAACCTTAGGATACAATTTGTGTTCTAATTCCTTTACCCTCTCAGAAAGTGTTTCTTCCGTATCTTCATCTAGTATAGCGAGGCTTTCCTGAGCAATGATTGGGCCTGTATCCATTCCGCTATCAACAAAATGAACTGTGCAGCCAGTTGTTTTTGCTCCTGCTGCAATTACATCTCTATGAGCATGGGCTCCTGGAAAATCCGGTAATAGAGACGGATGAATATTCAAAATTCTCCCCGCCCATGGCTTAACAAAATCAGGAGTTAGAATCCTCATATACCCTGATAAAATTATCAATTCGATATCATTATCAATCAAAGATTGATGAATAAATTCCTCATGTTTACGCCTTCGTTGAGTTTTATCTTCAATATCTGGAAGGAGGATTGCAAGTGATTTGCAGCCGAGAGATTCGGCTTTTTCTAATCCCTTTGCATCATTTCTATCGCTGATTACTAATACGGTTTTGTGAAGACAATCGTCCTCTAATTGATGGTTCAGCAAAGCAGCCATTCCTGAACCGGACCCAGATATTAGGACAGCAATTCGTAGCGGGTTCTCAAGAGTGCCCTTTCGAGGAAGTATCCACTCTTCTGCCATGGTTATACGAAGAAGTACCCCGCAAAATGCCTTTGCTTGTTCAATACCATATTTGATAAAAGGAGTCAAATTCGATAGCCATATGGATGAACCTCTCAAGACTGTTGACGAGGTCGTCGCAAAATATGCTGTTGTCAGTAGCCCAATCAAAAGCAAAATTTACGTCGGTTTGGGCTCACTTTTCGTCGTTTTCTCCATAATTGGGATTTGGATTCCAGGCTGGCCTACCGTTTCATGGGCCGTTCCTGCGGCATTTCTTTTCTCTCTTTCAAATGAGAGATTGTTTCGATGGACTCTTACAAACAAGTACTTTGGAAACTCGTTATTCGCTTATTATTCAACAGGTAAAACCCTTCCAAAACACGTCAAGGGAGTTATTGTTGGATTCATTTTCCTCATGGCAACAATCTCTGCTTACTTCGTTTGGTATGTTTCAACAAAAGGCGATGGTGAATTGATGAAACCTTCAACATGGACTGGTGCGGACCAATACGCATTTGGTTCAATTACAATCCTAGTCGTTGGAATTCTTGGTATGCTATACGTTTCTTTCATGGTGAAATCACGTAAGTAATCAATGCCTAAACAATCTATGTTTAGTAAATAGCATTGAAATTCCCCTTGAATTTGCTTCATCTATTACTTCTTGGTCGCGAATTGAGCCCCCTGGCTGAACAATCGATGAAGCCCCAGCTTCTGCTGCTTGCTCTATTCCATCTTTGAATGGGAAGAATGCATCGCTTGCCAAAACACAGCCTTTTGCTCTATCTCCTGCTCTACGAGATGCGATTCTAACCGCTTCTACTCTACTGGTTTGTCCTGGGCCAATACCTACGGTTGCCAGTCCTTGTACCATAACGATAGCATTTGATTTGACTTGTTCACAAACCCTAACTGCAAACTTCATCGACGCTATTTCGTCCTCAGATGGAGCCTTTTGTGTCACAACTTCTGCCTTGGACCAATCGATGATTGGTGGCTCTTCGGTTTGAACTAACCATCCGCCTTCGATTTCCTTTCTAACCGTCTTTCTTGTTAATGGAGATAGCCTATTGTTTGGAGATTTTATTGTCAGAATTCTGCGATTCTTTTTTGCCATCAAAATTTCCTTAGCCCCTTCTTCATAGTCTGGCGCCATTAGTACTTCCAAGAACAAAGGTTCTAGCGCTTTTGCAAATTCGATGGTAACTGGTTCGTTTACACAAATTATTGAGCCGAATGCGCTTTCTGGGTCGCTTGCTAATGCTGCTTCATAGGCCTCCAACTGGGTTTTCCCTAAGGCTGCACCACACGGATTGTTATGCTTTACAATCACACAAGCATGAGGTGTGTCTGGCCATTCATCAGTGGAGAGGGATCTGCACAAACGCAGTGTTGCATCTGCATCAGAATAGTTGTTGTAACTCATTTCTTTGCCGCCTTCGACCATTGCAGTGACCAAGGTTTCCCCCTCTCTAGAGGTTGGGTCAATATACAATGCAGCCGCTTGGTGAGAGTTTTCTCCGTATCGTAAATTATGAGAAATATTTGTTGATACAGTCATCGTATCTTGAAATCTTGCAGATTGCTCCAAGATATCGTTTGACTCTTCGGGTAGTCCTTTCCATCTGCTCGATAATTCATTTGAAATTGCGCTATCGTAAGATGCGGTGTGCTCGTATGCTTTCAGGGCCAATTCTCTCCTTCTTTCAAGGCCCATCGAATTTGATTCGAGGTCGCTAATTACCGAATTGTAATCATCCGGATTGCAAACAATCACCACATTTCGATGATTCTTGGCGGCAGCACGAACCATTGTTGGACCACCGATATCGATCATTTCCAGTAAATCTAGGTCTTCAAGAGGAGGTTCTGTTGCAGCAGCGTCTGAGAATGGATACAGATTGCAAGCAACAACTTCTATCATTGGATACCCTAATTCTTTCAATCCTGTAGCATCGCTTTCCTTTTCCAGTCTTGCTAGTAGAGGTCCATGGATAGCTGGGTGCAATGATTTGACCCTGCCATCGAAAATTTCTGGATGCCCTGTAACATCGGAAACCCCAATTACTTCCAGGCCATTTTCTCTCAATTTTCTTGCTGTTCCGCCGGTGGAAACTAATTCGAATCCTAGGTCTGACAATCCTTTTGCAAATTCGACTATTCCTGTTTTATCATACACTGAAAGTAGTGCTCTGGGACGGGTTGGCTCTTGCATATTCGATACCCGTTAGGAAAGGTAGTAATGCTAGTTAGATGAACGTGCCGACTCAATCGCCTCTGGCTGAAATTACCTGGTCGACACGCAATAAGCCGCACGCTGTCTCGCATGCAGCCGAAATCGAATGCTCGATTGTATAGGTTGGAATGTAAACATCTTTGATTTCAACAGGTAAGCCGGATTGTGAAACTCCAGCCCCAGAATTACCATTTCTATGCATAGACCTCAACTCCAGAAGCGTGTCTATTCTGTCTCGTCCGTTATTTGCAGCCAGTGTAGCGGGAATAGATTCCAATGCTCTAGCAAAAGCCTCCATAGCCAACCTCTCCCTGCCAGAATTCGTTTCTGCGATTTCTTTGATCTTTAATGCCGCTGCTGCGTGTAGGCTTCCCCCGCCTAGTAGCACCGAGTCATCCTCTTTTGCTATGCAGCATGAGCGTAGAGAATCGTAAAGGCCTCTGATTGTTTCCTCGGTTGAAATCCCATCGGTTCCTCCGACCACAATCGTGACAATCCCTGATTTTTCTTTAGATTCAATGACTACCCTTTCTTTGACTCCTTCGTGCCCTTCTAGACGTTCATGAACTAGATGCCTGACATCGCCAAGTGACGAATCAATGTCATCAAGATGATCACATAACATACCATTAGAAGATTCGACTATATCTTCAGCAATGTCTTTTTCAAGATTTGAAAGAGCATAAATTCCCTCATCTGCAAGGATGTGTAAAATCCGAGAATCTATGGCTTCAGTACAGATTACAATTCCTGCACCTGAACTTATCACCTTTTGAGCTATTTCTCGGATTATTTTTTCTTCAGCATCGATGAACGCTTCGTATTGTTCTGGAGTAGTGATTTCAATTTCAGATGCTACGGTAGATTTCTCGATTTCTAAAGGACATGACAGAATCGAGACTTTACAATCTGAAACCTCTTTTGGCATCCTATCGAGTGCTTGCCTTTTCTCAATTAACAAGCCCTCGATTAAGTAGGAATTTGCAGCTGTTCCTCTTCCATCTTTTGCCATCCGTACTCTTTCATAATCTGAATCTGGAATAATATTTACAGCATTGGCGATTAATTCTGAAAGTTGTTCAGATGCACCTTCTGTCGAGCGACCAACCAATGCTGTCTTTGCTACGCTGGTCAACTTATCTTTACCAGTGACCGACCTTTCTGAAATCAAATCTAATACTATCTCAAGTGCTAATTGGTACCCTTTTACAACGACCAACGGATGAATGCCTCTTTCCAATAAACGACCTGCCTCACTCATTAGTTCACTAGCGAATATTACACAACCTGTGACTCCGTCACCACAAGCATTTTCTTGGCTTTCTGCAAGACTTACGAATGCTTTTGCTGCGGGATGCTTGACCAATAATTCTGCAATTATTTTCGCCCCATCATTTGTGACTGCTGCCTCGCCGTTGGTTTTGTAGAGCATTTTGTCAAGACCGTTTGGCCCGAATGTTCCTTTGATTACATTACCAAATGCTACTGATGCTGAAATTAATTTTTGGCTAACAGAAGCCCCGCTGGTAATCGATGTGGACTGGCGAGTGATTCGAACCGGTGCGGTTCCACTACCATCCGGTGCTTGGGCCATCATATGCCTCCTACACACGCCTATTCATGAAACCATCTTTCATGCAAGTAGGAGATAAAACCAGAATAATGATGATATTACGAGCAATGAAATTGTCCAATTAAGATGTTCAAAAGCAAAATCAGGTAATGAGTCTTCTTTGCCAATCAGTTCTCTAGAGCCTTTCTCTTCTAATTGGCTTCTCTTTACAGCCAATCCGCTTGCTGATACTCCAGCAGTAATTATTGCTAAAACTGCATATAGCACAGTTGTGGCAACCTTTTCGAATCCGTAATTGTATAAACCCAATAAAGAGGGGCCAAGAATAATTGCTAATGTTGGCATGAATGGCAAGTAATAGGAAATAAAAATACTCGATGGGCTATGTTTTCTGGGTGTTGGTTCATCACCTATTTTTTCATGCCGCCACACATAATGCCAACCCGCCCAGTCAGCAACCGTGGTTAGGCTGCTTGCTAAAATGGTCAAGGCCAACGCGCTGGGCATGTCTTCTCGATGCAAGTGGGTATTCAATAGATTGTCGGAAAATTCGAATCATCTTCGCCTTTTCTTTGACTTCTTGCCACCCTTTTTCGAATAATCCCATGATTTGGAATGTCTGGCTCTTTGTTCCAGTGTTTCATATGGGTCTTCGATATCAACGTAAACATCATCAGGCATTTCTGCAAAGGAAGATACTGAAAGTTTCATTCCGCCCAACTCTTCCTGCAAGGATTGGATGTTTTCGCCACCCTTTCCGATCAGTGTTGCAACCATTCCTTTCGGAGCGTAAATCTCTGCTGAATTTGGACCGGTGATTTTTACACCGCATTGAACTCCAACCCATTGTTTAATTTTCAGAACCAGTTGTTCCCTTGCAAGACTGTTAATCGCTGACCCCCTAGACGCAGAACCACTAATTGGGACTACAGCAATCTCCGAGCCAAATGCGAACATCTCGTGTGTTATTCTTCCGCTTGGGAATTCGACTATTTCGATAACCGGCCTAGCTAACTCTTCCTGCATACCGCTTGGAGGTTTAACAGTCATTCTCAATTCCAATACCTGTTGGATTTTTCCCGATTCTACGTGAAGAATCGTATCTAAGACCTGGCTTACCAATCCAAGTTCTACCTTACCTATCAAGCGTTGAATCGCCTCTAATGCGGAATTTGCGTGGGTGACTCCCAAAAGGCCAACACCAGCCAATCTTACATCAGCGAATATCTCAAAATCTCTGGCTCTTCTTACTTCGTCAAAAATTACGAAATCGGGCCTTACAAGGAAAATAATTTCTGCAGTTTTTTCTAAGTCTCCCTCTAGAGGTGCATATTGAGTTATTCTTGTAGGCAATTGTAAGTCTCTCGGGGCCTCCATTGTCTTGACCATTGCGCCTACGTCATCATCAAGATATTCGGCAATCGCTTGAGCAAGTGTTGTTTTACCTGAACCTGGCCGGCCACAAATGAATACTCCTCGATGGTGGTCGGATAATCTGCTGATTAGTTTAGGGTCGATCTCATAATCCGAAAGAGATAATTTGGCTACAGGCCTTACAATCGTGATTTCTCTCGCATCTGCAAATGGTGGCCAAGCGCAAGAAATTCGCAAATCTCCAAGTTGTATAACTTGGCATCCTTTCCTATCTATTTCAAGGAAACAATCTGACCTGTCCTGATTCTCCTCTACAATAGTGATTAACTCTTCCTGTAGTGATTCAAGCCTTAAATTGTTCCACCCACCATCATCTGCCCCATCTACTTCAGATAGTCTCAACTCACCAATTCCGCCGGCTTTGGTTCTTGGAGGGCAATCTGCTTTCAAGAATAGTGTGTGGACATCCGGCGCTAATAGGCCTTCCAAAATCTCAGGTAATTCCGGGTGGCTAGCAAAAGTCGCCATGATATTTCGATTCGCTCGCAGTCCTTGACCCTTCGCAATTAAACGCGTGCTGGTTCAAGGGAATAATATGTCCACCAAAGGTAAGCGGTGACCATTGAACAAATCACAATGCCAGATCCTGTTGGCATACCGATAGCGTGTCCAAGCACCACCAAAATCCAAGTGCAGACAACAAATGAGATTGCTGATAGAGTCCTCGCTCTATCAATACCTAATGCGCGCTTTACATCTTCCCAGCGCATAGCCGTCCATACCATTACGAAAACTAAGACAAAAACGCTTGTGAAAATCATCGAATAGAATAGGGAGTCTGTGACATAATAGTTCAACAGAGTGAAAGTAAGACCGGCTGTCCACATTTTCTGGAATGGGTCTTCGAATCTTATGATGAAATAAGCCATTAAAATCAATCCGCCGGCTAACACAAACATGTTTGTTTCAGAGAAGGAGCCTATCACGTTCGATAGTTCTGGAAGAGGTTCTAGGACGAATAGAGGTTCGGATTCGCCTGATGGTGCTGCGGCCATACCCATCCGAGAAACTTTTGATTCTTCAATGTGGCCGTATGTGGGGCATTGATGCTAGAGCTTTTTCTGTCCATCTAACTCCTCTTAGGACTGCGCCAAAAGAAGGGTTTGGGGTCCAATTTTTCTCTTCTTCTTGAGCAATTATCCCTTGTATTATATGCCTAATTTCTGCTTCTAATGGTGAGTAATTACTTTCGCATTGTAGAATAAACTCCTCTCCGTCCTTGTACAATGTCGCTGATTCATGATTGTTCAAATCGAATACAATTTTCGCATTTGAGCCTACTATTGACACAGAGCTGCTCTCCACGGATGCATTCCATGCCACATCGATTAATGCTTCAATTCCATGAGGGAATTCCAAAGCGATTCGCGATTCGATTTCATCGCCTTCCACGTTGATTGCACTAGGTTCGACCTCGCCCATCAAATGGCAAACCATGTCTATTCCATGTACGCCTAGAGCTTCAATGACATTGTTTCGGGACGCAGGTGTTCTGGTTGATCTGCGAACGAATCGCATCGATTCGATTCTGCCCAATTTACCTGTGGAAATCAAGTTCTGAACAATACTTAGGGCAGGATGAAATCTCAATAATAGTCCAACAGTGAGTATTTTTCCATTTTCTTGGGCTGTGGAAATCACTTCCGCCGCTTCGTATTCTGACTTGCCTAGTGGTTTTTCCACCAGCACATGTTTCCCTTTGCGAATCATTTCTATCGCTTGTTTAGAATGTAAATTTGATGGAGTCGCAATAATCACTAAATCGGCGTCTACATCGTCGATATTAGCGGTCGTAAAATCCGCTAATTCCGCTTGATTCCTCACATCTTCAGAGATGTCTACAACTGAGATTTTCCCTACAATTCCGGAGTCGCGTAGCCTTGCCAGGGTTCGCAAATGGTTGCTGCCCCAGCGCCCACATCCGAGAAGGGCTACATTTACCATAAACTGGCCAAATGTAGGATGTCTTTGATATTACCTCAAAAGAGGGTCATCGAGAATCTTCGCTTTCAACGCTACCATCTTCTGATGCGGTATCATCTTCTGCAGAGGATTCTACTTCTTCACCATACCAATAATCCTCGTAAGCAGGATATTCGAATTGGTGAGAGTCGGTTTGATTCAAACTATCAAGATGTGTGACTGTAATTCCCCCGTGGGAAATAGCATAGATGTAATCGCCCATGAAAATTGACCTGCGGATATTATAGGAATTCCACCACCTGTTTTCGTCGGATTCATAAAATTCTGAATGGTCTACTTCTCCGTGAATTTCCATACCGTCTTCAGAGATATTTACGATCATTAATTTGCTTACCCAATCATAATCATAGTGATATTTTCCTGCACTATCATAGAAGTAATCATAACGATATGTGTTCATTGGTATTGCAAGCATTCCTTTAGGCTCCCAATACTGGAATGCTTTGTGTTCCCATGTCGCTTCCGAATAAGCCCAAGACCACCCGTTTTCTGGGTCTTCGACCGGAGAAAGGGACAAGACTTCACTCAATTGTGGGTCGGAGAAATTGGATACATCAAACAATGATAGTCTGGTGTGGCTCCAATCTAATCCCAATCCTGTCTCTTCATCGGCAGGACCTAATCCAATAGTAAGAATTGTATCATCGGAAAGTGGATGAATGTATGTTGAAACTCCCGGCACCTCCAATTCTCCCATAATTCGAGGTTCTGTAGGGTCTGAAAGGTCAATTGTCCACAATGGGTCCATGTTTTCAAAGGTCACAATATATGCTCTGTCACCAACAAATCTTGCTGACCAAATCGATTCATTGTAGGCGATGCCGTCAACTCTGCCTAACTCTGTAAGGGTGTGTTGACCAGTTTCCAAATCCATAGAATGCCCAAAGGTGACAACATGACTTTGCATTGGCTCAGGGTCTTCCATCCACCAACGAGCCCATTGTCCGGTTGTTGTAGCTACTCGGACAACACCTTCAAATTCTGAAATTGAGAATTGGTCGTTGATAGTTCCATCAACTCTTCCTGAACCAGTATAACTGGTAGTTCCAGATTGGCTAATGTCAAATGTGTGAATGTTGGTTGCTTCATTAAGGTCATCATTGCCCCAGAACCACCACCAATCCCAGGAGTTTTCGGTGATTACCAAGACGTCTTGAGATGCATAGACCATGGGCCAGTTTCCAACGATGTGGTCTGCCTCAAAATCCAATTGTTCGGACATTAGATCGATTGTGAAAATACTGGTGAAACCTCTGTTAAACGAATATTGAGGTGCTGCGAAATCAGAACAATCCTCACCGCTCATGTGGTGTGTAATGATTTGGTCACCTACTCTCTCGTGTACTTGAGGAAGAATATCTTCGAGAGTGATTGAACGTAGAACTTCTTTATTGTGAGAGATTGCTGCTGCGGCTGCCTGTTCTCTCAAGACCCTTCTATTTGGGTCATCATAATCCAAGTTCCAATACCCATCTGGATATTGGAGCCAGGTTTGTAGGTCGGGGATGTCCATCCATGTGTGTGTGACAGTCCTAACAGTTGATGCGACTTCTCGAGCAGTCATGTAATATCCTTCAATGTACAATTCTCTGCTGATTTGCGGGTCAGAAGAGTTGGATACATCGAATACTGTGAATTTGGTTAACGTGCTAGTCCTCCAGCCATACCAATCATCCCCCCAACCCATTCTATCTGCTAACGGGTCATTTGAATTTAGGCTCCAAGAATACACTGATGAAATCACTACGAGATTATCTCCATCTAACATCATTGCAGTCGGGCTTCCTTCAATAGATGTTGAAGAAGCAAATTCAATCTCTCCAAATTCAGGAACATCTAGTATTTGTAAAACTCCACTATCAAGGAAATAGATGTGGAAACCATCAGTCTTGACAAAATCTGCCTCGTCTACTCCTTGTTCCTGATTATTTGTACCGGAATAATCAGTTCCTTCGTTTCTAGTTTGAGCTGGAGGGCTAGACCCTGAAGACTCCGATGATGCATCCATTGCCATTTCAGCATCATCTTCTAACCAACCGCCACCCCAGTGGTAATATTGCTCTTCTACGGCCTGCATTAGAGAAGTTCTTGTCTCTTCTTCGATTGTTCTTTTCAATGCAGTTTCTAAGGTATCACAATCATCAAACGACTGTAAATCTGGAGATCCAAACACTCTTTTTACCTCCTCTCCCAAATATGGATTTAGATAAATTGGTTCCGCATCATCATTGTCATCAGCAGCCAAATTCAAACAGCCAGATAAAGTCATTAACAACACCATGAACATTGAAATTACTGGAATTTTCAATCTCGAGTCCCTTTGCGCCATGTACAGTCGTTGGATGTTGTCATATAATGCAACATTGGTATATTTCTTAGACAATTCAACCCATGATAATATGAATGAGCGGTGTCGTGTGTAGTCCGATGACAAGTTCTGAAATCAATCCTGTCAAGAAATGGGTAATGCGTCAATATTGGAGAATGCAGCAATCCCAATCAATTATTTCAATGGGCCTATTGGGCTCATCTTTGACACTATTATTATGGCCATATGTGAGTTGGAGATTTTCTGGACAATGTGACGAAGGGTTATGTTTTGGAAACTCGATTATGGGAATTTCAGCGACCTATTTCGGTCTTGATTGGAATTTTTGTAATGCTTGTTTTGATTGTGTTGTGCATTGGATATCTGTATGACCGTGTTTTCTCTTATGGACTGCGCAAAGAAGTGTTGATTTTGAAAAGAAATCCATTTTGGACTTATGCTCTATCGCCAATGTTCATGATGAACATGGCATTAACCGCCGAGAATCTAAAACGAAACTGCCCTGAAGATAAAGAAATGCAAGAGCAAATGGATTGGATTCTAGATTATTGTAAATCCAATGCTGATACTGAAATGTGGGCTAGAACAGTTCAACATTGGGACAAGCACATCAGGGAAAACTCCAACATTTTGGTTTGTTGATGAAGATTTGATGTCCAAAGCTCGTACTCAAAAAATTGAGGATGAGAACTAATGAGAATGGAAATTGAAAGAAGATTTCTCGTCGATGGCCGGTCAGATAAGCCTTGGAGAGGCGATAATTTGACCAGATTGTTCAATTTTACCTACATGATGTTAATGTTGATGATGGCCAAGTTTTCTTCAACGGCAATAAACTTGCCTCATCTGATGTTGATTTAACACAAATTACCACTTGGCGATTGAGAGATTACGGTGGAGGATATATTCTGACTGCAAAAGGCGAAAGATTAGGTGCATCAGCGATTGAATACGAATGGGAAATCGATTCGGAAACATGGGGGACTCTTGATTTAACCGGATTGCCCTGCGTTTCTAAAACCAGATATTATTGGCGAGGAGTGGATGATTTATTGTGGGAAATCGATGAGTTTGAAGGAGTTCTTGGGGGCCTAATTATTGCGGAAGTAGAGTTAGAGGATGAGGGCCAAGAGGTCATTATCCCAAATTGGACCAATCTTGAATTGACACATTTACCTGGATGGTCAAATGCTTCATTGTCAAAAATGATCAAGTATTCAAAACTAAATTGATTCTTTCGATATCTGTGTCAGACAAACTTGGATGAACCGGTATTGCAACTAATTTTTTTGAGACTCTTTCGCTTATAAGAAGGTCGGTTCCATGTTGGAAATGTTCATTGTAAACGGCATGCTTGTTCAAAATTAATGGATAGTGCACTCTTGCATCTATTTCGTTTTCATTCATTCGAGAAATCAATTCTTCAGGCTCATCTGAGAAAACGCATAATTGGTGCCAACCATGTACACAGTTTTCTCTAACTGATGTAAAATGATTTATTTTCAAAGCGTTTTCATTGCGCTTCTTTACCCATTCATCGACGTGTTTGAGTTGAACTCTACCTATTGCGGCATTTACTTCGCTCATACGCATGTTAGTTCCTAACTCAATTGATTCCAGATTCTCGTTGCGGCCATGATTTACGATTCTATCCAACTTATCTGCCAAATCTGCCCTTGTGGTACAAATCATGCCCCCTTCTCCCCCAACTGCCATATTCTTGGAAGGGAAGAACGAGAAACATGCTACATCGCCAATTGAGCCTGCCATTTTCCCATTCAACATCGCACCGTGAGCCTGTGCAGCGTCCTCGATTAATGCCAGCCCATGTTTGTCACAGATTTCTCTGATCTTTTCAGAGAAGGGTTGGCCGAAAAGATGTACTCCGATTACGGCTTTGGTGTTTTCAGTAATTTTTGATTCAACATCTTTTGGACATATGCACCAGTAATCTTCTTCGATATCCGCAAAAACCGGAGTCGCTCCAACTAAACTAACGCATGTTGCTGTAGAAATAAACGTCATTCCTGGGACTATTACTTCATCACCTGGCCCAATATCAAACAATTTCAGAGCCGCCCAAAGGGCTGCAGACCCGCTTTGACATGGTGCTGCTGCAAGAGCTCCGCACCACTCAGCGAACTCCTTTCCAAAGGCTTGACCTTGTGGCCCTTTTACCCATCTCCCGCTTGCCAGAGTTTTGATAGCGGCCGATTCACATTCCTCGTCCCAAAATGGTTTAGCAAGAGGAATACGCTCCATGTATCGGCGAAATAATTCCCACCCTTGAGTGTGTCTCTTTACTGGTTGATTTGTAGTCATCCTCAAGAGGGTATGCGCGATTGGCGCGGTTATGTCGGAAGAAGGTCCTACTCATCTAAGGGACCTCGTCGATGAAATTCTTGAGACTCCGGCCGCTGAAAAGCCGAAAAAGAAAATCAAAGCAAAAGGTATGCTTCTTGGTGAAAGAAGGGATAATGGCGAAATTATTCAAATCGACAAAATGGTTCTGGCAAGACACGCGGCAATGCTTGGTTCTACCGGTTCAGGAAAGACTGTAATGGCAAAGACTGTAATTGAAGAAGCGGCACTAGCAGGAATTCCATCTCTCATTCTAGACCCACAAGGAGACCTTGCAAGACTCGCTCTTGGAATAGATGAGGACGAATTGAGAAATCAGGGCGGCGAAGTCGATAGAATGAAAAAATTGATGTCAAAAATGGAGGTTCGAATCTGGACTCCTCTACGTTCTAAAGGACTTCCATTATGTATCGATCCATTTCGTTCACCTCCAGCCGATTTAGACCCGGAAGAAGCGATTACTGCTTGGGACATGGTGGCTGCTGGATTTAGCAATCTAGCTGGTTTTGATGTTGAAAAAACGCAGGGAAAGGTCGTCAAACCATTCCTCTATGAGATCTTGGTTCATGGAACTAGACTCGGTCTAGATGTAAGTGATTTTAGAGGATTAGCCAAGGTTGTCAAGGAGCCGCAAGAGAACTTCACAAGAGCGCTATATCCTGAATGTTTCATCGACATAGAGGATGGTGAAGCACCTGAATTACCCGCTTGGGACGAGATAATGTTCGAGCATGGGCTGAGAGACTATGACGAAATGTTACCAAAATCAACGAGGAATGACCTCGCAAGAAGATTGGCTGCATTTAGCAGTGGAGTCAATCAATTACTGTTTTCAAACGGTGTGCCAATCGATATTGATTCGTTTTGTGAACCGGCTATGCCCGATAAAATTCCACTGAATATCGTTTACCTAAACACTATTCAAGATGAGGCACAAAAGCAGTATTTCGTTCAAGAATTATCTAGAGAATTGTACGATTGGATGCTCACGCAGCAACCAGCAGAAGGCGAATTGAAACTTCTATTCTTCATGGATGAAGTGGCGCCTTATCTTCCCCTCATCCAAGAAATCCTCCAGCAAAAGACTTGATTAAACTCATATTCAAACAGGCAAGAAAATACGGAGTAGCCTGTGTTTTAGCAACCCAAAACGTTTCAGATGTTGATTACAAAATTCTCGCCCAAGCCAATACAACATTCATTGGAAGATTTACCCAACCACAAGATGTTGAAAAGGTCCGTCACTTATTGCAAGAAAGCGGTGGCGACCAAAGTTTGGTCAAGGAATTACCAACATTAGGCCCTGGTCAATTCCAAATGGTCGCACCAGATGTAGACCCTGCTCCAATTCCTATCCAGTGTAGATGGTTGTATACCGACCACGGGGCGCCCCTTAACGAAGAACAGGTTGAGGAGGTAACTACTCCTGAAATTAGAGCTTGGGCTAAGGCTCGTAGCAGCGGTGTTGGTCGTTCAAGAGGTAAAGGCGCAGCATCTGCAGCAGCAAAAGGTTCTAGATGGAAAGGTGAAGATGAAGAAGATTCGATTGGAATTGTTGAAGCGGCAAGAATGAAATCGATTGGAGGAATGACTGCTGCTGCTCATGGTATTGTCGATGATTCTGCATTTGAGGTGAAATTAATGGGCGGATTATCCGTCCTCAAAGATGGTAGAGACCCTCTCTATGTTATGCAAGCAACGGTGAATGCAACCACCTCGCTGGTAATGGCTTGGACGCTAATTGCGCTTATGTTAGCATGGAGAGATTCAACACTCGATTGGTGGTGGTTAGCTGGTAGTTTTGTTCTAACCGCAAGTGTCGGATTGGTAATTTCTCTAGAGATGTTGCTATCTCATGACGGAGTTTTATTGCTCAAATTATCAAAATTTGCAAGATGGTCACAAATCGTGATTGTAGCGTGGTTGTTTGGACTGCTATACTGGTCGTTTAATGGACTTGATTTACGGGGTGCTGAGCCTTTACTGGAAGTAGTTGTTGTTTGGGTATCTCTATTCTTGATAATCGATTTATGGAACCGTTTCAAATTAGGGAAAATAAAGTGGAATGGAGGGAATGCATTGTCCAAATTGAAGGGCTTGACGGCGGTTTTAACCGACACTCAACTAACGGATATGCAATCGAATTCCAAACAAATTATGGCTGGACTTAGATGGATATTAGATTTGATTACGCTATCTTGGTTATGTGTTATTCTGGTCAACGAACCTATCGAAAACAGTGACAGAATCACACTTTGGATCGCTTCACTATACGCACTAACCTTCGGTTCTGAAACCTGGTTGCGCCTACGTGGAAGACTGCCTGAGGTGAAGGTTTGAGTGGAAATGGATTCATCCCTTTAGAGTGGAATGAATTATCAAATGAAGAGATGATTTCTAGGGCTAAACAACTCTTTCAGCAGATGGATGCTAGAAGAACGACAAGGCATTTCTCAAACCGTGATGTTCCTCGTGAATTGATTGAATTGGCAATTAAATCAGCCTCTACCGCTCCTAGTGGCGCGCATCTTCAACCGTGGAAATTCATTGCTGTGAGCAATCAAGAATTGAAGCAAAAAATGCGCGAGGCGGCCGAAGAGGAAGAGAGGAAAACCTACGAGCAAAGAATGCCTGAGGCCTGGAAAGAAGTTCTAGACCCGCTTGGCACAGATGCTGTCAAAGAACACATGACGGATGCCCCTTGGGTGGTTGTCTTATTCAGACAAACCAAGAGAATCAGGCCAAATGGAGAAGATGGGCCAACCTATTATTCAACGGAATCCTGCGGCATTGCTGCTGGTATGTTCATCCATGCAATACACAATATGGGGCTTGTGACATTAACTCATACGCCATCCCCGATGGGGTTCCTCAGAAAAATTTTGAACAGGCCTGACCATGAACATGCTATGCTCGTTTTGCCGGTTGGATACCCTGCAGAGAATGCAGAAGTGCCAAATATTTCTAGGAAATCTTTGGAAGAAGTTAGCGAATTTATCGAATGAATCAAAGTGCTGTAATATCGGTTCTTTCTAGGTCTACGCCTAATTCTGATAGTGCCTTATCATAGACCTTAGAATCGATTTCTTTACTTCTTACAAGCGCTGATAATGCTGCTAAGGTAATGTGTTGAGAATCAATTTCGAAATGTCTTCTAAGTGCGGGCCTTGTGTCTGAGCGGCCAAAGCCATCTGTTCCTAGAACAGTATAATCTCCACCAACCCATTGTCTAATCATGTCTGGAACTGCGATTTGATTATCGCTTACAGCGATTGTTGGATGTGTTCCGTCGCCTAGAACCTGCTCAACATACGGTTGCTTCCTATCTTTAGAAGGATTCAACCTGTTCTCTCTTTCACACTCTAGGCCTTCTCTTCGAAGTTCGCCATAAGATGTTGCTGACCAAATCTCTGAATTTACACCGTACTTTTCTAGAATCTCGACCGCTGCTAAAAGTTGCAGCATTATTGGACCTGATCCGATTAATCTGACTACTGGTCCATCTTTTTCCGGTGCGCTGCGCAATTTGTATATCCCTTTGATTATGCCTTCGTCGACACCTTTTGGTTTAGGTGGCATCGGATGGTTTTCGTTGTATACTGCAATGTAATACATAACATCCGTATCTTGGAGGTACATTTCATCAATACCTGTCCGAATTATGGTTGCTAGTTCGTATGCAAACGCAGGGTCATAAGCCCTTACTGCAGGGTTTGTGTGTGCCATCAATAAACTGTGGCCGTCTTGATGTTGCAATCCTTCGCCGTTGAGGGTTGTTCTTCCGCTGGTTGCACCAATCATGAAACCACGCGCTCTTTGGTCTGCTGCAGACCAAATCAAATCTGCAACTCTCTGGAATCCAAACATGCTGTAAAAGATGTAGAATGGAATTGTTGGGCAACCTTGTGTTGAATATGATGTTGCACTTGCTATGAAGGTGGATAGAGCACCTGCTTCTGAAATTCCTTCTTCGAAGACTTGTCCCTTTTCGCTTTCTTTGTATTTCATCAGCATCTTGTGGTCGACAGGAGTGTAAAGTTGACCTTCTGGGTGATATATCCCAAATTCTGCGAACAATGGGTCCATACCGAAGGTTCTAGCCTCGTCTGGAACGATTGGAACTACTCTCTTTCCAACCTCTTTATCCTTCATCAGGTTTCTCAAGAGCCGGACAAATGCCATGGTTGTTGAAACTTGCATGTCTCCTTTTGTGCCTTCATCAAATGTCGAGTAGCCATCTTCCCCTGGTGGTGACAATTCAGATTTTGGTGAACGCCTTTCTGGACAGAATCCTCCAAGTGCGGCTCTTCTCTGTTTGGCGTACTCAACTAGCTCTGGAACTGTTGATGGGTCTACGAATGGGTATTCTTTCAATTCTTCATCGGTGAATTTTAGACCCAAATCATCTCTCATCCACTTGATTGAATCTTCATCGGCTTTCTTTTTACCGTGGGTAGAATTTCTACCTGCAAACGCCGGACCAAGCCCATATCCCTTGATTGTTCTAGCAATGATTACCGTTGGCTTATCGCTTGCTTCCGCAGCAGCATATGCTGCTGCGTTAATCTTCACCATATCGTGGCCACCAAGATTTGCAGCCAAGGCTTCTAAATCCTCATCGCTTAGGTGAGATACCATCGCCTTCAATTGTGGTGTGTTGAACAGTTCGTTCCTGAAAGTAACAGCATCGCTTGTGAAGATTCTCTGTTCGTCTCCATCAACTAACTCGCTAAGCCTGTTTGCGAGGTTGCCTTCAGAATCCCTTGCAAACAAATCGTCCCACATTGAACCCCAAAGAATCTTGATTACGTTCCAGCCTGAACCTCTGAATCTTCCTTCTAATTCTTGAACGATTTTCGAGTTACCGCGAACCGGTCCATCGAGCCTTTGAAGATTACAATTCATTATCATAATCACATTGTTCAGATCTTCTCGACCTGCTAAAGATAATTGAGAAAGGGATTCCGGCTCATCTGATTCACCATCGCCCATGGTATACCAAACTCTTGAGTTTGAGGTATCTGCTAATCCGCGATTTGAGAGATAGCGATTGAATCGTGCTGTATGAATAGCCGTCATACCACCTAGACCCATTGAAACGCTAGGATACTCCCAGAACTCCGGCATCAATCTTGGGTGTGGGTAAGAAGATAATCCGTTGCCATCGCATTCGATTCTGAAATTGTCGATGTTTTCTCTAGTAAGGCGGCCTTCTAGCCAAGCTCGTGAGTAGACTCCAGGACTTGCATGGCCTTGCCAATAAACGTGGTCTCCCCAACCATCCAAGTCTTTTCCTCGATAGTAGTGGTTTTTTGCCCAACTTCCCAAAGATGTGAGTTAGAGGCGAAGGTCGATATGTGCCCGCCAATGCCGTCACTTGCCTTATTTGCTCTTGTTACCATCATCATTGCGTTCCATGAAATGACTCCGTGAATCCTCTTTTCGATTTCCAAATCACCGGGATAAGTTGGCTCTTCTGAAGGATGAATTGTGTTTAGATAGGGGTGTTGACAACATCGATTTCAATGCCTTCCGCTTGTGCTGCTCCAATGGTTTCTAGCAACAATCTGTGAGCTCTTTCAGGTCCAAGTGCATCACTGACGGCACGAATTGCTTCTTGCCATTCCAATGTTTGCTCTGGGTCTGGGTCAGGCAAAACATCGCGGAGTTTCTTGCCTTTCATGACATCCCCTTGGTTAATTCCGAGCGTCCTCCACACTTCAAGCAATCGTTTTACTCGTTTGTGTTTCCTTCAAACCAAGAGGTCAAAATAGTGCTGGCGTCTTTTTCTGTTTTTACATCAACTAGGTTGTCAGGAATTACTCCTTTCATCGATGCATCTGCAAACTTTATTCCATCAACTGTTGGTATTGCTTCCATGGTTATAGTGTGGTCTCGATAGACTCCTATTTCGAAAACTATCCACGGGCTTTCTGCTGCAACTAAATCCCTAAACATATCAGAAAACAGGAAGCTTGCTAAATCTTCACAGGTGTGAAAAGAGCATAGGGTCGACAATGTTTGAAACAACTTCGTAGATTTGTCGTCCAGCTCTGGTATTTCGTCGATGATGCGAGACTTTGTCATTGTCAACAATGGGGTCTCGTCCATACATTGTGCTATTTGATGGATTACAAATAATGCACTCAATTATGTCAATTGCTTACAACCATAATTTGAAACAATCGATTGTTGTAGATTGAATATGGAAGGGCGGTTTTGGTTTGCAAATTCGTATGCTGAAGCCGCTGGCAGGTTTTTGATTGCCTGTGATGATTTGCGAGAGTCTGGGCACAAGGTCGAAAGTGAAAGATTAGAGTTAGAGATGAAAGGCCCTGAAGGAGAGCCTTTGTGCATCGATGTTGCGATTGTTGGGAATATCAATTCAGGAAAGGTACTACTCTCCTCAAGCGGAATTCACGGAGTTGAAGGCTATCCTGGTAGTGCAATTCAATTAGCGGTTATGGATGATTTATCTAAGCAAGAAATTTTCAAAGATCATGCAATAATTTTCATTCATACAATCAATCCATACGGCATGGCTTGGTGGCGAAGATTCAACGAAAATAACGTTGACTTGAATCGCAATTTTTTGACAAAAGAACAAGAATACAAAGGTGTTCCAAAAGGCTATCATCACATCAAGGATTTCATCAATCCAAAAACTCCTCCCAAAGAAAAAGAAAGAGGATTCAAATTAAAGGCTCTAAGATTGATTATGAAGCACGGCTTTAACAATCTGAAACAGTGGGTTGCGGAAGGGCAATATGAAGATTCTAAAGCAATCCAATTTGGTGGTTTTGAACTACAGCCAGGGCCCGAAGTTGCTTCTAGAATGGTTGGATAAAAAATTGCAAAACACAAAGGAAATTTGGGCAATTGACCTTCACACTGGACTGGGACCTAGCGGCCATGATACCTTGCTAGTATCTGCAAAAATGAGTGCTGAACAGCGAGGACATTTGCAAGAATTATTTCCCGGACACATTGAAAGTCTTGACCCAAATGATGGTGTTGGTTATGAGATAGTTGGAGATTTGCACCAAGGCTTGGAAGATAGATATTCAAACCTGAAATGGACCTCGATAACTCAAGAGTTTGGCACCTTCAAACCCGTTGATGTACTGAAGGCAAGCAGGGCTGAAAACAGGTGGACACAATGGGGTAAATACTTCGATGAAAATGATGCAAAACGTCATTGGTCGAGAAAAAATATGCTTAGGACATTTTGTCCCAACGACCCTGAATGGATGATTAAAATAACTTCTCGAGGAAGAAAGGTTTTCGAAACTGCGAGAATGGACTTAACAAAATAATTCAAGTTTTCATTTTTCCTTCAGTTTATTAGGAATTGAATCCCAATCGGATCCAAGCCAAAACAGGTTTGATTTCTTATCATCACTCCATCTCCAATGCTCTCGAATGGGAAGGGATAGTTCATTGGCAAGCATTTCTGCGAACTCGCGTTGCTCGGCTTTAGTTTTGAATTCAAACCGAATTTTAAGGTCTTCAACCCAGCATTCTACACCCTCGTTGCGTGGGCCTAACCCATCAAAAAAAGTCCTCTTATAGCCGTTTAGCATATAACCGGGTTTGATCATTTGTTGGCCCATTCTAGCAAAAACATGGGGTTCTTCTCTAAGCAGGCGGATGAGGTGAAGGCAAACGTTTGGGCCAACGTGGTACTTCATCGTATTCGTGGGGTATAAGTCAACAATTCGTATGCAGGAGTGCTCGGGAATTTCATTTCGCTTCAATTTTTTACTGTAAATTCCATCCAGAAGATAGATATTGTCTTGAGTCAGGCGATAGCCTTTGAAACTGAGAGCGATTTGTGTCAACCTAGTATGTTTGGCCGCTAGCAAACAAATCGCCAATAACGAAAACCCAAACGTCAATGTGAAATCCAGCGGGTTTGAATCAAGTCCTATCCATAATGTAATAATTGAAACAATGAAGAAAATTGAAGCAGTAGTGGATGTTTTATTTTCTCTATTGCGTAATATGTTTCGGATATTATAGGCCTCTATCCTTTCTTCATGTTCCTGAACTGAAAGATATTTTTCGCGTAATAGATTCATCCTTTCATGCAAAGCATCATCGCTTAAATTACTGATTTGTTGTTCACGTTTACGTTTGCGGCTGGGCAGCAAGTCGGTATTTCTTTTAACGATAAACCAAGCAAAAAAACACGGACCAACAAATAATTCGAGTATTTCAGATTTGAGTAAGTTAGATACTCCAGATTGAATGATAACCAATAAATTTAGAACCGACAACAAAGATGTCATGAAAAACAAGACCAACGGAGGAAAAGTCGCTTAAGGGGATGTATGGCTGGGTTAGAGATTCCATTTACGTTATCATTTTCATCGAATGTAACATTGAGTTTCGGTAAGCATCGGATGTTTTCGGAACGACGGCCCCAAGGTTTCTTCTCCCGTCCCTTTTGTGAATTTTACATGCCCAAAGAAATCACTTAGGGCGGTGCTTCCATTTGACTTTGTCCATCCACTTGTATCTGACAATATCGTTGTGATAGCGATGATTCGGGTCGTTCAACGCCTCCCAATAAAGGTCTTCAATTTCTTTGCTAGGGTTTCTCGCCCCGTGATTTTGCCTGAACTCAATTTCACGCTTCAAGTCACTATATTCTCGAATCTCTTTTGGCACCAACATAGAAAGCCGTCCTGTCCTCGAAATACCGGAATATACAAACCAGGGCGCAATAATAAATTGCATAAACACGCCACTTAGGAATAATGGCCAGGCCAAATCATAACCTACTACCTCATTCATTCTAACAAACAAACTGTTGTGTGTTCCATCTTCAGATTCAAGGGGTAGATTCCACGTTAGCCACCCGACGAGGAAGAAAAGGGTTCCAGAAGCAAAGAGGAGGATTCTGTAGAGAATCTTGAACCTTTTTCGAGCAAGAATCCCATCTTTCAACTTCGATTCGAAGTCCTCATCTTCCCAGAAGGCTTCCACATTTACATTCGGTCTGAATTTAAAAATAAATTCTCCTCCAATAAATATAGGCTGTTAGTCAAAAATTACAACTCTTATGCATAAACGTGGATAAGGGAACGGATTCAAACAAAGGAAACTTCTCTTGAAAAAATTAACCGCCAGACTTCTGAATCGTTTAGATTATCTTCACCAGTGAAGTAGATGTTGCCCTCTTGAAGATGGATATCTCCAATTCGTCCGCCTGACGGGTCTAAATCAATAACTTGCCAAATTGTTTCGTTGATCGAACTATGTGCCCATAATTCTTCACCGGTTAAGCCATCATCTGCTGCGAAAAATACGAGGTTTCCGTTCACTGTAAATTCATGGGGCCCTCCTGCGCCAGAGGTTGATTGGAAATTAGTAATCTCCCAAAACGAATTATTACTGGAATCGTAGACCCACATTTCAAAAAATGAACCTGAGGTTGCCTGAAAGTAAACTCGAGTTCCAAGTACTGCCAGTTCTGAAAGGCCACTTCCTGCAAATCCTGGTCTAATGTCTGCGGCCAGTGATGTAGAATTACTCACTATATCATATGCGTATAATTCTGTTCCGTGGGTTGTTCCAGCATTTGCAGACATGTACAATGTTGTTCCCATCAAAACAAGATTTTGCGGTGAAGAAGAGAGGGTGCCGGGGTTGATGTCCTGTACCATGAAGGTGGTATTTGTAGCGGTCTCATGTTTCCACAATTCGACATTTCCGTTGTTCGGCCCTGCAGAGAAATAGAGGTCTGAATTAAAGGCAATCAACGAAGTAGGTTGGATATCTGTTTCAACTTTCCACACACTGAAATTAACAGTTTCATAGGCCCAAAGGTCAAACACGCTGTTGATGTTGTCTCGAGCTCCGAAATATACAGTCGTTCCAACAAGAGTAAATTCTCCAGCAAAACTTCCTGAAGTGCCTGAATTTATATCAGAAATCATCCAATCAGATCCGTTTGAAGGGTCGTAGATCCATGGCTCATTTCCGTGTGCTATACTAGCGCCAAGGAAGAATATTTGGTCACCTATTGCTCTTAATCCAAAAGCAGAACCTGAATATTCAAGAGATAATGTGTCGTTAACGTCCAATGACCATATTCCAGAGGCGCTTCCGTTATTGGCTGTGAAATATATTGTCGAATTGATTGTGACAAATTCTGACGGATTACTGCCTGTTGAACCGAGGTTGATGTCCTCGACTAGCCCAACTGAAAATGTTGTACAAATCAGTGAACTTGTGATGACTTCTCCGGCTTCAAGAATTCCATTTTGTGCGATTCCTCCTCCAGAACCATCATCCATACCCTGCTGTAGTAATTGGCCAGTTCCATTACAACCAAGGTAGGATGGTGCAGGCCCTAGTCTAGCAACCAACATCGTCGTTGTTGAGCTGCCGTTAGCCCCATCAGTACCATCAGAACCGTCAACGCCGTTACAAACGAATACGAAATCATCCACTTCTGGCAATGATAGAATACCATCGCCATTCTCGTCGATTCCAGTTTCAATGAGTGTTCCTCCATTTACGCAATTAACACCTGGATTTTCGATTCGTGATACAATCAGCGAACTCAAACCATTAACACCGTCAGAACCATCTGTTCCGTTGGACCCGTCTTGGCCATCGTTTCCATCAGCGCCATTCGCTCCATCACTACCATCTGTTCCATTTAATCCATCGGCACCATCTTCGCCATCTGTGCCGTTGATTCCATCCGCTCCTGAATCTCCCTTAGGTCCAGTCAAATCGATGGTAGACCACATATTGGATTGACAGACTTCGAATCCTGAAACCTCCGCTACAAAGAAAATCTGATTTTCTATCGATTGGTCACAATTTGGTAAATCATCAGAAGTCATCACTAGATGGAAACTTGACCCATCAGTTCCGTTTTCTCCTGGTGCGCCTGTATTCCCACTCGGCCCCTCTGGGCCTTCGTCAAATAGAGAAGTGTAGATTGAAAGAGGAGCAATTATCAGCATACACACAATTACGAAAATCTGAGTTTTATCTTGTGAAAAGATGGAGCCTAACCCTTGTAAGGAGTCGGGTTTTACATCCGCGATTTCATTAGTTGATCAGATACCTTCGATACAGATTCTACTGAAGGTTGTTGCTCCAATCTCCATTGTTTAATTTGGTCGTGGGTCCATCCTTGTTCAAGTAATTGTTCATCGCTCCACATGAATTGCAATGAGTGAGCCGCATATAGTAGATTTTTGGAGCAAGGTTTGGACGAAATGGTGATTTCAATGCAGGAGGCAGGATTTGAACCTGCGAACCGTTGAGGACTGGGACCTCATCCCAGCGCCGTTGACCAAGCTTGGCAACTCCTGCTTGAAATTACCCACATTCAACGAATATATCAACGACTCGCGTGAGAAATTACACCGGCTGACCGAGGAATGGCTCATCGATATCCAATTGCAAAATATACAACCCTGTCGAGATACATGAGGCATATATTACACCTTCATGGAATTCAACTGCCCAAAGGAAAGGCACCCAGCCAAAATCATAGAATTGGCTATCAAGAGGCGTTCCATCTAAGTGACCAGATGGCAGGTAATATCCGACTGTGGCTTCGAAATGGATATCAATTCTATCTGTCGATTCGGGTGAAATTAGTGTTTCAACATCAACAATCCACAATCCAGCGTGGTAATGAGAAATGTACAGCCTGCCATCCCACGTTCCCCCATGGGAGGTGTCTGTTTC
This sequence comes from Methanobacteriota archaeon, assembly GCA_038141355.1. Lineage (GTDB taxonomy): Archaea > Thermoplasmatota > Poseidoniia > Poseidoniales > Poseidoniaceae > MGIIa-K1. The sequence goes on along the minus strand of JAYQHX010000009.1, from coordinate 409,787 downwards.
TGGAGTTGTCTCGAAGTATCCGCTGTCCAAATTATGTGGGCTGAACAATAACCATTGATCTGCTTGTGGATCTAATTCACAACTTGAGCCAAAACAATGGTCCTCGGCGTATGGGATTTCCCAATCTCTCGTCATTGTTATTTCAAATCTAAAGTTTCCATTTTCCATCGAATATTCTGTTGTATCTAAGAGATAGATGATGCCGGTTCCTTCGTACAGGTCTAGGCATTCTACCGCCGCAGTGACATAATGTCTAGGTTCTTCTCCTAAGCCAAGATGAGAGACATCAAGCATTGCTGGGAATGGTTCTGCATAGTGGATATAAGATACTCTTCCACCATTTTCATTTCCGGTAGTTCCACTATCTGGTTGGCCGTCTCCATCTAGGTCTAGGAAATCCATCCAAGAACCGACCTCGGGCGCCCTCCATCTACACATGACGGGATTGCCTTGTCCTGCTTTGCATGTTGACGCCATCAAAGTATACAATTCTGGGGAATTCACTGGATGAGGGACGTCTGTCACATCGCCAATCCTTAATCCAGCTTCCCAATATGATCCATAAACGAAGGTTCGTCCATATCTTGGGTCATTCGGGTCTTCTCCTGGCCACTTTTGAACAGTCATGTCGTGAATGTAAATCCATCCACCCCTGGTAGTTTCCCATGCTACCTCGTATTCGCCTACCTTGATGATTGTATGACCGTGTCCAGACCCGGGGACTCCTGGGGCGACTTGGGCTGCACTTCCCTGAAGATTCAGGTGAGCGATTGTGACGCCTCCACAAGCTTCTCCTATTGCTGAATCGCACTGCTCATAATCTGGATTTGCAACGAAAATATACCATTCGTTGTCAATCATGTGAGGATAGAGATTGTGAGGCCCGCTCGGATGGTCTGCATCATACCAAGAATCGACGTATGTCGGATTGCTTTTGTCAGTCACATCAATCAAAGTTACAGATACTTGAATCGGGTCGCTCCATTCTCCTACATTGGGGTCTGCATACCCAGAATCTACCAATTGGTTTTGCAAAATAATGTATTCGTTTCCATTGTATTCAAGATATTTTACATCTAATACCTGCGTGTTTGGATCGTTGTAAACTCCAACAACTTGAGGGTCTGATGAATTTGTGACATCTACAATATGCATGTCATTCCAACCTGCTTGATAGGTGTAAACTCGACCGTCGGGGGAACGTGCAACAGAAACTTCTGCATTTCCGGGAGAAGTGAGTGGATTGAATGCCAATTGTTCGATATTGGCTGTTCCAGCTCTATGCTGACTTGCATTCATGTGGTCGTGACCTTCTCCTTGGAAAAGCGGGTCACCAGCCTGAAAAATCATCTCGTTTTTGTCTGAGCCGGATTGTGATTCATCCTCTGTAAAAACAACAACCGCCATCGATGATGCAAAGATTACACAGAACAGGGTGAGTGCACCTATCTTAGCGTCCATGCTCCATGCGCTGCGTTCGTGGGTATTGTATTTATTCTAAATACGGTTAGCGACAAATGATGCGAGCGATTTTTGCATTCCTTGGAATAATAATGCTCGCCTGTCCGGTCGTTGGACATGAATTGGCAGTTTATACTGTGATTGTTAACTCTGAAGGGCCGCAACCAGGAGATATTCCCAATGGGACATTGAAAGAAGGCGATGCTGCGTGGTTTTGGATGAAAGATTCAACCGAAAATGCGACCTTAATCATCGAGCTTTCAAAAGGAGATAACGTCCATACTTCACCAATATTGTACTATGAGTGCGAGTTGGATGAAAATGGAACTAAGGTAAACGAAGATTGCGAAAATCGATATGACTTTTATTTCAATCAATCATATGCTGCTGGAGTTTGGGATATCGATTTCAAAACCTATGTCGATGGTGAATTGAATAAGACTTCGTCGGGTTCTGTTGATATCGAAGAGGACCATCACGGAGCAAGTGATAGTCATGGTGAACATCTAACGGCTAAGGATTATGCACTAATTTTAGCAATGATTTCTCTAATCGTAATTGTAATTTTACTGGCTCAAATTTTGGATGAAGAGAGTTCTGAAGAAGAGTGATTAATCGCTTGTAAATGACCATAATGTATGTCTTTCTCCATCAATTTCTTTCTCTCCGACCATTTCAACAAATTGCGACTTGAATAGTGCCCTTCGAATAACATGGGGCTTTACTTCCTTACCATTCGATTCCAGAGCATCTATGATTTCGCGGACTGTTGCTGGGCTGTTATCCCTTAACCAAGAAACTATCCACTCCGCTTCCAAGCGGTTTTGTCTCCTTTCTTCAGTCCAACGATTTCTCACATTTCATGGAATTGACACGAGTATAACAACGTGCGTATTTTCTTCAATAGAAAATTGAGCAACATGTAAGGGAACCATCTGCAGCACGGATTTCGCTCATCTCAACTAGAACGATTTCAAATCCTCTCTTTTCTAATTCTGCGACCACAGTGGGATAGCCTTCTGCCACGATTATCTTGCCATTTGGTAATCCGATTGTATTGCAGCCGTATACTTCTTCTTCTGGTACCATAATCAATTCACATCCCTCTGGTAATTCTCCGAAATCTTCTGCTGTCAAATACCCTTCAGCTGTAAGGATGATATTGTCGGAAGGGGTTGAAGAAATACTTGTCAAATGGAGTGCAGTTAATGGTATATCGATAACTCTCAATTCGTAATTTAGATGGTCTAAAAGACGTTTTAATTCTTCAATCCCAGCATCGTTAGTCCTAGTTGAACGGCCCACAAAGAACAGGTCGCCTAATCTTAGGATATCTCCTCCATCCATCATCGCAGGAGCCATCATTTTGCAAACCTGATGGCCTTGTAATGCGTTGATTAGGAAATCGGCAATTGGTGGTTGCTCGCCTCTTCGGCTCTCATGACCAGGTACTGGAAGCAAAACATGGCCATCAATTACAACTGCTTGGTCTTCAACAAATACACAATCTGGATGCTTCGGATCTGCAGGAAGAATTGTCACCATTAAGCCGCTATCTGCGAGGGCTGAAACATAATTTGTGTGTTGTAATCTTGCCAACTCGATATCGGTTGGACCAGTTCCAAAATATTTAGCAAGGGCATTGATGAAACCAGGAGATACGCACCTGACCAATGCCCGTGTTTTTTGGTCCAGGCGCACAGTTGCCATCATGCGTCCGGCTGTAGTGCCATGTATAACCATATCCCATTACCGGAAAGTAGGTTCCATTGTGCGGAAATCCAATTCACCATATAATTCAACAATAAGATGCTTGTCGCGTATTCATGGATGTAGCCAGAGCGCTGTTGATGGTCATGATAATGGGGCTTGCCACCTTATCTGGATGCTTTGGCGAGGATGGCGATTCAGGTCCTCCGAATGGAAAAAATTTGAAGGTTTCACCTGAAATGGTACCCGGTGGAGAATGGACAACTATCGAGTTATTGGCTGATGTAGATATGAGTGTCTTCGTGCCCTACTTCCTTCAAGACCCTGGTTCCTTGAGAGCACAAAATGGTACTGTTTTCAACTTAAGAGATGGAGAGGTTGTAAAAATAAACATCTTACTTCCACCAAGGAATTCTGACGTAGTGTTTTTGATTGGAGAGTATGGAAGAGAAAATTGGCCAATTAGGGCTCCAAATGAATCTAGGATGGATTGGATAGATGATACAACCGGCGGCTCTTCTATACAGATTATCGAGAACCAAGACCCTAACGGAGAGTGGCCTTGGATTATTCCTGCAAATGACACTGGAGGGGATGTAAAAGTCAAGATCCTTCAAACCAACAGAGCAGAAAGAGCAGACTTGGGTGTAGAAAACGGAGTTGGTGCAAGCGATGGATGGGTAAATGGTCGAGATGTGTATGAATGGGTCGCTTTCATCACAGACCAAACAGCAGATTTTTCTGACCCAAACGACCAATCCGTTGGTTATCTTGACAGGTGGGTCAGTGAAGAAAGCCCTGGATACAGAGATGCGATTACTTACTTTGAAGGCGTATTGAATGGATACGGACTAGATGTCCAAAAACACAAATTCCAATCTGGTACTTTGTGGGTGACAAATATCTGCGGCTACAAAGTTGGAACAACCTTCCCTGATGAATGGCTCGTATTCGGAGCCCACTTTGATATCGCCGCATACCCAACTGGAGTTCCCTATGGAGAAATTATTCCGGGAACTGAGCAAGTTGGATACGGTACCAGAACCGGTGCTTATGACAATACTGCTGGAACCAGCATGGTCCTAACTACAGCAAGTGTTCTAGCTGAATTCGATGCTCGCAGAACAATGGTTTTCTGCCTATGGTCTAGCGAAGAAGAAGGCCTTTGGGGCTCTTCCGGATTTGCAAATGATGTTCCTCCCGGAGTCACAATTTCGAATTATCTCAACCTCGATATGGCTGGAATAAACTATCCTGGTGATTATGCACTATCTGTATACCTTGGTCCTGACGGCACTGGAGAAGAGATTGACCAACCTGGAATGTTCCTTCTTACCGAATGGATTGGTTCAGACGCCCTGAACTTAGCTTACCAAATGGAAAGAGGGGCTGCAGAGTGGGCACAAGGTGGAGAGAGTCCGTTGTGGAATAACCAATATGAGGACGTTGTCGCAATTTATGAATCTCCTACTGCAAGAAGTGATCACCAACCATTCCAAGAAATCGGAGTCGCTACTTTGGGTTGGAATGGCGTTGTAGATGGATATCCATGTTATCATAAAACCTGTGACAAGTTAGAGACTATGGAAGAATACATGTTAACAGATACCGCAACAGGAGAAGCGAACCTCGTTCATTCATGGGACATTGTTACATGGTGGGCTGTTTATGCATTCTTGCACATGGACCAAACTCCAGTGCCTAACGAACTCTAGGGTCAAACTTTACGCCGTATTGAGGACCGTTTTGCTTTACTAAAATTCTCAACCTTCGATTACTGGGGTTTTGTCTTCTTCGTCTGTACGGACCATTTTGGCCCAAAGATAAGTTGTTCTTTGTGGACGACAAACTCCTTTTGAACATCTTTTCTTTCTTAGTAATTCATGTATTAGAGGTGCTGTTAATACCATTATCCTCAGTAATATATTGTACTTAGAAGATTATCAAACCTTTGGTATTTGGGTTGCGATAAAATTTCTCAATTATTAATCATGGATAATCTCTCTTCCACCAATTGTTGAAAACCTCAAGGCGGATTTCAGGTGCAAATGTAGGGTCTATAAATCTCCATTCATCTACCATCCTCCTAAAATTACTAGTCTCCAACTTTGCATTGAAACTACCCCGGCTTAGAGCTACAATTTTTATTGAATATGTTTCATTGCCGCCAAGGTGTTTTCTTATCCTATAACGCATGAAATTATCAAAATCCGATTTATTGAATTTATAATTGTCAATGAAAATTATCAGATTTGGTTGAAATACACCTGGTGTTCCAGAAGGAAAGGTATTACATGAGCCAGACCAACCGGATTGTTCGATTGCTGAGTTTTGTTCCCAATCAGCCATGTATTGTTCGACCCATACTACGTCGCAGGTATCCACTCCTTTACATACCGGGCATGGATTTTCGTGGCCGGTTTTATCTGAATAAATCTCTAACTCTCTTACATTATGAGGCGGCTTACTACACCATCCCTGAAGAACTGACATACTAAATTATTAGGTGGCTAGTATTTAATTTTAGTCTTGGTGGTAATTTTTGACCATTTCATACGGCAGCCAAAAGTTTTCAGTTAATTCAGACATTTCTGTAGAACACTTTCCTTTCAGGAACGAAGATGTTAAAATACATTCATTGATTATTGGAGCGAGGAATATGCCTCTCACAGTTGTACTATCTAAATCGAATTCTTTACTTTCAATCAAATCAGGCGGTCCTCTTGAATCCGAGTCCCAAAATGGAATTAATCCATATTCATGCATGAAATGAATAATTACACGACGATTAACAACATCTATTTCATCACCAGTGCCCACTGTTATTGGTATTTTTTGATTTACGATTTCTTCCCAAATTAAGTTTATGCATTTTTCGTAATTATCCTCGCCAAACAAATTCTTAAATGCATATCTAACATAAATATCAGAAACATATTTGCTAAACCATGACCAATCTTTTTCTTCGGAAAACCAACTGTATATTCCTTCTTCATCATAGTTACACATTCCATTTGCATATTGAATATCGAAAATTTCATCGTAATTTTTCGCTCTTTCAAAATCAAGAACGGGTAGTCTAGTGCCATTTTTTATCGAGCCGGCTTCATTTGCAGAATAAATCATATTTCTATAATACCTTATACAATCTACAATCCGAGTTTGGGGCACCAATTTTTCTAATATCATTTTTTCAGGTGGAATAACATTTTCAAAATAGATAGGTTGTAAAAGATCTAATCCAAAGGGGTCTAATGAATTCTCATAAATTTTTGAAATGATGCTGTCTCGATTCTTGCTATCTAATTGTTCGATAATAAGTGCAAATTTTTTCGGAGAGCTAAGATTTTGTAAGTATAATTCTGCTAGCCAAAGTTCATTGACTGTAAGTCCAGATGATGGAATTAAGTCCCCATCTTTATCGATTGATATTAGTGAATTGTAATCTCCGAACTCGTCAGTTAAATTCAAAATATATTCAAAGCAATATTCTTGAAAATCTTTGGTGGGCAGATATTTGAAGCGAGTGTATAGTTTTGAAACCATGAAAGTTGGGTGCTTATAGTTCTCAAATTCTATTTGAGAAATCCTATCCAATACAGGCTCTGACAATTTTAGTGGGCCGAATTTAATACTCTCGTTTGTTTTAATGAAGAAATCTGCATATACAATCTCCGGAGTTGTTCTGTGCGTCCATTCGATTTTATTTCCAGCCAAAAATAGAACGCCACAATCTTCCAGAATTGATTTTCTAACATCTTTTGATAACGTCTTTTTTCCTAGTTTCCAGATGTGATTTAATTTACTAAAAACTTCTTTCGGATTGGAAATATCATAATAATAAGCCACAGAAATAAATTTGAAGATTAAATCTCTGAAATTTTTGCCGTGAATTATTTTATCATTTAATCTTAAATTTGATTCTCTTCTCTTTAGAGAGGATTCAATACCGATGTCTATAATTTTAGAAATGAGATTGTATCTTGATATCTCCGGCTCATTGGAGCTGGCCTCTATCTCTCCCAGTTTCCCATCTTGAATAATAAAGCAAAACCAACCAATATACAATGGATGTATTAGAGTCTCTTTGTAATTATCAAATACTTCTGATAATTTCCTACCTGATTCTCTTGTTATTCCCCATGCGTCACATAATTTTACTGGCATAAGATTTGATAACTCTTCTTCAGTGTAGTATTCTCCTGGCTTCATTTGAAGTAATCCAAAATCTGGTATATTATTCATAATAATGTCTTCATGTGTTGGCCTAGTGGAAATAACAATCGTAGGTTTTTGTTTCAATTCAGTTGTTGTTGTGGCGATGGTGGTGTTGCCATCCTCATCTACTCTCCTTCGCACTGTTTTTTCTGTTAATTGTTCTACAATCGCCTTGGCTTCTCTTTGATTTCTGCATTCGTCTAATCCGTCGATAAAATATACCAAATTTGTGGAATGAATGTGTTCTATTGATTTCCATAAAAGAAATTAATTCTTGAAGTTCATCTGACGAGATATGTTCTCTCATTTCCGGGAGAGAATCAAAAATATATTCGCACAAAAGATCATTATCCCTAAGAGAAAGCGAACGGCTAATTGCCTCTTCAAAAGAATGTTCATGAATAATTCTTTTCGCTCGTAAGTATATCGGCAAGGGTATTGACGCAATCTCATTTATTTTGTTTTCAAAAATTTTTTCTTCCAACCTTGAAACATATCCTAAGGCAAAATTTGTCATAGCAACGGTCTTTCCCATCCCTGCTTCTCCACTAATGATTAGTGGTTTAGTGCCTATGCCCATTTCCAAATTATATTTCAAGAAATCTTCGTGTGTGAAATTGCCTTTAGTTGGCTGGTTTTCGTTGAGTATTTCGTCCATTCTTTGGGTGGTTTCTGTAGGTGATTCAGATGACCATTGGTAATACACTTTTTTTGCCGGGTTGTAGTCATGTTTGTCGCTCAAAAATGACTTAGATTTTTGAAGGTCTTCTCTTACAAAATTAAAAAAGTTGCTATATTTGACAGTTTTATTACTTTTTTCAACCATTTTACCATAATATTTTTGTGATTTAATGTAGGTTTTTATATCGTTTCTTGAAGGAGTCCCATCCGGTTTACTGGTGAAAATTAATTCTTTATGATAGAGTTTCTGAACTCGGGTCAGCTTACTTGCACAAAATGTGTACGACAAGCTTCCACATATTCCAGAGATGTATTTCTTATAGAGAGAATAAAATCTATCGCCATCTTCATTCGAAATTCTATCAGAATGATCTATTTGGCTCAATACCACTGTTTTTGCTTCAGGAATTTTAAGCTTAATTTGACCGGTTTTTAATGTTGATATTAGCAAATTTATTCCTTGAGATTTACTGTTAGTGGGAATCAGTACTAGTGAAGTTTCAGAATTTTGCTTCAACATTTTCTTTAACAATTTTTCTACCAATTGAAACCTTTTTCGAGGGTTCATGGCAGAAATGGCTTGATTCTTTATTTTGAATAATTTCCATAATAAAGAAAAGTTCACCGTCTTGTTTACCTGAATAAGATATCTTGTAATGATTAACAGTCTTTTTTCGGTTAACCTTGGTTGGGTGCTTTTACCGCTCAAATCCCTATCTTGATTACTTCCATCGAAGTAGATTTCAGATATTTCATCAATAAAATGACTGAGAATGTTATCTGAGTGAAATATGCCTTGGATATCGCGTTTTGTTTGAATACGGCTTTCATTCCCTCTCAAAGGAAATGGATTATTTGCTACACGTTGAAATATTGGTAAGTCTAGAATGGTTCTAAGTTTACCTTTATCTGAATTATAACGAGAATACCCCGTCTTGACATAATAACTATTTACAATACATTCTAAAATTGCTTCACGAAATCTATCTTCTAACGAAAGTCTTGCTCGAAGCGGGTTTAATTCTAAGTCGGAATCGTGTTCGAGAGGGTCAATATCAATCCCTTGCTTGAGGGATTGAATGGATATTATTTCATTCTGGAGAAATGTGGTTTTCATTAATATTCACCTCCCCTTGATTTTTTCCAAATTGACCATTCCACTGATTCGTTTTCATTAGCAACCGTACTTTTTGCTGTAATCATTTTCAAACGTAATTTGTAAATTTCATCATTGTTGATACTTTGATTGCTCAGCTCAGATCTAACTGAATTTTCACCTGACTGAGGGTCAACAGAAAGAAGATACGATTCCTCGCCACCTAAACAATTCTCAATAAGGTTTGCATATTGTTCCTTCGCATCACCTTCTATCCAAGGAGTGACAAAAGTCGATATCATGATGTTGCATTGTTTTTCATTCCGCTGAAGATTGATTATCTCTTCACTTAGTTCATAAAACTTGAATCTGAAACTTGGGTTCTGATTTTTGATATAATCTTCTAGCCCCAGATGAGATACAAACTCTTGGTCCCATTCCGTTGTGTAGAAGACGACCAATTCTGAAATTCTTTCCTGTAAATCGGAGGTAATTAGCCATCTTATCAATGAGCGGAGATTTTCTGTCGTGTCTGTACCAACATATCCTAATTTCAACTCTTCTTTTTCCGGTAAATAATTTTCCATAATATATTCGATTCCCCTCAATGTAAAATACTGTTTTGGATGAACAATGTTACCATTGCCGGTTAATTTTATTGCATCATATCTTTCAAATCTCTCGTATTCTGTCTTCATCAACGAAACTTTATCGCCCGGTATAATCTTTTCACCTCTACTAAATTCAAATTCTTGAGTATTAGTTGTTTTATCGTCAACATTAATGTTAAATTTTATTTTAAAAGATTCATTTTTTACCATAAATATTGGCCTTGCTAATATTGAAAAATGAATTGTTTCAATTTGCTTTTCAGACCCCTTGTGCTTAAGATTTAATTTAGCATTTTTTCCAAAAGTCCAAGTTTTACAATCTACAAATAGATTGTCTGTTTCGTTATACAAGTATTGAAATGATTTTTCTGGCATATTCTTGGCAAGCATATCACTAGTTGGTGTCCAAAAACCAATATATCCTCCAACGCAACCTCCCTCTCCTGAAACAAATGATGCTTCTATCTCGATTGTTTCAAATATTTCATCTGAAATTTCAAGAATTAAATCTAGCCATTTGTAACTCTATATGTGAGGATGCAGCAAATGATGATGGGTAATCTTTGAAAGCATATCTCGATGGTTGCGCAGAAGCAGGTTCGCTAACAACCAAACGCATAGCCAATTACCAAAGTCGTTCAGATATAATGATTAGGATTATTTTATCACCTAGATTAATTATCTTTGTCGGCTTGTTCATTTTTACTTTCAATCATAGTCTCTCTGAGTAAACATACTGTCCGGCCTCGGCCCAATTCAATTAATGGGCAGAACAGTACCTACCTGGAGAAACAGAGTTGAGGCGGAGTTGAATTCTCTAAACTCTTTCAAGCGTGCGCTAAATGCTAGTGATCGCCAAGCCCTTGATGAGTTGATGAATGGTGTAAGAAACCGTAGGGCTGCAGGTGGAATGCTGCCTTCAATAGATGCTTGGAAGCCAATGCTAATCTCGATGCTTTTGGAATGCCAGTCAAAGATTAGCCAATTGCAAAAAAGAATAGAAGAATTGGAAGAAGAGTAGTGATTCTTTGCAGGGCTGGATTGTTGATGTCCAAGTAGGAGGCGATGGGCAATGCATGGATGTTTGGATGATAGATAATACACAAAAAATGCATCTGATAACAATACCTTGGCACCCATGCATACATGTTCACGCAAGTATCGATAAGTTGCGAAGCTTGCAAATTTGGCTGAATCTTCCTGAAATATCAAGTCGTTTCTCTATTGGCCAAATGAGGTTTGTCAAAAAAAGACTATCATTAGATGAGTTTGAAATGCATAATGTCTTAGAAATTGACGTAATCAATAGTCGTAATTTACGGCGTCTTGCACAGCATATTGAATCGCATGGGGACTATCATCGATTCACTCTCTATTCGGTCGATGCCCATTTAGCACAACGCTTTTTTGTTGAGTACAGTGTTTCTCCGTTCGAATTTGTGGAGTGGGATGGCCAATTCTTTTCTCGATTGGAAGAGGTTCCTTCTTGGCCTAAAATGAGGGTTGTTGAATTGGCGTTCGATTATGATTCTAAGAACGGTTTTCACACTCTTGATTCCTACATGAAATGTGTAAAAATTGGCACTTGGGGGGGTTTTGACGCTACATTGAAAGAAGTTGTAGAAATCATTCGAACTGGTTCTATTAGCGCGTTCTTATCCGAAATATTGGATTGCATAAATCGATTAAATCCTGATGTAATTATAACAAAGGGCGGAGACGCCTTACATTTTGCAGCATTAGACAAATTAGCAAAACAGGTTGGTTTTGATTTCAATCTCAGTAGAAAAAATGCTGTTTTAGCACCGAGAACAATGTCTCGTGTTGTTCATTCATATGGACAGGTAATACGCAAGGACTCCTATTTCCCCTTACATGGAAGATTGCATTTAGATCTCAATTCAAGTTTCATTGTTAGAGAGGGAGGGATTCTAGGTCTTTACGAATTAAGTCGCCATTCTAGACAGTCTCCTCAGGACATCTCAAGATTGTCTCCTGGCTCTGTAATCAGCGCAATACAGATGAGAATTGCTATGGAAGATTCAGTATTGGTGCCTTGGAAAAAAAATCGCGCTGAAGACACTAAAACCGCTTGGGAATTACTAGCTGCTGACCGAGGCGGGTTGTATTTGGATAGCAAACCCGGAGTTTATTCTGATGTTATCGAACTCGATTTCGCTAGTTTGTTTCCAAGTATTATCGCAACCCGAAACATCTCTCCTGAAACATTGAATTGTGCTTGTTGCCAAACAACAGAGGATTACCCAACAAAGGATAATTTCGTGCCACTGAAGCCCGATTTAGCAAATAAGGAATTTAGAGAAAGGTCAAGAAAAGACCTGTTTGCTTCAAGATTATTTCCAACTTCAAATTCATTTGCATTACAAGTGCCCGGACTAAAAACGCACACCTGTGCTCGAGTTCAGGGATTTTTGGGTAGGGTTGTTGCACCCTTAATAGAGCGAAGAATGCAATTGAAAAAACTGCGAAAAACCAAAGGTGATTCGTATGACTTACAACAAAATGCGCTGAAATGGTTGCTTGTAACATGTTTTGGCTATACAGGATACAAGAATGCTAGATTTGGACGAATTGAGGCGCATGAAGCAATTTGCGCATGGGCTCGAGATATCTTGCTAACTACGATATCAATAGCGGAAGAAGAAGGATGGAATGTCCTGCATGCAATAGTTGATTGTATATGGATAGAGAATCCAAATATCAAAACCCGAGAAGAAAAGGTCGGTAAGGCGCTCCAACTCTCAAAAAGAGTTTCAGAAGAAATTGGAATTCCTTTAGAATTTGAAGACATATACGATTTCATCGGGTTCTTACCAAGCCGAATGCATGGTGCAGGATCGTTGACCAAATACTGGGCACATGGACAAAATGGATTCAAATTAAGGGGCATTGAATCGAGACAGCATTCAACTTGTCAATGGATTAGAGATATTCAGAATGATGCTCTTGAACTATTGTTGCAAAATATTGAAACAAAAAATAAATTTGATTCTATTACTGTACAAAATAGAATTTTGAAAATGTTTCATGAACAATTAGACCGATTATATTCTGGAGAGATAGCGCCCAAAGACTTGATCGTTGTCAAAAGGGTCACTAAAAAAATTGAAGATTTTAGAGTTTCAACCACAACCAAAGATGCAATTATTCGTGCAAAGAAAATTGGACATGATATTCTACCGGGAAGAAAGGTGCGTTATGTAGTTGTGAAATCGGTTGAGGGAGACTCTAAATCGCGAGTAATACTCTGTGAAGAATTAGGAGGTAAGGTGAATTTTATTGTTGATTATCAATACTATGAAGGATTGGCTATACGGGCTATTTGGGCGATATTGGGGCCATTTGGATGGACTGATGAAGAAATTGTTAACGGGGGAAAAAACTCACCCTATTCGATTTCTTCTCTACCTTCAATTCTAAGTCTACTATGGATGACTCTACTTGTTGAATCGTGCAATGTTTCTTGTTCAATTCGCTGCTCCCTATATCCCGAATTGCCGCTTGGAAGATGAAGTAGCCACATTTTCTTCTGCCCCTGAACAATTCGAATGCGTCCTAAAAGTGATGCTTGGCATCTATTACTAACCATCGTCAATAGATTTGAGTGGCGCTGGGAATATGCTTTCAGAGATGTAATTACAATTATACTGGTGTTGAATTTGTTTGCGATTATTGCCAATGAGTTCATTGATTTGCGTAGTAATGACCTTGCTTCATAATCACTGATTTGAGAATCTAGGTGCATCGTAATAGGGCCATCAACAACAACTAATTTAGCCCTGGTGATTTTTATCTCGCTGTACAATCTATCAATTAAATGTGAAAATTGATGCACGGTAAACCCTCTACCGACGAATAAACCGTGGAGTAATTGCTCTGGGTCCGCTAAAGTATGCGGAAAAGATTTGATTATTCGAGCTGGATTAAAGCGGCAAGACCCGTCTATCCAATGGACGTAATCGCCATTCATTAGGGTCATTGCGGTCCATGCTTCGGCAAACTGTCGCATCGATTTACCTGATCTTCCCCTCCGCGTAATTGGTAAAGTTGTCCTTTACGAGGAAATATCTGCACTTCATCAATTTTAGACAACAAAGATGTTGGTAAATTCCGTACCATGTTTGATTTGGGCAGTTGCGAATATCAAACAAATTTGATTACAGGGTGGGATAAAAGTGAATGTAAATGTGAAATTTTACGCAATCGAGTAATCGTAGCATTGAGAAGGGATAACTGGTACGGCGTACCATGCACAGACCATCTATTGCTATGTTCTTAGTGATACTGTTCTGTGTTGCACCGCTGAGTGGATGTTTGGGGGAGGACGATGATTCATCCCTAAAAGTGGGCGACGCCACTATTACTCCGAGCAAATTGATTGGAGGGACATTTCAAGGATTAACAATCGCTGCTAAAACCGACCTTTCTGCATTTGTCCCATATTTGATTCTAAATCCAGAAACCGGATTCGTTCAAAATTCAACAGTTGTTGACATCAAGGCTGGTGAATCTGCACTGATTACAGTCCTTGCACCACCGAGAACAGATACAGCCGTCATCCTAATCGGAGAATATGGACGAGAGAATTGGCCAATAAGAGACTTGGATGAGTCTTGGAGAACATGGTATGCGAGAGATGGTCAAGATAGTAAATCGAATAATGGAATTATGAGGGTTTCTTCAAACTCTTCACTCGATGCAGTATTACCCGCTGACTCAAATGGAGGTTCGGTGATTGCTGCTAGAATTGCAATAGAGCGCCCAATGAAACCCGGTTATCCTGAGGACGAAGGAGGTAGACACTCAACTGGTGTAGTAAATGGTAGAACAACATACAACTATCTCTCGATGTTTACCGATGAATCGCTAGATGCACTAGATGTTGCTGATGGCGCAGTAGGATACCTCGATAGATGGGCAGGTCAGAATAATCCTGCATACGAAGATGCAGCATTACACATCATAGCAGAACTAGAGAGATTTGGTTTGGAAGTAATGGCGCATCGCTTCGAGTACACCGATATTTTCGGGGTCCAAAACCCGGAAGCATACAACATATGTGGCTACAGATGGGGCGAAGTCGATGCTGACAAATGGATGGTTTTTGGCGCTCACTTCGATGTAGCACCACCGGCTAACGCAGTAGCCTTAGACCCTCACATAACCGGATCGAGAACCTATGGAACTAGAGTCGGAGCATATGACAATACTGCTGGAACTAGTATGGTAATGACCGTCGCTGAGGCAATGGCCGGCTACAAGACAAGGAACACAATGGTATTCTGTCTGTGGTCTGGTGAGGAAGGCGGAAAGCGAGGTAGTGATTACTGGACAGATTATTGGGTCAAGGAAGATAACCCTAACGTGGAAGTCACCAATTACGTAAATTTGGACATGGCTGGTGTAAATTGGCCAGGCGGAGGGGAGGAGCGCCACACGGTGACCCCGACCCTGCTATCGACCCTGATGGATATCCAAAAGATGAGGAGGTTTGGCCGATGAGAGTATACATTGGACCAAGTCTTGACCATGATGTTATGAATCAACCAGGAATGGTCAACTTAGCAATGTGGATTGGTTCTGACGCCATCGGTGTTGAAGACCAAATGTCCACTTTGATTGGTACAGACTTGCCTGCAGATACTTGGAAAGTTGATGACTGGCTGAATAAAGATAGACCTGAGATTATCGTTTACGAAGATACTACCGCAAGGTCTGACCATGCTACTTTCCAAGATAACCTAGGAACTGTAACGATGGGATTCGGAGGACTTGTTGATGGATACTGGTGTTATCACCAAACCTGTGATACTCTCGATGAGATGGAAGCGTGGATGGATACTTCAAACAAGGAATACGGAGATCCCCAGTCAGGTACTAGCAATTTAGTCGATGCTTTGGACACCATCACGTGGTGGGCCACATATTCATTCTTCCATCTAGATGAAAATCCGGTAAGAAATGCATACCTTGAATCAGAATAGATTTGCGATTTGAATTGCGATATCTATTGCACTCCAAGTTCCTGTAAACATCAATGCGAGTAATCCAACAAATGTCAGGAAGGAAAATAACCAGACATTTTCGTTCCAATCCTTTACCTTTACACCATCAAGAGGGCCTGCTGGTATCATGTTGAAAGCTCCTAGGATTAGATTTGCCATGATCCAAAATACAACACCATCATACAACATCGCTTTGAGGTTGATCGCCCCGTTGGAGATATAATCCAAATTTGCAGCATCCTGTGACCCGGTAAGACCAAGGATGATGCCGCCTAATGGAATTCCTATCAAAAATAAACTGAAATTTACAGCTGGGCCCGCTATTGCAATGTGACCATTTTGTCTTCTTGTGACTAGTCCAGCAACCATAACTGCGCCTGGAGCCATGAATACTATTCCCAAAATTGCAGACAATCCTAATCCGAATTTCAAACCGCCGGGGTCTGCTCTAAACTCAGCCCAGCAACCATATTTTTTGGCGATTATTTTGTGTCCAATCTCGTGAAGAATGAATGCTGGCCCTACTGCAATCAACATAACTGGCATCGATAGAAGCAGCATTGCTCCCCAAGATGCGGTGGATGAGAATTGGCCTGTACCAAATAGGCCACCAACTCTCATTAGGCCTAGTGCGATTGTGAATGCGGCAGTTGCTAACAATAAGTGCTCTTTTTCCTCTTTACTGAAGTGCCACAATTTCCCTTGATGTAATTCAACAGGCTGGCTGCTGTTTACTCCAAAAAATCCACCTGATGTGTTGAAATGTATCGTACCATCTGTTGTTTTATGTGCATGGATTCGATGGATTTGCCTAGAAGATTTTGGAAATAGGTCGTCTTCCAAAATATCGGCTCTAGGGTCTCTCGCCATCAGTCTAGTGTCATCATGGTATCATTTGAAGCCTCGTGTGAAAGCATTCATGGCTTGCAGTATGTAGGAAAGGGTATGGCGATGCCAAGGAGGGCGATGAAAGATTTGGGATTCCAAGCATGCTGCCTTCGTTGTGATGCTCCTGATATCGCTGGTGGAGAAAGATGCAGGTCTTGTATCAAACATCACACAAAGGTTAGAGATTTAATCGCTAAAGCACCTCAATCAGATGAGTTGTTTCAATTTGCTAGAGAATTGCTTGCCCTAGCTTCTGAGCCACATAAGCACGACCACGATGAGGTACACGGATTTACATTACGTGAACAACAAAGATTAGCGAATTCAATGGTAGGTGCAAAGCCACTTGCTACCAATGATGATATTGAGGCACTATTCAACGCACAAAGCCAAATCGACAAATCGAGTCCAATCCAAAATATAGCTAATCAAAACCCTTGGAAAGATGAATTACCACCAGAGGAAGTATTGGAAATGATGGCTGAAAGCCTAGATGCGGATGAAACAGGTTATGGTGCAAGAACCATTCCTAGCAAACCAATTGAGCCAGTTGACCGCTCTGATAGATTAGGAGAAGATAGGAAGATGGTGGATAGAGTCGAGGCTGAAAAGGCATCACAGAGCGCCCCTGATGCTCTAAAAGAAATCATTGAATCCGCAACGATTTCAGAACGAAATAGAGATCGAAAAGAATGGGATTTAGCGAAAAGCGAGATTTCTAAATTACTGGATGATGATTTAGACTTATAGTCTTCTAGAGAAGAAATTATTGGTTTCCTTTATTGATAGGTATTTACTTATTTACCTACGTTTTACTACTCACAGCCATCTAAAGTGTAATTCACGCGAGTTGTTCCTCTTCCTTTGTTTTTAGTTCCTAAAAATTGCAGCACTCCTATCTCTTCTAAATTGCGAACATGAGTTCCAGCACAAGGGCACAGGTCAACGTTTTCGCCAATTTTTATCACTCTTAGCTGTTTGACAGAAATCGGTAATAAATCCATATTAGTCCTCTCTGGAGGCATTATGGAATTTATCTCATCACGGGTCATAATACAATCTACAACGGGTATTTTTTCTTCAACCATTTCATTTGCCTTATTGAATAATTCCTCTATCATATCCTCAGTAAACCGAATCGGATTGAAATCTATACGAGACCTATCAGAATGAATTTGGTTTCCAACCGTCCTTGCTCCATCATACATTTCGTAAACTAATCCACTCACTAAATGTTGAGCTGTGTGCATTCTCATGTGTGCGTGGCGCCTGTCCCAATCGATCGTTCCCTCGATTTGATCGCCTTTCTCAAGCCCGTGGTCTTCACCAACAAAATGTTGTACATCGCCTCGGCCTCTAACTTCTGTGACTTTGACATCTCCGCTGTCCCATTTAATTACTCCTGTGTCCCAGTTTTGACCGCCGCCTAGCGGATAAAACAGAGTCTTGTCCAAGATTACTGAATTGTCGTCAACTGATGTCACTGTGGCTTCGAATTCTTTTAGGTAGCACGCATCGATGCTTTCCATGTAGAGTTTCTCTGTCGCCATGATATGCACAAGAGAAGGGTATTCTCAAAGGTTTGCTTGAGCATATTTTACAGCATTTTCGAAGATTTTCATTCCCTCGCCTAGAATTTCTTCGCTAACCTCTCCTCGTGTATGATGAGGATGTAGGAATGTAGCATAAGCCGCTTCAGGGTGAGGCATTAATCCGAAAACCAATCCAGTCGGGTCACAGATTCCTGCAATATTTCTGATACTACCGTTAGGACAGATTGGGAATGGTAGTTCCTCATCAGCAATCCCCTTTCCTTCTTCTGTGGTTGGGTCTACATATCTAGTGACGAGTTGATTATTGCTTGCAAGTGTATCCAAATCTTCGGATGAGGGCATAACGAATCTGCCCTCTCCGTGCCTTACTGGGCACTCTATTCTGGTGATTCCTTTGGTCCAAATACACGGGCTTTCGGGGTCGAATTCTAATGTGACCCATCTGTCTTCATATCTTCCACTATTGTTGAGTGTTAGGCTAGCAGTTTGTTCGAAGTCGGGTATTTCTTTGCCCGGTAATAATCCGGTTTTTACCAGTACTTGGAAGCCATTACAGATACCAATAATCGGTTTTCCATCCGCTACAAATTGAGTTAATTGGTCCCGCATTGCAAACCTCATTCTATTTCCTAAAAGTCTGCCCGAACCTAAATGGTCGCCAAAAGAAAATCCGCCAGGAACTGCAAGAATGTGGAATTCTGATAGATCCCTTTCACCGTTTACAAATCGATTGACGTGAACTCTTTCACTTGATGCTCCGGCTATCTCGAATACTGCTGCAGTCTCTCTATCACAATTTATTCCAAATCCGAATAAGACTGCGACCTTAGGTGTTTCAACCATTATTGAACGCCTCCTGTCATGTCGAGTTTTCCTTTCCATGAAGATGTCATGTCCTCTACATTTGCTTCGATAATAACGTC
Source organism: Methanobacteriota archaeon (assembly GCA_038141355.1). Taxonomy (GTDB): domain Archaea; phylum Thermoplasmatota; class Poseidoniia; order Poseidoniales; family Poseidoniaceae; genus MGIIa-K1. Next base: position 390,620 of record JAYQHX010000009.1, on the reverse strand, counting down.
GTCTCCATCATAGATTGCCAATGTGTTAGAATCTGTAGTTTCGCCAAGGTATGTGACTTGGTTTCCTTTCATCATCTGTCTGAATTCCTCTTTTTTGGATTGTTTTACACCGACGATAATTCGTCCCAAAGATTCGCCCCAAAGCCTTCCCCAAAGGTCTGCTTCTCCAGGTCCATCGATGTCGATTGCAGCACCGGTTCTGCCTCCGATGCACATTTCGGCTATTGCTACAGCAACCCCGCCTTCACTACAATCGTGAGCTGTTCTAACCAATCCGGCATGGATTGCTTTGGATAGGGCTTTGTAAGATTGTAATTTATTTTCGGGGTCAGGAAGAGTAGGTACTGACCCCCCTATGCCTGCGGCGTTGCCGTTTTCTTTCATCATGAAGGCTAGTTCGCTTGCGCCTAATTCTTGCTTAGATTCGCCGATTAAATACAGGCTTTCGCCTGGTTTCAAATCTGAGGTTGTAGTATATCTTACATCGGGCTGGTCTCCGAACAAAGAGAACAGGAGAGTTGGAGGGATTGAAATCTTATTTTCTCCGCTTCCATAATCGTTTTTCATCGAATCTTTACCAGAAATACATGGTACGAAATACGCCCTACAAATTCTTTCTAATTCCCTATTTGCTCTAACTAATTGGGCTAGCTTAAATTGCCCGTCTGGCGTCTTCTTACTCTCAATTGGATCGGGCCAACAGAAATTATCTAGCCCAGCGATTTTATCGAGATTTACGCCCGCACATACTGCGTTTCTTACTGCCTCGTCAACAGCTGCTGCAGCCATCGCTCCTGCATCGATATCGCTGTACCTCGGAGAGATTCCGTTCGATACTACTAGGCCGTGGGTTGAACCGTGTAATGGTGCAAGTACGCCTGCATCTCCGGGCCCGTCTTTTTCCACTCCAACAAATGGTTTGACTGCGGTTTGTGCTATGACTTCGTGGTCGTATTGGCGAACCCATGTTTCTTTTGAGGCGATATTTGGCCTCGCCAACATCTGGATTAGTAATTCGGAATGGTTCGCATCATCACTGATAGTGAATGGTTCGTTGTGGGGTGGCGTCCATTTACTTTTTAGACGCAGTTGCGGAACCCCATCGTGAAGAAATTCAATTGGTAAGGATGCAACGGTATTTTCTCCATGCATGACATGGAAGTCCCCGGTATCGGTAAAGTCAGCAACCCATGTTGCCTCCACTTCGTGTAAATTCGCTAATGACTCAAATTGTTCAACATCGTGTTCTCTTACAGCGACTGTCATTCTCTCCTGTGATTCTGAAACCAAAATTTCCCAAGAAGATAATCCGGCTTGTTTTAATGGGACTTTTGCCAAATCAATTCGGCAACCGTTTGTGTATTCTGCCATCTCTCCGATGCTCGAAGATAGCCCTCCTGCTCCGTTATCGGTGATGCAGGTAATCAGTCCCAAGTCCCTTGCTTCGAGGATCATATCAAGCATTTTTTTCTGAGTGATTGGGATCGCCGATTTGCACAGCGCTTGAAGGTGATTCCTCGGTCAATTCCAATGAAGAAAATGTAGCCCCATGGATTCCATCATATCCTACTCTTCCACCAACCATATACACTCTGTCGCCCGCTTCTGGATTTTTGATGTGTGATTCTCTTCCATCTGCCAAACGTCTAGGCATCATTCCGATAGTACCACAGTAAACCAAGGGCTTTCCAATATATCTGTCATCAAAGACAATCGCCCCGTTTACTGTTGGGATTCCGCTTTCATTTCCTCCAACCCTAACTCCTGCATGTACTCCCCTCAATACTCTTGACGGGTGGAACAAATTGTCTGGAAGGTTGCCTTCCCAATCAGGTGGTCCGAAACAAAATACGTCCGTGTTTGCTATAGGTCGAGCGCCTAATCCTGTTCCGAGAATATCTCGATTTACCCCGACTATTCCAGTCATAGCACCACCATAGGGGTCTAATGCGCTCGGAGAATTGTGAGTCTCTGCTTTCATACACATAGACCAATTATCGTCCCATGCTATGACTCCAGAATTATCATGGAAAACTGAAAGAAGCCAGTCTACTTCTTCTTTCATCTCCAATGTCGGCTTCATGATGTGTGTTTTGAATAGGGAATCGATTTCTGTATCTTCGCCGGTTTCTTCATCGATATGGTGTATGTGTGCTGCGAAAATTTTGTGTTTACAATGTTCGGACCAGGTTTGAGCTAGACATTCTAATTCAACATCGGTAGGCGCTGATTCCGGCAACCCCATTATTCTTCGATGCTCTTGGACAAGTGGGTCTCTGTAATGGGCCTGTATAGTTTGCATTTCTTCTAAATTCAATGCCAATAGGCCTTCATCAGAAATGCGTACTAGTTCATCATCTGATACTTCTAAATCGATTGTTGCGGGCTCGGTGTAAGAACTAGTTGCGACTGGTACGTATTCAATTTGAGGAAACTCCTCTCCTTTTTTAGATACGATTGCTCTCTCAATAAGTGCGTTATGTAATTGTTTAGACAGCCATTCGGCATCGAGGTCGGTTGGAGTTCCGCTGAATGTGTAAGTGATGTATGTTGACACCCTAGCGTCATCTCCAGCATTAGGGAATATCGTTTTGAAGCCGTCGAGTGCGGCTTTACCTGGATTGTCTGTGACACCTGGTTTGACACCTATGGTGACTATGATATCTGGCGCATCGGCAAACAAATCTGAGTTTTCCAAATGAAGGGTATCGGTTGCACTGACTTCGATTATCGGGTCGGCAAAAATATCATCGGCCCTTTCTGAAATTTCAGCCGAAGTGATTTCGCTGTCGATCAAGAATCCCACAATGGACCTGACTTCTGAGATTTCAATGCCGTGGTCGGCTTGCAGTTGCCTTTTTACCGAGTTGCCACGGACATCCCTCATACCTTCCCCCAGTCTTGGAGTTGCTTCGACTCTGACTACATTTGAGGGCATTTAGCACACCTGCCCCCTACGGGGGCAGACGGTCGGCAGAGACTACCGTCCATGAATACTGCGCTTCATCAAAATGTTTCATTCCTAGGAATTTAACATGCTGGACAAGAATTGTCCCGTGTAACTCTTCTTTACTTTCGCAACTTGTTCAGGAGTGCCCTCAGCGACAATTTTGCCACCTCTATCTCCTCCTTCTGGGCCCAAATCGATTATCCAGTCTGCTGATTTTACAACATCTAAATGGTGTTCGATAACAACAATGGAATGTCCCGTAGTCCTTAGTCTAAGCAAAACATCGATCAATTGCTGAACATCTGAAAACGAGAGGCCGGTGGTTGGCTCATCTAGAATGTACATCGTGTGTTTATGGGGAGGTCTTCTCAACTCGCTTGCAAGTTTCACTCTTTGTGCCTCCCCGCCCGATAGGGTTGTTGCAGGTTGGCCTAATCGAATATATCCAAGCCCTACATCATTGATTGTTGATAGTGTGCGATGTAATTTCTTGTGATTTGCAAAGAAGTCCACCGCTTCCTTAACCGGCATTTCCAATATATCGTGGATATTCTTACCCTTCCAAGTCACTTCAAGGGTTTCCCTTGTGTAGCGTTTACCATCACATATATCGCATGTAATCCAAACATCAGGAAGGAAGTTCATTTCGAGTTTTATTGAGCCTCCTCCACTACATGCTTCACATCTTCCGCCCTTTACGTTGAAGGAAAAATGGCCTGGAGTATATCCTCTTTCTTTGGATAGTTTTGTCTCTGAAAATAATTTCCTTATCTCATCGAAGGCTTTCGTGTATGTTGCGGGATTGGACCGAGGGGTTCTTCCGATTGGTGATTGATCTATTACAATGACCTTGTCCACATTTTCTATTCCCTCGATTCTATCATGGATGCCTGGTTGAGCGTCTGTTCTGTTAATCGTTCTCTGCAAAGCAGGGGCTAAAATTCCAGAGACGAGAGATGACTTTCCTGAACCAGAAACACCGGTTATTGCAGTTAAACAACCAAGAGGAATTTTTGCAGTTATGTCGTCAAGATTGTTTTGTCTAGCCCCTATTATTTCCAAAAATCTTTTTTCGGCTTGACTCTGTTCGCAGGCGTTTCAATCGCTTTCTTACCGGAAAGGTAAGCTCCTGTGATAGACTCCTTCGCCTTCATTACATCTTTAGGAGGTCCGTTAGCCACGATTTTTCCTCCTTCAAGTCCAGCCCCTGGTCCCAAATCACAGAGCCAGTCTGCTTGGCGAAGTGTTTCTTCGTCGTGCTCTACAACGAGTAATGTATTTCCTAAATCAGATAATTCTCTAAGAGTTGAAAGTAATCTTTCGTTGTCTCTTTGATGTAGTCCGATAGAGGGCTCGTCTAAGACATACATTACCCCAGTCAGCCTACTACCAATTTGGGTTGCAAGCCTAATTCGTTGAGATTCGCCCCCTGATAGGGTATTTGCTCTTCGGTCTAGGGTTAGATAGTCCAACCCAACATCGTTCAAGAATCCCAATCTATTTTCGATTTCTTTGATGATTTCTTTGCCGATGAATGCGCTCCTTTCATCCAGTGTTTCTGCGGCTTTTCCCTCGCCTCTGAATGAGCGGATGATTTGAAGTGCATCGAAAACGCTGGCGTTTCCTATTTCTGGTAATCTCTTATTTCCAACTGTCACCATTCGGGCAGCGTCGTTTAATTTCTCACCATTACACGCTGTACAATCCTCATCGTTCATACAAGCGATTAATCTATTTCGAGTACGGTCAGATGAGGTTTCTGTATACGTTTTTTGCAGTCTGCCATAAACTCCTTCCCATGGTTTGCTGTATTGATATAAAGAGCCGGTTTCAGATTGAAATTCGAAGTGGATTATTGTCGATCCTGAGCCGTTTAACATGATGTCTTTAGAATCTTCATCGAGGTCTGAGAACGGGATGTTTGTTGGAATCCCATAGTGTTCAGCAGTTTGCTCCATCAGCTTCCTATACCAATGCGGCGACATTGATTGTCGCCAGGGAATTATGCAACCCTCTGAAATTGTTGCATGTCTATCGACAAGGAGGTCCTCGCTAAATCTCCTCTGGACTCCAAGTCCTTGGCAGGAAGGGCAAGCACCGAGTGGTGAATTAAAAGAGAACACTCTTGGGCTCATTTCAGGCATAAATGCGCCGTGTTCAGGGCATGCGAATTCTTCTGACCATGCCATGATATCGCCTTGATTTGTTAACTCAGACTTGGAGCCCTCATCCAAAACAAATCCTTCTTCTGGTGACTTGATGCTCTCGATGGCGACTGTACCGCCGCCGATTCGAAGTGAGGATTCTACTGCTTCGGTTAGGCGTTGCCTGCGGTCTTTTGTGCAACGGATTCTGTCAATCCGGACATCGATATCATGTCTAAGATTTTTGTCTAAGTTGTGTGCATCCTCAAAAGATGCCTCTCTTCCGTTAATTTTTCCCTCGGTCCAACCCTGTTCAACAAGATGTCTAAACAAATCAACATGGGTTCCTTTACGGTTTCTTATCGCTGGACTCCAAACAGCTATTGCATGGCCTTCCATATGCCAAATAATGTCGTCGACTATTTCCTGAACCGTTCTTCTCGCAACTTCAATTCCGCAAGTTGGACAGTGTGGTTTTCCTATTCTTGCCCACATTAATCGAAGATAATCCATTATTTCTGTCACCGTTGCAACTGTTGACCTGGGGTTGTGGCTGCCTTGTTTTTGGTCGATTGAAATCGCTGGTGATAAGCCTTCGATGCTATCGCAGTCTGCTTTTTTCATCTGGCCGATGAATTGTCTTGCATACGAAGACAGGCTCTCGACATAGCGTCTTTGACCCTCTGCATAGAGTGTATCAAACGCTAAAGATGATTTTCCAGAACCGGAAACGCCGGATATAACGACGAATTTTCCTCTTGGTAATTTTACATCTATGTCTTGTAAATTGTGTGTTCGGGCACCGCGAACCTCAATCCATGAGTCGCCGGCAATTTTGCCCATATCACCTGTCGTAAGTCAAGAGTTCTTGAGTGCTTGCTTATTACTCGGGCCCAAAGGGTATCGGCGCTTCGAATCTTAATGGGTCATCAGTGGCAGGGTGCAGTAGTTCCAAGGATGTTGCATGTAAAGCAATTCTACCAATTGGGTTTCCTTCAGCACCGTGTTGATTGTCGCCAACTACTGGACATCCTAAATTTGCCAACCCTACTCTGATTTGATGCCTTCTTCCGGTTTCAATTGTAAGCGCAATTAGGCTCGCTGTGCCATCATAATCCTCTATACTCCAGTGGGTTATTGCCTCTTTAGCATTAGGGTGTTTTTTGTTAACCGCCTTTACTTTCAGGAATTTATCTTCCAATAACCACTCTCTAATTGTTCCAGATTTTTGTTCGGGCTTTCCCTCAACTAGAGCATGATATACCCTGTGAACAGATCTGTCCGCAAACTGCTCTTGTAGGTAATCTTTGGAGTGTTTATCCTTTGCAAAAATCATAACGCCAGATGTTTCTCTATCCAGCCTGTGGACAATATACGCCCAACCCTTTTTATCAGAATCTTGAACATATTCTAAGACTCTGGAATGTAGTGTATCTGGCTCCATTTTATCGGTTGCAACCGATAATAGACCCGCCTGTTTATTCACCACAATAATATCATCATCTTCGTGCAGAATTTTAATTCTGAAGTTTTTCTTTTTCTTCGCAGGTATTTCGCTTTTTTCCTCCGCTTTCTGACGGTCAAGAATGGTGATTTGACTTCCTTTTGAAATGATTTGTTTGGCTTTGTGTACTATTTTGCCATCCACTTCTACTCGGCCTTCAGTAAGCATCTTACGCAGTTTATTTGTTTTAGAATCGGGGAACATGTGTTGCAAAATAGCTAACAATTCTTGCTCGGAGTCTGCAATCATAATTTCCCCTCAAAGATATATTATTTCGACTACTTTCCCGATAGGGTAGTCTTCTCCGGGCTGTAGGATGACCAATGCTTCACTATGTGCCATGCTCGCTATATTTCCAGATCCTTGGTGAATTTTTTGCGAAGCTATCAATTCATTTTCTCCTTTTTCGATTGTCACCCTTCTTAGAGTTAGACAATCTTTGGTGGGTTTAACCACTGTCGCTAAACGTGCGAATGCTCTATTTTCAACCGGGCCATCGGCGCCTGTTAGTTTCCTAATCCATGGGGCAACTATCATCCTGAAAACAACATGGGAGCTAACTGGATTTCCTGGCAGGCCGAAAATTGGAGTGTCGCCCCATAATCCAAACAAAGGTGGGCTTCCTGGTCTGAGTTTTACTCTCCAAAAATCAATTGTTCCTTCGTTTTCCATTATCTTTCGAACTAAATCCCATTCGCCCATTGAAACACCACCGCTCGTCAAAATCAAATCGCAGGATTCTGATGCTTCGTTCAGTGTCTTACGTAGATCTTCCAACGTATCGCCTACGCATTGCATGCGAATTGGTATGTGCCCCAGCCTTCTAACTAGGCCCGCTATTCCAAATGAATTGGATTCGTAAATTTGGCCCCTCAACAATTCTTGTCCCGGCTGAATAAGTTCATCACCAGTAGAGATTATTGCTATTTTTAGAGGCTTGAAAACTGGAAGTGTTCCATATCCCATAGTGGCACACATTCCAATTTGAGAAGGGGTTAGCAACGTGCCTGCAGAAATTGCGACTTGGCCCTTTGTCAAATTTTCTCCCTTGAATCTGACGAAGTCTTTCATGGATTCTTTCAACAAAGTGACTTTGTTGCCATCAACTTCTGTCATCTCTATTTGTAAAATAGAGTCTGCACCTTTTGGCATTGGTGCTCCCGTCATTATCCTTACAGCCTGGTTTTTGCCAACGATAATATCGTCTTCCTGTCCGGCTGCCTGTATTGTTCCAATAATATCCAAAGTCGTTGGTGGGGAAAGAGTATCTTGATTCCGCATAGCAAAACCATCCATAGCAGAATTATCAAACGGGGGATCGTCGACTTTTGAAACGAGGTCTACAGCAATAATTCTATTATGGCATGAATCTAAATCTAATTCTTCAATATCTACAGATATTTTCCTTCTTTGACTAATCTCTAATGCTTCTTCGAATTGAACGAAATATGGAGCTTCGGACATTTTTTCACCTCAAAGATAACTAGCAAAATCAATTGCATAACGTATCAAACTCAAAGAAATCGCACCTAGGAATAATATTGTGACTAGGTTTCTAGATACATATTTTATTGAATATTTTGCGCCGGTATAAGAACAAATGAAGATGAGTATTGGGATAATTACAATCGGAAGAATTCCGATTCTTTCGATTAGGGCCCCTGTCATTCCATCATAAATAATGTGACTAATTAGAGCCACTGGGACTATTGTTGCTCCAACCAAAAAACTAGTTCCTGCTGCTTTCTTAGCATCCATTTGGAGGACTGTCCTGTTTAATGTAACTAGAATTGCGCCTCCACCTATGCCTAATATTCCTGACAGAGTTCCTGCCATACCTGCACCGATTTGATAAGGGACCTTTTTTTCTGAGAGGGGGATTTCTTCAGGGGTGGTGTCTTTTTGGTTTTTGTAAATTGATATAGTTTTGATAAAAACCAGGGCGATTACCAACGCAGCTATGATTTTGATACCTATGTCGCCAACTAAGTCGATCAACCATGATGCCATTAAGGTGCCAATAACAGCCATAGGAATGGCTACAATTCTTGCAGCGTTAGCAACATTGTTATCTGCATGTCCAGATTTTGAATGTGCGAGACTACTCCCTGAAGCTACCATGAAAATCATGGTAAGGGAACCTAGAACCGCTTCTAAGATATGCCAACCTAACATATAGTGTAGAATAGGAACGAATAAAATTCCTCCACCTAAGCCCAAGGGGCTGAATACCGTTGCTATAGTGAAAAGGCTTAGAATTGCTAAAAACGTCATCAATTCCAAACTATCAAACCTTCTTTTGATGCCCAAAAAATTTCATTATTTGCACTCAAACTTCAATTCAGTTAAATTGTTCTTCGTTTTCACAATGTGGACAAGTGATAGTGTATCTAGACTTCTTTGGTTTTGGAACTACCATTATGCTACCACACATCTCACATTGGTGTTTGATGGTGTCTGGTTCTTTTGGCTTATCCGGCTCATTCAATGTTCGTCCAAGGTCTGTTGACCATCCAAGTGAATCGCTGTATGAATCGGTTTTCTTAATCTTTGAACTCTTCAAAGATAGTCGAATCTTCTTCTTCTTCTTACGACGTTTGCCGGGGGGTGCTTTAGTCGCCATGCGAACGCCTTGATGTCACTGTATTCAACCACTTCGGCTGGATTCTTCAAATTATAATCCTAGATTCGCCGTTGATTGGAGTGTGTACGGTGTGACCGTTTTCTTCTAATTCTTTCACCAGAGGTGGTCTTGCATGGTCTGGGTCTGTGTGGTATACGACTACAGTTTCAGCTTCACATTCTTGTGCAAATTTTACGATTTCTGAGTGACCTGCGTGTGTTGAAAATGAATATTGATGAACATCGAGATCTATTGGTGTTCTTTTGTCCCAGATTGGAACATGTCTGTCTTCTAACAACATTCTCCCGCCAGACCCTCTTGCTTGATATCCGGTTAACAAAACCGCATTTCTTGGGTCGCTTCTTAATCTATTTAGGTACCAGATAGATGGTCCGCCGTCGAGCATTCCAGATGTAGATACGATACAATCGGCATTCAGTGCTTTCTTCTTATCAGATTTAGATGAAACTTTTTTACACCATTTCCAGGCTTCCTCTAGTTTTTTCGGGTCTCTTAGAGCTTCTGGATTATCCAATTGGATTTTCGCTACTGCCTTTCCCATTCCATCTACATGTACGTCTAACTCGGGCAATCTCTCGTGAAGCATCATTACTACATCCTGAGTTCTACCATTTGCAAATGCTGGAATTAGTGCTGTGCCTCCTTTATCTGTTATTTCGACAATTTTTTGAACAAACCCATCTATTGTTTCTGATTTGTTTTCATGATCTCTTCCACCATAGGTTCCTTCTACAAATAGGACGTCGCATTTTTCGGGTTTAGCGCCAATGGTTAATGGTGAATCTCTAGTATCAAAATCGCCTGTAAAAAGTAGTTTGTGAGTTTCTGTTTCTACATTGAGCATGGCTGCACCAGGGATATGTCCTGCTCTTTTTAGTTTTAACTTCCAATTTTCTTCTTCCCATTTTTCATCAAAAGAATGGATTTTCCATGAAGCGACTGCTTCGTCAATATCTCTTTTATCCCAAGCAAGTGGATATCCTTCAAGACGACTTACTTTGTAACAATCATTCCACATCATTCTACTGATTTCTGCAGTTAATTTTGTTCCATGTAAATTTGTTCGATAATTAGAGCATAACCAAGGAGCCATACCCAAATGGTCAATGTGAGAATGAGTAATAACTGCATTTTTTATGTGTGGAGCTTCATTAGGATATTTTGGAGGATCTGTTGGTGCAATTCCATAATCAAGAAGCATTTTTGTTCCATTTTTATCTTCGAAAACACATCCGACATTTCCTACTTCATTTCCTCCACCAAGGTAATGATATCTAATTCCTTTATCCGGTGGTGTATCAGGATAATTTGAAGTTCTTCCTGGAGAATACATCACCATGAAACTATCCAAGAGGTTGAATGCCAAGAACATACCGTATCCCCTCTGTTTCCACTGGAGTATATTTTTTAGATCTAGAAAAAAAATTGGTTTGCAGATGATTATTAACTAGACGCGACAAACACAAACGGGTCTTACTTCGTCACGATTACATACCACAATTACTCTCTTCGACACTCTTTATGTATTATTAGTTCCAATGGAAATTAAGGGGTCTATCACCATTTGTGGGTATATTAAAAATATTAATAAAAATTTTTTCATGTCGAATTTTTTTCAATTCGAAATCAATTATCAATTATCAAAATTGATTTTTCCAATGGTCATATCGGCGAAGATAAAATGTGTGTGTATCCACTGGAACAATCATGGCAGACAAGCGATCACAAATTTTTGTGGTCGATGAAAAATTATGTTATGGATGTGGAGCATGTATTGGATTATGCCCCACTAATGCTCTTGAATTGATAGATAGGCTAGCAATTGTCACTCAAGAAGATTGCACTCTATGCAATCATTGCATACCTTCATGTCCGGTATTTGCACTAACTATTGAGGATGTGAAACCTTGATAGAAATTGCAGGCGGTGGTGTACGCGGCCTAAGCTGTGCAATAGAATTACTATCAAACGGACATGACGTTGTAATTTATGAAACGAGGCAAGAAATTGGTAATCCGATAAGATCTCCAGGAATTATAAAAAATCTTGAATCAGATTTTGTAGAGTTTTGTAATGGAAAAAAGAATACTTTCGGATGGGCTGTAAGAAGAGAATGGCTTGAGAAACAATTGGCGATTAAAGTTCTAGAGAAGGGGGGAGAAATAATTTTGAAAACCGAAGCCCCACCCAAAGCTATTGATTGCAAAGGGGGCAAATCATCTAGCCCCGGCTGGCCATCAGATAATTTAGATAATTCACTAGAGGTGTGGAATGGTGGAATAACAATATCCAGCAACCTGCCTGAAGAATTTAAGATCGATACAATGGATAAAGATAAATTCTGCTTTGAGCATTCAGATGGATTGGTTGAATGCTGGATTAAGGGCAAACTTCCAGAAACCAAACAAGGATGGTTGGAATTGATTCAAGGTGAGCACCCTTCAAATTCCGAGAAAATTTGGGCAGACGAATCAATACAAGAGGGCATAGATATTGCCAAAAGAATCATTCAATCCCTTCAGCAGGTGAGTTAACATGATACCCGAATTCGGCTTAGTCAACTATATTTTGGATAGGTCGGAAGGTTGCCGTCACGTCACGCTAATCGACCCCGGAAAGCAAAGCGCAGAGATCGCAACACAGCGCGCAATAGCAGCAATAGAAGCGGGCTCCAAGATGATATTTGTAGGAGGTTCGACCGACACTCCAAACGGAGTAGTTCATGAAACTTGTAAATCGATACAAGAAGCATTAGAATTGCAAATTTTTGCTGCAAGCCAAGACCCAAGTTCAGATGAGTCAAAATGGCAAATTCCCGTTTTATTATTTCCAGGAGGTGCCCACGCACTCTCTCCAGCGGCAGATGGAATAACTTTCATGATGCTCATGAATTCTAGGTCACGTAGGTTTTTGATCGAGGAACAACTCAAAGGCGCGCCCCATTTGAATAAATTTGGAGTTGAAGCGATTCCAACAGGATATTTGGTATTTTCACCCGGAGGGAAAGTAGGTGAAGTAGGAGAGGCTGACTTAATCAAAAACGACCAGGTAGAATTGGTTCATTCTTACGCAATTACCGCAATGATGTATGGATTCAAAATAATGTATTTGGAAGCGGGCAGCGGAGCTCAAACACAGGTTTCTGCAGAGTGTATACAATCGGCTAGAAAAATTGAGCAATTGTGTTTGATAGTAGGTGGCGGAATAAGAACAAAAGAACAGGCTAAATTAGCAGCAGATTCGGGTGCTAATTGGGTTGAAATACAGGCACTCTTACAGAAGATGCTTCAGATATTAACGAATTAAGACAAAGAATTTCAGAAGTAGTTGAAGGGATTCAATCTTCATCTTCGTAAAGTACCGGATCTCCAGTTCCACCAGGGGACGAAGGCCGATTCGCATCTACATCCATTCCTTGCTCAATAACTTCCAATGCTTTCTCGAGGTCGACGGTTCCACCATCTGCTAAAGTTTTCATATCATCCGCATCAGGTGCTGTAATTTTCCTCTCAACATTAGGAGCGTTAGCATAGACTTCCTTTCTCAATTCTCTCTCGTCGTGAGTTCTAACCAACGATAAAGAATCAGCGAACGCTTGACCGACAACTTCTCTTGTTCTTTCAGAACGCTTAGCGCCATCTAACTCATGCATTGCAGAATCTCTTTGTGATTCCAACTCTCTGATTTCTGATGTTCTGTCGGTTAATGCAGCTTCCAAAACAGAAATGGTAAGTGCCATTTGCTGAATTCTTTCATCCCTTTCGAATACATCGTTGTGGAGCCTTCTTTCTCTCCTTCTTAGCGATTCATATTCTCGATTTCTCTCGAGCAATCTTCTCTTCAATTCTTCTATTTGCTCAACCAAGTAATCATGCTCCGCAGAAACAGATCTTGGCCCTTGCATTACCCTTTCAATCTGTTCTTCCAGTTCTCCAAGACGCTTATCTCTAGCATCTAATAATCCTCTAAGCCTATCTGCAATATCTCTCAACCGCTGCCTTTCTTCTTCTAAAGCGTCATTAGCAGCCTTTTCAGCATCTAAATCAGCAGACAGAGAATCGGCCTTTGCTTTCATAGCACGGACCTCATCGGCAGTAACGCTAGTCAAACCAGCCTCAGCAGCCCTCTCTAATGCCTCAACAAGTTGTGACATACGACCTTCCATTTCAGCAATAACTTCATCTTGCTGGGTAGTTAAATTACGCAACTGGGAAGCTTCTTTTTCCAAATTAGCCTTTTCTTCAGCAGATAATCCAGCCATGTTTTGAGCCAATTCACTCTTTGAATCTTCTAACATTCTTTCAAGGTGAATAATTCTAGCGTTTGCTTCTTCTAAATGCGATTCAGCAGTCTTGAGTTGCGCCACTTCTGGTGCAACCTCATCCTTTCTTTCTGCGAGGTCCAACTCGAGGACCCTCAACCTTTGTTTTGTTGTTACCAGGTCTTCGTTTCTATCGGCTAATTCTTGCCATGCTACCAATACCTCTTCTACCAACTGTTCAACAGGGTATGCGCGCAACATTCCCTCAAGCGCAGCACGCTCATCGCCATTAGAATCTGAGGTGCGACCTATACCGCCAGATGGAGAAGACCCAAGCGTCATTGAGACCCATCGAACATTAACCATTATTCAACCTTTCATTGGTGAAAGGGTAGAAAACGCCGATTATTCGACCCTTAATTGATAGCGGTGTATTGTTCATCAGGCATATCTTGCGCCAATGCCATAGCGCCTAAAGCGACCTTATCGATAGGGTCTTCAACACAGGTGACAGTGACATCTCCAATATCTGCAATTTCGTTTGCGATTGCATCAGCAATTCCATCGATTAGAGAACCTCCGCCAGAGAGAATAATGTTGTTTCTCAATACAGGTTGGTATTCAGGGTCTGCGCTAGCAACAATTGACTTGATTGCGTTTCCGACCTTGTTGATAATTAGTGAACATGCACCTTTGATTAGGTCTCCGATATCGACAACTTGCTTCTTACCTTCAACAGATAATTCAATCATCTGTTCTCTGTTATCGCCATTAACGTAGGAGAATTCTTCTTTCCACTTTCTAACCATGTCTTTTGTGACCTGGGCACCAGTATATTTCTTCTTGACTAGATCCATCAATTGCAAGTCAATCCAATCACCTGCTTCGTTGATGGTTAATTGGTCTTCTTCAGATGGGAATACACCGTAAAGCCTTGCAATGTCTGTTGTACCTGCTCCGATGTCTACAACAATCGAACCAGCGATTTCACCGATTCCATATGCTGTAGCGAATGGCTCTGTGACAACCATGATTGCGTTAACTTGGCCACGTAGAGTCGCAACCAAATTGCTCTTGTCTGTGAATGAAACGTGAGATGGAGAACAAATAACTCCGAAAACCTCGTCATATTCTTCAGGTTCTACAGTATCGATTAGATGAGTGACGAACGCCTTAGCTGCTGCTAGGTTTGCTTCATCATCTTGAGCGACTCCAGCGGCCATTGGCCTGTAAAGATTACATGCAAGCTTGTTCTTCAATGCATCATTACCGAACAAAACATCCTTTCCAAGAAAATTTCTTGCTACAGGGTCCTTTGGCCTTCCAACGACCGTTTCAATAGTTTCAAGGGAACCCGAACTACTTGCGATAGTAGATTGATATGTTCCTAAGTCAATTCCAACATAGAGTCTTTCTCCCATTTTTGCTCACCAAACCTTTCGGACAGGTGGTCCACAGCGTTTCTATTCTTGAATGTTCACTATCAAATAAACAATCATTCTTCCTCAACAAAAGGAGGTTTTAGACTCTCAAAAACATCATTTTCAAACCGTCTAAACATAACACTGGCCGCCACAATTACGCCAATAACGACTCCAAAAATTCCCCACAACAAAGCCCTATTTTGGTGAGTAGGTGATTTTTGTTCGTCGTTTATCTTCAAATTGTTATTTTCCTCAAAAGGCGAACTCCACCAAATCGTAAAATTACCTATCAAAACCGTAGAAAAGAACGACTCTGTCCATGCCGAATTGTTGTCGTCAACGGCAACTACTTCCAAATACCAATCAACCCTATTTATTGGCATGGTCATCAACCCTTTGGAAAAATTAACATTACAATTTATGTTTGTACTATTTTCGAAGGTTTTAGCGCAGTCAGGTAGGTCTATTGTAAAATTATCATTGACTAAACGTAATGCAACAACCCCCCCATCTCCTTCATGGTCAATAATATCTAAATCGATAGTTATCTCATGGGTATAATTTCCATTTGTGTCAAGCCCGCCATTTAGAATTATTTCTGGTGGGGTGTTTGTAGAAAATTCTTCAACGCCGCTTGCAGATATTGAAAAACCTAAACGGTCACCTTCTAAACCAACTGTTCCGGGCTTAATGCCATTGTAGACCGACTTTGCGTAAACCTCTAATTTTAACCAGTCAAGCGATTCGACATACTCTGCAGGCAAACTCACCATAACCGTTGTTTCGTTTGTTGAATTATGGGAATATGCCGACTTGAAAAAGGGAGTATATGTCTGACTATATCCTTCTGAGGTAAAATTATCATCTAAGGCAAATTTACCA
This sequence comes from Methanobacteriota archaeon, assembly GCA_038141355.1. Classification (GTDB taxonomy): domain Archaea; phylum Thermoplasmatota; class Poseidoniia; order Poseidoniales; family Poseidoniaceae; genus MGIIa-K1. Next base: position 374,811 of record JAYQHX010000009.1, on the reverse strand, counting down.
TCCGATGTGTTGACGATAAGCCGCAAATCATCATATTCGTAATGTACAGGCCTTGCATTGTAAGACATTACAATTTCAACATCCGTTCCACCAGATGGTCTGAGGTATTTTATCCAGGATTCATTTTCTTCAAGGAAGGGCCCAACAGCCTGTGATCCATTCCACGGATTTTCGAGCAGCGATTTGTAGTTATTACCTCTTGCAGAGATAACATCTTGCCAATTTTCAACCTCGAAGGAATCATGAATGAAAATCGGACCAGAAAAAGAATCTAGCGAGGGCCGCCCATATCCCTGAACACTATCTGGAGCAAGGCCAGTAATTGGATCTCCAGACATGGCTAGCATACTTCTTAGGAGTGGCCCCGATGGAGTAAAATTATGATTTAATTCTACATATTCTTGCAGTAAAGCAGTGAAAGATGCGGCAAGGGGGTGTTGCGACGGACGTCCCGCCCATTTTGTACACCCCTTCGTTGAAAGAATCCGCCACCCCGTCAGCCTTTGAAGAATTAACATTGATACCAGGAGCGGAGATGAAAATGCCTCTTCTGCCATTAACATCGGGCCCATGAGAAGATGATGCCCAAATGGAGCCGTTAATTTCAGAATCAGTAGCTGCAACAGATACAGCATTGATTGCGTTAGCAGGTTCCATGACGGTATTTCCATTATTTCCGGGAGCGATGAATACTAATGACCACGGATTTTCTAATGCCCAACTATCTATCATCCTACTTCTTTCGGTGTATTCTATTGTATTATCTCCCAAGACCAACTATTGATTACTGCACCAAATTCTGCGGATTCCTCGAGCAATAGTGTTACATTTGGCGGGACCCACCCCTCTGAACTTACAATGTCTTGCATTAACAACTTCGAATTATGAGATAAAGATCGCAACTCTTGATTCCCATTTAACGGGTCACACACCAATAAGTCCAGCCAAGTGTGTACCGTGTCTGAATTGCGTGTGTAATTGGTTATCAGAGTCATCAATACTTGTGTTAACATGGATAATTTTTCTGTGGCCCATTCCAGGCTCTCCAACCAAAGTGTCATTTTCTCTAAAACAAGTATGGTCTAAATCTATTCCAGTATCTGCTAGGGCAATGATAACCCCCTCACCACTCAACTCCAACAAATCAGGATTATTTTCGGAGGCATCAAGTACTGTAATTGCTGGCGAAGCGCTATACATAGGCGCAATCATCAACAAAATTACAACATGAATGTATAGCCGCACAAAGCAGGCCTACGCAACCTTCTGATTCAACCTTAACGACGAATGTATCGCGCCAGCGCGTTTAAGACACAATCATTGGTCGGCCACGACATGCAAGCCTACCGAGTATCCGGCATCGCCCCATTCGGAAGCCAAAAACAAAAGTTCTCAATCGACCTTGTAGCTGAATCTGTAGATGATGCAGAACACCGCTGCTATTCGATTATGGGCTCTCGTCACAAAGCAAATCGAAGAGCAATATCAATAGAATCAGTTTCAGAAATCGATCCACGAACATCTACTGAACCACGTGTCCTACACGCATTTAGAGACGAAATTGCAGCAGCAGGTGGCACAATTGCTCCTGTGGCTGAAGAAGAATGAATGAACGACGGGTTCTTCATAGGGGAACATTTCCCGAATGGTGAGGGACATGGCGACACCTTCTGATTTACAACAAATCGCAAGAATGGTCGATTTGAATCGCCAGAGATTGGAGGAAGTCCAATCTCAACTCGCTAGAGTTGATTCGGTTTTGTTTGAGCACGAAGAAACAATTGCGGCTTTGGACTCCTTGTCAGGAGGAAGCAAAGGCCATATTCCCTTAGGGGCAGGTGTAATGGTCCCAATTTCACAAGACATTACTACCATTGTAGATTTGGGGAGTGGGGTTTTTGGAGAAAGGCTACCAAAAGATGCATCAGAAATAGTAAAGGCACGATTGGTAGACCTTTCAGAAATCAAAAAGCAATTCGAAACAGAAATAATCACGATAACAAATAGGATAGAAGAACTATCACAGTCCTTTGATAAATTATCATCCGAATTAACCAAATCATCAACTGAAGTCACTAACGAACAACCTCAAGAAGACCAATCCAAACCAAAACCTAGACGAAGAAGAAGAATCGGTGAAGAGTTAACACTCGATGATTGAGGTGATAAGATGGGACTCTTTGACAAATTCAGGAAAAAAGTAAGAGATGCAGCATCAGAAATCGATACTGAAGCAATATCCGCTGAAGAAGGAAGCGATGAGGCATTGGACGCTATCTCTCAACAAAATGAATATCTTGCCAGCAGAACACACGTTCCTGCTTACAAAACCCAACCAGATTTCGAAGAAGAAAGTGAGAAGAAGATTGGGAAGAAATCGATGAAGATGAAACACTTGAACTTCCACAAAGTTCTGATGATGACTGGGATGATTGGGACGAAGAAGAAGAATATGTCCTTCCGACCAAACTCTCACGCAGAGAAAAGAAAATATTAGCTAAAGAAGCCAAAAACCAACAGAGATTGGAAAAGGCAAAAGAAGCCGAACTCAAGAAGCGTGGTGGAAAAGAAGTTGACAAATTAGCAGGGTCTAAAGTCAACCTACACATGATGCGAACGACGACTGGTAGGCAACTAGTCGAAGTCAAAAAATCTCCAGTTGGAAGTACTGTTGTAGTCGAGGACTCTGGGATAAAGATAGATCTTGGAGGAGGAGTAGTAGAAGAAGGAGGACGAATCATTAAGAAATCGGACGCCCTTGACAATCTGATGGAAGAATTAGAGTGGATTATGCTAGAATCTGACATTTCATCAGACGCGGTTTCCGCAGTCATGAATGCCCTTTCAAACAATTTAATTGGCCAGAGATTAAGAAAGGGAGCAGATGTTTCAAAGGTATTGGAAGCGAGTTTGAAAAGGGCGCTTAGAAATATTCTAGAAGCAGGCTATTGGGACTTTTTTGAAAGCATTGAGAAATTCAAATCTAACGGAGATACTCCTGTAATAATCATGTTTGTGGGAGTAAATGGAACTGGAAAAACTACTACAATTGCCAAAGTCGCACACCAACTCCAATCCAGAGGGCTTTCCGTAATCGCAGCAGCTGGAGATACATTCAGAGCCGGTGCAATTGAACAGTTAGAAACACACTGTGAAAAATTGGGAATTAGATGTATCTCGTCTCAAAGAGGAGGAGATTCGGCAGCAATTGCACGCGATGCAGTTGATTCTGCAAGAGCAAAAGGAATATCGACGTTGTTCTCGTAGACACTGCTGGAAGGATGCAAAATAAAACCAATCTAATGGCGGAATTAGAAAAGGTTCGAAGGGTTACAAACCCCCATCTTACACTTTTCGTAGGTGACGCTTTAGCGGGAAACGATGCAGTAGACCAGGCGAAAAAATTTCCAAGAAATGTTAAAATTCGATGGCGCCGTTTTAACCAAGTTAGATACCGATGCTAAAGGCGGAGCAGGGCTGTCAATTGCTTATTCTACAAAGAAACCGATCGTATTGTGCGGAGTCGGTCAAGAATATGATGATATAATCCAATTCGACCCTGATTGGTTATTAGAACAGTTGTTTGAGTGATAATATGGAAAAGGAATTTTTTGACGACGATATGAGCGCTCACTTCTTCCAACTTGTGTTAATGTTGCAAAGAAGTGCGATGATGCATATGGGGCTATTACCAGATTCCGAGGGCAGAGTCCATTACAATTTAGGGGAAACCAAGGCAGCAATCGACACTTTGAGCATGTTCAAAGAAAAAACAACAGGAAATCTAACACCAAAGGAATCAACAATGCTTAATGGAATAATTTCAGAATTACAACTTCAATTCGTGAAAGCCCCGGCGCGACAAAGGGAATTAGAAGACCAAGTGGAAGAATCCCAAGCGATCAAAAAGACATTCACCAATCCAAAAGAAAGTCCTTCCGAAGTAATCGTCGATGAAGAAGAATAAACAAATCAGCCGATTTTATCCGGTTGTTTCATGAGTATGAATCATCACGCCTCATATATCCATGGCTAAAGTGACCGATACAAATGATGACGAGGCACCAACAGTGCTTTTGGTTGATAATAACCAAATGTCAGTTCATCGCTTGACATCCATTTTTAGACAAAAAGAGTTCAACGTAATCGTTTGTGAAGACGGTGATAATGCAGTAGACGAATACATTCGAATAGACCCTGAATTAGTCGTTCTGGCACTTGACATACCTTCGATGGATGGCCACCTGGCGGCATTGGAAATGAGGGAACACGGTAAGGACTGCAGGATTTTATTTTGTGCACCAAAGAGGCAAGCAAAATTAGCCCAGGATGCTACGTACTCCGCAGGCGCTATTGGCTGGATTGAAAAACCAATAACGGCAGCGGCAATAGAGACGATTTGGCCAATGGTACTAGGGCCAATTCCTAATGCCCCAGGGCTAGAAGATTTGGATGATATACACCCAGTTGAAACTTTGATAGAACCCGAGCCAGACATCGAATTACCACCACTCCCTCTACCGACAATTGACTTACCAACTCTCCCAATCAACCCTCTTCCAATTCAAGAAAGAGTTCAGCCAAAGAAGAAAAAATCCAGCAAAGCGAAAAGGCTGCTTATTGTTCTGGTTCTATTTTCTGCTCTTGGTGCTGCGGGATATTATGCGTGGTCTCAAGGACTGGTCTAGGTATTTGCGAAACCATACTCATTGGAATCAGAGCGATTCTACCATCTGGTAATTGTTGTTTGATGAAACCACCACTATTTGCCATAACAGGACTTTGCAACTCATCAATTCGACTTCCTACAGGAGCTCTGAGAACTTCAGAAACATTGTATTGTGAAGAATCTAATAGAGCGAGATCACCTTCAATTAATCGAGAATTTAATTTTCGATTTCCATCGACATAATACCAAATCATCCAAACAATTGCTGCTAGAATTGGTATTGAGATGAGAATTCCAGCAGGACTCAATTCAAACCCTCTCTAGCAATTAATGCTTCAAAGGACTGCGAAGCATATTCTTTGGCTGCTGCCACAGGGTCGTTTGCACCGTGAATACCACTCCCAACTATAATACAATCAGAACCAGCAAAAACAGCCTCTTTTGGACTACCATAGCGTTGCCCCATCTCCCCATCCCCAGTTTGAATGTTTACCCCAGGGGTCCAGATCATTTTGCTCATTCCAACCTTATTTCGTAGATTTTTTACTTCATCGGGATTTGAACCATTTCCAATAAATCCAAACACACCAGAGTGATTCTTACCAAGTTCTACTACATTGTTGGTGTAATTTTCATTCAGTAAATTCCCTCTGCTGGACATTTGAGCCAGTAACAAAACCCCGCCTTTTCTTGAAACATCAGACCAAGCCGCTTGTATTCCATCAACGATATCAGGGCCACTAATCAGGTGAGCAGTCACTAAGTCGCTCCAACTTCGAATGTCGTATATGCCACCCATTTGCTTCCGTGTTATTTTCCCGATATCAGCAAATTTTCGGTCTTCAAATATCATTAGTCCCGCATCATTAGCGAGGTCACAAAAATCAGACCATCCCTCCGCCGTCCAATCTTCAACGAGGTCAACGTGAGTTTTCAATGCGGCAATATATGGGCCGACACTATTGACTAATTCGACTAATTCCATCATGGTATTTTTGTCTGCAGCCAAACAAACTAGGCTTTTCTTTTTGGCCGCAGTTTCCATGTATTTTCTAGCAATTTCAGAGTCTGCGTTTTCCCAACGTTGGCCCCAGACTCCTCCTGCCATGTGCAAATGGAAATAGAGACAATGTGTCAACCTTGCGCTTGGATTGAGTTAATGGCGTCGATAAGTGTTGTTTCTATCTCATAATCCGGTAGTTCCAATGCTTGAAAAGCATCTTTAACATCATAATCAACATAAGTTCCTAAAGATTCTTTGAGCCTTTTAATTGAAAGTTTAGGATGGAAAATAGCCACGAGATACGCAAGTGGTTTTACCAATTTTCTACTAGTGTATTTTTCACTGGTAATGGAGGATAATTTTTTGCCTATTTCATTCATCCACATTCCTTCCTTGTGAATGATATATCTCGATCTATCAACTCCTTTTTCCAAAGCGTTAACATGTGCGATTGCAACATCTCGAACATCAACAAAATTGATGTGTATGTCTAAAACAAAAGGTGGGCCTTTGACGAAGTGTTTGAGATATGACATGGACCCTTCAATATGTCTCCTATGAAGCGCAGGACCGAATACAACAGATGGATGAATAGTTATTAATCTCACATCCCTATTATCCGCCCATTTTCTAATAATTTTTTTCAGCTTCGGCCTTTGCAAGGCCATAGGCGTTAGTAGATGGCGTAGCATCATCACACCAATCATTATCTGTAAGAAGTTGACCATTGTTATATTTTGTCGGCCTAATCGCTGCAACCGAAGAGGTATGAATCACCCTCTTCACATTGTGCATAACCGAACATAAATTTTCAACTCCGATAATAGACGGGTCAATCACATCCTTTTGAACATCTTTCGCACTAACATATAGCGATGCAGCACAATGAATGACATCTTCACACCCCTCGACAGCCAATTTTAGAGAATCTATATCGAAAAGGTCAGCAGTCACAATTTCCAACAATTCATTTTTTGGAAAAATAGTACACAATTTTTCATCTCTCACCATAGCCCTTACTGGAATATTTCGAGATAAAAGTTCCAGAACCACATGGGATCCGATAAAACCAGTCGCTCCGGTGACGAGTACGGGCATATAGGGGGCTACCAAGTTCACAGTCATCTTATTGCCGCAGATATGTTAGGCCTCTTTGATGCGAGCAGCATACTTCATCACCATGCTCTTCGTTTTAGCACCTATTTCAGGGTGCATTGGGTCAGATGATGAAATTTCAGTAGTGGAACAAGCATCGTTTTACCCCGATATTTACGACCGCCAATATCTAGAATGGGATTGGGATGGAACTTACTCAATGGTACTAGAACCGGGGCCATACGAAGCATTACCTGTTCAAGAAGCGCTTATTGAAGTCGACACATCAGATATTTGGGAAACAGGCCCACCAACCTCAGAAGTCCACTTATCTTACTGGCTTCCATCGAATACTGAGTTGGGTGAAAAGGTACCAGTGATAGGTATTGTAAGTCCATACTATTCCTATGGCCAACCTGGTTCAGAATCAGGCGCAACTAACGTTGTTGCAGCAGGCAGGGGCGAATTCATCTATGACAATTATGTTCCACACGGATATGCACTCGCACAGGTTTCCGTTTTCGGAACGGAAGAATCGAGCGGATGTTTTGATTATCGAGGTGCAGGAGAAGGGCTTGGAATACATGCTGCGGTAGAATGGCTTGGTCAACAAAACTGGTCAAATGGCCACGTTGGATTGTACGGTAAATCATATGAAGGAGCGACTCAATGGGAAGCTGCAGCAATGGGAAGCGAATATCTCAAGACAATCGTACCGATTTCTTGAACAACGGCCTTACATCCACTACTCTACAAAATTGGAAGCGCCGAGGCTAGGAGCCAAGTAATGCACATGAATTATTTCAGCAGCACAGTAGATTATAATGGAGATGATTTGGATAACATTTGCCCAGATATTGTTGAAGGATTATTCGCAGGACCAGTAACCTACGGCCTTGGAGAATTAGATCCATACATGGAAAATTACTACGAAGAAAGAAGCCATATCGACAAAGCATTCCAAAACTGGAATGGTTCGATTTACTGGGTACAAGGAATGCAAGATTGGAATGTAGACCCTCATCAGGTATTCGGGGGTCCATCGGGAACAAACTGGTATCTAGATTACACTGATGCAGGGTATAATGTTAGAGGAATGCTAGGTCAATGGGAGCACAATTATCCCGATCAGTGGACAAAACACAACAACCAAGCAAGTGGCTACGGCGGTGAAGCAATTCAAAATATGACGCGATGGGATTGGGGTCAAGACCTATTCGAATGGTTCGAATATTATCTCAAAGGAGTTGGTCCAAAGCCAGACAATCATGCGCAAATCCAGCGTAATGATGGCCAGTGGAGAATCGAAAACGTGTGGCCACCCCTAGATGCAGAGTGGACCGAAGTCCCACTTTCATCCTGCGAACAAGTAGGAACTCGAGTAGGCGGGGGTCGGTAATTGGAGGTGGAATCTCATCTGTAACCATCACTTGCCCCGGATTTAGTCTAGATACTCACATAGCAGGCTTACCAACGCTACATCTCGATGTTGGCGCATCATTTGATGGAGGACAAATATTTGCTGAATTACAAGATTCCGAAACCGGATTAAGACTAGGGCATGCGACTATGGACATAAGGTATCATGAAGGAGGTTATGATCCTCAAACCGTTTTCCCAGGGCAAAATCTTGTGATGTTGATGGAATTTCAGGGTCTGGATGTATTGCTTCCAGCCGGCCATGGATTGAAACTTGTTCTTACGGAAACGGGAGAGGACTATCTCGCCCCAGCATGCGGTTTGAGTTGCCCAATTACTGTAAATGGCGGGACTCTTTCTCTGCCGATAATTAATCGGGATGCAAACACAGTTCTGGCTACACCTCAGGGCGAAGATGCAGCTAATAATTAGAGATTTGAGCATCTGCACAAAAGGGACAAATTTAGAAGTAAAAACGAACAATTCTAATCGAGAATTTATCAATAAAAATAGTTATTTGAGCAATAAATTAATGATTAATAAAGCAAAATCACACAAAATACAGATAAAAAGTGGGCGATTGTATAATATACTGTCTCGTCTGGCCCCGTGCCGATAACCATGATGGATAAAGCAAAAGTAGAGTATATTTGGCTAGACGGATATGAACCTACACAAAACATGCGTAGCAAAACAATGGTGCGCAATAATTTCGGCGGAACTTTAGAAGAATGTCCGATTTGGATGTTCGACGGCTCTTCCACAAAACAAGCAGAAGGAAATTCGTCCGATTGTCTATTGAAGCCAGTAAACATCTTCCCAGATCCACAAAGAGTAAACGGTTGGCTGGTAATGTGCGAGGTTCTAAATCCAGACGGAACACCTCACCCTAGCAACGGACGAGCAACTATTGATGATGACGACGATGATTTTTGGTTTGGATTTGAACAAGAATATTTCATCATGGATGTTGACACACAACTGCCACTTGGCTTCCCTGTAGGGGATATCCAGGTCCTCAAGGATTGTATTACTGTTCGGTTGGAGGAAAGAATACACACGGTAGGTCCCTTGTAGAAGAACATGCAGACCTATGTCTGGAAGCAGGTTTGAATTTCGAAGGTATTAACCAGGAAGTAGCATGCGGTCAATGGGAATTCCAAATATTTGCAAAAGGTGCAAAGCAAGCTGGTGACGAATTATGGGTTGCTAGATACATGCTTGATAGACTAACAGAGAGTTATGGGTATTACATAGAATACCACCCAAAACCAATCAAGGGCGATTGGAATGGCTCAGGAATGCATGCAAACTTCTCAAACGGTGCAATGCGTGACAAGGGCGGAAAAGAATTATTCGATACTATTTGCGAAGCATTTGGTCAAAATATCGAGAAGCACATGGCAGTATATGGGGCTCACAACGAACAGAGATTGACAGGATTACATGAAACACAATCCATCGACCAGTTTTCATACGGTGTATCTGATAGAGGGGCATCAATCAGAGTACCAGCATCAGTTCCTACTGACGGCTGGGTAGGTAGATTAGAAGACCGCCGCCCGGCATCGAACGGTGACCCATACAAGATCGGTGCAGTTATTATTGAAACTACAAAGTCAGTATGCTGACGTTATTGAATTTAACAGGAATTTAAAATTTGAAAAATTGTAATTATTTGTTATTCAGATACTGATGTCCATAGTAATTCCATTGTTCTAAAGTCCATCCCGGGGGTAATCCTTCAGCTGGAATTGGCGGGCCTTGCACGCTTTGGGGTTGTGGCTGAGCATAAACTACGCTTTCAGATTCAAACCAACCTTCCGTAGAATCGATTTGTATTTGCGAATTCTCTTCACCCTTTTTTCGAACTAGAAGGTATCCTAAAATTGCGGTAATGAAAACCACAATACCAATTAAAAAGACTGTATTGCTGAATTGGATCTCATCACTCCTTGAAGGGTCATTCGGATAGGCATCAGCACTATCTGAAACACCATCTCCATCAGAATCTGGACAGCCGATTCTATCTTTAGTTGATGTGCCATGGGCGTTAGGACAATCATCGGTATCGGATAGGTTTGCTTGATCGGGGAATCCGTCTTGGTCGAGGTCAGTCCATCTTTCAGGGTCTAAAGTGAATGCATCATTCAAATCACTCCATCCATCATCGTCAACATCCTGACATCCAAACCTGTCTATTGTAGACGTGCCGAATTGGCTAGGGCAAGCATCACCTCGATTACCAACGGCCAAATCTCCAAATCCATCATTATCAGAATCAATCCATTGAGAGCCATCTTCAGGGAATGCATCAATAGAATCTGCCCATCCATCTCCATCACTATCTAAACACCCCAATACCTGATTCATGGTTGAAGTGCCAAAGATTTCTGGGCAAATATCTGGATTGTCGCCAGCGAAATTGTCTCCAAACCCATCTCCATCAGAATCCAACCATTGTGTCGGGTCGTTAGGTAAGGCATCAGCCCCTTCAATTACAGTATAATCGAGAAATGGGTCTGAATAACCATCCCCATCAGTATCTCTACATCCGAAACGGTCAATTATTGAGGTGCCAAAAATGGTGGGACAGGCATCACCAAATGTCCCCGATAAATTATCTCCAAACCCATCCTCATCAGAATCTGCCCATTGAGAGTAGTTATCAGGATAAACATCTTCTTCATCCGCCCAACTGTCTCCATCACTGTCTAAACACCCAACATATGTTCCTAATGATGAGGTTCCGAATATTGTAGGGCATCTATCATCGGCATCTAAGAATCCATCATCATCATCATCTAAATCTTCACCATCGTCTCTACAACCGTCTCCATCAATGTCGCTAATTGTGGATGAAATAAAACCAAGAGGACTGAAAGGACATCTATCATCGATATCGAAAATCAGATCCGAGTCATCATCCAAATCTTCATTTTCATCAATACACCCATCTCCATCATAATCGGTTTCAGAATTACTTGTATATCCGAGAGGACTCCTTATACAATCATCCATATAATCATCTATTCCATCATTATCGTCATCTAAATCTTCGGTTTCATCATTACAACCATCTCCATCATGGTCGGTTGCTGAAGACGATGTCCAATCTGTATTGCCAAATTCACAATTATCAATATCTTCCGACACACCATCTCCATCCCCATCATTATCACAAACATCTCCAATTCCATCTCCATCATAATCAAACTGATTCTCATTTGAGATATTTGGACAGTTGTCCTCACTGTTCCGAATATGATCATTATCTGTGTCGGGATAAGGGTCGAGTCTAACAACCTCATTGCTTTGGCCATCCACGTAATATAATTTTGAGTCAGGACCAATTTCAAGTCCCATAATGGAACTTGCCTTAGTCTCAACAATCTCTTGAACATTTCCAGATTTTCCATTTGCACTTAATTCTAGAGCCCAAATGCTACTGTTTCCATTAGAACTAATGAATAACGAATCTCCATCTAATGCGATTCCACTAGGATTTGAAATACCATTGATGAGAACCCCAAATTCTCTACCCGTTATCGCAGAATACTCTTGTAAAGCCTCTAACCTAGAATTGTCATTCATCATGTCAGTGGTAAAGATAGATGTATCGAGGGTGTTGACCCATAGAACACGATTATTTCCAGTGTCTGAAATGTAAAAATTCCATTGCTTTTGTCAAGAATCATGTGACCAGGAATGTTTGCGACTCTAGCCAATTGTATGTCGGTATGTCTCCTGACGATTCCATCTGAATGGTCATCCATGCCTGTATCGTGATCTTCTTGGAAATCATAATACACCAGATTACCATAATATCCATCAAAATACCAATATGCATTATCCGAATCGTGAGCAATCCCCATGCCGAATGGCGATTCATGCAGCATATCGGTGTGGCTTCCTAGTAGTCCATCATTTTGGTGCTCAACAGCAAAGTGACTAAGAGAAGAAGGCCAAAGAGCAGGGCCCATGAAATTATTTGGGGAGCCTTGACCGTTGTACGTGTTTCTTGATTCTTGGCCTGTTGCAAACTGGTAATCAAACTCAGCATCATACGAGCCAAATGCAATCGAACTAACCTCCTCTAAGAAATGGTTTCTGTAAGCATCGAGGCGTTTCTCAGAATACTGGTTTGATTGGCCTGTGTTGTGAATTATCACTACGCTGTCATCAGCTCTGTTCACAATCCACAATTCGTCATTTCTCGTTTGGGATGGGTGAAACTCAAGATCTCTTGGTGACCTTAATCCATCAGTCGATGAAGCGATAACCGTCTCATCGAACCCTGTCCCAAATTGAGAAAATTTGTTATTTAAATCAGAGAAGAAGTCAAAATTTTCCCTTTCCAATTCAAAATTCGATCCTGAATTAGATAGTGGAAATAGGAGAAATACAGCGACAACGAAAAAAGCGAAACCTCTCGTCATGTTGTCCAATAGATACGATTCTTGTTAAGTGTTTGTATTTCCAGTGTTCACAAATTTTCATGTGATGTGTTAGTCTCTAGTTTCGTGTTTGCGCAATTTTATCACTTCTATCAGCATAGAATTTATTGCAAGTAAAGTAATTACATTTGCAACTATCATGGCAATTGAATGGATTAAGATACCGTAAATCAACCATAGGCAAAGAACTATACTGACGATAACAAAAGTAGGTATAGAAATACCTTCATGTTTTTTGTGAATCCAAACTTCCTTTATTTGTGGAACCCAAGCCACAATTCCAAGACCACCAGCCAGGAGCCCTATTGCTTCAATCCAAATATCCGCAATAATGCTCCTAACCACAATAATCGCTTCAATCCTTTCAATATAAAGCCCCCAATTAGTAAATCAGCTGATGGGAAATTGTTTTGTGTTTTCAATGCTAGCGAGGTCTATGGCAAGTAGTGACGACGCAGTCAAAAACGCTCTCGCAAAATTAGCTGATGCAATGAAGGATAGCGGGAAATCCGTGAAAGAAATGTTTGAAGAATTGGACCTTGATGGTGATGGTACAATTAACGGCCCAGAATTATACAAAGGAATCCAAAATGTAGCCGGTGAAAATCTATCTCCTGGCCAGATTTCAGAAATCATATCTGCATTCGATACGAATGGAGATAACCGAATAGATGTATCAGAATTGCGCATTGCATTATCATAGATTCATGCTGCATATTCATTGTGCTAAAGGCAATAACTTGCACAATCTATTGTAAAATTAGAGGAATTTATGCCCACTCTGCCCTGGGATTACTGAACTCAATCTTGGCTATGTTAGCAAATGGTATAATTCGTGAATTATCTTCTCCAACTACAGCAATCAAAGGTCCTGATTGATCTATTATCTCTTCGCCTGTCGAAAGGGTACTTCTTGGACCTGTAATCAAACCAAGTATGCCAGAGTGCTTAACAGTACAATCTTTTTTGTCAAATGGGTACTCAATAATGTCACCATGCACAGTTCTTCCACCATTAAGATGAATTGTATCCCAGGTCCCAAAACCTAACAACGTTTCTTTCAGCTTTTCATCAGGTTTTGTGAGGTCCATGCCCTCTACCATATTGATGAAGCCCATTTCATCAAACGCGACGGCATTTGAATTTTCGGGCAACTGCGCCCAATCTAAGTTTTTATTTGAGAAGACAAGTACTACTTCGGGGACAAAATTATGCAAACCGCATCGAGAAAAATGCAAATCAATTAGAATATTCCCTTTCCTCCTAGTCCATTCGATAATGTCCTTGTGAAGTAAAGCAGACCCATTTTTCCTAGTCTGTAGAAATCTACCATCTTCTTGGATTTCAAAGGACCCCGACCAATGCTTTTGCTCGACAACCAGTAATCTATCTGCGGTAGCAATGACCATGTCAATTTCGCGACGACCACCTTCGTCAGGGTCTGGAATTCTGATGCCCTCGAGAACTAAAGCATCCTTTGCGACAGCACGTGTTAATTTCATTAGTCTAAATTCCGCCAGCCTACCCGAAACAACGTGACCAAATGGCTCGAAACGTTCACGGCGAGAAAAAATTCAGTAAATCTGCCCAAGGATTCACCTCAGCAAAGAATCAACAGAATCAACCACTACATCAACATCAATGTTTGAAGATTTTAGATCTTCTAATGTTGCCTCACCTGACAGAACAAGGACAGATACGCAACCGGCTCTTGAAGCCATTTCCATATCCGTGTATAATCTATCTCCAACCATAGCGCATTCTTCAAGTCTATACCCTAACTCCTCTATTTTGTGCATAATCATCCCTGGGTTCGGCTTTCCAGTAATATGAACCGGCTCAACCCCAGTCGTCGCCTTGAGCATTGCAAGATATGCTCCTACATCGGGCAGGCCACCATCAGGAGAGGGGCAGACCATGTCAGGATGGCTTGCCACTAAGGGTACACCCTTGTGCAAATGAATCGATCCTGTTGCGATTTTATCATACGAAATTTCGGTATCATACCCCAATACAACATATTGAGGGGCATCATCTTTTGTCGAAATCCCTGCCTCTTCCATCATTTCACACATCCCTTCAGTAGCGATAGCCCAAGTTTTTGTTACGCCATTATTTTTTAGCCAAGACAACAAATCATGGGTCGATAACAAAACATCGTCAGAAGTACAGGGAATATTCATTTTATGCAATTTTTGCACATATTGAGAAACCGACCTAGACGAGTTATTCGATAAGAAAAAACGCCTAACACCGTTGTCGTCACATCTTTCTAGAAATTCTAAAGCTCCATCTATAAGGTTGGAACCTAGGTAAATCGTTCCATCCAAATCAAGAAAAACCGCTTTCACATTCGGCAAGCTAGCATCCATCTTTCCACCTCAAAATAATAGAGTCTTAACCAAAAACCACTTTGAATGAAGATTCTCTTGAGCCTCTTTACTTGCGATCATATCAGTCATCATGTGCTGAATTTCCGGTTTTCTTCCAGCCTTCCCTACAAACCAATTCAACAACCATTTTTTGCGACTCATTTTTTGCATTTTGAAAGAATTTGTTAATTCAGGCCCTAATGTAGCCCACAACTCATCTTGATACTCCTTTCCACCTTTGTTAGCAATTACGTGCTTAGCCGCCATCTCTCCACTTACCAATGCATTACCAACACCTTCTCCAGAAAAAGGGTCGACAAGACTTGCAGCGTCCCCAATCAACATTGCACCGGGAGCATATGCTCTACGTGGCTGATTCGACTCACCTTTTCGCGGACTACCAAAGGGCAATTGCCAACCCTTTCCTGTTCCAGGAACCATTTCAGCATCTGCAAATCTTTCCTTGAATAGCGGGTGATTCTTGATTACATTCATTTGCATTGCTTTCAGTTTCGTTTTTTGCTTATCTAGCAAACCCATCACCATACCGATGCCCACGTTCACCTTCCCGCCTCCTAGTGGAAATAACCAGAAATAGCCTGGAATCACATCATCCACAAAGTGAATTTCGATATTTCCAGCATCGCCTTCGCAGCCCTTCACTCCGGACCAATATTCGCGATAACCTCCACAGTAGTGCATCTTGTCTACCAATTCTTCTTTGGCCATATCCTTTACAATTTTTCGAGCAACTGGGCACTGGTAGCCACCAGCACCAATTGTCCATGGAGCGTGATATTTCCGAACTTCACCTTTCTTGCCCCCTATTCCAATAGCAACACCTGTTATAGTGCCATCGTTGTCGTATACTTCAGTGACCGTTGCGCCTTGAATAACAGAGCCACCATTTTGCAAAACCAATTCTGTGGCTCTCTCGAACAGCAACCAATCAAACTGCTGTCTTGGCAGCGAATATCCTGCTTCTAATTTCTCAACCTCTTCTTCAGGCAGAGGGACTGTGACATCATTTCCATTAGGCGATGAAAACACAATACCGAGTTACTCTGAAATGGGGGTTGATTCAAGTCTTGTTTTTACTCCAAGAGCCTTGACATGGCCAAGCGACTTTCCTCCAACCGCATCTCCACAGATCTTGTCCCTAGGCCATACACCTTTTTCGATTAAAAGAACAGATTTTCCCTCCATCGCTAGGTATGACGCTGCAGCAGAACCACCAGGCCCTCCCCCAACAACTATGCAATCAAAATTGGATTCAGTGGCCGGAATTTCTCCGGTTTCGATTGGCAAATCCCAAAACCTCTCTTCCGCCATGATGGGGCATACTGCGCTAGGCTCAAGAGCATTAGCACTCAAACGAGATGTTTGAATCATCAAATAAACCGTGATTATGAATAACTACGGCAATAATCAGGTGCTATGCCAACCAAAAGACAGGCTGCAGCAGGCTTGTTTTTTGTGACCCTCCTCTGGGGCGGGACATTTGTTTGGATGAAACAGATATTGTCATCCTTAGATGCAGAGATTGAAACATACGGAAAATCAGGTGTCGTAGCAACAATCGTTGCCACGAGATTTCTTATGGCTCTAGTATTACTTCTAGCAATTTCTTCAAAGGCAAGAAGCGCTCTAAAATCTAAAGACGACTGGAAAGGCGGGCTAGTGCTTGGTGGGCTAATGCTAGGCGGGTTTGTATTACAGATGCTAGGAATACATTCCGTTTCGCCATCTGTTTCAGCATTCTTGACATCACTTTATGTCGTTTTCACTGCGATTTTTTCCGTAATAATTTCAGATAGAAAACCAACGAGGATAATGGTTTTTGGAGCAATACTTGCTACGATGGGAGCCGGTTTTATCGATGGACCGCCACACCTCATATGGGGGACTGGAGAATTACTTACGATTGCAAGTGCAGTATTTTTTGCAGTCCAAATTATCTACACCGATTCAATAACAAGACAAAGAGATCCAATCGCCGTCACAACAACTTCCTTCGTTGTATTAGTTTCAGGCGCAGTACTGATGACATTCATAGTCTCTGATAATATGATGGTTGTAGAGTCAACCTGGCAAGATGGAGTTGTGTATCCACTATTTTGCTTAGGATTTTTTGGCTCACTAATTTGCATTCTAGTGATGAATTTAATGCAAAAACACCTCAATCCAACACATGCTGCCATTATTTATTCATTCGAGCCGGTTTGGGCCACTCTTTATGGTTGGTCAGAAGGGTTAGTTGAAATCAAAATTTGGCTCGCAATGGGACTTCTATTATTGGTTGGAAACATCATTGTTGAATATGATGAAACAAGAAACTCTCATCTCAGCGACGAGGCTTTACCTGAGTAATCGTAGAAAGAGACCATAGTTTGAGTGTTTGAGACTCCTCCAACTTTCGATAATCCATCCAAAATCGCATCCCCAAGAGAATCCATCGAAGGACTCACGACTTCGATTAGCAAATCCCAATCTCCAGCGATTACATTACATCTTACAACATAAGGGAATTGACATATTTTTTGAGCAACAGCTCGCCTATCGATATTCCCCTTTCACATCTTGCAAATATGAAGGCTCTGAGGTCATAGCCCCATGCTTTAGCATCAATATCTACCGTGTATATATGAATTATTCCTTCTTTATTCAGACGAACCATTCTATCATGCGTAGTGACTCTCGCTAACCCTAAACTCTCAGCAATCGATGTGACAGATGCTCTGGAATCCTGTTTTAGCAATTCAATAATCCTCAAATCGTTAGAATCTAGCCTCATATTGATAACGAATAGAAATTTAATTATCAATTATTCCGTCATTTTGACGGTTATTGCAGTGGAAACAAAGGTATTTACCGACATCGGGAATAAAAAACAAGCGAATTGTTCATGAGCGTTATTCACTAACAATTAACTGGGAATACCAATGACCGACAAAAAGAAATTTGCCACGAAAGCCGTCCATTCTGGGACTCAGCACATCGAAGGGGCTGTAAACACCCCAATCTTTCAATCCTCAACCTATCAATTGACTGATGAAAGATATGAAGGATGGGCTAATGGCGCCCAGCATACGCTTCTTTATGCTAGATTATCAAGCGTTAATTCAGAAGCAGTCGTGAAAAAATTATGTGCACTTGAGGGAGCCGAAGATGGTGAGTTATTTGCTAGTGGAATGGCAGCGATATCTACTACTCTGATGGGATTATTATCACATGGAGACCACATCGTGGCAAGTTCTGACGTGTACGGCGGTACATACGGGCTGATGACTGAAGAGTTGCCCAGATTTGGAATATCAACCACGATGGCAGATATGCAAGACCCTTCGTCTTACGAAGCCGCTATTCAAGAGAACACAAAAATGCTTTACATAGAAACAATAACTAATCCAGTGATCAAAATATGCGATATCGAAGCGATGGCCGCAATTGCAAAAAAGCATGATTTACTACTCGTTATCGACAATACGTTTGCATCACCTTGGGCCTGCCAACCGATTTCAATGGGTGCGGATTTAGTTATTCATTCGACGACCAAATATCTAGGGGGACATTCTGACATAATAGGTGGAGCAATAGTTGGCAGAGCGGATTTAATCAAAGAATTATTTCCAAGAAAAGTCCATTTTGGGGGCTCACCAGACCCCCATAATTGCTATCTTCTCGAGAGGGGATGCGGACTTTGGCAGCGAGAATGCCAATCCATTGTTCAAACGCTGCTGAGATAGCGAAAAAGATTGGAGTCACACGAATTGATTGATGTAGTGCACCACCCTTCGTTAAAATCTCACAGAGATCATGAAACAGCTAAGCGAATAATTCCTAAGGGGACAGGTATGATTGCATTTACCGTTAAAGGAGGCGATAATGCAGCACTCAAATTCATGCGAGGCCTCAAAATCATATTCGAAGCAACAAGCCTAGGAGGAGTAGAGAGTTTAGTGGAATGTCCATTCAATTCAAGTCACATGTTTATTCCAGAGGAGGTCAGAGTCGCAGCTGGCTTAGGACCAGGCTTTGTAAGAATATCAATTGGAATTGAAGACGTTGAAGATTTGTGGAATGATATTTCTTCTGCCCTTGCAAATTTGTAAAATCAAGGCAAAGATCCACTTTGACCGGTCGCAGCCATCAAGTCTTCAAGGGATGATTTGTAATCCGATTCATTGTTATCAATCAATGATTTCCCGTTATTCCAAACCCTTGATGCAGCAGCACTCCATGCAGCCCCTCTCTCTCTAGCATCAGGTGAAAAATGCCAATCCTGGCCTGCCGATTTATTGCATGCTAATAGCCACGCCCAAGCAGCAGCTTCGGAATCAATGTTGTTATGTTTAGCCATAGCAATCTTTTCCGCTTTACCCATACCATCTACCAATCCGGTAATCGTGAGGTCGTTGATCATACCGACAGGCCCCGATATAGCGCCTATTTGATATGGAAATTTGTTTAGAATATCAGATTTAGAAATTCTATCTTGAATGTCTTTCAAGAATTTACCGAATGCCCTCTTTTTATTGTTCTGACTTTCCCATAAATCGGTAGCCATAATCTCATCTATTCCAATTTTCATCAAACCATCTTTTCCATAATCATCCCATAATGCAGAAAGGACATCATTGCAGGAATTAATCGCAATTTCCAAGGCATTTCCTTCCCTCGAATCTTTCCTTCCACCTTGGCCAATTCTTATTCCGGAATCGGTTGCTAACATCATCATCTCTTTTGCTAACTTCTTTTCAAGTTCTGAACCATTAAGTTCACTTACAGCATCTTCAACATCGTCGAACCACTTTTCACCTACGATAAATCCAGATGGAATGTGATGTAGTACAGCAAGTTTCACTCTTTTTCCAATCGATGCTTCTTCAAGAGTCAGGCCCATCCATGCATCAAGAATCCTATCTATTGCTTCTTTTGCTTCATTTTGAGTTGTACCTTCAGGGCACCAGACAGCATCCGGTGTCATAATATTGGATAAATTAGGAGGCAGCATTGAAAGGGCCAAATCGTGAATAAACGAGGTTTTGGCTTTTGTCTTTACCAATTGGTCAAAATCGATTGCAACCTTGTTTCCATTGATGAAATTAAGCACTAGGTATCCATTTCCAGTCATCTCATTATTCGCAACGCTTTCCAAAACAAGACCTTTTGTAGCCCAAATACCATCCTTATTTTCAAAATCAAATCTAGATCGAGAAAGAACGTCCGCAAGCCACCCATCAGGTAAATTTGGCTCAGGTCCTGAGCAAACGAATCCACCATTCCATGAGAAAAAGAAGTAGCCCCGTTTAGCATGTTCCTCCCATGGCAACATCCTCATCGTGGGCATGTGGTGATTTTGGATCCCGGCCATGTACATGACCTTTCCATCACCCTTTCTAACGAATGAGGCATTTCCAAACGATGGGTGTTTGTAAGCACCAACCATCCCGATTTCTTTTTCGTGAGCAGCTAATAGAGAGCCTGCCAAAGCCTTTCCAACCTGGTCGCCGCGTTTTGCCATCATTCTTTTTGAGAGATATTTAACATCATTTCGTTTGGCAAAAATTTTCCTCATCTCGGCTAAAGTTTTGGTTACTGGGTCGATTCTTCCCCATTTCAAACGACCATTCCAAGTCATTGCTGGAAGCAATGTCTCTCCCTCTTCAAGTAATTTGTCGAGATTTTTTCTCAACCGTTTTTGAGTATCTACATTGGCTTGTTTGGTGCCACGCATACGCATGCGCTGTTTTTGCCCTGGAAACTCAACCTTACTTGGTTGCGCCATAGCCCTGCGAGCGTAGACCCCCTGTTCATTCCTTCGACCATCTGGATAGGGATGTTTCTTCGACATCGCTTAGATTAGCGGGAACGACAATACAATGCAAGCCACCGTTTTGACACGATTCTAAACCCTTAACATCCGTGTAAGTAATCACTTGATTTTTTCCACCCATATCCGTGCAAAGTACGATAGGCATATCACCAATATTTTCACAAATTGTCCTACAAGCCTCGATTTTTAGCAAATCTAAATTTGAATCATTTGCAAAATCGCTTATCCCCGAATCAAGTTTCTCAGCCATTAACTCAAAGGCGATTTTAGCATCCTGTGGCTGCATTGGTTTCTGTTGACCTATTCCTTCCCCAGTTGGGTCGAGATCTAGCAATACCAAAGTATGCAAATTCTGTATTTTGTTCAATGCAATCACTTCTAATGGAGAGGTTGCAATCCAGCCGTTATATGGATAGGTCAAAGTAGTCTGTCTGCCAAATTTATAATTTGAGAGCCCAACTGCGCCCGTGACTAAACCAGTTATCGAAATTCCATGAATTACCTTGCAAACGACTCCATTTTCTAACGCTTGTAATTGTAAATCAACATGGGTAGTGGCTTGCAGCGGGTCTCCAACAACGAGCACAGCGACAGAATGTTCGTTCGCCAAATTCAATAATTTTTCTGGCATTTCAATTTCAGGTCTCATAACAGTTGAAATTTCCCCAATTTCTTTTTTCAATTCATCAAGGGCACTATCGCTCCAAAGCGCAGTATATGATTCATAGAATCTAAAGTCTGCATTTTTTGCTGCGTTGATTGCATCAACAGTCATTCCATTGATTCCATCAAGGCCCATGCCAATAAGAATCAATTCAGCCGCCATCCTCAAACCCAACCTTCGCTTGGCCCTAGCGAGGACAATGCGTCATTTGAGCGTGCCGAGCAAAGAAACTGCCCATTGGAGGCAGAAATTAGCCGAACAAAATTGGCTAGCTCAAGGACATGCAATACACAATCTTGGAGAGAATAGGGGACTGCCCCTAAACGAGGGCGCTCCAGATGAAATTTCAGGACTAGAAATATTAGATTTAGAGCCGTTAGTTGGAGGGCCAAAGCATTGGATTGAACGGTTGGAAGCATCATTGTATGAGGAATTCAAGGAATATTGGCCTATGAGTCACGACCAAATTGGAGACGTGGTTTTAATCAAAATCCCAATCGAGTTAGAATCTCATAAGAAATCAATAGCAGAGGCAATAATTTCTCAGCAACCGAACGTTAGGGTTGTATGCGCGGATAATGGAGTCAAGGGCGATTTCCGCGTACGAGACTTGGAGGTTCTAGACTTCACTTCTAGCGACTCCACAGAAACCTTGGTTAGAGAAAACGGAAATGAATTTTTGACAGACCCGGGCAATGTTTACTATTCTCCTCGATTAGCAAATGAGCGACAAAAAACAGTTGAATTAGCAGAGCGATTGTCGTTAAAACTGGGAAGGAAAATTTCAGTATGTGACCCATATGCAGGCGTTGGACCAGGCGTAATCCCTCTCGCAAAATCCGACTATGTCGAACATATTTTTGCATCAGACCTCAATCCAAAGGCGCATGAATTACTATCAAGAAACTTACCGAGTGCAACCACAAAATGCGCAGACGCAAGGGGTTTATCCAAAGAGATTCCAAACTGCTGTGATTTACTACTAGTCAACATTCCACATTCAACAATAGACCATCTTCCGGAACTGGTTGGATTGCTAAAAACAGGGCACGAAGTAATCGTCAAAGGTTGGGTAATAATCGAACAATCTATGGCCCAAGACCTTGAAGAAAGAGTGAAACAAATATTTGCAAATCATCAAATCAACTCGATTACAATCGATACACAGAAATCATATTCTCCATCAGAAATTTATGCAAGTTTTGAAATCGAATTAGTAGTCTAACATCCGTTTATTTCATGAACATCTTGCACATCGCTATCTCCATGCAGACCAAAGTAAAGTGCCAATGCGGTGCTGAAAGCGATATCTCGGGCATCAGCCCAAAACTGAATGGTATCGACGTTTATTGTACGGTTTGTGGCACTGTGACAAATCACGATATCTCTTGAAACTGAAGCATCCGCTTTGTTCAAGGGTAGTGTAGTTCAATACTATGAAAATCGAAAACCATCCTGAGGAAAAACCTCAGGAGAGATAAAAAATGGATGCAAAAATGAAAGGAATGATTATGTCGGCAATGATGGCATTGTGCCTAATTCTAGGTGCACTGTCGATATTCAGTGACGCATGGCTAACAGAAACAGAAACCGATGATGCTTCAGGAGTGGATGTTACCACAAATGTTGGATTATCTAATTATGTGACTACAACCGAATATGCTGATAGCGATACCTGTGAAGGGGTGAAGGATATGTATGATCAGTTAGTGCCAGATGCCGAAAATGAATGCGATGGAGCAGTATTTTCATCAACGATGGCGATTTCTGAGTTGTGCGAAATGGCTGAAGAAACTACAGGCGAAGCAGATGAAGATTGTGAATCAACAGCATCTGCGGGTAGCACCGGTTCAATGATAATGTGGGTAGGAGTACTTTGTTCACTTGTCGCAGCCCTAGTTCTAATCTTGCCAATGGCTGGAGTTGATGCTATGGACAAGATGCCTGACATGGCAAAGATGATCACGTCTTGGGGCGCTGGTGGATTGATGCTACTAGGTGTACTCGTTTGGTATATGATGTTGCCAGATGGGGACTCGAGCGCATCTACAGGACTATTCATGGCAATAGGTGCTGCAATCTTAGGATTAGGCGCACCGGCTATGGACAAGTTCATGCCATCAGATGAATAATTAGAGTAGAATTACTCTAACTCGTCGCGTTTTATTGCGACAATGATTGCGGCGAGGACGAGGACTTCCACAAACCCAACCGGGTGCGGCAGGAAGGATGAGTCGTCCTCGTCGCCTTTCAATTCAGATACAGATTGTTCAGTGTAATCATCTAAAGTTATCATAGCCCATTCAAGGTCTCTAGGAAGGTCAGCGGTTAGGAATTCATGACCGTCGCTATTGATTAAGAAATCATCTTCTATCCGAATTCCAAACCAACCATCATGATAGATACCAGGCTCTACTGTAAGGGCGTCCCAAATCATGAGCGGCTGCTCATTGTAATTTAGCCCAAATAGAGGATCTGACCTGGTACTTGAGAGAAGAGGGGGCTCGTGAACACAAACACCAAAGCCATGGCCTAAACTGTGAATAAATAAATCACCAAATCCTTGCTCTTCAATATGCGTCCTAGCTATGTCGTCAGGAACCCACGCAGGCGTTCCTGCTTCCAGCACAGGGAATGTTAAGTTCTGAGCATCATATACTGCCATATAAGAATCGATAATGGTTTGATTTGTGGTTCCGCCCACTATGTATGTTCTAGTGACATCGCTAACCCAGTCGTTAACTCTAGCCCCTAAATCAACAACAACAACATCGCCAATCTCTACAATCTTTGGCCCAGCCCCTCTGTTTTCAGGGTCACCATGAGGTATGGCTCCATTAGCACCAGATGCGACTATTGTGTCAAAGGAAGGCCAATCAGGATTTGAACCGTTTTCTATCATTGCTCTATCAATTTCATCTGCGATTTGCCTCTCAGTTAACTCTTCACCTGTCAAGACTCTCCATAAGTGATAGCGAGCAACTTCTTGACCGATCGCCGCTAACCTAACCGATTCTCTAATCGACTCGTCTTTGTCAGGAGAAATACCAGTTGGGGAAGGAAACCAACCATTCAGAGCCCTTTCAACCTCAGTTTCACAAGCAGCAGCCATAGGACTCAAAAATATGAGAACCATAATGTATGCTACAACCCGCATATAGTGGCCTGTAATCCATCATTGAAGAAGCATTCGTATTTCTTTGCCGTAGGCTATCAGTCAGTCGTTTGGCGCCCGTGCCGGGAATCGAACCCGGGTCGAGGCATCGACAACGCCTCATGATAACCGCTACACCACACGGGCAGCAAGTTGCCGAGCGGCAACCGCTATTTAAGCCGCGCTCTGTGGCATACATGGCGGGGGAACATGGCCGACAAAAAAACCTCAGCAGAAAAAACAAGAGAAGAAGAACAAAACGCTGCAGCAGACAACATGTTTGGTGGAGCATTTGGAGGGTTAGACCAAATGGAAGCCCCGTCCGAGACAGAAGAAATAGTCGGAAATACCGAACTTCCTGTAGAAGAACCAGAACAATCGGTTGAGGAGGGCGAATCTGAAATTCCTTAAGGGCCACCAAGTGGACCACCCTCAGGACCACCCTCAGGACCACCGGGCGGACCACCCTCAGGACCACCAAGTGGACCACCAAGCGGACCGCCTTCAGGGCCACCAAGCGGACCACCCTCAGGACCACCGTCAGGCGCACCAATGCGACCACCGAGCGGACCGCCTTCAGGGCCACCGAGTGGCCCACCTTCGGGCCCTCAAATTGAGGAAACTCCTACAGAAGAGCCACAAGAAGAATCCATACAAGCCGATGATGAAGAACCCATTTCTGAAGACTCACCTTCAGAAGAACCAGAATCAGTGGAGGAAGTCGTTGAGGGAGCGGCTGAGCCTGAAGTGGAAGAAACCGCACCAGAAGAAGCAACAGAATCAGAACCAGTTGAAGAAATAGTAGAGGTAGAACCTGCTAGTGAACCAATCCCCTCCTACTCCAGCGGTTTCCAACCGAGCAAAAGCTGCTGAAAAGGAAGTAGTCAGGCTTTCGACAGAGGTCTCCAGTTTGCGAAAATCCTTAGCTGGTGCGGCACAGGTCATCGAAGAGATGGAAATGGAGCCGATGCCCCCTGCGGTATTAGCATCTGATATTGTAGTTCCAGATCACCTAGTCGCAGATATTGCAAGATTAGCAAGGCAGTTAGACAGAGAACAATTGGTCAGAGCAAATATGGGAACTATCGCAATGCTTCATCCTGGAATGCCAGGTGTGATGATTTCAACCAGACAAGGAACCATCCTTCCGAGGCTGAATGAAAGAGGAATTGTAGGAGCACGATTAGGACAAGGTTCGCCTGATGGAGCACCTTCTGATTGGCGAGTTCTCGAAGTATTATTGGCTTCAACTTCTTTGGTCACAGGCGGTCCTGCAGCATGTATACACATGACTGGTGCATTTACAACCGCTGTAAGTTGTGAAAAGGATTTGATTCTATGCTCTCCAATCGATGAGGTTGGTAAAAGGCAGTTGGGCAAAATAGTAATCGTCGACCCAGACGATGCTAACCCTGAGGATTTCTTACGTCAAACCGCTGAAGCATTGAAACAAGGCGGCGACAAGTGTGTTGTTATTAGAGGACATGGCGCTTATTGCGTAGGACTTGATTTAGATGAAGCTTGGGCTAACGCAGCAGTTCTTGAACACAGCATGAAGATTGTTTTACTTGCTAGGCAAGCCAATTTGAAAGTTTGATGAAAGATCATTCTAAGTTTTTCAAATTCTTCCACGGCCCTGCATTATACGCTTCTATACCTTTAGCATTCAGAATTTTTGCGGCTTTTCCGCTTCGAATGCCACTTGCACAACAAGTGATTATGGGAACGGATTTCTTCTTCAATGAATTAATTTTAGAGTCGAGAGTTTGAAGAGGAATGTTTCTTGCGTTCTTTGCATGGCCTGAACTAAATTCTTGAGATGTTCTGACATCCACTATCAATGCGCCATTCTTGATTAATTCCGAAAAATCAATTCTCTCTTTAACGAATAACGATTTTAAAAAATTCAACATTAAACCACCTCATGGATAAACAACAGACTTGCCATCACTCTTCCAACCGTTTATTCCAACATCTAATTCGATTAGATTTGTATATCCCATGTCCACAAGAGTCTGAGCAGCTTTCTGAGATCTATTACCACTCCTACAGTATAACAAAATCAAATCCTCCATGTCCTCTGGCAATTCGTCTGAACGGTCTTCTAAACTATCATGAGGGATTAATGTTGCACCTTCGATATAACCATCTGAATTCCATTCTGAGGTTGTTCTCACATCTAGCAAAAACCCGGTCGGGTTGTTGTTTATTGCATCTTCAAATTCATCAGTTCCAACTCTCTCCCATTCGGGGTCAATAGTACAGCCCGCAATTGAAATTGAAAGGACTACAAGGACAACAAGTGTTTTTTTCACACACTTGCGATTTTGATTTACTATTTGAAATAAAGCCACAGAGTCCCGAAAGACCCAATCATGAATTGTTTATTTTCGATTCGGAACAGATACGTACAAAATTTTCAAACATTTCCTTACCAAATTCGGAATCGTTGACTTCGGGGTGAAATTGGAGGCCAAATCTATCACCTCTTTCATTTTCCATACCTTGAACTAAACATGAATCACTAGATGCGGTTATGAAAAAACCAGCTGGAACTACATGCACCTCATCATTGTGACTTTCCCAAACAGTTTGACTCTCGTTTGTGCCAGAGAAAATCTTGCCCCCGCCGTTTACCAGTTTAATTTCCATCGCACCATATTCTGGCTCTGGGGCTTCACGAGCATCGCCTCCGTAGTGGCGCGCCATGAATTGGTGGCCAGCGCAGATACCTAAAATCGGGATTCCAAGTTCAAGAAACGCAGCACAATTACCCAATTCCCCAGTCAATCCGATTCGAGCGGCACCACCAGATAAGATCAAACCGTCTAACTGTCTTAACTCGGAAACCGGTGTTGTATTATCGATTATTTGGGTGTCCACGCCGAGATATCGCAGCATCCTCCATTCACGATGAGTCCACTGCCCTCCGTTGTCAACAACATCGATGACTAACGGCTCTCCGACCATGCAACTAGCCCACCGCGCGACACCTTTGAACATTCTTACAACAAAGGACACCTTCAAAGAGGAGAGGGCGGTCGCAAGGCCGAGCGTGAGTGTAATGGCTGAAATTACAGTTGACTACAAATGCCAAAATTGCGGAACAATACAGAGCTTCACCCGTGACAGGGATGGAAAGTGGCACCCAACCATGACATGCAACAGTTGTGGAAACAGAATTTTCGTAAAATTGCGAAGAACAGGTCACAAAATTCTATCCGCAGAGTAAGGATTCAATCGAGGGGTTGAAAGACCCAATCCAGTTGTCACATAAACATGGCATCTTGGTTAGAGACGTTTGCGCCTCGCCAATTCCAAGATTTGGCCATGGATGAATCGATTAAATCAAATCTTCAAAAGGTCGCAGTGCAAGCAAATCCTCCTCATTTAATCATAGCAGGCCCAGAAGGGGTCGGAAAAACGGTTGCATGGAGGTTGGTTGCAAGACAGGTTCTCGGCCCTTCTTGGAAGTCAACAACCCACGTTCTTCAGGCAAGAGATTTGGCAAAATCTGCAGGTGCAATGCAGACTTTCGAAGAATTCCTCAGACCAGAGGGCAGAAATTCTAGCGATACGCTAGCCGGAAGGTCTTCATTAGATTCTTTCTTCAATGAGTTAACAGAGGCTGTTGACGGAGATATTGCGCCCGCAGGTGCTGAAAATACAGAATTAAATTCAAACATCGATAGAAAGGTTTCCAGAATTATTGTGATTGAAGATGCCGATTATTTAGGAACAATCCGCCAACCCTATCTCAGAAGAATGATGGAAGCAACATCCCTAACCTCTAGATTCATTTTCACCGCTAGATCGCCCTCAAGAATAATTGATGCATTACGTTCTAGAACCAAACAAATTAGAATTTCAGCAACATCGAAGGAATTGGTGGCCAATAGGCTACAAGAAATTTCAGATATGGAAAACCTGCAACCTGTTAGAGGAATTTTGGGAGATATTGCACACGTTTCGAATGGAAATCTACGAAAGGCGGTATTTTTGATGGAATTATTAGCAAAAACCAATCAATTAGATGATAGAAAAAACCTCCAAAATATAGTTGCAGCAACAACATTAGTTGGCATACAACAAGTAATCGAAGAAGCCCTTAGAGGACGAATTCACGACTGGAAATTTGAACAAGTCGGTGGGCGAAACAAGAGAATTTTGAAAGGTGCATTAGGCAACTTAGACAAGGTCATGGACGAACATGCTCTTGACCCCGAAGATGTAGTTTTACACATTCACAAATTACTCACAACAGGTAGATTGCTATTGGAAGAAAATATGTTATGCGATTTGTTAGATGCGTTATCAGAATGCGACGTTAAATTACAATCTTCAATGCACGGCAGAATCCAGTTAGAGGAATTCTTGCATAGAGTCAATGAAATCGCGAAAGCATCATCCAATTGATTTGAGCGGACACGGCAGGATTCGAACCCGCGATCTGTGGCTTAGGAGGCCACCGCCTTATCCAGCTGGGCCACGTGTCCATCCCGTGGGGGAAGCCACTCTTTCAACAACCTATCGCTGCCAGATTTAACCAAAATCCACATACATATGAGTGACTTCGAGTCAATCATGGCTGAGGGCTCTCGAATAGATAGAGCCAACAATTCAGGCACAAATATACTACCAAATCCATACAGTATGGATTTCAATAGAATAGATGACACAATATCAAAATCAAAGGCAGATTATGAATCTGCAGAAAATCATAGATTGAAATTCGGACGCTTTGCCAGAAACCCAATCATAATGCTAACAAGAAGGGTGGTTGGGCTGCTGATGGCAATTACTGCTTTGGCAGGCGTTGTAGCCCCATTCCATCCATTGGCAAGACCAAGCCTAATGATTGTCATTTGGATTCCTATGCTTGCGATCACCATCGCCCCTGCTGTAGTTGCGGGAGAGCGGGCGATGACAGCGTTAGTACTCAGGTCATCACTTTGGAAAGAGGAGTCATTTGTGAAGGGAGTTAGAAGGGATATGATGGCTGAACCAGGGATGGACAGAATCAAAGCCGGTCTTAACGATATTCGAATTTATAATGCAACTGCGACTTTTTTGGCTACAACCTCTGTTTTTTTGTTAATTATCGCAGCAGGATTAGAGCCTGAAACACTTGCATACAATCTGTTGTTGTTGATATCACTAACATCGAGTTTAGCACTAGCATATCATGCAATTTTTACCGCCGACGAAGTAAATAAATTGGGAGATGATTTACCATATCTCGTTTATCATTCACCTACGCATCATCCGATGCAATTGGACACAATCCTTGGCGACCTCGTATTCGCTCATCTTGACCCGGACCATTCACTTCTGTGGAATCAGTGGGAAATTGAATTAGGCAAATCTGTGTTGAAAGGCATAGACAAAAGGCAAGCTAGAGAGAGGATATTGTACCTTCTCCACCTTAACGCAAGGGGAGATTTAAGCGATGAAGAAACATTCGATGAGATTAAAGAATTCATTAAGCCAATGGAAATAGAAAACCTTCTGTTAAATGAGGATTCAAATTTCAACTGGGTTAAACTTCAGAGGTTGATTGGACATTCGAGAGCATGGCAAACCGAATTGTTTGATTTACTAGATCGTTTACAAAACGATTTGCTTGCAGGAAACTCTACAATCACAAAAGATGAATGGAGGATGGATGTGGCCCTTTCACAAATCTGTGACAATAGCACTGGCCACTTATTCATAGGGCTAAATAATCAATTGAAAACAAATAGGCATTTCAAAGTTGAAGTGATTTTACCTGGGGGAATCCCCGAATCTCAAGTTCATCGTTTGGAGTTAGTTTCCTGCGTAGGTCCAAAAAACCCTGTAAAAATCACAGATCCTTTGGTAGAGGATGCTTTGGATTGGATGCCAAAGTATCTCGAAAAAGGAGTGATTTTGTGGATAGGCTTAGCGTGGGCAGTGGAAGTAAAAGGAAATCGAAATGTGCATGTAATTTTGAGAGATGATGATAATTCTGTGCTCGACTCAAGAATTATTTCCACCAAAGTTATTCAGGGTGGAACAAACCTCTCAAATTTGCGTTTGAAACGCATGCTAAAGGCTAGACAGATGGGTGAAAAGCCATTACCCGAACTATTTAGTTCAACATCAGATTCATGATAATTCATGCGCTTTGCTTATGATATGAATGCGCTTGGAGAAGACTGTCGGAGAGGTTTCAATGGAAGCATGGGATGTAATAGTGCTTGGAGATGGACCCGCTGCTCTTCGAGCCGCGGCGACTGCTGCCGAAGCAGGAGCATCAACTCTGATGATGTCTGCGGATAGTTTGGGCTCGGGGGTTGCTAGCGCAACAGATGGCCTTGCAGCGCCTATCAAAGAAAGTACAATGAAATCCCACAGCGATGATACAATCAAGGCAGGAAACTTCCTTTGCGACCAAGACATTGTCTCTCAAAGAATTTCTCAAGCAACTAGACAAGTCGACCTACTAGAACGGTGGGGAGTAATTTTCAGAAGAGATGCAGACGGTATGCCACTTGTTAGAAGAGCAGCAGGACATACTCTTCCAAGATTAACTACTGCAGGAGATGCTCTAGCAAGAGAAGTCCAACAAGTATTGGAAGAACAATGCATGAAGCATGGTGTTATCCGCCGAGGAGACCAAATCCCTCTAAACTTAGTTCATACAGACCAAGAAGTTCATGGGGTCGTAGCATTAGATATGTCTACCGGCAATCTCAATGCCCTACAAGCAAAATCGGTAATTATCGCCGACGGAGGATATGAAGGAATTTGGCAAGGAACAAACATTGGTTTGGGAATTGACCTAGCCATGCAAACTGGTCTTGCAGTTAGAAATATGGAATTCGCTGCCTGGACACCATTATCTGTATCAGGCACAAACGTATCACTTCCAATCGGAATGTTGGCAGATGGCGCAACCATTCATGAGCCAAACGGCAACCCATTGGCAATCGAAGATTTTGCAGACCCTTGCCAATTAGCAATCGCAGTCGGAAACAATGGATTTGTTCTCGATGCAAGAAATATGGGAGATTCGAATGTTTGGTGGTCACAAACAATGGAAATCGTATCCACAAGATTGGGAATCGATATGAAGAAACAAACAGTTCCAGTCAGTGCTCAAGTCTCAACAACTCTAGGCGGGATCGTGACAGATGAACACGGTAGAGCGATTTCAGGAAAGTGGTCAAGATGGTTTACTGGCCTTTACGCGGCAGGTGCTTCAGCATCCTCTGGAGTTCATGGGGCAGGGATTGTTGCAGGTAACCAATTGCTCGACGCAATGGTAGGTGGATATGAAGCAGGGTCTCATGCAGCCTCTCATAGTAAGAAAGCCAAATTTACAGGTAAATCCCAACTTGAAACCTATCTAGGCGTAGCTGAAGCGGATTTAGATCTAGAAATGGAAGGAGCAGAATCAGGACCTGTTCAGAGAACAGGGCCGCTATTTGCTAAATTGAACGAAATTATGAATTCAAATGTGGGTCTAAATAGAAATGGGGACAACCTAGCATCTTCTTTGGAAATGTTGGAAGGATTAAGCATCGATGCTGAAAAAGTACATCTTGATGATAAGAGCAGATTATTCAATACGAATTTGCTTGAATCTCTAAGACTAAAAGCAGGCATTAGGCTTGCAATCGCTACAGTTCAAAGCGCAATATCCAGAGAAGAAACAAGAGGAACCCACCAGAGGTCAGATTTCGTCGAATCCAATTCCGAATTATTACACCACACTCTAATTGACAAAGATGGCAATACATCTTCTCTAGCCATAAGAAAAGGAAGTTCAGGAACTTGGATACTTTCCCCCGATGCTTAATTTTACAACCCTCATAATTTTGAGGTAGTTGCCTGTGCGATAATCATGGCAGAACAGACTCTTTTCGAGAAAATTTTGTCTGGCGAGATACCAGGGAACTTCATTTCTCGCGGTGAAAATTGGGGTGCATTTTTGGATGTGTTCCCCCGCTCTGAAGGCCACACCCTTGTCGTTCCAACAAATCCAGTGCAAAGAATTTCGGATTTATCTCAAGATGAATTAAGAGACTTGTTCTCCGGAGTCCAACAAACTCAAATCATCCTGGGAACTTATTTCAAAACTAATGATTTTACTGTTCTAATCCATGATGGCCCAATGGCAGGGCAAGAAATCCCTCACGTACACGTACACGTAATACCAAGGCTTTCGGGCGATGGTGGAAAGGCGCTTCCTGCTATGTTTCCGGATGCAAAGCCACCAAATCCGCCGGACTTTGCCGCCCTGTCTGAATTATGCTCTCGAATAAAGGAGGCATGAATATGCAGAGTGGTGAAGATGGAGCAAGGGATGAACATGGAGATCTATTACCAGTTCTTTCTCAATCCGCTACGAAAATGAAATTCGACAAATTGATGAATACGCCCCTGCCAAAGTTTGGTACAAAATATCCCGGCTCTCCATTGTTTATGGAAATAGGATATTTCTGTCTACGCAGGGTGACTTCAGTCATTTTCAGGACGCATGAAGTTTCAGGAACAGAAAATATCCCTCTGGATAGAGGGTCGATGTGTTGCGCTTGGCATACTAATGGATTATTGGACCCAATTACCATTTTTCTATCACATCCCAAAAAATTCGTCGTGGGCGGCAGACATGACTTAGTGACTAGGCCAATACTTGGCTTTTGGGCGAGGAAATTTGCCGTTCAACCAGTAGTTCGTAAAGCCGAATTATTACGTGGCGGATGTAGCGAAGAAGAAGCAATTTACATGAATGGTAGGTCACTTTTGAATTTAGCCACAGGTATTTCCTATAGTCATGGTTGCGCTTTATTCCCAGAAGGAACAAGCCACTCTGAAAGTCATTTAATCAGGCTGAAAACAGGACCTGTTAGAACTGCTCTAGCCGCAGCAGCACATGCAAAAGCCAACAATCACAACATCCCTGTAATACTGCCAATAGGTCTTCATTTCAGAGTCAGGCACTTATTCAGAACCGATGCATGGATAGAATATGGAGAACCAATAGAATTGCCAGCCGATGAATTGCCAAACGAATTGATTGAAGCATTGAGAAGTGGAGATTGGGCCGAACCTCCCGTAGAAGTTGTGGATAATCTAAGAGACACTTTACGAGAAAGACTCGCACCCCTGACACCAGATAGAGATACCTTTAGCGATGTGCACAAGGACGGTGTAATCGCCCACATGAGGAATAATTTGCAAGGAAAACCGACCTTATCATGGAAGGAAGAAGTCCTTGCAGTAAGGGAATTAAAATCTAATCCTGCACCAATTGAAGCGCAAGATATCGCTAGAAAAATTGGAGATGCGTTGGATGATGCAAGATTAGATGCTCGCGATATCAACAAAAATTGTGATGGTCTGCGAGGCTTTTCTCCAGTTGGGGCATTTACAAATTTGTTGAAATTAATCCCTATGCTAGCCTTACTGCCAACAATTATCATCGGAATGGGTCTCCAAATTTCACTCGGAAGACTCCTTGGTGATAGAACCGATGAAGGATTGGATGCTAGGACCTCATATCAATTCCTAGCAGGAATGTTTGGCTCGTTGATAATGTGGCCGATTATTGCTATTCTTTCAATAATATTGTATGTAGTTGTGGATCCTAATTTAGGAGTAGATATTTTGAAATTATTTGGTGGCGGAATCATCAACACAGTATTATCACTACTTACAACCTTCGTTTGTTTAATTCTACTATTTTGGGTATCAGGCTATTCTTTTGCAATAGGTTGGGACGCGTTTTCTGATACCGCTAAGTGGTTTCGAAGAAGAAAAATCGGTTCATTAGTATCGTCAGATTTGGTAAAATTGAAAGAGATTCTAAACTGAATACTTCAAATCACCCTAGTGTTTAGCCTGAAACATGGAGTCCAATGAAGTCGAGGGCAAGCTTAGAGATTGGCTATCGACCGAACGCATTGAATTTAAAGAACAAAGCGACCCTAGGGCCGATTTACATCTCTTAATCAAATACCCATTAGGAGAGAATGGTCACAAATTTGTGGTAATCATTCCAAAAGACCGAGACCTAGTAGCGGTTTCATCAATGACTAGGGTAGACGGTGGTCAGCAAGACAAGATGAAAGAGGTAATGGAAGAAGATGCTGAGGAATGGAAAAATTGGCTCCATGAATGTAGGATGCAATTGATAGCATCTGGAGTCGATTGGGGCATTCATCTAGGTCACTCGAAGAGTGGAAGAAATGGTCCATTACAAGCCTTCAATGTAAGTGAGCCAATTTGGTTTGATGGCCTAACTAAAAACGAATTAATGCAAACAATCCGAAGATTGTGGCTATCAAAATTAGGATTAATTCACGAAATTAAATTTGCATTTGGAAAAGGAAATGGAAAACCAGGGCCAGTTGATGATTGGGAAAATAAGAAGCAAACAACCCAAAGAATAGGTAGCCCTAGTCCTCCAAAACCAAAGCATGTTCACATCGATGAATCGATGTCCTTCGGTGATGGTTTCGACCCCGAAGATTGGATTTGAAATCTATTTATCTGTGACCCGAGAGGGTCGCGGTTAAGTAGGAGTAATTAAACGAAAAATTCGTCGTTAGAGGTGTCTACATGGGACAAAAAGCAAAATCAGTAAGTTTAGCATTGATAATGTTGCTTTCAACATTAACTGGAATTATGATGGCAGCCCCTGCTGCAGCAACTCAAGTCGTTATTACAGAAGCGATTCAGGTTGTTGACGGAGGAGGCTCATCGGATAGAATGGCAGCAGTAGCTGCGGACTCTGAAGGAAACGTTCACGTTGTTTGGAGTCGTTCAAATCAACATTTATTTTATTCAATGGTATCGCCTCGTGGTGAAACTTTAATCGATGCAACCCAAGTTTCAAACTCTGGACTTCACAAAATCTACCATCCAGATATGGTGATTGATGAAAACGACAAGGTCCACATCGTATGGGCAGATCATTCAGGCCAACACAAAATCATGTACACTGCATTGAAACCGTTCGAAACCGCTATGGATGGATCAAATTCTAACGACGGAGAATTAACAGCAATCGATGACTACATCGTAGCTCAACATATTAACAACAGAGACTGGCCGGCAATCGACGTCGACAGCCAAGGAAATGTACACATCGTTTGGCAAGACAATTATGACGAGTTGGACATGTTTTTCCAACAGCCACAAATTTACTACAAGATGCTACAACCTGATTACTCAATTCAGAACGCAGTTGTATTGTTCGATGACACACTTCTAACACCTATTATCGGACACAAAGGTCACCCAGACATCGTAATCGATGCTAACGACATGGTTCAAATCGCATGGGACGATACAAGAGGCGGAAAGGTAGAACTCGTGTTCGTAGTCGATACATCCGGTTCTATGTATTCAGAATGGGCTGATGTTTGTACTGTAATTTACGGTGGAAACTTCGCATCCGGAGGATACTTCAAGGGAATCAAGCCAATGTTAGAAGAAGGAAACATGACTGTATTCGAGACAATCTATGGATTAGGAAACTTCCTACCAAGTGCTGCAAGTAGCGGTAATTGTGCTATCCCATATCAAACCGGAGATTCCGGACAAGGTCCAAGAGCAACTCCTCTAGGACAAGTTCCGGGTGACGACTCAGGAGGAGTAAGGAAATTACCTGGAACAGTTTACAACGGAGGCACCTACTCAGGATATTCCGGTGAAGATTGGGGGCCAGGTTCAAACTGGGCTTGTCTATCGTGGAAAGATGCTAACGGCAATGTTCCAGGAAACCCTCCAACCTCAGATGACCACCGTTGGAACCCTAACGCTACGAAAATCGTAATTCCAGTTTCTGATGAGGGGCCGAAAGACGGAGACCCTGCTACAGGAGCAGACGACACGGCATCTATCCAAGAAGCACACGACAATTGTGTAAATGCTGGAGTAATTCCAGTAGGATTGTATGGGCAAACCTACGGTGGCGCTCAAACAGTTCAATCTCACATGAAAGATTTGGCGCAGTGTCCAAACGGAGTTGTTTCCACCAATACTAGAAACTGTCCAGGAACATCTGTAAGGTCAACCGATGCAGGCGGTCAAACCTATGAGTTCCCATCCGGAACTGGCGGTGCTAGCCAAATGCAACTTCTTGTAGAAGCAATGGTTTACATCTCAACAAACAACTCTCGTGAAATTTTCATGACAGTTCTAGATCCATACGGAAAGATGGACAACGACGCTCAATGGGTACCTGGCCAGCCAGGTCACAAGACTATGGGCAATGGATACCAAGAGGATACTGGAAGAGGTTCTGAAGGACACTTGGTCGTAGTTAACGACACACGTGTCACAATCGATGACGCATTCTCATTCCACCCATCAATTGCTGTTGACCTACAAGGAAATACACATATCGCTTGGATGGATGGCCGTGATTACGGATTCGAAAAGAATGTCCCATACGAAATCTACTACACAAAACTAAGGCTGCAAGGAGCAGGCGAATGGGATGGTGTGCCTCAAGGTTTGTCCACATATCAAATCAAGAGAATTGAAGATACTCCAATCTCAACTGTTGAGGGTTGGACTCAGATGCCACAAGGTAGCAGCCAAAACTCTGCTTACCCTGCTTTACTAACAGACCCACAAAACAATGTCCACATCGCATGGCTTGACTTCGGGAATGCCAGCGCATCTGAAGAGATTAGATACACTCGTCTAAACGCAACAGAAAATACAGGACCTGGAGAGACAGCATTGGATGCATGGAACTCCACACCAGTGACTTCTTGGAAATCGTTCAAGCTAGGTCCAAATCAATTATCAAAACCGTCTCTAGGTCAACCACCAGCATTTGCTAATGACCTAGGTTCTGGCGCACACATTGCTTGGTCTGATACCAACAAGTGTTCCGATGAAACCAATGGTGGGCCATGGACAATTTGTTATTCACACGTTCTTACAGGACAAGTAGATATTGAATTCGATGAAGGTGAAACATACTACCACGTGATTGAACCGGGAGAACAGACTATCTACAACATGACGATTAACAACACAACTCCAGGACCAAAGGATTTGGTTGCAGATTCCTATAATCTAAACATTACAGGCGTACCCGAAAATTGGACTGCAAACCTATACTTTGCAAATAACCATACTTCAATTTTTGAAGACACACCAATATTCCTTGAGGGAGGCGAAATGGCTAGATTCTATCTAAGAGTCAAGGCTCCGTCTATTTACCAAGCTGAAGAAGACCAATTGGCATCAATTACAGTTTCAGCGATTTCAAACAAAGATCCTGCAATCAGGTCTGACAGAGTGACTTTAACTCTGATGGATGTAGTGCATGGAATCGACTTGGATACAAGCCATCGCATGGCCGATGTTGAACAAGGTCAAACGGCCATATTCTCGATTACGATTACCAATACAGGAAACGTACACGATACCTATGCTTTCTATGACCCGAATAGTCTAGAAGGCAGACAAGAATGGTTGCTTCCATTTGGTTGGCAAGTCACTTTCCCAATGCAAGTCGCTCTAGACCCAGGTCAATCTGTGACCAAGAACCTAGAGATTGCAGTTCCAACCGAACAAGACCCAGGGACATTCGTTGTTTATGTCAAGGGTTGGTCTGAAGGTGAACCGATTAAATCGATAGAGAAGGGAACATATGATGTTCTAGAATTGTGGATTAACGTATCTATACGTTCAATTGGCAATATTGTATTCGAAATATTCGATACTAGCGAAATGGTATTGCCATCACCAAGTTCAGGCGCACCATCATGTGCAACATATGATATCGGCGTAATCAAGAATTACGAGGCAGGATATCTTGTCTTCCAAACCCCAGGTGCTCCGGAAGCTAAGCCTGATGAAGTTGACATGAATACATGGAGACAAGACCATTGGACTGTTGAATTAGACTTCTCTAACGCACCAGGTCCACGAGATCCGAATGACCCGAATAGTCCGAGACTGTGGCCAGTTGGTACTACCTACAATGTTGGTGTATCCGTTTGCGCTCCGGTTAATGCAAATGCAGGACTAGGGCCAGCAGTCACTGTAAAGGCATACCTTGAAGGATACCCAAGAGTAGCGGACTCTGTCACTCTATCCACAAATGTCGTTCACGTGTTCGACCTCCATGCTGAGGCAGAATATACTGAAATTGTCACAAACCCAGGAGAATCATGGGCTGTGCCGACAACCATTACTAACACTGGTAATGGCCCAGATAGGTATGATTTGAGACTAGGTAGAGTCTATGATAGCAAGGGAATTGACGTCCTATGGGATGTAAACGTACCTCGAAGCATCTTGACTGAATTGTCAAGAGATACCTCTCAAACCGTCGACATCACCATCAACGTGCCTACTCAAGTGCCAGCAGGAGACTACACTGTAATCATTCAAGCATTCAGCGAAGAAGACTATCCAGATGATTCCGGACACAGAACCAGACTACGGGACGAAATCGTATTCCAAGTCACTGTAAAGGAATTCTATGATATGCAAATTAGTATGGACCCAAGCGTTGACAACGATGTAAAGACCAGCGCTCCAGGTAAGATAGTGCAATTCGTTGTTAACATTACAAACGCAGGAAACGTACCAGACACACCATCTCTACACAATCACACCTCTGCAAAGGATGGTTCAACAGGTGCAATCATCTGGAATACTTTGCCTGGAATGGGAGCACTTTCAGATTGGAAGATTGATTGGAAGATGATTAACTATGTTGGAAGTGATCTGATCGTAGAAACTGAGTGTGTTAAGTTGACTTCTGCAGATACAGAGTTCCCTGACGATGTTTGTGTACACATCACAGACACAAACGAGTGGAAGCTACCGGAGATGATGCCATACACAACACATACAATGGCTGCTACAGTTCACATTGCAACCGGCGCTAAGTTGGACACCAGATACATCGGTCTGAAGGTCACCAGCATGGCTGGAGGAATGGATGACGATGGTGACCACGATGATAGCCCTGAATGGACTGGTGATTTACTAGATACCAACGAAAAGATAGTGACTTTGAGACTCCGCGCTCCAAACCTAGTAATTTCCGAAGTATCGGTTTCAGAAACCAGCAACGAAGTAGACAAGTCTATTCCGGTAAGAGTCGTACTACAAAACACCGGAAATGTCCATGCTACAAACATCGAAATCGTTCTTTGTGAATTCAGCGAAGCTGATGATGAGATATTGAAGGATGTAAGGAAGAACGGTTGCCCAGAGGATACAATCGTAATGCGACAAACCGTTGGCGCACTTCTAGCACCAGATGCATCAGAAGAAGCAAATGAGATTGAATTGTACCTACTATACCCTGTTTCTGCAGGTTCTCACGAGGTACTCGTGGTGGTAGACCCTTCGAATACAATCGTAGAA
This sequence comes from Methanobacteriota archaeon, assembly GCA_038141355.1. Taxonomy (GTDB): domain Archaea; phylum Thermoplasmatota; class Poseidoniia; order Poseidoniales; family Poseidoniaceae; genus MGIIa-K1. Next base: position 334,764 of record JAYQHX010000009.1, on the reverse strand, counting down.
GTAAGCGAATCTGATAACATCAGAGTAATCAGTGAAGAACTATCCAGTAATTCACCATTCCTCGATGTAGCAGGAGAAGTAATCAGTACTTGGGCACTACCATTTGGTGTATTGATGCTAACCTTCTCATTGTTCGGTGTCCTCTACCTGGTTGGTAAGGGACGACGTTCTGAAGTCAAATCACGCCTTGCTGAGCAAAGCAGTTTGATTTCAGTTCTTCAAGAAGACAAAACAGAATAGATTTGAAAATCATTCAGGATCTATTCCAAGAGATGCCCACCAAGGCAACTCAGTTGTCTGAGAAGCAGATATGAATTGACCAGAACGTTCTGCCATGTGGCGAACCATTCTGACCCTTAATTCATCAAGCAACTTTTCACTTGCTTCTGCTCCAAGATTTAATTCACTTGCGAAGCTTTTGAAATTGAATTTTGAACTAGGGGCTTCAAGGATATTGTGTATCATCAATCGCTGTTCATAAGTGTCGAAATCAGAATCTACGGTAGTGGAGACCCTCTGCTTGATTTGTTGGTGAAGAGATACCAAAGCATCTCTCTCCCTGTCTAGGTTTTCGATACTTTCAGAGATTTTTGATAGATGGTATGCCCCTTCCCCGACACTAATTCTTTTTCTTCCGCTCACCATTTCAGCAATTCCACCGATTTCATTAGGCAGCCTTGGTGTTAATTTCAAAGGCCCACCTGTTGGAAGTGAGCGCTGAGAACATTGGAACAAATCTGGGCCCAAATCGATGCGTATGGAAATAGATTCCTGTACAGAATAGATATTCTTAGGGGGCCTCCTTTGTTGCTAGCAACTCTCATTTTTACAACAAAACCTTGTTTTTCCAAGAAATTTAGGTGTTTCATAACAGCTTGTTGAGATATACCAATCTGGTCAGCGATCTGTAAAGGGTAGTGAGGTTCTCGAACTAAACGTTCCAAAATGTCCCTTCGTGCTTTGTTTTGAAAGACCGACAGCGCCTTGTCTATGTCAACCATGACTTCACAACCTGAGGTTACCTAATCACAGGTCACCTATGAACTTCTCGCAATTGTGTTATGATTCATCCCAACTCTTCCACGAATCATCTTTCGGGAGATTTTCAGGAGTGTACCCACTTGCTCTGTTGATTGAACCACCGGTTTTTGTTGGCTTTACTTGTGAGGCTCGAGTATCCGAATCAGTAAATGGTGAAGGAACATCAAATTGTCTTGGCTGCTCTTCTGGCAATTCGCCTCTGACCAATTTGTATAAATCATCTGTAGTTAGCATGTCACCATGGTTTTCTACAACACCTTGTTCAAACTCGGAATTCATTATCATATTTGGGTCATTGATGAACTGTGCGTTGGTGGATTGCCCCTTATTGATTACCATAATCAGCCAACCAATTGGTATCAACACAAGCCCGGTAAAACAAACTCCACAAGTAATCAATAAGGACGGTTCCGATAATAATTGGACTACGGTTTGGTCTCCATTTACCAAATATAATTTATTTTCACAGGCGCCATCTTCTTCACAATTAATTGAAACACTAACATCTGAGGCCTCTTTGATATTCAATTTTGCAACCTGAGAAAAATCTACATCCGTTGTTTGCGCAAAATAATCTGTATTACAGTCTCCTGGAACATCCTTGCCAATAGTTCCATCTTCAATGTAGTTAAAATCAACATCATAATCTTCCTTGCTACCTTCTACGAATACTACCCAGCACCCTTCATTCAAAGAAAATGAATTGACATCGTCGATTTGTGCTTGATAATCTGCAACATTACGTGGATCATAATAATCTGGAAGATCTGAAGCATATGTAAAGGTCAAGATTATTCCCAGAAAAACCAAGCAAAGGCCACTAATTAGAATCCGTTTAGGCCAAGGGGATTGGCTGCTAGCGGATTCCATGTTAATACCCAATAGGTCGTCAAATTTGAATGAAACTCATTCTTATAATCCCAATTCGCCTAATTTTTCAGGCAAATAGGTGTCAGTCACGAAGTCTAAACCATACTTTGCTAGAGATTGTTGTTCAGCCTTCTTACCTAAATCTAACATCATGTTGATTTGGTCCTGCCACCACCCATCTGCGAATCTTGGGTCAGATAATTCAGCTTTCAAAGCCTCCTCATCTTTCTTTGATAGGTCATCCGATGGCAGGTCATATGCAACAATATCATCAGCAGTGATTCCTAGATATGTCGAAGTTGGTGTAGCGAGGTATTCAGAAATGTGAGCGGTTTTAATCGCTCCATAAGCAATTGATGCAAAGATTCTGAACGACCAAGGATCACCGTCCAGGAATACAACAACTGGTAAATCCCATTCTTCACTCATACGTTTGATAATTCTTCTAGTAGACCTTGCTGGCTGTCCTTTTAGGTGTACTAATGCACATTTGTAATCTTCATCAAATCCATTTTCAACTAATCTATCGAACATACCACCGGTTTCAATTGCCATTATGAAATTGACATCATGTTCCTTTAACTCAATCTTTTCGATTTCGACATTATACGGTACTCCATAGCCTGAATCACCAACATCGTCTCTTGCATTAATCGTCATCCATTGACCTCTACGATTCAATTCGTTTACGGTAACGTTCCCGATTATTCTCGCTCCATCCTCTTCAGGCCGTAGTTTGAAATCTTCTCTTAAGCAAGAAGTCACTACTTCTAAATCCTCAGCGAGATTGTTCGATTCGTTTTGACTGCCAAATTTTCCTAATCCCCATCCCTCGGAAATATAGTACATTTCTCTTAAAGTAGAGGATTTCCCTGCTTCAATCATTTCTTCAATAAATTCTACAATATGTAGGGCTCTTAAGAGATTTTTAGCAGATCCAAGGCTAGTAGCATCTCTTGTCGACTTATTTTTCCCGTATTTGTAGACTCCTAATTTTTTATCAAACCCAATGTTGTTTTTTGTTCTGACTGGCAAAGTCATTGTCGGAGGTTCGCCTTTGACAATTTTATCGTACATTTCCTCGACAACGAGGTGCAATCTTTGCTTAGTCATTTCAGGGTCATTTACTCTTGCCATCATTCATCACCTCCGAATAAAGTAGTTTGTGTCGATGTAGTTTCCTTTGGAGCCTCTTCTACTTCATCGATTACTTCTTCTTCATCTTCTTGGTCATCCGAATTTTCATCATCCTCTTCATCATCGGAATCTGAAAGTATTTTTTCTTGATTTCTAATTTCTTTCAACATCTTTTCATCTAATTTTGTCGCTCCGATGACATCTTGAGTTCCTCTGAAGAAAACATCGGTTTCCGTCCAGTCTCTCCTTTTCCAAATTTGATAATGAATACTCAATAACAGCTTTTTCACCGGGCTCAAGAGTTTCTAATTTCCAGCCCCAAATACCAGTGGCTTCTTTTCTTCCACCCCTTTCATTTCCTATCATCTCGGAATCTTCTTTTTCTGGCCAATTTACTAGAATTGAATAACTTCTAGCCCTAGAAGTATAATTGAATAATACGATTTTAACATCGGTCTGTTTTGTTTCCTTGTTCCAAGTAGTCGATTCATTACAAATAACGGCACTCATAATCTTGGTAATCGAACCAGCCAAATTTGGAACTGGCCTATCGAGAATCGAGGCTGATTTTTCAGCAATCGCAGGCAAAATATCGTTAATCAATTCGAATTTTTCTCTGGTCTTAGCCATTTTCTTCTTCTTCTCTAAGTGTTTTCTCAATCCACGGCCTAATTCTAACATCGCCTTTCGAGTTTCTTCGAAAACAAATTCGTTGTCCGCTAATGCTTCTTTTGCTTCAGAAGTGAATTGAACATTCGTACTTGCCAAGTGTACCAATATTGCAGCAGGGCCTTTTGGTACGCCTTTACCGCCAGCTTGGTCTAATCCATATTGTCGCCAATCAACGCTTTCAATCGCCTTTGTCAAAAGGCAACCACCTTGTTGATACATAAGAGGCACTCTATTTGCGAATCGCAGGATTTCTACATGCTTGTCGGAGGGCAAATCTTGCCCAAAAATCAGTCCAACTTCGACTTGGAAAGGATTTCCATGACTCACAGTTGGAGATCTAGTCATAGTAGCGATGAATTTTGAATCGATAGTCTTCGATAATCCCTTTTTGATTAGCATTTCTTCAATTGGTGATAAACAATTTGTTGGTGGGGAGAGTAATTTTATTGCTTTGCCATTCAATTTCTTCTCTCCCTGAAAGGCCTCTAACAACGCTCTTATTTCGTCCGGCTTGAGGCTAGGAGGCTTTCTTGAAACTTCTAATTCTGCTGCTTCACACAAATCCTTTGCAGCTCGCATGGAGACTCCAGAAAAATTCTGCCTAAGGAAGACAGTCATTCTGGAATCTTTAGTCTCACGACACATCCTTTGCAATTGTCCAAGTTCAATCCCGTGTGGATGAGGTTTAATGGAATCCACCTTTCTAGGCAGCCTCTCCGTGACTCTAGGCCAGTGGTGCTCTTCACCATCAGGGTCGATGAATGTAATATCGGCATGAGGATTGACGATGCTTGTCATTCTTAGATATTGGTAAACCGATTGTTTACCCCTTTGGTATTTCCCTTTCATTCTACATGTGACTCTCAAGCCGTGCTCCTTCTGTACTCCGTTGTGGTCGAGCCAAATTTCTCTATCTTGGTCAGACTTTACCGCCTTGTTTCTTCTTGTGTCGAGGCCGATTTTTACCGTGGCAGCAGTATTTTCACTAGCGATTTTTGATAGCACATGGGTGGGTTTACCAGTCGTCAATTGTGAATACATCACAACACCGGTAATTCCGATTCCTTGTTGCCCCCTGCTTTGCCTAATAGCGTGAAATCTTGAACCGAATAACAACTGTCCAAACACCTTTTCAATGCTCTTTTGGGGGATTCCTGGGCCATTGTCTTCAGTGATTAATTCTACAATATCTTTGTTGGCATTTACCTTATTGATTTGCACTCTTATATCAGGAAGAATTCTCGCTTCTTCACAGGCGTCTAGAGAGTTGTCTACCGCTTCTTTTACGGCGGTAATCAACGATCTTTGAAGCGAATCGAAACCTAGGAAATGTTTGTTTTTCTCAAAAAATTCAGAGATGGCAATTTGTTTTTGAGCGCTTGCCATTTTATCTGCGATACCAGTCATTTTTTCACCACCAAAGGTCCTCCTCCGTCCTTTTGACGTTGGGCCTCGAGTATAGTTAGGCCAATGGCCGAGGTTATTGAATGATGGTATTAATTTCAACTACTCAGGGTCGATATTAGCAATTGTAATCTGCCTCAAATAGTAAATTATCCAAACTGTTAACAAAATAGAGAGACCAAGCGCAGTCCAATAAGTCCAATCTCTTGTTCCGCTGATGGCGTCTGCTATATCAGCAGATTTTGAACCCCAATATGCATATAATACTCCCGGGATTATCATTCCTGAAGACCCTAGAAAGTAATCTCTCCATTTTACTTCAGTAATTCCGTAGCCATAATTTAGAACCGGGTATGGAATGACTAAACTTGTACGCGTTAAGAATACACACTTGAATCCGTTTTCTTTAATTCCCTTTTTTATTCCTTTGAAAACCGGTTTGTGGGCTGTTTTCTTATCTACGTAATTATAGAGATATTTTCTAGCAATCCAAAACGGTAGTATTGCCCCTAAAACCGCACCAACAAATGCGATTACCCAGCCGTACCAGAATCCGAATATTACTCCTGAAACGAATTTATGTAAACTTGCAGGAGCAACAAGTAGTGCTAAAATAACGTATAGTCCTAACCACAATAAGATTCCAACCCATCCATTTTCGGGAAACCACTCCGCCTTTGCAATTAGTGGGGCCAAAAGAGTTTGAGTTAGGAAAATAGAGAATGCAATTCCTAAAATCACGCCAAAAACACTTAGCCATGCAAGCATACGATTTGACATTTAATCACATCAAAATAACCCTTCTTCCCAAGCGGTAATATGTCCTTTGAATGCACTCGCTGCTACGGTTAGCGGACTAGCTAGGTACAATTTACCAGGGCCACTTCTGCCTTGGAAGTTTCTGTTGATTGCCGAAACTGTTACCTGTTCGGGAGTAATTGATACACCGGGGCCCGCTCCAATACAAGCACCACAACCCGGGTCAATCAATTTCACACCGACTTTTGTAAACAGGTCATGCCACCCCTTTCTTACAGCCAAATCTTTTACTTGGCCACTTCCATATTGAATGTAAAAATCAACTCCTTCCTTAACTTTCAATCCAGCATTATCTGCTGCTTGACAAACTTGAGCGTAATATGCTACATCATCTTCTTTTCCAGCAGTACAAGATCCACCATAAGCAATATCGATAGAAACGGTTCCTATTTCTGAAACATTTGCACCATTTGTTGGGTCGGAGGGAATGCCTTCGTCAGGATTACCAGGATGGGCTACCATAGGAACAATTTCGCTCAAGTCAATAGTGTGAATTCCGCCATCATATTCTGCATTTGCATCAGGTGCCACTGACAATTTTTGCATTATTTCTCTGTCTAGGCCCTGTTCTTTTTCCATCCAATCATACAGTAAATCATCCGCTTCGCAAATTCCAGTTCTTGCACTGCATTCAGTAGCCATATTACAGAGCGTAGCCCTTTCATCTACAGACAATGATTGGAGCCCGGGACCTCCAAATTCCATAGAGCGATTTAGAGTCAATTCTTTTCTTGCATGGTCAGCTAAGATGTAAAGAATAACGTCTTTTGCTGTACATCCTTTGTTCAATTCACCAACCAATTCAAACCTAATAGATTCAGGAACTTTTGCAAATGTGAAGCCAGAATAAACCAAACTTGCATATTCAGTGGCACCGACTCCATAGGTCAACGCATTACTTGCTCCACCCATGCACGTATGTGAGTCTGTAGCCTGAATAAAATCTCCAACTTCAATGAATTCTTCTCTAGCGACTTGATGGCAAATGCCTGGCGAGACCCCATCTACTGCTGAATAATCCCGAACACCGGTGTGCTTTTGGAAAGCGACTTGTAGGTCCCTCAGGGTTTGAACCTTGTTCATATGAGGGACGAATTTTGGATTATGTTCAGCATAAAGCAAATGGTCTTCGAAAACTGCGAACTTATCTGGATTTGGAAGCGAGTAATCATCACCATATTCCTCGCTTAGGAATGTGTGAACTTGAGCGGTTGTAAATTCATGACTATAACCTCCTTGCACCTGTGCGATTACGGGGTCATTCGGTTTTACACACTGTCCTTCTTTTTGGCCAACTAGATTCCTAGCAATTATTTTTTCAGCCATAGTCATAGGACGGTCGCCTGTATTTAGCGGCGGGAGGGAAATTTCCTCATTACTCAACTTAGATGCAAAAGCGAATAGCCCTCCGTTTTCAATAACGGTTCTTGTCACAGGGTCGTATTTTTGTGTAAATTCATCTAATGCAATACTTTCACCTGCCTGCAACCGCGATAGCATGGAATAATCTCCCATCAATTGCCCTAGATTGATATTGTTTCTTTCATGAATTGGAGCGAAGGATGATGCGATTACTATCCTAATTCCGGCCCACCTTTCACATTGGGCAGCAGTCTCTCTCGAAGATCCAGTACCCTTCCGCTGCCCCGATACTATCACTTCGAAGTTCCCATTAATGAGCGCATTTTCATTGAAAACTCTCATTCCTTCATGCATTAGCCCTGCATATGCATTTTTTGCAATTTCACTAGGAGCATGGTCGAAGCAAACCCATGCAGGCGTCATCATATCAGTATTGATGTCGTCTAGTAAATCATTTGGATTGACATCCTCCATTTTCAAGTCTAAACCATCATAGAGTTGTCTTTTGATTAATCCGAGATCTTTTGTCAGAAATAATACTCTTTTCCCAGGTGTAAGGCGAACAGATTTTGGCGGCCATGCTTCACTCATCTCCCTGCCTCATGCCTTTCAGGGAGGATTGGCGTATAACGAGTTCGGAAATCCATTTTTATGCTGCAGCCTGAGAAAAAATAATACTCGGAGAATTTGTTATTTTGGCGACTTTTTTTACAACATGTTTTGATAAAATAGTGAAACGAAGTACTGCATGGAAGTTAGCATAGAAAATATATTAATGGTGTCTAAATAAGATTTAAATATAGCCCGTTTGAGGGTATCGTACTCTATCTATTACAGCATGTAATGTGAGAGGTGATTATTGTGGATAACCAACAAGTGGAAGATATCGTAAAATGTAGTGATTGTGGAAGCAGATCTCTTACCCGTGATGAAACTCGCGGTGAAGTGGTCTGTGATGACTGTGGATTAGTATTAGAAGACAATGTAATCGACCAAGGTGCAGAATGGCGTGTATTCTCTCCAGAACAAGGAGACCAAAGGGCAAGAACAGGTGCACCAATGACTGTCATGCTACACGACAAAGGATTGTCAACCGACATCGATTGGCAAAACAAAGACTACTCTGGAAAAACAATCAACTCAAGATACCGTTCTCAATTCTACCGAATGAGAAAGTGGCAGAAGAGATCTCGTGTTTCTAACGCAACCGAGAGAAACCTTGCAATGGCATTGGCAGAACTCGACAGAATGGCTAGCAGATTAGAACTGCCAAAATCCGTTAGAGAAGCAGCAGCTGTAAATTACAAGAAAGCGGTAGAAAAGAGACTCATCAGAGGTCGCTCAATTGAAGGTGTTGCAGCAGCTTCACTATATGCTGCTTGTAGACAATGTAATGTTCCAAGAACTCTTGATGAAATTGGACAAGCAAGTAGAACAGGCCGAAAAGAAATCGGTAGAACCTACAGATTCATGGTTAGAGAATTGAAGATGAAAATCATGCCTACTGGTCCAGAAGATTACATCTCCAGATTCTGTTCAGGTCTTGGACTAGATGCAGAAGTAGAATCAAAGGCTCATGAACTAATCAAGGCTGCCCAAGAAAAAGAATTGACTAGCGGCCGAGGGCCAACAGGTATCGCTGCCTCAATTATCTACATCGCAAGTGTTCTCTGTGGAAAGAGAAGAACCCAGAGAGAAGTTGCAGAGGTTGCAGGTGTGACTGAAGTCACTATCAGAAATCGATACAAAGAATTGATTCAAAACCTAAACATCGAACTTGATATTTGAGTTTAACAAAATCAACTCCATATTGGAGGCTCTCAAATGAAAAGTCGAAAGAAGGTATCGGAAAGTGTGCTCGAGTCCTTGACTCCGAGGCTGGTCGAAGCATTAGAAAACGGTGCTAAATCAATGCCTTTTCCCGAACCTCCTCTTTTCGATGCGGATTTCCCTCCAATACATCCAAAGGGAGCAAATGAAATTTCAGAAACCGGAGTTGCGCTTTTACATGCAGATCAAGGCATGTTCGACAGGCATCTTTCAATCGTAGTAGATTTGATTGTACCACACAGAATGAATCTCTCCGATGATCCATTCGAAGTTCATGAAAAATTTTTGTTGAAGCGCGTTGATACTCTGAATGAAAGACTACTGTTCGCAATGGCGACAGAATGGCTATCTCAGGCATTAGACAGAACATCTCCTAACCCAGATAGGTGGTGGCTAGCAATATGTCTGCTAAACGGACTAAGCAACAAGTCTCATGGCCAACCCGTTCACCAAGGCTACCATTTAGTCGAGTCGATAGCTCTTGGCGAGCGACCAGGAACTTGGCATACACAACCCGAGGTGACAAGTTCGAGCCTAGATTGGAATCCTCATGCAGTAGTTCCTAGAACCACCGCAGTAATTGCGCATGAAGCCGGTGCGGTTGCGGCTAGGTGGATGTTAGAGCAGTTGGAAAACGGCGATGAGGAGAAAAGAAAATTACTCATAGAGTGGTGTAAATTATTACTTGAAAGAAAAGAATTGATTGAACCATTAGGCATTTCAAAAATCTTGGTAAGGAGAGCGTCAGACCCTTCAGATGAGGTTTCAACAAGAGTTGTATCTTGCTTGGCAAAACTGATTGAAGGAGACCTCGATTTAGGATTGGAATGTATCAGAATACTATCCGCCAGGGAAGACATTCTAACACGCAGAGCGATGGCTGATGTTTTGACTAGATTATTCCGAAGAATAACAAATCAGGCGATTCCATTATTGGATAAGATGCTTGAAGATGATGATGAAAGTGTTTTAGCCGCTGCAAGTGCTACCGTAGGCGATTTGAGATTTTTGGATAAGGAGATGTGGGCTGATAAAATAAACACTTTGTGCAGCCACAAATCCCAAGTTGTTAGAAGAAACTTGGTTCACACAATACGCGATTATTTAGAAGAATTTTCCGAAGATAGCAGACAAATCATTCCCAAGTTGTGGGAAGATGGTGATGAAGTAGTTCTGACCAGATTGAAGGAATTACTAATCAGAATGGACCAAGTAGACGCCCAAAGATTTGCAGTTACATTGACATCAATCAAAAACCTAGACCTTGAAGGGCTATGGGCGCCTATGAAGATACGCGATGAGCAGAGAGTCCAACAATGGCAAGATTGGCTCGAAGGGAATGCAGAAATGCCAACCAGTCCAGAGAGAATAGAAAAGCATGTTTCCGATATGACTGAAGGAGAATTACCGGAACTCGATGATGCTTTAGACATCCTTGATGATATGGGATTCTTGGATTGAATCATTCTGATTCTGTTTCATTTTCTGATAATGGCCCGACAACAGATAACCAAACGTAAACGCCATTGGTTAATGTTAAGCAACCGATTAAAGTCATAATTAATCCAGCTGGCTCAGGAAAAAACTCACTCCGGCCAATTACAAAACCGGTCGCTAGAAAAGCCCCTCCAGAGAGAATCACAGTCTTAGATGTGCCAGCAGGGTCTTGCCAAAGGTCGATGGTTGGTATCAACCCATTTTGGTCAAACGTGAATCTAAACCAGGCCATGTAAAGGAGAATCAATCCGACAAGGCCAATCGACCCCGAGGTGAATGTTTCATCATTCCATGGGCCATCTGGTGATAAATCTGTAAAGGTAATTCCAACAAAAATCAAGCCGAGAACGGCCAGAATTTTCCAGTTGGTATTATCGCCCATATTGCCTCTACGGGGCGTGACCCTTGAAAGCGATGGCGTTGTGAGGGCGACAATGGCGGTGGTTGAAGATGCAATTATTGTCGCCGGCGGAATCGGTTCGCGAATGTTACCGGTAAGTGCCATGATTCCTAAGGAAGCACTGCCACTGGTAGACATTCCTGCAATTGCACACTTAGCGCGTGAAGCCATTCACGCGGGTGTAAAAAGAATACACATTATCAGTTCCCCATCGAAGGATTTTTCAAAAATTCTAGCAGATAATTCTTGGATTGCTTCAACAAGAGAAGAGTTGGATGCATCCCTAATATCTCCATTTCACGGCATTGATGTCAAGGTTCACATTCAGGAAGTCGCTAGAGGATTGGGAGATGCTATCAGCATCGCATTAGATTCTATCCATGGACCATTTTTAGTATTATTAGGCGATAACATAATTCTGGATAATTATTCGACACCAATGAAGTATGTCCCATCTAATGCCTCAAAATCATTGGTCGATAAGTTTCAACAAACGAACCTTCCATGTGTAGGATTGATAGCCGTAGAAGATCCCCAAAATTATGGAGTCGTATCCATTGATGGTGATATGATTAACTCGATAGTTGAAAAACCAACTAAAGAAGAAGCACCTTCAAATTTGGTATTATGTGGAAGGTACTTGTTCACCGAAGATACTGCCACCCTTCTCAAAACCTACAACTTCGAAGACCATGGTGAACTCCAATCGATTGCGATTCAGCAACATTGGATGGAAAACGATGGATTAGTTGGCGTTGAATTTGAAAATTATTCTTGGTATGATTCTGGAAACCCATTAGCCTGGATAAAAGGGCAAATCGAATATGCATTGAATCGAGAGGACCTCTCTGAAGAATTATCTCGTTGGCTAAAAGAGAGAATTTAACGCTGCCCAGGCTTCCAAAAAGAGAGCGGTTCAGGCAGTTCACCCATTGCCGCCCTTACAGCAAGATGGTCTGCTCTTTCATTCCATCTGTGACCGCTATGAGCTTTGACATGCTCCCATGATAGTTCTCTTAATTCAGAGACTTCATTCCATAATTCTTGAACATGTGCAACAAGTTGCCTATTCGCTTTCGCTTTCCACTTCCCTGTTGCTTGGTTTCCTGCGTATTGAGAGTCTGTTTTTATGATTATGTCTTCGTCTCCACCTTGGGTAAGAGCCCACCTTAATGCTTCAGCGAACGCGGTTAATTCAGCAGTGTTGTTAGATCCTACTTCTGCACCAATAAAACGTTCATCCGAGGAATCAGTAATCACCTTTCCACTGAATTCATAGTCGATTTCACCATTTCCTCTTCCTAAATCATTTGAGTCTGTAATGATGACTACGCCCCAGCCCGCAGGAGTATTTTCATCGACATTTTGATTGCCTAAGCAGGAACCATCGACGTAGATGTAAAGCATCGATTTCACTCGCCAATCTCTGATTTATAGTCTGCTGGAGACATCAAACCGGAGACAGCTGAAGCATCGTTTAATTTCATTTTGACAATCCACCCTTCACCATATGGATCTTCATTCATTAATTCTGGAGTGTCATCAAGAGCATCATTCACCGCGGTAATTTCGCCACCCAGAGGTGCGAATATAGGTGAAGCAGATTTTACCGATTCTACAATCGCAAATTCGCCCATATCATCACAGGTTTCTCCAACCTCTGGCAACTCAATGTATACAATATCGGTAAGTGCGTTTTGAGCGTGGTCAGTAATACCGATTACTACCTCGTCACCTTCAATTTTCAACCATTCGTGTTCTTTAGTGTAAAACAGACCTTCTGGGACTTCACTCATGCCTCTCCCTCAGAATACCGGGATTCGTTAAGGCAATCAAACCTTTCTCACAACGGAGTAGTACAATTGGGGCAGATATTCCAGGTTGGCTCGCACGGATTGCCACAATTAGTGCAAGTCTTTTTTCCTCCATCAGCTATCATTACCGAGTCGTTTAGCACCGTATTTCCGACCTGGCCGATTTGGACCATAGGTTGATTATTTTCCATGTACTCTTGACGGATTCTTCCGGCTTCAGCAAATAGCCCAGCCTTTTCATATGCCTTTGCAGCCTCATCCCAATTTCTAGCCATTTCCAGATTTTTTGCCTTGGAAACCCAATCAACATTCTCTTTTTCGTGTTTAACAGGTTGTTGAATTTGTTGTGCAGGTATATTATTTTGAATGGTAATATTTTGCGGCACTACCTGATTTGGACCCTGTATCACCATTACATTTTTGGCAGGCTTAATCGTGATAGCGCTCAAAGCAAAGAATATTGACAAGCAACAAAAGAGTCCGGAAACAGAATTGACTGCTCCTGTTTGATTTCCTGAAATTCCTAGAAGAATAAAACTTAGAACGAAAAATATTATTGATAATTTCCACCGTTTTTTCTTTTTTTGTATTGAAGGGTCTACAATCGATTGTGAATAAACCTGCATTATTCCTCCTCCAGTTCTTTTGATAGTATAGAGTGTTCTAATTTAGCCCACGCGTTGCCTATTTCTTCATTCTTTCTTGTATCTGATAACTCAGTGCTGATTTTTTGGGCTGCAGCCGAACTATCTTCGTTTGGGAATATGGTTGAAAATACACCATTTTCTTGCATCACCAATTGTGAAAAGCCAATCAAGCAAATACCAAGGAAGGGCACAATAAATTCAGCACCTACAGAATCAATTGTTGCGATTCCAGAAATGTAAGCAAAACCCGTCGCTAATAGTAGCCCTAAGCCGGTTCCAAACATCAAGCGTTGAGCGCTTGCCGCCGGGTTCATGGCTCAGCCAAAAAGTGATAGCGCAATAAACCACCGCTATTCAATAAGTCTCTCTCATCAATTTGTGAATCTTGTATGGAAGAAGAGCACGGTTCACTGGCGTGACCTCAAGAATACGTGCATCATCCCTTCTTCTGATGTCCTGCAATAATGGATGCCGACTCTTTTTATGCAGTGCTAGAAGTGTTGGCTTGTCTACCTCGAGTGCAGACCTCACAACCTCTACGAAACTTTCAGATTCAACTGCAAATTTACCTATTTCATCAATCACGATTACTTCGCAATAATCTCTAGCAAATTCGATTGCTGGGATTGCGACACTTTCTAAGGCCTCGGTGTCTATTCCATAACCAAGGACCCTCATTCTGCTATCGATGTCCTTGTGAGCCATAATCGCTTCTTCACCTGTTTTGATATTGATCACTTTGTATCCAACTCTTTCAGAATTCTCCGAAATTGGTTCAGTTCTCATTCCGCCAATGATGTCGGTTGAATGACCGTCTCCCCTCTTACATTGATTTCTCTAATACGCTCTTCAGTTAGCATTTCTAGTACTTTAACTAAAACCGCAGACTTTCCTGACCTTGGCAGGCCAGTAATTCCAATTTTTGGATGTATTCCCATCTAATTCTCACCCTTTCGAAAAATTCGATTCCCTGTTTCACTCGAGGTAGGTATTGATAATAAAGTGTAGGGATAAATCTGTGTATTTTCTTGAATCCGGAAATGAAATTCAACAATTCAGAACAGTTCACTCTCAATTTTTCAGAATGTCTTTATCGCCAAGGACAGGTGCGGAAATTATCACCCTTCCTTTAGCGCTGTGCTTCCATGAATCGGAAACCCAGTCGAAAAGTTTGGATAGATCCTCCTTTTTCAAGCCAGCAGACTTTGCAATATCCCGCAAGGATTCAATTTCCTTTTTGTCATAATCACCATCGACTGAAGCAAGCAACGCAGCATCACGAAGAGCAATTTTTTTTGCTATGTTTTCCATCCCTTCCATTACTGATTCTAATGAGGGTGGGTTAGTGAGTAATTGGCGAACTTCTTCTCTGCTTTCTGGATGTAGCATCATGGCGCCCATCGATGCTTCAATTGCAGAAATCTCTTCTCTTACCAGTTCACCATCGGCCGCAGCAACTAAAATAAGAACACAGGCGATTTTTCTTCTCTGTTCTTCAGGAAGAGACAAAGCAGAATCAGGTAACAGATTATCACCTAGATAGACTATTCAGAAGCTCGTATCCTTTTTGCATCCAAGCATACCCTTCGACTGTCCATGCAAGGAGTTTATTGATTGCATCTTCCTGCAAATTAAGGTGCTCGGCTATTTGATTCAGAACTTCTCTTTCATCTTCATCTACGGTTCCATCGGACGCCGCCATCAATACAGAGTCTCTTAGTGCTAATCTACCGGCTTCGTCACCTAGGCCATCAAGACACTCTTCCAAAGAGGGGGATTTTTTAGTGCACTTCTAATCATGTCTCTCTGTTTTGGTGAAAGTAGGGCAGTACCCAATCTTTGTTCAAACATTGACATTTCTTCAATTGTCAATTCATTGTCAACCCTTGTCATGAAGGCTAGCAATTTTGCATATGCGAACCTCTCTGCTTGGGGAAGTTTGTGGATTGTGTCGGGCAGCATGGATAAAGCGTGGGGGTTTCAGCCTTTCAATGCCTCGCTAAATCGTATGGTTGAAATGTGATTAGAACCAGCACGCTGCGTGGCGAAAATCGAGATTTACACCAATCGCGGTTGCCCGGCTTGTGTTAATGCAAAACAATTCCTTGACAGGAAAGGTGTTCCATACGAAGAGAAAAATTAGGACGTTCAAATTCTATCGATCTAGAATTCAGGGCAAAAACCCGTGGAGCAAAATCCGTACCTCAAATTTTCATTGATGGGAATTTAATTGGTGGTTTCGATGATTTACTTCGTTATGATAGAGATGATGAATTAGACTGGAGGATTGGAATAAGTGAACGTTCCAAAATCACTCTAGTTCAGAAGATTTTACGATTATTAAAGGGTCATCGATATTGATTTCTTTGAAAGCTACCAACTTTTGTCCAAGATAATTCAGGCCACCCCATAATGCATAATTTGCAACCCAAATTATTCCAATTTGTAGAACCATGAATCCAAGGTCAATTTGGTTATTAGTTGAGAATGCAAACACCTCAGTAGCGAGATAATATGTTGTCATAGAACCGATTAAAGTGAGCGCGTAGACCGACATTGAAACAGGAATAGTCCATTTGATATCACGGTCTGAATTAAAGGTAATAATTCTGTGAGTCCAATGTGCAATAAATGAACTAAGAATCCAGGAGCCGCCCCAAGAAATTGTAGGCCAAATTCCACTACTGGGCAAAATTAGGAAAAAAACCTCCCATAAAATGAGGAAAATTATCGTGTTGATTGAAGCAGTGAAAAGGTATCTCACGAAAGAGCCTTCACTACCTATCATCAATCATCCTCCGTTTCTACATCCGAAGATTTACCTGTTGCTATTTTTCTCAGTATTTCATTATCATACTGAATCGATTGAAGCAGAGAATATTCAACATCTAAATCTCTTGCAAGTTTCTGTAGTGCGAGAGTGTCTTTCGGCAAACACTTACCTCCAAAACCTCTCATTAACCCCATTATAGGTTCTAGGTGAGAATCTCCAATCATTTGGTCTTGGGGCGCGGTAATAATCTCTTTTACAACACTGTAATCCACATTTAATTTTTTACAGATGTCATAAATTTGGTTTGCAAAAATAACCTTCATTGCATAGAAATTATTCTTGGTATATTTTACTAATTCAGCTTCAGTAGAAGAGGTGTGAAACAAGTTTTCATCGACCAAAACTCCCGCTTGCCGGTGATGTTCAAAGACTAATTCTGCAACATCAGCGTGCTGTGTTCCTACAACAAGAATTCTCTGATTTTTGAAATCCTCGACTCTATTTCTTTCCACTAAAAATTCGGGGGAGTAAGCCAATTTTAGGTTTGGATATTTCAGTTGTAATTTTTCAGTTGTTCCTGGAATTATTGTACTTTTGATGATCGCAATAAAACCATCTGGGAGTTGTTGTAATACATTTTCTACAATCGAAATATCACAACCACCATCTTCTAGAGGAGGGGTTGGAACAGCGATGTAGGCCACTTTAGAATTATCGACAACGTTTGAAATTGAGGTATTCAGCAAAGGGTCATGAACAAAAATTTCGTGGACTCGCGAGAAACAATCGCGTATTGTTCCCCCAACAATTCCAGCTCCAATTATGCCTATTTTCATAGTAATTCCTCGTCAAAAAATTCCATCTTTTACTAGATTTTCAGCAATCTGCAAATTTTCAGGTGTCCCACAGTCTATCCAACTGTTGTCCCCAATTGAAATTATACTCGCTTTCCCTTCTTTTACGTATTGACTTGTAATCGATGAGATTGAAAAATCATCATTATTGCAAACCAAATCAAATCTATCCCAAAAGGTATCATCAAACAGATAGATTCCCCCTATAGCAAGATTACTTCCTGGCACTGCGGGTTTTTCCACGATATCAACAATCTTTCCATTTTCTAAAATAGCTACTCCAAAAGCCCGGGGTCATCTACTTCTCTAGCAAGAAGTAATGCGCCTTCAGAAAAATTTGAAACCTTTGAATCTAATTCAATATTTGTTAAATTATCAGCAAACCAAAGCATGATCGGGCATTTTTCATTCCCCTCCCTCGCCAAATTTATCGCATTAGAAACCCCTAATGGCTCCTCTTCTAAGACAAATTTCGCTTTATCGCCAACATGGTTTTTGATATCGTCAATGAATTTATTTGCTACAATCGTTATCTCTTCGACATTAGTTTTCTCAATAGAATTTAGAATGTAATCGATTATTGGAATCCCGTTTAATTCTACCATTGTTTTATTTTTATTTTCAGTAAGTGGCAATAATCTACTTCCGTGGCCGCCAGCCAAAATTATCGCCTTCATGATAACTGGCCTACTTGCTTACTATATTGAATCAGTGGGAGTCATCATCCTGTTTTGCGATTTTTTCGAATGCACCCTCTTCAGCGTTCTTTTCAAAATAATCCGTTCTAACTAAATCGCCCAATCTTTCAACACCATATTCGATTAGGTCAGGGTCTTCAGATTCGCTCTTTTCCCATCTTTTCTGGGCGTAATCAGCATATTCTTGGTTTGCTTTTTCAACCATTTTTTCAGTAGATGTTAAATCTCCTTCCATTCCTTCATACTTCTTGCCTTCAACAACAGCATCCCTTCTGACCGGCTCCTCCCCCATTTCAAAATCGGTCTTACCCCAATCAGGCCCCGAGGGGTCTACTCCTCTTTCCCGAACTGGATTTATTTGTTCCATGTCAGAAGCAATCCAGTTTGAGAGGTGCTCAAGATAAGCCTCATAACGTTCTTGTTTATTGTCGATATCTAGAATATGAGTCATGTGATATTTTTGAGCAAATGTGTTTTCCATCTTGCTGACGAAATTTACAACTAGAACTAGAATAAATCCGCTTAGAATCATTATTGAATGTGGCCCAATAGACAATGGATTTTCCATTCTAAGGCCCATGAATATGCCAGCGAAAATAATCAATGTTCCAAAAACGACACTCATTTGGAAAAGAAAATTGGTAATTTTCAACCGTTTTAATTCCCGAATCGAATCGTGCATAATCCCACTTCAACCCATCAGGGCTAATATGTCGTCTGACATCGTAGGTGTTGAATTATTCTCCTGTGTGAGTACTGAATCTTTCATATTGATATTCTGTCTTGGCGATAGAGCAAGTTTTTCCAATACAGCAGATAGTACCTCCTGCACTCTTGCGGTTTGCTCCCCTTGCGATATTATCATCCTCTCAAGGGATTCTAGTGTTTCTACAGATCTACTCGCAGAGAGGTCTATCGCTTTCTTTTGTGCCTTCACAGCTTCTTCTTGCCTGGCGAGTAATTCTCTCGCAGCCGGGCTTCCAATAGCGTCACGTCGATGAAGTTCATCTAGGGCTTCTCTTAATTCAGAGGTTGTATTGTCTAGAGCTCTTTTCATGTGAGACAATTCACCAATCGCAATATTCAATTCGTTTTGAAGGTGAGATGCTTTGTGCTTTAGATGCGCTCTTTTACTGGACTGAATAGTAGACTCTGTAAAAAATGCAGCAAATATTCCCATCGCGATAGATACCTCTCTGTGAAAATCAAGAGACATCATCATTGCCCATGTTAAAACTCCCATCAGCGCTGCTCTTCCAATTGCCATCATTGTATTCTCGCTTGCGTGTTATATTATCCCTGAGAAGGGATGCCACGGGGTCCCATGATTTATGACATCAAACGGTACCCCTCAATATGGTCCACTGCGAACCCATGTGGACAAATTGATTGTGCACAAGGGTGTTGAGCACAACCGCTTATGGATATAAGGAAACCAACTATCCTAATCACAATCAATCCTCGTATTCAACAGCCAGTTGAATTCCGAACATGACAAATATGAGGGGGCTTACCACCTTTCAATGAGACCGCCATTGATTCTAAGTGTGGTTCTCGACACTCGACGCCCAGACTTTAGGCTTGGTGTAGGATCTGCGATCGTTGGAGTTTTTGCTCTAGTTCTGGCTTTGATCATGCCCAATACGAGTTGTTCGTCCGGGTATTCCGATTCGTCTGGCACTGCCTCTTCACACTGTGCAGGTACCATTCTTGGAGATATATTTTCATTTTTCTTTATGCTTTTATCATTTATTCCTTTAGTGCTTCAATGGCTAAAATTAAGGCGCCTGCAATCTTGTGTTCGGATGGAGGCAATGGGGGATTACCATGCAGCTCTCAAAATCGCACAACGCTATGCAAGCCCAACACTACTGGCGTTTTTTAGAGAAAAATACAATCTCAATAGGAGGCCTGTCCAGCAGTATGCTCAACAAAGTAACCCTCCAATGCAACACATGCCCCCTCAAATGAACTATGGAACCTTTGCCGTTCCGCAAATCATTAACATCCACAATTCCAACCATGCGCATAACACAAACAATGCTCACCACATTCATAATAATCAAACGATGAACGTTCATGATTCGGTGGTCCAAGGTTCTCTTGGAACTAATAATCAGCAACCCCCGAAAAACGGTTGAGTTTGTATTTTGGTTCTGAGTGCTGGAACCGAGTCCCACCTCGGAAGTGGTATCAACAGCGATGGCTATACACAAGGGGACCCCTGGTAGTCCTTTACGACATCGAGGGTAGCGAACAAACAGACCCACGCAAAGCCCTTCCTACGACTTCTTCTTGTTGGATGGGGTTTCGGATAGGCCCTTCCAATACATCCGAATGGATATGTGAATACATTCTAACGAATTTCCAATTTGATTGTTATTCCTCTTCACCCTCAACTTCGTATGAACCGTCTTTGAGCACAAACAGCGTGTTGTTCTTTCGAATCCATTTAGCATCTTCCCAATCGAATGTAAGCCACCGTTATCATTCAGATGCTGAATCAATTCGTTTGGTAAATCATGAACTGCTTGGTTAAACAAGTCTAACAGTTCATCTGCGTCGTACCCCATGTCATCTTCGTCCCCTCCGACTTTGAGAGTTATTTCCCCTTTCACATTGTATTTTTTGTTGACTAATTCAATTGGAACTTTACATCGGTAGATATCACCACCATTATGCCTAATAGAAAGCGGATTCTTGCTTACCAAAGTAAACCACTCCTCGCAAATACTGCACGGTTCGTCGAAGTCTTCAACTTGCTTTCCTTCCCATTCATATGTGATGATTTCTAAGTAGCCAGAACACTGTGGGCATTTGATCTTATTTTCGAATTCTTTTTGCCAATCCGCAATTGGAATCCAACGTGATTTCAAATCTTCAGGGGCATCGTAATCCTCACACCAAACATATTTTCCATCTGGACTGATGATGTGCTCAAACATATTAGCCCCTATTCGCTTCAGAGTTAAAGTCTATCCGATTCGTTTGAGAATAAACCCTAGCAATACCCATTGATGAAATATTCACGCATCGGTACCCATGTGGCTGTATGCGACTACAACGGGACCCCTTGGGCACATTGATGTTTGATCGACTTCATTTCATGGAATTGTGATTTTCTAATCAGGAAATTGTTTATGTTGAGCCTCTTTAGGGGCCAAATGTGGAACCCTATTGGGAAGACCTTGAATTGGAGGCGAAATTAATAGATGCTTTAATTTCACAAAGTAAGCCTGGACGAATGTACAGAATATTCCTCGGTGTTTCCGGAACCTTGTTGTTAATTACAGGGTTATTGATTTGGAATATTCCACTCAATTCCCCTGATGACCCGAGGTTATTGGGTTCCCTGAATGCGGCGATTGGTGCTGAATGGGATTGGTTTCTTTTTTCCTTAGGTCTCTTTCTAAATCTAATTGTTGGCCCGTATTTTGCGTTCATATCACTATCTCAAAGGGGACGACTCATTCCTCTACACCCAAAAGAGGTACGAGAATACTATGGACTAAAAAATTCGATCAAAAACAAAGAGATTCACGATCATTACTGGGCAGCCCTCAAGGATCCCACTCATGAGCATCACAACGATGTTATCAGATACAAATGGATGGACAAAATTCAATGGAAACATCGCCCCAATGACTTCTTTGGAAGAATGATATATACGGAATTGTCAGGTCAGGAATTAGAGGGCCCTATTGTTCCAAAAACTTCTCCTGAATATCTTAATACTAATGTTATTTATGATGAAAATAATAATCCCATAGGCACTGATTCTCCTTTCACACACCCAACTAGGTACCTGTTTACAATACCGAATTTATTGGCCGCTATTTCATTGGCCTCTCTTCCGTATTTATCCACCTTGACTATTCTTTCGGGAGACCTCTATGCTTTTCTGGATGTGTTCAAACAACTTGCCACTGCTATAGTTTTTGGAGCAGTTTATACTCTTTGGCGCAACACCCACTTATTTGATAGTGTCCTAGGAAAAGAAAACTATGAGCTCATGAGTGTCGAAGTGCTGGAGGGAAGGTTGATCCTTTTGCAAAAGAAATATGTCATCGGTCTGGAGATTGAAAGGGACAATGCCCCGAATTGAATTGAGGTGGGGAAGTGGATAAATGAACATTATATGTTCACGAGGGTTATGTTAAACACCCTTGGACATAACAAGTCTTTTGACTAGGGTTCTCAGTCCGCCCTATTCGTTCCTACCCATGCAACAAAATTCAAGATTGCTCGTCGATAACAGCATCTGCAAGTTGGCGAATATCTACTTCCCATTGCGTGAATTCGGGCATCGTCATAGGGTCAACCCCATGGACTGCATGAAGCCAAACAAGGGCACCTGTATCGACGAAAATATCTCCCGCATGGCCCTTCTCGTCGGTGAAGAGTGAGGACGCTCTTGGCCCTTGTAGTTGTTCCACATCTCCTTCGAGATCTCCTGCTTCGAACATCTCACGCATCTCGTAGGCAAGGGCACCATGATGGAAGGTGAACACGTCTGTACTTGGATAATCTGCACGGAGTTCATCAGAAAGATTCCCCCAATACGGATAGAGGTCGAGAGTTGAATTGGCAGCATACTCGCTAGCGTTTTCATACTCACCTGGGAAATCCTTCCAAGGCATGGCTAAACCGATACGTACGTTAGGATTCTGTTCAACAGCATAATCCGTGAAGTTCCAGATGGCTTGATCTGTGTCAAGTGTTTGAATGAACTCTGGCGAGCAGCATATCATAATCAAGACGTCAATTTCGCCAGTGTCAAGAAATGATTTGATGTTAGCTCGGTGCTCTGCATCTTCCCATAATAAGCCAGGTGAGCCGGATTCACCACCACTGAATTCGATGTATTGTGCATGGTTAGTCTCCCCTGCAGTATGGGCATAATCCTCTAACAATTCTGCAAACTTACGACCAAAACTGTGACCTATATACAACACATTGTACTCATCAGCATTGTTCTTCAGGGGAATCCGTGTTGCCATCTCTATCACCATTTCCACCTCCACGACCAAGACAGCCAGATAGGGATACCAAAACCATTGACAATGCCATAAATATGGCTATTTTTTTTCTCATGATAATATTACGATTAACATGTTTATTGTTCTTTTTACATAGAACCTATGCTCGCAATATAATATTCACTTCGGTTGTTTAATTCAGTGAGCGTGGGCTATCAATCCTGTTGCATCTGCTAAGAATAATAATGCTGTCAAAACTAGTACTCCGATTACAACATAAATCATAGCCTTCTTTCCAGTTTCTGCATTGTGAATATCGGGTAGTGTATCAACCGTTGCCACATAGAGGAATGTACCTGCAGAAAACAACATGGCTAATCCAATAAACGAATTCTCCAAATCATCGAGAACAAAGTATGCTACGAACATCATGACAGGAGTTGCTAGTGAAAATATCATGACATCGATCATCGATTCTTTCTTTGTATTGCGCTCGTGTAAGGAGAATATTCCCAGGCTTAGCGCTGCAGGTCCTTTGTGAATTAAGACTGCAATTAGAATTGCAATTGAAACCGAGATTTTTCCAGAGGCTGCGGCCGCACCTATTGCTAATCCATCGACTGCTGCATGAAGTGTCAATCCGATAACAAGAAGCCAGCCTATCGAATTGTGATGGACATGGTCGTGGCCGTGTTCTTGGTTGTGGTCGTGGTGTTCTTCATGGACTGCATGACCTATTCCAGATCCTTCCAATACCAACATCAACACAAATCCAAGCATAATTGCTAATCCAAGCATCAATGGTTCTAATTCATGCTCGTGTTCGGCGTGTGATTCCTGTTCGGCGGCTATTAGGACGCTGATTTCATCAATTCCTTCTTCTGGAGTAATGTCACCTGCTTCAACTTCGGAAATTACGTGTTCGATATCCTCCTTGATATCTCCAACGTGGGCTGATTCGTCAGCATGGTCATGGTCATGTCCATCGTCAGCTACTTCATCTTCATGATGGCCTTCTTCCAAAATTATTAATTCGATTTGTTCTATCCCAGCAGAGGCATTAATAGTACCTTGATTTACTTGTAAAACGACTACTGCGACCTCGCCAGCGACATTTTCGTCGTGATGTTCGCCGCCTGCTAACTCAAATCCTTCTGGGATAACAACAAGCATTGCGGATGCAATAATAATTCCAGATGCAATGCCTGTGAACATTTTCAACCTATTTTGACTACCAACGAAGCTGGTGTAAATAGGGAGGAGTCCGCATATTAGTCCTATTGTTAATGCAATTAGAGCATAGGTCAACAGTGTTGTAATCATGTTCTTTCCTTTGTTAATACATATTTAAAAAATGTTATTAATTTAAGACGACTCCGAAATTTTATGAGCAGAATATTATCATTCAGCACTGACAAAGAATTTGCATCACAATTAGAGCAATTAATTGTGCAAACCGGATACAAAAACCGTAGCATGTTTCTTAGAGATGCGAGTATTTTCTTTGCTGAAGCAAGCCTGAAAGGCGACCTATCTGGAATGAAGGATGACCTAGAAGTGGAAGGCACTGCCGTGATTTACTATCAACATGGGGTCGAAAATAAATTGATGGATCTGCGACATTCTCATTCGATAAATATCTCATCATACCATCACAATTGCTTGACAACTAGTCATACTTGTGTCGATACAATGCAGATTAGTGGAAATGCTGGTTCGATAAGAGATGCGATTGAGAGGCTAAAAAATACGAAGGATGTCGATCGTGTAGAATTCATAACTGCGCCTTCACGAAGCGCTGGTTGTTGTTGATTAATTTCAGGAATCTGAAATTTCATCTTCATACATCTGTCCTAACCAAGTGACTAATCCTAGCAATACTGCTGTAGCCAATAACATAACCAAAATCATAGATGATGATGCGCCTCCAAGAACTAGGAAGCCAGCTATTATCCAAGATAATACTAAGTCAAATGCACCAATTACTCTCCATGTTCTCCTCAATGTAATGATACCAATTAACCATGAAGTGCAGGAAAGCAGGACTACCATAGCCATCAACAAAACCGAGGTTTGTTCGTAATATCCAAATGAACCGCTTGGAATTAAAATATGAGCCGAGCACAATAATGATGCTGTCCATAATTGGTTCTTTGATGTGACTGAAAATACTGAAAGGGCGATAGACAACAAGCCTAATGCGATAATGAAAAATGACGTTGTATCGCTAATCAAATCTATCCAACTTGACAGTGCATGCCAACTAAATGGAATCAATATTGAAATTCCAACTATTATTCCTGGTTGCATCCATCTTAGTGAATTACGAATTGCAAAAATACATGCTATGATTCCTGCGATTCCGAATGAGATTATCACAATCATCGCAGCCCAAGCCATTCTTCCTGCAGCACCTCTATGGTCGCTCAAATCACGTTTTATTCTCTCAGATTCTATCCATTCAAACAAAATCACAGAAAGGATGAGGAATATTTCAACCGAGAAGACGGGTACTTTCCATGAATTTGCAGAAAATTGGAAAGGCGAAGGCTGTATTTGGTCTAATCCCATTAGTGAGGTTAAAATTCTAGACGAAACGAGTAGTATTACTATTCCTTCTAAAACTGAAGGAATTCTTAATCCGAGGTCCTTTCGTCCGATTACTGAGACAAATCCGAGAATCATCAATGCGCATAGTAAAATCAAAATCTCCCATTGATAATCCAAAGATACTCTTTTGTCGCCCAATCGTCCTGCGATTTGAACGAGTGTTAATCCCGCCATAGAAATTGCAACAGGAGATTCAATTCCCATGATATCTGGAAGATTGAGATTTACTTGTTGAGCCCTCCACCTTGCAATTGAAATCAGAAGGATGGATATGAATGATGCAATTGCAATGGAAGTTATTGAAGATGCGGAAACCCATGCCAGATAAATGGCAAACAACATAGTCACTATGATGAAGGATACCACTATCGTTGGTTTGTGAGTAATATCACCAACAATCATGTCGTAATCGCCAGTTGAAGACATTCGCTTTGAACGCTTCTTTTGTTTTTCAGCCAAGCGAATCAGCTCTGGATCTATCATTCTGATATTAGATTCTTCATCCGTTTGTTCCATCGCTTCAGATTTGGCTTCGCTGGTTTCTCTGAACTTCTGAATCCTTTGTTCTCGCATCGATACCTCTTTCATTCTCGAACGAATTTCACCTTGCGCCGCTAACCAAGCCCCACATATCACGAAAAATATACCAGTTGCAATCATCAAAGAAGTATCCTTGAATGAATTTGCTGTAATTGCTAAAATGACAATCAATGATAATGACATGATTGCCGAAGGCAATAATTTCTCTAATTTTGAGGCCCTAGGGAGATACAATATCGATATTGCCAATAATACTGCTACTGATGAAATTCGGAGGTTTTCTACTCCTAGTGGCAAAATTGCATCATGAGTCAATGGATTGGTTATTGGCTGGTCTAGTGCAAATACTAACAACATAACAGAGACTAAGCCGAAAGTTGTTGTAATCAGATAGTCTGGAAGTATTTTTTCTTCACTAAATTTACTTCCTTCCATGAATTCTTTGAAATTTCTTTCAGCGGGCATCATCATCAATATCGAACAAAGAGAAATTATCGAAATGTAAATCGAAGAATAGCCAAATCTCCATTGCAAGATTATGGCGCCAATACCCCAAGCCATCAATAATACTCGAGGATTTCCATGATGTTTGTCTTGGAAAATTACAATCGAATGTGAAATTATCAAAACAGCCATTACCAAAATTAGTCCAGTTGCGGGCAATATTTGTGGGCCTGCGACCATAACAATGGTAAACAAACTGCTGATAAATCCTAAATTCCACAATTTTAGGAATCCTCCGTCCCTCATCCGAGCACTGAGTTCCGATAGTCCAACTAATCTTCCAGCTAGATTTGCTCCACTTTCACCCAAATTCAAATTTATTGGAATTTGAATTAATACCAGCATTGACATGTATGCTGCTAAATCATTTTCAGAAATCAGAATTGGAACTAAGTCGTTTGAAATTATTTTTGATTCTAGGTTCCCAGCTAAGAGTAAGATCCACATCCAAGGAACTATGACGGCGGTTCCTGCCATCGAAGGAGATTCTCTTTGCAATGATAGCCAAGAAAGTCCAACCCATACAATCGATTGTAAAATCAATAAATTTCTACCGCCTTGGTATTCGCTAGCCTCTACTAATAATGTCAACAGAATAACTAGGACAATTGAGCCTATCCACAAAACATGGTCGGATACTGATTTTTGGTGATTAAGAATTATTACAATTGTCAATAAAGCACTTATTGTAGCATAAAGTGAATATCCATCCAATATTGGTAATTCAATTAGGCCTCTTACCATCAAAATTAGAATGGCGAGAAGAATTGGTGCCGGCCAAAGAGTAAACGGAATCAACCTATTCCATTCTACTCCACGTACGACTAGATAAGATGGCGCAAATGCGTAAATCAACAACAGAAGTTGCGCCAAAGCATATCCAGTTTCCAATCTATGTGAAGCGATTGCAAACATAGCTCCAATCATACCTAGGCCGACCGATACCGACCAGAGGCCTGGCTTACCAAGGCCCATTGAATTGAATGCGGATGAAAACCAGTTCTCTTCCTTAGCGAATTTTGTCGCTGTGATAGCGTTAATACTAGTCACACCAAACATTAGAATAAACAATAGTAGGTCATCCTCAAATGGTTTGATATTAATTCCAAATATGCTCCAATTCTCACTGATAGCATGAATGCCTATCCAGAGATAAGAAACTGCAATACCTAAGGATGCTAAATTGCCTGAGCTTCTGTAATATGCTAGTCCGTGAAGGAGAAGGGTACCTATGGCAATCATGATTGCAACACCTTGTTCGCCGTAAGGTTCGCCTGCTGCAGAACCGATTGCTAACAAGACTATTGTTGCCTGAGTTGCGATGGCGTCGTCATCATGCCTTTGCGCTACTATCAGATTGACTACCACTAAAGAAATCAGACCTAATCCTAATTCTAATTGATTAATCCAATCCCAAGAATACATAGAAATTGCAAGACCATACAGTAATTTCATCGAAATGATAACCCATGTTACGCCCAAGATATGCATCCTGTCTTTTGGTATCCAAATTTCACCTAACCACAAGCCAAAAACTGCCATTAACAATAATCCGGCTGTTGCAAGTAGAGGAGATAGTGTCAAACCGACAATAGTGCCAATTGCAGACCAGACTACTATCATGGATATTATTAGGCCAAAATGAAGTCTTTTTTCTCCCTCTACTGCGTATTCGGTAATTGTATCTCTTTCTTTGCGAGAGTTTTCATCTGGTTCATTACCATCATTTTTTGAAAAAAGTTGAGGGACTTCGCCCATCGCTTCGTCAACTATTTCTTCAACATCAGGTTGGTCTTGCTTGATTTCAACATTCTCTGTAGATACGAGAAAATTATCCAAATTTACTCCCGATGCTCGTTGGAAATTTTTCTTGGAGATCAAATCGTCCTCCGACTCTTTCTCCATGTTAGTACCTCGACACTAATTGCTTTCAATATCTCCCTCTGAAAACGAATTTTTTCACCAATTCTAGGTAATTTCTAGAGATATCAAACCGTAAGGGACAAAGAGTGGTTTTGAATGGCACTGATATGGCGAATACTGTAGGTGTGCCGTCTGGCAGCCTCTCAGAAAGCGGTATAGATACCGATGCTACAGTCTACTGGAATTTGGATAATATTTCGTTAATCGACCTTGCTGTTGAAAGAAATGAAGGATTTCTTACATCAGACGGCGCTTTAGTTACTGAAACCGGTGAAAGAACAGGTCGCTCGCCTAATGACAAATTCATTGTTGAAGAAGAGACAACTGTCGATGATGTCAATTGGGGTAAAATCAACATTTCAATAGATGATGATGTTTTTGAGAGGTTGAAGGCTGAAGTTATCAATCACCTATCTTCTCGCAATTCATTATTCGTGCAAGACCTTTATTGTGGTGCAGAAGAATCTGAGGCTTTGCAAATTAGAATAATCAATGAAAATGCGTGGCACAATGCGTTTGCAAGGAACATGTTCGTCAGACCTACTGCCGAGCAACTACAATCTCATTCGCCTGAATTTACTGTTTATCACGCTCCGCATTATGAAGCTAATGACCCTTCTTTGAATTCCCAATGTTTCGTTATTGTGAACTACCAGAAAGGAGAAGTTATCATCGGTGGAACAAGATACGCAGGAGAAATTAAGAAATCAATTTTCAGTATTATGAACCTGATTCTTCCCAAGAAAGGAATTCTACCAATGCATTGTTCTGCCAATACAACTGGAAGCAATACAGCGGTATTTTTCGGACTCTCTGGGACTGGAAAAACAACTCTTTCTGCAGACCCTAGGCGCGCTTTGATAGGCGATGATGAACATGGTTGGGGAGCGAATGGCGTTTTCAATTTCGAAGGCGGTGCTATGCAAAATTGATCAACCTCTCTGAAGAAGATGAGCCGGAAATATTCGCAACCACAAAGCGAAAAGGTACCGTACTGGAAAATATTGGCGTAGATGCAAATAATATTCCTGATTTCTTTGATACGAGTAAGACTGAAAATACTCGAGGTTCATACCCAATCGAATTCATTGATAACAGAACCCAAGATAGTAAGGGAGGTCATCCTCAAAATGTAATTTTCCTAACCTGTGATGCATTTGGTGTTTTGCCACCAATTAGTCGTTTGACTCCTTCACAGGCTGCTTATCATTTCATATCTGGCTATACTGCTAAGGTCGCAGGAACTGAAGTAGGGGTTACAGAGCCACAAGCTACGTTCTCTGCTTGTTTTGGAGAGCCATTCATGCCTATGCATCCTGGTGTGTATGCGGATTTACTATCCTCAAAAATGGATGAGCATGGCTCAACGGCTTGGCTCATCAATACCGGTTGGTCTGGTGGGCCATACGGTGTAGGAAACAGAATGAAAATCAAGTACACACGGGCTATGCTAAATGCTGCTATGGATGGTGAATTGGATAATGTTGAATACATTGTTGATGAAAGATTTGGATTCGAGATTCCAACCTCTTGTCCAGGCGTTCCATCTGAAGTATTGATTCCAAGACAAACTTGGGATGATGGAAATGCATACGATGAAACTGCTGACAAATTAGCAGGTATGTTCAATGAAAATTTCAAGAGGTATTCAGATGGAGTATCTGATGAAGTGAACGCTGCTGCACCTCACAGTGCTTGAAATTCTAATCGTAAGGGTCATCAACGGCCTATGGTTAGCCATAATACATGACCGATGTCATTATGTCAACAAGTGCTGGAAATATTAGAATTAGATTATTCACAGATGAGGCTCCTGAAACCACAGGCAATTTTCTGAGATTGGTCGATGATGGGTTTTACAATGGGCTTCACTTTCACAGAGTCATTGAACAATTCATGATTCAAGGCGGATGCCCTCATTCCAAAGACCCGATGAGCAGAATGGCAGGGACTGGTGGTCCTGGCTGGAAAATTCCATGTGAATCAAGTGCTCTAGCAATGCAGCATGACCGCCCAGGAATTCTTTCGATGGCTAACGCTGGCAGAAATACTGGTGGCTCGCAATTCTTCCTTACAACCGTTGCAACACCTTGGCTAAATGGTAATCACGCAATTTTCGGAGAGGTTGTAGAGGGTATGGACGTAGTTCAGGCTATTGAACAATGCAGAAAATTACCAGGCGATAGACCAGCAGAACCGCAACAAATCATTGCAGTCTCAAGAGCTTGAGGTGAAGAAATGGTTGGGCTCGCCATTCATGGTGGAGCGGGTGGAGATGGCCCTGGAAGGGCCCCACCGATTTAGACCCGCAAAGAATTGCCTGTATGCGGAATGTTTTGTCAACGATTGGTGACCTTTTAGAAAATGGAATAGGTGCCACTGAAGCAGTTACTCTAGCGGTTGAAATGCTTGAAGATGAGCCTTTATTCAATGCAGGAATTGGTTCGGTACTTTCTGCTGAAGGCGGAGTTACGATGGATGCTAGTATCATGCAGGGAGAGGATGGTGCAGCAGGTTCTGTAGTCAATGTCACCAAAATTCGCCACCCGATTAGAGCGGCGGAAAAAATTCTCCAAAATGGATGGCCTGTAATGATGAATAGTGCTGCCGCTGATGAAAATGCAATCGCCAGTGGTATCGAGGAAGTCTCGCAAGAATGGTTGATTACCGATCTAAGAAAAGCCCAATGGCAAAAATGGAAAAACGCAAAATCAAAACCCGGTTCGACCGATGAAGATGATTCTGCTGTATTAGACCACGATGCTGAAATGGGGACTGTAGGTGCTGTCGCCTTAGATAAATTTGGAAATTTAGCCGCAGCAACGAGTACAGGAGGAATGACTGGTAAACCACCAGGAAGAATTGGAGATACACCAATCATAGGTGCTGGAACTTGGGCTGACAAGAATGTCGCAGTTTCTTGCACAGGGGTGGGTGAAGCGTTCATTAGAACCTGTGCGGCTCACGAAGTTTCAGTACAGGTGAGAAATGGATGCAATATTGATACAGCCTGTGATTCAATATTGAAACTAGTAGGGCCGATAGGCGGTCGTGGAGGAGTTATTGCAATCGATAAAGATGGCAATATTTCGATGCCATTTCAAAACACTTTGATGTATCGCGGTTATTGGCATGATGGCAAAATAGAATTACGCATCGGACCAGATTTAATTTGAATATATTGAATATAATTCTAAATCCGATTTATTTAATTCTCTGATATTGATGGATTCTGGTGGTTCGTATTTTACCTTTCTAAGATAGTTGAATAATCTAAACCAACGCAATTTTGCAAACAAGATTGCGGCTCTTTTTTTGTCCCCAAATGTTGGATGAGTGGTGTCGCTTTCTTTTTTCCATCCAAGTTCTTCTAATCTTGCCATGTTTTTCTCAGCAACGATTACCATGTCGAATAATTGAAGATTTGACTTTGCGATTTCAATATCGTTGCTGCCCCTTGCGAAGATTTTTGTGTAATATTCGGGGGAAGAATGTAAATGTCCCTCGCTTAGATACTCGTGGTAATTCTTGGCTTTTGTCCACATCCAGTAATGGTCATAATTGTAATTAGAAATCAATCTCTTAATCGGTTCTCTCAAACATGTAATCAGAGTAACTCGTTCATCATTAGATAGTGTTTGATAATCTGCGCCGCCCCATTCACAAGCAACAAATGTCACGTTCTTTTCTTGACACCTGTCTATGAATTGGCTTATTTTTTCGGAATCATATTCCCAAAGCGGAATAACCGATCCGTTCTCAACAGGATTTCCGTTCTCATGCTCAGGCCAAAATGTCTCTCCGTTGGCTGCGGCCTTGCGAATCACATAGGTCCCTGCAGCCTTGTGTAAATGCTGAAACCAGACCAGTCTGTATTCAGCCATATTGTCTGCTAGAGGCTCTTCCCTTTGACCGTTACGAGGAAAAGGAACATGGACAACCTTGTGCACCATGCTGCTATGGGAGAATTTCGTATCGAAGCCGATACCATGGGTGAATTAGAGGTCCCTGCCGATATGTACTATGGCTGTCAGACCGCTCGGTCGCTGATTAATTTCGATATTGGCGAGGATAAGATGCCTCGAAGAGTAATTCGCGCTTTCGGGATTTTGAAGCAAGCGGCAGCAAAAGTAAATTCAGATTTAGGTCAGTTGGATAAGAAAATCTCTAAATTAATTATTTCCGCAGCGGAAGAGGTAATTGACGGGCAATTGGATAATCATTTTCCGCTTAGAATTTGGCAGACGGGTTCGGGAACTCAATCGAATATGAATACCAATGAAGTTATTGCAAATCGGGCAATTGAAATTGCTGGGGGCATCTTGGGTTCGAAAGACCCTGTGCATCCAAATGACCACGTGAATCGCGCTCAATCCTCCAACGATACTTTTCCAACGGCAATGCATATTGCTGCTGCAGAGACATTCGTACACGAATTATTACCAAGTTTGAAAGCGCTGAAAAATGAACTCAAATCAAAATCAGAAGAATGGGTGGATATTGTAAAGATTGGAAGAACTCACTTAATGGATGCCGTTCCTCTAACTCTTGGCCAGGAGGCAAGTGGCTGGGTTGCTCAATTAGATGCTGGCATCAAAAGAATAGAATTTGCGCTCGAAGACCTTTACGAATTAGCTTTAGGTGGGACCGCAGTTGGAACCGGCCTGAACACCCATCCGGAATTTGCAAATCGTGTTGCATCTGCAATCGCCCTGAAAACGAATTTACCATTTGTTTCTGCAGAAAATAAATTTTCCCAGTTAGCCGCTCATGATGCAATCGTATCAGCCAGTGGTGCTCTGAACACTCTAGCGGTTTCATTGATGAAAATTGCAAATGATATCCGTTGGTTAGGTTCAGGACCTAGGTGCGGTATTGGAGAATTATCATTACCGGAAAATGAACCGGGATCTTCAATAATGCCTGGAAAGGTAAACCCTACACAATCTGAAGCATTGACGATGGTTTGTTGCCAAGTAATGGGTAATCACACTGCCATTACAATTGGAGGTAGTCAAGGAAACTTTGAATTGAATGTATTCAAACCAATGATGATTCATAATTTATTACACAGTTGTAAAATTTTAACTGATTCCATGAGAGCATTTAGAGAAAAATGTGTTTCAGGGCTTGAGCCAAATCTAGATATGATTGGAAATCACTTAGAAAATTCTCTAATGCTAGTCACCGCCTTGAATAATCATATTGGATATGATAAGGCTGCTAGGATTGCGAAAAAGGCTCACTCAGAAGGAACTACACTGCGAGCTGCAGCTATTGATTTGGGATATTTAACAAACGAAGAATTCGATAAATGGGTCCGTCCAGAAGATATGGTTGGAAGAAAAGAGTAGGTAGGAAAAACGGCATTTACGAACGTAAATCACCCTCAAACATCATAAACGAAACGAACTGGCACCCGATTACCTGTGATAGCAGGATGGGAGAACTGGCAGGGGGGTTTCATCCGGGTGGGATATCCGCCCCCTGCCAGCCTCCGCTGGTGACTACTGAGTCGCCGTCACCTCCAAATCTTCCGAAGAAGACCCTTTGGATCGTTGATTTCTTGTTTCCAAGAAACCTTCTCCTCAGCAGCCGGGTTCTGCTCTCCATTGACCGAAGTCTCCGGTTTGCAGTGGGCCTTGGTTTCCGGTCGCTAGGCTTCCTTCTTCCTTGGCCATGGAGGTCCGTTTCCACTTCCCTCCGAAGAGGGGGTGGCGCGGTTTCCGTCCGGTGAGCCCGTTTCCAGGTGGTTGCCGAAGCTACTCCTTGGTTCGGTTTCTCAGTGGCTTTGGCACCGAAGTGCCTCTGCCGTGCCGTTTGTTGTAGCGAAGGTTGTCCCGAAGAACTGTTATCGCTACTCCTCCCGGCGGTTTTGCATAGGCTTGGTACCACACAACCGAGGTTGTGCCCTCCCTGTCCATGTTCACTTGCGATCCCATGGTGATTTTCTGCCGAAGCTTCCAATCTTCCTATGGACGGGGGAACTTTTGGTCCCGAAGGTCCAAATCTTCCTTCCCATCTCACTCGCTCTGTCTCCAGAGTTTGTGACCAACACTTTGCTCGGTTTGAGCAGGCCGGTTGGCAGGGTCCCAGAGGAGGTTTTGACGCCTCCTCCACCACTCCCGGGGGAGCGGCACTTTCACCTTGGGGGGAGGAGGCAAATAAACTTTACGGAAAAATAGGGGGTTTTTCCACTAGAAACGGGGGTCTGCGAGGATATTTTCCACTGTGTCCGGTGGAGATTTCCGGCAAAAAATAACATTATTTTCTGAGCGATCTTAGTCTCGCTGCAAGGGCTGATTTTCTTTCGTCAACCTCTACCTTTTCTTGTGATTTTCTTCTATCAAAAAGGTCTTTTTCCCAGACAATAATTTGCCCATCTTCAAAGCCAAATCCAACTCTTTCTTGATAAGACATTGAAACTCTGGGCTTAGGATATTTTTGACTGCCGATTAATTCGCCACCCTGGCTCCTAATTTCTATTGACCCTTCCATCTCATTCCAGGTTCCAGCCCAGTGAATAGAAGAAAAGCCAACGCATTGTGTGATAATTTGGTCGGTTTTTGATTCCCAAATTAATTCTGAACTTGGCTTTCGTGCAACTAATTTACCATTTTCTAGAGCTGAAACGAAACCATAATCAGCACAGACTATCGATTCGATAGATGATTCTTCTCTAGTTAATTGCTTATCCGGATAAAGTAAGATAGTTCCATCTGCATGGCCGAGAAGTAGGTTCTCTCTACCGTTTACTCCACAGGTAACTGGAGAATTTATGTCAGGATCAACGTGTTCTCCATCTACCAATATTCCACACTTTGGCCGCCCTAGTCCGATGATTAGTTCGTTGCTCGAGCACATAAACCAAGGTCTCTCATCAATTCGTTCGACCTCGATTAGATTGCCTTCAATATCGAATTTCCAAATTCCACTTTCCATAAAATCCTCGTGTTCGATATCATAAACGCTTGAACTTGCAATAATCTGACCTTCGTGATTTACTAACAAATCTGCTGAGCCTTCCAAAGCATGAGACCAAATTTGATTGCCATTTTGCACACAAACAATGTGCAATCCAGAGGTGACGATTACCTTTTCATCTAGTGGCATTATTGACTCAATTCTATCTTCACAATCCATTGACCAGATCAATTTACCTTCGCTGTCCCAATGAGATAATTTTCCATCCCACCCGCCAGCAATAATTGAATAATCTTCACAAATATGTAGTGCGCTAACTGCTTGACCTAAATCGCGAACCATCCATGCGGATTGAGTCAAGTCCATGCTATACGCTGTATGGTCTAACTGAATAGTATGTCGGCTTCAAGCATCGATTATGACGGTATTTTTCGGTACTGCGAATGTTAGTGCAAAGGCCATCACCGAAAATAAACACGCGCTGTAATAATGCCCTCCCGTGAAAAATACGAGAACGCAGGCTGTTTGAATCATCCCTCTTGAGCCATTCTTTAAACCGTAGAAAGTAAATCCTGCGGCAATCAATGATAGGCCAATCATTGCCCAACCTACCATGATATACAATCCAGCCGCAGATTCATCGATAAGTGGGAATTCCATTTGCTCTGGTTGGTAGTCGATTTCTCTTACACAGGTTTCATTGCCAAAGAAATCGACGCAATCTAGTGTCTGGAATTTTTCGGTAGAAGGTAAATCAAAATCAATCCTAGAGAAACCAACTGGTTCAAGAGGCGTTGGTGGATTCAAAATTATTCTATGTAAAACCGAGTCGTGTTCGCCGTTTTCATTCCATCGGAGAATTTGAATTTGGGTCAGCCCAGGTGTTGCGTTAGAGAATTCGAATTTACCGTCCTTATCGGTTTGAACTATCATTTGAGCTTTGAGATTTGATTCTAATTAAATTTCTAATTTAACAGTTGCATTCTCAATTGGATTTCCTTCAGAAGTGACATACCCCTCAAATTCTGCAGAATCATATGGCGCACCCTGTGATAAACCGTGTATCCACTCATGAGGCCTGACTAAGCCGGCTTTCGGATTAATGAAATCTAGGCCATTAGCAAACCCAAGCATGCAAATAATGAGTACGAATATTGCAATCGGTTTTAACATTGGATGGCCGTCATCAGTCTTGACTTGAAAAACAACCCCGCTCGATTGAAAAACAGCCTCCTCCGGAAGGTCTTCTATACCTTCCAACATGTCGGCCATGAACAGGCTAAGCGCCATGACTACTTGATTGAAATGCGTCCTTTTGATTTTGAAATTAGCCTATTCAGTTCGCTTCTATCACACCATAGAGTAATTTCATTTCCTGTCCTAGAGGTCACAATTCCCAAATCGTATATCTTGCTGATATATGATTCGCTACTGACCTTTGATTTTTCATTGTCTGAAACTATGACCACAGTTTCTTCTCCATACAATGATTGTAAAATGCAATTCCTCAGTGAATCAATTCCTTGATTCGTATGAGAGGATATCACTATTGGGTCCTTCATTCCTATATTGGTGACTACATCGATCGCTTCTTCGATGTTATCACTTTGATCTGATTTTGTTAATACTAATTTTATCTGAGGTGGGTCGGCTTCAAGTCTGTCAAAAATTTCTCTTCGGGATGTCGATAATTTTCTTTTGAGTTCAAAAATGTCGTCGCTACAATCCAATAGCAACAAGAGCAAATCACATTCCAAGGATTCGTCTAGTGTTGCGTGAAAGGCGTCCAGAAGGTCAGAGGGTAGTTCATCAATAAATCCGATAGTATCTGCTAGAAGGATTCGAGGACTCATCTCCATTCTCCCAATTGTGGTTTCTAAGGTTGAGAATAACTTGTCCTCCACCAATACTTCTTTTCCTGATAATTTTAGGAATAATGAAGATTTGCCAGCATTGGTATACCCTGCTAATCCAACAGTCTTCGCTCCTCCTCTAATTCTTTGTCTGCGGCGCTCTTTCCTTGCGCGTGCTTGCTTCTGTTGTCGTCTTCTCAACTGAGTTAATTCCCTAGAAACCGTTGTTAAAACTCCCTGAATTGCTTGACGTCCGCCTGCACCAAATCCAGCGCGCTCACCAGTAGTTTGTTGATTTACTAATTCTCTTAGTACTGTTCTGTCCGCCTGTAATTGAGCAATTCTTACCTGAGTTCTAGCCTCAACGCTATTTGCGTGAGAGATGAACAAGGAGAGTAAAAGCCTCACTCGGTCCCATACCTCGACCTGCAAATTCTCATGAATATTTACTAATTGTCTAGGCGAGGCGTTGGTGTGAATCAAGACTAGGTCTACTCCTGACCAAGGGTGGCCTTCGATTAGGCCTGAAAGTTCATCTGAAACATCTTGTAGTCTGCCTTTACCAAAAAACGATTTGACATCTTCATCCCCTTTTTGATTGAGCACATCGACTACCTCAATTCCCATCGTTTGTGCTAAACCAATCAATTCTCCAGGATTTCCTTCGCGATAGAGTACTATTGCTTTCCTACCTTCATGGTTAGTTCTAGCCTCTCCTAAAGCCACACCTCCGGTGCCGGCTAAAATTTGGATTGGCTCATCCATGATTATTGCAATTAACCGATTTTAATAATAGTTCCAATAGATAATTTAGAATTATGACAGCCGTTGGCAGGCCTATGAGCGAGCGGTTTTCCTCAACACTAACATGGGAAGGTGAGGAAAAAATTTGCAACAAATTAGTTAATTTAATTCCAGAGGGAATTGATTTTTCGATTAACTCCGATGCGGATAATTCTACATTGACCATCAATGTTACATCTGATTCACTAGAAGGATTGCGAGAGATTGTTGATAAATTATTAGCAGATTTTTCAGATCAAGATGAATGAATGTCTAAAATAACCGGAGCATGATCACTTACTTCTAAACCGCCTTGACGGTTTATTTCTACTGATTTGACCAACTTTTTTGCAGCAGCATTGCCGAGGAAGTAATCTATTCTCCAACCCCTATCCTTAGCTCTGGCTTGACCTCGATTTGACCACCATGAGTATATTTTCTCCGACGGACCAACGAATTCTCGGAATAAATCGTGCCAGCCATCAGATAATAAACCGGTGAACCATTCTCTCTCATGGGGGAGAAAGCCGCTCATATTTTGGTTCCCTTTTGGATTCCATATATCCATTTCAGTATGGGCGATATTCAAGTCACCAGCAACGATTACTGGTTTTTCATTATCTAAAAATTGGCTGAGATATTCACGCCATTGAGACATCCAATTTTCTTTGTATTTTTGCCGCTCTTCTTTTGAGGAACCACTGGGAAGATATGTATTGACTAGCGTCAAATCTCCATGTTTTGTAGTCAAGACTCGCCCCTCGCTATCACCAGGGTCTAATTCACCATTCATTCCTCGTCCGATTTCTTGCATATCTGTACGTGAAATTGTTGCAACGCCTGAATAGCCCTTCTTTTGAGCCGGGTGGAAAATCATTTCAAATCCGGGAGGTAATTTCCAATCCTTTGGGAGTTGTTCCTCTAAACATCTGATTTCTTGCAGCACCCAAATGTCCGCATCGACTGAATCAAAATATGAATCCAATCCTTTGCGAATTGCGGCCCTTATGCCGTTAACATTCCAAGATACTATTCGCATTATTGAATTCCAAATCTAGACGGTTCTTGATATGATTCCATCCGATAATAATCCTGATTCATCGGATAAGACAATTTTCTGATTTTCTAATTTCGTTATTATGTGTGAGCGCCAACCCGAAACTCTTTCGTCAAGCAGTGCTTCGATTTCTGATATATTAGCGTCAATATTTATACAAGAGAGATGGGTGATTTCCTTGCCCCTATGTGGATGAATTTCTGAGATGTTTATTATCGCAATATTATCCTTGACTATCCCATGAAGGCCTTTCAATGGTTTGTAATCTAAGATTAGATCTAGAGTGGAAACTGTCACCGCACCGCTTTCTGACTTTCCGTCACACCATTTTACTAGGTCCGCTTCAATCTTGACACCCTCAGAAGTAATTACTCCTCCTTCGATTTCTTCAACAACATCCATGCCGGACTGAATTGGAACTCCTACCTCTTCTAAGGCTGCGGCTAATCTGCCAATCAATCCAATCCAGCCTTCACCGACTACACACAATTTACCATTCAATAATGCGCTACGCCTTTCTGGAATATCTGCTCCCCATGCAGAAATTAATTTCAGAGCATTCTCCCTAATCGGATCATTTCCCATTTTGAGGTTTAACAATTCTTTAGGGCTATTCGCTGGATATAGAATACCATGGCCTATTATCATAATTTTATTTGGTCTAATCGGCCTCAAAGATGGTCGAACTTTACTGATTTTTCTTACCATTTTATGAAACTCGCCACCTTTCATCAGCAGATGAGGGCCGTGTTCGATTTGGTAGCCATGAGATTCCTGGCTTGTTCCCCGGCCTCCGATTCTTTTTCTCTTTTCCAAAATGAAAACTTGATTCCCCCGAAGGTGGTTTCGTATGGCTGTAATCAGACCTTGGATTCCAGCACCCACCACTAGAATCCGCTTCATAAGTCAATCCAAGAAGTCCATAACCATGAAGTCCTCGTAGAATTTGCAATAAACATGGCAGACAATTCCAGGCCCCCTCATGATAGGGGCGCGCAATTATGGGATGCGTCTACTGGACCGAAAAGATTGCTGATTTCAAGCATCGATAGGTGGACAAGTTCAATGTTAGCAGATGATGGCATTGATATGCCATTCATGGGAAGCGGAGAAACGGTCGAAGCAAAAATAATTGCAAGAAGTACAGGGACTCTCGCTGGATGTTCAGCTGTCGACCATATGCTACAGATTTGGGCAGGAAATGTCCAAGTTTCTTGGTCTCATGGAGAAGGTCGAAGTGTTGTAAGCGATGATGAAATAGCTACTATCAGCGGAGACAAAGATGCAATCCTCGCGCTCGAACGAACTATTTTGAATATCTTAGGGCAACTTTCTGGAATTGCTACAGAAGCCAAAAAATGGTCTTCAGTAGCGCCTGGCCAAATCGCTTGTACTCGGAAGACGATTTGGGGGATGATGGACAAATGGGCTGTCCACTTAGGCGGTGGTTTAACTCACAGATTATCTAAGACAGATGCGAAGATGATTAAGGAAAATGACCTTGCAGTAATGTATCCAGATGTAGAAGGAAATGGAGCAAGAATTTCTAAATTTTTGAAAGATGTCGACCATTCTGAATATGGCGCTTTCCTTGAAATTGAAGTCAGAGAAGACAAGGAAGCCATAATGGCTGCATTCACTTGGTCTGAAAGAAGGATGATTGATGGGTGTGATAGGCTGGTAATTATGTTGGATAAT
The DNA here is from genome assembly GCA_038141355.1 of Methanobacteriota archaeon. GTDB lineage: Archaea > Thermoplasmatota > Poseidoniia > Poseidoniales > Poseidoniaceae > MGIIa-K1. The sequence goes on along the minus strand of JAYQHX010000009.1, from coordinate 294,075 downwards.
TTCGGGCCTGATAGATGTAAATCCGTAGCAACTGAATTAACCGAAATGGGTTTGCGAGAACACGTCGTGTTAGAGGCTAGTGGAGGGATTGTTCTTCAAGACTTGGAAAATTGGCGCGAGTGCGGATTAGATGTTCTATCGACGAGTGCAATTAACAGAGGAACAACTCCACTAGATCTTACAATGATTATGGAAACAAACTAGGTGAGAAAATGATTGATGAAAACATAGATGAAAACCATCCAAGATATCATTCGCTGATGATGAGGAAAAAGATTGCTGACGCGGGAGAAAAAGGTATGCTTGCACAATCTGCAATGATTGCCCACGGTCGCGGAGAAGCATTTGATTATCTTCTGGGAGAGAAAACCATTCCTTCGGCAATGGAGGCAACAAGAGAGATGGCTGCTAGATTGGTCAATGCACAAAAGCCCGTTTTGTCGTTGAATGGAAACTCAATCGCTTTGGCGGGACCTGATTTCCTAAAAATAGCAAGCCAACTTGGATGTCCTGTTGAAATCAATATTTTCTATCGAACGCCTGAAAGAATGGGTGCGCTACTAGCAAATCTAAAACTTGCGAAATCAAACTTAGGATTAGATGTCGAGATTCTAGGAGGTATGCCAGATGCAAGAATTCCAAATTTAGAAGGTCCAAGAGGTTCTTGCCATCAAGACGGAATCTTCAGTGCGGATGTCGTGTTAGTTCCGCTTGAAGATGGTGACCGATGTAAGGCGCTCCGTGATATGGGCAAAGAGGTACTAGTTGTTGATTTGAACCCTCTTTCTCGTTCTGCAAAATTTGCTAATGTGACCGCTGTTGACGAAGTAACAAGGGTTGCTAAAAATTTGATTCAATTAATCTCAGAAAGGCCTCAGTCTACAAATTACAATAATGAAAAGGGCTTACAAGACGCTCTAAATCACATTGTTAACACAATGTCAACACAGAACAATCAATGATTTTCTGAAAGTTTGTTTGCTAACAAACTAGCGATAGATTCGCCTACTTCTGAACATGATGCTGTTCCGCCTAAATCATACGTGAGGCTCTTGCCATCTTTTAGGTGTTCAGCTACACAATCGTCAATGGTTCGTGATATTGCGACTAGGCCGTCGTCGTTATTCCTTCGTCCTAACCAATCCATCATCATTTGAATTGAGTTAATACTAGCGATTGGGTTTACCTTATTCTGACCTGCGTGCTTGGGAGAACTTCCATGAACTGGTTCAAAGAAAGCGTGATTATCTCCAACATTTCCAGATGCCGCCATACCCATTCCTCCTTGTAGTACCGCACCTAAATCGGTTGAAATGTCGCCAAACATGTTTGAAGATACAACGACATCATAGTGTTCTGGCGACCGTGTTAGCCACTGCATGAAAGCATCGATATATCCGTAATCCTTCTCAATATTTGGATATGATTTACCAACCTCATCGAATACCCTTCTGAATAATTGGCAGCCTCTGGTCACATTGCTTTTATCGATACAAGAAACCCTGCTTACTCCATCTATTGGAGCTCCGTTTCTAGTCTGAGCAATTTCAAAGCCCATCTTTACCAACCTTTCAGTTCCCTTTGCAGAAATTGGCCTTGGGTCGTATGCGACTTCCCCTTCTAGGCCTGGGAAATCCATGCTCGGTGGGGTGTACTCTTCTCTTCCTAATGCTCTATCTGCACTCCTTCTTAGTAATGAGTGATAGAGACCTTCTGTATTTTCCCTTAGAATTGTCATATCGACCATTCCTGGCTCCCAAATTTGGGTGAATTTGCCATGGACCTTGTGAGGGACTCCTTCATACAATTTGATTGGTCTAACATTGGCATACAAATCAAGACCTGCTCGCATTCCAAGAATGACTGAGCCTCCTGCTAGGTCTCCGTTTGGCAATCTCGCACCAGGATGGCCTATTGCGCCAAGGAAAATTGCATCTGCTTCATCCCTACAAAAATCAAAGGAGCCTTCTGCCCATTCTTCTCCGGTATCAAGATAATGCTTTCCTCCGCACGGAATTAGTACGTTTTCGAAACCATAATTTGTATTGGCCTCGATGGTATCCAATATCCGCATCGCTTCTACTGCTACTTCTCTGCCAGTTCCATCCCCGGGCAAGATTGCGATGCGGTAGTCGCTCATGGGACTCTCGAAGAGCCCCCTAAATGAAATCCTCCCTTCGGAATTTCGGATTTCTAGGTGGGTTTTTGACCAATGGAAATTTATTTTTCCGCATTAGGCGCGCAGTAAATCATTATTCCAATAGAAAGGTACGTCTCGATTTAAACTGCATCTTTATGGAGTGTCAAAACTAGGAGTCTTAGCATGGCAGATGATTCCAATGAGAAAGAGTCGAAACTCAAAATCGAACAGATGCCATCTGTTGTCCAGCAACTACTGAATACAATGTTGTCACTTGACCCTAATTTCAAACTTGAAGAATGGTTAGAACAAAAAGCCAAGGAAGATTTAGAATTAATCAAATCTGATATAGAAAGGGAAAAAATTCAGTTAGAGCAGAGGTTATTCCGACTTGAAAACATTTCAAACCAGATGGATCCAATCGATATCAGGGAAATCCCCAAGGGACAAACAAATCTGTTTGATTGCTTCGATATTCCTGAACCTTTCAAGCATATTAGCGATAGAATAGATAGTGCTGATTATGATGAGCCCCATCCTGCTGGTACCTTTACCAACCTGTTTCCAAATGATGACTGTGATGACCCTTTACTCGCCGTGACTGCACAGATGATGTTGATTTTAGTTCAAGAAAAAATAGCCAAAGGAGAGAGTTGGGTCGAGCTTGGTGAAATATACGAGCCATTGTTGAACAATGGAATAACAATTGAAGAATGCGATGAGGCAATCGACCATTTACTGATGACTGGGCAATTACATGAAATCGATGACGATTGCTTTATTCCTGACGAATGATTTGAAGATAGGCCTATACTAATGTCTTCATGTTAGAATTTTTGAGTCTATTTTAATGGTTTATTTTCGATAAGCACCTATGTGACTGATATGTTTTAATTTCTATGTCTGTCAAGATTATTTTTAATATGATTAATGATTAGGCTTTCTGTGCAACCAACTTATCAAACATATAACCCAGTTGACAATGGGGCAATGCAGCCTCAAATATTTTCTCAACAACAAGTTCAGCCAACTGGTTTTATTGTTTCAAAGGATAGAAAAACTACTGGTGGATGTGAAGATGAAATGTTTGTCATTGAGAGACTACCAAGCGGGTTTTTCACATCTGGACGCCCGCTAGAGCAAAGACTTGCTATTTCTCTTCGCCACACTACAAATCTCAGAGTTGAAAGAACCTCAAGTTTGCGGTACTTGATCTTGATCGTACTTACAATTCCAACATTGTTAGGCCCCTTTTGGTACTACAACAAATTTGCAAATTCGAAAGGAATCGTTCTTATTTTTGAAACTGAATCTACAGATTTTGGATCTAATAATTTAGGATTGTCTTTTGGGATCAAAGGGTCTACTGGATTTTTCCAAGGACTAACCATAGAAGAGGTAAAACCTCAACTGCGGCAGATTGAGGCTAAAATTAGAGAGTGCAATAAGAATTCTGAATAGTTATATGAAATCACCAAACGGGCGATTGCCCCCTCCCGCTGGAACCTTTACCAACCTATTTCCAAATGATGACTGGGCAATTACATGAAATCGATGATGATTGCTTTATTCCTGACGAATAATCTGGTTATTGCCAATAATGCACTCGAGCAGAAGGTAGGCAGTGTACTGGGGGACTGAACACCCATTGTAATCTTCCACAATGTCTTGAGGGGTTTCCACATGCCCTTCCAACTTCATGGAAATGATATGTCGGTTGTTTGTATCAACCCACACGAGACGGTGCGAACTCTCTTTTCGCCTATGTTCAAATCAACAAAATAAATGCGAAACACAAAATTGATTGGCAAGATATCTTGAAAAATGCCCACTTTCTTTCACCCCAAATCCACTCACCGGTAGCTGCATAATCGAACCTTTCAGTTATTCTCCAAATCCTCAACGATTGTAAAACTGCTTTTATGCGCCCAAGGTCATTCGAAAATCGCACACAGGAGGATTCGACCGCAGTCATAGGATTTTTTATTGATTTTACAAGAATGAGGCGTACCCATTCTGAAAAAAACTCACCAATCACAATTCCTGTAATTGTAAGAGCCATCAGTTTTGGAAAGGATTCGTCCACGAAGAAGAATAGGATGCTGCTTAGCAGGCATAAAGTGAGTAATTCTGCCGTATTAGGGAGATTTCTCCAGCGATGTTGCGGATGAAGTGCAGGTAGATTAGAATCTCCATATGCCCATCGAAAAAAACGACGATAAGTTCGATCTGCATTATTCCACCATGGATGATGAACAACTGCATTTGGTTCCGTTGAGAAGTTCTTGCCAAATGAATTCACAATTTCCAAACAGAAATCAATATCCTCTCCACCTCCAGACTTGGGAAATATCGATCTGAATCGATGAGTTCCAATTGCATCTCTTCGAACCAACAAGTTGGCAGTCACACCCCATGGCATGTTATCTCGATGATCTGCAAGATCGAAAAACGTCAGTATATCAGATGCCACAATTCCTCTGGTAAAGGAACTGACTGTTTCTGGTAAACGCGTAATCCCCACAAAACCAGGGACTTCGCGCCCCTTCTCTTCAATGCTCTTGGCATAAACCTGGAGCAAGTCTGGTTCAGGATAGATATCGTCGTCCAAGAATAATATCCAATCAGAAAGCGCTGCATCTATTCCCCGATTTCGAGCGCCACTTGCTCCAAGATTCACTTCATTCCTGATAATGATAAGATCGTCAAAAGCCGACCAATCGTCTAAATCATGCGGAAGAGGGTGTAAAGGATCATCTAATATGACAATTATTTTACGAATCATGTTCTTTGGAATGGAAAGATTGCGAATTGAGTTTAGAACGGCAGCATCGGCTCGAAAGGATGGGATAACAATATCCAATTTTATCGCATCTTCATTCATTAATGAAACAACTCCCATTCGTGATTGGTGCTTTGTAAACAATGGCAATGTGGCCCAGTAAAACATTCTCTAGATGCTTTTTGGAAGTCGGCTCTAGCCTTTGCAACAGTATCTAAATTCGTTGCACCAACCTCGCCCAAAGTGGGATTTTCTAACCATGCACAGAAATGATACTTCCCTCTGTAGAGAAGAGTTTGTCTATCCTTTAACCCACATGATGCTCCATCAAGTTTAGACCCATTGAGCATCGCTGCAATTGTTAGCCAAAATTTGTAAGAATTGGTGTGTATGTTCGGAGGCTGTGAATGTAAGAAGTTCGCAATATTGAGTATTTCATTTGTGTGTGCTTGAGTTAGAAGAAGTTTAGGCGCATTTTTACCGCTATAACCATCATCAAAGATCATATTAAAATTAACATAATCCAAGTGATGCAACGCAGACCATTCCAATAAATTGGAAATACTCTTCATAGAACAATTGGCAGAGGACACCACACAGTTAATTCCTAATTCTACACCGATTTCTTTGCGATTACGTGCATCTGAAATATTTTTGAAATTTGTAAGCGATTGTTCAATTTGTTTCGTAGTCATGTCTCTTGAGGCCTGTAATATTGAAGACTCTACTGAATCTATCGAAAATGCGACACCAGTTAAGCCATAATCGATTAAGATTTGAATTTTCGATAAATCTGCTAGCCAACCATTCGTGATTAAAATAACATCTTCAACGAGATTGGAATAATGCTGTACAATCTGATTGATATTAGGATGTAGCAATGGTTCTCCTCCAGAAAGAACAATTCTTTCAACTCCGATGGATTCTAATTCTTTTCGATCAATGAGAATTTCCTCTAGTTTTTGATGAAATCTACCTGGAGTATCAGAAGACCCCCAACGGCAATAATTGCATGTGTAATTACAAACATAGGTGACATCAATGACCATGTTTTTTTGGGAATCAATTTTAGGTGATGATAACCGGATTTTCATCTTAGTACCTCGCTTAAAATCGTAGATACAATCTCATGTAATTCCATTGTTGGCTCCCAATCCAATAATGATTTAGCAAGAGATATGTTTGGTCTTCTATGCTTTGGCTCATCGGGTAATTTTTCAGAGAATACTATAGCATTTTGAGTACCTGAAATTTCGTTGAATAAGTGTGCCAGATTCAATATTGATGTTTGTTGGGAATGCCCAATGTTAATCACGGTTGGAAGCTCGTTATCGAAATCAATTATCTTCAACAAGGCAGAAACTGCATCATCTATCCATAAAAAGCATCGGGTTTGCTGACCATCCCCGTATATCGTAAGGGGTTTATTTTGAACAATTGAATCGCAGAAATTTGGAATAACCCGGCCGTATCCTTGAACAGAATTATCCATATTGGGGCCAACTACATTGAAAAATCGGATTGAGCACCCAGAATTTCCTTTTCTAGAGAATGAACGAACAATCTCTTCTCCCATTTTTTTGGAAACAGAATATGGTGTTCTAGGACTTAGTAAAGAAGAATGTGAATGTGAATCTTCAGATAGTGAGGTTCCCAATGTTGAATTGTCAATGGTTGAACCGTAAACTTCACTCGTTGAAGCAAAAATAACTCTTGATTTGTATTTTTCAGCCAATTTACAAACTTCGTTCGTTCCAATTACGTTTGGCCGGATAACAAAATCAGGTTCCTTCATGTACAATTTAGGAATGGCAACAGAAGCAAGATGCACTATGACATCAGGCCGCTCACCCTCAGATACTAGGTCAAATATATCACAAACATCACCTACCGTTCTTGAAATATTTTCATGACTGAGTGTTGGTTTTGAGGTAACATGGTTATCCAATATGTGGACATAATCTCCCCGATTGAGTAAACTTAGTGCTAAATATTGGCCAATGAAACCATCCCCGCCTGTTATCAGGACTCGCATCAATACGCACTGTAAGCCATTAGCAATAAGATTTCAATTCTATGAATTCAACCCCTGTATGCCCTTTCGAGATACACCTCACGCGTCCGTAGCGAACAAACAGACCCACTGCAAGCCCTTCCAACGACTTCTTCCTGTTGGATGGGGTTTCGGATAACCCCTTCCAACGCATCCGAATTGATTGGTATATTGATATCCGCATACATAAATTTCAATCCTAATCAAAATAATTAAGTCTAAGCCAAAATAAAGATGACCATGTTGAGGGTTGGCGATTGGGTATTTACAATGACTACTGCAAACAATGACTTTACGGAAGAAGATGATGAAGTAGTAAAATACATTATGACGACGAAGCCTGAAAATTGGAAGGCCGAACCCGATTATCCCCGACACATGAGCCTATACAGATACTTCAATAGCAAAGGTTTGCACAAAGTAGTATTCAAAATAGAAAAAGACCGTATAGCATACAAAGAAAAGAATCGTTTGCATTGGATTTCAAAGGACGATATTTTTCTAATTTTCCGATTTGAATTTTCGCAGAAATATTGGAATCAAACTAAGAAAACTAAAAGGGGTATTTCACCCACTTCAAATATCACAACACCATTCTTAAAAACCAAAAAAAATGCTGAATTCATAGGTTATTCAACCAAAGGTAACAATTTGTATTCGTTATACAAAGTCAAAAAAGAGCATTGTGATTTCAACAACGAAGCATTTTATGAAAACATAGGCATTAAGACATTTGAAGAAAATGGGTATAAATACTATGCAAGTAATTATTTTGACGATGGGAATAAGCCTCAAAGCGTAGAAGTGTTTAGAACATTAGATGATTCTTACAAAGACAATTTATTCCAGGTTTTTTTATGGAATTTATTGGATAACGGATCAATTAAGGTATCGCTCTAAAATATGACAAAATTTTTGCTATCTAATTACATGAAACCTGACCATTTTACATTTTGTCTCTTGGTAAATAATTACAGAATATATTCAAATAGAAATCATATATCTAGTCTTTGATATAGTGGAACCATCCAATACCCATACGTGTGATATTAAGCGATGGGTAGCGAGTGATTTGACCCACTGCGAACCCTCTAATTATATCAAAACGAATCGGTGGGTTTGTGCATTGACCCTATGATTCGTTAGAATAACGATTGAATCACATCAGATTGTTTACACACGTATCTCCGTTATCATCTGAGTATGTTTCATCCGGACAAATTGTATTGTACCAAGAAACGCTAGTCAGGTCGGCATTACTCAGGTTGGCATTACGCAGGTCGGCATAACCCAGGTCGGCACCACTCAGGTCGGCATTACTCAGGTTGGCAGCATACAGGCTGGCAGCAAACAGGTTGGCATTACTCAGGTTGGCATTACTCAGGTTGGCATTACGCAGGTCGGCATCATCCAAGACGGCAAAACTCAGGTTGGCATAACTCAGCTCGGCATTACTCAGGTAGGCATAACGCAAACTGGCATAACGCAGAAATCTATTTGAAGCTACGCTTCGAATAGGTTCCATGGTCAAAGTGCATTGTATCGACTGTGGCGAAGTTGAATTCGAAGCCGAGACGTTCAAGGAGATGCTCACGCTCATGATGCCACATTATTTTGATGCTCATCAAGACATCATGTCAGGGCAATCGACCGAAACCCAAGAACAATGGATGCAGCGTTTGACCACAGCGTTCGAAGATGCAAAGAATGCCTAAATCTTAAGCAGATTTTACACCTTCAGGCCAAAGAACGAGAATGAGTGTTTGGCCTCGAGTTTTTGGTGTGTGTGGGGCTTTGTCATAGCCTACCCTGTGATTGGGCATCTTATCAGAGGGGTCCCCTCTGATTGTAAATCATAGCCAACCGTTTTTCCAGCCAAAGTAAAAAAACAAACCTAATGCGGGGATTGCGAGGAGAAAGAATATTTTCATAATCCGGTCAAAACCACTGTCATCCGATGAATACCTGTTGCCATCGTATGATGCATATCTTGGAGATGCTTTGTCCATACTTCTTCCCTTCTCATCGCCCCATGACATCTGAATCGGATTTCTCTCTTCAATCCATTATTTCAAATCTCTACCTAATCAAAACCCGAATTAATGATTTAAGAGATGATTCAAAGGGTTGATGCACAAACCCACTGATTCGTTTTGACCTCATCAGAGGGCTTGCAGTGGGCTGAATCACTCGCTACCCATTAGAACGAATTATTGATTCACGATATTTTCTTTCAATAGTTCAACGATTTGGTTAACCGTTTCAAGCGGTATTTGTTCATCAATCCCAGCAGCTAGGCGCAAGGACACATTCGTTTTTGGTTGAGTTCCAGAATTTCTGATTCCAATCGAAACACCATCTCCCTCAAGCAACATCAGATTCGGTTCTTCAGCAATGGACTTCCTTTCTAATTCACCTAACGAAGAGGTAACGATTTCTTCGACTTGGTCAGATAGGGCATTTTCCCCATCCCAAAGTTTTCTGTCGGTATCTTTTATCGAGATTCTTTGCTTGAACCCTCTTGTAAACCGAGGCGGCTTATCGGCTACAGAAATTGCAGATAGTACTGCAATTAGACTTGCTGAGCCATCTCCGACCAAACATCTTCCACCATTTGGGTTGAGTGCGGATAGGACAATATGGCCTGAATCCTCAACACCAATTACTTCACAATTTGAATGCCTTAGAGTATCGGAAAGCCATCTATCTCCCACTGCGGTTTGGCTGAATTTAACGTTAGCATTTAATCGCGATAATGAACTACTCAGAGCCAAATCAGATTCGATACTGGCAGCCAAATGCCAATCGCCTTTTGCAGCTCGTAAAATGTGGTCGGCCATAGCATCTCCATCCACAACTCTACATCCATTTTCTGTTGATTCAATTAGAAGACACCTATCTCCATCACCATCTAATGCTGCAGCGATTATTTTTCCAGCGGGGGACTTTTCTAGCGATCTAATCAACAGATGGGCACTTTGTTTTGCCTCCTCCCAAGTCCAAGAATCGGTTGGCGACAATTCTCCAGCGCCACAATTATGGTTTAGTGCTAAGGCTTCGCTTGAAACCTCAACTGCATTAATTCCTATACCTTGGAGAATTTCTGCTAACCAGTTTGAAGGTGCGCCCTTTGAACAATCTAACAATAGGGATTGAGAATTAATAGGTGCAAATTGTTCTGAATATTCTGCAATTCTTTTGCAATCAGGCCTTGATGAGCCTCGTTTGCATCGTAAGTGGAATCGGGATTTTTTGCCGCTTCAAGGTCGATTTTGTCAACTTCTCTGTCTTCAGCAGCAATTTGGATGATTAACTCTGATAATTCGACCTCCATTTCGGGGCTGGTTTTGTAACCGTTTTGGTCAAAGATTTTGATGCCAGATTCACTAACAGGATTGTGACTTGCTGTAATCATACATCCAAAGACAGACTTGGTTTCAAGTAGTGCATTGTGAAGTCCCGGCGTAGCGCATAGTCCACCATGAATTACCCTACAACTTCCAAGTTTTAGTCCCGCAGTCAATGATTTAACTAATTCTAAATTTCCAGGTCTATCGTCCCATCCAATTATTATGTAATCATCGGGTTTTGTAAATCTGGAGAGTGCTTCACCTACCAGGCGCATGAATCTTGGAGAAATTGACCGATTGTCAACAAGTGCATCTATGGCACCCTCATCAGAATCTTGGGATTGACAAACAATTCCTCTTATTCCATCGGTGCCAAAAAGCATTCAATCACCCGATTCTTGAATCCGAATCATAAATTCCTGTGACTGTTGTGTTTGGCATTACCATACAGTTCATTCCCAATACAACCCCTGGATTGGTCACAGCATTGCATCCTAATTGACAACCTTCTCCCAGTATAGCACCAAATTTCCGAAGGCCAGAAGGCGTTCTTACTCCGTTCAGAATAACATGTACTTCCTTACCATCATTTCTAAGATTAGACAATTTTACACCTGCTCCAAGATTTACATCTGGCCCCAATACAGAATCACCTACGTAGTTGAAGTGTGGAGCTTTTGCACCAGGTAATAGGATACTGTGTTTAGTTTCACTCGCATGGCCTACCAATGCATTTGCACAGATCCAAGAAAACTCTCTGATATATGCGCCGTGCCTAATTGTAGAATTTGGACCAATATACGCAGGGCCAATGATGTGCACTCCTGCCTCAATTACTGCTGAATTGTCAATATGGACAAGTCCATTGGATTCATCGATACTGACATCATTGCGTCTATTGCTTCCAACATCTGAAAGCATATCCAACATTTGGCCTTTCAAGGTCGGTAAAACAGACCAAACCTCTCCAGCAGGAAAGCAGGGCTGACGGCCTAAGGACTCATCTAGTGATGGCCATAAATCTTCAGCACTAGGTACGCCCATTGGTTAAGGGGATACGCTGATTCGATTTGACCTTTTCATGCAACGCTGTAAATTCGCTTACCTGTTGTAGAATCAAGTTTGAAATTGATTATATTCTTCAGGTATCTTGGAATGAAGAAACCAATTTTACGAGATGTAAGTCCGTGGTTTCTCATCTTACGTGTGTTAGATAGGTGATATACGATGTCTGCAGCTGAACAACCTGGGTTTACAGATATGTAATCTACAATCTCAAATTTCAACCTCTCTAATCTGGCAACTTTCTGTGATCCGTTTCCATTCATGTATCTTAATACGACTCCGGAATATAAGGAATCTAAGTGGGATTCCTCGGGGGCCCCATAAAAAATCACAAAACATCAATCATGTCTGACCATGAAAAGGAAGACCCTCTTCTGAACAATTTTTCGTGGAAATCGGTTTGAGAAAAGTGCTTGCACCTTATTACTCGCCCTCTACTATTGTAGCATCCACTTCGTGTGTTAATTGGGACGATGATTGTTGAAACATCTAGGCTAGGGCCAGAAGCATCAGGGATATCGACATTCACCTTTTCTTCAATTCCGTCCCAAGAGAAATCTTCTAATTTTGGAGAGTCTAAACCAATATCCTTTTCCAATCGAATAATCCCTTCTGCAAGCCTTTTGGGCGCCCAAGTGTTCTCATTTGGTCCATCTAGCCATTGTATAATTCTCTTCATTTCCTTCGGTTCAATCAACGTGAGATATGTTACTTCCACCAACCTGGTGAGCGTACAATTGTCACGTGGTGAATACCGGGATTGATATCTCTTGCATCGAGGTTATCTGCCCATGTTCTGCAGATATTTTCAATCCTAATTGGGATAATTGGCATTGAAGGAGCATCGATGTCAGCTAATCTGTAAGGATTGGCTAATTCTCCGGCGATTAGCAACGGTCTTGTGTTTTCGAGTTGAATTATCGAAGACAATTTTTCTCCATTTTCAGTGATATGGTCTCCAACATAAGACCTCAAACCTGCCAAGTCTAGTTTGTCATCACTCGGCATTTCAGGTGCCTGTAAATCGATTATCTCGGATTGTGTAAACAAAATTGGTTTACTTGGTAAAGGAGTTGGAGAGTTTCCTGGAGAATACATCCATAGCCTTGGCGAGGAGGACATATGTGTTCCACCGGGTTAGGATTGTTGAAATTTCCTAATAATAGAGGTCAATAGGTAAACCAATAATCGTGAAGTTTCTAGTGTAGTAGGTTTTCCGAGTATTGATGCCCCTTCCAAATGATGTACTTGCAAAGTTGGCAGCCCTATCGGGATATGACCTGATTTTAGAGATGGATGTAGTTAGTCGAAATCACGGCATGCAACTTGCTCAGATCGAATCTGAACTAGCCGCATTCAAAGCAGGCCCAGCAACTCAACAACAAGAAGAGGCAGCAGATTTTCAGCCGGTAGCATACAAAGAAGAAATCGATTTATCTCAAGCACAAAATGTTCAGACAGGACCACAATATATCGATAACCCTGAAAATTATCGATTGAAGTATAACCCATCTGAACAAGGAAGACAAAATCAGTCACAAGTAAAGCAGGCAATCATTTGCCCATCGTGCTCTTCCCCTTTGGGAATTCCCGATATTAGACCAATTAAGGTAACATGCCCTCAGTGTATGAATGAGGCCGTATTCCAAAGTTGAGGATTAAATTCCCCAATAGCGCTCAGCCTGTGACTGCCTTGCCTGAACTGCTCTTACAATTGTGGTAGTGATCCACAGTACCGCAATCCACATCAAAGGTTCTAGCATGACGTCTCCAATGAATTGAACCGAGAATTCGTAATCTGCACCCGTAAGAACTTCCATTGCGATTTGCAATCCCTTGTCAAGGAATGAATATACGACCATACCAAATACAGCAAGTACGATCAGACGGCCAGAAAATGATCCTTTCTGAAGACGCAGAAGCATGAAACCTGCAGTAGAGGTTAGGAACGCGATAACAATCCATGCTAGAGCAGAATGAATTACGCCTATCCAAACCACTGAATAATTTGAGTCAGGTCTGAGTTCTAAATATTGGTCATAACCAGTAGCCACCGCAAAGATTGCACTGAATACTGTAGTAGTCCATAGTAAGGAAGAGAACATAGCAGCATCGGCGTTTTCTCTCATCTCCATTGCAATTCTTCCGACAGTAGCCTCAATTCCAAGTCCCTTTGAAAGTACGAATAATCCAAATGCGAGAGGGAGTGCCCCAATCACGATTCCACCAAGCGCATCTGGCAGCATGATACCAAGGCCAAAAATTGCCATAATTGTTCCCAATGGAACAAGCATTTTCGCTCTCCACTTTGGGTCCTCCAAGGCCTTTGCGATGTAGTAATAAGTTCCTTCAATACCCTTAGATTGTTTTACAATTATCTTTTCTACATGGTCGATTCTGACTTGGCTTTGTATGATTGGAAGTATTGCTTCGTCTTCGGCTCCATCGGTGACAAGAATCGCTTGGTCTGGTTGAAATTCAGCAACAACTTCCTCCAATTGTGCAGCCACTGCCCTGTCGGAGCGAACCCCTACCTTTTCGTCACCGGTCAAAATTGCAACCTCGACTTTATCGTTTTCACCACTTGTTTCAGCCAAATTGTCGTAGCGATGTAGAGCACCAAAAATTGCGTTTGCATCGCTTTCTTCTGGGTCAGCAATTCCAAGTTTTAGTGCTGCGGTTAGGACGGACTTTCTTCCGACAACAGGGCCTCTAATCGCTGTTTTAATTCCGAGATCATTATCTCGGTCTACAGTAATCACGAGCGTCCTTGTCATCCCTCATCCCCGCCTTTGGTAATGCTGATACACTTCACATTCATCAAGCATCGCCTGAATTGTCAGCGTTTTGACCAGAATCTAGGTTTTCTTGCAATTTCCTTCGCCTCTGTTTTGCTCTGATGTATTTCAACGGGTGGTCCATCCAGGGTTGGTCACACAAACGGTCGTCCCCAGTCTGTACTGCACAATTGTGGTTAACTTTCAGTTTTGAACATCCTGAAGGCGTATATTCTCTTTCATACACGTGACCGACTTGATATGACGTGGTCGCCTCGCTGAAATCGGGAGCGTTTCTAAAGAAATCAACGGTTGCTTCTTGGGGAATCCCGATACATCTAGAAATTGAAGCTAGGAATACCCTACCGAAGTGATTTACGTTAACACCTTGCGATAATTCTCCAATCGCTTTCCTCATACATGGTGGCCAATCTTGTTCACCTGCACCAATCAAAGCAATGGTTTCAGCAGTTTTGGAGGCGACTAAACCACGTATCATTCCAACCGGCTCTGAAAGACGAATCAGCAAGGATTCATCCATCTTCTCCATTTTTTCAAGAGCATCTTGTTTGATTTCTTCCTTCATTCTCTCCCTTAGCAATCTCGCTAATTTCCTGTTTGAAGGATATTTGTCGCCTTCATCGAACAAGGTCACCCAGCCTTTACTGACGTCACAATTTGGTAATCTCCATCTAGATCCAGTTATACCTGTACACAATTCGATAAAATCAGATAAGCCAATTTTCCAAACTCCATTTTCGTGTTTGACTTCCGAGAGATAGGTATTTGCAATGTCGAGTAAAATTGGGTCTTTTTCCAGAATATTCTGAGCTCTTTCTGCTTCTGCCTGTGCCCATCTTGAAATTAATCGCTCATCTTCGCTAGCACCAACCACTAACCTAGCATAATAAAATGAAAATGCTTCCAACAACCGTCCTTCTTCTGTATGGATATCGCCCACAGAAGCAAGCGACACCCCTTCATCGCTGTCTACAGAATCGATTAATCTAGAGCGCGCTCGGATTCTTGCTTTTTCCATAAACACCCCATCTAACAACTCATCAATATCGATTTGATGTTTACTTGCCAAATTAGCAATCCATCCCTTTGCCTGTGGCAAGAAAGGATATCTCGCAAGGGAAACCTCATCTCTGAGGTCTGGGATACTCATTGGTATTGGCACTGAATCTAACTCGAAGTGGAGGCTTTTGAACCCTCTTATTGATGTGCTAATTCACTGTCGCCTACATCATGAGGCCAGTTGATGATAAACTGGTTAAGATACAAGACGAAATTAGGGCCTCCTTTGGCTGGCAAATAGAAGATGACATCACCAGTGCGCGAAACTTGGCAGAATTCTGCAAGAACCCTCAGCCGAAAATAGAGTTCAAAGGCAATGTAGTAGTAATAGGCGCTAATGCACCAGAAAATTACATTCCAACCGAACAATGCATCGTTGCAGATGGTGCAATAGGCGCAGTTAGCGATTTCGGTTTAGTCAAATTATTAGTTAGCGATGGCGATGGATTTCCATTTATTGAAAGGGCGATTAATGAAAAAATTCCCATCTGTCTGCATGCTCACGGAGATAATCAAAACGAATGGCGAAGAGTATTGGAACTGACTGGAAAGGAGTATCCATTATTGCTAACCCACCAAACAACCGAGAATATTGGAAATATGTCCAATCCAGGTGGGTTCACAGATGGTGACCGAGCGGTTTGTATTGCGTTTGCTTTAGGAGCGGATTCTGTAAGTCTAGTTGGTTTTTCAACTTCAGAAGTTGGGCCGTGGTCAGGAATCACTGATACAAAACGAAAACTAATCAAGTTGAAGTGGATGAATAAAGTGTTGCAACTGCTTTCTTTGGAGGTCTAAGATGAAGGGAAATGTGATATTGTGGATAATCGCATTTGCAGTAGTAAATACCGCTTGGTTTTTTGTTAGTCAACAAGGAGCAACCCAAGAAATCAACCGTCCAGGGGCCGATTTTGAAACCAATCGCAATGCAGAAATCGCTTCATTATATGGCTCTAATACCCAATTTGAGATTTATCACTGTTTTGAATCGATAAATGGAGCCGAATTAAATGCCTCTGTTAAAGTTGAAAGAGATTCCAAAGTAATCTATTCGTGGGAAGGAACTACAGAACAAGGCTGCATAACTGAAATGATAGAATCTCAAGAAGGAGAGATACTCGTCATCACCGAAATAGAGCAAGGTATCGATGCCACTGTCAAAGTGAAAGCATGGCCAATGAAATCGGCTTTTATTCCTGGTGTAATTGTATTCTCAATCCTCACAGTTATCGTCGCTTATGGTGAAATTTTTGTAAGAAAAAAGGTGAAGGATAGGTTGTCAAAAATACAACCCAAGATTCAACAATCTAACGAAGTGTCAGAAATTGAACCTTCAGGTATATGGCAAGACCCGGTTCGTTAATTCTAAAGGAAATCTGCGAGGCTCATTTGTTTGGCTTTGTCATTATTGAACAAACTTTCAACACTGTCTGCCAACCACTCTACATTTTGCTGAGTGTACAAATCTACTCCGTAGGTATCCATAACGTGCTTTGTTACTTGGATATACTTTCTAACCGCACCTTCAGTGACGGTTAGCGCCAAATTACCATTGCACATTTCTCCTTCAGCCTTCTTTACTCCGTAGGTTGCCATTCCTTTTCTTGTGTATGAGGAAGCTTGGATACATTTGGCGGCTAATGGCATTCTGCGATAGGAATGGCCACACTTCAAACACCTAACTTTTTGTTTGGTAAATGCAACTAAATTTCCTCTTAAATCCGGTAAGAAATGTGATCGAATTACGCTTGAAGCAACCAAACGAACATTGACAGATCGCAATTTTTGGCCCAGCGAAAGCTGACCATTCATTTTGTCAATCATTGTTTCAAGAGTTTTGTAAGCAGATAACGGTGGACCTTCTGCCATGTCGCTTGTATTGTGGGTAAATCCTATTCCTCTAACTGCTGCTGCGGTTCCTAGTCTTCTCTCAACATAATCCATCTTTTCGGCTAATTGTTTTGGATGAGGTTGCGATTGAGTTGCTTCGTAGAACCATCTTTCGTAGAACCAAGCAGAATCTACATTCAGCGCCTCTTTGTCGACTTCGGTTGGATTTAATCTAGTTGTCAATACCAGTGGAGCATCCATTTGCCCTCCTCTGTTTGCAGGTAAAATTTCACGGCTGAAATTTAGTAACCCATCCATCAATAGCATGATTGCATCTTCATCT
Organism: Methanobacteriota archaeon; assembly: GCA_038141355.1. Lineage (GTDB taxonomy): Archaea > Thermoplasmatota > Poseidoniia > Poseidoniales > Poseidoniaceae > MGIIa-K1. The sequence goes on along the minus strand of JAYQHX010000009.1, from coordinate 276,655 downwards.
CCATCACAATTTCTTCTCTTTGCCGCATGGAAAAGAGGATGTGCATAACCGCCTGAACTATCTGAAAACCCGATCAATCTTGAAAGAACACCTCCTGAGGTGTGAGGTGCTAAAGCGCAGATTAGATGGCCGACAAGGTCTGCGGGTTCCTCGACATTGTAGTATGGTTCCATGCCGTAAAATCTCACCAATAATTCATCGATATATTTCGCCGTCCTCACAAAATAATCTGCTCCGCTTTTTGCTAGAACAAAGTCTTGAGGAAATATTTCGAGTAATTGGTCTCCACTTGTCAATTCCTTGCCAAAACAATCGTGGGTGTACCCAAGATGTTTCAGTTGATTCCACTCTACTCCAATTTCATCCGGGGTAAAATGAGTTATTGGGACATCACTCATATCGAACCTTACCGTTCCATCTCTGAAAACAGGAAGATTGTGTCTAGCCCTCAGAATTCCTTTAGCGATAGGTTCTGGAGTCTGGTTTTTACTCATCAATTTTTTTAGTCCTTTGAATTGTTTTGGAATTCTATCAACTCCAAGTTGAATCATCGCATCTTCCAATAAATTTTCTAATTTTACGGTCTGGATTTCACCAATTCTTCTAGAATTATTATTTTCTCCCGATTTTCGAATTTCGGTTCTTCCGCCACAGATTTCACCTGGTTTTTCTTCTCCGAATGAGTCCAATTTTCTATGATGACAATTTATTGTAGGCGATTTGCGTTCACATTTTGTACAGAATCTGACTCCTACTTGGACTCTGATTTCCTTTTGCAGCGAAGCGTTTGGAATCAACCTTTGATTACCGCCTTCGAGAGCAATGGGAAACAATCCATGGACAGTAGGCTTCTCTCTAGGTGCACTTTTTTCCGGCCTTCCCATTCGACACCCGATTCTTGTGGGAGCCGAATGCTCCCATCTAATCTTAGAAATCAGTTTTACTTGGGAAAGAATTCCATCGACGTAGTAGTCGTCTTGGATTACTTGTGCCCAATGATATTTTTCAGCATCATCAGGGCCGGTATCTTCGATTTCATCTGCTGCTTGTTGCCCAATCATGTCGGTTTCGGCAATACCTAGACCTCTCTGTCTGGCATTTGTTTCTGCAGCAATCCTAGCAGTGGAGCGTTTCTTTTGCAATTCTGATAATCTTGAATTTTCCCTTTCAAGAATTTCTTTTGCCTGCCTCAGCTCAGAAATTCGAGATTCGAATACGGCTTCCGAATTTTCGATTTTAATTGGCTTCTTACTTTTGTAATTGAATCCAAACCCGTCTAACATTGCTTGCCAGCCGCTTGTTATTACCAAATTATTTCCATCGTGATGATGTTCCATTCCTAAAATCAGCGCAGCACCTTTTGCTAAACCATGTTGAACAAATGTCCAACCTTCGGGAATCTCTTCGGAGAAGATTGCGTCTTCAATTTCAATCTGAAGACCTGCTACATTTTGATAATCGATTTTAGTGACAGATTCAGGCTGTAAAATATCCATTTTCTTGTGGTCCCAACCCTTTACTCCATCAATAAAAATCAAATTTCCTTCTCTTATTGTTGCCATTTCTAAAGATTTGATAAGGGCCAAAGTCCATTCAATTGGCAAATCTTTCCACCATGGGTTGTGAGGGCTTACAAGAGAGGTTGAAAACCTGATTGCAATTTCTTTCGATGCTTCCCAAGATGGTTTTTGCTGAATAAGATAATCTCTCCAATTTCTTCGAATTTCAAACCTCGTTATCAAATCCAATTCACTATTCAGTGGGGTTCCAGGAATGCCGTTAGGAATGTCTGATTTCTTACATGACATAATCTTGCAGAAATCATCGATTGCTTGGCCGCTATCCAATGCATCTAAAAGATCTGCAGCCCACCAGTCAATCGAATATCCAGCAGGAACCAAATTTTTGTTATTTTCCATAAATTCGCCATATCCCATCACCAATTCGCCATTATCCCAAATGCATGATACATTATCACGAATCTGTTTGAATTCTTCAATGTCATCGTATTTCCTGAAAGTTCCATCCTTCAAAATCACCATTGGTCCATCTGCAATATCACAAGGTGTAATTGCGCATGCCTTCCCCGGTCTCTCAATTTTCATTTGAGTACCAACTGTAAGGAAATCATTCATTGCAGCCATACTTGCTGGATTACAAGAACCAGCAGCCAGCCCTGAAGGCCTTGCTCTGCCGTATCTCAATCTGAATCCACCAGGGACTAGCGGGCCACCGAATACAGGCCTGCCCGCGATAATGTCTTTCATGAATTTTTCATCCATTGGAATCATTCGAGATTTGAACGCCTTCACATCTTCCTTTTCCGAGTCTGCTTTGCCTTTGTTTGCAAATTTTGAGATGAAATCCCATCCAGGTATGTTGAGTCTTTCAGTGTGTTTTTGAATTTTAGGAGCCTTGAGACACAAACCCTCTCCGATTACAAGAAGAACTCCTCCTCTAATTCTTGGCTCATCGATGTTTCTTACTATGCCGTATCCAGCACACTCAATTTCTTCGGTGGACTCGCCATTAACCATAATTGGGCACGCGCGCACTATGGTGTCAATTTCAGTAGGAGAAGGCCGATATTGCAAATTTTTACGATAAAGACCGAATTCTTCTTTCACTCTTTCAACCTCTTCATCAGTTGGTTTGTAGGCATCAACCCCTAGTTCGATTCTAATCATATCAGCGATTAATACCGCTAATGCTTGTGCGGTGCCTCCGGCCGCTCTAATCGGGCCAGCAAAATGAACGGATACGAATTGAGAGCCATCGACATTTGACAACAATCTAACTTCGCTGATTCCCTCGAGTGGTGCCACTAAGACAGCCTCAGTAAGAATTGCTAATCCTACTCTGAGGCCGACATCGATACTTTTCTGAAGTCCATATCCATTTTCTTTGAATGATTTAGCCACCTGAGCGGCCATTTTTATCGAGGTCGTCTCACGATCATTATCCAGTAGGAATTTCCTAATATCATCTGCAACCTCAAAACCATCAAGGTGTTCTATCAACAACTTTTCAGTTCGACTAGCTAGGTCAGACGCACGTGGAATTTCCACCGTTGTTGAGAAATCTAGGCCTTTTTTCTTTGCGATTTCAGCAATTTTGTAGGCCTCTTCAGTCCTATCATCGAGCCATAATTGATAATCGTCAATTTCTTTTTGAATTCTTTTCAAATCAATACCAATCAACGGGTCGTGAATCCCTCCCCCCCCCGCTTGTTGACATCGCTATCTATCCTCGGTTAAACCGGTGGCTCATAAGGTCTGCCACAACAACTATCTCTCATTGAAAAGGTTCATTCGCTTCAAATTGATGGCTTGCAATATGTCAGTACCTTCGTCACTGAAAGACGATGCCCGTTGGCAAAGGCTAGTACAACTAGTTCGAGAGTTAGCGTTTTTAGATGGGCAGTCTGATGATGCCTTTACATTGGCTAGTGGAAGGACTTCAAGATGGTTTTTCGATATGAAGCCGGTGATGATGCATCCAGAAGCAGGACGAATTGTTGGAGAATTAATGAATCAAAGATGTGACGAAATTTCCGCAGATTTTGTCGGGGGATTGGAACTAGGTGCTGTGCCTTTAACCGCCCTTGTTGTCGCAACCGATTACGAATCCAAAAGGCTGGGTTTCATGGTTAGAAAAGAAGCAAAAGGAAGAGGTGGAAGAAAAACCAACAATCCACCAGGCATCGAGGGCGCTTCCATAACTAACGGCGGAGATGTGATAATTTTGGAAGATGTTACTACCACAGGGGGCTCTGCAATTCAGGCAGTTCAAAGAATCGAATCTGAAACGGCTTGCAAAGTGGTCGCAGTCATTAGTATCCTCGACCGCGAAGAGGGTGGAAAAGAAGCATTTGCTTCTCAAGGAATTTATTTTGAAAGTCTTCTCTGCAGGTCGGATATCTCTGGGTGATAATTTGGATATGCTTCCATATGAAGCCGATACTTCAGGTCCTACGATACAGGACCCTTCAGCGCCTATTGGTCTAGAATTTCATTTTGCCGATGGAGCAAAACCACTAGCAACTCCTTGGCAGGTAGCTGTTGAGAGAGCGAAACAGATTCGCAAAATAGGTTTGCCTGACGGTGAAATTCTCGACCCTGCATGTGGAAGTGGAATTCAGTTAGCAGCATATTGCGCTATGCTTGGAAAAAAGGTGTTGGAATCGAGTTGGATGAGAATACTGCTAAAGCGGCTTGCGCAAATCTAAACAGAGTATCCGCTCACGGATTTGGTAACACATTAATGGAATCTAAAATTATCTTTGGAGATGGAACAGAACCCGTTCCAAATTTACAAGTGGGCCTCCTACACTTGGACCCAGCTAGGCCTAGGAATTCAAGAACCCACAGCATCGATGAAATGCAGCCCCCCATAGATACGGTATTATCTGCGTGGAAAGACAATCTAAACTCAACCGAAAAAGGCCCAGCAATTCTTCTCGATCTTTCTCCGAGATTACAGGATAGCCAAAGAAAGGAAATCGAAGAAATCGTCAACAAAATTTGGCCAGATGTAAGCAAAACATGGGTTTGGACCAGTAGGGGGGTGGAAGAATCGACCGACTTTCCCTATGGATAGGTCATATTTCAGTCGAAAATACACCGAGAAGATTTGTTAGAATTCCTCCCGATTTCAAACAAAAACCGCTCATTTTAGATGGTAAACAAACTTTGATTTCACCGGTAAAAATGTTGCCAAGAAAAGGGAATTTTGTATCGATAATTGACGCTGCGTTGGTTGAATCTGGCCTTGCAGAGGAGTTCCTTTCCAATGTAATTCAAGGCGGCGAAATAAACTGGAGCATAACAGAGGGAAGGAGGCCGCAAATTGAACATTCACAAAAAATCACATATTCCTCTGATTCTGAGAGATTGCTAGTTCAAGCCTCTGGAAAGATTGTAAAATTAGTACATTGCGAGTTATCGATGGAAAATATGAGGCAAATTATCGACGCTGCAAAAGAGTGTGGATTTGGTAAATTAACTCTAAGAATTCCTATGCATCCTGAGGACCAACCAAAACTTCAGGGTAGTTTGGATAGACAATTGGCAGCATTTGGCGGACGGCACACCGGTTTTGTGGCTAAACATCCAAATGATTCGATGCTACTTCTTTGCCTTGAATGAATAATGCCTTATAGTACTCCGAATCGCTACTTTATCTTGTCCTAATTCGAGGCGCAGTCTCGCAAATTGTCAATCGCGGTCTTGATATAGGGGTGGTTTGTCGGGAAGTCGCTCGACATCATGTTGTACGCGTTTTAAGGTGAAATTTAATGGCAAACAATCAGGATTTGGGAGATGACTTTTCCTACATGCTCCGCATGGCTGATACTGATATTGACGGTCTAAAGCCCCTAAGAACAGCTTTAACCGCAGTAAAGGGAATCGGTAACAGAACTGCAGTCAACATCTGCAACATTACAGGATTCGATCCTTCAATGAAAGCAGGTTTCCTCGACACTACTCAACAAGAACAACTTCGTCAAGCAATCGATGATTACGCTCAAAACGTGCCACTATGGATGCTAAACCGCCAAAGAGATTTGGAATCCGGGGATGAATTGCACCTTGCTGGCCAAGATTTGAAATTGATGCGTGAAGACGACATTTCTCGTCTACGTTCAATCAAGTGCTACAGAGGAATTAGACACGCTGGCGGCCATAAGGTCCGTGGACAGCGCGGTCGTTCCAATGGTAGATTTGGACTAACTCTGGGAGTACAGAGAAAGAAGTGATTGAGGGATAGAGCATGGGACATCCAAAATTTTCTCGACCAAAATATGACACACCACCTCATCCTTGGAAAGCAGATAGGATTGAAGAAGAGCATGCGATTAAGGCCAACCACGGTCTAAAGAACATGACTGAAATCTGGAAAGCAAAATCTGCACTGAGAAGAATCAGAAGACAAGCGATGAAATTAATTGGTAGAGTTGATACCTCTGAAGGTCACTATGCTCGAGAAAAAGAAGCAATGCTTTCATCTCTTTACAGAAAAGGGCTGATCTCAAGCGACGCAATCCTTGACGACATTTTGTCACTATCTGCAGAAGATATCCTAAACAGGAGACTTCAAGCACAAGTTTACTACAAGGGATTAGCATGCTCAATGAAGCAGGCAAGACAATTGGTTGTCCATGGGCAAATATGCATCGGAAATCAAAAAGTCACAATTCCATCCTACCCGGTTTCAAGGGATGAAGAAGAGGAAATCCAATATCATCCACAATCTAATCTTCGAGATGAGTCTCACATAATCAGAAAGACAATCGCTGGTGTAAGAGAATCTGCGGAGTATGAATCCGAAGAAGTAGACCCAGAATTCTCACAATCCGACGCAACAGTAGTCAATGAATCAGCAGATGACGCACCTGCAGCAGAGGACACAATACCTGGAGGCGATGAATGATGCGCAAGGCAATAGTCAACATCTTCTCTTCCTACAATAACGTACTTCTTACTGCAACCGATTTAACGGGAGCAGAAACAATCGCAACCTGCTCCGGTGGCCAAGTTGTCAAATCTTCCAAGGATTCTGGAGGGCAATTCGCGGCAACCCGCAGCAGAAAGAATGGCTGATGCTCTAAAAGAGAAAGAATTCAGTCAAGTGATTGTGAAATACAGAGGGCCAGGTGGCAACAAATCCAACAACACCGGCCCAGGTGCTCAAGCAGCTATTAGATCACTAACTCGTGCAGGTGTGACCGTGACTCGAATCGAGGTTGTCACTCCAATCGCACACGATGGTACCAAAAAGAAGGGCGGTCGACGTGGTCGACGTGTCTGATGTGGAGGTGATTTTGTGAAAGCAGAAATTGTAGATGGTTGGCCTAAGGAAAAAAAAAATTCGAATTCTATTGTCAGATACCAACGCTGCTCAAGTTAACAGTTTGAGGAGAGCAATTATCGCAGATGTTCCAAAGATGGCAATTACCAAAGTTCGTTTTGAACAAGGTGTCACTCAAGATGAAAATGGAGATTACATCGAATCTGTGAATGTATTGTCTGATGAAGTTCTTTCTCACAGACTAGCAATGATACCAGTTCCAACATTCTTGGACGAATTTTGCTTCCCAGAAGATGACCCAAACAATGAGAATCTCCCAGAGGACCAGTGGGGTTCACCTCTTTCACAAATCATCTACCACCTTTCGAAGAAGGGGCCATCCGGCAAAGGTGATGAATTGATCACTGTTTATGCAGAGGATTTGAATGTACTTGGTGAAACCAAATTACAAATCAAGGACGAGCACAAGAAAATTCCAATTACCGTATTGTCCAATGGACAATACCTTGAGTTGTATGCATATGCTACCCTGGGTAGAGGCAGAGATCACGCAAAGTGGAGCCCTGCAGCAGCAGTCACATTCCAACCTCGTCAAAAAGCTGTATTGAAGAATGCAACAAAAGCAAAAGTTCTATTCGACCTAAACCTTACTTCAAAGTCAGGAAGAAAAATCGAGTCTGGAATGTTCAAGAACAAGGAATGTACAGATGTAGATGCAGTTCTAGATTTAGAAAAAGCACTACACCAAGTCGGTTATGGAACAGGAAGAGAGGAAGACTTTGCAGATGCAATCGTAATGGAAGATATTCCTAACGAATACGTCTTTTCGTTCGAATCTGATGGTTCTCTATCCCCTGAAGAAATCTTCAACAAAAGCATGTGAAGAATTAGTTTCCCGCTTTGACAAGATTTCCGGTGAAATTGACACAGCATTAGCTTGATTAGATTAGTTAATCTATCAACGAAACAGAACTATGATGTTCTGATTCTCTTACGGTGTTTCAATGGATGAAGTTTCAGTTCATGTTGGTGGCCATGTCACCTTATTGTTCTCAATTCATTCGGATTCAATATTGCCTAGAAATCAGGATCTAAAGGAGCAGGCCTATGTTTGGAGCATGGCGTCATAGTGAGTGTTGGATTATCACAAGAGGATAAATTCGAGATAATTGATATGTTTGGTAATAATTCAGAAATTTCCAATAAACTTTATTCAGATTTGTTAGAGGCATTCAGGCATTTATTCAAAATTTCAGATAACATCTCCCTAAGGGTTGAATTACAGTTGCCATTATCTCAAGGATTTGGGATGTCTGCTGCAGGATTGTTAGCAACCAGCCTAGCCCTTGGCGAATTATTCGATAAAGGCGACGAAGGACAACTAGCTAGACTCGCTCACCGAATTGAACGGCAACATTCCAGTGGTTTAGGAGACGTGTTGGGTTTGTGGGCTGGAGGGTGTGCATTACGGACATTCCCCGGTTGCCCACCCCTACCAGGCGAGGCTCGGTCATTTTCAGTTGCCGCACCCGCATTATTGATTTGGGACTTGAATCAAAGTAAACATACATCGAATTACATCAATGACAAGATTTGGAAAAAGAATATCACTTCGGCTGGTGAATCAATCGTTTCAAGGCTGAAAAAATACAATTGGGATTCTAGCGTTTGGCCTTTACTACTACAACAAGCCGATGTCTTCGCAATTAATTCTGGCTTATTACAAGAATCAGAAAGAGCCGAACTTTATTCAAAAGTGATTGCAGAAATGGGAGAGAATATGTCTTGCCATCTTTGCATGTTAGGGACATCAATGATTGTTGTACCGAAGAATATTACAAAAGAAGTAGACTTTAGCGAACTCGCATCAAAAATCAACAATCACGGTTATGGGACTGCTCTGACATTTATTCAGTAGAACTGGTTAATTCTGAAAGGTCTAGAGGACCTGAATCGAGTAAAATCGTTCCAGGAATATGTAAATTATCACAAAACCCGTGTCTAAAAACTAGTGCACCTTGGCCCCAGGATTCAACATATCTAGTTGCTTGTTTGGCGATTTTCTTTCGTTGGAAATCAACATCCGAACCATAGAAGTGCTTTGCATCAATCCATGCAATCGGCTCTCCATTTATTGTGACATGATCTAAGAATAACAAATCAGGTGTGTTAACAGGCCTTCCGTGAACTTTCATTTGCTCCTTCACCATTTCATTTTGTCTTCTTACTTTAACTCCTTGAGCTTCAAACCAATCAGCTAAAATTTCTTCAAAAAGGTCTGCCCTTTCATGCGTTTCTGATTGGTCGACATTGCTTACTCTGTCTGCTTTCTCGGCCTCTTCGAATTCATTCTTTTCTCTAGTTTTAAACTTAGAAGGACTTCTCAGTGTATCCTTTATCCTGGCTTTTGACCAACCCATTTCTTTGAGAATAACTCTGAAAATATTCATTGGAGGAAAATCGAATCTCTTCGATAAATCGACTACACCTAAACCTTCTTTGTATAATCGTAGCATCATTTTTCCCTTTGATTGCAATCTTCCGTGCGAGTAAACGGTTTTTTGTTGCAAAAGTGCACTCCTCAAAGACAATGCTTGGTCTAGTGTCATATCGAGATTTTTTACAAATTCACCTATTTCGTCAACTCTATCATCATCAAGCCAACCGAACTCACCTTTTCGAACAACAACTTTTGCAAGCCTTTCTTCTGTTCTTAATGGCACAGGCTTGTTTTCCCAATCAAATTGGTGATTTTCTGGCTTTGCAAAATCCACTGGGATTCCAATTGGAAGGGGGTTATATCGAACCTATTCTTTGCTGTTTGTTTTGCATTTTCATTGTATTCCAAATGGCGCTTGAGTAATTCTTTTTTTGGTGAATTACCATATTTTTTCGAGTCTGATTTAGATTTTTTTGGCCGAGAACCATTGCGCTTGCCACCATTCTCCGCCATGAAGATTGGTTAACTAGGAACACCATAGATGCACCGGCTAATTTGATTTTTCTAAATCATCCAATAAATCGTTAGCCTGCCGATTTAGATATTCTCTTATCTTGTTAGCAAAAATTAGCATTAGAGAAGAAATCGTACAACTTGAATGAATCTCAATCCCCCCATCAGTTTCAGAAAGGAAGGTAATGCAAATCTTTAGATCTTTGAGGCCTTTTCCAATTGGCCTTTCATTCCTGCTCATGCCATCGGTATCAAAGGTAATTTCAGCGAAACCGTCACCCTTCCTAATGTCTGTAATACGCCATCTTACCTCGATTAGGGAACCCTTGATGATTTGATGAGTTGCGATGTAATCGCCCTCATCTAATGAATCAGCCTTAGTAGCAACCATAGCGTCGGCATTACGATTCCAATCTGGCCAAGTAGAAGGAGTCAGGAATTTTTGTAGGGCCTTTTCCACATCTCCTGCAGACATCTCTCGCCTTACTGTGACTGAAATGTCTTTGCCCATATCACGTGCTAAATGAATTTAGGAATTGAAATTATGTGCAGATAATACAAGATTTGAATAGTGTGGAGTAAATGTCAATCCATGCGACGCATTGTTGCTTTGACCTTAACTTTGTTTTTGACAATTTCATTTTTACCGCTAGCTCAATCATCTAGTCTTGATAGTTGGGCTATCTCAGGTGGAGGCTTCGAATCAGATAATCTTGCAGGGCACGTTATCTTAGAGGATGGTAGTTTAGTAGTTGGTGGAACTTTCTCAACTTCAATTTCGTTTGACGAAATCGGCGTTGAAGCAACCGACAAATTAGGCGACGTCGACTTGTTTATTGCTATGGCCAGTCCGAATGGAACCTGGACTTCAGTTTATGGATTTGGAAGTAATGGAACAGATGGATTAAATGCAATATCGCTGCATTCATCTGGAGACATTATTCTTCTAGGCCATTTTTGTCAAAATACAGCTGGGATTGAATGCCAAATGAATTTCACAAGTTCGTTCACTCTTCCAAAAGGAAATGCGTCTGACGATGGCGGCGTTTTTATTGCTAGATTAACATACATCGGAGATACAATCAGTCCAATCTGGGTTCGTCAAATTTCCAATGAATTTAGAACAGAGGGTTTCGATTTAGCGGTCAGTGATGATGGTGGAACAATTAGCATTGGCATATTTTTCCAACAACAATTATTCATTGAAGACTTATTCTTAATCGGTGGTGACAGTAATTCGTTAGGAATAGTTAGTTATGACCAAAACGGCAACTTGCTTTGGGTGAACCAAATCAATTCACCTCTTGGCATAGAACCCTTTGGAGGAATGTGCTTTTCAGGAACTGGATCTTTGCATGTAGTCGGAACCTTCCTAGATACAGTTGAGATAATCGATCCACAGGTCTCAACAGGCGGTAGCGATATTTTCGTGACACAATTGGATACTACAGGTAATTACTCTTGGAAAGCATTCGCCGGCAGTACTGGCGATGATTGGGTAAACGATTGTGCAGTAGATAGTCAGGGTAATGTGTATGCCGTTGGTCAGTTCGAAGGTACAGCCTCGTTCGGATTTATTAACAAAACCTCCAATGGTTGGTGGGATATGTTCATTGGCAAATTAGATTCAAATGGAATTTGGACCGATGTTTCAAGTTATGGTAATAGCGGCTGGGAGTCAATAGAAACTATTCTTGTAGACAATCGCGATGAAATCTTAGTGGCAGGAACCCACACAGACAGTTTTACTCTCGGAGTCGATGTTCTTAATGAGACTGATAATGATTGGATAAAAAGAGATATTTTCGTTGGTCAAATGGATTCAGATGGCGAATGGTTGTGGGCTTTAACGACTGGCAGTACCGGGGATGATGTGCCAATCTCAATAGAATTAGGTGAAAATGAAACCCCTGTTGTTGGCTTCATCTATCAAGGCCAAGTAGATGTTTTCAATTCTACATTAGAGCACAATGGAGGCTTTGATGTAGGAATTATGTCATACGCAAGAGACTACGATGCAGATGGTTTAACTGACGGGATTGATAATTGTCCTAGAGTTGCTAATCCAGAACAAACAGATTCAGATGGTGACTTGTATGGTGATGCTTGCGATGACGACGATGACGGTGACGGAGTTATTGATGACTATGATGATTGTTCACCGGGTGAAATAGATTGGAATTCAGCACCAAATACCGACCATGATGGAGATGGTTGTAGGGATGTTACAGAAGACCTTGATGATGATGAGGACGGCATTTTGGACCCGTACGACCAGTGCCCAGAAGGCCCGGTAGGATGGGTTTCGACAATTGAAAACGATGAGAATCAAGATGGCTGTGAAGATTTAGATACAGATGGCGATGGATATGTTGACCAATTAGACAAATGTCCACTTATTGCTGACGACCAATCAGATTTGGATGGCGATGGCATAGGTGATGCTTGCGAAACAGACCTTGATGGAGATGGAATCGATGATGTCGATGATAATTGTCCGTCGGACCAATTTACCTGGGAAAGCAATCCAGTGACCGATTTAGACCAAGATGGTTGTAGAGATTCAGATAGAGATTCAGACGATGACGGTGATGGCGTTTTAGATTTGTCAGACGATTGCCCATTGGGAGAAACCAATTGGGATGTATCCTTTGATTATGATGGCGATGGATGCCATGACGAAATCGAAGACAGCGATGATGACGCAGATGGTTTTGATGATTCTGAAGATAATTGTCCTAAAGGATACATAGGCATAGCTGGAGTTGGAATGGATATCGATCAGGATGGTTGTATTGATACAACAGAAGATGATGATGATGATAATGACGGAGTTCTTGATTCAGAAGATGATTGTAAGTATACACAAAGTGGCCTAGAAGTTGATGCTAAAGGCTGTTCAGGAATCCAGTTAGATGATGATAATGATGGCGTTCACAACTTAGATGACCTCTGCCCGAATACGCCAGCTGGTCAGAGAGTATCTTCAACCGGCTGTAAAATAGAAGTTGAAAACAATGTACAAAATAATGTTGAATCTGAAGATTCATCTAACCTAACTTGGGTATTATTTTCATTGACAGGAATAACCATTTTAGCAGCGTTATACATTAATTTCAAACCGGAGCCAGATGCTTCTCCTAAGCAATATGCTTCCAATCAATCAACTGTAAACGATAGCGGGAGCGAGGGGAGAGCAGCACTGCTTCTTCCGACGTCGTCGAATCCACTCTCGATGACGATGGAGGAGATGCCCAACTCGCTACAGATGAATCCTGAGGCGTTTTCTAATACCTCGCCTTCGTTTAGGCCACCTGCAATCATGTCTTTTTCTGGGTCGGACCATTTGAATATTTGAGGCAGCATCCTTTTGCCCCAGAAATTCATAATTTCACCTTTATTGTCGCCTTGAGCAAATGATAGAGTTGAGAGATGTTGTGCGAAAGATTTGATGTTATTTCCTTCTTCTAGGTACTCGATTGCACTCTTTGCCAATTCTCTACGCCATGGCCTAGAAATATGCACAATTGCAGATTCTAATGCGCCCTCGATGTGTTTAGATGCGATTTTGGCAACCTTTCTACCTTGCTCTAAGAAACTGCGAAGATAGGTTTCATTTTCCAAAATCCTAAGCTCTTCTGAATTCAATCCATTTGGAGTGTCGAATTTTCTGCCAGCAATCAAATCAGAATTTCCGATGGTTTTCCACCAATCTTCCGCCAGGTGAGGCGTAGCCACAGAAATTAGGTGGGTCCATGATTCTAGTATCTCTAAGCCGACCTTTCGGTTGTTTCCACCTCTTCTTAGATACCAATTGATGTCTTTGACCAATTCAAAATGGCTCGTTTCGACAGCGCCACGAAGATCGTAATTATCCATGGCATCTTGCCATTGGATGATTCTTTGATTCAGTCTCGCCTTCATCCAATCGTCGATTTCGGTTTCTTCTTCGCCCCATTCAAGTATAGAATCTGGCATTCCGTTTAGTTGCAAAACCTGTCTGTAATTTGCTTCCAATGCTGAATCGGACCAATCCATTCCTGCAGTTGGGTTAGCTGCAAACAAAATGAACAACCTCACCGTGTCTGCTCCATATTTTTCAATCATTTCTTCAGGTGAAACGGTATTACCTAGGCTCTTACTCATCTTCGCACTTCTTTCTCCAAGTGGGGTGTCACAGTGTGGGCAATTCCCTCCCGAATGAGATACATTCAGTGTAATTGCACAAGTATCGCACCAAGGTGCAGATTTGTTTACCATTCCTTGACAAAGTAGTTCATTGAAAGGCTCACTAATATTATGGAGGCCGGCATCCCTTAGGGCCTTAGTCCAGAATCTTGCATAAATCAAATGCATCTGAGCGTGCTCGATTCCTCCGCAATAAAAGTCGACATTCATCCAATGGTTTGCAATATCATTGTTGAAACAAACTTCGTTTTGCATTGCATCGGTATATCTCAAGAAATACCAAGATGAATCAACAAATGTATCCATTGTATCGGTTTCTCTTCTGGCAGGAACTCCACAATTTGGACAATCTACGTTGCAAAAACTTTCACTTGATTCTAGTGGGTTTCCTTTACCATCAAAGACAACATCTCGTGGCAATTCGACTGGTAATTGAGATTCTGGTACAGGAACTGCTCCACAATCTGTACAGTGAATAATCGGAATAGGAGTACCCCAATACCTCTGTCTACTGATGAGCCATGGTCTAATCTTCCAGTTAATCTCACCTTTTCCGAGGCCTTTTTCTTCTAGGGTTGCACAAACAGCTGCCTTCGCTTCTGATCCATATAGGCCATCGAATCCTTCAATGCCGGAATTTACCATCCAACCGTCATCGACTTCTGCATGTTCAAGTTCGGATGAAGGGTCTGCATCTTCTTTCATGACCAATACTCTCTTGATTGGGATTTCGTATTTCTTTGCAAACTCAAAATCTCTCTCATCATGGCCTGGAACAGCCATTACAGCTCCAGTTCCGTAGGAGGCAATTACGAAATTTCCAATCCAGATTGGAACTCTTTCACCGGTTAGGGGGTGGATTGCAAAAGTCCCTGTTGGGACACCTTTCTTTTTGCCCATATTTTTGATTCTATCAAACTCGCTCATCACAGTAATTTCGTCAAACAAATCTTTCCAATCCGCCTCATATTCTGTGCCTTTAACCAGCATTTCTGCAAGTTCATGCTCTGGTGCTAATGTCACGAAAGTGACTCCGAATAAAGTGTCAGGGCGAGTGGTAAAGACGCTGATAATTTCATCTCTGCCTTCGATTTTAAAATCAATTTCAGCGCCCTCTGACCTCCCCAACCAGTCTTGTTGTAGGGCTTTGACATTGTCTGGGAAGTTGATTTCTTCGAGTCCATCTAGTAATTCTTGAGCATATTTTGTGATGTTTAGGAACCATTGACTCATTTCCTTTTGAACAACAGGTCCATTACATCTCCAGCAGCGTCCAGCCTTTACTTGCTCATTGGCGAGTACTGTATTACAGGAATTACACCAGTTTACTGGTGCAAACTCCTGATACGCCAATCCAGTTTGAAAGAATTTTAAGAAAAACCACTGGTTCCATCTGTAGTAGTTTGGGTCGTGGCTTTTCACCATTCTTCTCCAATCATATGAGAAGCCCATTCTTTTGATCTGTTTTGTAATCGATGCCATATTTCTTTCAGTGATGTCATGGGGGTGTCCACCTTCTTCGATAGCAGCATTTTCTGCTGGCATACCAAAAGAGTCGAATCCCATCGGATACAATACATCGAAGCCCATCAAACGCTTATATCGGGCTACAGCGTCTCCAATCGAATAATTTCTAACATGCCCCATGTGCATTTTTCCTGAAGGGTAAGGATACATTTCGAGACAATAGAAGGTTGGATTTCCTTGAGTATATTCTGTCTCAAAAAGTTTTGAATCTCCCCAGGCCTCTTGCCAGGTCAATTCAGTTGTTTGAGGAGTATATTCACTCATTTAGCACCCTCTCTACCTTTCGGAACAGTCTGTCGAGAAACAAATTAAACTTGAACCCATCTACAACTAATATTCAGTTGTCTCTAATAGGAACAGTGCTTCTTTTGTCAATTTATATCGGTTTTTTACACCCGACCGTTTCTTTTCAACAAGCCCATAATTCTCTAATGTTCTGAGATGATGACTGACCAGTTGCTGAGATTTTTCTAAGCGGTGGGCAAGGTCCACTTGAGTAGGATATTTGTTCATGGTTCCATCTTGGTCGAGCAGTTTCAAGATTTTACCTTGCAGACTATTAGGGTCTGGAGATAATGGAGGCATTGGCAATTCACCTTCATCAAGTCCGGGGTGTAAATTGGAAGTGAAAGGATAGAATCTAACCAGTCTTCCATCAGCCTTTCGCCAAATCCTATCTTCGTCTTCTAGGATCTTAAGATGGTGTGTAATCTGACCATTTGACATCTCTAATGCAGCCATTAGTGCTCTGAAGTGGCAACCTGGATTCGCTGTTAGATACCCCATCAGACGCCCTCGCTGATATCTTCCATCACTGGTTTCGTTGGTTTTTCCTATCAAGCCAAGCAACCATAATCCAGCCGCTGTTGTTGGAATTCTCAAGCTTTCATTCGTAGATATGAATGCGACCAAGAGAGAAAGGATTCCAGTGCTCACAATAACGGCGCTTGCAGTGATAATTACTGGACTTATTTCATCATCAGAAGTTTCGATTGGCGTGACAATTTCTTGCTCAACCTCACTTTCTTCAACGATTATTTCTGGCGCTTCTTCAGTGAGTATTTCTTCGATAACTATGGAAGGCGAACTGAAATCAGAACATTCTGGTGCAGGTTCGGTCTCGTGCACTATGTATTGTCCACTCAATCCTCTCTCTGGCAACCACGTGACAAAGCCAGGTGCGGAGTGAAGAGTTAGCATACCTTCATCAGCAGTGTCTAGGAACCAACAAGTTCCAAGGTTGGTTGAGGTTGAACCCCATGTGCCTGCAACAAAACGCGATTCGATTACTTCTCCAACTTCTTCTTCAGTAATCTCTTCTTCTTGTTTATCTGGATTGACCCATTCAAAACTCGATGTGATTGAGAATCTTGGTTGGCTTGTTGAATCTATTTTGATGAAATAAGTTCCATCTTCGTAAGTACTCATATCCAGTTTGATATCTTCTACATCCAGTGTTGTGAATCGTGTTGTTTTGGTTAGGTTATCTTCGCAATTCAGTGGGCTACCAAACAATACATTTGTCAAATTCATCAACATGAATTCCATGTTACATTGCGTGAACCAAGTGATTTCAATTTCTTCTTCAGAAACTAAAGTTGATGAAATTGTGAAATCTTCAATGTCAGTAATTTCACTAATCAATTGTAAGTCTTGAGTTTCACAATTCGCTCTTGATTCATAGTAGAAATTTATTCTCTCTGAAGTAAATTTACCCATTTCTGGTAATTCGCCTATCACAATTAATTCACCAGGGGTGACCAAACAAGTATCCTTGTCGTAAAAGTTCCATTCTGATTGCTGGATATTTCTGCTCTCCGTTGGAGGAATGATGTTCTGTGTTCCTAATTCAACACAGCCGTTTTTGTCTCTTGAATCGTAAACAACATCTCCAAATTTATCTACAACCCAAATTTCTCCACGGCAACTGTTTGTGAAGTTGACAACTACGGTATTCTCTCCAGTGTTCGTTAGAACAATTTCAGAATCAAATATGTCCAATTCATAGAATTGTTCGTCACCAGAAAACTCTAATTCTATGTCTAGGTTTTCAAACTGATTTTCATCGAACGTAATCTCACTATTTTCAACCGCCTCGATGATTAATTGTTGAGTTAAAACACCATCTCCCAAAGAGATCTCGTATGAGTTTGTTCCAGTCTCTGGGATTATTGTAAATTGGTCGATAGTGACCAGTTCGTGCGCATCTAGAGACGATGGGCCACATTCTCCCATCAGCATGTCATTGAAGTTTAGCATGCATTCGCTAAAGTCCAAATTAACCGAATCTGTGTTTGAATTATGTAATTTTACAGTAATAATCGATGGAGATCCGGATTTATGCACTCCATCTCTTGCGGTTGAACTGATTTCTAGGGTCACTCCATCAGGAACGATAACTGGCGTTTGAACGTGCACTGTATTGAAAGATGACAACTCTTCGTTTGGGATGAAGTATTCTATTTGATAATCACCTGATAAAACCTGATTCCCATTATCGTCGGTCAAATCCCATGACAAGAAATCTAGAGCCAAGCTCGCCCCAGCACCGATGTCCAAACCTCTATTTTGTCCCGCACAGGATTTGCTACCGTCCTTTACCAATTGGTTATCTTTCCAAATTCTTAGAACATTCTCACAAGATGGGTCTGTGGTAATCGAAGTAGCATCACCAAGATTGGAAAGTGTAGCCTCCACTTGGACGATATCTCCAGAACCAAACCAGCCCTTCTCTGGGACGTTAGTTATCTCTGACTCAAGTTGTACTTGGCTCGATTGAGCCACGCCTACTCCGGCCATCAAAACGAAGAGACTAGCAATTACAATTGCCAGCGTGCGCTCTTGGCCCATGGTTAACTCTTGTCCGTCATCCCTTAGAAGGGGTTTGGTGCATCCTATTGGTGAGGGAAGATGGCAGATTGCATATTCGAGAATGAAAAAATCTTTGTTTTACAGGCGCAGTTAGGCGATTGGGATAATTTGAACCATCTTCTTGTTTGTAAAAAAACCAATATTGCTTGCATTATAGATCCATTCTTCGAAAATTATTGGTTGGACGTCTGCAAAAAGAATGATTGGAAGTTAGAAATCGTGTGGTTGACCCATTCTCATTGGGACCATTCTAAGGGCGTTGAAGGCCTAACCGATAGGACGATATGGGTTCACAAAAATGAGAGGAAAAGAGGTTGGAATGGCCCTTCAAACGAAGAGTGGAATCATGATGATTTCACCTCGGTAGAAGCAAGAGTTGGTGAATTAGTATTCGAAGCACACTGCACTCCTGGTCATACGCCCGGGCACATGACTTTCATCGGTGAGGGCGTCGTAATAAGTGGCGATTGCATGTTTTTGGGCCGCTGCGGTCGCACGGATTTGTTCGGTGGAGATGTAATCGCCCAAAGAAAATCATTACTTCATCTAAGAAAAATTATGCAAAATCTACCAAAAGATTGGCTGGTTTTACCGGGCCATCAATACCAAATGCCCGATGGATCCAATCCCACCTACATCACGGTTGATGCTTTACTAAACTCTAACGAAGCCCTATTAGCACTAGATGATGACGAAAAATGGGACTCACTAGATTTTTTGGCATTTGATGATAGTTTGGCTGAAAAAGCCCGTAGAGAAAAGGCTCGCTCAAAACAACACTAATCAAAGATCATCAAGGCTAAACATGTCAGGGATTGCTTCCTGCTGCGCTTGTTCTTGCTCCATTTGATATTGCTGCCATTGCGGTTTTTCTTGTGGTGGAGTCCAACCTAATTCCATCGCTTTGGCTGTATCCCCTTGCGCCACGTAATAGTCGATCCATTCCTGTCTTCTCTCATTTTCTTCATCCATCATAGCATTGGCTTTCATCTCTTCTGCTCTGCTGTAAGCCGCTTTTCTTTTACCTGCTTGCTTTGCAACCATTGCAACGATAATTATTGCTAGCAAGAATACGATCAATCCTCCTAGGATGAATAATTCACTATCGATGTCCCATCCACCATCATCGCTACTTCCGACATAATCGATATCGAATTCGTTTGGAATCCCATCGCCATCATCATCGTCAAACGAAGCACAAGCTACTTGCCCCTTTATTCCCATAGATATGGTTGAGTCGTATGGGCATGGGTCGGTTTGGTCTGAAACACCGTCTTTGTCCGAATCTGGGCAACCAAAGTAGTCAGTGAATGACTCACCGTACTTTAATTCGCACTCATCTGGTTGGAAAGATCCTAAGACGTGATTGTCACCATATCCATCACCATCGGAGTCTGCCCACTGTGTAGCCCTAACTGGGAAAGCATCAGGCAGGCTTCCTGTTTGATTGTCACCAAAGCCATCACCATCAGTATCTGACCACTGGCTTGCATCTGTAGGGAATGCGTCTCCCCACTGGTCTCGAATTACTATGAATAAGCCTTCATTCACTTCATCAGCGATTGTCTTGTTAACCCAACCATAATTGTCACCCCATCCATCGCCATCGGTATCTTCCCATTGCTTTGCATCTTCAGGGAATTTTTCGAGTGCATCAGCCCAGGAATCACCATCGGAGTCTGGGCCTCCGTGGATTGACAGGTTTACACTTGTACCGTATTCCTCTGGGCATTCATCCCCGTTTGGGACATCTTGATTGTCTCCCCATCCGTCGCCATCATTGTCGGTTTGTTGGTAGAAATCATCAGGGAATGCATCATATGGGTCAACTACGCCATCATTGTCAGAATCTGGACACCCCCTAGCCCCTGGCAGTTCAGATTTGCCATAGGTTTCTGGACAAACATCTCCCTTGTTTCCGTTTAGATTGTCTCCGAAACCATCGTTATCCATGTCACTCCATTGTGTAGGGTCATTTGGGAACATATCGCCGTTGGGCGGAATTGGCCTGTCACCATAGCCGTCTCCATCAGAGTCTTTCCACTGAGACGAATCGTATGGGAATGCGTCAGGGTCGTTTCCATCAGGGTTGTCGCCATAATTGTCACCATCTTGGTCTGACCATTGTGTACCATCTTGGGGGAATGGGTCTCCTGCATTGGAATATCCATCACCATCGACGTCTGGACAACCTACTCTATCAACGCTAGAGGTTCCGTATTCTCCCGGGCAATCATCAGCATTGTTTCCGGTAGTGTTGTCTCCAAATCCATCACCATCTGTATCTCTCCATTGAGTGGCATCGTCAGGGAATGCATCTGCATCTCCTTCTGGATGTGCTGGCGCTCCACTTGAAGGATTAGACCAACCGTCGCCATCAGAATCTAGACATCCCAATCTATCTTGAGTAGAGTTGCCATATAGGTTAGGACAGGCATCGGATACAGGAGTGTTAGGTTCATCTCCAATCCAATCATTATCGGTGTCATTCCACTGATATCTGAAGAGAGGGAACTTGTCTACCTGAGTTGCTGCAGGGTTGTATGCACCCGGCCAGTCAAGCGGTCGGAATTCATCCCATGAGGAATCGTGGTAATTATCTCCCCATCCGTCTCCATCCGAATCATTCCATTGAGTAGGATTGCCTGGGAAAGCATCTCCTGATTGATTGATGTGTAGTTCAGTGAATTGCTGCACATCGTAGTAATAATTGTCGCCATATCCGTCTAAGTCAGTATCTGCCCATTGTTTTGGATCGTTGGGAAATCTGTCTGCAGTTCCATCTGGATGAGCCGGCCATCCCATTTCCGGGTCTGACCAACCATCATTATCTGAATCAGGGCATCCAAATCGGTCTTCCTTGCTCTTTCCAAAGGTGTTTACACACTGGTCTCCTTGATGAGCAGGAAGGGCATTATCTCCGTATCCGTCACCGTCTGAATCAGCCCATTGTGTTGGCTCATCGGGAAATGCATCGACCTTTCCATCACCTTGGTCGGTTGAATTCCAACCGTCGTTATCGGGATCCAAATTTGACGACCAAAAATAGACCCCTTCGTTGTCTTGGCCCATGACCGAGATGATGTCCAGCCCGTTGGGATGCCAGTCAAATCCATACATACGCCCGCATACATTTGGCGGAGCGGTCGTGTCGGTGCATGGGTCGCCCGTGGGTCTGGCACTGAGGCGAGTCACCAACGCATTCGAGTTGATGTGATAGATGGTCACCGATGCCGCGTCATCGGTGTAAAAGTGGAAGGAATACCCAACTTGACTTCCATCCGGTGAGAACCGAGTCTCGCTGCAGCGGGACGTTCCAGTCTTGGCCATGACTTGGGTGCCATTGTCCAAGTCCCAGACCCGGAGAACTGTGCTTTGATAGGCAAGTCCCGTGTCATCGCATGCGCTGATCCAATTGCCGTCGGGAGAAATGTCCACACCTCGCACGTTTTCCGAGCCGTGATTGATGGTGCGACCCCCCTGCCACGAAGAGGTGTTGATGACATACACAACACCGTCTCCACCAACGGCTGCACGGCTACCATCGGGAGAGAGGGCGACTGAGGAGAAGGACGAGTCACTGTTGGGTTGGAACGAATGCCAGATTGTGCCGTTGACTGCACTGGCTGCGTAGACCTTCCCGCTGTTGGACCCCCACCCCTCACCGACCGCAATGAAGCCGGTGCCGTTAGGGAAAAACGCCACATCACGCACGCTTCCGGGGTCGGTGGGGGCAACACCCGTTTGGATTTCAGTCCGGTTCGAGGGCCAGTACACGTTAACCCCTGAGGATATGGAGGCGGCGAGCATGGTGCCATCGGGACTCCAGGACAATCGGTTGCCCCACCATGAACTCGAGATTTGAGCGCTGGTCTGGAGCACGGTTTGGGTCGACGTGTTGTAAATTTTGATGTGTTGATTTTCACGAATGGCAACAAACTCGCCCGTTGGAGAATAGGCTGCATCGAAAATGTTGGTGGTGGCAGCAACGGTTGCATCAAGCGAAAAACTCGGATACTGTGAAGTCCATGCGTCGTTGAGGTCGGAACGCCCGTCACCGTCGGCGTCGGGGCAACCAGTACGGTCAATTGTTGAGTTGCCAAAGGCAAAGGGGCAATCATCAACGCTGTCATCAACTCCATCTCCATCACTATCTTCTGCTGCTGCTGTATGAAGTAATGTAGTAGAAGAAATCATTAGAAAAAGAATTGTAAATACCAATAATTTCCTGCTCATAAACCCCGGTTATTTCCCCTATAAAAGGGTTTTAACCCTATATGTTCTAAAAATGCTCATGAAAACCGCAGGTATGAATTGTAAGAATCATTACGAGGTGTCATGGCAGGTGACCTTCCTAGAGTCAATATCGCGGTCAAAGACCGGATATTGCTTCACCTGTTGAACGAGGATGAACAGGCGGACAGATTCGTAGTTTCCTCGGCCTTGACCCGACCAGGTATTGCCGAAGCATGCGCCCAACATCCACCAAATGTAAGTAGAGCAATGCGAACACTTCTTCGTCAAAGGCATGTTAGTGAGCATACCCGTTCTATTAGAGGAGATGATAGGAGACAGAAAACGTGGCAATTGACAGAAACAGGAAGAGAACTTGCAAAAACTCGTTCGCAAAAATTAGGCTCGACCATGGTTTTGATTCGTGACAATGAAGGAAGCCTATTGGAGGTATCAGCAGATGAAGTTCCGAATAGGCTACAATCTGAATTGTCATTATTACAGATTTTATTACATGCACAACACGAAGGAGTTCTGACATTCGGAGATATCCGATTTGGTTTAGTAAAAAAGAAAGAACAAGGAGATTCAGATCTGCCACCTCCAGGGCGTCTGAAATTACTTGCAGGAGCTCATGCTACATACCACACTGCTCCACCTACGACCAGAATTGTTCATGGTAGAAAAAAGACTTTGAATAAAATTGGAGGTTGGTTTGGTGAAGGAACACCATGTTTGGTTGTTCACGGGATTGCAGGTATTGGAAAATCCACAATCATCGCTAATTGGTTGGAATCAGAAATAGAAAACCATCCTCATTTGTCAATTTGCTGGTATCCCTGTCAGCCATGGGATAAGACAGTAGGATTAGCGGTTTCACTATTGCATAGATTTGGTGTTGATGACAAACATGACCCGTATCAGATAATGGAAACATTGCCGTTAACACCCGGTTCGGAAATCGATATTGATTCATGGCGAAGAAGGTTACTTGCTTATTTGACAGATGCTCAAGCGATTAGAGAGAGATTCATTGTAGATGCTGGCGGCCCTCCACCTTCTTGGTTGATAGTTCTCGATGATATACATCACATCGTAAAAGAATCTAGGGACCTTATAGGGGCATTGTTAGACATTTCAAAGAAGGCACCGTTGCGTATAGTTATGATTTCCCGAACCACACTAGACGTATACGATAGAAGAGATGTTCACACTCGTTCGATAGTCGAAGAATTGGCATTGCAAGGGCTCTCGGTCGATGAGGTTTCGACTTGGGTTGAAAATATGGAAGGAGAAGTACCGCCCGCTAAAGAAATACATCGACTCACAGGAGGACATCCTTTAGCAATGGAATTATTGGAATTGTATGGCAATGCAACTCATGTAGATTGGTTAAAATTCTTGGATGAGGAGATTCTGCAATATATGCCTAAAGAGGAATATGAATTACTTGCAACCTTAGCGGTCGCAACTAAACCAATTCCATGGGATAAGTTAGCAAAATCTGTTGACTGGAATGGTAATCCACCACAAAGATTGCTTGATTATGGATTGTTATTAGATCTGGACGAAGGAATGTGGCTGCATGAAGCGCTTAGAGAACGTTTTTTGCGAGAGGTTGGAAAACCTCATTCTGACAGAAAAAAGAAGCTAGATGCTTAGAAATCGTCAGCAGTCATGTGTTGGTTCAACCAATTCATCAATGCAGGCTTTGGAACCATTCCAGCTTGGTTTGCTACTAAAGAGCCGTTGTGGAATAGGAATAGCGCAGGGATTCCTCTTACACCTAATCTAGCAGCGTTTTGAGAATCTGTATCTGTATTTACCTTTGCAACAGTAATTGAAGTCTCTCCAGCTACTTGTTCTAAAATTGGCCCCAATGCCTTACAAGGGCCACACCATGGTGCCCAAAAGTCGACTAGTACCCATTCATTGGATGAAATTGCATTGTTAAAGTCTGAATCGCCAGCAGTAATCACTTCGCCCATTAACTCACCTGCGCTCTCCTGTTGGGGCTCCTCTAAGAGGCTTTGCTTACCCCAACGCTCATGTCTTAGGCCCATTTGCCTCTAAATGAGGGGAAAGTAGTGATTATCGCGCCTTCTGTCCTAACAGCAGATTTAGCAGACCTGGGAAACGCTTGCAGTGAAGCGGTAAATGCTGGTTTAGAATGGCTTCATCTAGATGTTATGGACGGTAATTTCGTACCAAATTTGACTTTTGGGCCACCGGTAATTGCTAAGTTGCGCAAAGCGCTTGGCGACAAACCGATTTTTGATGCTCATTTGATGGTGATGAATGCTGAAGAATCATTCCAGCAATACATAGATGCTGGATGTAACAACATTTCTGTTCATGTAGAAGCCGTAAAGCACCTTCACAGATGTGTCACTGCAATAAGAGCCGGCGGTGCTAGTCCGGGAGTAGTACTGAATCCGGGTACTCCAGTTGATGCTGCGTTAGAGGTATTGCCAGAAATTGACTTGGTCTTGATAATGAGCGTTAATCCAGGCTTTGGTGGCCAGTCCTTCATCCCAACTGTCGAAGCTAAAATTCGCAGATTAAAGCAAGCTATTGATGAACAAGTAGCAAACGGAGGCCGACCTGTTCAAATTCAGATAGACGGCGGAGTAAAGGCACACAATATCGCAATGCTCAGGGATTGGGGAGTTTCAAACTGTGTCGTAGGCTCCGGATTATTCAATGATAAGGCATCGGTAGCAGACAACCTAGCAATAATTCACGAAGCACTAAAGTGATCGTAAATGAAAATCCTTGTAGTCTCTAGGTTGTTTCCTTTACCAGATAACAGGGCTAGAGGGACATTTGTTAGCGACCATGTCGAACTCCTAACAAGGCTTGGTCATGAGGTAAAGGTGCTAAACACATTACCAAGGATGCTGAAAATGCAAGAGGCGAGACGTTCCACGATGGAGGGTGTTGCTAAAGCACCTAAATCCTACACTCATGGTGACTTTGAAGTCGAGGTAAGAAGGCACTGGGAATTCCCTGAATTTCCTGGCCTTACAGCCTCTAGCGCTAAGCGAATAAGCATAGATTGGAAGCCTGATTTGGTAATTTGTCATACTCTATGGCCCTGTGCTTACACCGCACAAAAAATTGCAAAAAAGCACTCAATTCCTTGGATAGCGGTAGTACATGGCTATGATTTCCATGTCGCATTAAATGACCATAGAGCCAAAAGGATCGAAGCACTCGCTAAATCTGCTTCAAAGTTAGTTGTAGTATCAGATAACATCTCTAATTTTAACTCAGAAACGATACCTTGCTTTGTCAACGTCGATGAAGAATGGCACAACGAAATCAAGAAGTCAAACAAGTTGTTTAGAAAATCCAAAATCGATATTCTATTTCCTTCCGACCCAAGGCGTCCTGAAAAGAATCATATCTTGGCATTAAGGGTGGGAGAAGAGCTAGAGACCAGAGGCTGGAAGGTAGGAATTACGACCTTGAAAAAGCAACCCCGCACTATGGTTTGGGATAGGATGTTGGCAGCGGATGTTTGCTTGATCACCTCTACGAGGGAATCAGGTCCGTTGGTTGCTCGAGAAGCGATTGTTTGTGGTTGTCCAGTTGTTTCAGTGGACGTTGGAGATATGAGTGAGTGGATGGAGGTCTACAATCATGATGTTAACGAATTAGCCGATGCAATAGAGGACCGTTTACAAAACGGACAGAGCATCACTCTTCCTCAGAAATTCCACTTTGAGAGCGTAAGTAATCAATGGAAGACCATGCTGGAATCATTGTAAGCACCCCAATAACCGCTAGATTGCTTCCAATCGATAAGAAATAGCATGTCGCTATACAAACTAGAGCAATTCCGTCAGTCAATTTTTCATCATCACCACACAATAATTTGGCCCCAGAAAGCATTACTGAGGTGCCAATCACACTTGCCCATGCAGCACCCATCACTCCACTTGAAGGAATTAATAGCCAGCCAAATATTCCGGCAAAAACAACAATCAGCCCAATCAATCCAGTGAATCTCCAGGGATTGCGCCCAGCTTGCAAAGCCACATACCAAGGGATTGCAAGCATTGTAATTGCCCATCCCGCCAAGAGAATGTCGAAAACGGCTACAGCATCTGAATATTCAGCAGCAAAAAATGCAGGAATAGAGAGTGAAACAACCACATGGCCAAAAATCAAACCAAATGGAACAATTGCAATCGTCCAATGATGGGCATAGGACATCCGAGAAGCGAATTGTTGCGGCCTATCTCGAACTTCGCCAAGGTATGGAAGTAATGCCGCTCTCATTGCTTGCGGAAGCATCAACCCTGCTATCCATGCTAATTGTGCCACGTGGTAAAGTCCAACATCCTCATAGGAAGATAGGACGGCAAGAAGGAACTTTTCCAACTTTGTCACATATGGTAAAATTCCCAAAGTGACAGCAAATGGAAGTGCAGAAATTATCAGCGATTTATTTGAATTCCAAGCCTCTGGCAAATCTGATTTTTCATCCCTTGATATCCGATATCCGAAGTAAAAAGTTCCAATTAGAGAAATAAAAACGCCAATTGAAAATCCTGTAGCATAAATTGTTGGAGAATCGTAGTTTTTTGTCAAGAAAATATAGTATAATCCTGTAGTAATTGCGCGCTCTAATAATTTCAAAAACGACTCGATTCTTGCTTCCCCAAGAGCCCTCAACATCGCCTTGTGGGGATAGGACATGATGTGGCCAAATGCTACAAATCCACAAGCGAATAACAGGGTTTTTGGAACATTATCCCAAATCAAAACCGAACCTATTGCACTTGCAATAATGAAAGGAAGCGCAATGAACATCTGTAATTTCAAGACACGATTTACTGCTCGGCGCGAAGCTCCTGGGTGACGAGGCAGATCTCTCGCAAGTAAAGTCGGCAATCCTGCATCGATGAGGATATACATAGTCGCAAAGGCATCAAGAATTACAACAAGTAGTCCGTATTCAGATTGTAATAGAGCTCTTGCAAGCATAATTTGGCCAATCAGACCCAGAATGATTGAAAGGCCATCGGAAGACGCCAACCATAGCGTATCTCTCGCTAATTTTGGCCTCCGCATAGTTATTCGCACGAGACAATGGTTCAAAGCACAGTCCCTTCTCGGATGCATTATGGTGACCTGTGAATGGTTGGAGGAAGAAATTCGTGGAGTTGTTCCCGATTGTCAAGTTGAGGCAATAGATTTGAACGGTACTCAAGACCACTTCCACATCAGGATTGTTGCTGAATCATTTGAAGGAATGAGGCCACTGCAAAGGCAAAAACTGATTTTGAATCATTTCAAGCCATACATCCCTCATCCAATTCACGCAATCGATTTGAAGTGCATGACGCCTACACAGGCTGAGAGCGCAGGTGATACTGTATTCCATCCGCATGCTGGCGGGACTGGAATTCATATCAAGCGAATACAAAAACACCAGAATAAGGAGGAATAAGAATGGAATGGACCCCTGAAGAATTGCAAGCAATCGTAGACGAACACGCACTAGTTTTGTTCATGAAAGGAGAACCTGGAGCGCCACAGTGTGGCTTTTCTAACAGAGCTGCACAAGTATTGCAAGCATTGGGAGAGCCATTTGCTTCAATCAACGTACTTTCAGACCCAAGAGCAATTCCAATGATTTGTGCATGGTCCGATTTCCCAACAATGCCTCAGGTATTTGTTCAAGGAGAATTGATCGGTGGGTCAGACATCGCTCTCGAGATGCTAAATGATGGTAGTCTCAGAGAAATGTTCGATGCTGGTCGTCAGTGAAATTCTTGGAAACTGATTGAAGACAGCCTTACGAGTCGGTTTCATTCAAATGGTAGTTGCTATCACGACTTTTTATGGGAGTCCCTGAAAGCAAGGTCTTACGCAGAGATGGAAAAATTCCTTTCTTTTCTTCTCCCTTTCAAATTATAAAAAATTTGAACCATTACCGGGAATTACTTAAACATTTTATTGGAAGGGATTTGAAGGTAAGATATCACAATTCGATTTTGGGTTATGGCTGGTCTATTTTAGAGCCACTCGCACTGACAGTTACATTCTACATTTTGTTCGCAATTCTATCAGATAGTGAAGATCCTTACAGGCCATTGACAATATTACTAGGAATACTTTCTTGGTCATTGTTTTCAAAGACATTTTCTAATGGAACAATAAGTATTCAGAGAAACTCATCTTTGATACAAAGAGTATACTTTCCTAGAGAGATTTTCATATTCTCAAAGGCTGGATTTAATTTTGCCCAATTTTCTCTAAGCCTTTTAGTAATCATTCCATTATTGATTAATTATCAATTGGGCCCCAACCGCCTTCTTATTCTATTACCAATCTCAGTAATTATGATATTGATGTTAGCAACTGGTTTGGCATTTTTTACTAGTATCTTACAAACCAAAGCAAGAGATGTAGAGCATGTCGTCACAACCGGACTGAGAATTAGTTTTTATCTTTCACCGGTATTTTATCCGCTAGATATGATTACTGGAGGCAGAATACCTCAGCAATATGCAGAAGCATATCTTTTAGTGAATCCAATGGCTACGTACATCACAATGATTCGCTCAGCATTTACCGGCGCACCTTTGGAAATACCAACAATCAATCTAGCAATTACATTTACGACGACTGTTGCAATATTCTGGATTGGTTCGATATATTTCATGCGTAAAGAAAGACAGGCGGTGAAATTCATATGACTACAAGCGAAAGAACCGCAGATGATGGATTTTTGTTTGAAGATGAATTTGATTTCGTTTCAGAATCTTTAAATTTACCTGAAAAAATAATCCCACCCAGTTC
The DNA here is from genome assembly GCA_038141355.1 of Methanobacteriota archaeon. GTDB lineage: Archaea > Thermoplasmatota > Poseidoniia > Poseidoniales > Poseidoniaceae > MGIIa-K1. The sequence goes on along the minus strand of JAYQHX010000009.1, from coordinate 247,257 downwards.
CACCGATGATGGAGAGGAGAACTATTCAATTTCAATGAAGAATGTTGTTTTAGATTATCCTCGTAAGAAAAAAGGAGTCGGACTCTTTAGTGAAATTTTGACTGGAAGAATGAAAAAAATACCCCATAAAGAAAGGTGGTTTAGAGCTCTTAATGGAATAAATATCGATGTTAAGAAAGGAGAAGTAGTTGGTATTATTGGCCCTAATGGTTCCGGTAAAAGTACTCTTTTGAGAGTCATAGCAGGGATATATGCTCCCGACGACGGCTCTGTTGAAGTTGAAGGAAGAATAACTTTACTTGCCGGAATTGGAACAGGATTCAATAAAGATCTGACAGGCAGGGAAAATATAAAATTATCAGGAAGTATATTTGGTTTTGACTCTAGATCAATAAGCGATATGGAAGAAGAAATAATTGACTTTTCTGGCATCAGGGAATTTATTGATGACCCGATTCGAACATACTCTGCTGGAATGCGAGCGAGGCTAGGTTTTGCGATTATATCGAATCTTGAACCAGATATTCTGTTGTTAGACGAAGTTATGAGTGTCGGAGATCATGAATTTAGGAAGAAATCTAGAGCAAAGATTGACGAACTTGTTCAGGGCGATGCAACCGTTGTGATTGTTTCGCATTCAAAATCAATTTTGAAAAACATGTGTGACAAAGTGTATGGTCTCCACAATGGAAAGATAGTAACGGATGGGGAACCAGATTCAGCATTCGAATTCTATGAATCAGAAAAGGAGTGATTGGATGAGTGAAGTCAGCAATCATCTTTCGGATATTGCAGAAGGGGAATCATTGACTTTTTCCGCCGAACAGATTGAATATTTACGCGAAGAATTCGAAAGACAGCGACGCTGGGTTAATCTATTGTCTACTCGCGAAAAAACCGCATTGGAAGAACTAGAACGAACTCAAAATTCACTTAGTTATCGAGTAGGACGTTTCCTAACTTGGCTTCCAAGAAAAATCGAAAAGATGTTAAAATCCAGAAATAACAAAATCGTTTATTTCGTTCAGGAAGATGAGGAATCCAAACAGGAGGAGTTGTTCCCTTCATCACTTTTGATTACTCCTGAATTACTTCCTACAAGTAGTGCATCAAGAAAGGCGGATTCTCTTATTGAAGAGATTTTGATTGCTGTAAGGAGAGGTAGTGTTAGCATAAATGAGATTAGAGATACCTTCTCTGAAGGCTCTTTTTCAATGCGTAAAGAAGAACAAACAAAAGCGGCATTCGTAATTATGGATCACATGCTTTCTTCGCCCCAATACGGTCCGTCTGTCAAGAACGTTTTCGTGGGTATTTTAAGGGCGATGAGTAATTCTAATTTCGGTGGTGCTCTTTCGTTCGGAGAGAATTATATTGACAAGATATCAGATGAGAGAGGAATCAGGACTCTTATCATTTTACATGGCAAAAGTGGAAATTTTTCCAGGCCCATCGAACTCCTCAAATTGATGCCAAAGAGTCCTTGGAGAAAGGAACAAGAACAGAAATTCATTACAGCATCGAATATTTTCGAAAATGGATTAGGGTTGACTAATCGTAAATCAGAATCAATCGAACCTTCTGGGAAGAGAGTAATTTATCATGCTAGTCAAAGTATGCCTCACACTAGTTCAGGCTATGCAATTAGAACGCATGGGCTTACATCATCACTTAATTCAAAAGGATATGATGTAGACGTATACCTTCGCAACGGTTACCCATTGGATAGGACCGATTTCAAAGGCGACACAGTGAATGCAATTGAAGAAATAGATAATGTCTCATACTATTTTTCACATCAAAATCCACAGGATGATTCACTAATTAATTATCAAGAAATTTATAATTTCAATTCGCTAAAGAAATACGAAGAAATGGCGATTTCCAGGCTTATCTCTGTCGGAAAAGAGATTAAACCATTAGCAATCCATTCTGCTTCAAATTTTGTAGTAGGGTTAGCTGGAGCGAAAGCTGCCAAGGCTCTTGACATTCCTTCGATTTACGAGTTACGTGGATTCTGGCATCTAACGCAATCCACCAAAAGAGAAGGATATGATTCATCAGATCATTACAGGCTGAGTGAAAGATTTGAGATTGAAACTGCAAAAGAATCTGACTATGTTTTCACCATTACACAAGCACTGAAAGAAATCCTAGTCGAAAATGGAGTAGAAGAAGGCAAGATATCTGTATTGCCTAATGCTGTAGATCCATCCAAATTTAATATCTCGCCTAAGGACAAGAAATTGGAAAGCGAACTTGGTTTTGAAGGTAAAGTTGTAATTGGTTATATTGGTTCATTTGTAGAATATGAAGGCCTTGATTTGCTATTAGAGGCATGCTCTATTCTCAAGGAAAAACATGGCGACATATTCAGATTACTTCTCGTTGGAGATGGTGAAACAATGCAATTGTTAAGGCGTACTGCTAGGTTCTTACAACTGGAAGACCAGGTTGTATTTACTGGGAGGATTCCTCACGATGATGTCCAGAGATATTATTCTCTAATTGATATTGCACCTTTGCCAAGAAAGGGATTACGAGTGTGTGAATTAGTTTCTCCACTCAAACCGTTTGAAGCGATGGGCGCAGGTAAAGTTCTGATAACATCTAGTGTACAAGCGCTAGCAGAAATAGTTCAAGATGGTGTCACAGGAATGGTCTTTGAGAAAGATAACTCTGAGGATTTGGCAGCTAAACTCGAGACAGCAATTCTAGATAGAGAACTCAGGGAAAATTTAGGCAAAAATGCAAATAAATGGGTGATTGAGAACCACTCATGGGATGTTATTTCGCAAAGTGTCACATCATTATATGACAGTATACTGGAGGGTAAACAATGACAGGGCCGGTAATCCTTGTAGTAGGGGCAAGACCTAATTTTATGAAAATCGCACCAATTCATGCTGAATTAGCGAAGCGTGGTATTGAACAAATTCTATTGCATACTGGACAACATTATGACGAGAATATGTCAAAGGTATTCTTCGATGATTTAGGAATGCCTAAGCCCGATATCTATCTTGGAATTGGTAGTGGCAGCCACGCTACACAAACTGCCAAAGTGATGGTCGAATTTGAGGAGGTCTGTAAAGAGCACAAACCAAGCATGGTTGTGGTAGTTGGAGATGTAAATTCAACTGTAGCATGTAGCATGGTGTGCGCGAAAGAATGGATTCCTTGCGCTCACGTAGAGGCAGGCTTGCGCTCATTTGATAGAGGGATGCCTGAGGAAATTAATCGGTTAGTAACTCGATGCAATTGCTGATTATCTGCTCACTCCTTCACCGGACGGAGATGATAATTTGCGCAACGAAGGAGTTGCAGAAGATAGAATTAAACGAGTCGGCAATGTCATGATCGACTCATTGTTCAATAATTTAGAGCGAGCTAAGGCAAGTACAATTCATTCAGATTTGGGAATCGAGAAAGGAAATTATGGCGTTTTAACCCTTCATCGCCCGAGTAATGTAGACGACAAAGATGCATTCATTGGGATCCTAGAGGCATTGGAAAAGATTGGAGAGAGGATACCGCTGGTATTCCCTCTTCATCCTAGAACAAAAAACCGAGCCGAACAATTTGGACTTACACAACGTCTTGAATCAATCCCGAATATAGTTTTGACAGGACCTGCAGGATACCTAGACTTCGTCGCATTGATGGCTGAATCGAAGATTGTGTTGACCGATTCAGGCGGACTCCAGGAAGAGACAACTGCATTGGGAATACCTTGTCTAACGCTTAGAGAAAACACAGAACGCCCAGTAACAGTTACAGAAGGAACGAATACGATAGTTGGAAATGACACCCAAGTTATTCTTGATACTGCAAACGATGTTTTGAATAATGGCGGCAAGGCAGGAAGGATTCCGAATCTATGGGATGGCAAAACTGCACAGCGTATCGCAGACATAATCGAGGAAGTTATTGGGTGATATCATGACACACAAAGATGTTTCAGAATCAACGCAACAAATTATCGATAGTTTCGCTGAACAATCTTTACTCGAATCAGTAATTTCTTGCATCGGCAATGTCCATCAGAAAGATGACAAGAAAAAGTCCGAATCGATAATTGATTACCTTAAATCCTCTTGTGAGTCTATTACGAAAGCGCATTACCTTGAAGAATCAACCTCTGGAGACAAGAAAGATCCTTATTCTCGCTTAGATTCTCAATTACGCAAAGGTTGGCAAACAGGAGGAGGATTTAGATTACCTCTTACTGAAATTCCGGTTTGGAACAAATATCTCGATCATTCGAGAAATGTGAGATATAAAATTCATTCTTGGGTCATGTTAGATACAATTCTGGTAGTTGACTCATTATCGGATAATTCTGAGAATCTAGAACTTGCAATAGATATAGCCGATGATTGGATCCAAAAATACATCATTTCGGCCACAAAGGATGATTTTGCATGGTATGATATGGCTGTAGGGCAAAGAGCAACTAAATTATCGTACATGTTACGTAGACTAATTGAACTTGATTTTGATGAACAGATTATTTTCCGGTTTATTCTAGCTTCACATATTCACTTGTCAGAGTTATTAGAGAAGGATAGAATTGCAATTCATAGTAATCACGGTTTATTCCAAATGGCAGGTTTACTTTCGTTATGTCAAAACCTTCCTTGGATGAAACTATCTGAAGGCGGAACTGATTTTTCTGAGGAGATACTCCAGATTATGATTGAAGAACACTTTGCTGAAGATGGATTACATTTGGAACACTCTCCGGATTATCACCTATACATGGTTAATCATCTACAATCTTTGATTGAATCAGGTTGGTTATCTGAAAAATCAGAATCGATATTTAGTTTAATTACACCAGTGATAGAAGCCGCAGAATGGATGGCGACTCCTGAGCATAATGTTATTCCAATTGGAGATACTGCTAACAACGTGAAGATGACAAAAAGGTGGGCCGGCTATAATGGCAATACAAAAAGTCGGGTGTAATTTTTTCCCTAAAGGAGGATTAGTCATCAATAATTCAGTTTTTGGAAACACCACAAATCAATTAGTATTCTCCGCACAATTCCACTCTCGTCAGCACAAGCATGCAGATCACCTCAATGTACTCTACAATTTCAAAAACAAACCATTATTGGTCGACCCTGGAACTTTTACTTACCAGTATGATATTCCAGAGAGGATGTATTGTGAGTCAACTAGAAGCCACAATACAATTGAGATTGACTCATTGAACTATTCAAGATTTAGACAGGATTGTTTTGGTTCAGCATTGACTATGGTCGGTAAATCTGATAATTGCTTCTTAGTAGAAGGTAAAGTAATACACAATCGGCTCATATCTCCCGCAATACCTAATAATAAAATACATTCCTCCGATGCAATAAATGTCAATGTATCTCATCGAAGAATGATTGTAGAAAGACCCGGTTTCTTTTTGGCAATCATAGATGAGATACAGTCTAAAGATGAGCATGAATTTATTCCATGGTACCATCTTCATCCAGATTTACAAATTAGAGTAGATACAGCCACAAAATTAGCTGCAGTTGATGATGAAGGAAAGAAAGTTTGCCAAATACAATGCTATGATGGCGAATCAAATACAATTCCGAGTGTTGAGATTCGTGGACAAACCTCCCCAATTTTGCAGGGTTGGTATTCAAAAAATGGTAGAGAATTAATTGAAAATACGGCAATTGGATATCCTCTAATGGCCAAATCCCAGTTATGGGTAACAGTATTTGACTTCAAAATGGGCAAGACTGGAAAACCATATTTGAGAGTAGGTTCCGAAGGTAGATATCTTAGATTTGCTCTTACTCAGGATGATAATAAAACTGACTTAAAGATAAAAGTTGGTAAGGATGGAACTAGAAAATTTGAATTAGAAGTCGACAATTCTGAAGAAATTGTAAATCTAGAATACGAAGAGGGCTGAGTTTGAAAATTCTTCATGTTCTTGCAAACGGCCCTCCTGATGTAAACGGGTATGCTGTTCGTACGCATGGACTAATGAAAGCTTATTCTGAGTTGCCGAACATTCAGGTCGTCGGATTAACATCACCATGGTATCCCGATCGAGATAGCATGTCAGAACCAATAGAAATGGACGGCATTACCTATCACAGGTGTTTACACCCAGCCCGAATGAAATCAGTCAATGGACCAGCGATGAAATGGTCAGCATCTAGAGGCAAGGATAGGATTGCAGGAAGTGAAGGATTCGCCTCTAAGCCACTGTGGAAAAGGGCCTTGAGTTTGCTATTCAAGCCGATACGTCCAGGTTGGGCATGGATAGAAGAGAAGATTCTTTTCAAACATTTTACATCAAGAATTATTGCGGTGGCAAAAGAAGAAAATGCCAAGATAATCCATGCTCATGTTCCATACAGAGTTGGGATTCCTGCGTTGCAAGCAGCGCGAAAGTTGGACCTTCCTTTCATTTACGAGATGAGGGGTATGTGGGAGGAATCAGCAGTGGCGAGCGGACGTTGGAGATCTGGCGGCCTAGCATATCGTAGATTCCGTCGTATGGAAACAAAGGTTCTCCGGGCATCTGATCATGTAATTTGTATCAGTGAAACCCTTCGCCAAGAAGCAATTTCGAGAGGTGTTAATGAAGACAAAATCAGTGTTGTTCCTAACGCAGTAGATGCAGATATTGTCAGGAAAGAATCTGATTTATTCCATGAAATCAAAGAAAAATTGGAAGATAAATTAGTTGTTGGATACATCGGTAGCTTACGTGAATTGGAAGGAGTAGACCTTACGGCAGAAGCGGTTTCAATTCTCAAGCAAAAAGGAGTCGATGTCAATTTCTTTGTATTGTCTTCAGAAGCAGGGCAGGAAGATTTACGCGCATACTGTGATGAATTAGGAATTGCAGAGATTAGCCACATCGTTGGGCCAGTTCCACATGACCAAGTAGCACCATTTTACGATCTAATTGATGTTTTCGTAGTTAGCAGACCAGATACTCGGGTCACCAGATTAATTACCCCGCTGAAACCGTTTGAAGCAATGCGCAGTGGCCGAGCAGTAGTTGTGGCAAACTTACCAGCACTTGCTGAAATTGTAGAGGATGGGAAAACAGGTTGCCTTTATCACGCAGAGGATGCTCAAACATTAGCAGAGACAATCCACGATTTATTGGAAGATAAAGCGAAGAGGGATAGTTTAGGAGAACAAGCCAAGAATTGGATACTAGAAAACCGAATTTGGCAATCAGTCATCGGTAATGCATCTACTGTTTACCAAAAACTGGAATAATGATTTGGAAAATTTAAGCAAACCAAGCAAAAATCATCGAGTTCGAATCTTTAGACAAAATTTCACCGATATCCATTTCGCATGATGATGATTTTTTACCTTCGATATAGCAACCATCGATCATATTAGATGTGTCTCCTGTAAGAGTCGAAAACACATCGTTCGTAGAAGTTTCATATCCTACTTCGATCCAAGACAATAGTGTATTATTTTTTGAAATAGAAACAGATTGATTTGGGTAAAGAACCAGCAAATCTCCGATAACATTTTCTGGGCTAGCATTTGTTTGCAGCATAGGAGAAACACTTGCAAAATAATTTACCTCCCATAATATGCCGAGTTTATTATTATCGATATTCACTGATAAAGGCTCGATGTATGTATTCCCAAGTAAAACAATCGGATCTTTTTCCCATTGATACCTAGGATTCCAGTCCGAAGTAATAATATGGGTTGCATTAAATTCATTAATTGAATCTCGAATTATATTTTCGCTATTAATGAAGCGATATGCCTCTATATCTAAAGCTAGTATTATCGGGATGTCGTGCCCAGTTAGCAAAATTGAATCTTCATCAAGTTCGTTTGCATTTTGAATATGAAATTCATACAAATCCAACCTTGGAGAAATATACCTCTCCGAATTTTCAATTTCTTCAGATATTGTCGAGAAATTAGATGTGGCTATAAGTAAAACTATCAATGCAGAAATTATGTTGTTTCTAAACAATATTTGTTCTCTAAATTTGGGATTATGTTCTGGAATCGGCAATCCTGCAACACAGATGCAAAGAAATAGTGCAATCCAAGGAGTATGATATCTTTCAGTACCAAAATCTAGTATGGATATATGTATCACTAACAAAGGGAAGAGCAGCACAATGATTACTTTCAACTCTTCTCTAAACTCCGTGTATAGTCGATATGTGCCGATAAATAGACCGAGTATGCCGAAGATTGAAATTTGCGAAATTAAATGCTCCCACCACATAAAGAAATCATGTTCTCCAACAACAGATAGTGTGCTATCAATAGCAAAATTTGTTTGTGGAGCTAAAGCAGAGAAAGGATTTCCTTGAGTTAGGAAATAAAAAGCGAAAAATGGGATCGTAATACTAAACCATCCTTGAAGGAATACTTTAGCACGTTTACCGGATCTGTCTTTAACATACACCCAACACGAAATTCCTACTGCGTAAATAAACACATATTTAGTGAGGAAAACCAGTCCTGCAATTCCACCGAACAACCTAACTGAGAGATTTGATTTTGGATCTTGAATGGCTATGTGAATAAGGAATATCCAAAGCCCAGCAACAGGGACATCAGCATACGGTAGTTGCCCCCAATATCGAAACACTGGTACGAGAATTATAACTATAACAATTAAAGATGATAGAAATTTGTTGCTCCACCGTTCACATAGATGTTGTAGCTGCCAGCAAGTAAACGAGAGCAAGATCAACGGCGTATAACTAACTGTATCAAGGAATAGCATTTCAATTGAAAAGATTGCTGGCACTATGGGTGGTCTGAATAAGAAATCTTGGCCCTGATGATGGGGAAGATTGTCTATTTGGCCGATATAATGATTCGCTTGAATCAAATGGTACATGCCATCAGTCAAACCAACATGTTTCATCTGCCACCAAGGAAGTTGATCTGCCAATATAACCACGCATATTGGAGCAATTGCCCATCTTAGATCAGATAAACTCCATTCAATCATTAGCAGGGAAAATAATACAACTAGAATAATCAATCCAAAAATTATACAGGGAATCAATGTCGATTCAAATCCAATCATCCACGACAGATTAATTATCCATCCCGCCATCAAAATTGCTGGTAGAATGAATAGCGTGAGATGCCCAAACTTGTAGCCCCTCCCTCTCATAGATGATGTTTATAGATGAGGAAAATAAACAATTGCAAACCAAATTAGTTATTGAGCGATGATTGCGAAATAATTAGTCAAACAGATGTTCAAAATCAATCGCTCTAAAACAGGTTTCACAATAGGTTTCCGGATTCTTTCACGTGAGATAGTTCTGGAATGAATCTTTCAAATAGCGCTCTAACTTCTCTTAACCCCAAATTTTTGTTGTGCCCAGAGGTCGGAACTATCTCTAAATGGTAGTTAACTTTCATTTCATTAAGAGTTGAAATGAAACTCATTGTCTGTTGTTCAAGATAGTCTCTTTGTCCAAATCTATTCTCACAGATGAAGAATAATGGTAAATCCTCATCAACAGTTTTGACAAAGTTGTTCAGGTCATTGAATGTTTCATTAGGGTTTAATCCCAACGCGGCTTCAAAGTATTTTTCCATACCTAATTCGCTGTATGTCGAGCCAAGTAGCCTGATTTGAGGAACATTGGCATAAACTGCTTTTGCACCAAACTTACAACCATTTAGGATTGCGCCATAACCTCCCATACTTGAACCATAAATACATAAGATAACATCTTCATTCGAATCAAGTAATTCTTTGCTTTTTTCAATAACTAACCCCAATAATTCACTGGTTGAGAAATCTCCATTTGTTCCAATCCACCACGACCCTTTCCCATCTAGGCCAAAGTTATCTATTGGAGCAATAACATTCCAATCCGGTTCAGCATAGAGTGTTGGCCTTGAAGTAGTTCCATGTCCATGCAGGATTAAGTAAAGCGGAGCATTGGAAGGATTTTCTTTTGCTGGCTTTAATCGAAACCACATTTTAGTTCCATTTTTTTCGACATAATGAACGAATTCATCCAATTTCCATTCTTCGCTCATTATTACTCCTACATAGTAATCATATGTCATATTTTCACTAGTATATGAAAAATAAAGAGAGTTAATCTCATCTAAGGTCTGCCAACAGCGAATGTTTTCCAGCCCAAATTTGCTATTTTCTCTAAATTGAGTACCCTTCTCCCATCGTATAAGATTGGATTTCTCATTCTCGATGCAAGGCCTTCCCAATCGATTCCAACGCAGGATTTGTGTGCTGTGACCAGAACCGCTAAGTCATACCCCTCTGCATTATCGATGTCAGAAACAACTTGCACTCCTTCAGGGAAATCAACTGCATTGAGATGTGGGTCATAGGCTGCGACTGAAATATCCTTGGCTATTAGTGCCTCAGTTAGAGGCTCGGCAGGAGTTTCTCTTGGGTCACCCACCTCGGCTTTGTATGACCATCCCAGTAGTAGCACTTTGCCCTCTCCTGAAGGCACACCAGCCTTATACAGAATCTCGTTTAGAACTCCTGCCACGTGTATCGGCATTGTTCTATTTACAGCTCTTGCAGCCGTAATTAATTCAGCAGGGACGCCTACATCAGCCGCTCTTTGCATCATGTAGTAAGGGTCAACAGGGATGCAATGACCTCCAACTCCGACACCCGGAGTATACCTGTGAAAATTCCATTTTGTAGCCGCTGCAGACAGGACATCCTCAACGTCGACATCAAGTTCAGGGAATATCCTAGCCAGTTCATTCACCAATGCAATATTGATGTCGCGTTGCACGTTTTCGATTACTTTAGCAGCCTCAGCAACTTCCAATTTCCCAACATACCGTACGTCTTCTGATGTCAGTCTACTATACAATCCAACAAGTCCCTCTCCTACCTCTGGATTTGAACATCCTATGACTCTAGCAACTTGCCTAACGCCACGTGCAGGGTCTCCTGGATTGAATCTCTCAGGGCAATAAGCAATTTCCACATCGACTCCAATTTCCAAACCAAGCCCTTCCAATTCGGGCAACCAAGTTTGAGCAGTTACTCCCGGGTATACTGTAGATTCGAGAACAACTATTGTTCGCGAACCTTTGTTCAGTGATTCAAACACAGCACGTCCCGCTTTCTGAACATAGCTCAAGTCGGGCTTTAGGTCTTCAGTGACTGGAGTTGGAACTGTGACTAAAACTACGTCACAATGAGGAACAGCTTCACTTGTGGATGTGGTGATATTCCATCTGTTAACGCCAGGTTCTGGAATAATATCATCCAAGTCAGAATCGCCAGTAGGGTTTTCTCCACGCTTAACCATCTCAACAGTTCTCTCGGAAATATCAACGCCCCAAACATTGAACCCGGCATCATGGAAGCCGATGGCGGTAGGTAGGCCGACATATCCCAAACCGATTATACCCACAGTTAAGTCACCATTTTGTGCCTTACTTGCAAAGTCTGGCGCCCAGCCCATAGTTAAGGTGTAAAAGACTTCATTTTTGAACCCGATGGATGATTTAAGCGAAGGTATGTTGACCTTGGACTTGGACACATGTTCATGCCGAGTGTTCTTGTGGCGGGAGGAGCAGGCTTCATCGGCACTCATCTTTGCGCAAAACTTCACTCATCCGGCCATCACGTAATCTCCCTAGATCTAAACCACAAAAACACCCAACCATGGGAATGCCTAACCGCAGACATCAGGGATGAATTAGCACTCGAAGGCATCGATTACATCATCCATCTTGCCGCCCAAGTTTCTGTTTCTCAATCAATAATCAATCCTGATGAAACATTATCGATAAACGTAGATGGGACTTCATCAATTATTTCTGCGGCTGAAGAATCTGGAGTTAAGAGAATTTTATTCGCTTCTAGCGCAGCAGTGTATGGAGATTCTGACCAAATACCGACGACAGAAGGAGCGCCACTAATCCCACAATCTCCCTATGCGGTATCAAAAATTGTAGGTGAAGAATTACTCAAAAGAACTGAAATCGAGACATGTGCGATGAGATTTTTCAATGTATATGGGTCAAATAATGGCCTGCAAAGCAATTACGCTGCGGTCATTCCAGCATTCAGAAACGCAATAGAAAATAGTCAGCCGTTGACTGTTTATGGTGATGGAACTCAAGTTAGAGATTTTATTCATGTGGAGGATTTAGTCGAGATTATCATTCGATTAATGGAGATGGACTCAATTCCTAACGAAGTAAACATCGCAACTGGTGAAGGTACAAACTTGCTAGAGTTAGCTGAATTGTTGACAACATCACTCGAAGGAGATTATCAAATACAGTACGAAGAATCACGTGAGGGCGATATTCACACATCCTTAGCGGATATCTCAATTTTGAGGAAATACATTCCAGACCTCGAATTTACATCCTTGTCGGAGGGGATTAATTGAGAGTGATTTGGCTTTCTTCGAAAGAACTCGGCACATCTCTAAGTTCTACAACAATCATTGAACTTGCTAACGGTTTGGTAAGGAAAGGCCACGAATTGATAGTTTATTCACCAGGTAATCCAAAGGATGTCGAATTCAAACATAATCACGTTTCAAGAAGCAAAATAAGAGGATTCCAATCGCGTAGCATTGTTAAAAATTTGAAAAAAAGACGTGCCGAATTTTCTGCAGCCGATGTTGTTCTAATCGATTGGCCGATTTTTAAGATTGCAAAATATATCTCTGCTCCTGTAATTTTGATGGATAGAAGCCCACCAGCAGACCCAGGGTTCCTATCGCAAATGCAATGGCCGGTTTGGATCAACGCTTGGCGCAAAGCACAGAGAGGCACTGCAGTATCAGATATGCATGTCGAGGTAATTATGTCCGTAATTGAATCAATTACAATTACAGCGGATATCGAAGTAATTCAAGCTGGAGTAGATTTGGATAAATTCAAACCCGGAGTCAAAGAAGGTCCGATAAAATTGGCTTACATCGGTAGAGTAGATGTTAACAGAGGAGTTATGTCCCTCGCCATGATTATGTCCGGGCTAAATGAAACGGGAGTAGATGCGACCTTGCACATTCACGGCACGGGCGACGCCATTCCAAAGCTGAAAAACATTGGATTGAAAGGAATGGAAATCACAGAATCACTTCCTCAAGACGAACTTGCAAGTAAATTATCAAATTATGACATCGGGTTTTTACCTATGCCAGAATCTGCGGTTTGGGGCATGGCAAGTCCTTTGAAACGGTCAGAATATCTCGCATCTGGTATGGTAGTTTGCGGCATAGACCATTCCGGGCATAAGCAGGAAGGGGCTGAAGATTGTTCAATACTTTTCGAAGAAGAAGAATTCATTTCCCGTACTGTAAATTGGCTGCGCAAACTAACCAGAGATGAATTATCTGTAATGCAGGAGAAGGCAAGGAATTTCGCTGAAGCAAACCTATCTTGGGATCATTCAATCGACGTATTGGATTCGATGATTCGAGAATAAATTTCTCCCCATTTTTCTCTAATTAAATCAATGGAATGATGTGAAACTGATTCTTGCAACCCTTCTGTTATTGGATTATTTATTGCTTCAAGCCATTGTTCTTTGTCTCCAAGTTTAGACGTCTTAACGCACGCTGGAAGGTCAGGAACATTTTCAGAAGCAACAACAGGGCAGCCAACCGATAAAGCCTCTAAAATTACCATTGGTTGGGCTTCATATTTTGATGGAACAATCAAAACCTTTGCAGAATTAAGTAATCTCCATTTTTCTTGCTCACTAACCCATCCTAGTGCTTTTACTCCATCAGGGGCGGTGTCAACGCCAGTCACTCTGAGGTCATCCAAACCTAGTGAATAAGCGAACTCATGTCCTTTGACAGGGTCATTTCTGCCCATCAAGAGAACAAATTCTTCCCTATTTGCTCCCTCTACGATAATCGGTTTTACTGGATTTGGAACCGAAATGGAATCCCCTACTAAATGTTGTAATTTTTCACTCCAGTTTTGAGAAAGGCATACAACCTGGTAATCCTTCAAATCAGATTTCGCATCGATATCGAATTTTCCAGAATGAATATGGAAAATAACAGGTGCGTTTGCAACTTTTGCGATTGATAACTTCCTTTTGTACGACCAATCCGATGCGCAATGTATGTGCACCAAATCGAAATTTCCGTTTTTTATTTCTCTTTTCGCAATTCTCCAACGTTTCAATTTCCGCATTACGCCTTTGGTGGAGAACGTATTACAGGAAGAAGCACGCCATCCATCTGGAGGGTATTCGGCGAGTAGATGAATTACAGATGCCATTCCACCGCCAGCCATGGTTGGACCGACATGAACGACTCTGCGCATGTCGAGTGCCTTATTGTCATCAGCAATAGCATTGATGATGTAGAAATCATGGGTTTTGTTGAAGTTAAGATTGAACAAGCCCTCATCAATGGCAGGGGAATTCATTGTCTATGGTGAACTCGCTGCTGCTGCATTGGGCCTAGCACCGTTTGCATGGCACAGACTTTCCTGTATTAGCTGGATGAAGAATGAATTATCTTTACCAGAGAATGATTCAAAGTTGCCAATTACAATTCTCCTTCCAGTATGGAATGAGGGCTTGATAATCGAAAAGAAATTAGCAGATTTAGCAAAACAAGAAATCAAAGCAAACCTGTTTCTAATCGATTCAGCATCGACAGATGACACGGTTTCAAAGGCTCGAAAATGGTTGAAAGATTTTCCAGATTCATTCTCATCTTATGAAATCATAGTAATGGAAAAACGGCTTGGAAAAACCACTGCAGTAATGCAAGCATTAGATTCTCTGAAGAATTTTGATGGAATAATAGTGATGACAGATGCTGATGCGATGATTGCACCAGATTCATTCAATAGAATCAAAAGATGGTTTAGCAATCGGGAAATTGGCGTTGTCGGTGGTACGCCTCAAAGGTTAGGTGAAAATTCATCTGAAATTAATCATAGAAATCTGTATTCTGCTGTAAGAATTGCAGAATCACATTACGATAGCACCCCATTTTTAGAGGGCTCACTAATCGCATGGCGTTCAAAACTGCTGAATTCAAGTGACCTTTATCCAACTTCTAATGCCGATGACGCACAAATAGCAACTGCGATTCGTCTAAGTGGGTTCAGATCTATACAAGATTCTAATTTACACTTTTATGACCACATGCCATCGTCAGTTAAAGAGCAACGACGACAGAAAATTCGCAGAGGCCAAGGATTGATACGTCTACTTTCAAGAAAGAGAAAGTATTGGTTTTCTAATAATCAAGGGAGATTTTCAAAAGTCCTAAGGATGAATGCCTGGATGATGTTATTTTCTCCTTTGCTAGTGGCATCAGCTCTGGCGTTTGGATTATTGCGTAGCATATTGGTTGGCATAGATGGAAATTTCCATCTAGCAATGACAATCGCTGAAATTTATTGTCTAGCATCATGGCTAACATGTAGAATGAATATTCAAATCAAAGGAATGCAAACAGCAGGCTCAATCTTTACAGGCCTGGAGAATTTGCTATCTGGAATAATCCTCGCTTCTACTGGTACCAGTCTACACATGTGGGACCAGCATGAAGAAGTCCGAGAAGAAATGTCTCGGATTTGAAAATAAAAAAAGGCCTCTCCGGGAGCCGAAGTTCCCGGAGAGGCGAATGCGAGATTATCTCGTTAACTTGTAGCGAATTAACTGTTGCTTACTTACTGAGTTGCGTCAGCGTATGCGTTAACAGTTGCGATGACCTTGTCATCTTCGTTACCGACACCGATCTTTGTTAGGGTCACAGCGACATCACAGCCGCCATCTTGTCCGTTACAAAGGTCTTGTCCGTTTTCTTTGATGGTGATCTCTTCTGCGACATCCCATGTGGTTTCGCCGTCAGTCATGAATACACATGCTGCGTCACCCTCGTCTGCATCACAGATGTTTGATGCTCCACCATCTACAACAATGGATACTCTTAGTGTAGCCCAGTTTAGGCTGTCACCACTAGTTAGTTGGACGTGTACCAATGCGTCATTGGTAGTCTCGCCCAAAGCTCCACTTGCGTCTCTGTCATCGAACGTGTAAGCGTCGAAGCCACCGCCGGTTGAGTCACCAGCTAGGCTTGAAGCCCAAACGTACAATACACCAGCCAGTACCACAGTAATTGCAACCATTAGGATGGTAGCAATAACAGGGCTGACCGCTTCTTCGTTCCTGTTTTCGTTGTTCATTTTTCTTGTCCTCCTCCCCTTGCGGGGACATTATCCCCACAACCGGACGCGTATATAATATCATCGCGGCCCAAAGTCCGAAAATAATGGTTTATTCGCCTTACTGCTAAGAAGTTTCAAAATTCATGTAAATAAAAAATAACATTTCTGATTGGTACAAATCGTTTGTAAACTTCAAGAAAATCTATCAGATTTTAGAGGAAAAAGAGGTGAACAGGGTGAGAACCAACGGAGAGGGGATGGGATGCACTCAACGAGAACTTCAACAGCCCTGTTCAGATTACCCGATAACGTTGTGGCAAATAACCGTTATGACATAATTATTCTAGAATTATTGATGGGAAAAGACGAATAATCATTCGATTGTTAGGATTTCAGGCCCACCAGCGGTGACTACTGCGGTGTGCTCGAATTGACCGATCATTCCACCGTCTTTACAAGCTAGAGCATGGTAGGTTTCCAAGTAATTTATACTGGTCAGTTTCTTTACTAGGGCGTTCCATTTGCTTTGTCTGCTTTCTTCATCTGCATCTGGGAATGGTTTTTCCAGCATTGGGAAAGCCCAACGTTCTGCAAATGGAAGAGTAGAGTAGCGCTCTTCAAAATTTCTTGCCATTTGTGCCCCGAGTGGTTTCAATTGTTTTCTTGCAAGCGCCTTTCTCCAAGCACCCTTGCGTGCAACTCTGTAGATGTTGGATGAGTTTTGATTTCCGACATTTTCTATCATACCGCTCTTGCCAGTTGTATTGAATGGCTCGATGGCATATACCGCTCCTTCCTCAACCACGCCTTTGAATCCAGGATTATCTGGGCCACAAGCGTAGGAAGGAACGCTAACTCCTGCATGTAATTCCCATGGTTTCAATTGATGGCCGCACAAATTTCTGATTGGCTGGAATCCAGCATCAATCGAAGGCTGAGCTGCTGCTGCTCCAACTTTGTACCATGGAGTTCCTGGATGAAGCATTTCAATTGCAGCATCTCTTGATTCTCTAGATGCTTTTATTTGTTCGGTGTGAAGCCCTTTGTTTCCGATTTCAAGCGTCAAAGCATTATCGCCTATGTGGCCATTAATGTGAACGCCAACATCCAGTTTTACTAGGTCTCCATTTTGGAAAACCATCTCGCCATCCCAACCTTCTGGTGCGGTTAGTGCATGGTCTGTAGTATAATGAGCAGCGAATTCGTTCACTGCAATAGTAGCAGGGAAAGCAGGATTTCCTCCATTTCTTCGAATGAAGCGTTCTGCTGATTCGATTACAGAGTGCCAAGTCTTACCAACTGTGATTTCGTCTTTAATCGCTTCTAAAGTACGGCGGGCTACATGACCTGCATCCTGCCAATATTTTAGGTTAGATTCGTCAACCATTCAATCACGTCTGTTCTAGGTACAACGCCCTCTCTCATAACGGTTAGCATCCAACCATGCTTATTCGACTCATTTTTTTCAAATTTCACGAATGTGCTACCTAATCCGTTAGGGCAAATACCAGGTACAAAATTATCTATTCCAAGAGTTTTAGCAGCAATTTCAGTATCACATTCAGGATTAATGCCTGATTCATTTGCACTTGTAGCGGTAAGGGGACCAAATTGCTCAGCAAGTTTGATCGCTTCTGGGTGTGCAAAAACACGAATTGCGATATTATCTCCACCCAGCCTCTTGTCTACCGTTTGTTTTGCAGGAAGTATTGTAGTAACACCGCCTTTGGGAAATGCGCCAAGAAAATCATCTAGAAATTTAGGAAAAATAACCAAATCTTCAACCTGCTCTAACTTTGCAACCCCAAGGCTAACGGGCATCGAATCCGGTCTACTTTTTGTTGAATACAAATTATCTAGCCCTTCCTTTGTAGGTAAGCAACCTAAACCAGGAAGAGTACTAGTCGGATAAACTACCAATGCGCCATTTTCAAGTGAGAGTGACATATTTTATGCTCCAACCCATTTATTGACATGTAATTCTGCTACTCGAGCAGCCAATTCCCTATCCTCTGTTTTGACCAACAACTTACCACTTGGATAAAGCGTAAGTTCTGCAGGTCCCGAAAAAGTCCAGGCGAGCCTAGTCATGATTCCTACTTCATAGCCATCAGCTTGAATTCTCGTACCTACTGCTTCAAGGTCGATTTTATCGATTCAATCAACGACAATCTGCCAAGCAGCACGATTGCCACACATTTCCATTACGAATGAATCATCTGTCAAAAAATCCCCTCAAATATCAGGCTTTTCTGGCGTCTCAGGGGTAGCAGGTGGGCCGGATGGCGGCCCAGTAGGACTTGCGGGTGGGCCAGCAGGCGGGCCTGAGGGCGGACCGGTAGGAGGGCCTGCAGGGGGCCCAGTTGGTGGAGGTGTAGCCGGAGGCATTGGTGGGCCAGCAGGGCCACTCGGTGGAGTTGGTGGTGGTGTTGAAGGTGGAGTTGGTCGACCTGCCGGTCCACTTGGAGGAGTTGGTGGAGGGGTTGAGGGTGGAACCGGCATACTGGTTGGTGGACTACTTGGAGGAGAAGCCGGTGGCATAGGTGGCCCAGGTGGTCCACTTGGTGGAAGTGGAGCCAACAATGCGTCAGGGGCTGGAGATTCCTTAGGTCTAGGCGTGATTGGTGCAAATAACGGGTCTATTTCAGGAGCCGCAGGAGCTTCTTCTGTCGGAGCCGCAGTGGCAAGCGAAACATCTTCTCTTTGACTTGGAAGCATCGGCGCTTCTCTTTGCGATGATGAAGAATCAGTATGGGCCAATAATGGGTCTGCAGTCCTTGAAGATTGAGCCATAGGCGCTTCTCTGATTGGATTAGAATTCAAAATCGGTGCTTCTCTAGCATCTAGTGCAGATGTGGATGTCATACCTGTAGATAGTTTAGCTAAATCCGCCTGAATTAGAGTATCTCCTCCTTTTGAGTTTTCAGCGGAATAGGATGTCATTACAACCTTTGAGGGGTCGATAACTTCTCTTTCTTTGACTTGACCAAATTCTGAAAGGTTGTCTCCGAAAGCACCTGCGAATAGAGATGAACCCATCGTATTAGCAAGTTTTCGACCTTGAGTGGCACTGTATTCAAAATCGTGTTCAAAAGGCCCCATTTTAATGTTTGAAGATCCACCAGAAAGTACGAAAGTCCATTCCCCATTATCTAGTGGGAATTCAAAATTCCAATTTCTTTCGACTCCCGGTCCTAAACTAGTCACGCCTTCAACCGATTGGTACTTACGGCCATCATTGGTGATAATCGAAACATCCAGTCCTCCCATCGGAACAGGTGCTTCGTTCGCAATAGAAACGACCGCTTGAACAACATCCTCATCATCATCATTGATGTCCATTCTGATTTCGAGGATTTCAGCACTTAGAGAACCATTTTTTCCAGAAGTCGAAGCCGTCATGTCGCCCACTCATCAATCCACTAACGCAACTATACTTGAAGGCCACCGTGTTAAGAGCGACTATCTTAGCCCTCCGCGGGTAGTTGCTGGAAGCGACCAATCAACTGCAGCAACAGTATGATTAGACAAATCTACAGGACTTCTTTTTGTTTCGTGCTGCATAGTTTTGAAGATGTCCCATAGTCCAAAAATAACTCCAAAATACGGAATGACATACTTGGTTTTGTGAGCAGCTCTTCTGCCCCAATGTTCCTCTCCAAGCAGACTTCCATCGTCGTGAACAATAGCAATTCGCATGACGCGCTGGCCTAAAGAGCGACCGTAATATCTTCCTGTATACTTGAAGTAAAGCCAGAAGAAACACAGATGCATGGCCCATGTGACCAAAACGAATGGAGCCTGACTGGTTGTCAGTAATCCAAATGCGCTAAGATATGCAAAAAAGGTGCCACTTGTAGCAAACCCTAGTATGACGACTAGAAGGAAAACATCTAGAATAAACCCAGCGATTCTTTTCCAAACCGGCGCGATTAACATTCCTTCAGGAGCGGTGGCAGCAACTGCTGCTTGAGCCATAGTGCCCGGATTGTTGATCTTTACAGGGGACTCCGCCATAGTTGTGCGTGGAGCATTTAGTTTGAAAGGATGGTTATCACGAGTTGACTACGTGCCATGCCATCAAGTTAGAGTCAGAAATCCATTCCAGCCAACTAGACCATGTTGAATCATTTCGTAGAGTTCTATCGTCTCCAATTACAATCAAACCTCTCTTCGCTCTTGTCAGAGCTACATTCAACCTTCTGTAATCTGAAAGAAAACCGACATTCCCTTCTGTATTAGACCTTACAGTGGAAAGGACAATAATTTCCTTTTCACGACCTTGGTAGCCATCCACAGACTTAATTTCCAGTCCTTCAACCGCCTCATCAAACAACCGCCGAATCAGTCGTACCTGTCCAGAATATGGGCTTATCACCCCAACATCTTCGGGCGATAAATCACCCGCTGCGAGTAAATCGTTGACGATTTGCACTACCATGGCTGCTTCATCCATGTTAGATTTTGATGAACTGGTCGGGTCTTGGATTTCCGAGCCGTGAACAGGAACAAAGGCTACGGGTTTATTCCAATCTGGCCACAAGAATCCTGCGGCAGGTGGTCTTTCGGAATCATTACAACCATCTTCTAGACGATTATCATAGAATCTTGCCGAGGGAAATTCTCGAATTGTTGAGTGCATTCTGTATTGTGTTGTCAGCATATGAGAGGGAATTCCATTATCGATCAATCTCTCAAATAATGGAATGTTCAAACCTCCATCCTCAGCATTTTGACTGATAACAGTCGGAGGTAATTGTCTATGGTCTCCAACCAAAATCAATTGCCTAGCACCTTTTACAATAGGAACAAGAGATGAAGGTTCGCTGGCCTGCGTCGCTTCATCGATTAATACGATTGGGAACTTTCTATCTTGCAGAGTAAAATGTCCAGCGCCAATATTTGTTGTGCAAAGAACTTCTGCACCTGAAAGAACGTCCTTAATGATTCGCGATTCGAGGTCTCTTATCTCTCGATAATTTTTGTTGATATCTCTATGAGCCAATCCTCGTTCCTTCCCTTTCAAGTCATTTAATTTGGCCTTTATGCCATCCATTTCCTCTTGAATGAATGCGATTTCATCCTGCTTAGGATGTTTCGCTGAAAGAGCGTCCAAAGTGACTTCTCTAAGGCTTTCTCTCACTTTTACGGGTTTTCCAAATCTTACTGCTTTCACACCGATATTGATTAATCCTTCAAGCAAATTATCAACCGCTACATTCGATTCAGCGCATGCTAGAATAGGTCCTCTCCCCATCTCGATTATCGCTTTCAATAAATGGACAGCAGTGTGTGTTTTTCCAGTACCAGGAGGCCCTTGAATAAGAGTTAACCTTTGTAGTGCTGCGTTTTCAATCGCCTCTTTTTGGCTTGAATCTAGAATCATTCCATCTAGATTAATCGGTCTTGGCTTTTGGCCATGGATCTCAGGTCGCATTGCTGCTGAGGATTCTAAATCATGAGGCTGGCATAAGAGTAAATCCCTTAGAACAGTGCCACCATCTCCTTCGGTTGAATGAAAAGAAATCAGTGCTTCATGCATCCTATCATGTGCTACTCTATTTGCGCCTTTGTCCAATCTCCAGCCACCCTTCTTGATGTCACCAGGCTTTTCTGCAACAATTACGCGAATTCTTCTGTTGTTTGTGTCTAGAACTACTCCCTCAACTACTTTTCTCCCCAAGGTCTTGCGCGCGAGATTATGACCATGTCGCCATGGCCAAATTTGTGAAAGGGAAGCCCACCATCTCTTGCTTCAAAAACAAGTATTGGGTCTCCGAAAAATCTGCCAGAGGCCCGTGCTTTTAGATCAAACAGAGTCAACCCTGCTTCGGTAAGCCTTTGCTTCGACCAAGTCTTCCAGCGGTCATTAACGAGATTCAATTCATCGTCTAATTCGATTTTAATCAAATTTGTAAAACAGTTGAAATGGTCCTGAGACTTCGTCCATTTTTTCTGATGACTTACCAAATTTGGTTTATTTCCCTTTGAGCGAGTGCTCATTTTTCGAACCTCGCCTTTTTCGGGCATGAATTAACTGTGAAGATTCAGGTATAGCATGTTTCCGGCGGTCGGGAATAGGTGAGACTTAACAAGGAAATTATACGCGCAAGTAATGCTGATGGGTATGTTCCGACGAAAAGCGACAACGGAATCCGAGGGTCAAGTATGCCCTTTCTGTGAGTTCGTTAATCCTACTGGAACAATGACCTGCGTCCAATGCTATTACGAAATAAACAAGGCCCCAAGGGACCAAGGAGAAGAAATATCTTCTGAGTTAAGCAGTTCAATTTTTGATGAGTTGATGTCCGAAGAAGATGATTCCTACGAGGAATCAGAAGCATTAGACGTGGTATTGGCTTTAGATGCTGACCCATTAGAAATCAATCAGTATGAAGTCACAAATTTCGACTCTGAGGAACCCGAGCAGGTTGGATTCATTGAATCCTCTTCTCCCGAGTTGAATGAAACAGTATCCCACGAACCTGTTGAAGTATCTGCAGATGAAATCGGTGAGCCGATTAAAGATTATGAAAAGATAGATTTCTCTAATATTGATCCACTTTC
Source organism: Methanobacteriota archaeon (assembly GCA_038141355.1). Classification (GTDB taxonomy): domain Archaea; phylum Thermoplasmatota; class Poseidoniia; order Poseidoniales; family Poseidoniaceae; genus MGIIa-K1. Next base: position 224,532 of record JAYQHX010000009.1, on the reverse strand, counting down.
TGAAGTTCCTGAACCAGTTCATCGAGGAAAGGGCACAGTTTTCTCACCGAATAGCCCCGAAATGGATGGTGATTTGAAAGGGCATATTGGAGGTAATGAATTACCTTCATTGCCATCAGATGACCTGTATGAAAACAAAGTCGATTTTACCGCTGCTCAAAGAGCTCCAGCGCCTACTCCAAGTACAGTTGCCCTTCCAGAAATACCAGACCTAGATTTCGATATGCCTGTTTCACAACCTCAGCCTCAGGAAGATGAGGTCGAGATAGAAGAAACTCCACAACAAGATATCGAGGCTGAGGAATTACCAAACCCTGAACAGGAAATCGAATCACCTACTTCGAATGAAGAAGAATTCGTTGATTCTGCAGATGAAGTTGAATCCGCAGAAGAAGAAGTCATCGAAGATGTAAATGTGCCAATACCTGCTTCGAACACTAATGGAAGATTTTGGCCTTGGCCTGAAGCAGAGCCTTGGGACCCAAGACAAATTCACAGAGAGGTAGTATCCGCATTGGAGTTTACCAAATCCGGTAAAAATGCTGAAGCAGCCAGGGTTATTGATGAATTAGGTCCTCATCTTTCTGCTGACAATGTAGACTTAATCTATCATATTGGAATGGTTCTAAAACATCTTGACAGGATAAATGATGTTCGAAATATGCTTGATATTGCCAAGCACTCAATGCCAGAAAACGAACATGTACAGTCAGCTTTAGTTCATCTAGAAATCTCATGAGGTGTCGAAGATGGAAACACCTCAGTTATCCGTCAACGAATTGGTCACACTGCGACCAGTCAACAGGAGAATACTCCCTGAGGTAATGGAAGCGTATCATGAGGATCCAATCGCAGCAAGATCGGCATTACCTTGGTTGAAAGAAGGGGATGAAGCAAGAACTCAAATCGCAGATTTGATGATAGATTTAGAATTACATAGAAATGGGGATAAAATCCATTTTTGGGCAATTCATTCCAATGAAGATAATTCATTTGTGGGCATGATTGGATTTGGTGATGAATTGCAATTAGCGGCATCAGCTTACAATTTAGGATATTGGGTAAGGAAATCTTGGAGGAAAAAAGGAATCGCAACCTCATGTGTAGATGCGATTTTCACTTGGCAAAAAGATAGGACAGTTCAATCTCTGATTGAAATTACAGTTCATCCTCATAATGAAGCGGGTTTAGCGGTATCAAAATCAATTTGTAAAAAATGGAATGGTCTTGCGGTTGAGGGGTACGTACCTATCGAAGTCGACGGACGAACAATTCCTCATATATTGCATCTAATTCAATTAGATAGAGGTGATTAGATGAAACCGGTCTGGTTGACCGTTGATTCAGATGATATTCGGCACAAACCAAGTTCTCAAGGCCATCCCACAAGGTCCAAAGGAAAGCCTCATGAAAATACATCTGAAGAAATGAAATCTTCAATGCAAGCATTCGAAAAATGGTTGGATAAAACTCAGGTCACATTAACCATTTTTGTGATAGCAGACCAACTCGAAGATGAGATTTTTTCAAATTGGCTTGAAAATCTGATCAAAAATCACCCTCAACTCACAATCGGATGTCACGGTTTAACCCACAGGTGCTGGTCTGCGTTTCCCGAAGATAGTGAGAGATTATTATCGGCATTAGTAGAGGCTAATTTGAAAATTAAACAATTCGCTGGACAGGCTTACAGGCCTTGGTTTAGAGCTCCAGCAGGATACATTGCTCCATGGATGGCACCAGTAATCGCACAGGCAGGATTTGAAATTGATTCAAGCGTGAACCCTTCTTGGTTGGTCAAGAAAAAAGCAGGTCCATGGAAAGATTGGAATGCTGTTGAAAACGCATTATTCGACTCTGGATTGAAGAGTATGCCCTGGTTGTGCAAATATTCACTCCCGACCTGTGGCCCTGCCTTGTCAATTCCATTTTTACGTTGGAATGCAAAAAGAGTATGGAAGAAATTAGGCCCATTTGTTTTACCTGATGAAGCGGAGTCAACAATCTATTGGCATATTCTAGACCACGGTAGAGAAAATGGAAAATGGAAACCACCACTTATGCTTTGAAGCCTCCAAAGAACTCAATACTAATCTGGTCTAGGGATTATCATGGAGAAGCGATATTGGAAGATTCTCCTAATAATTGGAATTCTATTCCATATACTTGCAGCACTGATTATGCCGATTGGTCTAGATGCACACGTACATTCTACGTATGTTACCGACCAAATGGATGACGGAGAAGGTCATCTCGAATGGGGAGAGTTGCGACAAGAATCAGAAACAGGTTCGACACCTAGTGAATCATCCTCTGAAAATAGATGGTTCGCATGGCATATTTTTATTGAAGCGTGGTTTACACTTTTTGGTGCTTCGTTAGTGACATTACACGTAATGTCGTTGATTGTTAGTCTAGGATGTTTAGCGACTATTTTTCTTGCAACGAGGGGCTTATTTGGTATCGACCAAGCATTGAAAATAACAGCTTTAGCATCGATATATCCGCCATTGATTAGAGCTACAGGAAGGTTTTACCAAGAAAATGCAATCTTGCTTGTTGTTACGATTTCTTCCTATTGCGTTATCAAATATCTGCAAAGCGAAAATAAACAACCTAAATGGTTGGCTTTTCCGATTTTATCGATATTTATCCTAGCATCATTCAAAGGCATGCGATTATGGATGGGGATCGTAGCAATTGCCGGTTTTTATGTCTCAACTAAATTTGATATCGACGTGTATAAACTCCTTTTTATCGCGATATCTGTCGAACTTTTTGTCATTTGGCGGAATGGGATTTCAATATTGCAACTAAACATTATTTTGGCCTTGTTAGCCTCTGTAATCGCGGCAATTATTTTCCTATATTGTGCGGTTTTGTTGGGGAAAAACATGTCATTCAATAATAAAAATTCACTAATAATTCATAATGGAACTATACTAATTTTAGCGGTATTAATTGGATGGGTTGCAGGCCTATGGGTCAGTGAATCCTATTATCAAAATTCAAGTATATTCGAAGTATTCTATAAATTTAGGAATAATCCAAGATATCTAACTTTACTTTTTGTCCCGCTATTGTATTCCAGATTGTTAGAAGACGACTCGTATGAATTAATTTCCGAGAAAAACAAATCTTACGGATATTCCTTTTTGATAATCATGGTAGTCATCAATGCTGCCGTTCTTTCATTAGCAGTTGGTGAGAGGGGGACTCAAATTATTGGCGAGCAACTTAATTCCGATATCGAGAGTGGACAAGATATTCTATTCATCTCTGATGCAAATCTTGCTATGCATCGAATGTATACAATGCACCTTACTTTAGATCCAGAAAGTGATAATGATAATTTGGCTATATGGAGAACCAGCGATAGTGGATGGCTTAGCGAATTGAATGAATGTGAAAAAATGTCAAATGTTCATTGGATTGTAGTAGATTATACTGGAATAGAAACAGTGCCAGAGAATTGGGAAGAAATCGAATTCGATTCAGATATCCATGAGGGGTATAGATTATTGAAATGGGGGGAAGATTTTGCTAGGTGCCCTTAATGGAATAAAAGTTCTAGATTTGTCAAGAATCTTAGCAGGTCCTTATTGCACTCAAATGTTATCTGATTTAGGGGCTGATGTGGTCAAGGTTGAAGCTCCATGGGGCGATGACACAAGAGGGTGGGGGCCACCTTTTTTGCAGGATGGCACTGCCGCATATCACCTATCTTGCAACAGGGGCAAAGAGATTATTTTTCATAATTTGAAGGAAGAAAAGGAAGAGATTCAGAAATTGATTGCTGAATCGGATATCGTTGTCGAAAATTTCCGTCCCGGCCAGTTAGAGCGATTGATTGGCCCGATTCCAAAAAACGTAATTCTATGCTCAATCACCGGATTTGGACAAACCGGACCTAGAAATCAAGAGCCCGGATATGACCTAGCATTACAGGCTATGAGCGGAATAATGAGCATAAATGGAGAAGAAGGCGGAGGGCCGGTCAAGGTACCAGTCGCTTGGATTGATGTAATAACGGGATTATACGCTGGTAATGCGATATTGGCTGCGATAATTCACAAGGAAAGAACAGGTAAATCCACCCATCTTGATATCTCTCTTTGGGATTGTGCAATCGCTTCACTAGTAAATCAAGGTCAAAATCAGTTAATCAGTGGAAATGATCCACCTCTATTGGGCTCAGGACATCCAAACCTTGTACCATATCAGGCCTTCAAGGCAAATGATGGATGGGTTGTAATCGCAGTGGGTTCAGATTCACAATTTGAGAAACTTTGTCAATGTCTCGAAATGGAAAATAATTGGCCAACCAACCAAGAAAGGGTCAATTCTAGGGATGAATTAGTGACGGTAATTCAATCGTTAACTATCAATTATTCAAGGTCAGAAATTTGTTCAAAATTAGAAGGAATTCCAACCTCACCAATCAATAAAATCAGTGAAGCATTGGTTGACGAACAAAGTAAATTCAGAGGAGTTATTGGTGATTGGAAAGGTAATCCAATACTAACTAGTCCGTTGAGATTTATGTCAGAAAGAGAATAAAGAAGTCTGGCCGCTATCTCTTACTAGCCCTGCTTCTTTCAGTTGGTCAATTGCATTATCAAATCGCTTTTGTGAAAATTGTCTGTCATCGATTAAGAATTTTCGAAGACCTTCGACATCAACATTCCCTTGTTGCAATTCATCATCTGAAATTTCAACAACAGGGTGGCTATGGAATATTTCTCGAATCTCTGCTAGGTGTTCAGGAATTTCTTTTTGTTTTGCTTCACAAACGGCCTCTAGTGTTCCTAAATCTTTGATTAATTTCAGCCCAGTTTTAGGACCGATTCCTTTTATTCCTGGGTGGAAATCGGTTCCAATCATTATTCCCAAATCGATTAATTGCTCTCTAGTCAAATCATTATCATTCAGAATTTGCGATAACTCGATTTCTTGTGCTCGAATGATTTTGCCCATCCTCTTACTTCCATCAGCAGCGAAGTTACGGATAACAATCGGCGCTCCATACAGTAGAGCATCCCAGTCTTGTGTGGCTACAGCATCCAACTGACCATTTGACGCCATGACAGCGGCTTGTGCTTCACCTTCAGCCGCAGCCCTAAACGCAGGAATCCCCATCAATTTCAGCATCTCAATAGATTCGTCAACCATTTCAGGAGTGTATTTTACACATCTCTGTGCCATTTTTTGCGCTTTAGCATAATCTCCAGCATCTAGAGCAGCCTTCCATTCACGTTCAGCCTCTTCTCTAATCGCCCTCCTAGCATCCATCTCCTCTTTTTTCAGGTCTGGGTGCGTTCCATCAAAAATGAAAACAGGCTTTACTCCCTTAGCCAGCATCGTTGAAGCTCTGGCGAGGAAACCCATCAAATGTGCTACAACTTTGCCATTGTCGGCTTTCAATGGTCCACCATCGCCAGTTGGAGATCTATCCCGAATAGTTGTCAGGAATTGGAAAGCAAGAAGGAAACTATCGATTCCCACTTTTTTGCCTCTCATAGCTTCCATAGTAGTGTCCTTTGCATCAGCAAGGTCCCTTAGGTTGCAGCCCATGACCTAGCCTGTGGCAGGTGGCACTTGAGCCTCACGGCTCACAGAGAAATTGATGGCGGGCAATGCAGGATTCGAACCCACGTCTCCGGCTCCGAAGGCCGGAAGGATATCCAGACTACCCTAATTGCCCGAACAAGGCGAAAAGTCACCCCTTCTTGAACCACACCCTCGCGCTCATTCAAGTGCTTTGATTGATTGGGGATAGTATGGCCAAGCGTTTGCCCTGTATTGAAAAAGAATGCAGCGCTTGTTGTAGGCAGACCACGATGCCGATTACCGCTACAGAAGCAAGCCTACTTTCTAGGAGGACCGGATTAAGTGAATCTGAATTTTGCTTCATCGATAGTGAAGGTGTAAGGCGCTTATTGAACAATAAAAAAACCAAAGCCTGCGTTTTCCTTGCTACAAATTCAGATAGAGTCGATGCACCAGGTGTTTGCACAGTATACGAGTATCGGCCTACAGGCTGCAAAAGTTATCCAATTGTATTAGATGAAGATGATAGCGCAATCTTGGATGAATTATGCCCACATCGCGATGAATTCGATGAACCAAGCGTGGAAGATGCCCACAAATTGCTCATTCTTGAGGAGAAACTGAAGCAATAATCATTATTCTGCCAAGTGATTTGTGCACTGGAATAGCATATGCTGACCTAATTGATAATGAAGGAATGCTAATATTGAAATCAATATCTTCATCGATATTTGCTTGTTTTTCTTCAGTTGGCAAAATAATCACTACTTCACAATCAGGGATTTGCGATTGTAAATTTTTCAATGTATTTTCCAATACTAATGCATCACCTTTCGAATTTCTGCCATAAGGCGGGTCAACAACAACTGCAACCGTATCATTCGGGAATTCACACCTAGTGGAGTCATCGCGTATAATCTCAGCATCAACATTTGCCCATTCAATATTTTGCTTGCTTCCAATTACCATTTCAGGGTCAAAATCAATTCCTAAAGAGGGTCTATTGGACAAACCCGCCTCGATTATTATTCCACCAGTTCCACACATTGGGTCAACCACAATACCGGATTTTATTCCGGCTGCTATGTTAACAGCGGCACGAGCTAAGCGCGGTTCAAGACTTACTGGTCTGAAGAAAGGACGTTTATTCGCCCTCATTGTTGCCCAGCCGTGTTTACCAGGCCCGGGCCCAGTCATCCAACCCCAAGCAACGTAATTAGCGGATGCATCCAACACTATTCCAAATCTGTTTTTTGGATTTGAGAGATTAAATGTCGACCCACTATCATGAAATAATCCACCGACCCTTTGTTCGATTTCCTTGGTGCTTACATCGATTTTACCTTCATGTCTCCAGCATTCTACTGCCATGTCTATTGCTTTGCTCGCAGAAATATTGGCGATGAAATCTTCCAGCGTAGTCCATTTTGCGAGACCTCCCCCCGTCAATATACATTCAGAACCAGACATGATGTCACATCTGCTCCAATCGGAATCCCCGACTACAGAAAGTAATCTTCTTGCATCGGTTCTAGAAATTTTTACATCAGGAAACATCGAATATGCTTCTTCTCTCGATATTGCAGGATGCCATCCACGAAGACAAATTACCGGGCCTTTATGGATAATTTCCATTTCCTCACCTAGTGTAAATCGTGACCTCTTCATCTCCCCAGGTTTGGTTTGAGACAACCTTGAGATTCGCTAAATCGAATTTTGCGAGCAATGGTGTTTCATGGGTTTTATTGGATTTCACTAAAATAAATTCATCAACTAAGTTTTCTTCTAGGAATTTATTGATTGTAAATGGACCGCCTTCTACCAATAGTCTCTGAATTTCTAGATCTCCAAGCATGTCAAGCAATGAATCAAGCCCTCTGAAATCGTTAGTTAGGTGCTTCGTTGCGATTCCATCTGTCAGAAGTGTGCTGCTGGCATCGACTTTTGAATTAGGGTCGATGACTACTCTGAGTGGCTGCCTGTTTGATTCTACCAATCTAACAGTAAGTGAAGGGTTATCACGAACAACTGTGTTTGCGCCGACTAATATTGCGCAACAGTCCTTCCTTAATTCGTGAACTTTCTCTAGACACGCATCACTAGTGAATCGCTGAGCATTTTTTGACAAATCATCGACTGAGCCATTGGAATCCGTAGCGATTTTAACCGTCACAAATGGCCTTCTATTGTCACACCAGTGCAGGAATTCACGCATTTGTTCACGGGCTTTTTCTTCCAATAATCCGATTCTTACCTTGATTCCAGCTTCTTCAAGAACCTTGATGCCATTGCCACGAACCAAGGGATTCGGGTCTCCATGTGCGATGATAACTTCAGTAATTCCCGCCCAAAGTAAAGCCTCTGTGCATGGAGGTGTGCGTCCAAAGTGATTACATGGTTCAAGAGTGACATACGCTACTGAACCATTGGTATTGTGTCCATTTTCTTCGGCATCGTGAATTGCCATGTGCTCTGCATGAAGACCACCTAGATGGTCATGCCAACCTTCTGCGATAATTTCGCCCTCTTTTACAAGAACGCATCCAACAAGAGGATTTGGCCTAACATTCCCACGGCCTTTTTCGGCAACTTCTATGGCGCGCTGCATGAAAGCAACATCATCAGCGCTCCAAGCCATATTGTCGGCTGAATCAACAATAGATTTGATTGCTTTGATTGTCCCTCCTAACAACATGGAGACGATTCACTGCATCGTAAACCCTGCGAGCAGAGACCATACCTGTGGCAAAAGGTGGCCCGAAATAGCAAAAAAAATCGAAGCAAGAGGTGCTTCCGTGATAACCCATTTCACAGAAAAAGTAGGACATGCATCACACATCGCTTGGGATTTAAGAAAATCTGGAGAAGCAAAAATGGTTGTAGCGGTTGGTGGAGATGGGACAGTTCACGAAGTAGCGAGTGCTCTGAGGGGTAGCGATATCCCTCTGGGAATTATTCCATTTGGTTCCGGTAATGATTATGCTATTACCCAAGGGATTTCTAGGAATGATTTAGACCAAGTTGTCAATATTCTTTTTGATGGTGTTGACAGAAGATGCGCTGCATGGAGATTAGAAGGATTTCCAGCCGAAAGCGAAGGAGATTATCCGGCACCAGAAGCAAATGAATGGGACGGAGATGCATTGAATGAGGGCAGGATTGTTCGCTGGGTCTTCTTAGAATCGGATGCGGGAATTACAAGCGCAATTTCGAGAGCTAAACTTTCGAGAGCGAAGTGGATTAAAGGAAACAAAAAGTACACTTATCTTGGGGTTACAACAATACCATTTTGGAAACGAAGAAAGGTTTGGATGAAATTGGATGATTCCGAAGGAGAAATTCTCGATTTTACCATGTTTGCAGCTACAACAGGAGAAACATTCGGCGGGGGATACCAGGTCTGTCCAGGAGTTTCGCCACTAGATGAAAACGGCTCTATTGTTTACGCACCACGCCTATCACGCATAGCGATGCTATCCCTAATGGGTCCGATGAAAAAAGGCAAACACATTGGTAAATGGGGTATTACTCAGAAAAAAGCGAATAGGATTGAGGTCAAACCTGTCGATGATGCAGGAAATGTAAGTGAGAAACCCCTCCCTTACTCCACTTGGGTCCAAGCAGACGGGGAGCCGATCATTCAAAGCCCAGCGACTTTAGAATGGCATCAAAATCAAATTCTTGTTAGAGGAGCGAAACACGTTCCTTGGGCCTCAGAATGAGAAGTCACTGAATTCCTCATCATCTGCAATCGAAGGAGAACTTTGTTTCGCTGGCTGAGGCGCTGGTTCCGGCTCAGGCGCACTTCTCTTTACAGATTTACGTCTTTTTACTGGCCTTTGAGTTTCCTTTGGTTGAGCAGCTGCAGTAGGTTGAGTTGCCCTTGTAGGTGCGGTTGCAGAGAAATGACCTCTAGGCTGTTCCTGTACTGGTTGTGTAGAGACGACGCTAGATGATGGCATTGGTGAACTGGAAGGTACTTGGGAGGCAACATTATTTGTCATCTCTCTGGCTTCATCAGTCACTACTACTGAACTTCCTCCGCCAAATTGCGATGGACCAGAGTCCTCGCTTGCGCTTGAAGATAGCACACTATCCAAGTTGAATCCAGCAATAGCGACATCCTCAGTCTTGGTTTTCTTTGGGGGTGGGCTTTGCTTTTGCGCCTTCTCGGCACGGTCTGACGCACTTTCCAAACCTTCTTTCTTTGATTTCTTCAAGTCTTTCTTCATTTGGACAGCTTTGGCAAATCCTTCTCTTCCAAGTAGTGTTTCAGCAGTCGATTTTGCTCCCTGTCTGATTACCATGGTTGATAGGATGAATAAACCAACGCCGCCTCCAACTCCAGCAACAAGGAAGAAGAAAATGAATCCCCATCCGCCGAATATGTCGGTATCTCCCATTGAATATTCATCATCAGATTCCCCGGTCTTACTTACAACGCCCTCGGCGGTTTTGATATTGGTCACAACCATTCCATGGCCTTGACCATCTAATTTACAAGTCTCTTCATCGATGGCCGTGGATAAACTTCCTCCATCGGCCAGGTAACCAGTTAGTTCAATTGCCTGGTGCCAATGCTCCAGAACGTTAAGGCCATCAGCGATATTTTCGTAGCCGGGAATAATTCCAATGACGGCCCAATCATCTTGATTTTCTGACAGTTTGGAACCTACAGCCTCACTTGGATTGGTTGGTGAGGACCAATCTTTCAGGTTGACTCTCCCCGCAGTCCCCTCTTCGACACTTTCTGCCTCAGACCAGGTCATCTTGTGGATGATGATAGCAGCGCCCATTGAGGAAAGTATACTATCATCAAGTGGATGCTCATTGTAAATATTCGACGAAATAATTAGTCCTGTGACTTTAATTTTTGAACCTTGACAATCAATTAGTGGCACAGTTTCTTCATAACCTTCTCCAAGATTTGACTCAATATCCGCACTTGTGCCTTCTGAGTTTATACTTACTTTTAGCTGACCATCACCAGTACCCCATTCTGGAGTGTCTGCGTAAATGCATCCAGCAAACAATAGCAGTAGTGATGTTAGCACTGCAACCTTCGCTTTTTGGCCGGCCATGTAATGGCCACATCCGATTGAGTTGTTGAACCCTTTCATGAGATTAGATTGTATTTGATATTGAGGCGCCGAGAGAGAGATTCGAACTCCCGTGTCCAAGGGACAGTGGATTTCAAGTCCACCGCACTACCAGGCTATGCGATCTCGGCCTAAACCGACGGGGGTGTATTCCTTTGAAGAATCTATCCGAAATCAATCAAACCTTCTTGCTGCGATAATCGCTAGACCTAGGCTCATTATTGCGATATTAATGGTAAAACCCGGTAGTCTCGAATCTTTGCTATCGGGGTCAACAGAAAGAGATAATGCTCGATTTATATCTTCAACAAAATTGTCAATTTTCCAGTTAATTCCTGTGTAAACCACAATGGGCTTCCATCCATCATCTAGAATAAAGGTTTGAGTAGAATGCGAAATTGAGGTTTCATTTTCGTGGGTCTCATCTGAATGGACAGACATCGGCATTGGGATTTTGCTTTGATTAGCATTGGTAGCAACCCAAGCAATATGATTGGTATCATTCATGATTATCACACTATCAATACCAACGTCACTTACTTCCCATGACATGTTTTCGTCATTCCATAGATGGAGATTCCAATACCAACTCCAATCTTCTGGGCTATCATATCCATTAATTCCAGTCACGGAATTTCCATAATCTTCGTGAGTCGAATAATTCAATGAAATATTGTTTTCACTAGTTGCTGCAGTGGTCAAATTCCATCCTGTTGCATTGTTCATAGGTAAGCTATCCATGCCCACTTTGAGCATTGATGTTGAATTGTCTGGATAAAGAACAATCATTTCATGAGACATGTTTTCATGGTCGTGCGAATGATCGTGAGATTGTATCTCTTCTTCCAATACCGATATTTGGAAATCATCCCAAACTGTGCTTAATTCACTATGGTTTCCTGTCAAGTGAGGCCAGTTTGCCTCAAAATCCTCGCTATAATCTTTCAAAACCTGAGGTGTATCAGTATTTGGGTCCACAGTGATTGAGATAAATTGGTAATCTATGCCTTCTAATTGTTTTTCAGCGATTACCAAGTTGTTGGTTATAACAGGGCAAACATCAACACATGATGTGAAAATGAATGCTACTACATTTACATCCGCATTTCCTTCTTGTAATGAGTAAAGTTCACCATTTTGGTCTGTTAACATGTGGTTGGAAATAGAACCTCTATCCAAACGATATCCATTCCAATGAACTCCATCGCCATGGCCTACTACGGTAGGGATTGCTGAAATTACTAAAAATATCGACAAACAATATGCTAAAATTTTCATTTTTCCACCCAGTAGTATCATTCTGTGACGTAAGAATAATCCCAATTAGGAGTGCACCATGCTGGTAGGTTGTCAATACCATCTGGGTTGGAAAGTCCAATTCCCCACAGCATCAAAACTACGAATGCTACTGGGAAGAGAGCGGTTCTAGTGTAGATGAATGGGTCACCTTTCAAGTGCATGAAGAACGCTGCAATTCCATATCCTTTGATTATACCAACCACGATAAGGACGCCCCAAACTGCGCCTCTGGTGATTTCGATTTCAGTTCCTGGAATTTTATCGAAGAAAACAGCTGCAACTTCGAATAATGTAAAGAACATCAAGATTATGAAATTCACATAATATACATCTTTTCCAGTCTTGTCAGCAAACCATTGGAAGATTCCTGCTATCGGTCCTGTGTGTCTGTGTTCGCCCATATTTTCACCTCAATACAAATAGAATGCTGGGAAGATGGCTACCCAAGCCAAATCCACAAAGTGCCAGTACAATCCAAAGTACTCTATTCCTCTGCCATTTTTCTCATCATAGCCAACAGTGTCTGCCTTGAATACCATGAATAGCATTACCAGCAGTCCAATGAATACGTGAAGTCCGTGTGCTCCTGTAGCTACGTAGAAGATGGAACCTGCTTGTGTATCGATTGTGAAACCTTCAGCGATTAAGTGGCTCCATTCTACTAGTTTCAAGATGATGAACAGTGAACCAAGTGAAAGTGTTATGATTAGATAATTTCTAACAGTCTTCTTTTTGGTAGGGAATAATTTTGCCATTAGGGCATTCTTAGATGGTTCCCAATTCACATCCTTTGCAGTCTTCAAAGCAAGTACGATTGTGTAGGATGAAATAATCAGTGCAAATGTGTTGATTGCACCAGGAAGCAGCGTCATAATGTCGTGTCTTAGTAGGTCGGATGCTGTTGTTGTATCAACTTCAGCACACTTGCCAGCATCTACTGCCCATTGTGTACACCATTCTGTTCTCATTCTTAGATAGGAAGAGAAGAAAGATGCGAAAACCATCATTTCAGAGATCAAGAAAATCCACATTCCAGCCTTTCTGATATCTTGTCCAGCGAATGGATGTGATGTAGCAACTTGCTCATGATGGCCTTTCAGGTCCTCATTCCACCAGTTCCCGATACCCATTATCAGGACTACAGATCCAATCATTGCTAATGAAAAGCCACCCATTTCAACATCATAGTCAAGCCCAAGCATAGATTTGCATGTGTTGACAAATGCTGGGAAACCCATCATGAACATCAGAATACCAGCAGCCATTAGGATAGGCGAGGCTGAGCCATGATGTTCTTCATGATCATCACCATGATGATGCTCTTCTTCTGGTTGAATACTATTGTAGAAACCTGCTACTCCATAGAACATTGCATAGATGGTGAACATTACAAGGATTGTCTTACCTGCAGTACTCCATGTGAGATATGATAGGTGAGCATCGATTTCGTGGTGGTGTGCTTCATCCCAAATCTTTGCAGCATACTCTTGTTGTTCGAGTGTTCCTGTCTTGTTGGCTTCGATCCATGCTGCGCTTGCTTCCTCCACCTCGTGGTGTGCATCATCCCACTCGTGGTGCTTTACAGTTCCAATAACGCCGTGGAAAACACCGTAAGCAGTTGATCCAACTACTAGCATAATCACTGCGATTAGGACGGTTCTCATCCAGATGTCATTTTTGACATCGTGTAGACTTCCACTCATGATTCCGCCTCCTTGTTCCAAAGATTACTTATCGCCCTAAACGGACCTTTAATCATAGATTCAAACTTAGTTTCGTGATGATCTACACCTTCATTAGCGTCGTACTGAACTGGTGAAACTGCGAATGAAGGTGTTGGAGGCGGTGATGTGACAGCCCACTCTAGAGACCATCCACCCCATGGGTCCTTTCCGACCTTCTGCCCCTTCTTGACAGAGCGAACAATGTTCCAAACTAGGATTAGTTGTGATAGTCCAAATATGATAGCGAATGTTGAGATTGCCAAATTCAATTCAGCGAATCCAGCATCAGCAGCATAGGTGTGGGTTCTTCTTGGCATACCCATGATTCCAACCGCGTGCATTGGCCAGAATGCTGCATTGTATGAGCTGAAAGCGATGAGGAAGTGCCATAATCCTAATGTTTCATTCATCTTCCTTCCAGTTACCTTAGGGAACCAGTAGTAAATTCCAGAGAATAATGCGAAGATGATTCCACCGATGAAAACATAGTGGAAGTGCGCTACTACGAAATATCCGTCATGGAATTGTGTATCGAGACCCGCAACCGGGAAGAACATTCCAGATAGGCCACCTAGTGTGAATGTAATTAGGAACCCTAGAGACCAGAGAGTATGTGTCTTGAATACCAGACTTCCTCCCCACAGAGTTGCAAGCCAATTGAAAATCTTGACACCGGTTGGAATCGCTACAGCCATAGTAGTGATCATAAATGCAGCTCTCCAAGCAGGACTCATTCCGCTAGTTAGCATGTGGTGTCCCCAAACGATGAAACCGACAACACCGATACCGACCATGGCGTAAACCATTGATTTGTATCCGAAAATAGATCTTCGAGCGCTTGTAGCAAGAACTTCTGAAACTATACCAAACGCTGGTACTACAACCACGTATACTTCAGGATGGCCGAAGAACCAGAACAAATGTTGGAACAATAATGGGTCTCCACCAGATGTAAAGAAAGTGGTTCCTATAGTTGAATCGAATAGTAGGAAGAACACTCCAATTATGAATGCTGGAAGGCTCACGTACAACATGAATACGCTGATTAGAACAGACCAGGTGAATAGAGGCATTCTCATCCATCCAACACCCTTTGCTCTCATTGTGAAGGTCGTTGTGACGAAGTTAACACCTGATAGTGTCGAAGATGCACCAAGTAATGCTATACCCGAGATGAATGATATCGTTCCAGCATTCGGCCCTTGGTCGGTACCTAGGCCAGCTAAACTAGAGTATGGTGGATACATAACCCACGTGATATCAGCGGCTTCCCCGCTCCATATTCCTGAGAAGATTAGAGGCGCAGCGGCAACGATTATCCAGAAACCTAGTGCATTGATTCTAGGGAATGCTAGGTCCTTTGCACCGATCTGAAGCGGTAGGATATAGTTCATGAAACCAGCAATCATTGGCATTGCTGCCAAGAAAATCATCGTAGTTCCATGTAATGTAAAGAATGAGTTGTACTCATCATATGTTAGGAAGTCGTTTTCTGGTAGAGCCAACTGAATTCTGAAAAGTAGAGCCAGTAGCCCTCCGACTAGGAAGAAGAAGAATCCATACAAGAAGTACAGAATACCGACTTGCTTGTGGTCGGTGGTTGTCAGCCAAGGCTTCAGGTAGGACCAGAAGGCTCCGATTGAGAAAGTGTCAGGGTTTCTAGTGTAGAATACCCACATGCTTCCAACTAGGATTAGGCCAAGTGCTAAACCGATGACAGTCATTAGAATAGTCAAAGCAGCAGCACTTGGTGCAGTCGGGTTAGCATTGATACCTGATACGGTAAACTCTAGTTTATTCCATTGGTCGCTTCTATCTTGGTCTGGGGCTCCATTTCCGTTAACGGCGTTTCCATAAACCAAGAAGTTTGCAATTTCTGCATCACTTGAAGGAGCAGTCCACTTAACAGTCCATGCTCTTTGCTTGTTTCCTTCTTCGGTGTGAACCAAGTAGCCACCATCATCTATGGCACTGCCATCAGTGACTTCTAGCATTCCGACGTTATTTTCAACGGATATCCTAAAACCACCGTGAGGGGCTCCTTCTTCGGTGTTGACTGGTACGTCAGGATTTTCGATTGTAATAGTAAAGATATATTCTTCTGATGCATTGTAGATCTCAGGTAATCCATCGATTGTAATTACAGTAGCGGATTCTACTTTTCCGTGACAAGAACATCCGTTCTCTCCAGCAGTATCGATATTGGCACCATTTCTTCTTGCTTCCATCGAGGTTGTTGATGCTAGAGCAAGCAAAAGAACTGCAAGTATTGCTATTGTTCTTCCCTTCATGCTCTCAACTCCTCATGTTCGAAGTAGATGCCAAAGTCTTCGTCACAAGTCATTCCTTCCTTGGCAACGACCTCAACTTGACCAATCATCAGTGAATGATATTCTCCACAATATTCAGCACATCTGATAGGGAATACTCCCGCATCGTTTGGTTGAACATACATCCATGTTCCTCCTTCCAAACCAGGAACTGCATCTTCCTTCATTCCCCACTCCTGTAGCCAGAATGAATGTTGAACACCTTGATAGATGCTAGACTTGTCTCCGTATTTGTCGGAATGAATGTTAAACAATACATTAGTGTCACAAGGAATGATTAGTTCAGTGCTGAGCATTTGACCTTCTGGAATATGTTGCCATCTGTGAACTACATCACCGTTGGAATCTACTAATTCTACTCCTTGGAAGATAAATTCGTTGAATAGTTCATTCATAGTCGTTTCATTTGTCAAATCCATTGTAGTGGTGCTGGTCCCGATAGTGACTTTGGCTTCAACAGCATCTTGTCCAGCATTGATAATTAGGCCGGAGGTTGTGTCCCAAGAAACATCATGTCCGGTTCTGATGTCTTCCCAAGTCAGAGGGTCTTGATATCTAAATTCCCAAGCCCACTGAACTCCATTGACTTCAACTGTGAACGAGTCTTCATCATCGACAAGATTGGCAACTTCGCCCCATACGATGTTCATGGAACCGAATGCCAAGATTGTTACCCAAACAACCAAAATTGTTGGGCCGAGGAACCAAGCGAATTCCAAGTCAAAATGGTGTCTTTCTTTTGGGAATGTGCCAACTTTCAATTCTTCTTTGCCGCTAGGCTCGATACCGTCTCTATATCTTAAAATGGCAATCAAGAAGCCAACCAAAGGTGAAAATACCGACGACGATTGACCAAAAAAGGAACTTATCGTACAGTATGTTGAATATTGTAAATTCGTCTGGCCACAGCTCCCTAGAAGCGCCCATGTCGTGACCGGTTAGACGGCCGTATTAAGCGATTGTGTATGCATGGATTCTCCCGTAGAGAGGTTTGTTGATGTGCTTCCAATTTCTACCGGTAAATATGGGAGTCTCATCCTGTGTCCAAATCAATCTTAATGGTGAGACAATTTTAGACATCGAAGTCCAGCCAGCTGCGAGTCGTCAAGGAGTGGTTGGTTTCAATAAATGGAGAAATAATTTACAGGTTGCAGTAAAGGCAGAAGCGCAAAAAGGAAGAGCGAATTTTGCAGTTTGCAACGTGCTAAAAACAACGCTTGGAGCCGAGGTAGAAATTGTCCAAGGCCATACCTCGAGACAAAAGAAAGTCAAGGTGGTCGGCATAAATTCAAAGTCACTGGTCGAAAAATTGGAGGGTTTGCTTGAATCGCGAGAAACGCTATGACTTGGCACTCAGGGCATTGGAGGCAAGCATTGAGGAAAATAATGCTGGGTCGGTTATTCTAATCGAAGGAAAAAGAGATGAAACGGCTCTGAGAATTTTGGGATTCGAAGGCCCAATCGAAAAACTAAATCGTGGATGGAGTGTTGAAAAAGTAGTCGCTTATCTAAATTCAAATTATGAATCCTGTATCATATTGATGGATTGGGATAGAACTGGTGGCAGATTGCAGAAGAAGATAATTGAATCAATGACTGGAATGGAAATCAAGATTTCAGATGAATTGCGACAAGTACTTTCCAAAGCAATGAAACCCGACACTAGATGTGTTGAAGAACTGCCTTCATTCTTGCGGCAGGACGACCCCTGATTCTTTTACAGTGTTTAGAACTACATGGGTGTATGAACGAGTGATTCCATGGAGCGTGAATACGGTTTTGGTTAGATTATCCAAATCTTCTCGTCCTTGTACTCTTGCAAGCACCATTGAATCCCAGTCGCCAGTCACATCGTATACTGCGAAAACACGATTATCGGAAGAAATTTTTTCTTGAACTTCAATGATCCTTCCTTTTTCGATACATAACCCAGCCATCACAGTCATCTGCCAACCTAGAGAGTTTGGGTCTAAATTCAAGGTATAACCTGTAATTACGCCTTCTTCTTCTAAGCGCCTGATTCTGTTGGTGATCGTTCCTTGGGCAACGCCTACAATTTGTGCTAACTGCCTTTGAGATAATCTTGCATCCTGATTTAGCGCTGAAATGATTGCTTTGTCGGTCTCATCTAACGCCATAATAGGCACGAAGAGGTTCAGATATTCAATCATTCGATTCTCTTGCTGGTAAATTTAAGTCGAGAATCCAATCACCCAAGCCGCTTACCGAAACTGAGAGATGTAGTGAGAAGGTCCCTTCTCCAGTTACCTTCAATTTACCGGTTTTCGTTGTTTTTTCCGGTAATGTTTCGAGTTTTATCCTCCCATTAGATTTCCAGCCTTCTTTGAGTTTCATTTGCTTTATTTCAACGCTGAAACCGGTGATTATTCTGTACTCAATAACGTCTTGTTCAGAAGTCCATGACCCTTCTAACTTGGGCAGCCCAATCTCGCGTTTTCTCTCTGCCTGTACGATGAAGCCCATGCATAGAATTACACCTATCAAGAAGATTGCAGGGGCCAAAATAGCGCCATTGTCAACGCTTTGCCAGTAGGTGGGCAATTTTGCTCTTTGCAGAGATAATACTCTGTTAATTGAATCATTCTCAAAACCACCCACCATCACTAAAATGATTTCAAAATCATCAGCATGGCTTGCATCTCCTAAATTGATTCCAGCACCATCAAGGTGGTCGTATGAGATTGTTGAATTCCAATAATTAGTAGTATTGTTTGAGAAGTAAAATGTTGAAGACGGTGACCAATCTCGGACTAAATTTTTCACTTCTCTACCCTTTGAATCAACCGCATTTGTCTCGATTATGAATAGATGCAATTGAGTTGCACCGTTCAGGGTTTGTGGATTGGTCCAAGTAGCTGTAATATTAAGCAACTCAACTTCGCTTGAGCCAATTAGTTGAATAGTCCAATCAATCTCGACCTCGTTGTCTATTGTTTGTCCCTTTACGTCGCTAATATTCTCTGCAAATCCGTTAATGGCTACGGAAGGAGTAGTCTCCAATCCATGGTACATCAATCTAGAATTCGCATCATCATCAGGAAATCCTCCACCTTCTTCATCAGCCCCAGTTCTCCAATGGAGCAAGGTAATTTCATCACGGGAATCTAATGTTTCAAAATCTTCTATGATTGAATCATCATTAGCCCCATGGAAAAACTCCACCAAAATGGGAGCAGAATCTTGATTCTCGTACTTCGCCTCTGAATAAACAGTCAGATTTGAGATAGCGCTTGTCAGCGGCAACATCATTATGACAATTGCAAAGACCATCAAGCGCATTTCATCTTCACCTCAATCACTGCGAAATCTTCATACGAATTATTTCTTGTTCATTTTTGTCAATCATTAGAGATACTCTAGCGGCGGTCCATACCGGTACTAAGAATTCACCACATCGAATGAGACTCGATCCTTGAGGAAGTGCTACAGGGAACTCTTCCAGTAGTGGTACATCTCCATCTATTAGAGAGTTCAAACATTCAATGTCTACATCGAAGATATTGGCTTTAATTGAATTCCTTATCATTTCTAGCGACTCTTGTTTAACTCGCCACTCCCCTTTGTTATCGGTAAATGCTGGTTGGCCAACATGAATTATTCGTAGTGGGTGGAAATTTGACCCAGGCCAAAAATCACCTTTACTATTGTAAACCACAGGTTCGAAAATCCTAGACATAACCATTGAATTGGAAAGGATAATTCGTTTTCCTCTCAGCCACCAACTATATTCTTCTCTATCAATACCCCATTTTTCGCAGATTAAATCTATGATTTCTTTTGGTGCAGGGATATTGGAATGCTTGTTTCTATTACTTACAGGTAATTCTTCAGGGTCTCTATTTAGGTCTCTTCTCAAAATCATTGAACGAGCAATACCTTCAGGTGTAGCATCAGATTTGTGCTTGAATAATGCTACAAAAATCCTCCAGAATCATTGTCATGTTGGTGTATACGAATGGTTTTACCCAAATCTGGCGACGGAACACCTCTCTGTTTAGGATTCAACATTTCTTCCTTCAGACCAATCACTTTTGGTAATTCACCATTCCATTCGACTACACTGCCATTTTCATCGAGTATGTCCCAATCATCTATTCCTTTGTGATAGATTAGTCCAGGAAGATTTTGTCACAGTCAATTTCTTCAAGTTGCAGCCATGGGCATTTGGATAATATTTCACAAACAACCGCTTCGTTCTCTATTGGGTCTAATGAACAGGTAGAGTATACCATTTTCCCTCCCGGCTTTAGTAAACTAGCCGCTCTGAATGTTATATCAACTTGCAATTTGAACAAACTGCGACCAACCTTCGGCGTCCAATTGTACCACAACTCGCGGTTTTTTCTCGTGGTCGCTGAACCACTGCAAGGAGCATCAACCACAACCCCGTCAACTCCGGGTTGCGGCATTCTGCCAATATGCCTACCATCATGTTGCATGATTGCCATATTGTTTAGGCCTAATCTTCCGCGATTTGAAGTAAGAAGATTTAGTCTCCCAGATGAGGGTTCATTTGCTAAAACTAACCCCTCAGTAACCATTTCTGCAAGTTGAGTGGCTTTCGAACCTGGTGCGGCACAAGTGTCCAAAACTAGGTCCTTAGGATTAGGATTGAGTACAGCAGGTGGCAGCATTGAAACGGCTTCTTGTCTTGTAATTCTTCCAGTCTCATGAAGCAGAACCATCATGTTTCTAGAATGTTCGTCAGGGTAATCACCTTTTGAAAAAGGCATTACCCAAGATTCACAACTCGTCATCCAAGGGATTTGCCTCCCGCCTAATTCTTTCAGAATATTTCTAGTCCAGTCTCTATCGATTCTTCCCGTTGTTAATCTCAAAGTAACTGGTAGAGGTGAAGATGCTACAGGGAGCCATTCATCAGTATTAATTCCCAGATTTTTCGCAAGAGCTGTTAGAGGGCTTGTGGACAATTTGTCCAACAAATCATCACTCGCAGCCCTCACCATGTGGCTGGCGTCGAGAATCTCACTATTCTTCATTGTGCAAGTCTAAAGTCTAAGTTTGAACTCGAGATACTATGGCGGAAACCTTTGTCACCCTTACATTCCTTTCCGCCATTTGTCTTACAGCGTCAGTTTTTACAAAATATGGAAAATGGCTTTCGGGGCTAACAGGACTTCTATCTATTCTTTCTTTTATCCAACTCCCGTCTGATTCGATACAACAGGAGGGAGGGGCGATACTAGTTTCGATATTTATTCTAGGTATGGTATTACAATACAATATCTCAATAGGCGCAAATCGTAAGGTAGTAAATGGAATTGGCGGAATTGCAATATGCCTTTTATTGCTGAACTCTTATCCTAAAGATGGAGTAGCGGAATCGATTTATTCTTACACCTTTAATTCAAATTTACAAGAATTCATTGTAGCGATTTTAATTGGATTTATCATTGGACAGATGCTCGTCAATATCACTAAATTTAATCAAAATCTGACTTTTGTTAGTTTTGTTTTATACTTGATATTCATCTTTGCAGGTCTCATCTCGACGGATAGTTCGTTGTTTCTAATTATCACATCAGGAGTATTGTTTGGATTACTACCGTATTTTGAAACACTTACCAGTCAAAAAGTAGGTTCTGGAGAAGGCAGAACCCTATCTTTGGGATTATCGACTTTACTAGGTATTTTGATTATATTCATCCTAACGTATTATTCAGTCAAAACAGAGTCAAGAATTGGTAGTGGCTCAGGGGCCACAGCCGTTGCGTTATGGCTAACTTTGGCCGTATCCTTCCTCGGCTTGGTTGGCATGCTCTTGCCTCTAACCGGTTTGGACCATCACCCCAGGCCAGAGGCTTGGGGATTCAGAATTTGCATTTCTCTTTCTCCGATGCTACTAACCTTCCAAACCGATCTTTCTAATCATGTCATACTGGGCGTAATATTTGCAATATTGATTTCAATATCCGCTCCTATGGTTTTGGAGAAAAAGGCGTCTAAACCTACTGAGTAAATGGGAAGTCCCCCCAACTCTTATGAATGGATGAGAGTCGATAGGTGATGGAAGAGGTTTACTCTTCAGGGGATGGGGATCCAATGGGTAGAGCATTTAGAGAAGGCGTAAGCAAAGAAAAAGAATAGTAATGAAGCCAAAAAGAAGGTCATGGAAACCTTTAGCTGACCTTCAAGGCCTAACAACTAGAACCGACATGGTCGCAAAGGAAATGGGACCTTTGGTAGAAGTCCCTGCAATGGTTAGAATCGAAAATGACAAGTGGGTATTCGAAAGAATTAGTGAAGAAACACTAATGCATTTGACTCACAGGTTAGTAATTCATGAAAATCAAGGTCCTAGAACATTGGGGGCGACACTTGATTTGGAAACAGCAATGCAAGTTGCTCAAGGAATGGCCATGAACGAAGGCTCTGTGGTATTGATTGAACCACTCAATTAATCAGAATAAGCCAATCAACCAAGAAATAACTCCCTCGTTTACGAGGTAGATAAATCCTGCAAGTCCAATACATGCAAAGTAAATCTGACCAGGAGTGATTTTCCAAGCATCTTCAGATTCTTCATCGAAGTATCTGATTAGACCTGCAGCCTGTTGAATACCGCCACCGTCTTTCTTTGCCATAGACCGGCGAGATACATTCCCTTTATCAACGCGACGCGCTTTTTACTCTTCTTCACTTACTAGGTCTACGAAGGGAATGTCAGCATCCATGACCATAATATCACCATCTGGGTTAACATCTTCCGTCTCTATGTCTATCGATTCTGCCTCAAGTCTTGCCAAGGCTCGCATCACTGCAGGTGCATTATCATCCGCTAATGCATTCCTCGCAACTTCAATTTCGTCGGAGTCTCCTTTTTCTTCAAGGGTTAATTCAATCAATTCAGCCAAATCATTCTTAGCCCTAGAGATAAGTTCTCGCCATTTTGTTTCATTAGCCTTGAGACTTGAAATCTTTGAGTCAAATTTCCCATTTCTTGAAAATTCCCAAGGTTTGTGGGAGAGAGATGCAGCTAAATCAAAAACCAACCTACTGCGTTCACTTATTGGTCCATTGATTGTTATTTTGTTTGCATAACACCGAGTAATAAGTCCGAAACCCCAGTACGGAAAGCTTTCGATTTCGACGCTGAGATCACCTGATTGGGTGGAGATTTTCCATCTTTGTTCATCAAATTTAGGTGATTGAATCACCGTTGGAGTGGAGTGGCCTTGCATTACTTTAAGGAGGGTGATGGCAATGTCACCAAGATAAATTGTAGATTCAACTGCAGGGTGAGATTTGAATCTTAACAATCCCTCATTATCCATGCCGTGGGTCGGACCCGCTTGCCTAACCTGAGCATAAAGGGTCGAATTCACCGGTGATAATTCGCCCTCCATATTGTAATCGAGAAAATTCATGAGATTCAATAATATCGGAAAAAGAGAAGAGTTCATGAATTAGTGTAGTCATGGCGTATACAGGTGAAATAGTGTCTAAAGGCAAAAAGGACCCTCTCGAAGAATTGATGAAATTACCAGGCGTTGGAAAAGCAACAGCCCAAAAGTTGTTTGACTCCGGCATTAAATCCGAAGCTGGAGTAAAGAAAGCTGGGGAAAAAGGCTTGGCTAAGGCAGGAATCAGCGCTGCTATTTCTAAAAAATTACTTGCAGCAGTAGTGAAAACCACGGCTAAGAAAGCCGCTACAAAAGCGAAGGATGCCGCTAAGAAAGCACCTGCAAAAGCAAAGTCAGCAGCGAAGAAAGCACCAGCCA
Organism: Methanobacteriota archaeon; assembly: GCA_038141355.1. Classification (GTDB taxonomy): domain Archaea; phylum Thermoplasmatota; class Poseidoniia; order Poseidoniales; family Poseidoniaceae; genus MGIIa-K1. Next base: position 200,767 of record JAYQHX010000009.1, on the reverse strand, counting down.
AGGCGAAAGAGGTCGCAGAAAAAACAGCCTCTAAAGCGGCAGCGGCCAGTAGAAGTGTTGCTGAAAAGACGGTGAAAGCCTCTCAAAAGAAGGCAAAACCTGCAAAGCAAACAAAGTCTGATGACGGAAGGAAAGGTAAGACTTTGAAGGCTCCATCATTAGCAGATATTCTAAAGCGCGCAAAACAAAAATAATCAGAAAAATAATGATTAACCTAAGGCATAATTTGATTTTATGCCAAGGAGGAAATACGGGCGTCTGAGAAAAGTCGTCGAACAGCCTCCTAAAACAAATTGCTCAAGATGCAGGAGCGGAAAACATTGTCCGATTGAAGGTCATGAGGGCTATACAGTAATCAGTCACAGGAATTGGTCTGGGCCAGAAAAAATCGCTAAAAGAAAGAAAGCGAAATCATGACTCTTCATCGATTTCAATCGAAGTAGCGCGCTTGTAGATTTCTCTCAATGTTTGGTCACTGATGTCTAGATATACCCTTGTAGTAGCAATACTAGCATGCCCAAGTAGTCTTTGGATGCTAACTAGATCTGCGCCTCTTTCAAGAAGTCCGGTAGCGAAATTGTGTCGCAGGACGTGAGGAGTCAATCTGCCTCTAGGCATTTTTGCCGTATCTGCTAATTTATCCATTAATCTTTGAACAGTTCTTGCCTGATATGGCCCTCCGGTCTTTGTCACCAGTAGGTTATCCACAGATGGGTCTCGTCCATCACGGATTGGCATCCAAGCAACTATTCTAGAAACGGTAGTTTCTGTAAAAAGAACAAGCCTATCTTTGCCACCTTTTCCATCAATGACCATAGCAGAATTATCTTGAAGGTCAATATCTGATAATTTTAGGTCACACAATTCACTTACTCTTAGTCCAGTATCTAGAATCATTGTCACAACTAAGTTAGCCACAGGGTCTTCGCTGCATGCAGCAGCTTCTTTTACCATCATCAACTCTCGACTTGTCAAGGTTCGAGGTAATTTCTTACCACTCTTCGGACGAACCAAATGCTCTGGCCATCGCTGACCTAGCCAGTTAACAAGATGGTTTGCTGCTGCAAGTCTAGCCTTTACAGTGGAAGGTGCTCTATCGATTAAGGAATGAACCCACAAGTCAAGTCGCCCGTTTAAGGGGTCTACTCGGTGAAGCAATTCTTCAATCGTCATCGAATCTCTCTCGTGCTCGGCGATCACATTTTCACCAGGTAGCACAGTTTCGATAAATTGCCTCAATCCAAGCATGTATGATTTCTGAGTATTCGCAGATTTTCCTTCTGCTTGCATTTGAGTAGTATATGCGCCTAGCCAAGGCAGATGTGCCCTTTGGATAAGTCTAGGAGGAAGCGCTGGTCCGTCCGCGTATAGCCTCTGCTGTACGGGGTCTTGCCTTGCGCTATATGGTCCTGTTCTCATCGGTGTCACCACCATTTCCCGCCGAGGCGGAAGTGCATCCCTTGTCCCGAAGGACATATACCGCTTAGTGCAGAATCATATGAAACCTTCGCGCGATGGCCCATAATTACAATTCGAACACAAAAATTACGATTCAAATTAATTTCAGGAAAGAAATCTTGCAAAGACCGTTGGAAATTACAAAGAATCTTCTTCGACACTATCGACGATTGAACTAGGAATACCCGCTGACTCAGTGAAGTTCTCCTTGATGCTTAGCCTCATCTCATCCATGTCTCCATAGCAAAGCAAAATATCATGGAATCGTAACTGCAGATTTTTGTCTGGATTCCAAATCAGGTCTCCTGACCTAGAGATTGCGAAAACAGGGAAATCCCCTCTGAATAAATCAGAGATTTTTGACCCAACAAGGTGTGGCAGATTCTTCATGTGGAGAGATACTACGCCTTGGCCAGGCACTGTCTTCAGCAATTGGTCAACATTCACTTCTGTGAAATTAGATTCAGAAATCACGTAATCAATTATCGCACCTGCAACATTTACTCCACTTGCCTTCTCGATACCCTCTAGCCCTGGAGACGAGTTGACTTCCAAAACCAGTGGTCCATCGTTTCCTTCAAGCAGGTCAACTCCTGCAATATTGAGGCCAAGTAGCCTTGCTGCTCTACAGGCGATTTCGGCATATTCCACTGATATTTCAACAGGCTCTACAGTTCCGTTAAGATGGTAATTGGATCTGAATTCACGACCTCGAGCTTTCCTTCTCATCGAAGCAACAACCTTTCCTCCAACAACTAGGGCCCGGATATCTTTACCATGGCTTTCAGCGATATATTCCTGAATCAATACGGCTTTTCCAGAAACAAGTAAACCTTGAATTAGATTTCGAGTTTCATGAATCGTGTGCCTAAGGAATACACCTTGGCCTTGAGTTCCTTGTGTAACCTTGACAACAACGGGAAGGCCACCTACAGTTTCAATGGCTCGTCCTACATCTTGCATATCCCTAACGTACGCTGTTTTTGGGGTTGGAATTTTATTCCTTCCAAGAATTTGTGAAGAGTGTAATTTGTCTCGGCTTTGTAGTATACCTGTACTTGAATTTGCAGTCCAAACCTCGAGTTGTTCTAGGTGCCTTAACACAGAAACACCATGTTTAGTAATCGAATGTCCAATTCTTGGAATTACTGCATCATAGTCGAATTTTTGTCCCTCGTGAAGTATACCAATATCCTGTTCTGCTACAAATAACGAGAATTGCATTGGGTCGAGTACTGCGACATCAACATCCCTTAACCTTGCTTCATCAACTAGGCGACGGGTACTGTACAAACGGGGTCCCCGTGAAAGTACTGCCAACCTTATCGACATATTACATTCTCAAACCCCATGGTTTTTGAGACCTTTGATAAAATATCGAATCGTTTAGTTCAAGTTCTGACTTGTAATGGAGGCATCATGACCGAGGAAGAGATTGAAGAAACTCAAGAGGTCGAAGATGAAGAAGAATTCGAGGATTTCTCCGATGTTGAAGACGATGAAGTAGTTGAATTAACAATCGAGGAGAGGCAAGAAAAATTGAAGAAAACCAGATGGAATGTTTTCATGTATCTTGGACTAGCAGCACTGTTCTTTGGATTTGCACTCTATCCATTTATGGGATTCACAATGTCGGTTGATGAAGGCATTGGCTCTGATGAATTCCCACTTCAGGTATGGGGAATACCGATTGCTGGGGAAGATTTTAGCGATATACCTGTAGAGATAGAAATAATTGTTCAATCTCTGCCTTCCGATGTGAATAATATACAGGTATTCGTAATCGAAAATCCGAAAAAATGTTCTGCAATAGATGGTTCAATTGAAAAAACTAGAAACGATTTATTGAAACAAGAATCTGAACATCCAAACAAACTTGCCACGATAGAAAATCCTGTTGAATCAAATACGTACAATTTGGAATTCAATTTAGACCCAGGTCTGTATTGTGTTCAACTTCTAGTAAACACAGATAGCCAAGAATTTCAAGGAACAAATGTTGAAGCGAATATCGACATGTACCCCACTCAACTCCCGCTAGCTATAGTTGGAATTGCATGCCTTGCATTATCCGGCTTCGCATTCATTGGTGCGCAAAAAGAAGGCAAATATGTCAAGAGTTTAATTGAGCCGAAAGAAGCTCCTACAATTGAAGACGAAGTCCTTGCACAAACATCTGCAGCGAGAATAGCAGCAGGACCTGCTGGACCGCCTACCGGTCCATTAGGACCACCGTCGGGGCCGGCAGGGCCTCCTACCGGTCCATCAGGACCACCGTCAACAGGACCAACAGGGCCACCTGATACATCAGTTGTCGAGGCGCCAGCAATAGAACGACAGGAACAAGTGGCTGAACCTGTAGGCGATGTCTACGAACCAAACGGCGATGGATGGTTCTTCAGAATTTTACCAGACGGAACTTATGACCAAAAAGTGTACATGTTACACGAAGGTCAATACATTCCGTACGAAGAAACTGAGTGAGGTTTTGTCGCTTTTTTAGCCGCAAGCATACCCACCCTTGAAAGAGGATTAAGTGCTGGTGTTATACAATGGGTGAAGCCTTGCCTGAAGATTTGTCCACCTTAACTGTGGCAAAATTGAAGGAAGTTTGCAAAGAAAACGGCTTATCAACTACTGGAAAGAAAGCAGAGTTGGTTGAACGGCTGAACTCACACATGACGGAAGAATCGATTTCATTAGAAGAGACACCTACTGTCCCTCTCCCTGTAATCGAAGAAGAGGAAGTCCTCGACGCTGAAGTTCTTGATGCAGAAGTAATCGATGAAGATCCTAAAATCGCAGAGGAAAAAGTCCCTCAATTAGAGGAAACAACGTCTCTGCCAACTTTGAAAGACCAATTACAAAATCCTAAAGTGATAGCGGTAATACTCACAATTCTTGTTGCCTCTGGTGGTTGGTATTGGTACGCCAGCAATCAATTACAGCCATTCGTTGCTGATGATTTAAGATATGGCGATGCGATGGAGTACACTGTTTTGAACGGAAATATGGAGGCGACTGGCGGCTATATTGACCTTGTATTGGACAATATAGAATTAGAAGATGAAGAGATTTGTCGTTTGAATGTAGGATTCGGTGGAAAAGGAACAACCTCCATCACCCAGGGCGATTCTGAAGATATTTTGTTCGAATCGGATAATTCTTTGTTAGGAAATGTTCAGGCAAAAGGAGCCTACGGTTCAGATTGGCTAGCAGTAGAGAAAAAGCAATCAAAGAATTTTGATACCTTCACTGTGACTAGATACAAACCTAATCCTTTGAGCCCTTCAAAATGTCTCTCAGATGGAGCAGGAAAGGGTGGATATCTTCAATTCGATACAACTACATGGACAGAAATAGCGGAAAGAGATGTCATTTCATCAAGGGCCGATTATGAATTGAATATTGATGGAGATTATTGGGAGGGAACAACCTTTTCATTCGGCGTAGGAGGCGTTCTTGGCTTCTTAGAAGACTTAGCGCCAGGTGTTGCCATGGTCATTTCGCCAGTTGAGTTAAGGGAAATTATGGGCGGCAAATTGATTGAAACAGGAGCAAATGATACCCACCTAGGTTGGGAATGGAGAGTTGTAGGCCCTGATTCAATTAATGATGAAAAACTTTGGAAGATCACAATGGAACATAGAGAAATTCGAGACAATTGTTTAGGATTTGCAAGAATTGTAATGTGGGCGAATGAGGATTCTCCTTGGGCTGTGAGACAGAATGTCGAAATTGAAATTTCAGATAGTGGAAGTTCGCAATCGAGTTGTAGTACATGGACAGAACAATTAGCAGATCTCGTGCTTCCAGAAGGCGAGTTGAAGTTTTCAGTTGAGATGTCTGAAAATTCGATTGTAAGAGGTGAGAAATTACTCACACTAGGAAGAAGCTACGATTCAATGCCAAACCCTGGAGCATATGTTCCAAAAACCTCCGAATTATCTGATTGGGGCAGCAATGACCTCCATCTTCCCGATGATTCCACACTTAGAGAACATACTTTGGACGAGGCTGTCAAATGCGTCAAAAACGGCCACTTATCAAATGTCACAGCGGCTAATGCAGCACTCAATGATGATGGTTATATTTGGCGAGCGTTAAATGGCGAAAGCGATTTACAGGACGCTACAAGATGGAATCTTTCTTGGGTAAGTGGAGATCCTAATTCAGGATGGGTAGAATTGGATTTATCGGGTGAGGCAAGCAATACAAATTGTACATATGTCGATCATGGAAGCTATGATGAATCAGTTCAACACAGCAGAAATGATATTCCATTAGCACTCAATTTGACAATGATAGAACAAGATTTGACAGACCAAATCCGTTATCCAATTTTTTCCGGGCCAAACGGGTTCTTTACTTCAACAGGCGAATATCATCCAGAGACAAGTATCGGCTATCTTGTAGTCACTCCAGACAGCGATCTTACAGATTGGATAAACCGCTTAAATAATGGAGATACGGGTGCTACAACAATTGACCTTTCACGAACTTGGGAGGAGGCAGTATTTGATGCACAAACCCAAACTACAACTAATTGGGAACATTCTCTTTCGATGCTAATGGATGCAACAAATGGGCAGGTAGTGGGCTGGAATTTAATTTCCCAACCGATACTGGGGTGAGATTTTGAGCGGTAGAGGGCTCGATGATCTAATCGAACAAAACGAAACAGAATTGGGTTTTCTTTCTGCTTATGGAGGGGGAGAAACACCCGAAGAATTGTTGGAATCAATTTCCAAGTCAGTTAGTGATGAGGTGAAATTAACCATCAAAAAAGAAGGTGTATTATTTGAACTATCAAAGGCGAATCTACCAATAGTACCGTCTGACCTCGAAAGAAGAGGATTTCTGAAAGGAAAATTAACAACTAAAGGTGTGAAGGTAATAATTACGGACCTTGGTCCTGAACAGAAGCGCTTTATTGAACGCTTGATGGAGTTTATTCAACTCGAATGAATGCAGCAATCATTACGCATGCTAGCGTAGCATAAATTCCAATTGCTGGAAGGCCATCAGAATCAGATGAGTCAGAAGATGTACCGTCTGGGCAATTGTTTCCACCCCATTCTCCTTGGTGGAACCAGCAATCAGACCAAGTCTTGTAGAATCCACTTGCAGGGAATTTTTCTTGAGTATCGTTATCATCTGTATATGTAGCAGTAACTCTCCAATTCACGTAGCTGTGGTCGTCGATAGTCATGACTGAGGAAGTGAAGGTTTCATTGTCATCAGTTGATAATTCAGCTGCTGCAGGCGCTAGACAAACCCCTTCATTATTGCAGATTTGTGTAATCAATTCAAATGTTGTGTTGTTAGCAATTGCATCAGAATTTAGTGTTAGACTGATATCCCAAGTTTCGAGGTCGGTTGTTACTTCGGTATGTGTGATTTCTGAGAATATAGTGTCCTCAACAACAGGGTCGATATTGACTCCACCTTCGGAGCCAGCAGCCGATACAACAGTTGGAATCAACATTACTAGAATTAACATGAGTGCTAGTTTAGATTTCATAATTCCATCTCCCATAACTCATCGCCTACCCAATGGATGTTCTTTAGGCCCTTTCCTTTTAATTGTTGTACAAGTGATGTGCCATCCATCTTCGCCCATCCAATCGCCAATGGGCGTTTGTGGGTTTGGTCTCTTACCCAAACCAAATCTCCTTCAGTGATATTTTCATCGGCCTCATGAATTCCTGCAACCATGCAGTCTGCACCGTTCATCAAAAATGGTATTGCGCCGTGGTCAACATCCACGTATCTATTTTCAGAAGGATAATCCATGAAACCTCGCAGAGTAAGGAATACTTCCCTTTTACCTTCTGGATTTTTCAATTCGATTGCTAGAGGAACTCTATCCACTAATACCAGTTGCCAAGGACCATATTCCGCCATTTCCAAAAATGCTCCATCGACATTTAGGTCAATGTTCAATACACTTTCAAGGTCTTTCAATAGAGGAGCGATATTTTTCCTTCTAATCGGGCGTCTTTTCTTGATTTGCCAATCTTTCGCCACAGCACTTCCAAACCAAACCAGCGTTTGACCCTTCGGTTTGATGAATAAGTAGCGCATCGCAAGTACCATGGACGTTTGGTGTGCTATCAGGACCTATCCAAGGCATGCAGAAGAATTAGGAAATCCTATTCCTCAAGAACCGGTTTTTTTTCTAAAACCAACATCATCGATTGATGGATTTGGCAAAATCGACTCATGCGAGGGTGATGTACACCACGAAATTGAATTGGTTGTAAAATTAGGTCCAGGCTTAATTCCACAAAAAATGACATTAGGCTTAGATTTGACCAAGCGGAGCATCCAAGATAAATTGAAAAAAAACGGCTTACCATGGGCCGAGGCAAAAGCGTTCAAATCTTCAGCAATAATTGGTAAATGGATTGAATTTGATGATAGAGCCGAATACATGCTAGAGATTAATGGAAATGTAGTTCAAAATGGTTCACTGAATGATATGAGTTGGAGCGTAGAAGAATTGGTATCAAAATTGGCGACATGGGCTGAATTGAAGGAAGGAGACATATTGTTCACAGGAACCCCATCCGGTGTTGGTCCACTAAGAGAAGGTGACCAATTATCAGCCTCTCTATACGTCGAAAATGAATGTAAAATATCTGAAAAAGCGACTTGTTATTGAAGCACACCCTTCAAATATGAACGGCTGGTCGCCAAGCCGCTGGAGACATAATTATGGCACAGTGGCACGGAATTTCAAGAAGAAAACCATCAGGAGGCAGACGCGTTCCTGCAAGAAGCAAGCGCGCAACTGAAATTTCCTCAGAGAAGCAATTCGCTCTAATTGGAGACCCTAAGAGGAAAATTTACCGCACAACAGGCGGAAACGTCCTAGTCCGCGTTCTTTCTGATAACAAGTGCAACGTTAACGACAAGAATGGTAAAACATCCGTTGCTACTATTAACACCGTAATTGCAAACGATGCAAATCCTAACTACATTCGAAGAAACATTTTGACAAAGGGCGCTGTTGTTGAAACAGACAAAGGTAATGTGAAAATCACTTCTAGACCTGGTCATGATGGAGTTCTAAACGGCGTAATCGTCGAATGATTTGAAAAGGAAGCCAACTGAGGCTCTTACATGGACCACAATCCGGACCGAATAGCAGTTTGGCCGGGTTATTTTGATGCTAAGGTAAGCAGAAGGTCTGGTCGCCGTGTCCCAAAGGACTCAAGTGTTTTGAAACCTGACCTTGAAGGTCTATTCATTGCAGCAAGGTCACTGGGATTAAGAAAAGTAAAGCGCGAAGAGTTAGTATCACATCCAAAAAGACCTCATGCCAAAGAAGGAAGGCTGTGGGTATCTAAGAAAGGTGCTGAGGATTCAATAGGTGCAAGCACAAAAGAAGAGATTTTACAATTGATTGGCGGACAGTGGCGCCAAATGCAAAAGGATCAACGAGATAGTGAAAAGGAAGCGCAAATCAAAGGTCCAAAAGTTGGTGACAAGAGTGCTCGTTCACAAAGAAAAGGTGCAAGCAAAGCAAGAGCTGCTCAAGCACGCGCCCAGCGAAGTCAACAACGCCGTAAAAGATAATTCTTGGTTGTTTATTTTGTCACCTGAATCAATTATCATTAAAAGGTATAAATTCTATCTGATATCATGCAGAGAAAGCCTTTACTAGCATGTGTGCTAATTTTTTTAATGCTTAGCCACTCAATTTCAAATTTTTCTACTTACGATAATCTGCAAGAACAAGTCTACGACAATGCACAACTAAACATGACTACTGAAACGGATTCTGCGTCTGCGACAGTATTTCTTCATTCAAGAACTAGCGCCTTACAAATGGGAAATCAATCTACGATTCAGGTATTAAATCATGAAATTGGAACCAATGATGATCAAGTTAACGCTACACAAAGCCTCGATATCTCCGCCTTTTTAGATCCACAATTTGCAACAAATGCAACATTGAATGGCCAAGTTGCTTTCGCCCTATGGATCAGAGGTTCTGGTGGACCTAATAGTAAAGCGACCATTGAATTCAATGTACACAAAACAGATTCTAACGGAACAGTGCAAGGTAGCGCAATTGTCACAGCATCAACCAGCAATGTTGTATTCCCTACAACTTTCACTGAACATACAAACACTGCTACAGTATCAAATATTCAATTAACTCAAGGAGAGAGATTGAAATTATCAGTCCAGATAACTGGAAACAACGGTATCACATACACTGCAAGGTGGGGGTCAAATCTGTATCAATCAAAAGTATCGCTACCTATTACTGAGCCAATTTCGGTAGATTCGAACAATTTTGTTGATGATACTTTGCAATCGATTGATACCTACTGGATTGGAACAACTGGAGAAAACACTTCTATGGTGTTATCACTTTCTTCTCCATTATCGATAAATCATGTTGATAAGGTCACTGCAAACCTAAGAGACCCTAATGGCGCAATTCAATCAACTTACAATATCGCAACCAATGATTCAAGTTGGCAAGCACAGGGGCAATGGAATCTGACACTACCGTTTGATGTTAACACCATTGCAGGTGACTGGATTTTAGAATACGAAATCGATTCACTTGATGCAGCAAGGTGGATTCAAGATTATCCTGGCGATGAAACTGCAGGAGGATACAGAATATTCACTAATGTAACAATTCCAGTGAGGTACTCTGCAATTCTTTCAATCAATTGTATGGATGCGGATGGAGATTCATTATCGAACGTATCGATTCAGGTTACAGCCGATTCAGTAAGGCGCGCAGATTTGGATTCAACTTGCGATTCATCGGGAAGTTCTGATATTGAATTGCCCCTCAATAACATAATGTTAAAATTCATTTATCAAAATGTAGAGGTTGCAAATGAAAATCTAAATTTCAACGGAAATCAAACCCTCGACGTTAATACAAATGTATCTGATATCGTCCTAAATGCTACTCATGCGGATGGTCGCCTTGCAGGAATGATTTACGTTTGGGTCGTCCATCCCAATGGGACCCTAATGATTTCAGGTGCTGCTTTCAATTCAACTATGACAATCAACAACGCACCTCTTGGTCAATACGTAATTTCATCCTCTTGGATGGGTAACCCACTTCCGAGTACGGTTGGCGTACATACAGGTTCCGCAGGTGGAACAGAGATAGAAATCAATACTACTGTCACTGCTACCTATGTCAATGTGACAGACCAAGTAGGTAATCCAATCGAAGGAGTTCAACTAATCGCAAGGGACGTTAACACCCAAACAATAAGGGGCGCTGCAACCACATTAGCCAATGGTTTAGCAGCATTCGATTTGATGACCGATGAATATGTGCTGGAACCTATTTGGCAGAGGTTTTCCTTCCCATCACAAACCGTGAATTTTTCAGGAGGTCAAGTCAATATTAGCTTAGAATTACACAGGGTTGATTTTACTATATTTGATATTCATGGTAATTATCTCCCATTCGCGAATTTGCGAGTGTTAGACGAAAACAATCAAACTATGATATTGGGCGATACCAATTCTTCCGGTGAAGGTGATATTAGGTTGCCAAATGGAACCTATTCCATCGCAGTGCAGTGGTCATCTAGGTATTTCTATGTTGGAGATATGGTCGTATCTCCAAATGCGAATTGGAATTTAACTATACCAATCGGGCAATTTGAATTTGAAATCGAGACACTTGAAGGCGATTCTATCGACGGTGCAATCGTGATTTTGGAAGATGAGTTCGGAGTCCAATGGTCAGGGTTGGTTACAAATTCTTCGGGGATCACTATGATTAGAGCACCTGAAGGTGATTTTGAAATTAGCATAGAACTGGATGGATTCTTGATTCATAGTAAAAATATGGCTTTAGATTTCAACATTACCAGCGTCCTAATCGCAGTTGAACTACCAGATATCTTTGTCACTGTGACCACAGAAGATGGACAAATTCTTGATTCTGTAGAATTGCAGGTCAAGACCTTCGGTGAATCAATCCTTGATGTCGGTTTGACCGATGAAAATGGAACCGCTACTTTGAGAGCGCCTGACGGGGTTCACATTTTGACCGCAAGGTGGCTTGGAATTGAAATAGGTCAAATGAATATCACAGTTCAGGGTTCAACATTTGTTAATTTCACAGCCACAGCCTACATGGTGGACTTCAATGCTGTAGACCGGTCAAACCAGCCAGTTGACAATGTTACTATGCTAATAAGAAAAGCGTCAAGCTCAGTAATACTTGCTACAGCACAAACTGATTCATCAGGAAGTTTGCAAGTTATTCTACCATCTGGAGAATATTCAATTCAGGGATCTTGGTTCGGTATTGAAGTTTTGAACACGAACTTAACCGTGACCTCTCAAATGACAATACAGGTAGTCGTAGAGGTAATTTCAGTAGAAATCAACGTTGTTGATATCGAAGGTGAAGCGTTGAATGGAGCGAGAGTCGACTTGTTGCGCAACGGCGTTTTCGCATCTACTTCCAGCGTAAATGAAAATGGAAGAGCCCAATTTAGGGTTGCAGCCGGTTCATACACTAGCGTAGTCACCTGGTTTGGGATTGAAGTAAACAGAACAGAAGTTTCCTTCCAAGCGGATGAGGTTTCAATTCCAACGCTAATCGCAGAGGTTTCCTCGGTTTATGTTGAGGTAGTCGACAGGGATGGAATCGCTGTGGATGGTGTGACGGTGACAATCCGAGATGGTTTCATTATCTTAGACCAAAATATATCGGCCAATGGAGGGAATCTCAGATTGAGATTACCACATGGTGAATATCAGGCAACTGCAACCCTTAGCGGAATTTTGGTAGCAGAAATTAGTGATTTCCAATCTCCTGGATTAGGGGTAGTAATCATCGAAATCGCATTAGAAAAGGTACAGTTAACACTGACTGATCTAGACGACCAAGCGCTCAGCGAAATACAAGTATTCGCTCACGACCCTAGAACATTCGGAGTTTTGATTGCTCAAAGTGATGAGAATGGAATCGTCACACTGCGATTACCTGAAGGCACATATAGCCTCGATTTCTCATGGCGAGGAAGAATCATATCGAGTGATAACCTAACTATCCCTACACAAAATGAAATTACATACCAATTGGCTCTTCGGGAACATACAATATTTGTCAAAGATGCTGATAATCAAATCGCAGAAGGCGTAGTTGTCACACTTAGAGATACACAGGACAATGTTCTTGTGACCGAAGTTCTAGACCAAACAGGTTCAGTTAGTGCTTTAGTAGGTGCTGGAGACCATAGACTGAGTATCTCTTGGGCCGGACTCGGGCTTTATTCTGAAAATTATAATCCGATAAACAACTCAACACACACAGTAAACCTCCCAATAGGTCAAGTTGAGTTAAATATAGTTGATTTGGATGACAAACCTCTAGCAAATTTAGGGGTCATCATCAGGTTGCAAACCGGCCGACTGCTCGATGTAGTTAGTACGAATTCTACCGGTAGCGCTAACTTATATCTTCCAAATTCTGATATTGTAATAACGCTACAGATGCAGGGCTATGTAATCTATGAAACCTCAGTTGAACTTTCTGGTCAAGACAGTATTGAATTAGTTGCACCGGTAAGAACCAGAACATTTGTGCTACACGATACGGCTCAAAATCCAATATCTGCTGCGGAAATGTATCTCGTTACCTCAACAGGATTGCGCGTTGGTCCAGCGGTTAGTGATGGGAATGGCGAATTTACAATATTCTTACTGCCTAATGAGTTATGGCTTGAAGCGAAATGGAACGGAAGGCAAGTACTTTACCAAAATTTGACCGATAATCAAGCACCAGATACGCTGATAGCTTCAGTTCACATGGCCGATTTATCGTTCATATCTCCACTTGATCAATCTTCACAGGTAGTACGAAATGCAGTTCTAAGAGACGCAATTTCGGGCTTATTATACACTCTGCCGCCCAGTCAATCCCTTCAAATTCCGTCTGGAAATCATTCAGTATCTTTGATATGGCAAGATGTAGCACTTCCAGATATGCTATTTGAAATAAATCAAACCGGTGATGTAAATCTAACTCTCCCGCTAAATGTAGTCGAACTTGAATTTATGAGAATCAATAGAACTGCCCTTGAAACAGATGTCTTGATTGAATTGACGCAGGGAGTGTGGTCAGATGTATTCTCCAGTAGCGGTAATTCAACATTTGTCGTACCGCCTGGGCCAGTAAACATGGAGGTTTATCTTGATAGCGTGTTGTTGAAAGAAGTCACACTGAGAGAAGAGTTGCATGATATTTTACTGCCTATTGAGACATACACCTTGGTAATTGAAAGGACAGATGGGCAAGAATTAGATACAGAACGTTTGGAAGTATCTTGGCCTGGAAGCGATTGGATTTTGATGACAGATATCGGCGTCACAGGACCATCAAACACAAATTGGGAGGCGAGAATTTCCTATAATGAATGGTATTTTGAAAGAGAGATGGTGATTCCTTCACAATCTAATGTAGCAAAGATATTTGTTGAAATTTCCAATGTATCGATTGAGGTACTGGACAGAAATGGCGATTTTTTGAAAGACACGTCCTGTACTTTTGTTGGCGATGAAACTTCAACTACCGTTTTGACTGGATCATCAGCGACATCCTTCGAATTATTGGTAGGTAATTACGCATATACCTGCCGTGTACCCTCTGCTGGAGCAGTTGAAGATGATGGCCGAAGGTCATCGAAAGAATATTCCGGAGAATTCAATGTAAATGATGGTGGAATTAACACGTTAGAAATCGAAGTTGTTGAATTACCATTTTCCGAAGCAGCTCAAGTTAAGGGGATTCTGTCAAGTGGTGTTGGACTAACACTTGGAATTGCGGCTCTACTTGGTTGGGCGGTAGCATTGGTTTCCATGAACAAGATAATCTCAGAAAAGAGAAAGGAAAAACAAGACAATGCAGTTGTTTCAAACTCTGATTTCGGCCAACCTAGTAAGGATTCAGGAATCGATATAGATGACCTATTCGAAGATTGATATCTCATTCTGGTGAAGGGTCAAATACTAGTTTCAATTTTCCATTTTCGCTAATTTCTAGAACTGGATTGTATCCCTCATGGGGTGTTAATTCGATCGTCTTGGTAATTGTATCTAGGACACCGGGAGGGAATCTAATGTCCAGGCCACTATCTGTGGTGATAGTTGGCTTGATTTCTTCTACAGGCTCAGAGTCTTCTACTGCAACTTCATCCTCCACTGCTTCTTCAATTACTTCATCCTCAATTTCTGAGGGTTCCACAATTTCTTCATCAACATCTATGGCAGCATCTTCTTCGGTTTCATCTTGTTCTTCTTCTTCCATATCATCATCGAGGTCTTCCTTTTCCCTGATAGGTTCTGGAATGGTTAAGATTGCTGATTGAATTGGAGTCTCATCGACAACAATACTTGAACGCTGTTGCAGATAAATGAATCCATAGCCAAGGGCCAACAGCCCAAGACCAACAATAGTTAGGTTTCCGTATAGGTCATTATCGACCTCTCCATAGAAGCATAGACCAGAAATCATAGATCCATAAACTCCTAACGCTCTTCTCCATCTGATGTTTTGGTATTTTTCGTTGAAGCCAGATATTGCGATACCAGTCAATATCAAAGTTAGAATGAGGAATGCTAGTTGCAGGTTAGAATTGAATGCATATCCAACCCCTGCGATTGCGGATATTGCACCTGCTAAGCCCATTCTTTCAACATAGGAGAAGAATTCATCATCATCTCGCCAAGTAAACATTTTAGCATCGTAAATAATGTCATCTTTACTGGATAGGTAGAGTAATACAAATCCTTCTACAACCAATAACAATCCAACCCCGTATGCTCTTCCTTCTTCACTTGAGATTTCTAGTTGAGCGAGTTGGTTTCCAAGGGTAAACGCATGGAGTAGTGGTAAGGCAAGAAGGGAGGTTTTATCTCCAACTCTGAAGACTTCTACCGTGGCCCAAATACTTGCAATCAACATTCCAATGCCAAAGAAAACATCAAATGATAACATCAGTGGAATTAAACTCAAGAATTTTAATTCAGCATTTATTTTCTCGATTAATTCAGCCTCGGTCAATTGACCATAATCTTCTACATGTTTCGTAAGGACCTGTGCCGAATTCAAAATCGACAAGCCAGCAACTGTAAGTCCTCCCGATAACATAGAGATTCCGAAAATTTGGCCATCAAGGTCAGCAAGGCCATCCGAATATCCGATTAGCCAAGAAATGATTAGACCAACGCTCAAAGGTGACATCCACTTAGTTTCACCTCTATACCACGCATTTACTACTCCAGATGAAACAATGATTAGAGGTAGCCAAGCAGCATCTGGAAGTGCAGCTAAGGCCGCAAAGAAGAACCAAATCAACGGAGCAATCCATGACATTCTGTGCTCCAAATCTTTGTTCTTTGAATCGGTGAAACTAACTGCGAGAACAAACATCATGTAGATACTGGTTATCATTCCTGTAAATCTGGTAAACCACAGTACCTTTTCAGTGAAATATGAATCAGGATTGGATGTTATCACTTCAATAAATTGGTAAGAAATTCCATAGGAGGCAGAAAACGTATCAAAGTCTGCAGTGAATAAGAATACTATTGGTGCGAAATTTACTATTCCCATTCGATATTTCAAACTTTGAACAGCTACCAATCCAAACAAACTGAAGAACATAAGTCCGCCTGATTGGTCGAAACTGGCCAAAAACAGCAGACCTGCAAACATCAAATTGTCAGACAATCTGTTGAGCAAGTTCTCATCAAGCCCTCTTTTACTAATCACATAATTTACGTAAAATGGAGTTGAGATCAGAATTAAATCATGTATTATTCCAGCGATTAATGCTGAGTTGCTTCCTGAATCTTCAGTGACGAAGTCAAGAAGAGGTTTGGTGAACATTGCAATAATTATCAGATGTAATACTCCGACAAATCTTGTATTGGACGAGATTTCTTCCAATTTAGATAACTGATGCAGCAGTAGACTTATTGGCAATGCTAGGAGCAATGGCAAGAAATACTGGTATTGCGTATTTTCAATTTCGATTGTTGAGAGTCCGATACAAACAGAGAAGATTGCGAATGCTAGGCTGAATCTAGAGATTTCTCCCCACTTAACAACAGGGTTAGTTTCAGAATCTTCATCCTTCAAAACCCAAACATTCAACACATTATCGAATGTCCATTTTGAATCAGATTTGTCTTTTAGTACCCATAAAAATTCACCCAGGTCCATCTCTATTTTTCTAGTGGTGAAGAATAAGAAGTGGGTAAATAATCCAAACACGATAAATTCAATCATTGCACCATTTAGTGCATCTATTTCGTAAGGAATTGCCATCTTATCGGTAATCATCATTACCGAAGCAAAAGATAGTGATGTAATTAGGGCTAGAGTAACGTTTCTCCTTTCATTGAAATCATCCTCAGATATATTCTTCATTCTCTCGAAAACCATCGTAATAAGGAATAATACGATTATCCATGTTGTGAACCAATATGGTGAATCCAAAATGGTGCTAGAGAATAGTATGAAAACGACAGATTGAATTCCATTGTAGAATGATATTTTATCTAACCTGATACCCAACCAGGATATTGCAATTATTGAAAGTGCAATTGTTAGATTAATCAATTGGTCATCTATTCCATAACCGATTATGTCGGATAATAAATATGAAACAGAAATAGCCGAGATTGTTGCATTTGCAACCCACAAGCGAGTCACCTTTGCAAAGAATATCATGTAGGTGATCATGATTATGGCAGTTACCCATGGTAAAATCGCCTCATCACCATTCAGTGTCCAGAGAGCAAAGGCAAGTCCTATTGGCATTGCAGGGACACGATTTGAGAGAACGGCAGGGAAAAATGCAGCTAAAGTGACGAACCAAATTATGACTGGAAGGGTCAAAGTGCTCGCAAATACAGTACCACTCATTCTAAGTGGACCTAGAATAGCATTTGCATCTATCGAACTTGCTACTAACATTGTAAGGACGATTTCCCCTATCAAAATGAATGAGGTTTTTTCCATTAATTTTTGATTTATTTTTGGATTTGTAGCAAGGTATCCTTGAATGATGATAATGAAGACTATCAAAGATATTGAACCACCTATTCCATCATCTGGTGCATTGGTGTTCAGTAATTCGTAGACCAGTGGTATTATACCACATACTGATGCGATAATCGTGAAAGTAATCGATTTGTTTGAATTTATCGCTGTTATCATAGAAATCGCAGACAAAGAGACGATTGCAATTCCTAATTCGTATGAGATTACATTGTTTGAGTAGTCTATCCAAGGCCCAACTCCAACGAGTAGCAATCCAAGTGGGATACAGGAAGATACAGTCCAAGCAAAAGTCAATTCACCAGAGTATCTTTTCAATAATCTTTGCTGCCCTAATACCAGAATAATTGCTCCGAATGTCTGAGCATAAATCATGTTTGCATTGGGGACCCAAAGGTCTTCATCTGCGATTGCTGGACCAAAAACATCGAATTCATTAAACGGTGAATCATAAGTAAGCCATCCTGCGATGAATCTAACTCCCCACAGAAGACCAATTGCCATGAAAAAGAATGATAACCCTAACAGATAATTTTGCGATGGCATCAATTCAAACGAATTCTTTTTGCCATGGAATTCAACCATTGCTATCGCGATTCCAGCAGATAGGAATCCACCAACGAATAAGATAAGATAATTGTAATTTGTTGCATCATCGCTAAATGCAATCCCCAACAAACCAGTCCAAATTGCAAGCATTGCACCTCCAAACATTATCACTTCAGTAAAACGTGAAAGGAAATCACCTTGTGAAGTGGAACTAACTGGAGAAATTATCAACGGTTGTTCAGATTCTTCTTGTACAATAACAGATGCCTGAGAAATTGGTTTAAATTGAATATTTGGTCTAACAGGCGCTGGCATGATGAAGGTTAATTTCAACTATGTATAAAAAACAATTATCTATATTAAGAACTCAAATTACGATTTACTTTAGGAAATTAAAATACCGTAATTATTTATCATTAGTTATCATCAACGAATTTATGGAAACGGAAATTATAGTGGCAGTTGCAGTATTTTTTGCTGCTGCTTTAACCGTTCCAGCTGGCTTTGGACTATCGACTATGATTACTCCTGTTATCTTGATTCTAATGCCTCCTCATGAAGCCGTAGCAGTCGTAGCAGTGATTCATGGAATGCACAACGGAGTGAAGTACGCAGTATTGAAAGAGCATCTTGACTTAGATGCTGTAAAAAAATATGGAATTTGGCTTGTTATTGGCGAGATTATTGGGGCTTCCTTACAAGGCCTTGTGCCCGAAGACCCCCTTCTAATCGTGATCGGAATATTTCTGATAACCCTTCCATTACTTTCTCTAAGTGAAGGCTGGACTGGGTATAGGATTCCAGAGGCAAACGACAGACTTGGAGGATTCGGTTCAGGTTTCATGGGTGGATTATCAGGCCACCAGGGGGCTTTACGAGCGATGTTTTTGAAGAGGCGCTTGAGCGATAAAATGGCTTATGCGGCTACTGCTAGCGTGCTTGCACTTTGTGTAGATTTATCTCGAATCCCAGTATACTTATTCTTCAATGGTGGAGACATTATGAACCATCTTGAGTTGACAATCGGCCTTTCAATCGCAGCCATTTTTGGTGTAAAATCGGGGAAGAAATTCCTCGAAAAGGCGAAGACAAAATCAATCCAATTAGGAATCACAATAGGGATTGTAGCAAGTGGTTTTTACTATATTTACACGGCCTTAAATTAATCCAATTCAGTTTTCCTTGAACTATATCTGTAGGTCGGCATCATCCAAGACGGCAAAACTCAGGTTGGCATAACTCAGCGGCATTACTCAGGTAGGCATAACGCAAACTGGCATAACGCAGGTCGTTACTCAGGTTGGCAGCATACAGATTGGCATAACGCAGGTCGGCATAACTCAGGACGGCAAAACTCAGGTTAGCATTATGAAAATTTATTTATCGGCTAAATCCATTGATGTTGTTGTACTACAAGATCATTGCAAATCTAGTATTGAGTTGTTAGCAGTGTTAAGCAACCCTTCTAGTTCATCAATAGTCGAATTATGAGAATTTAGCATGGTTGAAAGGCTATCTCTCAGGCTTTCAAGAGAGGCAATTTGAGACTGCATTGAAGCAATGCTAGCATTTGCCTTTCAAGTTGGACTATAAGTTCAGCAGAGGTGTTGTTTGAGTTTTCTAACTGAACCAAAAGTGAATCTCTGTATGCCTCAAGAATTGCAATTCCCTCTGCATGGTCTTGAATCATCTGTGTAGCATCCGACATTCCATCTTCTAAGCCATCAATTGTGGCATCTCTTTGAGCAATAGTTTGGTTTTGCGCCTCTAGCATTTCTTCTAGTTCGGCGATTTGGTCTTCATATCCTGAGGTATCAACTTCTTCTCCACCGATACATCCAGCAAGGGATGAAACAATCATCAGCCAAAACAGCACTGTATTGGCTCTCTTCATAGATGACCCAGACTCGAGTCAGTTTTTCAAATATCCCAAAGCAGAGGGGGCCCTCTGCTCAGGCGTCTCGTCAGAGGGTACCCTATCGTGTTCGGTAGGGTTTCGGATGGGTATAATTACAAATTACACCCATTAATCCATTTATTTTGAATTAATTCAATCTTCCCAAGATATTGTGAAGGACTTTATTGTGTTTAATTCATGTACTGTCTCTGAAAATCCACAGTTTGCACAATTTCCGTCGGCTCTTCTTGTGAATCCATAGCACCATTTGTTCATACGCTTGTCATAAAACCCGTTTTTGATTATATCGGGTTCGAAATTATATCGTTTCAATTGCTCTCCGAGCAAATTTACAAAATCAAAAACCGATGTCTTAAGGGTCTCTTCACCACTCCTTGCCTCAAAACACCAACTGCTTGCTTCTGTTGCTGAAACTGAGTAAAGCTTTCTCCGTCAAAAGATGCGTTCTCGATTACTATACCCAATTTTGTTTTTAGAATTCAAGTTTTTCATTTTGCATTTGTTGAATCTGATTCTCAATTTCAACTCTTTGTTTCTCTCTTTCTTTCTCGCCCTTTATACGAGAATCTCTTAAAAATCCCAACCTTGATCTGAATCTTCGTCTTCAACCTCATCATCCTCTTCCTCTTCGGGTGTGTCTTCAAGGTCATCATCGTCATCTCTATCGAACATATTACTTCGTAGGAGTTTAGATTGAATATGTTTTTTGATTTGAAAATAATTGTTTCAAAGGGTTTATCCGAATACCCATGCGAATGGATTTTCTGTTTGAATGGGCTTTGTGTGGGCCATTCTAGACGCTACTCTGTGGTCAGGATTACATATTGTCTAAAAGGCGAATTTGTGTGGGAGAATTAGGCCGGATGGATAATGAATTTCTTTTCGAAAATTTTTGGAAATAATTCTAAAATCGATACTGAGACAAATAATGATGGAAATTGGATTGGCCCGGATGGTGTTGAGAGTGGTCCAAATGTCCCTGATGATTGGTATTTATCATACGACGGACCAGCGCCTATCGTTGAAGATATCTATGGGGAAAATTACGCCGTAGACCGAGGAGATGGCGCTATTCCAATTGATTTCTATATCAATAAATGGGGAATTCCAAACGGATTTGGAAAAACTGATTATGAACTAGAAATCAAGAGATCATTAACTGAATGATTCGTTTTACCTTGTCAGATGGCCAATAGTGGCCCTATACAGAAACTAGATACTCGTTAGTCTTCAGCGACTCGAATTACACGTGTGGTTCTGTAGCCTTGTAGTAGTTTGATAAATCGCTTGCCTCGAATCTCTGCATCCAGTGATTCATCGCCTGTATCAATTCTTAACTCACTAAGACCGAGAAGTTTAGCCGGTGTTGCAATACCCAGTATGTTCTCTATTCCAATCGCCCGGAGGACAACTGGAGATAGTTGCAGATTTCCTCTTCCAATAAGGAATCCTTGACCGCCCATCGGAGAGAGAAGAAGTAATTTCTTTCCATGGTGTTTTTCGATGATTGTGAGTAGACCTTGTTCATTTAGATCCCTATCCATTTTGCCGTTATGCTGAATGTCGATTCCTAGCAGGGTTGAATCATATCCATTCTCTTTACAGATTTGTCGAAGTGTGCCACCGCTACCCCAAATTATCATCAAATCGGGGTCGTCGTCGACTAAACTTTCAATGTGTTTTGCCATCGCCTCGAGGGTTTCTTCTTCGCTTTCTCGCTGAACTTGTTCCTTTGCTCCTTGCATCCATCTAGGGCTTGAAGGCGTGAAAGCCTCACCATACATACGAACCTTCCATTCACCTTTGAGATAGACTTCTTCATCCAAGTCCATTACCTCGGTCCTTGCGACCATGAGGTCTCCTGTGACGAATGACCAAACGACCTCTGCAGCCGCCTTCGGGGTTGTAGCAAAGCAACCACTATGCATTTTTACGCCACCTGGAACGCCAACGATAGGAACTTTCCTATCACCAAGTGCTTGCACAATATCCCGAGTTGTTCCATCTCCTCCCGCATAGAGAAAAAGGTCGGGGTCGTGTTCATTGATGAATTGAGTCGTGGATTCTGCACTGGTTGTTGACGGGGTTTGGCCGGTTGATGTGTAAGAAGATGGAATCCAATCTCCTCCCATTCTTCCATCCCATGCAATCAATTCGATTTTATCTCCAGCATATTCTTTCAATTTTTCAAGACAGATGTTCATTCTAGGTCCTGCCCTGTCTTCAGCACCTGCAGCTCTCGCTTCAGCGGCTCTTCCATCGCTTCCTTTGAAGCCGAGCCTACCGCCTAATCCCGCATCAGGATTGACAAGAACTGCTATTCGCATAAACACCGCCACAAAGGCACAGTAAATCAAACCGATTATTTATCGTGAAAGTATCAGGCTATACATGGCGGGCAAAGATGACGACTTGAGTTTTGAAGGTGCCTGGAAAAAACAATTCAAACAGGAACAAGAAGAACCTGTAAAAGAGGTAGAGGAAGAGGCCACTAAGCCAGTAAAGGAAGTTCAAGAGCCTACTTTTAGAGGGCAAAAAGACATGGTTGAAAATAGATCAGCATTCATTATGCCTTCCAAACCCAAAGAAGAGGAAAAAAAGGAAGTCGAAGTCGTAAAAACAGCCTCGTCAAAAGAGGGTGATGACTTCGATGTTGAATGGTAAAATCAGCCTATTCTAGAAGTAATTCAAGCGCCAAAGTGAAGAATACCATCCCTTCCCACTAAACGGAGGCAAGACATGTCAATGATTTCGGTATCACTGCCAGATGGTTCTGTAAACGAATATGTTTCAGGAATTACAGCTGGCGAAATCGTCATCGATATTGAAGGAAGAAAGCATGACTGCGTCGCCGCAATGGTCGATGGGCAAGCAAAGGATTTCTCCTGTATTTTGACCTCTGACTGCAGTGTAGAAGGTATCTCAGGTTATTCTGATGACGGAATTCACATCCTTAGACACAGTGCGGCTCACCTATTAGCGCAAGCAGTGACCTCAATTTATCCAAATGCCAAACCAACCATCGGCCCAGCAATCGACCGTGGATTCTACTACGACTTTGCTGACCTTTCTGATTTCGGCGAGGCTGAACTAAAAGAAGTTCAAAAGAAAATGCATGAATTAGCAAGACAGAATATCCAAGTTGAGAGGGTTGAATGTACCGATTCAGAACTGCAAGAATTATTCGTCGCTAATCCTTACAAAATCGAAATTATCAATGATAAATTAGAGGACGGAGAAAGTTCAACCATCTACAGACAGGGTGAATGGTACGACCTTTGCCTTGGACCGCACGTACACGCTACATCCAAACTAATGCATGTCAGACTAACTTCTGTTTCATCTGCATTTTGGAGGGGAGACCAGAGCAGAGAACAACTTACCAGAATTTATGGAATTGTCGAGCCATCCAAAGAATCTCTCAAAGAAACCCTAAACGCAATCGAGGAAGCGAAAAAGCGAGACCATAGAAAATTGGGTAAAGATTTGCAATTATTCCACGTCGATGAAGATGTTGGACAGGGACTTATCCTTTGGACTCCAAGAGGGGCAATTATCAGAACCTGTTTGCAGAATTTCATTTCTGAGCACCTTACAAGGCAGGGCTATGACCAAGTTTACACTCCACACATCGGTAAATTGGATCTTTACCGAACTAGTGGTCACTTCCCATACTACCAAGATTCTCAATATCCGCCTCTAGTCGAAAAAGACATGATGGCGAAATTGGCTTCAGAGGGCTGCACATGTGGCGAATTATCCAATATGATGGCGAGCGGAGATATCGAAGGATACATGCTCAAACCGATGAACTGTCCTCATCACATCAAGATTTATGCATCCCAAGCACGGTCTTACCGAGACTTGCCTCTTAGATTAGCTGAATTTGGAACCGTTTACCGCTGGGAGCAATCAGGAGAGATTTCAGGTATGACAAGGGTTAGAGGTTTCACTCAAGATGATGCACATCTATTCGTCACAGAAGACCAAATTGCCAAGGAAGTACTCGGTTGTATTGAATTGGTACAAGTCATATTCGATGCACTGGGCATGTCCGATTACAGAGTGAGAGTAGGATTGAGAGATCCTGATTCGAACAAATATGTTGGTGAATCTGCTAAGTGGGATTTGGCTGAAAATGCATGTAAAGAAGCGGCTAGTTCACTAGGTGTAAATTGGTCCGAAGAGCCTGGCGAAGCGGCTTTTTACGGTCCAAAAATAGACTTCGTAGTCAAGGACGTAATCGGTAGAGAATGGCAACTTGGAACGGTTCAGGTTGACTACAATCTTCCAGAAAGATTTGATTTACAATACAAGGGAAGCGATGGAGAAATGCATCGCCCAGTAATCATACACAGAGCGCCATTCGGTTCTATGGAAAGATTCTGTGGAGTTCTAATCGAACACTTTGCAGGTAGGTTCCCTACATGGCTTGCTCCAACCCAAGTACACATTCTTACCATATCAGAAAAACAGGTTGATTATGGTAGAAGTGTCGCTGCAAATTTGAAAGCCGCTGGAATCAGAGTTGAAATCGATGATGGAGATGATACGATTGGCAAGAAAATCAGAACTCATCGTAAGATGCAGCCTGCGTACATGCTGATTTTAGGTGACGAAGAAGCCGCAACCAACTCTGTGTCCATCAGAGCGAGAAACGGCAACCAGCGCAGGTGTGTCTTTGGAAAAGTTCACTCTAGAGTTGATAAACGAAATTGAATCTAAATTAGCAGTTCCATCATTAGTGCCTGAAGAAGATGATTGAGGCGAAACCATGGGAATTTCTCTAATCAGTGGATTCGACATAATGGTTTTAGTTGGATTCTTGGTTGCTGTGGGCCTTGCTTATCTATTCCAAGAATTTGTGATTCCTCGTGGTCTTTCGGGTCTTCAAGTAGCGTTTCCAACAGGTTCTAAACGATACGAAGTACACACTGTTACAAATGACAAATATGAGGCTAGAGAGTTGCTACAAGCACCGGGTATGAGATATGGACTAACAGTTTACATCATGGCATTTACAGGTGCAATTCTTCTCGGTATTGAATGGCTATTCTATCAAACTGGGATTAACGATGGCATCCATATGCTATCTCTTTCACTCGCTCTAATTCTGATTATTTTCCCTGCGATGATCTCAACCGGGGTCTCAATGAGTATGCAATTAGTCACTCCTGCAGGTATCAAGCGAGCAACACTGCAAGGAGGTAGCACATTTCGCAGTGGAGTAGGAGTCACAATCACAATCCTCTGGTTCACATCATTATTCATGCTCTGGTTCATCATGGGAGTTGCTGATGTTAGTTTTGATAGAAGGTTAGCAATTACCGGTTGCCTAGCATTCGCTCCTGGTTTCGTGGCATACGGAAGGGTTTTGGGCTCTTCATGGACGGCTTTGGCTGAATCTAACAAACAATTATCGAAGGGAGAACCTTCTGCATTTTATCCATACAAACCTAATGCGAGAAAGCAATTCGTCGCTACATTGGTTTGGATTAACACAGCAGCAATGCCGTTAATCGCTGTGAATACCTTGCTATCCCTATTCCTGCTTGCTGTAAACCCTGACATGTTTGTTCATTCTGATGCGGTTTACGATTTACCAGAATACAGACCTCAGACAACAATCATGGAGGAAGGTGGAGTGATTGGTTTCTATGCTATTGAACTATTTTCAAATATTTCAGAGCCTGGAATCAGAGTTCCATTGGTCACAATGGTGCTACTTTTCTTATTGCTTAACGTCGCAGTTGTCGGTTTCCTATTCGTGTATGAGGTTGCAAGAATTTTATTCCTTGATATCGCTGACATATCAGGAAAAGGTGGAATTAAGTTAGCTGACTCTAGATTGCTTAGAAGTGAAAGGAACCAACAAGCAAACGTTCTGAATTTCTGCTTTACTGGATTCGCTGGTCAATCGATGTTGTTGTTGGCATTGGCGATGCTTACCTTCTGGGATTCTCAGTACCTGCCACAGGGTGCTGAATGTGGAACATGGCAAGATTCTGTTTGTGGAGTTCTCAGAAAGAATGCTTTGGAAGAATTAACTTGGATGTTGGCAGCAGGAGGACAAATTGTTTTCCTTGGAATTTGGATAATGTCCCGTAGAACAGGCCAGCGCCTTGGAGATATAACATTCGATGCGATGGCAAACCAAAATAGAACCAAACTCGAAGCGATGGAGAAAATCATCTATCGTGAGGACGAAGCGATTGCTAAACTAATCACAAACGATGACTGGTCGACTGCCTTGGAAAAAATGGAGAGGCTATATGAAGACCATGGAGAAGAGGGAATTGAAGGTCTATCACTTGTGAAAAGAACCGAAGCCAGTATGATCTTGCTAACTGGTATGGGTAAGTGGGACCAGGCAGAAGAGGTCGCACTCTCCTACTTAGCCATAAAAACCGGAAGAACTGCTGAAATTGCGAGGACGATATTGTCAACAATTTCACTAGCACAAAGAGATGTGCAAGAAGCGATTCCTAGAATCAAATTACTACCTAAAGAAGACATTGAAGCGGTTAGACTGAGATGGTTAGCGTCAATTTTTGACCCCTCTCAAAAAATTACCAGATGATTTGAGAATGATGCTTAGAATGGATTCGGTGACTAAATTCAATGTTGGTTTATTGAAGAGATACAAGGATGGCGTTCCAGTCACTAGCCAAGAATGGAAGTTCAAACCTGTTCAGAAATTGCAAGTTTTGGGAGAGATTGCAAGATTTAGAATTTGGAATCAATCAGATATCGCATTAGATAAATTAGAATCCTGGGCGGATAGAAACAAGGTTGACATGACAAAATGGCCTCATGGCCAAACCGCTAGAGCCTTGTTGTACATCGATAGAGGGATGGTTGCGACCGCTACGAAAATAGTGCAAGAAACGATGAACGAACATCCTAGACATCCTCATTTACGAAGATTGGCAATTTACCTCTCTTATCAAGGAAAGATGGATTTGCCTGCTCCTGAACCAACGGGCCTAATTTGGGCTGATTCAATAGGAGGAGAGTGGGGTAAGATGTGGCCTTCAGCACACAATGTAGTTCCAGCTCCGGAAATCAACACCAATCCGTTGAAATCTCATGCTTGGAGTGCTAATGCTTGGTCGATTAGAAAGGAATTGGAGTCCATAAATATGAGTGAAAGGGCGCTTAGGAAGATGGATTGGCCGGCACAACCATTTGCTAATCACCTGATTTTAACGGGCCTAGTCACTACTGTTGGAGGAATTCCGGTTGATCTCGGTTTGCCCGGATGGATAAATTTCAAGGCGATTGAAAAGGCTGAGTTGCTTGATTTGTGATTATTGTACCAGACTTGGATCAAAATCCGGGAGTTGAAAACTCAAAGCAGATTGTCGACGAGTTTGTCGATTTCCTGGTTCTTACCGCAATACCTGCATCGCAGTTCTAGAGGCTCTCTTTTTGTCAGAATTAGCCTGTGTGGAAGTGGCTCCATTGGATTAGTAGTAATACAGTTCGAAAAGGTACACTTTGCGACATTTACTACCTCATCTGTTAGGTTGATTTCCATCTTCTCTGCAACGGCGTATGAGCGAATAATCGCAACTGAAGCATCAGGTGCAACCAAAGCCAGTCTATCCAATTCATGTTGAGTTAACTCTCTATCTTCGACCTTGATGATATCCTTGCCACCCATCTTTTGTGATGGCACATTCATGACCATGGAAATTGGATTTGACATACCTCCATCGATTCCTAACATTTTGAGAACTGAAAGGGCTTTACCAGAAGGAATGTGGTCGATTACTGTACCGTTCTTGATTGCAGTCACTCTTCTCATGTTGCTTTCTTGACTCATTCACTTCCACCTCCTGCAATGGATTCTGGGACTTTAACACCGAGTAGCCAACACATTAGGGACATTCTCGCTACAACCCCATTGAAAGCCTGCTCGAAATAGCAAGCGTGTCTAGTTGCATCTACCGATGGATGAATTTCATCTACCCTTGGAAGGGGATGCATGATTATCATGTTCTCTTTTGCTCCGTCTAAGTCTCTTGCATGCAATTTGTATGCTCCAGCGACCTTAGCGTATTCGTCCTCATCAGGGAATCTTTCTTTTTGAATTCTAGTCATGTAGATTACGTCTGCGTTGTTGATTTGCTCAAGCAGGTTAGTGGTTTCAATCACCTCAGCACCGTGAGCTTTCAGATCATTTACAATTTCCTCGGGCATTTTCAAACTTTCTGGAGATGCAAATGTCACATTGCAGCCAAATCTAACAAGAGCGTGGGATAGGGAGTGAACTGTTCTTCCGTATCTTAAATCGCCAGCAAGTACAACATTGAGTCCGTCAAGACGACCATGTGCTTGCCTGATTGTGAATAAATCGAGCATGGTTTGGGTTGGATGGTGGCCAGCACCGTCACCACCGTTCATAATCGGCACTTGAGCGCTGTCAGAGGCGTATTGCGCTGCACCTTGTCTAGGATGGCGCATAGCGATAATATCGGTGTATCCATCTACCATTTGAATCGTATCAAACAGGGTTTCTCCCTTTACCACTGATGAGGTTTTGACATCGCCAAGATTGACTACATCTCCACCTAGTCTCTTCATTGCAGTTTCAAAAGACATGCGGGTTCGAGTTGATGGCTCGAAGAATAGATTACCGAGGATTTTACCCTGTAGCAGGGGCAAATATGTATCTCCTTTTGCGACTGGTAACAGCCTTTCAGCATCATCCAAAATGGAAATAATTTCCTCATTTGTCAAGTCATCCATGGTGATTAGTCCGGGCATAAACCTCCCCCTTCCTTACGAGTTGAAACAAGAACGACCTTGAACATATGGGCGCGAACCTCCGTTTGCTTGATGTGCAATGAACAGCCCGATTCATTTGTGCGCAGGATACTTTTGCTAACCATTATTCTCTTGATGCCTTCTGTTTGGGCGCCCGAAGGAGACACTTGGACAGTAGAAGTTGAGGACCCATTTGGCAATCCAGTAGAAGGTTGCCACGTTCATCTTTCAGACCCATGGACTGGCAAGACAATTGCAGAGCCATCAGGTTCAATGTATACTCCGAGTGCTCATTGCGATGGATATGTTGTAATGTGGCACCCTCCTGTTCCATCATCTCAAACATTCGTAGTTCTCGAAGCATATCCAATAATCGAAGATCTGTTCGAAGTTTATGGTGCTGATAGAATGTATGCGCTAGGTAGCGATTGGAATGTAAGTATAAGCAATGGTTCAGTAAACGCTCCAAGTGGCATTCCAATCGTCCTAATTGGAGCAGGTGGAAGCGCTGTAAGAAATAGCGAAAGCGAAATCACTATTCCAACTGAGGTCAGCGTTTACAATCTTACAAATAATTACTCAAAAGAAATCTCGATTGCAGCGTATCACACCGGTTCTGGAATGATAGTCCCTTGGGACGGCTTCAACCTAACAATTGGCGAATTTGGTGGGGGTTGGACAGCAAGAGTCTCCCTCAACGGATTACCCATTGGAAATACGACATGGCCCCCAACCGTAGAATGGGCAGAAGCCCAGATTAACACAACTCAAGAACACGGAAGTTCATTGTTAACAATCGATTCAACGATGAATCCAAATGAGAATATTACCGGCACATGGCAAGGAAATCACATTTTCAATACCGGATTTGGCCTACCGTTCATCCCAGGCCAAGAGGCTGGAATTGAAAGTCAAGTTGACAGGTTTTTAGACGGAGATATCAGTGCTCTTGAACAGTTGATCGAATCTATAACATATGTCAACGGAATCGACGCTCTGTGTTGCATTTTGGATGATAATGAAGTGATATTTTCTAACGTTTCAATCGATTCTAACATCAATTTTGCAGAGAGTTCGTGGGGGTGGAATGAAACCGCAGATGTTTCAGGTTCCCGCTCTCACATATCTTTAGTCAGATTGGAAGTTCCATTCCAAAACGATATCCGCCAAACCTCGGATTTAACAATCACAACAACAGGTGAATGGCAATATGTTTCTAGCCCACTAAATGAATGGATTAGCGGCTTTTCTAGCAACTTCACTTTGATGCGTGCTGAAACCTCAGTCTCGGGATATTACACGATAACGCTGGGTCCAAATGAAGCGCCAGTAGTCACAATCCCTGAGGACTATTCGCTACCTTGGGAGGATACGTCATACGATTTCCTTCCAATAATTTCCGATAGCCCATTGTCGATACACGACTGTGTTTGGGATATCGCAGGCTCTAGTCAAAATATCAGTGTCAATCTTTCCCAGTTCGCTCCAGATTCGTCAATCAATGTTTCAGTGACTTGCACAGATGAAGGAGGACTATCTGATAATTACAATACGAGTTTGGTATTGGATGACGAAGACCCATGGATCAATGCTAGCGATGAGATTCAAATTATTCCCCCTGGAGATTTCATCTGGGACTTGATGGTTGGTGACGACCATGACAATAATTTGCGAGTATATTGGACAAGCAATAAATCACTAGATTGGTGGTATACTGGAGATATTCTAGAAACTTCATTCTATGTAGATTCAAATCTAAATTCTGCCAATGATAATATCTCTGAAAGACACAAAGCTCGCAACAACGTTGAGTATTGGCTTTCTGCAAATGTTAGTGATGATGTAGGTCATTACACAATCGGTAATTGGACCATCCAGTTGAGTGATGTAGCCGGACCCGTTGTTATCGCTGACCTAGAAGTTTTAGACGATGCAAATGAGTGGAATGCGAGTAGAGAATTATTCTACTCTGAAGAGTCGATTAGACTCAATTTAACAGAATCATTTGACGACCATTCTTCAATTGACAAAATTAAATTCTCAATTAGAATTTACGACTCATATTTTAATGATTTATCTTGGTCTGAAGCCCAATATTGGGAATTGCCAAAACTAGGAATTGGCTATCATCAACTCATCATTGAGGCAGAGGATGAAAACGGGAATATTGGAATGAAAACCGTTGGTGTTGCAATATCTCCAAGCAACATTATCGATCTAGAAGTAATCGATATTCTAGCTTCAAATTCAGATATAGAACCTGGCCAAAATGGGTTTTGGGTCACGGTTCAAAATAATGGTGCAAACACTGTCGAATTCAAACTCTGTGGGAATGGAGAATGCGTAGATTCGGTCGTAGGACCATCGAGTTATATTCGAAATGCAACTGCTATTGTTTTCATCGATGTAGATATGGGCTGGTTTGACACGTTAAATGTTGAACTGTCCTATGCTAACGAAGATGGTGAAATTGTTTCGAAATATTCTACCACAAATTACAGTTCTGGAGCCGGAATAGGTTCAATCGAGTTGTTATTGATTGTAGGCATTGGAATTCTAGTAATTTTCTGGGCTAGGTCACGCAATGAACCGAGATTCTGATATGCAAAGTGAGTGGTGGCTAGGGTATGGATGGTTTTATCGACATGCAAGAAGCAGTTGATGCAGAATTAAAGCATCGACTCGATAAAATCGAGAAATTATCAACATTTTCTGCATTCGCAATGCTCGCAGCAGCAACTTGGCTCGCCTGGCCAGCCTTACAGTCTGCTATGGAAGGAGGCCCGCTAATAACCGGTCTAGGATTTTCTCTAATCATCCTAGTTTGGGGAATTTTTGTCCAAGATTTAGGAATCCTAAGCGGCAGTGGACTTTCACGCATTGGGGCAGCAGTAACTATTGCTTGGCTGCCTTTGTTAGTAATTGGCATTGGCGAGACCGAGGGAAATTCATCTGAATTAATCGGTGCGATAATTATCATTGTAGTCGGCTTAATTTTACTAAAAATCAGTCGCAACATACTGAGTGGAGATATTGCAATAATGAAATTTCGAGCAATCATGGGATTCCTAGGGGTTGTTCTAGCATCATCCCTACTCGCGACTGCAGATTTCGATTCAAACGGTTTTTTGATTCAAATCGGGTCAATTGGAATTGGAGTAATTTTTGTTGGACTAGATTGGTTTGGAAATGATGAAAATCGAGCGCTACGTAAGGAATTCGATATCCGGTTAAACAAATTAGAGACTCGAATTCTAAGGCTAAAGAGTCAAGGCTCTGCGGTCGACCAGGCTGCAAGTTTGGTAATGACCGCAAGAGAAGAAGGGCATAGAGACCCTGATTGGGGGATGAAATTACTAGATGAAGCCGATGATGACATTGAGCGCAGTCTGTCTTTAGCAGATGATGTTGAAATCATCAAGAACGATGCGCTGCAAGCGGTTGATACCGCTGAAAACATTGCACCTATTGTCAAAAGACCACGCAAGGCATGGGATATGGGTCAAAGAGAGGTTGAGTTGGGCAGTCTGCGCGAAGGCGAGGCCCTATTCCGGCAGGCAAAGAAAAGGGCAATGGAAGTCATCGAGTGGTGGGAGAAAGCCGAGGAAGCGATTAGAGAAGCTTCTGCACTACTATCTAATTCAAAGCATGAACACGGAAACCTCCACGAAATTTTGCAGGATGCAAAGAAAAAATTGCATTCAGAGAATCCAAAGAAAGCATATGAATTCGCAATGGTAATTCCAAATCAATTAGACGCATCTGATGATGCAATGAAGATCGCAGAAGAGGCTGTAAAAGAAGCGGTTAAACAACTGAAAGCCGCAGACGGAATCGATAAATCGTTGCTCGATGAAAGAATGGAAAAGGCACACAATGCTCTAGATTCAGGCGACCATGGCCAAGCCAAAGGATTAGCCGATGGAGTTGTTAGAGAAATCATTGCAGAAAGAGAAGCAATGGACGATGTGCGAAGAGGATTGCGTCAAAAATCACACTTAACCAAAAAATGGAAAGGCAGGGAAGACGCTTCAGGCTGGGATGCCCGCCTACAAGAAATTGAAGAGGCAACAGACCAATTACAATGGACACATGCAGCAGTCTTACTAGAAAGATTAACCAAAGATCTGGACTCAGAAGGCAAAGCAACTGACGAAGCTGAGGAACTACTCGAGTTTGTTAGGGATGAATGGAAAACGCTGCGAAATCAATGCGATGCAAGTAGCATCAAGGTTGACGACCCTGATAGAAGTGGGACTGAGGAAGCGATTGGCATTGCTGATGAGGCAATCAAGGCAGGCAGAACCGATGAGGCATTGGAAGCCCTCGGTTTAGCCGACGAGTTCATGGAGAAACTTCGCCGACGCGTCTGATACCATTGATCAAGAAGATTCACTCTGCCGGTTGACTTGCCCAATGATACCATCCCATGATAGGGTCTGTACACCATTCTGGAGCATTGGCTGATTCCGCATTATAAGCATCCATTCTTTCTGATTCCCAAGTTTGGTAGGCAGAGTCGTTAAACAGATCATCCCAATCGACAGGAATGAAATCCCCATTTTCATCATAAGCATTCAATGCAATATTGTAGGTTGAAGATGGAACAAATAATTCACTTTGGATATAGACAGCACACTTATCCTCCTGTCCACCTGAAATATCTCCTTGGAACCACATAACTCGGTTTGAAATTGTCATATTGAAACAATAACTTTCTCAAGCAGAATCAACAAAACATAGCTCTCCGTTCTCATATGTGGTTGAACCCCCTTCTGAAGCAACCAAACTTCCATAATCTATCACACACCAAGGGTCTCCCCATACTCCAGACCAATCATCACCATGTTCAGTTGATGTGCAATTATTCTCATTTTGTGCTTTATAATTTCTAGAGAAGTTTTCGATAGGGTCGGCAATAAAGCCGTATACTGATGAATTATCCATGAAACCGACATATTCTGGTAGATCTAAGGTCGATTGTAGTGTTAGCGTTTCAGACATCAATACCATTCCGGTGCCTTCTGAATCTTTATTGAACTGAACTTGAATTTCACATTCACCGCTTTCAAATGAACAGAAATCAACGCTTCCCTCATAA
Source organism: Methanobacteriota archaeon (assembly GCA_038141355.1). GTDB lineage: Archaea > Thermoplasmatota > Poseidoniia > Poseidoniales > Poseidoniaceae > MGIIa-K1. Next base: position 166,888 of record JAYQHX010000009.1, on the reverse strand, counting down.
ATGTAAATTACATTGCCTACAGATATTTCTTGGCCAACAGGGTGCGTGTGGTAACATGCGCTCTCCGATGAGCCATCACAAACGTAAAACGTCGCACCTGTACTTGAATCATCAATCAAGATCTGAATTTTGAACTCATCATAATCTATGACATCTCCAGCGTTGTAAGAATATGCTACTAACATGTCACCTAAGCCTGTGCTTGTTTCATCAACTGTATCATAAACTGAGAAATTATAGTAATTGAATTCAGTGTCTTCATCGACACAAAAGTCTGGTAATTCTAAGTATTCAAGTTGGTCTGTCCAGGTCTCTAAATCAAGTGGTTCGGAACTCCAAACAGTGCAGTCAGAGGTGTCACCGCCATCCTCGGAAATTATTAACCAGTTATCTACAACTAAGAACGGTAAATCGGAAATGGGGTATTCACCCTCAACATTTACAGTTATGGTTCCATCCCCATTATTTGTCCAAGTTCCCGCATTTTCTTCATCTGCGTAAATAATTAATGTCCCATCTTCTTCGAAGGTTACCAACAAATCTTCACCCATATACCAATCACCAACAGGGCTACTAGAGGTTTCTTCCTCATCGGCATGCAAACATCCTGCAATAGAAAGTGTAGTCAACAGTAAGGCTAACATGTAAACTGAAAATTTACGCATGTTTTGGCATTAACTTATGGTTTTTAATCTAATCTAGCCCCTTGATACAAATCTCTGATTTTTTACCTTCTAGGCGCTCTCGCTAGAGTTTTTTATCCACCTATCTACCAAATTAGGAAGTATTTCTCCTGCTTTACCGATATACATCTCATCGAATTCATATCCGTTGATTGGAACTTCATAGTTCACAATTACTGTTTCAGCACCGCTTGCTTTAGCAACCTGAACTAAGCCAGCTGCAGGATATACGTGGCCTGAACTTCCAACCACGACAAATACGTCACACTCCTCAACTGCTGCATAGATCTCTTCCATGAACATCGGAATCTCTCCAAACCATACAATGTCAGGTCGCATACGTGATGGCTCGCTACAACAATTGCAGAATACGAATTCATCAGAAAGGTCTTCTTTGCTCAGACGCTCTTCGCTCTGTCCACTATTTTCGCATCTCAACGTCCTTAGTTGGCCATGCATGTGAATCACGGATGTACTGCCGCCTCTTTCGTGCAAATCGTCTACATTCTGAGTAATTAAGGTGAAATCATTGACATCTGACTCAAGTTTTGCCAGAGCGATGTGGGCGGGATTTTCATCTACCTCCAATAACTGATTTCTTCTTGCTTGGTAAAATCTCCAAACCAATTTCGGATCTTTTTGCCATGCTTCAGGAGTTGCAACATCCTCCACCCTGTGGTCTTCCCAAAGACCGTCATTGTCCCTAAATGTGCGAACACCGGACTCTGCACTTACTCCAGCACCTGTTAGAACTACCACTTTTTTATCTCGCATGGTTTTTTTTTTTGAATCAGTGGTTTATGAACTAATGGAAATCGATTTTCCACAAATAATATGTCAAAGTAGTGAACCCACTGGTCCGCTATTTGGTGAATATCAAATTGGCAAGATTAAATCTGAACCTTCTGCCCTTGAGTTGTTCACTTTTCTAGAAACCAATCTTGTTGTGAATTCGAATTCATCCGTTGCATTCTGTATGAAATCTGTGCCTGTGATATTTGTCTCATCCGGGTTTAGCCAAAGATCCCATGCCTTCTTGGGTAATACTAGCGGCATTCTGTTGTGAATATGGTGCAATTTTTCTGTTGCTTGACGGGTGATAATTGTGAACCTAGGTCCGTCTGCTGCTTTTTCGTAAAGCCCGCCTAAGGCTAACACATCTGCTGCTGGAGATGAGAAATAATGCGGGTCTTTACCACCATCTTCTGCTTTGGTCCATTCGTACCAGCCAGTAGCAGGGACGAGGCAGCGCATCGATTGAGCCGATTTTTTAAATCGCCATTTTTCCAGCAAAGTTTCTAATCGTGCGTTGAAAACTTTCGCACTGCCTTTCAAATCAAAACCCCAGGACATTTTACTGCAGATTATCTTGCCATCAGGGCTGGATATTATGTTTGCATTGTCGGTTGGTGCAATGTTATAACTTGCAGGAACTGGTTCGGAAACTTGTTCTGCAGCAAACGTTTCAACTAATTCCTCAGGCTGAAAACCTAGAGAAAACCGTCCGCACATAACCTGTGATGGGCGTTCTCTATTTCATTTTCAAGGATTCCTGCGAGCTAGGAACTTCTCTACACCTTGTTTGAATTCATCTGTGAGTCCTGCTGCCTCAATTAGGGTTCTCTCATGCTTCAAATGAGTTTCAAAATCATTTACATTTTGTGAAAGCAAGAGATGCTTAGTTGCCTCTTTTGAATGGTCTCCCCATCTCGACCATTGTTTTGCTACCTCGACCGCACGTTCGAGTAATGTATCATTATCGATTAATTCGTCAATAACTCCGTGGTGAAGAGATTCCTCGGCATTCCAGATTGCGTTCTCTAAGAAGAATTTGCGAGAAACTTGTTCTCCAACCAACCTTGGTAAAAGCCAAGTTGTTCCGCCATCTGGTGAAAGTCCCATTCCTGCATATGATGCCGCTATTTTGGTATTCTGAGAACCTATTCTAGCATCACAAGCGAGTGCTAGGCCTAGGCCCCCTCCTGCACATGCTCCGTTGATTGCTGCAACGAAAATCGTCTTTGATGTTCGCATTTTGAGGATAAGAGGATGAAGAATACCCGTTAAATCACGTATCAATTGAACGCTATCGTCCTCTTCGATTGCTTTTTTGAAGGCGTCAATGTCTGCCCCTGCTGAGAAAAATTTGCCTTCACCAGTGATAACAACAGCATTGGAATTCATTGAACTAATGATTGCGTCTCTGATTTTTGGTAAGAATTCTCGACTAAACGATTGACTGGCAGTACCACCGGTCAATTGGATTACTGTCACGCCATCTTTTTCGTAAATATTCATACGATCACAGTTTTACATTTACGTTCTTGACTTTGGTATAGAAGTTTAAGGCATCCTTGGATTGCTCGATTCCTATTCCTGATTGTTTCCATCCTGTAAAGGCTGTTTGTGGGAAGGTGATTGGATATTCATTGATACTAACCATTCCTGATTGTAAGTCTCTTGCGAACTTGTGAGCACGGGATAGGTTGTTTGTCCAAATTCCATTTAGTAAGCCGAATGGTGTGTCATTAGCCAACTTTAGAGCCTCAGAATCTTCACTGAATTTAGTCACTGCCAAAACCGGTCCGAATAATTCTTCTTGGAATAGTAGATTATCGCTAGCGACGTCTGTCACTACGGTTGCTTCCATGAAGGCTCCGTCTCTGTCCAATGCTTTTCCGCCACAAACTACGTTTCCGCCTTGGTCAAGCCCTTTGCTAAGCATATCCAAAACATCATCTCTGTGGGTCGAATGTACCATGCTACCCATTCTTACTCCATCTTCCATTCCAGGGCCTACAGGCCACTTTGAAATTTCAGCAACAATGGCATCGACCAATTCATCATGAACATCCTCGTGTACGATTAAACGAGAACCTGCCCAGCACATTTGACCTGCATTCATGAATATACCAAAGCAAACCGCCTTAGCGCAAAATCCGATATTGGCATCAGGGAAAACGACGTTAGCACCTTTACCACCTAACTCCAGTGTGACAGGGGTCAAGTTTTCACTTGCTTTTGCCATTACTGCCTTTCCTGTTGGAACTCCGCCGGTTAGAACGATTCCATCCACATCTTTGTGGCCGGCAAGAGCATCACCAATCAGACCACCTGAACCTGTTATTACCTGAAGTATCGATGAAGGAAGACCTGTTTCTGCTTCTTCGATGGCTTTTGCCCAAGCAATTAGCGACAAAGGAGTCCAAGACGCAGGTTTTGCGATTACTGTACATCCAGCTGCTAGTGCTGGAGCAATAGATCGAATTGCCAACTGAAGTGGGAAATTCCATGGCACAATATGTGCGGTTACTCCGAGTGGTTGGCGAAGAGTGTAGTTCAAGCGATTACCAGGGACAGGTATTGTGCTTCCTTCGATTTTATCCGAAAGACCTGCAAAATATTCCAGTGTCCATGCTCCATAACGAATTTCGCTGAGCGCTTCTCTGAATGTCTTACCATTATTGCTTGATTCTATTGCAGCCAGTGATTTTGCGTTTGCATATGTTGTTGCTGCCATTTTTTGTAGGACTCGTCCTCTCTGAGCCGGGTCCATTGCGGCCCATTCTTTCGAATGTAGTGCCTGTTTTGAGGCTGCTACACATCGCTCAACATCGCCAATAGTAGCCTTTGGAGTTGTTGCGATTACCTCGCCTGTTGCTGGATTGATAATGTCAGCAGTTGCACCATCTTCTGCAGCGCACCATTCGCCCGCAATCCACATATGTTCGCTCGTCATATTCTATGCGAGTAGGAACCGCCTCAAAGCCTCTCCGATTGACAAATGTCTTGATTAGAGAGAAAGGTATCGATATGTGAATGGCGAGAACCATTAGCATAGCCGATTCGACCAAAACAAAGGTCACAAGGAAGCCTCCTCTACTGATTATGATAGCAGGTGCTACGGGCGTTGGCAAATCAACAACAGCGGTTAGTATCGCTGGTGAGCATTCGATAGTAAGATTCGTTTCAACTGATGCGATTCGTGAAACTATGCGGGTCGCAGATACGGATGAAAATGCTGCACTACACAGATCCTCTTTCTCGAAAGGTGAATCTGGAGACCCTGTCCTTGATTGGCAAGATACCTGTAAAGCGGTTGAAAGCGGAGTTTTAGCTGCTATCGAAAGAGCTCAGAGAGAAGGTATCGACCTGATTATCGAAGGAGTTCACATCGAACCAAGTTCGAGAATAATTCGCGAATGGAAGAATTCAGGTGGTATTGCAATTGGGATTGTTATGCATATTGAAGAAGAGGAAAAACACATCAGTTTCTTCAAACAAAGAGAGGTATATACCTTCAGAAATGCAGAGAGATATATCAGTTCACTGTCCCGAATAAGGGCGATTCAGGGCGCTCTCAAAGATAGAGCAAAAATCGTCGATTGGTACACTATTGACCCTTCCACTGAAAAGGATGTTTTAGCGAAAGTAAGACATTGGATAGACTTAGAATGGAATGAATGGAATAAAAGCCATTAATCATCTAAGTCGATTTCGAATGAAATAATTCGAGTCAACATAGAATTTCTGTCTGCAGCACCTAATTCGGTTGATACAGAAATGATTCCATCTGATTCTGACAACGTGATGTTCAGTAATTTTAATTCAACTCCCCTAATTTCACCGTGGTGCAATATATCGTCGTGAAGAGAATTTATCGATTTGTTAACGCTTTCAAATTCTGAAACACCTTCACTGTACCATAATTCGGCTCTATCCTCAGTTAGGCTAGGAAGATATAATGCAACATCCGCAGATGCTTGAATTGTATCGTCTCCCGCAGTATCATAAGGCATAGAAATACCAGCCATCTTAACTCCAAAAATTGCCATCGAAAGAAGTGACATCATCAATACAACACCAGTTGCTAATAGCATCTGGCCTTCATCATTTTTTGATGAATTACGCATTATGAACCACGCTCCCAAAGATCTAGACTTACAGTCCAAATGTGACCGTTTACACCAACCATATCATGAGCATTCACAGTGTTAGTTCCAGGGGTTGCAACTTCTCCGTATGGCTGGATTGTTGCTGAATCGATTGAAAGCCAACAATTAGCCTCAACGCTTCCAATGATGTATCCTTGAATCAACTCGCACGCTTCATCTTGCATGCCCTGGTCGAGATATTCTGCTAATTTTGATTCGTATTCCGATGAGGATGCTGAAGTTGCTAATGCTAAATTGATTGCATCCTCGCCAGCAAATTTCAGTTCAGCATCCATTGATATACTGTTTGAATCGGGAACATGGACTGTAATTAGGAAGGCTGCTGTCATAAAAAATAGCCAAAATAGAGTCAACATTTCGAGAATATGAATTTGCGCAGAATCATCATTTTGCAAATACATCAACTCACGGAGAGAATGTTCCAGCGGCCGGCTCCAATGTAGGCAGTGTCGTTATTCCGATTAGATCTGGTGTAAATACGATAATATTGAAACAGAGTAATGCAAGAATAATCATCATTCCTGAATGCTTCATTCCACTAGTGAATCTACCTGTAGCCATGAGACCGGCCATAGAACCATTTCCAAGTGCTTGCATCGTCACGCCATAATAGAAAATCGTCAAGAAAAACAGAGGTTCAATATTTCTAATTACCATGTTTCCAAGTTGCTGGCCGCCACCAGCTTCTTCTGAACTATCAGAATTTGAACCTGCAATAGCAGGGATAAACACCTTTGCTAGAACTACAATAACCCCTAAGAAAACACCATACGAAGTCCAAATAACCGAAATATACGATGATATCGAACGTTTACGTTCTCCTTCTAGGAATTTGATTTCACGGCTGTCGTTTGCAGCGGTCACGAGGATATCGGAGATTTTACCACCGGCTCTATTCGCTTCTGATATCAAGGATATCGCTCGTTTGACGAGCGGTGTTCCAACTCTTGCTGCAAACATTTCGATAACATCACCAAATGCTACACCCCAAGATAATTGGTCACTCATTTTCTTGACTTCGTGATTGAGCGCCCCATACTCACTCGTCGCAAGCGTTTGAACAGCCACGGTCATGGAAAGACCTCCTTTCCAGTATTCTGCCAAGTCTCTCAGGAAATCTGGGAATTTTTCTTCCATTCGATTGGTCTTTTCTTTTACTTTGTCCCAGTAGAATGAGGCTGGCCAGAACATGAAGAAGAATCCAAGGCCAAAGAAGTTTAGGAAAATGGTTGGACGGAGGTCCAATGGACCAACGTTTAGTTGTGGACCAATCCATTGGGATTTGTTGTTCATATATTCAGGAACGCCATCATAATAGTCCATTTCTAATTTGTAAGTAGCAGTTAGAACCTCTTCGTCCGAATATATCACAACTTGGTACATTTCGCCACGCACCATATTGTCAACAAATAGAACGCAATCATCTCCCGCCGCATAGGTGTTTCCTTGGTAGGATGCTAATTCAAGACCTTCAGGAGAGATGATTTTGAATGAATAATCAGACGGAATCGATGTTTCAACATCACAAGTTCCCGTTAGCGGTTGCGCCGGCCGCATATCTGTGACGTTTTCATCCATACCTGGGACATCAAACATTTGTCCGAGAGATAGGAAATCGACCCAAGGGTCTTCTGGAGTCATTACCAAAACGTCAGCCTCATCCTTTAGCATTGGACAAGATTCGTTGTCTTCGAAGGTCGGGATGTAATTCATATCGTATCCACAAACCATGTTCACGAACAAGGGTTGTCCGTTCGGTGAGGTTGTAAAGTGGGAGTTTGTAATCCAAAAACCGAAGCAACCTAATCCGACGAAAATACTCACTGCGAGGATTGCATACAGTTTTGTCAAAGTGGTATCGTCCTTGGGAAGGTCAAGATTTACTGTTATCTTCTCCTTCTTTTTGCGTGCCACTTTTTCACCTCCTGATCACATTTTTTGTTCTTCACTTGATGACCATACCAAGAATGCAAATGCTGCGTGAATCATTGGCAATACCAATAATACAACTGCGAATAGTGTGCTCTCTTCCATCTGAGCACCTGCACCGCTAACCCAGAACATAATTACAAGCATAACAATTAGGAACAGTGGCATCGCTACTGCTACCACAACATATGATTCTGCAAGCATAGCAAGTGATTCTAGGAATTCTTGCAGTCTAGTCCTGTTTTCACGCATGTAATGTTCTGCACGGTTAAGGAAATACAACTTCAGAGAACCACCAGCTGTTAGTGTACCGACCATTCCTTGGAAGAATTCGGTCATCCATGGAGATGCTGCTCGGTCTACAGCCATCTTCATTGCCGTCAACAGGTCGTATCCCAATAGCGAAACATCTCGATAAATCATAGCAGAATCGTATGCAATCTCACCATATATGTCCTCATTGAGAGCAAGAGATTTGAAAATCTTGTGAGGTGTTGCATTAGCAGCCGCCATCGCAGCTGTGTAAGATGCTGCGTATGGAAGGTACTTCTCAAGCGCCACTCCTCTCTGATGTGCTGCACGACCTGCTGCTCCTTTCAACATACGGAAACTTACAACCGGTACGATTAATCCCAAAACTAGAGGAATCAGAATCTTAGCAAAGAATGGGAATTCCATGTACTTGAAGTAGGGACAACCTCTGCTCTCCAATGTCTCATCAACCAGGTCTGCATTCCAATATTCCCATTCATAACAAGCAAGAGCAGTTGACTCATCAGGCTGTGATTCATACCAATCTACTAAGCCGATGTCGGGCATAAATACAGCCGCTAGGAACATTCCACAAATTGCTACAATTGCTAAGGTGGTCACGAATACTTGAGCCATGTATACTTCTGGCATGATAGCCATATTTCCCTTTACGAGGTTATCAGATAACTCTTGGTCACCACGAGCCTTTTTCTTGAAGGCACGACCTAGGATTCTATGACAAATTTTCTGCCATGTGTTTAGTTCCACTGAAATCACCTCCAAAGCCTAAAATCAACGTAGTCCATCAACTCTCGCAAGAATCTCATGAGGTCGAACATAATACTCGGTAATAATTTGGCTAACTTGGTCTGCTTTTCTAATATCGTTGAGAACCATCCATTCTAGGATTCTCTTCCTAGTTCTCAATTCTCTTCGCATTTCATCCTGACTAAAGTTGATTTTAACCATGATTTTCTCGAGAACATATGACTTACCTGAAAAGATGAAATCGTCGTTTGCGACGTTCCACCTAAATACCTCATTTGTGATAACTTCCATCGAGTTAGGGTCTATACCTACAATCTCGACAATTTGCTTTGTTCTTCGCACACGTCGTCCGTTAATACGGGTCTGAATTTGGATAGCACACGCTTCTAGAGCCGGCAACAATACACGAGGAATATCGATCGGTTTGTTCTCTAATCTGTGAACAAGAGAAGGTACTGAGTCTGCGTGTACAGTTGAATATGCACAGTGACCTGTAGCCATCGCCTGGAACAATACATATGCCTCAGCACCACGAATTTCACCCACAATAATGTATTCTGGTCGCTCACGAAGAGCAGCCTTCAGCAGTTCGAATTCTCCGATTTCACCCTCATTGGATTCACCACCGAATCCTTGTCGAGTCAAACCTGGAACCCAGTTAGGTTGTGGGATGTTTACTTCCCTTGTAGATTCGATACTTACAATCTTCATCTGCCATGGAATGAAAATACACATAGCGTTCAATGTAGTTGTCTTTCCAGATGCAGTACCACCTACGAATAGCATTGGAACTTCGTTCTGGAATGCTACCCACAAGTATGCGCCCATCAATGATGACAATGTTCTGAAGGCAATGATGTCACATGGCGAGAACGGGTCGTCCTTGAATCTTCGAATACAGAAAGCTGAACCGCGTGTAGATACTTCACGACCCAATTTCATAACGATTCTTGAACCGTCCATCAGCGTTGCATCCAGCAGAGGGTCCGCAACAGAAATGTGCTTACCACATCTTTGTGCGAGTTTGATAACATATGATTCCAATTCATCATCCGTTTCCCAAACACAGGTGGTTTCAACAGATTCGAATTTTCTGTGATAAGCGAAAATTGGAACGTTGGTTCCGTCCAATGAAATATCTTCAACGTTAGCGTCGTTCATCAAAACGTCCATCTTTCCATAGCCTACCAAATCTCTTCTGAGGTAGTAAAACAACTTTGATTTGGATTTCTTGTTAACCTTCATTCCGTAAGATTTGATGACTTTATCCATCGCTGTTCGAAGGTATGAGATAGGATCTGCATCGATTTCTTCGATATTGGCGGTAAGTGAACGTATGAAAATGTCCAGAAGTTCATCTCTCCATTCTTGTTCTTTCTTGTTTAGTGGAGGTTCGATAATCTGGTAAATGATGTTCAGCGTCCTCTTATCCCTAACAATTCGAGCGAATGCATGTGGCGGCATTACTGGATATTTATCCAATTCGTCATATGTGGCGCGCTGCTGTTGTCTCGGCTTTCTTTTGGCCTCTGCCCCCTTTCTTGCCATAGTGCGACCTCCCCTGTATGTGAGACACGTTTGCGCTCGGTTATGACTTTTCGCCAATTTGAGTGCCCCTACGGGGCATCTCAAAGGCTTGATAACCAATCTGATACCAATTCTTCGAGATTTTCCAGATCGGCTTCATTTGGGAATGTTTTGTCGGCATGGGCGATTATTTCTCCAAGACCCCACCCTTTCTCTCTTTCATCTCTAGCCAATAAATCGTCGAGCGAGCCATCCTCTGAACGGCCCCTTGATTGAACCCTTTGAAATCTCAATTCCAAAGATGCTGTAATTGCTACGACTAGGAATTTGTCGCCCCAGTGAAGTGAAAAGACGTCTCTTTCTGCAGTCCCTCGCAAACCTTCAATCAAAACGATTGGATTATCCTCGAGCAATCCGTCTACGGTTTGAACCAATCTTTGAGCAATAATATCGTCTCCGAATTCTGCTCGCATCTCAGTGGCAACTCTACCAAAAACACTAGGCTCCTCGGGAATTCCTTTTTTCCTGACCTCTGCTCTTACCATGTCTCCCATAGAGACGACTGGGATTGAATTATTGGATAGAATTGTAGCAAATTCTCCTTTGCCCGCAGCAGGTAGGCCACTCACTGCGATTACAAGTCCCATGAGCACTCGCAATCGGTTTCAATTGTTGAACTCTGCCCTTCCCCATTTTCTATCAAGCAGTTTCATCAGGAGAACTGATGCTGCCACCAATCCTAAACTGACCCAAAGAATCCCTTTAAATCCAGCTGCCATGCTATCATTATCGAAATCCACGGCTTGAGCCTGCAGTCCATTTTGTTGAACCTGGTCTGCCCAGTTTTCATAGAACGATACATCGCCTTGAGTGAATGATAGTAGGAACAGGCTGAGTAGTGGCAGAACGGTTCCTATCCAAAACCACGGCATTATTTTGGCATCGAAGATCGCTTTGTTAGGTGACAATCCCATCAAAAATGCAGTCAGACAAACGATGTATATGCTGTTGGCAATCATCACAATTAATCCAACTGGAAGCACAGCCCACTCATCCAATTTCCAAGCCATCAAGCAAAGGAAAATTACTGATATCCATGTAGTCGCTAAGAAATATACTGTGACCTTCGCTCGAATAAGTTGCGGAACCGACAAAGGCAATCCGTTCATGTGTTCTGGTGAATCTAGTGCTGTAAGCCATGAATAGAAATTGAATCCAAAGAATCCCAAAAACGGTGCGTATGACAAAAGATTAATCGGAATAGGTGCTTCTGCAAAATCGACTAACCAAGCCATCATCAAAAGTACGATTAGCGGCACTGAATATGATACAATCATTTTCTTGAGTGAACCTGAGCGTATCAAATCGACCGCTTCTTTTGCTACTAACAAGCGCAAGGTGCCTTTGCCAAGGAACTGTAATCTATCATACGCTGGCAAGAATATCTCTTTCTTCGAAGTGACTTTGATTTCAAAGTCGTCTCTAACCAGTTGAGATGCACACCAGGCAACGAAGATTGAAGCGATTAGTGCAGGAAGGGCTAGAAGTAAACCATCCGGCTGCTGTGTAGCCAAACCCCAAAGGATGTATTCCCTATCTACCAAACCCAGTCCTAGAATTGTCCCTAGTGCGATTACAAGAACGGGAGTAAATTTGCTGAACCAGCCGCCTAAAAGCCATAATGAGGATGCGATGAAAGAGAAGGCTAAGCCTTGAGCCAGAGTCACAATCATAGCAACCCAAGTCCTTGGGATACTGCTATATTCCAAAGGAGTGCTAACATTTGTGAAATACTCCAAACTTATTCCAACAAGCATTCCGCTGATAACCGGTGTCAAAATTAACAAAACATAGTAAGACAAATCCTTCATGTAATACGCAAAATGAGCGGTGGGGTTGGTCAAGGGTTGTAATGCAGGCGAGGCTAAAAGGTAATTTTTGGTTCCTGTTCTAGCAAGAACTCTTTCTCTTCCTAGGAATGCGAATGAACCCATTCCAAGACTGAAAAGCAACAATGGAAAATGTAGTGCAAGCCTCATTTCATCCCATGAAAAGGTCTGGGCATCTGAGATTGAATCTGCACCCTGAGATGCACCTTCTCCGACCAAAAATTGTAATCCGATAGTAGCAACCATTGTGACTAATGCCACCAACAAAGGAAATAGCAGGATTCTTCGCTTCTTTGCAAAATCTAGATTTTCTCTAAATTCTTCAATAAACATCACTTTGAAAGTTGCAGAAAAAGCACTCCACCCCGTCAATGGGTCATTGAGTTGCTTACCTGCACCTGATGAATTTAGCTTAGTTTCAACAACATCACCATCGAGATCTGACCAATCCTTGCTGGTGATTGTGACTGGCAGAAATCATTCCTCCTCGCTTGAAGATTCATCGCTAATTCGTTCTGCTTCTTCGATAGAGTGGCCTACTAGTCGAATAAATACGTCTTCTAAAGTTTCTTTTTCAGATTCTTTTAGCCCTGACACCGTGCCCGCTGCGAGAACCTTACCATTGTTGATAATCGCCATTCGATTGCACATCCTTTCTGCCATTTCTAGAACGTGAGAACAAAGGAAAATCGTGCCACCATTAGCCACCATGTCCATCAGCCATTCCCTACATTTTCTTTGATAAATAGGGTCCAAATTTGCAAATGGCTCATCCAAGAAAAGCAATTTTGGTTCATGGATGAATGCGGAAGAAAGCATGACTTTCTGTCTCTGACCTTTTGAGAGGTCTTTACACATGGTATCTCTTTTCTCACCTAAGCCAAACCAATCAATCCAATGGTCTACCTTTGCTTCCAAATCTTCGACTCCTCGCAATTTACCAACAAATTGCAAAAATTCGCTTGGAGTAAGATATGAAGGAGGTGATTCCGATTCTGGAACAATCCCAATATTTGCCTTCAATTTTTGAGGGTCTTTAGCGGCGTTTATGCCCAGAACCTCAACTGCTCCAATACTTGGTCGTAGTTGACCAGTTAGCAACTTGATGAATGTCGATTTTCCTGCACCATTTGGTCCGAATACACCGAAAAACTCGCCAGCGCTAACCTTCACATCTAGCGGGTGAAGTGCAATAAAATCGCCATATCTTTTACCCAAATCCTTTGCGACAACTAGGGATTCTGACTCACCGGGCATAGATGTCTGACGGGTGTTTCTTCTTTCAATGTGTGCTTGCAAGTTTGATTTGGAATGACTGCTTCGGATGGTCATGGCCGAGTGTGTTCTAATCGATGAAATCCCATGTGAAAACGGTGACGGAGTGATTGCTAAGGTGACAATTAACCGACCCGATAAGTTGAACGCACTAAATCAGGATGTTGTGAACGCATTGAAAGAAATGTGCGCATGGGTTGAAGAAAACGATTCCGTTAGATGTGTTGTAATTACCGGTGCTAAGCCAAATCCACCACCTGAAGGAAAGAGGGCCAAACCTAACGCATTTGTCGCTGGAGCTGACATAACTGAATTTGCTGGGAAAAATTCAGTTCAGATTAAAGAACTATTCACAGATAATGCAATAGAAGCCATTTGGAATCTCTCAAAACCAACCATTGCTATGGTTGACGGATTTGCTCTTGGTGGTGGCTGTGAAGTTGCTTGCTCATGTGACATTAGAATCGCAAGTGAGAGAGCGATTTTTGGGACTCCTGAAATCAAATTAGGATTGATTCCCGGATACGGTGGAACTCAGAGATTAGTTCACTTGGTTGGATATGGAAGAGCGATGGAGATGATGATGACTGGGAATAATCTATCTGCTGAGGAAGCACACAGAATCGGACTTGCCAATCATGTTCATTCAAGCGATGAATTGGAAGGAAAAACAATGGAAATCGCACAAACTATTGCTACAAAATCAATGAATACTCTTAGAGTAGCAAAGAAAACTATCAGGGCAGCACTCGATAATGGACTGACCGAGGGCGTGAAAATAGAGGCTGATGCCTTTGCAAGTCTGTTCGATACTGAGGACCAAGAAATTGGTGTTCAGGCTTTCATCAACAGAGAAGAGCCGGTTTGGAAACATAGATGATCAGTCATTAGACATCTCATCTCTAAGTGCAGCAAGCGCTCCTGAAGCACCAGGAGGTGGGGGCAATGGTGGCAAACCTAGGGAATCAGGAGAAGGGACTCCTAGAGGAAGTATTGGCATAGGTGCATCATCTTCACTACTCTCCACTTGAACATAACCAGAATCTACAGGTACTCTCAATTTTAGGATCGTATTCTCATCGATTCTAACTAGCGATGCCCCGTAAACGTGCCCTTGTTCTGCTACTGCAGGCTCTTCGATTATTCTGTGAGTATTTTGAGGGTCCTGAACTATTGAAATCAAGTCCTCGCCTGATGAATGTTCTTCCCACATTTTTGCAGTAGAGGAGCGAATTTCTGCCATTTGCTCTCTTCTTCTCTCCTCGATTCTGGCCCTGACTCGGTCATGGCGGTCTCTTTTTTCCTGAATGTGAGCGACAATTGCTGCATCTTCGATTGATTGTGGCGAGGATTCCACGACAAATTCGCTAGCAACGTGTACTTCCTCGACAACCACCTGTACTTCTTCTAGGTCGTCATCGGGCTCGACGGATACGATTTCTTCATCACTTTCACTTGCTGCTCGAACCTTCGCTAACTTCCTCTCTCTAAGAGAAGCGCCGTCTAATTCGTCCTCAGTAACTGCTGGAGGTATATCGATTTCAGTTTCAGATTCAACCTCGGGCTGAGATGATTGGGCTGGTTGTGTTCGTCGAACTGGCATCTTTTGCTTTGGCGCTTCCTCAAGGTAAACCCAAGCGATTGCTAAAATCAAAGCGAGACCAACAAGAGCCCATCGACCGTTGTCGTCCAATTCACTTTGCAGCATGAAGAACAAAATAATGTCCCCAATTAACAAGAGTAGGACAATTAGTCTTGATGATTTCATGCTGCTCAACTTTACCCAAAACGCTCATACTCAAGAATCTCTCTATTGAAAGTCGAGATTAGATATCAGATTTGAAATCGCCCTTCGACGATGAGAGTACAGTTGCTTTTCTTCCAATGAAATCTGGCCAAATGTATTACCATGGGTGCTCGTAACTCCCATTTCACCAGTTTCGACAGGGTCGCCGTTTTCGTCTAAATCAGTTGGAATGAATATTGGATCGAATCCAAATCCTTCGCCTTCTGCAATGTTATGTGAAATTCTTCCTGGACAAACCCCTTCGGCTAATTTAGTCACTCCTTTGTGATAAAGCACGGCTACAGCCCTAAATTCCGCACGACGGATTTTGGCGTCTACCACTAAATCTTCGCTTTCAATATGTGAAAGTAGTTTCAATACTCCCCCGCACCCAATTGTCTGCAAGGCATATGAGGAATACACTCCCGGAAAACCTTCCAGTGCCTCAATAAATAAACCAGCGTCCTCAACCAATATCATATCATTCTCATCAGGAATAAATGGAATCGCTTGATCTATTTTTGATAATGCAACGATTTCTAAGTCATCGGTTTGTGGCTCAGTTGCCTCAAAATCAAATTGTTTTACTTCAATCCCGAAGTGGGAGAAGTGCTCCTTAGCTTCGGCGACTTTTCCTTCATTGCTGGTCATGAACCACAGGGTCATGATTGCGGCTCATCCTACCAAGCACTTGAGATTGATTGATATGCCGGGTGAAATCTCGACTATTTGTGAATTCATACCTGCTTGTCGGATTGGGAGGATTTGTTGGCTCAATTCTTCGATTTGGTGCTTCAGAATATCTTGGGACTCCGCAATCAACATTTGCTGTAAACGCAATCGGCTCGCTATTGCTCGGCGTTCTAATGGCTGCATTGTCTAATGAATTAATATCGAAAGAGGTAGCATTGTTGATGGGAACCGGGCTTTTAGGCGCATTTACAACAATGTCTACATTTTCTGTTGAGACCATTGAATTGTGGACGGAGAATCAAACCTCGGCTATCGCATACGTATTTGCTACTATGGCGGTATGCCCTGCTCTGGCCTATGCAGGTTGGAAGATTGGTGAAATCATCGCTTGATTGAAAGCATTCTTTCGAGAGCCAATTTTGCTCCTTCTTGGATTGTTTTCTCGACTACGACTTGGTTTGGAATTTCTCCATCGACCAATCTCTCAAGAACATCCATTAGGTATGCAGGATGAATCATGTACATTGTAGAGCACGGACAAACCGTTGGTTCAAGGCACTGAATCTCCAAATCTTCATGTTGTGAATTCAATCTTGCAACCATGTTTATTTCAGTACCAACCGCTATTTTTGTTCCTGATTTCTGTTCTGCGACGAATCGACGAATAAATTCAGTGCTGCCATTTGCGTCTGCTGCCTGAACTACTTCAATTGGGCATTCTGGATGAACGACGACTACGCCATTAGGATTTTTTCCCTAAACTCATCGATTTGTGCTACTGTAAATCTCTTATGTACAGAACAAAAACCATGCCACAGAATTATCTTTACATCTTCAGCGATGTTATTTTCTTGACCTGGTGTCCAAACATTCATTCTTTCTAGAGGGATTCCCATTTTGAAGCCTGTATTTCTTCCCAAGTGCTGGTCTGGAAAGAAAAGGACTGCCCCCTCAGGGCCCGCTCTTTCAAATGCCCATTCCAAAACTCCCTGAGCATTCGAAGAGGTACAGACGATTCCACCATGTCTGCCACAGAAATCCTTCAAATTGGCTGCACTATTCATGTATGTCACAGGAATCAAACAAGAGTCTCCTTCCTTTGCTGTAGCAGGATCACAAAGCCCAGTAGAATCCAGAATCTCTTTCCAAGCGATTTCAACTTCATGTAGAGCCGCCATATCTGCCATCGAACATCCCGCTCTCATATTCGGGAGAATAACTGATTGTTCGTCTGATGTTAGAATATCTGCAGATTCTGCCATAAAATGAACCCCGCAAAATACAATGTATTTAGCCTCAGATTTTGCTGCTAATTCAGACAATAGAAATGAATCCCCTAGAAGGTCCGCATGCATCACGATTTGGTCTCTTTGATAGTGATGGCCAAGAATGAGCAAATCATCGCCAAGTTGTTCCTTTAGTTCAGCGATTCTTTCGGCAATTGCCAATTCTTCAGGCCCCATTTCATCATTTGTGAAATCGATTGCACACATTGGTAGCGCCATCGTCATGATTATGCCTCATCTAGCCGTGTGGGCGCCCCTTTTTGAACCATGCACTACCCCCGACCTGTCAATGCGAGGATGGACTGGAGGAGAAATCATACACCTCGGTGCTGAAGCTGAGGTCTCTACAGGGACTTGGTACGGCCGCGCAGCAATTCAAAAAACAAGAAGGCCTAGAGGCTGGAGACATCCTGATTTGGATAAAAGTTTGACAAATAGAAGGCTAACAAATGAAGTGAAACTTACCATTTGGTTATCAAGCAATAATGCTCCTGTTCCAGCAATTTGGGATGTCGACCTTCAAGAAGCGAGAATCATTATGGAAAAAATCGAAGGAAGGCCTCTAATCGATGTGCTAAAGGATTCTAGCCATGATGATGATACCTTACTCAACGTGGGTAGGTCTATCAGAGTACTTCACAGGAATGCGATTAATCATGGTGATTTATCGACAAATAATATCATAATAACTGATGATAACAAAGCGATAATCATCGATTTGGGATTAGCTGTTCGAGATTATGAACTCGAAGGTTATGGTGTAGACCTCCATGTCCTTCATGAGATTTTCAGAGCGAGTCACCCAGAGATAGAGAACGCAATGGAACTTGTGCTGGAAGGCTATGAAAGTCTAGATGGCGAACTTGGCGACCCGGATAAAGCACCAGGGGGATATCCTCCTAAAGCATCTGATGTTGTTAAGAGACTGGAGCAGATTATGACTCGGGTACGCTACCATGGTGGCTAGTCTTATTCTCTTTCTGCCTTTGCAACAAATTGATGAATACCAAAATAATCATCAAAATTACTCCTATTTTCAACACAGTAGAGGAATATTGTTGAAGCGTAGGTTCCTTTTCTTGAACCTCCACACTAATCGTTCCATCCTCGTTTAATTGTTGATAGACAAAATGATTCTCAAGAACAACAGGGCCCCATTGATTTAGAGAGTCAGCGGTTAGAGGCTTTGTGAGATTTGTCTCCAATTCGTGAATCATGATTTCCATGTCTGTGTATTTTTCTGAAGATGCATTCACTGGGTCTATGTTTTGGTATGCTGAAAACATCAAAATTCCATAATCCATATGTGGGTCTATTGCTGCAAATTTCGGGTCTGAAACAATGAAATTATCGCCCGAGGAGGTGTTCAACAATACCATTCTTGTGGTAGCATTGACATCAACTACCGCTGCTATGTATTCTTCATAAATTGATATTTCTAAAATTGAAGCATTGTCTATGTCGACCGTTTTTCCGATATCTGCAAGCATTTCGTCTTCGATTTGGTTTGCTGTTGCATTCAACTTGGTAGATATCAGTCCTTCGCTTCCAATTACTCCAATGTGGACTGTATCTGGATTGGATGCAAACACCATTGCAATCCTATCTCCAGAAGTTTCGATTAGTGTAACATCCTCAAATTCTGGTATGGCTACACCAGAAACCAATTGGCCACTGTAATCGTAAAATGATACATCTCCATCTTGTAATACGACGACTCTATCGGTGGAAATAAATTCGATTTGATTTGGATTATCTACTATTAACTGGAATAATGATTGGCTGGGATTTGAGAGATTTACTAACATAAAGGCTGTACTATTAGCCATCGCGAGATGGTCTCCTTTGATGGAATATGTTGAATTATCATCCATGATGGGTTGCATGACTTCAATCTGAGATTCCAGATCTGACAAATCATGAACGACCAACAATGAACTTTCTTCCTTTGAATCAAGCGTTACAAGCCATCCATCTGCTGCATCCACATCGACTGGCGCATCTACGCCACCAGCAGGAATTGATTGATGTGTCAAGTCCCAAGTCACGACGCTTACAATGAGTATCAGAATAACGGTTAGCATTACGCCTGTTTCTTTGCTTGTTGGTTTAGAGAATTTTGTCATCGATTTAGAAGCGCTACCGAAAACTACATTCAATGCTCTTTTTGGATTTGTTAGAACTGTGACTAACCTAGCATTAATCGTTCTCTCGTCAAAAATATTCCAAAATGGTTCAGACATCGCAGATGCGATTTGAACTGCTATCGCAGCCACAACCATTCCTCCAATAATATCCGCAAACCAATGGATACCTAGGTATACAATACAAAATGCTGTAAGGATAGTATACCAAAGCAAAATTATTCGATAATTTTTCCACCTTTCATCAGAGTCAAATCTGTGCAGGCAAAGCCAAATTGAAAACGGGAACGCGATGTGTAAACTTGGCATACCATTTGTAAACGGATCTATTCTGCTAAACCAATCGTTTATCTCTGGAGAATGATTGTAAGCAAGGGTTTTCATTTCAGGAATATAATTCCCAGTGACATGGACGTTAAAGAACAGATAGAATGGAATTGCTAAGGTGTAAACCCAGAAAATTGTGAGGCTAATTCTATCCGCCAAATACCTATCATCGAAATAGGCAAAGTAGAATACAGAAACATAACAGACGACCATGAAACCCACTACGTAAAAATGGGTCATCAAGGCCGTAAGCCAATCTGATTTGAAGGTCTCTTGAACCCACAAAACCATATCCCCTTCAATAGTGTAAATCCAAGGGGTCATATTCAGCATTCCATCGGTATTTGCCATCAAAATTCTATCTACTTCGTCGAGGAAATCCTTAGCATTGTAAATCAGTAATACCAGTACTAAGTGCAACCAATAGCGCCGAAGGAAGTCAACAAATCCGTCCATGGTTATCTTAGACCATGGTGGTCTAATCAGTGGCATTAGGAGGACACCGATGGCTAATGCGGAAATTAGCCATGTTAGATAGATTCCCTCCATAATTATCCCTCCTTTTACTTTGTAAATTAAAACTATACATCAGCAGGTGGCCAATATTGCGATTTACTATTCGATTACCAAGCTCCGTGGACATAGGCCTTACCATTATCTGGGTCTTGTTTTTCTCCTAATCGCCATAGCCTTTCGAATCTATGAATACCTGATGAACATCCATTTGTCCATTCAAATGAGAGAGCATAGTTGCCAACTTTTCTAACGGTAGGTTTCTCTTTTGGCAGTCGCTCAACCTCTCTCCTAAGAGAGATAGATGTTTCATCCTCATTGCGCTGCGGAGCACAATTTGCACAAGGACATGCGTGTCTTAGATCATCGTAAGTAATCTCATGTTCTGTTCCGTCCGACCAAGTTAAGTGCATATCGAAATCCCTTCTTTCGATTCTTTTCAATTCGGGAATTTCCATAGATTTCACCTCAAATGATTTCTAGGCCACTATCGCTGCTCTCTTTTTCTACGAAATTTTGTATTCTTGATACAACTTCCGAAAATGCTTGGGAAGAGGCCCCTTCTGGTTCTGAGACAATCCTGTGAACACCATCATCTCCACCTCTTACAAAGCCTGGGTCAAATGGTAATTTACCGAGGAAAGGAACATCGAATTCCGTTGCGGTTTTTTCTCCTCCTCCTGACTTGAAGATATCCAATGTAACGGACCAATCGCCGTTATCATCTGCCGTAATTTTGTGAGTTTTGCCGCCTGGTCCGGCGATTTCTAAGTTGGCCCCTGCTGTTGCTTTACCATTTATTGCATACCCACTCATATTCTCAATAATTCCAATTACATCGACCTTTAGTGAATTTGCGAAGGTTATGGATTTTCTAGAATCTAATAGTGCGACATCTTGTGGAGTTGTGACTATAACCATTCCATCAATGTCTGGCAGGTTTTGTGCTACTGTCAACGGTTCGTCTGAAGTTCCTGGAGGAAAATCGATGATTAGGTAGTCTAAATTACCCCAATCAACATCACCAATAAACTGCTGAATTGCACCTAATTTGATTGGACCTCTCCACACAACAGGAGTGTCTTCATCTTCTAACAAGAATGCCATGGAAATGACCTTGACTCCTAGATGACCTTGTGCTGGCAGGATTCTGCCGCCCTCAACATTCAACCTTCTTCCTTCGAGTCCCATCATTTTTGGAACATTAGGCCCAGTAATGTCAATGTCAAGCAAACCAACCTTCAATCCTTGTTGAGCAAGCGATAAGGCTAGACCCGTAGCGACTGTTGATTTGCCCACTCCACCTTTTCCAGACAATACCATAATCTTGTGTTTGATCGCCTTACCCATCTCGGCAATTGCCATCTTTCTTTTCATCTGATTATAGGCTGCTTCCATCTTCTGTTGTTCTTCAGCAGAAGGGGCAGGAGGTGCTTCGCCGGGAGTGTTTATCTTAACTGGTGAGTCAGCCATTGTTATTCTCGGCTAGTTCGCCATACTTCAATCCTTTTTCAGTTCCATATTGTAAAATTATGGCAAAAATGATGAAAAATATGATTTCTAATCGGATATTCATACCAGAATATGCATATCCCAAACCAGCTCCCAATAATACGACAGGTATCCTTGCATGCAGCGCATTTCCTCCTAATTTGTGGAGGATTAAACCTGCAAAAAAGGTCTGGATTGATATCACGGATGCGATAACTCTGAACAAGATATTCCAATCGTTAGCGGCAGCAATTATGTGTGATACGAATAAAGCGATGTAAACTACAGTGTAGATTACAATTGGCCTTTCCATGTATTGAGTGTAAATAGCATTGGTTCATATGATTCTTGTTGCTACGGTTGCCCAATGAGGCTCTTATTCGTCTGTGTTGGCAATTCATGCAGGTCACAAATGGCAGAAGCAATAGCAAGAAGTTTGGGGCATGAAGCGGCAAGTGCAGGTACACATCCTGAATCGTCAGTGAGCAAAAATGCACTGAAGGTATTAGATTCTAGAGGTATTGACTCATCTGGCCTTTATCCAAAAATTGTAGATGATATTGATTGGAGATCATTTGACATGGTTATTTCCATGGGGTGTGGAGTTAGTTGCCCTGCGATTAAAATCGACCAAGATTGGGGATTGGACGACCCATATGGTCAACCGATTTCAGCATTCGAAGAATGTGCGAATACTATTGAAGAGAATATCAAGAATCTGTCATAGAGTGCGAGAGCCGGGACTCGAACCCGGGTTCAGGCGTTGGCAACGCCCGGTGATAACCACTACACTACTCTCGCAAGGGCATCCCTCCGATTGGACAGGGGTATAAACCATTGTCGCTACTAAATTTTATTCAATCAGGCCCGCAATCAAACTCATTAGTGCTGTCCTAAATGGAATCATAGGACGCCATCCTTCTCCTGATAATTCTAACATTAATTCATGAAGAGGTTCCAAATTTGGTCTTTCATCATCAATAATAACTATTGGGATTGCTTCCATACCTGCAATTTCGTGACCAAATAATACATCGGCCGTAAACTTTCCTGATTGTCCTTGGGTTGTCCGCTCCCACAGCATCTCAAACTCAGCTTTGGTATCTTCATTTAACCACCTTCGTCTTCCACACATTACAATATTCTCTACTATAACATGATTTTTTGCAATGGTTGCTATAGCATTAGCAGCATCGATTATGCTCAACCAATATCTAGAGGAGTAATTGCTATCATTACCAGCAATCCAGTCCTGGAATTCTTCTGGTAGCCATCGATCAGCCCTAGTTGGAATCAAATCCCTGATTATCAAATTCTTACCGATTATCAAATCTGCTTCATCTCCATTAAATGAGATTGAATATCCTTGACCTTCCTCTAGAAGTTTCGCTGTCGAAAATTCTAGTAAACTTTTGTTTCGGACGTAGTGAGATTCTTCCTTAGCTATTACATCGATATCTAGGCTCAACAATTTGTCGACAACCGCTTCTCCAAGAGAACAATTTGCCCCTATCACCTGTATTGCCATATACTACCGGAATGACTGATAATCTTATACTCTATCTATTAAAAAAACTAATTAAATTTTTAAATTTTCAATTGAAATATTTTGGTTATTTAACGAAAACTAATGATATTATGCGACAACAATTGGAAATCAATTTCATGTAAATTTGTCAAAATTAAAATAGAATCTAGATTTCAATTGGAATAAACTAAATTATGCGACAAACTCAATTGGATTTCAATTCAATTTTTCAGTCAACTATAATAATCGTCACTATCGAGAACTAAACGGTCAGAACAGTTGAAGACCAAGGAGATGGGAAAAATGGGAAAAAATGAATACGACATCCAGGAGTTACTCCAAAGGGATGTTTATGTGAACGACAAGAAGGTTGGAACGATAGTCGGTGAGAGACATCATCCAAATGAATCAAGGGTGCAATCGATGAGAATTATGGTTCTCCCAGATGTTGCAGAAGATTACATGAGGAAGCCTGCAGAATTAGCACCTTTACACAAGGACCTAATTCACAGCATAAGAAATGATGGATCTGTTAAACTATCAAAATCAATCCGAGAATTGCAAAGAAGATGGAGAAACACAGTAAGAATCGATGAGAAACTTTACGCTCCAGATGAAATGATGGACAGAGCAGTCTTAGATAACCAAGGAATGGAAATCGGGACTATCCAAGAACTTGTCAAAGTAAAGAGAACGTACAGGGCTGTAGTAGTTAAGACCAGAATTGGCGTACAAATGCAATATGGCATAGAGCCTACTATCAATATTCCAATTACGGCATTAGCAAGAACTAGAGAAAGATTGGATGAAGTAGTTTTGTCAAGAACATTTGACAAACTTCTAACATTGCCTTCTTATCTACAGGCTAATGACCCAGATGCAGAATACGATGAAGATTGATTCATACCGTCGTCTTTATGATGGGATGGCCGGTCGGCGACTTGCCTTTGCGCGGGTAGCTTAGTCGGCTGGAGCACCCGGCTGATAACCGGGAGGTCGCAGGTTCGAGTCCTGCCTCGCGCACTCACTGCATTCGATTTTCTAAATGAAAATAGGTTTTGAAACGATAATAATGCTCATTTAGCACCCTCGCTGAGAGGGACAACATGGTAGTGGTTTCGGGAAGCAACTCCCGGTCCTTGGCCATCGACCTAGCGAAGGAGTTAGGATGGGAACATCATTCATTAGAGGCAAGAAGATTTCCTGATTCCGAAGGATACATCAGAATTCCTGACGAAGCACTTGAAGCCGTGAGAAAAGAGCCTGTAGTTTTAGTTTCAAACACATTTCCTGATGCTGGAATTATCGAGACCTTGCTTCTACTAGAAGCGATTAGGGATGTTAGAGAAGGCCGCACTGAAAACCTGAGAGAAATAGGACCTCAATCAATGGAAAGTGTAGGTAATGGAATTATTCTAGCAATCCCATACTTCGGATATTCACGCCAAGACAAAAGGTTCAGACCTGGAGAGGCGATAAGTGCGAAAGCGATTGGAAGGCTACTTTCATCGCATTGTGATGGGCTAGTAGTATTCGATTTACATGCTCCAGCAGCGTTAGAAGATATGCCAATACCAGTTTCATTCACTTCGGCTATGCCAGAGATCGCACTTCACCTAAAAGAAACTGTGAATCCTGATTTCATCTTATCACCAGATAAAGGTGCGATTGAAAGAGCAAGTATGGTTGCTGAAGAAATCGGATTACCATATTCATACTTAGAAAAAACTAGGATTGATGCGCATACAATAGTGCACAAAGCGAAGAATTTGGACGTCGACGGCAAAATCGTTGCCATTGTTGATGATATGATTGCGACAGGCGGAACCATTTGCAAAGCAGCTGATGCGTTAAGGAGTCAAGGAGCGGTTGAAGTCCATGCAGCATGCACCCATGGATTGTTTACTGGCGGAGCAATAAATCGCCTCTCATATCACGTTGACGGAGTGCACTCAACCTCTAGCATTAAGAATAGTCGCTCGGTGATTTCTGGTGGTGCTGCATTAGCCCGCGGAGTAAGAGAAATCCTTGATTCGATGTAAAATCAATCACTGTGACCTCATCAGTGGTGTTTATATTGGTGAGGCCGTGCGGAAGCCTGCTTCACAAGCATGAGAGTGAATCAATGAGTGCACACGTGACTTACGAAACCCCGGCCGATGTCTCAGAAAAAATCTATGACATGGTCCAAGCGAATACCAATGGTAGGATGAAAAAAGGATCTAACGAAGTAACAAAGGCTGCTGAAAGAGGAACTGCAAAGTTCATCATTATGGCAGAAGATGTTAATCCTCCTGAATTACTAGCACACATTCCTTTGATATGTGCTGAGAAAGGTATCCCATACGGATACGTCCCAACCCAAGAATTCCTAGCACAGGTTGCTGGAATGCCAAACGGTGTCAAAACCGCTTCCCTAGCATTGATGGAAGTAGCAAAAGGCGCACAAGAAAAATTCAACGAAGTTGTAGAGACCGTCAAGGGGCTTTCCAACTGAGTCTTCATCTAACTACGGAGGAATAAGAAATGTCTGAAGAATTAGGTGGATGGCCAGCAGAAGTGGTTGAAGTTGTAGGCCGAACCGGAATGACTGGAGAAGCAACTCAGGTCAAGGTTCGTGTAAATGATGCTCCTAACCCTAGAGACGTTGGAAGAATTATCACAAGAAACGTCGTTGGCCCTGTAAGAATTGGCGATATCCTGATGTTGCGAGATACAGGAAGAGAAGCTCGTAAACTAAACCAGAGGTGAACATAGATGCCAGAACAAAGAATCTGCTCATTTTCCGGAGAAGTAATAGAGCCTGGTACCGGATTGATGGTTGTCAAGAAAGACGGATCAATCCAATGGTATGCAAATAGCAAGGCTAGAAAGAACGCTCTGAAGTTGAAGAGAAACCCTCGAAAGGTAAAGTGGACACATCATTTCGTAAAAGGCGGAATCCAGTAAATCGATTTCTCTTTACATCGGCGCGCTCAAATAGGGCGTGTAAGTCGCCAACATTGGTGGAATAAGTGGAAACTACCTATGTAATGGTTAAACCAGATGGCGTACAAAGAGGATTGGTTGGAGAAATCATCCAAAGATTTGAAAGAAAGGGATTACAACTTGTTGGATTGAAACAATTGGTACCTTCGGAAGAGATTGCAAAAGAACATTATGCAGTTCACTCAGAAAGACCATTCTTCCCAGGATTGATCAAGTTCGTGACAAGTGGACCTGTTGTTTGCATGGCTTGGAGAGGAAGAGATGCTATCAGTGTAGCAAGAATTTTGATTGGTCCAACCAATGGAAGAGAGGCGGCTCCAGGAACAATTCGTGGCGACTTTGGAATGGATATTGGATTCAATATGATCCATGGTTCAGATGCTCCAGAGACCGCTGAGTTCGAACTAGGATTATGGTTCTCAGAAGGATTGGTCGACTGGAATCAAGACAGTATAAGTTGGGTCTATGAATAGATTATTTTTCAATTGAAAAATTAAAAACGCAATTGGAGTTTTTACTATGGAAAACGACGAAATTTCCGGCCAAGACTCATCGCAAGATGAGAAAATATTAGGCTGGCAGAGACAACCTATTGTCTCGGTTTTGGGACATGTCGACCATGGTAAAACCAGCGTTTTAGATTACTTCAGATCACTTGGATCAGAGCGACAAGCAAGTGTGATGGATAGGGAAGCCGGAGGGATTACTCAACACATCGGTGCTACAGAAGTACCTGCAAACATTCTAAATGAAACCTGTGCACAATTAACGGGAGGAAAGGATTTCAATAGTCCGGGATTATTGTTTATTGATACCCCGGGCACCATTCCTTTACGAGTTTGAGAAGCAGAGGCGGAGCGCTTGCAGATATTGCAATACTAGTTGTTGACGTAATGGAAGGTTTACAACCTCAGACTATTGAAAGTCTAAGAATTCTCAAAGAGAAAAAGACTCCTTTCGTTGTAGCTACAAATAAGGTCGACAGAATTCACGGATGGCAGGTAAAAAATGGTCGTTCGTTCATTGAATCTTGGCAAAATCAAAGAGATGATGTCAAGCAATTATTCGAAGAAAGATATTGGAAACTCCTAGGACAATTTAGCGAACACGGATTCAATATCGAGAGATATGACAAGATTCGAGATTTCAAATCAAATCTAGCCATGGTTCCTTGTTCTGCAAAAGAAGGAGAAGGGCTACAAGACCTTCTAACCGTCACAATAGGTTTGGCTGAGAGATTCCTTGAGGAAAGACTGCGGGATACACTTGGAGATGGAGAAGCCACGGTTCTTGAAATGAAAGATGAAAGAGGATTAGGGAAAACAATCGATGTTATTCTAAATCGAGGTGAGCTAAACGTTGGAGATTCGATAACCTTGGTTAGCCCTGATGGCCCATTTACGACTCACATCAAAGGGATGTTTAGACCCAAAGGTATGTCTGAAATGAGAGATGCGGGAGATAGATGGGAGCCTTGTGATAAAGCAGTAGCCGCATGTGGTCTCAAAATTGTTGCACCTGGCCTAGAGAACGTACTTGCTGGAACGATATTACGCCAAACAAACTCAACTGAATCAAAGAAATTCGCTAAACAAGAAGCCAGAAAGGAGGCGACTATTTCTGTAGATATCGCCGAAGAAGGAGTTGTAATCAAAGCAGATACTGTTGGAGGCTTGGAAGCACTAGCATTCGAACTAAATCGTCTTGAAATTCCAATTCGAATGGCCACTGTAGGTCCTGTCAATAAGAGGGACATCATTACTGCACAATGTGCAGAGGACGCCCTAAACCAAATAATACTAGGATTTTCAGTTAAAGGCAACACTGAAGTCCAATCAAAATTAGAGGGTAAAGATGCTGAAATCAAGTTTATTTCACATGATATCATTTACAAAGTTCTTGAAGAATTTGAAGATTGGAGGGATAAAACAAAACAAGAGATGGATGCTGCTGCTAGAGAAAATCTGGTTTACCCTGGCCACCTTCTCTACCTGCGAGATCACACATTCAGAAACAAAGGCCCCGCTATCGTTGGCATGCGCGTTTTAGGCGGTAGAGTCCACGTCGGCCAAAAAATCATGAAATTAGATGGCACACCAATCGGACAAATCAAATCCCTCAGAACGAGAGATAGTGATGATGTCAAAGAAGGGCGCCAAGGAGAAGAGTTAGCTGTTGCTGTAATGGGGCCAACCGTTGGAAGGCATATCGAAGAAGGCGATGAATTCTGGGTAGATATCCCTGCAAGCCACGCAAAAAGATTGAGAAAAATAGATTTGACACCACAGGAAGCTGAAATTCTTGAAGAAATCACTAGACTGCATCGCAAAGATGACCACTTTTGGGGTAGATAACCGCAATAATGACACTGATGCAAGAGGACTAATATACACAATAGTTTGAAGTATGGCTTGCTTAGGTTGCGGGATGTTAAAGGGTTGATTTCATGAATGCAGGATTCCAAGCGGGCCCATCTGGAGATAACAGAACAAAGGACCTAATTGCAACCGTTTCTTCAATTGCAAATTCTCTTATGGGAGAAGTTTCGAAGGTTATCATCGGTAAAAATGAGAACCTAAGAAGAGTGACTGTCGGTATTTTATCCAATGGAAACATGCTACTGGAAGACTTCCCTGGATTAGCAAAAACATTGCTAGCAAACACGTTTGCTAGAGCGCTTGGGTGTAAGTTCAAGCGTGTGCAGTTCACTCCTGACTTGCTTCCGAGCGACATCATGGGGACCTACATGTATGACCAAAAATCTGGAGAATTCAAGCTAAGAGCAGGTCCACTATTCTCAAACATCCTACTTGCTGACGAAATTAACCGTGCACCACCAAAGACTCAGGCGGCTTTGCTAGAGGCTATGGAAGAAAAGCAGGTCACAATCGAAGGTATTACACACAAACTACCGGCTCCTTTCGTGGTTTTGGCAACTCAAAACCCTATTGAGCAAGAAGGTACATACCCACTCCCTGAAGCGCAAATGGACCGTTTCCTGATGAAAATGAGTATGGGGTATCCTGACCGTGCAGAAGAAAAAGCGATTTTAGCAAGAAGAAAACTACGTGGAAAGGACCAACACGATGTAGAGCAAATCACATCTCCTAAGAAAGTGGTTGCAATGCAAAAGGCTCTTGAAACTGTTCACGTTGACCCTGCTATTCTATCATACATCGTTGAAATCGTCCAAAGGACAAGAGAAGACCACAGAATCGTTAACGGTGCGTCTCCTCGTGCTAGCCAATCATTGTTCAAGACCGGCAGGGCTGCTGCCGCAATCGATGGTCGCGATTATGTAATTCCAGACGATATTAAGGGCATTGCACTACAGGTCATTTCACACAGGATCGTAATGAAGCCAGAAGCAAAAATTCGTGGAATCACTGGTATGCACATCGTAAGAAAAATTCTTTCCGAAGTTCCTGTTCCAGTTATTCAACAAGGCTAATCCTAGCCTAAACAATACGATTGTTTAGATGGGAGTGCCAAACTGGTGAACTCGCGAGGAAGGCAGGTTAGAGTATGAATCCATACAAAATGGTAGTAGCGGTGGCCAACCAAAAAGGTGGCTGTGCAAAGACTACAACCGCTGTTAACCTTGCTTCAGCACTTGCAATAGGCAGAAGAAAAGACCAACTTCCTCCAGCCAAGGTGCTGTTAATCGATTTAGACCCTCAGGGTAATTGCGCTACTTCATTTGGTGTTGAAAAGAAAAAAATCAAGAAAACTGCATATGACCTATTAGTCAACGATTCTGGCGAAGATTTGCCATTGATGGAAGAATATTTGATTTCGCCTGAACAGTTAACTGAATCCATGAGAAATGCGTGGTCAAAGAGAAATAACAATTCGAACAGAATACCTGAAGACCTCAGAGCTGACAACCTCTGGCTACTTCCTAGCGACATTCATTTGTCAGGGGCTGAAATCGAATTAAGCCACAAGATTGGACGTGAAACCAGATTGCGTGAGGCTTTGGCCCCAATTATTGACCAATTTGATTACATCATCATTGATACTCCACCTTCACTAGGTTTGCTTTCTATCAACGCCCTTTGTGCAGCGAATTGGGTGTTCATCCCTGTCCAGGCTGAATATTACGCTCTTGAAGGATTTAGTATGCTGATGAACAGTGTGAAGATGATTCAAAAAAGGATCAACCGCAACCTCAAAATTTTCGGTGTTGTCATGACTATGGTCGATCGAAGGTCAAAACTTTCTATGCACGTTTGTGACGAAGTAGAAGAAAAGATTCAGAATAAAGTATTCAACACACCTATCAGGAGGTTAGCAAAGGTTGCTGAAGCCGCATGGACTGGAGCCCCCACTGTAATTCTAAATCCTCCAAGTTCTAATGGAGCAGGTGCTGGCAGTCGAGAATATTGGACTTTAGCAAAAGAATTTCACAAAAGGGTGCAAGAGATGCGACGAAACTATGGAGTCACAGAACATCCAAGACTTCTGCTTGAAAAACAGGGTCGGAAATTATGATTTCGTTAAAAAATCACTTCCTTAACTCGACAAAGCCGCGCTTAATTCAAGTAGTGTAATTGTTTTTGATTATCCATGACTGGAGAGGGCATGACCTCAGTAAGTGTGAGTTATGAAGTTAGAAGGCAATTGAATTCCCTTCGTACAATGGATGGACATAAAAGCATAGATAATCTAATTGCCGAACTAATTAGAAATCACAAACTATCGCAAATGAACGATCAACTTGAGCCATTACGTGAAAAGATGAAGGAATTTGCGGATGTTAATTCTGAGCATTTAGTCCAGCGGCTTAATCTGTCTCCTTTCAAGAACTAGGTGAGTAAATGAGTTGGTATCCTAGTGGCTATTTATTCAAAACGGAAAATTTAGTCCATGCTATTTTTGATGCAAATAGTTCTGAAAATAAATTATTGATTAAGGCTGCAATGGGGGAGATTGAAATATTCGCTAAATCAAAGAGTTGGAATGCAATCTTATGGTTGATTACTAATACGCTAAAAGAAAATGGTACATCGCTTTATTCTGGGCAAGAACTTGGCAAGCTGAAGTCCTCACTACCTATTGTTTGGGTTTCAAAGTGATTCTCACTTTTGATTAGCGAGCCACTCTGCCCCATACCATTTCCATTGTTCCATTGTCCAACCTGCTGGAAGACCGCTTTCTGGCAGTGGAGGGGTTGTCGGTTCTGCTAGTCCGGCTGAAAGTTCAGCCTGTTCTGCAATATCCTGCTGAGTTGATTGCGGTGGCAGCCCTGCAAGTTCCTCGATAGATGATGATTCCTCCATCACCTCTGAACTCTCACCAAGGTTGCCTGTTTTGACATCCATATCATCGAAACCGTCTGGTTCTGATTGTTTGGTATCTAATTCCATTGGTTCGACATCATCATCCCAGAATTTGTCTGAATCTACTCCGCCCTGAGCGGATAAGCCTGCTTTCCCTTCAAGTGCTTCTTTCTCTGCAACGCCTTCTCCTGGTACGAATGGAACTCCATATTGTTTGACCAACTTGCTCCTCTTTCTCGCTCTGGAGATTGTTCCAAAGATAAGCAGTGCAGCGATCATTATTGCAAAGGCTGCACCCAAGAATGGCAAAATATCCATCGCAATGTCGAGATAGCCACTTTCAGCCTCTGCTTCGGCTTCACTAGCAGCTAATTTTTGTCTCCAAGTGAAGTAAGAATCTACTGATTCACCATCAGATTCTGCCTTGGATAAATAATTTTGATAGTCGACATCCCTGACTCCTTGACAGACCTCAGATGTATCTTCTGGATAGAACGTACAGTGGTCTTGGCTTGTTTGAACCAACTTGTTTGAATCATTGAAGTCAACACTTACACCAACAGTATCTCCATCAGAATCGATATAGTCTCTTGGGTCGTTTGGTAAATCGTCACCAGCATCATAGAAGCCATCGCCATCTGTGTCTAGGCAACCGAATTTTTCTATTACATCATACTCGAATGTTAGAGTTCCATCTCCCGTGACCTCAGGTACATACGCACTAGTAGAATTACCCCAATCTAGGGGGCAGGCGTCCGGGTCGTTTCCAGATAGATTGTCGCCGTATCCATCGCCATCTGAGTCTCTCCATTGTGACCTATCGAAAATTTTGAAATCTGCACCTTCCGCTACAGTCCAATCTTCAGTAGGGTCGGAGTAGCCGTCTGCATCGGAATCCTTACAACCAAGTCTGTCCATAGTTGAAAACCCATTTTGATTAGGACAGTTGTCGCCATTATTACCGTTTAACTCATCTCCAAATCCATCGAAGTCCGAGTCTGCCCATTGTGTTGGGTCATTAGGGAACCAATCTCCTCCTTCGCCCTGAAGGTTATCACCATAACCATCGCCATCTGAATCAATCCATTGCTCTGGATTGTTGATGAATGCGTCCGAGTTATTTCCTGCCTCGTTATCACCATAACCATCCCCATCGGTATCTGCCCATTGTGAAGAATCATTTGGGAAATAATCTGGATTATTACCATTCATATTATCCCCATATCCATCACCATCTGAATCGATTTGTTGGGTTGCATCGTCTGGGAAATCATCCCTACTATCTGTGACTAGGTCACCATCTGTGTCAATGTCGAATAGCCTTACCTTTGAGGAGGATGAGAATGTTGAAATGATATACAATTCTCCATTGGTTCCGAAATTTGAAATCATTACCCTTCCAGCTGACGAAAATGAGTCTAGTTCAGTGAAATTGGTTTCATCGATAACGTGCAATTTCCCATTTTGCGTTCCTACCAAGATTTTGTTATCGTCCGACATTGTGATAGAAAGGACATATTGGCCGCTTGAGATTGTCATTTCTTCTTTTGTCCAATCTGTAAAACTATATCTAAACAGGTCACCATTAGCACAACCAACGATTATGTTTCCATTTCCATCGTTGATAATATTTGTAGGGTAAGATGAGAAATCTGATAACGTGGTGAGTACAGTTCCATTTTGATCATGAACCTTAACCAAATTGTCTCTACCACCAGTGACTATTCTATTGTCAGAAATAAGGGCTAGAGTGGTTAATGCGGTGTTATGTGATTCGGTGGTCGCACCAGTATATCCTTCTGAACCATGTTCTTTGGCTCTTCTTTCACCACCAAAGTGTGCTAACCAAATATCGCCTTCTGCATCCCAGAGTGCATAATCAACCGATGTTGTTGCATTTAGTGTGCGTGTGATTGTTTTTTGTTGAATATTCACAACAAATGCACCATTAGGGTTTGCTATAGCCACCAAAACTCCTGTGCTATCAACTGTAGCAGAGTGGACTGTGGTGTTCAATTCTAAAGACCACTGAGTGATTAATTGACCACTACCCCAAAAGTGTTCAGACAAGTTTCCGTCTTCTGTTAGTGTCAAAATTGTCGATGAAGAAGTGAAAGAAGTATGAATGAATTTGCTATCGATTGTATCAATGATTCCAACATCAATCAAATTAGACTGAGCCTGAGATGTAGGGAGTGATGGCATCAAAAGTAGGACTAGCGTAATTGCCAACCATTTTCTCATGAGGCCAACGAGTTCATTATTACCTATGAAACGCTCGGAAGACTGTTTTCAAAGTGCTGAGGATTTTTCCTCAATTTTCATCTTTGTTTTGGTCTTCTTCAACCGGTTTCAATTTTGTAATTGGAGTCAAAGTAGCCACTTTCGGTTCCAACTTTGCTGATGGCTTTTGACCTGGTTTAGAACTTGGAGGAGGGCCTCTTGAAGTTGGATTCAATTTCTTTACTTCGACAGGTTGTAATGTCTTTACTTGGACCGGTTGTAAAACTGGCAACTGCTCGACCACAACTTCCTCAGAAACTACCTGCTCTGCAACGACCTCTTCAGCCACAATCAATTTCTTGATTGGAGTTAGTCTTGCAACCACTTGTTGTGGTTCTTCCTCGATTGTTTCAGGTTCCAGGTCTGAAAGTTCCTCGATAGATTCTAGATCTTCCTCAACTAGATCATCGATTGTATCGACTTCCGGCTCGACAAACTCTTCAAGTTCTGATACTGGTGAAATTTCCTCAGGGGTCACCTCAGTGATTGGACTTATTCCAGCTATCTCCAATTTAGGTGCTGAAACAACTGGCTCTGGAGTGATTTCTTCTACCTTGGGTTGTGATACAATAGGAGTTATTTGAGGCATTTTAACTACAGGCGATGCCATAGTTTCTTCCTCAACAGGAGGGACTGGTTGCGATATTGGTTGAATAGGCTGCCTCACCATCTTTGGCTGAACTGGTTTTGGTAAAACTGCTCCAGGAATAACTTGTCCACCGATTGGAGCTTTGACTGGCCTAGCCATTGGCGTAGCACCGCTCAGAGACTTTGCTGTGGATTGTGGTGCTCTCATACCGGATAGACCCATCGAAGGTGTGTGTTGAGCTGCTGCCTGTGCAAGCGCCCCTCTCATCGGTCTACCTGCTGATGACCCTAGCATTCCTGGTCTAGCACCAAGTGCGCTTGGATCCATTTGCATCGGTTGTTCTGGTTGAGTGGTTTGTCCGGAAATTGCTTGCAACCAAGATTGTCGCTTCTCGACTCTTCCGTCTTGAGATTGTAGATTATCAAACTCATCTTGCTGTTGTGCCAATCTTTGCTCATCTGCATCGATTTCTGCCTGGACCTTGCCTTCGATTGATTCTCGCATCTTCTCTTCGGCCATTTGCTTGAAATCATCCATTTGCTTTGTTAGAGATGATAGACGGTCTCTGATTTCAGCGCGCTTAACACCTAATTGTGCTTCGATTTCCGCTCTGATATTTGCCTCTCTCTTTCTGACTTCTATCATAGCCTTGTTGCGCATAATCTCTTCTCTCTTGTCGAGTTGTCTCTCCAATTGAGTAGCGACCTCTTCTTCTTTCTTTGAACGGAATTCTGCCAAGCGTTCTTCCATTTCTGCTTCCAATTCGAGAACTGTTTCTTCCTTCAGTAGGTCTAAATCAGTCTCGTGAGTGATTCTTTCATTTCTCAACCTTGCATCGATTTCAGACATTATCGCCTTTCTGGCTGCCGATTCTCTCGCTTGGAATTCTAGGTCCAATCGTTCGGACCAGTCTTCCTTCTTAGCCTCATAACGCTTGTTCAATTGGTCATGAAGTTCTGCTTCTCTTTCATATCTAAACCTAGCAAGTTTATTTTGGATTTCTGATTCTCTAGAGTTTCTGTAAGATTGGAATTCTCTATCCAATCTAGCATCGAGTTCCGCCTCGATCTCTGATTCTAGTGAACGTGAAATATCGTCTACTGCTTTTGTAAATGTAATATCGTATTTGTCTCTTAAACGGTTCTTTCGTTCTGCTAACTTGTCAGCATATTTGGATTCCATTTGCTTTTGGACTTCTGCTCTAAGTTCTTCTTT
Source organism: Methanobacteriota archaeon (assembly GCA_038141355.1). Taxonomy (GTDB): domain Archaea; phylum Thermoplasmatota; class Poseidoniia; order Poseidoniales; family Poseidoniaceae; genus MGIIa-K1. The sequence goes on along the minus strand of JAYQHX010000009.1, from coordinate 131,485 downwards.
TCTTTTGGTGACTGCTAATTCGACGTCTTGACGTAATTTGTCTTCAAGGTCTCGTGTTTCGGCTGATAATCTTGTTTCGAGTTCATCTTGAATTGATGCTGCAATATCCTCTTCCAGTCTCAAACTCCTTCTCTCATATTCAGCACGCATTGTCGCTTCTCTTTGCCTCAAACGAAGTTTGAGTTGTTGCTCAAGTCTTGCTCTAATTCCACGGCGTAATGATTCTTCACGTTCTGCAAGTTTTTGAGTTTGCATTTCTTCTAGTCTGGCTACTTCTCGAGATTCCATTTCCTTGAACCTGGATTCCATTTCAAGCCTGATTGTTTCTTCTAATTCCTGAATTTTTCTTTGAAGGGATTTGCTGAATTCTATTTCTAATCTCTCTTTTTGGAATGACAAACGGTTCCTGTGTTCTTCTGATAATTGATTTTCAAGTTTAGTAATAATCGTGGATTTATGTTCCTCAAGACGCCTTTCTTTTTCTATTTCCAATGAGTCTTCAAGTGTTTCTATTTCTCTTTCAAGTCTCTTTTCGTGCATCTCTCTTAATCGAATCTCTTCTCTTGTCAGAGTTTCAGACTCAAGTTGTGAAATTTCATCTTCCAAATTAGTTCGTAGATCTCTCTCAAATGCTGACAAAGACATTTCATGCTGTCTTGCGATATCCGTAGCCATGTTTTCCTGCATTACCGAGATTCTTTCGATTAGAGCCTCTTTTCTAAGTTTGCTTTCTCTTCGAAGATTGGCTCTAATCCTTTCTTCTTCTCTGAATCTGGCACTCTGCATCATTGTTTGGTCCAGCGATGGGGATGGTGTGGACGTGAATTGTGCTCTAAGCGAAGAGAGTGATGTTTGGCCATGCTTTCCTTCATCCCGAAGGTTTCTGTCACTACCTGACTTGCTGTCGCTCACACTCATAGGATCCCCATCCGGATTGCAATGGACTTCTCATGATAGATAAGGGGCGCGATAGAGAAGTGGTGTCGCGTGGCGATTTATACGACAAATAATGAGTGCCGATTTACTCTTCGCTACTAGCAAAATTTTCTCCGACTAATCTAGGGCCACCGATGATATAAACAAGCGTCAAAATAAACGATCCTGCAAACAACAAAAACGTGACTGGGGCAAATTGTTGAGAATCCATTGCATAATCTTGTTTGGATGTTGATGCTAGAGAAATGATTAATGAAATTAATAAAAACAGCATTTGTAGAATTGATAATTTCATTGGAATTCCATGTTTCAGTTTGGACATCTTTCTATCTGAAATCATCAATCCTCCACTGATTAACAAAATAGGAAAAATTGTAAAGTCGAGGTATGGTTTTTGGCCTTCACCGAAACAAATTCCACAATTCCACTCAGACAAGTCTGGTCCAATGCTAGAAGTCGGTTGCATCCAAATCATGCCTGCTGCAGAAAGCAATAACATCGCATTTGCAGGAGTAGATAATCCATTGAAGTATGGAATATATCCTCCATCATCATGTTGAAATCTAGCTAACCTGAGCATCCCACATGCAATCATCCAAGAGCATGCAATTGCAAGACTTACCGTCCATATTGGGCTTGCCTCGCCCCACCTGCTAAACATTGTAAACACCAGTAAAGCAGGTGCTACACAAAATGACAAACTATCGGACATTATGTCTAAAGATCCGCCTAAAATTTGATTTTTAGAATATTTTCTGGCGATTGGGCCATCGATAATATCACCAATTGCTGATAAGAAGATACACATCATTGCTGCCCAAATATAATCTGCTTTTATTCCGCCATCAAAATACGGTTGAGACATATCTTCAACTGAAAGCATTAGGAAAAATACTGCTAAGGTCCCTAAAAGACCATTAGCAATAGTGATAAAATCAGCCAACCCCATCAACTGAAATGTTGTTCGCATCGAAATCCCTCAAAACTTTACTTTGAATTCCGCTTCACATGCTGGACAATTAATTTCTCTCTCACCAGGTCGTTTATTCATACGAAGTTTTCTTTCGCAAGATGGACATGAAATTTCGACCTTGGGTCGGTTCGGATTCAGTACAAAATGGGTATGACAAGAAGAACATTGTAAATTAGCGGGCCTTTTATCTACTCCACAAACTAAGACTTTGGAGCAAGATGGGCAACTTATTTTTTCTTCCCTCCACCTCTTCCTTGTTCCTTCATGCTCGATTTTTACCTCTGCTTTACACATTACACATGTTATCTCTCCAAGTCCACTAGGCAAGAGATTCTTACATCTTGGACATGATAGGTCTGGCGTATCTATTCGTGATTCTACACCGGGTATATCTTCATCTGACATAATTCCACCCAAACAAAAATTCAACCTTTACGGCCTTTGATTGACAAACTAATCAATGTTGCAGAATCTAGTTCTAACTCGTTCCCAGATAATGCTGATAATTCCTTCAGCATGGTTCTAGCAGCAGCTTGAACTCTTGGATTTGAAAGGCTAATTACTGCTAGTGTATTGTCCTCGACCTTATCGGTTCCGTCGTTAGGAAGTGGAACTCTTTCTATTACACACCACCATCTTGTTCGACCTTCGTCTCTATGATTCATAACCAATCCTAAACCCTCCAATTTCCTTAGATGATGATAGAGATTGTATCTATCTACACCTACGATTTTTTGTAATTGGACAGTGGTATATTCATCCGCATCAAGTAAGGCAACATACAATGCACGCCTAGTAGGATGCATCAGAGAGGTACTCACAGGGTCGGCATGAATTCTAGCCATTGGTTGCCACCGTTGTAGAATCCTAGAGTTCATGAGGTTTGAAGGTAGCGTTAATTCACGATGAGATTAAGGAATTCAAAGCCTTGAACGAATCTATTGTTCCAGTCCAAATCGATTTGCCGATCTCGGCAATCAATTTCACCGTTCCACCGCTACCAGATAATCTTGCGCCGTTGATAATAACACCAATTACGCTTAATTCATGTACCAATACTCCAACTGCAAGATTATCGTTTATTCCAGACAATACGAGGTATACCAGAATTAGAGTAATTGCTACGGAGTAAGCAATGTTCCAAACCAGAACAGATTTGGTTTTCCTTGAGAGGCGAATCAATTCCGAAATTAGCCTCGGGTCATCACCAGGAATAAGGACATCAGCGGCTTCTAGATTTGCTGACTCTCCGGTTCCGATAGCAATTCCTACATCGGATGCCGCCATTGCTGCAGCATCATTGAAACCATCTCCGACCATCATTGTAATGTGGGTTTTAGAACGGGATTGAACCCAGTTTACTTTCTCTTCTGGAGTCATTTCTCCATGTGCAGAGTTTTCTGATAAACCGATGCTCCTCGCAAGAGCATTTACTGCGTCTTGATTATCACCGGAAATAATTTCTACATTCACACCCATCGAATGAAGCGATTTAACTAACTCGTCCGTTCCATCTCGTAAATCATCATGAATGAATGTAAACAATGCTACTGGTTTACCGTCTTTTGTCAACAAACTTGCTCCATGCCCTTCCGCAAGCGCTGATTTTAGAGATTCGAGTAAAGCCCCTTGTAATTGCGAAGGATTTGCACGAACGAAACTAACATCTGAATTGGAAGACTTTCCATAGACTCCATCTTCTCCATCTGAAATCTGAGAAACCGCAGATGGTTTGATTTCCTGAGAGTTTGCATAATCGATAATTGCTTGAGCATATGGGTGATTGGATGATGCTTCTATTCCTGCTGCAAGTGCAATAGCTGAGTCTCTTCTTCGTCCTTTCGCGAGAATTACATCTCCCACCCTTGGCTTTCCTGAGGTTAAAGTGCCTGTCTTATCCAACAATGCAAGATTGACTTTAGCTAGGGCTTCCATTACATCACCTCCTCTTGCGATCGCACCCGATTTTGAGGCTTGAGAAAGGCTAGCAGCATGTGGTACAGGAGATGCAAGCAGCAATGCACATGGACATGCTACAACCCATAATAGGAGAATTATTTTCCAATCTGCTTCTGGTTGCAACATCCAAGCAAAAATCGCGCCAATCAATACTACAGGAACCCATAGCGCAGTGAAATTTTCAAGCATACCCTGCAATCTTGTTGGTTGGTCTTTGAAAGAATGGACCTTATCGATTAGGCCTGCTAATCTAGTATCTTCACCAACAGCTGAAACCTCAACTGTGACCGGACCTCTTGAGAGTGTGAGGCCTGCTTGGAGTTCATCACCTTGCTTAACGTCTACTGGGACTGATTCGCCAGTTAGAGGTGCTTTGTTGACCGAACCCTTACCAGAAACGATTACACCATCGGCGGGGATTAACTCGCCACTCCTAATTTCGATATGGTCTCCTTTTACAATCAGTCCAATTGGGACTTCTTCTATTTTTGAAATTTCAGAAGTCACCGGAGCCATCTGAAGTGAGGCCGAAATCTTGCCGACGCTCGAAATACTTCTTTTGGAACTCTTCTCGCAGTTCTCGGGATTCTATCAAGACCGCCTTGCATGGCTTCTCTTGCTCTGATCAAAGCCTCGCTTTCCATGTGTTCAGTCCACGATACTAGAATGATAACCATCAACGCTTCTTCCCATGCTTGAAGATAAGACGCGCCAATTACCGCTAACGATGTCAAAACTTGGAAACCCAGTTGCCTATTTTGTACCGATGCAATCGCTTCTCTGAACATTTTTGTTCCACCAATCGCCACCCCGATAATTCCAATAGTGCCAAACACCCAAGCATTCTCAGTTATCTGTTCTGCAATAACCAGCATCAGTAGCATTACGAATGCAATTCCCGAACCTATCATTCTCCACTGACCACCGGAAATTCTTGCATTATTTGTAGGAACTAATTCAAAATTATTTCCTATTACAGTTCTCAAAGAATTATGCATTGCATTATCCAATTCACTAGGCAAATCAGGTGCTAACTGTAGTAAGATATTGTTGTCCTTGTCGATTTCACAATCAAGAACTCCTGGTTGTCGCCTGAATACTCTTGGGAGCCCCTTGATTGGCACGTTATGCCTTGTAGCAATAGAAGAAGACTGAACACCTGACACCATTACAAACGGTAAATCAGGAGCGTTACCTAGTGAGCGTAAAATCGCAGAAGCCTCTGAAACGTTGCCCTTTTCAAAATCAATCTCTACTGAAACGGTTCCATCTGTAGCACTAACAATTGAACTATTTACCTGAGATAATCGATTAAGGGCATTCATCGCTTTTGATGCACAATCTGGACAATCCATATCCTGAATAGGCCAACATAGATTGTGCGTTCCTCCATAATCTCCAACTACCTCCATATCAATCATTTCTGCTTGCAAAGACGGTTCAACCGATTTAGTTGTAGATTCAATTACAGCCTTTTGTTTTTGGTTGGGCTGCCTCTTTCTAGTCGGTGGAGATTTTGGTTCAGGATTATCGTCCTCGAGAGATAGGAATTCTTCGCCATCTCCTCCATATTACTACCCAAACACTACCCTTTCATGAATACTGTCATCGTAATCATATTGAAGGCCCTGTAATTTGGTTAAATCATGCAATGGTTTCCCGACGGGTGGACTCCCAAAGCTATCGCTGTAGATATTGATGGTACGATAACAGATTCGAACAAAAAAATCCACTTAGAAGCAATTGAATGGCTTAGAAAATTAGAATCGGCAGGAATACCAATTCTTCTTTCAACCGGAAATGTTAGATCGATTACATATGGCTTGTGGAGATTCATAGGCGCAACAGGGCCAATGGTGTGCGAAAATGGAGGCGTAGTTTGGCACCCAAATTGGGGCGAAGTCATAGTTAGAGCGGATGGGAAACGGGCTTTTGAGGCAGCAAAATTTGTGGGCGAAAAGTTAGGTCTTGACCACCAGGGAATAACTACTAACTCATGGCGTGAATCGGAGTGGTGTCTTTTTCCCAAATGAGGACCTTGAAGCAATAACACATCTTATTGAAAATAGCGAATACTCTGATTTAGCAGTATTGAGAACCGGGTTTGCCATTCACCTAATGGAGCCTCACCTGTCAAAGGGAAGCGGGCTAGAAATAGCTCTTGACAGAATAGGAATAGCACCTGAAGATGTGCTTGCGGTTGGAGATGCACCCAACGATATCTCCATGTTTGAATTAGTAGGCCATAGTATTGCAGTGGGGGGTAGTTTCAAAGAATTAGAGGAGTGTGCCAACGTGATTTCTCCGTACCCACATGGAAACACATTCAAACCGATGATAGCAAGCCTGTTAGAACGATTGTAGAGTTATAATGCCGGAGGTAGGATTCGAACCTACGAAGCATTTCGCAGCGCATCTTGAGTGCGCCCCCTTTGACCACTCGGGTACTCCGGCTCAACCCCCCGCCGAGTTCATTGAACATCATTCTTCCTCATCCAAAAATCCTCGAGATTTGTTCTTTGATGAAACATAAATTAGCATAAATGCCGCAACGAAAAACGAAGAAAACGCTAGACCGAGTAGTATAGATTCACCACTTGATGCGTTATCTTTGGCCTTCTCTACGGCAGAAAGTGGAACTGGAATCGCTGAATTGTTATCGATTTTGATTTGCAGGCCCAAATCACCTAATTTCCATGCCTCAACTTCAAATCCAGAATAATGAGAATAGTCTACAGGCATAGATAGATTAAGTTCTTCTAGAATGATTCCGTTTTCATCCAACAATCTGATGGTTGAGTTTCCATCAAGTAATCCGTAATTTGTAAATGTGAAATTAATCGTAATTATTTCTCCTAATTCTGGCCTGTATGGATTAGAAATTAAATCAGACAATATTGGCTCATATGCAATCCATCTGATGTTAGTTTGGATCGGTGAATTAGAATCAACTCCTAAGCCTTGAATCGGATGTCCTGAAGCATCACCGCCTTCAAACCAAATTATCAGATAATCTCCTTTCTGTAATTCGAAATCTGGTTCCATGTTTATCGTATCGAAGTATATGTTGCTGCGAATACTACTGAAGAAGACCGGAATTTCAGCTACGTTTGAACGATGATTCGACCGTTCCTAACAAAGCGCCATTTCATGAGTACTGGTTCGTTGAGCAAACCTTGGTCATCTGTGACCTTTAATTCCACATCCACATTTTGAAGTGAGTCTGAATCTATTGTGACGAGGTAGCCGTTTGAAACAATAAAATCTGGAGGATTTAAGTCGATTACAATGTTTGAAGAATCACCTGTTTTATTATGGATTGACACATCCTCCATATCAGCAATGAATTTTATTTGGGTGCCGTAATATGTTGAATCAAATACTATTCTAAGCACAGCCTGTCCACTGCTATCCAAATCTCCTGTTTTGATTGAATAATTCATATCTCCAATCAACTCAAGACTAAATTCCGTCTTGAATGGCAGGTTTTCAGCAGTTAGATTAGAGCCCATATGGTATGCTTGTAATTTGATATCAACAATATCATTGTCATGAATATACATCACATCATCTACTTGCTGACCGAATGGTGCCTTCTTGTCAACAATATCAGAAATGATTAATTCAATCCCGTTATGAATCTTCCAATTGTGAATATTAATCGATGTGAATCCGACACCTAATGGTGCATTTTCATCAATTATCCTAAGGCTTGGGGTTTGCACCCCTGTGCCTATTTTTGGTTCAACATCCCACCTTAGTTCAAACTCTACTTTAACGTCCCATGTGTTGGTTAAAGGATGCTTATTTGCGGTGAAAATCGGTGGTTTGATGAAACAATTTACATCACTTGTCACAAAATTATTCCAAGGATTCCAATCTGTATCACATCCATTGAATTGTTTCGATAAATCAAATTTTATGAGGTCAAGAGACTCTAAACCATTGTTATCAGAAATTGTGAAGTTGAAGGTATGAGTTTTACCTGGGAAAAGATATCCGTCGGTAGTATCCAATCCAAGTGATTCACCATCTATCCAAGTCGGATATCTAGGTTGAACTAAAATTCGAGCAAGTGGTTCAGATTCTGTACCTCCTCCTGAAAGAGGATTTCCAGACAAATCAAATCCTGCAAAATAAACATCTAACCAGCCTTCTTCTTCAGTAGGTAATGGAATTGAATTCTCATCGATTAATGGCAAATCTATGATGGCATGATAGGCACCCACAGGAGTTAGGAATTCCATTGACTCCCAACCTCTTCCACTACGATTTAGTAAAATTTCCATTTTTGCTGGAAGACCTGCATCGTCAGCAACCTCTACTCGTAGCGGCAGGTCTTGACCAGGGTGCCATACGTGACCGTCTGCGGGTTGTACTCCTCCTGGAGCTACAATCTGTAAATTGTCAATGCTCGATTGAATGGAGTCTGATGTATATGTTATCTTTTGATATGTCGCAGTAACGTCTCTAGCGTTATTAGCATCGCTTGGGCCAATCGATACTATCTCTGGAATTATCAATAACGTTGTATTACTCAAATTGGCTTGAATTGGATTGGTAAATGAGACATTGAACTTTCCTAGTGAATCTATGGGAGTTGATTCACTAAGTACCAATTCTTCTTCGTTGTAAAGATTAATCTCCAATTCCAAATCTTGCGAAATTGGATGAATGCCTTCTAATCCTGAAAATCTAACTTCCCGGAAACTGAAATCTCTTGACCACCTTTGACATTGAATGGCCATAACTGATCACTGAAATCATGTAATGGAGTGGATCCAGCCCATGCTTTTAGTTGCACAACTTCAAGGTCATTTGTCGCAGCAGCATTAGAGGCTGTTCCTGAGGTAGTTGTGACCGGCCCTAAACTAAAACCTTCGAGATTTGTGCCTTCAACAAACCAAAACAATCGTTGACAATCATCTAGATACCAAGATGATTCTAAAGACCATACAATAGTCTCTCCATCCCATGAAGAGTTTATGGAATCAAGTTTGAAAATACCAGCCCCATAATGCTGGATAAATCGTCCACCAGTATCCAATTGGTCAAGGGTAATTTCAGCAATGATGTTGTTCAAATCATTGGTGGTTGAAATTTTCAAATCTACCTTGTCTAAATCAGGAGTCCCTGATAATACTTCATGTTTTGAAATCGCTTGTTGAATAAGACCTGGGCGATAGGTCAAAGAAGGCATGGAAATCCACGAATCTAGAATGGATTTTTCATGGAAGATATCTCCATTGAACGAAATCCCTGACCTATCTGTTGCCACATTCATCCAAAGCGAAGAAGTTGTATCTAAATTATCAATAAACAAATTTGCTAGACTAGAATTGATGCTTATTGTATGATTAAATCCAGAAATATAGTTCACGGATATTAACTCAAATGAAGTTGTTTGGGTTGTTTCAAAATTAAAACTGTATTCGGTCATATAGTGTTCAAAGCCTGAATGATTAACCCACTTGTTTTCTTCCGATATCGAAGGTTGAATTGATTGATTTGAAATGTACTTGATTCCACCATTATAGCAATACATTTGTTCTGCACAATTCCATTTCGCAGAATTGATATTTCTCGCTGGCAATAATATTGAAAATGACAAATTATCAGAAAAAGTGGTCTCAAACCCTCTTGAATCTTGAGGATTTAACGATAGACCATCTACGTCCAATCCAACGATTTCATTGGTGTAGTGAAATCCATTATTCCAGCCCCAATCAGCAACATTATCTAGGCCCAAATCGATTGAAACATTAAGTGGATGATACAACGATTTTGGTTCGATTTTTATCCAGTCAAAATTATCTCCAGGGTTGAAAGTCACTCCAAATCTAGTTGCAACCTTTGGACCATATTGGCTAGTTATGGTCTCTCCACAACTTTTTGTTCCAATGTTAACAGGATTAGGGTTGGATGCTGGTGGATTTAATCCCAAGGCCGGTAATCTATTTTCGATCGTATTCATGAACAGGCTTGCATTTCCTTGACATTGTATTGAAACCGCTGAATATGGCATCCAAAAATCTCTGTCAAAAGTAATGCTGTAAGGTGTGCTATTCGATTCAACCAGAGATGAATTGAATACCCATTCGGGTATGTTGGAATACGAATTTCTCAAGATATCTTTCGTGATATATTCTGTCATCCCGTGATGCAAAGTTCTAATTCTTGGTGTCTTTGTTTCGTTATCGGTCTCGTAATTTATCCTAAATTTTAATTCGGGATACTTCCATGCTGAAATATCCAAATCCAAAGGCAAATTTCTAGCCTCGTATCCAATAATAATCGATTCATTCACATCCATTACGTCAACTGTGATATTCGTACCATCTGGTGACCAATACATCGAGGTTAGCCTTGACCAGCCATATTCTGTAGCCTCGACCAGAGGACTGACCCAAGAACCGTTCATCTGGAAATTATCGATTTCAATTCCTGCATCATCGATGTACCAACCGTCTTCTTCAACATAAGTATCGGTGAAGAAAGAGAATCTTACTCTAACATCATTTCCCGCAAGGTGAGATAGATCGCCGCTCATCCTTGTGAAGATATGCTTGTCGTTTTGAGTTCCACAACCTCCGATTACATTTGAGCCATCAAATATTCCAAGTCCATAAAATGGCGAATATCCGTTAACTGTGGAAATTGTATCGTAAAATCCGCTAATATTGCCTCCAAAATGCTGCCAGGTTATTCCATCATCAACTGATGTGAAAATAGCGCCACCATCCCAATCGGCTTCCGAACAAATCCAATGACTAAATGTCAATCTAGCAGTCGAACCATAAGGAATGTGATAAGTTGGTGAAACTAAGTGTGTGTACACCTCATTATCGTATATTCCATCCAAATTTATTCCCATACCGTTTGTGCCGCTAGGCCAAGCAGTATTGTTTGGACCGTATCCATTTGCGTTTGAAATTTGACCGATTTCCCAAGGTGAGCTCCCTCTGATATGCTCGACGCGCCAACCATCTGGCATGATTTGTATTTCTTCGAAGGAGTCCAAATCATACCACAATCCATTGTGCCCCTCCCAATCGATATGTTGCCACTGATTCGGTTTGGTAGAAGTATTCACCAATAGAGAATTTGTTGTGGATGTGAAATTGTTCAGAAAAATGCTTTTCATATTTGATGTTCCAATGGCATAATCTACTCGTAAATCATCTATCATTATGCCTTCCCACCCATCGATTGCGCTACCGCCATTGTTGACAACATTGTCAGTTTTGACCCTGAATTTTAGTAGAGCATTAGAGATATTTGTGTGCCCAACTATCCATGGATGAATTGAATGCATTATCTCTCTCCAACCATAACTTTGGTCGAAAAATACTGAATTTGTGGTGAATATTCCAGTACCTGAACTCCTGGGGCAGCGCTTAATGTAGTCCATGAAGAATTATTATCCACCGAGATTAATACTTCCAAATTGTCGGAATAATCTCCTTCAATATCCCAATTCGCCCAATATACCAATTCTGATGCTCCAGAAATATTTGACAAATCTACTGGTATAATTAACGCGCCTTCAGCGTTGGCTAGGTAAGCCCCAGAAGGATTGCCATGAAACCAAGCACGAAGCGGTTCTCCCTGATTCGAGATATTGAAATCATCCAAAAACAATCCGACTGAGTTTGATGAATTCGCCGATGTTTCTATGATAAATCTAAATCCGATATGGGATGCGGATGAAACTAGATTGTCTAATGGATAACTCTCAGTGACCCATCCAGATGAGTTTCCTGTAAAATTATCCATTGTATTCCATTTTACACCGTTGTTGACTGAATACTGGATGTACGCTATATCATACGAATCAAGTGAATTCCATCTTTCAAAACTAACATTAAAGAAATTTACAGCTGCTGGAACTGGCCAAAATTTGGACCGCATTATGCCTATTGAATCATTTTGCAATGATCCATTTGTTCCTGCAACCATTGAACCTGTGACCGATGAGGTTGGACCATATGATACCAAGGAAAGATTGACTGGTTTCCAAATGTCATCACCCGATATTGTCCATTGTGCCATTTGCGGAAAGCCCGTTTCAAAATCAGTCATTTCACCATTACTCGAGATAGGAGCCAAGGTTAGGTCACCACTTGAGGTTAGGTATGAAGTTCCATTAGATTGACCGACCGAAAACCCACCTGGAGAATCGTTAGCCCAATATGTTCCATTTGTTTTGGATTGAGTCCAAAGTGGTTGAATTTCAAAATTTGAACCGGTAACCGTGCTATTTGTGGGAATTTTGAATCCTTCATATGACGTATTTGATGGATTGTTAGAGTGTTCATTAGGTGAGGTTGTGGGACCCTGCCAACTAGCGATATCTGCTGAGGCCCACGGTGTAATGAGCATCAACAAACAAATCACAAAGGCCGACCTCACGCTTCCACCTAACCCTTACTCAAGTTCAATATGTTTCAAACTTCGTTTTCTCTGTGTATGAAATTCTGTGAAGGGTTGATAGGCGACCTGTCCCACCGAATAGGTATGTCCGAGCGAGTCACACTCAATATCGCTCAGGCTCGAGAAGTTGAGGAGCAATTATTCGCTACTTTACGCCAACAAGCAACAAGAAGTGTGCCAGTTCCATTACCTCGCAGAGATTTTTGGGAAAAAGTCGGGCAACTATTAGACACTGTAGAATTAGAAATTCATGAATTGTACCAAACGATTGGGCCTTCTTTGAAACTACAAACTCTTCAAAGGAGACAGGCCAATATTCGCAGGACTGCATCTGACCTAGCACGGAAGCGAGTAGTGGCGCTTATGCAACATTCAGCCACCATGTCTCTAAGGGGAGAAGGTGGTTCTAACGGCCAAGACCTGCCTAATCTAGATTGGACAAGACACGACCCCACCGAGAGAGAATTTTACTCAAATGCAACTCAGTTGCTTAATCAATTCAAAATGTCTGTCGATTGGAATGCTATGCAAATGGGATTAGCCTCCGAGGAAATGAAGTCATTAACCATGGCTTCAGGCACAACCCAACTTGATTCATTCATTCCGGAATCGGGTGGACTTACGGGCGAGGGACCTCCTGTCATTGCTTTACAAGATAATTCTGAACCACTTCCTGAGCCGGAATTGGATGAAGAAGATCTCCTCAATTCTGCAGAAGAATATCCTGACTTGGAAGGAATCCATCCAATCGAAGAAGAGGTCTCAAAACCGGTCGATACCAATATCGCGACCCATGCAGCAGCAGACGAATTAATGCCTTCAAAAAAAGCACCGCAAATGGATTTTGACGCTTGGGCTGAGGCTGAAGCAAATGATGCACCAGAAAAAGAAAGTGAAGAAGTAGAACAAGAATTGGTTCGCATCAGGGTGATTGAATCACTCGATGAACCAATTTTTACCGCCGACGGTGAAATCTCTCTAGGCATCGGAGACATACTATTCCTTGATGAACCGACTGCTGAATATTTGATTGATTCTGGTGTTGCCGAGAATGCTTCACTTTGAAATCAAATAATTTAGAACCATCATTGTTGAAATGTATAAATGATGTCATCGATGAAGAAATATCTATGCGAACCGCAATAATTCTTAGCGCATTGCTGCTAATTGTATCATTACCAATTGAACTGGGAAACAGTACATACGAACTAGATTCTGAAATTACTGTCATGAATACTCATGACAGTGGTTCAACAGTTGCTAATGCTACCGTAGTTGGTGGAAATGCAGAATACAAAGGCACAAAAAATGTAGCAGGTCATGAATGGCCGAAGTATCAGGTCCTCATCGAGGAGGACACTACATACACAACTGTGACTTTTGATGCATATAATTCGTTTGGGAATAATTCTGTCCTAGCGAATGGTATAGTGTCTTATAATTGGTCGGTATTTTTCGACAAGCCTTTCGAAGATACTACAATACCGCCAACTCACGAATTTTCTGAAGATGAGAGTTCACTAGGAATCTGGAGTTATGAATTTGCAAACATAACTGTAGATGAAGAAATGAACCTAGAATCTCTGATACGCATAGAGCTGAGAGTGACTGACGAAGAAGGAAATATTAGTGAAAAATTCAGAATGTACTTTACTGTAGTCCACCCAAGTCATCTCGATTCAGAATTGATAATTCAATACGATTCATACCAAAACCAAACAATGGTCACTTCTAATGAAATCAACATTTCTGGGTCTATTCAAAGTGGTTCCGAAAATAATAGCGAGGCATACGTTGAAATCGCATTCAACATGGAAGATTTTAATGCAAGTGCGGTTCAAAAATATAATCTATACCTAGATAATAAATGGGCAAAAACAGATGGATTAAACGATTCAGATTCATTTTCCTTAATGTTATCGTTAGAAGGAATGTACACTAATGAAACAATAACTCAAATGATCTACATCAAATCCTATGAAGGCGACGATAAAAGATGGGAAACTGTGTATTGGATTGAAATTTATCTCCAAGCATGCCAAGGCGTAACTGCACCAGAGGGAGCAATTGAAGCTGGAGGCGAATTCATATTCGATGAATCGCTAGGTATCTGTCTGTGGGATGGAGAATGGACATATGACCCTCTAACTGGAGAATGGACTGCACCGCCTGTCTTACATGAAGATGTAGTAGTTCAAGTTTTATCGCCGGTTAGTGGCATACTAACGATGTCTGACACTGTCACTCTATACGGGATGGTTCTATCATCGACTGCTAGTCCAGAAAACATGTACGTCGAGGCTGCTTTCTCATCAGAAGATTTGAACGCATCACCTGTTGATAAATATGAACTAGCATTAGACCAACAATGGGCTAAAGCATTCGATTTGAATGATACAGACCAATTTAACCTTACATTGTCTCTTGAAGGTAAATATTCAAACAATACTTTGACTCAAACTATATTCTACAAGGCATATGAACTAGATTCAAACTATCAAGAAATAAATGTTGGCTACGGACAAGTCGATATCACGCTAATCGCTTGTCAGGGGGTAGTTGCTCCTTCAGAGTGCAATTGATGCTGGAGGCGAGTTCATCTATGATTCAGCCTTGGGATACTGTATATGGGACGGTGTCTGGGACTTTGACCCTATATCAAATCAATGGAATTTACCAATTTCTCAACTTTGTGAAGAATGGGAATACTGGAATGCAGATTTGATTAATCCAAATCTGCCTGGGAACGGATGTCCATATTTCGAATTGGAAAATATGTTGAATCAAACCGATGACGAAGGTGACGACCCTGAAGAAGACAATCTAATGCCTTCGATATCATTCATTCTAGCTTCCGCGACAATTCTAGTAGCCGCGATAATTGCTAGAAGAGATTGAATATTTTCAACTCAAATGTGAATACCGTCTAATCTAGTAGCGAGTGAAATCGCTATTCAAATCAGTTTACTGTGCGCATTGACAATTCAATACTTACTGTATCTGGGATAGGGATTCTTGCGACTTGTCTTAGAGCGCTTTCGTCCTTTCCACTTGTAATGTCCATTTCCAATAGACGCTTGTGGATTCTCATTTCCCAGTGATCGTATGTTTCACTGCCTTCGCCGTCTGGTGCCTTTCTTACAGGCACAACAAGTCTGCGAGTAGGTAGTGGAATTGGGCCTCTTAGGCTGATTCCTCCAGTGTCGCAGATTGTCTTAATCTGATTTGCTACTAGGTCGATATCCTTGTGGTTATCGCCAGTAAGTTTGATGATGGTCACTGCTGCCATGACTTGCACCTCTATTCCGTTCGGATCGTAGTCCAGTTGGAGATCAAACTCACTTCTTCTCGATCTTCATACAAACGCCAGCTGCGACGGTCTTACCCATGTCACGGATAGCGAATCTTGAAAGTTCGGGGAAATCACTCATTGCTTCAATAGCCATTGGCTTGGTTGGTTGGAAACGGATTAGACATGCGTCTCCAGTCTTTAGGAAAGATGGGTTCGCTTCCTTACCTGCCTTGTTGGTCTTTTCAAGTAGTTCTTGGAATCTTACAGCAACCTGTGCTGTGTGTGCGTGGAATACTGGTGTGTATCCTACTGAAACCGCCTTTGGAATTTCCATTAGTTGGATTTGACCGACGAATGTTTCATCGTGGCGCACGAAGGTAGGTGCTGTGTCAGCGTATCCTGCAACGTCACCACGGCGGATGTCAGTAGCAGCTAGTCCACGAACGTTGAATCCAACGTTGTCACCTGGCTCAGCCTTAGCGTGAGTTGTGTGGTGCATTTCGATTGACTTTACTTCAGCAGACTTCTGTGAAGGGTTGAACACAACGGTCTTACCTACGTTTAGAGTTCCTGTCTCGATCTTTCCTACTGGAACAGTTCCG
Source organism: Methanobacteriota archaeon (assembly GCA_038141355.1). GTDB lineage: Archaea > Thermoplasmatota > Poseidoniia > Poseidoniales > Poseidoniaceae > MGIIa-K1. The sequence goes on along the minus strand of JAYQHX010000009.1, from coordinate 115,290 downwards.
ATACCTGAAATCTTGTAAACGTCCTGAATTGGTAGCCTTAGAGGCTTGTCGACAGGCTTTGATGGCATTGGTGCTGCATCAATTGCTTCGAATAGTGTTGGTCCGTTGTACCATGAGCACTTGTCGGACTTTTCGAATACATTGTCACCGTTTAGGCTGGATGCTGGAATCATTGGGATTCTGTCAAGTTGACTTCCGAATCCTGCGACCTTTAGTAGACTTGTGACTTCAGCACATGCTGCTTTGTACTTGTCTTCTGACCAGTCAACACCAGAAATATCCATCTTGTTAACGTGGATGATTAGTTCGGAAACACCAAGTACCTTTGCAAGGAAAGCGTGTTCCTTGGTTTGGGCGTTGACACCATCGTTTGCGGCACATAGTAGAACTGCGGTGTCAGCTTGGCTTGCACCAGTAATCATGTTCTTGACGAAGTCACGGTGACCTGGAGCATCGATGATAGTCCAGTAGTACTTTGGTGTAAAGAATTCTTTGTGAGCAACGTCGATAGTAATTCCACGTTCTCTCTCTTCCTTTAGACCGTCCATAACGTATGCAAGACCGAATCCGGCTTTTCCTGCTTCTGCGGCTAATTTTTCGTTCTTTTCAATAACGTGAGCCTCGATGTGACCAGAGTCCAATAGTAGTCTTCCTACAGTTGTTGACTTTCCGTGGTCTACGTGTCCGATAAACACGATATTGCGGTGTGGTTTGCTTTTGTCTTCCCATTGAGATGGCATAATAGTCTCTCCTTTGTACCTCGGCCACAAACCTCCCCTATTTGAATACCGCGACGCGGAAAATAGTGAATCTACGCCAAAAAATGCCCTTGATTTGCTCTCAGGGCATCATTTGTAGATTAACCTAATAGTGAAAGATTCTATGTCAAGGTCGTTAATCATGTCATTTTGTATTACATACATCCACTCGCCATCTCCCCATTCACTATCTGAATAGTGATAAGATCCGGTAAATTGTAGCCACACACAATCTGTATCTTCGTCACAGTCACCACTGCTTCTTTGGTCAACTCCGATTGCGCTTGTGTCTCCTGCTTTTTCGTCTTCCTCATTGTAGCCATAAATGTCCAATTTTGCCCTACAGTTATCTGTTCCGAAAACGGGCTGACAATCGCTATCTTCCTTTGGGTACACCAATTCAGCCTGGCTTCTTCTGATGGTGTTTCCTGCATTGTTGTCATTTACAACCATGTAATCAAACTCGATTTCCACAGCGCTGTTTGAGTTATTTCCTCCTATTGAGAAATCTTTCCACTTGCCTACGTAGTTAACGTACACTATGGTTTCGTCTGTATCGACTAAACCGGCTCCGTTGGTGACGGTTAGAGCAATCTTGTATTCTCCAGGAGCTACATCCTTCCACTCGACTTCCTCGCCAGTCAAGTCAGCATCATTTTTGTAATTGCCATCACCGTCTGTATCTTTTTGCAGGTCTAAATCCCATTCCCATGTTGAGATATATTCATTTGAATCACCTGAACCTGAGTTTGAACCATCTAAATTTACACTTACAGTGGATGTAATACTTTTACTGGATAAGCTTTTGTCCATTTCGCAGATATAGTACAGATAGAAATTTCCAGAGGATACCGAATCACCGTCGCAATCTGTGAAATCAGAATATGAGCCTGCATCCGCTTCCGGCTCTACTGCATCTTCTGGAGCGACCGTTATCTCTCTTGTTTGATATGCAGTGGTTGTCCCATCCTTGACTGCAAGTTTTACCTCGAATGTTCCTGAATTAGAATACGACCAAGTTGTAGTTCTTCCCGATTCGTCATATGACCCGTCATTATCAAAGTCCCATTGGTAAGTTAATGAAACTCCTTGAGGTAAGGATGCAGATGCATCGAAATCAATGATTTGGCCTACTCTGATATTATCTCTTGGTGAAAAGTCGAAAATCGCTTCAACGCTTGAAGATGTCGTGTCCTCACCCGCTATACACCCAGAAAGGCTGGCGAGCACGAACATTAGTCCCATAACTATCGGCTTCATCATGTATCGCAGGCAAGCAACTCACATTCAACACTTACTCTTCTAAGATTAGGTGCTCAGAAAGAAAATAGTGATGTTTGCTTATTTCCAGAAAGTAATTCTTTTGCAGACCAGCCAAATGCTTCAGTCACTCTACCGAATGCAGTCGCTAAACGGTCAGCATAGAATTGTCCATCATAGGCTTGAATAGGATCCTCCTCTAGCCATGGCTCGATTTCCATAGGCCTATGTCTTGCATTTGTCACGATGTAAGCGATTTTCATACCTGGTGTAAACGGTAATCCTTTGGCGATTAATTTCCTGGCTGCTCGAACTTGAATCATAGAATCAGGATTTGCATAGTCGTCCTTGAATTTCCATTCTTTTGCACGCTTGTCCCATTTACCTTTACAGGATTTAGACATAATTAATTCTCGAATCGGGGCATTACCAGACTTTGCTTTAGAAATTGTTTCGATGGCATGATTTATTGCGGCTTCAGAATTATCTGCTAGAACGTGCTTGAATATCTCTTTCATTCCATCTGTGAGAAACTTGAATGAATCTGTTCTTTGGGTTTCATAGCCCCTTACTAGCATTTCTTCATTTGGCCAAACAACCTGTCCGACATATCGCTTTTTTGCACCATGACTGAAAAACACTGACAAGCCTTTTTCAAATTCTAATTCTGCGCTAGCCTCACTAAATCTTTCAGCTAATTCATTAGCGAAATCAACCATCAATTCAAGTGGTTTTTCCTCGCCTCTGACAGGTGCTTTTACGAATATTGAATCTGTATCTGAATAAACGACTTCGTGGCCTTCTTCTCCTAATTTATGAATGATGCTTTTGATATTTTTACGAGCCCATGCTGTGATCGAAGTCCCTAATTCTCTGTGTGTAAATCGATAAAATCCACTAGCAAATACACCGTAGAATGAATTCATCAAAATCTTGACAGCATACTGCATTTGGTCGTGATATGAACGCTCCGCATTGTCCTTTGCTTCTTTCATTCCTTTCTTGTGTTCATCTCTCTGAGACATTAACTTCTCTAATAATAATGGGACCATCCCGTGACGGGCCGTTTTATTGCGAAACTTTGCACCTGTTGGAGATTCGTGAATCTCTTCTTCTTCGTCGGGCTGGTCGGTACTACCCTCATCTATCCTAGTTGTATAGCAGATGTTTTTTCCAATCATAATAGAAGGGTACATCGATTTGAAATCTAAAATTGCAACCCAAGGGTGAAGCCCCGCTTCTACATCGTGAACATATCCTCCTTGGATTTGCCCTTCTTTTCGCTCAGCAGAACCCGTCATTGGAACTCCAATGTTAGTTCTGTCAGCAAGGCGAATGACTAGCGAATCTATCAATTGCGAAGTAGTCCCATTTGCGCTTACATCAAGAGGGACTTTTGCTACTGCAGCAATTGCCTCTTTTCTTCTGAAGGCTTGAATTTCATGCATAATATCGATCGGAATTTCAGCATCTCTAAGACAATAATCCATGACTACATCCGGCCTTGTAGCCCATTCTTCGTCCATGTTTGAGGCGTCAACATCCATTTTTTGCATTTCTTCGTTGTCAGGAAAGAGTAGATTTGAAACAAATGAAAGCGTTTCTCTTTGAGGCCTCAACGCTTGACGTGCTTGCCACCATGCATCCATTACACATCTTCCAGCCATATTCCAAGCCCTTGTTTGACCTCGTGTAGGGAATAAGGAATCTCGGGTCCTGTCTTGCTCTTCGGTTGAGACACGCCCCCAGCCCATAGTTTGGACTTTCATTTCCTTGTTATTTTTTGAAATGAAGTTCGCCCGGTCAACAACCCTGCCAATATCAAAATTATCGATATTATATCCCGTTATGATGTCGGGGTCTTCGGTTCTGACTAATTCGGTTAGCGATGTCAAAATTTCTATTTCTGTACCTGAAAACATATGTCTGTTTCTCTCACCATTTCCCATGTCCTCAGTTACTACACCAGCACAGTAAATCGTTGGATTTTCTATCGATGTTTCTAGGTCGAATGATAGTATCTTGAATGGTGCTGGAAACGGTTGGCAATTTTCTACTTCATCAAGTTCAACCTCAAGACAGATATCTACCGGATGAGGTGATTCGACAACATTGCCATCCACCGAAACATGCATGGAAAGGTCACCATCAAGGAAAAAACGGTTGACGAATGGAATATCCCCAGATAAAATTGTCCAAGACTGAAGTTCATTCCTCAACTTTGGCACAACAAACGGCTGACTAACGTAAACCTTCCAAACCGGTTTCATTCCTAAGTATGTCCACTTTGTCTGGCTTTCAGTAATCTCAACAACATTCTCCAATTCCCGAACATATTCGATATTGCCCTCAATAATCCCTGCACCTGATGGAGTTATCTCAATCCAAGGCCGCATGCCCTTTACCCGAAGCAAAACCGATTCTCCAGTACGAGCTCTTGCCCACAATTCGATAACGGTAGATTCCTCTTCAGAAACGTACCTTCCAGTGATGATTGCTAAGTCACCACTCCATCGCATGATGTTGTCTAAAAGCCAATAGACCAACAACTTGTCGAATCGCAGTTTTTTGGAAAAATTCGCACAATAATTGAATACCGGCGGGCATTGGTCCACCACATGGGCGAGGAATTGGTAGACTGGGACAAACTTACATTCTCTATGACCGAGACCGATTTTATGTATGTTACAAAGACTGGTATCGATGACCCATGGATGCCAGGAGAAATGAGACCTTACGGCAACATTTCGATCTCTCCTGCTGCTGGAGTTCTAAACTACGGTCAAGGCTTATTCGAAGGCATGAAGGCTTACCGAACCTCTAGTGGAAGAGTAGTTTTATTTCGGCCAGAAGAAAATGCAAGAAGAATGCAAAGAGGAGCTGACCGTCTCAAGATGCCCCCGTTCCAGAATCTATTTTCATTGACGCTGTCGAGCAATGTGTCCAGCAGAATTCAAGATGGATTCCTCCAATGGGCAAAGGTGCTCTTTACGTAAGGCCGCTGTTGAACGGAAGCGGGCCAATCCTAGGTGTTGCCCCTGCTCCAGAATACACTTTCATGGTCTATGTCACCCCAGTAGGACCTTATTTCAAAGGCGGAATGACCTGCATCAAATTGCTGATTAGCGACGAACATCACAGAGCAGCTCCGGGCGGTTCTGGAGGAGTAAAAGCGATTGGAAATTACGCGCCTGGAATGCTTCCATCAAAGCAGGCAAAGGCAGCAGGATACTCTGAAGTGATTTACTTGGATGCTGAAAATCACCAATACATCGAAGAAGTCGGTGCAGCTAATTTCTTCTGTTTGAAAGGAAAGACGCTTTACACTCCGGAATTAACTGGCACAATTTTGCCTGGTATTACAAGGGCATCAATAATTGAATTAGCACGACATCGTGGCTATGAGGTTGTAGAGACCAAAGTAGATGCACACTTTGCAATGGATGCCGATGAAGCATTTTGTTGTGGTACAGCCGCAGTAATTTCACCAATCGGCTCAATTACACTTGGTGACAAAGTCGCAACATATGGTGATGGAAATACTCCTGGAAAAGTCACAACCGAACTTTATGATGCACTCACAAGTATTCAAAATGAAACCGCTGAAGACATCTTTGGGTGGGTTCATCCTGTCCCGGGTCTAGATTAGTCATACACAACGGTACGCTCTGATTTAGTCTAATGAAACTCCAGACGCCGCTTTGAGTAGGCCGAGGAATGGTGGACTTGGCCTGTTTGGTCTTGATTTGAATTCAGGATGGTATTGAACTCCAACAAAGTACGGATGGCCATCCAATTCGAAAATTTCGCATCTTTGCCCGGATTCATCCTTTCCGACATACTTCAATCCGTTTGCTTCAATGGTAGAGATCAAATCTGGATTTACCTCATACCTGTGGCGGTGCCTCTCATGAACAGCCTCTCCGTCTCCATACAGTGAACGGATTTTACAGGATTCGACCTGCCACAAGGTAGGCCTTGACCCCAATCTCATGGTCCCACCGAGATGGGTTTTGGAAATTTCAGGCATGAAGACAACGGCTGGATGGGGAGTACTATCGTCGAATTCAGTGGAGTTTGCATTTTCCATTCCGAGGACATTTCTACAGAATTCAATCGTTGCAATTTGTAATCCAAGGCAAATACCTAGGTAAGGAACCTTGTTCACTCTAGCGTAATTTGCTGCGAGTATTTTTCCTTCAACGCCCCTGTCACCAAATCCACCAGGAACTAATATTCCATCAGCGGCTTTGAGAGTAGCCCAATCTTCATGTGACGGTTCCTCCAAATTACTGGCTTCTATCCAGTCGATTTTCAGAGTTCTATTTACAGCATATGAAGCGTGTTGCAGTCCCTTAATTACCGAGAGATAGGAATCTGTAAGTCCTGTGTATTTTCCAACTATTGCAATGTTAACATCATCTCCTAAGTTGTCAACTCTGTCCGCCATCGCTTCCCAATCTTCGAGAAGTTTGCTGTCATGACAATCGATTCCAAGTGCTTCACACATTCCTTGTTTCTTCAACATCAAAGGAACTCGGTAGATGTTTGAAACATCGTGAGCGCTGATGACCGCATTCGGTGCTACATGACAGAATTCGGCCAATTTGGTTCTTGTTTCATCCTCGAGTGGTGTGTTTGCTCGGCAAACTAACACATTTGGTGAAATTCCAAGGCCTCTTAATTCCTTAACAGTGTGTTGTGTAGGTTTTGTTTTCTGTGCTCCTACAGGGCCCATAACTGGAACTAATGAAACGTGTACGAAGAATACATTTTCTCTTCCAACCCTAAATTGGAATTGTCTCAATGCTTCGATAAATGGTGCACTTTCAATGTCACCAACAGTTCCACCTAATTCGATTACACACGCTTCAGGTTCCAAGCCGCTGCCATCGGTTGGAATTGATGCTACTTCTTCTATCCAGTCTTGAACTGCATCGGTAACGTGTGGAATTACTTGTACTGTTTTCCCTAGGTAATCGCCTCTGCGTTCAGCTTCGATTACTTTCGAGTAAATTTTCCCCGTTGTGATGTTGTTATCTCTAAACAGGTTAAGATCGCAGAATCTTTCGTAGTTGCCAAGGTCTAGGTCGACTTCTCCACCATCGTCGAGAACGAAAACTTCCCCGTGTTCAAACGGAGACATTGTTCCAGCATCGCTGTTGAGGTAAGGGTCGATTTTGATTGCAGTCACTCTCAGTCCAGCGCTTTTTAGAAGAAGACCGATGCTAGAAGCCGTGACTCCTTTACCCAGTCCACTAAGAACCCCGCCCGAGACAACAACGTACTTCATGTCCTCAACGGGATTTAACGGGATTGCCTATACCGTATCAACATTGGCATTGATTCTCATTTTGAGGAAATCTACTCAAAAATCCAAAATTACTTTGCCACAAAGACCACTGCGAGTAAGTTCAATGCCTTCTTGGAAATCATTGATACCCAATATGTTAGTGACAACCGCATCAACGTCAATAGCGCCAGAACTCAGCAATTCATGCATTGTATCCCAAGTAGACCACATTTTACGGCCATTTATACCTTTGAGATGCAAATATCTGAACACGATTTCATTCATTGGCACCGGAGTTAATGCTCTGCCGTAGACCGATAGGACATTTAGATAGCCACCCATTCGTGTTGACTTGACAGCGTTTGAAAGAGCTGCTTCAGACCCAGAGAATTCACAGGAATTGTCAACACCTCTTCCATCGGTAGCAGCGAAAATCTCTGCTACAATGTCGTCGCCTTCTCCAAGTACCAAGTCTGCCCCCAAACTTCTTGCGATATCCATTCTGTAGTGGTTGGCCCAATCTATTGCAATGACTTTGCTCGCTCCCATTGCTTTAGCCGCATTCACGGCAAAAAGACCGATAGGCCCTAATCCATGTATTGCCACAGTGGCATCTTTTACTGGCCCTCCAGTTAGTGTGTGAATTGCATTTCCTAATGGGTCCTGAATAGAGGCATGACCTTCGCTCAAGCCATCAGGACTCTTTCTTGCATTATTTGCTGGAACGGTGAAGTAAGGTGCAAAAGCGCCGTTTGAATGGACTCCAAAAATCGAACCGTTTTCACAGATGTGTGCATTTCCTTCAGCACATCGTGGGCAATTCCAACATGCTAGATGGCACTCTACCGCTATTTGGTCTCCAACTTTGTAGTCGTCAACTCCTTCTCCAACTGCGACAATTGTTCCACATGTTTCATGACCGGTTATCGTGCCTAGCGGGACTTCACTGCGACTCCATTCATCCCATTTCCAGATATGTAAGTCAGTACCACAAATACTGGTAGATGCGGTCTTGACCAATACCTCGCCTTGTTTTGGAGTTGGAACTGGATGTTCAATTAATTCGAACCCATTTTCCTCATCTTTGGTCTTTGTCCACCCTAGCATTGTAGTAGGGATATCGGACATAGAAGTCCTATGGCTGCACCGTTATTGATAGTATCCTCATTCAGCGCCCAAGCCTTGGAGGCGTTCTTCAACTTCCGTTGGCAGTTCAGCCTCCATTTGAGCCCACAAAATATCGTCAATTCTCAAAACGCTAATGGCAGCCTCAGTCGCTCCAGATAGCGACTGTCGAATTATGTTTAATGGCTCCAAAATTCCTCTTTGAACCGAGCATTCGGAGGTGCCTGATATTAAATTCAAACCGTAGGTATCCCCTTCTTGATTTTGAGCAGAGGTCAATTCTAGTATTGAGTCAATCGCATCAAACCCTGAATTTGCAGCTAACACTCTTGGGATTGATTCTATGGCATCAGCCCACGCTTCAATCGCAAATTGTTCACGTCCAGGAACTGCTTCACCATCTCTTCTCAGTCTTCTAGCGATTGCGATTTGAGTTGCTCCTGCACCAGGAAGAAGTACAGGCTTTTCCAGTAATTGGCAAGCAACACCTAAGCCGTCGTCAAAGCATCTCTCAACTTCATTAACAATGTCATTTGTACTTCCCCTAGCAATTAGTGTAGCACCACCCTTTTCGGCATTTAGAATCCAGTGGTTGACCCCTCCTCGTAATTCTTCGGTGGTGCTGTTGTAATTTCCTAGATCCTCAACCGTAGCACGCTTTGCATCAATCACTAGATTGGCATTACAGGATTTTGCCAATAAGTCAAGGTCCTTCTTTTCGACACGTCTGTATGTCAGGATACCTTTGTTGGCAAGCATCTGTCTTGCCTCGTCATCAACTCCGTCTTTGCAAACCAGTAAATCGCAGCCAATTTCGACTATTCTATTGACTTGAGAAACCAATTCCTTTGATTCAGCCTCTCTAAATGCATCCATCATTCCTACTGAGGTGACACTGAATTTAGCATCTAATTTGGGCTGTCTTTTCTCTAGACCTCCATCTACAAGCAAAATTTTTCCAGCACCCCTTCTTTCTTTCATTTCGGGATGTATACGCGATTTTGCTAGGGCTAGGCCGGTGATTATCTCAGAATCTACCATTATGCCACCGGTCTGTTTGATGATTTTGACGGTGGTCGGGTCAGCCCTGCCATCAGCGAAGATAATCTCAGCAGCTTCTAGAGAGAGATTTGCAAGATGCTTCTCCATTCCTCTATCTAATTTACCGGAAAGAGAGGTTTGAATCGCAGACAAAATTTGTTCCCTCGATGCTTCGATTTCCAGTTCTTCAAGATATGAGAGTGCCAATTGACTTGCTTGTGCAAAACCTCTGGAAATCGTTGCAGGATGGACGCCTTGTCCGACAAGTTGCCAAGCATTTCTCAACATTTCAGCGCAAATAACAACCGTCGAGGTTGTTCCGTCCCTCGCTACTCGGTCCTGTGTAGAAGAGGCACTGATTATCATTTTAGCAACAGGATGTTCGACTCTTGCAGTTTCTAAAATCGTCACTCCATCGTTTGTCACAAGTGTTCGTCCTTCATCATCCACGAGGAGTTTATCCAATCCCTTTGGGCCAAGCGTGGATTTTACTGCAGTCGATAGAGCAATAGCGGCTTGGACATTCTTACGCAATGCTTCGCGTCCACTAGTTCTTTCAGTAGACTCGAGAATTGTTTCCTCCGCCATCAAACCTGCGACTGCTTTTGTGTCTTGAAACCTGTTGAAACTAGGATTCCGTTTAGTTCATATATGGGCAACTGCTCCGACTATACAACCGATGGTTAAGTAGTGGGGTGATAAAGTGACCGAAGATTGGGAAGAAAAAATGCTCAAACAGATGGCTGAGATGTTCAAAAACATGGGTATGTCGGTCGATATCAACCAACTAAGAAAGCTGATGGATCAGTTCAAAGGTCAATTCGATTCTATGGGATTCGACCCAGAAAAGTTAGCCAAAGGAGACGTAAATTTCAATTTTGATTTGTCCAATATCAGTAAATTGTTCCAATCAGGGATGCCCCTCGATGAAATGCTATCCAACTTAGGAGTGGATGTCAAAGTAGATGCGAGCCCAGTAGAGGTCGACATTGAAGATGTTGAGCCCGACCATGGTTTGTTGAAATTACCTGCGGATGATGTATATTTGTCCGGATGGAATATGTCAATCACCGTAGATTTCTCATCTAGGCAAGACATAGAAGAGATAGAGGTTGCATTATCAAGCGGTGGAGAACTAATCCATGTTCTATCCGACCCCGCAGACCCACCTCTAGCGCAGATTGAATTACCACATCAGTGTGATGATGTTGTAGATTGGTCACTAAACAACGGAATTTTAGACATTACACTAAAACTAACTCCTCAGGGTTCTGCTTTAGAATCAGATTCCGAGGAAATAGATGAGGAATCAGAAGATGATTACAGTCCAGAACCGTCAGATGTCAGCGTGGATTTTTCCAACGATGATGATGACGATGAAGATGATGATGGAGGCATCCCAATCCTCTGAATTGGGAAAATTATGGAAGTGAAGAAAATGGCAAAAACAAACGTAATTGGAATAGATTTGGGAACGACTAATTCATGTGTAGCAACAATAGAAAATGGTGAGGCAGTCGTTATTTCAAACGCAGAAGGAGCAAGAACAACACCATCAGTTGTGGCATTTACAAAAGATGGTTCAGAAAGACTGGTTGGTATCACAGCCAAGCGACAAGCGGTTACAAACCACGAGAGAACTATGATTTCAGTCAAGAGACACATGGGAACCGACTGGAAAGTCGATGTCGATGGCTCTGAATACACGCCTCAAGAAGTATCTGCGTTCATTCTGCAGAAACTGAAAGCCGATGCAGAAGCATACCTCGGAACTACAGTCACTCAAGCGGTTATTACCTGTCCTGCATACTTTACAGATGCACAGAGAAAGGCAACTAAGGATGCAGGTAGAATAGCCGGATTAGAGGTGTTGAGAATAATCAACGAGCCAACAGCAGCTGCTTTGGCCTATGGTGTTGACAAAGAAGACGACCAAACTATCCTAGTTTACGACCTAGGAGGCGGTACTTTTGACGTATCAATCCTAGAAATTTATGATGTTGATGGACAACCACAAATTGAGGTAAAGGCGACCGCAGGAAACAACAAACTTGGTGGAGACGACTTTGACGAGGTTCTAATCGACTATTTGGTTGCAGATTACAAGAAATCTTCAGGTATCGACCTGTCCAAGGATGTTCAAGCGATGAGCAGACTAAAAGAGGCTGCTGAAAAGGCAAAAATCGAATTGTCCGGCACTGGCCAATCACAAGTTAACCTTCCTTTCATCACAATGAAAGACGGTCAACCTGAACACCTTGACATCACTGTGACCAAGGCAAAATTCGAAGAATTGATTGCACCATTAGTCGAGAAGACAATGAAACCTACACGCCAGGCAATGAAAGATGCTGGCGTATCAAAGGGTGAAGTAGACAAGGTCATTCTAGTAGGCGGTTCAACCCGTGTTCCTGCAGTTCAGGCAGCAATCGAGAAGGAAACAGGAAAGCCTCCGTTCAAGGGAATCAACCCTGATGAAGCAGTCGCAATGGGTGCTGCTCTACAAGCGGGAATTATCGCCGGTGACGAGGGAGTATCTGACATCCTTCTGTTGGATGTAACTCCTCTAACTCTAGGAATTGAAACATTGGGAGGTGTCACAACTACAATGATTGAGAGAAATACTACAATTCCTGCAAGAAGGTCTGAAGTGTTCTCAACTGCAAGTGACAATCAGCCAGCTGTAGAAATCCATGTTTTACAAGGTGAGAGAGAGTTTGCTAAAGATAACGTCACTCTAGGCCAATTCCACTTGATGGGAATTCCTCCTGCACCTCGTGGTATGCCACAAATTGAAGTAACATTCGATATCGATGCAAACGGTATCGTGAACGTATCTGCAAAGGATAAGGGAACAGGAAAAGAGCAATCGATCAAGATTGAATCTAATACATCACTATCAGAAGAAGAAATTCAAGCAAAAATTGCTGAAGCAGAAGAATTCGCAGAAGCAGATAAGAGATTGAAGGCTCAAGTCGAGATGAGAAACATGGCTGACCAAATCGTCTACCAAACTCGCAGAACAATCGATGAGGCTGGCGAGAAACTCAGCGACGATGACAAAGCACCTGTGCTATCTAAAGTCGATGAACTAGAGGCCCTACTTCAAAATGAAGAAGGCGAGCCTAAGGAATTGGATGATATCGATGAGGCTGCAGTTCAGGCTAAGGTCAAGGAAATCGAGGAAGGAATGCACGCAATTTCTGCTAAGTTGTACGAAGCAGCTGCAGCAGAAATGGCTGAGCAAGAAGCAGCGGAATCATCTGGCGATGATGGCGTTCAAGATGCTGACTTCGAAGTAGTCGATGAAGACTGATTACCAAATGAAAGGTATTGCGCTGAAGATTAGCATCAATACTGGTATCACTATCGATTCAGTAGTTGAACGAAGGTTGGAAATTACCGATAATTCGGTACCTCTAGCGAGTTTTACTTGTGTGCCAATGTCTTTTTCGCCGATGACTATCAGGTTCGCATTTCCAATTTCTGTAGGACAATCTTCCTCCGGTAAGAAATCCCCTCTGCGAGGCTCGACTCTACCAAGGCAGTAAACAGGATCTCCGGCACATAGAGCATGTACAGTCCATCTCATTCTACCCCATTCCCAGACCTTTAACGGTTCCCCAAGAATTGGTTTCTTCCAGGTTGAAGGGTTGACCAGAATTCCTCCAGTTCCATCATGTAGCATGAATAATGTCCCACCTTCTCCCTTCCTTCGAGTTTGCCAAGAGCAGGATTCTTTCCCGTCTGAATCTTTTGAGCATACATACTCTTCTTCTTTCCAATGATAAAAGACTACTCCGTCAACGATTTTGAGTTCATCATCAGCGATTTCCACCCTCAGTGTTCCTGTTGGTGGCGGTCTAACTTGACCTACTAATTCAGCAGGGCCTACTGCAACACTTCGTACATTGCTGGTTGGCGTATCAATAATACCGTGGTTTAGTTTCCACTTCTTGAATGCAAAAAATAACCACACAAGTGTGAAAATTATAACAGCAATTCTGAGTATTTGGCCTGCAACCCATGTGAAAAAGTCATTGTGTCTAGCAAGCAGGTCGCTAGAAAGCCATACAGCAAATGTCACAAACATTATTCCATTTATCGAATAAAGGGTGAATGTTGCTGGCATCGGAGTCCCGATATTATTTGGATGCTCTTCGATTAATTTGCCTCCCTCATCTTCACCATAGCCGTTCTCTGACCATTCTTCAAACGGCTTAGGAGGTAAAATCCAGTCATTAAAGTCGACCCTCCTCGTTGGCCCTTCTGCTTCAACCAATTCACCAGGCTTGCCGTGAGCGAATGGAAGGTTTCCCCATCTTTTTCGCAGTCTATCTATGTCATAACTCAAGGATGTTGGAGTTGTCACCATCATCATAATAGATGAAATTGTGCACAGTAGTAAAGCGATTCTTTGAGCGTCTTCTCTATCAGTTCTCTCTGGAGGCTCAAGGCCCTCCGTACCTACCGACATGAAGTATAGGCCGTCTTCTACAGAAAGTCCAAACACGATTATTGGGTCATTTTTTTCAACATACCAATCATCATAGTAATCAGAGTCACAATTTCTATTTTTGTGACTTGCCTCTTCAGTTAGAGGCTCGAACCATGATATGTTGAATTCCTCATTCGATGCCTTAGGACTAATGACCAGTGTCCAATCAGTAAAATCCACATAATTTGAACAATTTTCCCCATCAGCATCGTATTCCCAATATCCGTGTATTAGTTCACCTTCAACAATAGTTGCTTCGATAATGAAGAATTTTCCTTCTGTGTAATCTCCCCATCCATTTCCTAAATTGACTTCTTCAACATCTTCTAACTCATCCATCGTTGATATTTCAGAGATTTCAGCGAGAGGCGGGACGTCTGGTATTCCTAGGCTTACTATGAAGAAAACAGCGGCAGCAAGGTAGATTACACATGCTACCGCCCATGTTGTGATCTTCTTCCAGCCTTTAGGAAAGGTGAATTGGAAAAAACCGTGATTGATTGATTTAACATCAACCCTACTTGAGGTAGCCACGAAGGTTCCTATTAAATTTCTAATATTACATAATCGCCTATTTTCTAAATATCTTGGTCAATTTTAGGGTTAAGGATAATCAACAAACCATTTTAGACACCATTGATTTCGCTTAAGTTGAGGGGATAGCATGTCAGCAATATTGGATTTGCTTACTGAAATGAGAGCTAATTCTGGTGATGCTCAAACCGTTGGACTGAGCGATGAAATTATTGCTGATTTCGCTAGTCACGATGCCGATATCATTCAGGCGATTACCGATGCACATGCTATGCAGGCAGAACTTGACCAGTCTGAAATTTCAATGGCTGAAAAAGATCTGATTCTCCATCTTCAAGACAGTTATGTCAATTTTTACTCCGCTGCAACAATCAACCCATATGTTGCAATCGCAGCTAAAGGCCCATGGATTGTCACATCTCATGGGGCCGTACTTCACGACAATGGAGGATACGGAATGCTTGGAGCAGGCCACGGTCCGGATGTCGTAATCGATGCAATGTCCAAAAATCACGTGATGGCGAACGTAATGACGCCCTCCTTCAGCCAGTCTAGGCTCGCATCAGCCTTGAAGAAAGAATTAGGGCATTCTAGAGGAAGTTGCCCATTTACCAAGTTCATCTGCATGAATTCTGGTTCTGAATCAATGACTGTAGCTATGAGGATTTCAGATGTTAACTCAAAAATGATGACAGGACCTGGCGGGAAGCACGAAGGAAAGCCGGTAAAATTGTTAGCAATCGAAAGGGCATTTCACGGTAGAACCGATAGGCCAGCACAGATTTCTCATTCCTGTAAGGATTCATACGATAAGAATCTGAAAACTTTCTCAGAAAGAGACAATTTGCTACTAGTTCCAGCAAACGATATCGATGCACTGAAAGCAATGTTCGCAAGAGCAGACGCTGAAGGTTTCTTCATCGAATCCTTCGCAATAGAGCCGGTTCAGGGTGAAGGAAACCCAGGCCAATGTGTTGACCGAGATTTCTATGATGTTGCAAGACAACTCACAAATGACCATGGTTCAATGTTAATCGTCGATTCAATCCAAGCGGGAATCCGTGGCCAAGGCACACTTTCTGTGATTGATTATGTCGGCTTCCAAGATGCAGAAGCACCTGATTTAGAGGCATGGTCTAAGGCACTTAATGCAGGCCAATATCCGCTTTCTGTTCTAGGTATGAACGAAAGAGCGGCCAATCTCTATGTCACGGGAATCTATGGAAATACCATGACTACAAACCCAAGAGCTCTAGAAACCGCAGTTGCGGTACTGGAGAGAATTACTCCAGAATTGAGAACTAACATCAGAGAGAGAGGAGTTGAATTTGTTGAAAAATTGAATCAACTCGCTGAAGAATTACCAGGGACTATCACTAAGGTTCAGGGGACTGGCCTCTTGATTTCCGCTGAATTGGACCCAGAAAAGATGAAGGTAATCGGGTTTGATGATGTTGAGGTTTGGTGCAGAAAGAACGGCCTTGGAGTCATTCACGGAGGAATAAATGCTCTACGTTATACCCCTCACTTCAATTTCACCAGCAAGGAAATCGATCTTATTATCGACATTACTCGCAAGGCAATTCAGCATTTCGCAAGCTGATAGCAGATGTTACAAAGGGTAGCCTCTGACTACCCATTCAATCAGAGGACCCCCTCTGATTTGGATTTGAAGAGAAAAGTTATGTTGATGATGAAATTCCCAAGAACATGAACCATGAGGAAAAGCTTGAGTTAGCATTCCAAAAAGTGGTCGAACAAGTGAATCAATATGATTCGTTCCAAAAATTAAATCCAAACTTTACCCCAGATAGAGAAAAGACATGGAAAGCCATTCCTACCTCCACCCGCGTAGAGAAATCTCTTAACAATCTAGTTGGAACAAGAAGGAAGAGAGAAAAATACTGGAAAAATATGAGCTCTCTTGCTGGAATATGGTATGATGAAACAATTTATCACAGTTCACCACGTTCTTTCATGTACGCTTACAGAAATCTCGTTGGGACAAATATTGTAACCTCGGACATGATTTACTTGAGAGAACTAGGTGCCAACATCGTTCCACTCGACTATACGGTTAGAGACACTGCTCCAAAGACTGCACACACTGTATTCAGAACACATGGATTAGGATTCCGACACTATCCCAAAAACGAAACAACCTCCAATGTTTTACGAGCAGGAGTATCAACAGGAAAATACAATGACACGACACAAATGGAAGCAATTTTCTATGATACCGCAATTGACAATCCGGGACCTAAATCAGTTGCTCAATGTCGGTACTTAGAAGCATTGTCAGAGGTGTTATTCGAAGATAGTGATGAAGGATTAATTTTGCAAATTGTCGCCCAATTGAATGTTGATAATCCACATGATATACAGGAATTCAAAACGGCAATGGTATTCTCATTTTGTGAGGTAATTCCAATCTCTAAATGGGACAAGGAACTCTATGACAGGGAGTTGAAAATATACGGCGATGAATTACTATTCCCACTATTGCTTAAGCCGTTGTCAGCAAATGTTGCTAGACAAAAAATTGGATTGATACAGGATTTAGGAAAGGATATTGATCCAACAAAGGACCCCTACGAGATTAGAACATCCTCACTTGATCTAAATCTTATGAAAAAATGGAACTACCTTGGGATTCAATCCTCACGGCAAACAAGGAAAGAACTTCAAGATTTTATTGACAAACATTCTCCGCTGTGTGCGCATCATGATGATACCTGCACCAAAAGTTGCAGTGGTATGACCAGCAAGAATTTCCATGTGGGCCATATTGTTTCACAATCTTGGTCAAAGTCCTACAGGGTCTTCCAAGAATCTGTTCATCATCCGGATAATCTATACCTCTGCTGCAGTAGTTGTAACGAATCTCTTGGTAAGGGCGGACCTTCAAGAAAGGTTCTGCAGTATTTGAATGATAATTTCCTTACAATTGGAGACTTGATTAGAAAGAAGTACCTCGAATAACTCTTTTTTATCTTAAGAATCAGTAGTTATTCTAGGAATCAAAGGGCCAATGCACAAACCCACTGATTAGTTTTGACCCAATCAGAGGGCTCGCAGTGGGCTTTTTCATAGCCTAGCGTTAGCACCGGCCCACTGAATCCCCTTTGTATCGGAAAATAAAATGCAAAGGGGTTTCGGATAACCCCTGTTTGGTACAATTAATATCCAAAGCGAAATATCGCTTTGCATGGGCACACTATTCATGAGAATGAAATCGGGACAACATACTCTGGCGGAGATTAAAAAATTGGTTCTCAGTGATATAAATGTGAGAAAACCAGTAGGTTTAGTTCGCAAAATGGGCAATAGGCAAGGAATAATTCATGTAGTTCCGGGAGATTTAGTTGTCATTACTCACAGTAATGGATTTCATGGAGATTCCGGAGTGGTTGCAATTGCAACGGCTACATCTTCTTGTTTAGGTCCAGATCCAATGACTTCTCCACCTATGATGGGAGATGAATCTTATGGAGTAACAATCTCTGATGTAATTTGGATGCCAAACCAAATGTCAAACATTGAATTGAAAGCCTGGGCTTATGAGGTTGATAACCGAAGTAAATATCTCGACGGCGCAGGATGGGCTTACACTGAAATGGATTTACTCCATGTTTTTGAGTGACTCAACCCCTAGTATACCCTTTGTATTGACGGGTGTACGAAGGGTACTGAAGCATGAGATTCTCACGAAAGGGTGTCTCGTGGGCTTCCTTTCCTAAATGACCGTGCCCCGTAATTACTGACCGGTAATCAAGTGGTGCAGAGTCCTAACATGGATTCCAGTAGCCCCGTTCTTAACCATCTTGTTGGTCTTTGCACCCCATGCAGTTCCTGCGATGTCAAGGTGTGCCCACGGGATTTGCTCCTCGGTTCCTTCCTTGTTTGGAATGAACTGCTTTAGGAACGCAGCAGCGGTGTTAGATCCACCCCACCGACCAGCGCCCAGGTTTCTAACATCTGCAATCTTTGAATCGGTCATTTCCTTTTCAAACGCCTTGAATAGAGGCATTGGCCATGCGATTTCCCCACAGTGCTCTCCAGCTTCCTTGATGTTGTTTAACAACTCATCATTGTTAGACCAAAGCCCACTTGCTTCGTGACCTAGCGCAACGACACAAGCCCCAGTTAGGGTTGCTAGGTCTATGATGTATGAAGGATTCAGATGGGTTCCTGCGTACCATAAACCATCCGAAAGAACCAGTCTTCCTTCTGCGTCGGTGTTTAGAACCTCAACAGTCTTCCCAGAATAGGTCTTGATGACGTCACCAGGTCTCTGTGCGTTGGATGACGGCATGTTTTCTGCCATACATGCTACAGCAACGACCCTCTCACTCCATCCGGATTCTGCGAGAGCCTTCATCACACCGAAAGTTGTAGCAGAGCCGTGCATGTCGTACTTCATTTCGTCCATTGATGCTGGAGGCTTAAGCGAGATGCCACCGGTATCGAAAGTGATTCCCTTTCCAACGATACAAGGGCTAGGTCCAGGCTTGTTGCCGTTGAGTTCGAAGATAACCATGCATGGCTTTCTTGCCGCACCCATTCCAACTCCAACAAGTCCACCCATTCCCATTGAAATAGCCTCATCGTAGTTGATTACCTTGACATTTACATTGCTGGTTTCACCTGCAAAAGCGATTGCTTGTTCTGCGTATGCCATAGGGTACAAGTCATTTGGTGGAGCATTACCTAGGTCTCTTGCAAGGTAAACTCCTTGTGCAACAGCAGTTGAAAGGTCAGCGGAAGCACGTAGAGCATCAGCCTTCTCAACTTCACATGAAACGTGGACGGTTAGGTCACCGTCGTCATCATCGTCTTCGTTTTGAGTTTTGTAGACATCATAGGAATAGTCACGAAGGATCATTCCTTCAACGAATGCAGCCATATCAGCATCATCCATGCCGCTGAATCTAACTGTTAGGGTATTCCCGTGGATTTTACCACGAGAAGCAACTACGCTTGCACCAGCCTCTCTCATATCCTGAACGGTGGTCTTTCCATGCTTTCCTAGACCGATTAGCAGAGCTTTGCCCCCTCGGTTCCAGCAAGGGTCATTTTGGAGCCAGCCTTTCCAGTGAAATCGCCAGATGACAATACAGCCTCAATCTGATTTTTCAGGATTCTATTAATCCCGTTATCACTTGCACCAGCCAATCCTTTAGTGTCCTGCCATACTGGAAGAACTAGAGTTCCGTTTACGTTTTCATTTGCGTCGATTACCACTTGCATTGGCTCACCAATTAGTCGGAGTCTTATTTGGTTCTTGAAGATGCGCCCAAATATCCTCAATCAATTAATTCCGCTTCGATAACATCATCTTCGGATAATCCAAATGGTTTCTCTTCCCTGCTCCACCAAAATGCAAACGCTAAGGCGGCCAACGGAATGGCGCTCATTTGTATTGCCCAAATCAGGTCAGACAAAGCCTTTGCCTCCATTCTAGCCTCAAATACCGACAGGTCAAGAGATTGGTTAACCCACTGTGATGAGTGAATTACTCTCTTCTGATATGATAGTCTCCACTCTCCTCCCTCATAGTCGAAGCCACCACTGGTTATCGATGTCGTCGAGGTTGCATTGGCTGTGAAATTCTGTGATTCCCATAGGATTTCTCCGCCCTTGATGTATTGCAGCGTTGCATTTCGAGTACTTGCATGACCTAGGTTGGTCACGGTGAACTTGACATCATCATCATCGATGGTAAAATCATCAATTACTAGCCTTGCTCGCCAATACCAAACATTGTCGATGAGATATCTCATTACGTCCATTTCTTCTCCTAATCTATCTTTGAGAGATTCAAAGGTGCCAGGAACGAATTGTTCATCATCAGTTTCGAAGGTAAATGTAGGGAATCCCATTACTCCATATCCGTAATCTCTGCTAGTTCCGCAATTTGGATACAATCCTTGATTTGCATTCTGAATCGGTATGTCCGATACATTGGCATGAACATCATCTCGGATAAAGTGGAATAATTCCCAATCCGAAGGCTGGTCAGGCCATTTGCCCCAAGGATACAGCATGATCCAGACCCCAGTGTGCATTGTGACATACAAATCTGCATCTGGTACGACTGTATTCATGTATTCGGCGTTAGCCCTAGTCTCGCTTTCGCTAAAGGCACTTCCACCAGGTGAGAATGGATTATTTGGTTCACAATCGTTCCAAAAGTGAGCATAATTTCGATTCAGATCTACTCCAACGGGCCTTCCCGAAGCAGGGTCAGTCAATCCTCCAGTGTGATTGTGATTCCATCGAGTGTCGAAGTCATTTCCGTCTGGATTAAGCATGATAAAAATATGAATTTCTGAGTTTTGCAGGACTCTTATCGCTTCTTCGTTCCCTGCATTCCATTCCGTGATGTACCATTTAGCTGAGAGGTATGCAAGTGCGGTTCCGAGGTATTCATTTCCGTGATGGCCACCATCGATGTAGACGATTTCTTTCGGACTACCATCTTCTTTGGTATCCATAGACCAATCAGAGAGCCTTACCACCCAGAGAGTCTTTCCTAGGTATGATTGACCTATACTTGTCAAATCTACTATGTCTGGGTTTTCATCAGCCCAGTCATTTACGTCCAATGTGAGAGTTGCCCATGTCAGGTGAACGTGATTGTCGATTGGCTCTCCTGGCCAAGTTTGTCCAGCACTTACAACTGGTGTTATCATAGCAAAAAGCATGATTCCAGCCAAGAAACCAGCAGTTCGCATGGCAGTGCTAAGTGGGCACCTATCATCAAACTGACTATTTCTTGAAATCTATGTTTGAATCAATGTATGAATTATTTGTATGCCAATTACCAAAGTGACTACTGTGTCCAAAGATAGAAGTGTTGATGACAAGGAAGAGTAATTAAAATATTTCAATTGCAAATTAAAAAATGCAATTGATATTTATTACATAATTTGAACTAAACTAGAAGATATGCAAACAAAATCGGAGCCACTATAGTAGCGTCAGATTCTATGATATGCATAGGAGTTCCAGGCGCTAATTTACCCCAAGAAATTTTCTCGCTAGGGGGTGCTCCTGAGTATCCACCATAGGATGTAGTTGATTCAGAGATCTGACCAAACCATGCCCAAAGTGGTACATCTTCTTCCATATCTTGGCGAATCATTGGCACAACACAAATTGGGAAGTCTCCAGCGATTCCTCCTCCAATTTTAAAGAATCCAATCTGATCAGTTTCTCCTTTGTACCATTCTGCGAGGGCCATCATGTATTGGATACCTGACTTTACAGCCGTGGTTTCTACTTCGCCTTTAATGCAGTAAGATGCGAATATGTTTCCAAGAGTCGAGTCTTCCCAGCCTGGGACAAATACTGGAATACCAACATCCCTAGCTGCCAATAGCCAAGAATCAGATTTTGGAATATCTGGGTCTAGGTCATCGAGGATAGCCATTAGATGTTCATGAGGGAATGCAGTATTATTCTTCCATTGGTGTAGGATTTTATCTTCAATATGGCGAATAGCCTCTACTTCTGGAATGCAAGTGTCGGTGACTCTGTTGAATCCTCCATCACGTAACTTTTCATCATCTTCCTCGGTAAGATTTCTCCAATTTGGCACTCTTTCGTATGAATTATGAGCAACTAGATTGAATACGTCTTCCTCAAGGTTAGCGCCTGTACAGGTGATTGCGTGAATCTTTCCTGTTCTAATTAGCGGTGCGAGTGATTTTCCGATTTCTGCAGTGCTCATTGCGCCCGCCAAAGTCACCATCAGTTTTCCACCGGTTGTCAAGAACCCGTCTAGAGAAAGGGCGCAGTCACGTAGTGCCCCCGCATTGAAGTGATTGAAATGCCTATCAACGAATCCTCTAACACCGTTATGGACGGGTTTGGTATGGAACCTAGCAACTCTCTTCCTTTGATTGATGGATAGGTTAGGGTGCTCGTTTAGCAACTCTAATTGAATGTGATTGATTATTGAACTAGGGTCGGTTTTGCCACAAGAAAAAGCATCTATCGCAAGCAATCCCTCATCGGAATAACAATGTGCGCTAACATGGCTTTCGTCGAGTAATACGACTGCAGCGAAACCGGGTGGAGATACCGTTCCGTCAAAGTTTTCAACATGTGAATGTACTCGTCGTGCTCCTGAATTATCTACTGCTGTTTTCATTACCTCTAACATCCAATTCCCGTCAATACCAACGGAACCGGTGCAATCGAGCATGATGTGAGAACCATGCGACATCTTTTTTCACCCCCTGTTTATTTTTGCTGCGATAATTTTTGTTGCGATCATCGCCGCTGTGAATTGTGTTAATGGCGTGTCTTCTTGTGGAACAATTTCATTCACATCTGCACTAATAATATCACAGTTAGCGAATGCGGTCTCGATTGTTTCTACCACATGCCAAAATGTAAGACCTCCTGGGACTGGTGTACCTGTTGCTGGAACGAGCGAGCCATCTAAACCATCTATATCAACTGTTAGATGGACAGGCCCCTTAATTTTGGCAATTTTTTCTAACCAATCATTCCACGATTGCTGTCCAGTACAAGGGTTTAGCAAATCCTTTGCGAACCAAGTATTCACCCTATCATCATTTGATATGTATTCTGCTTCTTGTTTGCAATATGCTCTAATTCCAACTTGGTAAACTCCTAGGGCTCCCTCGTCCAATGAACGCGCTATTGCACAAGCGTGAGAATACGGCTCACCATCCAATTCATCTCGCAAGTCTGCATGGGCATCGATTTGAATCAGAGTCACCTTTTCTGGGCATCCTCGCAGAATCCCTGGCAGGATTCCATGCTCTCCACCTAAGAATAGTGGAAATGCTCCGGAGTCATACTGTTCGGCAGCATATTTGCCAATGGAGTCTAGTTGTTCTTGGAGTGTATTTCCATCTCCACTCCATTCTGGAATAGTCACAATGTTTGCTCCAGCTGGTAATTCTTCATTTAACAAATCGTCGAATAATTCTACTTGGCCAGATGCCTCAATACATGCAGCGGGGCCGTTGGCAGTTCCTTGTCCGTAAGATGTGGTGAGTTCATAAGGGATGGAAGCCACAACAATAACTGGGTCGCCCTCAGGGGTTGGCAGCCCTAGGAAATTACCCTCCGCGAACGCCTCATCCATGAAGACCGCGACATGTTTTACCCTTTGAAATAGTCGATTTTGCCGTTTTTTGCCGATGTATTAATTAGGGACTTTGACCTATACATAATACTGCGCAGCGGAGTAAATTCGCGCCGAGCGCATATTCGGGAGTTTGGGAAAATGGGTATGACAATAGCAGAATTAACCGAGGCAATTCGGCAGCACATAGACAAAGAAATGGAAGCAGAAGTTGCTAGCGGTATGGCAGAGCACGCATTAGGTTTCTTTGGCTTTTACGACAGAATCATTGACAATGCACTAGAACCGACAGACCGCAATTTGTTTTACATGTTCCAGGATTACGATTTACTAACCACAGAATCCGAAGAAACAACGCTCTGGGATGGCAGAGAGTGGAGGATTCACTACTGGAGATTCAAACCTGAATTGAAAGAAAAAGTCGAGGCATATATGTCTAGGACTGTGGAAGAAGTCGAAATCGATCCATTTGGTGATGTATATGGTGAAGCCGGCAATATTTGGATGAGAGAAGGCGACAAACCAGTCAATCCAAACGCATTCACATCAGACCATTGGGGTTAACATTACTCCACAAGTATTGAAATGGAGCAGGCCCTCCATAGTAACATGAAGACTAGAGCGGGATTGCTAGTATTGCTATTATTTGCATCTTTTATTCCTCTATCTAGTGCAAATGAAACCGGCGAGACACCGGAGATATTTGTCGATTGGACCGACGGACATGCATACATTATCACTGGCGATGTCGATTTGGCGAATGTTTCTGCGATACACATTCAGCAAGGTGCTGAACTAAACATTAGCCTAACCTATGACACAACAGGCGAAAACCTTCGTCTAGTACTAGATTCAAGTTTAATGTTTGGTGATACCGTTACCATTACTGCTGGCGAAGTTAGTAGAGTAATCAATGTCGGAATTTGGGGTCAGCCATTGGATGACCACGAAGTCACACTCAACTCAAATTGGCTCATGGACCAACAATGGGAAAATGAGAATGGAAGCCAAAAGTACATTCTAGAATTCAACGGTCAAGGTTGGCAGCAAAGAATGGGCAACATCCTAGAATCGTGGGAAATGGGCAATGGTAGTCTCTACGTATTGACAAATACTGAGGAAGCGAGCCTATCTCTCGATATTAATCTTGAGACGGTTTGGAAGAATGAAACCACATTCAAAGGAGAAATGACCGGTCAAGTATTCGAAGCTAGAGGTTCGGGGATAATCGGGGTTGGTTCAGATGCCCAAGACGGAGTAATGAATATTCAAGGGGAAATCAGCGATGCTTGGATAAACCGTTCAACGATTAACGATATCATCGATGAGAGGTTCAGACTTGAAGCAAATGGCACAATTTCTATGCTTTCTCAAGAAGATGATGAAACAATGAATTTATCTGGCTATCTAGCGGTTTTGCTAATCGAAACATGGGATTCAAACGGCGAAAGGATTCTTTCTCACAATCAATTCGAGGGTTCAGCGGATTTGATGATGGAAACCAATGAAACAAGAATGGATATTTATCTTGAAACATTTGAATCGGTAGAGAGATGGGAAAATGGACAACGAGTTGACCATTTGAACAAAATGATAGGAGACGGAACTTTTGGATTTGTTAATTCTGATGAGAATGCGAGCGTACAAATCAATGGGACAATCTATGATTTCCATCAAGAACAGGTGGATGGTATTGTCACAGTCGATGATTTACATATTGACGGAGTAATATTTGGAGATGTACAAGGCGACTTTGGCTTTGTCAGAGGAATAGAAGGAGAGGCATCGCAAGCAAATGCAACAGGTACCATGTATGATGTGATTATTATTCACCAGGAGGAATGGTTCAACCTGACTGGAATCACTGCCTTGCCTAATTCGAATTTAGGCGCTGGAACCCATCATAACGAATCATGGCATTATGATTCGATTTACTCCGATTGGGAAAACCGCACAATTAGAACGGTTTGGATTCAAGAAGGACCAGATCCGAGTAGTGGAGATGAAATTCATGAAAATTCACCAATCGAAGTAGTACCAACTCCTCCAGAGGTTGAAGACCAAATTGGAGCGGTAGAAATTAACCGTGAAACAGGTTTCATGCCTACAGATGCTACCGTAGGTGATACCTTCTTGCTCTCAGGTCAAGATGGAATGCATCTTGAAGTGACCTGCCAACAATTCGAATCGATACCTATGGACGGACATATAGTAGACACAGTCTCATGGACTGGAGAATATATCGATGATGTACAAGGTCAAGCGAGTGGAAACCTCATTATCGATGGGCCTCTTTCTGGTTTGAATGTTAAAATCAATAGAGAATTCATGTTTGAATTCGGTGATGAAGGCCAAATGGTTAACCTTACAGAAAACCAATCTGTTAACCGTGTATTATCCCCATCCGTTATTTCTGCAAGCAGCAATACAGCACCTGTAATAGAATCAATCGGTCTATCTCAAGGCCTCGTAATCAATGAAGGCGGAGCACCGGCAAATCTTGAGGTCTTGGTCTCAGATGCTGAATTTAATGTCGAATCTGTTTCAGTAGATACCTTCTACATCGGTGGACTAGAAATTGAATTGAATGACAAGGGCCTAAATGGCGATAGAGTCATCGGCGATGATATCTGGACAGGATTGATTTCAGTTCCTGGTTTAGAAGTAGGAGATATTCAAATCAATGTCACAGCAACAGATGCTTTCGATAATTCAACAACTTCCTACGGAAATATTAGCGTACAAAATCAACCACCGAGGTTAATGGATACCGAGATGGTTCCTACGATGATTCACAGAGGACAAATGATGATCATAAATGCGGATGTTGTAGACGCACATGGTGTCTCTTCCGTAGCGGTCGATTTGCGAGAATTTGGTGGAGATTTAATCGAATTAAATCAACTAGGGCCAAAATGGGTTGGGGAAGTAGTAATTCCTGAAGGAATGAGTCCGGGAGAGCATCTGATTAAAATTAGAATGACAGATGAATTGGGCGCTACTTCTACAGTATCCAGAACATCATTATCTGGAGTTTACCATATTCCAATGGAGAATGATTACGACCTTGAAGTATCGATTCAAAACGAGCCACCAGTTTTCGATTTAGAGGATAAGATATCAGTTACTATGGATGGTGAGGACGTACAATACGTGCTCACCGTTGCGATAACTGATTTTGATGGATTGAATTCTGTTAAGGTTAAACTAGGAAACCTAGCTCCACCTGGAGGCTCCGTTACATGGTATACAATGACAAATAACGGGAATGGAACCTACTCTTATGAATTTACAATAAAGGGACATATCCCTCTCGGTGCGCATGAACTTCTGTTCAAAGCAACAGATACCTATGGAGAGAAAACAGCAGAAGAATCAATGGTCATTCAATTGGTTGAAAACGAAGGGCCAGGTGATGGCACAATAGATGAAGCAAGCAACATTCTAACATATGTCGCAATTGCTGGAATTGGAATCATACTCGTTGTCGGCGCGGTCATTTTCGTAATGCGAGGGTCTGATGATGAGGAAGGCGGCAGTCTTGGTGGATTTGGTGACGCTTAGGATTTTTGTCCAAGTTTAGAGAAGTCAAATTCCTTGATTTAATGTTGACATATAACAGCAAACACCAAAAACACATCAGCACATGTAGTTGCATGCTGACCATACAAGAGGCACTCATCGCCACAGGTGGAGGTGTCCTAATCGGAATCTCTGCAACCGTCTTACTAGCCTTCAAAGGTAGAGTTGCTGGAATTAGCGGAATACTTGAAGGAATTCTACCGCCTTCAGATGAAGATACGAGTTGGAGAGCAGTATTTATTCTTAGCATGATAGTAACTGGCATAGCGATGGCACCAATCCTTCCTGAAGCATTTATCGCTGTCAATCGTCCAATCTGGATAGTTGTAGTTGCTGGTCTCCTTGTAGGTGTTGGAACTAGAATGAGTAACGGATGTACAAGTGGCCACGGAGTATGTGGGATGGCTATGTTTTCAAAGAGGTCATTCGTCGCAGTGGGCGTATTTTTGACAACAGGAATACTCACTGCTACAATTGCAGGTCAAATCTTAGGGGGTGTCTGAATGAGTAATTCAGGTCCAATTGTGCCCGCTTTAATCAGCGGAATTCTATTCGGTGCAGGTCTGGTTATTTCTGGTATGACTGATCCAACAAAGGTCATTGGTTTCCTCGATTTACTAAACGGTTGGGACCCGACCCTTGCTTTCGTCTTAGCCGGCGCAACAGGAACTCATATGCTTGCTCGTCAACTATTGAAGGATAAGATACCTGAAATGTTTGAGTCTGCAAAAGAAAGCAAGGTTTCAGTCGATAAGCCTCTAATCATCGGCTCGGTTATGTTTGGTATGGGCTGGGGACTTGGAGGTTATTGCCCTGGTCCTGCTTTGACAGCAGTTATACCAGCAATGGGAACAACTCTGGTGTTTACCATCTCCATGTTAGTCGGAATGGCTATCTACAGATGGACACAAAATCGTAGTATTGCTGCCACGAATTGAGATTCTGATGAATCCTAAATTGGTGGTTATCTCACAATACAATGCTTACTGCCTAATCTACAATATTGTGTCCAACGACTAATAATATCACTAAGAGAACAGAAAGCGTCCGTTGCATGTGCAAAATTCTAGCACCTCTTCTGAACTCTTTTGGAGGCCATTTCCATTGCAGCAATCCTCCCGAGATAACAAGGATCCACATAGCTGCGGTTCCTGCCCACAATGTCCAATGCCACTCTAGAAAATATCCGTGAATTGTACCAAGTAATGCTGCAAAAAAACCAGCCCACAGATGAGTTTTCATGTATCTGCGGTTAATGACTCCAAGAGTTTTTTTGAATGGCCTAGGCTCTTTTTTGAACAAATCAGGGCCATTTTTCCTTAGCCAAATGAACGATGGTTTCCAAATCACAATAGATAGGGTGAATATTAACAAAAATTGGGCGACTTCGCCTAATCCTTCCATTTCAATTCCCATAAAGGATTCTTCATTATCATCATCATCGTCATCCCCATCGGCACCGACGCTAAAACTGAACAAAGCCAAAACAACCAAAGTAAAAATCAATTTTTTATTCATAATGAATCCTCATTTTCATCTATTCTTACCGAACTGCGATTTTGAACTTCTACTTAATTTTCAGAAAAAAGGTCTGAACCAAGTAGAGGCAATAGAACAGAAGCATCTCCTTCAACGCAAACATTAGGCGCTTCGGGCCTCATTTTGCCCCAACTAATCGCTTCACGCAATCTAGCTCCAGAAAGTGAACCGTCATGTTCTGGTGCGGTGGTAATGTATATCGCTGAATCTAATCCTCCTCGATATTGATTCCACCAAATTACATGATGTTTTGAAATGCCACCCCCAATCATCAACGCATTGGATTTTTCGACGTCCCACGTAAGATCACTCATAACTTGCTCATCAGCGAGAGTATCTATGTGAAAATCACGGTATTTCTGTCTGAACATGAATAACTGAGCGCCAATACTGCCATCTGTTATTCCTGGAATACATACTGGAATTTGGTTTTTATAAGCCCAATAAATCAGAGAGTCTTCTTTGCCGATTCGCTTACCTAACTCCCATACAAGATGTATAGATCCAAACCCAACCCAAGCATCAGCACCTTTTTTGCCAGTCTCTTTCAATCTGTCAGTTCGTATATCTTCGAGCACAGGGAGAACGACTGCTTCGATGATTTCTCCATAACTAGAATTTGGTACAATCACATTACCAAGGCGCATTAATTCGTGTTCGCCTAATTCGATATCGTCTAGTTCGAAAGCCCCGTGGTAGTAGTCTTTGTATGCTCTTGCGATATCATGGTCCAGCATTCCACAGGTGGTCGATACTACGTTGAACATCTTTCTCTTGATTGCTTCAACGAAGAAACCACGAGTTCCAGTCGCACACAAACATGCAGGGAATGATAGCCAATTTGTGACCTTGCTTGGGTCATGGTTAGCATCAGAAATTTCCTTGTTCATATCTTTGAGAATATCTCGAGCATATGCGAGTTTTGTAGCGGTAAATCCGCCTGCGCTTGCCATCTGGTCAATCAGGATTTTGCTGTAGATACATTGGCGAAATCGTAATCCTTTACCGGTATATCAAATGAGTCCGTGTCGATTGCCATGATTAACTCCGAGTCGGCAATACATATGAAACTCTTGACTATTTTTGCGATTCTAAATCGATGATTTTGTCACGCAAAAATGCCGCTCTTTCGAAGTCTAATTCGAGTGCAGCCTGATGCATCATTTCTTTTAATTCTTCAATTGGTAAATTAAAATCTTCAATTGGTTGAGAAATGTTTGAATTTACGGTATTTGAGCGTGCCCACTGGCCCGCTCCAACCTTGAGATTACTTGCCCAATCTCCGTCTCTGCGACCACCTTTCGAAGCGACTAATCTCTTTCCTCCAGCGGTACCTGCGATTAGGTCATCAATGTCTTCTCCCATCTGAGGAAGAGCCTTTTTGATAGTTGTAGGAGTTATGCCATTTTCTTCATTGTGTTTCTTCTGGCGTTCCCTTCTCTCAAGGGTTTGGCGAATTGAAGCTGCCATCGGTGGGCTCATATCATCAGCATACAATATGACTCTTCCATTTGAGTTTCTAGCGGCTCTTCCTATGGTCTGCAGAAGACTTCTTTCATTTCTAAGGAAACCTTGACGATCGGCATCGAAAATTGCCACAAGGCTCACCTCAGGAATATCAAGTCCTCTCTTAGGAGATTGATTCCTACTATGACGTCAATATGTCCAATTCTTAGGGCATTAATGATTTCAGTCCTTTCAATCGTGTCAATTTCAGAATGAAGATGGTGGGCTTTGATTCCCATTTTGTTTAGATATTGTGCTACCTCTTCTGCGAACTTGATTGTTAACACTGTGACCAGTGCTCTTTCGCCTCTTTCGATTCGTTTGTTGATTTCAGACAGCAAGTCTGCTACCTGTCCTTCTGTTCCACGGACTTCGATATTAGGGTCTAGCAATCCTGTTGGACGGATTTCCATTCTAGGAATGCCATCAATCATCTGCAGCATGTCATACATACTTTCAGCATCAGGATGCTTCTTCGGATATTCCGGATCATCGACCCCGCCTCCACCAGATACGTGTCGCAAGCCAATTGGTGCATCCTGATTTGTCACTTCACAAAGGTGCAATAATTCCCTTTCACCGGGAGTTGCACTGACATAGACCATCTGAGGAATCAAACTCTGGAACTCATGAAGTTTCAGTGGGCGATTGTCAGCAGCAGAGGGTAGTCTGAAGCCGTGCTCAATTAGGTTCAACTTTCTGCTCCTGTCTCCCGAATACATTCCTCCGACTTGGGGAAGAGTGACGTGAGATTCATCCATAATTACCAAGAATTTCTGTGGATCACCATGGAATTGTTTTGCAGCAGCCGAAAAGAAATCCAGCAAACAATACGGCCTCTCTCCATGTGTTCTGCCGTCAAAATGCATCGAATAATTTTCAACAGCAGTACAATGTCCGACTTCTCTTAGCATTTCGAGGTCATAATATGTCCTTTGTTCAAGTCGGTGTGCTTCAATTTCTTTCGCTTCGCTTTTCAACTCGGCAACTCGGCCAATTAATTCGGTCTCTATGTTTTCCAGAGCATTTTCAAATCTCTCAGGTGAGACCATGAAGAATTCTTTCGGATGAATCCAAGCTTCGTTTAATTCATCCAAGACCTCCCATGTCACAGGATCACAAATTTGGATGTGTTCGATTCCATCAAATCCAAATCTGATACGTATCGGGTCATCTCGGCTAGGCATCCAAACATCGAGGTTCTCTCCTCGAAGTCTGATCTCTCCTCTTGTCAAATCGGTGGTTGTCCTAACATATTGTAGGCTAACCAATTCTCGAATCAGGTCGATTGGTTCAATCTCCTGGCCAACATAGGTTCTACAGTGGTAAGTCAGGAATGTTTCAGGTGCGTTCAAACCGTAAATGCATGAGACCGACGATACGACAATACAGTCGGGTCTAGATACTAAACTCGCAACGGTTGCAAATCGTTCTTGTTCAATTCTCTCATTGATTGAAAGTTCTTTGTCGATGTATAAATCTCGTTTTGGAAGGTAGGCTTCAGGTTGATAATAGTCATAATGAGATACGAAATATTCCACTCTATTTTCTGGGAAAAGCGATGCCATCTCATGATAGAGTTGGCGCGCTAAAGTTTTGTTGTGACTCATGATTAAAGTCGGAATATTTAGCCTCTCAATCAGGTTGGCCATAGCGAAGGTTTTACCCGACCCTGTAACTCCTAAGAGAACACATCTTGACTGATTATTTTCCAATTGAGAAACTAAATTTCCAATTGCTTTTTCTTGGTCTCCAGCGGGGGTATTCCGAGTGTAAAACGAACTTAGAAACCTCGGGAGAAAGGGCTTCTTTCGCTGCCCCTTCAAGGGCCTTCGAGATGTCGAAGGGATCACTCATTTTCTCACAACCTATGGTAGGTACAACCCGCCATTTACATTCAAAACAACACCGGTAATATAGTCTGATTTTTCACTAACGAGGAATGAAACCGTATGGGCAATATCTTCGGGAGTTCCTATTCTTTTGAGCGGAACTTCTTCTATTCTACTCGCCCTTTTTTCTTCTGAATCCCCTGCTAAAATATCAGTATCGACAAATCCAGGAGCTATGATATTCACTCTCTTTCCTTCAGGTCCGAGTTTCATTGCTAGTGACTTAGCCCATATTTCTAGAGCGGCTTTGGAAGCGGAATAATCTGCTCCATGAGTGGAACCCCTTGTTCCTAATTGACTTCCAATTACACAGATGCGAGCGGCATCTGTTAGATGATTTTTGACAGATTCCCAAACTAAGAATGCGCCTTCAAAATTTGTTGACATCGTTCTTCGCAAGTGTTTCATGTCCAGATCTTTGACGTCGATTCTATCGTATCTGCCATGATTAAGAACTAGAACATCAATTTTCTCCGATACCCAGGGGTGAGTTGCCAATAACGCCACCTCTCTTGCATCGGTGACATCACAATTCACAGCGACTGCATCTTGGCCGGAATCTCTGATTTCATCGACTACCATTTCTGCAGGTTTCGATGAATTGCAATATGTTAGGAGAATTCGATACCCATCAGCTGCTAATTTCTTGGAAATAGCACCGCCGATACCTCGGCCTCCTCCAGTAATTAGCGCAGTTCGCATAACTAGGCTAGAAAGCAATCACTCATCAATTCACTGTAGGAATTGCGCTAGTTGAGGAGGTTGCCAACCTTCAGGTTTCATGACCTTTCCATCCTCTCTTCTTAGGACTTTACCATCAACCAATTTTGCCATATTTGAACGGTGAACTTCATCGAAAGCATCATCGTAAATATGCTGCATACCGTGATTGATTATAGTGCCTGCTAGGATGTATCCAATGTCTGCAAGTGCATCTAGGACTTCAACTAAATCACCTGCTCGTGCGGCTTCAGCGTATTCTTGGACTTCCTCGGTTAACAATTTGATTCTGAGTTCTATCAACTCATCCGGCCCTAGACCAGGTTGTTCCAATTTCGGGATTTCAAAGGCATCATTAAACTCAAGCAAAGACTTGACTATTGGATTCATAATATACTGGGATGCTTCGCACTCTATGAAAGTTGCATTGCAGCAAGAAGTATCCAGCCAGTGGAAACATGGGCTCTAAACCACCATTTTTGGAAACCTTCTCCACCAATTGTTAGAACAGCAATAATCGATGCGAGTGATGCAATCGATCCCCAAACAGAAACCACGGAAAACGCTGCTGCCCATATTGGAGTTGACAACACCATTACCCCCATTGTCATGGGTGGAGAAAATCTAGAGGGGAATGATTTGACATTATTCTCTTGGTCGCTAATTATGTCCATCTGAGCGTATCCTAAATCAAATGCAGCAATCCAAACCATAACTCCAATCGAAACCAGTAATAAATCCGGATACCAGGAATAAGAACCGATTTCGCCCGTGATAGCAACCCATGCCCCAGCAGGGCAAGTCCCAAACAAATACCTAGCCACCAATGGCATAACCAAGTAAATCTCTTGAGGTAGGGGTAGATTACGAACGCAATTACTGGAATTGGTGACAAATACAAGCACAGCGGGTTTAACATCCAAGCCCCACCCACTAACATTACAAGGAAGATTCCGCATAGCATCCAAGCAGTTTGCATTGACATGGAACCAGATGCAAGATGTCGTCCAGCAGTTCTAGGATTTGCAGCATCGATATCTTTGTCGATAATTCGGTTTAGTCCCATGGCAAGTCCCCTTGCACCTACTGCTGCAATTAGTATCCAAAATAGCTGGGAAATTGTTGGGTCACCGGCCATGAAAGCACCGATGAATACGAATGGCAAACTAAACAAAGTGTGTTCAATTTTTACGAAGGAAGCAATTTCCTTGAGCCCCATCTACATCACCAAGTTGTTTGGCCATGGAGGCAAATCAAATCTTTCTATCGCCTTCAAAGTCTCAGGATCGTGCATGGTAATTGCCGGCCATCTTCTAACAGGAGTTTCTCCTTCCAATGAGGGAATCGGGGTTGTAGCATCCCAGCAGATTCTACCGTTCTCACAGATGAAATCTCTCTCTACTGCGAAGCGCGAAGTCAGTTGCCAAAGCAGTCTTCTCTTCGCTCCTTCACCGTGTAAATCTAAGTCGTTATCGGTGATAAAAAGCCAGCGAATTGCAGTTTGAGAGTCCAATTGCCAAATTAAATTCCGCAATTGATTTATTTTTTCAACTTTAGCGGCTGCATTTTCCTCATCTGGCCATGCTGCACCGGTTCTTGGATCTGGTCTGCCAGCGATGTCAACAGTCACAACCAGCATGGAATCTCGAAGCAATCTACAGTCTTCAACCTCCGGCAAATTCGAAATTTCTTTCAGAAGATTTTCACTGATTTTTGGTGCCTCTTCTTCCCCTCTTCTCCACGCTGGACAGTCCTCAACAAATGACCCTTCTAGGGGAGCTCCACTCCTCGGGTCGGATGGAATAATCTTGGTCGTATCAATGATTAATTTTGTACTGAACATTTTCGAAAGTTGATGCAGGCTCGAGAGCATCACTAACCATTCCCGGTAGAATTGTGATATCGGTGTCAGGGTCGACCCTATCATTTAAAGCATCTAATAATGCATCTAAGTTGGAGGGGTCTTCATCTGTTGCAATCATTATTTTGAGGAACATCATTTGGCCAGCGCCCAGTAATCCCAGGCAAGTTTTACGCGCCTGGCGAGGATATCTCTGCTTGCTTTTTACAATCGCAAGATTGTGGAACCCGGTTTCTAACGGAAGGTGTACGTCCAAAACATCTCTGTGTTGAAATGATAAAATCGGCCTGAATTGTTTACCAATAGCCTCGCCAAGATATCCATCTTCCATTGGAGGTTGTCCTACAATAGTCGCCGGTAGGATTGCATCTTTGCGTCTTGTCACAGCTGTGACATTCAGAACAGGATATTGACCGGTGAGCGAATAGAAGCCGAAATGGTCTCCGAACGGCCCTTCCGTTCGGGTTTCTTTAGCATCAACCCATCCTTCGATGACGACATCTGCATCGGCAGGAACCAGTAAATCTTGGGTTAGGGCTTTAGTAATTCGAAGGCGCTTTTTACCCATAAATCCAGCAAACATGTATTCTTCCAAGTTATCTGGGAGTGGTGCTATAGCTGAGAAAATCAATTCAGGAGGCCCACCTATGCAAATCGCAACCGGCATTTTACCATCGGGCCAAGCATCGGCATGGTCCGCTCCATGTTTGTGAATTTGCCAGTGCAATCCTACTTCCTTTGGGCCGAATACTTGGCCTCTGTACATTCCAAGATTGTGCTCCTGTGTTTTCGGGTCTTTAGTCACAACCAAAGGGAGAGTGATGAATCTCCCTCCGTCCATTGGCCATGTTTTTGGGATTGGTAATTTGGTGACGTCAACCTCCATTCTAACCCTTTGACAAGAACCCTTTCTCACCTTTTTTGGGGGCATGGACATTGCATCTCTCAGCAATGGCAAACCGGTCCATGGTTTCTTGACTATTCCTCCAATATCGGGCTTCATCAAAGCGACTAGTCTATCGCCAATTTCTCTCTCATGTTTTGCACCAAGTGCCCTTAGAGTTCTGTCATGAGATCCAAACAAGTTCATTGCTAAAGGAATCTCACTAATCTCCCCGTTTGGCAGTTTAGGTTGCTCGAATAGGACGGCAGGTCCGTTGGTTTTTACCAACTTGTCAGCGATGGCTCCAGCTTCCAATTCGACATCCACCGGCTCTGT
Source organism: Methanobacteriota archaeon (assembly GCA_038141355.1). Classification (GTDB taxonomy): domain Archaea; phylum Thermoplasmatota; class Poseidoniia; order Poseidoniales; family Poseidoniaceae; genus MGIIa-K1. The sequence continues at coordinate 79,335 of JAYQHX010000009.1, read as the reverse complement.
TATCCTGATTAACTCTCCCTCCTTTTCGAGGTGAGAGACCCATCGAGACAAAGTACGCCACGCCATGATTGTCCTAGGACATATGCTTCATGAATACTTGTTCTGTTCCGACTTATTCAAGACCCTTCACTTACTGGCTTAATCATGGCGACCTGCGATGTTCTGATTATCGGCGCAGGCCCCGGTGGCGGCTCTGCTGCAATTCATGCAGCAAGAGCGGGTTTGGATGCCATAATTGTCGAGGCAGACCCAGAGGTTGGAGTGCCTGTTCATTGTGGAGAATGTCTTTCTCAAATGGCAGTAGATAATTTGGATTTAGATCTTCCAGAAGATGTAATCGCCCTTGATTGTAAAGGAATTAGAGTCATCTTTCCAGACGGCACAGACAAACTCCTAACCGAGAAAGGATACGTATTGGAGAAACACAAATTCGAACAGTGGTTGATGGATGAGGCTGAGAAAAAAGGAGCGGTATTACACCGCTTACACAAGGTCACATCCATGGAAAGAATTTACAATAGCAAAAATGAATTTACCAATTGGAAAATTGACGGAAAGGGAGAGCGATTTCCAATCGAATGTAAGGCTGTAATCGATGCTTCTGGAGTCACTGGAGTAGCGTCAAAAATTCTGGACATGGGCACCGAGGTCGAGGTAATTGCTGGCTTCCAATATGAGATGACAGAAGTTGATAATAACGGCTATCTTGATTTCTATCTCTGGCCAGAATACTCCCCGCATGGATATGTATGGATGATTCCTAAGAAAGGTGGAAGAGCCAATGTTGGATTGGTTACTACCGACAAGAAAGGAGCGATCAAATATCTCGATAAGTTCGTTGAGGATACCTACCTCAAAGGCAAAGGAATTCAGAATCCAGAATGGAGGAAACCTGGAATTAAGCCAAGGCCATTTGGCGGCACAATTCCGATTTCTGGCCCAAGGGAAGTGACAACCGGTGACGGTTTGATTTTAGTTGGAGATGCGGCAGGATTTACCTCGCCATTGTTTGAAGGAGGCTCCCATTTGGCTCTCTGGTCAGGAAGAGAAGCCGCACAAACAATCGCTAAGGCAATTCAAACAGGCGATCTTTCAGACCAGGCTATGCAACCTTACGTGAAAGCTTGGAAGAACCGTTTCCCTCCGTATCACAAAATACTGAAGGGTAAAACAGCCCTTTACGAATTAACAGACAAGGAGTTGTCAAACATGGCAAGGTGTCTTCCTAAAGAATTGGGCTCGATGTCACCGCTTGACAAGGCATGGATTGGATTGAAGTTAATGGTCAAGCACCCACTGCTTTACACTAAAGGTGTCATCAGTGTTCTACTTTCTTTTGGATATTCAAGAGCAAAGCATTTTGGTTGGTGAAACTAAGTGGAATCATTATTGATGCCAATAGCGGTAATTGCGGCTACTTGGGTTACCTACAAACCGGACGCTAGGGTTACATGGCTGGTAGGTATGCCATTTTTCGCTCTGGCTGCAATGTTTACAATGAATTACGATTCAATTCATCTAGTTGCGTGGTATGGAGATGAGGAATTACCTCTGAAATATCGTTTTGCTGCAACTTGGGCTGCTAGAGAAGGACCAATTCTACTATGGGCTGCTTGGATGGCCTTGTTGTCAATAATTTGGAGAAATCCACTCGCAAATGAATCAGAGAAAACCCATCTTTTCAGAATGAGAATGATGAACGGATTTGCTCTGACTTTACTTCTTGTAGCATGGATTCTGGAACCTTTCAAAGAAGCGACAACCACAGGACCTGGACTGAATGAATTGCTACAAACAGATTTGATGGTAATACATCCACCACTCATTTTCCTCTCATATTCGATATGTATAGCGCTTACAAGTATCGCTATCTCATCACTGCTCGTTGATTCAAATGGAATCAAAGATAGATTGATTCACGTCGCAAGACCGGCATTTTTCTTTGCAACCTTGGGAATTGGTCTTGGAGGACTTTGGGCATATTTGATTCTAGATTGGGGTGGATATTGGGCGTGGGACCCCGTTGAAACAGGTTCAATTTTGCCATGGATTGCCATCGTCATGCTACTTCACCTTCGAACCCGACCGGGTAAAACCAGCGACCACATGTGGGCTGGCGTAGCTATGGCTTGTGGCGCACTCTCTCTGTTTGCCACCATGGTGACTCGTGCAGGAGGCGTATGGGCAGTGAGTGTCCATACCTTCGTTGTGAATTCATCAGGTACCCCACCCGGTGATGTATTCGGCCGTTTGATGGTATTACTCTCAGATTCTAGTGGTGTTGAAGTATTGATGTATTTCCTAGGAATAACTCAAATTCTAGGCGTATTCCTAGCTTCAAGGTTAGGATTCAAATTCTCAAATTGGTGGTTTGCCACACTCCCTGTTTTGGCATTACTCGGTCTAATAGGTGGAGGCGATGTGATGGATGGTTTCCCACCGACATTACTCGTAATCATTGGATTAGGTCCGTTTGTTGAATCCGGAATTAGATCACTGCCAGAAGGTCACGATTGGAAGTGGTTTGCGATTCCTGGCGTTATGGTTGGTTTGAGATTTATTCACGGCATGGTTCTCTTCGAACTGATTTCCTTACTTTTCGCATTCGGGTTAATTTTCGAGAAAGAGAAATTGAAGGCTTGGGGATGGGCTAGTGCTGGTGTAATGCTTTTCCTTTCCGCATCGTGGTCAGGAATGATGGAAATTTGGATTTGTGCAATAGGTATGATTACCTTCATATCTCCATGGTTCTTTTCAGATGGTGAAAATGAATCGAAGTTTTCTTTCAAGGAAAGGAAGTATCAACAGAGATTAGCACTATGGACGCCGGTCACTGTTGTTGGCCTGTATCTCATCTTGACGCTTGTAATTCTAATTTCTAGCATCGATGCAATCCAGTTCTCCGCTCATGAAATCTATGGGGCGCCTTTCATTGCAGCACTGATGATTTCTCTAACGATGTGGAGTATGAGAAAGTATCCCGATAGAGTGTTTTACCTACTTTGTTCAACCCCTCTCGTAGTTGGCATAGCATGGTTATTCGGCAACAGTCTTAGCTATGATTCAACAGATATAATCGGAGCTAACATCAGTCGTGGCCAAATCGGTCTAATCGTGTTGATTCCAGCCTTGATGGCACTGCCAGCAACAATATCTCTGATTCGTGAATCCGAGAAAAGAAAATACCATTCTATGCTCACGTAATTCATTTTGGCTTGGTTCTGATAATCATTGGACATGTTCTGAGTACAACGATTATCGATAGAGGAACCTTCGCCCACAGCGTGACCTTAGTCAAGGACGAGCGGGTTGAATGGGGTGGGTACGAATTCGAGTTTGTCGAGGTCGTCAAAGAAACTGAAGGCCTAGAAGTAGGAGATGGATATCTGGGTGCCAAAATCAATGTTTACGAAGATGGTGAATTACTCGAAACAGTAGAGCCAGGTGTGCTTAGATTTGATACTCGTGCGAGGTCCGAAGTTGATAGAATAAGTATGTTGCATGGCGATTTAGTTCTAATCATGGATGGAACCCAAGCTCAGTCTTTGATGGAGGGAAGCGATTTGGTTAGAATCATGGTTTATGATTTGCCAGGAATCCACCTCGTTTGGGCAGGATGGATCTTTATGATGCTAGCCAGTCTGAAGATTTGGATGCCCAAGAAGCATCCAACTCATTGAAATAGGGAAGTTAAGTCGGCCGTTTATTCCCGTATGCTGGGGAAGGTGAATACCATGGATGAAGGAACCATAGTCCACGTTGATTACGACTTATACTACGCAGAATCTGGTGAATTAGTAGAAACAACCAGAGAAGAAACCGCAAAGAAGCACGAAGTACACCAAGAGGGGCGTGAATACACACCTCTGGTTTGTGTAGTAGGTTCAGGAAACCTAATCGCTGGTTTTGAAGAGAGTTTGCTGTCTGCAAAAGCAAACAAGGATGTATCCCTTGAAATCGCTCCTGCAGATGCATATGGTGAAAAAGACCCAGAACAAATCGAAACCATATCCATTGACAAATTGGTTCGCCACGTAAGAGACCCAAAGTCCCTTTACATCGGAGGTCCGGTCACAATCGAAGGTCGTCAAGGAACGCTTTCTTACTTGGCTGCTGGAAGAGCAAGAATCGACTACAACCATCCTATGGCTGGTAAGACCTTGAAGTATGATTACAAGATTGTAAAGGTCATTGAAGGCAAGGAAGAGAAGGTTGCAGCATTGCTAGAATCCAATACCGGTCAATCAGGATTCGAGGTTAGTTTCGATGGCGATGATGTTTCAATTGTCGTTCCTCAAACAATGCTATTCGACCCGAATTCAGCAATGATGAAATTCAGATTGGTCACTGTCCTTAGAGACGCTGTTGACGCAGGCAAGGTATCCTTCGTTGAAGTTCACGAACCAAGAGTTGCTGACCACGATCACGACCACGACCATGACCACGACCATGACCACGACCATGGTGAAGATCTTTCCAAGTTGTCTGTGGCTGAATTGAAAGAAAGGTGCAAGGCTGCAGGCCTTCCAGTTGGTGGCAAGAAGGACGACTTGATTGCTAGACTATCTGCTGAAGAAGAGTGAAATTAGCAAAATACTCTTCTCCTAACCGCAAGTGGAGAGACCATGGAAGATACCGAGTTCTCCAAGGGTGAAACAATCCTAATTGGTATAATCTGCACAGTAATCTTCGTTGTAATATCTGGATTGATTTTTGCCCCAGACTTGTTTTGGGATGATTTCGTAAAAATCTACATCTGGGACCCGATTGTAAAAGATGCAGGAAGTAGCGGTGACGCAGGTTATTCAGGTGTCAACACTGCTGTATATTCTCGGAATGGTTTCATCCGTCATTGTTCTGCAAGCCTTGTTCAGAAAATGGCAATTGCCTACTGATGACAAAATGGTATGGGCATTGATTTCTTGGGTTTCACTAGCACCGGTTCTAAGGGTAATGGAAGATGCTGACTATTTTGGAGAGGGTATTGATGTTCTCTTTATTTCGCCACTAATACACATTCATCTCGCAGGCTGGTTAATTCTATCAGCCATTATTGGGCATATCAACAGGAAGAGCGAACTGTCGATGCTCGCTACCTTATTGGTAGCATATCTGATGTTCACTTCGCTTCTAATTCTACCTAATGCTTCCTTACATGACTCAGGCGATAATTGGATTTTAGGAGGTACAATTCTAGGGGCTGTCACTATTGCAGTCATTATGTTAAACACATGGAATTGGGGCGCCATTTCAAGGTCAATGTTCGCTTTTGCTTGTGGACTAATCGTGATGGGTCTAGGTCATTGGGCGCAATTAGCATCAACCCCTTGGGTGCAAGATAGTGGATTAATGCCTAAGGACCACGAGGTCATAATTCCATTACTAGTAGTGGTCGGAATACCATTTGTTGTGACATATATCGTCTGGAAAATAGGGGAAGAAGATCTCAGACAATTGAGATTAACAGGACATGAGGTTGGCGTTATTCCGGATGGATTAACTCTTGATGAGTGGGAATCTGAAGACCGTTCTTCTCACCCTGTTGAAATGCTTTCACCTAAAGGAATCTTAGCAACTCCGTTGGTAGCTGGAATGCTATTTGGTCAATTGTGTGACGGTTTAGCCACGATGGTTGGAATAGATTGGTATGGATACTCCGAGAAACATCCAGTTTCAGATGCTGTAATCCAATTTGGTAACGGGTTGGACATTTTTGGTGAAGGCGCTTGGTTATTTTTCTTAGTAAAAGCGACTATTGTTGGGCTGATAGTTTGGATGTTTACAGAGATGAGAGTCGAGTCTAGACAACAACACCTCAGAGTCCTAATTGTGCTTGGTGTAATGATTGTTGGATTAGCGCCAGGGTTGCGAGATATTGGAAGATTGATTCTAGGGGTTTGAGCGGTTGTTTGAAGTCAAACTCAGGCATCGCAGTGAATGGAGGGACAGAAATGGACAGGCTACCAACCCGTGTCAACAAATCTGACTCCGATTTTCAGAAACGTAAGAAACACAATCTAGAATTGATTGAAATCCTCCGGTCTCGCCTTGACTTAGTTAACCAAGGAGGCGGTGGAAAATACGTAGAAAGACATCGCAGCAGAGGGAAAATGCTTGCACGTGAAAGGATTGAGAAAATCATCGACCCAGGTACCGCATTCCTTGAGTTATCGCCATTAGCGGCTTACGATTTGTATGACGGCAGAGCCAATAGTGCGGGCATTGTGACAGGAGTTGGTCTAGTCCATGGAAGAGAATGTCTCTTCGTAGCAAACGATGCTACCGTTAAGGGTGGGTCGTATTATCCAATGACTGTAAAGAAGCACATTAGGGCACAAACAGTCGCTCACGAGAACAACCTCCCTTGTATCTATCTCGTAGATTCAGGTGGAGCGTTCCTTCCAATGCAAGATGAAGTGTTCCCTGATATTGGTCACTTTGGAAGAATTTTCAGGAACCAGGCAAAAATGTCTGGAGATGGTATTCCACAAATCGCAGCGGTTCTTGGAAGTTGTACCGCTGGAGGCGCATATGTTCCAGCGATGAGTGACGAGTCAATTATCGTGAAAGGAAATGGAACAATCTTCCTCGCAGGCCCTCCATTGGTAAAGGCTGCAACCGGTGAAGAAGTGACCGCAGAAGAATTGGGGGTGCTGATGTTCACACCGCTCAGAGCGGAGTAGCAGACCATTTTGCTGAAGACGAGCCAGAAGCACTCAGAATGGTGAGAAATATTGTTGAAAATATTGGAACAAGAGAATTAGCACCATTTGATAGGATTGAGGCAGAAGATCCATTTTACGATTCAGACGAATTGCTCGGTCTAATTCCTGAAGATAATCGTACGCCGGTGGACGTAAAGGAATTAATCGCAAGGATAGTCGATGGAAGCAGATTCCATGAATTCAAATCTAGGTACGGTCAAACCCTAATCTGTGGCTTTGCTCATATTCATGGCTATAAGGTAGGCATCGTAGCAAACAATGGTATTCTTTTCTCTGAATCATCTCTCAAAGGAGCACACTTCGTCGAACTTTGTGGACAAAGAGGGATTCCTCTAGTATTCTTACAGAATATAACAGGATTCATGGTCGGTAAGGACTACGAAGCAGGTGGAATCGCAAAGGATGGTGCAAAATTAGTCACAGCAGTGTCATGTGTTAACGTTCCAAAATTTACCGTAATTGTCGGTGGTTCACACGGAGCTGGAAATTATGGAATGTGCGGAAGAGCATACGACCCGAGATTTTTGTTCATGTGGCCTAATAGCAGAATTTCTGTCATGGGTGGTCCTCAAGCAGCGGATGTGTTGACAACCGTAAAACAAGACCAGAGGATTAGAGAAGGAAAAGAACCGATGGAAGGTGAAGAACTAGATTCTTTCAGAGCCCCAATTCTAGAAAAATATGAGACTGAAGGAAGCCCATATTATTCAACCGCTCGACTTTGGGATGACGGCATAATCGACCCTAGAGATACACGAGATGTGTTAGGACTTTGCATAGCGGCAAGTCAGAATGCAGAGTTGCCAAACGAGCGATTTGGTGTATTTAGAATGTAATTGAAAATTTAAATTTGCAATTGGAGAATTTAACATGAAAAACAAACCCGAAACCAGCCTAATTTCCTTAGAAATCGAAGGAAGCATCGCAAAGGTTTCACTAACAAGGCCAGACAAGTACAACGCTCTTAACGTACAGATGATTAGTGAACTAATCGAAGTTTTTTCGTGGACCGCAGAAAACTCAGTAGGTCGCACGGGAGAGTTGAAAAACTCCGATGGCCAAGACAATTTGAGAGTTCTAATCTTGTCAGGAGAAGGCAAACATTTCTGCGCTGGAGCCGACATCAACATGATGAGAGATGCGGGTGCAAATAGCCCCGAAGAGAACCGCAAAGATTCGAAAAGACTCGATTCTCTCTTCAACGGATTGTGGTCACATCCTTGTTTCACAATCGGTTTGATTCAGGGCGTCGCCCTTGGCGGAGGCGCTGGCCTGATAGCTTGTTTAGATCACGTAATTTGCCAAAGCGGCGTCAAAATCGCCCTATCTGAAGGTAAATTGGGTATTTTGCCTGCAGTAATTGGGCCATATGTGTACAGAAGAGTAGGAAGTGCTAATTTCAGACGACATTCAATGCTTGCAGGTAGAATGGATACTACTGAGGCGCTACGAATTGGAATGATCGATGCAATAGATGACCAACTCGATGCTTCAAAGGTAATTTCAGAAGTAATGACTACAGGTCCTTGTGCGGTAACCGCTGCTAAGGAACTAGCATTAGGTTTCGACCGATGGAATTCTGATGATGAGTCCTTAAGAGAATGGACTCTTGATTTCACAAGCAGAATGAGAGGAAGTCCCGAAGGACAAGAAGGCCTCTCTTCATTCCTTGACAAGAGAAATCCACAATGGAAAGAGGATTGATACAATGCTAAAACGCACTCTCGTCGCAAATCGCGGTGAGATTGCATGCCGTATTTTGCGCGCCTGCAAAGAGGCACAAGTCGAATCAGTTGCAATTTATGCCGATAATGATTCTGGGACTTTATTTACCGAATTAGCCGATATCGCTGTTAAATTGCAGGGAGAAGGGTTGGCTGAAACTTATCTTAATCAAAAACAAATTCTTGACATCGCACAGCAGTATGGCTGTGATTCAATCCATCCAGGATTTGGATTCCTTTCAGAGAACGCACAGTTTGCACAAGCGGTAATGGATGCTGGATTAGTCTGGATAGGCCCATCTCCGTTTGCGATTTCGCAAATGGGAGACAAGATGACTGCGAGAATCGCAATGAAGAAAGCAGGTGTTCCGGTTATACCCGGTGAAGAGGTAGAAGGCGGTCTTGAAGAGGTTCTAGCAGTTGCACCTCAAGTCGGATTCCCTCTCTTGCTGAAGGCTACCGCTGGAGGCGGAGGAAAGGGAATGAGAGCGGTTCATGACCCTGCAAATTTGGAGAGTGAAGCAAAGGCCGCCATGCGAGAGGCACTCAATGCATTTGGTGATGACAGAGTCTATGTCGAGCGTTTATTGGTTGGCAGTCGCCATATCGAAATCCAAGTTCTAGCAGATCAACACGGCCGCACTATTCACCTTGGAGAAAGAGAATGCAGTGTTCAAAGACGCCATCAAAAGGTGTTCGAAGAATCTCCAAGCGTAGCCCTAGACTGGGAATTGCGAGAAGAAATGGGCAAAGCCGCTTGTGCTGCAGCCGAGGCTGTTGATTACGTAGGAGCAGGAACAGTAGAATTCCTTGTCACACCCAAAGGCGAATTTTTCTTCCTTGAAATGAATACTAGAATCCAGGTGGAACATCCAGTCACAGAAATGGTGACCGGTGTTGACTTGGTTAGAGAACAACTCAGAATCGCTGCTGGCGAGCCAATGAGTTGTGGTGAGCTAAACATGCGAGGGCATGCTATCGAAGTCAGGTTGTATGCTGAAGACCCTGAGAATAATTTCCTACCGGCAATAGGCCAATTGAAGAGATTCATCGCTCCAACCGGCCCAGGTGTTAGACTTGATACAGGGGTTAGAGAAGGCGACATGGTAACTCCAGATTATGACCCAATGTTGGCTAAGTTAATCGTTTGGGCACCATCTAGAGAAGAGGCCCTTCAAAGAATGGAGAGGGCATTAGAGGAATTCGTAGTTCTTGGATGCAAAACCAACATCCGCTACCTGACTGAATTGTGTAGTCACAAGGATGTCGTCGACGGCTGGACAACTACAGATATGATTGGAAAGTTGTGGCCAAATGGATGGAGCCCCGACCAAACCAGTTTAATTGAGGAGGCTGGTTTACTGATTGCTGGCGTCTGTGAACAAACGAATTACGGTAAAACAATATCAACAGGGGCAACATCTTCTGAACACATTTCTACATTCAGCATGCTCTCAAGGAGGTATCCTTGATGGAGTTTAAAACCGCAAACGGAAAGGCTGAAATTGAGCCACAGCGAGATGGGCATATCTATTCGCACAATGGATTAATTCTCCATACAGGAGATGGTCTATGGTTGGAAATCGATGGACGAAAATACAAGGTCGAGGCTGTTAAAGTTGGAGATGTCTGGTGGGTTCATTTCATGGGCCATACCTTACAATTCGAGGTAGTTGAACCAGGTGTAGCAGGTGCAGAAGATGATGGTAATCTAACAGCGCCAATGCCAGGTAAAGTCTTGGATGTCTTTGTAAAAGAAGGACAAGAAGTTAGTGCAGGTGACCAATTGTTGATTATGGAAGCGATGAAGATGGAACACAAAATTATCGCAGACCGGGATGCTGTTGTTGAGGCTATTCACTTTGCAGCAGGTGACCAAGTCACTCAAGGTGCAGAATTAATCCGATTAAGCGACTGATGTTTCAATTTCAATTGAAACACCTTCTTCTTTCATAGTTTGAATAATCGATTCAATTACCTCTGTGGGCAAATCTTCAGGGGCGAAAACTCCACTGCTGAATAAATCATTTTTCGACCAAGCCAATGCGCACGAGTAAGTCACAAGTCCAGTGGTTCGAGCCATGCTAGAATCACCATCTTTTCCTTGGTCCTCAACAGTCCAAACTTCAGTTGTATCACCCGCCTCAATGCGGACTTCCATCCAAGTAAATTCGGGTCGCTGAGGATTGAATTTCCAAGATTCAACCAATTCATCAGGGCGGAGATTTGTTTGTTGATATTTTTGAATGTGCCCCGGCCACCTAACTGTGTATTCTCCCATGTTAGCGCAAGGTATGTTGGTGAGCGATCTCAAACCATCTGTAAGAAAAGCCTCCATTACTCTTCCACTAGCATCTATCTCGTGTAATTCAGACATTGCAGGTACAGCAACCATACTACCATCTCTGATTATTCGTGCTGGCCTTGTATATTCAGCAATCACGTCATGAGGTGAAAACGGAGCCATGTAGGACCAATCCTCGTCGGGAACGCTAGGGTTTCCTCCGACTTTGATTGAAACCTTATCCAATTCTCCGTACTTCCTTGAAGCAAGGGCTACGAGCATGTTTGAGAGGCCGGGAGCGATTCCTACATCCCAAAGAATTGAGCTTTTGATATCTGAAAAGCGATCTGGAGTTTCTTCGCTAAATGATAGGTCAATAATGCGCTGACCAGCATTTTTCAGCCTGTCAACCACTCTGTGTCCTATTGAACCGGGGACCATGTTTACGATTATGTCAGCCTCTGAGTGGTCTGAATCTAAGGCGCTTTCAAGATGGAAAATAGCATCTGTGTTTCGGTGAATGATATCGTAGAGATGAACTTCAAAATTGGCTTCCACCAATTTCCTTGTGACAAACGAGCCGACGAGGCCACCACCCAAACAATGAACTCTCATCATGTGAGAAAAAGAGCCAGCGGATTCAAACATTTTGCTTCACAAATATAGTGGTTGCACAGGATGGTCCATCCAAGAATCATCGTTTTGCCAGTCAAATTCCTTTACATCAACGTATAGTTCGATTTCATTGCCATCTGGGTCCTTAACATATAGGGAATGAGAAATCCCATGGTCGGAGGTGCCAACAATATTTACGCCGGACGATTTGCATTTTTCTAGCGCTTTCCGTAGATCGTCATCATCTTCACCAATACACCATCCTGCGTGATAAAGGCCAATTCGATGACCAGTAAGTGGGCCTGGCGCATTTCCAACTTCAATCAATAAGAGTTCATGATGGGTTCTTCCGCCTGTAAGTGCAGTAGCACGGCCCCCGAATGTCGTTCCTGCAATATCTAGTCCTACAATTTCAGTGTAGAAATCTACCATCGGTTGCATATCTCTTACGTATAGGACGTAATGACCTAATTCTGGCATGGTTTATTGCTCTGGTTTATCGTTAAAAATCATTCCTCAGAATCGTTTTCGATAGAATTTGTCCTCGGTAGAATTACCCATAGTAATGCGATAAGATTCATTGGAGCAAGTAATATTCCGACTATTGGGCTTTCTTTGAGAAAGGGTTGCTCACCGATTGAAACATTTCTCCACCAGTCATCTTGGGGAACTAATTTTCCAAGGATGAAGTTCTCACCTATCATAGGTGTGGCAACTGTCAAATTTCGCTCCAATCCTTTTGTTGAGACCAATTCAAGCGGGTCATCCCAATGATGTAGCGCTAACTCGAATTTTGAGTTGTGAATTGGGAGAATTGATTCTGCTCGCAAATCTATGCCGGCTTGAACAACCTCAGCAGGCATCATGTGTATCTCCTTCCAAGCTATGTTGTATTGACCTGATTCAAGAAAAGCAATGTCGAATGGACCGTAATTTTCTCCTATTACTGCGAATTCTTTCATGTAGCCAGTATCTCCGCTGAAGTAGATGTTATTACCGTGTAAATTGAACACCCAAGACCCCCAAAGAGTAGTGTCCCCGTTCATTAGTCCTCGACCACTAAAGTGTCTTGCTGGGGTCATCACAACCTGCAAATCCGATGAGATTTCCTTTTCATCATACCAATCAAATTCGTTGACATTTTCCTTTGCAATACCCCATTCAAGAAGGTGCGAAGCAACACCTAACGGAACAAAAAATTGCGAATTCTTGAGGAACTTTACCGTATCCATATCAAGATGGTCATAATGGTCATGAGAGATGAAAACATAATCCATTTCAGGCAATTGGTCGAGGTGTAACTATTCTCGTAGGGGAATGGTCTTGGTCCTAAGGAAAGAGGCCCTGCTCCATCATCACCAAACAAGGGGTCGGTTATCAGAGTGATATTATTTGACCTGATGAAGATAGTTGAGTGCCCTAGCCAAGTAATACTAACTTCCTCAGAATCTAAGGTTTCAAGCGTGAATGGTTTGGAGGGTAACTCGACATTGGGTGACCGTTGGTCATCACTGACCATATAATCAGATAATGTTCCCCAGAATGAAGCATCTGTTGAAGAACCAAGCGTGGTTTCTTCCTGATTGTGGAATGTACCGTCCTTGTAGTTGATAGAGTCAAATTCTGGAGGGTCTCCCGAATTCTTCTGCGAAATTTAGTGCAATAGAAGCGGTGATAATTAGTACTGAAATCAATATTACAATAATGAAAGAAAAAATCTTTGCCTTTCTTTTGAAACTCGGTTTGCTATTATCACTAACTCCACCTGCGAAGAGTTTAGTTTTCGACAACAGGCGTACTGAAAGCCAAAATAAGAAAATAATAAACGATAGATAAAATATCGACATCAGATTGTTTCTATACAATAATAAGGATAATCCGAGGGCCAAAATTGGAATCGAGATCTTATCATTTCTTACAAATAAGAACTCAAGTACTTTAGGAGAGCCCATGATATCACCAGTTTGATGAATATCACATTCGGACTTTCTTTCCGGTTATTGCTCTCCAAACTCTTTGTAGAGGGTCATAATACCTGTCGACAACTCTTTCTTTGAGTTGGATGATTGCATCATCTGTGATTTGAATTCCAGCAGGACAAACTTCAGTACAGCAGCGTGTAATATTACAGTACTCGACACCGAATTCTTTCTTGATTTCTGGGATTCGGTCTTCCTCATCAAGAGGGTGCATCTCATATTGAGCAAGTCGAACCAGGTTCCTTGGTCCTGCAAATTCATCGAATAATTGGTGGTCTCTGAGGACGTGACATGAGTTTACGCACAGGAAACACTCGATACATTCTCTGAATTGCTGAACTCTGTGTGCTTCATGTTGATTGAATTCCCAGTTTGGCTCCTCAGGGCCTTTGATAGGCTTAATTCTCTGAGCGACTTCATAGTTCCATGAAACATCAGTGACAAGATCTTTGATGTGAGGGAAGGTCTTCATTGGCCTAACTTCTATTGGCTGGTCTTTTGGCGTCTCAGCGACAACATCAGACATTCTTGTCATACACATTAAACGAGGTCTACCGTTGATTTCTGCACTACAAGAGCCGCACTTGCCGGCTTTACAATTCCAGCGAACCGCCAAATCCGGTTGTTGTTCGTGTTGAATTCTGTGCATACAATCTAGAACGACCATACCTTCGTCTAATTCTATTTCATAATCAACTAATTCTGCCTCTTCGCCTTCACCACGAAGGACTCTGAATTTCTGATTTGTACCCTTGAGTGACATCACTTGCCACCTCCTTGTTCAGCGGCTCTTTCCGCAATCATTTCCTTGACTTCCTTGATTGCATCCTTTAGGTCATCGCGCATTTCTTCGACCTCTTCCTGCCTGATTTTGATTTCACCATTTTCCATCCAAACGATGTTTAGGTTCTTGCCCCAAAACTCGTCGTTGTGCCCGGGGAAGTCGTCACGGGTATGACCACCTCTACTTTCTTCACGAGCAAGAGCAGCCATCGTCGCAACCATTGAGATATCGACCATGTTCTTGAGGTCCAATGCTTGGTGCCAGCCAGAATTGTATTTTCTGCTTGTGCCTGGGAAACACTTCTTTTCCCTATCACTGAATGCTTTTAGGTCATCCAAGGCTTCTTCCAATTCAGCCTTAGTTCGAATGATGCCGACTTTTTCTTGCATCATGTCACGCATTTGGTCGTAAATTCCACCGGGGTTTTCGCCCTCGCCTCTGCCTAGTGGGGCTAGCATTTCTTCGATGGCTGATTGGACTTGAGAATCATCAATTGTTGGCTGGGCCAAGTCCTTTGCACGCTTTGCTGCGTGTTCTCCGGCTCTCTTTCCAAATACAATGAGGTCGGAGAGAGAATTTCCTCCAAGCCTGTTAGCACCGTGAAGTCCGCTAGCGACTTCACCACAAGCATATAATCCACTAACGCTGGTTTCTTGGGTTTCTGCATCTACTCTAACACCGCCCATTACGTAGTGGGCAGTAGGTCCAACTTCCATTGGCTCCTTCGATATGTCAACACCGGCTAATTCCTTGAATTGGTGGTGCATTGACGGTAATTTAGCTAGAATTGCGGCTTCTCCTCTATGAGAGATATCTAGGAATGCTCCGCCGTGGGGGCTACCTCTACCGGCTTTGACCTCACTGTTAATCGCCTTCGCAACTACATCACGAGTAAGCAATTCAGGGGGTCTTCGTACAGTTGCTAATTTGCCAGAAACGACTTCAGCAACCCACTGGTCAGATTCCTCTATCGTTTCTGCGTGGTCACCCTTGAACATTTCAGGTACATATTCAAACATGAATCTCTCATCTTTGTTGTTGAGTAGGCGTCCACCTTCTCCACGTACACCTTCAGTGACTAGGATTCCTCTAACCGATGGAGGCCAAACCATTCCAGTAGGATGGAATTGAACGAACTCCATGTCTCTTAGTTCTGCTCCAGCCCACAGCGCAAGTGCGTGTCCGTCTCCAGTATACTCCCAAGATCCGGAACAAACCGACCAGCAGCGAGTAATTCCTCCAGTTGCTAAAACAACCGACTTTGCAGAAAAAGCGTGGAAGTCTCCATCAACACGAGTATATGCTACACAACCGGTGACTCTGTCGCCTTCTTTGAGAAGGTGTCTCACAGTGTATTCAGTGAAGATATCGATGCCTTCGTGGATTCCTCTTTCTTGCAGAGTTCGAATGATTTCGAGTCCTGTAGCATCTCCTACGTGAGCAAGACGAGGGAATGTGTGTCCGCCGAAGTTTCTCTGATTGATTACGTTCTTTGGCGTTCTATCAAAGACAGCGCCCCATTGTTCTAATTCTCGAACACGGTCTGGTGCTTCCTTTGCATGGAATTCAGCCATGCGCCAGTCAGCAAGCCACTTGCTTCCCTTCATGGTGTCATGGAAGTGAACTTTCCAACCGTCTCTTGGGTCGGCGTTTTGCGAAGCAGCAGCACAACCGCCCTCGGCCATTACAGTGTGAGCCTTACCAAGTAGAGACTTGGTGATCATGGCGGTTTTTGCCCCGCTTCTTGCCGCTTCGATAGCCGCTCGCAGACCTGCGCCTCCGGCACCGATAACGATAACGTCGTACTCATAGGAGGAGTATTCTTCAGCCATTTTATGCACCTCCGATTAGAACTAGGCTGAAATCTGTAATCATGCCCTTTGAGCATGCAATAGTCCAAGCATCACCAACGAAAACAAGGCCAAGAGATACCCAGAACCAGAAACCGTGGTCTCTGTTGATAACACTAATTTTAGAGAACATCTTTCCTCGAATTCTAGAAATTCCAGTAGCCCATCTATCAAGCATACCACCCGAAAGGTGTCTCAAAGCGTGACATGAAGTGACATACATCGTTAGACAAATAGATTCCAAAAGCAGGATGATTGTTCCACCAGAAATACCGTATGCATCATTTGAGAAAGTCATAGTGTGGGTGATATCCCACCACTTGATTAGCAGAATCGGGATTACCATGTAGAGGAAGTAGCGGTGAAGGTTGTTGACGATGAAAAGTCTCTTTTCTCCTTTGTAGCCGATTTGTTTGTTAATTTCCGGCTCATCAACCCAGCAACCAGTTGGGCTAGCGAAGAAGGTCCTGTAGTAGACTCTCCTCATGTAATAGCAGGTTCCTCTGAAGGAGAAAGGAATCCATAGAATTAGAACTGCTGCGTTGACCCAAGAGGGGTGGTTCCAGCCGCTGAACATGTTCCATTCGAGAACATTTGGAGAGAACATAGGGGATGTGACTAGAGCGCCATTGACATCGTATGAGATGTGGTCGGAGAAGAAAACGACTCTCCAGAATGTGTAAATCATAGCCGCAATAAGCGCAATTCCCATAGTAAGAGGTTGAGCCCACCAGTTGTCTATTCTGTTTGTTCTGCCCATTCCGTTTAGCATTGGAAGTTTGAGTCCTTCACCCATTTGGTACACCAGCCCCGACCCCTATAGGGGTCGGATAAAGCAGGCCACCTACCATGGGGTCTTTGACCTGTTCGGATGTTGTTTAACTGAGAATTGAGAAGTCAACTTCGGCTTCGACCATTTCGATTTCGTCGACGTCCATCTGTGCAAGTTGCAACTTGCCGGACAATTCGTCGTTTACTGCGTGCCAATATGAGTATGCTTCAATCACCCATATTCCAGACTCACGAGTGCCGTTTCCGCTGCCTTTCACTCCACCGAATGGAAGGTGAGCTTCAGCGCCGGTTGTTGAGTTGTTAATACCGGTCATCCCTGCCTTTATTCCGGTCTTGAATCGATATGCTTCAAGGCGGTCATTGGTGTAAATTGCACTCGATAGCCCGTATGGACTAGCATTTGCTAGATGTAAAGCATGGTCGAAATCATTCGCCTTTACCACGGTGACAACCGGTCCAAATACCTCTTCGTGGAAGCAATTCATGTCTTCTGTGACATCAGCATAAACGTGTGGCCACATGAATACTCCATCTTCAGGAGTACCCTGAAATTATCTGGAGTATTGCCAGTAGCAATTCTTCCCTGCCCCCAGAGTTTTGTTGCTCCATCGCCCTCGACCATTTCTAGGCCTTCTAGGAAATCAACAGCGTACTTTTCTGAAAGCATTGATCCGTACAAAACATCGGAATGTTTCAGCGAATCTCCGATTCGCGTAGTTTTCACCTTTTCCATGAATTTCTCCATGAATTCATCATAGATGTCTTTGTGAAGAATCAGATTACCAAGGCTGGTACATCTTTGACCTGCTGTACCAAATCCGCCCCAGTATGCGCCAGCGACTGCGTTGTCAATATCGGCAGATGGCATAACGACTAGTGGATTCTTTCCACCTAATTCTAGGCTGCACGAAACTAGGTTTCTTCCACAGACTTCGCCAATAGCCTTGCCAACAGCGGTGCTACCCGTGAAAGAAATTTTGTTGATTAGTCCTTCATCAACCGCATCCACAATGTATTGTCCGGCTCCGCTTCCTTTGCCGTGAACTAGATTGATTACCCCATCAGGAAGTCCTGCTTGGTGCATCACACGTGCGAGGGCGTAGGATAGCAGAGGGGAATCTTGAGGAGATTTCCAGACACAGGTGTTTCCACAAATGATTGCTGGAATCATCTTCCAAAACGGTACAGCAGACGGGAAATTGCATGCGTTGATTATACCACAAACACCTAGAGGTCTTCTGTAAGTGAACAATTCTTTGTCAGGTAATTCAGAGTTCACAGTTTGACCATATAGACGGCGCCCTTCAGATTGGAAAAACAGACAGGTGTCTATCGCTTCTTGAATTTCACCACCACACTCTTTCAGTGTCTTGCCGATTTCACGGGCTTGCAGTCGAACCAAGTCTTCTTTATTCTCCATCAAAAGACGGCCCATATTACCAATAATTTGTCCTCGAACAGGCGCCGGAGTTGATGACCATCCCGCTAAGGCAGAGCGGGCAGCTGCAATTGCATCGTGTACATCTTCTCTGGTGGATAGTGGGAATTCACCTAGTTCATCGACTAGTTTTGCAGGGTTATTGCTTGTGAAAACAGATCCATCAGATGCAGAAGTCAACTGACCGTTGATGATGTTGTATCCTCTAACTTTTGGTAGCCCGATAGGATTTTTGTTTTCAATTAACTCTAGACCGGCCTCAAGAACATGCGTCATGGCTGGGCCTAGAACATGAAGGAAATGAATCCACCGGATTCAGCAATAACCACAGATTAAAAGCATACTTACTTTAAGAGCCTTTGAGAGGAGGGTAATCTATGGCAAAGGATGATAGTGAGTCTATTTCTTTGAAGGTATCCAAAGCGATTCCGAGTGACGTCGGACATGGTCGCGCTAGAATAAGTGGTAATAATGAGATGGATTTGAAACCCGGCGATATTGTTGAAATCAAGAGTGAAAATCGTTCTACTGCGGCGATTTATTGGAGAAGCAGACCAGAAGACACTAACATGGACATTATCAGAATCGATGGAATTATTCGGAAAAATGCAGGAGTGAGCCTTGGTGACAAGGTCACAGTTTCGAAAGTCGATGCTGCCGTTTGTAAAAAATTGGTCTTATCTCCAGTTATGGCTAACAAGCAACAGGTCAAATTTGGACCGGGAATCGAAGGATTCGCTAGAAGAGGTCTAAACAAAAGGCCGGTGATGGCAGGCGACAGGATTTTTATTCCAGGTATGACATTGTTTGCAGAAGCACTACCTTTCGCTGTACTGCAAACAAATCCAAAGGGAATTGTCAAGGTCAACTCAGATACTGAGATCGTCATCAAGGACGAAGCAATCGATGATGACCAAGTGGGCAGCAATCAAGGAATCACCTACGAAGATATCGGAGGTATTGGTTCACAATTGCAGAAAGTCCGTGAGATGATTGAACTTCCACTAAAGCACCCTGAGCTATTCAGAAGGTTAGGTATTGACCCGCCAAAGGGTGTTTTACTACACGGGCCTCCAGGTACTGGTAAAACGATGATTGCAAAGGCGGTTGCGACTGAAACCAATGCCCATTTTGCGACTATCAATGGTCCAGAAATTATTTCAAAATATTATGGTGAATCCGAAAAGCAACTCAGAGAGATTTTCGATGAGGCCTCCAATAATGCTCCAGCGATTATTTTCGTGGATGAAATCGATTCGATTTGTCCAAAGAGAGAAGACGTAAGTGGCGAAGTTGAGCGAAGAGTAGTCGCCCAAATGCTAACTCTAATGGATGGTATGCAAGGCAGAGACAATGTCATCGTTATCGGTGCGACAAACAGAAGAGATGCAATGGACCCTGCGCTAAGAAGGCCAGGAAGATTCGACAGAGAGATTGAAATCGGTGTGCCGGACAGAGAGGGCAGAAAGGAAATCTTGGATGTCCACACTAGGCAAATGCCAATCGCAGACGATTTTGATGTTGATTGGGTTCTAGAAAATTCATACGGGTTCGTAGGTGCAGACCTCGCCGCTCTAGTGAGAGAATCAGCGATGAAAGCACTGCGAAGATACCTTCCAGAAATCGATTTAGACGAGGACACAATTCCACCCGAAGTACTTGAGAAAATGGAAGTCAGAATGGATGATTTCCGTTTAGCAATTAGAGAAATCGAGCCAAGCGCGCTAAGAGAAATTTACGTAGAAATCCCTGATGTATCTTGGGAAAGCGTTGGAGGATTAGAGGAAATTAAGAACAGACTCAAAGAGAGTGTTGAATGGCCATTAACCAAGCCGGAATTATTCGAACACTTTGGTATCAAACCACCTCGAGGAATTGTGTTATTCGGCGCACCAGGTACAGGAAAAACCTTGCTAGCAAAAGCGATTGCTAATGAAGCTAAGGCCAACTTCATCTCAATAAAAGGACCTGAGTTGATATCTAAATGGGTTGGAGAGTCTGAAAAAGCAATCAGAGAGATTTTCAAAAAGGCAAAACAATCCTCTCCTTCAATCATCTTCCTTGATGAATTCGAGTCGATTGCAGGTATGCGTTCATCCAACTCCCAATCAGGTGGTTCTGACGTTGCAAACCGAGTTGTGAACCAATTATTGGCAAGTATGGACGGGGTAGAGAGCCTAGATGGAGTAATCGTAGTCGCTGCTACAAATAGACCAGAGATGATAGACCCTGCTCTATTGAGAAGTGGAAGATTTGAGAGAGTTCTTCACGTACCACCTCCAGACAAACTTGCAAGGGAATCTATCATGGATATTCACAGTGCAGGAATGCCAATAGGGAAATTCTCGATGAAGGATATTTTAGGTGAAATGGAAGGTTTCACAGGCGCAGATATCGAAGCCGTCTGTAGAGAGGCCGCTCTTATTGCAATGAGAGCAAATAAGAAAACCGTGACAAAATCTCACTTTGAAGAAGCGATTTCAAGAGTGCGACCTACAGTCACACCAGACATGCTCGAGTATTATTCCAAGATGGAAGAAAGGCTGACCTCTGGGCTATCAAACATCAAGAGAAGCAGAGATACAAGTTTCGGAATGGAATCAATGTAATCCCAATATCCGGTTGTTTGAAGAGGTTAGATATTGTACGATATGTAAGGGCGGAGTGGTTAGATGCCAAGTTTCAGCAATGAATTCATCAATAGGAAGGTTGTTGATTCCCGCGGTGAATTATTGGGCATTTTACAAGACATTGTAATCGATCCTCGAACCGGTGATATCACAGAGATTATGGTTAAAGTGGAACAAGAGATTGATGTCAATAAATTGCCTTGGGCAATGAAGAATAATTTGTGTGCAATCCCTGCTCAAGAAGTAAGGGAAATCGAAGAGCGTGTAGTCCTTCGCAGGTGAGCACCTAATTATCACATAGGCACAACATTCTAAACCCACTAATTTCCGTCTATGTCTGAATCTCGTACTAGGAGGAGTAAAAATGAGTGACGGCCCGCGAATCAATAAGAAGAGAATTGCTCTTCAGTTGGCGTTTTGGTTCGTTCTCATCATGCTTCTATCAACTGTAGTATCTCAGGTAATTAATATCGGTAATACATCAGCACATTCCGCATACGGTGAAGATTGGGATGACATGTCTGCATTTAGGCAAGATTTGAACGACATGGGAATTGAAACAAAGTCTCTAGTTTCTTCCCCACTACTACTAGCCGATATTGAAGATCCATCAAATACGACCTTTATCGTTGCAGGAGTTGAAAGAGATACGCTCTCTCTACCTCAGTTTTCATCAGATGGGTTGCTGACATTTGCTGCAGAGGATGGTTATTCACCTGCTGAAGTAAACGCAATCAAGGAATTTGTATTTGCAGGTGGCGATGTGCTTGTAATGGATGATTTCGGTTATTCATCAACAATCGCAGAAGCATTTGGTGTCAGATTCAA
Organism: Methanobacteriota archaeon; assembly: GCA_038141355.1. Classification (GTDB taxonomy): domain Archaea; phylum Thermoplasmatota; class Poseidoniia; order Poseidoniales; family Poseidoniaceae; genus MGIIa-K1. The sequence goes on along the minus strand of JAYQHX010000009.1, from coordinate 57,686 downwards.
AGGAGTTCAGCTCTACGACACTGTATACGTCACAGAATTAGACTACAATTTCGTATGGATGTGCATACAAGAAGCACCATGTGGGATGGATGGAAACCAGTTAGACCCAGCAACATTAGACAATCACAGCAGATGGTCTGTAATGAACACTGGAGCACACATCTGTAAGGTATACGATGGTCGAACAATGGCAAAATCAGATGCTGGGGTTTGCGAGCAGCACTGGCAGAACGGAGCGATTTCTTACGATGCTTCATATCAAGTTCTAACGAACAATATCACGGGCATTGATATTATTCCAAACGCAAAAACTGGAATGGCAAAGACCGAGGTCAGAGCATACACTTCTGCTGAAGCAACCATCGACGTAAACGGTGACGGAGAGATATGGGTGGGTTCAGAACAAACAGCCGAAACTCCAGACGAGTGGGGACAATTCAATCTCTCAATCGAGGTTTGCATTAGCCAAGACTGTAATCTGAAAGATGGTGGAAGAATCACCTTTATCGCTGATGGTTCAATCCTGACAAATGCACTTTATGACTACGAAGGCTACAATGACGGAAAGTACGGAGATGCAAATAAACCAATTCCAACAAACGACAATCGTAAATGGGCCATTGATTACATCGCTGATTCACTTGTCGACCCTGAAACCGATGGCTCTTCACCAGATGCCCCTGGATTCTCTCCAAATGCAATGGTAATTTTCGATGAAAGCAGGCATATTCAGCCGAATCTGGCGTCAGAATCATACAACACGGTGTACTTCCTTCTAGTCTACTTCACAGGTGAAGGTCTTGCTATGCTTCTTTTATTCCTAATCCTGTTTATTGCATTCGAAGCAGTGCTACTTAAAAAGAAAGACCCTGAAGCATGGAGACACGTTTTCAGTATTATTTACTACGGATTCGGAGATGCGAATCGGTACACTTATTACGCTAAGTCGAATAAAATCAAACAGGTTTTCTTGTCAAAAGTCAGAAACCAAAACGGTTTGACTCGTGAAGAATTCGATGCGCTCCCAGCAAGGGAATTACAATCTATGATCGAAGACCCGATACTTGTTAAGTTCGTATTTGAAAACAAAAACTATTCATTGGAACAGACCGTTGCAATCGTGAAACGAATCAAGGTCTGGGGGAAATCGTGAGGTGATGACAAATGTGGACTAGAAAAGCATCTTTTACATTCACAGGTGGTATCGCTCTAATTTTGATAGGAATGATGATTTCCAATCATCAGATGATGATTTTGGGAATCGCATTCATTGCTTTCATCATGGTTAACTCATGGATTAGCGGTCATGGTGATGTTGAAGTTCAGAGAACGCTATCTGCCGATAATCTGTACAAAGGAGACGATTTGTACGTAGAACTTCTAGTGACCAATCGAAGCCGTAGGAAAACACAACAATTGGAAGTATACGATAACATTCCTCACGAAATGAAATTGAGAAGTGGTCTAAACCAGATGAAACTCAATCTAAAACCTGGAGAGAGTGCTAGAATCAGATACGTGCTAAGGTGTCCGCTGAGAGGCCACTATTCGATTGGTCCTGTTTCTCTTCGATACAGAAATACATTCAATCTCTCGGTTGAAGAAATGTATGTCGACCACCATTCTGATATGATTGTCTTCCCACAGATAAGAGACGTTGAGGAAGCATTCATCCGATCTAGAACAGCGAAGATGTACACTGGAGCAACCACATTGAGGACTCCCGGGCCCGGTACGGAATTCTACTCTCTGAGAGAATATGTTCCGGGAGACCCATTCAAAAACATCAATTGGAAAGCATTCGCAAGAACTGGAGACCTAATGATTAACGAAAAGTGTAGGGATGCTGTGACCGACCTATACATAATCCTTGACAGCAGGGACATCGCTAGAATTGGAACTGTACTGAAGAATCCATTAGAGATGGGTACTGTCGCAGCTGCTAGTCTGGCATCATTCTTCTTGAAGAGAAGAGACTCAGTTGCGTTGACAATTTATGATGAGAAATTGTCGTTCCTACCTCCTGATACAGGAGACAAGCAATACTTCAAGATTCTATCATCGCTTGCTGGTGTAGCACCAAAAGGTGCAATGCCATTACAGGCTGTGACCAACAGCCTTGCTGCTAGATTCAGCCGTGGAAGCCCTGTGTTCATCATATCTTCATGCGAAGGTGATGGAACAGTTCCTGCGGCTGTTAGAGACTTAGTTGGTAGAGGCCACGAAGTGACCGTCCTTTCGCCGTCATCGATAGACTTCGAGAGACTGGTCAGCAGAATTCCACGTATGTCTTACGAGGTTTTGAAAATCGAAAGACAAAACAGACTTACTTCTTTGGCCGGATTTGGAAGCCAGGTAATAGATTGGATGCCCGACATGGACTTGTCTCAGGCATTATTGCAGGTGAGAGGGTACTGAGGTGATATCATGGCAGGCGAAGTAACCCACAAGGAGAGGGAGCAAGGTCCCTCCATTTACGACAATTGCGTGTTCAATGGCAGATTGTCACACTTCAGGTTCTAGCGACTCTCGCTCTTGTTTGGATGTATCTAGAAGTCGTTTCAACCTACGTGGTTGGCAGCATCGACCACACACTTCTGTTCGATACTCTAGAGGCAGGATTGGCCACAGAATTACCTCTTGCTGATTGGCTAACCGGTACTGGCAATGATGGCTTAGCGCGCTTCTATGTGCCGATCGGGCTTGGTTTAGGCCTTGGAGGGCTAATGGCTCTACTTGCATTCCAAACCCCTACTGTGCAGCAGAGGGTCCGTCTCGGATTTGTGATTGGTTTAATCGTATTACTAGCAGGTCGCTTCACCTTAGGATATGTTTGGCAACTATTCCAAGATGGTTGGAGTGTTCCTGATAATGACGTTTTGAAATTGCTTGAATGGCCGCTTCTGATGATGCTTTCAATAGTAATTTTAGCAGTGTACTTGCTTCCTTTAATCACAGGTGCAAAAGGCATATGGGGACTCTCTAGAAGAGGAGTGGCGTGGTCGATTGGATTCACTTTACTATTCCTCGGTGTTCACGCGATTCTAACGTTCCCTCTAATCAAGAATCAATTGGGGACATATGGTGACCAGTTAACAACCTTGGAGATCATTGTATCAGAACCGACAGTATTCGGGTTGGTCACAGCTGAGCAGTTTTCATTAATTCTAATCGCATGTTTGATGATGGTATTCCAGGAATCAGCATTTGGAGTAATTCGCTTGTTGGAATACGCTTACAGATTACCTGAATCATGTAAGAGAGACCCTGAATATGTTGCTCAAATGGACAACTTGATGAATGGGCATCTTCGCCATACTGCGATTTTCTTATCATTAACGATTATCGCTACAACTATCGCATTAGGATTCCACTCTGTGTTGTTAGATTGGGTTTCAGGCATTACAGGGTCGCAATGGGCATCACAAGTTAGTGAATCAATCGAATTGACACTTACCTATGGGCTAGTTATTTCTGCATTGTTGTTCTTGGGGATGATGGCACTTCTAAGATACGTTATTCCATGGCAGAGGTTCTGGGGCTTGATTGAATCCTCGTTCTCCCCAAGTTCTAGGGATTGAATTTAGATATTCATCAAAATGTTAGTTATCTAACATGCACCTTTTGGATAATTCGTCCAACAAATTCTGCAACTACAAATAACAATAATGGGATTCCACAAATCCATGAAAGCCATAACTGGTATCCCGAAAGGTGGCCTGCGAGCATATTTCCTGAAAAGATCGCCAGAATTAGCAATCCTAAGAATGCTAATTTCTCCAAATACATTGGATATTGTGCGCCCATAGAACCGCCTCAGAGGTCAAATCCATCCATAGATTCCTCGAGGTCGCTCAAGCCTGAATCGTCACCCATTACGAAATCTGCTGGTTCAACTCTCTTATCCCAGCGAGCATCTAATCTTGCCAATTCTTCTTCTAGGCTAGACCTTGCATCATCATAACTGTCTTTGTGAGTCTTAGCAACTTCTGGCTCTACTTCTTCTACAGGAGTAGTCATCTCTTCCCATTCTTCAGTGATTTGGCTTTCCTCTGTGATTACAGCGATTTCTTGGTCTATTAGTTCGGAGTTCATCTCCTGGACAGTTGCATCATCTACAGGTTCTCTTTGAGCAGATGGAAGGTTGTCTCTCTCATATGGTAATATTCCATCTCTCTTGAAATCCCATAGAGACCCCCTTACCTCTCCATCGACGAAACCGCTTGCATCCAATTGAGTGAGCAATTCTTCGAGAGCACTTGTTGTGGCTTCTAGGCGAATAGAAGAACCGGCATCTCTCATATCTGCTTCTAGGTGAATGTCGTCAAGCGCTTTTTGGATGAGAGCACGAGTTTCTTTAGCCAAAACCGGTAATGATTCTGGTCTGCGAGTATTGCCTAGTAATGCCCTTATTTGGTCAGATGGAGCGCCTAATTTTTCTAGTTGTTCTAAGACATTTCTGATTCTTCTTAGCATTGTTATTGAACGCTCATAATCCTCTAGTAAATTTTCCAAATCAAGGACCAGACTTGTCACAGTTTCTCCCAATTGGTGTTCTAATCTCTGTTGAACAGACCATCTTGCTAATCCTCTAACCGCGCCTGCAGTTTGTGGGACTTGTCTTTCCAGTAGAGACATTACTTCATTCGACAATAGGTTCCTTGGCGTTTTTGCGACATGATCTACAACGCCTTGAATTACTTGTAGAGCTCTTTCTACAGCCCTGTCCAGTAATGAAACCGAGTATCCGAGTGTTCTTGCATGCTCTAACCTTTCTAGAACGGGGCCCAATCCTTCAAATTGTGCGCTATCTGTTAGCAGCGCTTGGGCGAGAGGCTCTTCGGATAACTTCGCTCGCAAAATTTCTGCTTCCTTGATATCAGAAAGTGCTTCTTCGTGAGCTACAGACAATGCTTCTGCTTGACTTAGCAAGTTGGATAACTCGGCCTCAGCCTGTCCTCTTCTCGCACCTAGGTCTCCCAATTCCTTGAGGACAATTCTTCTCTCATCCATCAATTCTCTCATTTCAGATTGGATCATCGAGGCTCGGTTTTCCTGTTCTGTCAATCGTGAGCGGTCTTCTTCGGTTCTTGTTCTGGAAATCTTCTGTTCCTGGTTTAATTGGTTGAGTATCATTTGAGCCTCGCTAATTTTGACTTCAATCTCAGCCAATTCTGCTTGGGCTCTTCGATGCTTATCTCTAGCTGCTTCGACTTGCTCTTCAATCATCCTCTGTCTTCTCTGGTCGTCTTCAATTCTAGAACGAATACTGGAGAGAGTTGCAGAATGTGAATCGATATCACTTGACAATGCGGCCTCTTTGGATGCCATTTCTTCAATTCTTGCAGATAGTTCAGCGCTCTTTCCAGAATCTCCCAATATTCTTGCCAATTCAACTGCTCTTTCGCTCAGTTGATGCTCCAATTCATTGACGCGTTTTGAAAGTCTATCACTGCGCGATTCCGAGTTCTCTGCTGCGGCTTGTGCTGAAGACAAGTCAAGTTGTAATTGGTCGATTGTTTTGTTATAATTTGCAATTTTATCCTGAATATCAGCGACCTGTCTACTCGCTTCATTTGCAGTGACCTTTGCACTACTTTCGCTCTTTTGAGCCGCTTCGAGAGCAATCTTTAGATTCGCAACTTCTTGTTCAGTTTCTGCCAACTGCAATTCCGCCTTCTCAGCCTTTCTTCGAAGACCATCGTCCATTGCAGATTTGACTTCTATGGTTGTGAATCCTTGAGATGGTTCAGCAACAGATATGCCAAATTCAAATCGAGTTCTCTCTTTCTTTAGCCTATCAAGGCCGATTTCGAACCCATATAGTTGGTCCATAGTTTGCTTGATCAACTCCTGGCGTGATTCTGAACGGGTTCTTGTTGTGGAAATTTCAGTACAGAGTCCACCTAGGTGGAAATCGATTACATTTCCAGATTCAGGCCCAAGAATTGTTCCAGCAGGTAGTCTGTGAAGGGCCAATACACGCTTTGATTCGGTTAGATTACTAACTGCGTCTACCAATTTCATGTCCTTTGGTGCTTGGATTGCTACGGGTATTCCTTTGACCAGTGCAATTCTGATTGCTTTGGAGGATTTACCTGCAGAAAGGTGCCCAGTGACTTGTTCTTGAACTGCTGTTGTCAGCATTGAGATTACAGCATCGGTTCCACCTCTTCCTTCTCGAATAACATGACCATCGGCCAAGGACTCTCCGCCTGCGCCCATTGCTGAAATATCACCCTCCATCATTGATGCGATTTGGTTGATTAGACGAGTATGGTCGACATCAGCCTCAGTCCAAATTGCTAATGCGATATCTCCAGACTCAGCGAGTAGAAGGGCTCCATCTCCGGTATGGAGTGTCCAGTGGCCTTTGCCATCTAGGCCGAGATCAGAAGCTAATGCTCTTCTTCCTGCAAGGGTTTCTCCAACTTGGGCTGCTAGTTGTTCAGCACTTGCTGGGAGGTCTCCAGCATCATCGATAAGCATGCCTCCTTCGACAGCAATTCCGCCTCTAACTTCGGTTCTTGCTGCGATATTATTCAAAACCGCTGATAAATCTCTAACCAATAAACGCTCAACGCTGTCGCCATATCCAGTTAATCCTCTTCTGTCTGCAGCGTGTTCAAAAGCCTCAGGAATGACTTCTGCTACCGCTCCTAATGCAGATTGGGACCAAGATTTTGCTTTCAGTCTGTGTTGTTCTTTTTCTAATTCTTCAAGGCGTTCCCTTGCAGCATTGCCGCAGAGTAAGATTTTGCCATTTTCAGGTTCTGCTATCCAACCAACAACTCTTCCGGCACGAACAATACGATGGCCAGCGGCTGTCGCACGTCGTCCCATGTATGTCGATATACATCCATGCTCAAATGGCATAATGCTACCATAGGTAACGTCAATCTCTTCATCCACAATTGCTCCATAGGGCAGTTCAAACATGTTTTCACCTCACTAGAGAGTTGAGCACCTCTGTATCACGATCTACGGCGTGCCGCCATCTTGCTATTCGGGAATTTTTCTTTCCACGAATTACCAAACTCGTATCTGAACTCAGTCTTGAAACCAAAATGGTTTCATCGCCTTCTATCCAGAGTTCTAGACCTTCTCCGAGGTTCCCTCGGCTCAGGTTTTCTAGTCCTGTCACAGCAAGATTTGCAAAGTCTAAATCAGGACTTTTTCCCTCTTTCCAACCGCCGAAATCAAGCCATCTTGTCGAGAAACAAGGTATGCTTGTTCAGCACCTGGTAGGTTTTGGAAACCGGCCAGAATACGTTGCAACATATGCGCTCAAGTTGTTGGAGATTCTAAAGGGCTTCAAGAAGTTTGGCATTGAACACCGCCCGTAGGGCGATTTGTGGGGTAAAATGAATTTGCCAACTGAATTTATTGGGAATGCCAAAAACCATGAATATATTTCAATTGTAAATTTGATTTTTCAATTGAAATTTTCAACCAATGCCAATAAGACATGAACCTCCTCGACCCTTCATGGGCGAGTTGTTTGAAGTGCCAAGTTGTGACAAATGTCGCAATCCGGCAATTCACCACCAAATTTACTCCGGCCGGTCCATGTGTGGAGCCCACTTAGCAGACAGTGTTCGCAAGAAAGCATCGAAGGCTTTGAGGCAACAATTGTACATTCCAAAAGGTAAGCATTTGACAATTCTTGTAGCGATTTCTGGAGGAAAAGATTCAGCGGTTTTACTTGAAAGAATCCATGAAGCATTATCCAAAAGAAGAGATGTTACCATAGTCGCTGGATGCGTAGACGAAGGAATTGAAGGGTATAGGCCACCTTCATTAGAATGCGCTAGAGAATTAGCTCAATCATTGGGCGTAAGATTCGAAACGGTATCCTACCCTGAGTTAGGATTCCAAGAAATGGATAAAGTTATTACGAAGATGTTGGAAATCGAAGATAAGAAAGCACCATGCTCTTACTGTGGTGTATTCAGACGTCAAGGAATAAACCACCTTGCTGAAAGAGTAGGTGCAGACGTAATCGCATTGGGTCACAACTTGGATGATATGGCTCAAACAATAATGATGAATATGCAAAACGGAGATCTTGAAAGAACTCTTCGCCTTGCTCCTCACACGGCAACTCCGCTAGAAGGAATGGCTCCAAGAATCGTGCCATTGCGATGGATTCCTGAACAGGAAATACATCTTTATGCTCTTCACAAAAACCTGCCAATTCACCATGAAGAATGCCCTCACGGAGAAGGTGCACTTCGATTCAGGCACAGAGAGACCATTGCAATGATGGAGGCTGATGTTCCAGGAACAAGACATGGACTATTGCGTATGGCTGATGATTTGAAGAAGTTGCATGCTGCAGCAGGAGGGACATTCAACACTATGGAGCCAGTGAATTGCACAGAATGTGGTCAAACATGTAGTGGTTCAATCTGTAAAGCATGTGAAATGAAAAACGCAATTATGTGAGTAGTTTACTAACTAATGAAATAATTCATCATGCAAGCCAGAAACCGAAAGCGACATATTGAAGCAATATGTGGCAAGATTGGAGGGGAATAATTGTTGAACAGAAGATCTGTGACAGTTTTGTTGTTTCTTCTACTTGCGGTTAATTCAGCCGATGCATCTTCACACGGCATGGAGGGCTATTCTTCAACAGGTTGTACGTGCCACGGACCAAGCCCAGGAATAGATGCAAATGTATCTGTTGAAGGAATTCCTGATGAATATGAAGCAGGTGAAACTTATACTCTAACAATTAGGCTAAGCGGTGGTCCTCAAGCACATTCATCTGGCCATCAAGGAGGATTTAACCTAGCAGCCAGCGATGGGAAATTCAATCCCGTAGATTCTTCGACATACTTAACAGAAAATGGTGAAATAACCCACGACCATTCAGGTGCAAATCAACGAGAATGGGCTGTAGAATGGACAGCACCTCTTGAGGAAGAGGACATAACTTTCACAATCGCAGGTAATATCGTAGATGGCAACCATGAACCTAGCGATGGCGATGATTGGGCTCTAGCGAGTTATGTTTCGAAAGGTAGTGATATGACATTTGGTCAAATTCTCGACTATTATGCCCCCATGATAATTGTAATCTTATTATTCGCAGTTTCGTTTTTGATGATAAGGAGTTCTAGGAACTGACAGTTTAGAGATAATTTATTGTTTACTAAGTGTGAGGGAGAATCATGCGATGGTGGGTTGTAATCACAGCATTGGTTCTCGGAATCGTCCTAGTTGTAGGAATCATGGGCGTAGATTATGAAGATACAATCGAAGATGTTCCAGTACCATCAGACGGAACCGGATGTGCAATCACCGAAGATGCATTACCAAAACCACCGTATGGTGAATTTTTACCAGTTGAGGTGGATGCTGACTGGAATCAAGATACCGTTTGGGTAGGCGTAATCACAGCACAAGAGAGAGCACGCCTAATCGCAGCATCAACATTAGATAGTGACGTTATCGTTGAATGCGACCCTGCCACCATCGAGTTTGCTGCAGGTGGTCCAAACGCTCAATCAGAAACCGGTTTTACCTGGGTTCTTGAAGATGATGACCATTATGCAATTACAGGTGAATATGGCCTTGTCGATGATGGAAATGGTGGTATCTTGGATGGTGTTGGTGAAGGCGAGCCTCTAGTCACTTTGATGGATGTAGAAGTTGATGCTCACGCATCTCTTGGCACAACATTGATGCTTATTGTAGGGGCTGCAGAAGCTCTGACCATCATGGCTGGACTTGCAAGCGCAATGAAAGGAAAGGATGAGTAATTACAAAATGTGAGTTCTAACCTCGCATGATGCTGGTTTCTTAGGAGCATCACTGAATCCAAATTTGCAAGGTGTCATGTCTGTAATCTCTCCAAGATTTTTGTTATTTATTTCAGCCGTTCCGGTGGTTATTTTCGAGACTCTATCTATCGCATACCATTCTTTTCTACCGTTGTTTGTCACTCCGTGGGTTTTTGTCCCGAAGAATAATTTTGCAAAAAATAACTCTATTGTAGCGATGAAAAATAGTGATCGCTTGAATGGTATAGGCCATCCTCTGTCCCACTTAAGATTAATTTTCATTGAGGCTGATTCCAACTGTAGTTCACGTTCAAGATTCTGGATATTTATTCCCTCAATTCTGGTCTCTTCAAAGGTATACATCGAATTGACATAGTCTGCAATTTCTTTGCTCGGCGTAATAAGAATTCTTTTTCCAGTAGAGTATGCCCACATAATATCGGTGAATCTTCCTAAGGGAGATTCCATCCAGTCTCCGATGACTATTCTGTCTCCTGAGGAAAAAGCAGAAGAGGTAATCCTTCCTTTGAATACATCCATTCCCTCAATCCCTTTTTCTTCATTTTTGAACGGTGTAATTTCGGCTATCCAGGCAACGAATAATATCAATCCAATTTGAATTACTAATCTGACTATGTGAAATCCAAGGCCATATTTTACGCCACTAAGTGGTATATCGTTTAGCCACATGTTCAGGTTAGCCCAATACAATACTACAAGCATCGCAGAACCGAATATTGCTGAATATTCTCTAGTCTTCTTGGGGATGATGGTTAAACCGAAGCCGATTTCTGTAATTCCACTAAGATAAACCCACAATTCAGGGTTTCCGAGTACATTAGGAACGATTGGCTCGTACCAGTCTGGACGAATGAAGTGGTCAATCCCTACCATGATAAAAGCCAGACCAATGCCGATTGCTGAGAATTCTCTAACAATGTGTTTGACCATGTTCTAAGAATTAACACATCATAGAAAAAGGGATGTTATGAATCAGAAGAAAGAAGTTTGGGCCCTTCAGGGAGCCGCAGTTCCCTGAAGGGCGAATTCCCGATAACGGGTTAACCGTAATACTACATCAAACTCTAGATTTTATCTAAAGGTGGATGATTCCTACTTTCTTTACGTTAGCCTTCTTGATCTTGTCAGGAAGCCACGCTGGGCCATTTGCTGGCTTGTCAACAGTGGAGATGCTACCAGTAAAGTGGTGAACTCTCTTTGTTCCACGCTCACGCAGCTTGATGTCTGTGTGACCGCGGGTTGCAGCTTTTAGAGCTGCTCCACGTGGTTGTCGGCTTGCAAATACTTGGCTTGTGTCTTTTCCGCCCTCCATGAGAACGAAGTACTTTTTTCACCCATAGGTTTCTACCTCAGCGCACACACTGTTCAATCGGGGTTATAATATTTGTGCCGATAATCGTTATACTGCGGCCCATAATTGCCGCAGTAGGGCGTTTCCGCAAGCAAAAATACCGCAGTAATGCGTTTTCGGGCTGTTAAAACTCTGCTCCAGCAAGAGTTTTGGTATCTGTGACGCCTGGGATTTGGCGGATTATTTCGACTACTGTTTTGGCGATATCTCCAAGGTTTTCGGCTTCCAGTTTAGCGATTATGTCGTAATCTCCGAACAACATTGTCACGTCTTTGACGCTTTCGACACCGCTTATCGATTCAAACGCATTACGTTCATTTCCTGGTGATACATTCACTAGCACATAGCCGACTGCCATGGTCGTCCTAATACCTAGGTGCAAATGAAACTACGCTATCTTAGATCTTCCATGCCAGCTTTGTACAATACCCACTGTTCCTCAGTCCAATCATCGGGCATAGGGCCGTCAAGCCAATCGAGGAATTCCTGTAGAGTCCATCCTTCCGGTATTCTTTCATCTCTGGTTGGTTCTGGCGTGCTTGTATCCGTTAGCCATGAATCCCCGCTCCTTCCTGAACGAGATTTTGACCTCGCGTACATCGATGTCATGAACAATACGACAATTAAGCCTGCAACTCCACCAATTATCTGGTAGGTGTAGGATTGAGTTGCTTCAATGGTCTCATTCTCAAAATTCGAGCAGTTATCGATACAGTCAGGGATTGCTTCAACCGTGAATAATCCAGTATATTCAACTTCATTACCGGACCAATCAACACAGTCGATCTTCAGTTCGATATCGCCTTCGATGGTTGTTGGTAAAAGCCAACTAGTTGACCAAAACCCTGTTCCATCAAGGTCCATCACAGTACTATTTGGCACGTAATACATAATCGTACCATTTTGGTAGTAAGATGCAGTACATTTTGCATCGATACCATCTGCATCTTGCATTTCAAGTAATACTTCGATTAGAGATGCATGGGATACATTTTGAGGGTGATCAACGGTAATCTCTGGTGGAGAGTGCATGAACTCGAAATAAAGGTAAGAAAGGGAAGTCAACTCGTCGATGTCCACTACTCTTATTCCTAGAGATCCTTCGCCTGGAACGAAAGAAGAATCTAATTGTATTCTGAATGAATAGACATCGGTTTGAAGTGGATTGTCTATGCCACAAGTAACTATCCCTTGCTGAGGCGCTGAAACCACCCAACCGAATTGCTCTAATGTTGCAGTAGCTTGTACTAATTCTCTTGTAGATTTTATTCGGACAACTGCATCTGCAGTTTGACCAAACATAAGTTCGTCAACAATTTCTCCACTTCGACATAAATCAATGGATAACACCTCGGGTAGGCTAAGTGAAATTTCAGATGTAATTGACGAACTACCTTTCAAGCCGTGCGCTCCAGTCACGGATACATCGATTTCCAATAAACCAGAATCGATTGCATCATCGGCGATTAACGGTATGATTGCAACACCTGATATGTTGGAGGTTGAGAAATCGATTGGCACAGTATAGCCAGTTTGGCCTGGCCATTTTATGCTGACATCTCCATATACGTTTTCAACATCGTCATCTGGGTCAGATACAACTATTCTCAGATATTCTGTACCATCAGCAATAATGTTGTTTGTAGTGCTTCCATTTGAATCATGTAATGTTAGATTTACAACGGGGTTTTGGTCTTGGATTTGGATTGTACGTTTTGAGACGAAACTGCCATCGTTAGTTCGCAATTCTAAGAAAAATGGGTCTAGGGAACCCATATTGGGCATTGTAAACGAAGAGATATAACAATGGTGCCCGAATCCACTTCCTTGCGTGTATGTCATCCCGTCTACATTTCCTCTGCTGGGCAGGAAAATCGGTGTTCCAGATACAATTTCATGGTCGGCATCTAATACGCATGCCTTGAGTGTCAATACATGCCCTCTTTTGATCCCCGTGTTGGGCTGCGATGAAAGTATTGTAGCACCATCCCAATCAGCAGAATCTACAGTTGAGACGTGTATTCCATACCAGAATGCAGGAGCATTCGTGATGTATGCTATCCCGTCTTGTGAAGCATTGGTGGTTAGGTTCGACAAATCTTTCACTGATACTGCAATGTCGAGAACACCTAATTCAACATCAACAGGTAATTCAATTGTAGTCCACCAGGTAATGCCATCTTGGCTACCAGTGTTTTGCCAAGTCCAGTTGGAACTCACGTTTTCGTATGTGACTCTCCATCCGATTTGTGCAGACATTACGCCAGAATCGTCATCTGTGACCACCCCACATTCGAATCTGTCTCCACGACTGTATTGATTTGAATCACAATAGATATCATCAACTTCTGGTGGTGAATTTACCCAAATGGTCGTATCAAATTTATTCATTTGCAGATTCCTTTCTGGGTGTAGAGGCGAGCTTGCATCCCACCTAATTGCTAGGTTATTCCAACCGGCTCGCGAAGAGTTAATCTCAATGGAAATTATCTGTCGACTTCCATTTTCAGCGCCGCTAGGCATTGTCATCGACTTGTTATGGAGAATGATACTTCCTAATTTGTCGATGATTTTCAGATTACCTTGTGCCATACCAGGGCCAACATTCTGTATAGCAATATCAACGGTAAATGTTTGATTGATGGATACATTGTCATTTACTCTGACATCAAGAATTTCGATATCGTGGACGATATCAGCATAAGCGCTCATTTTAGGGTCGCCTACAACAACTCCCATCCAACTAATCATTAGGTTTGATGCCGCATAGGATTCTGCAAGATTGTAGCCACTTGCATAAGTCGAAAGCAGTACGCTTGGGTAAGATACAGCGGTTAGATATGGCTCATACACGTATCCCTTCGTTCCGCTTGCTCCGTCTTCTAGGATATCTGCTACAAGCGATTGGCCGTAAGAAGTTCCCCAATTGAATGAGCGTGCACCGGTGCTAACCGCCGTCTCAACAATCGATCCGTTGACCCAATCCATATGTGGTCGTATGGCTCGAAGGATTACGGTATCTATGAAGAGAGACCCACTAATCGATGTTGGAACAATATCCAAATTGATTCTAACCTTCAGCGATGTTGCGTTTTCATGGGGCCTGAATCTCATGTTTCTATTGCCCCATGAAGTTGTAAAATCTTGATTTGCAGAAGAATTTGTGAATAATTCAGTTCCGTTTTCCAGAGAGGTGACTTCAACATTGTATTCTGCAAATACTTCTCCAGTTCTTGTTCCGTACACCCATATATTCCATGCATGTTCTTTCAAATCGTCTGGAATTTGATACTCGGCTTCAAGGTAAGCAGCATTCTGCCCTGTACCTGAATAAGGAGAACAATTTGTGATTATATTTCTTCTGAGTGATGTAATTGATGAATTATTGAGTGCAGTATCCCAAATCATCAGATTGTCAATCATTCCCTCGAAGAATGAATTACCTGCCCTATTAACACCCAATTTGTAGAGGTCGAAATTATTGACTGAACCATTAGGGAAATATGTTTCTCTAACCAATACTCCGTCCATGTATTGAAGCAGGTATCCCCCATCGAAAACCGAGACCAAATGAGTCCAAACTTGAGCCTCGACATCACCAAAGACGTGAGTTTGATTATTGTGTAATCTCCATTCACTGTTGTACACCATATGCTGGAATGAATAATTTGAACCAGCGTTTTCATCTATTGCAAATGTAGCGGCGTAGTTCGTCTGATTTGAGATATTGGCATACACCCATTGGCTTATTGAAAAGTTTCCTAACCAGTCATTTACATCGACCTTCAGATAATCATTTACTCCATCATACCACAAACAATTTCCATCCAAGCAAGTTCGCCAATTGGATGAATTCATTCCGTAAAGTGTGAAGTTGGAATCATTTGTGATTTCATCAGATGTTGTTGTGCCAGATCCTTCTTCGAAGTCCCACTGGTGCACAAGATTGTTTTCTTGAGGAATGTAATCTCCAGATACATAGAATGCGGACGCTGGGACGATTGCTTTGCTTGTATTTGGTCCCTGCCATGAGAAAATCAGACCATGCGGGCCACCACCCTCGAAGAACTCTATTCTGAAATCATGATATCCAGCATCTAGGTAAATGGTGCTGGACTTTTCGACCATTCCATGCATGCCTGCGTTTTCAACTGTGAGATTCTGATTTATCCACAATGCTGAACCATCATCAGAATTGATGTAGAAAGTCCAATTTCCAGAATATGGAACATCGATTAATCCACTAAATCGACCACCCCAGTCGACCTTGAATCTATCATCCAATCCAGGATATGGATTGTTTGATGAGGAATAGCCTAGAGTGCTTTCCAATCTAACGTAATCAGGGACTCTATCGATTAGGGAAGGCATTGTTGCAGCGTTAAACGAGACTCCTTGGTTATCGAAAAATTCGGAATAAATTCCCTGTTTGTAATATCCACTTTCTTGGGTACAAACCGTCGTGACTTCCGCTTGCATAGCGCTGTTTCCGCCTTGCTTGGTTGTTCCTTGCCGTATCCAATTGAACGAATCTCCGCTAGACACACTAGGGCTTGTTACGTTCCAATATCTCGCTCCGCTTGAGTAAGCCGAATCGGCCGTGTCGAACCCACCGTTTGGCATAAAGTTCTGATTCCAATTACCATCATTGCTTCCCCATGAAGCATATCCAATGACGTTCGAGACATTGGTCACGAAATTAGTTTCTTCATCGAAGTAAACTGGTAAATTCATAGTACCGTTTAGGGTTGAATTGGCGGTGTACAGGTCGTCATTCCAGAATTTGTATCCAGAGTTATTTCGGTTGGTGGCAAGGTCGAGAACATGTGTGCCTCTAGACCCGTATGAGTTGTTAGCCTTCTCGATGAGGCCAAGAGCAGTATCGACTGTATATCCTGTCAATCTAGTGACGAGGAAGAATCCGTAATCATCCCGAGTAAATTCTTCCATCTGTTTACCAGCTAACGGGCCGTATCCGTGGTTTGCCCACCAATTTTGAGCGATGTCCGAATCGTATGTACCCCCAATCAATGCGATTTCTTGGTCGAATGCGGCTTTGTCATTTCCTCCATTAACCCTTAGCGGAATCCCCTTTGTCGTGACTAGATAATTGATATCTGTGCCATTATATTCAGACAACATTGTTCTAAATGGGTCGGCGAAATATGTGTTGAATTGATTCCTGTTGATTGTTTCAGCGGTTGGTGTTGAGGTATTTTCGAAGACGAAAACTCGGTCACTCGAGATATTTCGAGCACTAACAAACGCCCAACCAATAGTTTTACTCGCATCGGATTTGTTATTGATCAGTACTGCAACATCACTGTAATCAATTGCGTTAGATTGATTGAATCCTTGAGGCACGGCAACGTCTCTAAACGGCGTTTCATTCCAAATCGAGTTATCGATTGTGAACCCTTCAAATAAATTGTTATTATTTTCTAGAATTTCTGACTCAGCAGGTTCGTAAAACATGATACTGGATAGCATCAGCAATACCAAAAGTATAGCGCTGACGCGAGAGGCCATAGTTTGTGCAAACCCACTTAACACAAATGCACTTCGATTGCTTGTCACATCGGGAAATTGCCATTTTTCGGCGTTTTTCGTCAGTGCGTATATGAAGGACGGCCCCCCCTCTCAACCATGGCGGAGTTGTATATGGAGCGTACTTGCCGATGGGGAGTACTCCGCGTAGTTGGTGGAGAACTACATTTATTGGAGGCTGATGCCGTTGTTACCCCTGCTAACAATCGTCTTTCTGGTAGAGAAGGAATCGATGCAAATATTCACAAAGCCGCTGGCGATGAGTTGAGAGAATTCTGCAGGCAGGTAAGTGTTGAACAAAGAAAGTTGAATCTTCCACCTTGCCCTGTGACCAGCAATGTAGTTAGCAAGCCATTCAACTTGAGTGGCAAGTTCAAGCACATCATTCACGTTGTAAGTCCAGATTGTCGAAGGCCAAGTCAAGACGAAGCGCGAAGAGATTTACTTCCTCTAGCATATCATAATCTATTCACAACATTGAAGGAACTTAAAGATGTGAAAAAGGTTGTAGCACCACCATTGTCAATGGGTGTTTTTGCTTATCCTCACAGAGAGGGTGCAAGGCTAACCCTTGAAACACTACTTGGTTTAATGGACGGAGAAGAAGACCCTGGCATTACTGAATATCACATAGTGGTAAAGGAGAGGAACTTCATCAATAATATGAGAACTGTTTACAGAGAGGGTGAAGATCAATTCCCTGGTGTTGATACCACAATGGGCGGCTGAGGTGTATTTTCTTGGTCGATTTGCCAAAATTGGTGGCTTCGACCATAGAAAATGACAAAACAGGCTTTTCAGCATCGGTTTTACTTTCGAATAATTCGAAATTAATTAACACGATTTCAGAGTTACTGCCAAAGAAAACCAGATTAACTGCATTAACATCTTCCTTAAAGACATACGAATCATTACAGGATTCTAAAATTGAAATCAAGATGCTAGAAGACTCACTATCATCCCAAGGACTCTCGATTATGACAAACCTACACGACATAATTCTTCAGGGTTTAGGGGAGGGTAGTATCAAGCCCGATGAGCGTATTTTAGCAATTCTCGGCGAGCCCGTCGATGGTGTGATAGCAATCGATTCGAGCAGTTTATCCTCCAACAAGTTAGCGAAATTATCGCAAAACCACGATATAGAAATCGAAGTTTTATCGCGATTGATGGAACTTGCAAGACACCTTGCTAGCAGAGGTAGAGAAGGGCATTCCATCGGCGCATTATTTGCCATAGGCTCGGTTCCCAAACTGCGAAGATATACCACGCAGTTAGTTCTTAATCCGTTCAAAGGACATCCGGATAACAAGAAGAGTATTCTCGATTTGAAAAATCATGAAACATTGGCGGAATTTGCTTGGTTAGATGGTGCAATTCTGTTTAACACCAAAGGGGTTGCAAGCGATGCTGGGAGATATGTCCAAGTACCATCGGGCGTGAATCCAAAACCTGGTGAAGGTGGCAGACATCTTGCTGCAAGAGCGATTAGTCAGTTGGCAGATAGCATCGCAATTTGCGTTTCATCTACTGGTTCAATAACCGTGTTCTCTCAAGGGAAGGAGAGTTATCGAGTCAAGATTTCTTGATTGCATCTTCTAGAGATAATTCACCACATGCGACCAACTTCGCAAGTTGGGCTGAAATTGTGATTAAACCATTACTCAATATCCTAGATTCATTTTGGATTTCTTTGATTTCACCTTCATTTGGTTCAATGTCTCGAATTTCCCAAACCCGCTTACCACTCATGATTGCGATTCTAGTAGCGGCTTTGGTATGAGCTGTATTTCTTGTTCCGCTGCTTGTATTGTGCTCGCTAACGACTTGAGTTTCGATTCCGTGTAAAATCAATTCATTGATGATGCGGTCCCTGATTAATCGAGCACCGTTTCCAACTTTTACAATTAAATTTTGGTGGGTGATAATTTGAGATAAATCCATTATGTGTTTGCCTAAAGATTCGATGTTTTCCAATTGGATGGAACCGATTAGCATACCATCAGCAAGCCATGCAACACCCGGTCTTGGCCCGGGGTCAATTCCGAAAATTAGGTTAATTGCGCTTGAATGTCCTTTTGAGGCTTGAATTGCTCGTTCAACACCGAGTTCGATATCATCGATATCTACCGCTAAATCGCCTTCTTCGGCTTCATCGATACTCGTGACGACAATTCCAGACCATTTCTCATCGATGTCGATCATTGAAAAATCGGTTTTGCGTTTTTTGAATTCTTTTGCAAGACGAAACGAAAGTTGAAAATTTTCGGTTCGAATCGCTATCCGGCGCACACCCCGCCGAGAGGTTATTCACGCATCAATATGACGCGTAAACAACGATATAATCAAAAGCAATTGACATCGTTTCACAAACGTGGGCGGTCAGTACGAAAGAGAATTGCGTGGAGTTCTAGCAGGAATTCCGAAATCAGTTGAGGCCGTAATTCGTTCGTGTGATGATACCGAAAAAATCGAATGAGGCAAATCATCGATAGACCGTTTTTGGTAGTTAGAGCTGCAGGTTCAGGAATGGAAGGAAGCGGCGATTTACTCGCCCTAAGAGGAGATATCTGCTTTCCAATCGAAGTGAAGTCATACAAGAAGGACAAATTGTATCTTTCAGGTAGAACCAAGGAGCAGTATGATTCCATGGTTCATGAAGGACAAAGATGCGGTTTATTGCCGCTTTATGCGTTCAGATACAAAGGAGTTAGAGGCGACTCATGGCGAATATTCAGAGTAGATGTCGGCGGCCTAACTGGCCGATTAGGCATTCTCGAAAGAAGGATTCCTAGACTTCCTAGAACAAGGAATGGAAAACCGTTCTTGGATTGGAATCAAGGAATGCCATTAAACAAATTCATTGCATTATTATGCCACAAATCAAAGGATACTACAATCTCATCAATCGAATCTAGAACAATGAAGATTCAAGATATCCCTGAGAAGGAATCCTCACAAACCAGCATCATAGATATGGTGCAAACATTATGAAAACCAATGCGAAGAGTAGCATCATCGAAGATAGGGATGAGGCTCTTCTTGTAATATGGTCAACCCACAATGGATGAAGGTTGTAGAGGCCTGTTTTCTTGCCCAGCCCTCGGATGCCATTCATCACTCCATTGACTATGTCTTTGAACAGGTGCCCACCATCAAATGGAATCATAGGAATCAGGTTTGTGAATCCAAGCAGGATGTTAACCCAAATCAACCAGAAAAACAGGTTGACTAGGAAAAGTAGTCCAGCAAGGCCAATAGTTTGTGCTAAGAACCCGTCACCGCTTTCAAGCATCTCCTCCTGAGCGGGATGAATTGCGACTCCTTGATTTTGGAAAGGAGTGATTAGAATGTTAACAGTACTAATCGGTACTGAGATAATGTAGCCGACAACACTTGATTCGAAGTCGGGGTGAGCCCATCCTGCAAGCCGTTCTACTCCGGCGGTTCCACCTGCTAGATTTGAGACGCCAAGGAATGAATCACCCGGCTTTACGCCAATTGAATCGAGTGATTCTTCAGACCATCCGAGGTCGAGATAATACTGATATTTGTCAGTCATATTTACAATCAAAATTTCTGTTTCCCCTGTCTCATACCGAACAACTTCCATCGTTACGGTTTGACCAGCATTAATCTCGCCCATAACATCGAGGAAGTCTTGTTCATTGTTGATTTCAGTCCCGTTGATGTCTACGATTATGTCAAAGGCCTTCAGACCCGCTTCGTCAGCAGGTAAGTCGACAATAATCGAATTTGAATGAACACCATCAGTTTGGGAGACGAATTGCCCCGCAACTTGGCCCAATAACACCATTAGGAGCAATGCTGCAAAGATATTGGTTGCAGGCCCAGCAGCAAACATCCTCTGCCTTTCTCGCCTAGGAGAATTAACTAATTCGTTATACTCAGGTTCTGCGAATGCACCCAAAGGCAATGGTCCTGCCATTAGTAATCCGAAACTTTTCACACGCATTCCATGAGCTCTCGCTTGAATGCCATGACCCATTTCGTGTATCACTAGACATACCACGAATGCAACGACGCCCCATCCTAGAGGAATTATTGGATTGATACCAGGTATAGCGACCAATTCACTTGGTGAAGGTGCTGGTTCATTTGTATCGATTGTAAATGCTGAATAAATAGCGAGGAGGAGTAGTAATGCTATAATGGCCATTGAGAGCCAACAAACCCAAAGAGAAGCCTCTCCATAAATTCTCCAGAATTTTCTTGGCTTGGAAACTGTTTCAAGAGTTGTTTGACCTTTCTTAGTTCTAACCATCAACACCATTCCAAAGAATACCCTAGAAGCATTCCATTGGTCTAACCTTCCCGATTTTTCCCAATATCTGAGTAGGAAAAACCATGCAAGAAGCAGCAAGAACACCATGTTCCAGTCCAGTTCAATGGACAAGAATCCGCTTCCCATGTGACTGCCAACCACCACCTATTCTTCAACCCGATGTCGTTTAGTTCTTGAGTAACTACCGAGTCGGGCTGACATGGACCAGTTCGAAGAGGTGGTATCAGAATGGGTCGAAACCGTGTATGGCGTCGAACCACTCAAGATTTCGATATGGGGAACTTCTTATGGAATTATTCAAGCCATGATAAAATTAGACGACAAAGTTGTAGTCTGCAGTTTAGAGCACGATGACGAAGACGATCACATCGAGGAAGAGGCCCGATTGGAAGTCGAGTTAGCAAACTGGCAGCAAGGCTCTATCCAAGGCAGGCAGATGAAGAATGGAAGTATTAGAATCAAACACAGGACTCGTGAGATTTATCTCGAGCCTCAGATAAGAGCGCCGGAATGGGTCGCAGCATTACTCGAAGAATGGTTGATGAGTATGCGCGGTGAATCAGTAATACCAAAGAGCAAATCTTCAATAATTAATGATGTAAAACGCAAGAAGGAATCTATTTTAGATTAATTGAACAAGCAGATTTTGAACTTATCAAAGATGAAATGAGATACATAAGGATGAAATTGAACAATGCAGAGACTAGATTGTCCGGTGAATCGGAATAATCATTCTTCTTCCTTACCGTAGATAGCAGCAAATGCATCTTCTCTCTCTGATTCAACCATTTCAGGAGAGTTGGTCAATACCCTTCTTATCACCGGTTCAATCACAATCGGCAGTGCTAGCACGATTAGGATGAAGGTAATCAGGAATACAAACGACATTCCTGGTACTTGCGATGCACCTGGTGAATCTCCTCCTGAAACCAGTAATTTTACGGTTCCTAGCCACGGGATTTCTTCCCCTGAAATTCCTATCACCCAATCATCTTGAATCGGTTTTATGATGCCGCTATTTAGAGATGATATGCCATCAGCAAAGGCGAAAGCACCTTGGTCGTCATTGCAATCATTATTGTCTCCAAGAGTGATATATCCTGGGTTTGCAGGAGCGAAATCTTCGATGCTGTACCAATTAGAACCATGCATTGCAGCATAGCCCTTACACGAATATTCAGCGGTTTGATTACCATCGAATACTAGGTTTACTTTCTCCACACTAATTTGGTCGCTTCCGGGAACAGTCCAAGTGAGGATGCACATTTCATTCCACAGAGTTCCATTGTCACATTGATTGTTTTCATTGGGGTTTGTGAATTCAGATATTTCTAATTTGAACAGCGCTCTGTGAATAATAGGAGTACTTTCTTTTTCTCCATTTCTTTCGTAAATTATCACGTCACCTGCCATACCCAGCGATTGATATCCGTAGTGTTCACTATCCTTGTCACTAGCTTCAACAAAGGTGATTATTTTGCGAGAATCTGTGTTGTGGACGAGAATAAGGTCACCAGCATCAATGGTCCCAATCTCGCCATTTTCGTCATGCTGCATTGAATTTGATTCGACTACAACAAGAGGAGGCATAGAACCGGTATGAGCCCACATGGCGAGCACGATGATGGTGATCATGCCCGCAGCGAGAAGCAATTCTCGCAGCAGTGTCATTACGGGGTCTTTCTCTCCCATTGGTGTTTCCACAAACTAACGCTTCTTCAAACCCTTCTCTTTAAGGAATGCATTCCATGCTTCTTCGTGACTTCCACCTAAGGTGCTGGCATCCTCATCACCATCGCCTTTCATTTTGCGAATTTCACTAATCGATACAGTGTCCATGATTGTTTTCAGTAATGCGACTTTTGCGTTGAGATTTAGGAAGGCAGGGGCTGCGAATGCTAATCCTAGAACTCCGACTACAATCAGCACGATTGAAGCGCCTGTATATTCTTGATAGTCCGCATTGTCTTGAAGAAACAGAAGTTGAACTGCTGTTAAAAATGTCAAGAACCCAAAGGCAAAGGTAGCAGTGCCCGCAATTCTCAGTTGTTTTCCGTGTTGATTATCCCACCAACCCATGTCGTCACCGTTCATGCGAGGATTAACTTATTATTCGATTTTTGTTATTTTATGCTCTGACCTGTAATCGCATAATTCAAATGCTAAGAAATCGCGTAGGCCGAAGGCCTATAGAGGCAAAAGGTGACTTTAATGCGAAAATCAATATTCCTAGTGGCAATTTTTCTAGCCTCAATTATGTCTCCATTTGCCTCGGGAGAAGTCATTGAAACACAATTCGATGATGGTACTACGACCTATACTCAAACATTCCAAGGGACTGGATATGGACTTGCTGGTAACATCACTTTGCCATATGGAGCCGAAGTCACAGCGGCATCATTCGATGTCACCGGCGCACCCTCGACCACGACTTGGGGAAATTTGACTTCAAATTCTGATTTCGGTGGCGCTGGAACCAGCTCTTGGTCGGGCACACCACCCGGTTTTGCTTATGGCTACAGAAGTAATATGGAAGTTGAAAACGATGAAATTAGATTGGTTGGTAATCCAACCGATGAAGTCAACGGACTAGATTTGTCATCAGATGCAACCTCAACTGGTACAATCAACAACACTGGAGGCTTTGCTGCTAATGGTGACCATGGTATGATTGGTTCAACCAAATCACTATCCACGATCTCACTCACCTCAAGCACCTCAAGCTACAGAGGATTCGTTTTCAAGGATGGAGACACAATCTATTCTGCAACTTACACAAGCACATCTGTATGGACCACACCAACTGTGAAGAGATATAATGCATCGACAGGGTCCTATCTCGGTGTATCATCAGTTGGAACCTGTCCGGGTTATTCGCAGCCACTCTACACAACTTACGACGCTACTTCTGATGGCAATGGTAATGTTTGGACGGTAAGCTACAACTATCGAATTTTGGTTGAATGGGATGTTTCTTCAAACGGAGCATGGACCTGCATGGGAACACATTCATTCACAGGTAGCAACTATCCGGTAGGGGTTGACATCGATGAAGAAACCGGAAGGATGTTCGTTCTATTGTATCAACAAAGTTTCCCAAATTACAACAGATATCTGTACGAGGTAAATTCTTCGAACCCGACACAAGTCAACTCAAGTTGGCTTCTTGGAACTAGAGATTCAATGGGTGATGGAGGTACAGACCCAGCAGGTCTGTCGGTGATTTTGCCGAAAATTATAACCAACGAATATACCAGTTCCAGAGGCTTCCACAATTATTTCACAATGGATGGTAGTTTGGTTCTCAAGCAAGGGAAAATCCAGATAAAGGGTGGAGGCCACTACGGAATGGACACACTTGGTGACAATACCATTGGATTCCAATGTCATTATTACTCACAATGCAGTAGCAATCAAAGAAATGTAATCCAGAGAGAAGGAACCGGAGCAATCTACGATGAGAGAACAATCTCCTCAACTTCTTCAGTTGTGACCAGTAAAACAACATCTGTATCTAAGGCAATCTCCAGAGTCACAGTTTCAGGAATTGTGGGGTACATTCCGGATAATACCTCTATTGAACTCGAGGTATCAGTTGATGGTGGTCTGACATGGATGAAAGGAAGATACGGGCAGGTTTTGAATTTCGCAACCCCCGGCTCGTCAGTAGTCTGGAAAGCATATCTGAATGGGACTTCAACTGAAACCCCTGCCCTCGATTTCGTTTCGCTTACCTACGTAGTATCCTTCCAAACTAGTGGATACTTCTACATTCGTTCCAATTATTACAGTGGTAATGCACCTGTTGCTATCACTGCTTACTGGAATGCTTCAACGCCGGCAGGAACAAGTTTGAGAGTTGAAGTACAAGATTCCTCGACAAAACAGTTCCAATACAGTGGAGAAACCAAGACAATAACGATGACATCTGGATACATATACATCTATGTCCGATACACATCTACGGGTTCGAATACTCCTACTTTAGAGGACATCAACATCGCATTACATTCCAATGCGCCAAGCCAAGTTGGAATCAACATTGGTGAGCCCGGAATGACGGGATACTCACCTGCCAAAGAGTGGACAAGTCAAGGAACATTGATCGGTACTACAACTAGAGGCGGAGTAGTATTCGTAAATGCGTTTAACAATCTGATTCCAGGAACTGGTTCGGGAACGATTTCTATTCCAGTCAACATTTCTGCAGAAAGTTCTGGAATAGTCACACTTGAACGGTTCAGCGTAACTTACACAATCAACACTGTCAACCTCGAAATTATGGTGCCTGAAGAGGAGATATTGCACGAGAGGTCCGAGCCCTATGAAATTGTAACAAGGCACATCGTTGGCGACGGAGCGAATAATTACATTCAATCCGCTACGCTATCTTTCCTAGCTCAACCATCATCAAGCGCTCCAACGCTTGAATGGCAGGACGGGGATATTTTCCCGTCGCCAAATGACCCGGACGGGTGGGTCGAAATGGACTCCTCATCATGGTCTAGTTTGAGCAATGGAATTTTGGAGATTCATTGGAGATTTAGAGTCACTTCAGATTTCCCTGACCAAGAAAATGTTAGATTCTCAACCAATTGTTTGGATACATCTGGTACCAACGGATTCTCACCTCAACCATTGGTAAGTACCGAAGGACTCAGGGCAAATAATTCGTTTGGCCTTGGGTGGTTAAACGTCAGAGATAACGATGGTGAGAAGACTAGCGACGACCTGCCATCCGGAAGTTGGGTTGCTGCAGGTGAAACATTGCACTTCCAAGGAGCTATGTGGTTTGCAGATTCACAGGATGCTCCAAAGGATAATGCATTCGATGTCAGAATTGCTCAAAATGGATTCGTTCACTCAAATTGGATGGATAATTCCAACGTAAACGGTTCATTCTTCATATCGATTGACATGCCTGACATAGATGTAGAAAGCGGTTTGACTTACGAATTACAAACCTACAACGAAAAGGACGAAACGAAGGTTCTTCCATCAAATTCAGAATGGACAAGGACGTACAAGGTCGATGCAACAGAACCTGAAGTATTGAGCACCTACCCACTCGAAGACGCATATGAAGCAGCGGTTGACAACCAGAAAGTTAGCATCTCACTAGTAGATGCAGTAGGCGACCCAATTGAATTGAAATTACATTACTGGGTTGAAGCAGACCATGATATGAACAGGAATGGGGAAGCCGACCCAAGTGAATATGCTGTTAAGATTGTTAGAAATGAAACCCTAGCGGATTACAAGACATTTACAACAACAATCGACCATTCTAGAAACCCTAACATGGGTAGAGTATCATACTTCTGGGATGGTGGGGATGAAGCAGGAAATCCGCTACACTATACCACGATTATCGATGACCAAGAGTACACTTGGGAAAGCGATTCAGGATTCGATTATGACGATGCTACTTTCAGAAGCAGAAAGGATTCGAGTGCTATTTTCACAGGACTGGAATGGGCTGGACACATGGATGGTGCACCTGTTTACGCAGGATTTGAGCAATCGATTTCTTTAGGATTAATCGACGCTAACACTGCGATTGACTTCGAATACATCGATTTGGTATTCGATTTCGAAGGCCCGAATCCCGAGGTTGACCAACAGAGGATTTCCTATTACGGATTCACAGACATATTCGCAAGCAATTCTCAATTTATCCAACTAATGCCAGATTCCAATATGATTCAGACAACAAATGAATCTGGAATGCCGCTGATTTTGTTAGATTTCAACTTCAAGATGAGTTGGGATTGGCCCGATGAAGAAATCTCAGATTTGGCTCTAGAATACAAAGAGCGAGGATCTCAATTCCCAACAAGGCACATAATCGCTGACCACACTTTCAAGGTAGAAAACGACCTCGTTTTGGATGCTAGTTCATTCAAGGTAATGGACATCAGCGAACCCAGAACAGGGGTGGTTGCAGACGGTAGCAGAGTTAGAAATGATGACCGATTAGAGTTCACTGGAAAAGTAGTCTATCAAGGTAGCAATATTCCAGCACCTAGAGATGCAGCAATAGAAATCGAAGTATTCGATGGAGAGAAAACATGGTCTGATGGTTCTCTGGATGCAGATGGTGGTTATTCTGTCGAGGTACCACTATCCAGCGCTGAAACACTTCTTTCATCTCCGACTAGAACTTGCCTAATTTCGATTAGCGGTATTCCAGGTAAAGGAGAGGACATGACCGGACAAACTGTTTCGACAACTCTGAGAGTTGTGGTCGATGACACTGCTCCTCGTGTGGTTAGCAGAGTGTCGCCTGTCAATACGATCGATATTTCAGCAAATAGCGATTTGACCAGAGTCCCAGTTGAATTCAAGGGAACTGAAGATGCAGATATGACCGGCTCAAAGCAAATCGTTCACTGGGTGATGAGAGATTCTAGCCGTACCCTAACCCTTGGTGCAGGGCAAGCAGTTCTTGGAATGCAACAACAAGGCCAAGAGATAACTTGGACGGGAACCGTTGACCTAACCGGCGATGGCAAGATTATGCCAAGGGACGGTGATTGGGTAGGATTCTATCTCACTGGCTATGATGCCGCAGGAAATGAATTCCCAGAGGTATCTAATTCCGAAGCAAGCCCAATTCCAGAAATCGCAGACCTAGATACTGATTTTGAACGCCAATGGGTTAGATTAGGTTCACTTGGTCCACAATTGAAGATTGATTCATTCTCTCTTTCCGATGACCACGTAGCACCTGGCCAAACCGTTCAGTTGAATGTTGTAATTCACAACGATGGAGGAATCAACAATGCTTTGTTCAAGGTATCATTCTATGAAGGCGACTCCATAGTACCATTCTCTAGTAAGACTCTGAACAAAATTGGTGAGAACGAAAAGGTTCCAATCACAATCTCTTGGACAGCAAAGGAAAGCGTTGACAGATTGAGAGTTTCAGTAGACCCTGAAAATGTGATTATTGAAGTCAATGATGATGATAACTCTGCAGAGCACAAGGTCGAGGTTGTCTATGTCTCCTACATGGGATGGTTCGATTCAATTAGAGAACAACCTCTGATTTGGATTTTCACAATTCTTACAATTTTGGTCTTAGCAGGAATTGCCGTTGTCTCAAGTCGCACAGCAGTTTCCATGGATGATGGAATGATGTATGACGAAGAATGGGAAGAAGAGGAAGACTGGGACGAAGACGAGGAATATGATGATTATAATGACGACGACGAGGATTGAAGTCTAATCGTTGCCCTCTTGAACCAGTGACCTTGCCCCCAAGAACATGGCACAAGGTGTATTCTCTAAACTCGAACCGGGTTTACAGAGTGCACTCGAAGAAAAAGGGTGGACTCCCACCCCCGTTCAAGAAGCCTCTTTGGCAGAAGTTATAGAAGGTAATGATAGACTAATCATCGCTCCAACCGGTTCAGGTAAAACCATGGCAGCAATGCTTCCTTTGTTGGATAGAGCTTTGAAAAATAATTGGCAAGGAATGTCGATTCTCTACATTACTCCCCTAAGAGCCCTAAACCGCGACGTCGACCGAAGGCTCGAAGAAATGGTTGAATCAGTGGGTATGAAACTAGGTTTGAGACACGGTGATACTCCCCAATCTGAAAGGACAAGGCACGTGAGAAAGCCTCCCAATGTAATGATTACAACACCTGAAACATTCCAATTGATGTTTACCGGTTCAAAAATCAGAGAATTATTGCTTACAGTTGAGGCGGTGGTAATCGATGAAGTTCACGAATTAGCCGCTGGTGAAAGAGGCTGGCAATTATCTGTTGGGATTTCTAGATTGGAGCAACTAAAAGGTTGTAGCGTGCAGAAAGTCGGCCTTTCTGCAACTGTTGGCAATCCCGATCAAGTAGCAAAATGGCTTTCTAATGACGGCGAGGCAATAATCGCTGAAGCACCTAGGGTGACTGAATTGAATGTTGATGCTGTAATTCCTCTTCCAGAGGATGAAATCGGTTCATTAGAGTTAGCAATTTCACCAAGAGCGCATGCGACTTTGCGAGGTCTAGCAGATATTGTCAGCCAAAATAATCCCTGTCTAATTTTCGTTAATTCGAGAAATAGCGCAGAGACGGTTTCACAAAGATTGCAAGCCATTGCTCCAGATTTGAAAATCGGAGTCCACCATGGTTCGCTAGCCAAGGAAGCAAGACAAGAAATGGAAGATGACTTGAGAAACGGTGCATTACAAGGTCTGGTTTGCACCTCAAGTTTAGAATTAGGTATTGACGTTGGTAGTGTAAATCACGTTGTACAAATCCGTTCACCCCGTTCTGTAGACCGAATGTTGCAGAGGGTTGGAAGGGCAGACCATAGATTAGGTGGTATTGGAAAAGGCCACATGTTAGGCTGGGAAAGCGATGATTTGTTCGAGGCTGCAGTTATCGCAAGAAGAGCGATGATTGGAGATATTGAGCCAGTAGAGTGGAGAAATAGACCTCTTTCAGTGGCAGCAAATCAAATTGTGATGATGGTTCACAGTCATGGTGCATTAACCATAGATGAGATTACAGAATCGATATCTAATGCAAACCAGTTCGAAGGTTGGACTAGGCAAGATACAATTTCTGTAGGAAAAGTCCTCGCTGATGGTTGGGTGATTCGCTGTGAGGAAAATCCGAAAGAGGTACCATGGTACAGATGGCCATATGATGTATGGCAGGAATTAATCGCAGAATCAAAGGAAGATTTGCCCGAACAGCCAAAATTATCAGCTGGTGAAGAGCCTGCTGAAGAATTAGCAAAGTTGCATTTTACGCCACCAAAGCGCTATGCTAAGGGGTGGATTAGCCGTTCTGGAAGAACTCGAGATTGGGTTTCGTCTCATCTATCGATGATTCCTGATAAGCAATCCTACAGAGTTAGGGACGCAGTCACTCGTAAGAGCCTTGGAAATGTAGACGAAGCATTCGTTCTATCTCTAAACGACGGAGGAGAGGAAGAAGACGGCAGACTACGCCGTTTTGTAATGGCTGGGCGAACATGGATAATCGTCGATGCTGACCCAGAACAAAACGAATTGTTAGTTGCTCCAATTTCTGACCAAGGACATGCTCCTCATTGGGTTGGTGAATTGCCCCCGACTCCTGCCGATGTGGCAAGAGAAGCTGGCAGACTAAGGCGCTTGTTTGCTATCGATTTGGGGATGATGGAAGATGAAAAGGTCGACAAAATCGACCCTGCTGGCCTGCTATCAGGGGACACATCTCTGTCAGATTATCCTCTAAATGGCGAGGCGATGGGAATTTTGGGAGAAATTATTGCCAAGCATTTCGATGCTACCTCAAGCATTCCAAGCGAGAGATTGATCACGATAGAAGACAGAGACGAAGCCCTTGTAATCAATTCATGTCAAGGCAGTAGAATCAACGAGACATTAGGGCATTATCTGCTTGCTATGGCAAGTACTCGAAGCGGAAAATGGGGGCGTCTTATCGTTGAGCCTTGTCGAATTTCTCTACAGGTTCCAGGAATTAGGCCAGCGGAATTAATCGAATGGCTGTGCGAAACTCCACCTGATGCTTTGGAGGGGATTCTCTCTGTCACTTTACCCAACTCAAGAGAAGTGCGATGGAGATTTGCTCAAGTCGGTAAGGTGTTTGGAATTCTCAAAAAAGGAGTCGACCCAAGGCGAATCAACCTTCAAGCCCTGTTGAAGAAATACAGGGGGACACCGGTCATGGAAGAGGTACTTGGCAAATTATTCCATGAGCGCATGGATATTGAAGGGGCAAGCGATGTAATGCGAGCAATTCAATCCGGGTTGATTGAAATTAGAGTCACCGGACTAGGGCCATTGGGAATATCTAGTAGGTCAGAGAAAGATTTGCTTCTGCCTAATTTCGATAATCAACAAGTTAGGGCTAGACTCGAAGGTCGCTTGATGAACGAACGAGCCGTATTGTGCTGTTTGAGATGTAATGCAGTAAGGCGATTTAGGGTTGCGAGATACCCCGAATTGAGCGACGGAAAAACCTGTTTGAAATGTGGTGGTAGGATGCTTGCTTGTATGCGAGAAGGATTGGAAAAACAATTGGTCGAGATGGTAAAATCCGACGAACAGAAAGACCGAGACCGCATGATGAAAAATGCTAATTCAGTAGCAAATCGAGGTATGGAAGCGATACTATCCCTAATGGGACGAGGTGTAGGAGAGGCGACCTGTCAACGCATTCTGCGCAAAGTTCCGAGGGGTGACCTCGATAGGTTGCTCGAAGCGATTCATATCGCTGAAATCGAATATGCGAGAACCCGAAGATTTTGGGGTTAATCGATTGACCTAACGTTTAAACCGGCTTCTATAAGCATGTTTGTTGAGATATTGAAATCTTCAACCCATCTTTCCGGAATTTCTTCTTCTGAGGAATATACTACTTCCTTAATTCCAGCTTGAATAAGCGATCTAGCACATCTCGAGCAAGGAGGCCAGGTGACATATGCGGTGCTTCCTTTCAGTGAAACTCCGATTCTAGCAGCATGCATGATGGCATTTTCTTCTGCATGACAGATGAGTGGATATTTTTGCTCACGGTCTTCGAGTCTTTCGATGTTGTCTTCGATACCTCTTGGGAATCCATTGAATCCAGTGCTGCGTATTTCTCTGTCTTCTCCGACAACTACGCAGCCAACCTTTGTGGATGGGTCTTTTGACCAGTCAGAAATGTGTTTAGCAAGTTCAAGAAATCTAGCGTCCCACTTTTCGCTCATAATCATACATCCTTGTTTCGGGGCATGTTGTCCAAATCGGCACTCCTCATCAATTTATGTCGGCTTCAACATCGAGGTGTTCCATGATATTTCCACACAAGTAAAGTGAACCGATTACCACTATCATCTCGCAGTCCTTTGAAATCGTATCGAATGCTTTCTTTGGGTCAGCGATATGGTCGACTTCAGGGATAGGGTTTTTGACGCCAGGGTATCTTCCGTTCTGTGGTTCAGTTGAAATTATCTCAAGGGGTGGATGTGCTAAAATTAGTGAATACAAAGGTTGCAGAAATTGCTTCATATCTTGTTGTGGCGAGGTGCCAAAAAGCAATGACCATCGTACAGGCAATCTCCTAGCAAGTTCTGGTATTGCTCGCAGCATACCACTTGGATTGTGTGCTGCTTCCAAGAGAACCTTTGGTTTGTGGTCGACTAATTGCATTCTAGCAGGCCAAGCCACCTTTCGTCTAACAAATGGAATGTCTAGAATTTCACAAAGTTTCTCCGCCAAATCGGCCGCTTCTTCCATGAAATCATGGGATTCAGGCATGAAGAATTGCGCTGAAATAGCCTCTTCTCTCATTGCATTTCGAACATTTACGCTTTCGGGGTCACGGATTAGAATCGGAATGCCCGGTCGCCAAATAGCGGCTTTTTCTTTGGCAATTTGTTCAATTGTGTCGCCCAGAATATCACTATGTTCCATTGTGACCGAGGTCACCAAACAACCGATTACATCAGCACTTCTAGTAGCATCTAATCTTCCACCTAATCCGGTTTCCAAAATCATGTATTTCACTCGCTCTTCACGGCAAATTATGAGAGATGCGAGATAGGTTATTTCAAAGAAAGTCAGATCCATTTTGAGGTCTTTAATCGTCTGTAGAGCAGCGTCGAATTTTTCTGAAGAAACCGATTTTCCATTAATTCTAACCCTTTCTTCGATTTTTACTAAATGCGGGGATGTAAATAATCCAACTTTGAAACCGGCTTTGTGAATGCCAGAAGAGAGATGTGCGCAAGCGCTACCTTTTCCGTTCGAACCAGCAACATGTATGCAGTACATCGATTTATCTGGGCGATTGAGTTTTTCGAGAGCGATGGAAACCCGTTCAAGGCCCAGGCTCATTCCCTTCGATTTTGTGGAAAATAACCACCTCCGAATATCGCCCATTTACTTGGCCCCGTAGGGGCCAAACCATCCAATGATTAGAAAACCACCCCCATTGTCGGATTAGTTATGGCAGAGTCTGTTCGGGAAGACCACATCAAACGCGCTGAGCGCGAGTTGGCGAAAGAGGACAGTCTTCTTTCAAACATGATTGAACAGGCACCCGGCATGATCGGAATGGCTGCAATGTTTGTAGTGACAATATTGCTCGCAATATGGCTACAGCCATGGTTTAACGCAGCAGGCCTACAGGCGTTTGGCGAATCAGGTTCAACCCAAGTTCGATGGGTTGCGTTGGAATTGTTAGCAATTTTTGTCTTTACTTTCCTAATTTTGTGGATGGCAAAAAAACATCTTGAGAAATTCATCAAGTATGGAATGTTAGGTGTTCTATTCCTAGCATTGTGCTATACAACAGTTCCGGGGGCTCACATTTTGTTGGTTCCAGATGTTGAAACTGAGTACTTCGAATTCACAGAGACCGATGCGTTCGGTATTGAAACAAAAACCGTCACTTCTGACAATTCTCTCATCACGCAGAAGTCTTTTTGGGCAAATGAAAGCGAGGATGACACATTTGAAATCATGAAGATTAGCAATGATTTCCAGCAGGACATGTGGCCGAATCCCACGGTTATCGAGGCCTTCCCAGGCGAGCCACATTTCAACACTATCGAAGGAAATGATGCTTACACAATCACTAACGGCGGATGGGCATGGTCAATAGACAAGGATTCTGGAGAAGTTCTTTCTCGCTACGCTTGTTTCGATGATAGCATTTACAACGGTTCTTGGGCTACAGTTCAACCTCATGCACAAATTGATTCTTCATGCGTCTTCGCTTTGGAGGTTATTGAATATGTAGAGCCATCAAATATCGTTAATTATCCTCAGATAGGTGGACTTTACGTAATTAATCAAGGCGGCGAGTTCATTCGTTTAAACACATTTTATGGAACTAATCAAACCCAGTTCCAAGCAAAATGGGCAATACCAAGTATCAATCTAGGAGAATCATCACTAATTATCAAACAATACGATGAAGATAGCTTGTTCGTCTCTTCCCAAGAGGGTGCAGCAATGCTAACTTTGGAGGAGGATGCTGACACATATATCGGTTCAGGAGTCGCACCACCCCAATGGGCTGACATATTGGAAATGGATTGGTCATATCGTGTTGCAGATGATGAAAATCGAGGAGAAAACGATACGATAAGCGCAGTCAACATAGTTCCTTCCCCATGGGATGTAGAATCCGAATTGGTAATCCTAGGATTTGTCGACGGTTCAATTGATACTTACATCATCGATGATGATGGGGATGGGAATTACTCCGCAGAAGATAGATTCCATTCTGAAGGTGCATTTAGTGGCCCAATTACAGCAATCGAGAGTTTCGACTTAACAGGGAATGGCGAGAATGAACTTTGGATTGGAGATGCCGACGGAGTCCACGGCTTATTCTATGAATCTCTCATTGAGTATGCCACATTAGATGTTCAACTAGAACCGCAAACAAGACTCTTCCTCAATAATTACACGATTAGTGGAATCGACACAGTAACTACAACCGCCGACCACAGGGGACAAGTTATCGAAATCTCAACGACCGAGTTAAACTTTGGAGAATTCGACCCAGATAATATGTATAACTCATACGGAATACAGTGGTCAGGTACTGCCATCCTAATCGGTTTAGGTCTAGCGATTATTTTGATGGTTGGATTAATGTTGAAGCCAGAATGGTATGTCGTTAACACCGTAGGAATCCTAGTCGGCGCAGGTGTCATAGTTATGCTCGAGTCACATTTGTTCCTACCTTGATTGTAATTTTCATGGTACTCGCTGCAATTTACGATGCTTGGGCCGTATACAAATCCAAACACATGCTCGACCTTGCCGACACGATGATTGGATTGAATTTACCAATTCTTTTGGTAGCACCACAAGAAAGTGGCTATTCGATGATTGACGACGATGATTCTCCACGCCAGACCATCAAACCTTCAGAAGCCAAGGACTTGCCAAAGGATGTCAAGATTGTAAAGAAGAAATCAAAGGAAGCCATGTTCATGGGATTAGGTGACGTGATATTCCCTGGAATGTTAGTTGTCTCATGTGTGGATTCAATCGCAGTCGACGGACTTCTGGTAGGAATCAGCGCTCTTATCGGCGGGCTTGTTGGCTATCTAGTCTTGATGACTTATGTTGCCTCGGGCAGACCACAAGCTGGTTTGCCGCTGCTAAATGGTGGTGCGATTTTAGGATACATTATCGGTGGAGCACTATTCGTTGGTAGTGCTGCATTTTCGTTTGGAATTACGTTTTGAGGTGGTATTGTGCTAAGTATGGATATTTTCCGCAATAACCCAGAATTGGTTCGAGCAGACCACGATAAGCGCGGTATTCCACATGACAGAATCGACTCAGTAATCCAACTGGACAAAGAATGGAGAGAAGCACTGAAGGGCATGGAAGATGCTCGTAGAGAGCGCAATCAAGCAGCCAAAGGAATTGCTGAAGCAAAGAAATCAGGCAATAAAGAAGAGGCTGATAGAATAATGGCTGAAGTAAAGGATTTGGGAGAAAGAATCCAATCCTTGGATGATAAAGCGAATTCCCTGCTTGAAGAAAGAGATAATTTGAGAATGAGAATCCCTAACCTGCTTCACGATGATGTTCCTGTAGGGGATGATGAGGGGGAATACTCAACATTCACTGCATGGGGATAAGCCGGAGTTCGACTTCGAGCCAAGGACTCACAACGAACTAATCGAGATGAATAAGTGGGTTGAATTAGAAAGGGCTGCAAAGATTGCTGGGAGCCGTTTTTACTTCCTAAAGGGCGATTTAGCAAGATTAGAACTTGCGCTACAAAACTACACGGTTGATTTCCTAGTCAACCGAGGATTCACCTTTGTTCAGCCGCCTGTTATGATGAACAGGGCAGCATATGAGGGAGTCACTGACCTATCAGACTTTGAGACTGTGATGTATGGTATTACCCCAGACCCTCTCTACATGATCGCAACCAGCGAGCATCCTCTTACTGCAATGTACATGGATGAAGTCATCGAACCGAATCTATTGCCGATAAAGATGGTCGGAGTAAGCCCGTGTTTCAGAAGAGAAGTAGGTGCGCATGGCCTTTCCGACAGAGGAATTTGGCGAGTTCACCAATTTACTAAAATCGAGCAAATCGTAATCAGTCATCCCGATGAATCATGGGACCACCACGAAGACCTCCTAACAAATTGTGTTGATTTGTGGGATTCTTTGGGTCTTCATTACGAAGTAGTAAACATTTGTACTGGCGACATGGGAACTGTTGCAGCTCGTAAATATGATTTGGAAGCATGGCTTCCTGGCGCTAATGCCTTCAAAGAAATCGTATCATGTTCGAATTGTACTGATTATCAGGCAAACCGCCTAAAGATGAGATACAGAACTACTGACGGAAATGCGGCTGTTCACACATTGAATTCAACCGCAGTCGCAACAAGCCGAGCATTGGTAGCGATTATGGAGCAAAACCAAATTGCAGATGGCAAGGTAAAAGTTCCAGAATCTCTTGTTCCTCTAATGGGTGGAAAGCAATACTTGGAACCTTGTGAGTGGTGATAAAATGCGAGCAGTGTTCATAATTTTGGTATTTTTCTTAGCATCATTTAGCGGATGTTTTGGTGAGGGGGCCGTTGAGAAACCAGCGCCATCCTTGTCTGTCGAAGAAGTATTATCTGCGACAAGAGGGCAATACATGACCATAGAGGTTGATTCGAATACAGATTGGACTGCGAACCGCTCAGCAGGTTTGTTTTTCATGGATTCATTCGGCGTACTGCGAGATGCTGAACAGATGACGTTCCCTGCTGACCAGAAAGCCTTGCAATTTTTGGTAATGGATTCAGAAAGAGATGATGTGCAACTAACTATCACAGCAGGTGAAGAAGTTTGGAGTGCAAATCTAACTTTGGAGGACAGCACAGAATTGATGCTGGTCGATGGACGAAGAGCATACGATACAATCGATATGCTAACTACAAGTCATAATAGCAGATGGTGCGCTTCAGCATCAATCCACGAGGGTGGAGCAAATTACGAAAATGCTGCAGAAGCAATGGCTGAGGACATGTGGGAAATGGGCTTTGACTTTGTTGAAGTCACAAGATATCCCGATGACCCAGACCAACTAAACGTAGTAGGATATAATTGGGGTCGAGTAAATCCTGACGAATACATCGTTATAGGAGGGCATTTTGACATCGCTTACGCATTCACCCCACCAAGTGGAGGAACAAACGAAGGTGCAAATGATGACACTTCAGGTTCAACTGTATCACTTGAAATGGCTCAGGCATTGGCGAAGATGGAGTTCGACCACACAGTTGTGGCAGCTCTGTGGGCTTGTGAGGAAGAAGGGCTTCTAGGCTCCAGAGCATATGTTGCAAACCTTCCAGAGAATGTTTCAGTTCGAGCATACATGAATTTCGATATGGTTTCTTTGAATTATCCAATCACTCCACTATCCGAGCCGATTGTAGGACCAGGTGGAGAGTTGTTCGAGCCGACAAAATATGACTGGTCGATTAGCATCGCCGGCGCTAGCCAAGAAAACATGGAGAGAATGATCGATTGGGTGGGCACAACAATCGATGAGGACCTTGCATATCAACCAACAGAAGGAAATCCGATCTTTTGGCAAATAGCAGAATCATGTGCATCTGACCATTGTTCATTCTTCTCTGCCGGTTATCCAACATTCAACTTCTTCAGTCCGGGCGGAGACATCTCATTCTGGCAAGAGTGGCATTCTCCTTCAGACACGCTTGAATTCATGACTGCAAAAGCTGGCGGTCAGGAAGAAATGGCGAGTGGATTCAACAGTCTCGTTTGGTCTTCTTTGGACCTATTCATCCGTGTCGATAACGCAGAAAATTTCCATGGAACATGGAAAGAATCTTCTGAGTAAACTCCAATTGCAAAATTAAATTTCCAATTGGAAAATTTAGTCAATAAATTCAGGTTTAAGCAACGTAAACACTTGAATTATCATTCTTAGAACCGTTTAGAGTCATAGTAGGAATATAGGCCATTCCTCTTCTTCCCAAAACATCTTGTAAACCGTATTCCAAATCTGCTAGTGATACCTTCTCTCTACCATCACTTATGGCCTCAATGAAAGAGGTTTGAACCAATTCCTTAATCCAAGCACCAGATAGTCCAGAGGACCTAGATGCGATTGAAACTAGGTTCTTGTTGGTAATCTTCTCGGATGGCATGACCTTCAGCAGGTTCTGAATGATTTGCTTTCTTTGTTCCTTTCCAGGGAGAGGAACTTGGATGATTCTGTCAAACCTGCCTGGTCTGTCTGAAATTGCAGGGTCTATGTTTTCTGCGTGGTTTGTTGTTGCAACTACTACTACGCCATTGTTTGACTCCATTCCATCCATTGATTGTAGATATTCACCCAAGATTGGGTGATCTGTGAACTTTCTGGACACAGTTCCTGCAGTATCAATATCTTCAATGATGACAAGTGTTGGTGCAAGCTTTCTCGCCATTTCAAAGATAGATTTGATTTCAAATCTCTGGCTAATCATTTCAGCAGATATCAGAATCGTCGTTGTATTTGTCTTACAGGCTAATGCCTTTGCATACATCGTTTTACCAGTTCCAGGCGGCCCTGCTAAAATCAAGCCTCTAGAGTTAGGTAATTCCTTTTCGTTAAGAATTGGCATGATATTTAGGAAGTTGATAACTTCCTTTTCCAACTTCTCCTTGATTTCAGGGTTCCAGGCGAGCAACTTTTCCACATTCTTACTTCTTTCAATGAAGTTGTATTTCATGTCAAAGAATGCTCCATTCAGCGGGCCATTCTTGTAAAAGTCATCCTCTAATTCCTGAATCAGCTCAAGGCCTCTACCTTCTTTTTCAGTCACGTATACCAATCTCTGGTCGCCATCTTGGTCCATTGAAGAGATGACGACGAATTTCTCTCCATTCCTCTCATAGAATCTGAATCCGTTCTGCAGGAATCTCTTGACGCCCTTTGGGCCAAGCGAAATGTTGCCATAAGTAGGCTTGGCGAATATGCAACCATCCTCTACATCGAATTCATTCACGATTTCATCCTTACTGTAGAAGTCCTCCATGTGCAACTTAATCAGGGAGCCAAGGTTGTGACCCCAATAATTGTGGTCTGGAAATTCCTTTCCATCTAGGAACTCTATTGTCATCTTTCTGCCAAGAGTGGTCTGTGGCGGAGCGACGCTCATTCTTGCATTCTTCTTAGCCAGTTCAAATTCCTCTAAGTCAAATTCAATGTTTCCCATCGGAGTTGAAATTGTGAATGTGGAATCCGTGCTTGAGGAGTTAGCCATCTTATTCTTCTTTGAGCCATATTCGGTTCTGTTCTTAACGAAATCGGGGAACTTTCCACTTTCAAGCCCCATTAGTATTCTCACAGTCTCTTCATCAATCCCATCATCTATGTAGTCATCCATTTTTCAAACCTCTTTTGCATGTGCAAAATGGATGCAAACCCATCCATTTTTCCCCGCACAAGTCTACATTCTGTGGAGACCCTCTTTAACATGCGCTTTTTGAAAATCTTGTATTTTGGTCCCTAAGCAGTCAGCAAATGGATAAAACCAGTTCAAACGATACTATCATGAATGGGTTGCCTTTCATGATAGATAAGGAGACGGGAGTTCGTGTCACAAATAGACGATGCTTTAGACTGGTTGAATGAACTAGATACATGGGCGCAGTGGGTCGTTGGTTTAACGGCAACCTTACTGGTTTTGGGAATTTTCAGATTAATCTTGAAGAAGGTAGTTTTGGATTTCGTCAAGAAAACACCTTTTGATTGGGATGACAAATTGTACAAACCTGTTTCTAAGAGGGGCTACATTTTCATTTCAATCCTTGGTGTTCAAATTACGATGAAATGGGTACACGGTGAGGGATTTTCGCTAGTACAGTCGCTTGAACCGTTCTTCCAAGCATCGTATATTTTGCTCAGTAC
Organism: Methanobacteriota archaeon; assembly: GCA_038141355.1. GTDB lineage: Archaea > Thermoplasmatota > Poseidoniia > Poseidoniales > Poseidoniaceae > MGIIa-K1. Next base: position 17,756 of record JAYQHX010000009.1, on the reverse strand, counting down.
TTCTCTGGTTAGCGTGGCACTGAAGATAATGATCCCTGTAATCATGGACAGATTCAGTGATGCAGGAAGCGTGACAGTTTCTGGAAGCAATTCGCTAATTGTTTTCTTGTTGAGAGCGGCGGCGTGGTTCGGTGGTTTGTATCTCGCATTCTCAGAACTTGGAATCGAATTACTTGGTGTATTAGCATCACTGGCTGTATTCTCATTGATTATCGGTTTGGCAATGCAACAAACACTTGGAAACATCGTCAACTCATTCATGCTGGCACTAGACCAGCCATTCGAAGTGGGCGACAGGATCGAAGTAGAAGGCAACCTCGGTTCAGTAGTTTCAGTCGGTATTCTTTCCACAAAGATACTAACTCACGAAGAAACACTGGTTGTTATCCCAAACAACAGCCTGGTAAATTCAACTGTTATCAACCACGCAAGAGGTGGAGGAGATGGAAAGGGTCGCAGAATCTCCCTTGTTCAGGACATCGGTGTAGGATACGGCGAGGATATCGACCACGTCAAGTACACTATTCTGCAGATGATGAGGGAGTGTCCATATGTTCTCTCCAAACCAGAACCACGTGTATTGCTTACAGAATTAGGAGACTTCGCAAAAGTCTTCAGAATGTTTGGATGGGTCGAAGACTATTCCGACGAATACGTTGCTAGAGACTGGCTCTTGAAGAACATAGATGAGAAATTCGACGAAGAAGGTATTGAGATACCATATCCAAAATCTGTCGAGATTAGGGGCAATGAAGATATAGCCTACAACAAAAATCACAAGAAAGCCAGCGTTAGGATGGCTAAACTTCAGATGGTCAAAGAAGACAAGCAACTCGCTAAGGAACGTGCAAGGGCAAAGGAAGAAATCGAAGTTATCAACGAGAAACTGAAAGACCCAGATTTGGATAACAAGGAAAAGCAAATGCTTGAAGATGATTTGAGAGAACTCCAAAGAGTGCTTGGAATGTTTGAAGCTGGAGAAGACTGATCTACAAATTGGTGATTGCGTGATTGTCAACCCTGCAAATTCAGCCTTTCGCGAATTAGACTTGCGATATATGCAGGTTGAAATCACGGTTGAGGCTGGTAAAGAACTGCCTGGAAGGGCCCTTCAGAACTTCTTCAACTCTTGTGAGTTTGTCTCGATGATAAATTGGGATGCAGACGGCCTAAACTGCTACATGAAACTTGATTTCGTAGATGAAGGGTCGCTTGAGATAGACCTGCCGAGCCTCTCCGTGCGTGAAGTCATCAGCAGAACAGATTCTACAGCATTGGTAAAAGCGAAGATGTCCGGACCTGTACCCTTGATGTTTGCAAAAATCGAGAATGTTTGGTGGGTTTATCCAACCAAGTTGGACATGAACAAATTCACCATCACTATGCGTGGAACCACTGCAGCACTTCGAGATGTCAGAAACGGTTTCAAGGATTTAGTTGGCAATGGATTTACTGTCAAATTAGGGTCTGAATCCCTTCAGGGTCCAGAGTTCAGGGATATCCTTCCTGAAAAGCAAAGATTAGTCCTTGATACCGCTATCGAGATGGGATATTACAGCAGGCCAAGAAAGTGTACTCAGAGAGATATTGCGAGAGTATTAGATGTCAAGCAGGCTACCGTTTCTGAGCATTTACAATCCGCTGAAGCAAAAATTATCAATTCATTCCACAGTTGAGACCCTATCATGAACGGGAGAAATGGTTATGCCTTGCGTTTAATTTAGGCATAACATGCGCAGAGAAAGCAAGGTCTCACCAGTAAAAGCGATTTTTCTATCTGTATTGATGGTGATGATGGTTCAAACTGGATATATGGACATCTGGAATAACTCAGTCAGCAACGATTCCACTCTCGATGAATCGACATCAAGTCAGAGTGGAGGTGGGAATTCGCTTATCCCAAGTTCAGATGGTGCTGACCTGATGCTTGGCGAAGTCATGGATAACATAACATTCCAGTTTGACTATATTGTTTCAACCTCATATGAGATTAGCAACCCTTCATGGACTGCGTCCGATATTGCCACAACGGCAGACGGTGCGTATGATGTCCATGTTGCAGACATGGATGGAGATGGTGACCTTGATATCGTTTCAGCATCATGGCTTGACAGTACTGTTGCATGGTACGAAAACGACGGTGCTGCCGACCCTTCTTGGACAGCGACAGACATAACCACATCTGCTGCCGGGGTTCATTCCGTATTCGTTGGCGACATGGATGGAGATGGTGACCTCGACATCGTTTCAGGAGACTACAATGACGCCACAATTGCATGGTACGAGAACGACGGTGCGGCTGACCCTTCGTGGACAGCGGCCGACATTGATGGAAATGCTACCGGTGTACGGTCGGTTCATGTCGCTGACATGGACGGCGATGGAGACCTCGACATATTGTCAGCATCTGCACTTGACAACACTATTGCTTGGTACGAGAACGATGGTGCTGCCAACCCTTCATGGACAGCGACCGACATCAACACTTCTGCTTCTCATGCATATGAAGTCTATGCGGCCGATATGGACGATGATGGAGACCTCGACATATTTTCAGCATCGTGGGGGTAAAACACCATTGCCTGGTACGAGAACGACGGTGCAGCCGATCCTTCTTGGACTGCAGCCGATATTAACACATCAGCATCCGGTGCTAAGTCTGTATTTGTTGCTGACATGGATGGCGACGGCGACCTCGACATCATTTCTGCAGCAGCTGTTGACGACACAATTGCTTGGTATGAGAACGACGGTGCAGCCGACCCTTCTTGGGCAGCAGCCACCATAGCAACAACTGCTGACGGTGCAAAGTCAGTGTTTGCAGCCGACATGGACGACGACGGGGACCTAGATATCGTATCAGCATCAGAAAATGACCACACAATTGCATGGTACGAGAACGACGGTGCGGCTGACCCTTCCTGGACAGAAGTCGATATTGCAACAAACGCTACCGGTGCAAAGTCTGTCTTTGTAGCCGACATGGACAACGACGGAGACCTCGATATAGTTTCAGCCTCGGTCGATGACGATACTGTAGCATGGTACGAGCAGACAGGAACCGGAACGTGGAGTAATACATCCGGCACAACAAACTTCACAGATGCGACATGTAGTATTTCACCTACTTTACCAACCGGCATGAACTTGGACCCTAGCACGTGCACAATCAGCGGTACACCTTCAGTTGCCACAAGCAATACATCTTACACAATTACTGCAGACATTAACGGCACAATCTACCTAGGAACAGTTTGGTTTTCAAGTGGCTATGGGTCCCTATATCCAAGCGTCGAAGGTGCTGAATTGAACGTTGGAACAATGATGACTGACATCACCTTCCAGTACGACGGAACTCTGTCAAACGGCTCGGGCAATGGTTCTGGGAACGGCTCTGGAGGCAGTGGCTCTGGTAGTGGTGGCTCTGGTAGCGGTGGCTCCGGCAGCGGCTCCGGCAGTGGCTCAGGCGGCGGCTCAGGCAGCTCCAACATTTTCTACGGAAACAACTCAACTTGGTCAGGAAGTACGACAGAGATGTATTCTTCAACAGGTTTGGAATTCCCTAAGGTCGTGGTGGGAGACACTCTATACTACACAGGCATAGATTCAACCTATGGATTGGAATTAAACGCATTTAATTTCAACAACATGACTTCTTGGTTGGTAGACGATATCTACTCTGGAGGCAATTCATGGCCAATCCTTTGGGGAAATATTGGCGACACTCTGTTCTTTAGAGCAAATGATGGAAACACGGGAGATGAGTTATGGGCTCACAATATATCAAACCAAACTTCATGGAATGTTGTTGATATGAAACCTGGCAGTACATCGTCCTCGTATGGATCGTTCATCGGCATCATTGGAGATACAATCTACTTTTACTCACAGTGGAACGACCCTGGCATTGCAAATGGAGCCGGGATTTTCGCCTACAGTACAACTAACCAAACACATTGGGAAGTTGCAGATCCATCAACGAATTCTGGAAATAATGAAGGAACGTGGAAATCAATCATTGTTGGAGACGACATCTATTTTGGTTTCAAAAATTATCAGAACGGTTTCAAATCAGACCTTTATGTCTTGAACACCACAACAGAATCGTTGACAAAAATAACTAATCACGCATGGAATACTGACCAAAACCTTGGTAGATACGTGTTTGAAATTCTTGGAGACATCCTACTCTACGACTACGATGACGGTAATGGTTTGAGTCTGTGGGCTTACAACCTTTCTAACTCTACGAAATGGAACACAGGAAATGCATATCCAAAACCTTCTACTGATCCTAACACTCCTAGTTCTCACGTTTCGATAAACGATGTGTTTTACTTCGGTTCAACCGATGGACTATATGCATACAATACAACCAATGAAACTCAGTGGAGAGCGACTAAATCCACCACCAATACATGGGGCGACGACTCTGCCGTAGAATTGATTGCCGTCGGGGATACGATTTACTTTATGTCCCTTGCAGATGATGAGTACGGCAATTACCTTACTCTGCAACTACTTGCGTACGATACCTCCAATGATTCAACTTGGTTAGTCACAGAAATCGGGTCAGCTGCTTATGATGACGGAGTCAGAAATACCCTCGCCGTAATGGGCGACACACTAATTTTCCGAGCTAAAGACGTAGGAGGTGTAAACGAACTTTGGGCGCACGACACATCTAACTGTCATACTTGGAACGGAATCTCTACTTCAGGTGGTAGTTCCAAGTGGAACTACTTTGACGGAACAACCCTCTACTACCATTGGGATAATGGTAGCGATGCAATTTATGCACACCAGCCAGCAGAAATCGACAATAGCACAACTACAGGTTGTTTCAGAGAAGGTGTACTACACGGGTTTACTCCAGACGAGGAATTACCGCTTGCAATTGTTGAACTTGCAACCGGAGTGGCATACTCCTGCGCAATTTTAGCTAATGGTTCAATTGCTTGTTGGGGAGATAACGAAGTCGGGCAACTTGGAATTGGGAACAATACAGACATGGATTTGCCTACATTTGTCAACCTCCCAACTGGCCGAACTGCGACAGACATATCCGCAGGATCTTCCCACGCATGTGCAATCTTGGATAACGCCTCAGTGATGTGCTGGGGATCAGGTGTTAGAGGAAAATTAGGGAATAATAATACTGCAAATACAAACAGTCCGGTTTATGTTGAGCCAATGCCAAACGGAGCAACCGCAATTAGTCTAGCATTAGGGACATCAAATTCATGTGCTTTACTCGACAATGGTAAAGTCGCTTGCTGGGGGATAAATTTAGATGGAAGTTTGGGTGCAGGTTCTGCAGGTTCTGGTAGTTCTTACGATCAACTCTACCCTACATTAACAGACAACATGCCGGCTAACTTACCAGCGGTTTCGATTACGTCAGGTGAACGTCACTATTGCGCATTACTTGAGAATGGAGATGTTGCATGTTGGGGAGACGGAACTTACAGACAATTAGGAATACTAGGTACCAATAATCTAATTGACACCAACGAAAAGAACAGCCCAACATTAGCAGAAGGATTCAACTACGACAACAGAAAAGTCAGAATGATATCTGGTTCCTTTACCAACACGTGTGCCCTTTTGTCAAATTATTCAGTAGTGTGCACGCCGAGTAGTTACAATGCTGGAATAATCAGTACAAGTAAAATGAATTTAATGCCTATGCCTGGTGGTCAAAAAGCACTGAGTGTTACAGGCGTAGGTAGGGGGCACTGTGCGATACTTGAGAACTTATCACTCGCCTGTTGGGGTGCATCTCACTACGAAGATATTGGAGTGGATGGTTCTACAGCAACACTTTCCACCAATATAGTTGTCCTGCCTGCTTACAGTAATTTGAGTACCCTTGGAGACATTGGAGCAATCGGGAAAAGTTCCGAATCTTACCATACCTGTGTAATCACAACATCAGGAGAATTAGGCTGTGTTGGAAGAAATGATGACGGCCAACTTGGCCAAGGTAGTACTGGCGGTAGCCCTGGCGCAGGATATGTTGGTGGCAACTGGTCGTTCGGACCAATCTTTGGAGAAGGCTCGGGAGGTTCAGGACCTGCAAGAATGCTAGTCACAAATGCAACCTGTTCTATCTCACCAGCACTGCCAACAGGACTTTCTCTTACTCAAGGAACTTGTGCGATTACAGGCACACCATTCCTCGGCTTGGTAAATACAACATTCACCGTTACCGCAGTTATTGAGAATGTAACCTATGTTGGTAATTTCTGGCTAAACATCAGTGGGCCACTCGACCCTCCAATACCAATTGTTGCGGTGAATAATACCGCAATTCAGACTTATGAACCATACTTCGATGTTGATGGAGCTACATACGAAATCTCGCCTGATTTACCCGGTGATCTGGTGCTGAATCCAACTACTGGAGTTATTTCTGGAACGCCGAGAGAGACACTGGCTAACACCACTTTCACGATGTGGGCTAATTCTTCTTCCGAAAACCGAATGTGGAATTTCACCCTCGAAATCCTCGAAGATACCGATGGTGATGGATTCCCTGACCAACTCCCTGAAGATTACGACCCCGAAGTATCGGCACCTCCAGCCTTAATCGAGGACTTGGATGACGATGATGATGGAGTTAATGACTTAGAAGAAGAAGCGGATGGCACAAATCCACTGGACCCAGATACCGACGGAGACGGAATGTGTGATGGTCCGATTTCAGTCGACCCTGACTGTGTTGCAGGACCTGATGCTTTCCCAACCGACCCCGCAGGTGATACTGATACCGATGGTGACGGAAAGCCTGACACTCTGAATCCTCCATCTAACAGCGAACCTGCTCTGGAGGAAGACTTAGATGACGATGGCGACGGCGTAGAAGACGTCAACGAAACCAATACAGGAATTTATGTCGATGAAACCGATAGAGGAACAAACCCACTACTTCCGGACTCAGATTTCGATGGAACTTGTGATGGACCAGTAGATGTTTATGACTCTGAAGGCGAACTAATTTGTGTAGCAGGTAATGATACCGAATTAGGAGTTATCGCTGACGACACCCTATACGGGATAAATGGCACAGCGATTACATTGATTCGGCCACTGTTCAATCCAGATGGCGCAGTGTGGACAATTTCTCCAGCCCTTCCAGCAGATTTGACTTTGGATGGAAACAGCGGAATTATTTCTGGAACACCTAAAGTTGTGACAGGTAACATAAGTTACACATTAACAGGAACTGGAACAAGCGAGACATATATGAAATCCTTTAACCTGCAGATATTGGAAGATAGTGACGGCGATGGATATCCAAATCAGTTGCCTGAAGATTATGATAATTCGACAGTAACACCGTATGAGGAAGACCTCGATGATGATAACGACGGTCTTGAAGATACTAAGGAAACAGATACTGGTGTCTATAACAACACTATGGATTACGGTACTGACCCATTAGACCCAGATACCGATGATGACGGAATTTGTGACGGTCCAAATTCAGTACCAATGGTCTGTCTTGCCGGACCTGATGCGAATCCGTTTGGAGAACACAGTTCAAGTAGCATTGTTTTGGTTGAAAACCAGCCAATCGCAGTGCCAATCCCTCCACAAAACAACGTACCAGGCGCTACTTGGGAGATTTCACCAGCATTACCTGCAGGTGTAGGATTCAACAGTTCTTCTGGATTTATTTCTGGTACACCAACCGAAATTAGCAATGATACAACCTACATGATATGGGCAAACCTAACTGAGGAATTATGGATAGATTATACCGAAATGAATCAGAAACTTGGCAGAAATGCCAACGACATATTCTCAGTGACAATGTCGGTTTCACTAACCGTTCTTGCCGATACCGATGGGGATGGAATGCCGGACGAATTGCCTGAGGATTACGACGAAGAAATCGGTCCATTGGTCGAAGACCAAGATGATGATGGCGATGGTTTATCCGATGCTGATGAAGCAAATGAGGGAACCAATCCACTGAATCCAGATACTGACGGTGATGGGTTCTGTGATGGTCCAACTAACGTCACTGATTCTGGTGGAAACGTGATCTGTCGTGGACCTGACCCGTTCCCTCTCGACTCGACACAGCCAATCGATACAGATGGTGACATGTATCCTGACGATGACCCCGATGGTCCAGGCGGTCTTGAAGCGGACTTAGATGACGATAATGATGGATTCCAAGACGCTTACGAGATATCTTGTGGTTCAGATTCAAAGAACGACGCAGACTTGCCATCAGACTTCGATATTGATACGATTTGTGACATGCTTGACCTTGATATCGACGGTGATGGAATCCCGAATGAAAATGAAACCAACACTACGATTTACATTTCTGATGCAGACACTGGTACAGATAAGTGGAACCCAGATTCAGATGGCGACGGATATTGTGACGGGCCTATTTCACCACCAATTTCCGATTGTATCGCAGGACCTGATGCGTTCCCAACGGACCCATCTGCACACGTTGATACAGATGGTGACGGAATGCCGGACACAGTCATTGGCAACTCGACGAGTGTCCCGCCTTTGGTAGAGGATTTGGACGACGATAACGATGGTGCCTCGGATGTAGCAGAGGCGGAATGTAAGACGGACCCTCTCGATGCTAGCGACACGGCACGCACTGATAGCGAAGGAAATTGTTTGAAGTCGGGTGGCTCTACAGATGGTGGAATCAACTGGGCGGTTTGTTTCCCATTGATTCTACTGCTCTTGCTATTGCTACTGATACCGTTGTTCTTGCAAAAAGACAGAATATTGCTGTTAATGGCGAAGGGCCCAGAACCAGAAAACACTACTTCAGAGCCGATATTCTTGAGTGGTGCTGGAACTAGTGAGGACCCATTCATACTCGCTCCTATCACCGATGTAGAAGCTGGTGGAAGAGCAGTAAGCCAAGAAGTGATAACGATAACAAATATGAGCGACATTGAGGTCTTCATGCAGGACTTCAATTCTGCTATCAACGGAACCAAGTTCATGATGTTCGAAACCAACTTTGATGAAATTAGCACACGCAAGATCCAGGTAGGAGATGACGGTGCAATCACCATCAATTTCGTCTTTGATGACGTCGAGGACCCAACATACGAAGGTGGCGAATACGAGGGAATGCTCAAACTCGGCTTAGAGTCGGTCTACTTCTCTTGGAAGGTCACAGTCAAGCCTGATAAGGATAAATTGAGAGAAATCAAGAAGGAAGAGGTTGCTGCCAAGAAGGCTGAAGAAAAGGCTTCTAAGGAAGCTAAGAAGGCTGAAGAGAAGGCTGCCAAGGAAGCGGAAGCCAAGGCTAAAGCAGAGGCTAAAGAGGCTGAAAAGAAGGCAAAAGCCGAAGCAGAGGCGACTAAGAAAGCGGAAGAAGAAGCCGCTGCGGAAGCTGCCGCCGCCGCGGCTGCTCTACTTGCTGAAGAAGAAGAGGAAGCAAAGAAGGCCGAGGAAGAAGCCGCTGCCAAGAAGAAGGCCGAGGAAGAGGCTGCTGCCGCTGCCCTACTTGCAAAAGAAGAGGAAGAAAAGGCTGCAAAGGAAGCTGAAGCCAAGGCTAAGAAAGAGGCTGAAGAGGCTGCGGCTGCCAAGAAGAAGGCAGAGGAAGAGGCTAAGGCGAAGAAGGAGGCTGAAGAAAAGGTCGCTAAAGAAGCCGCTGCCGCCGCTGCCGCTGCAAAACCAGCAAGCAAGGAAGAGAAGAAACAAGAAGAACTCAAGAGAGTCAAAGAACGCTCAAAGAGTATTGACTTCAAGGTCTTAGGAACTGCTTCTGCAAGCGAGAAAGATGACTTGCAAGTGATTAAGGGCGTTGGCCCATTCATAGAGGAGAAATTGAACGCACTTGGAATTTACACTTACAAGCAGATTTCAAAGATGAATGCGAAACTCGAAACTCAGGTTAACGAAGCGATTGAATTCTTCCCAGGAAGAGTCAAGCGTGACCAGTGGGTTGCACAAGCAAAGATTTTGCTCGGTGAAGATGTTAAGTTGGACGAAAAAGCGCTTAAGCAAGCAGAGGAACTTGCCCGTGTTGCAGCGAAGGCAGAAACAATTGACTTTGCTACAATCGGATTCGCATCCGCGGCAAATAAGCAGAACTTGCAGGAAATCAAGGGTATTGGGCCTTTCATCGAAGAAAAGTTGTATGCGCTTGGAATTTACAGATTCGAGCAAATCGCTAAGATGACCTCTGAAATTGAAGACGAAGTTAACATTGCAATCGAATTCTTCCCAGGAAGGGTCAAGCGAGATGAGTGGGTAAAACAAGCCAAAAGACTCTCCAAGAAGTGAGTAAATACAGTCAAAGAGATTATGTCTAACATATTTCCCCCCGGAGGGGGGAACTTTATGTCTGCGTTGAAAAGTCAACAGCGAAAGGCACTAGTTCTCTCCGTGTTAATGGTGACGTTGGCCCAAACTGCCTACATCCAAGCGATGCAGGGATGGTCGTACCCGACAGAACTCAACGAGCCTTCCCCTCAAAGTCGCTCCACCGCTCTTGAAAACCTCTTCCCCGACCTTGATTTGCGTCTTTTCGTTGACCCATCCAACAGCAGTTCGTACAGCGGGAGTGGAACGAATCTTGTTGATTTGTCAACGTACTATCACAATGGAACGATTGATGGAGCGACATGGGACGCCACCCGCACACGATTCACGTACGATGGTGCCTGCACAGGGACCTCACCCAATTTCGTTTGCGATGAAGTGAACTTTACAGAAACCAACGACCATGACCCCGGCTCGGGCGGTGACTGGTCGGTTTCAACGTGGTTTAACGCATCTTCATTGGACGCTCAAAATAATGTCATCGTTGGTAAATTTGATGACGGTGGTACAATTTCCGATGTGGGTTGGACGATTCGCATAAACACCAACGGTGTGCGTGTTGAAGTGGGCACCACGAGCAATTCATCAGCAGCTTGGACGTCTCGCCAAGCCGTGGCAACCGACCGGTGGTACCATGTCGTTATGGTCGCTGACAAAGACAACTCGTTGGCGATGTTCATCGACGGTGCCGAGGTGAAAAACATCTCTCTAGCGAGTAGCGGTGACCTGCGCAACACGGGCAATGGTGTGAGCATCGGTTCGTACAATGCAGGGGAATACGATCAACCCTTCGATGGACAAATTGGAGCGGTTATGGCTTATGCAGACGCCCTCAATCTAACGGCAGTCAACCAATTGCACAACGCGAGCAAAGGAGTCTACAGCAATACCACCACGCTCTCATACAGTCAAACTTCTTACACGCTGGTGGAGGATAAAACCTACTCAATACCAATGTCTGTTTCAAATGGGACTATTACTACACAGTATTCAATTTCAGGCACACTTCCCACTGGATTGAGCCTTGGAACCAGCAATGGAACGATTTACGGCACACCTACCGCCTTGTTATCGAATACCACCTTCACGGTTACAGCCAATAATTCAGCAGGCACCTATTCGACGAACATCGCCATCCAAGTGATAACAGAAATTGATAGTTTGACCTTTTCACCGATGACATGTGATTACCAAACGATGTACGATGTTCAAGGAGATAACGGCAACAACGCCGCCCTCGATATCGTTGGGAATGCAACGTATCCAGCAGTTCAAACCGCTTCAAATGCCACTCACTTATTTGTCCAAATGCGTCTTGATGGAACGCCAACGAATGTACAGGGAACCAGTCTTCAATCTTTCATGTGGGGTATGCAATTCGATACTGATGGGAATGAAAGCACCTATGAACACCTTATCTCGTACTACGGTTCAGGTTCAGACTCGCTCAAAATATACAACAATACGAAACACGACAGTGACGGATAGCCCTACTGATTCAGCCGATAGCGAATCTCTCGAATTGTCTCCAGCTGGTAATTATTGGAATTCATCGGTTGCTACCTCATCTTTCGGTGGAGATGACGACTATCTGTTAACCATGATCCTGCCTTGGAGTGTCCTCGAGGACCACAACATGGAACGAAACGGCTCGGGAACATTCAATTGGTTTGGAACTTCAACCTCAAACCAAAATCTGAACGGTGATTATGCTTGTCATGATGCAAACAATGACGGTACAGCGTATTTGTCAACCACGGCGAGCGACCCAGTGCCTCTTGATTCAGCACTTCGGTTCACGTATCCAAACGGAACCGCTGACGGTACGAACGTGACTTACTACATCAACGGAACGACCGGCACGCCGCTCACGCTCTCTCCCTCAACCTACCCGAATGGGGCCACCATGGTGGCCGTTCCGTCTCTGCCAAGCGGATTGAGTGTGAATTCTACGGGCGTGATTTCAGGAACACCAACACGAGCCAGCTCCAGTACGAACTACACCATCTATGCAAACTCGACAGTGGATGGTGTGAATTTCTCAGCACAGGCAGCGTTCGTGATCACCATCTCAGGAATCGATTTGTTTGCAACCCCCGCCAATTCCAACCTCACCATCAACCAGGCTATGACCGATATCATCTTCCAATACAATGCCACGAATTCGTCGTACACAATCCCGAATCCCTCGTGGTCGGCAGCCGACATTGCCACCACGGCTGACGGTGCATATTCGGTGTATGTTGCCGACATGGACGGTGACGGCGACCTTGACATTGTTTCCGCATCAGGACTTGATAATACCATTGCGTGGTATGAGAACGACGGTGCCGCCAACCCCTCGTGGACGGCGGCTGATATCGCCACGAATGCCTCCGATGCTCGTTCGGTCTTCGTTGCCGACATGGACGGTGACGGCGACCTTGACATTGTTTCAGCATCGGCCAATGACGACACCATTGCATGGTACGAGAACGACGGGGCTACAAACCCCTCGTGGGCGGCATCCGACATTGACACCAATGCCGACGGTGCAGTTTCGGTGTACGTTGCCGACATGGACGGAGACGGCGATCTTGACATTGTTTCAGCAGGTTACCTTGACGACACCATTGCCTGGTACGAGAACGACGGTGCCGCTGACCCTTCGTGGACAGCAGCCGACATTGCCACTTCGGCCGACGGTGCAGCTTCGGTGTTTGTTGCAGACATGGACGGTGATGGTGACCTCGACATCGTTTCAGCATCCGATTATGATGACACCATCGCGTGGTACGAGAACGACGGTGCTGCGAACCCATCTTGGACGGCAGCCGACATTGACACCAATGCCGACGGTGCATACTCGGTGTATGTTGCCGACATGGACGGTGACGGTGACCTTGACATCGTATCAGCATCGTACAATGACGACACCGTCGCGTGGTACGAGAACGATGGTGCGGCCAATCCTTCTTGGACGGCGGCCGACATCACCACCTCTGCCGACGGTTCTGGTTCGGTCTACGTTGCCGACATGGACGGCGATGGCGACCTTGACATCGTCTCTGCATCAGCATACGATGATACAGTGAGGTGGCTTGAAAACGACGGTTCTGCCAATCCTTCGTGGACGGCTTCCACCATCGCCACTTCTGCGGACCTTGTCTTTTCCGTGTTTGTTGCCGACATGGACGATGATGGTGACCTTGACATTGTTTCAGGATCGTACCTTGACGATACCGTTGCGTGGTACGAGCAGACCGGAACACGAACGTGGACATACACCAACGTCACCGGCGCGAACGCATGCACCGTATCACCCTCTCTTCCAGCCGGCCTTTCCATTGACAGCAGTACGTGTACCATCAGCGGTACGCCGACTGCCCTGAGCAGCAGCACGACCTACACCGTGACGGCCAACCTTTCGACGTGGCAAGGGGTTGGAAATTTCACCTTAGCCGTAAACGCTGCTCCACCAAATTCTTTGGGCTACTCGCCCGAAAACATGACCCTTGAGAAGGGCACAGCGATGACGACCAACACGCCGAGCGTGAGTGGTGGGGCTGTGACGTCGTGGGAAATCGACCCAAGCCTGCCAAGTGGCCTTTCCTTCGGCTCGACCAACGGCAGCATTTGGGGAACGCCCACCGTTCTGCAAACATCAGCGACCACCTACACGATTTGGGCGAACAACTCCGGTGGTTCGGCTTCCGCACAGGTCAATATCACCATCAATGATCAAATTGCAGACATATCATATTCCACAATTGAGATTTCAAACAACCGAGAAATGACAACCGCAACTCCAACAAATTCTGGAGGAGCAGTAACATCTTGGGAAATCACACCAAGCCTGCCAACTGGTCTGTCGTTTGGTACAACCAATGGAAGCATTTGGGGTACTCCTGAAAATGTGACTTCTGCATCGCTTTCATTCACAGTTTGGGCGAATAACTCTGGTGGAGCTAATTCAACGACTGTGATTATTGAAGTCAACTGGACCCTAACCCCAAGTGCTGAGGGCGCCTTGCTCACTAGAAATTCGACAATGAGTCCTGATATTACTTGGGAATGGGACTACGACCCGCTTGAAGCGAATGCAGTCGGATTGGCGACAGGTAATAGGAATACATGTGCGGTAGGAAGCGATGGTTTGGTTTATTGTTGGGGACGAAACGGAAACGGACAGATTGGAAACGGCCAAACTTCTACCAATACTTGTGGATTGTCCGGACACAAGTGTAAGGATGTTCCAACGGCTACTTCACTCATTGGAAATTCAGGAGACGACATCGTTTCGATTGCATTTGGACACCAGCACGCCTGTGCATTACTCGACACGGGTGACGTGGAGTGTTGGGGACGAAACAATGCGGGTCAACTTGGACAGGGAGGTGGCGACAAAGATACGCCACAGCCAGTCAACCTCGGTGCTGGAAGAACTGCTACGAGCATCTATGCAGGTGGGCACTATTCTTGCGCAATACTGGACGATGAGTCGGTCAAGTGTTGGGGTCAAAACACCGATGGACAACTTGGTATTGGCTCCACAAGCAACACCAATACACCAACTACGATCAACTCTCTCGGCTCTGGAAGAAAAGCAATCACGCTTGCAACGGCGTTCAATTCAATCTGTGCTCTTCTCGATGACGGTTCAGTCAAATGTTGGGGTGACGACTCTCTAGGACAATTGGGCAACGGAGGCTCGAACTCTGATTTGAGCAGTCCACCATCATCAGCCATCAACTTGGGCTCGGGACGAACTGCCAAAGCAATCACAGGAGGCGAATACCACTTCTGTGCCATTCTCGATGATGACTCCATAAAATGCTGGGGAGACGGTTCTAATGGAAAGTTGGGAACAGGCCTTACTGGAGATCAAACCACACCCACTTCGACAAGTGGTTCGTTTTCTTCGGGTCGGTATGCGGTGATCATTGATGCAGGCTACGAGCATACATGCGTGATTTTGGACAATGGAGATCTCACCTGCTGGGGTGATGACGCGAATGGTCAATTGGGCAACGGCGCCATAACAGGAACCAAATCCTCGCTTCAATCCACTGCAGTAAATTTGGGTACAGGGAGAACGGCGATTTCACTCTCAGCAGGCGGTACACATACCTGTGCTCAACTTGACAACTACCGACTAATGTGCTGGGGTAATAGAGCAGACGGTCAAGTTGGTGACAATGGCGGATTCAACAGTCCATCCGACCGAATAAGTCCTTCAGCAGTCAGCAGCAACACCAACGGCGGAAACACCTACCTTGACACAGGCATATTCCCATCGGCTGCGGTGTCCGGGGCAACCTGTGGCATTTCACCAGCTCTACCAACCGGATTGAGCCTAACAACGGGAACCTGTGCAATCACTGGTACTCCAACAGTTACCTCCAATAACGCAACATATACGATTTGGGCTAACATTTCAGGAGAATCATTCAGCGGCCAGATATGGCTTGAAGTTGGTTTGAATGCGCCGGTTTTGTCATATTCTCCTACCACTCACACATTCGCTAACGGTACGGCTATTTCTGAAATTAAACCAATTAATTCTGGTGGCGAAATCAGTGGCTATGAGATTAGTCCATCCTTACCAAGCGGGCTTTCATTTGGGGCAACTAATGGAACTATTTGGGGAACACCAACCACTGAATCGGCACAGACTACTTACACGATATGGGGTAACAACACCGCAGGGTCATCATCAACATCAATTTCAATCAAGGTAGAAACAACCCCGACATCCTTGGCATATGATACAGAAAATATGACTCTTACAAAGGGTCTCTCCATGACAGCTAACGAAGCGACAACCACTGGCGGAAGTCCAACATCTTGGGAGATTAGCCCAAGCCTACCTTCTGGTTTGAACTTCGGAAGTAGCAACGGTACAATTTGGGGCACACCTACCAACTTGCAAACGACTGCAGTACAATACACCGTTTGGGCCAATAACTCGGCAGGGTCAATTTCTGCATCTCTGAATATTACCATTAACGATGTAGCACCTAACACCGTAGTCTACTCTCCAGAAAACATGACATTCAACAACAACACTGCGATTACAACTAACACTCCTTCTAGTGGTGGTGGAGCAGTTACATCGTGGGAAATTAGTCCAAGCCTTCCAAGCGGTCTTTCATTCGGTTCCACCAACGGTAGCATTTGGGGCACACCTACGGTTGAGCAATCTTCCACAACCTACACCGTTTGGGCGAATAACTCAGGAGGTTCCTCTTCAGGAAGCATCAACATCACAATCAACGCCCAGGTTCCAACTGGAATCTCTTACAGTCCTGAGAATGTGACTTTGACTAACAACACAGCATCGAGCGACTTGCCATTAGAGCCAAGCATTACTGGCTCCGGCACGATTACCTCTTGGGCAATTAACAACACGAACTTACCAACTGGACTGACCTTCAGCACATCAAACGGAACGCTGTATGGAACAGCAACTCAATTGTGGACTACAACAGCATACAAGGTGTGGGCGAACAACTCTGGAGGATCTTGTTGTTGTTAACTTCAACTTGACAGTGAATGACCAAGTTCCAACTGGAATCTCTTACAGTCCTGAAAATGTGACTTTGACTAACAACACAGCATCGAGCGACTTGCCATTAGAGCCAAGCATTACTGGCTCCGGCACGATTACCTCTTGGGCAATTAACAACACGAATTTACCAACTGGACTGACCTTCAGCACATCAAACGGAACGCTGTACGGAACAGCAACTCAATTGTGGACAACTACTGCATACAAGGTGTGGGCTAACAACTCCGGAGGATCTGTAGAGGTCTTCTTCAACTTGAAAGTGAATGACCAAGTTCCAACTGGAATCTCTTACAGTCCTGAGAATGTGACTTTGACTAACAACACAGCATCGAGTGACTTGCCATTAGAGCCAAGCTTTACTGGCTCCGGCACGATTACCTGGGCAATTAACAACACGAACTTGCCAACTGGACTGACCTTCAGCACATCAAACGGAACGCTGTATGGAACTGCAACTCAATTGTGGACTACAACCGCATACAAGGTATGGGCAAACAACTCTGGTGGATCTGTAGAGGTCTTCTTCAACTTGACAGTGAATGACCAAGTTCCAACAGGAATCTCTTACAGTCCTGAGAATGTGACTTTGACTAACAACACAGCATCGAGTGACTTGCCATTAGAGCCAAGCTTTACTGGCTCCGGCACGATTACCTCTTGGGCAATTAACAACACGAACTTGCCAACTGGACTGACCTTCAGCACATCAAACGGAACGCTGTATGGAACTGCAACTCAATTGTGGACTACAACCGCATACAAGGTGTGGGCTAACAACTCCGGAGGATCTGTTGAAGTCTACTTCAACCTAACAGTCAATGACCAAGTTCCTACACTTTCCTATTCACCTGAGAATTTGACACTGACCAAGAATCAGACC
>JAYQHX010000008.1:0-4745 GCA_038141355.1 Methanobacteriota archaeon | reverse complement strand
CACCTGACGCAGCAGGTTCATGACCAAAGCCCGCAAAGCGGCGGTCAGGCAGAGCATGGAAAGTGAAAGCTGGCACCTGGCGCCACCTGGTTTTGGTGTATCGCCGACATGTTCAATTTTCCAGGTGCGTTACGCTCAGATTACGGCAGCTGGAAGTACTTTTAGGTCTAAAGGAAAGTTAAACGACACGGGTCGTTAGCAGACAGCGCCTTCCCCACTCCGAAATCTGAAACAGAAAATGAAAAGCGCTTCTGCGCACAATTCCAGTCATAATTTGGATAAGTTCGTTTGGGAAAGCGTATCGGAAATCGGTTGCATGCAGGTGCAAAAAAGGAGGGAACCCCACAGCACGCAGGTGCCTTACGTGCGGGGGTTACCTTATCACGGTTACTATGCAGAAACCAGAGCGCTTGTGGAGAGGATGAAGTGGAGCATGCCAGCCTACATATAAATGGAAAAAATCGCCATGCTCTGCCATGGCTTTCGTCGATATTTCAAACCTCGTTCTTCCGAGGGGAGCCGTCCTCTGACGCGACCTGAAGAAAACTGAGGTGAAGCCGGCAAACACGCAGAATCAGCCAGCTTCTGGTTCCGCTTCGCGATGGATACTGAAAATCGTGAGGCTTTATGCCGACGACATACGGACCCATCATCAGCGCACTCGACGCGGTTGATGCACGACAGCCGGGTTTGAAGATGCGACGTGTTCGCGCAAGAAGTAATCGATACTTGCACCACCGCGAGGAACTGAACAACTCGTTTTGCTGATGCTTCCCCGCGCTGGGGACAGCGTTTTTGAGCCTTCCCGCGGACGAGCAACGTGCGTACCATCTCCGCTTCAGCCAAGCCAAGCAATCCCAAACCGGTCCAAACCGGATTGCAAAATGGGAGGCGAACATCCTTAGAAGGAAAAGCGCCACAGACGATCGTTGCAATTCAAATGAAGCGAAATTTGTGGCGCTTGAGAGTTGAAATTGATTTATATAGACCGAGCTGAGGAATAAAAACGAATCAGTGGGTTTGTTGCATTTGTGCCTTTACAGTTCGCTTCTCTAGTAACGATTAGATTCGAAGCGAATTGGAATTAAAGAGATAAATCACAACCAAGCTTTGTAAAAGTAAAGACCAGATTTTGTTTTTGCTTTTTGATTGTTTATTCCTATATCGGGCCTGTATCGATGGTGGGCATGAAGAGATGGGTCGAAAACGAACAACATCATCAACAAATCATCATCCTATATGATTGTGGTGATCGCAGTTTTACAGAGGCATACCAGTATTCAAAGAAACACAACAAATAATATTATTTTTTGATGTTCTTTACACGGTGAATTACACCCACAGCTATAGTAGGCGTTTTGATCATTACAGTACTCAATTTGGCATAGGCCACCAAATCAAGATGGCGTAATTGAGTTTGGACATAAATCAATCAAGAGCGGAGGTCTTTTAGGTTAATAAAGCGGAAGCGATTCAAACTTGTGGAAAAGACCCGACCTTGCCTTCAGTTTCTTGATAATCAAAGATCATTTGTTGTTTTGTTATCAGTGGATATCCGCGTCGCAGTCAGTGGCGAGCGGAGATATAAGTGTTAAACCGATATTCATAATTTCATTTAGTGATGACCAGAACATTGAATCTGTTTGATGACTAACGAGCCTATGTAACTAGAATAATCGTTGAGCGAGAATTTCTCAAATACAAACGCGGCCCACCTGATTACCCGTCCAAGCAAAGGGTTGCCCTCTGCTACCCGTCTAAGCGCTCTGATTCGGACATATGTGATTCCAAATGTAATCATGACTATATGTTGGGAATTGCACAGTCAATCAATGTCAAATGAAGGCGCTGCCTTTGTTGCAATCATTGTCATACCAATCATTGGAGTGATTGCTTTTGTTTTGTTCATTTTATGGGCCATATCCTACGAGATGAAGCGTTCAAAGAAAATGAAAGAGGAAGGTAAGGAAGATGAAATGTCTACAAAACAATTTTTTACGATTCTAATCATTGCGTTCGCGTTGATCGCTCTTCCGAAAACTATTGAGACAATCCTCTCTTTTTTTGATTAAACCAACCTTTGATTCAATCGTTACTCAAACGAATCATAGGGTCAATGTACGAACCCACTGATTCATTTTGACTTCATCAGAGGGCTTCCAGTGGGTCGAATCATTCACTACTCCTCTAGTTCGTCCCTGATAAATCAGTTACTTTGATTACTATTCTGTGGTTGCTAGATACATGAGCAGATGGGAGCGTCTTCGAGAGACGCACACCGAGTTTGGTGGAGGCAGGGGTATTTTTGGCCAAGAAGCAAAAACCCATGACAAAAAACAGGGGAAGCCGCCAAGTATGTTTTCAAAATGTTGGGAAAGGCATTTCCTTCACTTCAATTTAGGCATCGATTCAAAATCCCAAAAAGTGAAATCAATCAGAAATTAGGAGAGATCAATCCAAAGTTGGGAGTCACTCAATTTGTAACAACCTCTTCTGTAAAAACCGATGGAGGGGTCATCGAAGTCAAGGATGCAAATGGAGGATGGCGCCAATTCTTGTAGGTGAGGCAAAGAAGCAGGGAACAAATGTCGAGAGAAATCAAAGAAGGTCTTGAAAACAGGCCCAAGGAAACGCGATAGAGAGGACGCACAAGAATATCGCTGAATTGAAGAACTACATGCTTGGAGAGAATTATTTTCCTATGTGGTTTTCATGCATGGAAGTGATTTGACTACAGAAATTTGCATGTTCCTGAGCCAAGTGGGCAAATCTTTGATTTACACCCAACTTCAATTCCAGATCGATTAACAGCAGCGAGTTATGGAATGCTGAGTCAATGTTCCTTACTGCAGGAATATCTTTGCCGAACACATCGATGGTTCGAAAATAATGCTACAAATCGCATCTTTGTATATGCGAAATGACCCTTGGACTGAGAAAGAAATGGTCGATGTAATGATTGAGATTGCGCAAGAAGCATTGACCTGTTTGGATGAATTAGGGCAATTACTTAGGTGATTATATGAGGCAGAATACTGAAATTTACAATCAATTTCTAGAAAAAGATAAGTACTGAATTAATAAACTCTAGATGGAAATTATTTGGATGACAAACATGAGAAATTGAGGAAGGATACATTAGTGGATCGTGATTACAAAAAGGGAAAGGGTGTGAACGAGGCCCTTTACAAGATGGCGGTGATTCAAGGATTAGACAAATCCTTCCAAAAAGATCATCCAATCAAAAAGATTTGGTGCGGTAAAAAAGAACATGGGACCATCAAGAGGATTCAAACAAAAAATGGTGAATATCAATCAAAAAATACGTTCAGAACGGATGGCGAAAAACTACGATATTGCGTGGCAAACTGGGGCTGGAGAAACCTGATTGGTTCACCAGGTGAAGGTTTTAACCCATGGTGAGGTTCTGTTCACAAAAAAGTCTGCACAAGCTTTAGGCGATTTCTTTGGGCGGCGATAGATAAGGAATATCTCAAACATTTTTCACACCGCCAAGCTGAGTTCATTTTTGTCTGATTGGAAGATGTTGTAAGAAGAAGGATGTGAAAAAAATTCCTTCAATTCGATCAAAATACTGGAAAAAATGCAATTAAAATTAGTCCCGTATCACAAAGATATTCCTGGTACGCCAGAAGAGGGATTTGGTGAGTTGCGATTTCAGACCTTGAACGAAAGAAATCCAGATGGTTCGGTAAATGCGGATTCTGGGCCTTGGACGAATAAATCGACTTGTGTCGTTACACCAAACAATCGTACGGCGATTAAGGAAATATTGGCTGGAACAAAACGGCACATTCTTCAGAATGTTTAACCAACCTGGAGTTTGTTCATCAACAGTACATTCAAACAATTCCACACAGAAAAGTGGGGCATTTACATTCATCGGCTTATGGACAATACACCCAATCTTCGCTATGCTACATCAGTAGAAAGAAGCCCATATGGGAGGAAAATTGTTCAATTGGATTCCTTAGTTTCAAAAGGATTTTGTTTAATTTTTCCTTTAAAACGCCTCTTTTGCGCAGGGGCTTGTGTCTTTGTTTACGCCCCGGCTCATACAATGTAGATTTCGGCTCATACAATGTAGACTCCATACCATACAATGTCGACACTGTTTTGCGGACAATTTTCTTCACACCACCGTCTGCTCAATTGGATTTCAGAAATGATTTCATCGCAGCAATATCAAATACATTCGAAGGAGAGTGGGAACGAACTGTTCGGACTAATTCTAATTCTTGATCGGAAAAACTCGGGTTCTTCGGATGCATCAATGTCTTGGATCTGTCAGAGAATATGTGCGTCGTTAACATCATCGTTTTTGAGTTAATCGCTTCTTCTAATACTGGCTCCAATGCCAATGTTTGTTGTTTCCCTGAAGTCAGGCCCATCAGGAATGATGAGACAGGCCCCTAATCTCATCAACAATTTGACCTATTTGTCCTTTAGATGCTGGCTCACCACTCGTGTCTGTAACCACTACAAACTCAACATTTCTTGGTTTAGGAGACGGCCTTGTTGGACTCACTCGATAACGCACATATTCTCGTTTGACTACACGAATAGACCCTTTTCCTCCAAGTATCTCCATCATTTTTTCAAATTGGGATGTTGCCCTCGCTGCTGTAACTGGTCAAAATGAACTTAGCGTTTATATTGTTGATCAAATCCCGAAACTCTGCGTAGCCTGACGATGGGAATTGTATGCACCTGACGCTCAGTGC
>JAYQHX010000007.1:0-5519 GCA_038141355.1 Methanobacteriota archaeon | reverse complement strand
TTCGTTTGAGGCGTATCTGGAAATCGGTTGCATGCGGTGCAAAAAGGAGGAACCCAGCACTCGTGCTGGTGCTGCCTTACGTGCGAGAGTTGCAACGCTCGAGATTTTCTCGCAGAAACCGAACTTGGATGAGATGAAATGGAGCATGCCAGCCTACACGCTCAATGGAAAAAACGTCGCCATGCTCGCGGCTTTCGTCAATCATTTCAGCCTCTCGTTCTTTACCATCTAACGTGTTTGGAAATAAGGAAAATAAATCACGAGCAGTAGCCTATGCTCGTGTCTCTTCAAAGCGTCAAGCAGAAGAGGGTGTCAGAGCAGTCTTGATGCCCAAGTAGAACGTCTGCTTGCTTACGCAGAATTCAGAGGATTGGAATTAGATCCTGAAGACATCTACATCGATGATGGAATATCTGCTGCGATTCATCTTTGGTCGCGACCAGCAGGTCGAAAGATGCGTGAAACCATCTATCAACAACGAGTTGGACATGTTCTTGCATTGAAGATGGATAGGCTGTTCAGAGATGTTCAGGACTGTTTAGGCTCTGTTGATGAACTGAGGGCATTGGTGTTGACATCCACATTCTCGACCAAGATGGGGTACATTGGACACTTCAACATCGATGGGAAGATTCTTCTTGACTACGATAGCGAGCCTAGCCGAATTAGAGCGAGGACAGATTTCAGAGCGCACAAAGTTAGCAATGAAACATCTGAAAGATAATGCCAAAGTGTTCACAGGCCCTATTTTTGGTTGGGATAGGAAATGAAGAAAATCTGGTCCCAAATTGGAAAGAACAGGATATCATTCGATTATGCGACATCGGCACTACGTTCAATCTTGGTCAGGAAACAAAATCGCCAAACAACTGAATGAGTTGAAAGTGAAAGGGAAAGAAAGGAGGCTCTTGGACATCGAGTATGGTTTTGAGAACATGTAGGTATCAGTTCCATGAAAATCGGAAGATGTTTGATGCCCCAGATTGGTGGGGTTCAGAATATCACGATTCAGTTTCATGGTGAAACGAATAAGGGGGGTCTCTGAATGAATTATTACCTTAGGCGAATAGCAACACACATGGCGGCGAAATATCCTATTGGAGACACGACGCCCGAGGGTCTTAACACCAATAATTCGATTCTTCCCGAGGATAGATGCCCTCATGACTGGTATCGATTCATTCTCTCATTTCCTCCTCATCTAGTGCAACACTATTTGTCTGACTTCGGGGCTAAGGAAGGTGATTGGTTAATTGATCCATTTGAGGGAACTGGAACCACTGTCGTTGAGGGTAAAAAATTGGGATTGAACGTTGTTGGGCTCGAAGCGAACCCAGTTTGCCAATTTGCCGCCAGAGTCAAACTCAATTGGGATGTTGATGTTGAAAATCTGAATAGAGCAATCGTTCTAACAAAGAGGAAGTACAGGAAACTGAGAGCAAAATCTGAGCCATTACCTGTAATGCCAGAGAGCCAGCACAAATTGTTGATCAAAAAATTCAATCTCTGATTTGATACTTGGGAAGTGTCTTTGATTAAGCAAATCATCGATAAATCTCGTTCAAAAAGGATGTGAAGGACATTCAATTACTCAGGAGTTGCACGTACCGCAATGGCACTAAGCAATCTCAAATTGCTCGGAGGTCAGTCTCAAAAATAAGAAAAATGGACCCATGATGCAAACGTGCTTCAAGTCTGGTCAGATTTCGTCGAGAAAATGAGTGCCGATTTGGTTGAACTACAGAAACTAGAGAATATTCATTCTGGAAAGTCTATTTTAGTAGATTCACGAAACAATCCACCTGATATTGAAGAGAATAGCATGGATTTTCTTTTCACCTCCCCCCTTATCCAAACGAGAAAGACTACACTAGAACTACTCGATTAGAATCAGTTTTACTTGACTTTTTTACAGACCGAAAGGAGTTGTACTTGCTCAAGAAAGGATTGATTTGCTCCAATACAAGAGCAATCCATACCGATGATGATGATGGGAACCACATCATGCATATCGATGAAATCACTAGTATCGCTGAGGAAATTGAAAGGCGAAGAATAGAGCAAGGTAAGACCAGCGGATTTGAGAAGTTGTTCCATAAAGTGGTCTTACACTTTTTCGGAGGGATGAGGATTCACCTTCAAGAAATGAAGAAATTAATGAAACCAGGAGGCCTTATGGGGTACGTTGTCGGAGATCAAACATCTTTCTTCAGAGTACCTATTCCTACTGGTAAATTGTTGGCTCTTGTAGCGGAAGACATTGGTTTAGAGGTGGTTAGAATTGACTTGTTTAGAGAAAGAGCCGCAACGAAATTGAGAACGACAATAAGGGAAGAAGTTGTTATTCTACGCAAACCTAAGGACTGATATTTACTGGATTTAAGCGAATACGCAGTCCTCTTGTAGGGCGCATACTATCTATCTCTTCATTTGAGAATCTTTATCAAAAACAAAAAATTTCTGTTGTCTATGCCCTTCAACCCCATGATCCGCATTTGATTATCAGGAAATCGAGTTGAAATCAGGAGGCGAATTTGCTGCTGCTGTACTCTGTTCAATCTCTCTACGCGATGGGCTCCTTTGCTTCTATTCCAACTAGTACATGGCCCTCATCTAAAACTAGCAGATTGAAGTCGTCCGCTTCCATCTGCACTTGATCGACATTCGTCTTGAAGTGGTTCTGGAGGTGTTTCACATTTTGCGATTCTACACCAAAGAAATGTGCTAGAGCGCCAGAATGATGCATTAATGAAATGTATGCCTGTTCATCAGAACCGATGTATTGTATCACATCTTCATCTATGTCCAAAGTGACCAAATCATAAGATTCGTAGTCAATGTCAAAGTACGGATCCGATTCTATTCTTGTGAGTCTGTAATTTCCTCTACTTACACTCTCCAAAACCCAGTGGCCATGGGTTGTAATTTTCTTCAGGTAGGTCGTTTCTAGACCTGAAATGGGCGATAATATCTGGCGGGTTCCTAATTTCTAAATCAAGTGCTTGGGCGGCATTTCTCAAATCTGTCATGGAAAACTCTACTGTTCGATCTCCGTCCGAAAATGCTTCTTCAAACACACGGTTCAGTACATCGGCGTATGCGCCCATGGTCAGCGCAGTTCGAGACGGCTTTATAGCAGTTGAACTAGAGGGTACCCTCTAGTTCGTCCCTGATAAATCAGTTACTTTGATTACTATTCTGTGGTTGCTAGATACATGAGCAGATGGGAGCGTCTTCGAGAGACGCACACCGAGTTTGGTGGAGGCAGGGGTATTTTTGGCCAAGAAGCAAAAACCCATGACAAAAAACAGGGGAAGCCGCCAAGTATGTTTTCAAAATGTTGGGAAAGGCATTTCCTTCACTTCAATTTAGGCATCGATTCAAAATCCCAAAAAGTGAAATCAATCAGAAATTAGGAGAGATCAATCCAAAGTTGGGAGTCACTCAATTTGTAACAACCTCTTCTGTAAAACCGGATGGAGGGGTCATCGAAGTCAAGGATGCAAATGGAGGATGGCGCCCAATTCTTGTAGGTGAGGCAAAGAAGCAGGGAACAAATGTCGAGAGAATCAAAGAAGGTCTTGGAAAACAGGCCCAAGGAAACGCGATAGAGAGGACGCACAAGAATATCGCTGAATTGAAGAACTACATGCTTGGAGAGAATTATTTTCCCTATGTGGTTTTCATGCATGGAAGTGATTTGACTACAGAAATTCTGCATGTTCCTGAGCCAAGTGGGCAAATCTTTGATTTACACCCAACTTCAATTCCAGATCGATTAACAGCAGCGAGTTATGGAATGCCAGTCAATGTTCCTTACTGCAGGAATATCTTTGCCGAACACATCGATGGTTCGAAAATAATGCTACAAATCGCATCTTTGTATATGCGAAATGACCCTTGGACTGAGAAAGAAATGGTCGATGTAATGATTGAGATTGCGCAAGAAGCATTGACCTGTTTGGATGAATTAAATCAATTATACACTGATTAAGCAATGTAGCCAATCAATTAAGGAATCCAACGGAAAATACGTTCATTGTTTAGAAGTTGAGGTGAGAGTGTCGGCAAATCCTCATCAATCACATTTTCTAATACATAATCTGGATTTAATAGATGGATGTAGCACCACATACCATCGACATTGAATTGAATGAATTGGCTAGAGATTCCCAACACCCCTGGTTGTGCGAACATCCTCACATAGGACGAGTTCGTTCCTGTTCCTAGCATCTGTTTGATTACGGTCTTATTATTGGGTGTAATGATACAGTCGTCCCTTGAAATCCACGGACCTCCTCTTGAATCGATGTATCTCATTTCACCAATGTCCTCCGTGATGAAGGGCAACCCCATGCCAGTGTGGTAACCTGGTGAAAACCTCAAAGTCATTGTTTGGATGTCGCCCCCTTCCTCGAAATCATCCACATCTGCGTGAAGCCAACGGTCATCTCCTCTGTCCTCATCGCGCTCGAACCATACCATTGCTACGTTCGACTGTCGATTATCTACAACCTCAATATATTTCTTGTCGATATATCCCCAGAGATAATCTCCCATTGCTTCAGAGGCTTTCGGGTGGCTATTCACTTCCTTTTTCACCTGGATTATCCAATTTGGATAGAAATCTTCGGCAGCGTTCCCATTTTCATCGGTAAACACAATATCGGGATCTTTTGCGAAAAGCTTCCTAGATGCACTGGTCTTGAAAGAGGAATCAAATGTTATACCCCATTATTTGTAAATGCAACATGATTGGGGACCCTCGCACAACCAATCTTCTGTACGTTTGCAGCTTGTGTATTTACAAGGCCAGCAATAATTGCAGTATTGAATACTTTCTCACTCAATTCTCTAGGTCGATTTTGTCTAGATGGGTCAAGAACCGTCCAGCCGTAAAAATCTGTATTTAGCTCCAATCCATCATCAGTACAAGCCATCAATTCAGTCAAGCCAAATCTGACAGCCTCTATCAATTCTAGAAAATCCACAGTCCATGTAGGTAATGCTTGTATAGAATCTTTTCGTGTTGAAAGCCTTTTCCTGATCAGAATTGACAAGTTCTAGAATTATGTCCTTTCTCGCCGCAATTACCGCATTTGTATTCCTTGGTAAACTGTTTGAGCCTCCTCTGTCCACGGCCTTCATAATGCTCTAAAGTTCGTTGCCCATTGGGAAGCGCATCTTCACTTTCGGGAATCTCCGAATCAATACGGCGGAGATCGGAAATGATTTCTGTGAGGTTTTCTATTGACTCTGGTTTTCCATTCGTATCAGTGATTACAACGAACTCAACATTTCGTGGTTTAGAGAGAGCCTAGTTGGACTCACGCGATATCGAACATATTCACGTTTAACGATACGTAGAGAACCTTTACCCCCCAATATTTCCATCATCTCTTCAAGAGGAATATTACCTTCAGTGCTATAACTGGTCAGAATGAACTTAGCGGATATATTGTCAATCAAATCCTGAAACTCTTGTGTAGCCTTACGGTGTGAATTGTATGCACTTCGAC
>JAYQHX010000006.1:0-9220 GCA_038141355.1 Methanobacteriota archaeon | reverse complement strand
CCGTGTACATACTGAAAAATTGGACCTAGAGTATTCATACACCATGTGAGAATTCACTACATCTAAACGAGAAGTGTTCAATACACGGCATGACGCTTACAATCATTTCAAAGTACACCTGAACACAAAATATTAGTCTGTGGAACTTTATCTAACCTGATTTGAAATTTAGCCCTTCGTGGATTATCATTTGAATTCCTCATACCCGTTTGAAAGCCCTTTATCCATCCATCATTCAATCCCTGTAAAATGTCATTATTATCAAAGTGAATCACATGAAAGTTGACATATTCAATCGCCTTTTTCTCAACCTTGACTTCCTTCCAGATGCCTTCCTTTGTTTGGTATACTTTGATTCACCACCCTTAAACTCCTCGTGCCAATTTTTGAATGCACCGTCTAAATCGTATTCTGCCTTACCGGACAGGATTATGAAACCAACACCACCAACATCCTCGATTAAAGAATTAATTGCTTCGGAGTCATTCAGTGGTAGCCATGGCTTTTCTTTTCCTTTTGAATCGTTAACCGGGTGAGCTTTAATGTCCCAAACACCATTTTTTTGATAGTCAAATGTGGTTTTCCCATATGTCGGTCCAATTGAACCACCAATCTGAGCAATCAGCATTTTTCTTAGTTCTTCTTCGGCGTGAAAACCATACCATTCCATTTGTCTCCAGTTCCGACTTCCAGAATGCTTCATTTCTGACACTGTCTCTTTTCCATCGTTGAACCTACGTATTTGTGCTATTACGTCACGAATTTGGTTGGCTTCATCAATTAATATCATCCAACCAACTCCAATAAATGAAAGTATAACTCCTTTAGAGTTTCCTTAGTTTCTGTACCGCCATTTGATGAGACTGCTAGATCGGGGTTCCCGCCAACAGAATCTATAGCAATTCTTGCGACCTCGCCTTTATTTGCGTCATCTGGAACTTCTACCCCCATGAATTCGCAAACTGCAGCGTACAATGTTTTGGTCTTTGTTCCACCTTTTGATCTGTATTTTTCCCCATTGGGTCTTGATTAATCATCTCCAAAATCAGTCGAGCGTAATTTTCCTTTGTGTCTTTCACAGGCATAAATCCCCTTCGATTGTCGAGGGTTATTAAAAAATGGGATATCTATTACTTTACATCTCGGGAACAAACACAATTGAATCCTTGGATTATGAGTGCAGAATATACAACTATACTTTCAACAAAATGTGATGATCTCAGTGAAGTCGATAATGGAGACACACAAATTCACTAGGGTTTCTCCTAAAAGCCCTCGTGCGTGGATAATGACGTTCACAAGGGTTTGCAGTGGGCCATATTGAACCGTAGGCACGAATGGGATCCACTGCAAAACCCCCTTGTAGACGGGTGAATTGTACACAAGGGTGTTTAGCATAACCCCTCGTGATTAGAAGCAAACCTAGTTCATAATGAGCACATGTGTATATTTTGTTTGAACACAGCGATCTAGCACGGTGCCTTTTGATAAATATCATCCCTACCAAGTATAAATTTTGACAATCAGGAAATTTTGAATAGATTAACCGTATGCATAACTCATGGATGTTCCGGAGTTCTAAAAACCGCATCCAGAGTCTTATAGACGAATCTGAGCATTACTCCGACTCAAACCCACGTTATGCCATATTACTGGCAAGAATGGCAGCAGAAGCAATTATTGTAAAAATTTCACGAGGTAACTGATACTGAACCGACGAAATCAGTGATTACAATAGGCGATATCCAGACAAGATCATTGAATTTTTGAAGAAAGAATTTTCACCGATTGGAATCTCATCTTTTAGACATATAAACCAAATGGCGAGCCTTTTTTGCACTTCAACACTCAGGATTTCTTTGAAACGCCTGACTCAAGAATCGTGAGGAAGATATTGCGAGAATTGCACGACATTTTGGATTTGGCGTTCATTGAAAAGCAAAATGTCTCCAATGAAGAAAATAAATTCCTTGACATCCTAGATAAAAACATACTCAGAATGAGGAATTTTATAGAAGATCAAAACTACATCAGGGGTAAAAAAATAAATTTCAATGACTGGGATAAAGCAAATGAATTAGGTGAAATTTTATCACAGGCAAGCAAGGAAAAAAATCGTTGAATTGGAAAACAATGCTTGAGTTAGAATTTTCTTTCTGGGCCAAGGATGTTGAACCATACTTCACTAGAGAAAGATTGACCAACAAACAAAAAGCATACCAAAATGATGCTACTGACGAAAATGGTCGAATTAAAACTCAAACCAATGCACATATGTATGCCCAAGGGATTACTGAGTTGTTGACATATTCTGATGAAGAAATTATTGAAAAAGAAAAAGCGATTAAAAGGCATTACTCGTTGTCTTTTTTGCAAAGTATGGTGGAAAAGGATTTAGTAGAATTCGTACTAAATCCTTCTTATCGAATGAAGACCTTCGTTCAGTAATGCATTCTGAAAATTGTATTGTTGGTCCGCAATTATTGATTGAAGGACATGACCATTCCATTCTTCAGTCTGGTGGAAAGAATCCAAGGAAAAAATATTCACTCAAAGGGAACTGGTTATTTATGGAATTTGATGCCTAGTAATGCCATGTTAGTATTTTTGATGAAACCACAATGAATATGCATCCGTACACATGGGGCCCCGTTGTGTATGCATACGGCTGCATGGGTACCTTTGTTATGGATGGATATACGAAGGGGGCCGTTCGTATTTTCCTCTTTAGAGATAACAAAATTAAATAACCACTACATGAATTTCCCGTTGATGAAAGAACTAGGTTCCTGTCCGCGTTGCAATGGAACAGAAATTAACACCCTCAATCTCTATTATACGAGAGAAGAAGTTTGCAATAACTGCGGTTATGTTGACATATACAAAAAGCACGGGGCACAAAATGTACTGACGAATTTCATTGCATATGTGATTCTTGGTATGGTTATCTTTGGTGGCTTAATTGCATTTCTTGTTATGAGTTGATTTGGACTTCTTGTAAGGGGTTATCCGAAACCCCTTTGCATTTTATTTTCCGATACAAAGGGGATTCAGTGGGTCGATACAGACGCTAGCGTGTGTACTGGGGGACTGAACACCCATTGTACTCTTCCATAATGTCTTGAGGGGCTTCCACATATCCTTACGATTTCATGGAAACGATATGTCGGTTGTCTGTATTAACCCACAAATACGCTATGGATTATTCCATATCATTTAGAAACCCACTAAATAACAATTCAAATTAGAGTTAATGGAGCGGGTTGAAATTTCTTCAAGCAATGGAAATGGGTTACAAGAAGACGGCGGCCTATCCGGTCTACTAACTGGTGAAAGCGGTCAATTAAGTGAGATTTTCCAGACGAGAAATCAACTACTGAAATTCTAACTGCAAAAAAAGAAATTGACCAAATTATGATCGAGACCGCTGCTATTGGGGAAAGTTTCAGCGGGAAAAAAATAGATATTGATTCATCAGTTGCAATAGATTCAGATTTAATTATCAATGTGACGAAGAAAATATCATCTCTTGATTCTAAATTCTCCAGAGTTACAAAACCAGACAGCATCAAAGCAAGATTAGCAGAAAACAAGGATCTGTTTTTTTCCGAAATCACTGACATGATGCAACAAATAGAGGGAGTCATTGAAAAATTCGGATCCATTGATGAAATTGAATTGGAAGATTCAGACAAGGACCTATTGGTTCAATATCACGCCTCAATATTAGAATCGGTTAGATTGGACAGGGAAATACGTGAATTAGAAAATGATTTGAATATAATCAAGGAGGAAATCGAGTGACTCTTAATGATGATTTGATGGGGGATATTCAGAGAAATCTGAGATCTGGAGACCCAGACGAATTATTCACTTATCTCAGTCGCTTAAAGGTATTTGATGCTAGGACATGGCATGAAAACTGTAGTAAGAATCAACCCTTAGTTGAGATTAAAGATTCTGTCTTAAATTCTGTTAATGTCATACTAAATCTAAATTTAGAAATTCAAGATATAATTGAAGGAAGAGCGAGTCCAGACTCTTTTTACCAAAGCCATCAAAACCTAAAAGCTAGAATTGAGGCTCTAGGTAAATTATTCACAAAGGCCGCTATTTGGATGAAAACAACTCAGCAAGATAGGTGGCTTCATCAGTTGATGAAGGCAACAGAAAATTCTGATGAAGAGAGGGAAAAATTGATTTCTTTACTTGCAAAATCTACTGAATTGAATAGAAGAAAAGCTAAGAAAGTAGAATCATTAAAGGAACAAATAAGAGCACTAAGGGCAAAATCTAGACGATTGATTGAGGAGAGGTGGCAAAATCGCCATCCCTCCGAAAGAACACTTAATGCAAAGCAAAAAGAAGCAATAGAAGTTACAGATGGGAGATTAGTCATAACCGCCGGACCAGGGAGTGGAAAGACTCACGTTTTAGTCGAAAGAATTGCCAACTTGATTAATTCCGGAGTTAAGCCATCGAGAATTTTGATGCTTACCTTTACAGTTAAAGCAACAGCAGAAATGTCCGAAAGGGTTGAAAAAAACATAGGCACGGATATTGCAGATAATCCGGTAATCATGAATTTCAACAGTTTTTGTAAACATATGGTGGAATCTGATTTTGAAGGGTTTGGCTTTGATAAAATGCCAATGCATATTGATCCGAGAATGAGAAGATATCTTTTCGAAGATTTAACAGAAGAAGGAATCAGTGAGGAACTGGTGGAATTAATCGAACAGAAACCTGTAGTAATTGATATTTCACTAAAACTTGATGATCTTTTACACAATAGGTCAACTAGTGTTGAAGATGTTTTATGTTGGTTTGAGGAAGAGGTTTTGACTCCATCAGAAGATTCGGAAAGAGAAGAGATTGATGAGGGAGGGCAACCAAGTAAAGATTTAGAGTTAGAAAGACTGACTCACGCAGGATTACAACTAATCATCCCACTTAGGAAATTCATTCGAAAAAATAATGGTTTAACATTCGGTGATCAGATCACTTTGTTTCATAATCGATTGAAAAACGATCCTACATACTTGGAAAGAATCTGTTCCGATTATGACCACGTTTTGGTTGACGAATTTCAAGACAATAATCAATCTCAAGGGGAGAGATCATTAAATTGATGTCAGAGCATTTGACTTCGACTTGTGTAGTAGGTGATCCCAATCAGGCGATCTTCGGTTTTAGAGGAGCTAACGTAAGGAATCTGCATGATTTTATTTTGGATTTTTCTGAATCTGGTGATTTAACAAAAGTTGATTTGGATACCTGTTACAGACATTCGCAACAGGTTATTGACTACAGTGAACAACTAATATCACTCAATAAAGATGGTATCGATCGGCCAGAGATTAAATCAGGCTGGATTAATTCCGATTCAACAGAAATCTTTGTTCAAAGCATGATTGATGAGGCATCTGAAGCAGTAGAACACGGAAAGGTGCTCAAGAGGAAAAATCTAATTGGATACGAATGGGATGAGATGGCAGTTCTTGCTAGATCATTGAATTATGTCTCAAAGATCATTGGATACTTTGACAATAACGACATCCCATATGTCACAACATCTAGCAGTAATCTGTTTAGAGATGAAATAACAATTGAAGCAGGAATGATTCTTAGAGCATGTATCGATCCCGTTGGAAATGCCCAAGCGATAGGTTTTCTTCTGAAGAGTGGGTTCATGGGAGTTACAAGAGAAGACGCTGAAATACTGACGAGAAAGAACAGATACCATCCGCAAGGATTATTCGATTCGCTGACAGAAATGGAAGGGAAATATGCTAATCAAAGAACGATTTTAGCATTCCATGAATTCATTAATTCAAACAAAAAACTACCATCAGTAACAATGGAAGATTGGTTATTTTCAACGTTGAAAGAATCAGGAATTATTAGCAAAATGATCGAGCAAGGGGCGAATAGTTCGCTATCTAAACTCGTTTCACTTTTACTTGCGCAATTATCGAATGCTGGAGATTTTTTCAGATACCCAAACAGATTTGCAAATTATATCAAGCAGTTAATGGAAGGTAAGATAGAACTAGAGATTGAACAAATAAGCAAACCTGGACACGTAGTAGTTTCTACAATTCACAAGGCTAAAGGGTTGGAATGGCCAATAGTTGTGATGCCGTCTCTCGATCATAGAAAACTACCACCTACATTAATTCCAGAAAAAGCTGAACGATTGATTGTTCATCATTATTTCCATGAAGATGTAGAAGAAGAGCAAGAAAAAGAAATGATTCGAATATTTTACGTTGGACTGACAAGGGTTCAAGATGTAATTCGATTAAGTAGATCTTTGACCCGAAGCGAAAAATCGAAACAAAACACCCTCTTTTCAGTAGGTGCTGAAATATTCGGTGTAGAAAACATAGACACTATTTATCCAAGTATTATGCAGAATCCACTTTCTATAAACGAAGGGCTTCTCCCTAAATTTGCGAACGAGATTAGAAGACTCTATTGGAGAATTAAGGTATGGGTTTGAAATTGATGATTTAACTAAGTCTATTCGTGCATTACTCATATATCATCTTGAGCAACTTGTTGTGAATGAGCATAGTATAGATCAGGATTTGAGAAAATTAGTGCAAAATCTCGAATCACTAGTAGGCCGTGTTGAATATAATGAATTTGCTGGAGAAACTGAGGTTTCTGACAAACAGGATTTGTGGAGACCAAAAAGATACACATGGTCAATGCTCGATGCTTACTGCCGATGTCCACAAAAATTTGCATTTTCACATGTTCATAAATTAGTATCTAGTAATAATCAATCCATGACAGTAGGGAATCTTGTGCATGAAATTATTGAAAATATTGGTACACTAGGGAGAAGGCCAACAGGAAAAGAATTGGATGAAATTATCTTAGTATCACTGAGGAATCATTTAAACAAATTACCGCTTCTTGGAGAAAAGAAAATTGAAGAAATTAAAGAAAAAGTATCAATTTGGAATAACTCTGAAAGATCCAGGAATAAAGCAATAGCCATCGAAAGAGGTCTTGAATTCAAATTCTACGGTAGAGATTTCTATGGCAAAATCGACAGGGTAGAAACAGATTCTGAAGGAAAACTCAGAATTATTGATTTCAAAACAGGTAAGGCTAACAAAATACCTGGGAGGAGTGGACAAGAACAGTTGTTACTTTATTACACATGCGTGGCAACAAAACACGGGAAAGTTCCGGATTTAATCGCTTATGACTTCGTTATGGAAGACCATATTGAGGAAAAGATAGTTGATCCAATATTATTTGAAAAGGGGCTTGCAAGGTTGATTCCAATAATCGAAGGTATTGATACAAATCAGTTCGAGGCGATTCCAGATAAACAAACTTGCCAGTATTGTGACTTTGCATCGATTTGTCCAGATCGGTATTGATATCTTCTGCTACAACCCTGTGTATACCCTATCGTGAGTTTCTCATGCGTCGGTACCGAAACGACAGGCATTCCACGCGGGTGTACAGAGGGCAAGGGATTTTATACAATTATAATTACTTCAGGCTATATGGCATACGATAAATACGACTATGACCGTGAGACAGATTACAGTTCGGGAAAGAATCCTAAAATGGAGGATGAATCTTTCAATGGTGAGAGGCCGGAAAACTATCGAAGAGGGCAAACTATGGGTTTATTGGTACTTCTAGCACTGCTACTACTTGGAAATTTATTCTTCAATAGTATTTAGTCTACCAATACACTTCTACCCATTTAACCGACATATCATTTCCATGAAATCGTGTGGGTTCATTAGATACCCTTACGATTTTGTTGAAGAGTAAAAAGGGTGTTCAGTGGGTTGATACAGACGCTAGTCACTACGTCAGCCCTCAGTGCAACGGTGGAAATACACTGTTTCAACCATTTTAACCCTTAGTTAATCAGTGATTGAACAGAGGATTTGGCCAATTCTTCCGCCAAATCTATTCCTTTATTTGCCGAATCGAAAATCTGAGTAGCATTACGTACAAAATTACCAAATTCTTCTTGCATTTCAATCGGAGGACACACCATGGGGATTTCTCGTAGGATTTTGAGATTGATGTTCTTTTGAGCAGACTGTGGGGCAACTTCAGATATTCTGTCCTTGAGGAAATCTAATTGTGCTTTTATGAAAATTGAGTTTGTATTTGAATTAGAGTGAATCCCACGATGCTATCTGAAAGTAAGCCTCGATTCCTAATATTGCAGATTCTGCAATATTTGCTGCAATAGTAATCGCCAACGTTTCCGCTGGCCATTTCTGCTCTGAGCCAATCCGAAGTCAGAATATGTACTGGTGAATGTATTTACAAAAAGGTGAGCAGAACGGATTTCTCCAGTCTGAATCAGTGATGATTACCACCCAATAACCTCGATCATTTCGTGGCCTATGTTTTGACTTACCTCGTCAAGAGTACCTAATTCACCGAATCTAATTATTGGATAATTATGAGGATTAATGATTGGGTCACCGAACATTTCGATAAATGCTGATTGAATTATTTTAATCTTGAATCTTGGATTTTGACTGAAGATTTCCTTGATATCATCGACTTTATCAAGAATAAAGGCCATCCTCCTCTGCTCTTCTATACTTACTAAGGAATATCTGCTTCCTCAATATCTCCTTTCTTGATGTATTTGATTACTCCACCAATACTTCCTTCTCTCAAGGTTTCGATGTATTTATTCATAAAATGAAACAAATAACGAACATCTAATTGTCTCTTGTCCTTTGACTCTAAAATGTATGTACGTTGGTAAGCATTGAATTTCCCGTCATAATATTTTACATTCAAATCTCCATTTCCAGCAATTAGTACACATTCGCAATCGTATGCCCAATTATCAATTCTGTAGATTTTTGTAGCACAAGTGAAGAATGGGTATCGACCATCATCAGATGAGGCATTAACATCCAATTTCCCTGTCTTCAGAGAGATATAGTGCCCAATCTAACCATTCCTTCACCTCTGACTAGGCTGCGTTAGCCCCACCATGTTGCGGGGAGTTGGTCAACCACCATAAGGCATATACCATCAAAACGTAACTTTGAAATAGTACGACTCAGGGGGTACCCTTGTAATAGACGTATCACAAAAGGGAATACAGAGGGTATTCAAACTATTTTTACAACGCATTTACCTTTTGCACGACCAGAGAAAGATCGATTGAATGCTTCTCGCCAAACCGGGTCTTTGTCATCTTCAG
>JAYQHX010000005.1:0-5737 GCA_038141355.1 Methanobacteriota archaeon | reverse complement strand
ACTCACGAGCGGGACGATGGACCTCGCTCCCGGGTGCGAAATCGGGTACTTCCACCAAGACCACGCCACCCTCGATTTCAACCTCAATCCGGTGGAGCAAATCCAGAAACTTCGCCCCGACTTCCAATACGGCGACATCCGTGCTGCGCTTGGCCGCTTCCAGTTTTCCAACGACCAGGTGTCCACAGAAACTCTCCAACTTTCCGGCGGTGAACGGGCGTGTGGCCCTGCTCAAACTCCTGCTCGAGGAGAACAACCTCTTGCTGATGGACGAGCCAACCAACCACCTCGACATGGATTCCAAAGCCACGCTCGAAGAGGCGCTCATCAACTACACGGGCTCGCTAATCTCCGTCTCTCACGACCGCTGGTTCCTCGTCCAGGTCGTCAACCGCATTTGGGAGTTGCAAGACGGCGTGGTGACCGTGTACTACGGGAACTACACCGATTACGTGCGGGCCAAGAAGGGCCTTCTCCGCTTGCAGAAGGCGAAATCTCCAGAAGTCTGATCCGTTGCCGAAGGTAGCGTTCAACACGCAAGTCCACTTTACTGCAAGCCCTCATGAAATAGACTCGTACAAGGGTGTTTAGCATAACCCCTCGTGAACATATGCTTTCATTTATACACTTCACTGGTTCACTTCATTTTGATTCATTCGGTTATGCTCGTTTATGGGTTCACCTTTCGTATACATTATGTGAGTTGCTGAAATCTGGTATGATTTTCAGAATCTCACGAAAAATGAATCTATTGCCAAATAATCCTCGCTCTTATTACAGGCATTAATGGAAATTTGAACTATATCACGGTTGATTTTATTCAGAAATTCAAACACCAACTGGTCAAAATGATTCACGCCGGAAATACCCATTTTCCTCTTTGAGAATTTGTCCATGACAGTTCTAATATCTATGCCGAGTTCTTCTGCCACCAATCTAGTGGCTTCTTTCCTACTAATTTTGACCTCTTCGACGGAATTATGCTCCATTTCACTGATTCGTTTAATTACCTCAAACATTTGTGTATACTTATCTGAAACCATAATCATCAACCTGCGGTTTCTGTCGTGTTGCAATCATACTTAAATTAATTTAAAATAAGGCAATTGGATGCGAGGTTCTTTTTCATTTGAGGGCCCCCTCGTAGCCGTATACGTGTGCAACGGTAGCGTCGTATATGGTCCACTGAGAGCCCTTGTAAACGGGTGGGTTGTACACAAGGGTGTTTAGCACACCCCTCGTGAACGTAAGTAAACAACGAATCCACATCAATAGTTCAACCAAGCCAATCAAATTCAAAATCTACCGAATCAATTTTGGAGTTAAGGGTTGTCTAGAAGGGTTGTTTCAATTCCTGAAGCCATATTTGTAAAGAACCTATCCTCCCAATATTCATCGAGAAGATCATCAATTTGAGGAAACGGCAATTCTACAATTATCCAAGGCACATCCTTATTTTGATGTCTGAGATAACCCTCTAGGCTCAGTGTCGATATGACGGACGAAGTATTGCCTGACGATGTTGGATGAATCAAGGACATACATTTAGGAGAAAGCCCACTCAATTTTTGATAGGCATGAAGATAGAAAAATTGTTGATATTGATACCCAGAATTGGGCATCTCCTTTGCAATGGCGTATTTTGCATCGGCCAAGATGAAGGATTTGTCTTCAAGATGTATGTACAGATCAATTTTCTTTTTCCGATTTAGATTCTCATTTTTGCTCACCCAAGGTCCATCCAGGCCGCCATTGGCCATCGCCAGTCCTGTTCCCTTGCTCATCGACGTGAGTCACAAATTCGGATGAGTTCAAACCAGTTTCGACAATTTTTCCCAAACCTTTGACGTAGGAGCAGTGATGTGAAAAAGGTCTAGCGGGTCACCCAGAACTGAAAAATCAATATTCTTGTGAGACAGGTAGAGCTCACTTAATTCGATTAACTCTCTGTAATGACTGAATTTTCTCGGCAGCGACCGAGAAAGAGAAATTGTGTGCTGGAGCGCTTCTTTCACGGAATAGGGCCGAATCATGGATAATTTACCACGCAAAAACGAAGCCCGAGGGCCGAGGTCACGAAATG
The DNA here is from genome assembly GCA_038141355.1 of Methanobacteriota archaeon. GTDB lineage: Archaea > Thermoplasmatota > Poseidoniia > Poseidoniales > Poseidoniaceae > MGIIa-K1. The sequence goes on along the minus strand of JAYQHX010000005.1, from coordinate 3,654 downwards.
AATCATCAATAATGTCCAAGTAGTTGGGTAAATCATTTGAAACGATAAGGTCCAAAACTGTTGCAAAAACACGATAAATTGGTGACTGGACGTCAAACTTTTGAAACTCACATTCTATTCTCGTGCTTGGTTGAGCCACCATCATCATCATGCCCCTTGGGGTGATCTTTCCTTTTACAGAGTCTGCTTTCTCCACGATTTTACTGTACGTCCGAGTAAGTTCAACCAAATTCTCTTCAAGTGTTTGAACAATTTTTGCGCAACCAACAACAATGAATCTCCTGTTAAGGAAACCTTAAAATGCGGATTTTTTCTGTTGTTGGTGTTGTAGAACTCACATAGAACTAACAGTGCTTTAATGATTTCAACTTCCTCATAATGACCAACTCCTGTTGAGGAACTGGCTCCTCGTTCTCGTCATTTGATATGGACTCTTCGTTGAATATATTTTTTTGATACGATTCATTTGACTTGAAACTGCATCAGCCTCGGATTGCGGTAATTTTGTTGGTTTATTTTGTGTCAAGATTCGTAAATTAATTCCGTTAAAACTGCGCAATTCATCTGTTATCTTTGTGTGCCAGAACCGAGGTACAACCGCATACAATGTTGTTTCTTCGATAGATGAAACAAAGAATATCCCGATGAAATCATGATTTGGAATCACATCAACATAATTTGATTCCATTTGTCCACCTCATTCAGACTTGATCCAAACAGGATGACCCGATATGATTCTTGCGAGATACTCTTGCTCTTTGGTTTTGAAGTTGTGCCGTAAAGTTAAACGAATTGAGGAACCCCCGGATTTCCTTTTTTGGGAATTTTTCTTTGGTTAATTTTCTCCAGTCACCGATAGTTTGGGCAATTGAGGCCATTCCCATTTCGTTTGTTGGCAAATCTATCTCATGAAATGCCTTCTCAAAGAGTGTTTCCATTTTTACGACATCTAAGGGTAAATTCATAATATTGTTAACCATAGAATCAGAAACCTTTCGCATAATCTGGATATTTGTTTTCCGTTACCGCCTCCCGATTGAAACACCACTGTGACTTCTGAATCAGAGATATCGGTCACCTCAAATGGCAGCATCCCAGGATGGGTCCATCGGAAATTTTACTGTCGGGCTTTTCAATCTGATATACCGTCTTTGATTTGCCTATGAGTTTCTTGTTTTTTTTTCCGAAATTAGGAAAACTGTCAACTATCTCTTCAATCACCCATTTGAGTGTGGTCAATTTCGATTCAACTCCGGTTGTGACATAATGTTGTATGTGTCCGTGGTCCATTCTAGGTTTAGAAACAAAATCCATGAATTGTTTTACGATTTCGGGCTGGTTAATCCCTTTGATTCGAGTGTGCCGACATTTTGGTGTACAGTATCGAGGAAAATTGTTACCTAACGCATCACAGATTTTTTGTTTAGCATTCTTGTACCAGCCTTCTAATTCCAGTGCTGTGATTTCTTTGAAGTTGAAACTTTGAACAAATTCCTTCAAAAGAACCAAACAATATGCTCTCTCTTGCATCGGTCGATCGATGTCCGAGAGCTCGGATCAATTCAAGCGTTATTTCTACTCTTAGCCCTTTTTTACTGACTCGAATTTGCGAAAAGTTTGGATTGATCTTGTGTTTTAGTACGACCAAACCTTTCTCGCATAGACGCTTTTCTTGGGGAAGTTTAGACAAAATCAAATTAATTTCCGTTACAATCGCATTTGGAGAAATATTCCATGTAGAGATGGTGTCAGCGATTTGTGGAAGTATTTTGTTGTGAAACAATCTTTGAACAGCCTCTTGGAACGGGAGATTCGCTCCTTTAAGGAAACAATACGAATGGCCTAATTCCGCATCCGGCCCGAGTTTGTTCCTCAGAATGGAATTGATTTTCACCAAACAGTCGATAACTTCGTCAAGAGATGCTGATGAATAACCCGAATACTGGCTCCAATTGGCTTCAATTTTCTTTTTGAACTTCGGCGGCATGGATTCGTTCAACAATGATTCCATTCTAAAATAGGAAAATCTTCTCCTCATCGCTGCATCAAAAGACACCACGGAGCGGTCGCTCGTGTTCATGGCAGCAAGAATGTACAGATTATTTGGGATTTGTAAAGAATACGTCAAATCTTTTTCATGATGGATGATAACTTGGTTTTCCCGTTTCTCTTCAAATTCTCGATAAGCATCCTTGCCGTCGGGCTCAGCCCTCTTTGTGTGCTCCATAATGGTCATCAATTCCCCCGAGTATCATCGGGATATTGCCCCTGTTGATTTCATCAATGAAGAGCAAGAACTTTTCATTTTATTTTTCATCGCACGATTCGCAGCTTTGATGAGTGTACCTTCCTTGAATTTGAAGAGCAGCTCGTCAGGTTTTGAATTATCATAGTCGTGGATATAACCCTCCAATAAACTCTTGATAGGATGTTGAAGGGTGGAAGGTTGTCGACATAACATTGTCTTTATCTATGCCCAATTTTTTTGCCACGAGATTTCTAATCCGAGTTTTTCCCGTTCCAGGTACGCCTTCTAGCACAACGTTGGACGTCATGGTCAACAAGTTGCTGATGGTTATTGCGATTTCATCATCCGTATGGCCAAATGATTTTTCAAATTTAGAGAGGAAGGTCGGTGCATTTTCGGCACCTACCATTTCGATTCCCAAATCTTTTTCCGCAAGAATGACATTAATTGAACCGTGAAGATTATGAGATTTGTTTTTGGAAGAAACTCGATGATGTTTGGTATGATTTTGTGTCGCCAAAACAGTTCCTTTTTTTCAACCCCTTTTAGTTTGTCAAGCTTGAACAAATACGAATGGCCGAGTTGTTCTTTCAGGTCCAATATTCGTTGATAGGAATTCATTCAGCGAGTAGAATTTTTCTTTCTCTTCATTGGAAATTTTTGCTAATTTTTTGATTTCCGGGCATCAATTGGAAGGTTGGTTAAGGAAAAATCCGAACCTTCTTCGTATTGCAGCGTCCAGTGGTGTGACCGATTTGCTCGATTGATTGAGTGTAGCTACCACATAGAATTCCAAACCATACAATCCCTTTTCTTCAAGCCTCAATACATCATCAACTAAACCGACGGAGGGGATGTCGAGGATTGGAGGGTCTGAATTACCCAGTAAAGTGATTAGATCACCAAAGATCTGGGGGACGTTACCGCGGTTTAATTCGTCAATCCACACAAGGATTTTTTCCCATTCTTTGCCTCATCTATCGCATTGAGGATGTGCCCTTGTGATGGTTTGAATTGTAATTTATTTTGCGTTGTGACCTCTGGTTTGATGCCACCAACAAACTCAGAATAGTCCGTTGACGGGTGGAACGTCAGAAAATATGTTTTGTCGAAGAGTTTTTTCTCTTTCAATTTGTTAAACAGATGAGTTTTTCCAACCCCGGAATGCCTTCGAGAATGATAAATCGATCCGATTCCAACAACGAGGCGATCTCTTCGATATTTGCATCCATGTTCACAGGTAAGGGATAGAGTAATTTTACTTTCCTTTGTTCTCAATTTCTTCAGAAGAATGCCGAGATTTTGATACGTTGGAGGACTAAAAAACCCCACAGGGAGTGTAATTACAAACATGAAATTTGGGAGTGTGTACAAGGGCCCCCTTGTAGTCGCATACATGTACAACC
>JAYQHX010000004.1:0-4143 GCA_038141355.1 Methanobacteriota archaeon | reverse complement strand
GCCATCGCCATGGGTACTGTTGTAAGGGCCCACTGCTAACCCATGTATTCATTTGCAATATTCAAAAGGGAGTTACGGAGAACCCCTCTTATACGAAAAGATGATGTATGTTACATATTACGTTGATTGGTTCAAAATTGTTCAGTAATCAGTCAGCCGAGTCATCATCTTCTGAAAATGCGGGCCAGTAATTTTCATCATCATCGCCCTCCTGTGATTTAAATTCTCGAACGGTCCGCATCCGTTGCCTTGCCTCTCGGTTTCGCTGGGCCAGTCTACTAAATGCGCCGTATTTTTGCCTTTGATCAGATTTACCGTTGGGGTAAAAGTGACCTCGCCTCTCTTTTTGTTGGCAAGATTACCCCTCAAAAAGTGCAGGATCGAGTTTCAACAAGAGGGCGGATTTTATTGCCCCTGAGGAGAACTTCATTTTGGTGTTTCTTGTAGAGCCATTTATCCATTCTTGCATCATCTTTGATGAATTTCTATGATGGGCTGCGTCCCTTAGTGCCTCTTCGCCACATTTCACGTAAATATGCCTCAATGTGGGGTATAAATATACTCGATTTTTCTAGAATCTCCTTATCACATCCGATCAGGGAGATTTCACCAAATAATGGAATTGGTTCCTTTTCTAGGCCAACATCCTTGCTAAAACGTGTAAGGAAAAGTTTTGCTAGAATATCTGCAGGTTGTCTTATTGATTTTATTCCATCCATGGATACGTCGTTTGGAATCATATGTTCTATCAACAAACGATTTAATTGGCGGTTATGTTCATCACTAAAAAATTGGTAAAGGCCAGAAAAACTCGAATAGGCAATGCATTCATGAGGCGTGGTAAATGATGGCGGACAATAATCGGCAAACTCTGAAATTAATTTTTGACTTATATCTGAAATACGACTAGCGTGTATGTGCAATTCATCTTGTTGCTTGATCAGCAAAGTGTGCAAGAATTTCAATTTGGTGAGAGTCAATGTCGTTGTCAAAAACATGGAGAAAACAAATTCTGTGAGTTTAGACTCGGTTGGACTGTTTAATCGTATTGAAATTCGGTCGATGCAAAGTTGAGGAAAAGACTGGAGGATCCTCTCATCGAATATATCTGGCGCAGAATCGAGAGGGCCATAGATAGAGAATGGACTTGACATATCCTCGAGGTGCATACAACTGTTGCAGCATCCAAAACTCTTTGATGATTCCAAACTATGACATCTGTTGTGGAATATAATGGAATCTTTGACAAGAAAAATTTCTCAAATTCATTATGATTTAATTCCAATCCAAACAAGGATGTAAAAACCGGATATATCTTTTTCAAATATCGCAAAACGATTTGCTTCCCAAAGAGATCTTGTACCTGCGAAGGATGAGTTAGGCATGCAATTCCTGTGATCACATCGAACACTGCTTTGTTTATTTTCTTTGAATCCGCATTTGATACACGTAGGTCACTTGCGGCTAACTTTGCAATCTCTAGTATCAAGCGTCTTTCAAATAATGATGTCGAAACGCCCGCACTAATCTGTTCAATTGGTATTCCTCGCAGATGAAATACACGAGCCACCCGATTCTGAAAGGGTGATTCCAAGCATCGGAATTTTGTGAAACAACCTCCTCAAGAAGCGATTTAAGTGGCTCTTGATTAAGGTTTAGAGCATGGCAAAAACCCTCAAAAATCTTTATGTGAATATTCATTGAAAAATTAATTGGTGAGAGTTCGATCAGTTTGTATTGGTAAGGAAACTCAATCAATCGTTCTTGATTTGATCCGCACACCTCGCCCATGAAACTCCTAACGCTTGGCCTTCCAGACAAACAATACGATGATCCAATTTGTCGGATCGGAATCTGTGATTCAAGATACTCAGTATCACCAATTACAATATCTGTTACTTTATTCCAGAATTCGTGATAAGAATCTGATTCTCCCAAGACGCTTACAAATTGTTCTGGCATGTACTCAAGCAATTTCAGATTTTTCATCCTCCTCGATACTCCTTTCATCATCTTCATAATGGTCAATCGTATCAAGAAATTCGTTTCCTGCGATAACCTCGTCAACGAGTTCCTGATTATCTCTGATGTTGTCATTGCTGTCAAAGAACTTACCATGACACAACATTTCAATCCATGATTGGCAGGTAGGGCCTACCTCATCACATCCGTCAATGAATATTTCAGGAGTAAACTTCCTGTCGCCTAGTAATTCTACGAGAAAGTTCTTGTCAAAATATTTTGTTAGATTTGTGGTAGAATTCATTACCGAATCGACAAGAATTTCGATCACAATGTGGTGAGGGAATTCACCAAAATCAGCTGGTATAATTTCGCGCTTTTGGTACCCATCGTAAGGCCCAAATTCGACAAGATTATACCCTAAGTTTTCTCTCTGTGCAAGATAGTTTTGCACTACTCTCTCAAATTCTCTGGCTTGAATGAAAATTGGAATCTTTAGAGACTCATAGCTTATAGATCGAATTAACTCCGTTCGTTCGAGGAACAATTGACGGAATCTGATTGATTTTCCAACCCCGCACTTCCCAACAATTCCAAAACTCAAATCGGGTAGTTGGCTAAACCGATTCTCCTTTCCACCTACGCCAAAGAGAACTTCTGAAAAAACTTGGCTGTTCAATGTCAGCATGGTATAATTTTCTACAATCAATCAAATATCCTGCACAATTGATAATCGATGATTCTTTGAGCACTGCATCAATGTACTGTTTTTTTAATTTTTCATATATATCTACATCACTACCAACAGGAACCGCTTCAGAAAAAGCCCTTTCCAATCCTTGCTGATGGACCAAGCATTCCATTGAATTAAATCAGAAGAGAAACTTGCCCAGTCGAATAAGTCAACCTGATACATTTTTGGCTTGGGATTGGATGAGAAAGGTATCTCGGATGTTGGTTGGTGCTAGACTTCCGTAAGACCTTGCAACAAATTCTGGTTGCGTTGGTTCAACACTGAGCAAGAGCGTTTGATGGTTCATCAATTTCTCAAGGGTAGATTTGACACTATTTCCACTCCAAGAAGTCACGTGACGTTGAAACAATAATGTCAATGTCCTCATGAGGATTGCTATCTTCTAGCTCGTTAGTAGAGATGTATGTTATCTCAAATGCTTCATTCTTGAGATGTTCATCCATTAGCGGTCGAAGCAGAGGCATATACCGATCATCCCATTCGTGGTGGTGCACGAGACATACTTCTTTGATGTTGGAAAGACCTCTTAACGCCCTATTGACTGAGAAGAAATTTTCACCTGTGTCCAACCCAATGTAAGCAACTGTGATTTTTTCTCCTTTGGATTCAGCAATTCTATCGACAATTGGTTGCAATAAATTACTCGTGAATATCTGTTTCGGATGCAATGATGCTTGCTTTCCAGAACCAGTATATGCACCCAGGGCTTGATTTCGATTAACGATTCTGTTGTTGAATGCTTCACCAGTATGCGTTGGAACAAGGGGGGCATTTTCACCAACAAACTGAATTTCCAATGTTTGTGGAAACGCGCCGCTTCCAATTGGACTGACGGTAATTTTCAGATCAATTGATTCGTTCAAACCGTTGACAAAAATCCAAAGATCAAAGTTAACATCCAAAATGTTCACCTTTTGGTTGGAATACAATGTCACCTGCGCTATTGACCCCTCTTTCCAATTTTGGGTTAATACCGCCCAATTATTCTGTGCGACGACGCCATTTCCGCCAGTTATGTTTGTATCATCAAATGTTGGAATCACGAAACAAATGGATGAGCATTTTGCAACATCGTGATCACCAACAATTTCAGCATCAATAGAAAATCTTTCGATATTCTCCGCCTTCAACGCGAGTGGAATTCGTTCTGGGCAGTATGCAACGGGTTCGTTGATGTTTTTTCGTGGAATGCTCTCTTTCTGCAACCTGTATGCCTGCTCAAGATTCCATTTTTTGGCCATCTTCAAGGACTTCAAAATGAAAGTCCTGCTGCATGATTTCCCTGTCAGGTTACAGATATAACAATTACACAACTCAAAATTCTCAATAAAGATCAAGTCTTCAAATCAAGAAACCATAATACTGCTGGAAAAAAGTATGCACAACCGCCCCCCATGTAGCCGTATACAGTAGATCCGTACGGTTGT
>JAYQHX010000003.1:0-2791 GCA_038141355.1 Methanobacteriota archaeon | reverse complement strand
TTTGATCAAAACTACGGCAATCGCAAGAACTACTCCTCCGATTGAGGCCATGATTCCAAATCCGGGAAGCTATAGCCACCACTCAAATCATCATATCCATTCTCGAGAATGGCAAGTGTTCTACCTTCTGTGTACCAAGTTTCTTGATATTTACACTGGAAACCACTTTGTTTTTCCATCGCCCTCCACAATAAATTTCCACCACGGGATTTCCTAACCTGTTTTTCAAAAACCACGATGACTGGATTTATTCTTCCAATGTACAAATTTCCTAATAATTCACTTGTGATCGTTGCGGATGAGATGTTGGCAAGGTCATGGAAAATAACTGAATCCAACGTCTTTTCCTTCCGGTGACAAGCCTCCGAACCTCACCAATGCGTTACCAGAAATGTAGGAAGTTGAAAATGCGGCGCAGTTGAAAATCCCCTCGTTGGGAAGAGTGGTAAGATTGGTTGTTTCAAGGTCAAGAATGTAGGTAGGAGAACAGGTGTAGTCAGTTACAGAATCGGGGAAACTAAACGGGGGTAGATATTCTTCATTGAATGGGTACTTCAAATTGATTCCTTGTTGGGTTGAGTACTCATTAGGGATGTAAGCAAGACATCCACCCCCTACAGGCGGCCCTCTTGTTTCATGAACCAGGCTAGTGCTCAGTTTGTCTGAAACGGGAGTGAGGAGTTTGGCAAAAAGCTCGGGCATGACGAAAAGCCCCCAATTGTGACCAAAGTGTTGTCGATGATCATGCAAGAACTCCCAATTGTGTGTATTTGTGAATTGTTTGAGATGGTTATTGATTCCCCGTCGTTCGATTAAATTTAGTCACTAATGATCGAAATTCACCTCGTAGGTTGACTCCACCAACGACATAATCATTCCATCCGTCGGTAGCCGAGCATGCTGACAGCATCCCTGATTGGGGGTATATCGTTTCATCAAAATTTGCATCTTCCATTAGCCCGTCTCTGAATTGTCTTTCAATTTCTGTACCGTAGTCGGAACATTTGACCTTTGAATAGTAGCTATGTATGTCTTCACCAAATGGTTTATTTTCGATTGGTTCGCATTCCTCGTTGAATATCTTTCCAGGTTTAGGAGATAATGTCAATTTGTGGCCCAGAAACCGCTCGCCCTCGGCGGAAACGTCCATTAAATCAACCGCACAACCAATCCAATGGCCAAAAATGTGATGGAAATTAATTAACCCCATATAGAGTGTTTTTCTCTACATTGTTTGGGCTACCTAAGCTGACAGAGGATGCGAAATGGACTGAAGTAGAACTCGTGTCTTTTTTCTTGCAATTCATCGCCTATATGCTTGAATGCGGTTTTACAATGTTCGTCCTCGATTTGGACGATTTGTTTATCATAACTGTCAACAATTCCTGAATATTTCGAAATGAGTTGGTGAGGAGTTCATTCACCCACCCATCATCATTCTCTTCGTCCCAATGATATTGAGGATCATTGCCGATGATGTAATCATAACCGTTGATTTCAAAAAATGTGGCTCGTAAAGCGCCCCTCTTGTATAGATGTCATTTTCATCAAAAAATTCACCTGCGTCGTCGATAACTTCATTCTCGAATATTATCCCACCCGCTGACCAAAGAGTTTGCTTCAGGATAGCGCCGGCTGCTGGATTGGCTGCAACTAATCCAGTAAACATCTGGATAATTACAAAGGCAACGATGAGTTTTGCGGATTTCATGGAAAAGCACCTTCAAACTTTACAGTAATTGTACAAAGAGGATTTGATCCTAAAGATTCTCATTCCCCACCCGAGGCTAGGTCAAGAGCATATATCGTTTCTTGGGTAGTCTTGTAATTCCAATCCTAGTTCGTTGTCAAGAATTGCCAACGCCATCTCGTACCGCTGGGCTCGGATCAGTGAGGCTATTGCGTTGAGCATGTGCTGGCAGTTGCACGTTTGGGCGACTCCCCAGCGTCCATGTAAAATCGCTTGCAGTCTCACGGTTGCGTGTTTTGGAGTCCAAACCCCTCAAGGTTCAGACTCACAAGTTTCTCGTTTGTTCATAAGTCAATATTTTTGTTTCGAATATCCGCTGAACGTGAAGACGAAATATACGTGAATAAAACCACAACATCGAGTGACTCTCCGAATATTTGTATCGCACCTCCATCAGGATTGTCCAAAGCGTCTATGTTTTGACGAATTAAATCATGCATTTTTTCCATTCGCCATCATGAGCTAACCCCAACTTTTCGATCTTGTTCATCCACCAATCTTCGTCATGAAGCCCCCGGATGGCCTTTTGGAAACAATACCTCGCCTCGGGCTCCATTTCATGGTCGGAGAATAAAGCGCCGAGATATGTCAGCATGTCGATGGTTGTGATTTCTGAACTCAGGGGGCTTGTATCGAAATCCTCAAACTCTTTCGAAATTGCTTCCACCACGGCCTCATGCATAATATTCGTGATTGTGTTAATCATTGCTGAAATTGTAGATGAATCTGTGATGTTTGATTCAGAAATGAGCCGAAAGAAAACTTTCGCAGAAGAATCTGTGCGATAGAGAACCAAATCTTCGTATGTCATCTGATCCTGTTCGCCAGCCATGTTACCCGGTCGATGCTGGCAGACATCATTGTTTCTATCCTTACTTCAGTTCGTTGTAATGAGGATTTTTGTGTAGATGATCTTCTTGGCACACATCAGCGAACAACTTCAAGCTCGTTGTCAAGAATTGCCAAAAGCCATTTCGTAGCGCTGGGCGCGGATGAGGGAGGCCAAAGCGGCGAGGATTTCCTGATGTTCGGAAGCAGGGG
>JAYQHX010000002.1:0-1531829 GCA_038141355.1 Methanobacteriota archaeon | reverse complement strand
ACGATCACCATCAACGACGCGGCACCCGGTCCGTTCGAATACAACCCAGAGAACAACACGTGGACCAACAACACCGAAGTCCACCTCGCCCCGAACTTCGTGAACATCACCACTGGCAACGGCACCACATGGACGGTGTCAAGCACTATCTTCACACCGTATCCAAGTGGTTGGGACGGGATCTGCTTCGCTGAGGAGGTCGATGGCGTGCTCTATCTGTCTGGCTCCAACGGCTTGTATGGATACGGGCTCCAGAACCATACCATCTGGCATGTCAGCACCATCAGTATGCCAGGCTGTTGGCGGGGTTCGGGAATGTTCGCTCCGACGGTACTTGCCCTCAGCCATAGCGTTGGAGACACGCTGTTCTTCTCAGCAACAGGGTCCAACGGGACGGAGTTGTATGCCTACAACACGGTCAACACCACGACATGGCTCGTTGCGGACATCAATCAAGGAACGGGGAGCAGCGCTCCCGGTGTATCCTTCTTCCAAGAGGCCGGTGACGTCTTCTTGTTCTCTGCTGATGACGGTAGCTCAGGCACTGAACTCTGGGCCCACGACACGTCCAATGGCACGACCTGGCGTGTGGCGGACATCAACTCAGGCGCGGGTAGTTCCTCTCTGACCAACAAGGACGTTCAAGCGATGATCGGTGATGTCGTCCTGTTCAGGGCAACGGATGGTAGCAGCCAGGAATTATGGGCGTACAACCTGACCAACACCACCGTTTGGCAAGCTGCGAATCTCTCGTCTGGTGTTGCCAGTCCTTGGGGCATCAACGGAGCGTCGTGGCAACTCATCACGGTGGGTGACGTGGCGTACTTCGGGGCGATCGTTCCCAATTCAGCCGCTTCTGAGGATCGTGAACTGCATGCGTACAACGTCACCAACCAGACGGCGTGGACAGTCACCGATGTGAACACCAACACAACAACAGGCGCGAAGTCGCACAGTCTGTTCCTGCTGAACGACGTGCTGTACTTCAAAGCACGTGTGGGCCTTGACGACGGCTATTCATGCGTGGCACATGCTCCCGCAAACGCTACGACGTGGGTCAAGAATGACGGGTTCAAATGCCCAGCGGATTTCGGGACCAGCACGAAGAAGGTGTGGATTGGAGGCATCCTGTATTCTGGAAATTCTGCCTACAACCCTGACAATCAGAGCACATGGTATGTGATTAATTCCACGCGCACGGGCGGGATCACAACCTACACCTATGTCGCCGTTGGCGATGTGCTGTACTTCTCAGGTGGCTTGGACGGCGCGGGGAACAATAGACGAAGCCTTTGGGCCCACGATACGACCAACGGCACCACATGGTTTGTTGAAGGGAGCAACACGACGACGCAAAACTACCCAACGCCACAGTTCATCCATTCATTCGGAAACACTGCACTCTTCCAGCATGCTGTGATGTCCTCCGTCTCATTGATGGCGGTTCAAGCCGCTGAAATCAATTCACTTGTGAACACGGGAGGCCCAGTGACGTCGTATGCCATCAATGCCAGCCTGCCGAGTGGCCTCTCCTTTGGCACCAACAACGGTACAATCTACGGTACGCCGACCGAACTGTGGACACAAACGTCCTACATGGTTTGGGCCAACAACAGCGGTGGCTCAAGCGTGGCCTACCTCAACATCACCGTGGTTGACGACCTGCCAACCCTCTCCTATTCACCGAGCACGCTGGTGCTGACCATCAACACCTCTTCGAGCGACTTGCCGCTCAATGCGACGCTGACCGGTTCGGGTACGATCACCTCGTGGGCGATTTCGCCAGCACTACCGAGTGGCCTCTCCTTTGGAACGAGCAACGGAACAATTTGGGGAACTCCGACTTCATTGATGGCGCTCAAGACGTTCACCATTTGGGCCAACAACAGTGGTGGTTCAGTAAATGCCACCGTCAACATCACTGTCAACGATGAAGCTCCTGATATCTCATACAATCCAGACTGGTTTGTCTTGACCAACAATACGGCCATGTCGCCGACGGCAACACCGACCAATTCAGGCGGTGCGATTCCATCTGGTGCTATCGATTCAAATGGCGATGTTGGGGAGTACACATCCATCGCCATTGATTCAAATGGATTCAAGCATATTTCCTACCATGATGACACTAATGGTCACCTCAAGTATGCGACGGATATAACAGGCTCTTGGGTCACGGTTTCGGTTGCAACAGTTCAATCCATCTATCAGCACGGACTCCAAACATCAATCGCCGTAGATTCTAACGATACGGTCCATATTTCCTATTACAGATATGCGGATGGACTCAAGTATGCCACCTGTTCGAATGGATGCACAAATGCTAGCAATTGGGACATTGTCTCCATTAACATAGGCAGTAATTATTTAGGAGGAACTTCAATCGCAATCGATTCAAATTATGGCGTTCACATTTCCGTCTATGATGAGAATAATGAAGACCTTGATTATGCAGCATGTTCAAGCAATTGTACATCCGCAAGCAATTGGACTGTCGTCTCCGTTGACACTACAGGTATTGTAGGTGAATACAGCTCAATCGCCATTGATTCTAATGATGCAATCCACATTTCCTACAGAGATGGCACGAATTCTGACCTCAAATATGCCACCTGTTCAAGCAATTGCACAAATGCTAGCAATTGGGATACTGTCTCCCTTGACACAACAGGTTATGTGGGATACTACACGTCCTTAGCAATCGATTCAAATGATGCAATCCACATTTCTTACCAACATGTGGGCTCGGCCGACCTCAAGTACGCCACCTGCTCGAGCGGTTGCACAAATGCAAGTAATTGGGACACTGTCATCGTAGATGCACCAGGTAGGGTAGGAGATTACACTTCAATCGCCGTAGATTCTAATGATGCTGTTCACATTTCCTATCATGCATATGTCCCAAATTATGACCTCAAATACGCTACCTGTTCGAGCGGTTGTACATCTGCAAGCAGTTGGAACAACTACTCCATTGATACGACGGGTTCTGTGGGATGGTATACCTCAATCGCAATCGATTCCAACGATGCAATCCACATTTCGCACTATGATTATACCAATGGAGACCTCAAGTATGTCACCTTTGATTCTCCTTCGAATATCTATGACTACTCGATCAGTCCAGACCTACCTGAAGGACTGATTTTCAACACAGGTACTGGAGAGATTTCGGGAACACCAACTGAGTTGTCGGCCAATACGACCTACACGATAACGGCAAGGAATAGCGGTGGCGTCAATACGACGACGATCACCATCGAAGTCATTGACCAGTTGCCGACATTGTCCTACAATCCTAACGGCCAGAACGCCACCCTCGATACTACGATGACGAATATGTCGCCGGTGTTGACCGGCGCTGGTGATATCACTTCTTGGGAAATTTCAGACGTCTTGCCTCAAGGTGTGACGTTCAATAACAGTACAGGCGTCATTTCAGGGACACCAACCGAGGTGTGGACCAACACCACCTACACCGTGTGGGCAACAATAGTGGTGGTAGTTCAAACGCTACAATATGGCTCAAGGTAAGCGTCCTTCCGCCAAATATATCCTACAACGTCACCAACGTAACCCTCATTGTCAACGCAAGTTCAGTGAGTTATGTCGCATCAAATTCCGGCGGTAACATCTCGAATGGCGGTGCTGGAATTGCTGGTTTCTCCGATGCGTTCTGTTCATTGACGGAGAATGGTACCGTCGTCTGCTGGGGCCAGAACGAGTATGGTCGGATCAATGCCTCTGCATCAACATCCGACTCCTTGGAGCCGACTATCGTACCTATGCCATTGGGTCGATTTGCTACAGGCGTTGCCGTCGGTTCTGAATCTGCTTGTGCGCTCCTGGACAACAGTTCTGTTGTTTGCTGGGGTGATTCAAATGAATCAAGAATATTGAGTCATTGGGCCGGCGACGGCATCATTTCGCCTCGATTCATTCCAGGCCTGGGTGGCAGTGCATTGGTCACCCAACTGCAATTAGCGTACGACATGGCTTGTGTGCTTCTGTATGATGGTGACATGAAGTGTTGGGGTCTCGGCTCTTGGGGCAACTTGGGACAAGGGAACACTACTTCACTTTCGGTTCCATCCAGCGTGTCTATCATTCCTTCCGCTCGTTCAGTTGTTCAAATTGCAGTCGGAGGATTCCACGCTTGTGCTCTTCTCGATAACAATTCACTCATGTGTTGGGGTGACAACGACTATTCACAACTTGGCGATGGAACAACCACTGACAACCTATCTGGCGTATACGTTGAGTTAGGAACCCGTACAATCTCATCAGTGGGAGCAGGATGGCTTGGTACCTGTGTAGCCTACTACGAAGGCGGTGCATCGTGTTGGGGCAGAAACGACTACGGCATGGTCGGCGACGGCACCACCACAGCCCGTTCAACCCCAGTGAACGTGACCGGTTTGGGCGCGAACACAACCTTTGCCAGCCTTCATACCTTGTTTGGTGAGACATGCGGTATCGCTACCAACGGCTCACTGCTTTGTTGGGGCGACAACAACGGTTTCCAAGCCGCTGATTCATACACGCCCGGCATCGTTGATGTCGGGACCAATGTTTCAACTGTCAGCGTCGCTCTCGATACGGACACGGCGTGTGCGCTGTTGAGTACGGGTGAAATCCAATGTTGGGGATGGAGCGGAAATGATGATAATTTCGGATTGAATTCAACATCAAGTAGTGCTACTCCTGTTAGTGGAGTGACCAATCAGACCCATCGGACCATCAACGGGGGATGGAACATCGTTGGCGCTCTGCCTCAGGGGCTGCAATTTAGCCCTGCCAACGGGACCATATGGGGAACACCGGTTATCCTTCAACCACAATGGACGAATTATTCCGTGAAGGTCTTCAACAGTGCAGGTTCATCCACTCACATTTTCTCTATGCGCGTTATCGACAACCTTCCGAACGTGACGTATTCTCCATCCAACCTCACCTTAACCAACAATACGGCGAGTTCGGATTTGCCACTGATACCAACCATCACGGGTTCAGGTGAAATAACCTCTTGGTCCATCAACGCAACCTTGCCGGGTGGACTCAACTTCGGTACGAATAATGGAACGTTATGGGGAACTCCGACCGAGTTGTGGAACAAGACTGCATATATGGTTTGGGCGAACAATACAGGTGGCTCAGCAGTTGCTTATCTGAACATCACAGTGGTTGACCAATTGCCAAATATCACCTACTCTCCAGACAATATCACGCTTTACAACAATACTGAAAGCCTTGATTTGCCACTTTCACCGACGATTACTGGAGATGGAATATTCCTCGGTTGGGAAATAAGTCCTGATTTACCAAGCGGATTGAATTTTGGAAGCGATAACGGAACGATATGGGGAGTTGCAACCGAGAGAATGAACATGACTATGTTCACCGTTTGGGCTAACAATTCAGGTGGTGCTTCGATCGCATATCTGAATATCACAGTTATTCATCAGGAGCCGGCATTCAATTATTCAGTTCTCGACCTAGTTTTGGTTAACAATACGCAGATGGCCAATGTCTCAGCGAATATTACGGGAGGAGAGATTGTTTCATGGGCATCATCTCCAGACTTACCAGTCGGATTGAATCTCGAAAGTAATGGAAACATATCGGGAACTCCAACAGTTGTACAAAACAGAACGATGTATGTCATTTGGGCTAATAACACCGGAGGCTCGCACCTCGTATTCATCAATATCACAATTTACGACCCGATTGCAGAGTTGGATTATATTCCAGAGAATATCACGCTAACTAGAAATGAGACTATGGCGAACTTGTCGGCAATTCATTCAGGAATTATCGATTCATGGGCGATTTATCCAGAATTGCCAGCAGGTCTGAACTTCACAAACGGCACAATTTCAGGAACTCCAGAAATCAATATGACTAGAACAACATATACCGTTTGGGCTAACAATACGGGAGGTGCAATTTCGCACACCATCAACATTACAATCGTTGAGCCAGCGGTTGTGATAAATTACGTACCAAGCGCAGTAGTCCTCGTCAACAATACAAATAGTACAGATATGCCAATGGTGCCAATCATTGAAGGAGAAGGCGTCGTTGATACTTGGGAAATTTGGCCTGCGCTACCAAGTGGCTTGAACTTCAGTGCATCTAATGGAACGATTTCTGGAATAGCGAGAGAACTTCAGGTAATCCCTGTCAACTACACGATTTGGGCTAATAACACCGGTGGAATTTCGATGTTCAACATCTCGATTACAATAATCGATCAGTTGCCAAACGTCACCTATCCTTACGATTTGGAGTTAGTTAACAACACTAACAGCACCGATTTGCCGATGGTACCAATAATCAATGGCTCAGGAGAAATCGTGACTTGGGAAATCAATGCAACTCTACCAGCTGGATTGAACTTCAGTAGCGAAAACGGAACAATTTCGGGTATTGCAAGAGAATTGATGAATAAGACTCAATTCACTGTTTGGGCAAACAATTCTGGTGGGTCAGTCATGATACTGTTCAATGTAACAGTGGTCGATGAAGTGCCAGACGATATTGGATACGGTGTAGATTATTGGTTGGTATTAACCAGAAACGAAAATAATTCACAAATACTTCCAATGACACCAAATCTAAGTGGTTCTGGTGAAATTACGTCATGGGAAATCAATGCTACACTGCCAACAGGTTTGAATTTCAGCACAGAAAATGGAACAATTTGGGGCATTCCGAGTGAATTATCACTCGAATGGCAATACTTCACAGTATATGCTAACAACACTGGTGGCTCGCTCAACTCATCCTTTGCGATTAGAGTAATTGACCAAATCCCAACAATATCCTATGACTTCGTGCAACTCGTTGTTAAAAATAACACTGAGATGCTATCTGAAGAAGCTGAAATCGGTGGAGGGCCATTCGTCACTTTGGAAATCTCTCCTGGCCTGCCACCGGGCATGAACTTTGGAGAATTGAATGGTACGATTTGGGGAGTCCCAGTTATGCTCTCAGATAAGACAGAATATACTGTTTGGGCAAATAACTCAGGAGGATCTGCAATGGCCACCTTCTTCATTGCCGTTGAAGACAAGTCACCTAAGTTCTACTATCTCAATTCTGAACTAGTATTGTATGTGGGAACAGACCCTGTTGAAATGCCGCTATTGCCACTATCATTCGCTGGTGAAATCGAGAACTTCTCAATCTCGCCTAATCTGCCAGAAGGGCTGTCCTTCGGACAATTAAACGGAACTATTTGGGGAAGCCCAGTACAAGACACAGTTCGCATTCAATACAACATTACGGCATATAATCCACTTGGACAATACACCGTTTCAATCAATATCACAATCTACGATTTCGTCTATGATTTCGAATTGGACCCTGTTTGGATTGCAAACGGGACCTTCATGCCAGAAATAATACCAAGTTACAGGATACCCGGTGCACAGTATAGTGTTGAGCCAAAACTACCGTATGGACTTTCGGTCAATCCCAATAACGGTGTAATCAGTGGCAGGCCAAATGAAACGATTGACTTGAGGGCGTACACACTGTATGCAAACATTAGCGGTTATTCACTGACTGTCCCTCTAAATCTCGGAATTATCTCAGATAATGACCTAGATGGAATGCCAGATGAACTTCCACCTGGAGACAACGCACTTGGATTAGAGGAAGACCTCGATGATGATAATGATGCGGTGGACGACCTTTCAGAAATAGAATGTAGGACTGACCCATTAGACCAGAAGGATACTCCTAACTTTGATAGTAAAGGAAATTGTTTACCAGAGGATGACGGTGGCTACAACTTCATGATTTGCATACCGATAATCTTGCTACTAATTTTGGTAGTAATCGCCTTGATGGTTCGCTATATCAAAGATGACAAAAAGGAAGACGAGGATGAAGATAGCGAAGGAGATGACGATGATGAGGAAGAGGAATCTGAAGATTGATCTTCTCAAGCGGTAGGCCCTCTTATCAAGAAAACTACCCAAAGGAGCCCTAGCAATGTTCCGCACACTCTGAACACGAAGGGTCCCCTTTTTGCATCGCTAAAGAAGCCAGACATTCTGTCACCAAAGAAGGTCCAAGCGATCATTGCTGAGACACAGGTTACGAGTGTTACCATGATTATTACACCAATTCCGATGATGCCACCTCCCAAGGGTTCCATGAATTGACTCATCATGATAATGATGAATGCCCATTCTTTGCCATTGACATACTGCATGGCAATTCCGGTCTTGATACCAAGGCGGCCCTTACTGGTCTCGGTTTCTATTTTGGTTGGGTCTAATCTAAACATGGTAACTACCATGAATCCAAGAAAGGCCATGCCAATCCAATGAAGTGCGTTTAGGGCAGATGTGTTTCCATCCAGAGAGTTGACAAGCAAGCCTATTACGAGTTCAATCGAAACGAACCCAATCGCCATTCCAGTGATTAGAGGGATGTTTGCTTTCTTTCCAAACAGGCCACTGTGAGCAAATGAAGTGAGTGCATTTGGCCCTGGAGTAAGCAGGCCAACACCCAATAAGAGGAGCAACTGTGTCATTGCAGTTGTTGCATCCATGACGAGTCCGACCCTATCATGATAATAAACAGATGTGACTAGAATCTCCTTTGATTGAATAATCACATGTTTCGGCGATACTGTCCACCAACGGCGAATAGCGCATCAGTGATTTGGCCAAGTGAAGCAACCTTGGTTGTCTCCATCAATTCCTCGAATACGTTTCCGCCTTGGCGAGCAACTTCTTGTAAACGAGTAAGCGCTTCATCACTCTTGGTAATCGCTTGAGTTCGCTCAAGGCAGGCTTGTTTTTCTTCTGGAGTCGCTCTTGCCAACTCCATGTCAAATTCGTCAGCAGCACTTTCATCGAAGTCTTGTGCATTTGGATTAAGGAATGTGTTAACACCGATGATAGGAAGAGTCCCATCGTGCTTGAGATGCTCGTAGTACATGCTTTCATCTTGGATCTTACCACGCTGATACATTGTCTCCATAGCACCCAAAACTCCACCTCTCCGAGATAGAGCTTCGAATTCTTGCAGAACTGCTTCTTCGACCAAGTCTGTCAATTCCTCAACGATGAATGAACCCTGCATCGGATTTTCTGTCTTGGTCCAACCGCTTTCCTTGTTGACGATTAACTGGATAGCAAGTGCTCTTCTAACCGATTCCTCGGTTGGAGTGGTAATCGCCTCATCGTATGCGTTTGTATGTAGTGAGTTTGCATTGTCCTGAATTGCCAATAGGGCCTGCAAAGTTGTACGGATGTCGTTGAAGTCGATTTCCTGTGCGTGCAGGCTTCGTCCACTGGTTTGAATGTGATACTTCAACTTCTGACTGCGCTCATCTGCACCATAGAGGTCGCGCATTGCTACAGCCCAAATCCTGCGAGCGACTCTTCCAATCACGGTATATTCGGGGTCAAGTCCGTTTGAGAAGAAGAAGGAAAGGTTGGGTGCGAATTGTGCTACATCCATTCCTCTGCTTCGATAGTATTCCACATAGGTGAAACCGTTTGCTAGTGTGAATGCAAGTTGTGTAATCGGGTTTGCTCCCGCTTCAGCGATATGGTATCCTGAAATCGATACTGAGTAGTGGTTTCTTACTCCGTGGTCGATGTAGTATTGTTGAACATCTCCCATCATTTTTAGAGCGAAAGGAGTAGAGAATATACAGGTGTTCTGTGCTTGGTCTTCTTTCAAGATATCAGCCTGAACTGTTCCACGAACTGTCTGCAGTGTCTTTGCCTTGATTTCTGCATATGTTTCAGCATCGACTAATTCGTCTCCTCTCTTGCCAACCGTCGCTAAGCCGAACCCGTCGTGACCATCTGGTAATTCTCCACGGTAGCCGCTCGAATCTAATTTCATTT
This sequence comes from Methanobacteriota archaeon, assembly GCA_038141355.1. Taxonomy (GTDB): domain Archaea; phylum Thermoplasmatota; class Poseidoniia; order Poseidoniales; family Poseidoniaceae; genus MGIIa-K1. The sequence goes on along the minus strand of JAYQHX010000002.1, from coordinate 1,521,951 downwards.
GCAGATGTTTCTCTACTTGCTGGTCTATTGCAGCATTCAGGAAGAATGCGAGAATGATAGGTGCTGGTCCATTGATTGTCATTGAAACCGAGGTATTTGTATCGCACAAGTCAAATCCAGAATAAAGGCGCTTAGCATCGTCAATGCTAGCGATTGAAACCCCTGAATTTCCAACCTTGCCCCAAATGTCTGGTCTGCGGTCTGGGTCTCTTCCATACAGAGTTACGCTATCGAAAGCCGTTGACAGTCTAACGTAGTCCTGGCCTTGAGATAGGAGATGGAATCTGCGGTTTGTACGCTCGCCTTCTCCTTCACCAGCGAACATTCTCGCACTCAGTTCATCGGTTCGCTTGAAAGGGAATACTCCTGATGTGTAAGGGAAATGACCAGGGGCGTTTTCTTTCATTACCCATGAATACATGTCGCCATCATCGCTCATCTTTGGAAGCGCAACGCGAGGGATCATCTGATGGGAAAGGGATTCGGTCACAGTTGATACAGTGAATGGTTTTCCACGAACGTAGTATGTGTATTCACCGCTTGAGTATTGTTCGGCTAAATCTCTGAAAGCGGAAACTGAATTTCTTGCTTCTGCGATTTCTTCCTGTAAGTCTTTGATGTGTTCATCAACCGAATCAGATATCGAGGGGAGTTCACTTTTCGCTGTTTCAAGGTGTTGAACTAGGCGAAGTTTTTCTGCCATCTCGCTATTTGTTTCATGATATTCACGAACTGTAGCAGCGATTTCAGAAAGGTAGTGAACCCTTTCTGGAGGAATAACGCCCTTTCTTTCCCCGATATTTCCAATTGGCTCGCTTGCATGGAATCCTACCATTTCAGCAAGTTTCTTCCACAAGACGTCAACTCCTGGGTCAGCGAATTGGCTTGCAATTGTAGCAACTACTGGCAATTCCTCATCATTAACATCGAACATGTTTCGATTGCGTCTGACCTGCTTGCGGATTGCTCGAAGAGCATCTTCACTGCCTCTCTTTTCGTATTTGTTTAGAACGACTAGGTCGGCAACGTCGAGCATTTCGATTTTCTCTAATTGTGTGTGAGCGCCAAACTCGGCAGTCATCACGTAAAGCGAATGGTCGGAAACAGTTGTAATGGCATCAGACCCTTGCCCAATACCGCTTGTTTCACAGAAGATCAGGTCGAATCCTACCGCCTTTGCACCCTCTATTGCTCGGTCAAGGTTTGCACTGATTTCTGAACCACTGCCTCTGCTTGCTAAAGACCTCATGTAGAGGTTGTTATTTGACAGAGCGTTCATCCTAATCCTGTCACCTAGAAGAGCTCCACCGGTTCGCTTTCTCGTTGGGTCAACACAGAGTAAGCAGACTTTCTTTTCAGGGTTATCTCGCATGATTCGTAGCATCAACTCATCGAGAAGGCTTGACTTTCCAGCGCCTCCAGTTCCGGTAAAACCGATTACAGGCACGTCTTTGTCACTTGAGCGAACCTTTTCCAAGGTCGCTTTGAAATCCGAATCATCAGCAGATTCTGAGAGAGTTAGTAGCAATCCAACCTTTGCCATGTCATCAGGTGTGATGGGGCTATCCAGTGTAGCAAGTCTTTCTGATGAGATTAAATCAACACTGCTCGCAGTTCCCATCAAATCGTGAATCATGCCCATTAGACCCATCTTTCGACCATCGTCAGGAGAATAGATTCGAGAGATACCACTCTTGTGTAGGTCTCTGATTTCAGGAGGAGTGATTGTTCCACCGCCACCACCGAAGATTCTGACGTGTTCACACCCTGCTTCATCCAGAAGTTGGCGAATGTAAGTGAAATATTCCATATGTCCTCCTTGATAGGAGGTTAAGGCTACTGCGTGTGCATCTTCCTGCACAGCGCAATCGACGACGTCTTTTGCTGACCTATCGTGTCCAAGGTGAATGACTTCAGCCCCACTGGTCTGAATTAGGCGGCGCATGACGTTTATCGCAGCATCGTGTCCATCGAACAGGCTTGCTGCGGTGATAACACGAACAGGGCCGGTCGTTGTCTCGAACACCGGTGCATCATCCGACATAGTCCTACGGACTATGACTTGCTTCATCATGATACCGTTCAAATCAAAGGCCGATTTTGACCTCTTGGATACATGCGACCACGCTGGGTGATGACTCCCGAAGAGGTTGCAATTCTTGATGCAAATGCGGAGGCACTAGGAGCCGATATGGACGAGTTAATGTTGACCGCAGCAGAGCATTTGGCAAATGCGCTCGAAGGTGCCCCTAGCCCAATCTGGATTCTTTGCGGGCCAGGGAACAATGGAGGAGACGGATTTCGACTCGCTAGTATGCTTGAGGAGTGCTTCGTTGTCGCCACTCATAGCAAACAAAAAACAGCCATAGCACAGAGGGCAAGAGATGATTGGAAGGGCCCAATCCATTCGATTGAAAATCTTCCTGAAGGAATGCCTGCAACCATAGTTGATTGTCTGCTTGGGGCAGGAACGATTGGAAAGCCAAGAGGAGAAGTTCTTCGTTTGATGGAAGCAATCCCCGGCAGCCCGATGGTTTTGGCATGTGATTTGCCCACAGGCTGCGGTTCTGGACTTTCATTCAATGCGTTTCGTACAGTGACTTTCGAGGCTCCAAAAACGACGATGGTCGATGAAGACGGACGCTTGAATTCCGAGGTTGGTGACCTGTTCATCGCTCCAGTAGGATGGCCTGAAGGCACACTTGACCCCGGGCCGGGCGATCTGCTAAGATATCCTCATCCAAAATCTGAACAAGTGAAAGGCGAAAGAGGTAGAGTCCTGATTTTAGGTGGAGGGCCATACCACGGAGCACCTCTGTTAGCTGGAATGGCTGCGGCAAGAATGGGCTGCGACCTCGTTCACGTGGCAATGCCAAAGAATGCTGCTAGTAGAGCGAAATGGCCGAGTGAAATAATTCCAGAGCCGATGGATGATGAAGACATTATTTCAAACATCGATTCGATAATCCAAAGATGCACCACAGGAAGAGGGGTTCAAGCACTCGTTATCGGCCCTGGAATGGGAGATGACCCAACTTCTCTTGAAGCCGTAAATCGATTGATTGAGGCAACCCCCGATATTCCAAAAGTGATAGATGCAGACGCTATCAAAGCCTTAAACGGTTGGCCAAAATCATTGATTGGTGTTGTTACTCCACATCAAAAAGAGATGGAAAAATGGATTTGGGACATTGAAAATATTCCATCAATGCTCGAAGGACACGGTGAAATGCGGGTAGTAGTAAAAACGGGTGCTGAGGACTTAATCTTCGCAGCAGGCGGGCGCGGAGGAGTAGTATCAGGCGGAAATCCGCGTATGTCAATGGGAGGTACTGGCGACCTACTTGCAGGCTGTATCGGAGGCCTTCTTGCCCTCGGTCTAACGCCATGGGCAGCAGCACGAATCGCTACTTACGTCATGCGAAGAGCAGGTGAGGCTGCAGGTGAGGAAATAGGGCCAGGATTGGTTGCGGAAGATATCCCGCCATACCTATCGAGAGCGCTGATCACAGGACCGGTTCTTCTCCATCAACCAGTGGAGGAAGACCCTTTTTCTTCCTGATATAGTCGGTGTAATTGCCGTAATACTTTGTCACAACACCGTCCTGTAATTCCCAAATTTGGTTTACAACTTGGTCGAGGAACCATCTGTCGTGGCTGACTGTGACTATCGCACCGTCATATTCGACCAATGCCTCTTCCAAGGTTTCTTTAGCATCCATGTCTAAGTGATTTGTAGGTTCATCCAATAACAGAAGATTGTTTTCTTCTAGCAGTAATTTCAGTAGAGCAACCCTTGCTCTTTCTCCACCAGAGAGTTTGCCAAGAGGTGTAGTGACCTGTTCTTTTGCAAATTGGAATCTGCCTAGTGCGGCCCTGATGTCACCATATTGCATGTCTGGGCGAAGAATTTCTACTTGTTCCACAGGGTTTAATTTGAAATCTAGGGTTCTGTGGTCTTGGTGATAATATCCAATTATGGTCCCAGGTGCAAGGTCTCTTACTCCAGAATCGATTTCTTCTTCACCAATTATCAATTTCAGTAGCGTGGTTTTACCTTGACCATTTCCACCAACAATTCCGATTCTGTTGCCTTTTGAAATCTCCAAATTTTGATTGTTGAGAATAGGTCTTTCGAGGCCGTCAAATTGTTTGGAAACACCCTTCAACTCAATAATGTCATTACTTGATTTATCTGCAGCCTCGAGATTGAATCGCAATCCTTTTCGCTGTTTTGGCTTTCTTGCCTTGAGAGCTTTGAGTTCTGATTGAAGTCTTTGAATCATCTTGTGCTTGGCTGAAATTGATTTGTCATACTTGTTAGCAGATTTCATAGAGCGAAGCGCTCCTTGAGTGCTTGAAATCTTCTTTTCGACAGTCTTGATTCTGTCATCAAGAGCGGCAAGAAAGTTCTCTTTTTGTTTCAGATATTGAGAATAATTTCCTTTGAAGTTCCAATTTCTCAGGTTATCGATTTCGACAATTCTCGTACAAACTTGGTCGAGGAAATATCTGTCGTGAGATACGATTAACTGTGCTCCTACGAATTCTCTAATGAATTCCTCAAGCCATTCAGTAGTTTGAATATCCAAGTGGTTTGTAGGCTCGTCAAGGAATATTACGTCAACTCCAGCAAGGCCAACAAGTTGTCTTGCCAAAGCGAGTTTTGCTCGCTCTCCACCTGAAAGGTCGCTGACCTTCATGTCCATTGGGTGCTGGTCGAGACCTAGTCGCTCAAGGATAGCCTTGGCGATATTTGCAACATTTGTTCCACCGGATTGTCCTAGCATTGTTTGCAATTCTGAATACCTGTCAATAGTTGGTTGCCAATCTCCATCATAGAAGGATGGGTCGGCCATTTGGGCTTCGATAGCAGCGATTTCTTCTTCCAATTCTTGGAATTGCCTTCCCTTTCGAGAGAGTTCCTCCTCGATTGTCGAGTCGTCCTCAATATCTCTGATTTGAGTAAGATATGCAATTCTGATTCCAGATGCGTATTCTATTTCACCAACGTCTTGCTTTTGCTCGGAAATAGTGTTGAGCAGAGTGGTTTTTCCCGCACCGTTATGTCCAACAATACCTATTCTATCGCCTTCATTAACGATTAGATTGATGTCCTCCAAAACGGTGACCGGACCAAAGGCTCGGTCGACGCCTTCGACCTTGATCAGTTCACGGGACATATTCAAGGCCGAATGACGCTAACTTATGGATTCACCGTTTGATTAGGCAACTAATTCTAATCTGTGAATGGGATTTTCATTCTTTTACTATGGATAAATAATTTTTGCAAAGTTAGTTGAGGGACGCGTATTTTTTCCTGGGCTTCACCTAAACTCAAGGTAATATGCAGTGTTGATTATTCCTGCAAAAGAAACCCATGCAATATATGGCCAAACCAAGTTGGATGCTTCTGGTGCTTTGTCAAAAATCATGTAAGCATAAATCAGTGACAAGATTACCATTGCAATAATCATAAACAGAGATTGTAGATATTTAGCGGAATTGAAAACCGAAGGCCATGCTAGGTTTATTGCAAGTTGAATAACGAATATAGCGATGATAAGATTGAAATTTTGTAAATCTTCTCTTTTGTTTAGAATCATTGAGATACTGATTGCTAAAGTCGTGTATAAGACGACCCAAATCGGTCCAATTATCCAACCAGGAGGTTCGAAAAAAGGTTCATACTCTGAATCGAAAGTCATCTTCTCACTCAACCATTGAAATTCATGGCACCTTATAAAAATCTGTAGCGACTCAAAAATTTTGAATTCCCGATTTATGGATTGGATTTCGAAAAAAAGTCACAAAAACGGCATATTTTCATTTCAAATCTACCGAAGACAATATACCTTCATAGGTGCCGTGTGAGCGGAAAGAGAATTCTCGTCCGGTGAAAAAACATGGGAGTCAAACACGACATCCGTCGTGTTCCGGCCGCTCGCGACCGGGACACTGAAGCCGACCTGCAGGCTCGTCTATCCGCAGGGTCCAGAGTATGGATAATTGGAGACATACATGGCCATCTTGCCACTTTTAGGGCGTTGATTCATCGCCTTGATTTGAGCGGTGGTGACCGAGTAGTTCTACTCGGAGATATGATTGACAGAGGTCCTGATTCGGCTGGTGTTATCGAATATGTGCGCAGCCATCCACAGATAGTTGCAATCAAGGGAAACCATGAACAGATGGCAATCCGTTCTTTGAAAGGTAAGAGGATAGAACTCGACCCAACATGGTTAGGAAAGGGTGGAGCTTCAACATGGGGCTCTTACATCGTCGCAGCCAAGGGAGACCTGCACCGAGCAAAACTTACCTTTGCAGAAGATTGTGCATGGATGGCAGACTTACCAAGCCATATCGTTCTTGATAGATGGAGGCTTGTACATGCAGGCTATCATCCTGAAATCGATTTAGACACACATGACGAGAAGACATTGTTGTGGATTAGAGGAGCATTCTTTAGGCATAACAAACCAATTGATGAAGAAAGAACTGTCATTTTCGGACATACTCCAACAAAGAAATTTGGTAAAGCAGGAAATATTGCAAACTCGAAGGTAATATTGGCTGATGGAAGACCGTCATGGAAGGCGTTGGATGTTTCAGCATTCTATCATGACAGACCTGGTCTGGCCGCTTATGATTTGCAAAAAGGCGTCGCTGTAAAACAGAAGACACTGAAAAGTGAATACTGGTGGACTAAGACAGAATCAAAAGAAGCACCTATTGCAGAACATTTCGGATTAGCAGAATTACGGCGCCGATCTCGTCACGCTGAGGCTGCAAAACAAAAAGCAAGTCGGAGATTATCGATGGCAGGAATCACTCCACAAATCAAATCTCCCGTTTCGTTCAGAGTTGTACCTAAGAAGTATAAATTAGTTGAGGAAGAATTTCCGGTTTCGGGTAATAAATCATCAAATTCCGTAAAAAACTACGCGTGATTATCCGTGAAGCAACCGAACAAAGGTAAATAAGTGTAAATGTATATGTCCTGACATGGCGAGAGAAATCACCGACCAAACAAAAAACGCCGCTGAATCTCTAGTCAAAGCGACAGTTATCGTTTTAGACAGAGTGAACATACATGCATACCTAGATCGAGCATCTAGAGAAACAGCTAGAATGCTCGGCGGAAATAATATTGTAATGGTGAGTTAAGTCCTCAATAACAAATGAACCTTGCAGCAGAGGTTTTTCGTATTTTTCGCTCACCTCTGGTAATTACAAACTTGAAAGCACAGTTTACTCTGAGTTGGTCAATAAATTGAGCAACTCTTTTGCTAGGCCTGTTTCCTTCTTTGTTGACCATGTCAAAAATATGGTAAGCAGCCCAATATGAACCAAGAATGATGACGTTATTGATGTCATATGAAAAACGTACGAGTATATTCTGAATCTCGGTTAGAGGGTCCAATTTATTTCCTAAAATTGGGTCTTCAATAAATTCAATTTCATCCTCAAAATTGAATCTAATGAAATCATCAAGATAGATTACAGCCTTCCTTGGGGGAGTTCCTTCCCATTCCCTTGGTGGCCAATTTCGTGGTACGATGATGACAGGTTCTCCATCTCCATAGCATTCCATGTCGCTATCGCTACCCGAGATGAATTTTTCTTCAAGGCAAAGGCTCGTAAAATCATAAAGTGAAGATATGCTTTCCTCATACTCAGGGTCAAAATTCCCGTAAGGGCCATGAGGGTATCCGTTGTTGTTATCATAATCTGTTATTGGTAAATATCCGACCATACCATCTGGATAATATTGGGGGATTATTAAGGGCGACGATTTTTCAAAATGAAAACCAAACAGTCATTGCTAATCACCTGTTGAGGCCATCATGGACCTAGGTGCAATTTCCGCTGCTGCGGTAATGTTCATCCTAGGCGCAACATCTCCAGGTCCTTCCCTTGCTGTCGTACTGCGAAATACGATGATTGGTGGTCGGTCTAGAGGGCTATCATGCGCGATTGGGCACGGTATCGGTTTCGGATTTTACGCCGCTGCGGTCGTGTTTGGGCTTGTCACAGTAATGACAGAAATGCCGACTTTGTTCACGGTTTTACAAATTATTGGAATCTTGTTCTTGGTTTACCTCGGGTATGGAATTTACACCGCGACAGAGTCTAAGTTAGAATATGAGGGTGGAAATCGTGAAGGATTTGTTGAAGGATTTTTCATAGCGTTTCTTAATCCAAAAATTGCAGTATTCATGCTCGCTGTTCTTTCTTCTGTATTGGAGCCAGGCATGTCGAGCGATACCAAGTGGATAATCGCAATTATGGGAATGTCAATCGATACGATATGGTATGTATTAGTTGCATTAGTGCTATCAAACTCAAATCTATTATCGAAAATTGAAAACAATCAGATATTCATGAATCGAATTACTGGTTTGCTGATGTTCGGTTTGGCAATTTGGTCCACTGCTAAATTGTTGATATTGTGACAATCAATACTATTGAGGTCTTGCTGTTGGCAAGTTCATGCCTGAACTCCCCGAAGTCGAAACCGTCCGAACAGGGCTTTCTTCTTCTTGGGTTGGCAAGCGAATAGATGGAGTAGACCTCCGTCGTGAGGGGTTGCGTTTTCCATTTCCAGACGGACTTGAAGAAAGATTGACTGGAAGGACAGTCAAAGCGGTTCGAAGGCGAGCAAAATATCTACTAATCGATCTAGATAATGGAGATATCCTACTCTCTCATCTTGGAATGAGTGGAAAATGGACACTAGATGCTAGCGATTGCGAGGGAAAACACGACCATGTTGTGATTTTATTCGATGATGGAAGCATGTCTGTTTACAACGACCCTCGACGTTTTGGAGTCTTAGACATATTCAGAGGAGATTCCCACAAATTACTGGACCACCTTGGGCCAGAACCTCTTCAAGAATGGACCGGAAAGGACCTTTACGAAAAATTACAAAAGAGGAAAAGTGCAATCAAAATTTGTATCCTAGATCAAAAGGTTGTTGTGGGAGTTGGCAATATCTATGCCTGTGAAGCATTGAATCGAAGTAAAATTTCCCAACTCGAATGTCCAACAAAGTGAAGAAAAAAGAGTGCGATATTTTAGTTGCTGAGATAAAAGAGATATTAGCTGAAGCAATTCGAGTTGGTGGCTCATCTTTGAGGGATTTCGCAGGCGTGGATGGAACACTTGGATATTTTATTCACCAGTTCAAAGTTTATGATAAGGAAGGAGAGGAATGCCAATGCGGAGGAACCATTGAGAGATTGGTTCAAGGCGGCAGGTCCACTTTCTGGTGTAAAACCTGTCAGAAGTGATTAGTAATTTTCAATCACTTTTCTCAAATCTTCCAAGAATAGGTCGGTTGGGAAATCAAAGTCAGACCAAACAACTCTTGCCAAGGTATCTGTATCAAGGATGTATGTTGGTGATGGATGAAGAACTGTATAGCCCTCAGATGAGTTATCATCTGATTCGACCGGATAAACTCCATATGTTTCGTATACCGTTTCTAAAGCACTTCTCGAACCGGTTAGGTGTGGCCAATCATAGCCCATGTCCTCACTCCAATTTTTCAGCCTGTCAGGAGAATCGTACTTCTTATCGACGGTGACAGAAACGAAGGTGACATTTTCTAACTCGCTTTCAGTCAAACTTTGTTTCACCATTTTCAGGTTCTGACTTGTCACCGGGCAGGTATTGTCACATCTTGTGAAAATGAAAGCAAGAACTACCACCTTTCCTTCTTGCTCTGACATGTTCCAAAGGTCGCCGTAGGCGGTTTCAAGGGTAAATTCATAGACAGGGCTACCATTCAAGTTTCTACCGTTGAAGGTGATTGTTTCTTCAGTAGAATCTTCAGAAAAACAACCTGGAATAATCAAAATGAGACAAGCAAGTATCGCTTGAATCCTCATTGTACCACTCAGTATTCTCTCCAACCCCTTCCGCAATCCTTGCAGGTAAGCATTCTTGTTTCAGGTTCATCGGAAGATCTCGTTTGTTCTAGGTAAGAGTATACCTCAACTCCGTTGCATTTTGGATTTGGACACATGTAGTCGCCAGTTGTTAAAACTCCTTTCATCTGGTCTGAATCTTTTATGATTTCATACTCTCTGGTTTCAGCTTTGCTGGATGATTGGACATCACCAAGGTCAATTTCTTTACCTTGAACCTTCATTTTTCCAACAGGACCATGATATCCACACTTGTAGTTGGTGCAAGTAATGATTCCACCATTAGGGAATGCCATTGTGCCACATTCGGGACAGAACATGACCGATGAAAAAACACCATACTTATAGAGATTTGTTCTATTTTTACAGCAAATGATTCAACAATAGGGTCGGTTTAGACCATCATATGTGGCTGTGGTATGACTGGAGGGCTGCCGCTGTATCCGACAATGAAGGAAATCTTCTAGACGTAGAAGAATGGGATGGTTGGAGAGATACTGATTCGGTCTGCTCAAGACTTGATATGATAACTCACGGTGCATTAACCCCTGAAGCCGAAAGGTTGGCAGAAAGATTTCCAGATGCTAAACCAATGATTCACGGTTCAGAGGGGCTGCCTGAAGCAGATTGGCCATTTCCTTCCGAGGAGGCCTTAGCAGCGGTCGATAAGGCAGCAATCTTACTCTCAAAGCGAGGAGTTGACGCTGCAGCAGGAGACCCAGATAGAAGGCTAGAACATATTTTACGTGCTTCAGATGAATTAAGAACATCCTATGTCACGATTGAAGGAAGAATGGTTGAGTGGGTTGGGCTTTTCCTGCCCGAAGCTAGATTCGAAAGAGATAGAAGCGGTTTGGCTAAAAAAGTCTCAGAGTCATCAAGTTTGGAAGAACTTGCCACTAAATTAGAGGTTGGAATGCCACCTGTAGGCCCGACTGATGCAGAGTGGGATAGTTTACACGATTGGGCTTTGAGTGTTAATGAAATCAAAAACCGTTTGTCGAGCATGGAAGAAGTTGTTAGGGAATTGGCAACATCCCATCTTCCATCTCTTTCATTGTTAATGGGGCCAATCCTCGCTGCTAGACTTAGTACAGAAGCCCACGGCAGAGCAAGACTTGCCAGATTGCCTGCTGGAACAATGCAAATTTTGGGTGCCGAGAAAGCATTCTTCAGCCACCTAAAAACAGGAGCCCCGTCTCCTAAACACGGACATATTTTCATGCATCCATGGATATCTCGTTCACCTAGATGGACTAGAGGAAAAATAGCCAGAATGGTTGCAGCCAAAGCGACTATTGCAGCTAGATGTGATGCTTATGGCGGGCAGGTATGGAGCCAATCCGATGTCGATGCTGTAGCAGAAAAAGTAGAGACAATTCGCAAAGAAAACTCACAACCTCCACAGAGGTGAGTGCTTGGGTAAACAACGCAAACTTTCTCCCGCTGTTCTCATTGATGGAAGGGCGATTTGGACAAAGAATGCGGTTCCTAAAACCTCTCAATATGGTGAATCACTGCGTAAATTCAGAGGAATTGAATTTCGAAGATGGGACCCAACACGATCTAAACTCGGTGCTGCTCTATCAAGGGCTAGGCAGACGCAATACGAATTGCTACCCGAAGAGGGCGATACGTGTTTGTATCTAGGTGCGGGACACGGGACATCACTTTCGCATCTACACGACCACGTTTGTGGCGAAAATAACAAGAATTCTGGACGCATTATCGCTGTAGACTTGTCACCTAGATGTCTCAGGGATTTGGTTCATTTATCCACCATAAGGCCTGGCTTAGTGCCTGTTTTGGGCGATGCTCGCAATTTTGCAGGCTGGGGAGTTATGGTTTCTCGCAAGGTAGATTGGTTGCTGCAAGATGTGAGTCAGGCGGGGCAAGCAGAAATTTTCATCAAAGCAGTAAAGCGATTTCTCAAACCAGGTGGAAAGGGCCTACTCTCATTGAAAGCAGCATCTGAGAGATTTTCAGAAGGTAGTGAAAGGCAGGTTTTCAATCAGGTAAGACAAGAATTAGAATCAGCAGGATTGACAATTAATGAACAAATCGACCTACACGGATTGGAAGACAATCATTGTCTATACTTCGTGACTGCTTAATAGTCGTTCTCGACTCTTGGGGCGAGATAGTATTCAACACTTCCAGCGCCTTCTGCGAAATCAAATGTGAGTTTTAGCGGGAAGTTTTCACCGAATCTAACATTTACATTCTCGATTGTTTGGAAAACCTTTGCTAGTGGAATCAGATAAGAAAGTGAATATTGCGACTTTGCAGGCTCTGAGCAATCCATTGCTACTAGGTCTTCCTCAGAAAACTCAACATGTACTTCATCGATAGCTTTGACATTAACAGCAAAACACTTCTCATCTAGGGAAAGTGTGACTAAGTCGCCGACCTGCTTAGACGCTCTGAGTGCTTGAGCAAGTTCTGCACCGGAGATAGTAACTCCACAAGGAAGGTCTAGGGTCGGAACATTAGGAGGGTTAAGTGTAGAGTTGTCAAGTGGCCTGATATTTCTATCGATTCTTCCAATATTCAAGGTAGCAGTACCTGTCCCATCATTGTATGTTAAATCGACCATATCTGTTGGACCTGCAAGACTTAGCATATCTTTCAATTTCTTCATCTCTAGTCCTAATTTAGTCTCCTCAACTTCCCAAGTATCGAAAGCCGCACTGTCGACTTCCATCTTGATCATCGCTACATGCGATGGGTCAACAACCCTGACAAACAATCCGTTCTCGAGGAAGTCCAATCTGGCTTCTTCGACAACAACACCAAGTGTTTCGACAATCGTTCGCATCAGGTCTTGACGGGCTGTAATGTTCAACATGAGAGCACCCCTACGATTGCACTGCCATTTCGGAGGCTTATGAACCTTCTAATCCTTTATCATGCTGCTAAACGCGGGTTCGTGGGTATATTTTAGAGTTCAAAATTTAATGAGATGCATTCATCAAGGGGATGTTAGTAGGCGTTTCATGGCAGAAGTTGCCCCATTGCTCAAGGAGGACGGGGAACCATTCAAGGTCGCTGTGTTGATTCCAACAATAAACAACGCAGGAGAACTTGATATCGTCTTGAACAGATTATCCCAGCAAACCTATCCACATTTCGAAATTGTAATCTCTGATTCTAAGTCAAAAGACAATACAAAAGAAGTTTGTGAAAAATACGGTGCTACTTGGATAGATGACCCCTCACGCAATCGTGCTGATGCCTGTAATTTTGCATTGAGACAAATGGACCACGACCTAGTTCTTTTCACAGATGATGATACGATTCCACCACTTGACTGGGTTGAAAAACTAGTTCGCTGGTTTGATGACCCTGAGGTAGGAGCTGTAGGCGGGCCAAATTTCGCACCTGACGAAGACCCATTTGGCGCAAAATGTGCTGATGTAGCATTCTGTACAAAGTTCATGACTGCGGGAACCAGATATGGTGCGCAACCAAAGGGAAAGTTGGTTCCAATCACTCACAACCCTGGAGTAAATTGTGCTCACAGAATGGCTAATCTTAGGGAAGTCGATTTCTTTGAAGAAGGGTGTATTGGTGCAGAAGATGTGGTTTTGGATGCTAAGATTCAGCGTAAAGGTCACAAGTTGTTCATCGACCCTGAAAACGTGATGCCCCACAGAAGAAGGCGTCCTTTCAAGCCTTACATGAAACAAATGAGAAATTACGGTTATACTCGAATGGTTGCAAACAAGAGATGGCCCGAGATTGCAGAATGGTCTCACACTGCGATCGGATTTTTCCCTTGGTTAGTTGTATTTGCAGCAATATCAACAATCTATGGAGCAGCGACTGGAGGTGCTGCTGCTGATACGTGGTTCACACTTAGTGGCGAATGGGATATTTCGAGAATAGCCTTCCATATTCCGATGGGATTAGGAGGAATTTACATTGCAATTTCATGGCTAGGCGCTGCTATTGGGACAAGCCCCCATCGAAGCATTGGAACTGTTTTCTTCGCTCCTCTCTTCGTATTCTTGGCTCACTGGGCATATGGTGCTGGTGTAAACAAGGCATGGAAAGAAATCAAGCAAACCGGTGGCAAAGCAGGTGTTGGCGAACAAATTGATGATAGAGTCAGAACTGCTTGATTAGGATTAAGCGGTTGATTGCTCACCCTCCATTATGGCGAGGATATAATTCAGATTCCTCTGCCTCGACTAGCGATGACGATGTTAGAGAAATTTGGCTGCTAATACGTGGATGGATTGGAATTCTTAGAGTATTACTAATCATTTCGATAATTATCATTGCAGAAATCTTTGAGGAGGCAATAGTCTTCAATCTGTCATTATCTGTGTGGGCGATAGTTGTTGGATTCCCATTATTTCTATTGATGTCGATTGTAATCATTCAGGGAGACAAGCGTTTCGCACCAGACTTAGAAGACAAGCGCAGAGAGCGGGTTCGCAAGAGAAGTTGATCAAAGTTCACCGGTTTGGATTTTCCATTGGCTTGCGTAAACTCCTCTATTAGCAATCAAATCTTCGTGGCTTCCTCTTTCAACGATTGCACCATCAACCATTGAGATGATTTCCTCAGCATTTCTGATTGTGGAAAGTCTGTGTGCAACGGCAATCGTTGTCCTTTCCTTACCGCTAGCAAGGAGGTTTTCTTGGATTCTCTTTTCTGTTTCTGCATCCAAAGCGCTAGATGCTTCATCGAGAACTAGCAGACTTGGATTCTTTAGGAGAGCACGAGCGAGTGATACCCTTGCTCTTTGCCCGCCGGAAAGTTTGGTTCCTCTGTCGCCAACCATAGTATCGAGGCCATCTTCGAATTCTTTGACGAATTCTGCAGCTCCGGCCATCTCTAGGGATGACATGATTTCATCCTCATTAGCATCTCTATTGTAAGCAACATTTTGGCGTATCGAGCCGAAGAATAAGAACGGTTCCTGACTCACAAATCCCATAGCATCCCTTACAGAATCCAGAGTAAGGTCTTGAACGTCGATTCCGTTAACCAGTACCTTTCCTTCTTGTGGCTCATAATATCTCATTAGTAGTTTCAGTATAGTGGTTTTACCGGCGCCGGTGTGGCCCATTACACCCAAGAATTCGCCCGCTGTGACTTTGAACGATATACCGGCTAGAACCTTTGTTGAGGTGCCTGGGTAAGTGAAGGTCACATTGTCAAATTCAACAGAGGTGATTGGTCCGTCGAGAACTTTTGCATCTTCTTTGTCGGCAATGGTTGGAACTAGGTCGACTAGAGCGAACACTCTTCTTGCACTTGCTTCACCTTTCTGTAATTGGTTTACTAACATTCCAAAGATGAACATCGGCATTGTCATTCTTGTTGAAATCAAGAGGAATGTGACCAATTGTCCAGTTGTGATATCTCCTGATTTTGTGAGGTATCCGCCAACAGTGACCAATAGGCCAAATGCGATTCCAGCGATAGCGTATAGGCCTGGAAGGTATCGATTTCTATCCCTGCTTGCGCCGATTGCTTGCTCACGGTAAGCAACGGATTCCCTGTCAACCCTTTCTGCTTCCCAATTTTGGGCATTGTATGCTTGGACAACGGCGATTCCAGAAATCACGTTTTCTAGAACAGCGGTAATATCTCCAGTAGATTCTCTTTGTTGTCTATATTTGCGCTGAACTCTTGTCGAGAAAAGGTAGACAAGTGGTATGATGAGCAGTAGCGGTGCGAAAAGGACTGCTGCTAATTTCCAACTCATCAAGATAAGAATCAAAAATGCTGTTCCAAAGGTTACTACGATTCTAATTATCGAGGTTGAAGAATCGCTTATGACATCCTCTAACTGATTGACATCGGCAGATAATACGCTCATTAATTGTCCAGTTTGCCGAAGATCGTAGTAAGATGCCTCCATATCGATAAGAGACCTAGTGGCATCCAGTCTCAAGTCGTGTTGTACTTTGTATCCGAGAGTCTGCCAACAATATTCGCTTATTCCTTGGAATACAGCTAGCGAAGCAAAACCAAGGAAAATCAGTAATCCATATCCATATGCTAGGTTATCACTTACTAGAGGGAATAGAGAATCGTCGAGCAAATTTCTGAAACTACCAAAGAATCCTTCAGTTGTTGCACCTGAGTAATAGTCCACTGCAAACCCAATGAATACGAATGGAAGTAGGTCGGCAAATCTTGCTAAACCATTAGCAAGGATTCCAACAATAGCACGCTGCTTGTATTTCATTCCGTATGGAATTACTCTCCAAATCTGCTTTCCAAGGATATCGATTTTTTCCGAATTGAGTTGTTCTGGAGACAGATGTTGATGCTGAGCCGCCCTTGGATTTCCTGCTCCCATATCCTAGGCGTTTACAATTTAGATTATGAACCTGCGTCAGATACTTTATTGTTGAACCGTTATGAGTATAGTAACATGCGTGCAGCAGTAATGACTTCTGTTGGTCTTTTCAACCATGTCAGGTGCTTTGGCTTGGCAACAACCCGAGATTGAACAAGGCCTACCTATCGATTTCAGAAATGGTGTAGTAAATAGCATTCCAATAGAAATGATGCCTGATGATTCCTACAGTGGTTTTTGGATTTTGACACATGAATATCCTGTGCCTACTGAGTGGCTTGGGGAATTGAAAGATAGCGGAATTGAATGCTGGACATTCGCCCCACCTAGCGGATTCCATTGTGAACTAAGTGGCCAAACTACTAACCAGTTGGAAAGCCTCGATGTTGAAGGAATGGTGCAGATGCCTTCCTATTCTAAGATCCATCCAGATGTTATGCCGTCGCTTGAAGGTAAGAAGAAATCTTACTTCATCGCACCAGGAATCGGCGTCCTAAATGTTGTATTATCGGGTGAAGAATTACCTGAAGATATTCAGCAAAGAGGAGATGTTGAGGTCCTTAGCCACAACCTTAGATGGGCGAAAGTTGAAGCAACTACTAGCGGTGTGAAGTGGCTGATTTCTCAGCCAGAAATAGAATGGGTTGAACCACAATTCGAATTTAAAATTTCAAACAACGAAGCAGCAGACATAGTTAGCGCATCTGTCCTTTGGGATGCAACTCAAATGGCAGGTATTAACCAAGCATGGAATGCATTGGATGGAACCGGAATCATTGTCGCAGTTGCTGACACAGGTTTGGATAACGGTATCAATAATACAAACATGCATCCTGATTTCAGAGACCATATTTTGGGAATCCATTCCTATGGAATTTCTCCTGACAATCAACCGTTTGTCAATACTCCATATTACGACGGTGCATCAGATTTAGATTCGGGCCACGGTACACACGTAGCGGGTTCTGTTTTGGGTGATGGAACCCAATCATCTGGTGCAATTACCGGGATGGCACCTGAAGCTAGACTCTACATGCAAGCAATCGAAGTTTACACCGATTGGACCACATCTGCAGAAAATACCTATGGGGTCACAGATGGATATTATCTAACGGGTATACCAGATGATTTGACTACATTGTTCGATGATGCCGCATATAACAACACAAACATTCACACAAATTCTTGGGGCTCTTCCGTCGCTGGACAATATACTGCCTCTTCAATGCAGGCTGATTATTCTGCAAGAAATCATAGTGAAATGCTAATTCTCTTCGCAGCATCAAATGATGGCGAGGATACCGATAATGGCGGAGACGGCGAAGTGGACCTAGAAAGTTTAGGCTCACCAGCTTCTGCTAAGAACGTCCTAACTGTTGGTGCTTCGGAAAACGACAGGTCTTCCATAACTGCAACCTATGGCGGTTGGTGGCCAAGCACCTATAGCAAAAACCCGATAAATTCCGATAAAATAGCAGACAATTCAGAAGGTATGGCAGCATTTTCTAGCAGGGGACCTGCATTAGATGATAGACTCAAGCCTGATGTTTCTGCACCTGGAACATTCATTCTATCAACAAAGAGTAGGTCTACCACTGATACTGGTTGGATGTCTTATTCGAATTCTGACTACACTTACATGGGTGGAACTAGTATGGCCACACCGATTACAGCTGGAGCCTCTGCTCTAATTTATCAGCATCTGATTGACAACCTTGGTTATTCCAACCCATCGAGTGCGCTGGTAAAGGGAATCATTTCAGCTAGCGCTCATGACATGAGTGGTCAATACAGCAGCACCACCAATGGTGCCGGAGAGACAGCACCTAACAATCACGAAGGATGGGGTCTTCTCGATCTTGACCGAGCACTTAATTCGACATGGGTAGATGGCGACACAGTAAGTACGGGCGATTCACGCTCTTGGAAATTTACCGTTCCAAGCAATGCACCTGACCTTAGAATTCTGTTATCATGGACAGACCCTGCAAGTTCACCAACGAACAATGTCCATTTGGTGAATGACATTGACTTTGCAGTCAAGAGTCCTTCAGGGGTTTGGACTGAGTATGATAATAATAGAGACAACCTATTCGGTACAACAATTTCCTCACCTGCATCAGGACAATGGGAAGTACATGTCAACGGTTCTAGCATTCCAAATGGTCCGCAAGCATTCTCAATGGTTATCGATGCACCATATTCTCTAATCAATCTGTCAGCAGATGCAGATGGAGACGGATTTATTGATACATTGGATGACTGTCCAAATACCCCAGGACAATCCAACCAGGACCAAGATGGATGTCCAGACGGTGATGGTGACGGATGGTCAAACACAGGTGATGATTTCCCTAACGATTCGACTCAATGGTCAGATACAGATAGCGACGGCTACGGTGATAATCCAGGAGGAAACAACCCAGATTCATGTGTTAATTCCTTTGGAAGTTCAAGTCTAGACAGATACGGATGTTTGGATAGTGATTCAGACGGATGGTCTGACCCTGATGGTGGTTGGAACGCATTCCAAGGGGCGGATGCATGTTCGAGCACTTGGGGTAATTCTTCTAGAGATCGCAATGGATGTTTAGACGACGATGGTGACGGCCAATCAAACATCAACGATATTCTGTCAAATGACCCAACACAATGGCTAGATAGCGACGGAGATGGGTATTACGACAATCCCAACCCTGCTACAAACTGGGATGATTGTCCATCGGTTTCTGGAACTTCAACCGTAGATTTGCAGGGTTGCGTCGATTCTGATAGCGACGGGGTTTCTGACCAAAATGACCCTTGGCCAAACGACCCAACGAGGTCGATTGATACGGACGGCGATGGTTATGCCGATAATGAGGATGATTGTCCTAACTTTGCGGGTAATTCAACAGAAGGACTTGTTGGATGCCTAGATGCCGATGGCGACGGAAGACCTGCTGAATTCGATGCATTCCCACAAGATATTACTCAATGGGACGATACTGATGGTGACGGATTTGGTGATAATCCAGCAGGAACTATGGCAGACGATTGTCCAAATGAAGCAGGTAATTCATGGCAAAATGGAACACTAGGTTGTCTCGACAATGATGCAGATGGCTGGGCTAATCACCAAGATAAATTCGAGAATGACAGCACACAATGGCATGATATTGACAATGATGGCTACGGCGACAACCCTGGAGGTACTACGCCTGATTCATGTCCTAATACCGCTGGAAATTCAACTGGTGGTGGGGTCTATGGTTGTGTAGATTCTGATGGTGATACGTGGGCGAATAACCAAGATGACCTACCTGATAATCCAACTCAATACATCGATAGCGATGGTGATGGATTTGGTGACAATCCAAACGGGACCGAAGCTGATGATTGTCCGTTAACATTCGGAAATTCTTCTATCGACAGAACTGGATGTGTCGATACGGATGGTGACGGAGTCTCCGATTTCAATGATGATTTCCCGAATGACCCAACAAGAAGTCTAGATTCTGATACAGATGGCTTTGATGATTCTGAAGATGATTGTCCAAACACCCCTGGTACTTCCCTAAACGGGTCGATTGGATGTTTCGATGCAGACCAAGATACTTGGGCTGACCAAAATGATTCATTCCCGATGAATCCTACCCAATGGAATGACACCGACGGTGATGGCTACGGTGACAACGTCAACGGTACTCTTGCCGACTCATGTCCAAGCATCTTCGGAAACAGTAGCGCTGACAGATACGGGTGCCTAGATAGTGATGGAGACACATGGTCGAACATCAACGATTCATTCCCTAGTGACAGCACAGAATGGATTGATTCAGACATGGACGGATTCGGGGATAATATGGACATGTGTCCAGTAGTTGCTGGTTCAGCAACGGATGGTATGCCTGGATGTCTCGACTCAGATGGCGATGGGTGGTCTGATAATACTGATTTCATAGTGGATGACTCTAGCCAATGGCAAGATACTGATGGGGACGGATTTGGTGATAATCCAGATGGATTTGAAGGCGATGATTGTCCTGCTGTATTCGGTTATTCCTCGATTGACAAAGTAGGATGTGAAGATGATGATTACGACGGTTATTCAAACGAAGGAGATGAATTCCCGGGATTACCAACTCAACACATCGATACAGATGGTGACGGCTATGGAGACAACAACTCGGTTGGTGCTGAACTTCCTGACCATTGGCCTACAGACCCTGAAAGAAACGTCGCTGAAGTTTTACTTTCATGTACCCCTGATGTTTTCCAAATCGATGTGTCAGAGGATGATTCATTGACATTTACATGCTCAATTACAAATCTGATTCAGAATAACTTGTCGATAAGGATTGATTGGAAGGCCATGAATTCGATAGAAGCCGGATTGAGAACTCAAATTTTGGTCGTTGAAGGAGATGGCGTTAAGACGGTAGCATTCTCTGGGCAAGTCAAAGAAACCGGGGATATTCTATCGGTGATTGAGACTAGAGAAATTGGCGCTACCTCTTCACTTGCCTTTGTGACAATATCAATCGAATCGATTAATTCAACTCAAGGTGACTTCTTCTCCGACGCTGAATTAGCCTTTGTTTTAGAAGATCACATGCAGGAAATAATTGCGGTCGGAGCATGCGTTCTACTGATATTTGGATTAGCGGTAAACTCAATGCGTTCTTCCAAGAAGAAATCTGCAATTAGGAGGCAAGAAATGATGCAACATCGAGCCTCTACTTATTCTCATGAACAGAACCTTTTCGGGAGATTGCCTCCTTGAAATTGACCGAATTGGCTAAGAATAAGACGCCCTCGGAGGGGTTGCTACGGATATGGTGAAGTGGTTATCACCTGAGGTTTCCAACCTCATGTCGTGGGTTCGATTCCCGCTATCCGCACTCCAAATCTAGAAGTTTCTAACGTGCGTTAGCTAGTCAGAAACCGCAAGGCGTTTTCTTCCTCCCGCTATCCGCACTCCAAATCTAGAAGTTTCTAACGTGCGTTAGCTAGTCAGAAACCGCAAGGCGTTTTCTTCCTCCCGCTATCCGCACTCCAAATCTAGAAGTTTCTAACGTGCGTTAGCTAGTCAGAAACCGCAAGGCGTTTTCTTCCTCCCGCTATCCTGCACTCCGTAATTCTGTAATATGGAGCTAGTTTAATTTGTAAGTCCTGAAAGTAAGGACATAAAATAAAGGAAAACCAGGATACTGCCTATTGCTAAAAGAGCGGTTATTTGCCCTTCAATTGTGGATTTGTCAGAATTAGTAGATTCCCCTGCATCTGTTATTGATGAATCATGCGTTGATTCATTTGCGTTCAGATGTTCACGAATTACGTTCTGATTGGCAAAAGAATAATCGAAAAATAGACCAGTTAACCCTTGACCACGGCTTTGTTTTGGCATAGTTGATTTAATCATAAATATTCCACTGAATAGTAAAAATACTCCAAAAAAAGCAGAACTACATAACGAACTTAAGACTTCTTCAGCGTCGTTAGAACTAATATTCGACATATTATCGAAAATAAGAAGCGATCCGATTATGAGTGTCAAACCAATCAATCGGACACCAATTGGACTTGATGAATTATTGCTGTTAGACGAATTTTCGGTGTTCAGATTTATTACTGCTGGTCGTTGAGGAGGAGATTGTTTAACCTCTTCGCTAGAAGAATCTTCAGGGTTCATAATGACAATTTCCATAGGAGAAGATTCTTCAGTAATTCCATCTTGCATGGCCACTCAGAAATGAAACTACATATCACTATTTTTACTATAATCTCAACAAAAAGAGAGTTCTTACAATTATTTTTGAATCACAAACAAAAAAAATCATGGTGTACTCATTCATCCCATTATATTGAAGAATAAGTGGTATCAGCCAAGAACATGAACCGCCAATTGGTAGCGATACTTCTTACAACCATTTTCTTTATCGCTCCATTGGCTGGATGTTTTGGAGAGGAAGAGAATTCTACCGTTGAGATTGAGGGTATCTTTTACATTGATTTTCAACACCCATCAAAGGCGGTAATGAAACTTGGTGAATTTATGCCATTCACCTTGGAAGGGGAAGGCAATGCGATTATGACGCAGCCTGACGTAATGATATTCGTTAACGATACATATGTTAAGTCGCACAAAGTCATGGTCTTGGATGACCTCGTCCACGGATATTTGTTGACAACACCATACGCTAATGGAGTTAACATCACGTTCATGGATTCTGATGGAAGGAGTGAAATCATTCAGGTTGAAACCGCGGAAGGTACTCCTATTGTAAACGGGGAAGAATGGTTCGATAAAATGGAATTTATCACCAGCATTTGTGCGGATTCAACAGAATGTGGGGGATACGTCAATCGCTGGATGGGTGCAGGAAATGCTGCATTTGAGAGAGCAGCCTCATTCTTCCAAGGACATTTCGAAGGTCTTGGATACGAAACTCATCTGCTTAGAGTAACTGACCACGGGAACTTAGCACAACCTGAAAGTCTGAATGTTATCGCCTGGAAAGAGGGCAGGAATGACAACTGTGTCCAAGGAATGGGCGCTCACATGGACATCGCACCTCCTGGAGGTCCACCTGGTGGAGGAACTTACGAGGGTGCATACGATAACACCGCAGGGACTGTTACAATGATGCTCTATGCCAAGGCATTTGTCGACTTAACATTCGAATGTGATACATTCCTTGCATTGTGGTCTAGTGAAGAAGAAGGACTTAGGGGTTCAAATGCATTTGCTAATAATCAGTGTGATTATTGTTTACCTGTAGATAAAGAACTTGAATTCTACATCAATATGGATATGATGGGGATGTCTTGGCCAGCTCACAAAGCAAATGGTGACCCATTCCCTTACCATGCTTGGTCTGGACCTGATTCTGACCCTAATGTCCAGGATGTTGAGATCACAACAGTTCTAGACCACGTCCATAGAGATATTCTGAAAGCACCTATGGATTTGAGAATAGATGGAAGTTATGGTGCTGGATGTGACCAGCATTGGCAAGAACATTCTGACCTTGTATTCGATGTCCACGAAGATACATTTGGTAGGTCAGACCATGTGACATTCAGAAATTTAGGGGCGCAAACAATCTTCCATCTTGGAGCATACGATGAAGATTACAGTGCGTACCATTCTCCTTCAGATACGCTTGATAATATGGTCTCAGAGGTTGGAGGCCAAGAAGAATTGGAAAAGAGCATTGAATTTGTTATGTGGGCAGCGATGTTAGAGTTCATCATCGCAGACCAAACTCCTGAAATTAGGAATTTGAATATCTAGGCGATAATATGCCTGATGCAGTCGGCGAATTGATTGCTGCTGTTGGAGAAGCAATTGCAAAAGATTCAGATTTTCTAAACGAACACAAAAAAGAGCCTTTGTGGCTAAAGGTTGCTTACTACGTAATTCCTATGGGATTGCTGATAGGATTCTATTTCTTGGTTGTAAATTAGTTCCAGAATGCAGATTCTTCCCATGGTAGGCCAACCCAAATCCCTAAGATTTCAAGAATTACATAATTCCAAATCAAGTAGACAACGATCGTTGTTGTGACTACTAAAAGAGATGTGTTGATGACTTTCTGGCGTTCTCTTTTTACATCATCAAGGGTGCAGATTCCGTCTGCTCTGAAATATCTAACAAGTCCATATGTTAGGAAGATTGCAGTCGCTAGGTATAGCCAATAACGGAACGGCCCCCAATACAGAGTATCTGATAGGGCGGCTGCTGTTGAAACTGAAGCAAGGCCGAACATTACCAAGACTACCGATGGGAAACAGCACATCGAAGCAAGAAATGCAGATGA
Organism: Methanobacteriota archaeon; assembly: GCA_038141355.1. Classification (GTDB taxonomy): domain Archaea; phylum Thermoplasmatota; class Poseidoniia; order Poseidoniales; family Poseidoniaceae; genus MGIIa-K1. Next base: position 1,497,889 of record JAYQHX010000002.1, on the reverse strand, counting down.
AGAAATCCACTTCCACAAAGTCTTGTCCATGCAGGTGGGTTAATCTGTTCATTAATGAAATATTGTAATTTCTTAGAGACTATTTCTCGTGGTTGCACATCCAATTGAAAACTCTGGATTTTCTTTCATTGCATCTAGTGTTGCATCCAATAAATCATCCTCAGGAGTCCGAGGATTATCACCCGCAATTTTCCAGGAAACCGAAACATGTAGGTCATCGAAAATGAAGCTCTCAAGAGTGTAATTTTGCAATATTATCTCTCGTGGGTTGAGATTCATTCCTTTTCTTTCGGCCTTTTGTATAGCCTCTTTTGCAGTCCAAATACGAATTGCTTCACTAGGATTTGCAACAAGATATTCCAATTCTTCTCCCTTAGCCATCATGTCAAACGCATTGGTCTGAATTTGTCTATCGGATGGCTCTGCATCGATTCCAATCCAATATCCTGGCTCTATCAGGGCGCACACAGCCCATTTTCCTGAATGCCCTATACTGATGCCGGGCAGGGGTTCATTTCTCCAAACTCCATTTATCCATGAAATATAAGGTGCTCTTTCCTCTGTTCTCAGAACTTCGATCATGTCGATTGGAATATTCCATTCTTTCAGGCACTCCTCCAACAGTAGTCTTCCTGAATTGTGGTCTGCAAGTCTTTTGGCAGTCGCTCTTGGAATTTCATCTGCCAATACACTGGTGCATTGGGAAATTTGCATTCTAGCAAGAAGCATTTTTGGACCCTTAATCGGGGTCATAATTTCCAACAAATCACCTCTCGAGGGTGAACTTTTTGGTCTTCAGGAACTTCTCCCATCGCCTTCAATCTCAATCCTTTGAGTGATAGAACAGGAGCATCATCCTGGCCAACTATGACAACATCGTGAACTGTGACACCAGCATCCTCACTCGCAGTCTTTACAGAACGCATTCGTAATCTTTCGTTCTGGTCAGGTACACGAAGCATTGTTGACCATTCGATACCGATTGGAAGACTTGAGAATCCGTCGCTTTCCATTGCGGCTAGACCTGCGTTTTGGAACCCAGCCTCAATAAGCATAGGCAGCGATTCCAACAATACCTCATCTCCTTGTGATTCGAGTAGGAATTGGTCCTTCGCTGGTAATTGATGCCTCATCAATGCGATTCCATCAACACCGCCATCAATTCCTCTTAGCACACCACCATGAGATTGGAATCTCGGGCCGTGGAAGTATCTTAGATAGATGAAACTAGAATGGTGTTGTAATTCACCATCCGCAGGGGTTCCGATATCTGGTAGTGCATCGACTTCATTCTGTAGGAATGGGCATACATCATCACATTCAGCAACTAGCCTGACCCTTGCTTCATGATGTAATCTTGGCTCGCCAAATACTTCGCCTTTGGAGTTAACTAAATCGGACACTAAGCGGCATTCTACCCACCTTAGGTCGCCTTCGCTCTTTGCCAGTTTCGCTTCAACTCGAACCGTCATAGTTCCTTTCATTATCTTCACAGGTAAGCCAAATTTGACATCTTCAAATCCTGCTAAACAATGACGAGGTAAGAGTAGCATCGAATTCTGTGCAAACATTTCCAGAGCCATAACACCAGGATGATATGGCACTCCATCGATTGCATGGTCGACTAAGAATGGGTGTTCTTTGGTTGAAAGGGTAGATTGTGAGGTCAATGATTTGCCTTCATCAATTTCTAGTAATTTATCTACAAATGGGAATCTACGTGGGTCTGCAATCGCTTCAGCCATATTTGGTGGAAGTTTCAATGGCGCTTCTCTAAATGCGTTGAATCTGTCCATTAATCCTAGTGAGCCACAACCAATCACTCTGCGCTTACCGCCAGCTAGGGCTTCGCCGACAAATATGTCAACACCATCTTCAACCGCAAGGGTTTCTATTCCAGCCGCCTCGAATACAGCCTCGATTGAACCTCTAGTGGCCATTCCTACATCTCGCCAGCCGGTCCAGCCAATCGCTACAGCACGACATGTTCCAGACGCTGTTAATCTCGCCATCTCAGCATCCAAAATTGAGTTAGCAGCAGCATAATCAGTCTGTCCACCATTTCCAAATCGGCCTGCAACGCTGGTGAATGCACATGCGAATCGCAGGTTTTCATCAGTCACCGAGGCTAGGGCTTTCCAGCCGTCTACTTTGACTCTAACAATTAAGTCGAACTTCGACCATTCTTTGTCAGCGACTAATTTTGATTCTTCTAGGCCGGCACCATGTATGATACCGGTCACAGTTCTACCATTTACAGCAGCACTAATCGCTGCTGAATCTGTGACATTAGCAGGGTGATATTCTGCATTATTTCCTGTAGATTCAATTTCGTGGATTGTTTGGTAGATATCTCTGCTTCTAGTGAACTTCATCCAAGCATTATTCCAATCAACCATTGTGACCTTGCCAGATTCAGAATCTTGGATCATTTCCTCACGTAGTGCCATCTTTCTTTGATTGAGTTGCTCTTCTGACCATGGCAACCAATCTGCTGTTTCTTCGATTAGTTTGCTTCTTCCTATTAGGATGAAAGTTGCTCCTGATTTTTTGCTTGCGTTCGCAACCCCAATGATTGATGCAGCAGTCACACCAGAACCGCCACCGCTGACAACCCAAAGGTCGTCACCCTGTAGTGGCTTTACATCTTCAACTAGGTCTTCTGCAAAACAGACCATTGTCCATCTTCTGCCATCTCTATCTATTCCGATTTCAACATCGCCACCAGCATTGAACATGTCATTTTCAATCATCTCAGCAGCTGCATGAGCATCGATTAGCAATTCAGGTGTAGGTCTAATGCCCTACATCTGATATTTTCTCTTTCAAATGCGTAAGATTTGGTAACTCCGCTGGCTCCACAGGCTAGGGAATTGAATTTACTACCGCGATTTCCATGACGTCCATCCATTGCTGTGACGCTTCCAACAAGTCCTGTTGATAAGTTGGCAAATTGTGAATCCAATCCTTTGAGCAGTCCGAACCACGCTTGAGATGATAGTGCGACTTGATTAGATGGCCCTTCATTTTCCCACTTGCTTGTAGTTAGTGATAGCGGTGCCAAGTGAATTATTCCACTTACACCGCTTAATTTTGCAGTGACTTCCATGATTTGAGCCTCGCTCAGAGGGTCTAGCCTGTAAGTGTGGCCGGAATTCTCCTTTTGTTCCGTTAAGGTCTTAGCACCATATTCTAATCCGATTTTTGCGACATTAATTCCTTTTTCACTTAGCCTTTCAGCGAGTGCATCTGCAACCCCCCAGGTGTCTTGAGTTAGGACAATCGTTCCTGAAATTGGTAATCCTTCTGTAATGATTGGACAGGGTTCAATCTCTACTTGCCACCTTCGGGTTCCAGATGGGGATGGGGCTGAAGGTGCAACTTCGCTAACCGTTTCTTGAACCGGTGGCTGGGCAATCGCTTCGGTCTGAACCGGAGTTGACCCGCCTTTCATTTTCTGAATATATGCTACAAAGTGGTTCAATGTAGGGTGATCTGCTAAAACGAAATCTTCGTCCACAGGTAGGTCAAAGATATCTCTCACATCAGCCATAATTTCAGCTTGTTTGACCGTATCAATGCCCAATTCACCTTCTAGGTCTTGGTCCATTTCGATGAAGTCCTCAGGATATCCAGTATGTTTCACAACAACTCCAATCAATTTGGGTTGGATATCTCCGCTATCGCTTGAGGGCTCTGGTGCTGGCGCCGGTTTTGGTGGCTCAGCAACTGGCGCAGGTGCAGGTGCAGCTGCAGGCGCAGGTGCTGCTACTGGAGCAGGAGCGCCGCCTGTCATTTTCTGAATGTATGCGACAAAGTGATTCAGTGTCGGATGTTCCGCCAATACGAAGTCTTCATCCACTGGTAAATTGAAAATATCTCTGACATCTGCCATAATTTCGGCCTGTTTGACAGTATCAATTCCCAATTCTCCTTCGAGATCTTGGTCCATTTCAATGAAGTCTTCTGGATATCCAGTGTGCTTTACGACCACGCCGATTAATTTCGGTTGGATATCTCCGCTATCTCCTGAAGGCGCAGGTGCCGGTGCAGGCGTCACAGCGGGTTCAGGTACAGGTGCAGGAGCCGGTGCAGTCACAACTTGCGGTGCTTGAACAACTGCTACAGGTGCTGGCGCTTCTCCTCCCAACATTTTGTGAATATACCCAATCATGTGATTTAGTGTAGGATAATCTGCTAAGACGAAGTCCTCATCCACTGGCAGATTGAATTGTGCCCTTATGTCAGCCATGATTTCTGCCTGCTTTACCGTGTCAATTCCAAGTTCTCCCTCAAGGTCTTGGTCTAATTCAACAAAGTCAGCAGGATATCCTGTATGCTTGACTACAACATCGATTACAGCCTGATTAACATCGCCGGATGCACCAGATGCAGCAGGTGCCGGAGTCGTTGCAGGTGTTGGTGCAGGTGCAGGTACTGGTTCTGGTGCTGCCTGTACAACAGGTGGAGCCGGTTGAGATTTGTCTGCTATCGCATATACCTCGCCTTGCATGCCGCCGTGTAGATTGTTATCCCCATCGACATAGGCAACCAATTTGTTTTGTAAGATTCTTAATTCTAGATTATTTGTACCTGCTAGTGATTGATTCCATGCGACCAATTTTTGTTTGTCGATTCTCTCACCTTGGAAGTCATATTTCCTAACCAATGATAGAGCAATTTGGCTGCCGAATCCTGCCGCAAATCGAATACCATATCGGAAATTCGAATACATTCCTCCCTTGGAAAGGTTGAGGTTTCCTAATTCAGCATCCACTTCTTTGTGGTTTGCAATCGGCGGAATTTTACCGGTCAGCAATCCATAGAACATCGAAGCATCTTCGATACCAACTCCCATCGGGTGGCCAGTGAATCCTTTGGTATTTGCAATTACGAGAGAATCAGCACTATGTCCAAATGTATCTCGCAATGCTTTGACTTCAGCTTGTGCTGAACCGCCTCTTGCTGGAGTATATGTCTCGTGAGAGAAGAATACTGTGTCCTTGGCGATTTGGTGTCTGTCCAAAGACCACTGGTTTTCCATTTCAGTCATGAAATTGTCAACCGTTTGTGCTACGTGTTCGACGTCAAGGCGTGTACCGTGGAAAGCAGAATTAGAAATTCTCGTTCCTAGTAATTCGGCAATTGGTTGAACTCCTCTAGCATCTGATTCAGATTTCTTTTCGACAACGAAAGCAGCAGCTCCCATACCTAGAATCAATCCATTTCTCCTCTTGTCGAATGGTAATGCAGTTTCCTCAACAACATTATTTGTTGCGGCAGCGCCACTTGCTGCAAATCCTGAACCGATCCATTCCCACAAATCTTCTCCAGTTACATCATCTGCTGAAATGATGACTACTCGGTCACATCTATCGTTCGCTAGCCAATCTTCTGCCACTCCAAAGGCAGCGGTAGCAGAGGCACAAGCAAGATTGATTGTGGTATTCGGTCCACGGATTCCTACATGTTGGGCAAATTGTGAATGCCCCATATTCAAAATTTGGAACAGATATCTTCTGTCAAATCGCCCCTCGCCATCATCGCCATCCAATTTAGCATGTTTAGATGCCATTTGGTGGCCTGCGAAACAAGATGCGAAGACTATTCCAGTCCTTTCACGGTAAACAGATGGAACTTCCCAGGATTTGATTAATCTCAATCCGCCTTTGCCTACCTGTTCGACAGGAGTAAGCGGTATTCCTGCATCTCTTAGTGCAATCAATCCAGAAGCACATGCTAATTGTGTAGCAATGTCCCACGCAGCAGCTACTTTGGCACTAATTCCAAACTCAGAGTCAGGGTCGAAAGCAGATTTTACTCCGGCTAATTGTGGTATGTCGCCAAATTCTTTGGCGGCTTCCATCCCAACGCTACCGTCTCTTCCTTTGATTAGTCGAACAATATTCTTGTCCAGAAGTTTCTGTTTGTATTCGTCGGTCACTTCTGAAATGCAGGTTTCTCCTCTTACCAATTTCTCAAAGTTTCCTTCATCAAAGACCCTCTCTCCTCCTGGTAGTCCCAATGAAATACCAGTGATTACGAATGGATCATGAGTCCTATTGTCAACTTTCATCGCTCCTCTTCCAGCACTTTGGGCCGGGGCGGAGATAATCCATCTACTGATGTCAGCAACGGTTTGTGCCCCAGAAACATCCCATTCGGGGTCGGTTTGGCAGGTTGAGTGAACTGTTTGAATAACAGATTGAATTTGTGAATCGCTCATGCCGAGTACATCTCGCATGTTGACATTACCTTCACAGAATTTTGCCGGATATCCGCAGTGGGCTGAAATTAAATTTCCAACAAGATTTTTCTTTGCTGCATCCGGGTCAACATAAGTATCTGCAGAAACGGTGACGGTTTGAGTTTGAACAGCACCACCCTTGGACGGTAATGGGCGGCTTCTCTCCTTCAGAGGAGAGGAAGGTTTAGTCACGCCCCCTGCTGCTTCGACAGGTCCTGCACGGAATGCTTCGGTCAATGCTGAACTATCTCTATCCAATTTTTCTGGAATTCTTCCTGCTAATGCCATTGTTCCAAGTGCGGTCAGCAAAGAGGCTATACCGCCGGTCTTGGGGTGATTTGTCATTATTGAAATCGAAGGCATATCTTCCAGAATTTGCGTAGCAAATACGGTTAATGCTCGCTTTGGCCCTACTTCGAGGAAGATTCTCGCCCCTGCTTCGTACATCGAATTGATTTGTTGTGTCCATTCAACGCTTGATGCCATTTGCGGAGTGAGTTTAGAGAGGATAGCCTGTTTGGAATCGCTTCCATCATTCATTGGATACCATCCGCCATCAACGTTGCTAGTGATTGGAATTTCAGGCCAGCGAATATCTAGTCCTTCAAGGAACCTGCGCAAAGGCTCGTTTGCCGGAGCGACAATTTTGGAGTGGAATGCATGACTTGTAGCAAGTTGTACGCATTGGAAACCTTCAGATTCGAATCTAGACATCGCTTCCTTAACCGGTGCTGTTTCTCCAGCGATTACAGTCATTTTTGGAGAGTTTTTGTTTGCAGCGATTACATATCCGTCGATTTCATCTATGATTTCTGCGATTCTCTCGTATGGCGCAGTCACGCTTGCCATCAATCCTTTATCATCGATTTCAACGCTGCCCATTTCGGTTCCTCTAGCCGCCGAAGCACGCAATGCTCCATCCATATCGAGGATTCCTGCACTCATCAAAGCCGCATATTCTCCAAGACTATGACCAGCGACCATGTCTGGCTTGAATCCGTGAGCGTTTAGTGCTGATTCAATAGCAAGGTCAGCGGTTAGCATAGCAGGTTGTGTGTATTCAGTTTGCTTGAGTTTGTGCTCTGCATCTTTCTTTTCTTCATCGCTAAGGTTGGTTCTTAGTACAAATGACGAGAGTGTTTCTCCATCAAGCACATCAGACATAGTGATATCCGATTTCGCCCAAACATCTTGCACTCCACTGTATCTTTGATAGAGATCTAGAGTCATTCCCACATACTGGCTTCCTTGACCAGGATACATGTGGGCGACCTTCGCTCCACTCGGCATTGCGTCCTCATCGGTGACTAAGATTCCCTGACTTGCAAGGAATCCCCATTTTTCTTTATCTTCTAATGCCTTATTTGCAAGGTCACATCTTTTGCTAAACTCTGACCAACTAGTAGCGATAATTGCCATGCGAACCCTATCACTAGCATCATATGCCCAGTGATTCTGTAATTCGAAAGATAACCTTGCCCCGCTTGGGTCATTATCGAAATTCTTCACAGGAGTTTTGACATTCGCCAATTTTCCAAGCACTTCTGCAGGGGATGTTCCAGAGAGTAATAGTAAACCTCCTTCCACCGACTTAAGTTCTTCATGAGTCATCGTTGCATTTAGACTTGAGTTATCGGTCTCAACTCCACTGTATGCCTTCCATTTTTGTTCCCATTCATTTGCTAATTTGTTGTGATAATCAGGAGCATAGTCCTCTAATGCTACGTGGAAGTTGGTGCCGCCAAATCCGAATGCGGAAATTCCCGCTCTTCTCGGGTGGCTCTCAGGCTCTGGCCAATCTCTTGCCTCTGTTGGGACAAAAAATGGAATGTTATCCCATTCAACAGTAGGGTTGGGTGTGACGAAGCCTGCGCTTGGTGGAATTGTCTTGTGATACAATGCGCTACATGCTTTCATTATTCCAGCGATACCAGCCGCTGCCTTTAGGTGACCAATTTGACTCTTGACCGAACCAACAGCGATGTGATCACCGCCATCAAGACCACTCCATAGCATTGAGAGTGTGGATAGTTCTGTTGCATCTCCAACCTTGGTAGAAGTGCCATGTGCTTCGACTAATTCAACAGTTGATGGCTCATACCCTGCTTGTGAATATGCCCTGCTCACAGCTTGAACTTGTCCTCTTTGACTAGGTGCAGTAATTCCCTTTCCTCTTCCATCTGACGAACCGCCAACACCACGAATTACAGCCTTGATATCATCATCGTCGCGAATAGCATCTGATAATCTCTTGAGTAGAAGCACTCCCGCTCCTTCTCCCATTACGAACCCATTTGCTCTTGCATCGAATGGTGTTGAATGAGTTGCAGATAAAGCACCTATTGCGCTGAACTTTGCATATGTTGGTGCTTCCATGCATCGGTCTGCCGCACCTGCAAGCATCGTGTCGACTTGGCGATTTTGCAGTAGCCTGCACGCATCTAGGAGGGCAGCCATCGATGAAGCACAAGCAGCATCAGTGGAATAATTTGGACCTTGTAAGTCCAGAAGATTTGCTACTCGGCCGCTGACGACATTTGCCAATTCTCCCGGCATTGTGTCTTCGTTAATTCTTGGTTTACCTTCGCAAACTTTGGCTACCATTGCATCGGCTTGCTCAGGAGATATGCCGTTATCGAGAGCGATTTTCTTCAATTCCTGACTGAATACCCTCAAGTTGGATTCAGAACGGTTCTCTCCACCGAGAGCGTTAGCAAATATGACGCCAGTTCTTGCTCTATCGAGGGTTTTTCCATCTTCTCCGTAGCCTGCATTTTCTAGTGCATCCGCTGAAACTGTGACTGCCCATAGCTGACACGGGTCGATTTGAGGAATAGACCCAGGTGGTTGCCGCCATCTTCTCCAATCGAATTCATAGTCTTCGACGAATCCTCCAATTTTAGAATAGGTCTTGCCTTCAGTGACTTCACCAGGCCCACTTTGTTCCCAGTAGATTTCAGGGTCCCAGCGATGCATTGGAACTTCCTTTAACGAGACGTGCGCATCGATAATGTTCTGCCAAAACTGTTCAATCGTGGTTGCGTCTGGCATTAATGCGGCCATTCCAATTACCGCAATTGGCTCAAATGGGGCTTGATTTAGCCCATGAACTTCCTTTCCATCCTTGGTAGTAATCGTCAATTTTACTCCCCCATTATGCTTGATGGAACCATCGTAATCGAGTATCCTGCATCCACGTGAATGCATTGACCTGTGACACCAGAGGATAGTGGGCTTGCAAGCCAAGTTGTACAACCTGCAACATCTGTTTGTGTGACATTTCTCCGGAGTGGTGCATTCTGTGCCACATGGTCGAGAATATTGTCGAAACCAGGAATGCCACTAGCGGCAATTGTTCTAATCGGGCCGCTGGAAATCGCATTCACTCTGTGACCCTCTGGCCCTAGGTGGCATGCTAATTCTCTAGTCCAGCATTCCAATGCTGCCTTTGCCATACTCATGATTCCGTATGAGGGTACATATCTGGTTGAAGCAGCATATGTTAGCGTAATCGTGGACGACCCCGGATTGAGATATGGCAATGCAAATTTCAAACATCTCTGCAATGAGTTAGCTGAGATTGTGAATGCGGTGTTGATTTTGTCATCATCGACAAATAATATCGGTCGGTCGAAACATTCCCTCGGCGCAAAGCCGATTGCGTGGATCAAAATATCTGCCTTTAATCCAGGATTTTCTTTGCTGAAACTGTCAAAGAATTCTTTGGTATCTGCATCGCTTGCGACATCGAGAGGATAGAAGCCCGCAATTGCTGGTAATTTGTCCTTTAATTGAAATACTCTGGACATGAATCTTTTCTGATATCCGAGGTACAGAGTCACACCAGCATCGGCTAAACTTTGACAAATCGCCCATGCGATTGAGTCTTCACTGGCCACGCCAAAAACAAAGGCTACCTTTCCTTGTAAATCAAGCATTGAGAGCACCTACCCTATAGGGTAGGTGTTTCCTTTCCAATTACGCCTATGACTGTTACCGTGGTTGCATCATTCTATAGTGCGATTCGGCGACCCTTTTCTAATATCGAAAACCGGCCAAATTTCTGAGATTTATTGTTTAAAAATCAAGATTAAACTGTGTTGGCAAATCCCCAGGTATGAGATATAATGCTGCTGTAGTTTTCACCCCAATGATTAACTTCAGTTAGGACGTCACCTTTTTCATTATGAGTATAGGCCCAAATTGTACCATCATAATCGGTCGAAACTAATAGGCCATCAACATAGGTGTAATTTGTGTAATATGGCCCATACCAATCGCCGCTACCATACTTAGAAGTCTCAGCCTCTTGTATTAATTGACCATCCCCATCGTAAGTGTAGTTGTTGTATGTAGTGTAATTATTGGTAGTTTGTTTCTTTGTGAAACTAAGTTTTCCATCACTATTGTAGTATGATTCAGTTATGTCACCTGATTTTTCTTCTGAAATCTCACGGCCTTCTGAATCGTAAGTATAATTCCAATACTCGTCACCACCTTCGGCATAATATGTATGTAGTTGCATTAACAATCCGTTCTCATAGGTGTATTCCTCATATGAAAGATAAAGGTAGCCTTCTAAAGATCCAGTTGTATTATTCCAATCACTATCTCCGGTTTCGATAAGAATTGGTTGTCCATCATCGTTGTAAGTGATGTTTGTAAAACCTCCATATCCATCTCCACCCCACCATGATGAGTAGACCAAATTACAAGATGAGTCGTATGTAAAGTTCGTCATAGTGTAGTGATTATCACGCATCATTTGCATATCATGTTCCATGGAGGTGATAGTTTGAAGAATGGCCCAGCACTGCTCCGACCCATCTTCTGACACCTCAGTTCTTGGTTTCATTTCTTCATCAAGGCATCCAGAAAGTGGCAATAAAATCAGCAGGGCTGACAGAAAGATGGTGTTCAATCGCATTTTTCTCATCGCTAGTATGGCTCTAGCCCAATAATAAATCAATCGCAAGTCCGAGGAAAATACGTTATGATATCTCGGGTATCCGTCAAATATCCTCGAAATCGAAATCGTCATCGTCACCGATATCCTCGAAATCAAAATCGTCTTCTATGTCATCAAACTCATCATCGAAATCTTCGACAACTTGCCTTCCGGACTTCTTTGCCGCTTTCCTTTCTTGCTTTGCAACCCTGCTTGCTTCTTTGGCAGCAATTTTCTGTTTACCAGCTTTCTTTGAAAGTCTAGAAATAATCACTAGAAGCATAATTAATCCAAACACTCCACCAGCAATCATACCTATCTGTGCAACACTATCTTGGCTCATTGCATTAAGGTCACTAATTCCAATTGAACCCCCGCCTCCGCTTGAAGGTGCAACTACGACTCTAATGCTGATTTCATCTGCTTCTGCGCTTGAATCTAGTTTAGAATATGCTCTAAGTTGAACGTTGACAGTAATTTCTGAAGATGCTTCTTTTGGTGCTAGAAGTATGATGTCTCCTTGGTCTGAAGAAGTACCTGGGTTAACAGTCGCCCTGAAGAATGGGTCGGAAGAAAACTTGAACCCTGCCTCAAGAATTTCCTCTTCATTGAGGACTTCGACTTCTAAATTGTCGATTCTGTTGCCATCATTGAACACAGTGAATTGGATTGATGCCTCTTCGTTGACATCGATATTTCTTGTTGACGGATTAGAGACTTCCAAGTCAATTCTCGAATAAGCAAGGGATTTGACAGTGCCTCCTACCTCACTGGTAGAGCCGAATTGGCCAAGTGGGAGTTGGCCAAACGTTGTCACTGTCGCTGTAATATTGAAATCCTCGGTGAGAACTTCTATCCTTGGAGACGCAGAAAAGGTTGCTATGATGTCTTCTTCTTCTCCAGCATCTAAACTTAGGGAAGATTTTGATAGCACCAAGCTGAAATCATTTCCATCTACATTACTGTCCAAATCGATATCCTCCGCTGCGCCACTTGTATTGGTCACAGTACACTTTACACTGACTGGTGCATTTTGTTCAGGATGGACATTTATTTCGATGGTTGAATCCTCACATTCGATATCTACTCCGGGCCCGACTTGGGCTTCTGCAGTAAGAGGAGTAGCAAAACTGAGCAAGAAAATTGTGAGTAGAATTGCTCTCTTCATTCAGCCACCTATAACGGCGAGAACTAGGTAGGTCAAGAATCCTCCGTCATTCAGAACCATAAATGTGCTCAGGTAGGTCCTGATGGCAATGATACAGAATCTCTTCATCTAGACCTGCCTCCAATAATTGTCGAGTACGCTTAGGCACTGTTTTTGGGCCCAGTACTGCACCAGGCCTTCTCAGGTCATCCATGTAATCGGTTTCAAGCATGAATCCGTGAGACGATTGCTCAAATGTTTCCATCAAAACTTCAATCGATCCACTACCTGCTAAGACGCTTGGAGTTAGGCCGTGTGTATAGGATGAATCCACTCTCGGAGGTGCGTAGTGTCGCACCAATTTTTCTCTAGCAAGTCCGGCTTTGTCGGCCATTTCTGCTAATTCACCGTATGTCTCATCAGATTCTCCCTCGACATGTAATTATGGGATTCCTTCTCTCGCTGCAAGTTTCATCGTATCGATTAGCAAAGCGTTTGAACGGGACCAAATTTCATCTGAAACCGGCCAATGAGGCCTTCCCACTTCACCTATTCCGTGGGCTTTACCTTCATGGACAAATTCTAGGGCAGTTTCAATACTGTCCCAATAATTCTCTTCGGCTCTTTCGCCTAATGAATCAAATTGGTGGGCGAATGCAGCAGGGTGTGGTCCTAGAATTACTCTGACACCTAGCCCTAATTCTCTTACCTCTTGAGCCATTTCTATGGTGTTTTGATATGATGATTTGTGCCCATCTCTTGTGGTTGGAGGTGATGCGAAATCAGGACAATGAACCAATACTAGATTGGTTCCACCAGCATTTTGAAAATCCTTGGCCGCCTCTAAGAAACGTCCGTTTCTATTCAAGTGAAAATGGTCATCAAGGATTGGTCCCTTCCAATCCATTACCTACACCTTCATCGATTTTTTATCGGCAAATTTTGACTTCCAATGAACAGCGGCCATTGCCACCATGTTTGGATGTCTGGCATTTAGAGCGACACATTTTCCATTAGGCCAAATCAATAATTCAAGGTCATGGCGTGTATCGTTTAATCTCATACAACCAAGTCTTTCGTCAAAAGTTTGAGTTCCACTTCCTAGATTTGCTCTGAAGTTGTGAACGGGTATCTCTTCACCAAATTCAAACGATGCAACGATTGGACCCAATTCGGTGGTAAGTCCGGATTCATCTCTTCCCATTCGCAGTAGCATTTCTTTTGCAGCAGCTCTGGCAGCACCCATTCTGTGTGTGCCATGAACTATGATTCTGCCCTTTGAGTCAATGACTAATGTTGCTCGAGGAGCATCTAGAGTTTTGATAATCACGTCGCCGTTTTTAACGCCACCCAATCTTTCGATTGCTTCCTCTAAATCAATTGGTGGAGATACGGAAAATCGAACTAGGATATTTTCGACTCTGACATCAATTTTCCCAGCAGACATAATCACTCCTCCTCTCTAGGCGAAGAGGAACTCGGTGATGAATCCTCCTCCGGTTCAGGAAGGGTTTCTAGCGCATTTAGCATAGATTCTCTCCAAGCCTGTTGAATCGGTACTAGAAGCAGAGCATCTTCTCCATGATCTGTTCTCAATTGCTTTAATCCACCACGTAGTCTTGCTGCAAATCTCAAGTCTTTTCTCTTGTTTAATTCAGGGTCTGAATTTTCTCGATTTAATTTCCACCAAGTTGCTGCTAATGCGCTTGCAGCCTGCAAACCATCAGGTTCTCTCGCTGGCTGCTCTACGACGAACTTTCTTACCTTCTTGATGGCTTTTCTCCATCTCCTTGCAGTAAATGCGATTCCCAATAATTTCCGTGGGCGAGTCATTGCATGGGCTTCCTTGGTCAGAAAATCAGCCCAATCTTCATCATTCATTTCAGGCTCAACAAAGAAGACAGGTCTGTTATGCGTCTTTGCTGCTTTGTGTAGTCTCCTTGGTTCAGGGTTAGGAAATTTGCCCACCTGCAATCCTTCTACCCACATCAGCATTTCGAGGTATAGGCTGTCAAGGCCACCATTGAGGATAGCACTGTCCAGATTAATTCCAGGGTCTTCCGCTTCGGATTTTTCTTCTTCAGCCCAGATTTCTTCCTCTTCCTTTGCAGCAAGTATGCCCAAACCGTTCCATTGCAATCTAGGTCTCATACCATTAGGTAAGACCACCGTTGGCAAAATGCCATGGAGAACAATCGTTCCCCCATCAGGGTCCTTCCAAAAGATATCTTCCCAATCTAGATTCATTTTGAATCACTGATTGTTGTTAACCCAATCTCTTAGACTGTTGATATCCCATCCTTGGTCAAAGTATCCTTGGATGGTAGCTTGGTCCCATTGTGGGAATTCAGCCATTGCGGCAGCCATTAATGGGTCCACCTCTTGTGCAACAGGTGGTCCTGCTGGAGGAGGTCCTCTTGGAGAACTTGCCTGTGGTATGTCGGAATAGTCCTTGTCTTCTTCATACTCGTATTCGTATTCATAAGAGCCGTCTCCAGAGTTCCTTCTGGCTAGAACTACAACCACGACTAGCAATACTAGGATTAGAGTTCCTAGACCGATGACGATCAACATTCCGCCACCTGCTAGGAATCCATCATCTTCAGATGCTACCGCTACGTTGAATGATTTGCCATTTTGAGATCCGTTCCACAGAACTTCGTTGGTAGTCGCATCGACGACTAAGAAGTACATTCCACTGGTTGGAGATGCGAATTCTTCCAAATCTGTGATGAATACGTTCATTTGCATTCCTTGCACAATCACATCGGTTGTTATAGTGGTTTCAACAGTTGGGAATCCTCCTCCTACAACTGATTGGATTTCAAGAGTGATATTTCCATCCTGAGTTCCTATGTTTTGCATTGTAATTTCCAATTCAGGAGTCTGTCCAACCTCTGGTGACTTCGGTGTCATTCTTACTTCCATTACCGAGAATTTCGCTTGTTCGTGAACCAGTCTGTATTGGGAGTTGTGCTCTGGGTCTGCAGAATAAATCGAACTTATTCCTCCTGAACTGTCAGGTCCTCCGCCCTTGATTGCCCAACCAGCAGAGTCACTACCCTCTATCCACATTACAAGGTCGACTTGTGTGATCTGTGCTTGAGTTGGGTCAATTGGGTCTGGCCAAAGGTCAACACAGTCTGCTGATATTAGGTAATCGCTACCTTGAACCTTGACGTCCATTTCTGTAGTTAGTGGGTCCATTCCAAACCTCTGACCATATACTGGCCAGGTTAGATTCGATACAGCATCTGTGTAGAAAGACCAGTGTAGGTCAACTTCTCCTGCTAACAATGCAGCATTTTCTTCAACGATTGCTTGAACATCTACACAGTGCATAGTTGATGAAGGCATGGTGTTTCCTAACTCTTCACCATTGATTCCAGACTTCGCATTCCAGGAGTTATCCTTGACTTCAGGAGGTGTTCCGTCAACCTTGATTGAGAAAGAACCGCAACCAAAGACGTTGTTTCCTGAACAGATTGCATCGGTTGAATCAACCGCTCCATCTGGTAGGTTTATCAGTCTGAAGGAGTATTGATAATCGTTAGAAATTGGAGGCGCAGTAATGTTGATTGAGAACCCACCTCCGTTGATAATGTGGGTTGTAGGACCATCGGTCTTTGAGCCATCTGCTCCACCTGCAGGATATGCCAAGTATCCCTTTTCACCATCCATGAATGCTTGTTCTCTAGTAATTTCGACAGTAAATTCACCTTCAGGTAATACGTATACTCCGTTGTTGATTCCGTCGATGTATGCGTACTGTCCTTCGAATGTAATCGTGTCACCAGGGAATACTGAAGCGATTTCAATATTCTGTGAGAAAGGTGCTGAAACATCTGAGAAGGTTGGAGTGATTCCGTTTCGGTAATCTAGTTGGATACCATCGCTGTATACCCATCTTTGCTTGTGTCTTCCACCGGATTCACTCATCAATGATGGGTCTCTATCCATATCCTTAATTCTCAATTGAGGAACATAGGTGGTTGTTGTAATTCCTACGATATCCCACTTCATTCTAATTGGGAGGTCTAGATAGAATTCGTCTTCGAATGGATCGATTAGTCTTCCACCATCCATTCTCAATACTTCTGGGCCGTTGCTAGTATTACTTGCTTCGACAATCTCAAGAGCTTCAGAAGAGGTCCAAGCGGTCTCATTTCTTGGTGAATAGTAGACAACCATATTCTCTGGACCCAGGTCAATTTCGAAGTAGTTGATGTCTCTCCATCCGTTTTCATCAGCGGCCTCTACAATCAGGTGATACTCTTTACCAGCATACATGGTCATATTCCATGGGCCCTGATAGAATGGTGCACCTTCGCTTGGATTGTGCAATCTGTTTCCATCATTATCTTCGATGAAGAAATTCCTGATGTTTGGTGTCTTTGCATCCATTGAAACGTATGTCACTAAATCATTTTCAAATCCAGGTCCTCCGCCATTGATTGGGTTTCCTCCAAGGTCACTTCCAACCGCATAGATACTTACCTTTCCTGGCGGGTCTTGTCCCTTATTTGCATCATCGCTGAACGTTCCAGTGTAATTTGCAATCGGAGCGTTGCCATCGCTTGATAGAGTAATCATTGTGTATTCATCTGGGTCTGCTTCACCATCACTATCGTAATCATGGTCGTATTCAATCCAATAATACATGTCGATAGATGTTGGAGGTGTAGGGATATCTTGTGATAGAATCCTAACCTTTTGTTGTTGGTTTGGTAAAACCCATGTGTCGTCGACAAGGTTTCTCCAGTTAGACCAAATTGTCGGGTCGTAGTTTGAAGCCTTCAACATCGAGATGTTGATCAATGTAGGAGAATATGTGTCGATAGATAGATTGAATGGAATTGCACAATCTGAATCTGCTACTAGAGGTGCAGGAGGACAAAGGGTATCTCCACCGTTATATCCGTTGATTAGTACTCTGTAATTCGCAGTACCCGCTGCGGTTGCACCAAGGTTTACGTCCCAATCGAAGTTTCCTCCTATGATGTTTGAAAGAGTGGATACATTCATCCACTCTGAAATAACTGATCCGTTAATGGTTTGAACGTCCCACTTTTGCAGGCTTAAGTTGTAAGATGTTGGGTCAGGTGCTATGTTCAATCCTTCCAATCTAATTGTACCAGCCATGTTGATGTTTTGGTTTGAACTTGCAGCGGTTAGGTCTTGAACAACACCTGCGTTATTTTTCAATTCGAAACTTGCAATCAACGCATCATTTTCGATGGCATTCCCATTCTCCGGTGCGAGTACGATAGCACTTGGAAGTCCCTTTACGCCGTTTGTAGCGATTAGGCTAGCATAAAGTCTCAATTCAGGAGTATCTTCCCATGCAGTGTTAATTCTGAATCTCCAGGTCACTTCCATTTCATCTCCACTGATTTGGTAGCTTGATGCTTCCATTGTCACCAAATTATCAGGGTCGTATGCTTCTGAGAAGAGAGATAGTTCAGAGAATGCTAACTCGACTAATCCGCTTGAGGATTCCATTCTCAATCTCGCTTCACCAAATGATGTGCCAGTTGATTGTTGAACAATGTGAGTTGAGATTGCTTCGATGATATCTCCGTTAGGATACAAACCGATTGGATTGCCGGTTAGGGTTAGCGTTGAATCATATCCTGTGTCAGTTGTCAGGGCAAGGCTCGACAAGTGAACAGCACCACCGCTATTAGCAGATAGCGCAAACGGAACATTCACATTCGTTCCAGTTCCAAGAGCAATACCTTGATTCAATTCCCTGTCGATATTATTGGCTGCTCCAAGAGTTCTTTCCCAGTTGTAAAGAATGTCTAATCCCTTTACAGTGACTTGTGTTCCACTTGCAGCGTTGATATTTTCAATATTGAATCTAAATGTAGCCCAATCATTTCCGTATTCATCATTGTATGATACTTGCAACAATGGGTTGTTTAGCAAAGTGTTCAATGCATCGGTCATGTTCGCAAATTCACCTATCGTATCGTAAGCGAGTAAAGTCTGATTTGGCATGGTGCCAAAAGAGTAATCTTGCCCACTCGAACTAAGGTCCATTGTGAAATCACCTGCGGTGTTTCCGTCGAATATGACTTCAGCTCCTATGACTTCTGCACCAATTGGTAGCATGAAATTCCCACCTGTTGCTTGGCCGTTGACGTTTAGAATCAAAGTTGCTTCATCCATTGCGTAATTTACGCCATCAACAGTTCCTGCCCAGAATTTTGTCTGTCTTCCAAACGCACCGAAAGCAGGGTCATCCATACCCCACTCGATGTCCCCATCATTAGCAACGTCTAGAGTTACGCTAGATGCAGAGTGTCCGAATACAAGGTCAAACCATAACTCGGACATACCACATGGATTTTGGTATGAAACGAAAGATTGGAACCCAAAGATAGGTTCTGTGAACTCATGCTTGACACCGACTGTTAAGTTCAGCATTTCTCCAGTTCTTGTGATGATTTCAATTGCAGCATCTTCAGTACAATCATCCAAGACGACTGGTGTCATCGCTAAAATCGGCTGAGAGAATTTTGTAGTTTCCATTCCTGGGATAATCGAACTCATCATCTTTGGAGAGTAGTCAAACATAATCCCCATTCCAGGAGAATTCCAAACACCGTCGATGATTTGTGGATTGTTTGTGATATTCAAACCAGTACCGACTCTAGTACCAATCGTAATCCCGTGCAAAACCGAAGTAGAAAGTCGTCCAGTGCCTGAATCAAAGTCGAATCTCAAATCGATCGATGGGTATTCAGCAGAATCGATATTCCAAAGTTCGAT
The DNA here is from genome assembly GCA_038141355.1 of Methanobacteriota archaeon. Lineage (GTDB taxonomy): Archaea > Thermoplasmatota > Poseidoniia > Poseidoniales > Poseidoniaceae > MGIIa-K1. Next base: position 1,478,770 of record JAYQHX010000002.1, on the reverse strand, counting down.
TACAGGTCCTTCTAGTCCAGTGACTTGATTTCCATTCACGTCAACTACGATTTCAGTTGTTCCACTTCTCAAGGCTGTTAGAGAAAGCGTGTTTGTAGCAGTAGTTTCCTGCTCCAATGTTAGAATTCCATAGCCGTCTGGGAAACCAGGGTTAGGACTGGACTTTGGCATAAAATTCTTCACAGTCATCCAGCCAGACTGAGGCAATAGATTTCCTAGTCTGAAGTCATCGATGAACCATCCCGGTAAAGATGCGTTTTCTGGGTTTACTGGAGGAATCTGTGCGTTGTGTTCCATGACGAATTTAAACTGAACATATTTCTGGATAAATGGTTGTAGATTCAATGCCATTGTAGCCCAACCAGTAGGGTTGGTTGACGCTTGAGTAGATTCCCCACCTAGTGCATAATCTGAACCACTTAGGCCACCACAAGTCTGAATCTTTCCATTTCCGGAACCGATTTGGTAAAGCCCGTTAGCAAAGTTTACTCCTGAAGAGTTTTGTGCGTCAAATGGAATAAAATCCCACTGACCCATGTTCGGGTCGGAAAACATTGGGTCATCTGCCATACTAGAACTCTTAATCATCACATACGCACAGTCGTAGTAGGTCTTTACTGGGTTTGTTGATGTCCCTGATTTATTCCAATATAATCCGTGCCAGCTAGCGAATTTTGCGATATAAGAAAGAGGGTCTACGGCCATGACCGAAGAGACCATTTCGTACTCGAAACTTTGGTTGTTGTTATCCGTTCTGTAATCATTATCGATGTCGAAAGCGTTGGTTCCCCAGCACTCTTCGCCAGATTTACAGTTATCGTTAAGGAAGGAGCCGTCATTCAAAATTCCGTGGTCCCATCTTGTAAACTGGGCATTTGGAGGGCTCGCATCCATGAATCCAGAGGTAGTTGATTCGAAATCTGTTGTGTATCCAGTTCCAACCAATTGAATAGATTTGTCTGTGTATGTAAAGTCGTCCTGGTTCGAGAAGTTGGTTTGCCCGATGTTGTAGAATGGATCCCAAACATACTGAGAAGTGTCCCCGTTAATTGTTGTGTATGTTTCATGAGTAGCAAAATCGGTTGATACGGTGACTGTCGCACTTGTCACTGTATCGCCTGATGGTAGACTAACAGTTCCATCGACGATATTTGTGTAATCCGGCCCATCTCTTACCTCGATAGTAACTTCCGAGTCGCCTCCGCTAAACGTGGTTATACTTGCGGCACCTGCGATTGGAGCAATCAACATTAAGCACGAGAAAACCAAGGCGGTTATTGCATTCTTATTTTCATTCATTGGGACACCCTCTCTTCACCCCGACTCAAGACGGGCATAAAATACCCGCGCCAAACAGTCTCACTCACAAGTCCCCCTATAGGGGGGAAATTTGCTTAAAATTCGACAAATCTTCGTTGTGAAAAACAATCAGAAGCGAGTTGCTGCAAGCCACCCAACCGTTCCTCGGAACGTTCGAGCCATTCTTTGTTTGCAACCGTAGTAGGCCGATTTGGACCTAAAGCATCACAGATTTCTGGACCTTCGCTAATTTCTAGTGTTCCAATCGCTCTTGCCATTGCCATTATTGTAACTTTGTCGAGTGCTAATAATGGCCTCAGAGGTATTAGGTTAGATACGATTTCTACCCCGCCTAAATTACCTAAAGTTTGGCTTGATACCTGACCTAAATTTTCTCCGGTTAGTAAGTGGGTTGCCTCTGTTTCCTCAGCGGCCATATTCGCAATTTGATTATACAATCTTTTCATGTGGATGAAATATTCAGAATGGTTCCATTTTTTGGTAAATTGCGAGAGAGCATCTGCTACTGGTACTACGGTAATTTTTCTGACGAGATTTTCTCTCGCCGCATCACCCAAAGGGCCGTCTATTTCCAATAGATGCTGCAGCGCAGCAATTGCCTTCTGCTCTCCCTCCGGCCCCGTAATCGGCTCTTGCGAGGCGTGTACAGGATGTATTTTCCAGCCTTGCATTAGCATTCGAGCTACTGCCACAGGAGAATCAATTCCCCCGCTAACCAGAGCAATACACACGCCTGCCATGGTTATGGCGAAGATTTCTATTTCATCAAATCTCACTTTCCATGGGGGTTTGAAAGCATGATTTCAAATTGTAGGGGGTTGTGGAAGAATGCATGGAAGCATACAGTACAGAGCCTGTAACTCTGATCGAGGAAGTATTTCCTCAAGATACAAATTCTTACAATACGTTATTTGGAGGTCGTCTTCTATCTTTGATGGACAAGGCAGCAGGAATAATGTGTGCTAAGTTTGCCCACAGAGAATTCGTGACAATTTCTATCGATACCTTGGAATTCAAAGCACCTGCAAGGCAAGGTGATTTAATCGAAGTAACAGCAAAAATCGTATTCACATCCAATCGAACCGCATGTGCAAAAGTCACTGCATGGGCTATGAGTAAGTCTGATTGGTCAAAGACTGAAATTTGTCAAGGATATTTCTTCATGGTAGCAATTGATTCAATGATGCGACCAATACCTATTCCGCAGTTCGAACCAGAAAGCGATGAAGAGAAAGCAGATTGGGAATTAGCCAAACAGATTAGAGACTTGATGATTCAAAAGAAATCATCATGATTCATCTTCAATTCTGCGAATTGAGTTGACTGCATCTCCTCTATCTCTATCAGACCGGACTAATTCACTGAAACTTGATGGAATTTCTGCACGCCTGTCGAGATGAGACATCATTCTTTCAACTTCGGCATCATCCACATCGCCACCATTGCTTTTAGCAAGGTTTTGGATATTGTTAGCAATTTCTTCGTTCGAAGCATTTTGAGCTTGTATTCTCAATGCGTCGGTCGTCGCAGTTCCATTAGAGCGCCTCCTGGCGATCTTTCGTTTACGATTGGGTCTAACTAATTCCGATATTACAAATCCAGATTTCAATCCTGCTGACTTCCTATTTCTGTTCTTTAGAATTCTATTCGACTTCGTCGTTAATTTCTTCATTCCAGGATATCTCTGCCCCGGAGTCTCTGATACCTCTTTTGGCTCAGGCTCTTTTTGGATTACTTCTTTTCTAGCAGAAGCGACTAGTGATGGTTTTTCTTCTTCTAATTCAGGTGCAGTCAAAGGTGCATCTGGGCTGCTAAATCGCTCGGGCTGCGCATGGGAACGTGTGCTTGATTCGCACCAACAAATGACGGTAAGAAATTTGCAGGAGGCGGAGTTGGTGCAGGTACAGACGTTTGTTGAAACGGATACTGTGTTCTTGGATGTTGGCCGTATGTTTCTTGGAATCCGCCACGATAGATTTCGTTGTATGGCTCTGGTCTCTGAACCTCTCCTTGCCAGCCATGTTGCATGACATGATTTCTTTGGGTTACCATATTTTCTCTTGCCCTTTCCATTAGTCCTTCCGAAATTTGTGGTTCCTCAATTTCCTCATCCCAAAGGTCGATGTCTAAATCATCGATTTTCTCAGCAGGGCTAACGATTTCAGTCATCATTACGTAGTCATCATCTTCACTCATCGAATCAATGAAATGGCTGATTACAGGGGCTGCGAATAATTCAACAGGTTTGGCATCAGTCTCAAGTTTTTCATAAGCCCTATTTCTTGGATAATCGGAATCACTAACCATGTTATCTACATGCATTTTTGCTTCTTCTAGAGACATTCCATTTTGCATATTCTGGATCATAGAACTCAATCTTATCATCGCTATATCCGCACCAAATATAGTGTGACAATCATTTGCTTTGGTATCGATTGTAATGGTTGGTTTCCTTGTCATGAAATGGGATGCCATGAGCACAATTCCAACCGAAGCGAACAGAGCTTGGAGCCTACCTGTGACCCCTCTAAAACCGACCCACACAAGGATTGCGCCGACTGCTGCGAGCCATCCGGGAATTAGTGTAGTATGATGGTGATGGACCCGACGAATCGCATCGAGTCTCAGGTCTAATGCGTGTCCAGTTTTGGATTCGAAGGAGATTTGTTGGTCGGTTAGGCTAGCCCTAACTTTACCCTTCACTCCTCCCAGTGACAAAGAACGGAAATTCACCCCCGCTCCTATGGCACTGGGCCCATCTGGCCTCGTGTCCATTAGCATCCCTAAATCGTTCAGTTTCGCCTAAGGTTATGAAACCACCGTTTTTTGTAGACAAAAATAGTGGTTTTTTTGATGCTAATTATTCTAGCCGAGAGAGGGTAGCGCTCCCCATAATTCTTGGGTTAGAATCCAGTTGTGCAATCAAAGCAACAGGAGGATTTTCTTTCCGGATGAATAATGGCGAATCCCACTTTACGCTTAGCGCCGAGTCCATCGATTCGACCCTTCCAACTACGAATTGCAAATCGACGCTAGCATGTATGACGTCTCCGACCTCTAATTTGCGCTTTTGGAATGGAGATGTTTTCAAATCGACTTTGCTTTTTTCATGTTTTTCGACACAGAGTGGAATCGAGACTCCCTTATTCTTATCCTCTATTGCTGGATGTGTGATAATCGATCCTCCAGTTAGGTGTTCCTCTTTGGTATTCCTAAGTGCGATACCAACTCTATCACCTGCAACTGCTTCGGGAACATCATCATCCATCACCTGCAAACTCTTGACAGTCCCTGGTCCTGTTGCAGGTAGAAGATGTAGTTCATCATGGACTTTTATCGACCCCGATTGGACATATCCGATTGCTACTAAACCAATTCCTTTGACATTGAAATGTTGGTCGATTGTCACTACTAGAGGTTCACCTTTAGCGGATTCAAGTTCGCTCGAAATATCATCCATCAAGCCATAAAGATTTGTTCGCAGTTCGATGCCATCATCACTGGATTTGGTCCAATTTGAAAGGCCTGCTTGGGTTAGGAATCCTTTGACTTGGTCTTCATCAATCCAATCTCCAGCTGCCGGATTAATCACATAAATCCCCTTGGTTATTCCTGCGGAAGCAAACCCAACAAGGACTTCACCAAATGCTGCATCGATTTTTGTCACTTCCAATAATCCAACTCTAGCAGCACATAAAGCGTTGAAGAAAGGTCTGATTCTTTCAGGCATTTTTGCCGGCCTGATTATGGAAAGAATTCTGGCGCCTTCAGGTCCTGTTTCTTTATGAACGTAGGTGTGAACATCTCTTTGATCGGTCGCTTTGGCAATGGATTTAGCTAATTCATCGCTACCAATCATTGCAATGTTTAGAACCGTCATGATTGCCCGACCTGTAAATCATTATTGAGGCTAATGCTTTCATTTTAGATTAGAAATAAATTTGTAATCTAAGTATCTAGATTCGTATTCTTCTTCGCTGATATTTCTCAGTCGCTGAACCCCAAAATCCTCGATTGTAAATGAAGCGGTAATCGTCGCATGAATCAAAGATTCAATCAACTCATCTCTTGACAACTCACCTGAGCCACTAGATAATTTCTGACACAAAGCGGCTGCGAATGAATCGCCACAGCCAGTTGGGTCGACTAGGTTGTTTGTTGGGTATGCTGGCATTGAAATCATCCCATCTGGATGGAATGCTATCACCCCATGTTCGCCTCTTTTGACAACTAAGATCCCTCCATTTTTCATTACAAGCACTTTTTTTGAGGCACTGATTAGGTTTTCATCACCAGCCAACATTCGGACTTCCCCATCATTAAGAATCAGTAATTCAACCCGTTTGATTACCTCAAGTAATTCCTCCAATGAAATTTCAATCCACAGATTCATCGAGTCAAGAACAGTCAATCTTCTAGGTTTCACTTGGTCTAGCACCTTTGATTGAATTGATGGGAGAAGATTTGCACACATCAGAATTTTAGGTTCAAAATGCGATTGCGGAATCTTAGGCTCAAATGACTCGAACACATTCAATTGGGTTTCATGAGTAATCGCTTCTGCCATATTTCCATGATACGATCCTGTCCAACGAAATGTACTCCCCTCTTGCACTTCTATTGCAGAAATCTCAATGCCTGAATCTTGGTACCATTGTAGGTGTTCTTCTTTGAAATCCTTGCCAACAACTCCTAGAATTGAAACTCCATTACCGTTGTTTAATTTGTTATGGAATGCAGCGGAAAAGCCGCCATAACTTGCTGAACCACCTAATTCGTCTTGTCGCGAACCGAGTGGAGTTTCCAAAGAATCGTATGCCAAACTACCTACGATTAAGACATCCATCAAAATCAACCCAGAAGATCTTGATGTTCCTCTATGTAAGCAATAGTAATATCTCCTGCCTGGTAGTCTTTCTCATCCATAATTCTGCGGTGTAAAGGAATCAAATGTTCTACTCCGGTGATAATTGTTTCATCCAGTGCAGTTCTCATTCTCCTAATTGCATCTTCTCTATCTCGGCCCCAACTTAGCAACTTTGCTAACAGGCTATCGAAACATCCAGGCATTTCATATCCAGGATGTGCGTGAGTATCACATCGAATACCGAATCCAGATGGGAAATGACATTCCCACAACCTTCCTGGTGATGGCGCAAAATTAACCGTGTCTTCTGCGTTAAGCCTGCATTGGATTGCATGACCACGAATTTTTATGTCGTCTTGTTTTACGGGAAGTTCTTCACCTTGAGCAACTCGAATTCCTAATTCAACAAGGTTGTAGCCCGTAATTAATTCAGTCACAGTATGTTCAACTTGAACACGAGGGTTTACTTCTAGGAAATAGAAATTTCCATTCTTATCTCGCAAAAATTCGAATGTCGCTAGACCTTTGTATCCGACAGATTCTGCTCCAGCACAAACCAATGCGCCGATTTCGGCTCTTTTTTCATCGCTCAGCCACGGACCCTCTTCGATTAATTTCTGGTGTCGCCTCTGGATCGAACAAAATCTTTCACCAAAATGAACTGCGTTTTTTCCGTCTGCTAAAACTTGGAATTCAACGTGTTGAGCACCTTCGATGTATTTCTCCACGAACACTCTGTCGTCACCAAAAGCAGATTTTGCACGACTCTGACAAAGTTTGAGTGCACCTTCGAATTCACCAGCGGAATGAACGATTTGCATACCGATTCCTCCTCCACCAGCAGCGGCTTTGATTATCACAGGATATCCAATTTCATCCGCAAGGGAAGCGGCTATATCCGCAGAAGAAATTGGCTCACTGCTTCCTTTCGCTGTTGGCAAGCCTGCAGCTTCCATTGCGGCTCTGGCTTCGATTTTATCTCCCAATAGAGAAATAACATTCGAGGCAGGTCCGATAAAAGTGATGCCCTCTTCTTCTAATCTGAGAACAAAGTTTGCGTTTTCAGCCAAGAATCCATATCCTGGATGCACAGCATCACAATTCAGTTCCTTTGCTGCAGCGACAACTGCCTCGATATCTAGATATGATTCTAGAGGGTTTGAACGCATGATTGGATAAGCGATATCAGCCATCCTCACAGGAATCGACAATCTATCTTCTCTGCCATGAATTATGGCAGCCTCAATATTCATGTCTCTCAAGGTTCTCATAATTCTAAGAGCGATTTCTCCACGGTTTGCAATCAACACGCGTTTGAATCCCATATCTTAATGCAAACCGAACCAATCTATGATGAAAGCGGTCAAAAATTATCAACTCTGACGATATTTTTTTGCTATTTAACGGAAAGAAAATGTCATATTTCGTAAAAATGAATCAATTTTTTAGTTTGTTTTATATGTTAGCCGGTAGTTATCCCACCATGAGCGGCAGTAATGCGACAGGCGGTGCAAAAATTCAGAATCTCGCTGGAAGAGACTTGAATAAGGACGGAAAGGTAGTAAATCTCGTAATTAGTGGTAATTCTAGATTTTATGATTATGAATGGTTAGAAGAACAGCTTGATGAGTGGATTAAATGGCATGATCATCCAGATTTGATAATTTGTGGAGGGGCAAGCGGAGTAGATTACTTAGCAGAAAGATGGGCTGATAATAACGCTATCGAAATTGCAGTTTTTACCGAGGAATGGAACGAACCTAGAACTGGGGTAGAAGATACGGGCAGGCCAGAAGCCCCTCCGACCTTGGTTGAAAAGATGCTTGAACATGCAACACATGTATTGGGGTTCCCTGGCAAGGAAACAAAGTGGACTAGGATAGTGCTCGACAAAGCTAATGAGAGGGGAATTCCAATATTTGAAATTCCAACGCCCTGAGATCAGTATACGTCTCTTAGGTATCGCTTTTGTTCACGCATCATCGTTTTCTCAATAAAGTGCGTAGCGTCATCTTCCGACATTCCACCATGTTCCATAGCGATTTCAATTAGAGCTCTATGGACATCTTTTGCCATGTACTGTTTATCTCCACAGATGTAGAAGTAGGCGCCATTTTCGAACCATTCCCAGACTTCAGCACCGTGTTCTTTCAATCGGTGTTGAACGTAAATTTTCTCTTCTTGGTCTCTTGACCAAGCGGTCGTAAATCTGTATAGATGGCCCTCATCTAACCAAGATTCGATCGTATCTTTGTAGTAGAACTCGGTTTTTGCTGATTGGTCACCAAAGAATAACCAGTTTTTACCGCTTCCACCGTCGTGGACTCTCTGCTCCATAAATGCTCTAAATGGTGCAATACCAGTTCCAGGTCCAACCATTATGATATCAGTTGATTTATCCTCTGGGAGTACGAATGATTTGGTTGGAGACATGAATACACCGACTTTGGTTTTCTTCACCTTTACCTCATCAATGAAAATTGTTGCAAGACCTCCACGGTCTCTTCCATGGTGGGAATATCTTACAATTCCTACGGTTAATTCTACCAGTCCGGGGTGTGCATCATGGCTGCTAGCGATTGAATAAAGGCGAGGCTTCAATTTGTCCACGAGTTCTATGAATTCTTCCGGAGTGTATGATACATCGAAATCACGTATGACATCGACATAATCTCTAGACCAGATGTAATCCTCCATAGAGTTCTCATCAGAAGTCAATAATTCGACCCTGCCCATTGGGTCATCACCGGGAATAGAAGGTAGTAATTCGGTCTCTAAACCCGCATCACCAACCATCCATGCACTGCCATTGCCAGAAACCGATTCTCGGTATCTGTCGATTAACTTGACAGTTATTCTGATACCGCTTGTATTGATTTTTCCAGCGAGAGACTTTACGAATTTCTTGTTAACACGGTGAATCTCAAAATCTTTTTTCAACGCTTCACTCAGTGTTCTCTCGCCATTGTGGGTAGTTACTTTGTGGTCTTTGTCCCAGCCTGCAGTTTTGATTAGTAGGTCAACTGTTTCAGGGGGATTTTCAGGAAGTACTCCAAGAGCATCACCCACTTTGTAATCCATTCCAGAGTCCCCTAAATCAAAGACGACATGTCTTGTTTCTTTTCGGGAACCTTCTCCATTAAGGATGTAGCATTCTGTGACTTGGGTCATGTATGGATTTTTTGCGCTCCAATCTGCCATGTAATTCACCAGATATCCTCGGCCACCTGCATCGGCTAGATGAATGTTAGTGCGATTATCTCATAGTCTAGAAACCCCTCCCGAAGGATATGGTGGAAGTTGAACTACTTGGAAGTGGTAATGCTTTTCTGCCATCTGAAAGGATGCATTCATTCTTGTTAATCGATAAACACATCATCGTCGATTGCCCTCCTACAGCACTGGCAAGTTTGCGGCAAGCTCGAGTTAGTCCTGCAGATATCGACACCATTCTGATTACACATGTTCACGGAGACCACGTCTTTGGATTCCCATTCCTTCTTTTGGAAAGGAAATACATCTCGGATAGAGAGGGCTTGAAACCCTTGACAGTCGCAGGTTCGCCTGGTGTGAAAGACCGTTTAGTCCAACTTTGTAAGTTAGCATACCCTGGTTCTTTGGAAGCGATGATTGATACGATAAATTGGGTCGATTTACCGACTTCTAGCAAATGGGATTTTGAGCGATTCGAAGTATTGCATGACGAGGAAGTAGATCCTCATGGCTGGATGCTAACACACTCTAACGGTTGGTCCATTTTACACTCAGGAGATTCCGGTCCTTGCGAAGAGTTATGGAGCAGGGTTGCAAAGTGTAAATTTGCTGTTGTCGAAATGGGAGTCCCCGACTGGGTTGAAACCGACCATCATCACAAGCCAAAAGATATTTTCAAACTTGCAGAAAAATGCCAACAAACCACTATACTGTTAACTCATACATTCATTGATGATGGGTATAAAATTCTAACAACTGAAGTCCCCGAATTTCCCCAGAATATTATCCATGGAAGTGATGGAATGAAATTCGAGTTAGACGATGAAGGTAATATTTGTTAATTTTTAAGTAATTTATTTAACAACTATTTCGGTGCAAAAATCAAACCGCCTTTTTTCTCGGATGTAATTTTCCAAGAAGAACAAGGCATTTCCAATTGGAATCTATTTCTTTAGTTATAATACTTGTCAAATTTGAGGTAAAATCGATCATAAAAAATAATTTTTTGTGAAAGTCATATTTTTTATTGTTCGGAGAATTTCAATTTATTTAGGTTCACAGTGTATTCTTTTTATATCTAAATAGTCTAATTATACTAATCCTTTTTATACCCTCAATTGAATTACCATTTTATTGTAAAAACCCATTCAATTTTTTTGATTTGGGACTAGACTTATATGGTGGACTCGGACTCCCCTAAGGTAACACGCTTGTTGGCATAATGAGTTGAAGCGGATAATAAAAAAATGGATAGGTGTTACTTTTTGGGCAAAAATATTTTCGATGGAATATTGAACCAGAAGACACTTTTTATCCAAAAAGAAGTACTGCGCCACACTCACCAACCTTTGAAACTCCCTCACCGTGACACAGAAATTGACCAACTTTCATTCAATTTGGTCGAGGCTCTGAAGGGCCACATACCATCTAACATGATCCTCTATGGGGTCACCGGCGCAGGAAAAACTGCGGTCACAAAATATGTTTGCGAACAACTTCAAATCAAGGGCAAGTCTATCGGAAGGGATGCTTTCCCAATCGTTGTAAATTGCCGCCAGATTGACACACAGTACAGAGTGTTATCCTATCTAGGAAATGCTTTGCTTGAGGATTATGAATTGGAAGATATTCCATTTACGGGATGGCCAACTGACAAAGTCTTCTCGGAATTGGTTAAGAGGATGGATAACAGAGGGGGGTCTATGTCTTGGTTTTAGACGAGATAGACCACTTAGTCAAGAAATCTGGAGATGATTTGTTATACAATCTGACTAACTTGAATGCAGAATTAAAAATCGCAAGAGCATGTGTAATTGGAATTTCCAATGATTTGAAATTCACGGATTTCCTTGACCCTAGAGTTAAGAGCAGACTAGGTCAGCAAGATATTATTTTCAATCCATATAATGCTGAACAATTGCAAGATATTCTTCGTTCAAGAGCCGCTATAGGAATAACTCAAGATGCCCTCTCTCCAGGGGTTATCGAATTATGTTCTGCATTAGCAGCTCAAGAACATGGTGACGCAAGATGTGCACTCGATTTGTTGAGAGTCTCTACCGAGAAAGCTGAACAAGAAGGAAGCGAGATTGTCGAACAAAACCACGTGAGAATCGCACAAGCTCAAATCGAGTCAGACCAAGTCACGCCAGTTATTCGCACTTTGCCAACTCAACAAAAATTGGTTTTAGCATCGATTTTAATCAACGAAAAACATGGTTTAAGAAATATTCAGACCGGAGAGGTTTACCATGTTTACAAACAAGCATGTAAGCATGTTAGCCAACAGTTCTTGACCGCACGTCGGGTTTCAGGTTTGATATCAAATCTTGATATGCTTGGATTAATCACCGCTAAGACAATTTCAAGAGGAAGATATGGACGAAGCAAAGAGATCAACTCTTGCATTCCAACAAATATCGACCCAACAGAAGTGATGTCAAAATCCGAACCTATCCTACAGGATGTATTCGAAGCGAGATACAATTACCAGTCTCAACTTTAGGCAGATTGGTAATTATGAATCATCCGAAGCCTCATAACCGCGACCAAATTCGCAAACGCCATGAGCACTGACGGTGAGAATGCGAATGAGAGTTTCATTTCAATTCTAACAAATCCATCTAAAGCGCTAGCAAATTGGTATTTTTGGCTAGGTAGCCTTGGTATTTTGCTGGCAATATTGAATCTAATCGGAGAGATTCATCCTAACTACAGAGTCTCTTGGGGTGGGCTTTTGACATTCGAATTTACAAATGCAGCTTTTGGGGATAAAGAAACCGCTCCTGCCTTTGTTGCTTCCGATGCAATCTTCATTGCACTTTGTGGAGGTTTGATATTCCTTGGATCAAAATCTCTCGCTGGTGATAACAGCATGGGTGAATGGTTTACTTCAATGCTGAAGAATGATTGGTACACAGATTTGGTCGACATCAAAGATGGTGGCTGGAGCCTTGTATTTGGCACATGGTCTGCATTCCTGAGCATCGTTTTCTACTTCTACTGGGGAATTATGCACACTGGATGGATTGACCCAGGTGTTTATTCAATCTCAATTGCTTTGATGGCTGTTGGAATAATTTTCAGGAAGTTGTCAACTCTTGAAACAGAAGAATGAACTAATGTCCATTTCTTCTTAGCAGAGCATCTAAATATCCCAAAACTATGCCTTGCCATAGGTATATTGACCATACAAGTAAAACAAAATTTGATTTTATTCCGACTTTAGGTAAATCGCTATTGATGAATACAAATAGCCAAAATGCAGGTAATGCCAAAATCAACAAAACTTCCTTCGTTAAGGAATGGTATAGCGAAGAGAAATCAATTCCATCATAATTGACCAGATTTTCAATAAAACCTATACCTCCAACAATCATTAACATAAGCATTGGCAAATACCATAACACGGTCCATGAAGAACCAATAAAGTCGTATTTTATCTCCTTATATCTCCTGTGAATTCTCACGTGAGCCCTTGCATCTCTTCTTCTCTTGTGAAGAAAACGTTTCAATCCGGTTTCCGGGACGTGATTAACCACTGCATCGGGAGCGTAAATTATCACTCCTCCAAGTTCGATTAATTTCAAAGAGACTTCCATGTCTTCCGCATGATACCAATCTGGATTGAAGCCACCGATTTCTAGTAGCCTTTCACGCTTAAACATCGAACAAGGCCCGTTTGCTAAATTTGTTAACCTTGGTCGAGATTTGTATTTTGATTGTATCTCGATAGATCTAATTCTCGAAATTGTATCATATGCTTGCTGGAATATTGTTCTTCCAGTTACCGCCATAATTTCTTCTCCTTTTCTTGAAACCGATTCTTCAAGCATACGCTCAATCCAATCTGCTTCTGGCCTTACATCAATATCAGTAATTGCAAACCACTCGCCTTTTGCGATTTCTAGAGCTGCCATGCGTCCGGCTGCAAGACCCTTTTCACCTTGCAGAATCGTTGTCACTTTTTCATGGCCTGACCATCGTTCAACTATTTCTTTGCCACCGTCTTTAGAACCGTCATCGACGAGAATTATTTCCAATTCTTGATGGGTTTGACCAACCAATGAGTCCATGCATCCATCAATCCACTGCTGGCCATCTCTAACGCAGACAGCAACTGAGACCAAGGTCAATTACTCACCTCAAAAAGCGATAATAAATTACGACACCTTCTTTTTAGTTTCAAAGTAGTGCATGCCAAAACAACTCCTTGATTTGGTTGGCCATAAATTACGTTCGTTCCGATTGGCGCTAGCAAATGAATAATCAGTGGAGCAAGGTCTTCTTCTCCATCGACTTCTATGCATGTAGTGCTATCATTGTGCAAGGCAGCCTCAATTGAATTGATCAGTGAAGGTGTAATTTGCCCAGCTGGATTATTCGCGGAAATTAATGCATCAAATGCAGATGTGTCTACTTTGCTTGAGAGTTCTTCTCTCTTTGTCATCCCATCTATTATGCCAATATCTGGAATTATTTCCATGTTGAGCAGTGTTTCCACACTAACATCTCCTACAGCGATTATTGAGCCTGGTGCTAAATCTTCCATAGCAGATGACATTGCAACTTCAGGCATGTCTTCAGGTCCAGCATACAAGGTACCGGATGGTGTTTTCAATTCTTCATCGAGTCCTTTGTGGAAATGGTATGTGCATTTCTTTTGTTCAGAATTCAACCAAGATTTACCATCGGTATCTATGATCCCAGCTCTAATTCTTGAACTTGAAATTATGCCTCCAGTTTCATCGATAACATGGTCCACTTCTATTATTTCTAATGGCAGCAAGCCACTAGCGATTCTTTTTTCATTAATTGCTTGACAATTGCCAAGAGTTTCTGGTGTACAAATAATTGAATCGCAATCTTTCCTGTGAGGGGCTGGGCCATAATTGTCCTCTAGGAGATGGGTGGTAATTCTCTCATCAGCCCATTGTAAAATCGCTTCACGTCTATCTTCAAATGATTCGATTACTGGAGATTTTGTTGCACACATTTCATCGCTTGTAATCCAAACTTCAACCAATTCAGCATATTCTAATGCGGATTCTAGAAGTGATTTGTGGCCTTGATGGAATCTATCGAAGGTGCCTCCAACAAGGCACCTCTCCAACTTCGCCATGGTAGATGAAGAAATTCAAAGGCTCTTCAATAAATCGCAAGAAATAGTGTGCCCCGACCCGTAACAGCCCCTTTCATCGTTGCCTCGGAGGCTTGACCCAGGGTCAGGGCGTCTGTGCAGCCGGGTGGTTGTCTCACTCTCATTCTTTCGTCCAGCGAGGACCCATATCCAACCACATAGTCCATCGGTTTGCATCAGAGGTCATTCCCTTTCGAGTCACCCTGGTCTTCGACGATGGCACGCGACCGCATCATTGGTATCTCAGCTCATCGAGCAGCACGCTCTCCCTGAGATGTTGCATGTGCGGTCATCTCTTCGTGCAACTCATCATCCTTGAATACGACGGTGTAAGGCTATGTGAATCTCTAAATTAGAATCACATTCAAGAGGAATCGTTGGAATCTTGTCTTGGAACAACCATCCTGCATAGGGATGAGTTCTACCTATTGGTGGTGTTTTGCCCGATTCATAAGCGTGTAATCCTTCAATAGAATCCAATAATGAATCTGTGCCTATTCCCTCTGGCATGTGATAAACTAAATTCAATTCTTCAGAATTGACTTCTGATTGACTCAATATTACAGGCCAAGGTAGTTCTAGCGTGGATAGGGCAGTTCTGCCAACATTTGAGGCCAGGCAAGAAAGCAACCAAATCTTCGCTTTGTGAGCCCAAAGTAAATGATTTACATCTTCTATTATTGCAAGCATTTCACTTCTTGAAAGTGGTTCATTATTCAGAAGTAATTTGTGATGTCTAGAGACTTCAACTAGACGAGATATATTTGATGAGTTCCAATTCTTTGAGAGAATCTCATCAGATCTTATTGGGTGATTCACCCATGTTTCTACAACATCATATTCTCCATCGAGCCATTCCTCAGATAGGAGAATCGCTGTAGCAACAGCGGGATTGTTCAAGTCCAAGTTTCTAATAATCAATGGATTATTTCTAATTCTGTGGATCAACTCATCCAAAGCATCATTTTGCAATATTGCTAATTCACTGATATCTTCATCATCAAAAGCAGAGTTATCGGCTAATGATGCCCATTCCGGATTGAGGAGGTGTCCTATTCGGCGCCATCGGGATTGATGGGAATCACGACTGGATGCTATCCAAGCCGCCAATGGAAACTTCGCCTCGTGTTTGTCAGCCCACCTATCGTCTCCAGATTCTAGGTTAACCGCTTGCCATAGGGCATCGATTTCATCGTCCACATCCTTTGCAGTTTGAGAACTACCTCTAACTAATTCATTTGGTGATTTTGGTGCTATCCAATCCTTGGGTGCAGAAATCTTTGCTCCCATGCTAATTGGTATTCTCAATCTGTTTGCAGTGGTCAGTTCGAATTTACCTTCTTCTTTAAGAGGATTAAGAATAAATTGAGATTGTGTAATCGTATTATCACAAATCAATAATTTCCCTTTTGTATCGTTAACGAATCTTCCAAGAATGGTTTCATCTGCAGCCCATCGCCAATCCAAAGCAATCGGAGAATCGTATTTTCCTAATGCGTACTCGACTATTGCAATCGCACCACGTGCTGTGACCGAAGTCGTATCGAGAAATTTAGAATTTGATTCTGACCACTCTTTACCTGGAAAATCATTCAGTACCTTTCTCGTATTTGAGTTCGATATTTTGCCTAATTCTTTCTTCAATTTGTTGAATCTTGAGTTTAGGTTTTTTTCGTTCAGTCTTGGATGAACTAATTTTAACCAGTGCCTAAGTATCTCATATGGCAATGGTTCTTGGTCAATTCCAGCGATCGCTGCATCAACTATTTTCAGAGTATTGCTAGGTAATGATTCTAGTAGGGCTGATTTGTCAGTTCTTTTACCAATTCTTGCCTGAATCGGTCCTCGTGGAGAAACCTTTGGCCCACTGTTGCCAGCTTTACCGATTGCAAGGTCACCCTCTGTCAATACCTTTGGAAGGTCTGGCCAATATCCTTCGGGCAATTCTTCGAACCAACTTCCAACGCCTAATGGCCAAGATTCGCTATTATCTAGTAATCTTGCTTTTACAATACCGATTACTTTCGGTCTCTCCATCCACGCAGATAGCGTCTGAGAAGATGTTTGGTCAGGAGCATCGGTTTTCCGCTTTGTTTCGATATCCCACCATGTTGGTTGTTCGTTCCTTTGGACTGCCCAAACCCACTGCCTTCCCGCCCCCTCTTTTCCACTGGAGATTTTCACCCCTTCATTATCTACTTCAATAGGTCTGTCGGGCAAGCCAAGTAATGGTCCTGATGGCTGAGAGGTGTAACCAAGTAACAGCATAGAATCATCACGACTTAGCACAATTCCAGCCGCACCTGGTGGTGGTGGCCATGTGACTGAATTGATCAATCTGTAAAGTTCATCAGATTCAATTCTAGAAATTCCTTGGGCGGTTAATCTGTAAAAAGAACCCCGGATATTCTCCTCATCTCTTACGACGTCCCCCGATTCTCTTAATTGTTTCAAGGCGGATGAAGCGTGTGGCATTCTCAATTCTAGGGCTTTAGCAACATCTGAAACAGTACCGCCTCCATCTGCTAGCCAGTCCAATACCTTGCGTTGGTAGTTGGAACGGATTCGCTTTGGATTCGCCATTGTCACCAGTTTTTCCCCGTAATGATGATTTATCAATATTTTGACTTTATTTCAAGTTTTTAGTTACATATAGTTACATATTTCCACTGGAGAACATAATTTTTACAGGTAGTTTAACAATAAAACCACTATTTTGATGCTGAAAGTGGGAATTTCATGTAACTTCTAAGGCATTTTTTCAGCAACCATTATATGTGCTGCTTCGCTGCTTGATAACAGCGGCCCACCTAAGGAGTGGAAAGCAAAAAAATGACAGGAGGAAAGAAAGATGAAAACAGTTAGAATTAGAGAGAAAATCAAAAAGTTCCTAGGAGATAGACCAAGGAATACAGCTGAGATTTTAGAACATATCAACAGCACTATGAGGCATGGTACTACCAGCCAACAATTGGGCAACGTTCTTTCCAAAGACAAAGACATAGTCAAAGTAGGATACATTAAGAGATCCGGAATCTTATCCGGCGGATATGACATTTGCGAATGGGCAACAAGGACATGGGTAGCAGACAATTGCCCAGGATGGACCGAAGGCCAACCACTTATTCTGGACGACCAAGGAAACATTCAGACAAGTGATCTAATCAAGAGACTCTAAACATGTTTAGAATCTACGATGCTGATGCTGACGTATGCATGTTTTGCGGCGGCCTAGTTGTAGGAAGTATCTGTACTTCCTGTGGAATGGTTCAGTAATTACTGACCATTATAGATAGCAAGCGCTTCTTCAAGTGAAGCACCATCGCAGATAATCGCTTTACACGCTGCAGTCATTCTTACAGCATCTTCAGTTCCCTTTTGGTGAATATTTCTTCCAGTTGCAGCACCTCTGCATCCAGATACCTGCATTTGGTCAACAAGTCTTCCTAAGAATTCTTCAGGTGGCAATGAACCTCCACCAGAACAAATGATTCCACATCTTCCAGCAGCCTCTACAGCAACTCCCAAACTTTCAGGTTGAGTCATTCCTTCGAAGGCTCTTGGATAATTTACCTTAGCAAAGTCAGCACCAATACAAGCAGCAACTCCAGCAGCACCAGAAATTAGTTGCGGGTCTTTTTCATCAGTTACAGCCTGTCCTCTTGGATACATCCAAACAACAGCAATCATTCCCATTTCATGTGCTTGGCGAATGAATTGACATGCCTCAGTCATCATTTCATGCTCATATTCAGAACCGATGTAGATAGTATATCCAATACCCACTACGTTAATTCCGTTGTGAAGAAGCGCTGATACATCATCCATGTCCCATAGTGCCTGGCTGATTGGGTCTCTTTGACTTGTTTTCACGAGATGAGATTTCGAATTCAGTTTCACAAGGTAAGGGATGTCTGAATATTCTCTTGCATAATGTGAGATCAATCCTAGTTGTCCAGCAAGAACTCCAATCGTTCCTTCTGCGTGAGCTTTAGCCCCGATTTCGAAAAGGTGTGCTGGGTCGTTTGATGAATGTGGAATTTTATTTCCTCCATCGTAAAAGTCGTCATTTAGGTGCTCAATTTTTTGGTCACAAGCGAATAAATTCATCATTCCTGTTCCGCAAGTAGCAGCATCCATGTTATCGATGTAAGTTTCAATCAATTCGTCCGGTACATCTGCAGGTACTGGATATTTTGTCTCCATGAACCCGTCCACCATCATCGAGGACTTGAAAACATCGTTCGAGTTTTCTTGTCCCCGATTTCGTAAAATACGTAATTTTGGATTTATTCATGACCTAAAATATTTCTAAATATCTATGAGGCTATGAAGAATAGAATAATAATTCCAATAATCAGTACACAATCGAAAGATTAGGTGCTATCATCTTAATTTCTAGACCAATTTCGGTATTAGTGTTTTTATCGAAGAAATTTGATGATGATAATGTTTTCAAACTGTAATATCGGTTTACCCATGAAAGAATCCGATGATTGCAGTCTATGCATTAATCGACAAAGGTCAAGAATCCAAGCAATACTCCTACTATCATGGCAGGGCCTGAATCATTTTCCGAGTACCTACAAATCGGATGCATGCGATGCAACAAAGGTGGTACAGACCGTTGTAAGGTATTGCCGTTTGTTGCCGAACTGGAATATCTTCAAGCTATATTGGCAGAAACAGAATTAGTAGAGGAAATGAAATGGAGCATGCCTGCATACACACTAAACGGCAAGAATGTGATTATGCTCGCTGCTTTTATGGAACATGTCAGTCTCTCGTTCTTCAAAGGTGCAATCTTGGAAGATCCAAACAATTTGCTAGTGAAAGCAGGAGAAAACACTCAAGCTTCACGTCAATTGCGTTTCACTTCTGTTGAGGAAATCGAGAGCCAAAGAGATTCAATTCGAGCGATAATCGCCTCCGCTATCGATGTTGAGCGACGAGGACTAGAGGTTGAACGCATCCGTGAAGATGCAGAGGTGTGCGAAGAATTGCAAACAAAATTCGATGCGGAACCCAAGTTCAAGGCGGCCTTTGAGGCGTTAACACCTGGTCGTCAACGAGCTTATCATTTGCACTTTAATCAGGCTAAACAATCGAAGACTAGGTCTGCTAGAATTCAGAAGTGGGAAGCGGCAATCTTTGCGGGCAAAGGTATGCATGATGATTACCGCAAGAAATAATCAGATACGTATTTGATTTTCGAACCTAAACAGAGAGATTTTTGAGCGATTCTCCTTGAGAAAAATAAATCATAACTCCATAACAAATGATGGTCACAATGACCCCAACGCTCACCGCTGGGAGAAACTCCCAATCTCTTCGTAGAAGAAATGTCAAAACAATAAAGAATGCTGTTGAGGGGAGAATCAAATACAGTATATCTTTTGATTAATCAGCAACTTGTGTCGTATCACCTGTATCGAGATAGAGGTATGTTAATGCCAGAATACTTGTAATCGGGAGAGATACAATCAAGGCACCGATAATCGTCGATTGCTTAGCGATTTCACTTGCTGCGACAACAATAATTCCACTAAACAAAACTTTGGCCACTGTTGCTAAAACTGACACGCCATAAGAAATATCATTCGGATTATAATTGATGCGGGCTTTGTTGAATGATTGTCGTGAGTTATGTGATTTTACAACCAAATCAAAGGTTTAATCCACAAACCCATTGATTCGTTTTGGCCCAATCAGAGGGCTCGCAGTGGGCTTTGTCATAGCCTAGCGTCTAAAATGACCCGCGCAAAGCCCATTCAAACAACGATTGCATTCGCATGGGTATTCGGATAAACCCTCTGAAACTATCCGAATTAGATTATTCAATGCTCAAACTTTTTCTGAAAACTACCTTCAAATCTCTGATGATCGGAGTATATTCAGTGAATAACTACGTATTTGGCACTTTCATGATGCCTTTAACAATGGTTTGAGCTGTTATGAGAATCACTACTAATCATCAACAGGAACCCCAATCTCTCTCTTGATGGCCAGGCTTTCTTGATACAACCGTTCAGCCTCCGCAAGGTCGCCTCGTGTTCGTGCGATGTTTCCGAGGTTGTTCAGTGAAGCCGCCTCACCGCTTCGGTCGCCAACCTTCTCTCATGATAGTTAGGCTCTCTTCATACAATCGTTCAGCCTCAGCAAGGTCGCCTCGTGTTTCTGCGATGACTCCGAGGTTGCCCAGCGAAGACGCCTCACCTTTTCGGTTCCCAACCTCTATCATGATAGTTAGGCTCTCTTCATACAATCGTTCAGCCACAGCAAGGTCGCCTCGTGTTTCTGCGATGACTCCGAGGTTGCCCAGCGAATACGCCTCACCTTCTCGGTTGCCGATCTCTATCATGATAGTTAGGCAATCTAGATGCAACCGTTCCGCCTCCGCAAGGTCGCCTCGTGTTCGTGCGATGGTTCCGAGGTTGTTCAAAGACGCCTCACCTTCTCGGTTCCCAACCTCTCTCATGATAGTTAGGTTCTCTTCATACAATCGTTCAGCCTCAGCAAGGTCGCCTCGTGTTCGTGCGATGGTTCCGAGGTTGTTCAGTGAAGACGCCTCACCGCTTCGGTCGCCAACCTCTCTCATGATAGCCAGGCTCTCTTGATACAATCGTTCAGCCTCAGCAAGGTCGCCTCGTGTTTCGTGCGATGACTCCGAGGTTGTTCAGTGAAGACGCCTCACCGCTTCGGTCGCCAACCTCTCTCATGATAGTTAGGCTCTCTTCATACAATCGTTCAGCCTCAGCAAGGTCGCCTCGTGTTCGTGCGATGACTCCGAGTTTGTTCAGTGAATACGCCTCACCGCTTCGTTCGCCAATCTCTCTATCGATCGCCAGGCTTTCTTGATACAATCGTTCAGCCTCAGCAAGGTCGCCTCGTGTTCGTGCGATGACTCCGAGTTTGTTCAGTGAATACGCCTCACCGCTTCGTTCGCCAATCTCTCTATCGATCGCCAGGCTTTCTTGATACAATCGTTTAGCCTCAGCAAGGTCGCCTCGTGTTCGTGCGATTTCTCCGAGGTTGCCCAGCGAATACGCCTCACCGCTTCGGTCACCAACCTCTCTCGTGATAGTTAGGCTCTCTTCATACAATCGTTCAGCCTCCGCAAGGTCGCCTCGTGTTCGTGCGATGTCTCCGAGGTTGCCCAGCGAAGACGCCTCAACTTCTCGGTTCCCAACCTCTCTCGTGATAGTTAGGCTCTCTTCATACAATCGTTCAGCCTCCGCAAGGTCGCCTCGTGTTTCTGCGATGACTCCGAGGTTGCCCAGCGAATACGCCTCACCTTCTCGGTTGCCGATCTCTATCATGATAGTTAGGCAATCTAGATGCAACCGTTCCGCCTCCGCAAGGTCGCCTCGTGTTCGTGCGATGACTCCGAGGTTGCCCAGCGAATACGCCTCACCTTCTCGGTTGCCGATCTCTATCTTGATTGTTAGGCTCTCTTCATACAATCGTTCAGCCTCCGCAAGGTCGCCTCGTGTTAGTGCGATGTTTCCGAGGTTGTTCAGCGAATACGCCTCACCTTCTCGGTCGCCAACCTCTCTCATGATAGTTAGGCTCTCTTCATACAATCGTTCAGCCACAGCAAGGTCGCCTCGTGTTTCTGCGATGACTCCGAGGTTGTTCAGCGAAGACGCCTCACCTTTTCGGTTCCCAACCTCTATCATGATAGTTAGGCAATCTAGATGCAACCGTTCCGCCTCCGCAAGGTCGCCTCGTGTTTCTGCGATGGTTCCGAGGTTGTTCAGCGAAGACGCCTCACCTTCTCGGTTCCCAACCTCTCTCGTGATAGTTAGGCTCTCTTCATACAATCGTTCAGCCTCCGCAAGGTCGCCTCGTGTTCGTGCGATGGTTCCGAGGTTGTTCAGTGAAGCCGCCTCACCTTGTTGGTCGCCATCCGATTCGAATTTACGATATGCCTGTTTGTAATTTCCTTCAGCAATTTCAAGATTACCTGCAAGGTGTGCTGCTTCTCCAATTTCGATTAACTTCCATGGATTGAAATTAGTCTTTTCCTCTTTCTTCATTTCCTCAAAAATCAGAACCGCCTTTTCCGCAGCCATTTTCTGAATATCTTCATCTTTTGAATTCTTGAATGTCGCAAGTTCTAATTCAAGTTGCTTGTATGCTAACTTCTCATTAGCAATCATTTCAGCAACTTCGTTCATGGGAACTCCGGATTGGTTTACGATAATGTTTCCACCTGCCGCCATAGAACCTGTGCCAACTGCCGATGTTGCAGAACCTTTGGAACTAATCTGGATGTTAGTGCTGCCTTTAATTGACATATTAGCAGCCATTTTCTCTATTAATTTACTATACTCTTTGAGGGCCAGTGTGTAACATGAAGAATCTACTCCTCCGAAATTACCTGCTGCTGACTTTACATCCGCTAATTTATCTCCTTTTAGAAGATTGATAGGACCGCCGTGAGGAATACCATCAATTCTGAGGAATACACACTGTTGTAGCAGTTTGCCTTGAATCTCATCTTTGATTAAATCTCTAAGAACTGGAATTGCTTTATGCCAAGATTTGGCAGGCATTGCGGTGTAAACAATCAGACATTGATCCTCATTTAATCCATCAATTGAACTAACCCATGAACCATTTGTCAGGTAAATTTGTGCTCCACCATCATCCGCTCCTCCACTAAGTTCAATGAATTGTTCTTGGACTGTTTTCACGACCCTTTTGCAATCGCCATTTTTACCATTGGGAGGTATTTGGATTGGCACTGCAAGTTCGATGTTTATTCTTGCATCCTCTTTGTAACTAGGAATGCGACTAGAGTGTTCATTCATCTCATTTTCAATAAGTTTCTTTGTATTCTCAAGTTGAACCCAAGACTCATTTTTTATCGTCTCGATAACAGCGACTCGAACTAATTCCCTCCAGTCGCTCATAGACACCTCAGAGCATTCTTGTTTACAAGACATTCTGAAAAAGCGCCCAAAGTTCTTGTAAGGAACCCTTTCTATGTGATAACATGGACGAAATGAACACCGATGGTGATGAAAACGTCCAAATCAAGGCAGAAGGAGATGTAGTTGCTGCTATTGGAGATGGAGCAATGGCCGCAGGCAGAGATATCACCATCAATAACATCCAAGGGATTAATCCAGAGAGATATACTGAATTAGAGAATAAGATTGCTTACCTTGAAAAAGCTATTGAAGAGCTACAAAAATCTAATGGTCAGATTGATGAAAAAGGCAAGGCAGAGATGGTTGTTGAAAAGGCTGCAGAACTTGAGAAGATGGTAGATATTGAGTATTCGATTCCTATCCTATTGGCACTTGGTGATGCAAGTATCAAGGCAGGAGAATATGACAACGCTGAGAGATATTTTCTTGAGAGCATCAAACAATCAGAATCATCGAACAATCAAGTGATGATATCTTGGGGTTACAATGGACTAGGATGCTTAGAAGAAAGCAGGGGGAATTTCGACAAGGCGAAACGATATTTTGCAAAGGTTGTACCATTAAACCCCATATCAGAAGCTGCCAGATTAGGAAATCTGGGAATTAGTGAATGCAGAAGTGGAAACTATATTGAAGGGGAGAAGTTATTTCGAAATTCATTACACATTTATGAAGTTGAAAACGATATTCTAGGTGTTGCTAATACATTGAATAGTTTGGGAAATGTTGCTAAACATAATCTAGATTTCTCACAAGCATTACATTTATTCAACCGCAGTAAGAATCTCAAATTGGAAATTGGCGATATTCATGGAGTTTACAATTCAATGCTAAACATAGCGATAGTGCATAGAAGATTAAAGATGCATGAAGAAGCACTTGTCATTTATTCTGATTGTTTAACATTAACAAACGAAAATGGTTGGGTCCCTTTTACTTCAGACCTGCACAACAACATAGGAAATGTGTTTCTGGACATGGGTGATTACGAAAAAGCGAGATTTCACTATCAAAAATCGCTGGATATTAATATACAAATTAACAACAAAATCGGCGAAGGTTTGTGTAAGCAGAACTTAGGTTCATTGGCAATCCAAATGAATGATTTGGATGCTGCAGAGAAACTCCTTAATGAAAGTAAAAAAATATTGGAACAACAAAATTCTGAACACATATATGGCACGTTGAAAGGACTCGAAATGATAAGACAACTGCGTAGAAATTGATTTTGACGCACCCCGATGCGGGCACTTTGCCTTACAACCCTTGCGAAACCCATGCGAACGATGGTGATTGGATGGGTACCCTCTGACAAGACGCCTTAGCAGAGGGGCCCCATTGCGAAGGTCTCAGTGGCCTTCGAAACTCGGGACTCTCTTCTCAACATATGCTGCGATTCCTTCTTTGGCATCACTGCTGTTGAACAGAGCAGCTTGTAATTCACGCTCAAGTGCCAAGTGGTATTCGAATGGAATTTCTGGACCGGTTTGGCAAGATCTCTTGATGTTTCCAACAGCCTTGACTGCCTTGTTTGGTAGAGTGAATTGGCTAGCCCAATCTAGAACATCCCTTCTGAACTCGTCAGCATCTCCTTCCCATAGGTGGTTGATTAAGTTGCAATTTAGTGCATCCTCGAATGACATCAATTCTCCTGTGACCATCATCTCTAGTGCCTTTGCCTTTCCAATTAGGCGAGTTAGTCTTGCTGTTCCACCAGTTCCCGCTAGAACACCTAGGTTGATTTCAGGAAGTCCGACTTTGCCTGCGTTCTTTCTTGCGATTCTGATATCTGCAGCCATTGCGATTTCTAATCCGCCTCCTACAGCGTGTCCATTGATAGCACAAATTACCAACTTGGTAGTTTGTTCAAATCGAGATAGTGTCTCGTTTGCGTGAAGACAGAAATTGTACTTGAATCCAGGTGTAACACTGTTTAGCATCTGGATTGATGCGCCAGCTGAGAAGAACTTGGATCCATTTCCAGTTATTACAATCACAGTGACATCATCGTCGAATCTTGCTTTGATAATCGCTTCATCGATATCTCTCATCATTCCGTGAGTGTATGTGTTCGGTCCCATTGCATCTCCTTGAAGAGGTGCACCAGCAGAGTCAGATGCTAATTCGATAACTGCAATTCCATTGTCTGTTGTACCGTAGTTGACTAGGTGGTTTGTCATTGGTTCGAGTTTTAGTCCGTATAGGTCGCTCATACCCCTGCCACACAGGTTCGCTTAATGAGTCAATCGGCATTTTCGGTAAATGATGTAGTGCCGCCGGATTTTCGAATTAAATCCCATCTTTCACCAATTTCTTTTGCCTCTTTCGATTGCTCCCATATATCTCTTTTCAAGGCTTTTCTAAATGGCAATCGGCGAACTCCCTCTCCCGTGAGCTTTAGGGTCTTTTTTGAGTATGAAAGGATTGATGATTTTGTAAAGAATAGATTTGAATATAGTTGGGCGGAATAATTTACCAATCCAGACAAGTCCATCATTTCTCTTTGCCTGGTCTTTCATCCAAGACTTACACATGAATTTGAAGGTCCTGTCTCCTACTCTATTCATCAAGAATCTGTTCGCTACAGAAGTTCTTACATAAGGCATAAGTTGTTTTCTAACTTCTTTTTCATAATTGCAATTACCAAGAATATCTTGAGCGGCGAGATATCCTGACCAAACAGCCATCCGCATCCCAAAGCCCCACATGAAATCCTGCAAACCACCGGATTCACCAACATAGTATCTCTCATCTTGGAAGTATCTTTTGTTGATTGTGAAGTCACCTTTTCCACCGACTCTCTTAATTGGTTCCATGTCGATATCTGGGTAGTGTTTCTGGTACCATGCAATCGTTTCGTTTAGGAAACGATCTGTGCCCTTTTGTTTCCTCCATAGACAAGTGCAGATTAATCCTACGCCATCGATTATAATTAGGTAAGAATAGGCACCAGGTGCTAATTTATCGTTTAATTGGAATGCGATATGGTTTGGATGTTTTGTTTTGAAAATTTCACCATATGCTACAGCACTGGTTCCTTTTGGACCACAAGCAATAATTTGGCAGTCTTCTTCTTTGACCCTACTTTTGTAATGCAAATTTGCTCCAGCAGCAATTGCCATTCTCTTGAAACCTTGGTCGATGGTATGTTCTGAAGTGCCTCTTTCAACAATTCTGTATGCGACTTTAGGAGAGTATGTTTTGGAGATTTCATCATCAGGATGAACTAAATCCACTTCGCTAAATTCTGTGGCCTTGAATTCACTCGGGTCAAATCCCCATGATTTCAATTGGTCAAAGAAATCAACATCCATAGACCAGTTTTCCAATGCCTGAAAATCTCCATCAAAACGCTTACCAGAATCTTCTCTTACATCATGTACGTGTACTTCTACCCCGGCTTTTGCAAGGACTGTTGCTGCCGCTAAACCAGATAGGCCGGCGCCCGTAATTTTGACTGGACCGACCTCCGACATATACAGCACATGTATGAAGATGGTTTCAAGGATGCGGAACATGTGCAGGTACACATGCAGGGCAGGATTGTCATTAAAGAGGCAATCGAAAATCTAGATGTGGATGCCTTAAGAGCAGAGTTAGATACTGAAAATTGTGGAGCAATTGTCTCATTTTTGGGTATCACTCGTGGGATGGAAAACGGGGACGAAGTATACCGTTTGGAGTTTGATGCTTGGCAAGAGAAGTTGGGGGAGACACTTCATTCACTTGCCGAACAAGCGATTGAAAATTTCTCTATTCATTCAGTAGCTATGGCTCACAGAATTGGTTCTGTAGGACCTGGTGAAAATATTGTTTCAATTCATGTAGCAAGTCCACACCGGAAAGAAGCATTTGAAGGCTGTTCTTGGTTAATAGATGAACTTAAACGACAGGCCCCGCTGTGGAAAAAAGAAGTACGTGCAAGCGGCACTGAATGGAAAGCAGGATTGGGTTGATCATTATGGACAAAAGCATTCAAGGGGTAGTGGATATTTCAGCAAAATCAGTTGTTGAAAGGGTAGCAATTGCTACTGGACTGGTGACATTATGTAGTGCCTCAAAAGAAGCGATTGTATCAAAATCAGTTTCTAAAGGCGACGTACTTGAAGCGTCAACTATTGCCGCAATACAGGCCGTGAAGGATACGCCTAGGATAATTCCACATTGCCATCCTATACCTCTTGAAGGTTGCAAAGTAGATTGGTCATGGGAAGACAACAATCTCAGATGTACTGTTGAAGTGAAAGCGACCTACAAAACTGGAATCGAGATGGAAGCCCTAACCGGAGTTTCTGCTGGACTATTATGTGCTCTAGACATGGTGAAATCACTTGAAAAAGACGAGAAGGGACAATACCCTACAACCTCAATTTCTGACATCAAAGTCATCAAGAAATTCAAAGGAGAATAACCTCAGTTATTATTGAGTTAAAGCCGGTGGAATGTAATATGGCGAGAACTGCAGACTTGGCGGATTATTTCCAAGAGGCTGTTGACCAAGCCGCAATCGCTAGTGCTGCTTGGCGTGGCAAAGGTGACAAGAACGCAGCGGACGCAGCAGCAGTTGAAGCGATGAGAAGAACCTTTGACAAAGTTCCATTCGACGGTAGAGTAGCCATCGGTGAAGGCGAAAGGGACGAAGCACCAATGTTATTCATCGGTGAGGAATTAGGTAATCAAGTTGGCTTGGATGGTGCTCTATCAATAGATATCGCAGTTGACCCATTAGAATGTACAAATAATTGTGCTAGCAATTCTCCAAATTCCATCGCTGTTCTTGCAGCCGCTCCAAGAGGTACTCTTTTACACGCTCCTGATTGCTACATGGATAAAATTGCAGCAGGTCCTGAATTAACTGGCCATATTAGCCTAGACGGAGGCGTGACCTACAATCTAGAACAGGCTGCTGATGTTCTGGACAAACCAATTTCTGAAGTAAAGGTCGTTGCACTAGATAGAGAGAGACATTCTGAACTTTTCAAAGAAGTAAAACAGGCTGGTGCTCAATTACACTTGATGGGAGACGGCGATGTATCAGCAGCTATTTGGGCGGCAAGGCCGGATGGACCATTCGATATGCTACTCGGAATAGGTGCAGCACCAGAGGGAGTCATTACCGCTGCCGCCATTCGAGGGATTGGTGGAGTTTTCGAAGGACGCTTAGTATTCCGTTCCGATGAAGAAGAAAAGAGGGCTGAAACCATGGTTAATGATGACCTTACACGATTATGGGATGCAACAGACCTCTGTAAGAGCGACGATGCAATCTTTGCTGCTTCAGGAGTTTGTGATGGTTATCTCCCTGGGGTAATTGTCACAGAAGATAATGTTCAGACCTTTGCAGAATTAATCGATGTTCAAACCGGCACTGTCACAAGACATGACAAGACCCATCCATTGTGATAATATGGTAAACCAAATTAGAATCGAGGTGCGGCTACCCGAAGGCCATTGGTCAGGTGATGTTTCTAGGTCTAGGCCAGAGGCTATTTTGCGGATTGAAGAAACAATGCCATTAGGTAAAGGAAGAGGAACTGCTAGACTTTCAACCTCTTCAAACCTAATCGATGAATTAGATTCCCATCCGGGGTTGGATGAAGTTCGAGATCTAGGTGGTAATCGGTTTGAAGTCGACATTGCTCCAGGCGGAGGAGGTTTCATCAAACCACTTAGGGAAGTTGGAGTGATTCCGCAATCACCGTTTGAGGTTAGAGATGGGTGGGTTGACTGGACAATCGAATGCTCTGCCGAAAAAAGCAGAGAGTTAGTTCAATTACTTCGCGAAGGAGATATTCCTTACAGAGTTGTTTCAACCAAATCTAGTGGAACTAGAATGTTAACTCCACGTCAGAGAATTATTTTTGATACGGCAATAAATGAAGGATACTGGGATGCCCCTAGAAGAATCACTCTCAGCGCACTTGCTGAGATTTTGGACATAAGCAAGTCAACACTCTCGGTACACCTTCACAAAATCGAAGGTACAATAATCAACACTTTTTCGGATGATGTAAGAAAGAACTCCTAACATGTTCGTGCGAACATGTTCGCAAATTTTACATTAGATAGTTATCCTTCGGGTAATCATGGGCGAACTACCTACAACCTGGGAAGAATGGATTTCGAACTTCGAAGACTGGCAAGACAGAGTCGGGTTCGACAGAGAATGGCTTGGCGATTTTGACCTTTCAATTTTGTTTGACTGGGATAGAGCCGGTGACGTTATCGAATTCGGAGATTACGCTGGAAGAACAAAGTGGGAAAGAGCACTACAAGTGCCTCACCAAAACATTAGAGACGCTCTGATTTCAATGATTACCGTTCAAGGCGACACAGAGTTCGCATCTGTTGAGCAACAGAGGCATCTACTGGCCACTGCGCCAACTGACTATGACAGATATGCTGCAGCTAGAATCATGGCTGAAGAGCAAAGACATGGCTGGCAAATGGCTTACCTACTAATGACTTACTTCGGTCAGCAGGGAAGAAGAGAAGCACAAAAACTCCTAGAGAGAAATGCACAAGATGGTGACAGGCTCCTCGGTGCATTCAATCGACCAATGCCACATTGGTTAGATTTCTTCTGCTACACCATGTTCGTCGACAGAGACGGCAAATTCCAACTTGGAATGCTGTCCACATCTGCATTCAAGCCACTGGCTGCTTCAATGGGTCCAATGCTAAAGGAAGAGTCCTTCCACCTAGGAACAGGTTCAAACGGACTTAGAAGAATAATCAAGGCCGAAGTAATTCCTCTAGATATGCTACAGAGATACATGAACAAGTGGGTTGCAACCGCACACGACTTGTTTGGAACCGACTCATCTACATCTGCTCACTGGGCATATGTGTGGGGAGTAAAGGGTCGCTGGGACGAGAGAAAGAAACTAGAAGGCGGCATCGACGTTGACAAAGAAATCCTAAACGAAGAAGGACGAGGTCATTATCACGATGAAATTGTAAAGGAAGTCGAGAAATTGAACGGATACCTTCCAGAAGGCTGTGGAGTAGAACTATTCGTCCCACACGAGAACTTCAACAGAGATATCGGTGCATTCGCAGGTAAGAAGTGCTACACCGATGGCACAGAATTCACTGGAACCGATGAAGAATACCAAGCATACTTGCTTACTGTTCTTCCAACACCAGAGGATGAAGAAGCTCTGAAAGAAATTTTCAAGCAACAGTGGATTGAAGACAAGCCACTTACTCCAAGACAAATCGCTAGTGGAATTGGCGCAACTGCTTGAGGTGAGTAGATTGATCCCCGTTTCCCTGTACGGGGCAGATGAATCTCAACTCTCTGAGTTCTATTCTGCTTTACCTGGTTTGGTCAGTGATGCCTATGAAGATAGGCCGTACCAAGAGGCATTATTTGCAATTACTGGCGATGACGTAATTGAACATATCGGAGTTTCAGATACTTGGGCAAACCACACTCCATATGCTTGGCAAGAGGAAATCGCAATGGAAATAGATATGGCGATTCAAACTATTCGCTATCCAGATGTTGGTTTGCTTGAACACCTGTTGACTTTGGAAAATATCGATTGCGGTAGATTATCAATTTGGATGCATTTTGAAACCAATGTTTATCAATATACACGCAGAAAGCGTGTGAAGGTTTAGCAAAATTAGGACTCGAAACTCCATACAGGCCAGACGATATTGCTTCCTACGGACTATATGTTCAACGATTAGAAGGTCTGAAAATTCATGCTCCTGCTGATGGAATGCCAGAAATTGGCTTACCAAGAGCAAGAATACTCCAGCTAGGTTTGGAGCGATTTTGATGAATAATGCCTCGGTCCACGGCAAGTTGTTGCTCGTGGCCTTCATTTGGGGCATTGGCTGGGTTGCAGGCAGAGTGGTGGCTCAAGAAATACCACCATTTACCGCAGGATGGGTAAGATATGTTATCGCAGTGGCTTGTTTTTTAGTATTTATAAAAGCTACAAGCCAATGGCAATTACCAACTAAAGGGCAGTGGTATTCGCTGGCCCAAATTGGATTTTTATCGACATTTGTTTATCAGGCATTTTTCATGTACGGGATGAAATACACTGCCGCTGGTGATGCATCTCTAATGATTACATTCAATCCATTATTTACTGCAATTTTAGCAGTGCCCTTCCTCGGTGAAAAATTCAGTAGAAGGCTCGGATTGGGTATTCTTTTGGCTTTCAGCGGAGTTGCTGTTCTTGGTTGGTATTCGCCAAATGTCATCATCCCAAATCAGGAAAGATTGCTTGGAGATGTATTAATCGGTCTTGCAGCATTGTCATGGGCAAGCGCTTCTATCTTGATGAAAAAGGTGATGACTGGAGAAAATGCACTATCTCCTCTACACCTCACTGTTTGGGCAAGCACTGTAGGTTTGTTGATTCAAACCCCGGCGGCTATAGTCGAAATATACAGTGTCGGATTTGCTTTTGAAGCTTCGAACAAAGCCTGGTTTTGGGTAGTGTTTTTGGCTATTGGTTCTACTGTCCTGAGTTATGTCTGGTTTGCTGATGGAATCAAGATTATCGGTGCTGCTAGAGCATCATTTTACGTATATCTCGTCCCATTATTTGGGATCCTTGGGGGTTGGGTGTTGCTGGATGAAAAATTAGGTGTTTCGCTTGTTATTTCTTTCATTCTAATTGCCGGTGGAGTATATTTGGCCCAAACCAAGGAACCATCATCAACCCCTGACGCTTAGAGTGTACTATGCGAATTAATTCAGTCGCTGTAATAGGTGCTGGAACTATGGGCGCAGGAATAGCCCAAGTTTGTGCTCAGGCAGGATGGAAAACCAATCTCTATGATGCGTTTCCCGAAGGTCTTGAAAAAGGTATGAACACTATCGATGCCTTTTGGAATAAGGGAATTGAAAGAGGGAAAACCACATCTGAACAAAAAGCAGAATGGGGTGCTAATCTTAGCGCAGTTTCGAACTTAAGCGATGCTGTAAGCGATGTTGACTTAGTCATTGAAGCAGTACCTGAAATACCTGATTTAAAGCATAAGATATTTGCAGAATTAGGTGCCCTGACGAAATCTAGTTGTATACTCGGAACAAATACTTCTTCATTATCTATCAAAGAGATTGCATTGGCTTCCGGAAGGCCACAAAATGTCATTGGAATGCATTTCTTTAATCCCGTTCCAATAATGAAACTTCTAGAGTTGGTACGCCACGACGATTGTGCTGAAGGAACCATAGAAGTTGCAAAAGAAGCTGGAGAATTGATGGGAAAAACCACAATTCTGGTTAGAGATGTTCCAGGTTTTGCAACCTCTCGTCTAGGGGTAGTTCTTGGGAACGAAGCGATTAGAATGTTAGCGGATGGTGTAGCCAGCGCAAAGGATATCGACACTGCTATGGTTCTAGGATACAAACATCCAATGGGGCCACTAGCACTCACCGATCTAGTTGGCCTAGATGTCCGAAGAGACATTTTACTAAACCTCAAAGATTCATTTGGAGATGATTCTTACACCCCTCACCCACTTCTTGAAAAGTTGGTTTCGATGGGACGGCTAGGTCGAAAATCAGGCATTGGAATTTATGACTGGAGTTCAGGTTCTGCTGAGGAAACTTCTCTGCCAAATCACGACGAATAATCATCTTCATCAAGGTGAAAAATGATTAATTTTTTGACATGATTTTTATATTGGCAAATTTGATTTTCCAATTGGGAAATACTAGCATCGCCATGTGCGATTGTTGCAGCAATATTGGTCTGTGCTAAGTCCAATAATTTGAGGGTCAGGTCTTTGGTAGAATTTGGTTCAGACCATTTCAGATTAGGGATTTTACAAGAGTAAAAATCTCTTTGAATTCTTGGAGAATTCTCCATAGTTGCATACATTTTCTTTTCACATTCACTGAACAATTTTTTCCTCAAAAGTAGACTTGCATTTTGACTTTTCAACCAATCCAGATGATCTAAAATATCTCCGTGAACAAAAACGATTTCAACACCGTTGATGATTATCGACCTTTCTTTTCTTCTAACAGGTCTCAATTGGTCGAAATTTTCTATCAAATTTTCAATCCATTTTTCATATTCTGATTGCTTCCAAACATATTCGGTTGGGAACGGATATTGTGGTTTTGGAAAATATTTCGGCGTATCCAAGTGGTTTAGATAATTCTCAAGCCATGTGTCCCTATCTGGATGGCCTGGAACTCTTCTCGGTGGCGTCGATTTTATCCTCTCTAAATCCTCGACATTCAATCTTCTTTCATGATTTAGTTTCGCTAGGAAATCAAACGTGCTATGCGTGGTCTTTCTATTCTTAACCCTGAATAAATCAGCTATAACAGGCCTCACGCCTTCGATATTCACATAGGGAATTGGCCAATCTCCTACTCCTAGATATTCTACTGATAAGTTTGGATTTAAATCGAAGAAAGATGATGTATGTATAAACCAATTTGGTATTGCGTCCTTGTGTTTGTTATCAAGGATAATCAATCCATCATCTCTTACAAGTTTAGCCACTTTTTGAATTATTTTTTCAAACGATTTTTCAGAATCAACATTTTCAAAAAATGGATCTAGCCAATCTAGGTACAATATGTCCACTAACGGTAAATCGTGTATAGCATCCTTTACATCAATTGACCTGTGTATTAGCATATTTTCAAAGCCAAGTTCTGGATTTCTATATGCTCTGCCTCCAATCAGTGGGTTATACATTCTAACAAAATATTCACTTTCCACCACATCTCTAAGAAACGGCCAATCATCAGGATAATGTGGACCTATGTCATCACACAATAATATGAACGGTTGGTTATTTTCGACCATAATTGACCATGATGAGAGGTAGTTTGGTCCTGCTGCTGGATGGTATACAATCAAAGGTCTATCCGATGCCTTGGGGAATGGTACCTCCAAAGATAAATTCTCATTACTCCAGAACATGAAACCACCTACACTCTCCTAGAATGGCCAGTGGGAACCACTCTGAATATTCTCTTTGTTGGCCTGTTCAGCCTTGGATATTGTTTGGCTTCAGACACACCAAATTCTCCTCTTTTTGCAGTATCAATTATCTTGTCTTTGTATAGCGTTACTATATGCGACATACACAATTTATTGTTTGAATCAGGGTCGTATGGCGGGTTTTCTGAATAAAAGCACAAGAAAAACAGGTCATCATACTCAACCAGTTCATCAATGTAATAATCTAACCTTCTGAGGTCATGATTACAATATGCGAGTTGGTATCCAAACGGTTCCAACGCTTCAGACCAAGAATGTGGTGACTGAGAATTTATTCTCAACTTGAAGTAATCTGGGCCGACATCGGCACCGGTACTTCTTGCAATCATTGCTAGTGTGGTCGGCACACAGGTTGGACCGCTTTGTAAAATATGTTGCAATTCTAAATTATCGAAAAATGGCTCATTTTCTTCTCCCTCAGCATAATCCCACAAAGGAGCGCTAGGGCTTGGTTTCCAATTTCTAATCTCTTCAATTTCTTTTCTACTAAATTGTTCTACTTCACTCATTTTATCACCTCACAAATACATCCAATCATCAGGCCTTCCATTGGGCCATTTTTTGTTCCACTCTTCATCCAGTTTTCTTCTGTTAACCTCTTGTTCATGCAAGATTTCCCAGATGTGAAAATCTTCGATTAGCAACTCGAACAGATATTTCAGATTATCGAGCAGTGTGTCTTTTGTTGGATATATGTAAGTGGAATACGCCTCATATTGTTTCAATTCTAATCCCTTAACATGTTCTGGGAAGTCCTGAAAACCAAGCCCATCATCAGGAGTGTTGATTTTAATATTCCAAGTTGATGTAGAGGCCTCAAGATATTTCATGTGTATTCCAAGATCGCTCTTGCCTCTTGCACCGTTTTGAATTTCTTTGAGACTACTACCATATTCATTTACACCTCCAGGGGGCAACCACAAGGATTGCTCTAAGCTGATGTCAAAGGAGAATTTCGTGCCGTATTTTCCTTCTATTGTAATTGTGTTCTCTTTTATTTTGATATCAGGTGTCTCGGAAATATATTTTGCAAAATCTAGCCATTCTTGCTTTATCGCGTAAATTTCTTCTTCATTTTTGAGGCCAGAATCTGTGATTTCCTTGGGAATCATAGAAAATGCTTCGATATCTTCTGGCCAAACCTCCCATCTTTGTTCGTTGTTTGGATTATTCCTATTCCAAGAATCTATTGCTTCGATGAAAAATTCAAATGTATCAATTTCGATGAACCAATCAAAATCAAGCCAACCATTAAAATCAGTTTTATCGCTCAGAAATAACACCTCCTTCTGTTATCGTTTCTAACTGGATGGCATGTCATACAACTCGTATTGAAACATGGCCAATTGTGTTCATTTTCTATTTCATCAATGAACCCTTCATCCACCATTTTTTCCCAGAAACCTCTCGAACAATTCCAAGTATCGACCCAGATTGTTTTGTTTGGGAATGCATTTCTGATTGCTCTAATCATTTCTCTGCCAATGCCTTTTCTTCTATTGTTGGATTCATGCACGATGACGTTGTGAATTTCTACTTCATCTCCAATACAAAACACCCAGCATCTCGCCAAAGGTGACATACCCGTGTATATGTAGCAGTTCTCATATCTCGGATTTTCAACAAATCCGGAAACACCGTTTATCGTTCCATCAAATTCTTTCTTTTGTTCTATTTTTTCAGTTTTCATTTTTATTCCTCCTTTCTAATTAGGCAGCGAGGGTATCCGGATTCGAACCGGAGTCTAAGGATCCGAAGCCCTCTATGATATCCACTACACCATACCCTCTTTGCCTAAATTGACTTGAAATGATGAACTAGGTCTCATTCCAATTGTGTCAACTGAGAAAGTCAACAATTCGCAGGGACTTTGCATCCAATTGACAATCTTAGTAGCGACTGCGAAGTCGCTCCCTCCTCATGATTGTGTTCTGCATGGTATCACCGTTTTCCGCTGCGGTAGGTCCTATGCTGTGGTATGATAAAAAGGTTTCGGAAAAAATATCGCTTTTTGGATAAAATCCCACACCTATTCAATTGATGCCAATTTCAAAATGTTATATATTAGGTACGTAAAATTAACTATTCGTATCAAAATTAGATAGAATTGTTACTTTTCCATCTACTTCGGCCAATCAAATTTAAATAAAATCAAAACAAAATTAAAAATTCATGGTTAATTTGCTATTTTTTGAAAACCTACATGTTTCAAAGATTGCCGAACAATATATTATCAGTATAATTGAATTGGGAGTTGTATGGAGATAACTCGGGAAACTATCAGAACATTCACCTTCATTGCAGGTCCTCTTGTTCTAATCAGCTATGCATACGCCTTGTCAAGACTAGATGACAAAATGGCATTGTGGGGTGGTATACCTGCTTCTTGGACGACCTACATCGTTCCATTTATGCTCCTTGCCGCTGTAGGTTGGCTTGTTTACTGGTGGATCGCATTATTCCAACTGGACGTAGCAACTCTTGAGGCTTTGAAATGGCCTTGGCAAGATGCTTCCGATGGTAAGGGATTTAATCGGTTATTCTTGGCTTATGCTCTATTTTTAATTCCATCTGCCTTGTGGATCGATAGTACAATCTTCCACATGAATAACAACTATTCCTGGACTCCATTCTTGGTCATTGGAATTCTCGCGATAGTTTCGATTGGGAATGTGATGTTCATTCTATTAGCATACGATGGATACCAATCTGGCATAGATGGTTCAGGCTGGATGCTGGCAGGTTCAATTGCTTTAGCGATACAAGTTATCGTCAACGATTTATTCATGTGGTCGGCTAAATTCCCATGGTAATTTTCCAATTGAAAATTTAAATTTCCAATTAGACTTCAACGATGAAGAAAATGTCGTGTTTTGGGTCTCCACCCCTCTCCTTCAAGACATAATATCCTTCATTCACCGACTCTTCGAAGGCTGCTTCATAGGCATCACCTGAATCAATTGCATTATTGACAAAGTCAATCTTTTGAATTAACCAGAAGTCCTTTCGCTTGAACATTCGATTTTGAGGATAGGTCTGCTTGTGCACCTTTCCTTTTTGCTTAGTGAATAATTCGATGTTGTTTTGGAGTTGCTCCTTTAGTCTTTGATGCTCGATTTCATCAAAGTCATTTTCATCAGGTTCTTCTTCCTCTTCTTCCTCTTCTTCACCTAACAAACTCCCCATGCTTTCATGGATGGCATTCTTTCTGATTATCTCGTATGCTACGTTTTCACATACTGAATCTAATCTTGTTTCCATTTCAGGATCTCCGATTGGAAATCGCATATATTCAACACGATAACTAACGTCAACTTTGAGTAGATAATCATCGAAATCTATCTCGTATTCATAGTCCTCAAAGAAGGCCGTGTAGTTCAATTCGGTTATGTCTTCGTACAGCTGTTCGTAGTCTTCTAAAGTGTCCATATTTCTCTCCCCCAGTGCGGAGTATGAACGCTGTGTTTTCGGTCTAAAAATGTTGTCACAAATCCTTCACTAAAGGTTCAAAAACCCGACGATTTTTACATCGTCAAATTATTCGCCGAATTCGCCCGTGCTACTCAAATTCTGAGAGTTGTTTCACTGAGTTGCATCAGCGTATGCGTTAACAGTTGCGATGATCATGTCACCTTCGTTACCGACACCGATCTTTGTTAGGGTCACAGCGACATCACAGCCGCCATCTTGTCCGTTACAAAGGTCTTGTCCGTTTTCTTTGATGGTGATCTCTTCTGCGACATCCCATGTGGTTTCGCCGTCAGTCATGAATACACATGCTGCGTCACCCTCGTCTGCATCACAGATGTTTGATGCTCCACCATCTACAACAATGGATACTCTTAGTGTAGCCCAGTTTAGGCTGTCACCACTAGTTAGTTGGATGTGTACCAATGCGTCATTGGTAGTCTCGCCCAAAGTTCCACTTGCGTCTCTGTCATAGAAGAAATATGGGCCTGTCGAGGAATAGACAAATACTCCAGCGCCTAGGTTTACTAATTCAGCAGATGCGAAATCTTCTGAATCTATGGCGATGAAAGCGATTGATGTGTAGTAATCATAACTTAAATTTAACATGTTTGAGATTGGAATTGAAAGGTCGTTAAGTCCTCGATTTTCTTGGACCTCAAAATCTATGATTCCATCCAAATCGTAATCCCAGCCTTTTGTCAATAGGTCTCCATCCGGATCTACTACTGCATGATACATGGTGATATTACAGAAGTTACCATCACAAATTGGTGAGTTCTGTGAAAATGGTTGTTCTAATGAAATTACAGGTGCTGCGTTAGGCTCATAGTCATCATTCGAATCTGCTTCTGCACTATCTCCTAGGCCGAAGCATCCGGCTAGAAGTAAAATCAAACTCAATGTCACTACGTTAATGGTCCTTGTTGGGCTCATGACTTTAACTTTGGATGTAGAATAAATAAATCTATTCAAATTTATCACTTCTTATCTGGCGTATTTACTCTTTAATCAGAAATATGGTCTGATTGATTTTCCAAAAGGTTAGTTTATTTACCGTCTTTGTAACTTCTGCCTAATGGCAAAACCTCTAACAGAAGTAATCAAAGGTAGCGCTTCTTTAGTAAAACTCGCCGAAAAACCTCTAGGAATTGGGTTGGTAATCGGTTTAGCAGCAGGAGGAATAAACTCATATGCATTACAGATTCCTTTGTATGCATCATTGGCTGGTGGAGCGATTTTAGGCATTGCAGTGTGCTTAATCGCTTCTCCTGGAATGAAGAGCGAACTAAGAGCAAGAAGAGTCGCAGAACAGACAAGAGCTGCCCAACTTCGCTCTAAAGCTCGCACTGCAAGTGCATTTACAGCCTTCGAGTAATCAATCTTCGAATAATTCGGCTGTTGGGTCTTGAAGACCTATTAGTTCAGCCTTTTTCTTTTCTAATTCATCGATTTCATTTTGCAACTTTTGTAAATCTGAATCTGCAGCAACGTTTGGCAACTCTTCTTGCTTTTTCATCCTTGAAATCATTACGCCAGCAGCAATTAACAAA
Organism: Methanobacteriota archaeon; assembly: GCA_038141355.1. Classification (GTDB taxonomy): domain Archaea; phylum Thermoplasmatota; class Poseidoniia; order Poseidoniales; family Poseidoniaceae; genus MGIIa-K1. The sequence continues at coordinate 1,439,270 of JAYQHX010000002.1, read as the reverse complement.
ACGAGTAAAATTCCAACAGTAGCGTACACAGTGGCCCAATTGCTCATTAGGGCATTATTTGGGAAATCATCAGCATTATTTCCAACTCCGTCTTGGTCGTCATCGTATTGTTCGGTTGGATCTTGAGGGAATTCATCAGAATTGTTTCCTACTCCGTCTCCGTCATCATCATGAGTTTCGTTGGCATCATTAGGAAACACATCAGAATTATCGCCTACTCCATCACCATCAGAGTCTGTAGTTTCATTTGCATCATCAGGAAACACATCAGAATTATCGCCTACTCCATCAGCATCAGAGTCTGTAGTTTCATTTGCATCATCAGGAAATGCATCAGAATTATCTCCAACTCCATCATCATCAGAGTCTAAGTTTTCCTCGGGATTATTCGGAAAATCATCTAAATCGTCAGGAATTCCATCATCATCCGTATCAGTTCCATTCCATAGCGTCACATGGATGATTGTTGCGTCGTTGGTTGGCTTATCTGAACCAGAGGTAGGGATTTCTGAAATAGCATCAATATGCTCCTGCCCTTCAACAACCATTCCAAAGATTGTATGGCATGATGAGGTTAGACAATCCTTACCTTCACTCCAATCAAGATGGGTTGGGTTTGAATCACTGGGCAAGATGTAAAATTGACTGCCATCTGTATTCAAACCGGCGTTTGCAGCTGCAACAACACCTGGTCTATGCTTTAATCCATTTTGATGTTCTCCTGGTATAGACCATTGCTCAAAGTTACAATCTTCGGAGGTGTATACTTCTCCTTCACTGTCTTGATTATATCCGTTACAATAACCATACCACTTTGCAGTATATCCTCCCTGGCCATTGCCATATTCTACATCACCAGACTGAATAATAAAATTATCAATCACTCTATGAAAAATTGAGTCGTCATAACATCCAGCCAGAGCAAGCAAAGCAAAATTTTCAGAATGTAGAGGCGCAGCGGTATGATTGAGTTGGATTTTTACTGTGCTGTTAATCATGATGCCGCTGTTATTAGTGTACTGCAATCCCATTAATACAAATCTCCAATTATTTGCTTGATGTATCATTTCTTCTGTAAAATTTGAATAACAGGGTCGCATTACTTCTGGCTCGATCCATTCATCATTAGATATCCAGATCTCTCCCTCTGCATGACTTTTTGCTACACTGGGCGGAGGTGCGCCATTTGCTTCAACAACTGTTGCAGTGATGTTGATAATTCTGATATCTGGAGCCATTCCTAACTCTCCCGATAGGCTGATGTTGAATGATTCGTTAGCATTCGGCCCAAGAGAAATCGTACCTGCGGATTCATCTACTGATAAACCATTAGAATCAATTTGAATTTGTATTCTCTCAGAGTATGAATTTGGATTTGATACTGTGCAACTAATTGGTTCGAATATAGTGGTATTATTATTTGTTGGAGATGCATCGATTTCAGCCATAGGACTATTTGGTCCAACGGACATTTCATCAATTTGGTTGATACAAATTAGTTCTACTGCTGGCACAGAAACTTGGGCTGAGGTTTGCAAAGGTATGACTCCGATGAGTAAAACAAGTATTACAAAAAATGCTCTTCGCATGATTAGGCTACAAGCCATTGACTAAATCAATCCAGCGTTACTCAAAGGGACTTGATTGCTTCATCGTGATGAGCGAGAAGATTACGTAGTTTGACCTTCAATGATGGAGTCATCATATCGTTGTCAACGGTCCACTCTTCAGGGTCTAGAATGATATTTCTAGCAACTTCATATCCCTTCCAATTTGGTGCGAGCATGTTGTTTTCTTTCAGGTGATTTAGGAACCAAGTCTTGACACCATCATCATTGCACATTGCTGCGTTATCGGCAGGAACTGATACGCCCGCTGCAGATGCTGCTTCTCTAAGGGCATCAGCCGATGGGTGAACGATTAGGAATGTATGTTGCATGTTTCTTCCGTCAAGGACACACTGTTCGACTAGCGGGCTTAACTTGAGATTCTCTTCTAGAGGTGCTGGAGAAACATACTTTCCATTTTCTAACTTGAATTGGCTCTTTACACGACCTGTGATTGATAGATAGCCATCGACCATCTTTCCAAGGTCACCAGTTCTGAATCCACCGTCTTCAGTCATCACTTCAGCAGTAGCTTCAGGTAGGTTCCAGTATCCTTGCATTACGTTTGGTCCGTATACGATGATTTCTCCTTCATCAGGGCGGTCTGGGTCATCCCATGCGCTCTTGTCGATCTCAACACGCACTCCGTTTGCAGGCATACCAACCGTGTTTAGGCGAGATTTGCCTTTGCCCATCCATCCGTTTGCAGATACTAGAGGGCTGGTTTCGGTTAATCCATATCCTTCATAGCAGTTGAATCCTACTTTTTGCACGAATGCTGCAACATCTGGAGATAGCGCTGCTGCACCAGACATACAGAATCGAATCTTTCCACCAAATCGTGCTCTAACTTTCTTCCAGACCAATTTGTCCCATATTTTGTCAAAGAAGCCACTAGGAGCCACAGCGTCACATTGTACGCCTGCTTTTGCGATTCTCTTCTCTGCCGATTTCTGAGCGTTAGCGATGAATTTAGCCTTTAGTCCAGTTGCAGCCTCGAATTGTCCGTTAACTCTGTCGTAGAATTTGTTCCAAACCCTTGGAACAGCCAATAGAGCAGCTGGTTGGATCTCAATGCACTCGTCTGCAATTCTTGTTAGGTCTGAAATTAGGTTGATGTGAACTCCCATTCTAATCATCCAGTGAAGGTCGAAGGTTGAACCGAATGAGTGTGCCCAAGGCAAGAATGCAGCATTCTTGTCACCTGGATATAATTCGAATACTCCTTGAACACAAAGGACGTTTGACAATGTGTTCCAATTCGATAGCATGACTCCCTTAGGATTTCCAGTTGTTCCAGAGGTGTAAATCAAGGTTGAAAGAGAGGTGTGGTCATCATTAAAACCTTCTAAATCACTAGCACTGCGACCCATAGCCACGAAATCAGACCACATTCTTACTTCGACACTTGATGGTGGAAGTTTGTTAGCAGGCTCATCGCCAAGAAGAAGAACTCCGGATGAAGGCCAGCCTTCTTCTCCTAATGCATCACACAATTTATCCAAAACCTCAGTATTTGCGACTGCTACAACCGATGGAGTCGAATCGGCTAGGATGTAAGCCCAATCTTTACCGTGTTGATGTGTGTACATTGCTGTATATGCAGCTCCCAATGCGTTTGCACCATAGGATAATGCAGCCCATTCAACAGAATTGTCTACGATGATTGCGACTCTGTCATCTTTTACAACTCCAATATCTCGAAGACCTTTTGCAACTGAGGTTGCCAATTCTCCGAATTGGTTGTAAGTTAGGTGTACTCTTGGCATTCCAGGGTTTGGAATATATCCAAAACAAGGGCTATCCCCAAATTTTTCCTGACTTACCATTAGCATTTGGTAAAGCGTTCTTGGGTCATCTCCTTCCGGTTTGATCCACTGTCTGTCAGTAGGTTGTCTCGGCCAAGCCATCTGCGGCATGTTTGATGAGACTTGACTCAACCTAATAATACTCCCTTAGTAGAATAGATTTCACGTTATTTCGCCAATCTTCGCCATCATTTCTGTTCGCAAGAGGTGACGCAGGCGAAGGGTGCCAACATGTTGTGATTTCAATATCGAGTCCTTGCAAGGCTAATTTCGCTCTCTTCTCAGCGTATTTTCCAACCCCCACAACTCGGGTTATTCCTAACGACTTAACTACTGAAAGTAGATGGTTATCACAAGATTTCATGAGTTTTTTTAGTGCAGGTCGAGAGATGTTGTCCGGCGTTATGTTTCTACCTGTTTCTCCGAGTAGTAGGAGGGGGCAATGGTTGACAAGGAACACATTCTTGTGTATTTCTTCAGGTGTGTTCCATATTTGTTGTAATAATCCCCATAATCTTGTTCCACTGATTTCTTGACGTTCGAAATCAAGGCCTTCTATCGGTCTTTTGGGATGCCTGCCTTCGGGGTCGGTAAAATCGCCTGAAATTTTTAGAAAATACTTGGCGACTTCAGTCGCACCAAAAGGTACTCCGCACTGAGCCATTCCATAGGGCCCAGGATTCATCCCTAAGAGTAGAGTTTTTGCTCCTAAACCTGAATACTGCGTGATGTATGATTCATGGTATTGCCATGCATAATTTAGTGGATTTGTGACGTATTCCAAGTCTTTTATCTTCAACAGTTTCGGAATTAAATTATCACATTCATCTGAGAGTTTTTTTGCGGCATTTAAGATGTCGCTCACCATGGGAATTCTGCTCCCGTGTACTCAAAAAAACGACCAGACATTTCCATTGTTTGACCGTTGATTAAAGATAACAAACCGCTCACGGAATCGGCTTTAGAAACAGGAGCTCTCTCTCCTCCCATGTCGGTTTTTACCCATCCTGGATGGTAGCAACTGACCGTAATATCACAATCTCTTCCTTCGATTGAAAGCACCTTTGTTATCATATTCAGTCCAGTCTTACTAGTTCTGTATGCGTAAGACCTTCCACTCATGCAATCATCGATGGATCCCATCAAACTGGTTATCATCGCTACTTTTGCATTAGGTGTCGATTTCAGAGTTGGCCATAAAGCCTGAGTTACACGCATTGGCCCGATTGTGTTGACATTTAGCACCTCGAGAGATTTTTCCATGTCGACCTCTTCAAATGCAGTCCAGCGACCATCCATCATGCCGGCGTTGTTTACAAGAACATCTACAGTTTCAGTCATTGAATTTATCATATATCCAAATTCTTCTGCGGATTCGGTATCGCTGACGTCAAGCTTTAGCAAGGTCAGGTTTTCATGTTCAAAATCTAAAGATGTGATATCTCTCATGCCAGCGAAAACAGTGTGACCATCTGCTAATAGTCGCTCAACGAACTCCTTACCAATTCCTCGGTTTGCTCCAGTTATTACCCATGTCGCCATGAATAGCCGTAATGGTTGATATTGATTGAGATTGCCACTACAATTTCACTATTTAGTTTCAAGAATAATCAGAAACGCTGCATAATTTCGGTGTAGTCTAGAACACCAGTTTTTAAAAGAAAATAGGGGAATCGGTCATATATACAAAATTTCGACAAAGACTTGATGGGAGTTAAGGTAGGAATCGACGATATGGCGATTCACTTTCCAAGGTTATACATGGATATGGAAGACTTCGCAGCAATGCGAGGCGCTGATTATTCCAAGTTAAACAAGGGTTTAGGTTTGGCTGCGATGGCAATTCCTGATGTTCATGAGGATACTGCAACCATGGGTGCGAATGCTGTTTGTCGATTAATTGATAGAAACGGCCTAGACCCGAGAGATATCGGCCGAATTTATCTCGGGACGGAATCAGCATTAGATGGGGCAAAACCAACTGCGACATACATTGTCGATATGTTGACTCACCGCTATGGAGAAATCTATGGTGAAGATTGTTTCAGAGGTTGTGACGTAGTAGATATGACATTTGCTTGTATAGGCGCAGTAGACGCGTTGCACAATACCCTTGATTGGGTCGCTAGAGGTGGCGAAGAAGAAGATAGAATGGGGATTGTAGTATTTTCTGACAACGCAAAATACGATTTAGAATCATCTGGAGAATATACACAAGGTGCTGGAGGAGGTGCTCTCCTTGTAAGACACAATCCAAGATTGGTTGCAATACCAGATAGATGGGGAGTATCAACAACTCCTGTCCACGATTTCTTCAAACCTAGAAGAATGGTTTCGATTCAATCCGTAATCGACCACGTTCTTCAATTAGCTGCTGAAGCGGGTGCAACGATTAGGGACGGAATGGCTGATGCTATGATCAAGCATCTTCCTGAATCAACAGTTCGAAGATTAGGAATCTTTGCCCACGGCGAAGAAAACGTCAAGGTTCACAGAGATGAACCAGTTTTCGATGGCCAATTCTCAAACCGATGTTATCGAGAAGCGGTCAAGCAAGCATTTACACATTTCAGTCAAAAAGCGATTTCCCAGGGTAGATTTGACCCAGAAATGGACGAGATATTAACAGAGCAGTGGGCTCGTATCATAATGCACTTGCCTTATGCATTCCAAGCAAAGAGAATGTTCCCCGATGTGTTCAGACATGACCGTGAGCACCTAACAGAATGGGCTGCAGTCGTGGAGGAAATTGGCCCTGCGCCAAAGGAAAGTGATTTTGAAACAGAAGATGAATGGGATAAGGAAATGGATTCATACCGAAGAGCTATCTCTAAAACAGAATCATTCAAGCAATTCGTCGAAGACCGAATCGAGAAAGGACAGCGAGCATCATCATTGATTGGCAATCAATATACAGGTTCAATTTTCCTAGCATTGATGTCAACTTTCGAAGCAGATTATGAAGAAAACGCCAAACTGGATGAGGTAGTATTCGGATTATGTGGATATGGTTCGGGTGCTAAAGCAAAGGTGTTTGAAGCAGAAGTTCAACCAACATGGAGACAGATTGCAAGCCGTTGGAATCTATTCGAGAGATTGGAAGGCAGAATTGCAATCGACAAGTTGACCTATGAAGCACTTCACAAAGGCTTGGCAACAGAATCTGTGGTCACTCCAAAAGGTGAGTTTGCGCTAGTCGAAGTTGGTGAAGAAGGAGTCGAAGAAGGACTGCGTACCTATGCTTGGATTGGTGAATAATCAAACAATGATTTTACCAATATCCACAATAGTTGGGATTTGAACATTTGAAGAATCGAACCAATCTTCTACCGTATCGAACGATTTACTCTTTGCTTTAGCTTTGGCTCTACTTCCAATAAGGTTCCAAGCACCTTTGGCAGAAACCCCCGGTATCGCCGCTAACTGTTTTTCAGTAATGCTATGCATGTCAAGTCCCGTTTCTATACCTGTAATCGACCTTGCTCCATGACTGGTGACCATTATTTGAGAGTATGATTCTAATGGTGCGAGGTAGTTTAGGCCGACCAGAATTGGATATGCACCAATCTGTCTTCCAAAGGTTATACCCGGTTTACCTCGTATTCCCTCATCCTTAGATTCTGGCTCGAGATGACGAGGTAGTCTTACACGACCTTCGTGAGATTCCCACCATACTTCATCGAGAATGGTTCCAACAGGCAGCATTTCCTGTAGAAGCGGCCCGTCGAATTCTTCTCTCACGGTATTTTTGAAAGATTGGAATTTTGAACTGTTAATTTCTTGGAATCCTTCTCCTTCAACCTGTCTAATATTCACTCGTCTAATCATGTGGCCTTCACTCTTTAACTCCCTCAGGAGTTGTAGATTGATATTGTAAGTATCATCGGTTTCACCATTTAGTCCAGCGATGAAATTCAATCCAGGAAGCAATTTTGGTAATCCCCTTTCGCCTTTTTCTCGTCCATATTTATTGATTAGAGCGATTGCACTCTTCAATTGCTTGGAATCGCAATTCAACCAGTTTTCCTGATGAACACTAGGGTCAGCAGATTCTAGTCCAAAGGATAAAACCGCTCCATCAGATAGTGTTTCAGTAAGCGTTTTTGTTATCTCCTCAGAAGGTTCTAGATTTTCAGCAATAATCGAAGGATTTCCATTGTCAGTATGGAGTATTTTCAATCGTTCATCGTCTCTCAGCCCGTACAATAATTTTGCAATTGGTTCAGGATTTGGAACTGGATATTCTAATTCAACAACTCCCTCAGCCATGTAGGTGTAAGTGTCGGTCATCCCACCAAGCCTTACGTGTTCAACACCCATGTCATGAGCGATTTTCACTTCCTGAATTATGTCTTCAGGGCTACGCCAAATAGGGACTCCTTTTTTTGGCTCGATACAAAATTTGCATCCACGTTTGTACCGTACACACCCTTGGTAAACTTCCACCTCATAGGTTAGAGGTCCATGGAGGTCTGGATTATGTGTAACAGCCTTTGATGCCGCACCTAAGTGTGCCCACTCTGTCCATTGTTCGGAATTTCTTCTTTGATGTTTCCAGGTATTGCTTTCAAGGAAATGATCTAATGTCGCATCTGTATCTTGTAAAGCAAGAAATAGGTTGCTTTGCAGCGGATTCCAACCTTGATGTCTCCATCCCCTGATAGCCCAGCCTCCGCATAAAATTGGAATGTCTCTTGGTGTTTTCAAAATTATATCTCTCGTTTCATTGAGTGATATTGGAGTGCCACGCAGATACTTACCTGGAACAACCGCTCCCGCCAATATCACAATTCCTAATCGACCTTCGAGGGAATGGGAATTAATTCTGTAGGAATCAATAGTACAGTATTCATATTCAATGTTTCTCTTTTCCAAAACGCCGCAGATGTATCTTATGTGAAATCCGACATATGGCGGAACGCCAAATGCTGCAGGCTCATCCTCATAACCGTCGACTATGAGCCATGTTTTATTTGGCTCGACCAAGATAACACCTCAGTTTCTATTTCTTCTGAATTTCTTCTTCTTACCAGCAGATTCTTCTTCCGCAATCGCTCTTAATTCTCTTGCGGATTTTCCACCTTTCTCTTTGGTCTTAGCAACATCAACTTTGATATTTCTTGACATAAATTCAGTCCCATTTAGTTTTGCAGCAATGTCTGGTCCATCAGATTCAGGTTCTACCATTACGAAAGCGAATGCTTTGCGCTTGCCACCTCTATCTACTGCCCATTGGACATTTACAGAATCACAATGTTCTTTGAAAAGTTCTGCTAAATCATCATCGCTAGCGTCGAAAGGAAGGTTCCCCACATACAGTTTGCATCCTTTCGGGCGTTCACGCTTTGGTTTCTTGTCACGAGGTGAGTCAGCATCTCTGACACCGATTCTTCGGCCCTTGATTTTGTGACCATCCAGTGCTGCAGAAGCAGCATCCGCCATATTTTTTGATGCATAGGTTATGAATCCGAATCCACGGTTATTTCCATCATCGTCTTTCATTATTGCAAAGTCAACTATATCTCCATGAGGATCGAATAACGATTTTATCTCATCATCGGAGACATCATTCGGTAGACCTCCTACGAATAATTTGCAACCAGGAGGCGCTTTTTGCCTGGAATTGTTTCCTCTTCCAGTATCTTCGAATCTGAAGTATTCACGAGGCGTTCCATCCTCTCTAACATCTTCAGCAATGAAAGTCGCTCTTCCTGAGCTGCCTTTTGCAAAGAGTGCTTCAGCATCACCACTCCATCTTTTATTGCCTCCATTAAGAGATGCCATTCCTTCCATTCCACCGAAGTCATCTGCCATTGCCCTGAAAGCCTTGTTATCGCAGGTTGGGCAAACTACGTTCCAGTCTCCATCTTGTTTAGCCTCAAATTCAGAACCACAAGGTGGACAAATTGCCCATAATACTCCACAGTTTTCCTCAGCTCTCATATCGACTCGAACAACATTGCCTGCTTCAGTGACTTTTGCCCTAACTATGTCTCTTACTCTCATAGCTTCTGCAGTGTTGTGAAGGCTCCTATCGCAGATAGCCGTGATGTGAATCTGAGCATACATTTGGTCTTCCATTATCACTCTGTTGGGCTTTCCTTCAGCGCTTAAGACTCTAATCTCCCCTGATTTTTCGTGAAGTTTTGAAACCTCGCCAATAACATAATCTCCAACTTCTAATCTCAGTAAATCGTTGTGAGATTCGACGCTGATTACTCCATCGTTTTCGATTACTATTCCGGTAAGTAATGAGATCAACTCGCCATCTCTTTCAGTTGTTCCTTCTCCAGAGGTATGTGTATCTGAATTTCCGATAACAGTTCCCGGGGTTACAATCGTTGCCATATTTTCACACTCGTATTTTGGGGGTTCACCTTAGTGGTGAATGGAAGGGGATAATGTGATGCGGTTGTTCCTTGTTTTTGAACCCCTCTCATCGAGTAATTCTCCAACATTTGATTTTGGTAACGCCCATTTTTGATGAGTGATGCTGGTATGTAGCAGGCATCCTGAAATCTCCTTCTAGAATTACCTCGCCTTCTGGCAAGTGAGTTGCTGCTGCGCTGTGAAGTATGTGAATTACGGGTGCGCATTTCAATGCTGCTTCGATAAATGGCTTGTCAGCTCCGTGTTTTTGAACTCCCCAAGGTGGGTTGGAAATCACAATGTCTACTTCAGGTAATTCAATTTCTCCAACACGACCAATGATCGTATTTCCTAATTCCTGGCATAATTTTGCAGCATCTTCATCACATTCGACGAAAGTTACGTCAGCACCTAGAAGTTGTGCACCATATCCTAAAATCCCGTTTCCAGCACCCAAATCCAAGACTTTCTTTCCTTCTAGCCCGTCTAGGCCATCGATTTGTGCAAGCCAAAGTGCAGCCAAGTTTCCCTCGGTTTGATATTGCTCTAATTCCACATGATTACATGGATGTTTAGGCAATTTAGACAATTGAATCGCCAATTGGCGAAGTTTCATTTTAATCACCAGCGTCTTTGTTGTTGGTTGCCATAGCCCATTTGATTCATTTGCTGGGATTGCATTTGTTGAGCCTGAATTTGTTGAATTTGGAATCTGATTGCCTCAGCTTCTCTTCTTAGGGCAGCGATAATTTGGTCGTTTGGTTGTTGACCGCCACAAAAGCGACAGAATCTAGTTCCTTCTGCTTGCATTTGTCCACATGTTGTACAAAAGGCCATGATAATCCCACCACTAACTCGTCTTTGAACCCTCGCATCAACTTACCATTTGCATAAATACTGGCCAAGTTTCGAAATTTTGAGCCAAGGCTCTCTCATTGATTTCTTCCATTCGGGTGTCAGTCATCATCTCGGATGGGTCAACACCTTGGTCCAATAATTCTTGAACTAGGGCTCTGAACTCTTTTTCAATCTCTGGACTGTCATCTTCCGCTGGTCGATTTTCTGGAAGTGGAATCGATTGTGAATCTACTTCTGGTTCAGGAGCAACTTCTTGCTGTGGATTTTCATCTTCCTCAGGCAAAGCCACCTGTTCCTCATCGGTTGCAGTAGGTAATGGGACTTCTACTTCCTCGGGTATCATTTCCTGAACAAATGCATTCTCCATTTCATTTTCAAGCGTTTCAGGTTCAGGTTGTAAAACAGGTTCTACCACTGGGACTTCAACAATTTCAGGTTCAGGTTTTGCTAAACCAACCCCAAGAATTTCGGCTTGTTGTCTTGCCAATTCAGCAGCCTGTCTTCTAGGTAGCGAAACAAATGCCTTTCCGACTAGGGCAAATATTGGATATGGGAGGAAATACCTATCCAAATCAGGAAGACTCGGATGTCTAAAGCACAAAATATTGTGCTTTTCGAATGGTCTTTGATTTGGAATATCCATTGCAAATGGTGTTGGATGTACCTCGATTGTGGATCTTTTCCACCCCTCTTGAGTAACTAATTGCTGCATCCAAGGTCCTAAATCAGAATTTGCGATATTGACGAATTGAAACGATGCATCCCTGTGGTCAAATCCTTGTTCAGCGAGTAATTCTTCAGCCCCTCTAGGTCTGTGAAAGATTCCCATCACGGGTTGCCCATGGTCGACCATGTCTCCATGTAATTCCATGAGTTTCCTTTCTTTTCTTGGGCAAAGTAGCAAAATTTCCATCCTTTCTGCGTTTGTATCCCAAATTTCCCCCATCTCGAAGAAGCTTCTTCCTTGAGTTGTAAGAAAGTCATATTCGGTATCATTGCTGTGACGCCCATGTGACCACCGTTCAGTCCTAAACAGGTGAACTATTTGGTGATATATGCTTGTTGAATAGCAAATTCGGCTAGAAGAATAACTCCACCAGCAGCCCCTCTTATGGTATTGTGCGATAAGGCATCAAAGCGAACGATGTTCTTCTCTACTCTGATATTTCCTATTGTTGTAGACATGCCATTTCCTGACCAAAGATGCTTTTCTCTTTCAGGAGTACTGTCGATGATAACATTGACATTTTCAGGTGAGGAGGGAAGGCCCAGTGTTGGTATTTTCATCAATTCAACAACTTCTTCTAAAGTCGTTTCCTTATCCAATTCCACGCCACATGTCACCATGTGACCATCCTTTTCTGCCACTCTATTACAAGTGGCCAAGACAGGAACATCAACTCCTAAAAGATGTTTCAACTCAGCAACCAACTTATCCTCTTCACCTGGTATGAATGGATTTACATCTCCCGATAGTGCCTTTTCATCAAATAGTAATTTCCAGCCGGCCCCTGAAAGTGCCTGTCTAGTGAAAATTGTCAAAGATTTGATTCCAAGAGGTTTCAAACCACAAATCGATGTAGCAACGGGTACGACTGTACAATTTGTCGCACAAGCATGTCCGTCATAGCCCGACATTGCTTCTGGGTTGATTTCGGGTATCACCAAAGGAATACCAGCAACTCTACGGAAAACACTGGCGTTTGAAAATACGTGAATTCCTCGAGCGACTAAAGATGGCTCTACAATTTCTGCTACATTGTTTGGCAAGGCAGAAAATGCAATATCAACATCTGGAATATCGCTCATTGAGCAAACTAGGATGTCGTAATTTGGTTTTGGAGAATCCAGCCTCCATTCTAATTCTTCGAACATTAATCCTACATTACTGGGAGACCCAGCAATCGCTTCTACAGTAAACAAAGGGTGATCCCAGAGTAGTTCTTGTAGCCTCTGGCCAACCAATCCGGTTGCTCCAAGAATGGCAACAGAATACGTGGTCATTGGTTCTCCTCGTACGGTGTGGGGAAGATTCTCCTTATGATGAGTTTCCTTGCTATGGACGCTCCATCCTTCACACTTCCAAGTTTTGCTTCGCCTTTTCTCTTTGAGTATGTAATAGGTACATGTGAAATTGGAATGTTTCGGTTTGCACAGGAGGTGTACATCTCTGCTTCAATTTCAAATCTCAAACTATTGAGTTCTAATAATTGCACAGCCCTCCTAGAAAAGCCCCAAAACCCTGAACACAAATCATTGATTGGCCTACCATGTAATGCGACTGCAAGCCAAGTTAGCAAATGGTTTCCAATCCAGTTGGTTGATGTCATGGCTTCATTTTGTAAGTTACCACGAAGCCTGTCTCCAATGGCGACTCCGTTTTTTGGAATCGACTTGAGAATTAAGGGAATTTCTTCTGGGGAATAAGTCCCGTCCGAATCCAACATAACAAGATAGGCATATTCATCCTCAATGAATTTCTTGAAGGCCTGACGGATTGCCAGACCCTTCCCTTCTCCCCACTGATGGATAATCTCACAACCCATTTCGGTCGCGATATCAAGCGTTCTATCGGTGGACCCGCCATCGACAACCAATAATGTGTAATCAAATCCCATCCCTTCTATTTCAGAGGATGGAATTCTAGAAATTACATTTTCAATCGCTTCTTCCTCATCGAGCGTTGGTAGCATGATGAGGATGCTTGGCATATTTACCCCTATACGTCGTTATTGTCAAGATTTTCCCTAGATTAGGCCAGATAAATTGTCTCAATCCAGTGAATTCTAATCCCTGTAGTGTCAATCAAAGCATCTCCTCTACCAGAGGCTCCTAAGGGATTTATCCAATATTCTCGGTCACTGATGAAACTAATTTCAAAACCTCCAGAACCAGCAACGCTGCAAATATTATGCCAACCCGAGCCAGAATATTCTTCATCGTTAACTTCGGCATTTACATCTCCAACAAATTCAAGCATAATACAAACCATGTATGCATCGTTTTCATCGACTGCAAAATTATGTACGCCTTCACTAATGAAATGCTTTTTATCGCCAATTGAAAAGGGGTCTAAGCTTCTCAATTTGGCCCATGGGTCGATTCTCATATTATCGCCATCAACAGGTATGAATTCAGAAATCAAATTATCATCTTGTAATGAATAGAGAATCGATGCCTGACTTTCCCAAATTTTCTTCCAATGAATAGAGGCTGATAGATAATGCATCATCACCCCCTTTGGCGACGCGAATGCATGTGTTATTCCGAGTTCATTTAATGTCTCGATGTTGTCATAAATAATCGCCGTCGTTGCGGCATTTTGAATCGAATGTTCTTGTTTTAGAATTCCAAGTGTTGGAATTGCAGTGACTCCAACGCCATCAGGCACAGAGAAAATATGCCCCCAGTGGTCGTTTTCTGTATAAATTATCGAATTTTCAGGTAAATTATCTAATATTGAAATTAATGTTATATCTCCTTCTGAGATGACCTGTAATTCTGTATGTTCTGAAAGTTCTGAAAGAGCACTGTGGGCGACTCCACTAATCAGTAAAGCAGCGATCATTATCGCTCTTCCACCATCGGAAGCGATTCCGTTTTCTATTTTCGATAGCCTCATTCCTACCAATATCGCTAACGGGATATGGAATGCATGCATGCTCATCGAATACATTACATAGGACAGCATGGAAAAAATAGCAAATCCAGTGATTCCGTCAAATAAATGGATTAGGGTTACTAGCCAGTTTAGAATAGCCCATGCGATGAAAACCCTCGCTTGCATATTTGATTTCATAGACCAAGCTGCCCAAACACCAAGAGGTAGGAGCAACCCTGAATAGAGTATCATCGGTGAACCACCCTGCCACCCATATTCGGCAAAAATAGCATCGCCATCGAATTGAGTTGCTGAAATGATTGTCAACAGAATAATCGAGATGACTAAAATTTGCATTTGTATTTTTTCTGCCAAAGTGATTCGGTCAGATTTTTCCACTGCTAGTTTTGCAAAGACGAATGTAATCAGATAAACAAACCCTGTAGGGTGAATAACGAGCACTGCAAGTGATGTTAATGCGATGGGCCCCCAGCGTAATTTCCCATTTGCCATTAGTAGAATCACGACTAATCCAAGTTGGCTAGCGACAGTTGGAAATCCTGAATCTAAATTCTTGGCGAATAAGGCAGGTGCTAGAAGCATCGCTAAGATAACCCAATGTTCGAGCCCCATTTTTTCTCCTATTGCAGCAATTGCCAACAACAAAGATGCAAAACAAAGTACTCCTAAAATGAATACTGAAAGATAAATTTCACCACCTAGCCACGCAGCAAGAACTGGGAATGCAGGTGGATAAATCCAGTATCCACTAGATGGTTCAGCAATCGAGAATGAAGCATTGCTAGCAAAACTATCTGCCAGAAAAGTGAACCCAATCCAATCTACCCCCATAGGTGAATAGTAAGACAGAGGTGTTAATGCAATGTAAATTGCAATAAGTGTGAAAATCCAAAACCACGGTGTTCTTTGAATTATTTTCGGCTCATAAATAGGGAGTAATTCAGTTCTAATTGCACAAAATGCGATTATGTTAACCAGTATGAATAAAATAGTTAGATTTTCAACGGTCAAACCAAAGAAGAAAGCGATTCCTGAGATGCCAAGTAAAATCAATAGTCCCAAAGCCGGTGCAAGCATAAAATGCCTAATTGCATCGCCATCTGTGTCAATTCGTCTTGCAGTTGCAAACCCGGGAAGGATTGACAACACAAGACCTAGAATCATAGTCACGGGTTTACTTTTCAGATTTCAAACCATTTGCGAACAATCATGAATAAGTCGCTTTTCCGCAAGTTCATGGCAGAAGTCATCATCTTACCCGAGGATTATTGGGTGTATGATTTTACTAAGGGAGTTGATCCCGATTTCATCTGCCCATATCCATACCAAATTGGCAGATATGATGAGACTAGGCCTGGTATGTATGACCATGAACTATTTGGCGGAAAAAGAAACCACCACGTTGGAATAGACCTTGGTGCGCCTGTTGGAGAACCGGTTCATTCATTCGCAAACGGAGTTGTATTCTCCAAGGGAATTAATTCAGAAGAGGGTTCATACGGTCCTACTATTATAATTCAGTACGAATTAGAAAACAAACCAATCTGGGCTCTTTATGGTCATCTCTCACTAGAATCACTCGACATGGTTAATGTTGGAGAAAGTGTGGAAGAAGGTCAGATTATTGCCACAGTTGGGTCGAAAGAAGTCAACGGGGGATGGGACCCCCATGTTCATTTCCAACTCAGTTGGGAAGAGCCGACTAATAACGACTTGCCAGGCGTAGTCGCTCTTGAAGATAGAGAACTAGCGTTGGAAAAATATCCAGACCCAAGATTAGTATTAGGCCCAATCTATTAGTCGATTTGCGATAGATATTCCTTAAGAGAATCAATTGGTTCAATTGCAGTAGGGTCTTTTCCAGACAATAGGGCAACAGCGATAGATAACCAATCCATCATTATACAGATGTGGAGCAAACATTCGAGAAGACTTTCACCCTCTCCTTGAATCTTCCATGCCAACTCTGAAGGGCAGTTTGCTACAAACCAATCCATTCGATGGACAACTCTTTCATTCATTCCAGGCCAAGTTACAATTAGGATTCCTTGGTTAGGGGCGTCAAAGTCTTGGTAATTTCCAACACCTCCCCATGCTATCAACTCATTATGGTTCATTTCAGGAACTTCACCAATCCTTGCGAATCTTGCTGCGTTTTCGTTTAGTTGATTTTTGAACCTGCTAAGCGCTGGCAACAATTCTGATGGGCCAATAATTGCTATCGGGTTTTCTAGTAAATTTAGCGCTAAACTAGCAACATCTCCTTCGGGATGTTGAGTGATATCACAATCTTTAGCTGCTTGTTTCAATCGCTCAATCGCATCGATGGATAATTCAGTTTGAAGTATTCCCAGTTGATTCATCAGCGCCAATTGTCTTGAAAATAGGTGGCCAAAAGCAGATCTTGGAGGCTGCCCTCCCGGGCATGAAATAAGGTGGGCGGTATTGGATAATTCGCATAGTCCGGATAGAATTCCTCCGCTAGAAATCACGACTACGGTTCCACCTAGCCTTATGGCCTGCTCAGTGGTCGCTACGGTTTCTTCTGTGTTCCCAGAATATGATGTTGCGACGACCAGCCAATTTTGATTCCACCAATTTGGTAGACCATAATTCCTGTGACATTTGACAGGAACTCCTCCTTCTGAATCACATAACGTTGAGATAAAATCTCCACCAGCACCGGAACCTCCCATTCCGACGAATAGCACTCCTTCCCAACCATAATCTAATTCCGTTATCCACGGTAATAGTTCTTCGTTGACCGAGTTGTATCCAATTCGATAATCATCAACAAAAAATCTAGTTAAATCTATCATGCCGGTTTTATCTAAAGCAGCGGCAAGTCTGTTAATTCCTTCTTCCATTCATTCACCATCCATCCCCAAGTAAGGTAATGCTATCCATTCTCCTTCAATTCTTGCAATTAGTAATTTTCTCCCTAGAATATGGTCATATGGCAGCCTTACAGCAGTCATTTTCCAATTGTTAGGGTCCAAGAACTCACCTACCGATGAATCCTCATTAACAGATTCAACATACAATAATTCCTCAATTCTGGCCTTGACATGGGCACTTTCTAGGTCTCTCCAAGTAGCACCGGTTCTCTCTTTTCTGGCGACCTTTTCAAGAACAGCCCCATCACCACTCCAAGTGGTAGGCCTCCATAGTTCACTTCTCCATTGAACAACATCACCCAATTCATAACCCGGTTTTCTGTAGAGTAATGTTAGTCTTGTTAGGTCAACGCCATCTTTTCTGCCAACGACTGATGTTGTAGTTGTGACCTGTCCTCCATAATTGGTGACCAGATGTTTGCCCCACGACCTCGCTAGAGCTTTCGAGCCGAGGATTACATCATATCCACCAGTTACAGGTCCTTCTTTGGTGATGAAGAACATAGGGTCATCTGCCATATCTTCGATTACCTTGTCCAATGTTTGCCTCAATTGTAAAAATTCATCTTCAGATAATCTTCTGGCGCTGGACCTCAATTGAACAGTAGCCTCAAAATAATTTCCAGCTCTTCTGGTGCAAGTTAGACAAACTCCATTCGACATTCTTGCACGCATGGTATAGTGCTCTGAATAAAGCAAATTATCGATAACTCCTTCAATCTGTAAGTGAATTAGGGTATGTCTTCCATCAACTTCTTGTGATTCTAGTCCGATTTCGAGTTCTTCCACTTCCTCATGAAATCCAACGTTTCGTTGAACTAATTCATGCCACAAATCATCGCTTTCTACATTTGTCCATCGACCTTGAAAGTCGATCATGCCACAACGTGCACATTTTGTCCATGGGACATTTTTTGGAACACTGGCAAGAGATACCCGTTCTCTTGTACACTTTTCGCACATTCTGTCTGAATAAAGGGGTGAAGTATCACCGCAAATCAAACAAAAATCGTGACCTAAGCCCATTCAATCACCTTCGATTGAATTACTCTGATTCATCATTGGTAATAGCCTTCTCCAAGGAACTAATCTTCGCTTCAAGGGATTTGGACCTTGCGAATACAGTCCAAGTCCAAATTGCCAAACCAGCAATCATCCCCAGATATGCGACTGCGAGGTAGATGTTATCGTTCATTTCTGCCCCTCCTCGTATATTGCCTGTAAGTCTTCGACTTGCATTTCTAGTTTTGTAAGATTCATTCCTGCAATTACATGACCTATTACCATAACCGAAAACGAAATTGCACCGATTAGTAGAACGATTCCCATATCTGAGTTTAGGGATCCTTCCGAGGTAGCAACAACCGGCCCAGGGTGGCGTATTTGCCAAAGCCTTGTTGCAATGTAAGTAATTGGCACTAAAACGAATCCATACATCCCGAATGCGGAGAATGTATCTCTGGTTTCGATTCCATCAGGTTGGGATTTCCTTCCAAGAACCAGATAAAGTGACAATAATGTAAGTATGGCGAATGTATTCAATCTTACATCAGTCCAATCCCACGGCACTCCCCACTCTGCAGCACCCCAAATACAACCTGACCAAACTGCCATCAAACCGGTAGCAAGACCTGCTTCAGTACTCGCTACGTGCATTCTCCATGCCCATTCTTTGCGTTTGAAGAACCAAATGATTGAACCTACAAATAACAGTGTGAAAGAGATCATTGCAGCCCATGCGCTAGGGACGTGCCAATAGAAAATACGTTGTGCTTCTGGAGCTTTGAAAGCGCTTATCGAAACAGAAGGGGCCCACATAAATCCAAGCCACAAAGTCAAACCTGCACCAGCGAGGCCGACCAAGGCTAGGGTTTGCCCCCAATTTCTCATATAGCAACCTCATTTGACTTCATTATTCAATGTTCATGATGATAGAGTATCAACTACAAGTGCCCAAGGTAAAATCAAAATCGGTGTAAGCAATCTTATCATTACTGAATTTGGTCTTGAAAGGTTCAAAGTAGAATAACTAACCCAGCCTACGAGCCCTTCAGTAATTACGCCAAGAACAGCGCCTGCAATAACGAGTTGAGCGTTGATTTCTCCAGTAATCGTTGATGCTAAAATAGTAAGTAGGCCACAGATAATGAAGGAATGAACGATTGCGTTAGGTGGGATAGCAGATCTTGTTTTCCACCAGGCAAAGGCACGATTTTCAAGAGTCAACTTATGGATTGGATTTCCAGCCATTCCTGCTGCTAAAGCCGGAGCGAGAATAAATGCGGTTTCTAATCTCGAATCTAAATTATCAGGTTGTAGCAGTGCTAGCATAGCGCCTAGAGTGATTAGTCCGACTATTGCATTGTTGGCAATTCCTGCCATCGTTCTGAGATTCAATCTGTGACCGATATTGGATTGCCACGCACCGGTGGATTCAATTTTCTCAAAAACACCCTTGTTTACCTCATTTTCAGTCATCTCAAAAGGAAATGAAATTGTTTTATCAGCACATTTCTGAACTTTTTTGTTGTGGCTAGAAATCAATACTGCATGGCCACCAGCAGCAAGATTTCTCAAAGTTGTGCACAACAAATCAACCGATTCCTCATCAAGTCCACTATCGGGCTCATCCAATAAAATCGCTACAGGGCTTTGTGAGATTAATGCCGGTAAAATACCGGATATAACGGCCACTTTTCGTCGCTGACCTCCAGATAACATCGCAATCCTGTCATGTATTCTGTGAGATAATCCCCATTCTTTGAGCAGTTTTTCTACATCGAACTTGCATTTGGCGACATCCAATAATCTCTCACCGACCAGTTCGTCTCCCATCAAACAATCACTTTGTAGACACAAGCCAAAATTTTGCCGTCCTCTTCTTCCATCTGAGTCTCTAACCAGATTTCCGTTGATTAACGCTGAACCATTTTCCATTGCAACTAGACCGGCAGCCGTTTCAATAACCGTGGATTTTCCACAGCCGTTTTCACCTTCTAGACAAACAACTTCTCCGCTGTCTAGCGTAATTGACCATTTATCCAAAACTTTTGAGCGCCCTCTTAGGACGGTGACCTCGTTTAGTTGGATAATGCCCATTGTTCCTGCCCAGACACCGCAGTGGCTTCAAAGCACCTACTCATCGGCCTGTACATGGAGGGCGTATTGTTTGCGATTTGGATTATTGCAATTATCGGCCCTCTAGCATGGGCTTGGTATCACAAAGCCT
The DNA here is from genome assembly GCA_038141355.1 of Methanobacteriota archaeon. Classification (GTDB taxonomy): domain Archaea; phylum Thermoplasmatota; class Poseidoniia; order Poseidoniales; family Poseidoniaceae; genus MGIIa-K1. Next base: position 1,418,880 of record JAYQHX010000002.1, on the reverse strand, counting down.
CAATCGCAATGGGCATGACGTTGTCTCTTTTGTTTGGATATATTGTCCAATTAATATGGAATTTTTTCGGGGCATATAACTATATTTGCATGTTGTGATGATACCCGCCCTAGTCGAAGACGGTCATATTCACACTTTGATTACAAGTGGATTTGTTCATTCTCCTGGTGATGCACTTCACGTTTTGAGCAACATCATCATCATCGCATTGGTTGGGATTCCATTAGAAGATCGCCTAGGTCGAAACAGATGGCTAATCTCATATTTCATCGGATTATTAGGTGGTTCAATTGCTTGGACAGTTGCTAATTCCGGCTCTTATAACCCTGCTCTTGGCGCCTCAGGTGCTGCATTTGGAATACTAGGGGCATATCTTTGTGGGTGGCCTAAAGATGAGGTATTTTTTCCTTTTATCTTGATTCGAAAATGGCCAGTCCAATTTATCGCACTGATTTATTTTGGACTAGAAATTGTAAAGGCATATCAAGTATATGGATTGTCAGAAATTTCTCATGTAGCGCATATTGCTCATTTGGGTGGATTTATTGTTGCATATGCAGCTCTTCCTCAACTTAAGAAAGGAATTGAATGGGAAGGAGAAATAGAATTAGCGGAAATTAACCAAGAAAATCCGTTTGAAGGAGTGGATGAACTCGTCAAAAAATTGATTGAAGAAGGTGACGAAAAAGAGACAAGGCAGGCTTGGTTGGAAGAAATTGCTGATAGAGCGACTTGCCCGGTTTGTTCTTCAAATCTCGTAGTAAAGAAAATGCAGGTAAAATGTGAATCTTCGCAATCCCATGTTTCATGGCCTTGATGCGATTCATGTCACTGATACACCCAAGGTTAATTGGATATGATACCCGCCCGTAGGGCGGGGTGGCAAAGTTGAGAGGCCTGAAAACAATCCTTTTGGTGATGGTTTTTCTAATTGCAGACCTTTCATCATTCGCTAATGCTTCCTCTAATTTCTCTGAAGAAATAATCGAAGAAACGCATGACAGGATGCCTTTCAGAGGAGATAAAGCCGCTTCTGAAGATTATGGTTGGTGGTTTACATATGGTCCTGATTTGAATTTTGATGGCATGGACGACCGCCTTGAATTGGTTATCTCTGGCCATGAATCTGTTTCAACAACAGCAATTCTAGGCGCAGATGGTAGAAAAACAGTTGCGATTGTAGTAGATTACGCATGGCATCCAGGTAGTGATGAAGTCGAAGAATTGGTCGCAATTCTAAGAAAACATGGATGGGAAGCAGAGGGTTCTTGGTTCCAAGTAATGGATTCGATTGATTCAATCGTCGTTGACCATGTTCCTGTAAGCGCTCTTTGGGAGATTCACGCAATTGAATCGGTTGTAGTTGTAGAAATGCAAAATGTCATGATTCCTTTCCTTGCAAATGCTAATGCTGCAACTCGAATACAGCCATCTGAAGTCTACTCAGGTTCTGTATATGACCGCGGTTATGATGGCGAAGGAATAGTCATCGCAGTACTGGATAGCGGCGTAGATAACGAACACAGGTCTCTGAATGATTTTGACGATGAGGATGATGAACCAGACCTAAATCCAAATTCCTATGATGACCAAAAGTGGGTCGCAGGCTACGACGCCACTTCCCAAGCATCTAATCCAGATGGTTCACAAGATCCTGATGATGGACAAGGCCACGGGACTCACGTTGCTGGTATTGCGCTGGGAACAGGCGATTCATCCAGAATTCACATAGGAGGCGCTCCGGGTGCATTTCTCGTCGATGTCAAGGTCTTAACCGACAGTGGAGGTACTAACTCTCAAAATTCTCTAAACGGAATTCAGTGGATGATTAACAATAGAGATACTAATTGGGGGAACGGAGCAAAAGGAATCCACATTGGTCAAATGTCGTTTGGTTCAATTGGTAATGTGTTAGATCCAAATGATTCCGGTGATAACGGAACCGGAGCAGAAGCCCGGTTAGTTAACAATGCTACTCAAAACGGAATAGCATGTATTGTTGCTGCAGGTAATGATGGTAGGAACAGAATTGCATCTCCTGGTAGCGCAGACGGAGCAATTACAGTCGGTTCAGTGGATGATGCTGATACAATCAACCGAACAGATGATTTCATTGCATCTTATTCCAACTTCGGTCCTAGAGAAGGAGATAATGATGATGATGAATGGGATGAATTGAAACCTGATGTCACATCTTATGGAAGCGGAATTTTATCTGCCTCTGCAGCGACTGGCGCATCTTTGCCTGGGGCTCCAAGGCCAATGGCTGAAGATGGATATGAGTCTAAAGACGGTACCTCGATGGCCACTCCGTTGGTATCTGGAGTGGTAGCGTTGATGTTGCAAGCTGATTCTAGCCTGACCCCATATGAAATCAAAGATATTCTAAGAAATTCTAGTGAGAAGAGAGGTAATCCAACAGAACCAGATGTTTCCAACAGATGGAACGATAAATGGGGATTCGGATTGGTCGATGCATCATGTGCGGTTGATACAGTATTGGATAGAAATTGCACCCCGTTTACAGGTGGAGGCGGAATAGTAGTTCCTCCAGATAATGATACATCCATTGGTGTCGAGATCACCTCTCCCACGAACGGTTCTTGGTTCGTAGTTGACGAATTATTGAGAATCGAAGGAAATCTCATCGAAGGGACAGGTCCTTGGGAAGCCGTTAGTGTGAGAGTTTTACAATACTTGGAGGATTTCGAAGAGATAGTTTTGTTGGATTGGACAAATGCTGGTGGCGAAGATGATTATTGGTATCTTGATGTTTTAATCAAGGAGGAATGGTATGATTCCGAAGAATTGAACGTGGTAATCGAAGTCAAGGCAGTAGGATCTGGGGATTTAGTATCCAGCGATTTGAGGTATGGAAATATTGGGAAAATGGTTGCCAATTTCGGCTCACCTTCATCCGGTTCAACTGTTGACGGATTTGTGACATTTAGTGGAACTGCACAAGGAATTGACCCTGATTACCTAATTTACAGAGTAAATAGCGAAGAGTGGATTAATGCATTTACATTCGACCAAGAAGACTACGGCCCTCAAGATTGGTCATTTACTTGGGATTCAACAGAAGTAAATGATGGCTCGCACAAGATTTCTATCCGTCTGGTTAATGCAAGTGGTGCAGAATCGGATATTACGAGGCGAACTTTCACTATCGACAACCTTCCAGCGGCTCCTGAATTAAGATTCCAAGGTACTGTGGAAGTGTATGACCAAGATTTACCTGCACAATCTGCAGTCGCTGGCACAATTCTCGAAGTCCACTTCGGTGTTGTTAATACCGGAGACGCAGATGCAAGTGATTTACACTTGAAATTAGACGCCCCGGGTTCATCTTCAAACACATACCCGAGCGAGGGACGACTCCCATCATTAGGTCAAGGCGAGACAATCTCCGTGATTCTTTGGTGGTGGGCTACTGAGCCAGGAACTCACACAGTGACCTTGCAAATAGATCCTAACGGCGTTATGAATGATGATGCGTCAGATAATGAATATTCATTCACCTTTACAATCGAAGAAAGACCTGTTGACCCTACCCTTCGATTTATGGCAAGCGCTGTTAGCGTGTCTCCTTCAATTCCGTATCCTAATACTGCGGATGCAGTGAACTCTTTCACTATGAATGTCAGAGTTGATAATTTAGGTCAAAATGATGCTACTAATATCAGAGTCTCATTGTACAAATGGGAAGATGGTTGGGTCGCAGGAGATTCACGGACTCTGATTGTCATCCCGGGGTCTTCTCTATCTACTGGATTTGCAAAGGCTCAATTCTCAGATAACAAAGACGAAACTGGTGTTTACTCATACAGAGTAGTTCTAGAGGGAACAGGAGTAGAAGCACAATATTCAGAATTACGATTCAATGTAATAATTGATGATTACTCAGTCACTTCGAAGACAGGACTCACTCTGTCAGATGGTGAAGTAGTATTAGGATTCGTTGGAATACCAATCAAGGACGGTGATAAATCAGATGGTGGTGGATTACTATTCACCACAATAGATGGTGAATTACACGCCAGAACAATCACTGACGGCCTTTCTATGCCTGGAGATACCCTGATTGAGGATAACTGGGCTGGAGAATTCGCTTACACTCTTCGCGATGATGACCGTGTACACCTAAGTTGGACCAAGAGATTCGTCGACCAGCAAGGATACACAATGGTAGATGTGGGTATGGCACACATTGGAATCCTAGGTGAATTGAGTAGTGTTTCATCGCACCTTAGCCCGTTGAAAACCTCCGAAGGGTCATATTGGGGACTTGACATGTATAGCAAAGGAGATGAAATTATTCTTGCAGGGTATCATCGAGATATCAAAACAGGTGGTTCATGGAATGACCTTACCAATGTATTCATGATGTACAAAGAAGACTATTCTTCCTCGTCTCCATGGACAACCAAGATGAATGTGGTAATCGATGTTGACATTAAACCAAGTGATGGGGATTCGCTCGCAGTTGCTATTGGTAGCGATGATATTCACCTCCTATACCAGGAGATTAGAGACGATGTAACTGGCATTGATAGAGTAGGTTTATTCTATGCACATGGAGATTTATCTCAGACACCTTTCGGTTTCCAAGCGCCTGCTGGAGATTTTGCTAGTAAGCCTGAATTGTTGATAGTAAGAGACGATGGTAAAGACCAACTTATTGCAGGATGGATAAAAGGAACTGGAAAATCGGCAGAAGTAATCGGTGTTGTACAAAATACAATCTGGTCTAATGATTTGGTCACCAATATCTCAGCACCAGGCGCAACGAATCTTGTAATTTACAAAACATCTAGTAAAGAAGTTAAATTCCTCTATGATGAAATCGGTGTTTCCTCAACCGGAGCTAAACCATTCACGCGCTATGGAGTGTATAATGCGGGCGATACTGAGATTGGTCTCTCTAACCAAATCGGAGAAGGATATGTCGTCGGAGCAGGTTCAATAGGATATGATGGCATCGTAATCATGGTCTCACCTTCCGGTCAATTGAGTGCGAAAGAATTCCTTTACACCGGACAGAAGGAGGATTCAGGTAAAGGTAAAGGATTCCTGTACGATCTTCTAGCGCCACTTCCTGGTGAAGGCGAAGAAAAATTATGGATACTTTCTGGAATAGGTGTATTCTTACTAGGCTTATTTTTAGTAGTGATTGTTGTTTTGAGAAGGCAAACAGAGGAGGAGGAGGTTGAAGTTTCTGTAGAATCCAATGACCTTGAGTTATTGATTGAAACAGAAGATGACGATTTTGACTCACAGGAAGATTCTGATTTAGTCGTCAGTATGACAAAGCCTTCCGATGAACCTGATGAGGACGTTGAAGAATTGACACTTTCAGAAGAATTAGAAGCCAAGGTTGAGGCCGGTGCAGCATCTAAGAGATTGGAAAGAAGAATGAAGAGAAAAGAAGAAAGAGATGCCAAAGAAATATTCGAAAACATCACTAAAAATCTCCCTCCGCCTGGCTCCCTTCCTCCATTAATGCCACTAGGCGAAGATGTAAACCCCGAAGAAATAGTTATTCCATCACCTTCCGAACTTCCAATGCCTGCACCACCTGCGCCTGGAAGTATGGCTTTGCCACCTCTACCAGTTCCCGAAAGAATAGGCAAGTGCAGTGATTGCGGAGCAAATGTAACTGTGAAAGATATCACAATTATGACAATGAAATGTCCAATTTGTTCTTCACAAATCAACCTATGAGGTTAAATTATGTGTGGCATTTTTGGATTCACTGGAAAAAGAGCCGCAGCACCATTGCTACTCGAAGGTCTAAGGCGACTTGAGTATCGAGGATATGATTCATCAGGAATAGTAGTCAAGAATGGCTCACTCAGTGTCCACAAAAAAGTCGGAAAGGTTTCAGAACTTTCCAAGGTTCTACCAAATCACATTGAGGGCACCATTGGGATTGCTCACACACGTTGGGCAACCCATGGGTCGGTCACAAATGAAAACGCCCATCCGCACTTATCGAGCAATGAAAAGATCGCTCTTGTTCACAATGGCATAATAGATAACGCCACTGGAATAAGAACTCGTTTGATGGAAAAAGGACATCATTTCAAGTCTGAAACGGATTCTGAAGCTTTGGTACATATGATATCGATTGGTTTGGAATCTGGCCAAACACCAATTGAGTCGGTAAGACAGTCCTTGAGAAGGGTCACAGGAACATGGGGATTATGCGTTTTGTTCAAAGATTATGACGAGATAATTTGTGCAAGAAATGGTTCTCCACTGATAATTGGTAGAGGTCAAGGTGAGACATTCATATCATCAGACCCACACGCATTAGCCCAGCATACAAGCAATGTATACTATCTTGAGGACGGAGATTTAGCTGTTGTGACAAACGACAATGTCGCGATATCAAGATTGGATGGAGGGTCATCCAGTACTACCATTTCTGTAATCGAAGAAGATTGGGGAGAAGCTGATTTAGCAGGCTATCCTCACTACATGCTAAAAGAAATTCATGAGCAACCAGATGCCCTTAGAAGGTGTATATCCGGGCGATTAGATTTGGCTAATGGTAGTTCAAAATTGGGCGGTTTAAACCTCGACCCAATTCGTTTACGAACCTCACCACACGTACGATTAATCGGCTGTGGAACTGCACTAAATGCCTGTAAGATTGGACAAATGGCTATCGAGAGCCTAGCAAGGATTCCAGCAGTTGAGCATGTTGCAAGTGAGTTCAGTTATGGTGACCCCGTAATCAATCCGAATGCAATTCATTTTGCAGTTTCCCAATCCGGTGAAACAGCAGATACGATTTCTGCTGTAAAAGAAATTCAACTAAAAGGTGGAGAAGTACATGGAATTGTCAACGTAGTCGGTTCCAGTATCGCAAGATTATGCGGCCGAGGAGTATACATCCACAGCGGTCCTGAACAATCCGTAGCATCCACTAAGGCTTTTACAAACATGGTTGCTGCTCTAACATTATTCGCAATTCGAATAGGAAGAACCCGGTCATTTTCAAGAGAAAGAGGTCAATCAATAATCAGGGATTTTGAAAAAATTCCAAACCAAATGGAAAATTATCTTTCAAACCAGGGGCCAATCGAAGAGGCTGTTGAATTATTGCAAGATGCAAAGAATGTCCTATTCCTCGGAAGAGGGCTTTCTTCGGCTGTTGCAGCAGAGGGTGCGTTAAAATTAATGGAGGTAGCATACATTCCTTGTTTGGCTTATCCTTCCGGTGAGATGAAACACGGCCCGATCGCACTTTTGGAAGAAGGAAGTCCAGTAGTCGTAATTTGTCCTGATGACAAACACAAAGAAAAGACGATGTCTTCTGTTCATGAATGTAAAGCAAGGGGTGCGAAAATAATTCTTATTCATACCGAGGGAGATGATGTCGCAAACGAAGCAGACATTTCGATACCAATTCCAAAATGTGATGAACTTCTATCACCTATGTTATCGGTAATTCCTACACAATTATTGGCCTACAAGACAGCATTAGCAAGAGATTGTGATGTAGATCGGCCTAGGAACTTAGCAAAGTCAGTCACTGTCGAGTGATTACTTTACGCTAAATCTCTGCTCGGATGGGCTCCAATTGATTGGAGAATATCCTAATCTGTGGTGTGTGTGTCTCATTTTGATAACACCAAGTTTTCGAGTGATTTCATCCCCACTTCTTTCCATAATCAGGTGCATAACACCATCTGAAAGATAATCTTCAACTCCGTATTCACCGAATTGTTTGTGGTCCTCACCAGTCATTTCACATATAAAGAAAGAAGTCAGTTCCAATCTCCTGCAAGCCTCGAATAATCGGAAAATTTCATCACGAGGGTTTTCCATCTTTGTTAATGTGAAGAAAGCCCCTAGTGAATCGAAAACCAATAGTTCAAATCCAATAGATTGCCTGTAAGATGTTAATTGTTTGATCAATTGTCCCATCCAGTCAACTCTATTGCTCATACCTTGTTCATCTAGTTGAACTCTCAAATCTGACAAATCGATGATTGCAATTCGATTCCTGACCCTAGGGTCATCAACGTTCATTCCCATGTTTGACATGTGCGACCTCAAGGAGTCCTTTCCTTGTTCTAAGGTGACATATATTCCGCTCGTTTCGCCGTACAGAACAGCATTGTAAAGCAATGAAAATGTCACGGAGGATTTCATTGCTCCGGATTGTCCAGCAACAATGCAAATATGTCCTTGGGGAATGCCACCTTGCATGTTCTCATCTAAACCATCAATATGGGTTGCGATTCTTTGTATGTCTGCCATAAACTCCCCTCGTGCATACGTAACATCGATGCACTCTTCAAGGTGACCCTTGATTCGTCAAATATGGGGATTTGGTTAGCAAGTGCTTCAGAGCGACGTGCACAAATCCTCAGGGAAATGTTTGGCAACATCCATGTTGAGTCATTAATCGGAGTCGATGAAACACCACCAAACGGCGATGTCTCTAGAAAAGTTCTGGAAATTTGTAAGAGAAAGGCCGGCTTTGTTGGAACAAAACATGGTTATGATTACGTAATAGTTGCAGACACAATGATAGAAGACCCGGATGATTTTAATTCTGCAATTGGTAAAGCGAATGATGAATTTGAGGCAACTACCATGTTATTACGTCTATCTGGAAGGAGGCATAGAGTTTGGTCTGCAACAGGGATTCAAATCGCAGGAGATTGGACATTTTTCATCGAATCTACGATGGTTGAATTTGAGGAATTGCTAGAGGATGACATCGAATTATTAGTTAAATCTGGGTCGTGGATAGGAAAGGCTGGGTCGTATGATTTAGCAGGTAAGGCTGGAAATTTCGCAACCCTAATTGAAGGAGATGAGTTAGCAGTACTAGGTTTTGCACCTAGCGCTTTGAAATTAATTGCTTCACAATAAAATCGGTGCAAGGCCTAAATCATTTTTTGATACATCCATTGTAACATCAATGCCTGGAACGAGCAATAATTTGTCTTCTTCATCCAATGCAAAAATAGCAATTCCAATTTCAGAACCCATTTGCTGAAGGATTCTCCTACAAGCATTGGTCTGAGTTTCCATATGAATAAGTGGATTCAAATCGACAATAATCGTATCTCCTCTCTTCACTCGAGATTCTATTTCTCGAATGGGTAGTCTGTGCATTTTGTTTGGCCTAACATAGCGAAGAGCTCTATCTGGATATCCTGTTGATTCGGATTTATAATTTGACAAATCGTAAAATGCTTCTCCGTCCGGAGTTGTAAGACCTTTCCAATTTGGCGGTAAAACTGGCTCTTTCTTTACAGGTTGAGGAATTGAGATTTCGGTCTCTTCCTCATCTTGGATTTGGCCTTCGAGAGTATTGCTTACCAATGTTAATTGCTGACCTTGCTCAGGTTCAGAATTTTCTTTCTTTTTTTTTGCTAACCGGTTCTGCGTTAACCGGAGATTCTGGATCTGGAAATCCGAAAAATTGCCAAAGTGTTCCCATCTTCTTTCACTCTCACAAGTCTAAATCATCTAACAAATCTGCTAGGGCTTGTGAGGCAGGAGTCGGTGGGGGTTCTTGAACCATCGTCCTAGGAAGGTTATCGAGAGATAGTTCTGTGGGCTGCTGACTAACTACCGGCTGAACATAAACCGGCTGAGCAAATTGAGGCTGTTGTACAGGTTGCTGCTGATAAGCCATTGGCTGCACCTCTTGCTGGTAAACAGGCTGCTGATACGCAGGTTGTTGCATTGCAGGCATGGGCGGAGGATTCTGTTGAACATATTGTGCTCCGTAATGCTGCCACTGTTCCATAGTCCATCCTGGTGGCAATCCAGTTGCTGGGACGGGTGGAACATTAGCAAATGATGATTGTTCAGGTGGCAAAATTGGTGCTTGAACTTGAGTTTGAATCGCACTATCCCAAACCATCGAATCGGACTTATCATACCCACTATACGACCCTCTGCCTCTCAATAATAATACCACAAGTAAGATAATGATTGTAGCGCCCATACCGTATCCGATTATTGTCGAATTTTCCATTCCAAAGAGTCCCTCTACAGGCTTTGCTTTTACCACTACTTGCACTGTTGCGGTTGATGATTTCCCATCATCGTCAGTCACGGTTAGATTTACTGCAAACGTACCCGGGGTATCAAAAGTCATCGTATAATTGACTCCAAATCCATCTTGAGTTGCACCTGAGGTTTTCGGGTCATCCCAAATAAACACCAATTTTCCTCTGTCAGTGGAGGTATCAGATGATTCTGCTCCGCTGAAAGTAAGAGATTCGCCTTCTGTAATTTCAAGCATTCCACCTACGACTGTTATTGACGCAACAGGTGGTCTGTTAACGATGTTTACGTCGATTGAATGATAATCCGAAGCATTATCATCATCCCAGACAATTGCTGTAATTGTTTTTATTCCGCTCGTTGTCCATGAATACACTAATTGGTTTCCTGTTATGTCACAATCATCGATCATGACGCCATTGTTGTCTGAATCAACTCCACTGAGCAGGTCCCAACAGAATCTCAATTCATCTGCATCTGCGAAATCTACTGCTGTTGAATTCAAGTATAGTGTTTCATCTTCGAACAGCGATTGTTGCGCTGGAAGAACTCCAAGTTCTGGAGCAATGTTGTTTACCTTAACATAGCCAAGAACTTCTTCGCTAGTAATTCCATCATTATCAGTCGCAAATACTCTAATGGTATGCAATCCTGAGGTGGGCCATGAAACCGAAATCTCTGAATTTGAGCCATAAGTTGTCTCAGTCCAATTCATATCGTCTGAGTCAGGATACCAAGTAATCAGAATATCATCAATGTCTGATAGCGTGTCATATCCTTCAATGGATAACACCGCGACGATGTCTTCGTCAATAGTCCAAGTTCCATCCAAATCTTTCTCAATTGGGATTCCATCTATTGCGAATTGAATTTCACCAAGTGACGGAGCAACGTTTAATACTTCATAATCGAGGAAATCTGAGACCGCAGCGCCATCATCATCGGTTACTACTACCTCCATCTGGAATTGTCCTTCTTGGTCTGCAGTAACTGTACAACTAGGACCATATATTCCCTCATCACAAAACGAGCCCGGCCAAGTGATTTCAACATCTTGTCCTATCGGAGAAATTGTGTCCATATCGCCACTATCAGATGCATCAAAGGTTATTGTTGACCCTGCTTCTACACTTACCCTATTGGCTGTAAGGTTGACATATGGATCTCTATTCAATATGGTGGCATTTACTACAATAATGTCCTCATCTAATTCATCATCAACAACTCTGACGAGTATATCCCAATCTCCATCGTCATCCCACGACCAGGTGGTTTGACAATTTGGTGCATCGATATATTTCACTCTCAATCCATCTTGAATTTCAAAGAAACACTCCACTTCTCCACCATCATTATCGAATGATGCTGAAGCATCAATAGTCACATTTTCAAAAGTGTAAACATCGTCATAAACATCGATTTGGGCAGACGGTAATCTTCCGATGAATATGTCTAAACTAGCTTCATTGTTGGAACGATTAGCATCTTCTGTGACATTTGCGTCAGGGTCCACAAAGAATGAAAGTGTTTGATTTCCAATCGGTGCATCGGATGGAACTGTCCAGTTGACGTCGACTCTTCCTTCTGAATACGGTGATAGAGAAGATAGATTGCCACGTATGGTGTTTCCATCAGGTGTTGTAATTTGCAAAACTGTTGCTGGTGAGGTTAGAACACCTCTATTTTGAGCGGGTACTGAGAAGAACAGGCTATCGCCAGGAAGAGCGTTGTATCCCGTTGCTTTTGATAATTGAACAGTATTGTTATCTCTCGTTCTTTTCACGATAATGGAATCAGATTTCGCAACTAGGTCAACGCCGACAACTGAAAGGTCTAGTACAATTGTAGCAGCACCAATCACCTTTGAAACAGGGTCCCAAATGATGACTCCATGGCTTGTCCAATCATCTGAACTATTGGAATCATCTCTAGTATTTCCAACATTAATGTCGGGGTCTACTTTACCACTGCTATTTGTAGTCAAACTAAGAATCGTTGATTGAACCTCATATCTCAATTGTAAATTTCTGCTCACAATCGGTCCCGCATTTGTTGTCATGTGGCCGTAAACCGCCTCTGTGGCGTTTGGTAAGGTAGCAACGAATTCTGGTGTCACATCGATTACGACATTCCTAAACCCTGGGGAGGATGATGCCGAGAAACCTGTTGATTGAGCGGGCGTATAAGTTTTCAATTTCCAATCAATCTGGAATCCTACAGCATTGGAAACCCTAAGCCATGCATATGACCTGACTGCGTCACAATACCATTCAAATCCGCTTGGCGTTCCTGTATTGTTCCAATACTCGACTTTGTGAGAATCAGAACATCCAGTGTAAGCAATAGTATCGCCACCTTCGATCGGGCTACCACCCTTTGTGACCTGATAGGTTGTACTATCTTGGATATACGGAGTGTTGAACTCCGTGGCGTTGAAGAAGTCTGAATTTCCACTGACATTTGTAGCAGATTTGTACCTACTAGTCCACTGGTCCCCAGTCCTCAATGGGAAATCATATTTTTCTCGAGGTGGGTTGTATATGGTTTCAAAGTCAATATCTGCAATATCTTGTGATAATAGCCCTATATTAAATGGAGCAAAATCTACTCCCAAGAAGAAATCAGATTTCCAAACCGCAAGGTCCGATACTCGGATAATATCTGTCCCCTCATAATCAATGTCTAATCGTCCACTAACTCCTTGGAATGTCGCACCACTATTTCCGGAAGTGAAGTCTCCTTGAATATCTAATTCGTAAACTAAAGTTTGAATATTTTCAATCACTTCAAACTTGATGTCCACAACTTCCATTGTGGTGTCACCAGTTAAGGTGTTCAATGAAGCAGAAACATTGGCTTGCTGAATCAATTGTGCTACATCGAATTCGGTTTCGTAAACCCATTTATCACCAATTCTCCAATTAGGAACATCATGCACATCGGGTGCAGGGTCAGATTTTTTCTCGGTTGTATAATCCAACTCATTCAAAACTGAAAGTGGACCACTAGCCATCAATAGGACTAGGATAGTCACTACTAAGGCACTCCGCATGGATTGATGTAAGCATAACCTACTTTTCATCCTGTCCACTTTCAGTTTCCTGCGATGAAACGTATTGGTGGCCATAATAATTCCATTGTTCGATAGTCCATCCCGGCGGTAAACCTTCTGGAGGGATCTCTGGTGCGGAGGAAATATCATCGGTTTGGAAAAGGTCAGAGGTTGGAGCCGATAGCGGGGCCTCAATTTCCGGTGCATCTTCTTCCCAAGCAGACCTTGGTTTTGGACGTCCCTTGTTTACCAAGAACAATAGCAATCCAACAATTCCGGAAATCAGCAATAGTTGGAAGAAAGGATTGTCTCCATTTCCAACTACAGACTCCACAACTTCTTCGAATACAGTCATATCTTGGGAATCGACTTCAACAACAACAGATTTGGTGCTGGGCTTCATTATTTCCTCATCCCAAATAATCGCTTTGACTGTGAATTTCCCAGCTCTAGGAAAGTATGTTCAACAATTGACCCGACTATATCGGCATCGTTGTCTGTGATGCCATCACCGTCACTATCGGTTCTACAATCAATATCCCATACCACTGTTAGGTAATCGATATCCAAAGCGGAATCTAAAGTACCAGATGCATCCAATGTCACTGGAACTCCCGCTATTGCCTTTGTAGGGACTTTCATTCTAATCAGTGGAGGTAAATTCAGAACTTCAACTGTCGCGGTAGATGAATTTCTTGACCCATCATCATCAGTGGCATGGAAAACAATATTGTGCAAACCTGAGGTTTGCCATGACCAGATAAGTTCCTTGCCCACCACATCACAATCATCATCAGCTGATCCAATGCCATCAGAATCAGTTCCTGGGTCGACATCCCAGCAAATTTTCAAACTTGCCATATCTGATTCAGTATCCCATGCAGTGCCTTGAAGAGTTATTGTTTGTCCTTCTGCGATAGGCAAGATTTCTGGAAGTGGTTCAATCATTGGTTGTACATTTTGAACATCAACCCATCTTTCAACCCAGCCGCTTTCATTATCCTGGGAATCTATTGCTTTTACAAGAATAGTCTTCATTCCAGAAGTGGTCCATTCTGCAGGGATAATAGAGGTTCTTCCTTCAGTTTCTATGCCCAATGACCACTCATATCTTAGGGTCGATAAATCATCAATCGAATCTTCAGCTCTTGCTTGCAATTCCACTTCTTGGTCTTCATTTATCTTCCAAGTCATTTGGCCTTCAGGCGATATTAGGTTACCACTAGTATCCCACATAGTCACCGCTACATCGTGCGGGGCTATGTTTGTGAATTCAATGTCAATTGAAGCATAGGTTTCATTGCCGTCATCATCGACTCCAATTGCAGTAAATGTATGCAATCCTTCTTCCCATGCTGTTGTCGTACATTTTCTTGTATAGTACCCTTCTTTACAATTCACATTCGGCCAGTAAACGTCTACTACTCCTGGCCAACTTTCTTCAGAATCGGAATCATTTGCAAGAACATGTAAAGTCACTGGGTGCTCTACTTTGACCTTGCTTCGTTGTGAGAAAATCGAAACACTTGGGCCACGATTTAGAATGTTGACTTCTATCTTTTCTTCAACAGAGTCACCCTCATCATCGGTAACCGTGACTAAAATGTCGTAGATTCCATCGTCAATCCATGTCCAATTGATGAAGCAACCATTACGCAAAACCCTCTTGTGAGCAGTAGTGAAGGTACCATCATCATATTCAATGTCAAAGAAGCACCAAACATCTCCACCATCTTCATCAAAACTTTGTGAAGCATCAATCAATATTTTTTCATTTGTTAGGGCAATAAGGTTGTTTGCAACAAATGTAGGGGCTCTACCAACAAATAATGGTATGCTAGCCAAATCATTTGATGTATCTGCATCATTTGGATTTGCTGAAGAATCTAACTGCCATGATATTGTTTGATTCTCTATACTATTATTTTCGTCAATAGTGATATTGATCTCAAAGATATATTGTTCATACAAACTCAAACTTGGAAGTTGCCTAGCAACTTGTTCACCATTTGGAAAAGTAATGGTGACGGTAGATGATGTCGAATCCGTAATTCCTCTGTTGTAGACTGGAAGTTGAACCTTCAAATTGTCTCCTGGGAGGACATTGAAACCTGATATTACATTCAGTGTGGTTAATTCGCCTGACCTATTTCTTAGGATGCTCGCCCTTTCAAGGCTTGCAACAACATCGAGGCCTACGATATTTTCATCCAAAGTTATCGTTGCAACTCCAACCATTCCGCCACTCTTTGCAACGATTCCAAGGCTGGACCAGTCGATAGATGTCGCTGATGTATCCGTAGCATTACCGACTTGTATTTCTGACCAAACACTCCCGTTGGCTCCTGTTGTAAGCGTCGAATAGAAACCAACCGATTCGTGTCGAATTTCTACATCGACCCCACTTTGTGGAACTCCGTTGGAATCTGTTACATTCGCCCAGACTCCTATTGGGGTGTTCAAAGCGGTAATCTCGCTGCTTAACTCAACATCAAGATTCATGTTTCTATATCCTGGATTTTCATTAGAAATTACGCCACTTGATTCCACGGGCAAATATTGTTTCAATTTGAAGTCGATAACCAAACCGATGTCTTCTCTTGTGTTTAGCCAAGCGAAGCTGCGAACTTCTGGGCAAAACCACTCAAAGGAAGTTTCAGTTCCATTATCATCATATGACTTGATTTCATAAGATGCATTACATCCTCCATATCCTATTTGTTCACCAATGTCGCTAATCGGTCTTCCAATATCGGTAATCTCGTAATTTGTATGATTTGCTCCGCTTGTAGGTTGAGGGAACGGGGTGATGTAATCAGAGGAACCAGACCAAGATGTTGACGAGACATACGATGTATTCCATGTTTCACCGATTCGTAATGGGAAATCATAGGCTTCACTCATTGGGTCATATGTTGTCGAGATTGTTATATCTGCTATCTCTTGAGTTAATGATGAAATCCCATAAGGGACATATTTGACATACAACGATAAATCTGAGGATAGTTTTGCCAAGTCTGAAACACGTCTAACTTCATCAACCTGATATTCAATGAATAGATTGCCGGTATAACTCTCTAACTGGACGCCTCCTTTATCGAAATTAGCACTAGACCTTACCTCGTAGACAAGCGTGTCTTTTCCTTGTACTGTAGCAGTTGTAATCGAGCGCACTATTGTAGTTGCATCTCCTCCTATATTCCCAACAGTTGCATCAACGCCAGCATCTCTGATAAGGTCACTAGGGTCAAACGAACCTGAATAAATCCATTTGTCACCTACCCTCCAAGTCACAACATCTGTGACGCCTGGGTCTTCACTTCCTGGACCTCCTGCCATAACCTCATAGGGAATCAAAATCGCAGAGCAGAGAAGCAACAAGACCATGCCGACTTCTCTGCGCATGATGCTATATGAAAATGGCAAATAGATATAATTGAGGGGACGTCGATTTACACGAATCAATCATTTTCAAACAATAGTATCATTTCTAATGCCAATCTGGGGCAATCATGCGCTGGTTTGCCTACAATGGTGACGCCGATGGAATTTGCTCCATGGTTCAATGGGGGCTTGTGCATGGAATCGAAGGCAATCGAATCACAGGCGTAAAGAGAGATATTATGCTCCTAGATAGAATAAATCCCGAAAAAGGGGATGAAGTAATAGTCATGGATATCTCACATGCTAGAAACGAAAAAAGAGCCTCAGAGATATCTTCCTCCGGGATTGCAATTACATGGTTTGACCATCATCTAGCAGGGGATTTAGATAATGAGATTCAGTCATTTATCGATACATCATCCAATGTATGTACAGCTAAATTAGTTGAAATTTCTGGGCATTTCTTCGGATTGGTCTGAAGTTGCATTACATGGAGATGGCCTCTCTAAACATTCAGTAAAACCAGAATTGAAAGAATTAGGAGAATTACTGAATTACAATGGTTATGGTGCAAGTCTCGAAGATCTACATTTCCATCCTGATGAATTGTTGCAACTTTGTCTAAATTCCAAAAACCCTGAGGAATTTATCAAGACTGAAACCTTTAGAATTTTGAAAAATGGCTTCGCCTCAGATATGGAAAATTGTGAATCGATAGGTCCAAACAACGGAATTTTCCTGCTACCAAATCTGCCATGGGCTAGAAGGTCAGTAGGTGTTTTTGCTCACAGAATTTTTGAAAAATTAGGCGGCACGCAGGTCATTGCGATAGATATGGGTGAGCATTTGCAAGTATCGATTAGAGGCGAGTCGGGTATTGGGGAATTGTGTGCAAAGTTCGGAGGCGGTGGTAGGCAAACCGCCGGAGGCATAGATTCACTTCCAAAAAATCTGATACCACAATTGATGAATGAGGTCAATTTGCGGTAGTACAACAGGGTGTTGACTTTGCAGGATAAGATGACTCACCTCCAACGTTTGGAAGCTGAGGCTATCCACATCATGCGTGAAGTTGTTGCAGAAGCAGAAAATCCTGTTATGTTGTATTCGATTGGTAAGGATTCATCTGTAATGCTTCATCTTGCAATGAAAGCATTCTATCCAGCAAAACCACCATTCCCAATAATGCACATTGATACAATGTGGAAATTTTCTGAAATGATTGAGTTTCGCGATAAACTTGCAGAAGAATTAGGCTTAGAACTAATTGTTCATATCAATCCAGACGGAAAAGAGATGGGCATCAGTCCATTCGTTCATGGTTCATCTACTCACACCGATATCATGAAAACTCAAGGTTTGAAACAAGCATTGGACAAATACGGATTCGATGTTGCTTTTGGTGGTGCTAGAAGAGATGAGGAAAAATCTAGAGCCAAAGAAAGAATATTCTCTTTCAGAAATGAAAATCATCACTGGGATCCAAAAAGACAGCGACCTGAGTTATGGAATGTGTATAACTCTCGTAAAAAAAATGGAGAATCCATTAGGGTATTTCCATTATCGAATTGGACCGAACTAGATATTTGGCAATATATCCACCTTGAAAAAATACCAATCGTGCCGCTATATTTCTCTAAACCTAGACCTGTAGTGGAAAGAGACGGTGTTCTAATCATGGTTGACGATGACCGAATTCCGTTGAATGATGGCGAAGTTCCAGAGATGAAGAATGTCAGATTCAGGACTCTTGGTTGTTATCCGCTGACAGGTGCAGTGGAATCGGAAGCGGATACACTTCCACAAATCATCCAAGAAATGCTACTTACGACTACATCTGAAAGACAGGGCAGAGTCATCGATTTTGATAGCACGGCATCGATGGAAAAGAAGAAGCAAGAGGGGTATTTCTAATGTCTCATGTCAGTGATTTGATAGCGACAGATATCGAGTCATATCTCGCTAGTCACGAGCAAAAAGAGTTGCTTCGATTCATTACATGTGGTTCGGTTGACGATGGTAAATCTACATTAATTGGAAGAATGCTTTACGAATCTCATATGCTATTCGATGACCAATTAGCCGCACTTGAAGCAGATTCAAAGAAGGTCGGTACTCAAGATGGAGAAATCGACTTCGCCCTACTCGTAGATGGTCTTGCTGCTGAAAGAGAACAAGGAATTACTATTGATGTAGCATACAGATTCTTTTCAACAGATAAGAGAAAATACATCGTCGCAGATACGCCAGGCCACGAAGAATATACTCGTAATATGGCTACTGGGGCGTCTACTGCAGATGTTGCAATTATTCTTGTTGACGCAAGCCAAGGAGTTCTAACCCAAACTAGGAGACATGCATTTATTGTCTCGATGGTTGGTGTGAAAAAGATTGTTTTAGCAATCAATAAATTGGATGTTGTGGACTATTCTCATGAAGTATATCAGAGCATTACTGCTGATTTCACCGAGTTTGCAAGTCAAGCACTGAGTTTGGAGGAAATAACTAGTATTCCAATTTCCGCATTGAAAGGAGATAACATTGTCAATTCAAGTCCTAATACACCTTGGTATGATGGTGTTTCGGTAATGGAATATCTTGAGACAGTAGAGGTATCTGCTCCAGCTCAGCAACGAGATTTCAGAATGCCTATTCAATGGGTAAATAGGCCAAATCGAGAATTCAGAGGATTTGCCGGAATGATTGCAAGCGGAGTCATTTCTCCCGGAGACAAGATTAGAGTTCTACCTAGTGGAACAGAATCCACTGTCAAGAGTATTGTGACTTATGATGGCGATTTGGAGGTCGCGGGAGCAGGAAGAGGGGTGACTCTAACCCTAAATGATGAAATTGATATTTCACGAGGTGACATAATCACTGCTGCCACAAATCCGTGCCAAACGGCCGACCAGTTTAGAGCAAGACTTCTGTGGATGGATTCTGAATCTATGGCACCAGGGAGAGAGTACTTATTCAAATCAAACACTCAAACCACATCGATGACTCTTGGTAAATTAAAACACAGAATTGATGTTAATACGCTCGAAGAAATCCCCGCAGAAAAATTAGACATGAACGAAATTGGTATTTGCAATATCTCACTCGCAAAAAGAATTGCATTCGATCCATATGATGATGACCCATCGATGGGTGGTTTCATTGTCATCGACAGGATGACAAATAACACTGTTGGAATGGGTTTAATCGATTATGCATTAAGACGCTCCGACAACATTCATTGGCAATCGATGGATGTGACAAAAGAAAATCGCTCAAATCAGAAAAATCAGAAGGCTAGAGTTGTTTGGTTCACTGGGCTATCAGGGTCAGGAAAATCATCGATTGCAAACATATTAGAAAAGAAATTACATGCTCAAGGAAAGCATACAATTACCTTGGATGGAGACAATATTAGGCATGGTCTGAACAAGGATTTAGGATTCACCGATGCCGATAGAGTTGAGAATATCAGAAGGGTTGGAGAGACTGCAAAACTAATGGTTGAATCTGGTTTGATATGTATTACATCATTCATATCACCATTTACATCAGAAAGGCAAATGGTTAGAGATTTACTCGATGAAGGAGAATTTGTTGAAGTCTTCGTAGATACGCCTTTAGAAGAATGTGAAAAGCGAGATGTCAAAGGATTATACGCAAAAGCAAGAGCAGGAGAATTACCAAATTTCACCGGTATTTCAAGCCCGTATGAACCTCCTGAAATGGCGGAAATTAGTGTAAACACAATGAATATGTCAGCGGAAGAAGCAGCTGATATGATTGTTGATTATCTCAACAATTCCTGAATTTGTTTGGCAATTTCTTCCCATTGTAATGAATCTCTAAGTTGGACTATTCCATCTTTTGATATATTCATATCTTCATCAGAAATTTGGGAAATACTTGCGACAATATCATCAACTGTTCTTCCACGTAATTTGATGGCTCCATCTATGTCGTCAAAAATTGGGATTGGCGTCACTACAATAGGGCGACCTGCCGCCACACCCATTCTAACAGCACCTGAAGCGGATTCGTTTGTCTTCTGATAAGGGAAAACTAGCAATTCACATTTCGCCAATGTAGCAATAGCCACATCATCATCAAGGAAATCAGTGACTAGCCTAACCTTTGATTGAAGATTGTTATTTTGAATAATTGATTCGATTCTCTTTTCGGTATTTCCAGTTCCTTCCCTCGTCGCACAGAGTAGCAGTAATTCATCCCAACCGGGCAATCTAGCAAAAGCCTCGACCAACTCAATTTGTCCTTTATGTGGTAATAAGAAACCAAATGTGGCCATTACCCTTCCATTTACTTCCAAAGTTTCAACACCTTCTTTCGGTGGAGGATAGATTCCGTGAGGAATCATTACAACATTATCTTCGATTCCTAAATTCTTCAAATTTTGAACGTCCGAATTAGAATGGACCATTACTGTAGAGCATGTTTTCAACCCGTCTACTGCTTTCTCGATTCTCTTGCTTGGAAAAACAAGAGATCTATCTTGAGTATTGTGCATTGTAATGAATACCTTAACTTCCATCTCATTTAATCGAATTAACAATTCGTTTAGGTATGAAAAACGTAGTAATCCAGGCTGGTGCTGTATTACGATGGTTCTGATGTCGTGAGCAGCAATTTGTGCAATTATTCCTCCAAAAAATTCGAGTCTCTTGACCAACATGGAACGGCGCCTTCTACTTCGCCTTCACCGGATTGACACATGATTAGTACATCATCTTCGAGTTCATCGATAAGGAATTTCGAATAAGTTGCAATACCGCACCTTATTCCCCAGGTTGTAATCCAACCAATCATTATAATCACTCCTTGAAATCAAAATTAGAATAGATTTCCAATATTTCTTTGACTTCTTTTGAGCGGGGCGAGTATTTCTTTTTTCTGTCTCGCAGACTAAATCCATCAAGATCGATTTCAACCTCTAAATCTTCGAAAGCAACTTTTGCTTCATCATTGGTGTAAGGATATCTCAGGAAAGCGACCTTATCCAATCCGTTATCTTTAGCGGATTTGAAACTGTTCAGAAACATATCAAATCCCACTGGGTCATCAGGGAAAGATTGCAAAAATCTTGATAGTGGAATTTCAGGTGCATTTATTCCTAAACACATCTTTGCAGCATTTGCAGTCAAAAATTTCCTTCTATCCATCGACCTAATCGCATCTAAGTAGTCTCCATGAATAACAAGTATTGGCTTGCCAATAGAAATTCCTGGATGCTGTTTGTGGCAAATTAAACCATAATTCTCCGGACGAGTTTTGATTCCTTGGGATTCCATATGGTCGCAAAGAGCGTTAGACGCTACGCCTCCATGAGAAACTACCCAAACATCGATACTGTCAGGGTCGACAGCACTTGGCCCTAAAGGTTGCATCAAAATCACATGTAGAGCAGGTCAGCCAGCTCATCTTGAATGATTTGGACTGCCTCAAGGATTTCGTCCTTGTGGCGAGCACCAGTAATTACCATCTTTCCGGAACCGAAAATTAGACAGACAACCTTAGGGTAGTCTAGCCTGTAAATTAGACCTGGGAATTGTTCTGGTTCATATTCAACCTTGTCGAATGGAAGGTGGAATGTTAGGTTGTTTAGGTTAAGTTTTCTTGGCATTCCCATCAATAGGTCGCCTTCTCTCATCAATCTTGGTCCAGGTGCTTTGAAGTCATTTTTCCAAGTTTTTCTGTTAGCATCGATGTATGCTTTACCTTCCTTTTCTTCCTCTTCTGTTGGAATTCTTAGTGTACCGTCTTTGTTTTCGTAAACGTAAACATCTGTGAAATCTCTGTCGGAAATTCCATCGAAGTCTTCTGGGTAGTGAAGTGCATATGTTGCAACCATGTTTTGGACTTCAATTTCTACATCTTTCAAATCCCATGTTGTGATGCCAGCATCTCTTAGGTCAGCAATCATTCTCTCGATTCCTGTGTGGATGTTATCTTCGTCCTTTCCTCCAGTACAAACCGCTCTTCCGGATCTGAACATTAGAATTGCCAACTTAGGGTCGGAAACTCTGTATACGACACCAGGGAATTGTTCTGGCTCGTATTCACAATTCAACTGAATTGCAATGTCTGGTAAATCTAATTCTTCAGCTACTCTTGTGCTTGCTACTACGTTAACTACAGTCAAACGGTCCTCATCGTTCATAAACGGCCGATTATAAACCCCTATTTAAATGAAGGTAGTTATTCATATGGAGACCACAAAGGCGAATCTTCGTAATCATCAATTTGTAATCCCTTCGATGCGAGTTTTGTAATCAGAGTTTTCCCTCCAGCCAGTTCAATGGCTTCACTGGTTTCTTTTGGATTTCTTGTCAATGCTACCATGCATCCTCCGCCACCGGCCCCGGTTAATTTCACTCCCAAGGAGGATGGTGCTGCTGCAGAGATTAGCGTCTCAAGTTCAGGTGAGGAAATTCCAAGATTTCTCAACAATAAGTGATTCTCAGTCATGGCGATTCCTACCCTCTCCATGTCTCCTTTAATGAGAGATTCAATACCCCTCCTTGCAACAATCCCAATGGTTTCGATTTCCTTCATTTTTCCAGGTTCGTTTTGTAGAAGTTCTGCAACTTTTCGCACTTGTTCTGAGGTGGGTGCGTGAACTTCCGTATTGCCGATAACCAACCACACATCTTCTACTTCGGTTGGAAGATTTACTGAGTGAACCTCCCAAGTCACACCGTTCAACTCTCGAGTGTAAAGCCAATCTAAGTTATCCTCGACCTTTTCAGATAATACAATACAACCTCCATGAGAGCAGGTACTAGAATCTAGGGGAGAAGCTCTGCCTCCCTGGGCAAAAGCCTCTACAGAATGGGCTAAAATTGCACATTCATCAACATCAACAGCATCTTGTCCGTAAATTACGGAATCACCTTCTTGCAAGTTCCATGGACCATCATAAACCCCGTTTGGATTTGCAGCAGTGTATCCTTCAGCCCAATCGTCGTCCAACATTTGTCTTCCTCTTGCGCATCTTAGTGCTCCAGCAGCGGCTACTGAAAGGGCCGCTGATGAACCGAGGCCGCTTGCAGGTGGAATCTCCCCTGAAATTTTCACTGACAAGGGTGGGCCATCTGCCCATAACCTCTGTTTTAGGGCATCAACATGAGGGTGTTTGTTAGAAATGAATTTCATTCCGTCGATTCGCCAATCATCATTATTTTCTATTGAAACAACCATTCTTTGGTCGATTGCAACAGCGACTGCAGGCTGGCCATAAACGACAGCATGCTCTCCAAACAAGATGCATTTGCCGGGAGCGCTCGCCTGCACCATGGATATGGGTTGGGTAGGAAGTACTTTGCCGTTGGGTTGAAGGAGTGAATTGTCTTCGAGGTGTTAATGCAGCACCCACTGGATGTATCCTACGCAGGAATCTCAGGTTGGTACATACTTTTGTTCTTAGGTGTTGTATCGCTAGGATTTTTCACATACCAAGTTCAAAAAGCAACAAGGTTAGTTTTGCTGGGAAGCAAGGATAACCGATTCGAGTCATGGGGTGCTCGTCTAAAGGAGACAGCGACTGTATGGTTAGGACAAAAAAGGTACTGGAAGACCCTATTGCAGGTGGAATGCACGTTCTGATGTTTTGGGGATTCTTGATGTTGTCTAGTGATATGTTAGATCTTGCTAGCGGAAATAGATTCAGCGAACATATCCTGCCTTCCTCGCTAAATCCGATTTGGAATGGAATGGTAGAATTAGGTTATACTAGTGCATTAGTAGGCTGTTTCCTTGCACTTAATCGCAGAGTAATTTTCACCCTGAGAAATTGAAGGGTAAGAGTCAACTTGAGGGCAATGTGATATTGCTTCTCATTATGACAATCTGTACAACATCATTCGTTATCGAAGCAGGTGAAGGGCCAGACCCGACTTATGAAATGATTGGATATTGGGTTTATGAGACTTTCACAATTACTCAAAGTTTAGTCAATTGGGCATACTGGGCTCACATGTTAGCAATTTGTACCTTCTTGTTTTTGATACCGCTTTCAAAACACATGCACTTAGTCATGGCCCTACCAAATGTGTTTTTCTTCGATACTCAACCTATGGCGAAAATGCGCCCACTACAAACAGATGAAAACGGCACAGCTGTTCCACTAGACGACCTAGATTTGGAATCATTTGGTGCAGCATCCTATACTCAGTTAACCTGGAGGAGTTTAATCGATGGATGGGCATGTACTTCTTGTGCGCGATGTCAAGATGTCTGTCCAGCGTATGCATCAGGCAAAGCCCTCAATCCCATGCAAATAGTTCACGATGTCAGAGGATATGCCAATGACCATTCAGCACTACTGTTCAAAGGCGAAGCCCCTGAAGAAGACATGATCTCACGATTTGGTGAGGCTGCAATTTGGGCATGTACTACTTGTCATGCATGTGTTGATGTTTGCCCAGTTAACATCGAGCATGTACCAAAACTTACCGATGCTCGCAGGCACCTGATGATGGAGAGAATGGAATTCGATGAATCAGTGGAAGACACAGTAATGCCTCTAATGGCCACAATTGAGAACCTTGAAAGTGATTCAAACCCATACGGTATTCCAATGCATGAGAGAGGAGATTGGGCTGCTGATTTAGATGTCAAAGTCGCAGAACCTGCCGAATACATCTACTTTGCAGGCTGTGCAGCATCATTTGATGAGCGCAACAAAAAGGTTGCAAGAGATACGATTTCAATTATGAAGGAAGCGGGTTTGGATGTCGGCATTTTGGGAATGCAAGAAGGATGTAGTGGCGATGCTGCTAGAAGAGCAGGTAATGAGTATCTCTTCCAAATGCTCGCTGAAACCAATCTATCAACCTTTGATGAATTGGGTGTCAAAAAGATAGTGGCGTCTTGCCCTCACTGTTTCCATACATTAGGAAAGGAGTACAAGGACTACGGTGGCCAAGATATTGAGGTCATGCATCATTCACAATTGATTAATCATCTACAATCCGAAGGAAAATTACCAGAACCAAAACATGATGGAAAAATAACCTATCACGACCCTTGCTATCTCGGTAGAATCGGTGGAGAATTAGACGCACCAAGGTCCGCTATTGGCGGGGTTGATATCGAAACTGAAAAGCATGGCAGAAATTCATTCTGTTGTGGTGCTGGTGGTGCACAAATGTGGATGGAAGAGCATGTTGATGAGGGATACGATCGAGTCAACGTAATTCGAGCAAAAGAACTTGCATCTACCGGCGCTGATACCGTAGCAGTTGGTTGCCCATTCTGTTCAACAATGGTCACTGATGGGTTATCTAGCATTGATTCAGAAATGGAAGTAAAGGATATCGCCGAAATAGTTTGGGAACAGATAAAGGCAAACGATGCAAAAATCCAAGCAGCGAAATCCGAAGAAGAGTGATTACATAATCGAGGAATCGATTAACGACCTTGTCACGTCTAAATCTTGAACATTATCACCAAATTCTAATCTTTCTTGCACGGTCATGTCTCCGCACTTTACTGAATAATCCAATAGGGATTGAACTGCCTCAGGGTGAAATTGGACAGTATATATCGGCCTTGTGGGATGCTTGCAGGCAGCGATTTCACAGTGTTCTGCAGATGCAACAACTTCCATTTCTCCAGAATCGATTACGTGGTCTTGATGAGTGAATAATTGATTGTACTTGTTTCCAGCACGGTCGGTTATCATGGCATATTGATGGAATCCAGTCTCTGCTCTGGCAACTTCACCGCCTAACGCTTTGCAGATTATCTGATGGCCAAAACAAATTCCGTACAAAGGAACTTCGCATTTTGTGATTAGATCTGCTACCTCGTCCATCCAAGCCTCCCACATTGAAACATTTTTCCTGCTTCCAGTTATTACTATGGAGTCAGCCTTTTCGGGTTTCTCAACTCTTCTGCCAAAGGAATATTCTCTAGCTTCATCGGTATGAGGTGCCCATAATATCACCTCGTGGCCTGGAAAATGTCGAATGATTTCCTCAACTCCCTTTTCTCCGAATGAGATTCTTTCAGCGAGTAAGTCTACGACAAGTAATTTCACTCTTCTTCACCTCCAATAATCTCATTTTCAAAGGAATATATTGTGGCGATGAATGATGCTGCGAGTAAATATTCCATCGGAGCAGCCCAATCTATCCAAGGTTGCATTTTGGCAAAATCCCAATCTCCATTTACGAATTCAGGATACTTTTGCAAACCTAACCTAATTGAGTATACCATTCCTACTAATCCAATGGTTCCGGTCACCATGGAAATTCTTCGAATTTTTTTCCACTCATCGAAGCATTGGGAAGAGCAATATGAGTGATCATGCACCAACCTAAGCCGAAATAGAATACATTTAGCGCTGTAGCAACGTGAATTTCTAAATGGTCATACATATTCATGAATGACATTACACTAAGGTTGGCACCTACCCAAATCCCCATGCCAAGAGATACATGCAGCCAATACCATCTAGCATTGTTCTTGTTATGTGAAAAAATAATCCATGAATAATAAATCAAAACAAGTCCAGTCATTGTAAAACCTAATGTGAAAATCCATCTTTGTAATCCTGGATAATCCGCTTCGGAAATGAAAAATGGGAAATCTCTGGCATCACCAGAAATCAGATGAATCAATGACGAGAGGGTTATTGTAGCGGTTGGAAGAGACCAACCCAATTTTGAAATCATCTCTTCCCTCATATCATGTTTGATACTGTGCTATGTAATAGATAGAGCGGTCTTAATTCTAGAATCGTGGAAATATAATGTTAATATGCCAGCAACTTATAATTCGTAATATGGGAATAATTAGTGATTACCACGCAGCATTTGAAGCAGGAAACAAAGACGAAATGGAAAAGATTCTACACGATGAATGTGTTTTCATACCTCATGTAGGAAACGCAAAAATGACAAAGCAAGATATGCTTGGAATTTTGGGTTCAGGAATGGTTACGATTGAAAATAACCGAATATTGTATGAAAACGACGAGATAGGAGTCGACCATTGTGTCGCACATTTTGCAAACGGATCTACCCCAGAAGCAGTTTTGACTTTCTATCAATTCAAAGACGGTCAAATTTTCAGGGTGGAAACCGGCGCAACCCCTCTTAGTGATGATTACAATCTAATTGGTAACTAATCTTTGAATATCAGGGACTATACCCGGCAATCAATGCCACTACGCGTTCATGATACAAGGAGGAGAGACAAAGTCGATTTCTCCACTATGAACCCCGGCATTGTAAACATGTATGTCTGTGGAGTGACCGTTTACGACTTGTGTCACCTAGGACACGCACGTTGTTATCTTTCATTCGACTTGATACACAGATGGCTTGAAAAATCAGGTTATGATGTGAATTATGTTCAGAATTTCACTGATATTGATGACAAAATTATCAACAGAGCAAATGAAACAGGAATTGATTGGAAACAATTGGTCGATGAAAACATCGAAAGTTACTATCATGATATGGATGCGTTGAATATTTTGAGAGCGGATTCATACCCTCGGTGTACCGAATATGTTGAAGACATGATTAGAATCATATCTGACTTAATTGAGAAAGGTAATGCTTATTCAGCCGATGACGGCGTTTATTTTAGCGTTGAAAGCGCCCCTGAAAAATATGGGGAATTAACCGGCCAAAACATAGATGCTGTGAGGAGCGGAGCAGGTGGGAGAGTTGAAGGAACCGGTAGTGGTAAGCGAGATCACAAAGATTTCGCATTGTGGAAATCAGCAAAACCAGGAGAACCGACTTGGGATTCACCTTGGGGTCCAGGAAGACCCGGGTGGCACATTGAGTGTACAGCAATGTCGATGGATGCATTTGGCGAACAATTCGACATACACGGTGGGGGCCACGACCTGATATTCCCACACCATGAGGCAGAAATTTTCCAAGGTGAGTGCCATACTGGATGCAGTCCAGTAGTTCATCACTGGCTACACAACGGTTTTGTCAACATAGATGGAGAAAAAATGAGCAAATCATTAGGTAATTTCTGGACGATTAGAGACATTCTAGATAAGGTCGAGGCTATGGTTCTAAGACTTGCTTTAATCAATGCACATTACCGTTCACCAATAGACATGAATGAACAGTTAATCAAAGATGCAGAGAAAAATTACTCTCGATTAATTGCAGTCTACAAAGCAGCACTCGAATTGATGGATGAAGTTGGCCCCCTCTTCCGGAAGGGGATGTTATGTCACAGGTTCCAATAGTCAAAAGTCTAGGACTTTTAGAAAAAATGGCGCAAGGTTTCGCTATTTCAATGGATGATGATTTCAATTCTCGAGAAGCGGTTGCTAAGGTTTTAGGTGCACTGAAAGAGATGAGCAAGATGCTATCTTCCCTAGAGGGTGATGATCTCGGAGCATATGCCCTGCATTGTGTCGAATGGCTGGAAGATACCGCTGGTGATGTCCTTGGGGTTTTACCATCAAGAGAGATAGTACTTTCAGAACCAGAAGAAGACCCTAGGCGTGCTGAAATAGCTGACAAGGTTGAGGAACTAATCGCAAAGCGCTCGGCGGCTCGTGCTGCAAAAGATTGGGCTGTAGCAGATTCTATTCGCGACGAGTTAAACGAATTGGGTGTCGTTGTGACCGATACAGAAGAAGGTCCTGTTTGGGACCTAGTTTGATTTTGGCGGCTCAATCGGTGGCATTTCCGGAACAAAACTTATTGCTTCGGAATCATCTTTATTCTTTGAAATAAATATCACCGTACCTGCTAATGCGAAGATTACAACCATAACGATTGAGAGATACATCAGATTTTGTTCCTGCTTACTCTGGGCATTATCTGTCACAGTATTTTCACAAATTCCTACACACGTACCATCATCGGTATTATTTGTTTGTTGAGTATTATTTGTTTGAGCAAAGGTGCAACTACCGTCATCTCTGTTTGCGTTTGCATTGTAATTCTCAGCATTTGAATCAGTACATCCATAAATGAAGTTAGGAGTGTTATCTGAATAGTTAACACCTTCTCCAGTCACGATTTCTATCGTGGCATTTCTGTCATAATATCTGTCATAGAGCAGTGACATATCGATTTGTGAATTAGCAGAGTTTGAGCCATTGATTACTCTGAAGTATCTTTCATCACCCCATGTATGAACTGGGTCTAGGCCAACATTAACCATGTTAGCAACTTGATTTTCAAAATCATTCAAATTTTGGCCAAAGGATTCATTCATTTCTTCATAATCAAATCTCATAGCCATCTCAAGGTCTGAAACAATCTGTTGCCAAGTTTGTCCACCGTCTTCAACCCCGATAAAAGTCACATCCAATGCCTTTCCAAGTCCTGCATCTTCCCAATCATTTCCTTTCATTTCCGACATAATATCTTGGTCACCATAAATTGGGATTCCACCAATTATTGTCAATCTAACATCAGTGTCAATAGCATTGATTAGATTTCGATAAGGGTTGGTGTTGATATTGTCAATTACCACTAAGTCTGCTGCTTTACCAACCTCGATTGTTCCAACATAAGGATCCCATTTCATCGCCTTTGCAGGGTTTGAAGTCACCATTTGTACCATTTCATAGTCATTGAAAATGTCGCCTAAAATCTCTTCATCCCACAGGTCTGCTACTTTCAATTCATGTAGTGGGGATTTAGAACCAGAAGGAGACCAATCCGGTGCTAATGAAATTCTGACTCCTGCTTCTTTGGCAGAAGCAACGTCAGTTGTTGTTCCGTAAAGTAATAGATTGGAGAGAGGAGACCATACCAAGTTTGCTCCGACACTTCCCATCAAATCGAACTCAGTTTTTGTAAGAGCAGTTCCGTGAATCAGATTTAGTTCTCCAACCAATAAATCATTTTGAACTAAGATATCAAATTCCGCTCTGCTGGATTCATCCATTCCTTCGCCCAAATGCAAGAACCACGCTCTCAAATCTCCAGACTGATTCCCGGTTTTGATATGGTTGCCGATGTATGTGGACTCTAATTCTGTGACTTTTGTATGGATTTCATCTGCGCCAAAGTTGTAATATTCTATGTTTCTAACTAGGATTGAATCAAAGGAATCCTCGCCTGTTGAAGGACCTCCTTGGGCACTGGTTGTTCCACCAACGATTTCCTTAACCTCAACATACTTCATTGCTTGACTTTCCATATTCCAATAAGCTCCGCTGTGGACAAAATTCTTCGGTTTTGTCACATGCTTACTATAATCGGGATGGTTCTTCCATTGGTATCTATTTTCATAACCCCCGAACTGATTGGTTTGACTAGCACTGTGTGGCGACATTTCCCAAAGAGGAGCAGTGTTGTAGTGAAGGTGATTGTGCATATCGATTAAACCTGGATAAATTGTCCCGTTAGTTTGGTATTTGGAGATGTTATCTGTATTGATTGGTGGAATTTCACCATCAGACCAAATGGAAACTATATCTCCATCTTTGACCATTATATTCCCGTTTTCTAGAATCGCATCTGGCCCAGTCATTGTCACAACTTGCCCTTGAAGAATATACGAACCGCTGTGAATGTGGTCTCTTGGGGTATAACAAGTTCCTTCGGTAGATGATGGATTTGGGTCTTGTTTCCACAAACTTCCATTTTCAGCATATGTGTAGACTTTGTCCCACCAAGAATCCTCTGCTGGGTAAGACATTGAGGAAATTAAATTGCCATCTATATCCATCAGATTTGCACTATCTGCATCAAAATAATCTAATTCAATATCGGTATTTGCTCTGTAGAATACAATCGCCTCCCCTGCTTTGATTGTAGTATTCCAACCAATTCTGCAAGGAGGACTTCCTTCTCCAATGTTATCATCGAGAATCCAATCGGAAATATCTATGTCAATAGACCCTGTATTTCTAATTTGGATATATTGGTCGCTTGTAGATCCAATTACGCCATCGCCATTCCAATCTGTGCCATTGTAAGCAGCACTAGATGCTGAAACTAGAATCTCTTCGATTACTATACCGCCTTCGGCTGCAGCAGGCGTTAGGGGAACCAATGCACCGAGTAAAAGAACGACAATTATTGCCCTTCGCATAAGGCTTCGGAATACATATGGCACATCAATATGTATCCTATAATGCGTGAGTACTGCAAACGGATAGCCTCAAAACATAGCGCATACGCAGGCGATTCATGCGCAAGGCATTGTTTATGCTGGTTATTCTTATGCCAGCAATGTTCTCCGGTTGTTTCGGAGAAGATGAAGCAATATCTTCTGCTATCGCTGAGTCGACCTATCCTGAACCTTGGGAGCGTTCTGCCCTAACCTACATGGATACAGATGTGTTTAGTCGGGTAAGTGTGAATGGGACATACGGTATTGATGAAGTCAGGAGCGTTTACGTGCCTGTTGACACAATTACTGCTGCTGATGGGGGAGCAGGACTTACTGGTGACGCCGAAGTACATTTGGGGTTATGGCTGCCAGTAATCGAGGGATGTGATTACAATGCAGGTAATGTCACACGAGAGTGCCAAGTTCCTGTAATTGCTGAGATTGGCCCGTACTATGATGATGGCGATGTCGATGCATTAACTCCAGCAAATAGGTTGGGCCGATTTTTGATTGAAAATTATGTACCTCACGGATATGGAGTGGCCCAAGTATCAGTATTTGGTACCGGAAACTCAAACCATTGCATGGACCTAATGGGTACAGATGAACAAAGAGGAATCGACGCAGCAGTGACATGGCTTGGCTCTCAAGGTTGGTCGAACGGAAAGGTTGGGATTATTGGTAAATCATATGATGGAAGCACTCCATGGCAAGCGGCAACCTTTGGGAATCCCTATCTTGCTACAATCGTACCGATGTCTGGATTAATCGGAGTCCATGAATTGATGTGGCGAAATGGTAGCATGGAAGCTAGGGGCATGATAATGCACAACGGTGTGTATGGTTCATTCGGCGTTGATGGAGATTCTGATGATGTAGACAATGCTTGCGAAGGCTATTTCGAAGGCTACGTGAATGGACCTGCTGCTTACCTAAGTGGTGGAATGGTTGATTTTGCAGGCAATACATATTGGACGGAGAGGTCATTTATTGGCAGGGCGTTAGAGAATTACAAAGGGTCAGTATACATCATTCAAGGGATGCAGGATTGGAATGTAGACCCACACATGGCTTTCCCAATCCATCAAATGGTCGCAGATGCTGGCATAGAAATCAAGACCTTAGCCGGACAATGGGCTCATGATTATCCCGACCGTGTAGAAGGACACAGTTCTCAAGGCGTCGGTAGAGGACAAGAAGCATATCCATACACTCTAAGATGGGACTGGGCTGACGAGATGTTGTACTGGTTCGATTGGTATCTGAAAGGCGAAGGTCGAGCACCATCCCTGGGTGTTGAAATGCAAGACAATCGCGGTGGCTGGCGATTCGAATCTACTTGGCCTTCCACAGATACTGAATACGTATCAGTCGATGTGTCTACATTAGAGCCATCAGGGGCATTGATGGGTTCTGCAAGAGGGATTATCACATTCAGTTATGGTCCGTTCGAACAAGATACTTACATTGCGGGTATGCCAACCTTGCACACAAGTGTCACACCTCATACAACCAACAGTGGGCATATTTTTATCGAAATGACAGATAGTAATAGCATCCATTTGGGGCATGCGGTTATGGACCTCCGATTCTATGATGGTGGAAGAGATGGAGTTGCTACATTAGCACCATTCTCTACAGTTCTCGCCAAGGTTGAGTTCATGCCTATGGATGTGTTTTTAGCAGCGGGTGAAACTATCCAATTTACTGTTTCTCAAACCGGAGAAGATTATGTGCCAAGCCCTGCTGCCTCTGGCGATTTTTCGATTGATTGGTCAGCATCAACTCTAACTTTGCCAATCGTCTACCGTTCTTGTGATGATTTATTCCAAGCGCCTATGCAAAATTATGGCGAAGAAGCAGCCCGATTATGTTGATCAGAATCGGTCAAGAATCGAAGTAAATACCGATTTTGCCTCGCCTGATGACCTTTCAACAAGCCTTCTAACAATTAGTTCAGGCGTTGATTTTGCAAGATAATTTCTGCGTGGAGTTCTGTCAACTACCAATTCTAAATTATCATCAAGGCCTCTTGCTTCAATACCGTCCGTTCTCAGTTCTTTGCCAGCAGCCTCGATGATTGCTGGTGCAAGATGTGTCACTAAAAGCATACAAGTCCCATCATGTTGCTCTGCTGCTTCAAGCATTCCCGCAATAATTCTAGCACCCGCTCCCGGTTCTGTAATTGCTTCCAATTCGTCAGCCAAGATTAGTTTTGAATTATTATCAGATACTACATTTGCTAACTGTAGTAGAGTTTGTTCAAGCGCTCCAGCTGATTGGGTTCCACCTGCTTTCGCCAGAACGTGTAGAGATTCTATTTTTCCAATCTTTGCTGATTCTGCTGGTACAGGAAGTCCCATGTGTGCGAGTATTGAGCAATGTGCCAATAATTCAAGCATTGTTGTCTTGCCACCGCTATTTGCTCCAGTCAAGAGGGCAATTGATTGCTGGTCGCCTTTGTTTGCACATCCACCAAGACCATATGAAACAGGGTCAGCAATGCCGTCGATTAGTAGGTGCTTTCCGTTCACAATACTGATTCCGGAATCGCATAGTTCAGGCATAACAGCGCCTACGTCATTTGCCCATCTGCCAATTGTTAACCACTGGTCTAACTCGATTAGTTTCCTTATCGAGGTCTCACATTTTCCCTTGAGTGGAGATAATCTTCGTGCTAGTGAAATCAATCTATCAGATTGCGTGGTTTTGTATAACTCTTCAAGTTGCGAATCAATCGTATCGAGAACACTGCGGTCTACTTTTGTGGGCCATTCTGCCTTGAATATGTTTCTTGGGCACCTGATGCCAACTCTGTCCACCAAATTTGCTAATTCATCGGTCGCAGATTCTATGGCCTGTTCTATTGCATCATTGGTTTGCTGAGCTAATTTTCTTTGCAATGAAGCAGCATCTGCTAATGCTTGTAGCATATCTGCTCCTGACAAATCCATCTTCACATTCTGCATAGATTCATCTACTTCATTGTGAATTTGAGTTTCTAATTTCTTAGCAAGTGGCCATAATTGGTCTCTTATTTCAGCGATTGAATCCGCATCGCAATTATTCGATAATTCTTGTAATAGAGGACCTATTGAGGGGATTCTTATTTCAGCGAAATTTTGTAGGAATCCGTCACCTTCTGGCAGATTGGAGAGTAATTCTAGTGTGCTTTTATTTGTTTCAAACCACTTAACACAACGCTCTGGTAATATCATGTCAATCGAAGCATTTTCGGGAAGAACTAACCAACCATCTGGAACTTGTGAAGGGCCATCTTCTCCTACCCATGTCACTGATTTGAAGACCTTGTAATCCTTCCAAGTTTCCTCAGCGGAAGGGGTTAGAACTCTACAATATCTCTTCAGTTCATCGATTGGTTCTTTCGAAACTACAACTCTCTCAAAATGAGAATCGATCTCAGTCGGAATCTTCAGATTTCGAATTTCATAATCTGTTTGCATAGCCTGAGCAATCAGTTTTCTCCTTTCTTCTGGATTCTTTACTGGCATTAGGTTTTTCAATCGAGATTTGGTTCCTGAATTGCATGCATAATTTGCAATGTTTGCAAGCAATTCTTTGTGTAGTCTAACGGCTTCTTTAGTTGCAAGAAAGCCATCTATTCCATTCAATGATCGTGCTATATTGTCCGCTCTGGTTTGAGAAACTCCTTCCACTTCAGCAATTATTTCTGTTTGCCCGTCACACAGAAGTTGCATCACTCTTTCTTCTGTACCAAAATGGTCGGTCAATTTCTTTGCTAGATTAGCTCCAACTCCCGGTAAAGATTTCAGAACCATACGCCAAATTGGCTGTCAAGAGGTTTTGAAGTTAAGGGTGAGTGTGGCAAAAGAATTCGATAATCCCAGTACTTTTTATCAATACAACGGCATTTCGACTTCCACAGCAAATAGTGGGTCTGGGTCACTTGAATCGTGATATGCAACCACAACGCCACCGTCGTTAAGAATCGCTAAGGAAGCAAAATCGAATCGAATATCATTCCCAGCTCCACTTGTTGAATCTAGGTCTCCTAAACCGATGTAAGTCAATGTATCAGGTTCCATCGATTCAGAATATTCTCTGACATGGTATAGGATATCGACATCAGGTCCTTCAGCAGATTGGTACCTAATGTTCAGAACAAATAGGTCAAGCGCACCGTTTGCCTGGAATTCCCATTCTTCGATTTGCGCCCAACTAGCATCGCTGTAATTTTGAGTCGCCCAAGTCGATCCACCATCGAAAGATAGGTGATGTGTGAATGTAGTTCCTGCAAGACTCACGCAGTGAATTGCACCGGTAGAATCGATTTGACAGTATTCACTTGGGAACTGAACATCATGTCTATTCCAGTTTAATGAAGTGTCCAAGAATGCAGAACTTCCATCATTGAAGTATTGAGGGAAGTATAATCCTCCGCTAGGAACAGGGAATGCTCTCATTTCTTTGTGAGGTTTGTTGACGTCGTAATACTCAGGCAGATTTGAGAAGTTTAGGTCAACCTCTTCAGCACCAGGATTGGAATTTCTTCCTGCGAATTGGAAATTATAGTAATTCAGTCCATCAACACTAATTTGTCCTCCTGCATTTTGTGTTTGATGCCAGAAGTTGGAAACAACTAGACTTGCCCAATCACCGCTACCGATGTTTGAGGAAATAGGGCCGACTACCTCGACTTGCCAAGAACGGTCATAGAATGGTTCAGTCATTCTATTGTAGCACCATCGCCATTCATCTTCAGATGCATCGTAAAGTATTGCATAGAATTTGTCTAATTTGCCATCTCCTCCGACATAAGGAAACCATGACATCGAAATGTAATCTCCATTGGTTGCCTGGACAATACTGCCCTCTCCTAATCCTTCTTGACCCGGGTTGGTTGGAACAGGTGTTCTGCAAACAGGGTCTGTGAAAACTCCTGGCACATATGTGTCCCATTCATGTCCCCTGTCATGCGACCAAACTGGATATTCTCCCCCGATGTTTAGAATGTCTCCTTCAATCGAAGTAGCGATATAATGTTCACAACAATTCCCGCCGTAATTTTTGTCAAAAACAGCCCATGTTGTCTGAGTGCTTTGATTGGTGACAAGGTCGATAGTCAAGAATTCCCACGGTTCAATTGCAGGAATCGGGTCAATCATCTCATAGGATTCCCATATCGAAGGTTGAGCATTATCGTCTGAACCAACCGATTCGCCATCACCGAAACAACCTGCTAGCAGGGTTGAAAGGGCAAGTAAGATGGCTAATCCTTTCTTCATTTCACGACCTCGAAACACTATACCAAATTGTTGCACCATCAACTTCGAAGGATTCTCCACTTCCTTCACCAATGTTGAAGTTTGAATCGGATGCTCTTGTTTCATTAACAATCCAATTCATGTCCTGTTCGAATAACTCCGGTGCATTTTGCATCCAAACCGTAAGGGAAATAGTGTCCTCGATTTCCAAATTCATATCTTTTCGAGACGCTTGGATTCTTCGGGTTATGTCTCTAGCGAGTCCCTTTGACAATAATTCAGGAGAATCGGTCATATCAAGAACCAAGGAAACAGAGGAATCATCCATTTGCAAGGTTTGAGCAGCATATCCTTCTCTCTCAACTCTTCTCAATTCGATGTCATCTGAAGTGATTTCATACCCAGCAATCACGAGGTTTCCTGCATCGATACTCGCTAGCATAGATTCACTATCTCCCTCTGCGATTCCATCTAGTACAGCAGGCAAATCTTGGCGGCATTTTGCGCCTAGGGTTCTTCTGTTTGGAATGACCTCAATCTTCTGGAACCTGTCTAGGTCGGTTTCCAGTGATATCTTCTCTACATTCAATTCTTCAGATAAGATGTCGTGGAATGCAGACAAATCAGGTCCGCTAACTATCCATCCCTCTGCACAAGGCAGCCTCTGCCTTCTGTCAGCATCTACTCTGATTCTTCTTCCTGTTTCTGCTAACTCACGAACTACTTCCATTGCGTTTAGCACATCGCTATCAACCGCACCTGGTTCTGGCCAATCTGCTAGGTGGACTGAAACCCCGGTTAAATTTCTGTGAATTTCATCAGACATGAAAGGTGAAACAGGTGCAATCAATCTGCTGACTGTGACCAAAATTGTGTGTAGTGTGTGTTGGCAAGCCAACTTATCGCCACTGTCTGCTTCTTCCCAAAGTCGTCTGCGAGACCTTCTAACGTACCAATTTGAAACATCATTTACAACGAAGTCTTCGATGTCTCTACATGCTTTGTGGAAATCCCACTCTTCAAATTGCTTTGTAGCACCTTCAACAACTTGTGAGAGGCGAGATAGGATCCAATCGTCCAAAGGAGTGGTGTTCCCTTTTGGAGAACTTTCAGGGTCAAATCCGTCCAATGCTGCATAATCGGCATGGAATCTGTGAATATTCCAAAGAGTCAAGAACATTTTACCATAGGTTTCACGAACTCCGTTAGGGTCGAACTTCAATGGATTCCAAGGGGCGCCAGCCGTGACCATGTACCATCGTGTGGCATCTGCACCTTCTCTATTGAAATGGTCCCAAGGGTCCACAATGTTGCCTTTTGATTTGGACATCTTCTTACCTTCTGCGTCCAAGATTAGACCTAATGAAAGACATCTCTTGTAACAAATCGAATCGAAGACGGTAGTGCTTACTGCGAGAAGTGTGTAGAACCAACCTCTAGTTTGGTCAACACCCTCACAGATGTAATCGATTGGGAAATTATTCTCAAATTTGCCTTCTTCGCCAAAAGGATGATGCCACTGAGCGAAAGATGCACATCCGGAATCAAACCAACAGTCCATCACAAATGGCTCTCTCTTCATGTCTGAAGAGCACTCTGGACAGACTAGGATAGTGTCATCGACATATGGTCTGTGTAAATCCTCTGCAACAGGACTTCCTTCTTTTGCCATGCTTGCCATTTCTTCTGTTGAACCTACACAGTGTTGGTGATTACATTCTTTACAAATCCAAACCGGTAGCGGAGTTCCCCAATATCTTTCACGGCTGATAGCCCAATCTTTGACGTTTCTTAGCCATTCACCGAATCTTCCTTCTCCAACCCAGTCTGGAGCCCATTCAACCTGTGAATTGAATTCTAGGAGCATATCTTTGACAGCAGTCATTCTAACGAACCATGAATCCATTGCATAGTAGAGTAATGGATGGCCAGTTCTCCAACAATGAGGGTAGTCGTGAGCATACATTTTCTCTCTGTAAAGTAAGCCGGAGTCATGCAAAATTTGGATAATTGTTTCATCGCAATCCTTTACGTATTTTCCATCTAGTTGAGGGTGAGTTCCGTTTAGGAATGAACCATCCATGGCAACAGTGTGTTGAGCAGGTAATCCTACTTCCATACCTAAGTTGTAATCGTCTTCACCGTACATTACAGCGGTGTGAACGACTCCAGTTCCGTCCGTGGTCGTGACCCAATCTGCGCCAATTACTGTCCAAGCGGTTTGAGAATCACCCTTTTCAACCGCACCAGGGAATAGTGGTTGGTATGATTTGCCAATCAAATCACTTCCCTTTAGTACAGTGATTTCTTCGCAATGATGCCTAATTACTTCCTTGAATAGGTCTTTTGCTAGAATCAAGGTTTCTCCGACTTCAGCTCCTCCGTAGCCATCCCATTTTTCTGGGGTTGATGTGACTTTTACCTTGATGTAATCTACATCTGGTCCAACCGCTAGACCTACGTTTCCAGGTAGAGTCCAAGGAGTTGTAGTCCAAGCTAGGATAGAAGCATCATCGTCTTCAAGTTTGAATTTAACATACACAGACGGCTCTTCAACTTCTTTGTATCCGAGTGCAACCTCGTGGCTTGAATAAGATGTGCCTGTCTGTGGACAATATGGTAGAACTTTGTATCCTCTATACAATAGCCCCTTCTCGAACATTTTCTTTAATGCCCACCAACATGATTCTATGAATTCGTTATGCAGTGTGACATAGGGGTCATCAAGGTCACACCAATATGCCATCCTTTCTGTCATTTCTCTCCAGGCCGCTTCGTATGTCCAAACAGATGAGCGACATTCTTGGTTGAATTTTTCCATGCCAAATGCTTCAATGGCTTCATTGCTCATCAAATCGAGGCGCTTCTGAACTTCGATTTCAACCGGCAGACCATGTGTATCCCATCCGCCCTTTCTTTCAACGAAATTTCCTTGCATGGTTTTCCAGCGACAAACCAGATCTTTGTATGTTCGAGCAACAACATGATGAATACCAGGTTTACCATTGGCGGTAGGTGGGCCTTCCAAGAAAATGAAAGGTTCTCCAGTTGACCTATTTTCTACACTTTTTTGGAACAAATTTTCATCTTTCCATGTAGAAAGCAAATCCGTTTCCAGTGTGACTGAATCAAGTTCACTGGTCGCTTTTGGCGTTCCCATATCAAAGCCGAGTTGCTTTGATGTTTTGAATCACTCGTTTAGAAGAATTTTAGATTACAGAGAAATTTTTCCCAATATAAATTTTACAATCCGGGGGTTGCTTTGAATTACATTGAGTGTATGCCATGGATACATGGCACGGTCAGCGGGTCAGGCAAAAGCCTTCGCGCTAATTCTGCTGATGCTATTATCTAGCCAATTATCGTTATACTCAACCCTATCCGACTCTTATGAATTGGAAGATAACAATGAAGTAAAATTGTCATCTAGTGAATCGACGAGAGTTAACATCGCCGGGCCGGGGAACATAGGTATAGGTCCAACATTAGAAATGGCCTCAACCGATGCATTACAGACTATCTCAATGAAGATAAGAGCAGGCACTACTTATCGTGCGACTGGGTTTGATTGGGATGATTGGTCTCAATCCGGATTCACAACTACCGGGCTAGAAGTAGATAATGACGGTGCTTTAGTTCTAGGATTTCAAGGAGTGGTTTGGGACTTTAATTCAGGAACCCAAGGATGGACAACCACTAGTTCTTCATACGGTCAACGTACAACCTCAATCACTTGCGGTATGAGCGGAGGAAGCGGCGGTTCTTGGTGGACAAGAGGTGGAAGCGTTTACGTGACCAGTCCTACTGTAAATTTGGCAGGATATTCAGGACTTTCACTAAACGCATGGATAAGGCAAGGAAATTCAGGCTGTGGAGAAGAGCCTGATTCAAACGAAAATTTCTACATGCAATACCGAAATTCAAACAATCAGTGGATACAATTCCAGTATCTTGCAGGTTCTACATCCGGCGGATCTGTGACAAACGTAAATTACAATCTTCCAAGCAATGCGTTCCATCAAAATTTCCAAGTTCGAGCATACCAAAATTCAGGTTCCGGAACATGTTGTGATTATTGGTTCTTTGATGATGTAATAATTCCCGGAACAAGTGGCGCAAACCTCACTACTCGTTCGTTTGGTTGGACTTCCTCAGATGAGGTCATTTCTAAGGGAGCGTATCCTCCTATTTTCTTGGATGCTGAAATGCCAGACGGCGCTCACCTAAATTGGACAGTGATAGATGCAAACACAGGCCAAGCAGTTCCTGGATTTGAAAACAGAACTGGTACTGAAATAGGGCTTTCATCTATTGATTTCGAGACTCATACTTCATTGCGATTAAAGTTGCAATTTATGTCAAATCAGAACGGTGAATCTCCAAGGCTGTATTCCATCCATGGTGGTGGAAAAATTTCCGAAACTTTCAATGAAAATTTCCGAGAAGATAATTGGCATCTGGATAACGTTTCATTCAATCCAGTTTCCTCAATGTATGACGGGACTACAAATTCAGAACTTATTTCTCCAGCATATGACATTGATATGCCATTTTCAGCGGTAAAAATTCAAACGGCTAGCACAGGGTCTCCACGCCATCTAATGTCAGTTGATTATGGTGCATGGATGCCGTTTAATCCATCGAATCAAATAATTCAACTCGAACACATGGCATCGAATATTAGAATAAAATACGAGAGTAATGGTGCGATATGGTCGGTTGAAGAAATGGATTTACAACTATATCCTTCTGATACGATAGATACTCCCTACCTTGATGTTGACGACGACTCTAAACTTGAATGGTCAATTTCACAATCTGGAATCGGAAGCTGGGGCAATCAGGATGTGTTTGCAGATGATAACAAGAGTATTTCCTTCCAAGTAGGCCTAACGCCAACAAGTTGGCATGACCTGTTTATTCCACAAGATGCCAAGGCCTTTGAAGTCACAGTTTCTGATGTTGGAACCGTAGGTTTAGGTGTTCAAAATCTAGCCTTGTGGATTGGTAATACGATGATTGCCCAAATTGGTGTAAATGATTACGTTCCAGAACTAAGACTGTCGTTAAACGAATCACAATTATTAGATTTAAACTATGAAACTAGCAATTCTGCCGCAGCTAAATTATCCGGTGGTGTGGAATTCGTTCATGCTAGAATCGAGGTGATCAGCGATGCCGGATTCAAGAAATTATCAGGATTGTTCATCCCATATCTGGCCGAAGAAACGATTGTCGCAACCGCTCTTGATGATTTGGTTATGTCAATTAATCGAGAAAGATTGAATCCTTTCAAAGCATCTTCAATGACCTTAGATTTCAGGGCTGATTCAAAGTGTTCTTTAGATGTTGAAATTATCTCAATGACCTCTTCGAGTGATGCAGTAATAGGTGCTATGACTTGGAATAATTACACTTCGCAATTAATCCCTTCTAGCGATTGGAGAGAAGTAAATACCCGTGTACAAATTCATGCTTCTTCAGCCCACAGAGTGATATTGAATCTTTATTCAGACGATTATTCTGCAATGTGGTTGATTCCGATTCAATCTGGAAGTATAGTTCCAATCGGAGACCATGAAACTCTTGTTATCCCGACTTCTGCAATTGTTCACAATCAATCCTCTTCGATTCATGATATGTTGCTTAGATTCAGAACATCTCAATCATTTAATGATCAAGAAGAGTTGAGAATTGAAACGAGAATTGAATTGACAAATGGAGTTATTTCAAAGCCCGCAGTAAAAACGTGGTCCAATGGTGCAGTGCATAATGATCTGATTATTGAGGACATGGTGATTACAAACGATATTGGTGTAATACCTAACTCGCAAAAATATCTCAAGGCTCAACATGACATCTCATTCCATATCGATGCGGGTTTCAAAACCAATTTCGAGAATAGTAAACCGTTCCCTGGTGAATACAATTTATCATTACTGCGAAATGGCGAATCGATAGCAAATACATCGGAGTATACCGGTGATTATTGGATTGTGAATACTACTACGCCATTCACGAGTGGCAATGTGACCTATGAAGCAATAATCACTCCACTCGCCGGAGGAGATTTGGGTGAAACTCCATTAATGAATAGAACATTTGAAATCGACCCATTAGCACCTGTTGTCACCGATTCTAATATTCGATTTTACGACCATCTGACACCATCTGCGAATCGAAAAATTATGGTGAATATAACCGACCAACCAGTTCTTCCCACCAATGTGACATTGATGCTTTGGACAGAATGGTCTAATGATTATGACAACA
This sequence comes from Methanobacteriota archaeon, assembly GCA_038141355.1. Taxonomy (GTDB): domain Archaea; phylum Thermoplasmatota; class Poseidoniia; order Poseidoniales; family Poseidoniaceae; genus MGIIa-K1. The sequence continues at coordinate 1,375,809 of JAYQHX010000002.1, read as the reverse complement.
ATGGATGGCCGAGCGAAAACGAATATATTCCTAGGCTGATGTCAATTCCATCTGATTTAGATGCTCCAATTGGATCTTACATGACGGCAATCGATGATACACCCGCTTTCCCCGGTGAAAAGGTTGCGGGCTACGTAATTGGTACAGACCAATCTGGGTATAATTTGCTTGGAGGAGGGTCTAGCAATATCGACGACCATCTATTCATGTATCAGATTAGAAATGATGGTTCTCCAGTGGTTGACGAAGATGGATTAGAATGGGATGGAGGGCGAAGAACTTGGCTTCATCCAGGACAAGATTACAAATTGAATGTTTCATTTTCAGAAATTAATGGTATCTCCGATGTTATGGAGATTAGAGTTTCACTAGCAAGCAATATTCCCTCAGATAACATGGAGGTTATCTGGGATATGTATTCAAAGGAATGTTATAGCAGTTCTATTCATATTGTCGTAAATTCTTGTTTGATAACTAATTCACAAGGTGTTGCTGCAGGTCCATTCGACCAGGATTTGGTTCTGAAATTAGACCTCACGCCACAATGGACAGTGCCTGATTTAGGAGATACGAGGCGAGAGCCTAAAGTCGAGATTATAGACAGAGCAGGCAATTCAGATTCTGCATTATTCCCGCAAAATAGATGGCGGTTTTCAGCTGAGATGATGATCCCTAACGACTTGGAATTGTGGGTTGAAAATGGTGCAATTACACATGATGGAGCAAGAGTTAATCCTAATACTGCGATGGAATTATCCGGTTCAGTATATTTTGCAAAAACTATGGATGTGCCAACATTTGATTGCCAAATCGCAGTGAAAATCAACGGGTTTAGAACATTCACTACCTCTAAAGCAGGGCAGTTTACAGCGGCTCTATCCGCTCCATACGAATCAGGATTACATCCGCTAACTTACAATGTTGATTGTATGCCTGAACAAGGGGTAGATGTGACCAGTCAGACCGAAGCAGTACAATGGATTCTAGTTGATGGGGATGGCCCCAAAGTTGTTGAGTTTACCTCTCCGAGAGAGGAATCAATATTGGAACCAACGATTCATAATTTCACAGTAATAATCTCTGAAAATTATGGTATAGACCAAGATTCAGTACGAATGTTTTGGTGGGTCACTTCAACTGAAAACAACAACCCCATACATTCTGGAAATTTACCGATTACACTGAGCGGTGATGATAATTCAGGATTGAGAATGGAATTCAAAGGCAGTATCGATTTGTCAGTTGTATCAGCCGGCATTCTCCATGAACAGACTTTACTCAAGGTTAGATTTGAAGGAAGAGACCTTGCTGGAAACCAATTTTCTAAATCTCAAAACAGTGAAAATAACCCAGCACATGTTTGGAATTTGGTAAAGTACGAACCACAATTCTCTCTTGAGAGGAGTGGAATTGATATTTCTAAGGTCTCTGTCGAACTTGAAGAGCCGGTAGTGGTGCAAATTCACGTGAGAAATGATGGAATGCGTCAAGGAGAAGTACCTTTGAAGGTCGAGGTAATCGACTTAAGTGGCCAGTCTGAAGAGATTGCTAATACACGATTCTCTGTTGACGCACAAACAGTTTCAACTTACATTATCGATTGGAAGCCAGCAAAACCTGGACTTCAAAGAATTACAGTCACCCTAGATGGTGAAACTCATCATTCACCATACATAGATGTCAAACCAGCACATGAAAAAGGATTCTTAGAGGATACCATGGGTTCGACCAATCCTTACATTTTGGGAATGACTATGACAATGATCTGTGTTGGTTTGATGTATGTCCTTGCATGGATGCGATTTGCTACTGTAAAGAATAACGAATTCGAGGAAGAATACGAATTTGATATCGAGGATGATTCTGAAGAATATTAACACAAAAAGCATAGAGGCTAGAATATTTTGGCTCGTATCAGAGGGATTAGATGACTGCCAAAATCGCACTACTACAAGCCAATCCGCTTGTAGGCGATATCTTGGGCAATCAAATTTTGATTCGTGAGTTAGCAAATTCTGCACATGATGCAGGCGCAGATTTAGCTGTGACTTCGGAACTAGTCATTTCTGGCTACCCTCCAAGAGACTTGCTGCTTCAATCAGATTTCGTAAAAGCATGCCAAGAAGCCGCATTTTCTTTAGATACCCAAATTCCAATATTAATTGGTACGCCATTGGTCTCTGAAAATTCAAGAATGCTTCCAGGAAACGGTGTTGTGAGGACAGGAGAATCCGCAAGAGAGATTACTCGAAAACAACTTCTACCTACATATGATGTGTTTGATGAAGCGAGATATTTTGCCTCGGATGAAAGACCGGGTATCGCTAGAACCATCGCAGGATTAGACATTGGTGTAACAATTTGTGAAGATGCTTGGCAACATGCGGGGATTACTCCTAACGATTACGATAGTGACCCAATTGCGCAAATTATGGATTGGGGCAGACAAGGAGTAAACATTGATGCGACAGTAAATTTGTCAGCATCGCCATACCATGCAAACAAGGCTCAGGTTAGAATCGATGTTGCAAGAAGTGCTGCAAAATCACTAAATCATCCATTTTTGTTAGCCAACCAAGTTGGAGGTAATGATGACCTTTTATTCGATGGTCGTTCTATTGTAGCGTGGCCAAACGGTAAAGTGGTAATCGCTCCAGGCTGGAAGGAAGGTATTCTAATCGTGAATTTAGAAGGTCCCGAAGATACAGTTTGGATTGGAGAAGGTGATTTTGAAATCTTGGAGCCAAGTCAAACACTGGAAATTTCACCTGATGATTTGCTCGATGCTGTGATTATTGGGCTTTCTGATTATTGTAAGAAAAGCGGAATTTCAAAAATTGTTCTCGGATTATCCGGAGGTATAGATTCTGCCCTGGCGGTTTGCGTAGCAAGCGAAGCGGTTGGTGCAAGTAACGTAATTGGGATTTCAATGCCATCTCGACACTCTAGTCAACACAGTATCGATGATGCAAAAGCCACAGCAGAGGCTTTGGGAATTGAGTTTGTTATGCAACCAATTTCAAATCTTCATGATTCTACAGATTCAGAATTAGCTGATTTATTGAGTGCAGGAAGCCCGGTAGCAGCAGAAAATTTGCAGGCTAGATTGCGAGGATTAATCGTAATGGCTTATGCTAATGCAAACGGTGCGATGGCAATAGCAACAGGAAACAAATCGGAACTTGGTCAAGGTTATTGTACGCTTTATGGAGACATGGCGGGAGGATATGCTCCTCTTGGCGATTTGTACAAAATGGAAGTTTATGATTTAGCCAAGATATACAATCAAAGGATGGGCAGAGATATCATTACGGAATCAACATTAACCAAACCACCGAGTGCAGAATTAGCACCAAAAAAAGACGAGGATAGTCTTCCTCCTTACCCTGTTTTGGATGAGATACTGAGGCTTCATATTGAATTTGGGCTAGATTCTACTCAAATTATTGCCAAAGGATTCGATAAGAAAACAGTGACCGATGTGTTAACAAGACTTTCCAAAAATGAGCATAAGAGGTGGCAAATGCCACCTGCACCTAGGGTTTCAAGTAGAGCGTTTGGTCAAGGCTGGAGACAACCTCTAGCTGCCAAGCACGATTGGAGAAATTAGATCATTATCCAATCATCACTAACTTGGCCATGCGACCATCCAAACAATTCCGTTCCATGTGTTAGCGTATCTGCTGTTAAATAGACCAGATTTGGGCCAAACCATAACTCTCCTCTATCACCCACTTCGAGATTGTCTTGGTTTGGAACATAAACTTGGGATAGTCCTTCTTCTGAAACGTGATACAAGGATTCACCACCTGAGGAGTTTACTAATATTGCAAAGACCATGTCATCATGTTGAGTAATCAACTTTGGATTAGATGAACCAATTCCAGCAACTAGGTCTTCAACTAGCTCAACCCTAAACTCATCAGCACTACAAATTTCATTCCCAAAATTTGCAATGGAACAAGAAAACCATATCTTACCCTCACTAAGTGTATAATCTGAACTCTGTGCAAATATTTCAGTGCTTAATTGGTAAGTAGTTTCATTGATTGTACCGTAAGCATACAATAAATTTGAATCGAAAATTATCGCATCATTGATGAATGTAGGAGGAATTTTGCCTCCTATTAATGAATTAGGAATTTCCGTTAATCTTACCAAGTCATGTCCATTACTAAGATGCAATTCCATTCCAAAAGAATCACTAGTAGCGATGAAATAATACAATCCCTCTCTAAATATCATTTCTGAATGAATTTCTCCTCCAATGTTTACCCCGTCTAAGATTATCCCAGAATCTGAATTGTAAGCAAACTTCCCATTAATCGAAGTCAGGTTAGAGTAGGTGCCGCTAGTAAAACCAGAACTGTTTCCAAAGAACCTTATGCCATTATCCTGCAATAATGCAAGGTTTTCACTCGATGATGCGAGTGAATCTCCAGCACTAACTTCCTGCATTAAACTAGTCTCCTGAACTAAATCAGTCCCATCCGTGGACCATAATTGAGTCGTTAAACCGTCATTTGCATCAAACCAAACTCTATTCTCATGTAAGGTGAAACCAAGATGGAAACCAGGGAGGAAGTTTGTAGAGTTTGAAATCTGAGTAATTGTGGTGTCATTAGCAGAAAATAGCATGCAATTTCCACTAGAAACTGCAGAAAAAATTAGTAATTTATCAAAAATTATTCCATCAGAACATCCAGTCACAAATGAATCACCCGTCGATGTTGCGATATCTGTAAGTCTTCCTTGATAGAAATCACCAAGACATAATTTGAGTCGAGACTCAACCTCCTTCGAAAATGAATCATTACCCATTTCGATTAAAATTGCTGAACTACAAGTTCCTATCTGTCCAGTTGTTGACTGAATGAAAGCTGAATTACCGGTTTCACCATCGCTTCCGTTTTGTCCGTCACTACCGTTGTACCCCCAGTATCCTCTATTTCCCATGGGGCCCGATTCTCCTTGTTTGCCATGACAAACATTTTTTGCAGAATTAATTTCTTCATAATCGAGTTCCAAATTTGAATTCAAATCATCGCCGAGAAGGATACTAAATCCACCATTTTCACATTGATGTGTACCATATAGTCCGTCAAAATCGATTAGAGGACTATTGTTTAAAGATTGTTTTTCCACTATATTTTCCGGTTGTAAGTTTTTTAGATTATATGCGCTAAGACCTATTGAAATGACAACTAATATAATTGTAAAAAAAGTTCAATATTTTCTGCTTCTTTCCAATAGGTGTGTTATATTGTTTGCTGTTGCTTTTTATTCCTAACATGATTGTCGTCTGACATGGTTGTCCATGTTCTGTCAACAATTAGAGGATAACTATGCAAAGCGTTCAAGGGCGAGGAGATTTTCCCGTAAACAATGGAGTTGCCAGCGCCCCTATCCTCAATGTTAGCTGGCGACCAAGGTCCAACTAGACAAAAAGCAGCAAGGCTAGTAATAGATTTAGCAAAAACTGCTGGGGCAAGTGAATTTGTTGAAGTTGAAACCAGTCACGTTTCGGGAGTTTCAGTAATTACTGGTGGGCATGGCCTCAGAAGGTTCCTAACAGATTTGGCAGGAGAAGGCAAAGTAGCAATCCCAACCACCCTAAATTCTGCGGGCTGTGATAAGAATAAGATGGAAGAGATGGACATTGATTATCCAGAATTTCTAGAACAGCAATTTGAAATTATCCAAGCCTACGAAAAACTCGGAATAGATGCTACATTGTCCTGCACACCTTACGACCGAGGAATCGAAACTCAAGAAGGGATTGCTTCCTGGGCGGAATCTAATGCAGTAGCGTTTACGAATACTTGGACTGATTTAGTGACCAATAGAGAATCAGGGCTTTCCGCTCTCGCAACCGCTCTAACGGGTTATGCTCCAAAATGGGGGCTTCATTTAGAATCCAATAGAATGCCAAACCTAGTGGTGGATGTTCAGTGTGAATTGATTCACCTTTCAGATTGGTCAATTCTAGGAGATTGGATCGGCAAACAGGTAAGGCCTGATTGGGATTTCCCATTTGGGCCAATTCCCTATCTTCGAGGTTTACCCGATTACATCAGTTTTGCATCGAAGAAGGCACTTACCGCCGCCGCAGCAAATTATGGGTCCGCTCAATTATATGTCGAAGGCCACACTAAGGATGTAAATCTAACAGGTGATGAATACAATCTGGTGTTTACCGAAACCGAACTAAATTCTCGTTATGACGAACTTTCTCCAAAAGGTAAGGTAGATTTAGTTGTAATCGGTTGTCCACAAGCAAGTCTGGAAGAAATAAGAATTACAGCATCGGCAGTGCGTTCCCACTGTGAAATGGGAAGATACATCCCCAACAATCGGTTATGGGTTTTCACCTCAAGTCATAATTTTGAACTAGCTGAAGCCGATGGTTCAATCGCTCTTCTTGAAGAAGCGGGCGCAGTAATCTTGCAAGATACATGTCCAGAAGTCACTCCGTATAATCGCAATAAGTACAATCATCTTCTAACAAATTCCTTGAAAGCAGAACATTACTTGACTAGCGGTCTTAACAGAATACCTACCTCAGTGGCTACAATTCAAGATTGCGTCCTCCACGCATTTGAACCGGATTTAGCAGATGGCCCTACTCCTACAATAGAATCAAAATCCCAGCCGCAACACGCTTCAGGTAAAACCCATAAGACCGGAGATTGCGTAATACAAGGCAATGGTCTCGATTCACAAGAAGATTGGATAATAGAGGGAGAGGCGATGGTTACGGATGTTCCAATCACCTATCTGGGATATGTGAATAGAGATACTGGAGTCATTGAAGAAACTGGTCATCCTTTGGATGGTAAGGCGATAGAAGATAAAATTCTGATTTATCCAAAGGGATCAGGTTCTACCGTAGCACCATATGTTTTGATGGGCTTGATTTACACAGGAAAAGGCCCAAAGGGTATTGTGAATAGAGATGTATGTTCCCTAACTTTACCTGCATGTAGTTTGTTGAATATGCCTTATTCTCATGGTTTCGAAGCAGACCCCTGCTTAGAGGTGAACAACGGTGATATTATCAGGTTGTCAAAAAATGGTGCTGATGTAAAACTCGAAGTCGTTCAAAGAATAGGTGATTGAATGCGAATTCTTGTCACAGGCGGGGCGGGTTTCATCGGTTCTCATTTAGTTGATTCTTTGGTTGCGAGGGGCGATGATGTCTACGTGATGGACGATTTATCCAGAGGTGAACAAAAACATATCGATGCAAAAGCCCGATTCAAAAATCTCGATGTCCGAAATTTTTCGGATTGGAAGGATATTTGCGAGGAGTTTCAACCAGATATAATTCATCATTTAGCAGCGATTAACGGAACAAAGAGATTTCACAAAGAAGCGGACTTAGTCGTCGATGTAAACGTAAATGGTACCATAAATGCGATTTCAGCGGCCAAAGAATATAATGCAAAATTAGTATTTTACTCATCCCCTGAAGCCTTTGGAGAAGCGAATCTAATGCCACTCTCAAATCAATCAGACAGTGTCTTCACTCCTGCGGACCTGCATCAAAGGCATTCTTATGGTTCATCGAAATACATTGGCGAATTGCTATGTCAATTTGCAATAAGAAACGGCCAAGATATCAGAATTATCAGGCCTTTCAATGTATACGGGCCAAGGCTTCGTGGAGACGATAACGGGCAAGTGGTCTCAATGATGTTAAACTCAAATCCCATCATCGTTCACGGCGATGGTTCACAAACTCGCTCTTTTACCTGGATTGGCGATGTTGTGGAAGGCATACTGAAAATAAACGATGGAATTGAACTCGCAGGCAAATCTTTCAACCTTGGTAGACTTGAAGAAACCACCATTTTAGAATTGGCTGAAATGATTTCCAATGCTACAAACGCAAGTATCGAATTTGGTAAGAAGAATCATGGGGACAGTGTGAGAAGAGTTCCTGATGTTTCAGAGAATCAACTAATTTCTTGGACTGCTAAAACCTCGCTAAAAGAAGGATTGAATCAACTTCTGTGATGAGTTGCTAAATGTCCCCAATCGATTGGACTTGGTGTCAACCTATCCATTCCATGTTGGCATAAAATCGAGAAACCTTCCTCTGGCGGTAGATATTCTGGTGCGATTATAGATTCTACTCGTAAGGTCACTAATCTAGCAACAGCCCCTTCAGGAAGTTCTCTATCCTCAACTAATCTACACTTCAATACTATAACCGCAAGATCGTGTATCGGTCCATCGCTCTCAATTAGATTCCATTCGCTATCATCCGTAGGAGATGATACCAAATCCACGTCTTTGGCAGCTTGCGGTGTAGGCGCTAGTAGTTGAATTTCACAAATTCCATTTTCAACGAGGTTTAGGTAAGTGTCCCTCTGTTTACCATTCCTGTCTTGAGAGAGTGACATTACAATCAATGGAGGTGTGTTGGAAACAACAGACAAACTAGTCATCGGGGCAACATTTTCCTTTGAATTACTTCGAGTTGATACAAGGGCTAATGGCCTTGGTGAAACCGATGCTGATAGCCATTTTGCTCTCATAGCGTGGGCTAATTCATCAATGTTAATTTCGTTAATGGCATTGGAGAAATCTCGAACTAACCAGTGGTCTAAATCACCTTTTTCCAATTCCTCCAAAGCATATTGAGTATAATTTCGATACGCATGCCATTCATCAATTATTTTGGAATCGTCGCCCCTTTCCTCTTTTCTCTTAATCGAAGAATCGGCATAGTCGATGCATTTCCGTAAAAAATCAGCAATCGCTATCTTATTCATGTGACTCCCTCATATACTCATATTCGTCTCGTGACATCATGAATGTTGCTGGATTTCCGGCCCATACCTCATTAGAAGTATGTTTTTTGTGACAACTGAACCTGCGCCTATTACGCATCCTTGCGATAGAATTACTCCAGCGATAATAGTGCAATTACCTCCAATTATCACGTCATTTTCGACATTTACTGGTGACCAGTCTCCTCCTGATGGGGGATATTTGTCATTTGTAATTACGGAACCAGGGCCTATGAACACGTTATTTCCAATAATGGTTTTATCTGATATGTAGACCGAACCTTGAATTTTGCAATCATTGCCAATGATTACATCTCTTCCGATATGGCATAGCGCACCAATGTTTGTCCCATCTCCAATGTTATTGCTACCGACATAACATGGCGACCATGCTGTAGCGCCGGATTCTAATACGATTTTTTTTGAATCCAAATCACTCATCTAGGCCCAACTCTCTGGTAAGCATTGAGACGTGGCCCTTTGCTTTGACATTGTACCTTGCGAAGATGAGTTTGCCATCATCACCAATTACGAATGTTGATCGAGAACAACCCATGTATTCCTTGCCATAATTCATCTTCATTCTCCATGTTCCGAAAGCTTCGTGCAATGAACCATCCTCGTCCAGTAAAAGAGGGAAATTAAGTTCCTGCTTTGTGATGAAGTTGTCATGACTCTTTGCTGAATCCTTGGATACGCCAAATACCTTGAAACCATGAGATGTTAATCTTGCCATATCGTCCCTAAAGTCACATGCTTGTACGGTGCAACCTGGTGTTGAATCTCTAGGATAAAAATACAAGATTACCTTATTTCCCGAATCTAAAATTTCTTTCAAATTATGTGTGTTCCCTTGGGAATCTTGTGCCTCAAACATCGGAGAATCATCGCCATTTTGCAAATTAACTGGGTCTGCCATGAATATCCCAAATATTACTAGCAAATCAACCCTTGTATTGTTATTTTTCATCGCTAATATCTCTTCTATACTGCTTTTATTCATATTGCATCATTTGTCATACAAAACGCATCAAAACAATGGATACAGGCGATTGTCTTATAATCCGCCAGTTTCATCAATTAATCATGGCAGCGGCACGTATGTCTAGAAGATGCCGCAAGTTCATGCGGCAAATTCACAAGGCAGCGTCAAAATATGCCCTGCAAGAAATCGCTTCAGCCATCCAAAGTGACTTGGATCGGAGGAACCTTTCCTACGACGAAGCACTCAATCTTGGAAACATCCTTCAGGATAGGGCAGACATGCTACCTGGCGATGAAATCGTTTACGCAGTTTCCGACCGTGACTCCTACCGCCGAACACTGGAACTGTATCTGAGAGATGGTGTTTTAACACAAGCGGAACAACTTCTGCTGTGGGAGGAAAGAAGGCGCTTGGGAATCGATGACGACGTCCACAATCGCTTGCTAGAACAAATGTTGGCAGTCTGGACAAGACAAGGCAAGTCGGTCCAAATCCACGCATTCGAGAGAGGTGCTCGAAGTGACTAATAGGAAGACCGCGTTCAGCGTTTTACTTATCCTGATGTTGCAAGCGATTGTGCCAATTCTCTCTGCAAATGCAGATACTGAGGGTCGAACAACACCTGATTTCAACGTGTCAATCCTAACTCTCTCAGATGGTGGTTCTGTCGACAATGGTGGCGAATATGTGGTTGCACCAGGTAATCACATCATTCGAATAGTAGTTTCAAACGAAGGATTAGTGGCAGGTTCAGCTAACTTGAACATTATCCATCAATTGTCTCCATCTTCCTCAGAAAATGTACTTACGACTATCAGTATAGATAATTTACAAGCCGCTAGCCAAACAAATCCAATACTCTACTCATGGGCCGCTACTGCAGGAGACGACCAAACATTATTCGCAAGAGTGACTTCTGCTAGTGATTCAAATTCTGCAAATGACGAACGAAGTATAAATTTTGATGTTGACACATTCGACCTTGGAACAGCAATTAATGATGACATACCAAGTCCCAGTGGCGGTTTGTCCTATCTGAGGCTGAATCATTCCATCCACTCCTATTCTGCGACTGTTAGAAATGATGGAGTAATGCCAATCTCGGCTGTGTTTGAATTAGCGTTTACAAATAATGCAAACGGTACTTCAATTTCATACTGGTCAAACACTGCAATTCTACAACCGGGTAGCATTCTAAATCCAGCGACACCCGGTACGGTCACAGCGACATTCAATGCAGCAAATATGTTGAATTCATGGTCTTTGGTTGCTACAGTTCACTTCAACGGAACCGGGGGAAGCGTTCCAATCTTACGCTCTAGTGAAACAGTTGTATTTTCAGATTACATAATCGAAATTGGTGCCCCATCAACAATAGCGATAGAACCGGGTGCAACATTCCCACTTACTTGGGTCGTGAACAATCTTGGAGATGCCGATAATCTAAACATTGAAGTCGGCTCTGATTTAGGTTGGCATGACAATTCAATAAATGGGCAAACCCTCTCTTTATCGGTCGACGAATCGACAACAGTCACTGTTTACGTCACAGTTCCTACCGACGCTGTAAAGCCAACTCTTGAGAATGTCTATCTCAATCTTACAAGCACATCAACTGACCCTTACACCGCTAGAAGTGTGGGCCATGTAATGGTCGGTGATCAATATCAGGCCACAATCTCGGCCCCAGTTGGTCCAATTACTGTGACTCCTTCACAAACAACCTCTTTGCAATTCGATGTCAATAATAGCGGAAATGTTCCAGCCGCATTCAATTTAATGACAGGTCTTTCTGCTCAAGCAGATAACTGGATTATTGAAATTCTAACTCCTACCACTGATGTTATTCCAGCAGGCGAAAGTGTCACGGTTTACGTCCAGATTACGCCCGCTCCTGTATCCTCTCCACTTGTTCAATCAGAGAGGAATGCAGCTGGTGACAGTTTGTATGTATGGATGTCTGCAACTCCAACAAATGGCGGAATTCCTACATTCAATCAAACTCAACTAATCGTGAGAGCAGTCATCGCAGTAGATCCTGGTCCTGTGGAAGATGAAATCACCTTGGAAGCGCAAGACCTGCTAGATGCAAATGGCTCTGGTGGAATCAACAAAGTAGTCGATTTGATGGTTGAGGTAAAGCATAACCTTGGCACTGGAGTTTCCGGCGGAGTTGGTGCGAATGTTACCTATGGCGCATATTCGTTTATCGCTGCCGCATCGGGCGGCATTAACGAACCAATTAGATGGACTGCTGATATAACTCCTAGCATCGTGTCCGGGCTAAATATCGGAGTTCCTGTTCAATCATATCTTGCAATAGATGGCCCAGGTGATGAACTACCTCTCGCTGGTACGCTAAGGCTACCAGTCACAGCTACTCCAATCCTGACTGCTTCGCAACAAGCAAATGGCGTCCTTGCGAGCCCAGTGACAAGGAACATTACTATCAACATCCCGGCCATTACTGCTGGAGAAATCATTACCGAGGGTCCACTAGATGCAGATGTTGGAAACGAGACTGAATTCACGCTACAACTTGAAAATACTGGAAATAATGTTTCATCCTACAGGTTGGTAGTACAGGATGACCTGCCAGACCTTTGGAGTGCGATTCTGACTGCTGGAAGCGGTTCTACCATTGATAGTTTGGCACCAGCAATGGCCGATCACCCTACCCCGGGCGACGGACATATCGAAAATTTCTCTCTCAAGATTACTACTGACCCCCAAGCACCAGCAGATACCTTCCAACCTTTGACAATAAGAGTCGAGGATAAAGATACAGGTCAGTTATTGTCTACCAAGACACTAATGATTCGAGTCGAAGAATCAGTCAATTTCGAGTTGGAGCCTACTAACCATACAATCGATTTATCTCCATATGAAAATCCAATGACTAGAGTTTTCATTAACAATACTGGAAACGTTATTACAACCTATTCAGTTTGGATAGACGATAGTCAGTCCAATGATATCACATTTAGCATGGAGTCTCCTACTGAATTAGTCGTTGCCCCAGGATTCAAAGATTCTGTAAAGATTAGACTGAATCCTGATAGTGACGCTAGTGCTGATGAATTCCATATGATTACACTATGGGTTGAGGCAGATAATGGAATGAACAAGTCAGCAACCATAGTCGGGAATATTTCGGCAGACCACCAATTAACAATCGAATTAGAGGATATGATTTCAGTCACACCAGGTATTGAAGAAATCGTGAATGTATCATTTGGCAATAATGGGAATACCGAAGAATTACTAGATGTTATTGCTGTTGTTGAGGGTGGTTGGGATAATTCATGGGAATACGAGACCATGGTTGTACCAATCGACGGAACAATCTCCAACGAATTAACAATTCAAGTACCTGCTCTAGGTGGAAATTATTCACTTGGAAATGGAGATATTCATAACGTGACAATCACCTTGTACGATGGGGACAATGGAGAATACTTGGCATCGAGAACGGTAAAATTAGTAGTGGCTCCAATTTTCATCGTAGAGATTGATAATTGGCCAGAAGAACAATTCTATCATACGGGAATGGGAAGAGACTGGATTGTGACCTTGACTAACGTAGGAAACAAGCAGGTCACTGTAGACTTAGATTATGAAATCCTCAAACCTGGGTTAGCAATTCCTTCCATTGCATGGGAAGTTGATTCTAGTGCGCCAAGTTCCAAAGTTCTTCCAATTGGAACGCCTATTGAACTGAGATTTTCTGTCATAGGAATGGAGTTAGACCCGAGTCTGTTGTTAGAGGCAGAATTTAAATTAACATTAACACCTAACGACGAGGAAGTTACCGGAACTACAATTCGGCAAACTTCACTCAAAATGTCTAGGTTATTTGAATACGGAGATTTCAAACTTGAGCCAGATGAGAATGACTTGAACTTAAATCAAGGTGTAATCTATGAACACATTCCAATCGGTGGAGCTGGTGCTCCAGTTCAATACATTCTCGAATTATGCGGAGCAGAGAGAAGAGTTAACATTACAGAACTAGGCTTAGATCCTGAGGATTTCATTTGGGAATTTGGAATTAATGTTGACGGAGAGTACCATCAATTCGATATGAATAATGACTGTGTAAATGGGAATCATTCTAATGCAATAACGCTCTCAGCCAAGCAAGCATATGAATGGAATGAAAACGAGTTAGACATAGTCATCAACCCGCCAAACAGACCTAATATCCTCAAGAATGATGGATACGACTTGACGTTCAATCTATACCACCCAGATGAGCACAATGGGTTTACAGAGTCAACCAATGCAACATTTGCATTCTATTTCGATACGGTTTCTATTCCAACCATCGCGGATTTATCCTTTTCAGGAGGGGAACTTCTTGAGGGCACAGACTCAAAGATTACGGCCATACTTCGAAATGATGGAACATCATTAGCGGTCGCAGTAAAAGCAGAACTAGTATGTGATGGAATTTCTGTAAAAGACCCTGTTTACGAGAGACCCTTCTTGAGTAATGATGATTCCATTGACCTAGAATGGGAAGTCACTACCGATGAATTAGATTGGTGGGCTCAATCATCTGAAGTATCCTGTAATGTTATTCTCAACGCTAAGGATTGGGATAACAACCCAATGGCCACCAAGAGTTTCGAATTAAATGGTGAAGTAGAATCATGGTCTCCAAATGTTGGTGTATCATTCATTGCTACATTAGGTCTAATCGTTCTCTCAGTAGTTCTACTAAGGCTAGTAGGGCAGAATGATAAATTCAGATTAGCAGCAACTTATTCTGGTGTTATTGCTCTTGGATTTGCATTCCACCTGATGAATATGGCCTGGTGGGGTCCAGTTGTTTTGTTCATGGCGGCTTCTTGGGTCTGGACTATGACTTGGAAATCCAGTGTAGAATTCCAATTGATTCATGAGGACTATCAAAGGGCTCGTAAGGGGATTAGTACCCTGTACAGTGACCATTACGAAGTACTATCTAACGCTAAGAGGCAGTTATCTATTATCTTGGCAATGCCAGTTCTAGGTATGATTGGAGTTATTCTCGGATTCCCTCCACAACTGAATCCAGATTCACAAAATCTAGCCTCATTAGGCGCCTATCTATTAATCGTGACTGGAGGGGTAGTTTTCCTGATTTGGAATGCCAACAGACTCTATGGATCTCTATATGGTAGATTAACAGAGGTAGAAATTAAGGCTAGCAAGATAGAAAGAGACCTTGGTGACCCAGCTAGATTGTTAACAGAATTAGCAAGCGATGGCCTAGATATTTCTTCATTAATTTCAGCACCAAAACCGAATATCGCTGCTGAAGGACAAGCCTCCTCCTCAGAGGTATCTAACTGGGACCATGACACCAATATTCTACTCGATGAAGAAATGGTCGAAGTGGAAGAAGTGGTTGAAGTAGAAAACATCGAAGAGTCAGCAATCGAAGAGCCTCACAGCGAAGAGATAGTCACTCCAGAACTAGATGAAGTGCTATCTGGCACAACAATACCTGATTATCAAGCAGATTCTGAAATCCAAGAGAATTTAATAGGAGTAGATATAGATGATTTATTCACTGATGATTCTCAATCTGAGGGGGTGAAACAAATGAGTGAAGAAGAAACTCAAGTTGGAGTCACAGACCTTGAAGATGCAAGAAGAGCAATTCGTAATTCTCAAACTTCTGCCGACAATCTAATCCGTGCTAGCAGAGAATTGGAACACATCGTTTACGGCGTTTCTTCAGGAGATTCTTCTTTGGATTCCACAGAATACGACATAATCGATGCAAGGTTGAATCTTGAGCAACACAAGTTATTCAAGGCAAAGAAATCTGTAAAGAAGGCAGAAAAAACTCTGTCAAGAGTTGAAGAAGACGTAGTTGAGTTAAGACGAAATATTGCTATGTTAAACCGCCTATTGAAAGAGAAAACCATTCAAGAGGCTGAATTAGAAATTATTTTGAGAAGGCTGAAAAATGCAACAGGAGCTGCAGAATTAGGTGATGTTGCTTATGCTGCAGAAGAAGTTGAGCAACTGATCGGGGATTTAGTTGTGGATTCTGCGGTTGCTCTAAACCCATTCTTATTCAGAAATTTCTGGGTTGGTATCGACACAAGATGGCCAGCAGGCGGCGAGACAGGAGTTCTCATCGTTAGAATTTGCAACGATGGTTCAAGACCAATTCCAGAAATGCGACTTTCTCCTCCTGTGCCAAAAGAATGGCAATGCTATCCCGAATCAGTAGACCTTCCTATCATGAGGCCAGGGGATGTAATCTTGGTTCGTTTCGATGTTAAGCCAGGCTTGAGAATCGGAATGGACGAGGTTCCACTTTCAAGAAAGATTTCAATTCAAACAGGGTATGAAATTTCAGCAGGTAAAATCGATGTGACAATGAGGATTCAAAATAGGAGTATGGAGACTATTAGAGACCTTCTTCTCCAGCCATGGCTGCCTCCTGGATACAAGGCGGATACTTTGCCGCTAATAGAGAAATTATCACCAGATGAAGTGGGTGTAATCAGCATGCCACTCATCATTGACATGGGCGAAGGAGGTGTAGCCGTCGCCTGATCATTTTCCACCCTGCATTAGCACTGCTGGTCGGGGAGGACTGTAGAGATACGAAAAAAACAAAAAAAACAAAAAAAAGGTGAAAAAAATGCAAGAAAGAAGAATGAACGAAAATAACGATTGGGGTTCAATCGGTATTGGTGCAATGATTGTTTTCATTGCTCTGATTCTGGTTGCCGCAGTTGCGAGCGCAGTAATCATCCAGACGGGTGAGAAGTTGCAGCAGAACGCACAACAAACCGGTTCTGACACACAGGAAGAAATCGGTGGAAAAGTGAGTATCATCGCTGCAATGGTAGGTGACCAAACAGATTGTGACGGAGACGCTGACGGTGACGGTGTGTCAGATGACGAAGAAGACCGATGTATCACATTGGTTTACGAGTTGGCTGCTGGAAGTGAACCGGTTTTAGAAAGCCAAATCAGTTGGTCTATTACCTGTACTGATGACGCAACTGGAGCTACACAACGTGTATGGGGGTCCTTTGATGGATTCGCTACCAACACAGATGCTCAAGGCGATACACCAAACGATCAGATGAACTTGGATACTGTTAATGTAGATGGTTCCGAGAAACTTTACGACGAAGACAGTGATGGAAACCTAGATGATGATGACGACACACTGAACCCGGCGAATGTGTACATGATTAGTTTGAAAACCTCCCCAGATGAAGAAGATGGTGGAGCATCCTCTGCCGATGACGTACCAGAAATGGCTCAGGGAGAGTGCAATCCATTTTTGAATGAAAAGCACAACCTGATCATTTCAGTTGTTGGTGGCGGAACTACACACGAAATTCTATCGTACACAAGCACTGACGAGGGTGCTCTAATTATTTGAGGTGTTCAAGATGAAGAATAATACTTACAGAGGAAAAACAGAATCAGAATCTGGAGCTATCGGTATTGGTGCAATGATTGTTTTCATTGCTCTAATCCTAGTTGCTGCTGTCGCATCAGCAGTAATTATCCAGACTGGTGAGAAATTGCAACAGAACGCACAACAAACAGGTTCTGACACACAAAGAGAAATTGCGGGTAAAATTGCAGTAAAGAAGGTTGTTGTTGAAGATGCGGATGAGGTATTCATGTACTTTGAATCAAGCCCTGGTAGCGATGTTCTAGATGTTAGGGACATTGCATGGCAGGTAGCATGTACAAACCGTGACCCGGATGGTGACGGAATTTTGGATGAAACATCAGGGGCAGGTGCAGACAACGCTGGATACCAATTCATCGCAGGATTCTTTGGTGACGGTGACGACACTGACGATGACAGTGCAAACTTTGCATATTCTGAAGAATACATGGGTCCAACAGACGATGGTTCAGACGCAGATTTCGGTGATGTAACTGCTACAGGCGGTGGAGACGGAGATGACACTTCCAGAGAAGCAATGTTCATCAATCCTGGTGAAAATTACGTCATAAAGATGGATCTGAACGCTGGTGGTACAAACAATGGCGACGATTGTGGAATAGATAACCAAAACATCAATGATGAAATCACATTGTGGATTCACATCCAAGGTGGCGGTTCAACCTACGAAACTCTAACTATTACTGACAAGACATTCGGTTCCGATCTGGTCTGATTTTCTTCGGGGTTGATTTCAGCCCCGAAGATCTTCAGGTCGTGGAGGGTACATGCATGGCATGGCCGTTTGGAAACAGTGATAGGTCCAGTGAAAAGTCCGACGACCTTTCTGAGGAAAGGCTTAGAATTATGGCAAGTATTGCAATAGAGCAAGTACCGATGCCAGAACAAGGTGAACTCTCAGAAGAGGACGCTTGGACCATAGCACCTGGTCCAACAAGAGCTAGATTGAACAGTACAGGAGCGATTCCTACTGCAGCACCAGTTGCTCAGTCGGCATCACCTGTTCAAGCCAATGTGGATACATCTAGTCTGGAGAGACTTATCTCCAGCAGGATGGATCTAGTCGAAGATACGCTACGAAAATTCGAGACAAGTCTAGAATCTATGCCAACAGGCGGATTCGTGGCGGCCTCTGGCGAAGAAATCAATGTAGATATCGCAGAAGGTGACAAGATAGTGACTGCTTCAGGAGAAGTAATCACATCTGCAGGTACGCCAAGAATGATGACGGAAGATGCAGCTCCTCTATTGGAATTGTATGAGGCACAAGCACTCGCTTCTAACCCATTCTTGATAGCACCTGAGCATCTAGGCGAAGGCGGAGAAGGCTCTGTTGGTGCGCCATCAGTGGCAGCACTATTACTGGACCATCTCTCCGGAATGGCGGCGGTTTCTTTTACGCAAAAAGCAATGAATTCAGGAATGCTTTCAGCCGAAGAAGGTAATCAAATTCTTGCGATTGTACAGATGGCTGCTCCAGGAGATACTGAAAGCGCATTGGAAGACCATCTTCCAAATCGAGAACTACTAACGTTCTCTGCAATGGTATCAAACTGGAGAAGATCTAGAAGTCTTAGAGGAGAATGATTGAATGGGTAGTGTTGCAGTAGGGGCAATGGTGATTGGAACATCAATGCTAGTAGTCTTCGCTTTAGCGATTACCTCACTAGAAAATCAAGTTGATGAGTCCATTGCACAAATCGAAGCCTCTGCTCAACCTGTACCGGATTTCACAATAGATGATGCAAGTGACATAGTTGGCGCAGTAGTAGATTACACCATCAATAATGCTGGTTCAGGATACTCTGCAGGCCAAGTGGAAGTTAACGGAAGTACTGGGACATTTTTAGCAGACTTAGTGATTTCAGGAGGAGTGGTAACAGGATTAGAAATCCTCGACCATGGTTCTTCGTATCTCAACAGTCCAACAACCTATTATCTTGAGGTTACAGCTGCTAATACCGGTATTAATCTAAACATCACAGCAACCATTGGAACAATGGTTTACACTAATATCACAAATACGGGTACCACATCGATTGATACTGATAACATTTGGTTGTTTACTAATGGAGATGACCCAATAACTTTCTCAGATGAATACAATGGCTATACTCCGAGCGTTATCTTTTCAGGTGAAACATACAGTTTCTATTATTCTACAGGATCTTATGATGCAGCAACCAGAATTGCGATTACAATAGATGGAGTAGTAAAAGGTTCAACGGTAGCATAAGGTGATTCAATGGCAGACGGAGGTGCATCTACAATGATAATGTTGGTAGCAACATTACTGATAAGTGGTGCAGCCTCAGCCGTCTTGATTGATTCATGGGGAGATGTTGTAAGAACGACAAATACCAATGCCAAAAACGACAAGGCTAACGCTGAGACGGATCTATCCTTCAGTGGCGACCTTGGTGATGTTGAATTAGACACATCTGGAACAAATCAGAATATTACACTATTTTTCCAAAATAGTGGTATTAGAACCTTAGATGAAACAACATTGTCGGTTTTCGTTGATGGCGCGCCGGCTTCAGTTCTTAGAACTGCAGTTTATCCAACTGGAAGTGTTTGGGCATCAAATTACATTCTAGAGGTAATCGTTTCAGATTCTTCATGGAGTTATGCTGATGCAAATCTAGTTTCAGTCACAGCCGTAGTTAAATCAACGGTTTCAGGCGGGGCATCCGGAACAGATTCAGCAACAGAAGAGGTGAGGCTAAGTGTTTGATGAACCTCCTAAACCAGTTGAAGACGGTTTTGAGTTCACTCTAGAACAGGACAGCCTTTCTAGCGCAATGGGTGCTAGATTGCCAAATCGCTCGTTGTGGATGCTTCAGGCCGAAGTAGGTGGCGGAAAATCTCTAATCAGTCAAAGAATAATCTACGGTCTATTAGAAAACGGAGTTAAAGTTCTAGCAGTTACTACTGAATTAACAACGAGAGGATGGATCGAACAAATGGAATCCATTGGATATCCAGTGACAGAACACATTGCCTCAGGTAGGCTAATGGTATTCTCAAGATTTGGAGTAATTGCTGAAACCAGAGACGATGTTGGAATTTTCGATGTACTCGACTCTGATGCTATCACCAAGGCGGATGTAGTAGTAATAGATACTGCGTCATCACTTATGCCGAGTGATTTAGATACTAAACAGAAAGATGAAGTCTTACAAAAACTGAGGAAAATATGTAGCGAATCTAGGTCCCTAATGCTAACAGTAGACCCTACTGAAATGGATGACAAATTACTGCACAAGTTGCGTTCATCTTGTGAAGTACTTTTGGACCTCAAGGCAGGATTCGTTGGTGGTGAACTAAAGAGAACTATAGTAGTCACTAGATTCCTTAGAGCAGCAGGGCCAGTTCAGGCTAGCGTAGGCTGGAGAGTTGAACCATATATGGGCTTCATCGTTGACATTACGGCGGTGAGCTGAGTATGGTTGACGATGAACCACGATTCCAAAAGGGGGATCTTGAATCTGTTATGGCAGCACACCCGCACATCGCAAAGTGGGTTGCTGATTTCGAAACCAAATATGGTTCAAGACCTTACTATTATGGTCCACTGGATAGAGATGCGAGAAAAATAGAGCCACTAAATCTAATCTATCTAACAAAAGAACCGATTTTTGTTCATATGTATAGGCCAATTGATGAGGATGGTTCTGAAGGTCAAACCCTTTGGTTTGGTCTAGAACCACAACTTACTGATGAAGAAGAAAATATTCGTCGCAGTCTAGTTGAAATTCTTCTCCAAGAAGCCCCAGCCGCTCCTACATTTACCACGGATGATGAATTTGAGAATATATTATCTGGAATGATTGACAGATATACTGTATTAGATTCTGAAGTCAGAGGGGCAACTCGAAGGCAAGGTAAGGTTTGGGAAGTTCTAGGAATGGATGACAAAAGATTAGTCGTCACAAAGGAACAGCGAGACAGATTACGATATATTGTCATTAGAGACTTGATTAGAAACGGTCCATTGGAGCCTTTACTTTCAGATGAAATGCTTGAAGATATTCACTCAATCGGTCTAAAACACGTCCACATGGACCACAAGGTCTTCGGAATGGTCACATCAAATATCAGATTTAGAGAGCGAGATATCCTCGCTCGATATCTGCGTGCTATGTCTGAGCGTATTGGTAGACCAGTATCCGACAATAAGCCCATTATCGATGGTGCATTACTCGATGGTTCGCGTATTAATATCATATTTTCAGACGACGTTTCCATGTTGGGACCGTCGTTTACAATCAGAAAATTCGCCGAAGAAACAATTTCGATTACTCAATTGATTCAATGGGGAACAATGAGCGCTCAAGTAGCAGCATATATTTGGATTTGTTTAGAATACGGTATGTCTGTTCTTGTCAGTGGAGAAACAGCGTCAGGTAAGACAACTACGCTAAACGCTATTTTGCCATTCATCGACCACAATGTGAAGATATATTCTGCAGAAGATACACCTGAAGTTAAGGTTCGCCACAAAATTTGGCAGAGACTTGTAACACGTGACTCCAAGAATGAAGAGAGCCGAGTCGAAATGTTCGATTTACTAAAAGCAGCATTAAGGTCTAGACCAAGATATATCATCATTGGAGAAATTCGTGGTGTTGAAGGTGCTACTGCATTCCAGGCCATGCAGACTGGTCACCCTGTAATTGCTACATTCCACGCATCTTCTATCGTTAAAATGATTCAGAGATTTACTGGTGACCCAATCAATGTTCCAATTCGGTTCTTCGATAACCTGAATTTCGCAATTTTCCAAGAAGTAGTAGAAGCGCCAGGTGGAGGAATCGCTAGACGTATCACAGGTATTGACGAAGTCATTGGATACAATAAGCACAGCGACGGTGTTCTAACCCGTGGTATGTTCGAATGGGACCCTGTAAAGGATAAACACTACTTCCGTGGTATGTTCCAATCACATTTATTGGAAAACAAAATAGCTGCAGTAGCTGGATTTGAGAATAAAAGAGACATCTATGATGAGTTGAATAGAAGAGCTGATGCGATTCAAACAATGGCTGATAGAGGTTTAACTCATTATGATGATGTTTTCGACTTACTAAATCTGTACTACAATGGAGGATGGGATGCATTCCGTGCAGCGGTTGACACATGGGTAAGTGTCAACGAACGCTAGAATAGGAGTTGGCAAAATGGAGAGGATGGCGACATGGCAAATCGCTTTACGTCGCATTGAAATGCCGGTTTCCCGTTTTCTTTTACTATTCATTCTCCCAGCGGCTCTCGCCGGGTTAGTCACTGCGATTTTACTCATTTTCCTCACTGGAGGATTAGGCGAGGGTGCCTTATTCGCGGGCTTTACTGGCGTTTTCCTGATTATTTTACTACCAATCCTAACTACTGGTGCAGCGATATATTTCCCGATTTTAGATTTAAATCGTTCAGCAATAAAAATCGAGAAAGAAATGCACATGTTCATCACAAGAATGGGTATTTTGTCATTAGGAGAAGTTGGAGCAGAGACAATTTTCGATATATTGCGTCAAATGAAAGATTATGGTGAATTGGCTAATGAAGTCAAGAGAATTGAGACATTGGTGGACAAATGGCATACTCCTTTACCTGAAGCAGCAAGAATAGTTGCTAGACAATCGCCTTCCCCGTTATGGTCTGATTTTCTAGATCGAATGGCGTTCTCGATAGAAGCAGGTCAGCCAATTGACGCTTTTATGCGAGCAGAGCAAGAAACGGTTGCTGAACAATACAATACTCTGTATGATACTAGGCTAGAAAGCGTAGACACAATGAAAGAAATCTATGTTTCATTGGTTTCTGCTGGATTGTTTGGTCTAGTTATCGCTGGAATTCATTTGGTCCTATTCGAGATAGGAAATGGGTCATCAACACCATTGGAGATGGCGACTAGAATTAGATGGCTACTAGTTGCAGGTTTGCTCTTTGTCGTCGTCCAAGTCGGGGCATTATTCGCTTTCAGAGCAACAATCCCTGATGACCAAACATTTGCTAGAGATGAATTCTCAACGCCGTTTAGATTGCTGTTCAGACAGGCATGGTTAGGTGCAGGCATTGTAAGTGTGATTTTGTTCATATTGACTTTATTCTTCGTAGTGGTCTACTGGGAAGAATTGACTGTATCTTGGGATAAATATGGATTGATTTTGTTGGTTGTTCCAGTCACGCCATTGTTAATTCCTGCAACAATCGTCCAAAGAGAAGAAAATAAAGTTCTGAGAAGAGATGAGGCTTATCCTGATTTCATCAGAGCGTTAGGAGGAACTGCACAGGCTAGAAGCGCAGAGCCTAGTGCAACAATCAGGGCTCTAAGAGGTGTTGATTTTGGGCTATTAGACAATTCAATCGACCGCCTTGAGAAGAGGTTGTCTACTAGAATTGATAGTGAAAGAGCCTGGGATTATTTCGCTGCTGATACGAATTCGGCAGTAATTTCCCGATTCAATAGAATATACATCGAGGGTTCACAATCATCAGGAGAACCAGCACAAACCGCTGACATGGTTTCAAAATCTGTCACGAATATCCTTTCTCTTCGAAGAAGAAGAAGTCTTTCTGCCTCTACAATGTGGGGTGTAGCGCTTGGTTTACTAATTTCATCGGTAGTTTCACTAAACGTGACAATATCGATTGTATTACAACTCGGTGAAACAATTGCTGGAGTAGCCCAGAGCATTGCAGATTCGACCGATATAGGGTCAATAACTGATGCCGCAGGAGGTTTCGTTCTTCCTGTTATGGAAGACCCTAGCGCAGTCCAAGATAACATCACAGCATTCAAAATAATAGCATCAATTCTGATTCTAATTCAAATTCTAGCGGTTTCATTGATTGCTACAAGACTTAGAGGCGGTGGCTATACAAGCGCTGTTGGTCAAATGATCCAACTAACCTGGATAGCGGCTATTGCAAGTCTTGTTTCATCATATATCCTAGATGGCGCAACCAGTTTGTTTAGTGCTTAATTAGAATATATAGCCATATATTTGATACTAACACTCATTCCAATACTAACCGAAACTACGGACAAACATGACCGAAGTAATCACCATAATAGCCCTAACTTGTGAACTTGTAATTGCAGGATTGTTGGTGACTTGGGGTATACGATTGATGAAAGAAGGTTATGACCAACATAGGAAGTTAGTTAGATGAATAAATCAATTCCATATTCAAGAACTTGGGCTGAAATAGAGTGGATGCTTGCTGAAGCCGAAGAAAATCTGTTTGAACAAAAGATGAAGTTCTAGCAAAGAAAAAGAGCGAGAGACAAAGATGGTTGCCGCAGAGCAGCAGCAAAATTTGCTAGGGCAAGGGGATGGTCGATGTGTTAAAGTGGGTCATCGGTGATGAGTTTGCTGAAAATCCTTTGAATAGTTTCGAGGATATTAACGAGTTCCCATCTCCTGTGAGATTCTCTTCTTAGTAGCAGTCCACGAACAAATAGGACACTTTGTCAAATCATGACTTCTTGCGGGGCAATATTCCCTGCCAAAGAATATAATTTGCAGATGTAGTTTATTCCATGAATCCTTAGGGAATATAGCCTTCAAATCCTTCTCAGTTTTTTCAACGCTTTTCCCATTGGAGAGACCCCATCTTGCAGCTAACCTGTGGATGTGTGTATCAACTGGGAAGGCAGGGACGTCAAAACGCCTGAGCCATAACTACGGATGCAGTTTTGTGACCAACACCGGGTAGTGCTTCTAATTCTTCGAATGTAGCGGGTACTACGCCATCATATTTATCAACAAGAATTAGAGAAAGATTGTGAATGTTCTTTGCTTTGGTTGGAGCAAGGCCAACTTCTCTAATCAACTCTCTAATCGTCTCTATTCCCAAGGCCGTCATTTCTTTTGCATTTGGTCCACGTCGAAACAATTCTGGTGTGACTTCGTTGACTTTTTTATCGGTAGTTTGGGCACTCATCAATACAGCAATGAGTAATTGAAACTCGTTGTTATGGTCGAGAGGAACGGGTGTTTCAGGATAATATTCTTCCAGCATATGGAGAATCTTTTCTGCCTTTTCCGCTCTTTTCATCTCTATCATCCCTGGAAATTAACGCCGTACTCCTCACCATTTTTCCAAGCCCAAAGGAATCCAAAAATTATGAATCCTAGAGGATCACATTGCAAAAGAAAATCACCGATGGTGAATAATTATCCTTTGATGAACCGGTTGCTAACCATCCAAGATAACCTAGTATTGTCCCTGGGAAAATTGATAAAAATCCAATAATAACCGCTCGTAAAAATCTCATTTAATCACCTCTTAATTTTGAATACAGTTCGTCTCCTGACATAGTATTCAGGATATCGGAATTCTCTAGCCATCCTTTACGTGCAACCATCACGCCGTAGTCAATATCTCCCAAACCTTGGATTGAGTGTGCATCTGGATTGATTACTACTGGGACTCCCAACTCCTTCGCTCTCTTACACATCCTCCAGTCTAAGTCAAGTCGATATGGAGAAGCGTTCAATTCAACCGCTTTGAGAACACCGTCTTTATTAGCATCAGCCATGTATTCCAAAACAGTGTGCAAGTCGACATCGTAGCCTTCTCTACCCTGGAGTATTCTCCCCGTAGGGTGTCCCAACACCGTAGTTGCTGGATGGTCTAAACACTTTAGCAAATCCTCTGTATTTTGTGATTCATCTCTGTTTCTCCATTTGGTCATAGCGTGGACGCTTGCTACAACATAATCGATTTCCGATAGTACATCATCTGGATGGTCGAGTTTTCCGTCCTCGAGAATATCAGACTCTACTCCGCTGAATAGACGGAAATCAATTCCATCGCTTTTCCACTCTGAATTGTATTTTACGATTCTTTCATGTTGTAGTAGAAGGTCATCTGCGCTTGCCCCGTTCGCAATTTGCAAAGTGGGCGAATGGTCGGCAATTCCTAGCCAATTCCATCCCATTCTGAGAGCAGCATCTGCCATTTCTTCTAGAGAGGCTTCGCCATCTGAGAGTGTTGTGTGATTGTGCAAAGATCCCTTAACCTCTGATAGAGAGATTAGTTCAGGCAGTGAATTTGATGCCGAGGCTTCAATTTCACCAAGGTCTTCTCTTAGTTCAGGAATTACGTAATCTAAACCTAGATGCTTGTAGATGTCCGCTTCGGTTTCAGCAGGAAGCGATGTCTTAGCGGCCTCCAGACCTGTTAATTCAGTTTCAGGCATTAAGCCGAATTCGTTTAGTTTCAAGCCTATGTCCATGGCTTTCTGTCTCATACGGATATTGTGCTCCTTTGAACCTGTGAAGTATGCAAGTGTGTAGGGGAAAACGTGTGGAGGGACCAATCTGACTTGGGCATCTATTGTTCCCCCAGATTCTAGTTGTTCGTAGCTATCCCCGCCAATCGCATCAAGTACATTGGCGTCTAAATGTCCGAGGCTGAACCCTTCTTCAAAAATCGAGGTATCGAGAATTACCGAAACCTTGGAATCCCCGCTCCTTTGATGTCGGCGATTCCTTTCAATGACAAGATTTGATTTGTCACAGATTCTACATCCTCTGGGACAACTGCTGCTACAATATCTAAATCTCCAATAGTTTCTCTTCTTCTTCTAGCAGAACCTGCTAATTCGGCTCTTTGGACACCATCCAATTTTTCGACCATAGAAAGGAAGGTTTGACCGTATCGTAAGCCTATGTCTAGTCTTCTTCTAGCCGAGAATCTCGCCAACAAGTCGATTCCATCGAGTATTTTTTGCTGGCTTTTCGCACCAAATCCCGCCATTGGTGCAACTTCATTCTTTACACATGCTTCTTGTAAATCTGCTACCGAATTAATCCCTAATTCATCATGGAGTGCCTTAATCTTCTTCGGGCCAACACCTGGTATTCCAAGCATTTCAATGAGACCTTCTGAAGTTTCATCATGCAGTTTTACCCAATCCTCTGGCCACTTTCCCTCGCCGACAGCTTGGCTAATTGCAGCACCTAGTCCTTTTCCAATTCCTTTGAGGTTGAAAATTTCCTTTGTTTCAACCAATTCGCCTAAATCCTGAGATAGAGAACCGATTAATCTTGATGCATTTTGGTATGATCTTGTTCTGAAAACTACAGCACCGCCAAGTTCCAAAAGAATTGCCATTTGATGCAGGGCAGTGCTGATTTGGTTCCGACTGAAAAATGGTGGACCATTTGCTCGAGGCTTTGGGAGTTTCCAAGATTGGCCTGCCATGGTGAACCCAGCGGTTTAGGGTTGAAGAACCCCTGCCTGCTGGCATAGGCATGGTGGAAGCCGAAACGCTGGAATTACTTTCAGAATCCATGTGCTTCATTTCGCTCATCGCTTTCATTTTCATCGCTACCTTTTCGCGAAATGAAAAGTTAGAATTGGTCGCCCAAAATTTCATCATGTTTTCTCTATTGATAACAGCAGGCTTACTTTGGTGGCTGTCTCTTTCAGGTGGAGAATTATGGGGTTCAAACTATCTTCCAAAGCCACTTTCATTGCTTTGTATAGTCGTTGCAATTGCTGCAAGAATGAATATCAAAGGCCAAAATGTGTCTTTTGGGGCCAACCCTCACAGTATCAAGAAAAAGAAGAGGACTAAACAATCTCGCCTTCATCTTTTGATTCGTCAGCCATTTTTTGGTCGATGAACGTTCGCATGTATTCAGGTAATTCACCATTAACGAATATCACATCCTGAACTGTGTCCAATTGCTTCAACGAGTAGTAAATCTGCATTGCAGTCATCGGTGTAGAGGAACAACCAACACATCCGCCATCAAGAGATAGCATAACGATACCGTCTGCTGTATCCAATACGGTGACAACACCATCGTGGGCATCAAGCACCTCTTGCACGGGTCCTATTTCTTTGAGAACCTCTTCTGCAGTGATTGTCATCAAGCCCTTCGGGCGGTCTTACCTCTATCAACCATTGTATTGAAATCGGGATGCCTCTTGGCCCGTATCATGGGATTATTTTCCAAAGCAGAAACTCATGAGTTTAACGTTTCAGGTATGGATTGTGGTGGTTGTGAAAGAAAAATCACAGCAGCATTAACCACTTTATCCGGTGTAAAGAAAGTATCAGCATCATCTTCTGAAGGAAAGGTAACAGTCGTATCCAAAGGTGTTTCAAAAGAAAACATCACATCCAAAATCCAAGATTCCGGCTTTACAGTCAACCCCTAAGAAAACGCCATTAAACTCGGTAAATCCGGGGGATGTACTTATGAAGGGTACCAAAGTCGGCGACCACAGGTGATTTTATGGATATTGCACTGATTGCAGTTGTAGCAGCATTAGTTGGTCTAGCCATTGCTGCTATGCTATACAAGAAAATAAACGATATAAAAATCGAAAACGAAACTGTGGCTGATATAACTAGCCAAATTCAAGATGGTGCTATGGCCTTCCTGAAAGCGGAATACAAATATCTAGCAATATTTGTCGCAGTTGTCTCTGTTTTACTATACTTTATCACAGAGGATGATGGTCATCTAACAGCACTTGCCTTCCTAGGTGGTGCATTGGCTAGCGTACTAGCAGGTCTCTCCGGAATGAAGGCTGCTACAGCAGCAAACGGAAGAACCGCAGTAGCCGCTCAAAGTGGTGGCCAAGCAGAGGCACTAGAAGTCTCTTACAACGGTGGAGCAGTAATGGGATTGTCAGTAGGCGGACTAGGTCTACTAGGTATCTCTCTTGTCGCTTTCTTCTTCGGTGCTGGAGATGCTGGTGACACAAACATCACCCATGCTGCTGGATTCGGTATGGGTGCTTCTTCTATCGCACTTTTCGCTCGTGTTGGAGGGGAATTTACACCAAGGCTGCTGACGTAGGTGCAGACCTAGTCGGCAAAGTCGAAGCGGGTATTCCAGAAGACGACCCAAGAAACCCTGGCGTGATCGCTGACAACGTGGGTGACAACGTGGGTGATGTAGCAGGAATGGGTGCTGATATCTTCGAATCATTCGTTGGAAGCATAATCGCTGCTATGGTAATTGCAGATTCGAGTGCTAACATGAACGCAGACTATGTGATTCTTCCAATCTTCCTAGGATTAGTAGGATACATCGCTTCTCTAGTTGGTGTCTTCTCAATGGCTCTACTGAAGAACGGTGAGCCAGGTGCCGCACTACGAAACACTACTTTCATCGGAGCTATTCTATTCTGGATAGCAGGATGGGTCGGTATTGGAGTAATGGACCTAGAGACAGGAACAGACCCAATGATAGCAGTAATTATCGGTTCTATTGTTGGAATTCTAATCGGATTGGTCACAGAATATTACACTGGAATTGAAGATGTATTCATGTTCAAAACCAAGGCAATCCCTCACATCGGAGAGATGTCCAAGACCGGTCCAGCAACCAACGCAATCGCTGGATTGTCAGTAGGAATGATGTCCACATTCATTCCAATCATCTTAATCTGTTTCGGAATTTTTGGTGCTAATCATTTCATGATGGACGGTCACTCTGCAAGTGATGTCGGCGGATACATGCCAGAATTCGGACTATACGGAATCGCTATGGCTGCTATGGGAATGCTTGCTACAGTCGGTGTAACCATGACTGTTGATGCATATGGTCCAGTTGCAGACAACGCTGGTGGAATCGCAGAAATGAGCGGTCTAGGAAAGGAAGTCAGAGAAATCACAGACAGCCTAGATTCAATCGGAAACACAACCGCAGCAATCGGTAAAGGATTCGCAATTGGTAGTGCAGCGCTTACAGCACTTGCACTATTCGCTGCATACTCTGCAGCAGCAGATATCGGTCTCTCACAACTCGCACTTTCTGACCCTAAGGTCGTGATTGGACTACTAATCGGTGGTTCACTACCATTCGTAGTGGCTGCAATGACCATGACTTCTGTTGGTAAGGCTGCTAACGAAATGGTCACAGAAATTAGAAGACAATTCAAAGAAATCGATGGTCTACTAGAAGGAAAAGAGGGTGTTAAGCCTGACAGTGCAAA
The DNA here is from genome assembly GCA_038141355.1 of Methanobacteriota archaeon. GTDB lineage: Archaea > Thermoplasmatota > Poseidoniia > Poseidoniales > Poseidoniaceae > MGIIa-K1. The sequence continues at coordinate 1,345,607 of JAYQHX010000002.1, read as the reverse complement.
GTGTGTTGAAATTTCAACCAGCGCAGCTCTAAGAGAAATGGTAGCGCCTGGTGTTGTCGCAGTTGTTGCGCCTGTCCTAGTTGGATATGCACTTGGCTCCCCAGCACTTGGTGGACTTCTAGCAGGTTCTCTAGTCACAGGTGTTCTTCTTGCTCTATTCATGGCAAACGCAGGTGGCGCTTGGGACAACGCAAAGAAAGCGATCGAACAAGGTCACATCGCAGGTGCTGCAAAGGGAGACAGCGCTCACGATGCAGCAGTTATCGGTGACACAATAGGTGACCCATTCAAGGACACCAGCGGTCCATCACTTAACATTCTAATCAAGTTGATGAGTATCGTTGCTGTTGTTATCGCTCCATCACTAACCATAACCGGTTGGTTCTAAGCGTAGAATAGCATAACTCAAGATGTATGCCTTGAAGGGTAGCACATGCGAGTATTGCTACTTTCAGTGGTTTTACTCGCGTCAATGCTATCTGGATGTATCAACACCTCAGATGGAAGTGATGATGGAATTACTGAAACTGTTGTCAGTCTTCCACAATGGGAAATATCTGATTGGTGGCTCTATACATTCGTTACACCGGAGTTTGGCGAAGATAGTGCTCGGTTAGTGGTTTCAGAAATTAACGAGGCCGACGAAGTATACATGCTAGGGATTTCATCTGAGCGAGAAGCTCAGCGTCACGCAGTTGTAAACCACAATCCATTTCTTGGCAGGGTGACGATAGACAATCTGTCTATATTTGAAAATGGAGAGGCTCAGAACGTATTTCAATTCCCTTGGCGAGATGGAGGATCGTGGCAGTTTACATTGTTTGAGCAATCATGGAGTGCTGAAACAATCTCAGTCTATGGTGGAAGAGTTAGAGTCTCTGCAATGAGTGCAGATGCACACGAATTGAATTATGTGTTTGATACCCAACTGGGCTTTTTGGAATCATTCATTTGGATTGATAATGAAGGGTCTGAAAGACTTCGAATGATGCTAAATCAGGCAGGTTCCGGGTATGAAGGTGAGAGTTGGTTTATCCGAGCAACCGATTTGATAGATGAGAGATATGAATCAGCCGAGAATGATATCTACGATACGTTCCTTGACAGTGGTCATCCTTCTGGTATAGATTTTGATTACCTCGTTGTGTATCTAGATGTAGACATAGCACCTGGCGGCTCAGGCACCTTAACTATCAAAGATCACGCTGGTGCAAGTCCATTGGTCAGAACATGGGGTTCTGGAGCGAGAGAATCAGGGAGTATTAGCACGATTCCAAGCCAAACCGATGAATACAGCATAGTCCTGAATTTACGAGGTCAAGATTCTTACCTTCACCTAAAGGTTGCAGGCGGAATCGAGAGTTACTGGGTGTTGTGAATGCCGACATTAGTGATGATGCACGGTATGACGGGCACATCAGAAATGATGCGTCCCTTTGCTGAGAAAGTATTGCCAGATGGTTGGGATTTAATTGTCCCTCAGGCAGAATTCAAGCATCAAAAAAGAGGTTATACTTGGTGGAGATATCAAGGAGGAGATAATCCAGGAAGGAGAATCTTAACCGCTACAGAATTATCAGATGTTGATAATTCACTTCTAAAATTAATCCAAATAATTCCATCAAAGGAATTAGTTCTCGGAGGTTTCAGCCAGGGTGGAGCAATGGCTCAAGAATTGCTTCAATTTGATATCGAAGTTCTAGGAATAATTGCGATGGGAACTAGAGTAGTTAGGCCGTTGGAATTGAAACAACGCTTGCAAGAAATCCCAAAGTCAAACCTACTTTGGATGCATGGTGAGAGGGACCATCGGGTCTCTATTGATGCGGGTTTGGAAATCCCAGAACTGTTCGAAGAAGCGGGCTGGAATGTCGAAAAAATCAGACATTCGAAAGGTCATATGATACCTGTCGAATTTCATAATTCAATTAGGAAATGGATAGAATCATTAGTATGATTTTTCAATTGAAAAATTAAAAATCCAATTAGAATTTTTGCACAATATTTCTTCTCCTAGGACAGGTTATTATAACACATAGATTTAGCGATATCATGGCGAAATGGAAATCCCCTGTGAGAATAGATTTAGCAGGTGGATGGTCGGATGCACCACCCTTCTGCGAATTGGTCGGAGGTGATGTTGTTAACATCGCAATTAACCACTATGCTCGTTCAGAAGTCAGTGTTGATGATGAAGGAAAAATTTCAGCAAATTATTCCTGCGATGTTTCAATCGGTTCTGGATTAGGTTCAACTGGAGCGATAAATGTGGCATTAATTTCAGCCATCAAAGATTCTCCAGATTCGCAAGAAATTGCATATCAGTTTGAAAAATTACTCGGAAATCACGGTGGCAGACAAGACCAGTGGGCATCAAGATTTGGTGGTATCCAACATCTCAAATTCATAGGGAAAGAAGTTGAGAGAATGCCGTTAACACCACCCCCATCTTTTTCAAGATGGATTGAATCACATCTCATTTTAGCAAATACTGGAATCAAACATACCTCTGGCGATTTGCACTCTGAGGTTTGGGAAAGATATGACGAAGTTCTGCCTCATTTGATGGATATTCGACAAACCGGCAGAGATATGGCTGCCGCCGTTCAAAACGATGATAGGTATGCTGTTTGTGATGCAATGAATCGATACAGCAAAGCAGTTGGCATGCTAAATCCAGAAATTAACGAGCCATATTTGCTTCTTGATGACCTACCTGAAGTTTTAGCTTGGAAAGGGATGGGTGCAGGTGCTGGTGGTTATGTAGGTATAATCTCAAAAGATCCTGAAAAGACCAAGCAATCAATTCCTTGGGAAGTTCTAGATTGGGCAATCGATTATGATGGTGTAACCAAGATTGAGTGAATTTACATACCTTCAAAAACATCTATCAAGAGGTTTTACACATGAGCAGAGTCGTTGATGACGCAAACTCAAACGATGTTGATTTTATCGTATATTCAACTACATTTTGCCCATATTGTGTCGCAGTAAAGCGATTGTTGACCTCGAAGGGTCTTTCATTTCATGAAATCAACTTCGACCACGAACCCGATGCTCGATACCAGGTAGTCGAGGAAACAGGTCACAGGACTGTACCAGTTGTTATTGACAACCGAGGTGAACAGCCAATGTTCATCGGTGGTTTCGATGAAACCTCTAGATTCCTAAAGTAAAAAACGGCTTACTGAAAGCCTGTTTGATTAGTAAAGTGCTCGTGCCGGGACAATTGCGAAGCAATGTCCAGCACAGCATCATTAGTAATGGTTTGATTTGAAGATGCTCGTGCCGGGATTTGAACCCGGGTCGCCGGAATGAAAACCCGAAATGATGGACCACTACACCACACAAGCAGCAAACCCACCCGAGGGATTATTGTTCATGAATGTTATTGTCGAGAGACAATCCATTCCACCACTTGAAACCGAAGTACGTGAAGGCAATTCCTATGATTAGAATCAATCCAATAATCATCTCATTATCTAGCAACCAACTTATCGAATCGAGGGCTTTTTGACCGTAGATTCCAATGAGAATTGCTTCTAATCCAAATCTCAGTCCTCTGCCAGCAATTCCTGCTAGTACAAACGGTCTGATCTTCATTTCACCCATTCCTGCAGCCCAACCAAGAACCTTGTATGGTATTGGAGAGAAAGCGCAATGAATATACCAAGAGTTCCGTATTTTGTAGTTAGAACCTCTATTTTTTCTAGATGCTTTTCAGCTTTGAAACGGTTCATTAGGCGACGACCCCATTTTTTACCGATATAGTATCCTACCAGGCTTCCAAGTACACTACTAACTGTAATAACTACCCATAACCAAATGATAAGTGATGTTGATTCGTCAGCGCCGACAAGCATTGGAAGGTAAAGCAAATCTGGCGGAACAGGTTGGATTATCGCTTCAGTAAATGATAGAGCGGCGAGGCTCATCCAACCGAAACCATCGAACCAATCGATGATGGTCTCTTTCCACGACATTATGTGGTCGGAATACAACCTCATGAATGAACCCTTTTGTAATCGAAGTCTTGATTCGTTGATATTGCAGGGGCTAATTCAATGCCAGTACTTGATACGGCCGCTTTACTTCATTGGCCGGTCGAAAGAATCACTGGTAATATAGTTGCAAATAGCCAACTGCAGGAATTAGAGAAGTTGTCTCCTGAACGTGCAATGCTGGTTGATACGCTAGATATCTCTTGGATGACTGCTGCACCTGGCCCAGCCGAGGAAGCAGCTGCAAAAACGGGTGACTTGCCTAGGTTAAGTCCAGTAGACCTCGAAATCCTAGCATTAACAATTCAAACTGGAGAGATTCTCTATACCGATGACTATTCGATGCAGAACGTGTGTCGTTTCCTTGGATTAGAGTTCAAGCCAGTATTCAATGCTGAGAGTAAACAACAATGGTTTTGGCAATTGAAATGCATTGGCTGCAGGGCAACCAAAGAAATCGAGGTAAAAGAAGAACAGACATGTGAGATATGTGGGTCTCCAATGCAGGTCAAAAAAGCAAGAAGATGATTATTCTTCAGCGTTTTCAATCTCTTTCTTTACTTCTTCAGCGGTTTTACCAGACGGGTCAACACCGGCTGCTTCTGCCTTTTGAGCGAGATCTACCGCAGCAGTTTTCCCGTTATTTTCGAGGTCTGCATGGGTGTTTTCAGTTGAAGGCATGCTGGTGACTTCATTTAGGCCTTTTTGAAATTCGCCTTTTGACTGACCAGCAGCTCGTGCAAGTTTTGGCAATCTTTCTGCTCCAAATAACAAGAAAAAGATTGCAAGTAGTACCATTATTTCGAAAGGTCCGAATCTCATTTCGCTCCCTCTAAACTCCCCGATTGCGTCTTACCTTGTGAACTAATCGGCTATTAGCCACCTGAAACCGGTGGTAGTAGGGCTATTTCGTCACCTTCATTTAGCGGATGATCTTCGCCAACTATTCGGTCGTTCACGCTTATTGAAAGAGAATTATTCAACCATTCATCCAGTTCCATTTCTTCGATCAAGAACCTAACAGATGAATTTGGTGGTATTGTCACAGTATGGCTTCTACTACCAAGGATTTCGGCTATCGGGCCAAATGCCAGCACCGTGACTTGCATAGCAAGGCCAGCAAGCAGTAACTTATCAACACGAGGCCATCTGAGGGTAATAATGGCGATTGCTCTACAATGTAGCGGGCTTTGGAAACTGTATGAAATGGGTGAAGAAAAAATCCAGGCCGTAAGAGGAGTTAATCTATCGATAAATCAGGGTGAAATGGTTGCAATCATGGGGCCATCAGGTTGTGGAAAAACAACACTGCTCAATGTTTTATCTGGAATAGACGAGCCCTCTGCCGGCCAAGTAAACGTCGCAGAGAAACCGCTTTTTGGAATAAGTGACGATGAAAGAACTAATCTTCGAGCCAAAGAGATGGGATTCATTTTTCAAAAATTCCATTTGTTAGATGTAATGACCGCAGTTGAAAATGTCGAAGTTCCTTTGTTACTTCTAGGATATCCTCCAGTTGATGCAAGAGAAAAAGCGATGCAGGCCTTGGAACAAGTTGGTCTGGCAGATAGGGCAAAACACCGCCCATCCGAGTTATCAGGTGGTCAACAACAAAGGGTTTCAATCGCAAGAGCAATCGTCCATCAGCCATCCGTTATCTTGTGTGATGAACCAACCGGAAATTTGGATTCAACAACATCTAAACAGGTAATGGATTTGTTGCAGGAAATCAACAAGTCAGGTTCGACTTTGGTAATTGTCACGCATGATGAAGATATTGCAAAACGTTGCACTAAAACGATTCGATTGACCGATGGAGTTATTGTTAACGAAGAGGAATGAGAATGCTTTTCGAAACCATCGCAATAATTGCACTAATTATTCCAGTTAGTTTGAGTTCTGCATGGGGAATTAGAAACGACTTTGAAAAGAAAATATATTTCTGGATTCAAATTTTTGGCCCTGTAATAGATGCCTGGTTGGCATGGTTAATCCTAACATGGTTGGATTTCAGTTTCATGGCGGTGTGGGGATGTACTTTGGCAGCAGGAGTTTTCTCAAACATGTTGTTGCAACCCATGCTTTCACCTCGCAGGTTGATGGTTTTCCGATTTTCATGGCAGAATATTGTTCGTCACAAAAGACAAGCGGCACTAATGATGGGAGGGCTATTAATCGCTTCATCTATCATAACTTCGTCATTAGTGATTGGAGATAGTCTTGACAAAACTATGTCGAAAGAAGTAAACGCGGTTTATGGGGATACCGATTTGCTAGTTTACAGGCAAGACCTCAGAACAGGTTTTTCGTTTGATATCAATGAAAGTCTATCACATGAGATTACAGATGAATTATCACGTACAGGATTAATTGATTCATGGAGCCATGGTATCGAATCAATGATAATTTTGACCAATTCCGATGGAGAGGCAATTCCCTCTTTGAAATGGTATGCATACGATGGTTGGGATGGAATCTCCATCAATTCCGTAGCATCAGAAGAACTTGGTTTGGCAGTAGGAGATGTCGTTGAAATTAGCTGGGCGGCTATGGCAGATGATGGAGATTTATCTCGGTCTAAGGCTAACTTATCGATTGAGAAAATTCTTCCAATGAAGGGAATAGGTGCAATGAGTGGAACCAAATCACCTGCATTTTTCACGCCATTAAGCCTCTCTCAAGAATTACAATCAAAGGATAACTCAGTCAATATGCTACGATTATCTTTAGTTGAAGAGAGCGCATCGAAATCAAAACAAAATGTTGAACAGATGATCGATGATATCATTCAGTACTCGGATTCTGGGTTTGAAATTACAACTGATTCGGGAACAATGTCGATATCAAATTCAGATGGATTAGGTAGACTAGAATCATTCGTGATGGACTCATGGAGAGAAAATTCAACTCAATTACTTGGAAATGGTAGTGCGATGGAAGTTCTGCAAATACCTCTACAACAAATACATCAAAATTCCAACATCATAGTACTACCTGATGACAGAATTCAAGAAATTGTGACCACGGAAGAAGGCGATTGGTATGTTTCAGGCGGAGCAGTTTCTTTCCAAAAACAAAGAACCGGTGCTGCACATGGCTGGAAAGTTCCCGATGGTGGCATAATCAACGATGTGACTTTAATGCAAAATTCAATACTAGTCGCCCACAGTCATGGTTTGACAGAAGTCTATGGTGATGATAAAGACCCGTTTGAGCATATCACTGGAAAAGAAGTTTTAGTGGCAGCCTTGTTTGAACAGAATCTTCCACCTCTTCCTGATACCATATTTTCGATAGACTATCTAAAAGAAAACTCAACAGATTGGATAGCAGTTAAGCATCTGCTTGGTACCGAAGTATTCTACTACGAAAATGGTGATTGGTCTAGCCTCAATATTTCTGGAGAATGGTTGTTTTTCGATGAAGAGATGTTTATCGGTTCTCCTCAAGGCTGGACAAATCTCAAGGGAGAATCATCTCCACAGGGTTGGAAAGGTCACAGAAACGGACTGCTAACCAACGAACAATCTCTATATTCAGTAAGTCAAAACAATAGCCCACTTACTGAGATTCCTGATGAATGTAATGATTTAACCTACTCTTTTGATGGAGAGTTGCTTTGTTCTACAAACTTTGGCTCGCTGGTGTCTGGAGAGTTAATACAGCCTAGGCTTCCAATTTCAATGGATATAGGGTCATTTGGTGAAATGCCACAATTAATTTTGGCTACAGACAACAACCTGTCCCCAAGAGAAGGGAAATTATTGTCAAGTTCCCGCCTTGATTTGCTTAATCAAACACAGAGTATTCTGTTTACCGGACTTATTCCGTATGCGTATGGCGATTCTACCCCTACAAGTTTGAAAATAAATGGAAGCATATCTGAACTGGACATACCCGGTCTAGAAGAATTAGAGAGCATGATTCTTGGATTTGTAAATATCAGTGATGGAGAGAATCTATCATCATCAACTTCTGGTGAAAGAAACATTTTGGTTGTAAATGGTGGAGATAGTGAAGCAATTCTAAATTGGTTAGATGATGTATCCGGGACGGAGACATTGAACTTACAAATCGTTGCAGCAAAAGAAGATGCATTGAAGGCTGCAGAAGAAGGTGCAGGATTGTTATCTGCAATGTTTTTAGTCTTTGGAGCATTTACGATTGGCGCAGGTATATTGCTAGTTTTGACTATTGTTTTGATGCTTTCAGAAACCCGCAGAATAGATCTTGCAACCATACGAGCAATCGGTTTGAAAAAGTCAGACATGAGGGCAATATCAACAATTGAAGGAGTTATTACCTCAACAATAGCTTCTATTTTAGGCGGTGTGGTCGGCCTGCTGCTAGCATGGTTAGTTTCTCTAGGATTTAGTTCAGTTTTCAATAGCGTTGGTGCTGATGGGATTGAATTTTCATTTAGTGTGAATTCAATGTTAATAGGTATATCTTCTGGATTTATTGTAGCCATGATTACAATATGGGCAACCGCTTTATGGACTAGCAGACTCAACATAGTTGAAGCACTCAAAGGGGTTATCCCTACAAAGAAGTCAGGTACTCCATGGTGGATGTTGTTGCTGATAATAGCGTTCATAGGTGCCGGTTTGTTGAGTCTTGTTTCGACCTTCGCTATTGGTTCTAACTCGCCTTTACGTCATGCTACTTGGAACATCAGTGCGTGCTTGCTGATAATTGGATTTGTGCCAATAATTACCTATGTTCTGCCTAATATATTTGCTTGGAAATTAAAGAACCTTGGGAGTAATACAATCGCTGCAATAGGTATCTCATTATTTGTTTGGGGTCTGATGCCAGATTCATTTGCTCCAGTAGATAATGGAGTTAAACCCGATGAAATTACATTTGCAATTATGGGAATTATCGAGGTATTTGCTGGTGTTATGATATTGAGTAGTATAGCACCTAAAGTTGTTTCAAAATTATTACAATCCAATTTATTTCCGACTGGGTTTAGAAGCTCTGCCAAATTAGGTTTAGCATATCCCTCCTCAACTCCATTAAAGACGGCAGTAATTATGGGGATGTTTTCCTTAACTGTATTCAGCGTAGTTGTTTTGGCTGGATATTCTGTCCAATTTGAGGAACATTCATCAGGATATGTTGAAGACGCCAGTGGTGAGTTTGAGATCTTACTCTCATCATCGAGACAATCTCCATTGGAATTATCTGACGATATTTCTGAATGGGGTTTGAACGAAACTATCGAATCAAAAATTGATGCGGTCGGGAAGGTCAATCGAGCGATTATTTGGATAGATGATGGCGAGGAAAAAATAGGCTATATTTTACGAGGTGTTGATGACCAATTTATTGACCACGGAGCAATACCCCTAGATGCCTGGGATCCTTCGCTAGGAGAGAGTGAAAAAGATGCTTGGAATGCTATGAAAAATAATGATAATATCGTGTTCATTGATAGTTCATTTTCACTAACAGACCCCAATACAGGAGAGTCTCTTATGGGGATAAATCTTCCAATTGGAAAATCAATTTTGCTAATTGATATTTCCAACCCCGGAAATAGTCGAACTGTGACTGTCGGAGGCATACTTTCAGAGTCTAGTCAATTGTTTAGCGCAGGGGTGTGGATGAATGGTGAAATTGTCGATGAACAATTCGGGGGTGTCGTGACTAGAATTTATGTTTCTCATGATGGCACAACAAGTTCAGAAATCGTGGAAGAATCAATCTCCACATCCTTGGCAAAAGACGGGGTTCATTCTTCAATAATCGAAGATGAAATTTTAATCCTTCTTGGACTGATTTTTGCCATTTTGGCTATCTTTCAGGCATACCTTGCTTTGGGATTGTTTGTAGGAATTGCTGGGATTGGAGTAGTCACTTATCGCTCTGTTTCAGAAAGGACAAACGAGATTGGAATGCTTAGAGCAATCGGTTTTACGAAAAGAGGAGTTCTTTCCAGTCTTCTAATCGAAATTAGTTGGATTTCGATTTTAGGTATACTAAACGGAATTATTGTAGCGTTGATGTTCCATGTGGCTCTGTACAATGAATTCTGGGAAGAGCAGGGTGCTGATTTGATCTTACCCTGGGATATCTCAATCACCATACTCGTATTTGGCTGGCTATTGGTAATTTTGGCTACTGTTATTCCAATATTCAAGGCAACTAAAATTACTCCTGCTGAAGCACTAAGCACAGTCGATTAAATCGTACAGTAAATTGACAAAATAATTGCTCTAGTTTGACTCTGTCGATTTCCGCAAATTGTTACATTTCTCAAAAAAAACACGTTACAGCAAGGCAATGAACCTTTGTAATTTTTTGCGCATTATTACTATATTTTTGATTTCGACATTCCCAATCCATATATACCTAACAGGTTCTAGCGAGTGACACCGACCCTTTGGAGGATATGACAATGAGCAAGTTAACCCCCATGATTTTGGCACTACTAATGCTTGCTAGCACTTCGCTAGTTGCATTGGATTGGGCTGAACTGGAAAAAGAAGAACTGATGGAAGCTGATGGCCGATCTGGTCATGATGCTGATATCGTGAGCATAATAGCGCCTATGGCCACAACGACCGACGCAATCACTGGCGAAGCAAGAAACACACTTAGAGCTGGTGAAGATGTAAACTTCGATGTTTACATTACAAACAGCGGAACTTCAGACATCACTGAGATGTCAGTTGCAGTCACTGTTTATCTGTCGGAAGGCGGCGCAAGACAAATGATTGCAAAGGATACTGCAGGAAATGACCTACAGTGGACCAACGGAGACGTTGTCTGTGACGATACATTCGTCTGTCCATGGCAAACTCTAGCACCTGGTGCTACCTTGTCTAACGGAAAATACCGCATGAACTACCAAGGTAGCAATGTAGTTTGGACTCCTATTACCGGAGACTACATCGTTGAAGTCACAGTAGATTCTCCAGGTGATGCGAACCCTGACAACGATTTCTATGAAATCCCAGTTAAGGTTACTGACTGGCAGGATATCGTTTTGGATTTGTCTTGGGATTCTGGTAAGGATGTAGAAAGCGGTTCAGACCAAAAGGCATTCACTCTAGACATCTCAACTGATGGTTCAGTCGAATGGTCCGCTAGAAACGTCACCGTCGCTTTAGAAGTGGCTGGTCTACTTGAAAGCGCATCATCCGCTGGCGGAGATGACATTATGGGAACCTCAACTCTAACCGATTTCGGAAACTACTCTATGGTTGAAACCTTCAGACACGAAACAGATGAAACCAATTTTACTGAAGATAACAGGTATGTTCTAGACTTTGGAGAAACAGCGTCTTGGACAGGATATGTTGACCCAGATACCAGTGCTTCAAGCGGTGATTATTCAATCAAGGTAAACTTGGTTTCCTTCGTAATGTATGGGACATTCCCTGATTGTGAAGAAGTCACTATGGGCAACAGCAACAGCTCCCAAAACGGAACAACATCCATTACTTACATACACAGTTGTGAAGTTTACAAAACACAAGACGATGATTCCGGCACAAGCGAGGATGAAATCGAAGGTAAGATCCAAACCTACCACGACATTGGAATCACATCCCTAGTTGTTAACCAAGGATACATCGGAGAAGAAGACGAGTTGAATGGAACATTCCAAATCATTAGCGGTCCTTCTCTACCTGGACTTACAAATGGGCCTCTGAATCCAACTTGGTCTAAGGTCCAAGCGTCTGTCGAACATATGGGAAGCGATGTAAGTGTAACATATGACTGGAAGGTTTCCTTTACTATTGAGAACACTGTCACAGGCGATGTCCACACTGAAGATGCAGACAGTTGTATGTATGGCAATGGTCCAGATTACATGCATGCCTTACTTGGATTCGACATGATGGACCCAATGGCAGCTGGTGAAGTTGGTGAAGCATGTATTCTATTCAACTTCGCTCCAGGAATTTACAACATCTCTGCAAGCCTTTCAATGGTAAATGCATCACAAACTGATATGTCTGGTAGAAATAACAACGCAAACTTGTACGAAATTACAGCATTGAATAACAGACCTGTTGTGACTCTAACTCTTGAGAACACAGAGGACATTATTCTAGGACAAGATATGATTCAAATAGCAGCAGATGCATATGATGCAGATGATTCAGAAGGTACTAACTTGAATTATGTCTGGACTCACCCTGGTATGCTATTAGGGCAAGATGGGCTACCACTTCCTTCACTATGTAATGGAATGGGACCAAGTTTCTCTAGTTGTATGCTAGTTGCAGGTGATCAAGCATATGCTGGCACAAACACATATGGAGTAACAGTCACTGATGAATTCGGTTCTTCTTCTACCGCATACATCAATATTTTCGTATGGAATGCCGCTCAAGCAAATGCAAGCGCCGACGGTATCGAAATGGTATACGACATCATCTACAATGGTGCAAATGTGTTCACATTTACACTAGATGGCGGCGCTGATGATACAGTGACAAAGGACCTATCCTTCGCCGGATATGCTGGTGAATACACCTCTGTGGCTGTTCTTGATTATGCACCAATGTCAAGGTATCTTGGTAGTGATGTATACCACCAAAATATCTCAATCACATACGACACTGCTAGCCTAGCACCTACCAGCATCTTTTGGGTATCTCCAAACAACGTTTGGGTCGAACTAGATGCTGAATTCAGTGAACAAAGCAGTTCAGGTGTAATTGACATCAATCCAGGATTGGATGTTCTAGCTCAAGGACAGATAGTTCTAATGGGTGGAGAGTTACAGATTATTGAGGCTCCAACTGCTAGCCCAACAGGCCTAACAGTGGTAGCAACAAAAGGTGGAGATATCACAGCATCTTGGTCATACAGCGGAAGCACTGTCCCAGGATTCGATTGGCTATCACTTGAAATCTGTGATTCACTGAACAACTGTGATTCTACAGAAGAAAATGTTAGCATGTCTGCACACTCCATGAGTGGCCAAACAGATACTGTGCATGGTGAAGAATACACCTACACTCTACAAGTTTGTAATGCAGGCGGTTGCAACCCAGTCATCGCAACTGGTTCTGCTGTAGCAGACAAGGAAGTCGATGGAGATGCTATGGCTACTGCAATGTCTGTATCCAACAAGGATGACAGCACATGGACAGTAACATGGACCGTCTCTGGTGACGCAAGCGACGTTGAAGGATGGAAGGTTTGCTGGTCAGACTTTGCATGGACAGTTGCAGGCGACATGCCAACGCAGTGTACAGAAGCTGCATCATCAACCAGTGCTGATATCATGAAGCCTGGTGGTACAACCAAGAAGTATCACTTCACAGCTGTACCTTATGATAATAAAGGCAACATGAACAACGATGTAAGTATGACTGACATTACTCTAACTATCGATAATACAGTGGTTGATCCTTGTGAAACAAACCCAGATAGCGAAGAATGTCAGACAATCGGAACCGATGGTGCTGAAGGCTCTGAAGTCCCAACATGGACTTGGGGAGTAATCATCGGTCTAGTGGTTGTGTCATTTGTTGCAGGAGCTTTCATCCTCTCCCGTGGTGGAGATGGTGGCGGCGACAAGGATTGGGATTACTGATCCTAGCGCTACTGTGAAAGAATAACGGCAAAGCCGATTTCGCCACGGAGGGCAGTTCGCTGCCCTTCGTGGCCTTTTTTTTTTAAAAATTCAATCAACATTCGTGATTGTTTTCTTTAAACAAAACCCTTGTTTGAAAATGTTATTTTTTTTTTGAGTTTATCTTATTATAGAACGATTTAAACGATTCATACACGATTACACTCAATAATCTGCAAGGAAATTAATGTACAAAAAACGCATTATGGAGGGCTAATTCGGCATCTCAAAAAATTAGTTTTGTTTGTGATTATTACATTTTTCAAAATAATGCCGATCGGCTCGCAGTATTGCGAATGAAGGTTTTATCAAGTAGAACTGTTGATGTTATATCAATTCCTGAATTCAAAGGATTTGCACCCCAATGCTCATAAGGGATGTAATTCCTCCTTGCCACTGCATACAGTCCGTAAGGAGTTGATGACAAATGTTGGGAAACAAAAATAGGAAAAATAAGACCGTAATTGGTGGAGTAGGTATCGCCCTACTGCTCTGTGTTTTGATGGTTGGTATGACAATGACCGGCCTAGTGCAGAACAATTCACCAGAGAGGAGCTACAAACCTAGTAGCAGCAGATAATGACATCGAAGATGACATGTTTGCTCTCCCTGAGGTCTACGAGCAAGAAGAATTGGAATATGACCCGTCCTCTGAACTAGAGGGCATGAGGAGCCTGAATGAGAAAGGTTTCCTCCTAGATAACGGCGACACTGTAAAGCTCGTCGGTAACGAACCTGTGCACTACATGAGTGCTGAAGGTTCCTGGGAAGAAATCAACCTAAACCTCAAGGCTACTTTAAACGGTTGGGAAGTAACTGAAAACAACTACAGAGTTTACTTCCCTACTGAAGCGGGTCATGGTGTGGCCATCCAGGTACACGAAAACATCGATCCGATTGTCACAGGAATTAATCCTACATTGACAGTCATTCACGATGACGTGAACCCAATGCCTATACCATACGAGAACGCTGGGGACTCTCTAGAAACCATCTCTGTCGGTGGTAATGTAATCAGATACCCAATTGCTGCTGGCTTTGACCTTGACTACGCAGTAGGCAAGACCGATGTCAAGCAAAATCTGATTATCAGAGACAAGCCAGTTCTCGAAGAGAACGTCGCATGGTTCGGTCTAACTGAACAAATCCGCCTTCCTGCTGGATATGGATTATACTCTGGAAACCAACTGGTTACCGAGGAAGTTCACATCACACAAGATGAGTTGGCAGTAAGACACCTAGATACCGGCGAAATTCTGATAACAATCCCTGCTCCACAAGTAATGGAAAGCGGTGATGGCATCGAGCCATACTTCGCTACTTACTTCGTGCAAGCATTCGGAGGAAACATCGTAATCACAACAGCAGTCGAGGGCGACTGGTTGATGGATGAAGACCGCCAATTCCCATTGGCTATCGACCCAACAATGAACGTTCTTAGCTCTGCAGGTGGTACATGTTATTACTACGCATACTGCTACAGTTCGACATACAGGTACTTCTACAAGGCTTCTTGGGCTCAGATGTACTACTTTAACTGGCAAAAGTATTCTTTCCCTACCTCCAATGCTTTGGGTTCAACTGCTACAATTAGCAAGATTACTTACAGATTCTATATCAGCTACTGGTATGGTTCTACAAGCTACAACCCACAAATTGCAGTCATGGAAAACTGTGGGTATCAATACCACACCAGCTACAACAACATCCCTACAAGATCGTGTAGCGGTGCGTTCCCTGGCTCTGCAATAGGAACTCAATCCTCGTATTCATACAATGGTATGAGAATGAAGATGTCTGCTTGGAACTCACAATCAGTTGTTAACCAAGGTACAGGAGCTGGATGGAAAACCGTAACTTTCTGTAACTCAGCCACTGCTTGTAGCGCTGGAGGCTCTTCCTACGTCACAACCGCTGCTAAGAACGGTGGAGACATTGGAATTGTTTCTAGATACAAGGGTTCAGTTTCGGGAACTTTCTACTACTACTTCTACACATATGGTTCTTACAACAACTATCTGCAAATCACCTACTCAGGTGTTTCAGATAGCAAGGCCCCTAGCATGGAAAATCCAGCATACTCTGGAATTACCACTTACAAAGAAGGGTCAAGAACCATATTTGCACACTTGAAGGACTTTACGGGAATTGATACAACAACTGCAGGAGCCCCGCACATGTATTATTCTGTCAACAACGGCAGTTATACTAGCGTCAAGGCAACAACAATTGGAACATGTGGTTCGAGTTCTAACGATTGTAAGTTCAAGGCGGAAACCGCAGACTTGAGTGCAGGAGATTATGTCAAGTATTTCTGGGCTTACAGAGATACTTCATCTAACGCTAACCAAGCTACATCACCATCTGGTGGTACAGGTACCAGCCCAAGTTCAATTACTACAGCACCGTCTTCTCCAAGTTGGTTCTTTGTCGATACACCTGACAATGCACCATTTGCTGAAAACAAGCTGTCTGTCTCTATGACCAAGGTGAGCGCATACCCAACAACCTCACCTCAAGCAACCTTTGACAGACAAATGACCTATTACGAAGGGTCTAAAGAATACGTCTTCGAATTTGACACATCAAGGTGTGGTACAGGATCATCTTCCTGTTTCTACACTTCCTCTAGTACTTTCTACAGCAACTGGAGATTGATGTGGACTACTGCGCCTGCTTACACAAGCTGGGGATACGGTGGAACCATGAAGGGCTTGACAATGTTGAGTTCTATGGACAGCGGTTTCCTACCAATCTCCGCAGATGATGGTGCAGGAATGAATATTGCTTTCTTGTATGACACAACTGAAGACGATTGGGCAATGGTAGGTATCGGAGATGAAACAACAGGTATTGAACAACCACTTTCCAGTGGTTCATCACCATCCTATGATAGGAGTTATGGATACTCATACTCCTATTCATCATTGATTCCAGGAAACATTACTGGTACATTTGGTGAATTCGATTGGAATGGAACATCCTACAGTTCATCCCGCGCAAACTGGATGTGTCTAGGTTCAAATGGAGTAATCATGTTCTTCAGGTACTCTATGACCGCTAACCCAACATGTAACACAGGATATTACTACCTGCAGTACACCTCCGCATACAAGTGGAATGGTTGGGCAATCGCTGCTGGATACTACGGTGTTCAAGACTCAAGTGGAAAGATGTTGATGAAGGTTTCAAACGTCAAGCCTCTGCCTGACACAACCGCACCTTCTGTCAATCACAATGGATTATCTGACTCTCACTCCAGAGACAGAACAATCACCGCAAAGATCCTTGATGGTGGAGACCCGCCATCAGGTGTAAACACAACTGCAACTATCGGCGTAGGTCCTACTCTGTATTACAGAATCACAGACGCAAACGGAACAGTTGGAAGCTGGTCAAGCACACTTCTGAATGTTGAATCTGGTAAGTCAAGAACACAATGTCAAACAGTTGAATGTTCATGGTCTTATGAACTAGAAGATATCGAAAGAGGCGCTGAAGTAGATTATTACATCAAGACTCAAGATTTGAGCACAGCCCCAGGTGGAGTGAATGTAAACACAACTTCAACCTACAACTTCGAAGTCGGAGATCCTAACAAGATGTTCATTATCGAATGGCACGACATGGGATACACGACCTCATACACCTGTACTTATCAGGCTGTCATGTATGATGTGACCAATGAAATCGAGTTCAAGTATGATACAGGCTGTCAAGCATTGTATGACTACGGTACAATTGGATATCAAGACAAGACTCGAAACTATGGTGCTACAATCGATGCTGAAGATGGCTACATGAATGGTGCAAATCCATTCAGTAATAACTACAGAATTTGAACAAGCAGTTCTACAGACCACTCATGGGAAACCTTCGATTTGGGATTGTCTGAACTACCTACTTATGACACCGTTCTTAGAGGAACAAGTTCTGGTAGCTATTACTCCTTCTATTGTGGTTATTCATACTACTTTAACAGGAACCCATACACAGCCGCATGTGCTGCAAACGTTGCTCTACCAGCTGGATTCAGTTTCGAATACTTCGGAAACGAATACAATGGATCAGCATCCACACCAGACCGTGTGAACATTGCAAGACATGGGGCATTCAACCTGATTGACAATGGTGCAACATCACCTCAGCAATTATTGTACTATTCATGGTACTCTAACACGCCTGACCTACCTTACAAATCCGGAACTGGTTCCAGCTATGTAAGGCCTGCACTATTGGCTCCTTGGTTTGGATATTACTCCTCATACTACTGTTATGACAACTCCGCTTTGGATTGTTCTATCAGAACAAGAGTAGTACCATTTGAAGGTAAGGGAACAGATGTTTCATCTGACATTACCGTGCCAACAACTTGGTCAAAGATTGACTCACCAATTAGAGTCAACCCATCATCAAGTTCAGGATACTTGACTGTTAGTGCAGACTTGACAATCGAGCCAGGTGTGGAAATCCAAGTTGGACAAGGCAAGGGAATTTCAATCGATGGCGCTTGTACTCAACTAGTAGCAGAAGGTAATTCTACTGCTCACATTGAGTTCACTGGCCAAAACAATGGTACTTGGTTGGGCCTAGCGTTCACTGGAGCATGTTCAACATCTACTGACAACAGACACGTTCTAAGTTATGTTGATTTCTCTGACACATCCAAGGCTGCTATCGCTGCAGGAAGTAGACATGGAGCAACTCCATCGTCTAATTCTAACGTTGGAAACTTCACAATGAACCAGGTCACTTTCACTAACGTAGAAAGTGCATTCGAACACGGTTCAGGTGCAGGAACAGTTGTTTCTATCCATGAATTCTCTGTAAATGACGCAGGTCACTCCTGTTTCAACTTCGCAGAAGATTCTGAAGTGACACTAACTAACGGAAGCATGAGCGACTGTAACTCTGATGGAAACGCAAATGGCGCTGCTATACAAAATGTAGCAGGAAGCACTGCAGGTTCTCTATACTTAGAGAATGTTTCAATCGATGATGCACTTGTCAACCTGATCAATGTTGACTTGGCTGATGTCTGGATTAACAATGTCACAGCAACATCCGCATCTAGTCAATCCGGTATCGGTTTGAACGCAAACGGAAAGGGCACAGGCTCTTCCCTGTATGTTGCTGACATGGATGCTTCTGGATACTCCTCCAGCAGTGTTATGTCACTATCATCAATTGTGTTTGACAATGTTGACCTAGGCTCTTCAAGTATGACGATTAGACCTGGTGGAAATGTAAACACAGCAGGACCATCTGGTCAAAGTGCAACCTTCGATAATTTCACCTCAGGTGATTTGGACATGGCTAGAATGTCACCATACATGTATTTCTTAGATGTTGGTTCACTAACCCTAGGCGGAAACGCACCAGGTGCTGGAACTATTCTTGGTGAGAGCTGGGACACAAGCGGTATCGCATTCAATGGATGTGGATACAAGGTAACTGTGGATGGGGTCACTTCTGACTACATCTCTGGTTCTTGTTCAACCGCAGCGGCTCCTAACTCGCTAGTAATGAACGATGTTGACATGACATACACAGGATGGCAAAACGCACTCTATGCAAGGAATACAGGAATGAGCATTGGTTCAGCAAGTATCTCAATGCCATCTTCATACCAGAACATGGCATACGCAGGAACTAACGGAAGAATCGTACTGATTGATGTCGATCAAGATGGTACTGACTGTGACGGAAGCTCAGCCTGTGATTGGGGCTCATCCTCATCAGGAGATATCTACTTCGGTGGATTGGCTACTGTTAGAGTCTACAAAGACCTCGGTAGCGGAGTCACAGAGAATAAGTCCGGACACACTGTTCAAGCAACTGTTGTTGACAGTTTCGGAGCTGCTATGTTCGTCGTTGGTTCACACATTACTGATTCAAACGGTGAGGCAGATACATGGGTAGTTTCAAAGAAAGACGATGGAACAACATATGCCGACCACAATCTAATCGCATATGGTCCAGCAGGTCAGAATGAAACCTTCACAACTGATTCATGGTATCCAGGATCCTTTGAAGTGGGCGATTCAATCGCTCTGAAACTAGAACCTGTGCCTATCTCTTTGAATCAAACAACACAAGACTGTCAAGACATCGCTGACAACAACACAGATGCTGCATTCGGATGGAACTCTGTGACCAGAGTATTCACCTGGGAAGGCAAAGTCACCCTCACAGGTGATTTGGTTGTTGACGACTGTACAATTATCATGAAGCACACATTTACTGTGATATCAGATGCTACCAACAGTCCAAAGATTACCATCCAAAACGGCGGAACGCTAACATTTACCAACGGTACAACAAGCCAAGGTAATCTAAGAGCGTCCTCCGCTGCATATCCATTGGATTTGGATATTGATGGTGGAACTCTAGAATTTGTCGATGCAAAGGCTAGAGACCTGAAAGGTGGTCTAGTGGTTGATTCAGGAAACGTTGTAGTAAGCACTGGTTCAGTTATTTACGGAAGCGCTAACCAGCCTGCTTCCCAAGCAACAGTATATGTTAACGGCGGAAGCCTAGATTGGGACGATTCATCAATCATCAACAACGGACAAACTGGTATTGGTATTGAAGTCGAATCAACAGGATCTTCTGGTGCAGATATTGACAACATCGCTGTAAAGAACGCAGCAGTTGGTATTCTAGCAACAAACGCAGCGCCAAGTGTCAGTGGATTTACTCTAACTGACAACACAGTTGGTATCGATGTAGAAGGTGGAATGTCACTTCCAACAATCTACAGAAGTACAAGTTTGATGGGAGTTTCCCGAGGATGGGTCACATACGCAGTTGATGTATCTGACCTGATGACTGGCGATTACCTACAAGTCGGATGGAATGCTGTATATGGTGGAGGAAGCGCTCACCCTACTTACTCTCCATTGTATTCCAAACTATACATGATTTATGACAGGCCAAGACTTGAATTAAATGATGGAACCAACTACTGGAACATCTCAGGCAGTTCAGATACTGGATACTACAGTGGTACTGGTGGTGGAAGAACCGATTACAATTGTAATTCGTATGGATACTCCTACAACCCTTGGTACGGCTATTCCTACAACGAACCTTCTGGATATGACTGGCAAGAAGGTAGTAATACACCAAGTTATTACTACCCAATGAACTATTGGGGATACTACTCTCCAAGCTTCTACTTTTCAGGATGGTCAGCACCTCCTGAAGGAATTAGTGGATACTACAACGTATGTGCTCACTACTCCTACTACACATACATACCAACTGGTTCTGATGCGAGATTCGTTATGCCAATCGTAGACGTTTCAAGTTCTACCGTAACTGGTGCTACTCTGTATGTAGACGTATTGCACAACGGCGCAAACAACTACCAGGATAGAATAGAAATTGTAGCTAGGTCAAGCGATGACCCATCAGACATGGGTAATTGGATTAGAGAAATGGGAACAGCGAGTTTCTCAACTGGTTCGATTAGCGGTTCTGACACCGGTATTGAAATCGGTGGCAATTTCGCTGCAGGAACCTTCTCTGACATCACGGTATCTAATCCAACTGATGCAGCATTCGACGTTGTCGGAACAACAACTGCAACAGTAGACGGATTAACCGTTTCTGGTGGAGCATACGGTGTATTGATGAGCCAAGGAGCATCTGGAACAGTTGACATGTCCAACGTCGACATCAGCGGTACTTCTACCGCTGGTCTTTACTACCTAAAGGACATGAAGGGCGTCATCTCTGGTGACATCCACAACAACACTGGATCTGCTATCAAATTCGGTTCCGCAACAGCAGAAGACAGAACTTACACAGGTCTGAATTTGGCTAACAACGGGGTTGGAATTGATACCGCTGGAAGTGGTGAATTGACCATTAAGTACAGTGACTTCGCAAATACGAAGGATATTGCAGTTTCAGGCGGAACTAAAGTAGACTTCATCGAAGGAACAATCGACACAAATACTGTAGACATATCTGGTTCAGGAATTGTCAACAGAATGCGTGAAGTCAACATCACTGTGATGGCAGACAACAATGCTGTTTCTGGTGCAAACGTTGTAGTTATGTCCGCAAGTGGACAAACATCCGGATCTGCAGTGTCAGATTCTAACGGTCTCGCAGCAGAAATTACCTTCAAGACACAATATGTTGACGAAGGTGGAGTGCATGTCGTACCTCTATCTGGATACGAAGCTGTCACTGTAGCACAAGTTGGTTCTTACACTTCTACCAATGGTGATTTCAGATACAAGTTTGATACGATGAGTCTAACTGATAATTCTGGAAATGAACACGAGTTGACCTTAACCGACTCTGTCGATTCAAGAATCTGTTATTCATACAGTTCAAGTTCATATGACTACGTCGCTCAATGTGCAGGAAGTTTGTCAACAAGCAGTTCTAGAACTCTGTCAAGCGGAATTGTCGAGTATGGATACTACGGTGCTACACCTAGTGGAAGTCAAAACAGTGGAAACGGATTGAACGATCAAGTGGTAATGGTCGACACACCGATCTGGTATGTCGATGGAAACCAAAAGACTACCGTAAACGACACTACAATGTTGATTACCGCATCATACGATTCTTATGATGGTATGATGATGTGGTCTACTTACCCATACGGTGCTGTTCTATATTCGAACAACTCAACATGGTTGGGACTGGCTAACTTCGATGATACACAATATGGATTCCAGATTGGATATTTCAACTGGAACGATGTTGTACCATACATCCACAACTCAACACTGACCAATGTTCTGTCAATTGTCACAGAACCTGGGCCATACAGTTGGGTTGATACACCACACTTGGATATTCAGAACAACGTAATCACACACTTGGGAACAACATATTCTGGAGGTACATCCTTCAATTATAACTCAATGTGTTTGATATCCTCGACAGGTGGTGTCACCGGTGAGTACACAATCATCAGAAATAACATTCTGAATGACTGTCCAATTGGAACATTCATCAAGAGACAAGGATACTACTACTACTACACCTCATCACAGTGGGGTGCAGACGATGCAATTATTGAAGGAAACACCTACAATAACGTAGCAGGTATTGGTGTTTGGTTCTACTTGAGTTCCTACTCAGAAGATGTAGTCGTTAGCGACAACTCCTTCACAGGATCTACATCACCACTTTACGGTGTATACGTCCAAGACAGATTTACCACCGGATTGGAAATCTCAAACAATGAGTTCTACAACCCAGATGAGCCTATCTACATCCGTGGTGGACTAGATTGGTCCATTACTGACAACGTAATCTACGGAGACGGAGATGCTGCACATGCAGGTATCTATGTCCTAGCAGGTGATGGTATCATTGACGGAAACACATTAATTGATGCCGATGGTGGTATTTTGATTGACGGTATCCGATATGGATACACAGTCAACGTATCCAACAACGATATCTCCCAGTCCGCTGGAAGAACTGCTCCAACAGCAGTTGGTATCTGGGCTGAAGATTGTGGTTCTTCAATGGTATACACTGAAGATAACACTATCTCTGTAATGGAGAATGCAATAGTCACAGATGGATGTGACCTAACTGATACAGGTTCTGAACTAACCGCAGTAGCTGGTTCTGGTGGAAAATTGTGGACTGTTGGAGTTAACGCAGCTGCATACAGCCCGCAAAGCATTTCCATAAGCACTGGTGACACAATCAGATGGAGAGCAAACGAGTACTACAACAACAGTGGTACATCCGAACAGCACGATGTTGTATCTAACGATTCATTGTTCGATTCTGGATTAATGAACCTAGGTTCAACATTCACCTACACCTTCATCAATGAAGGCACATACGAATACCACTGTTCTGTACACCCATGGATGTATGGCGATGTGACTGTCACAAATGCATCAACTGGTGCATACGACTCAGTTGGTATCAACGTCGTAGGTAGCAATGATGAATTGACACTAGACGGAACAGAAGCATCTGGATTCAGCACAACTGTCAGCCAAGATGGCGGTATGTTGACTATCCAGGGTGATGCAATCCTATCCGGAAACTCTTACGGTGTATTCGCTGAAGACACTGAAGTAATTGTTGACGGAGCACACCTAATCTCTGGTGCTAATGGATCTGCTATGTACCTAACAGGAACATCTTCTCTAGACGCAACTGATTTGGATACCTCCGGTAAGTATGGATTGAACTCCGATGGAGTTGACTTCAGATGGAACGGTGGAGTTTCAGACGCAGACACTGCTCTGATTGTAGACGGTGGTGCTGAAGGGTCCGTTGAGAATGTCACATGGTCTGACGCATCAACTCAAATCGATGCAAGAGATTACACAACAGTGACCTCTGTTGGAAACACTGTAGATGCAAGCAAACTGCTTCTAGCATCCACAGCGGTGATCCATGAAGGAAACTTGCTGAACTTGGACATTACTCACAAGAGCAATGAGCCATCTGATGTTGGATTGATGATCCAATCAACAGATGGAGAACAAGCAGCATATGTTTCACCTGCTTACAGGCAAGCATTCATCAGCGCAGATGGTGATATATCAGAATGGGTCAACAATGAGTTGAACCCATCAGATGATGCAATGCCTGGTGTAATGTCCAGCGATGGCGCAGGAGAAGATTTCCTTGCAACATGGGATGCTAACTACCTACACCTTGCACTAACTGGTGTCGACATGGGAACTGCAGACTTGCAGATTTACATCGATTCATCCTCTGGTGGAGACACCACAGGACAGAGTTGGTATGTATCTCACTCTCTGCCATTTGCAGCAGACTATGTCTTCTGGGCAGAAGATGAAAACGATGGCAACAACGGCCTAAAGGTCAACGGATTCACAGGTTGGACAGATGTAACTGCATCATGTTCAGGACTTGATTCCTTCATTGGCTACTCGGCTAACACAAACACCGAAGTATCCATCCCATGGAGTTGTATTGGCGAACCTGCTGACACAGTCAGACTAATTGTCATCGTACAAGACGAGTCTACTGGTGCAATCGAATCTGTTCACCCAGATCAGACAGTAGCAACTGGCGCAACTGGTCAAACCTTCTCTGAAGAAATGACCTTGATGCTAGGGCACTCTGACTTGGCTGACGGAGACTCATTGCAAAACCACTTGCTAATCTACAGAAGCTATGTTGGTTCTAACACACCAACTGACGCTAAGGAATACGACATCTCTGTCAAGGTAGATGCGGTTTGTGAAGAAGACTGGGCAACTGTTGAAGATGTTTCAATGGCTACTAACGTCAACCTACCAATCGACATCAAGCGTGCATGTCCAGTGATTACTAACCTAATCGACATCACAGTTGATGAAGACAGTGGAGTTTACACACTAAGTCTACTCGACAAGGCTGACGACGTACAAGATGAAGAGTCGACTCTAACCTGGTCCGTATCTGATGATGCTGACCCGACAAACAGCCCTTCAATGCTATTAGACAGCAACCTGCAAGGACAAGACTTGTTAATCGAACCTGACAATGACCAATTCGGAACCTACACCTTCCACTTCGAAGTTGAGGATTCACACGGTCTGAAGGACACAGAGACAATCGTCTTCACTGTAGTCAATGTTAACGACGCACCAATCATCTGTAATTCAGAGCGTTCAGACTGTATGCCAGTCTTCGCTGATGACGGTGCTGGAAACTTGAACGTACTTGACGAAGGATTCGGAAGTGTAAGCAAGGTCCTAGGATCTGCTGCTAACGCTACTGGCTCATACATCATCGATATGGCAAGCAACGACATGGCAAACGAGCAACCGCAAGTTTACACATGGGGCGCATCCATAAAGGCTGATGAGAACATTTCAGTTGATGCATACTGGGTACAGAAGAAGTACGACACAGTAGCAGCAATGTTCGCTGAAGTCGGTGGAGTCATGACAGCAGCTGGTGGATGGAATGACATCGCTATGTCTGGAGACCCAGACAGCATCACTCCAAACGGATCATATGTTCTACCAACACTGAACGATGTTTCAATCCTGACCTACTTGCTAGCACAGAATGGCTGTGGCTCCGTATGGTACCAAGAATACATGGACACATCCGGAAACAAGGTCACTGCAGTTCGCTCTGACGATGGCTGTGACAGCTCAATCGATACAACAGGTAAGGTATACAATGGCTTGAACTACACTGACTTCTGGATGGAAGCATATGGTGTTGACACCGAAGCTGGTTGGGACGACTGGGACACAGTATTCCCAGACGGATTCTCAACAACAAGTGGATACAACCCATGTCCACCATACACTGTATCTGTGGTAAACAACGAGTTGACCATCACTGAGAACCAAAATTGGGAGAAGGGTGGCGATTGTACTATCGTCCTAACACTGAACGACGACGGTGGATACTGTCAGAACACCTACCTAGGTAGAACAACTAACGTAAGAGCATCTTGTGTTTCTTACACCTGGTTGATCGACTACCCAGTTAACCACCCAGTTTACGGGCCAATCACAGTGACTGGATGCTACAACCTATACCTAGGTCTAGCATCATTCGTTCCTGAATACTATCCAAACGGACAGCCAACAGGAATGACACAGACTATCTGTCAAGCATATGGTTGGGTCGCTGAGAACACTGCAGCTGAAGAGTACGAAGTCACATTCGCTGTGACTCCAGTAAACGACGCTCCTGAAGTGGTAGATTGGAATGCTAACTCTGCATCTGATGATTACGCTGTAATCATGGATGGCAACGGAGATGTTCCAAACTTCCCATGGAAGGTCACTCTAACAGAAGACGATGAAAACACTGACAACTTGACATACGACTTGTCAATGATGAAGCACGATAACGACCATGAAGATGAAGATCTAGTATGGAGCATCGTCAAGGCAGACACTTGTGATTATGAGAACTACTTCTCTGCTACAATCAATGGAGACGACATTGTATTCGACCTAATCAAGGACGCTACAACAAACGCTCCAGAGTGGGAAGTTGACTACCTGAACAACGGTGGTAAGCACCAGAAGGTACCACTATCTGGTGAGTTCTGTCCAATCACTCTGTACCTACACGACACAGCAACAGCGCCGTCATACATACCAAACTACGGTATGTCAACAGCGAACTATCAGCAAGGTGAAGACAGTGTAACACTGTACATCCGTGTCGACAACGTTGCAGAGAATGTGCCAGACTACTACCTAAGTTCAACATCAGGATTCGACTTCAATGAAGTCAGCAACATCATGCCGAAGACCTTCGTGCCAACAACTGTCACAATCGGTCACGGTGGAGATGAAGGTCCATACAACTACGACCACATGTTGGAAGTCACCTTCCACAGCGATGGATACAACAGCGATGATCCAGATGGTGAAGACTATGTCTCACTAGGAACACAGTACGTGACCCCACCAGCATATGGTGAGGAACTAGAAGTCACAGACTTCGTGTACATCACCGCTACAACATCCAGAGTCTGGGTCGAAGTAGATGTTCTGACCTGTGTTGCAGAATCTTGTGACATGACAGCATCACCTGCTGACAGGTTCTTCGGATACTCGTTCCCATACGCACACGCATGTATCGACAGTAATGGAATACAGCAAGACGCATGGAGCTGTCCTGGTGAAATCGGTAGTTCAAGTGTAGACGCTGAAGGAAACCCATCAGCAGTCACTCTGAACAACAAGAGAAGACCTATGCTAGAAGACCAAGACTGGTGTAATAACTTGATGAGCACAGATGACAATGGTTCTGACTGTGCACAACCAAGAACATTCGGTAAGACAACCGTTGCAACTGGACAAGACCTACCAACTGTTGTAAGATTGATTGGAATTGCAGACGTACCATCGTTCGCACCATCAATCATTGCAATCAGCGCTGCTGGTCTGTTCGTGAGTGCACTGGTACTACAGAGCCGCCGTGAGGAAGAAGAAGAGGCATTAGAAGAAATGGCTCTTGAAGACGACGAGCAAGCGGTGAGCCCAGTTATCGCTACTATCTTGATGGTAGCGATCACTGTGGTTCTATCTGGTGTTATCTATGTCTGGGCATCAAGTCTGGCTGACACATCTGCTAAGGGTGTACCTCGAATTTCGTTCACACTAGATTCGAGCCAAGCTCTTGGTGGAGATGCATCATTCCACAGAATAACTGTGACTGGAAGCCAAGTAGAACTAGCAACCCAAGCAATACAAGTATTGGTTGAGTACACTGACTCTGCAGGAGAAACCCATAGTGATATCTACAACTTAGCAGATACCACTGTATACGGTTTCTACCCGGGTAACTCTGAGACCTTGGTCACCTTTACAGACGCAGTAGGTACACAGAATGGAGCAACAAAGTCAAGCTTTGACACTGGTGATACAATCTACATCCGCACAGTGACTGCAGATGGAGAGCCAATGACAAACCTGTATGTATCAATCAGCTACAACCCAGCAACTGGTGTTGGCGGATCTGTACTACGTACCTGGTCTGGTCTTTGAAGCCATAAATGAATGAGTTAATTCTCAACCCCTCTTCGGAGGGGTTGAGAACCTCTTTCTAAGGAATTGCCCGCTCTTCTAGCGCATGCCTTTGTGTGTAATACCAACGGCACGCATGGAACAATGGTCTAAATCATAGATAGTGGTGGACCAAACAATGCAAAAGCCGTTGTGTGTAGCCTTCGATTGTGATGGTGTCCTCGCAGACTCCATTTCATCTTGGAAGACTATCCACGATCACTATGGTACTGATTCAGGAGATTTGCTTAGCAAATTTATGGCAGGAGAGTTAACAGATTCAGAATTTATGGCCGCAGATATAGCTCTGTGGAAGGACAAGTCTCCAAAGATACATCGTGATGATATCTTCAGGGCATATTCTGGTTGTAAATTGATGAAGGGTGCAAAGGAACTTGTGGCAGACTTGAAGGCACAAGGCACATTTGTTGCCATAGTATCTGCTGGCGTAGACATTTATGTCCAATCGATTGCCGCTTTAGTCAAGGCAGACGACTGGATTGCTAACGGATTTGAATTTGATGCTGACGGGTGGTTAACCGACCAGGGAGTTGTTAGAGTTCCTTCTAAGGAAAAGTATCATTCAATTGAGAAATTGATTGAAATGATAGATTGCCCCCGGATAGACTGGTTAGTGTAGGTGATTCAAGTATGGATTTATCCATGCATATCGAAGGTTCAACCTTTATTGGTTTTAATCCCCAGCGTGAAAGTGCTAAAATCGCATTTGCCGAAGCAGGAATCGATGTTGTTAATTCAAAGAATTTAGATGATTTACGTCCATTTTTAGGACTATAAAATTCCAAAAAAGCGGTCACTGCTAGGTTGAGAGGTTTGGTGGGCCCGGTGGGAATCGAACCCACGATCAACTCGGTGTAAGCGAGGTGTCATAACCGCTAGACCACGGGCCCGTGCAGGGCTACTTGGCTCCTCTTTTTGAATCACACCCCTCTAACTTCAAGAAGGAGCGACTACCACGTATGCCTGATGGATGAGGAAATCCAGGCCATAGCGGCTCGTCTCGTTCGCCGTTTGAGAGAAGTGAAGGCCACTATCACAGTTGCCGAATCTTGTACTGGAGGCCTATTGGCTAGCACGCTAACCGATATTGCTGGTGCCAGCGATTGGTTTAACCAAAGTTGGGTTTGTTATTCGTACGAATCAAAAATCAACGAATTGGATGTTGAGAGAGAACTTCTTGAGAAAAAAGGCGCAGTAAACGCTACAGTTGCAATTCAAATGGCTGATGGAGCTAGAAAGAAATCGGGTGCGGATTTGGCTATATCAATAACAGGAATAGCAGGACCCGCTGCTCAAAACTCTAACAAGCCAGTGGGGCTAGTTTATGTCGGAATAGCCAGCGCTCATTGGGCTAATGCTGAATCAGTACAGGTAGGTGGTAATCGCCACGAAAACAAGGTGTCTTTCGTCCATTTCGCCTTAGAAACCGCAATCAATTGTTGGGATAGTGCAAAAATCCGAATCAAAGATGCGATTGCTCAGAAGGAACAGATGGCAGCAGAGGCTGCAGTTGAGCATGCAAAATCAGAGGCTGAAAAGGCAAGAAGGGCAGCAGCAGCATCAGCCGGCGCACCATGGCAGGACGAGTCATGGCAAAATCCAGGTAAATCGGTGGCTGATGATAACGCGGTAGAATGGGATGAATCAAAGTCACCAGAACCCGTCTGGGAAAGTGAATGATTAGTATTCATCCGATTACCTCTTGTATCGCCTCGATTGTCATACAAATATGGCGGCCACGTGGGGCGAAATTTTCCCTAAGTTAATGGCCGCAGGCCTACTTGCCTCAAGAGGGGTAAAAGAACGTCTTGAATCACATCATGACCCACTTGGATTGATTGCAGATCTTCGGGCTAAGGGGGTTAAAGGTAAGTTAACTATCGATATGATTCCAACCGGTGTAAACCCTGGAAGGGTAATAGCGCCAATAGCAGAGCCTATGATTGAAGATATCTCAATGCGGAATAACATGCCTGATTGGAATAGGGCAGATTTTCCTATGGATGCTGTTGATGCAATGATAGATATCAAAGTCCATTACGACATTACCGGAAATAGTACAACAGAAGGAAAGATGGGTGATATCACTAGCGCGTTTAATGATAGGCTAGAGAGACTTAGAAAATTAATAATTTCAAATTCAAATTTACCTAGAAGACCGATGGATATTGCTCGGTTGTACCAAGAACGTGCTAGATTCCAAGGTCGAGATAATCTTGCGGTAGCAATCGGCCTTGTAAATGACCCACGGCATACTAAAAATGGACATCTAATGTTTTCACTTGAAGATTCAAGCGGAGAAATGAATTGTCTTCTTGTAGATAGAAAAGGCGATGATAGAATCATCGAACATGCCCAGGTAATAGAATCAGGTCTGATGCCAGACGATGTAGTTGGAGTTTCAGGCACGTTTTCCCAGAATGGGGATATGTTCTACATTGATGATTTGCATTTCCCTATGCAAAATAGTCACGACAAGCATTTTGCTGAACAAGGTGTATCTGTTGCTTTCATATCAGATATCCACGTAGGAAGTAAGACCTTTTTGGAAGCGCAATGGCACAAAATGGTCAATTGGTTCCATACCGACCCTTTGGCTCGAACAATCAAGTATCTTGTTTTGTCAGGTGATTGTGTTGATGGTGTTGGAATCTATCCTGAACAAAATAAAGAATTAGCTATCAAAGACCTATACGGTCAGTACTCACATTTTGCTAAATTGTTAGAATTACTCCCAGAATGGGTCGAGTGTCTAATGCTTCCTGGAAACCATGATGCGGTAAGGCCTGCTGAACCACAACCAACTCTTGAGCCAGATATTCAACAGGATTTCAATAATACAAAATTTGTCGGAAATCCTTGTGACTTCAGTCTAGATGGAGTTAGATTACTTTCTTATCATGGTAAGTCAATTGACGATTTCGTTGCTGGGCTTAGGACAGTGACATATCGAGATCCGGTCGAGGCTATGCGTCAAATGCTCAGAAGGAGACATTTAGCACCACAATGGGGTGGAAAAACGCCACTTTCACCAGAACCTGAAGATGGACTAGTAATCAGGGATGTTCCAGATATTTTCGTCACTGGGCACGTACACGGTCATGCTTGTGTTGATTTTAGAGGAACGACTTTGGTTTGTTCATCAACTTGGCAAGACCAGACATCATACCAGAGGATGTTAGGATTCCAGCCAAAACCTTGTATGCTAACCGTGATTAATCTCGGAACTCACAAATCGGTTTCAATACCGTTTGCTTGATTACCACAAGTGGTCAATCAACTCACCTTCAGTGACTACCTTTGTGATACCAGTTATCGCTTCATCATTGTCGACAATTAGTAGATGGATTGCTCGATTGTGAATTCCTGATTCAAACTGCTTGCCTCTGTGGTCAACTCCAATTAATGTCCCATCTAATTCAGCAAACATCCATGCCGCAGTTGCTTTTTCCAAATCTTCACACTTGATTAGTAACCATCGGAGGCCTTTCATTTCGGTGCGTAAATCACCTGAAATTTCGTGAAACCAGCGATACATATTCACACCTTGAATCTCAATAAAGCGACAGCTCCACCCATGCCAAGTAATTGTTCACCAGCGTCATGGTCGACTGAACATTGAACAAGTGTCGCGCCAATATCAGATAGTGATGATGTGATGGAATTCCAATCGTCTTCCCGCAAAACATCTGCACTGATTAGCAGCGTTTCTATCGCTCCTTCTTCTAAGGCTTTAACAATCATATCTTTTCCATAGGCAACTGCTCCATTGGTAGAAATACGCTTCCAAGCCTCTTCTAACATTGCGGTTTCTTGAACAAATGCGTGTTCTGCAAGAACGTCTCCTGCTAACCCTTCAGTGATTACCTCATTAGCAGCGGCTCTTCCTCCCATGCTGGTAGCAATGATTTTCTTTGGACCGTTGATTAGAGGTGCTAATTTTTCTCTAGCATGGCCAGGTCCACAAATCACGATTGGTGTGCCTTCGTGAATTGATTCATTAGCCTCAAACGAAATTTTTTCGAAGAATGATTTGGAAACCCCTTCGCTTAACTTAGCACCAGAATATTTACCTCCGCCTCGCATAGTCCAAGTTGATACTTCCCGTATTCCTCTTCCGGTTAACTCGAACATTATCGCTTCATCAGATTCAACTACCAAGATGACGACTTTTGCTTTGCCAGAACTTTTGCAAGCCTGATTAATCAAATCGTGGTCTACATCTGGGAATTCTTTACTGCTGGTTACCTCGATTTCATCTCTAACTTCCAGGATGTGAGTGTGATGGCTTCCTAAGTCGAATTGTGCTTCTTCGATTATTCCGTGGACTCGAAGGTTTTCTGAGAATGTATGAAATTCGTTGGATTCTATTGCTAACTTGATCCACATTTTCTTTCTTTCAGCTACTTTTGCTCTACCACCCTCTTGACCTGCTGTGGTTTGGTCACGTCTTTCGCCGAGCATTCCGATGCTTCTTCCCTTAGTACAAATTCTAGCAAGTGTCCACAAATCATCTTCGTTATCAATGCGAAGACGGTATAATCCGAACTCTTTTTTCAGAACTTGCATTGGGTCTCACCCAAATACTCCGAGAAGGTTCCCATCTTCATCCATATCCATGTTTGCTGCGGCCGGAACCTTAGGCAAACCAGGCATGGTCATGATTTCTCCAAGAACTGCGACAACGAATCCAGCGCCTGCGTTAAGCCTGAATTCTCTAATTGGCACCTCAAATTCAGTTGGAGCGCCTAGAAGATTAGGGTCGTGACTGAAGGAATATTGGGTCTTTGCCATACAGACTGGAAGATTTCCATATCCCCATTCTTTGAGTTGCTTAAGTTGTCTGTCGGCTTTTGCTGTAATGTTGATACAATCTGCTCCATACATTCTTGTTGCGATTCGTAATGCTTTTTCCTCAATAGGTGTATTTGAATTGAATAAAGGTGTGAAAGGTCTGCCTTCAGCGATATGGTCTTGGCATGCAGAAACTACTGCTTTTGCTAGTGGTGCTCCTCCAGCGCCTCCCTTAGCGTGAACTTCAGTCAGACATACCGATGATGCTCCAGATGCCATGGCACAGTTCTTGAGACAATCTAATTCCGCATCCGTGTCGCTTGCAAATCGGTTGATGGAGACCACTACTGGTACACCAAACATTTTCATGTTCTTGATATGTCTATTCAGGTTAGATTCTGCACCAGTTCTAACCGCATCGACATTTTCGGTTTCGATTTCTTCCTTGCTCGGCCTCCTAGCCGCCTTTTCACCAAAGGCTCCTCCGTGTAATTTCATTGATCTAACCGTGAC
This sequence comes from Methanobacteriota archaeon, assembly GCA_038141355.1. Lineage (GTDB taxonomy): Archaea > Thermoplasmatota > Poseidoniia > Poseidoniales > Poseidoniaceae > MGIIa-K1. The sequence continues at coordinate 1,312,173 of JAYQHX010000002.1, read as the reverse complement.
ATTCATCACTACACAGTCAGGTGATTTTCCAGAATTATATGCCTTGATATGCATGAATTTTTCAGCACCCATGTCAGAGCCAAAACCTGCCTCTGTCACCACATAATCTGCGGCGCCTAATGCCAATTTGTCGGCGATAATTGACGAATTTCCGTGGGCGATATTTGCAAAAGGTCCTCCGTGAATGAAAGCGGGATCGCCTTCGATTGTTTGCACTAGATTTGGCAAGAATGCATCTCTCAGTAGAAGCGACATTGCACCCGCTGCCCCAATATCTTCTGCCTTTACCGGGGTTCCATCAAAGCGTTGACCAATGACAATTTCTCCAAGCCTCTTTCTGAGGTTTGCATAATCGGTAGCAAGAACAAGAATCGCCATAACCTCGCTAGCGGCGGTTATGTCAAAGCGGTCTTCTCGAACTAATCCATTCGCTGGGCCTCCTAGTCCAACTGACATTTCTCAAAGAACGGTCGTTCAGATCAACGACTCTCGGCCAGATTATTCGAGAAGGGTTTAGTTGCTGGTCGTTTCCGTGGTTGAGATGGTTATCAATCATCGAAGACAACAGGTTGTGTGCGCTTGTAACAGCATGCAAGTCTCCTGTAAAATGTAGGTTGATGTCCTCCATCGGTAGAACTTGTGAATGACCTCCGCCAGCAGCGCCTCCTTTGATACCGAATACCGGACCCATAGATGGCTCACGAATAACACAAGTCGCACGCTTACCTATTCTGTTGAGTGCTTGAGTAAGACCGATTGTGGTCACAGTCTTTCCTTCACCGAACGGTGTTGGGTTGACACTTGTCACTAGAATTAGTGAACCTTGAGGTTTTGTCATACGTGATTTTAGCGCATTCCAGGTAATTTTGGCCTTGCCTTTACCCATTATCATTAGTTCACTTTCAGGTATCCCCAATTTCCAAGCAATCTTGGAAATGTCTTCCATTTCGGCTCCTCTAGCAATCTCGAGGTCGCTCTGCATATGCACTATGCGTATTGTAGGGTTCTTGAATCCACTGTCCGCTCATATGCGGAAAAGGGTGGTTTCATTCCTCTTTCATGCTTCCCAAGTAGTCTGGTAATTCGACACCAGCCATCTTTGCCACATCGTGGACAGGAGGCAGTGAGTGGATTAGGCTTGAAACGAAGTTTGCGGTTGAGCCTTCTCCGTTTCCGCCTGCGGAATCCCAAACAGTGATCTTGTCGATTTGTAAGTTGGAGATAGCCTCGACTTGTCTTGCAACGATATCCTCTAACTTCTCAACCATTAGAAGAGTTGCAGCAGCCTTTGCATCGCCACCTGCGCTCGCTACTAGGTTAGCATAACCAGTAGCCTTTGCTTCTAGAACAGCCTGAATACCTTCCGCTTCAGCCTTGTACTTCATCAATACAGCATCTGCTTCACCAGATGCGACACGGCGCTGTCTTTCTGCCTCTGCTTCTGCAGCGATTTCGATTTGAGTCTTTGCGATTTCTTCACGAACGATTTCTTCAGCTTTCAATCTCTCTTGTTCTAAGAGATACTGTGCTTTCTGAACTTCCATTTCAGCAGTTCTTCTAGCAACTTCTGCTCGGCGCATTGCTTCTGCTTCTTTTTCTGCAAGATGCGCATTGTAATCAGCGATGCTTGCCTTGGAAGTATTTTCACCTTCGATAGCAAGTGCTTCTTGCTGCTGAACATAGATACGTTGGTCAGAGTTTGCTCTCTTCATACCCTTCTCGGCTTCAGCAGCGTTCTCAGCAACTTGGATGTCTTTGTCACGGTTAGCCTGTGCAGCACCGATTGCACCATCTCTGTCAGCGATAGCGACATCTGCCTTTGCAGCGTTTACCGCTGTTGCAGCTGCTTTCTTACCAATGCTTTCGATATATTCAGATTCATCAGTGATATCTGTGATGTTAACGTTGATTAGATTCAATCCAATCTTGTTTAATTCAGCACCTACGTTGTCTCTGATAGATTCCAAGAATTGGTCACGGTCCTGGTTGATTTGTTCAATTGTCAAAGATGCGACAGTTAGACGTAGTTGACCAAAGATAATTTCCATTGCCATCGCTTCTATATCCTCAACTTTTAGGTGTAGCAATCTTTCAGCAGCGTTGTTCATAATCACGGGATCCGTACTAATACCAACTGTGAAAGTCGACGGGACGTTAATTCTAATGTTCTGCATAGACAATGCATTTCTTAATGGAATGTTGATTGTCATCGGAGTAAGGGACATTTTCTTGTATTCTTGAATAAGTGGCCAAACCATTGTTGCACCACCGTGAATACACTTTGAGGCTCTACCTCCTCTTACTCGACCAAAGACAACTAGAATTTCGTCAGAAGCACATCTCTTGTATCTCGTGACAAGCATTATGATTCCAAATGCGAATATTAGAAGAAATCCAAAAAAAAGCCAAAACAGTGCAGTCGCAGTCTCCATAATTAGTCACCTTATTCTTCTTGGGTATTAGTGCCCCTATTAAACGGTTCTACTATCAATGTAGAACCAATTATGTCAATGACTTTGATAAAATCGCCACTCTTGATAAACATTTTATCATCATCTGCTCTTGCAAGTAGAGTTCTTAATGAACCATCAACTGTGACTTGAACTTCTCCGGTTTCTCCTGGCTTGATTCTGGAATAAACCTGCCCCCTTTGGCCGATTGCATGTTTAGGATCCATCGTTCCATCCGCTTGTAAATTATTAATACCTGCCATCATGTATCTCACCATGTACAATGAACCTGCTGCAGCCATCCCACCTGCAGTTACTGCTAGCAATTCTATTCCTGTGGCAGAGTTTACAAACATCCCCATCAATCCAAACATCATTACAGCTGCTGCCATACCTTGAAGGCTGAATAATTCAAATGCTAAACTACTATCCATACTTATGTCGGTATCAAATGCAGAGTCAACAACCCCTCCAAAAATATCACCAATTAACATTAGGGCCATCATGAGTATGAAAAATAAGGCACCAAACACTGCGCAACTGATGAATAGTAAATCAATCATATTTGGTGCTTCAAACCCAAGGATGTCTGCGAGCCATGTGAAAACACTCATGCGTATCGATTATTCCTACGATGCTTTACTTATTGACATTATTGGCATCAAAATCCGCCTCATTTTGTTTCATGAATTTCTTATTTTCAATAATAGAAACAATTGAGACTGATGCTCCAGCAATTATCGCAGAGAGTATGATGTGCAATCCTGTGCTCATTGCCATAACGAACACCCAAAGTGGAAGGAAAAGGAACAATCCTCTTTTTTAGAAATGGCCAAAAACCGTTTAATATCTCTGCCGAACCATCATCATCAATCATTAACATCACTTAAAAAATACAGTGCCGACTGATAATGTTAGTATCCAAATCCACACTCCGAACCATAATCCCTTACTCTGACTAGAAATCTGGTCGTCATGTACTTCCCTTTGTAGGTTCTTCATTGGATTAAGAATTAATTCTCGCTTTTCTTGTCTCATTACAACGAGTGCAATCACAAAGAACGCGGCGGCACTTGTTCCGAATAGAGTGGTAATTGCTTCGTTGACCTCATCCATCAACTTAAGAGAAAGCCAAATTTGTGTGACTGCCATCATGAACCAAACGAATGAACCACGCTCCATCGCAGACATGGATATGCTACTGGAGGCTTGTTTTTGAGTATTTGCTTTAAATGTTTATCGACTTAAGGACGGGTTATTCAAGTACTTCTTTACTATCCTCTTCACATGGCAACCGTACAACATGGAGTTGCAGGTGACCCGGTTGGGCACTCACTTTCTCCAGTGCTGTGTTCTATTGTCCATGCTCATCTTTCTAGAATGAAAGATGTAAAATTACCAAATTTGAAAGGTGTTGCAGTAATCCCTACCAAGGGGTTGAAAATGCATTAGCATGGGGTTATGCGGGTAATTTGCCATCTCCACCAGATTGGGAATTGGTAGGTTCTCCTCTCGGAAAATTCCGTGCTAACACTATTCTTGAAAGAGCAATTAATTCTAGTTTAGCAATAGAGACAGGAGATGAAAGATTACCCAATGCAGACCTGGATATAGAAGAAATGGAAAAGAATCATGCCTACGACGACGAAGTTTGGCTTTCCCTAACATCTCCACTGAAGCATCAATTATCTGCTGCTGCTGTCAGGTGCGTTGATGAATGTACTGAAATCAGGTCGGTTAATACCATGCGTTGGGATGGTGTTTCATGGTCAGCAGCTTCAACTGATGGCCAAGGTGTTGTCATGGTGGCCAAAGCATTTGGCTACTCTCCATCGGGGGTAATTGGGATTACAGGTGGAGGAGGAACCGCACGTTCAACCGCAGCCGCATGGTCAAAAGCAGGTGGTACTGTAAAACAAATAGGTGGCAAGAGATTACTTGATGAGGATGGACCTTGGAATTTAACATACGGCGATCCTGACTTAGTAATCGATTTTGACAAAGGTGATGGCGACATAAATCCTGTATACGGGAAAATGGAAGGAGATTTCGACGAGAGGGTTGAGTATCTATCAAAACACGCAGACGGTCGCTGGAGTTACTATGTGCTCAACATCTTTATTCATGGGCTAAATTATGGGCACCAGAATATGCTGATAGACTTCCTTCACTTTCTTTATTGATGACAAGATTGGTTTCTGTTGAGGTGACATTATCGTGAAAAAATTTGCGATTATTGTTGCATTGATGATACTGCCTATTGTAAATGCTGAAGTTTTTCCCAACCAATACCAAAGTTCAGGATATGTAGGTTGGGTTCAACAAGATGATGGGCCATTCGCATATCGAATTTCATATCCTGCTGTCAGCGATGGTGAAGCGGCTAGCATGGCCCAAAATGGCCCGTTTGCAATAGTGGTATTTTTCTCAGATGATGGTGAATATGTTGACCAATATCAGTGGCTCCAAGAAGGATTGACTAGGTATGGATACATCTGTTTGGTATTGGAAGACGAAGGACAACAATGGGAAGGAATCTTCAATTTATTGAACAGATTCAACAATGAAAGTATTACTGCAATACCTAATTCACTCGGTATGTTTTCACTGCCTCATGTATCACTTGCAGGTCATGGAACAGGGGCTCATTCTGCAGCTGAATTATACAAAACCGGATTACATGAGATAGATGGTTTGTTTGGTATTGGATTGGATGGTTCAGAGTCTGAAGCCACAAATGTTGAGGTGCTGCCACGACCCTCCTCCTCACTCTTTCTGACAGGAACAACTGATGAAATTGCACCTGCTTCTGAAAATGTGATGGAATATCTAGAGGATTGGCCTGGCGCATGGCAAATAATGCATGTCTTAGGAGCAAACCACATCGGTTATCAAGAAACTGATACCTTTATTGAAAGATTTACTGATGGGGAATCATCAATGGGTAAAGAAGAGCAACAGACACACGCTCTTAATCACATTCTACCATATCTCAATCTGTCCTTGAAAGGTGATGATTCGGGATATCTAGGTGCATACAATAGAGAGGTCAAAACCTATTCCTCAGACTCTAGCGCTTACATTGATGAGAACTTGTCCCTTTCAAGATTGTATAATATCACAAATGCCCAATCTTCACAAAATAATTTGACACTAAACCAAACTTTCACTGTAAGTTCAAATGTTGAAATGAGAGATGGAAGCCAAGCCGTGGCAAACGTCACATGCATTTTAACAGATGGAATGGAAGTAGCAGGTAATCTCTCAGAGGGAATATCCACTTGTGAATTGAATTCCTCAGACCTACCGATAGGAAATTCATTTGTCACTATTTCAATTCACGACAATAGTTTCTCTGATTATGAAAGGGTTCTGATGACTAGAATTGGTACCCCGATGGAATTGATTGAACCAATTTCCGATATCGTATTCGACCAGCATTCCAATATCACAATTTATCCTTCAGATTATGCGTTAGATCCTGATGAAGAGGAAGTACTGTTCTACTCGGGAATAATAAGTGATGGAAGCGAAATTATTGGCATAAACAACTCTGGTTTTGAAATGACTTTATCCCATCAAAATGAACAAGAATGGGATGGCACGAAACTTGTAAACATAACAATGATAGCCGGCAATAATGATTTCATTAGTTTTGAAATCAATGTCACAATTCTTCCCGTTAACGATGTCGTGTTCCAAACAAATCCAGTTCCTCAACAGCAAACCATTGAAGATGGTGCAAGTATAATTCTCAATATTGCAGAATATGTATCAGACCCAGAGGGTGAAACCATTCTAGTTGAAGAAGCGGTTGAATATGATGGTTTGAGAATTAGTAGCAATAATTCTGTTGTAATTATTGACCCGCAACCACACTGGTATGGGGCAGAATTGGTAAGGCTCAAAGTTTGGGATGGTGAATCTGAAAAGATTGAAGTCACAGTTCCAATATTTGTTGAAGCAGTAAATGACCCAATTCAATTTACAAAATCAATAGAATCAATCGAAATGAATGAAGATTCAACCTTGAGCATAGACCTTGGGGAATATGCTGTTGATGTTGACGATGATGTTCTAGTCTACTCAGTGCAAAGCAACTTCTCAATCATTACTTATTCCCTGAACGGAGATATGTTGGTGCTTTATGGAAATGATAACGCATTTGGAAGCGAGTCATTTTCTGTAACTGTAGATGATGGGTCTAGTAATTCAACAATGGACTTCAATCTCGTTGTAATGCCTGTGCCAGACATCCCAATTGTGCAAATTTCTTCGATTGATACTACAGCAACTGGCGTATCAGTACTATGGACAATATCTGATAGCGATGGTCCGGAGGGCCACATTAAGACAGTTTCATTAGCAGGCGAATCAATTGGATTTGATACTGAATGTAATGGTGACAAATACATTACATGTCTAACAAATTATCAATTTACAAACCATTCCGCAGGATACTATACTCTAGAGGTCAAGGTTTGGGATGGATTTGCTGAAACATGGTCTAATACCGCTTTCCAAAACATCGAAATCGTTGAAAAGAAGACCGATGATGTTTCAGTCGAATCAGGCGGACTCGATAGTATGAGTTTGCAAATAATCGCTATCTTCTTGATAGTCGTAATATTGCTTGGATATGCAATACAATCTAAAAAACAATGATCACAAGGGAATATTTCCGTGTTTCTTTGGAGGAGACCATTCTCTCTTAGATGAGAGAATTTTCAGAGCCCTAATCAGGCGCAATCTGCTTTCTGCAGGCTCTATGACGTCATCTAGCCAGCCATTTCTAGCTGCTACATATGGGTCGCCAAATTTTGATTTGTATTCATCAACTAACTGCAGTCTAGTCTCTTCTTTCTTATCTTCTGGCGCTGCAGCAATTTCTCTCCTATGGATGATATTAACTGCACCCTCTGCTCCCATCACTGCTAATTCGGCAGTAGGCCAAGCGATGTTGTAATCAGACTGTAAATGCTTACAACTCATTGCTAGATATGCTCCGCCGTATGCCTTTCTAGTTACTAATGTCAATTTAGGAACGGTAGCCTCTGCATAGGCGAATAGAAGTTTAGCACCGTGACGAATAATTCCTCCCCATTCTTGGACCACTCCGGGTAAGAATCCTGGGACATCCTCGAATGTAACCAGTGGAATGTTGAAAGAATCGCATGTTCTAATGAATCGAGCAGCCTTGATCGAGGCGTCGATGTCAAGACAACCAGCCAGAACTTTAGGTTGATTTGCGACTATGCCAATTGGACTTCCATCAAGTCTAGCAAACCCAATAACAATATTTTCAGCATAAGAATTGAACAATTCAACAAATAACTCATCATCTACGATTTCTGTTATCACTTTGACCATATCGTATGGTCTGTTCGGATTATCGGGGACTAGAGTTTCTAATTCAGTATTGAGCCTCTTCGGGTCATCTGCTGTTGGCTCAATAGGAGGGTTGGCCATGTTGTGGTCTGGCAGGAAACTAAGAATTTCAGCGGCTAAGATGCAAGCTTCCTCTTCATCTTCAGCAATTAAGCATGCAATTCCAGAACGACTGGCGTGTAATTCTGCACCTCCAAGTCCACTTGCATCGATTTCACCGTTGATACATTCAGGAGTTTCGAGAGGCGAGGACATGAATAATTGCCCGTGTTCACTTCCTAAAATAGTGAAGTCTGCAAGGCTAGCACCGAGTGCTGAAACACCAACTACTGGTCCCAAAACCAAGGATATGATTGGAATTCGTCCAGAGCACTGTACCAGTCTGTCCAGTAATTCACCAGTTCCGCCAAGAGATGCGATTCCATCATGGGCACGTTGGCCGCCACCGTCCCAAATTCCGACGATTGGAACCTTTGAGCGTTCAGCCATTTCTACTACTTTTGCAATTTTCTTTGCATGCATTTCTCCCATAGATCCTCCATGAACAGAGAAATCTTGTGAGAAACAGTAAACTCTTCTGCCGTTAATTGTACCATGGCCACATACAACACCGTCTCCAAGGGTTTCATGCATAAACATACCATGGTCTGATGTTCTGTGAGTAAGGAATGTATCGATTTCAACGAATGAATCTTCGTCTAATAGATTTCGAATTCGCTCTCTCGCAGTGCCTCTTCCACTTTGTCGAATAGACTCTAGGCGTTTGATTCCCCCGCCCATGTTCGCTTGGTCGCGACGATACCGCAGGTCTTCTAGTTCGTCACTAGGATTACCTGACATCAGTTATTCCACTCCTACACGGTTCTTGATTAAAACGGTCATGAATTAAGGATAGGTGAGTTCTCACCACACAGGTCATCTGACAATACTTCCATTCCTATATTGTTTGAAAGAGCCCAATGAATTTTCACCAGAAGTGCTTCTGGTGATGCGTTTGATCCATGTCCTAAGACTCCAATTTTTTGCTGATTTCTTCCTTTTGAATAGACGTTAAGGTCGACAGGTCCATTGATGCATTGATTTGCAACGATTACAGGAATCGACATTTTTTCGATTACATTTGCCAATGCAGCATTTTCTGGTGCATCACCATTTGAATCCTCAATAGGTAGGTGTCCTAGCCCAGTTCCGTGAATCAAAATGGCTGAATAGCCACTAGATTCTGCTGCTGTTAGCAGATCTCCGTGAAGGTGCGGTCCAGCAATGAATTGAGCAATCCGTATATTAGGGTCGAATTTTGTTGGATTTGATACTTCTCGCTGAGGTGCTGTATGGTTCGAATTATGAGATAGTCCGTCTTTTGATATCGAAATTTCTGCAATTCGCTCATTGTTCACAGTTTGGAATGCATCTCTTCTTGTCGAGTGCATTTTCCTTACACCAATCCCAGGGGAGACCGCACATACTCCATCTCCTGAACCTGCGTGCATTACGGTGACTGCAGCGTCTTTGTAGCCTGTGACATCATCACCATTTGCAGCCCAGTAAACCGCAGAAAGCAGATTCTCTGTCGCATCTGTTGATGCTCTATCGGCTGAACGCTGAGAGCCTGTGAACACTATTCTTCCGTTAGGGCGTCCGCCATTTCCAGCAAAAGCAAAGGATAGAGCTGCTGCACTGACGTGCAGGGTATCTGTTCCGTGGGTAATAACCACTCCAACAGAACCGTTGGCAAAAGCCTCTTCACAGGCATCAATCATCTTGTTCCAGTGTTGAGGTCTAACATCATCAGACCACATATTACCTATTTTCACGGCATCTATGTTTGCAATTTTTAGAATTTCAGGAACACTTGCGAGTAACTCTTCCGGCTCAAACCTAGCGATAACAGCGCCAGTAGCATAATCAACCTTGAAGCGATTGTACCTCCGGTGTGTATTATAGTGACTTTCGGCAGCGTTTGGTCTTGAGAGATTTCAATTGGATTTGTTGTACTGCTTTGCACATCTTCTAATTCTTCTATCGATGTAACCATTTCAAGTGGATAACTAATATTGTAGCCATTTACCAATTTGATAGTCAAGTGATCTTCTGCTGCACCAGGCAAAACTACCCCTTGATGGGAGGTATTTCCTGCTGGACCTTCGACATGGATTTTGACCCGCATTCCTATGCTGGGGTGCTCAACCATGACCTAGGGTAATTCTGAAGACTCTTGAATGTTAGTGGTCTTAGCCACATAAACTATTCAAAATCATTAATCTGTAAAATTCCGGCTTCGGAAGAATTTTATCAACCCAAAAAATTAGTTGCAGTTAATTTTTTTACCAAATACTTATGACGAATCAGGCAAAAATGAGAATTATGGCAGGAACTCACACAGGACCAGATTTGCTATTTGGGTTCCCAACGATATTTTTGGAACTCTAGTTATCGCAGGAAGTGTTGGATTCTTTCTCAATCGAAGATGGAGTGGCTTGCCAAAAATTGGAGAGAAATATTACGACATCATTGTATTAACGTTAGGTTTGTGGTGTCTTGGCGGTCTGTTAATCGATTCCTTTGCACACATTTCAGGAACTGTTGATGATACATTCTTCACACCATGGCACGCAGTCTGGTATTCTGGTGCGACCGCTTATGGAGCCTACATATTCTACGCTCTACTTCCTGAGGAAGGTATGTCTCATTTGGTCCGCCACCCATTTTAGGCTCTGAAGGGTTTAGAGCCTCAACATAAACCTGGAGTATATGGAATCATAATTTTTGGTATTTCTGGATTTGGTGACATGATTTGGCATGAAACCCTCGGTGTAGAATCTAGTCTTGATATTCTATTATCTCCAACTCACATAGGACTTTTCATCGGCCTATGTATGTCGGTATCTGCTCCTGTGAGGTCTGCTTGGGCAAACCCCCAATCAGGCACTTCTGGATTAAAATCTCAAATTTTGTTAATTTTCGGAGTAGGCGCAATGTGGAGCGTAATATTGTTGATGTTCCGTTTTGCAAATCTTTGGATTTCTCCTATCGAATCGTTTTGCTATAGCAGTAACTTAGATTTTTGTAATAATGAAAGTTATGAGGATGCCCTCTCATTTGGATTACAGTCTTTGTATATCCAAGCAGCGATTACCTGTGGTATGGTTCTAATTTTCTTGCAACGATGGACGCCAGCAAGAGGAACTATGTTTCTAATTTTGACATTCCACACAATCGGAATATACGTTTACACTACATTCGATAATGATGTTCTCTACATGGGTCTTGCTTGGGCAGTGATTGTTGAATTAGCACTGCCTCTGTACCAAAAATGGGGGCCAAAATTCTACATTCCATTTATTGTAGCAACACAGGTGATTGTGGTTATGGTTTCGTGGTATCTCAAAGCCAGTGACATTAGCAACGTGAGTTATTGGATCGAAAATGGAGATTTACACGTACTCCCATTCGGCTGGACTATTCATTCAACCATCGGTGCAGTTGTTGTATGTGCTACAATTGGCTGGCTTGCAAGCATAATCGGGTTCCCACCTGAAAAGCCAAAACTAGAATCTAGTCTTGAATAATTAGTTTCACGAAAGAAACCACATATTCAAATTAGATGTTCCATTCCCAAAGTTATGGGCAAGAAGGCAGTAATTAGCAACAAACCGATGGATTTCGTTCGTGATACGCTCGACCCGTTCTTGTTCTGTGTCCATCACCTTGACCTATACCCTGCTGGAAACGAAGTGATGGGGCCGAATGAGCCATTAATCGGCAGACACATCGGGTCAGACTTCGATGAGGCAAACGATTGGAAAATGTATCATGGAGACGTAGTTCCAGGCTTCCCTGCACACCCGCACCGAGGTTTTGAAACTGTCACGATAGTCCTAGAGGGACTGGTTGACCACTTTGATTCTGGAGGGGCAACCGGCAGGTATGGTTTTGGAGATGTCCAATGGATGACTGCTGGTTCTGGTTTAATGCATTCAGAGATGTTCCCGCTTGTGAATATGGATAAAGACAACCGCCTTGACCTGTTTCAAATTTGGCTAAATTTACCAGCTAAAGACAAGTTTGCTGAACCGGGCTATGAAATGATATGGGCAAATGAGGTACCACCGTATGAAATATTAGGCGGAGAAGTTAGAGTAATCTCTGGAAAGTGGAATGAAATCCAAGCACCTCCCGCTCCAAAGGCATCATGGGCTCATAATCCGGAAAATGAAGTTGGAATTTACATCATCTCTGTTAAACCAGGAGAATCTGTTGAGGTTCCAACAACTAATGGCAAAGTAAACCGAATGGTGTATCACATAAACGGGGGAAATGCGGATGTTGAGGGTCAATCTCTACTGCCAAGATATGGTATGCAATTAGACCCAAGTATTCCAGTGAATATATCGGCTGGAGATGAACCGGTTAGAGTACTCATCTTGCAAGGAAAACCCATTGACGAACCAGTAGTAAAATACGGTCCTTTCGTAATGAATACCAACAAGGAAATTGTGGAAGCATTCGCAGATTACAGGGCTACCCAATTCGGTGGATGGCCGTGGGGTGCTGCTGACGTTGTTCATCCAAGAGAGGCAAGGCAGATTTGCACAGATGGCTGATGCATATTCGCTACTGAAAGATATACCATCATTGAACGAAAGATAGAATCCGGGAGCTTGAGTCAAAGGTGTATCATTTGGGTCTAGTGGGTCTGTATCTCTTTCAATCTCTAGTTCATTAGGAAAACCGTCTCCATCGGCATCCTCGTCCTCTTTATCCGGAATTTTATCATTATCAAAATCATCAGGAATTGAGTTGGCATCATAGGAATCAGTACCATATATTTCTTCAATTGCGTTCAGGTATCCATCTTGGTCGATATCGCCATCAATCAAGTCAGGTATGCCGTCGCCGTCTAAATCAGCACACCCTCGCATTCCTATTGTCGATAATCCATATCGTGAAGGGCAATCATCACTGTTAGAGTTTCCTAATTGGTCTGGGAATGTATCATTGTCTGCATCAGACCATGCACTAGGGTCTGCAGGCCAGTCGTCAAAAATATCTGCATATCCGTCACCGTCTGAATCTGGGCACCCAAAGAAATCCTTGTCTGACGTACCGTATTCGTCGGGACAGTAATCGGAATTATCACCAAATTCATCAGAATCTGAATCTTTTTGTTCTAGCCTATCGTTTACGAATTCATCCAAATGGTCAGGAGTTCCATCTCCATCTGCATCAGGACACCCCGGTGGGTCAGAAGAGAAAGGACCTCGCTCGGATATACAACCGTCTGAGTTGTCACCTATCCCGTCACCATCTTCATCAGATTTTTCTGTTGGGTCATTAGGGAATGAATCGGAGTTGTCACCGCAACCGTCTCCGTCGAAAGGTGTTTGATTTGATTCATCATATGTGCCAGCACAGTCTCCATCTCTATCAGACCATTCGTCTCTATTCAGAGGGAATTCGTCCGAATTATCACCAAAACTATCCCCGTCGCTATCTGCTTGTTCTGTTGGGTCATTAGGATAAATATCGGAGTTATCTCCGCATCCTTTACCATCCAGTGGAGAAGGTGATGTTGCATCGTAAGTTCCGTTGCAATCTCCATCCCTGTCTGCCCATTCTTCTCTGTTCAGGGGAAACAAGTCAGAGTTATCTCCGACTCCGTCCGTATCTCTGTCATCTGTTTCCGAAGGGTCGTTAGGGAAAATATCAGAATTGTCTCCGCAGCCATCACCATCTTGAGGAGTTGGAGAGAGTGGGTCAAAAGTACCATTACAGTCACCGTCTCTATCTACTGATTCATAGCGATTTAATGGGAATAAATCTGCATTATCTCCAACACCGTCATCATCTGAATCTTGGGATTCTTCAGCGTTGTAAGGGAACCTATCTTCAGAATCTGTTACTCCATCATTATCTTGGTCCGGACATCCCTTGTAGTTGAAATCAGTCATGTCACCAGGGACGAATCTGCATTGGTCGACATTGTCACCAAATCCGTCGCCATCACTATCAATCCAGTCTTCTGGATTGGTGTCATCATAGTCATTAGCCGAACTATAACCGTCTCCATCTCCATCAAAGCATCCGTAAACGTCTTGGTAACTATTTCCAGCAATTAGAGGGCAAGCATCTTGTTGTTTTGCAGCAGAAACCCAAATTCCCGGGAATGATGGGTCTCTTGTTGAATTCCACGACCCGTTTCCAAAGTTATCACCAAACCCATCATTATCTGAATCATTCCATTGGGTTGGCTCGCTGGGAAATTGGTCATCAATATCTGCTCGTCCATCTAAATCTTGGTCTGGACAGCCATACCTATCTACATATGAGAATCCATAAACAGCAGCACAGTCATCGTACGGTGAAATTGCGTTTGAGATCAATGCATCTTCAAACCCATCATTATCAAAATCATATGGTGAAGGGTCAGAGTTTGTCGCATTTGCAATAAATTCGCCTGGCCAATGTGATAGTCGAGTGGTATTTAGAGCAGGATTACCCCAATTATCCCCTAGTAAATCTCCATCAGAATCTGACCACTGTGTGGCATCTTGAGGGAATCCATCATCTGAATCTGCAAAACCGTCGTTATCCGCATCAGGGCAACCTGCTTTGCCATTACGCCAAGCAGTCCCCGCTTGGTAGGGGCACTGGTCGGGTTGGTTTGCTGGAGCAGGGTTGTCTCCGTATCCGTCGCCATCAATATCAGACCATTGTGTTGCATCAGTTGAAAACAGGTCAACCATGTCATTGTACCCATCTCCGTCACTATCCTCCCAGAAGGTGAAATGTCTACCATTAATTGCAACCACAGCACTTGTATTGTCGAGGCAACCAACTTCTTGAGGTACAGTAGATGAAACAACTGTTCCATTTAACTCGAATCCGGATGCATGTGGTTGAATCTTGCAATGGGGAGAAGAAACAAAAGATGAAGCGACAGAGGTAGTGTAAGTTGAAATGTTCCAAATTCATTCGAATTGATGTCAAAATATATGAAACTTTGTAATTAGAACCGCATTTCTTCTTGAATGTCAACCTATCGTAATTTTGTTTTATAGGGTAAGGCATAAGCTGTGACGTGCATGAAGAACTCCATGTAAAGGGAGCAAGCAACATGATGATAGAAAACAACCACGTCAGTATATGTGGGAAGTCGTTGAAGAGTAAATCTCCGATTTAGAAGGATTAGAACCTTATCAAAAAATTATCTTCGGTATAATCTTCTCAATTCTGGGCTCAATATTTATTCGATTTTCGGTTTGGTCTCCTGCGAAATGGGTTGTAAGTAGGTCAGAAACCTCATGGGATGACGAATTAATGGAATTAGCAACTCCATTATTCAATTATGCAATATTTCTTTTCGGATTGTATCTAACCGTAATTTGGGCGATTGAGGAGGATTCCATTTTCGCTTCAATTACAGCAACACTCACTGTTTTGATCTTGATGCTGCTGACTGGCAAGTTCCTCTCAAAATCTGCAACGATGATGCTTCCTCCTGCCCTTGAAAAATTGGATGAGAAAGCTGACCTAGGCTTAGTAGGCGCTACAACTATTATCACAGGTTTAGCAAAAGTTGTAATTTGGGGAAGTGCAATTCTTCTAATCTTAGCCCATCTTGATATTGATATAACTGCGGCCTTAGCATCATTGACAATTTTCTCTTTGGTCATTGGAATGGCTATGCAAGAATCTGCATCGAATTTTATCATATCCGCCCAATTAATGCTTGACAAACCCTATGAAATTGGAGATAAAATACAGATGGATACTCTGGTTGGAACCGTTGCAGAAATCGGATTCTTATCAACAAAAATCCGTACTAGTAGCGAACATTTGGTGATTGTTCCAAACAAAACAATTGCATCTTCAATCGTAACTAATTTCGCTAGAGGCGGCCCAGACAATGCTCCAAGAAGAGTTAATTTACGCCTTGATGTTTCTGTAGGTTATGATGAATCACCTGCTCACGTCAAAACTATACTTCGAGAAATAATTGAAGAAAATGAATTGGTTATCCAAGACCCTCCTCCGGTTATTTTGTTCACAGCAATGTTGGATTCATGCTTGAATTTTAGAATCAATTGCTGGGTAGAAGACTACGGAGATGAATGGGTTGCAAAAGACCAATTACAAACATCTATCCTTGAAAGATTCAAAGAAGAGGATATTGAAATTCCTTATCCGCACATGCAATTGAAATATGTTCCAGCAAACATCGATGATAAGGAAGCCAAACTTCTTCGCGAACAAGAAAAACAACAGCAAGAGGACAAGGAAAGGCGACAAGAAGAAGCCAAACTGAAAGATGCTGAGTATGAAGCAAAATTGGCTGAAGAAAGGGCTGAATTGAAGCAGAGAATTGAAGAACTCCGCCAAGAGTTAGAAAACGAAGAATTGGAAGAGGAGCAAAAAGTAGAATTGTCTACAGAATTACTTCAGTTGGAAGCCCATCTAAACAGTTCTGAAGATGCCTAATCAACCCAGTTAACCAAACCTGTGTCAACGTCATAGATTGCACCATAGACTTGAACTCCGTCTTTTAGGAGTTGGTTGGCTTGAAGACTTGCAACATCATTTCGAAGTTTAGATTCAGCATCTTCGATCATTCTAGGATTGAACTCCGAGAAATCCTCCCCGACATGTCTGTTAATTTTTGTCGCACATCAGCCAAAGGAAGACTTGCCATAGCGCAGCGTATGTGGCATAATTACAATCGTGTGGCAGTCTAGAAGATGACTTGCTAGAACGATGTCTTTCTCAACTTCTGGGTTGAGTTGACCTCCTGCATTTCTAACAACTTTCACATCACCTAGTCCAAGGCCAAAGACCGCATGAGGAATTATTCTGGAATCCATGCAAGTAAGGATTAGCAGTTTTTCTCCTGCTCTTCCAGGAACATCTTTTCCGTCAAAACTCGATGAGTATTGGGAGTTGTTTGATTTAAGTCTGTCAATCAATTCACTGTTTGACATGACATGCTGCCTATTGCGGTAGCATTTTGTTATTGTTATCTAAACAGGATGCTCCTCAAAGTAATTCTGCCTCTAGGAGGCTATCTGCATCATCTTCTTCATTACTGAAAATTACTCGATTTTTAGTCTGGTTGTTCACGGCAATACCGACCCCTGCCATACCAGCAATAACAAGAATTGTTAGTATAAGCATGGCAAATGGATATTCAGCATATAACTCAGCAAGTGAGGAAAAGAACCCATCATTGGAATTATCATCTCCCATGTCTTTTGGTTTGATTAATGCTACAACCGCAGATTGGTCATAGGCTAATCTGGAGAAGGTTAGTTTGCCATCCATACTTGAATCATATAACTCGGATGGAGATGCAGGGTCCAAATCAGAATAGAAATCAGGTCTTTGTTCAATTGAAATATCGACTGGTTCATTCAAATTCAAGGTTAGCAAAACATCAACTGTGTAAGGAATTCTCGATTCAAAGAATTCAGGGTCTTCCAAAACTCCCCAAAGAGTTACTGCCTGTCCAGATACATCAAAGTGAGCCCACTTGCCCCATGCAGAACTATCGACGTCTAAGTCGTAATACCAAGTGTCTGCCATTCTAGCACCTTGGCCTTGAGCATCATTGCTGCCATCTTCGCCTAAATCGATCGAGAGTTGAAGTTGGCCTGCTTGTCCAGTTTCTAATTCGAATTCAGATGCTGTGAAGGTAGCTTCTAGGCGTTCAGTTCCGTTTGGAATCCAAACATAGTGTGAGTCTTCCGTGTAATAAACCGCTCCATTTGCTCCATTGTTGAAATGGTTCCAATCTCCCTTCCAAGCATGTCTAACTCTATCGGTCTTTACAGGAATTGTAGCGGTGGTCATCATCTCTTCGTATATTTCGTATGCATCCCATACATTGTATTCAGGGTGGTCAACGATTCCATCGCCATCTTGGTCTCTCATCAATTGAAGAGTTCTTGCTAGAGCAACAGCAGCATCGGTATCGGTCAGGCCGTGTCCTACTCTCCAGTCATGACATCCGCCAGTCGCACTTCGATAGCATTCTGGTGGAATATCGTTGCATGAATCTTCACTGTTTCCATCTTCGCAGGAATTTGCCATGCCTTCATATCTAGAAGTCAATTCCAATATCAATTCAAATTCATGAACTCGACTGAAATTCTCGTTATCCCAATTCTCATACTGTCCGTATGCTGCAGTGCCTTCTCCGCCGACTAAACTGCTTCCGAAGTCATGGTCGTCGCGGTGATAGTCTGCTACACCAAGGGAAGGAGCTGCATCAAGAACTAGTCCAGCAATTCCACCAACGTGTGGTGTTGCCATCGAAGTTCCTGATATAGCCATGTAGTATAGGTCACCTTGAGTTCTTGTTGAAGCATCAATTGCGGTTCCTCTGGGTGCAGTAGCCCAAATATTTCGACCAGGTGCGCCAACATCAGGCCATGTATGTTGTTGGTTCATACATCCTCTAGATGAGAAGGATGTCACTGCAGTACCATCATGGGTCAGAGCAGCAACTGATACCGCTGAAGGAGTGTTTGCATAGACGTTGGTTCTCAAGTTTCCTGAACATTCAGAACCCGAACCTCCTGAGTTGGAGGCTGCGAAAATCACAGCAACTCCATTCTCGTAAGTCAGCCGTTGTGTAAGTTGAGCAATAACTCCGTTCGGGTCGTAGTCACCATCTGTTCCCCAAGAGTTTGAAACCACTCTGATGTGGTATGGGTTTTGACCAGGTACAGAGTGAGCATAAGTCCATTCTAGTCCTTGAGTAGCAGCGAAAATCGATGCACCATCTCCAGTTCCTAATGCGACCAATTGTCCACCCTTTGCAACTCCAGCTCTGCGTCCGCTAGAAGCATCTCCGTTTCCAGCGATCGTTCCTCCAACGTGTGTGCCGTGTCCAGAGGATGTGTCGGAATTGCGGGTTTCAGTCCAGCCGATTCCGTCGAATTTAGCAGAATATATTGCCTTGTCACCAGTCCAAGGCTCGAGATAATCATAATCTGGGTGGCCAGCATCAACACCGGTGTCTAGGTCAACTATAGCAGTTCCATCTCCGTCCCATTCGGTGAATGAAAGGTCCATCTCATACTCAACTTCTCCATATGGGGAAATGATTGCTCGACTCCAAGAGTCTGTTGCTGTGACAACGTGAGTTGTTTCATGCATCATAATACCAGGGTTTGGCTCATCTTGTCCACCCCATTCAGGCGGCAGATAGAAGAAATCTAGTGGTTTGTCTAACTCTAGATATTCAATCCTGTCCCAATTAGAAAGATGGCGCACATCTTTTGCTGTTCCTTCTACCAATCCACCATCGACTAGAGGTATAAATCCAAGAAGGTCAAAACCTAATTCTTTCAGTTGATACTTATCCTCAGATGTCATTGGAGAGTTTAGTTGGAAAATGACAGGGAGAACCTTCGAATCATCGGACGTCTCTAACTCTTCTCTGAGGTCTGCATTCATTTTCGAAGCATCTCCAAGTGGGTTGATGCCTTCTGTTAATGGAGATGCTACGGCGCTAACCATCAAGAGTTGAATAAAAATCGCTGAGAAAATGACATAGCGATTGCTAGATTGCATGATTCAATTCGCTAGACGGATTCTTATAACGATAGTGATATCATGACGAGTTTTAGCCTTGTGAAATAACTCGTATTGCGCTCAGACATGATATTTCGGACGAGTTTGACCACCCGTGTGCCGAAGTCTTATGAGTAGGTCATTTTCAGTTAAAAACAGCGAGTGTTCTTTTTGGTGTTGTTTTGATGAAGTATGAATTAATGTGTTTGAAGACTAATGAGCGCTTAACCGATGACTACACCCTACATCACACGGACAATGCCTTGCTTCAAACTCAGTATGAAGCGCCGCTTGAATTGAACGAACAAGCCGAAGGTGTTTGGCAATTCGAAGATTGGCTTCCTGTTACAGACGCAAATGAATTTGTGGCTGGTACTGTGACTTACCGAGCTGAGGAGTTAGGAGAAGAGTTGGGACTTTCCAATCTTTGGGTGGCCTTCCATGGGTACTGGCCAGAAAAAGGAGGTTTGTGTCCTACTGGAAGTTTCAAGGATATGGAAGCGGTTCCCACTATTCAGCGTCTAAGTGACCACGACGGCAAAGGGCTGATTTGCGCTAGCGCAGGAATTACTGCTCGAGCATTTACACATTTTTGCGGCCTCTCAAACATTCCACTTATTGTCATTGTAGGGCGAGAACACGCAGAAAGAATCTGGGTGCGGAAGGAGATCACAACCGATAGCGTTCGTCTTGTCGTAGTAGAGGATGGTGAATACAGCGATGCCAAAATCTTAGCAAAACAACTTGGGGAATATTTAGAAGGCTGGCAGTTGGAAGGTGGTGTTCATAATGTTGCGAGACGTGATGGAATCGGATCATTAATCATTGATGCAGCATTCACAATTGGAAGTTTGCCTGACCATTATTTCCAAGGTATAGGTGGAGGTCCGGGGCCCATAGGGGTTCACGAAATGGCTGAACGACTGGTTGAAACCGGTCAGTTTGATGGGCCCGTTCCACAACAGCATGTTTCACAAAATGTTGAGCACAGCCCAATTCACAATGCGTGGCAGGCCGGCCGAGACCACTTGATTCCCGAAGATTTTCCAAAATCCGAGGTGGATGTTTATTCCGATTATCTCCTTAACACAGCCCCTGCCTACGGTCAAGTTGGCGGAGTCCATGATATTCTAGAAGCTTCAAATGGGAACACCCATGTGGTTGAAAGAGAGGATGCAGAAGCGGCTAAGGCATTAGTTGAAGACATTGAAGGAATCGATATCATGACTCCTGGGGCAGTGGCTACGGCCAGTCTACAGCAAGCGGTAGAATCAGGTGATGTGGATGTGAATGATTGCATTCTGCTCAATATTAGCGGGGGCGGCACTGAACGTCTCAAGGAAGAAATTGAGACACGGACTGTTAAACCTTGGTTGCGAGTATCCAAGAAGAGTGGTGCTAATGCTGTATTAGATGCCTTAGCAAAAGAAAGTTGAATTTCTCGAAAGCCATTTCAACTAGAAATGCGATAATCTTCCTCAAAAATCTTAGTTCAGGAGAACGAATTTGTTCAAAGCGTGAAGGTCATTCTTCTTCGTCGATGGTTTGGTTTGACGAAGGTGAGCGGGGCATAAATCGGAACACAATAATCGCCGCAATGATGGAAATCAAGGCTGAGGCCATCGCTGAAGAGGTCATCCCAGCCATGAAAGCCTCACGAGCGATTTCGAGTAGGGCCTGACCAGCAGGGTTTCCTGCCTGCGCCAATTGTTCACCGATTCGAACGGCGGCCGGGAACGAAGTGGAGGGATCAGCAGGTAACGATGAAGCGTCTAGTCCGTTTGGAAACACGAATTCACGGCGATATACTTCGTTTAACACAGACCCACCAATGGCGATACCCAATGCGCCTCCGATTTCTCGACTGGCATCGTTAGTGGCGCTGCCAACCCCTGCTTTGTCTGCAGGAATTGCGTCCATCACTAAGGTGGTTGACGGAGCCATGGTCAGACCCATGCCAAGACCAAGTGTGAAAAAGACGCCTGCGATGACCCAATAATTAGTACCAATCGAAACTTGTGTTGCGAACAACACCATGCCGAGCGTCACGAGCAGCAACCCTCCCGAGACTACACGATGACGGCCAAACTTTTCCACCAATCTATCGCTGTTTGCTGCTGCTGGCATTAATCCCAGCGGGAGAGGAAGAAAACGAACGGCTGCCGCTAACGCTTCGTGACCGCGCACTAGTTGGAAGTGCAACATTTGCGTGAACATGAATGAGAACATCACATAGACAGCCAAACTGATAGCCAATAGCCCGGTGACAAATCCACGCTCGTTGAAGAAACTCATCGGAAGCATAGGGTGGTCCGAGCGACGCTCCCAACCAACAAAGGTAAGAAATAACGCCGCTGTTATAGTCACCCAGGCTACCGTTGAGAAGGATGTCCAACCGTGATTTGGTCCTTCGATGATGGTATAAAGCAAGGCACCGAGAGCGGCTATGGATAGGACGGAGCCTACGGGATCCAACTTAGTTTGGTTTTGGTCTCTGGATTCTGGAACCATGATATACGCCAACAGAATGCAGACGGCGGCTATGGGTACGTTAATCCAAAATACGGCGTGCCAAGTAAATTCTTGCACTGCCCAACCGCCTACAAATAGCCCAATCGGCGCTCCTATGCCCGCCATTGCCGCCCATATTCCTATGGCTTTGGCTCGTTCCGATTTGGGAAAAACCGTCACGACGATGGAAAGGGTTGCTGGCATCACCAAGGCCGCACCAAGTCCCATCACGGCCCTTGCCGCAATCACTTGGTTGCTCGCCTCGGCAAAGATAGCAGTCCAAGCAGCAGCCCCTCCAACGATTAACAAGCCAGCTTGAAGGGCAGAGCGGCGACCGAAGCGGTCACCTATTGCACCCATCGTTAGCAAGGTTCCACCAAATACAAGAGCATACGCATCCAAAATCCATTGAAGTTCTGTGTTGTCCGCATCTAGTTCCACTGAGAGTTCGGGTAATGCGACATTGAGCGTGACATTGTTTAACATCACCACTACCAAACAGGCGCTCATTAGGGCCAAAATTTTCCAACGAAGAGGGTGTCCATCAGTCTGGTTCCAAGTGGATTTGTGTTCAGCTGTCGTCATGAGTCTTCCCGTCGGCGCTTCGGTTAAAACAACGCCGTTCAGATGTAGGCAACATCTTTGAAATTCTTTTCATACCGGGTAGGTCTGAATGATCATGGTTTGTTCAGTTTTTCCATTCAGCCCATTCTTTCGAGGAATCGTCTCTAACAAACCATTTTCCGCTACCAGTTGGGTATTCGAGCCATTCATGACCATCCTTGGGATTAATTGCACCAACAACTGATTTTTCTGGATTTGAATTTGTTATTGGTTGAATGTCGATATCCCTCATTGCGATGTCTTCTTGAAGTGATTCGATTCTTTCTTCAACAGATAATATAGGTGTCAATCCGAAATAGGTTTCACTATGCGCAATATCAAAAAGTTCGCTTTCAGGGGCATTAATTATACTGTCGATTAAAGAGAATACTTTGTCCCTGGAACTTTTCTTAAGTTCATTATTTGTGTATCTACCCGATAAATCTGACTTTAATGACCGCAATTCTTCATACAATGTTTCCGGCTCCTGATAATATGCTTGTACCAAGGATTGTAAGTACGTTAGCTCATTTACCTCTTCCTTCGTCATGCTATTATTTCGCCGAAACACTTGGACCCACTTAAAAGTCTCAGGAAGTAATGCAGTGGCTAAATTGGTTTGTAAGAATGTAAAAATCGTAATGACTACTGCGCCAAATCCTATAGTTGATACAAATTTATCTGAAGATAAAAGTCCATCAGAGTTGTTATTTGGAGTTTCATCAGTACTCGATTTAATTTCACAACCATAAGCATCGATTTGAACTCCAATTGAAGTACCTAAACATTGGTCAAGTTGGTCAATGATACCATCTCCATCTTCATCAGAATAATCATCAAAATCGTCAAAAATATTGGGTATTCCATCCCCATCTTTATCGAGACATCCAAAGAATCCATCGAAAGACGAGTTACCATTTACTTGAGGGCAATAATCTGCCATTACCGCCCCCTCAATATACTGCCCAATGCCTGCATTCGATAATGTATCATTCCACGTGCCATTGCCCCAATTGTCACCATATCCATCTCCGTCGATATCAGACCACTGGCT
This sequence comes from Methanobacteriota archaeon, assembly GCA_038141355.1. Classification (GTDB taxonomy): domain Archaea; phylum Thermoplasmatota; class Poseidoniia; order Poseidoniales; family Poseidoniaceae; genus MGIIa-K1. Next base: position 1,288,593 of record JAYQHX010000002.1, on the reverse strand, counting down.
GGCGATGTTAGGGAAAGCATCAGGCATGTTCCCAGATGCATTATCTCCATATCCATCTCCATCTGAATCCATAGATTGTGTGTGGTCAGTCGGGAATTTATCGTAAATATCCAAACTACCATCACTGTCTGAATCAATGAAATTGTGAATATATGGATAGATATCTGAATTATCGCCGATTCCGTCTCCGTCAGAATCAGTTGTTTCATATGGGTCATTCGGGAAGGTGTCAGCATTATCTCCAACTCCATCTGAGTCTGAATCAGTTGTTTCATTTGCATCATATGGGAATGCATCTCCATTGTCACCAACTCCGTCAAGATCGCTATCTAGATACTCATTTTCGTCTAACGGGAACACATCTGCATTATCTCCTACGCCATCATTGTCTGAATCAAGTGTTTCAGTGGAATCGAATGGGAATGCATCGCTATTGTCACCTACACTATCATTGTCTGAATCAATCCATTCTCCAGAATTATTCGGAAACACATCGATATTATCCCCGTATCCGTCATTATCCGAGTCCAGCCATTCTGTTGAATCAATAGGGAATGCATCGTTTTCATCACTGTAGCCGTCTCCATCTGAGTCAGGACACCCATCTTGGTCGATGCTTGAGTTGCCGGCGAGGCTGGGGCAATCATCGTCTACATTGAGCACTCCATCCATATCAATATCGTCAGGTGAAATGAATAGGAAACTTACTCCAATTGGGTGCTGATTACCGTCTTCACCCCACAGACTCAAGTTGACTGTTTCAGCCACAGTGCCAGCAGGTGGCGTGCTAACCACGATGGTAGTGTCGTTAATCACGGAACCTGTGACCATGCCATAGGTTCCAAAGTCAACGGTTATTTCCTTCTTTAGGTACATTCCCGTAGATTTATTCGCATACTTTAGGCGCTGATTGCTGGAATCGTAGTAGGCAATGTGAATCATGTTATTTTCATCAACAAAAATGTCGTGTTCATAACCAACGTTTCCAGCACTGTCTACTGTAGAGATATTCCATGAATTTCCCGAGCCGGGCATCAGCATTTGGTACGCCAAGTCATCAGAGCCGGAATCATACATAGAGGCATGAATGTTTCCGAGGGTATCAGTATGCATACGGAAATCGCCGTATCCGCCTGATGAAGTGCTGATGCTCCATGCTGAGCCAGAAAGTCCCTGAGCGTATTTGTATTGGCCACCGCCTGCATTTGTTCGGTATAGAATTTGGAGGTTGTTATCATTGTCTACAACTATGTCGCTATGGTATCCTACATCGTTTCCACTGTCAATTGTATAGCGTTGCCATGTTCCGCTTATGTTGGAGCCAATCATTTGGTCCATGTTGCTATGATGTCGATAGGCAACATGAACATGGCCGTTTTTGTCTATAGCTATGGATGAGTCACAGCCGACATAGGTGGTAGTGGTATCGATTGCTTGAGTAATCCAATTTGAACCATCGTGGTATTTTAGCATGGCACCATTGCAAATGTAGCCTGCATTGGCGTACGAGATGTGAGGGCGATCATTAGCATCCAAAACGATGCGAATTTGATTTGCGTAAACATTGTTTTGCAAAGATTGTATGTCCCATGTGGAACCATTGTAGGTGCCGTAATAGAGGTAACCCGTAGTGCCATCCTGTTTTAGATAAAAGGCTAGGTGAAGGTTGTCGTTGCTGTCGATTGTCATATCTGCCTCTCGGCAACCATTACAATCCATGATCTTGTCATGAATCCAGGTCGAACTACCGGATGCCAGTTTTGAATGCCATAATTCATTGTCGTTAACGAGGACATGAACTATGTGAACAGTTCCGTTTGAATCAACGACCACGCTTGGCGAATATCCTGCTCCGGTGACATAGTTGATGGTATTCGTTGTCCATGAGTAGGATTTGCGATCACTAGAGACATTCTTGAAAGCCATTTCAAGGAATCCTGAGCCGGTAATTGTAATGTTCTCACCTCCTGTGGTCCACCCACTTATTGGTGAAATGGTTACATTAGTTGAACTGGATGAGGATAAAAAATCGTTATTCTCAAGTTGATTTTCATGACTCAATTGTATGACGAAAGGCGATAACGACATTAGAATTATAATTGTCATTATGTAAGTAGGTAAACGAGCCATATTCATTCGTAAACGATTGACTTTTAGATTGTATTGGAGATGGGTTGGGTTTTGAAAATAAGTTTACTAGATTTATTAATCATCTAGACTTAAAGAAATTTGTTGGTAATTTACAACATTGAGGTGGAACAATCTGGGATTAAATTTCATGCTTTCAGTATCGCTTTTGAGGGATGGTGGACGCTGGGGAGTCGCACAAGGCTGTAACTGTTGTCTAATTCTGGATGCTATTGTTTCACTCATCGAGGCACAGCGACCCGATTTGGCCATGGTGTTGATTGAACAAGAACGCCATTAACAACCTTGATGCCGATTACCAATCCGATGGCCTCCGAATTGCGTTATTCGTCCTCCTTGACGAGGATAGGGGGTCTATTTTCCTCAATCCGATGAGGGCAAGTGTAAACCACAACAACCCCATAAGGATGTTTCTGTAAAGAAAGAACGTGGCTATCAGCAGAAGGAATGCGATGAAGATCGGAAGGCAAAGATCTTCGGTGTAGGGCAAGCCTCTGTCTTCTTCTGATTTGAGTATACATACACCTCCCGAAAATTTCGGTACACTGGATGAGTTTTGGGGATGAGAGCCACACTCTACTTCGATGGTGTTGTTCCATCCATCACCGTCATCATCATCGTCAAACGTGAAGTTACCCTGGTCATATCCAGAGTCTGGTTGGCCATCACCGTCCATATCAGGTAAAACTGTGATTGCAAGTATTGTTTGGGATGAACCATAATCTTGGTTTGAAAATTCAATCAAGTACTCAGTTCGAATTTGAGAATTTAATGGTGTTCCATTTACTAACCCGATATTTTGCTCAATGAATAAGCCGGTTGGCAAAGCAGGTGTCGCAATCCAATCTCCAGGTACATCTGGAGATAATGAGGGCGATAGAGGCGTCATAGGTTGGCCCTGTACCAAAATTAACTCGATAATAGGGTATTGAATGTCCAAATATGGAAGGACTACAATGTTGATTGAACTAGTTGACGAACCGCCCGAATTATTCGCCCAAATAATGTATTGTTGCAGAGGAGATATTACGCTGGCTACACCCCAGATCGTTCCATTTGACGAACTAAATTGGATTCCAGCTGGTAGAGATGGATGTATTTCCCAAATATCTACCTCTCCGGCTCCAATTACGTTTGGTATGAGCGGGAAATTGAGATGCGGTGTGTTGAGATATAATGTAAGGTTCGAAGGGTCATAATCTATAATCGGGATTGTATCAATAATGCTGATTGTTAACTCAGAGAAAGACGGTCCTCCTGAATTATTTGCCCATATTTTGTATGTGATTGGAATTTCTTGAATCACTTCGGGAATACCACTAATCACTCCATTTTCACTTGAAAAATACAATCCTTGTGGAAGATTTGGATAAATTTCCCATGAATCTGGGCTTCCTGAGTTTTGTATATTAGGTGACAATGGTAAGAAAGGATGGTTTTGGTTGATGACCATCTCAAGAATTGTCAAATTGTAATTGAATATCACCGGAAGATCATTGACAGTGATGTTTAGAGTTGTCGAAACTTGTCCCCCAGAGTTTGATGCTAGAATAGTGAAAGTTGTCCGAATTAGAACTTCTGATGACATTCCAGAGATTGTGCCATTAACCATATTCAAGCCATTTGGCAACGGCGGTATAATCGACCATGAAGTTGGGTTTCCTTGGCCGATTATTTGCGGCTCGAGGTACAACGATGTCTGATTGACTGTAAGAATTATTTCATCGGGAACATATTGTATTAAAGGAGTTTGATCAACCACTGTAATTTCAATAAAGATATTTACAAATCCTCCAGTATTGCTTGCACGAACAGTGAAATTTGTTGTTTCCAATAATTCTGTAGGGATGCCTGATATTGTACCATTTTGATTGCTAAAATCCAATCCTTCCGGTAGTGATGGCTGTATTGTCCAACTTGTAATCTTCCCGACATCATTCGTTTGTGGTGTTAACGGCAAAAGTTGGCTGTTTTGGTCGACAACCAACATTATTGATGTGAAATTATACCAGACATCAGGAAATTGGTCAACCACTGTAATGTTGAGATAGGCAATTGCTGAGCCACCTGTGTTGTTGGCCCAAACCATGTATGCAGTCTGATTCCACAACTCGGTCGGTGTGCCCCAAATTGTGCCATTATTGACTCCGAAGTTTAATCCCTCTGGTAGGGTAGCGTTAATTTCCCAAGTATCAATAGAGCCATTTCCAGAAATTACCGGTTCGAATGGTAAGTCGGTGCTTTGTGTATTGTTGATGAGTATAAGTGCTGAGGAAGGGTATTCGATACTTGGAGCTTCATCGATGACCCTCAAAGTAAATGATGTACTTCTAGAGCCACCTGAATTATTTGCCCAAATCGTATATGTTGTTTCGGAAAATAATTCTGTGGCGATTCCTGAGAATATTCCCGTTGATTGATTAAACTCAACTCCTGTTGGTAATATTCCCGATATTTCCCAGGAAATAATTTCACCTGTACCGGTAATTGTTGGAGGTAATGGAAAATCGGAATGACTGTTATTGATTGTTAGAATAACATTGTTTGGATTGTAATTGATATTCGGCAATTGGTCGACAACTGAAAGGTTCAGTAAAAGTTCAATGCTCCCGTTAGAATTGTTTGCCCAAATCTTGAACTGCGTTATCGGGGTCAATTGTGTTGGTATCCCCTCAATTGCACCAGTTGATGAATTCAAATCTAAACCAGTAGGCAGACTCCGATTTATTTGCCACGAAGTAATGGTTCCACCACCAGATATAACAGGCGAAAATGGGAGGTTTTGCGAGGTGTTTTTTATACACTCTAAGATTGTGATATTGTACGAAACTGTTGGTAACTGATCGACTATAGTGATGGAGACAATAACTGATTCATTACCTCCTGAATTATTTGCCCAAACTGTGTAGTTGGTGGTAGATTGTTCAATCGTTGGTGTCCCAGAAATCGTTGCGTTTGTTGAATCGAATTGAAGATTTGATGGTAGTGATGGCTCAATTTCAAATGTACCTGGTGACCCTCCAGTAATCGTGGGCTGATTTGGATTCATTTGGATATCTTTAGTCAAGTACATGTGTTGAGGATTGTACGTCAAATTCATTGGTTGGTCTACAACTCTAATCGAAAGGTTCCAAGTGTCAGATCCTCCTGTGTTATTCGCCCAAATTGTGTAATTAAGTGGCGTTAATTGCAAAACTTGTGGTGTCCCATTGATGATTCCATTCGAAAAGTTCAACCCTAGAGGGAGAGTATCAGATATTGCCCAACTCGTGACATTTCCACCTGTAGAGGAGGGTGTTATCGGAAGATTATCACCTAGATTTAGAATCAATTCGTATTGCGTGGAGTTATACGATATAACAGGAGGTTGTTCTAAGATTGTAATGTTGATTGAGCGAGAACGTTCTACTGTACTATTTGCGTAAACAGTATATTCGGTTTTACTCAGAACGCTAGAGGGATTGCCACTCAATACTCCAGTAGTATTGTTTAATGTCAATCCTTGAGGAAGAGATGGATAAATCTCCCATTCGGTTTCGATTGGAATATTTACAAGAATTGGTGATGGCTCTCCAACAACCGAAGTATTTCCAAGGCCCAATTGACCATGGTTGTTATGGCCCCAGCAGTATAAGTTGTCACTCACATCAACAGCACAATTATGCCTCCCACCTATATTCAATTCAGAGATTACTGTTCCCTGTGGGAATGATACAGCCTCTGGTGTTGCTAATGAATTACTAGGAGATGTATTGATTTGACCTCTCCCTAACTCACCTTTTCCATTGTTGCCCCAACAAAAAACACTTCCATTGTCGAGCAAAGCACACGTGTGTTCGAGGCCAGCATCAATTGCAATAGGATGCGCAATTGACAAATCCCATTGCTCCGATACGTTGTCAGGTTCCCAAATGATTGCAGAAGATGCTGATATATTTCCAAAACCTAATTGCCCTTGGTCATTTTTCCCCCAGCAAAAAATCGAGTTGTTAGTGGATAGGGCACAAGAATGTGAATCTCCTAAGGCAATATCTGCCCATTCATCGCCAGAGTTTGTATCTGCAGACAATATTTTACTCGGACTCGTAACATCGTTAGTATTTGGGTCTCCACCATTGACTTGGCCAGCGTTATTTTTTCCCCAACAATAGACATCACCATCGCTAGAGATAGCACAGGCATGATTCTGACCTAATTCAATACGAACCGCATCAACATTTGTTCCTAAATCAAGCAAAGTGGGGGTTGTCACTGATCCCCCGGAACTACCCTGGCCAATTTGTCCATCGCTGTTACTTCCCCAGCAATATACATCGTTGTTGGAGATTACGCAGGTCCATTCATTGCCCAATGAAATTTCAGATATTTGAGTTGTAGAGGTGTTGCTGATTGTGACATTGTTTGGAAAGTATCGCCAAACTCCTGCATTCGTAGTATTGCCTACACCCAATTGACCGGCGCTGTTTCTACCCCAACAGGCAAAACTTTCTGTTGCTGAAGACAATACAGCACATCCGTGATTTCCACCTGCAGCAATGAGTCTTGCAGTAGCACCCGAACTACCATCTTGCCATGTAACAGGAAGTGGACTATTCTCATTATTTGTGTTGTTTCCAAGTCCTAATCGACCGCCATTATTATTGCCCCAACAGTGAAGCGATGTGTCTGAGGCAATCATGCATGAGTGAAGTTCTCCCAAACCCAGCGATGCTGAATTTTGTGTGCTTGGGTCGATATCGATGTTGATTGGAGTCATCGATACATTTCTAGTGAGGACGATATCGTCCAAATCAACGTGGCTTGATTGAGCGATGGGAGTTTCCAGTAATGAAGTGCTCTGTGATTGAAGATTTGATATGCCATAGGTAGAATAGAAGGACAGAACAAAAAGTACAACGAGAATTATTGCTTTCGGTTTTTGGGTGACATGGGCATCGAACAATATGGAATGTCTAACAAGGCCCATGAATGCCGGATGCGTTCTGATGGGATAAGGTTTGTTAAGTCAAGTCGCTGTCTTCATTTATTCGCCGATTTTGACAGAAAAAGTGGTGGACGCTGGGGGATTTGAACCCCCGGCCGCTTGGTTGCAAACCAAGCGCTCTTCCAGCTGAGCTAAGCGCCCCTAATTCCTGCGGGAAAGTTTCTCCTTTTTGAGGATTCACATGCGGTCGACTGTGGCATCACGGTCTGGACCAAGGCCGACAGAAGTTATCGGTACTCCCTAAATCGATTCTAGTTTAGTGATATAGTTCTGAGCAGCTGCTGGTAATCCAGAGAATCCTAAGCCTTCGGAATTGCATTTTTGGGCGATTCCTAGCCACTCTTCTACCGAATGAGATGCAAACCCTGGCATGGTGACATAAATTGGTTCACAGTCTTCTAGAGCAATTGCACTAGCCGGCATTTCATTGATCTCTACATCTCCCATTTTGTATCCTACGCAGATGTTAATCTCATCAAGGCCACCGAGAACATCGAGTTTAGTTAGAGCGATTTCTGTAAATCCATTGATTCTGTTTGCATGTCTCATAACTACTGCATCAAACCATCCACATCTTCGCTTTCTACCGGTGGTTGTTCCAAATTCGTGACCCACTGTTCCTAAGTGGTCGCCTACTTCATCGAATAATTCTGTAGGCATATGGCCGTGTCCTACTCTTGTGATGTATGCTTTTGTTATACCGATTACATTGTCGACGTGTCCTGGATGGATTCCAGCTCCGTGTGTAGCATTACCTCTAGATGTTACCGAAGAGGTGACGAATGGGAACGTGCCTTGGTCGATGTCTAGTAGGCAGCCTTGTGCTCCTTCTAAGATGATTCTTTCCCCCATCTTGAGGGCATTATCTAGGAGAATACCGGTGTCTGTAATAGCAGGTCCGAATCTTTGCTTTATCCAGGTAATTTGCTCTTCTAATTCATTCGATGTCACTCTTTGAGAGCACCCCGCAGCCTCCAAACTCTTGTTTTGTCTTTCAGCCATTTCCTCAAAGTTGCAGTAATCTAAATCGGCGAATCGCAGACCAATTCTGTTGATTTTGTCAGCGTAAGTAGGTCCAATTCCTCTGCCGGTCGTTCCTATCTTCTTGTCTAAGCCGTCAAGGTATGTGTGGTATGGGAGGATGATATGGGCTCTATTTGAGATGAACAGGCGCTGACCAGCGGGGTCTCTGCCACCTCCAGCAATCCAATCGTTCAACTCTCTGTCTAACACCCAAGGGTCGATTACCATGCCATCGCCGAGGACTAATCCACAATCTTCTCTGGTGATCCCAGAAGGAAGCAGATGGAATTTTAGAACCCTTTCACCTAATACAACTGTATGTCCGGCATTATTTCCACCTTGGAATCTAGCGACCCATGTTGCGGATTCTGCCAATCTGTCCACCAATTTGCCTTTACCTTCGTCTCCCCACTGGGCTCCTAAAACTACGGTTGCTGGCATCTTTCCCCATTACGATGGCATAGCATGAAGTGCATAACCTATGCGCTTTCATTTTGCTAAATTCCATTTCACAAAATCCGTCAGGTATAATAATGTCCACAACGAAATAGTTACGGTTTCGCGAATTTGGTTTCCATAAATGATGCATAAATTCGTGGCCTTTAAATAGGACGGTGTCTACTCTCATATGTTGGAAGGGATGGGCATTAGTGGTGTTCGCTAAGGCCCGGTCAAAAAGGGTAAACCCCGAAAAGACTATAACCCCTTGGAACAGACTAAACAACTCGGAGTTGAGAAGATGGTAAGTGAAGACGTGAGAAAAGAGCAAGAAGAGCAAAAAGAAGCAATGCAGAGAGAAAACATAGCTAGGCCAGGTTTCGGTTCAAAGAGACCACACAAGGCAACAGTAGATGGACATACGAAGCCGTGTGTTGATTGTGGTGCAACAAACTGGTCATCTGATTTCAGCAGAGGCGAAGTGTCTTGTGGTGACTGTGGTTTGGTAGTTGAAGAGAACCTAATTGACCCAGGTGCTGAATGGACCAACTTTTCAGATTCAACAGGAGACAGGTCAAGAGTTGGAGGACCAACCTCATACCTATACTCTGATAGAGGTTTAAACACACACATCGCTAAAGCTGATGTTTCATCTTCTGCTGCTGCAAGATATGGTATGAACAGTACTAGTGCTAGAAAGTGGAGAAGAAGGAGAATCATCGATGAAAGAAGCCAAGCAAGGGCATCTAGAGTTAGAAACGTGATGAAGGCTAATGACATGATTAAGAATCACTCCAACCTTACCAAAAACCAGCAAGAGGAAGCTTGTAGAATCTACTCAAAATTGTCACTCTTAGGTTATGTAGCAGGAAGGTCCGTAGCCGGTGTGGCTGGAGCGGTTTGCTATTTGGTTGCAAGACAGGATAACATGCCTGTGCAAATCCATAATGTTGCAGAGAGATTCAAAGTAGAAGAAAAAGAACTGTCAAGAATGATTAGGCAAATCTCCAGTAAGATGAGATTGCAAAAGGTGACCAAGCCAGATGCGTTTTTCAACAAACTCATCAGTGACCTTGAACTTCCTGCAAACACTATTCAAGCCATTAATGCAATCTGGAAGATGGTAGAAGCAAGGCAAGAATTGTGGCAAGGTAAGAAACCAGTGGGTGTAGCCGCTGCAATTCTGTATGCCGCCGTTAGACAAACTAACCACAAGAGAACCCAGGCTGAAATCTGTAAGGCAGCAGATGTATCTGAAGTGACCATTAGACAGATACTAAGAGACATTGAACTGCTTATCGATTTGGAATGAAGTTGGTAATAGCGATAATGTTCATTTGATAGCGGCTACGCCGTTAACACATGAGCAGCCGAAGAACTGACAGAGTTCAGCGAAAGATCCGTATTCCTTCTAGTTCGAAAAAGAAGTCGAACAAGGAAAAGGTCGCAAAGGTCGGAGAGATGCCATGTTGCATCAATGATTGTGATGGTTATGCTGACAAGCACATGGGTGGCAGGTCACTAAGCCAAGAGAATGGCATAGAAACCTGGGGAGAAGGTAGCTTTACGGTCCGTAAAAATCGAGTTCGGGTTTGCAAGAATTGCTACAAGGTCTGGAAAAAGGATAACAAGGAAGATAAAAACACCCAGTACTAATCACTTTCACTTTCACTTAATGTGTCATGAAAAAGCATCAGTACCGTAGTGCCCTGTTTCAGATGTCATGAGACAGTTTAGAGCAGTAATAAGGTCCCTTGTCACGCAGTATGGTACATTGGTCGCATTAGATGATGCATCAATAATCTGGAAGCAAAAAGGGGAAAGAGAAAGAAGACTGAAAATAGCAGCCCAAGCCAGTGTTTTGTTAGGATTAATTGGCCCAAATGGTAAGATCGACAGAGTTGTCATAGGAGATGACTATGGTGGGGTTAGTTTTGTTTCAATACCTCAAATGGAATTAATTGACCGTTATGTTGTCGGGATGTCGAAAATTCGTTCATTGTGTTGCTCTTCCATCAGCGGAGAAAGCATATTGGTCGGTTGTGAAGATGGCAAGGTCCACATTGTAGGCCAAAATGTTCCAGATAACAAAGTGACATTATTCGAGTTGGATGGACCAGCTTCCGCATTGAAGGTCGAGGGAACCAACTTACATATCCATCAAGGATGGGACAGAAAAGTAGTAGATTGGCTTGGAGAAAAGACCTTACTTATTGCTTGAAGATTCTTTTTCTTTCAGTGGCCACGGCGGATCTGAAACAAGATAATACGCCGTTCGCGCTGGTCGGGGCCAACTTCTTGGTGCAGCACCAGAATTTTCTTGACATTCTTCAAAGAAATTGAGATGCTGAGTAATTACTTCCTCGACTCTTGATTCTCCCCTTATTGAAGGCCCTCTCGCAGGGACAATACTTTGTGGATTTAAGTCATGAATTGTTTTGAAAGAAGTTATCAGTTCGGGAAGGCTACCACCCGGCATATCCCATCTTGTTGGGTTATCTGCTCTTGGAAGTAGCGCTCCAGTTACAAGAACCCCCCTGTCTTTCTCAAAAAATCCCATACCATCCGGGCAATGACCGGGTAAAGAAAGCGCAACAATCGCGCCATCGCCCAAATTGAAATTGTCCCCTTGTGCTATTGGATTACATTTGGTACTAGGCATATCTGAATCATATCGATTAGCCCAAGTTGAGAAAAAGTCACCGGTTTCCATTACAGAAATAGCATCGTTGTGAATAAAAATTGGTGCATTGTCAAATGCTTCACTAATGTATTTTGCAGCACCTGAAAATGGATATCTGCGACTAGTAAGCAAGATATTATCGATTGTTCCTTCGTCACCAACGTGTCCGATTATTCTCTCAACTTGCAGCATTTGGTGCCATGTTGTACCAGCATCAATCAGTACATTTGAATCTGAACCTGAAAAAATAATCGCGTTCGAATCATGGTGGATTCCAGGTAACCTGATAATACGCACAACTACCTCGAAAGGGTGACATCCCTTGAATTAAGAGGTAATGCGGCGATGGTTTGGGTTAAATATGGGAAGCAGGTCGGCGCATTATGGCTCGATTCCCTGAAGCAGAAGCCCGCATGCTAAAGCGAAGCATCTGCATGAAGTGTAATGCAAGAAATGCAGTCAAAGCCAAGTCCTGTAGAAAGTGTAGCTATAAGGGACTACGCCCTAAGAACATTGAGCGAAAGGGTGCTTGATCATACTAAGCCAATTGCAGGCAAAATAATTGCCATCGGCCCTCCTACCAACAATAGGGGTAAGGTTGCTGGCCAAAGGAAAACTAGTAGCGGATATTTCCTAGTGACCCAAACCTTCTCTACATCATTTTCAATCAGTTGGTCAATGCTTTGTTGCAACTTTTCGACTGTGGGAGTCTTAGAAGGCGCTCTAGTTTTGTGAACAATTTTCTTATCGCCACTCGGCATCTCTACAATGCTTGATAACAACCAAACATGTGATTTCATTACATCATTTACATTCATCTTTTCAGCGTGCCAAATCAATCTGAAATTTGTATTTCCTTCTTTCAGATTCTTGATAACCATAATGAATGGTAAAATCAAGAAAGCAAAACCTCCCCAAACTAGCAATGCAATTGCTGGCGGCAAAGCGATAATTGTAGAATCAATGGTCTCTGGATATATCACAGGAATACTTGACCAGGATGGAATGAGAATTGATGCCCACATCAAACCTTTACAATCAGCGCCCCCATGGATTAATCTCGCTCGCCAGGCAAAATCGATTAATGCAATCGGAATGAAAACAGCGACAGTTGACCACCATAATTGAGCCTGATGTTCACCTTCTCCATTCAAAATTGCTACTAAGTCATCTGTGTAATGGTTTGAAATGCCCACTGCAATTCCAAATATACCGACTATGTACCATACCGAAACAGCAATATCAAGTCGATTTCCATTTTTGATATCTTTGAATGTTGGTCTACCGATTAAGGCTATTGAAGCATATGCAACAACTCCTGCTGCTGAGGCGAAAATGTACCACTCAGCCTCTTGATTCAACAAATCTAGTGTCCAAAGAAAAATAGCGGGTTTAGACCAAGTAATCCAAAATTCGTTTGGTACTCTTCTTTCTTTATGGTCTAACCAGGCAGCAATTCCGAGGGCTAAAATCAGTACAGATATTCGAGTCCAAGCGATGATTTCTCCGGACTCCATATTACTCGGAATGCGGCAATTAACTTAAATCCGACACTTCAGTCGAAGGGTTGCACGAGTCTTTGTGCAGGTGATGGTCATGTCCGATATTGAAACTAAATTAGAACAAATCGCGACTGTTATCAATCAAATCGATGACCCTAAGGTGCCAAGAAATATTAGGAAAGGTGCTAAAGAGTCATGCGAAAATTGGTTGCTAAATAAGGCAAAAGAAATGGATGTCAGAATCGCTATGACCCAAAATCAATTGGAAGAATTGTATGAAGATCCAAACATTCCACCCGAATTCGGAACTCTGATTCTAATGATCAACACCGAATTGGAAAAATTACTTAGAGAATCTTTGTGATTACTCTTCTTCTGAAAGTAAATCTTTCAATTTGTCAAGGTCTTTTCTCATTGTCTGAGATATCTTTCCAGTGGTTAGATTTTCTTCGAACAAATCGTAATACACCGTTCCAACTGCAGCAGATAAAACAAATTCGATTTCACTCGGTCTTGCTCTGCCTCTTTTGCTAATTATTTTAATTGCAGAAATTCCTGAAATACGTGTGACTTCTTTATCAGAGACGCCCAAACTCTTCTGTAATTCGGTAAACTTATGATATTCCCCAATCGACAAGTTTCCATCTCTAAGTGCATCAAGCCATGCTTCGTTAAGAGTCGGTGCTCTTTCAGAAAGTAGAATTGCGATAGGTCTTGTTTCCTCAATGTTTTCTAATACGATTTTAACGATAACGAAGAGCGGTACTGCCAAAACCATTCCCACAATTCCCCATAGCCAGAAGGAGAATGCAGTAATCAATAGCAAAATTACCGGCGATAAGTCCAATGCTCTTCCTGCCCATTTTGTTTCTATGTAATTTCCCCAAACTTGTTGATTGACTAGAAGAAGTAATGCCAGTACAATTAGTCCAATTGGTTTTAGCAAAATCAACCCAATAATTAGAGGTGGAATTGTAGCAATAAGGGAACCGATGTATGGAACATAATTCAGAATGAATGTTAGAACTGCCCAAACAAACCAAAGGTCGATTCCGAAAGCCATCATTACTATCGCTGCAACAACTGCACTTCCAAGCCCACAACCGGTCTTTACAATGATGTATGTGTTGATGCCTTCCTCGATTTGATTTTGAATAACTGCCATCTTTTTGGAACTGGAATCAGGCCATGCACGTTCAATTCTTCCTGGTAGTAAGTGTGCTTCGAAAATTATGAAAATCAAGAAAAATAGTACAGTTATGCTTGTGGTAATCACAGCCCCAATTTCGCTAACTACAGACGTGATTAAGTCAGAGGTTCCTCCACCAGAACCAATACCTAGTGATTGAAGACCAGAGGCAAATGAGTCAGTATCATCTCCGGTTGTGTCTTTTATCATTCCTCCAATAACAGGGAAATCTTTGAGTTGCTTCCAACGGATGTCAAGTTTATCATCATACTCTGACTGTTTGTCTTCATCCTCAACTAGGCCCTGAACTTGAGTCCATGCAAAGAATGCTGCTGAGGTGATAATCAGAATGAATAACATTAGCATGGTCAAATATGATAAGAAAACAGGGAAATTATTCTTTGAAAGTTTGTCTGCCCCCGGTTTCAATACAAAATAAATACCCAATGCAATGAAGAATGGTTTCAAAACACTCTCAAGATGAATCATTGCTATACAAATCACTGCTATGATAATTAGTGAGTGGGAGAATATCGTAATACGTTCTTGGAAATTAGATGTCGCTGAGTCATGCCCAACTTCGCCCATAGTCGCTACAAAGATTACACATACTTGAGGTAATCCCGTGTTGAGTGTTTACTCAAGACATCTGTTTACTTGCAGTAATATCAGGTGTTAATCTGTCAATAACAGCTGTTAGTCTTTCAACTAGGCTGGTTTTATTCTCGCCGACAATCAGCGCATGTTCCATTACTTCATCCAGTGTATCTACTGGAATTACTTCGATACTTTCGAATTGCTGGTCTAGGAGGACGTCTTGAGCATTTGCTCTTGGTATTACCACGGTTTTAATCCCTGATTTAGCAGCAGATTCAATCTTTGCAGTAACTCCTCCAATAGGTAAGACTTCTCCTCTTACAGACAGGCTACCTGTCATTGCTAGGTCTTGTCTAATTGGGATGTTTTCCAATGCGGAAATAATCGCAGTTGCAATAGTAATGGAAGCGGAATCTCCATCGACCCCGTGTGTATCTACAAACTGAATATGAATGTCGTAATCTGAAACATCTTTTCCTGTGAGTTTCTTGATTACTGCACTCACGTTGGTCACACTCTCTTTCGCTAAATCTGAAAGCCCACCTGTGGCAAGAACTTTTCCACCGCCTCCCAAAGACGGGGTAACCAATGCTTCTACTGGGAGCATGATTCCGCTGTAATCGGAAAGTCCAGAATCAGCACCCAGGACTGCAAGACCATTGACTCTTCCAATTCTATTTCCAGAGTTTACAACTAGAGAATATTCTTGCCTTCTTTCAATCATTCTATCAGCGACTTGCTGCTCTAATGGTTTAGCGATATTACGGGCGGCTAAGACATGCTTAGATGTGGTATATTGTGCACCTTCTTCGCATGCTAGATCTCCTGCGATTCTAACCAATCCACCTAATTCACGAAGACGAAGTGAGAGTTTTCCTCTTCGACCTGCTCTTCTTTGTGCTTCACGTAAAATCACAGAAACACCAGACCTATCGAAATGTGGAATTTCTCTGGAAGTACCCATATCTCTTCTCACTTCTTGAGCGATGAATCGTATCAGTCTCCTTCTGTTAGCCGTTGTATCAGGCATGTGTGAGTTAACGTAAACTTCGTATCCATATCCACGAATACGGCTCCTCAAAGCAGGGTGCATGCCTTGAATAGCGTCTAGATTTCCAGCTGCGATTAGTATGAAATCACATGGAACAGCCTCTGTTTTGGTTAGAGCACCACTAGACCTTTCAGAGCGCCCTGAAATAGGAAACGCTCTCTCTTGCATAGCGGTTAACAAGGCCTGTTGCTCTTCGAGTCTTAACAAGTTGATCTCATCGATGTAAAGAACTCCACCGTGTGCTCTGTGAATCGCACCAGGCTCAACTCTTTCATGGGCTGGAGTTTCCATGCCACCACTCTGGAAAGGGTCGTGCCTTACATCACCAAGTAAACTTCCAGATAGTGTACCGGTTGCATCAACGAATGGCGGTGCATCATTTGCTTGATGCTTGACTAATACTTTTGGGATTCTGTTTTCCTCAGCGCCACCTAATCGGGACCTTAGGAACATGTATCCAAACATCAGCAAAAGCATTCCAAATAGTAATGTTAGGATATCTCCGCTTTGTATTGCAACGATTGCCAACAAAAATGCAATCGCCACGAAACCGATCATTAGCATTTTTTGGCTCTTTTCTTTTTGAATGCGAATAGCTTCTTTTTGAGATTTAACGATTCTATCGCCTCTACCAGCGGGAACTGTTCGAACTCTTGGTTCATTTTCATCATCCGCATTGGGATAGCATAGAATATCTTCTAACTTATCTTGGGGTAAGAGTTCGGTCATAGACCTCGCTAGCATTGATTTGCCAGTGCCAGGGTCTCCAATCATCATCATGTGTCTTCTTTGTTCAGCAGCCTTTTTGATAACGACAGAACCGGCCTCTTGTCCAATTACTTGGTCGACAAGCCTCTCAGGGATTGGTACATCTTCTGTTGAATCGAAATCGATACTTCGCACCCATTCATCTACAGGTGTCTCGTTTAAGTCCACATTGTTTCCTGACTCTGGACTCCAAATAGTGACCAATGGCTCCTCTTCGACAGGGCCTTCGTCGGCAACCTCATCTTCGGCAGAGGAAGCCGCTTCATTCACTAATTCGTCTTCAGGCACATGTATCCCTCCTATCCGGACCATTTTATGGGTTTGTGTATCTTCAGGCATATTTCAACCTGTAGATTTTCCATCACTGATTGTATTGGTCGTAATATTGGTGGCCGTAGTAAGCCCATTGTTCCATTGTCCAGCCTGCTGGTAATCCACCAGGTGGAAGAGGAGGTGCTCCTGCTGGAACTTGAGGTGCTACTGCAGAAGGTGGTGCTACTTGTTGTTGGAAGATTTCTTGTGTTCCTCCGTACATTGAGTTTGCAACAGTGTCGTGAGCAGGTAGTGAGTTAGCCCAATCTACGACCTCCACTCCTTCGCCCTTTCCGCC
This sequence comes from Methanobacteriota archaeon, assembly GCA_038141355.1. Classification (GTDB taxonomy): domain Archaea; phylum Thermoplasmatota; class Poseidoniia; order Poseidoniales; family Poseidoniaceae; genus MGIIa-K1. The sequence goes on along the minus strand of JAYQHX010000002.1, from coordinate 1,271,600 downwards.
TCTCATCATCATGATTCCAACTAGAAGGGCTACGATGACAACTCCAACGATGATTAGAATCATGGTTGTATCAAGACCGCCTTCTGCAACATCAGTCGCAGCAGACTTGGCTTCGTCACAAGTAGTGTATTGGCAAGCCTCATCTCTGTCAGCTTCTAGGTCTGCCAATTCTGCTGTTGCAGCGTTATGAGCCTGACTTCCAGCCTCAAGAGCAGCGATTTCTGCTTTTAGAGTCTGAATTTCTTCATCTAAGGTTTCGATCAGGCTGATTACTTCCTCCTCAGTCATTGACTCAGGGCCTGGTGCTTCCTCTTCTGCAGTATACTTGATTGAAGTTCCCTGATATTGGAACTTCTCACCACTGGAAGACATCGCAACTACTTTGGCAAGGGTGATGTAGTCTTGGTGAAGCATACCCTCCGCGCTTAATTGTCCGCCGAGTGGGTCGTATGTCCAACCTAGGCTCTTTTGTGTAATGTCGTGTTCAATCACACTGTTGATGGAACAAACACCAGTCATTCCATTGCACAATTGCCATGTTGTAGATAGAGAAGTGATAGTCACATCATCCTTGTTGAGGAACATTGTCACAACTGGCTGTTCAAATTTGTAAACGTTTGATGCTTCGATAGTCACATCCGCATCAGGTCCTGAACCCACTAGCAGAGGTACTGAGTCGTAAACCTCGATTTCTAAATGGTAAATTTGAGCATCATACCTGTCCTCAACCTGAATAGTCACGGTTTGCATTCCTTCCTGTTCCCAAATCATTGTTAGTGTATTGTCTAGGAAACTGTATCTTGCTGCTCCAGGTACTTCATTGCTGGCTGTGACAGTGATATCGTCAGTACTTCCATCAATGTCGGTTAGAATCTCTGATAGGTAAATTACCTTCTGAGTTCCTACCTTCAGCCTTAGTCCTTCATACTCGGACAAGTCTAATCTTGGAGCGTCGTTGACTGGGTTGATTGCGATTGTAATCATCTGGTCGGAGTATTGTGATCCATCGCTTGCACGAATTGTGACAGTTGTTTCTCCGTTTACATCATCATCAGAAGTTGCATAGTTCAGAGTGAAACCTCTCAAGTCAAATTCTAGCAAATCAGGGTTTGTGTTATCCACAATTGCTAGAACGATGTCATCAGTTGAAGCAGGATTGCCTTGTTCATCTGTATCTGAGATATATGGAAGCAGATTTGTCGAAGAGGATGAACCTTCATCAACAAATTGCTTTGCAACACCTGCCCAGCGAGGTTGTCCGTTTTCTATGACGTTGAACAAGAGTGTTCCATAAGCTGTATCGATGCCGTCAGAAACTGAAACTTCGATTCCAGTAGCAGTTGGCTGGCCGTTGACATACTTAATGTTCTCAAAGTATACTTCGATTTCTTCGGTATCTGCATGCCATGCAACGAAGTTAGGGCTTGAACTTGAAATCACCAAGTCGCCTCGTGGAGTCTCTGCATCGTTGATATTGTCAACAATTGAAACCTTTGTAGAGGTCTGGACCTTGACGGTTGGAATTGGTTCTGCAGTGATGGTTGGGACTGCATTCATCAGGGCAAATGCATCTTCAGTGATTTGCCAATCACTAACCTGCATTCTAGAATCCATAGCACGAATTCTGATGTCATAATCTCCGGCGCCCATTTCCATTGTTGGCTTGATTAGGTATTGCCTGTGTTCATTGGAAGTTCCTTCTTGGTACACTGATTCGCCACCTACAACATATTCTTCACCGCCAAGCCATTGGTTTTGGCCAGCAGGTGAGAATTCTACTTCAACGTATAGAAGGAAGTGTTTAGGTCAACGGCGTCATTAATTGTGACCTTTGCCTCAATCAGGAAGTTGTCGCCTCTTGAAATCTCATTGCTTCCAATTACCTGAGCTTTTCTTGCTGAAGGAGCAAGGTCATGAGGGACGGTTTGTGTATTTTCATTATTTGAAGGATATTTATCATCTATCAAACCGTTTATTTCGACACCGAATGATGTTTGATATGCGTTTGCAGGAAGGTTGGATGTGTCGATTGTTTGCGTGAAAGATTGTGTTGCACCAGATGTGGTGAAACTTGACAAACTCTGTGTTCCACCGACGTAATTCTTTGTGATTCCATCTTTGTAGAAGAACTTGACACTTCCTCCATCAAGGTATGGTTCGTCACCATTGTTTGCTATGGTTGCTTCCAAGTCAAGCATATCGCCGTTAATGTACCCTCCGTTTGGAGCATTTGAGTTGGTCACAGTTAGAGACTTGACTCCGACATCAATCACAGGGCCCATTGTTGAATCGACTGCGTGGTAAACGTGAGGGCTTGTGCCTCCCACAGATACTTGATTTCCTGCCATTAGTACAGCAACTACGATTGCCTTGTTAATTCCACCAGGGACAACATTTGTAGGTACTGATGACCATGTGGTAAACTGTTCAGTAGAAGTGACTGATACACTTGCGAAAGAAGAACCAGTTCCGGAACTCTTGGATTTGTATGTGTCTCCAGAAGTAAGCCAAGCCATCCAGCAGTTGTATCCGTGAGGGATTCCTGATGAATAAGAATAACCTGTACAATCCTTGTCAACAAGTGCAGCATACAACTTCATGTTAGATGCTGGTGTTCCTGATCCTTTGTACTTGTATCCAACGCTAATGTCGTAAACGTTTCCGTTTTGGCTAATTGCAGCAGACATCCCGTAGTCGTTTACAGTGCTGTGCATTCCTCCACCGGACGAGAAAAGTGAATCGTATGTGGTGTATTGGGCGTTGGCTCCACCTTGATTCTTATCTGTTCTGTCGCCGAAGTATGCGTCAGGCGCCCCACCTGTTGACCATGCCCAATTGTATGGTGCTACATTTCCTGCTCTTGCGGTGTCAGTGTCTCCGTAAGAAGAAGACATGTAAGTCACGTACACATACTCATCAGGGAATGTTTCTTTGATTGAGTGGTGGGCATCTGAACCACCTCCAACTTTAGAGCAGTGGCTGCAGTTATCAGATGAGATATACTGTCCGAAAACTACGTGACCTGGACTGGTTGCGTGAGTTCCATGACTTTGGGCAACCATTGGTTCTTCTTCCAATTCAGGTTGATTTTCTACATATGTTGTGGTAAAGAATCCCGCAGACAAACTTGACAAAAATATAACGACAAGTAAGGACGAGATAAAAGCAGGGCTAGACTTCATGTCTTGCGGTGTATTTTCATAGTTTAAGAACAAAGCGCTTTCAAGTTCAATTTTAAATTATTAGAATCATCAATAAATAAGCGAAAAGCACGGTGTACTATGGCAGATGATTGGGTTCTTCTTCAAGAAGAGTCTGGAAAGACATACTGCATCGAATTAGTAGATGAAAATAGAAAGGTAAAAGGTTTGGGAATTATCAATTCTCATCAAGTTCTTTCTCAACTGAATCATGGAGACATTGTCGAAATTTGCAATAAAAACTTGGTTGTGGTATCTCCTAGACTTCCCGAAGTTATCGCATCCATGAAGAGACGTGCTCAAACAATATCTGACAAGGATGCTGGTGTTCTAATTTCTAAGTTAGGAATTGGCGCTGGTGATCAAATTCTAGAAGCGGGATTGGGTAGCGCAGGTCTTTCATTACATCTTTGCCGAGTTCTTGGTCAAAGTGGTGAATTACACACAGCTGAATCAAGAAGCGAACATTCCGCTGTTGGATTAGAAAATTTAGAGCGGGCAAGAAATTTATGGACAGATTTTCCAAATCATGTTCATCATGACAGTTCAGTTGAAGATGCAGCAAAAAATCTAGCAAATGATGGATTAACTTTTGATGCAATTATCTTAGATTTGCCAGATCATACTCCTGCTGTCAATTCATGTGCTCCTCTATTGAAAATTGGCGGAAGAATCGCTTGTTATTGCCCGGTTACGAGCCAATTGGAAAATTCATGGCTTTTCATGCGAAGAGGCTGGACTTGAAGTCGTATGGGCTGGCGAGATTATTGAAAGGCAATGGGGTAAAGCATCCAAAGGCGGTGTGAGGCCTGTAAATGGTCCATTTGGGCACACAGCGTTCCTACTGATTGCACAAAGAAAGTAGATTATTCTACAACTCTAATTCGTGTTTGGCACTTAGGGCAGGTGAACCTAAACGGTGGTTCAGAATCTTGTGGCACCCCTAATCTTGATTCACAGGATGTGCAAGTCACTTTGTTGTATTCATCGATTCTAACCTCATTAGGACCAAGTGGAATTTCTTCCTCAATTTCTTCTTCCGCTTCAATCTCTACAGGTTTTCTGAATAGTTTGATGTAGAGCAGCAAAAGAGCGGCTAAAGCCCATCCACTGGCAAGAATAATCATTGAATTTTTGTTATCTAATTCTAGGAATCCAAGGTTGATTCCATCCGGAGGAACATGTGGTCCCGAGACTGCCATTCGCAATTGTTGAGACTCGTCTCTGATGGTTTTTCCATCAATCTGACTAATAGCGTGAATGTTCAAATTAGCATCAAATCCATCCATATTCAATGGAGTCAGCATCAATCTGAAGTCTTGACAACCTCCACTCGAAAGGCTGTATGTTGCATTAATTCCAGTTTCACCTGCACGATAGAAAACTCCATCCATTTGCGGTTCATTTTTACCGACTAATTCCAAACTACCTTGGATGTATGTATTTGCAATATTACATATTGTTAGGGATATGGTTTGTTGCTCATTATTCTTATCAAATACCAAGTTTGCATTTTCAATCTCAAATTCAACAGCTGTATCTCCCCAAACAGGTTCGACGTCATATCCTTCAACTCCGGTTATGATCATGTTTGACCTTGCAGCAGATGTTAGTCTGAATGTAAGTGCATAAACGCCTGCATTTGCATCCTCTGAATAGTACAACTCCAATCGATTGGAGCGGATGACATACTTGGCTCCAAACTAACATTGGTTTTGCTTAGAGTACAATCCAACTCTACAGTTGTCAAGGATAGAGTGTCATAAGAGGTCCCCATATTTGTTATGATAATTGTTCCACGGATATTTTCTCCGGGTTCACCAGAATCGACATTCGAAGCAATAGTAAGCATCCCATCTGAAACCTGTGGAATAATCTCAAGAGTGAAGTCATCACTGATTGAATAATCATTGACACTGACCACGGAGATTAGTAAATCGGTTCCTCCAAGCGGTGCACCTGTTGCAGTTTCTCTTACGGATAGTTCAACAATTCCAGATTCTCCTGAATCAAGGTTCATTGAGAGGGTACTAATGCCTATACTGAACCAATCACTCACTTCTGATGTATCGACATCTATGATGAAATTATCACCTGTAGTGCCAAGGTTGGTTATGATTAGCGTGATATTCGAATCTTCAATCGGAGAGGCGTAAATTTTGTTTTTAGTCGAATCAATTGATACTTCTTTTCTGTCAACGATTTGGAGTTCCAATTCAATACTAGCCTCAGTCCAAGAACTTGTAAATTTCACTTCAAACATTGATGATGATTGAACAGAACTAGTCGCTGCTCCAACTAATAATACAACATCGACAGTTTCACCGGAATCTATTGTGAGAGAATCCAATCCCGACAAGATGGATACTCCACTAGGCAGACCAATTACACTGGGAGTCAGTTCTAGAGTTCTAGTTCCTAAGTTTGTTATGTTTAATGTGATTGAGGAATTGCTTCCTGGGGCGATTATCAATCGATTATCTTGAGGTCCACTGACAGATAACATGGAGAATGGTTTTACCTCAAATGTCCCATTAGCAAATACCCCATCTATGCCACTGTTTGTTGATGACATGTAAAACTGAAGAGTAATATTTCCTACAATGGAAGAATCAACCGTCACTCCTACACTGACATATTGTGATTGACCTCTGTCGAGTGATACCGGTTCAGGATTATCGAAGGTAATGCCTTCTTGGTCGATTCCGATAAGAGAGATTGTATCTTCTTCTGTACCATCATTCGATATTGCAATATTGAATGTCTCATATGTGTCGACATCTAGTTTAATAGATGTTGGAATGACCATACTCAATCCCCAATTTTCTCCAACATACACTGTGAATTGGTAGGTTTCAGTAATTGTTGAATCTGAATCAAGTGTACCTTGTAATTCGATTTGGCATTCATCACCTACGTTATTATTTGGTCCAACCGTGGTAATTACATTCAAGGTGCTAGTTGATCCCATCATAATCGTTGTTTGATATTGGTCAAGTTCTACGGAACATCCCATGGATTCGGTTGAAGCAGTCCATGTCCAATTGCCATCTGCAGTCGATAGACTCGTGATTTCAACTTCAGAACTCGTGTTAGATCCTGGCAATAAATCAATGCCGTTTGTTATGCTGAATTCCAAGTCATGCGTGGCCGTCACCTCAACAACAAGAGTAGATTTGACCGAAAAATTTCCTAATGCACTAGCAGCATACAGGTCAAATCCATAGTATCCTGGAACTTCATTACTAGGGATTGTAATGCGAAGGGTCGCATACCTGATTTCGTGTGCAGCCATCATATCCATGGTATCATCAGTGAATCTAACTTGCCAGCCAACAGGGCCAGACATCATCATTGAACCGTTGTTAGAACCATTTCCTCCTGTATTATTTCCACCAGTATTGTTCCCTGTTCCATTTCCAGTGTTATTCCCACCAGTATTATTTCCGGTCCCGTTGCCAGAATTGTTGTTTGAATTATTTCCTCCGCTCGTCCAGTTTGCCCAAAAGCCAACTAAGTCTGGACTTTGGTCAACTGAAAGAAGTATTGTATCGTCAACGTTTCCTGAGTTTTGAACCATAATCGACAAGTTAGAATCTTGTCCTGGTTCAATTTCTACAAGGCCGTTATCGCCAGTCAAGGATGTATCGATAGCTGGTAAATATACCGCCTGCACTGATAGATAAACAATTATTGAAGACGATATTCCAGCATCAGGTTCTGTGACGGTGATGTTCATCGATCCAGAATTAGATGGTAGAGCATCAGTGCTCAATCTAACCACGATAGTAGCAGATGCTGAACCAGTTGGAATTACACTTGACAAATTATTGCTGGATGGAATAATTTCCCAAACAGAATCATAGTCTGTAATGTTGATTTCATATGATTCGATAGAATCTCCATCATTATCCACTGTAAGTGTGACATTTGTTGTTTGACCAGGTGATAAAATCACATGGCTAATATCTGTTGAGACACCAATGTCTGGATGAGCACTGGCAAAATTTGCTAAAGGCGCTAATGTAAGGACAAAGACCAATATAACGGCGCTTAACCTTCGCGACATGGTTATTCCGAATCTATGCTGGCATTTCATCCAATCGGACGATAAGTCTCGATTTTTATGAATTTAATTGTTGAATTTTGTTTTCATCAAGTTGTTCCCAAGGGAATGCCCCGTCTACATTTGGAGTTCTCCCAAAATGACCACCTGCTGCAGTTGTAGAATAAATCGGTCTCAGCAAATCCAAATCAGAAGCGATTGATTTTGGTGTAAAATCAAAAATCTCTTTGACTTTAGTAGTTAATTCAGAATCAGTGATTTGCGACGTACCAAAGGATTCAGCCCTAATGCTAACCGGTTCTGCAACTCCGATTACGTATGCCAATTGTATCTCACATCTATCTGCAAGCCCTGATGCTACAACATGTTTAGCAGCCCATCTTGCAGCGTATGCAGCAGACCGGTCAACCTTCGAAGGGTCTTTTCCTGAAAAAGCACCACCGCCGTGTCTACCCATTCCACCATATGTGTCGACAATGATTTTCCTACCTGTCAAACCAGCATCTGCATATGGCCCTCCAGGGTCGGCAAATCTGCCAGTTCCATTGACCACTAATCTGTAGCCTTCTCGAATGAGGGATGCGGGAATTGCGTGCTCAACAACGTGCTTTCTAATTTCAGAAGTAATGTAATCTCGCTCCTTTGACTCATCACCATCAAACCTATCCTTTAAGGCGGCGTCATGCTGAATTGCAATGACAACAGTATGCACTCTGACAGGCTTTCCGTTTTCGTATTCTACGGTGACTTGACTCTTAGCATCAGGTCTTGCCCAAGGAAGAGTACCATCATTTCTTGCATTAGTCATTCTTCTTGTTAATCTTTGAGATAATGCGGCTGCGAGGGAAATATCGCCCTCGTAATTCTTCATATGATTCAGTTTCATTACATGCGTATCCAAACATCAACCCTTGGTCTCCAGCACCTTGTTCAGTATTGTTAACTCCCTGACTTATGTTTGCAGCCTGCTCTGTGATTTTTTGAATAACTTCACATCGATTAGCAGTGGTCGCATCAAAACCGATTGAATGGTCGTTGTATCCAATCATATTCGCAGTTTCTCTTGCTATTGATTCATAATTTGGGTGATCACCATTCAGAGTCACTTCTCCAGCAAGAAGAATGATTCCTTTTTCTTCTCCTCCTTTTACACTGGTTTCAACTGCAACTCTAGCGTTTGAATCGATGGACAGACAAGCATCAACAATTGCATCACTGATGGCATCGCACAACTTGTCGGGATGACCGGATGCCACACTTTCTGATGTGAATAGGTCTTGTCCCATGATAAAGCGCCACAATTAATCATCTATCAAGACTGTGTTTTCACCAGCGATGAGTTCATTTTGTAAATACTACCGCCCTCAAACATGGCGAATGATATCACATGGCATCCGACAGCCTACAGAACGCATACTCTTGGTGAAATACAAAACAATGGAGGACAACTTGTCGGCAGAGATGTCACTATCTGTGGATTTATGGAAGCAAACAGAGGAAAAGGAAAAATTTGTTTCATCGATATCAGAGACGGTACAGGCAAAGTTCAGGTATTCTTGAAAGAAGGAATGGTATCTGATGAAGAATTGGATACTGCTCAAACACTGTCCAGAGAATCAACCATTCAAGTCGTAGGAGAAGTCGCAGAAAAGAGACCTCCTAAGGTACCTGAAGGTGAACCAGTACCCCCCGTCATACGAGGTAGTAGCAAAGAAGTTCAAATATTATCAAAAGCAAATACTCCATTGCCATTGGGCGTCACCGATACGGTGTCAATCGGTTTGGATACCAGATTAGACAATAGGTTCCTAGACCTAAGAAGAGAGCACGTAAATGCAATGTTTACATTGCGAGCAAGGGTACTGCAATATGGGAGAGAGCATCTGATTACAGAAGGATTCAAAGAAATCAATTCTCCAAAAATTATTGCTTCAGCATCAGAAGGTGGAACTAATCTTTTCCCAATGATGTATTTTGACACTCCTGCCTTTTTATCACAAAGCCCACAACTGTACAAGCAACTTACAGTTCTTGGTGGAATGGAAAGAGTTTTGAGATAGGTCCAGCATTCAGAGCTGAAAAACACGACACGTACAGACATTTGAACGAATTCATTTCTTTCGATATTGAAGGTGCTTGGATGAGTGATGAAGACGTGATGGGAGTCCAAGAAAGAATGATTCACCACATTTGGAAAATGGTAGCAGAACACGACCAAGAACAGGTTGAAGCGATTAATAGATACCGTGAATCTCAAGGCGACGAACCTATTTCCGTGGATGTGCCAAGTTTACCTTTTCCAAGAATTTCATACTGTGATGCAATCAAAATGATTCAGGATGCAGGTGAAGAAATTTCTTGGGGAGATGATATTGATTCCTCCCACTGTGATATTATTGCTGCGCAATACCCTGGTTTCCATTTCATACCAAGGTGGCCAATGGAGATGAAACCATTCTACATACACCACGTTGAAGGCGAGGTTGGAACAACAGGCGAACAGTTGTCCAGAGGTTTTGACCTAAATTATGGTAGGGACGAAATGACAAGCGGTGGCCAGAGAGAACATAATGTGGATATTCTCGAACAAAATCTGCGAAACAAAGGTCTTGACCCTGAAGGGTTCACTTTCTATACCGATGGTTTCCGATATGGAGCGCCTCCTCACGCTGGTTGGGGATTAGGTGTGGCTAGATTGTTGATGGTCCTGACTGGTTCTAGAAATGTAAGAGAAACAGTTCTATTCCCGAGAGATAGAAGCCGAGTCACTCCTTGAGTTGATCAAATTGTCAGTAGACCGCATGCAGTGGGGTGCAGAGGAATGGCAATTTGCAGATTTGTACATGCCAGATGAGCCATCTGATTTTCAAAAAGACGAAGGCATACCTTGTATAATGCTAATTCATGGCGGATTTTGGAAGAAAAAATACGGTTTGGAATTGATGGCTCCAATCGCAGAAGAATTGGCCGATAACGGAATTGCAGCCTGGAATGTTGAATACAAGAGATGGGAAGATGGAGACGAAGGTGTTTGGCAAGATACACTTTCAGATATCATGCGAGCTTGGGGGCAACTTGCTTTACTTCCTGGAATAGATATTGTACGATCGATGATTATGGGCCACTCCGCTGGTGGCCACTTAGCCTTGCTAATGTCGGCTGTAGCAGAAAGAAAACCATGGCTTGCAATTGCACAATCACCGATAAGTGACCTGGTTGCTGCCGACCATGCTAAATTGTCCGACGAAGGTGATGCTGTCAGAAGATGGATTGGTTGCCCACCTGAGGAAAACGAATCGATTTGGAGAAGTATTAATCCAATTGATATGCCTGCCAAGACATCGGTTTTGGTAATCCACGGAAAATCTGACGCAGATGTTCCTTGGACTCAATCCGAATCATATGTTCGGGCTATGAATGCGAAAGGAGTATCGGTCCAAAAATTATGGTTGCCAGGTGACCACTATTCGATTATCGATGTAGCAAGTGATGATTGGTTATCGCAGATAGAGGCCATCAAAGATTGGCTGTGAAGGTTCAAATGTATCACTCATCTAGGCTATGCATGGACTGGCTAGGAAACGACTTTCCATTTGCGATAAATGCACTAGATGGCAAGCATGCAATTGTGTGTGGAGCATCAAAAGGAATAGGGAAAGCTACAGCACAAATGCTGGCAAAGGCAGGAGCAAAAGTGACTGCAATAAGTCGGAATCCAAATGGTGTTTCAAACTCTTTTGAAGGAGAGGGACACAGTGAAATAAGCCTCGATTTAGAAGATGAAAAAGCAATTGGTAATTTTATTTCTTCAATTGAAAATTGTGACATACTTATCAACAATGCAGCAGGTCCTCCAGGCGGTCCACTTCTCGATAATTCCACTGAAGATTTCCTCACACCTTTCAAGCGTCATTTACATGCTTCACATCAATTAACCAAAGGTGTTGTACCCTTGATGGAAAAATCTGGTATGGGCAGAATCGTAAACATTATTTCAACTTCGGTGAAAGAACCAATTCCAAATATCGGTTTATCTAATACTCTCCGAGGAGCAATGGCCTCTTGGGCAAAATCGCTCTCCAGTGAATTACCAAAATGTATTACGATTAACAACGTCTTACCTGGATTTACTGATACGGACAGGCTAGAATCACTAGCTAATTCCATCAATGCCAGAACTGGGAAAAGTATAGATGAAATCCACGATGGTTGGATTTCCCAAGTACCAATTGGTAGATTGATAGATCCACTTGAAACAGCTGCTGCAATCACTTATCTCTGCATGCCAATTTCTGGAGCAATTCGAGGAGTTTCGCTTGCTGTTGATGGCGGTAGATTACGTTCAATCTAAGGTGATTATTTTGACAGAAATGAGTCAACAGAAGGCTGAAGAATTGCTAGAAATGTTTGCTGAAGGCGAAGGAATGGAAGCAATGAATACTAGTTTGGCACTACATCTAAGTGAGTTAGCACGGGAACTAGGTCGTGATTATTTGGTCACGAGGTTGCTCGACCACGCTGTAAAAGTAGCAAGCGATGCAGAAGAACAAGGATGGTGCCAATTTGAATTAATGAAACATCAAAATAGTCCTAGGGAGGAAATAATCGGTTTGGGAATGGCAAGCGAAAGTGAAGGACTGAAAGGTCTTGCAGCAGGTATTTTTCATCATGCTGCACTAATGTCGCTCGGAACCGACGAGGCCATGTCTTTCGCTAATCGTTCAATGAGACTCAGGGAAGAAGTGGACGACCTCGAAGGAATGATCTATGGTCATGCACTTTTAGCTCATATTGCAAAAGAGGAAGAAAAGTTTGATGAAAGTAAAATGCATCTCAAGAAAAGATTGGAAATTATTCCAGAAAAGGAATCTTTTGAGAGAATGGAGGCACTAGCAGACTTAGCCCACATACACGCAACAGTTGGAGAATTAGAAGATGCCCAAAATCTGTTGATAGAATCTCTCGATTTGGCAATTCAATTGAACGAATTATCGGGAATATTAGTTGCCAAGTGGGGTCTTGCGGACTTAGCGGAAATTTCAGACCAACCTGATGAAGCAATGGTTCAACTTTCAGATATCATGACTAAATTCATGGAAGAAGGAGAAATCGTTCCTGACTTAGTAAAACAGCGAATTGCAAAACTTACCGAATCATAGTGATATTGATACATTGGCTCTTAGTCCGAGTGATGGAGGCATCCTATGGAGTTTGACATTTTCTTCTCGATTTCTCAAACTCCAGACCACAATGGCTTCACGCCAAGTGAAACAGAAATGTTCTCAAATTATTTTTCTCAATTAGAAGCGGCGGATAGACTCGGTTTCGGAGTTGCATGGATTGCACAATCACATCTTTCTACAGTGACTCAACAATTGAACAGTAATCCTGTGGTTCCCCATTGGAAAGGAGAAGTAGGTCTTTGTACTGATTTTTGTCAACTCGCATTGGAATCATTTAGGCGAACTTCCAATATTGATGTAGGTTCAGCAGTTGTAAGTATTCTCGCTGGAGGAGGGCCTGTGGCTCTTGCAGAGAGGATTGCGAATACAGTTCAATACCTCTCTTTTTTGATGATAATAGAAAATTGCATGTCGGATTCAGTGCAGGTAGATTCGAATTCATGGCAAAGCCATATGGCATAGTTCCAAGAAATGAAATCGAAAAAGCGGCATGGCCTGCTTTACGTGGACAAATTTTCATGGAAGCAAGTGAAATATTCCTTCGAGTTACTTCGAGGTGACACAATTCATTCTAACGATATTAGGGAAACTGTATTGACGCGAGACAATTTCAGAACAGATGAGGATTGGCTTTCTGTTCAATCTGCAGCAGGTAAAGATTCGGAGCATATAGAAATCTCAAGAAGATATGAATTTGAAGAAATTTCAACTGTACCAAAGGACTGGCCACGAGACAGATTAGAATTAGTGGCTGGAACCCACGACCCTAGAGCACAGGAATTTGTAAATCAGTTCTTACCAGTGAAGGTTTTCAATCTGTCAATAACCTCTCCTGAAATCATTGATTCAACTCATGAAAGAATGAAACAGGTGTTCCATAGTGATGGTGGTGATTGGCAGAGGAGAGATATGCCTAGAACAACATTCGTTTTCTTGAATGCCGAGGATGGCCTCTCACCAGATGAACAATCTGCTGCCGCTAAGGAAGAAGCAAGACTTGCTCTTGGTGAGTATTGGAAGGCATTGGAGGGTACACTCGATCCCACAAAAGTCGAAAAAGCAGCCAATAATGCACTTATTGGAAATCCACAAGAAGTCGCAAATCAGGTTAGGGAAAGATTCCATCCAGATGATAGGCTAATGTGCTGGTTTGATTTCTTTAATCATGACAATGAACGTGTAATTCGCAACATGGAAGCTTGGTGGAATGAAGTTGTACCCCTTTTGGAGGTCTGAATGTGGGATTAAATCACGATGGAAATTCAGCGGTAGCACCGGGAAGACCTGGTTCTGAAGTATTCCCAAATTCTCCCTTGGGAGAGGATATCGAAGGAATTCCTACCGGCAGAGATGTTGAATGGGAACCACTTGTCGATTATCGAAGAAATGGTGTTTCAGAAACTACGATTCACGGCGCAGTAGCATGGTGTCACGGCGATGAAGTAATCCATTCTTTTGGCGGCAATGTTTTGTGTTATGGTCGTTCAATGATGAAGCCATTCATGTTGAAAGCATTCACCGATGAATTGAATCATTGCTCTTGGGAGCAGAAGGCTATCGCTGTTGCAAGTCACAATGGCGATACAGAGCACGTTGCAGCAGCCCAATCATTGCTAAATGAAGCCGAATGGCCTCTGATGTTGACTCCTCTTGACGTGCCATTAGTCCAATTTGGTAGGCAGGTAAGGAGGCCAAGAAGATGGTATCACACATGTAGTGGTGAACACGCAGCAATACTTGCCGGATGCAGAGCAAAAGGTTGGAATAGGGCAGGTTATACTCTACCAACTCATGAGGTATTCAAGGCCTATATTGCACAACTTAGGCGCTTTTTGGGAGAAGATTGGAGTCCACTCAGAATCGCAAAAGATGGATGTGGATTACCTACAGTATCCAATACTGTGGCTGAATTAGCCAAGATTTATGCTGGTCTGGTCCGAGACAAGGATTCAGACTGGATTTGGGAAGCAATGTGCAAACATCCTGATCTAGTAGGCGGATTCAATAGATTAGACTCGACTATATTGAAAATTGGTAATGGGAAAGTAATTGCCAAAGAAGGCGCTGATGGACTGCTTGGTCTAGCCGTTGAACATCCTGATTATCCAAACGGACTAGGAATTGTGGTGAAAATCGCACACGGCTGGAATTCTCAGGCCACTTGGTATCTTGCGAGAGCCATTTTGGGATGCTTAGGTATTGAACTGAGGAATCCTTACCCTCTCCATCGTCAAAAAGCGTTCATAGTACCAGGAATTGTTCCATCTAACCTACATGAAGTTCTGAAGACGATACCAACATGGGATGAATGGGACCCAGACAAGGATAGATGGCTGTATGAGGTGGACTTATGATTGAAGTCCAGAATCTGGTCGGAGGTTGTTTTGTAAGAACTGAAGAAACATTCGACGACATTTCTCCTTTAGATGATAGTATTATTGCAAGTATACCTCGGACAAAATCAGTAGAAGATGCGGTAATGGCAGCGGAAAAAGCTCTACCCACCTGGTCAAATCTCAGTATTGAAGAAAGGTGTATTTGGTTGGAAAAAATCGCCGATGCCTTAGAAGAAGAAATCGAAGAGATCGCTAGACTTGAAAGTCTTGATACTGGAAAACCTCACGAGGTTGCGCTCAATGTCGATGCTAATCGCTCAGTTTACAATTTCAGATTTTTTGCAGAATTTGGTAAAGGAATTGAAGAAAAAAGGTTTGACATGAGCGATGCGACAAATTTGGTAGTGAGAAAACCAGTTGGTATTGTCGGTCTAATCTCCCCTTGGAATTTACCTCTATACCTTCTTTCTTGGAAAATAGCACCTGCTCTATTGATGGGAAACACTGTAATCGCTAAACCGAGTGAGTTGACACCATTAACTGCATTCTTTTTGGCGAAAATTTCTATTCAAATTGGTCTCCCAGAAGGCGTTTTGAATATTGTGCATGGATACGGACCAGAAGTCGGACAGGCAATTGTTGAACACCCAAAAATCAAGGCAATATCCTTTACTGGCGGCACGGCAACAGGGAAAATAGTCGCAGCAACTGCAGCTCCAATGTTTAAGAAATTAAGCCTAGAATTAGGTGGTAAGAATGCAGCCATAGTACTTGATGATGCTGATTTAGAAATCGCTGTTCCAGGTGTAATCAGGTCCTCTTTCCTAAATTCAGGACAGATATGTTTGTGTGGTTCTAGGGTTTTAGTACATGACTCAATTTATGAACAATTCATGAAGGAATACTTGGAAGGATTACAAGAATTTGAAATCGGTCCAGTAATCAATAAACAGCATAGAGACAAGGTGCATTCATACATAAAACTGGCAAAACAAGAAGGGGGTGAAATATTGTATGGAGGGAATATCATAGACAGGGATGGAGCATGGATTCAGCCAACGGTTATCACAAATATTTCCCATGAATCCCGAACTGCAACCGAAGAAATTTTTGGACCTGTAGTCACAGTTCACCGTTTCAATACTGATAGTGAAGCGATTGAAATTGCTAACTGCACAGAGTATGGTTTGTCCGGTAGCGTATGGTCAAAAAGTAGGGGATTTGACGTTGCAAAACAAATCGAATCTGGAGTAATTTGGGTCAATACCTGGCTTCATCGTGACTTACGTACGCCGTTTGGAGGAGTCAAAAATTCCGGAGTAGGTAGAGAAGGCGGACAATGGTCAGTAGACTTTTTTTCCGAGTTTAGCAATATTTGTGTAAAGAACTGATGAACACAGGTTCAAAAGTAATAGCGAGTAATCTAAACCCATGTCAGAAGAACTACCCTTGTTTGTTCTTCCGATGATTCTGATGCCAGGTGAGGTTCAACAGTTGAGAATTTTTGAGCCTAGGTACAAACAAATGTTAGATGACTGCCTCCTTGATGAGAAAAATTTTGGATTGATTTTGAACGATGATTTTTCGAAAATTAACGGATGGGATTCTCCAAGAAAGTTTGGTTGTGAAGCAGAGATTGTTCATCATGAGACAAAAGGGTCAAACCACTTTATCGAAATTATCGGTCGCAGAAGGTTTCAAATCAAGTCTGTCAACTCACCTGCACTACCTCCATTTAGTGATGAATCGATGTTGGACATCATTCCCGAAGAGGGTATTTTCCCTGACTTAGAGACAATACTTAGCAAAATACCTGAAGATAGTGCAAACAGTAAGTTGTACATTTCAGCCAGTGTTGAATATATTGAAGATGAGATGTTTTTATCTGATAACAAATTAGATGAGTTAGAAGAAATTCTCCGAAAAATCTTGTCAAAAATCGGTAAACTTCTACGATTGGATAACTCCATTTTTGATGACTGGATAGAGAATCAAATCTCTGTAATTATGTATAACAATCCCAATGCTATTTACACAATCGCTGCAATGACTGTTAGCGATCCTGAAATTCGATACCAAATGCTTGAATGTGATGATGAACAATCACTCTATGATATGCTACTAGAACAGTTAGATGTAATTGAAATTTGATTAAATTCATCGTAGCGAGGGATTCAAAACGGCAACACTCGTGGAATAACTATGTCCGTTCATGGGCAAGCCAAGAAAGTCACGACCCATACGCTTCAGGAAATGAAGCGTGCTGGTGAAAAAATCACTATGCTTACAGCATATGATTACAGTCTTGCAAAACTAGTTGATAGAGGCGGCGTAGATGTAATTCTAGTCGGAGATTCAGCCTCTAATGTAATGGCAGGTAGGGATACAACAGTCCCAATGAGCCTTGACCATATGATCTATCATGCTCAATGTGTAGAAAGAGCAGTCGATAGGGCTTTGATAGTGGTTGACATGCCATTTGGATCATACCAAGGAAATTCTGCAATTGCATTGGAAAGTGCCATCAGAATAATGAAAGAATCAAATGGCCACGCTGTCAAATTAGAAGGCGGAACAGAAATCGTTGGAAGCATCGAGAGAATCCTAACCGCTGGTATTCCAGTGATGGGTCACTTGGGATTAACCCCTCAATCAATTTACAAATTTGGAACATATTCAGTTCGTGCCAAAGAAGAAGAAGAGGCTGAAAAGTTAATTTCCGATGCCAAGGTATTGGAGGAGGCTGGTTGTTTTGCTATTGTATTGGAGAAGATACCAGCGCATTTAGCGAAAAAGGTTAGTGAATCAATATCAATCCCAACAATAGGTATCGGGGCAGGTCCTGATTGTGATGGTCAGGTATTGGTTCTCCACGACATGCTTGGAATTACTACTGATTTTAGCCCAAGATTTTTGAGAAGGTATCTTGATTTAGAGAATCAGATAACAAACGCAGTAGAGCAATATTGCTCGGATGTACGGTCAAAAGATTTTCCAAATGATGAGGAATCTTACTAGAATAGGGCCTCGTACAGCATAGCGCCAGGTATTATCGCAAACGCTATGCCAAATCCGTGCCAAACCCCGTATTTTATCGGAGGTTGATTTGATTTGGACCAAGAAGCTGATTGCCAAACCCAAGCCATAAACGGAATTGCGATATTGAAGTAATTTGAACCAAGTGACCAAACAACTGCCATCGGTATGCAAACCAATGCCACTCCAATAGCGTGTTCTTTCATTTCACCGGCATTGGTTAATTTGGCTAATAATGGTGCGAAAAGAACCGCCACCACAAGGCACAATATCATCGGAGGAAATCTGTGAATTTCCAATGTTGCTGCACAAATTGAAATTAAGACTACAGCTAACAATGTTGGCCACAATACATGCCGGAATTTGAGGTCTGTTTTGTCCCCCATGTTCACCGCCACGAGGAAGCGAATGATAGAAGGTGCGGAACCTTGTCGCAGTCTCATGGCGAAAGGTAGCATTGTAGCAGCATGTCTCGCTCCACATCCTCCGCACCTCGTTTATGCAGAGAATCCTACCCAAAATGAGCCAACTTCAGAAGGTGGTTGGGAGCAATTGAGATGGGGCTATGAAAGATTGCGAGAATCAATTAAAGACATCGATTATGATGTTATTGTGATAATGTCTCCACATTGGCAAACCTACATTGGAACTCATTTCCTTGGTATTGAAAAATTTCAATCCAAAAGCGTGGACCCTATTTTTCCCAACCTTTTCAGATACAACTATGACTTGACAGTCGATGTTGAATTGGCTAAATCAATTCATGACCAGGCTAAATCAGACGGTCTGGCTGTCAAAATGATGGAAAATCCTGATTTCAGAGTAGATTATGGGACAATTGTTTCCTGCCACATGATTCGTCCTGAATGGGATAAACCAATCGTTGCATTATCTTCTAACAGAGGTATGCATTATTATTCGGTTGAAGTAATGCAAGAAATGATGCTCGAACTTGGAAAATCGACCGCGAAGGCGATTGAGGCAAGCGGTAAGAAGTGCTTACTAGTAGCTAGCAATTCCTTATCTCACAGGCACTTTGTTTCAGAAACAAACCCTCCTGAAGACATGAGTAAAGAACATATCACTAGCCACGCAATGCATCTTTGGGATATGCGAATGATTGAATTGATGAGAAATGGGAAATCACAACAGATAATCGACGAGATGCCAGAATTTTGTGAACAAGCGATTGCTGAGACCGATGGTGGCGCTCTAACATGGTTGTTATCTACATTAGGAATTCCTAACCAACCAGCGAAATTGCATGGCTATGGGACAATCATTGGAACAGGTAATGCGATTATGGAGTGGCCTGTAAGTGAATGGGGTGAGTGACTATGACTGGAGAGATTGTAAAATCGCTAATTGTTCCGGCTCATCCTCACCCTGTTTTGTGCCCTGAAAAAAACGAAGGTTGGCAGAGAATAAGAGATGCTTACGATGAAGCAAAGAGGCAAATTGAAGAATCAGATGCTGATTTGATTGTGATTTATTCAACGCTTTGGCCTAGTATCATTGGACACCAAATTCAGGCGGATCCTAATCCTAAATGGGTTTTAGTGGATGCGGATTTCCACGATTTAGGCAGTATCCATTACTCACTAAACATCGATAGTGAGTTTGCGCATGCTTGGAATGATGCAAATATTTCTCGCGGTTTGCAATCACGAACAGTTGCCTATGAAGGGTTCCCGATAGATGTCGGTTCTGTCGTTGCTCTGCAATTATTGAATCCAGACAATCGAATTCCTGCCGTTATTTGTTCAAGCAATGTTTATTCAAATAGAGCAGAGACCACGGTTCTCGCAAAATCCTGCCTTGACGTTATCAAATCTCAAGGTAAGAAAGCGGTTGCTGTATCTGTTATGTCCCTTTCAAACAGGATGTTTACTGAACCAATCGAGCCTCATGAAGATCGAATTCACTCTTTGAAAGACGATGAATGGAATAGAAAAATTCTCGAATTCTTAGGAAAAGGAAGGCTCGAGGATGTTGGTCAATTAAGCCGTACAATCCAAGACCAAATTAGAGTAAAGAAGGTCGTCGCATTCAAACCAATGTGGTGGTTATCAGCAATGAACAGTAATCGAAATGACTTGAGTGGTGATGTTTTAGCTTACGAGGCAATTCATGGTGCAGGAGCCGCTGTTGTAGTTTTAGATCCTGAATCCAATGGAACAGGAGATAAGGAATATGATGAGGATGATGTTGAGTTCTACGGAGGAGATAGAGACGTACTCGACTCAGATAACGACTCAGAAAATAATAGTATCAACAGTGGGCCAGAACTGTATGATCCTGTTGAATCCAAAAATTCAGTAAATTCTGAAAAAGCACCAAAACCAGTGGGTGCCTATCCTCATGCTCGTCGTGAAGGTGATTTGATTTATCTTTCAGGTGTTGGTCCAAGACAGCCAGGTGATAATTCAATACCAGGTGGACCAATCAAAGATGCTAATGGAAAACCACTAGAATATGATATCAAAGCCCAAACCCATGCCGTAATCCAAAATATTTCTAGAATATTAGAAGAAGCAGGGTCTTCAATCGATAATGTCATCGATGTGACATCTTTCTTGGTTGATATGGATAGAGATTTCTCAGGGTACAATGAGGTTTGGGCTGAAACGCTAGGCAAAGTAGGACCCACTCGCACGACATTAGCAATTAGTGCATTGCCTACTCCAATCGCTGTTGAGATGAAGGTAATTGCTAGAGTACAATAAATTTCATTTTCCGATTTAAATATGCAAAACCACTAACTAGTTTCCACCTTTGGCGCTAATTGTTGGTCGGAATACGGCAGTAAATCGAGGATTTTGTTATGGATTTGAGAAAAACTGCATCCCAACTCGCTAAGGGCGAAATCAAATCTGTTGTTAAAGACGTGAAGGTTAAGATTGAGCGGTCTCTGAACCTTGCTGGTTTAGTTATCATTTCACTTGCAGCAATGATTGGCTCTGGATTATTTGTTCTTCCATCATTCACGGCTGATATAATGGGGCCCGGTATTTGGATGGCTTTTTTGCTGGCAGGAATTGTGGTTATACCAGGTGCCATTTCAAAGTCGGAATTAGGTTCTGCAATGCCGTCTAGCGGTGGTTCCTATGTTTACTTAGAGAGAACTTTTGGACCACTTATTGGTACGATTAGTGGTCTGGGTTTATGGGCTTCATTTTTATTAAAATCAGCGTTTGCGTTGATTGGATTTACTGCTTATCTATACGCGGTAACGACTTATTTTGATACCACTGTTGACACATTACTAGTTTCGATGGTTGCTCTTCTTGTTATCACGATTCTTAACATCTATGGAATTAAGAAAATTAAGAAAGTACAATCACCAATTCTGATTGTCACAGTAGCGGTCTTGATTTTAATCTGTATAGTTCAATTGTTTGATTCAAGTACGGATTTTTCAGTTCCTTATAATGGAGCCATCGATGTTGTGAAGAATGACCCATTACTACTTGGAGAAGCAGCAGCACTTGTCATTATTGCATATTCTGGTATCATTAAGGTAGGAGCAATTGGTGGAGAGGTTAAGGATCCTGAAAAGAACCTTCCATCTGGAATTATAATTTCTCTTTCTGTGGCAATATTACTGTATTGTTTTGTGACATTTGTAATGATGGCCTCTGTTCCGGGTGAATGGTGGCTAAACGATGGTGGAGAGCCTCGAGAAGATTCTGTCTTTGCATTTGTTGATGCCGTAGCAGGAACAAAGATTGGAATTTTCATGGCTATCTTGGCGATTTTGACAATGATTTCTGGAGCATTAGCAGGAGTTCTTGCCTCTTCTAGATTCTTGTTTGCTATGTCAAGAGATAATCTCTTACCTCAAGCATTGGAAGATGTTAATGCGAGATTTGAAACTCCACATTGGGCCATTATTATCACTTCACTAACAATGGCTGCATGTATTATCCTCCTTCCAGTTAAAGATGTAGCAAAACTGGCTTCAGGTTTCCAGATTATGGTTTTCGTTCTAATCAACATTAGTGTGATAGTACTTAGAAGAGCAAATTTTGCTCATGGCTGGTACCACCCTAAGTATAAATCACCACTTTATCCGTGGTTGCAAATCTTTGGAGTAATAAGTGGTACATATCTTGTGTATTTGATGGGACAAAAGGCTATTTTGGGCGCATTTGCTGCGTTCATTATTGGTGCGGTGACTTATTATTCATATGGTGTAAAACACAGTCACATTCGAACAACTCCTTTTGATACATTCATGAAAATGTTGTCTGAATCAGACCCAACGCAGAGAACGATTCGAGAAGCAGCATTCCACGCCGCTGACCTAGGCGGAAAGAATCACCTAACATTAAGAGAATTTATTGCTGCTCTAAAAGCACTACATTTCACCTTTACAAATGATGAATATAGGGATATTTTCCACCATGTTGACAAAGAAGCGAACGGATATATCGACATTGATCAGTTCTTGGCATCTATACACATCGCTGAAGAAGAATGAGACTAAGACATCTTAGTCCAACTACCATCTTCAGCAACAAGCCATGAAGTTAATTCACCCGTAGAATCGATGTACCATCCGGTTTTTCCTTGTTCAGTTCCCGGTGCTGCCTGCATGATTCCAGTTCGCTTAGCTTCTGCTGCTAAGCGAGATCGAATGTCCTCGGACGATTCTTCTTTTTCTACAGAGACGGTTTCGGGTTCTTTTGTTTCTTTGATTACCGGGGTTTCTTTTTTTAACTCGACTTCAACTATTGATTCAACATCATCTTCATACTCATCGTCCCACAAATCTTCTCGAGAGGTATCGGGTCTTATTCTTCGAATCAAAACCATCATTATCGCAACAAATAACAAAATAATGATGGAAACCATTGTTAGCGCAGTGTTGGTGCTTCCTAATCCTCCACCAAATAATACTGCATCTACGTCAAAGAATCTTTGAGCGACTAAATCATCCCATAATACATTACAAGATTGAGATTGTCCTGCTTTATCGATTGTAAGGATGTATGTGTCATCTGAAACGTGTTTTGTACTTCCTGCAGTACATTGAAGGGTTACCTCCGTAGAGGGTACTTGAACTATATTTCCAGCCTGGTCTAATCCGTAAATACGGATAATCATATCTTCTCCTTCTTCAGGTGTTTTTTCCGGAATTTCTGCAATTAAACGAACTGCTTCTCCAACGGTAATGTTTACGGTTAAATCTTCAATTGCTGTGCCGCTTGATAATCTAAGATTCCATGAACCTTCGATTCCACCTTCAATATACCAATAACCAATTCCTGTTGGTGATGGTGACACTTTGCCAGATGGGTCGTCAAAATCAAAACTTACATCGTTGGCCATTGCTTGGTTTCCATTTACATCTAGTGTGAAAATTTGAATTTCGACCTTCTTTCCACTCTGAATGGTGATGGTCTCATTGTAATTAGTGAAAATTTGTCTTGCTACTCCTGGAATTACTTCTACCTCAGTAATCGCGAAAATGCCTTGTGAAATTGCTCTTATCTCATGAATCCCTAATTTATCAGGTGCCCATTTATTTCCTGCCAACCTAATTGACATAGTCATGTCTTCATCTTCAATTATCCAATCAACTAGGACACCATCTACTGTGTTTCCATATTCATCTTCGAACTGTGGATTCATGCTCAGTACATCATCTGAAGCGACTTGAGTCCCACTCTCGGGAAGAATAATTCTAGCGAGATCACCGGCAACGATATGCATTAATTTTTCAACTTCGAAAACCCGTTGAGTTTCATTATCAAACCATGTTGCTGAGATTGTATAGTTGCCTATTAGACCTGGTCTCAATTCTTGCCATGTTCCGTGGTTCACCGATGAAATCGCCGTAGATATATCCCAAGCTCCATCGATAGAGAGAGAGTTGCCCGCAGCATCATATACTGCAAGCGAGGCTACAATCAGGTCTCCAGACTTGAAAATCGGTTGAGAGAAACTAAAGTCAATTTTGTTAGCAAATCCTTGAATCACTGTGACAGATATTGTAGTTGAATAACCTTGGTCGGCTACTCCAATCGTCCATGTGCCAATACTGGAAGGAGTCCATTGAATGGTTTGGTTAACCTTTGCTAGTGTACCCGATGGAGTTGTCCAGTTAGCAAGAGGTAGGTCGATTTCTCCGGAATTACCAAAAATATCAGTTCTAATCGCTGAAAGATTGACAGTAGAACCTGCTCTAATTTCCATATTTTCAATTTCTATATCAAGTCCAGTTGCTTGGGCAGGCAGTACTTTGATTCTACCATGTCCCACGGCACCTGAGGTGCTGTTAACACTTAGATTCCAATTTCCTGGAGCATTGGCGTAGTATAATCCAGTGTTTGAGATACTCCCGTTTTCAACTTCAAAGGAAAGTTGGCCTGCATTGGATAGTTTGACCTCATTCCCATGTGAATCGTAAACGGTGACATTGATATGGAGGGTCGATCCACTTTGTACGGTTAATCCTAATGGGAACTCAATAAAACTAGCATTACCCGGTTGTACATTGAAATGGACCTGATGCTCTAATTCCTGATACATTATTCTCATTGTAGTATTTCCAATTGTAGATGGAGACCAAGTTTTATTTTCATAATCAATTAACCCGTTTTGGCATCTGTAAACTAGATCTTCATCAAGTTGATTGCCCGCTCTATCAAGCAAAAATGCATCCAATGGAACTATGTCATCCACGCTGACATCTAATGATTGAAAGTTTGACTGAATAGAGTGTGGCCATCCTTTCGTTACTGTTAAACTGGTAGTAGTATTTACAGCGCCAGCGCTAGCTGTGATGTTGACATTACCCGCCAGTCCAGGCGTGAAAAAGCCCGAAGAATCTATTGTTCCAGAACTCGCACTCCAATACACAGTCTCATCGATAGTGCTACCTGACGAGTCCGTGACAATCGCTGTAAATTGTATTCCTTGGTCGGCACTAACACTTGTTGGATGTGACTCGATGTTTATTGCAGCGGGATTGGCTGAAACAAGGCCGATTGTTAGAGGTGAAAGCAAAATGAAAATTAGAAAGCAAGCGAATCTATTCTTCACTTTCATCCATCCATTGTGTTAATGACCTCTAATCTGTAATCAATCAGACCATTCATTCCAATCACTGGAACCAGGTTCTTGATAGTACCAATTTCCATCTTGGTCTTCTGCCCATGCAGTTCCATCATCATCCATTCGTAGATCAGACATCCAATCCTCCCTCTCAGGTTCTACTGGTTGAGGTGGTGGTCCTGCTGGCCCAGCACTAGGGCCTGGTCCAGATGCTGCTGGCTCGTCATCATCATCTTCTTCATCTTCATACTCATCATCGTCATCGTAATCCAAACCTCGACCAGAACGTAATACCATAGTAATCACCACAAGGAGAACAATCACAATCAATACCGCGAGAGCTCCTCCTGCGTAATACAATGGTCCACCTGCTTCAAAGAATCCCATGAAGGTTCCATCAACCATAATAGAACCAGATTCTTCCTTGTTGTGAACAGATATAGTCACGATTTGTTCGCCATCATCAAGGGTAGTAATAGTCCAATTACCAGTTTGCCCTTCTCTTTCCGCAGTCATCCTTCCAGTCAGTTTAACAACAGTTTCAGGAGGTACAGGGATTTGGTTATCCCACCCATCGAATGTCTTGACTTCGATTCGGAAAGATTCTAACTGAGGTACGTTTGTCTCAAGTATTGTTAGATTGATAACCGCTACAGTTTGATGCGGAGAAACAGTCACAGTCCATTCATTCATCTGAGAACTTGGCGACTTGAAGTTGAATGTGTGTACTCCTGCGGTTGTAGCACTGAATGTATAAACTCCTCCTATGCCAGAAATTGTGGACTGTGGAACAGCTTTGCCATTCTGAGTCCAAATTACGCTTTCATTGAATTGATTTCCGTCTGCGTCAGTTCCAGTAATTATGATGTCATATACGTCTCCTGCCTTTGCTGTGTCAGCGATAACATCGATGTCCACAGTCTGTGATTTACCATAATCAACGTTTATTGCAACGGTTTGTGAAATATTGTATCCAGCATCTGAGATTGCCCAGGCGGTAATGGTTTGTTCACCAACAGCTGTGGCTTCCCAAATTCCTCCATTCCCAATAATGATTGATGTAATGTTGACTATTCCATCTGGTCCTCCTGCCCAAGTATATGTTATTCTTGATGGGTCAATGATATTTCCATCACTATCTGTTAACTCTGGAATGAATGTTAAATCATCATCAGCATCGATGTTTTGTAATAAACTCGTAGGACTCAATAATTCAACCTTTACAAGGTCACCATGCTCAACCATAATTGTAATATTAGCATCTAGTGTAATGTTTTCATCAGTGTAAGTTGCAACCAGAGTATAGAATGAATCAGATGAAAATACTGGAACAAACCTTGTTGTACTTCCATATGTCAAATCCATTAGTACTGATTGGTCATTATACTGTGGATGCAAAACAGTCCAAGCTACATTTACAGTCCACCGGTTTTCATCAGCATCCATCGCCTTTACCTTGATTGTCAATTCGTCATCTGCGGTTATGTCGAACCTTTCGTATGTAGAATCTTCAGCATCGATGGTTAGAATTAATTCAGTAATTGCTCCTTCAGTGACTTGTATTTCTACAGTGGTATCCATTCCAGCATAACTCGCTGTGATAGATTTTGTACCTCTCCTTTGAGCATGCCATTCCGCAGGTTGGCCTTCATAGATCATACCATCACTTATCGTCCAATTTGATAATGGAATTACTACTGGTAATCTGTTGCCCATAATATCAATTCGAGTTGTATTCAACCAAACAATATCATCAGCAGTCACGGATGTTGAAGATGCAATCACCTCAAGTGAAGCCATTTCTCCATAGTCAACAATGATCGGAACTGAATTAGATATTCCTCCTGTTGATTGCATCGTTATGTTGTATGTTCCAACAGTTGTTGCAAAGAAAGTACCATTTGCCTCAGTGAATACTCCACCACCTGCATTCCAAGTGATTCCTCCTCCATCATTTATGTCGAGCATATTTCCGTATTGGTCATGTAAAGTCCAAGTTAGAGTGCAAGTTGTACCGGCCCTAATTACCGATTCACAGCCAGATGTAAGGTAGTAAACAGGGGCTCCACCACTAACGGTAATTTCTACATCGATACTCTGGCCGTTCCATCCAACTACAACAGTCTGGACCCCAGAACTGTAAGGATAGAACGTTGCTCCAGTCATCGAACCATTGGACGGCGTGTATGTGATTGTTTCACCTGATACGAGGTTTCCATGCTGGTCTTGAATTAATGCTAAAATTTCGAATGATTCATCCGCAGTGATTGTTTCCTCAGTATCTCCAACAACCAATAGGACAGGAGCGCCTGGGGTGACAATGATGTTTGTTGAACGGCATATTACACCGAAACATGCAGTAATTGTGTGATTTCCTACTAATTCAGGTGTAAAGTTTCCATCCACATCAATCACTCCATTGCTTGCAGACCATTCAACATCTCCAGCGATGTTTGCACCCAATGCATCCTGTAGTATGTGAGAGAATTGAACCACAGTGTCAGCATCAGTAGTTTGGGACATCGGTGACAACATAATGTCATCAACATCGGTGTAATTCAGAGAAATCTTTGGCTTGAATGATTGCGCAGATTCACTTGAATAGAACTTCACAAATGACGGATTACCTCCGTAGTTGGATCCGATAATTACCCAACCGTAGTCTCCATCCATCAGCATTCCAGCATGACCTATCTCAAGGAAAACTTCAGTTGTACCCTGTGAAATGTAAGTGGTAGATATTGGTGTAGCTTCGTATTCGACACCAGCAGTCATTCCTCCTGCAGACCATGGTGTTCCGCTGGAAGAACTGTTCCAGGTCGAACCAGCTTGGTTCCAAGCGTTTGTTAACAATCGGTGAACATTTAGATTGAATCCATTTTGAGGTGCGGTCTCGACCATCAATTCGATTGATACTGAATGTATATTTGCGGCCAAAGGTAGTGGTACTTGTGCATTATCAAGCGCAAATACTCCTCTACACTCTGTTCCTGTACCTTCACAATCCCCTCCAACAGCGATTAAATCAGAACCATGGTTTGTGTCTGCGTTTCCGCTACCGAGGTAAGAATCTCTGATATTTGTATGACCAAATTCAGGTACTTCATTTCCTGTTTGGAAAGTGTATGTCCATGTGTTGTCTCCGTTGTATGTATGTTCAACAGGGTCTCCCAAAGCGAATGTTCTCCTGCTAGATGAAGGTCCAGGAATCGAGTTATTCAGAGCCTGCACCCACCATGTATACACCGTACCAGTTGTCAGGTTGTTAGAGAAGGTGAAGGTGGTTCCAGAGATTTCGGAAGAAGTTGCAGAGTTGTATCTAACTTGATTATTTCCGTCAGAGATGGTCACAATGTATCCTGTAGCATCTGAAACATTGTTCCATGTCAGTTGTGGCTTATCCATGGATGTCAAAACCCATTCAGAATTGTTGTAAAGAACAGAACCATCATCAGGATAGTTCAATGTTGGCTGGCCAGGTGGAATAATTCCATTGACGTTGTCAACATATTCCAATGTTAAATTTGGTCTATCGGTTCCATTCTGTGCAGTATTATCATAGAATTTATGACTAGACCCTGGAGTTCCTACGGCCTTTAGCATGATGGTTAGTGTTGTATTTCCATTTGCAATATTCGATTGAGCAAGTGATGTTACGTCCCATACTTGTGTTGTACTTTGGGACACAAGCAATGTTGAGCGAGTAATTTCATTGGACGAACAGACCGGTGAACTATTCCAAGTGACAGATGATTCTGTAAAAGAATTACAAGCATGAGCACTGACTGTTAACGCAGAGGTTCCAGTCACGTTGAATCTTTCAAGTTGTAGCAGGGCGTTGGTAGGAGTCATTGCTGCAGGGAATGGTATTTCAGAGAGGTCAAATTCAATGAATATCCTTGATTCACCGGTACCCGTCGAAGAGATTCCCAAATTCAAGTAGCCATCAGATTCTAGATTAGAATTGGCTTGGTTTGAGTCTACTGTTGCATCAGGAATATTTGGTAGATTTCCTGATGATGAGAATATCGATCCTTGGTATAGGTCTACGGTGACATTTCCATTTCCGTCACTCACACCAATCGTTCTAGGTACTCTGAAACTATGCGCATCAGACCATTTTCCTAAACGATAATCTTGGTCTACTCTAACTCTCCAGTATGTCCAGAAATCACCCCATGTGGTGTTTTCATCGAAAGTGAACGTTAAGTTCTGACTATCCCATTCGCCAATCGATGAATTGATTTCGGATAAGTCGAATGTCGATGTGTCATTGCCTCTAGCAAAATCAGGAGATTTGCTTAATTGTAAAATCCATGTTGTTCCGTTAGAAACCTGGTTTGTCCAATTCAAATCAACAGAATCGACACCCATTGGCTGTGATGCTGATGTGTTCCAAAGAGTGGAATCATCAGCAGGTCCAAGGCCAGTAGAAGCACTTGGCAACCACTGGTCCCCAGTTCTCCAAGTAAGGTCTAGAGCAGGTCTTCTACTTTCATCGATAGTATGGTCGCTAGAGGCGAATTCCCACTCATCAGTGGTGGCAGATGCAACGTAAAACATCAAATTCACTTTGTCGTTTCCTGAAGCATGTGCATGTTGTACTGCGTATGTGATGTCGAAATCAATCGATGCATCATTGTAAGAGATTTCAGTTACCTCAAATGGTATGTCACATCTGTTGGAGGACCATGAAGTTCCACTGCCTCTTGGGTTGTTGAAAGACACGCTTTCATTCCAGTCATCATTTACTTCGCAAATTGCTACTGTGATGTTTTCCTGTTGAGCCGTGCCTCCTGAAAGCTTGTACAGTGTAAGATATGCTTCTGTAAATTCATATGTTCCTGGTATCGGCAGGGTAGACCAATCCACTTGAATTAGCATTAGGCTGTAGTGATTTGATGAAGTTGTGACAGTCGACTGTCCCATATACATCGAAGTTGAGGTTTCAAATTGCGTATTAGATGTTCCTGAATCGATGAATGTATCCATGAATATGGCAGGGTAAGCCATAGACGGAACAATTTCTCCTTCTCTAAGTATGAGATCTGCATCAGTTGAGTTAATCATGCTTCCAGTTTCCTTGGGTACATGGAATATAGTGTCGTTCCCTCTTGCACCAAGAATGTCATCGGTAATTGGCTGAACAAACCACTTGTAGGTTTCAGCGTCACTTAGATTGAATTGAGGTGTCCAAGAATTATTTGCTAGGTCAAAACCAGCGTTGGTTGAAGCAAATCTACTATCGAAAACAGACCAACCCTGTCTCGAATCAAATGCATCATTCCAAACATAAACTCTCCAATCATCTACAGAGTTAGATGAATGATTCCATGTAAATGTAGGGGTCAAATTAGGTAATAGTGCATGTGTAGAAACATTCCAAACAATGTCATTATTCATTGGTAGGTAATTGCTTCCGGCTGAATCAGGAGTAGAGGGGTTTCCAGTTGCCCAAGTGAGGTTCACCCATGGTCTCTCAGAACTCGAACCATCAGAGGAGGTGAAGAATGTTTGACCTTCTCCAACCGAGCCAACAATCATCAGTGATAGATGTGAATCTCCATTTGCAAATGCGTGTTGAACTAATTCAGTTATGTCAAATGTCATCCAATTTGAAGAGACGGTTTGCTGAATATCTCCCATGAATCCTCTGTCTGCGGCACCAGTCGCCCCCAAGGCAGACCAATTATTCACGCCATCATATGTGGTTCCATTTGCACTTTCGTTCCACGCTACAGTGGATGGATGAATTGAGATTGCGTTTCCAGTATCAGAACTGGTTTGAGAATACAAATTCAGTGTTGCATTCTTAATGTGCGCATTTTGTGGATTTGGCAAAGCAGTAAGAGGTATTTTCATCATACCAGTTGCATTTATTCCGCTACTACTTGTTCCAACAGTTATACTCGATGAGGAGAATTGACTAGATGTATTTCCTACTCCTGAATCAGCTACCCACGAATCAATGAAATTGGGTATATTTAGCGAAGGCATTGCTTCTCTATGATGTAATTCAACAGCAGTAGTATTGCTGTCGATTGGCCATGTCGTGATGTCAGGTAGTAAGAAGTTGTAAACAGATGACCAATTTCCAATTTGGTTTGTGGTACTTGTCGCTCTTACTCTCCAGTACCATGTATTTCCGGTTTCTAGTTCGTTTTGCACATCAAACGTTGAATTGTTCACATCAAAACCATTGTCAGTCCAACTAGTTGCCATAAAATTTCTGAGAATCAAAACTTGTCGTTGTATCTAATTCGATAGACCATCCTCCAACGGCTGCACCACTTGAACTGTAGTTCCAGTTCAATTGTGGCTTGGTATCTGGCGCAGGGTTGATTCCAGTCTCAACTGCCCAAGAACCGTTGAGTGGACTGTTTGGCACCGGCGTATCTGGTATAGCATTGGAACCTGGTACATAGACGAATGATATTTCAGGCCGGACGCTTGAGATTTGATTGTTCCCAAAGAAGTAAGCATCTCTGTTTCCACCTGTACCATAACCGATCATTGCGAATATTAGGTCCACGCTTCTTCCTTCTCTCATTGCATTTTGAACAGCAAGAGGTGACATCAAATTCAACCCAATCATTCGTTGAGTAAGAGCTACCTAGTGTGACAGTGTCTAACAGGCTACTTCTTTCCCACCCCTTGGCTCCGGAAGTACCCCATGAATTTGCACCATCGAATTTCTGCCAAGTAGCAGTATCCTCAGTCCAGTTGTGTTGTCTGCTTTCCCAAACTCCAATCGCAGGGTTTCCATTTGGAGTTGACGATAGTTGGAATTTGAAAGTTGCAGTCTTTACAGCATAACCTGATGGTAGTAGGTGTGAGGTCAAATCACATCCCATGAGGTAGGATGTTTCAGCAGGGTATGTGTTGTAGGAGATAGTCATCTCGTACTCATCATTGTAATTGCCCGATGGATCACCGCTGTCGATGTATGTGTCTTGACATACTGGGGCATCACCAAGAGTTGTACCATTTCCGTGAGATAGACGCATTCTTCTTTCATCGTCGCTCTGGATATATTCAGATTCTAAGGATGAAACAAGGAATGAGGAGGAATTCCACCATGAGTGGTGATTGTTTGAAGAATCTTGTTGTGCGACTCTCCAATGATACATTACTCCGTCGTCTAGGGATTGGCTGGCATCGAAACTCCAATTTCCATCTGTTTCGACAAATTCTGAGGTTGTCGCTGTGTTAAATGAGTGAATGATGTTTCTGAATTCGACATCTGATGCAACTTCGAGAATCATATCTCCTGTCCATGATATAGAACCATCCCATTCAAGGGTTGGCATTGTGTTAGCACTAAGGTTGTGATTAGATACATTCCATACGCCATGACCGTCTAGAGGCAATGTTTGTGTCGGAATTTGTGGTGCTCCAGTACTATCCCAATCATATGTGATTTCTAAAGTCGGAACCTCACAATTAGGTGCATCACTGGAACATAATTTTGCAGACGTAGAGGATGAAACAGATTCCATCCAAGACGATGCAACCAACATTAATTCTAGTGAATCGGTTGTTGATTGGCCGTTTAGAATATCGTTAGCATAATTGTCTAGCCAATACTGAATTGCTACGGTGAGGTTTACTTCGATAGTAGATGATGTTTGACTACCTGTGAAATTTCCAACAGACATTGAGGTAGTTCTTCCTCCGTCATCCCATGTACTTGAACCGTCA
Organism: Methanobacteriota archaeon; assembly: GCA_038141355.1. Classification (GTDB taxonomy): domain Archaea; phylum Thermoplasmatota; class Poseidoniia; order Poseidoniales; family Poseidoniaceae; genus MGIIa-K1. Next base: position 1,239,016 of record JAYQHX010000002.1, on the reverse strand, counting down.
TACCTTCTCCAGGTCACTCCGCTTTCAGTCCAGTCGGTATTGTCCATTATGTGGAAAGAAATTTCTGCGTCTCCTGAATAATCACTTCGCTCGAATGACAAAATCGCAGACTGGATTGTTGAGTTTAGGTGCATTCCAATATCGTCTAAATTCAATCTCATTAGGCCGTATTGCTGACTAGAAGAGTGTGATCCAATTGTAATATTTTCATCATATCCATAATTTGTGTTTGAATAACTTCCAACAGAATCTACGAATGAATCTTCAATGGTACTCTCTGATATTTGCAGACTACTTGCATTTATCGAAACGGTACCGAATCCGTTTGCGACAGTGACATCGTGTTCAGGCAGGTGGAAATTTCCAGATTCCCAACTACCTATTGTTCCGGATGCATCTACAGCTCGCATACGGTAATGCATTGTTGTTCCGTTAGAGAATGAATTGGTTGCAGGAACTTGCATTGATCCAGTACCAGCGACGCTATTCCAGTTGAATAATGAATTATTATCATCAGAATTAAAGTACCAATTTCCTTCTTCTCCTTTGAAAGAATCATACAATGAGAACTGTACTTGAACAGCGCTACCGTTTTGATTTTCCCATGTTGCCTCTGGTGTCAAATCCGCTGAAAGAACGAACTGTGTCATGTCCATTAGAGGAGAATTATCTTCAACAAAATTTGGAGATAGAGTTCCTCCACTGGTATGTGTTCCGGCTTGGTGAACGATTTCAAGTGACGGTTGGTTTGTTGAATTTTCAGACATGGCGCATGTGTAGATTGGACCAATGGCTGCAATCAGCAAATTAATTGTGCTGCGGGAATTAATCACAGCATCTTGAGCAAATTCTGTGACATTGATTACGAATGTGTTGTTAGAATATCCGTAAAATGGTACAGACCAAATATCCCTGTCTTGCAATCCATTTGCTCCTGGTTCGTTCCAGTTTACACCGAAATCACTTGAGCCCCATGTAGCGTTATCTTCATCCCAAGATTGCTTCAGCCTTGTTGGATAAATTGTGATGTTGTCAAGGTCCGTTGGGTCGATTCCACATGTCAACTCCAAGTTAGCAGATAGTACCATGTCCCCGGTTGGCACGGTGTTGTTGAATTCGATAAGAATTCTAGACTCAGTCGAACTAGTGAACCCTAAAGAGACCTCAGTCTCGCTCCCATAATTTGTGTTTGGATTAGAAGAATCGATTGCAGTATCGATGTTTACCGTGAGGAGGACGTAGTTTTTTGGATGAAATTTTCTTCTTTCAACTCTTCGTTTTTCCACTCAGGAATGGCTTCAGGTAATGCCAAATCAGCAAAAATGAACATCAATACTAAGACAATTGAAACAGCGGTTTTTCGGGGGTTTGTACCAATTTGTGACATCGGGCTCGGTTCTGCAACCAAGGAGGAGGTATAGTTTCCTTTCGGCTAGCCACCCGTAGGGTGGCTGTTGGGATTATGACAATTTTAATCCAAAGCGAAGGTTCAAAGTTATCCAGTTTTGACGGGTTGTTAATGAGCGAACTTTGGGTAGAGAGGCATCGTCCTCGAACTGTTTCTGCCATCAGAGGTCAGTCATCAGTGGTTCAAAGATTAGCATCCTATGCAAAGGTTTCTGATTTCCCTCACTTACTTTTTGCTGGGCCACCTGGTACTGGAAAAACAACCGCTGCAATGGCATTGACCAGAGATGTTTTTGGTGAAGATTACAGAAATAACCTTCTTGAAATGAACGCGAGCGATGAAAGAAAACTCGAAAGCATCAGGTCCAAAGTAAAACAATTCGCTAGAACTTCACCATACGGGGATGCGAAATTCAAAATAATTTTCTTGGACGAAGCAGACGCTTTGACAAATGATGCTCAAGGTGCATTGCGAAGAATAATGGAGCAATATGCTCATACTTGTCGATTCATATTATCATGCAATTATTCCAGTAAAATCATCGAACCGATTCAAAGCAGATGTGCCGTATTCAGATTCAGACCTCTGCCCGATGCAGAGGTAATGAGTCAGGTTATGGATGTAGCAAAACTGGAAGGGGTCTCATTGGCTAACGATGCAGCAGAAGCACTGGTCAGAATTTCACAAGGAGACCTTAGAAAAGCGATAACTGCTCTACAGGTAGCCGCTGCTTTAGAAACAAATGTTTCAAGAGAATTAATCTATGAAACAAGCGCAACCGCCCCTCCAGAATCTCTGCATCAATATTTGATGGCATGCAAGCAAGATGGTTTCCATGCAGCGAGGAGGAGACTTAGAGAATTGTTAGACAGGTATGGGCTCGCTGGGACCGATTTTGTCAACCAATTGCATCGAGAACTTTATTCAACAGATTTTCTTTCAGAAATTCAAAAATTGGATTTAACTGAATTGATGGCTGAAATCGATTTCAGACTCGTTGAAGGTGGAGGAGAATCAATACAACTCGATGCACTGACAGCGCGCTTGTCAAAACTACTCGGTTGACTCTTGGATTTGCTCAATCACGATTGTCATAACAACATTCCTTGAATTCACCCAAGGGTCACCTTCTTCTACAACGTTGATTGAAATGTCATATGATCCGGCTGCGAGTCCATCTGGAACAAGTATGGCTATTGGATAATCGATGTCTTTGTGAGTTCGAACATCATCTAGTGCTTTGTCATCGATTGCCGATATATTAGTCCAAGAATTTCCAACCGTCTCTTCGCTCCAATCAGCAGAGATTGTATAACTTGCACCAGAAGCTAAAACATTGTCAGAAAATGATACTACAATGTAATGATTACCTGTGTAGTTTTCAAGCAGTGATACTTCACCACTAGATGATTTTGTGAAATCATAACCTTCCTCTGATTCAGATATCATGCCCCATCCACTATCGACTTGCGGAGCAACAATATCTGCTAATGGTGCATTGGTTAGAATGAATGTAAGAGCAAGCCAAGTAAAAACATGCAAAAATGAAGCCTTGAACCAGGTTCCTTTTGTGTAGTGTTCGACAAATTTCTCAGGCAATACTGCTCTATGTAGAGACGGTAAGATGAAGATACACATCAATGGTAAAAACCATAGCAAATCAGGGCTATCCTGAGAACTTGGCATTGCCACATAACGCATGAGGAGTGCGATAGTCGCACCGAAACTCAAAACCAACCACATTGAGATAGTTTCTGCTTTTTCTTTAGCAACGTGTTTGACAGGGTCGAAAGATTCTATCCCCATATCGGCACCTGAGCGGTTTTTTTTACGCTCTTTGCCTCCAGTGCCGCGATTTTTCCTTTCGGTAGCCGCGGCAGCCAAGGCAGTATTGATGTCCACCATTGCTCATGCGGTAAGTTGACAGTGAATGAAGGCTGTGGTCGATTTAGGAAATTTTGTGAAATCGTCGGATTATATTTGCCGCATTATTCAAAGAGGGGAGGGCGGTGGGCAGGCTACATGCCGGGGTGGCGTAGTTGGTGGCGCGTCGGACTCATAGGGCAGTTCAAAAGAACTAATTGAGACGTACCAAAAACCCCTTCTCATGTCTGAGACATCCGCAGGTCGCGGGTTCAAGCCCCGCTCCCGGCACCATAGAGAAATCAATTCCTAAAGTTGTTTGTAAACAATAGGATATAACTAGGAAAGTTTCCTACGTGAGGTGATAGACATGAAATCTGTTCTTGATAGTATGACAAGTTTTAGTGCTGATAGGCCTAAGTCAGCAGTATGTATATTCCTGATCTCCGTTTTGATTCTCTCACCTTTTGCAATGTTCATCAATTTTGATAACAGTGAAGACGCTTTCTTTCCTGACAATGAAACAGTACAATTGCTGAACGAAGTTGAAGATGAATATCAAGCATCAATAGATTTCATTCGATTTATCGACAAAATCGAATCTGGTGATTTGTATGAAAATAGTACATGGCAACATCTCGCTGTGCTTGAAGCCATCTTACTTGAAAACCAAGACTTACAAGAATTCCAATATCCTCTATACGGTATCCAAGCAAATAATGGAATGGCAAGTTCAGCTATTCAGTGGTTAAAATTACAGGATCCTGAAACCAATATGCCTTGGATTTTCTCTCTTGCTCAACACATAAACCTAGTTGCAAACTCAACAAGTGAAAACCGTAATGCCACAATTGCAGCACTTAATGATAAGATTGATTCGATACCTTCGCCAATGCCAGTTTCAGCCGAAGAGTTGAGAAATTGGAATCCTGGAAATCCTTCTGAATGGCTACTGCGTTTAGATAATGGGTCAAATATTTCTTCCAATTTGTTTGACATAAATTCCAACATCGAGTTCATGCTTGAAAATCTCGGCCAAAACGCATCTTTAGTGGCATCTGCCGCAGGACAGATTTCTGGAAAAATCGGTATTTTAATGGGCATGCAATCCATAGATTACAAGCAATTAATGGTTTCAAATTTACCAGCGGAAGACAAGGAAAATCCATGGCAATCAGACGGCCCTATCCTAACGACATTTGTTGTTGTCACCGACCCGGAAGTCCACGATGCAGAAGTCATAGGTGATGTTCAAGAGACAGTTGCAATTTGGGCTGAGGAATTGTTATCCAAAGCGGTTGAAGAAACCGGCGATGATGATGTCAGTGTGTTTTCATTCTCGCAATTAGCCACCGGTCAGAATGCGAACATCGGTAAGGAATTAGGGATTTTGAACTCGGTTTGTTTGTTGCTATTAGGATTCATATTGTGGACTAAATTCAGAAGTAAAAGAGATACAGCAAACGTTTTGATTTTGACTGTGTTTGCGATTTTAGCACCTTACGGAACTGCAGGTTTGCTGACTTTGCTTGGAGTAAATATGGTATTCAATGCTGCTATGAACTCTATTCCAATTTTACTATTAGCAATCGGAGTCGATTATGGATTGCACGTTGTATCAAGAATACGGGAAGAGTTAATCGATGAAGAAAATAAGAATCCACAGAACAGAGAAACTCTGAAGGATTTCGGAATTGAAGCAAGAAGGGAAGCGATTCGAAAAGGAACATTATTGACCTCAGCAGCATTGATGGTTGCCATTTTTACAGATATAGTTGGTTTCCTTTCATTCAGGTTTTCCTCTCAACAATTTTTGGTTTCATTTGGTACTGTCATAGCGATTGGTTTGTTTTACATTTACATTCTTAGTATTACCGTTTTACCGGCTCTAATGATGTTAATTCCTCCAAAGAAATTGAAATTAGAGAAATCAGGTTCTGTTGAAATCGGCCCGATAGCAAACTGGATTGGTTCTCTTACCAAGGTGCCTGCAAAGGTTATACTTGTCACAATAATCGTTTCTATTCCTATGTTTGTCGGATTCCAACAATTAGAAGTCGGTTTCGATACGGGGACAATTTTGATGATTCAGTTCCAGTAGTTCAAGATTTTTTATTGATAGCCGACGAATTCCAAAGCAGTCCGTCTCCATTGTATGTTGTAATCAATGGAGATGTTGTTTCTGCTGAAGGTAAGGCGATGTATGATGATGTAATGGCAGAATTAGACTCAACTGAAGGGGTAAATGGTGTCCCAGTAGGGCTTTGGAGCATATTAGAAGAATCGAGAATAAATTTCCCTGAATTAGATAATTTGCTGGAAAATATAGATACAGATGAATCAGTTTACAGCGACTTGAAATCTTGGTTATTGAGTGAAGACGGCAGAAACATTTCGAGTGGGAATTTGAATTCTGATGCTTCACAGACCGTGATATCCTTCCAAGCAGCTACTCTAGATTGGCAGGATTCAGTTGATTTTGAGACCGGGCTGAGCTCAAAACTATCAGATGTATCTAGTGGAAACGGCGATAATTTTGATGCGAAAATATCGGGTAGGTCATTGGTTCTTGCGCAAGTCACAGCAGATGTTGCAGAATCCGCTGTAATTTCAACCGCAACTGTAGCAGGAGTAATTTTGTGTATGCTAATAGGAATAAATGCGGTCAGACAACAAGACATAGTGCAAGGGGCTGCTAGAGGTTTCGTCACTTGGATACCACTGATGGTAGTCGTTGTGTGGGTGTATGGAATCATGGGACTAACAGGATATCAACTCAATTCACAATCTGTTACGATTGGTGCTTTGACCTTAGGGTTGGGAGTTGATTATGCCGTCCACCTAACCACTCGTTTGGAAGAAGAGGTTGAACACAATCCAAAATCAGATCCTACGGAATGGGTGTCTAAATCAAGTGCAACAACAGGTAGAGCAATGTTTGGTGCAGCGTTGACAACCGCCGGAGGATTTTCTGTACTCAACCTATCATCCTTGGTTCCACTACAATTGTTCGGTCAAGTATTCGTGGTTGCCATCATATTGGCATTGATTTCAAGTTTGATGATTTTGCCACCACTGTATTCACCATTCTTGAAGAAGGATGCGAAACGAATTATTTCAGAAAGTGTTCAAGAATCTGAGTGATTACACAGCTCTTTCTTCAAGCAATTCTAGAGGAATTATATCGAGAGCCTTCTCGTTGGTCGCTTCTAAATCAACAGGGCATGCAACTCCGTTATTGAGTGCATCAAGCCATGTTCTAGCGCAAACACACCATGAATCTCCGGGCTTTAATCCAGGGAAATTGAAGTGTGGGGCAGGTGTAATCAAATCGTTGCCTCGCATTCTAGCAAAATCGAGAAATTCTTCTGTCACAATGCAGCATACAGTGTGAGAACCACGGTCACTATCATCTGTATTGCAATGACCGTCTCGATACCATCCCGTAAGTGGTTTACAAGAGCATTCGCCGATGTCCTGTCCTAACACATTCTTTTGAGCGCCCATGAGATGTTGTCAATAAAATTCTACTTGAAATTATGTATGATTTCATTCTTCATCTTTCGGGGACTCTTCATCTGAACTACCAATAACAGAGTCAATGACAACAGAATCATTGATTGAGATATTTGTGATGTTGACAGTAGTATCACCTGAAGATTCTATCGAATCAGTTGCAGACATCTCATCTGCGAGATTTATCCCGTCAAATTCTGATTCTGGTTTGAATGCTAAGAACGCTCCTAAGGCAATTCCAGCAATTCCCATAATCCAGAATACAAGGGTCACCCAATCAATCCAGTGGTCGAAATTCGAAAAATACATCACAGGGTCTTGATTTACCACGATATTAGAAACTAGCGCATCGGCTGTTTCATCATCTAACTCCCCTGAAGTTTTGATCATGAATACTTCTTGCAAGTTGTCCATTGTAGGGGCATCTTGTTGCTCGGTAGTTGGCCTTGTGTCTAGATAGAATATAGATTCGGATTCTCCTCCAATAATTACCTTGCTAATTTGTTCGGCTTTTATCGTAACATCACTGCCAAAGTAGACTGGTAATGCGCCAGGTATTGCATCTAACAAGTCTCCATTGTTGATTAATTTCGCTTGTATCGGCCTATCTAGGGGTCCATTTTTGCTTTACATATATCTACTGGAACTTCCTTTAATTCACCCTTTGAATCGCAGTTTAGGTCTACTATTCCATAGCCGGATAGGTCAACTAAATCCCCTTCTCCAGTAATGAATGGGCCAACGGTTTCGCCTTGAAGTTCCGCAGTTATTAATCCGAAAGTAGCAATTTCTTTTTCTTCGGTCCTCCAACTAATGTAATCGCTGTCCCCAACTTTCACAGTCTCTCCCTTATCGCAACCTTCTGCCTCACCTGTACACATTGTTATGATAGCAGGGTCACCTGTCGAAATTCCGCCTTCCACATAGGCTGCGGACCCGAAATATGTTTCATTTGATTCAAGACTAGTCCATCCTGCTGTCATGTCAGAAGAATCTCCAGTCGCTAAATACGCATTGACAGGGTCATGCCAACCAAGAAGCCAGTTATTAACAGGCTGAGTAAGGTATTTCGATGTTCCAAAAGAATCGATTAAGAATTCAGGTACGAAGTTGCTGAATACAACCTCCATCATGAGTAAACGTGCAGCAGCTGCAGCATTTACATCAATTCCGTAAATCGCGGCTACCGCTTCATCATTCCATTCTTGTGCTGGTGCTAACTCGCCAGTTGTGTAGTTTATTGGCAGGGTTTTACCACTCAATTCTCCGTAAAGGAACATCGAAGATCCATTTGTAGTGGTTAGGCCATACGGTCCGTATAACATATTTGCACTTTGGGCTTGACTTAGGTTAACTGCTGGCGCAGAAGGGAATCCAAGAATTCCAGAACCCCACATGCCACCAGCATTTAGAGAGTACTCCATGTAGGTGTCATCTATTGGATTGATTGCTCCAAATGACTGATTAACAAACTCAGATGCGGTTATTGTCCCTTCTCCACCTACTAAGATTAGCGGTAGTGCCTCTTGGTTGGTAAGCCATCCTAATGCGAATCCTTTGATTACATCGTGTTGGCTTGAAGTTATTCCATAGGTGCTCATTGCTTCATCCCTTGACATTGAAACATACGCATCTAGTCCGAATGAAGTTCCAGACTCACTTACCGCAACGATTCCCAATGGCTCATCTGTTCCATCTCCCAAACCTAGTACCGCTCTGGCAGCCTCATTGCTAATTTCTATTCCAAGGAGCGCTTCCATTCTAGTTGAGAGTTGAACTGCATCTTCAGATTCATTAGTCAAATAATCATCAGCCGCTGCGCCATAATCTATCATCAAACTACCCATTCCACCGTACAGAGTCCAATCTCTTGCGAGTGTGATTTCAATATCAGTTGGATGTGCGAAGCCCCAAATTTCAGCTCGCTGCAGAGTAATCGAATCTTCCGGGTTGTTTTCAATTTCTTCTAGAGTATTTGGCTCTCCCATAGCAGCATAAACAAGTGGTCCCATGTAATTGATGAAGGCGAGGTCTTCCCCACCCGGTCCAACTGCATGATAGAACATATGCTCAAGGTCAATGTCAGAGACGAAAGAACTAGATTCATTATCTTCTATTCCGTTTCCGTTAATGTCTCCTTCCAACGTTTCATTACCTTCGATAATACCATTTCCATCTTCATCTCCGTAAAGAGTTCCAGTTTCAGGGTCGCGCCATTCTTCGTCATATTCTATTTCACCATCTCCGTCATCATTCCACGTACCAGAAATCCACTGTGGTTCAACGCCTCCGGAACTCAAGTATGTGACATTGGGGTCGTCTAGGAATGCGTCACCATATGCTTCATCGAATGCTGAAAAGACTCCATCCAAAAAGAAAGATTCAGCGGTATTGTGTAAAAGGGTATCAATAATGTAAATCGAACCAGGTCCTTCAACCGTGGTCAAGATAGCCATGTGCTCTTCTCTGATTTCTTCGGCTACACCATATGCTGCAGATACTTGTTGGAAGTGTATGTCTATCACTCCAGAAACGAATCCAACTTTTGTGATATCCATTACAGCATTGATAGCGGTTCCAGTTGCACCCACTACTTGCGGGTTAAACGCAATGTTTAGTTGGCTTACTTCTGTATCACAGGCGACTAAAGTATCTGCTGAACATTCGTAAGATGTTATTTGACTGTAGGTCAATAAACCATTTTTGATGTCATACTCTTCTACCGCTCTCTTTAGAGTTACATCATACGTAATCGGACCGATCTCTTCGTAAATTGGAGCGCTACCGTTATTTTCAACATCATCAACGTTGAGTATTGACCACGCATAGAAATCCCTCTGACTGGTTGATTCTGCCCAGTCATCAGTGACGGTTAGACATAGCACGTCTTCACAAATGTCATCTTTGACTTTTGTAGCGACGGCATCCTTCACTGCATCGGGTACTGCGCCAGTGGCAAGAGGCCCAATTGCTGCTAGATTTAGGATGATTAGTACAAAGCCGATGCCGATGGCACTTAGGTTCAATGGCTTTAGATTCATGGTTGGCGTGAATAGTGGATAGAATTGAACCTTGCGCTTTAATTGAAGCGAATGTCTTACTCTGTGCCCGAAATCGTTCCATCTGATTGCAATTTATACAATCTGACGGTACTAGTGGCTCCGCTTATTGCCTGAGGTGAGCCAGAAATCGCAACAATCCTTTGACCAGGCTTTATGTCACCTTTTTCGGCAAGAATTTGTATTGCGTTTTGCATTGTCTTTGAACCTCTTTCATTTTCTTCTACGAAAACGGAACTTACTCCGGGTAGTAGATTTATTCTTCTTGCAGTTCGAATTCTGTCTGTGACAGCGATTACAGGAATATCTGGCCTATATCCAGATACAAATCTCGGTGCATTTCCATGTTTAGAAGCGACTAAAATGTGGTTTGCACCTGATAATCGTGCAAGTTCAACTCCTGCGTGAGCTACCGCTCTTGTCGATCTGAATTTTGAAAGCGCACCCGGCTTTGCCCCTGATGAAATAAGTCCTTGCTCAGTAGCATCGACTATTTTTACCATAGTTTCAACTGCTTTCAAGGGATATTTTCCTGATGCGGTTTCACCCGAAAGCATTACAGCGGTTCCACCATATCTGATAGCGTTTGATACATCGCTTACTTCTGCTCTGGTGGGGCGTAGATTTTCCGTCATAGTTTCAAGCATTTGTGTGGCAATAATTACTACCATTCCTCTCATCAATCCGGATTCTATTATCCGTTGTTGCGCTAATGGTACTTGTTCAAGTGGTATCTCTACTCCGAGGTCTCCTCTTGCAACCATAACTGCATCTGCTTCATCAAGAATAGATTGTAAGTTCGATAAGGCAACAGGGTGCTCGATTTTTGCAATAATCGGAGTATGTTTACCTGCTTTCTTGATTGCCTCTCTGGCTGGCCTTAGGTCCTCTGCTGTCCTAACATAGGATACAGCAACCCAATCTGCACCATTATCCAAAGCATGAGCTAATGCTTTCTCGTCTTTTCTCCTATCGCTGGTAAATTGATATTTGTGGAAGGAACATTGATTCCTTTTCTACTGCTGACCGGACCCCCGTCTTCGACTACACATTCGATAACTGAGTTTGTCTTCCCTGGTGTATTCTTTACAAGTAATCGAATTAAACCATCTGCAATTAGAATGGAATCTCCGGTCTTTAGTTCAGCGGATAGGCCTCCATATTCGACTGGTAATTCGTCTCCTGTGTGTGACAACTTGCCACATAGTAGGTTAATTGAGGCGCCCTCTTCTAAGATTCTAACTCCTTCAAATTCTCCTAATCGAAGTTTGGGGCCGGGAAGATCTGCGAGAATACACGTACGTTTCGAATCGGTTTCTAATGACCTTATTCTTTCGTATAATTCAGTCTTATCCTCGGGTTCTCCATGAGAATAATTCAATCGGAAAACATCGGTTCCAGCATTGAATAAATTAGATAGGCTTTGCAAATCCCAAGATGAAGGCCCAATGGTTGCAATTACTCGAGTTCTTCGCATGTTTCACTTAACTCCTGTGCCGTAAGCAATAACTTCAAAGAATCCTCCACGCTTACCTTTGTCGACATTTGCCATAATGTTAGAGGTTTCAATTCGAACATTGATTACTTCTGACCAACCTTGTGCAATCGCCTGTTCCCTTAGTCTCTGTAATGCTTCATTTCTTCCATGGGTTAGCACCTTTTTGTAAGAATCGATTCTACCTCCAATCAATGACTTGAATCCTGCAAAGAATACTTGTGCCCAAGATGCACCCATAGTTACATTGACCATAATTAATCCAGAATCTTCCACATTGTCGATTCTCTGTGGTTTTTGAGTTGTTGAGAGCATATCATGTTCCATTGATTTTATGAAAAGTTCAGTCCTTTGTTGCAGTTTTATTATACCTCTATTTTGATGCATATTTGTGAAAAATATTGAATACAAAAATGCAACACTGCTAAATACGGAGAGGCCAACTAAAAAAACGTAAAAAAAGATAATCAAAATAGTGAAAATTAGTTCTTCCAATTAATCACCTATTCTACCTTAACAGCGGTTCCATAGGCGAACAATTCTGCTGCGCCACCCGATACACTGCTTGTCGCAAACCTGACATTAACAACAGCATTAGCACCCATTGCATTTGCAGATGTCAACATGCGTTGCAAGGCTTCATTTCTTGCTTCATTAAGCAATTCTGTGTACGCTTTTATTTCGCCTCCGACAATATTTTTGAATCCTGCAAGTATATCTTTTCCAATATGTTTTGCTCTAACTGTAGAACCAGTAACGATGCCAATATGTTGGGTAATTTTTGCCCCAGGAATTGTTTCTGTGTTCGAAACCATCATTTGCATGGATGTGGCTTAATATGGAAGGATATTAGTTTTGAGTATATATTTCTTCAAAGTATAGGTTGATTTCTCAACCATTCTAAATCCGAGATATACAATTGTCTGATATCATCAAGGTCCAAGACCAGCATAGCAAGACGCTCAAGACCCATTCCCCAAGCGCATACAGGATCCTTGATTCCCAATGGTTCTGTGACTTCTGGCCTAAAAATTCCTGCACCGCCTAACTCCAACCATTTGCCACGCCATTTTACCTCGACTTCTAAGGATGGTTCGGTGTATGGGAAATAAGCAGGCCTAACTCTAACCTCGGGATAGCCCATTTTTTGGTAAAATGTTTTGAGGGTACTTACCAGCATTCCCAAATTAGCACCAGGTTCCATGATAATTCCTTCAATTTGATGGAATTCGGGAAGATGAGTTCTGTCTATGCTTTCTTTTCTGAACACTCTATCGATAGCAAATACTCTACATGGTTCTGTTGGGTTTTCTGCTAGATATTGGATTGTATTCACTGTAGTGTGTGTCCTAAGTAGTCCCTTTTGCGAAATTTCTTCACTGAAAGTTCCACCCCAACCAGTTGATTCTGTATCTCCGCCATGTTCGTGAATATCTTTCCAACTTTTCAACAAAGATTCGTCCAATGGTATTGACTTTGGTTCATCGAGATAAAATGTATCTTGCATTTCCCTTGCAGGGTGGTCTTGGGGAATAAAGAGAGCATCCATGTTCCAGCCCGCTGTTTGTACGTAATCTTCTACAATTTCCGAGAATCCCATTTCTAAGAAGATTGAACGAATTCGCTCAATCAAGGCTTGCATAGGGTGACTTTTACCTGAACGAGGAATTGATGCTTCAAGGCTTACATCATATGGTCTAAATTCTGCATCCTTCCAACTGTCTCCTTGAAGTAATTCGGGTGTGATTTCAGAAATTTTTACAACTTCCTCTAAATCGGAATCTGATACGACTTTACCACTTTCAGTTATCGTCCAAGTTCTCGTAATAACCTCCACAATTTCGATCAAATTTTTCCGGCCTTTGAAATGGTCAATAAGAGGGCTATCTATCGTTGGTGAATTAATAAAATCAGTTCTTTCAGCGATTTTCTTGGTGACTTGTTCAGGGCTATTGCAGGAAAATTTCCCTCCTTCCAATGAAACTCCAAGACCTTTGAGAAGGCCGATACCAGGGCCTGCTTCATGGCGTTCAAAATTCGATGACAAATCAGCCATAGTAGCTGATTTATTTTCTTTGATGTAGTTCCACAACCTTTCTTCAAGAAGCCCATCTTTTACTGCTTTTTCACCCTCGCTTCCAAGAATTACATCTGTTTTACTAGATTCGGTGATTTTTACAAAGCCGTGGTTAGACAAACCATGCCCGGCAGATACAGCAATTGCTTGGTCATCCCAATCACATGCGCTCAATACTTCCTCTAGTGTCCAATCCCCTTCTCTATCTTTCAAGATGCGAAGCATCCTCTTTTCGGGATTGGTTAACTCCGCCATAAGCCTTGCACTTCCTCTTAATTCTTCAATTCAGCGTGTAGCAAGGAATCTTCTCCTTCTCCGTTCAATATTGCTGTCATTGTGGTCTGGCCTAATACCAAACACATTAGCCAGAATAAGTATACTATTGTTGAAAATCCAATAATTAGCAAAACTTGAGTCCTAAACAAAACCATCCACATAATTGAAACATTCGAGGCTATCATGAATAGGGTTAGAATAATTGAAGGAAATAGATCAAATCCAGATTTTGACCAAGTGTTTACTGCTAGAATACAAGATATTGCAAGAGGTAATGACACCATCATAACCATCCAAATTATCGGCGGGTCGGTCCTTGCTCCGAAAAATCCACCTGTAACGATTATTTTACTCGGATTAAATTCGATTAATCCCATTGGTGTAAGTAATGAATAATGAGTCCATATGATGCATAGCAACATCCAAGGAATTAAGGCTAATACTACTTTTCTGCAAGACTCTAATAACATATTTTCATTCCTTTCATTCAACCAAGTTAGATTTTCTTCAACGAATATTGGAATGCTTCTAACCAAAAGGAAGGTTATTGTCGCTGGCCATACGCCCCAAGTAGGAATGATGATGCTCAAACAAAAAATCTCACTCCATTTAGCTCTAAATGGAGATTTGTATGCCATTGGGTGATTAATTCTAACCATTACCATTTGAACGATGCTAAACAAAATAAAGGCAATGATGATTCTATCATACCATGAATTTGCTAATGAATGGAGAAATATTACAATATACATTGGAGTAGCTAATTTTAACCATTGAAGATTACTCTCTTTGAACAATATTTTATCTCCAATGTAGGCACAAATTGTCGATAAAATAAACGCAGGTATCAAGTTTTCAGTCGTGAATGTTGATATTATTTGTTGCCAAAATTTGTAAAAGAAATCTATGCCTGTTAACTCATACAACTTTATGTTCAGAATTAATCCAATGTAATAATTCACAATTGTCCAAAGTGGTAGTAGTATAATCAACATGAAAACATAAGAATTTATTCTATTTTTTTGATTGGTTTTTTGTCGTCTTAAGTAAATAATCAAAGATAAACAAAAAACAATCAGTGCTGGCGATAACCTACTATCTGGTTGCCATAAAACTGCAGCCATGAGAACAAATGGGGTCCAGGTTGGGACTTCTGGCATTTTGAAATTATCTTTCTTTGAATGAATAAAAACAGAGTAAAATGCTAACCCTGCGACCAACATAACACTGAGAATGCCGATTGTTTTTCTGACCCAGATGGTTGTCCAAATGTGTAAATCTATTTCGTAAAACCAAATGTAATGTGCCCAGATGAAAGCACAGTAACCTAAACTCAAACCTAAAATCGGTAGAGCGTTTTTCTCCATCAGAGGTTTCTTTTTCTTGTTGTGATATGCTAAATAACCAACACCAATCATGGGGAAAAAGGAAGCAATAATATCTAGCAATGTTGGAAATTGTGTTAGAGTTGGAAGTTTGTCCCACTCAATAATATCTGAAGATATTTCGGCATAAGGATAGTCATTTTGTTCGAGCCATTGTTGCCTAGCGATTTGAGTCTCCCAATTCCATTCTTCAAGGTAATCTAGTTGCTCTTCACTAAAATCAAATAATTGTAAAGGAATTCTAGAATCAGCAGATATCGGAAATGGTAGGTCAAACAGAGTCAGTGGAATTGATGCAATATCCCTCTGATTGATTTCTTCGTAGGAACCTGATTTGACACCTGCGCCATACATTAACATGTTTACATTCATTGCTAAACTACCAGTGCTGATTGCGTGGCCACCAGATTCAGACATACCATGGTCTGCGGTGATTATCAATGTCCAATCACTTGGAATTGTTTGCCTTATGTTGTTTAGTTGATTATCAAGATGAAGCATTTTCTGTCGGTATTTTTCACTTTCAGTTCCAAACATATGACCTGCATGATCTGTTCCACCTAAGTGTGCGACCATCAAATCATGTTCTTCAGATTCTATCCATTTCTCAACATTTTTGATAATTTTATCATCTGCGACATATATGTCACTAAATCCTGAATCATATATCGTTTCGTGAATAAATCTATCATCGGTAAAAAGATTCGCCCATACATAAAAACCAGTAAATGCTACGCTCATATTTGCATCAAGAGCATAGTGGAATGGGTCATCCTTACCTTCATATTCGATAGCCCAATTTCTCATTGCATCAATCGGTGAGGCATGGATTCCTGTTGACATTTCTTTTACACAAGGTCCGGTAAGGGTAATCTCACTCGTTGATACATTCGCTTTTGCACCAAAAGTTTGCCAAGTTGCTAGACTTGGCATATAGTCCGGATTATCCATCACATATGCAGGTAGCCCATCTAGAACAATTATCAAAATTCCATCAGAAATTCTATCATGGTCTTCAGGAGGTTGGATTGAAATCTTTTGTGGATAATCTGGACCTTCTACAATACTAATTCCAGTTGTTATGAGTGGTATTAACATCGGAATAATCAATGCAAAAACAGCACTCTTCCGGCTAATCATATGTCTACCCGATTATGGCGCAGCCACATCCTTTCAAATAAATATCCATGAATAAAATATGATTTGGTTTATTTGGAGCCAACGGAGGGACTCGAACCCCCGACCGTCGGATTACAAATCCGAAGCACTACCAGCTATGCTACGTTGGCGCTGACCACCCGAGGCAGGTTCTATTCATGAATGCAACGGCAAGACAATATTAGATAACTCGCTCCGTAAGCCATGGCAGAACATCTTCTAATTAACGAAACAGGTTCTGTCAAGAAAGGCAATGATACAATCTTTTCATGGTGGGCCAGATATCAAGATGCCGTCAAGGAAGGAAGAGACGCAGTAAATGGTACTATTGGCGCTTTGTTAGAAGATGATGGACAGTTAGCAATCAATAAAATTGTAGACGAAGTTATCAGGGAATCACCTGCAAATGATATAGCATCATACGCTCCACTTTCAGGTTTGCCTGATTTTCTTGATTTAGCAAAATCACTAGCACTTGGGGATGCCAGAGAAAATTTCTCTGAACTCGGTTTTAGCGTTGGTGCTACTGCAAGCCCTGGAGGAAGCGGGGCCTTGTATTTAGCAGCAAACAATTTCCTAGAACCAGGACAAAATGTTCTACTTAGAGATAGACATTGGAAGCCTTATTCTGGTTTTTTAACAAATAATGGATTAGGTTTCGTGACATGGCCTTTGCTTCCAAAAAATAAATCTGATAATTTGAAGTATTTTGCAAAAGAAGAATTTGAAGAGCAATTGGAAAAACTGTGTTCAAATCAGTCGAAAGTCATGACATGGATTAACGACCCTGCTCACAACCCAACCGGTCTTTCAATGTCTGAAGAAGATAGAATGGAGTGTTTGAATTCATTTGTAGAATCTGCAATAAATAATGCAAATGTCGGGCACACATTGTTGATTGATTCAGCTTATTCCCTATATGCTGATGAGCCATTTGGTTGGGCTGAAACTATTCTAAACAGCATTGAAAACGGCATGTTGTGGCCTGAAAATTTGCTAATTTGTTTTGCCATCTCTCTATCAAAATCACATACGATATACGGATTGAGAACAGGTGCACTGGTTAGTTTACATCCTGACGGGGATTTTATTTCTAGAATTAATTCTGTAATGGGCGTCACGGCAAGACAAACCTGGAGTGCAACATCAAGATTGGGTCAATATAGTGCGTGTGCAATTCATAATTCTGAAGATATCGCCGAAAAGTGGTCACAAGAAAAAGATAGATTAGCCCAACTACTAGATTCAAGAAGAACCAAATTTATTTCAGAATGTGAATCGCTGGGAATTCCAATCAACCCTACTATGGACGGATTTTTTGCATGGCTCGATCATGAAGACCCAGAATCAATCGCAGAAAAATGCGTAGAGTATGATGTGTATCTAGTGCCTCTACAAGGCGGTATTAGGATAGGACTCTGTGCAATTCCTGAAGAAAAGATTTCTCGAGTAGCAGAGGCTCTCGCTCAAGCTTTGAGTTGATTATATGAAAAATAAGCGGGAAAATTTCCTGATATCAGGTATAGTACTCATTGTCTTGGGTGCGATTTTTTCACTTGGAGTAAATATCGCCATGGGAGGTGTAATGGGCATAAGTGGCGTCTTGTGTTTCATTATTGGTATGTCGATTCCGAGCGAATTAGGGATGAGTCCAGAGGCTATTGCGAATTGGCAGCCTTCTATGGAGAGGCTTCCCGATGCGGGTAGATTCATGTTTAGAGTAGATGTTACCCTAGACGAGCCGAAAAAATCTACAATACTTTGCGGCCCATGTGGGAGTCTAGTCACAGTTGATGGGGATAGACCAACTCAATTTACCTGCCCTGCCTGCAATAGAGAACTTTGGAAAGATGAAGAAGAATGATAGTTAGTCAAAACTATCATGTCATGATTCTTTTTCGGATAGAATATGCCAGCGACGATTCTTGATGGAAAGGCCTGTGCAGCAGACCTTGAACAGCGTTTGAAGGATGAGATCTCCAAAATGGATATCAATCCACATTTAGCGGTAATAATCGTCGGTGATGACCCTGCATCCCATGTCTATGTCCGTAATAAAATCAAATCATGTGAAAGGCTTGGAATAAAGTCTACCCACGTAGAGTTGCCATCAAGCACCGACCAATCAGAATTAGAGTCAAAAATAATTGAAATGAATAATGATTCATCAATCAATGGTATACTAATTCAATCGCCACTCCCCTCCCATCTCGATGAGGAAGCATTGACCGATTTGATTGACCCAATGAAAGATGTTGATGGGTTTCATCCAAGTAATCTTGGTAGGATTGTTCAAGGCAGAAAAATGGAATGGTCCCTTGTACCCCTGCTGGCGTTATGGAGATGTTATCGTGGGCCAAAGTCGAATTATCTGGAAAAAGGCTGTTGTGATAGGTCGTTCTTTCAATGTTGGAATGCCACAGGCTCTGCTACTATCTGCCAAAGGGTCCGATGCAACGGTGACTGTTGTTCATTCAAGAACAACGGATGCAAAATCAATCTGCAAAGAAGCCGATATCGTTGTCGCAGCAGTAGGCTCTCCCGAGATGGTTAAGGCGGATTGGATAAAACCCGGTGCGGTTGTAATAGATGTTGGAATAAACCGTGTTGATGATGATTCTAGAGAAATAGGCTGGCGACTTGCAGGTGATGTTGACCCTGAAGTGTTCGAAGTTGCTTCTTTGATATCACCGGTTCCGGGAGGAGTTGGACCCATGACAGTTGCGATGCTAATGGCGAATACTGTAGCGGCCGCGAAAGGCCAACATTGATAATTCGATACTGCCGAGTATAGACATGGACCCAAAGCACCCGGTAATAGGATTCACTTCAAGCCTAATTGGATTGTTTTTTTTAATGGCTCTAATCTTCTCATTCATTTTCCCAATTTTTACGCCAAAAGGATGGCGTCAAATCGAAACAGTATTGGCTATACTGCTAGTAATTTCGACTGGAATTTCCTATTGGGCTAAGAAGGAACACGAAATACCAGTTGTCCATGAACATGGAAGTTCTGAATCACAATACATGGAATTGGAAGACCTTCCTACTATGGTATCAGGAGGTCAAGGAAACTTTGTGAATTCAAACACTGCTGCAGTTATTGAATCAATTGTCGGCGTACAAACCACACAATCCAAATCCCAGGTTGTTGGGGCAATTGATGTTTTATCATCAGGTGAAATTGGTGCAGCTTCTGAATATGCTGCAACTGTTAACCAAGTTCAGCACGCAAAAGTAAACCTCGCTGATGCTGAGGTAAATTTACCCACTGCTGAAGTAAAATCAGTCCCGTTGCCTAGTTTTGATGATGAACCAATAGAAATCGACCAACCTGTTTCCTCAATGATTGACTTAGACGACTTTCTAAATGAGGAGGATAGTCCTCAAACACAACTTGATTTACCAGAATTACCAGATTTTTGAGTTGGGTATGATGTGGACTGAAGCGGTTGATTTACACAGTCATTCATATTACAGCGATGGCTTACACTCTCCTGCAGAAATGGCAAATCGAGCATTTTTAGCAGGTGTGAAAATTTGGTCACTTACCGACCATGATACAAGTAAAGGTTGGGAAGAGGCGCAAGCCGAATGTGAAAAATTAGGAATCAAATTTATTCAAGGAGTTGAGATCACTTGCAAAGTTGAACTGCAATCAGAAATTTTAGATCCAAAATCTTGGCATCTGTTGGCTTATTTCCCGAATGGCTCAAATTCAGATTTCCGAACTTGGCTTGATGGTTTGAAAGATGCAAGAGTCCCTAGGATGAAAAATATGATTTCTGCATTGAATGAGATGGGCTATGACCTAACATTCGAAGATGTTCAAAAATTTTCAACAGGTGCAATCGGCAGACCTCATCTTGCTAGAGCTCTGGTTGAAAAGGGATATGTTGATTCTGTAAGTGCTGCCTTTGATGAGTTAATCGGAGATGGATGTTCTGCATTTAGAGAGAGGCCGCTGCCTACGATTTCCGAAGCAGTTTCTCGGGTAAGGATGGCTGGAGGGATAACTTCTTTGGCGCATTCAAAGTATTACGGAATAGAAACTCCAAAATTAATAGCAAGACTAAAGCAATTGGGTGTTGATTGCATAGAGGCTTTCCATTCCTCTCATTCAGAATCTTATAGATTGGAATTGATGGAGCAGGGGATGCCAATTACAGTCGGCGGAGATTCTCATGGAACTGAAGCAAGACCTAGCCCCGGTAAAATGGTGGTTCCAATGAAATATCTTCATTCTAGTTTTTGTCTGTGAATGAACTCCAAAATATCGCGACCTCAAATAGCAATATAATCGGTATTGCAACCAGGAATAAAGAAAGAGGGTCTGGTGGTGAAAAAGCAGCACCTAGTACAAAAGTTGCAAACCAAATGTGTCTTCTGTAAAGCAACAATTCCTCTCTAGAAACCACTTCACTATTAATTGAAAGTAATGTGAAAAGAGGAGCCTGAAAACCAATTATGCATGCAAAGCATAAACCACCAATGAAACCGATGAAGGCCGATAACCTCCATTCTGTTGAAATTCCTGCAGCTTGTGCATCCGCTGCTAAATAATCGAGTAGCATTGGTGTCAACAAATACCATGAATATGCCAATCCCATTATCATTAGAACCATACTTCCTAATGCATATTTTGTAATTGCAAAAGAAGGATTAGGTATTTTATTTACTAGTTCTGTTTTTATTGCGCCATCAATGAGCAACCAAAATGTTGCAAGTAAAACCCCTAGCCATGCTCCAATTTTCACTTGAAGCATTATAAATTCTACAGGTGTTAAAATGATGATGTTTACATCATCTGGAATTAAATTGGATGTTAATAGCCAATCTACTATTCTATGAGCAATTGGGATGCCAATTACTATACCTAGTAGGAATAAGGCAACGATTATTTTAAATTTTGACCTAATGTGATTTGAAATCTGTTTCAACAGATTAGTAAATTCTGGATCTATTGATAGATTTTCATTCATTCATTCTTCCTCCCACAGATGAGATGGTGTCGAATCAATAAAAGAACGGCCTGCTTGTTTTAGTCGCTTTATTCTGTGAATAACAAATCCTGTCATCCACATAGAAGGTATGGATAAAGCGATTGCTTTCCACATTTCATTATCGCCATAATCATTGATTATTTTCACTTCGATAACATCATCCACATCTTTGGCAGCATTGTGCAAAATTACTAGATGCCAAAGGTTTTCATCGCTTACAGTCACATTTTTTGTTTCTCCTGGAGCAACAGAGTATACCGTGTATTCTTCTTCAATAACAGACCAATCGATGACTCCATCTTTCATCGAATCAACTGATTCTTCTACCCATAATATGGCAAATTCAAGTGTAAGCGAGTTATCTAAATTAGTAATAGAAGTAGTGACCTCTTGTTCATTTTCAAGCGGAATTAAAATTTCATAGGTAGAATCTCCGCCACCCAGTCTCATTGAAACTCTGTCATCTAGATTACTTTCTTGATAGGAGACTGCTGATAATACGAAGAAGAGTATCACTAGCGTTGCAGCACCTTCCCAAAAGGTGTGATTGATAACTTTCTTTTTGGTGACTCCTTCAAACATTCTTCCGTGGTCATTCCTCATTCTAGGTTGCAGATGATGAATGAATAATGCGCCAATTCCTCCAATTATGATTCCAAATGGAATATCGATAAGCCAATGGATTCCAAGATATGCGATGGTAAAAATAAACAGTATTGTGTTTAACACGATGAAAAGGTGATAGGGCCAATGTGTCCATTCTCGCATCTTGATTCCTTTTTCTTTACAATGTAGCCAATTCAGGAGAATAATTCCGAATGGTATCGCTACATGCAAAGATGGTATCGCATTGTCTAGAGGGTCGTGAGTAGCATAGAATACTGTATACCAGCCATCGTGGTAAAGAAGCGCTTTCATCCCAGGTATCCAAGACGAGGTCACTTCAACATTGAAAAAGAGGTAATAAGGTACGGCAAGGGCATAGATAAGGAGGTAGTTTAGAGTGACTTTATCTGTCATATCTCTTTCACCTACGTACGCAAAATACACTGTCGTCACATAGATTAAGAATAGGTAAATAAACAAATAATGAAAGTTAAGAAATTCGGTCAACAAAGCATTTTCAAATGCTTGCTGAATCCACAATGTGACATTACCTTCTAGCGAATAGACCAATTCAGTCCAGTTTCCAGTTGTGACTTTAATTGGTTCATTCAGGTCATCAGTGAGAGCTTTCCATTTGATAATTACAAGATAACCCAGAGTATGCAGGTAGTATCGCTTTTCATGAATTACTGCGAAAATTTTGTTCAATGGTGTTCTTGTTTCTTCTCTGCCAATCGTAAACAACCAGCAAATAATTGGGGTTAAGATTAGGATTATTCCCATCATTACCCAATATGGACTCATTGTTTTACCGCCCTTAGGCTCTGGCTATCAGTATTTTCACTCCGCAACGGCCGAACGGTTCTTTTCATCCTCTGCTTTTGCTACTGCAATGCCGTCTTCAACATCCACCTTGCGCAATAATAGAGCCCCAGCAACAATCAGCAAAGATATTGCAAAAATTCCTACTCTTGAATCAAACCAAACCGTCATCAGAGAGTAGATTAGGGGTCCTAATAGTGCAGCTACCTTTCCGAAGAATCCAAAGAATCCAAAGAATTCTGCAGATCTAGTTTCAGGTACCATTTGGCCAAACATTGACCTTGCTAATCCTTGGGAGCCACCGAGCAATGCCCCAGCAAATACGCCCAGTAATAAGAACTGGAAGAATACACTAATTCCTAAAGGTTCCCAAATCCATGAGCGAGCAGTATCGGGAATGAAATCTAATTTCCCATCACCTAAACTGGTTGGGTGATTGACTCCAAGCCCATTATCATCAGCAAATTCTCCTCCTTCCACACTGTATGAGAATCTTGATTTATCCATCGAATCTTCTAGACTAGCCAATGCTTCCGCAGTCAATGTCACTGGTATTGCTACTGGTGCGCCATCATCATCATAAGCCCATTTAACAGCATAGCCTTGCCTTTTGACATCATCATTTTGCTCAACTGGAAGTATCTCCTCAAATTCTAATGCCCACTTTTGTTCATCGTCATCTGGTAATGCTGCAATATTGTTTACTCCTTCACGTGCTTCTACAACATATGTGCTATCTTCTTCAATCCAAGTATATTGTATGTCATATTCCGAATGTTCTTTCAATTCTAGTGGTGCGAACGATAGAGCGCCAACAATTACTGCACACCAACATATTAGAGAGAATTGCAATGCTTTCTTTGTCCCCCATTTTTCTGCTAATTTTGTGAATCCTATCGCAGCAGGAGCTGCAACGAATTGAATAATCAAGATTGTAAGAATTAACCCGGTAGTTGTGAGGCCTAATACGACAATGCCGAAAACTCCTGCAAGTGCAGTCACAGAGTTTATTCCATCAATGAAACAGAAATATGCAAGCATGTAAAAGAATAGTGTTTTGAAACTCTTGATGTCTTTCAATGTAGAGATTACCACATTCAATGCCATTTTGGTTGAAGCAACGAGACCCATTGGTTCCATTTCGTCCTCGATATGAGGTTCTGGGACCATTTTGAATGTCATCTGTGCGAAACCTAGCCACCAGATTCCAGATGATGCCATTACGAATGGAATGACCCATCCTCCGTCTAGGGACAATACCATTCCAAGGTGAACTACCAACAGCAATCCACCGCCAAGATAACCTGCAGCGAATGCTTTGTTTGATATCGCATCCATTTCTGTTTCATCACCCATGTGAGGCAATAGCGCATTGTAGAATACACCTGCACCATTGAGACCAACATTTGCAATCATGAACATTATCATCGCCCAAATCCAGCCCATTGAAACTCCCAAATAAGGTGATAGAGCGAGCAATATACAAGAGATTGAACCAACTAAGGTGAGGGTTCTTAGCCACCATATTTTGATCATTCTCCTATCTGCAATAACACCTAGAGATGGTGCGCAAAGGGCAACAAGTAATGCTCCAATCATTACAGCTGCGGAAAACATTGCATCTGCTGTCCATTCTGATCCAAGTACCTTTGTAGAGATACCGTTTGCTTCTGCGAAAAGATAAGCGAACCATGCCGGAAACACTGCTGTTGTCACAGATGTTTCAAAGGCGCTTTTACCCCAGTCATATGCACAGTATCCTCGTACGCGTTGGTCGTCTGCCATATGTTAGGATGCTTGTTTTTACTTATCACTATATGGCTTGTAAAATACTTAGAGGGTATTATTCAAGAAGATAATATTGCCCGCGGATATAATGGGATTCAATCAACCACCAGAGAATACCCATGATTCATTGGTCATTGCAATGAACACGATGGATGGCGTCGAATTCGATTTACGTTTGACATCAGACAACCAGTTAATCGTTCACCACGATGACGTTGTTTCTATTCCAAAAGAACAACTTCAAGGTAGGCCAAAGTATGTTGAAGAATGGACACTCGATGAATTAACAGAGGTAGGTTTCTGTTCATTTGAAGCACTCATGAATGACAAACAATGGTTATTACCATGGCAAGAGCATTCGAAAGTATCTTGTTTAGAAATCAAGAGGTCTCATCCCAAAGTCGATAAAGACCCTACTCTGAGGATGTCAAAAGTAATGAAATTAGCAACCGAACTTATTGATGAGGCTGATATTCCAAAACAATCTGCGGTATTCTATGCATTTCACAGGCCGATGGATAAGGTTGCAAAGTTGTCAGGATCTAGTAGACCTTGGTCTAGGTTGTTGCCGGTTGTTCCAAGAACAGGTTCTAGGAACAGTAAACGAATAAGAGCAGCACCCGAATTTTCCATGTATTCTTTTTCAAGGCTTCTAAATACGCAAAAAAGAGCAGGTTCACCGATGATGCCATGTGCTGTAGATTATTTTGAAGGTCTCAAGAAATATATTCACCTAGGTTTACCTGTCGGCCTGAAAGGTCGTCAATTATCTAGGTTACAAAAAATAAAGCGAGATTATCCCGTTTATGTATGGCCTGGTCATCCTCACCTAGAAAGAGACTTATTAGATGCGGGATTATCGATTCTAACCGATTATCCAGACCCTGAAATGAGTCTACCATGCGGGAGCAAAGATGGTTAAGGCCTGCAACTATGCCATTGGATGATAAGCAATGGCAGGACCTCAAGGCTGGAATAATTCCGGATGATGTTGCACCTTGGCACGAGATTAGCGATGAAGAATTAGGCTGGAATGCTTCAAGAATTATTGGTCACAGAGGATGTGGAAAAACCATCAGACCAGTTATTCAATCAATATGACGCAAAGTTTGTGCTTCTGCAATATATTTTGGTCGGTAGATTGGAATTCCCTTTCCGTTGCGCATAACTACTCTTTCATCGATAATTTGAGCACCAATTCCTGCTACTCTTGCCCAACCAAAGAATGTGGTGTAATATTCAGGTTTTGTTAATCCGACATAGTTCAGTAGCGTTCCACTTGCGATATCGACGTTAGCATTTGGATTGCTAATTTTAGGATTTTCAGAAAGCACTCTAGGTGCGACTTCTCTAAGCGTCCTTATCGTCTTGAAGTATTGGTCATTTGGACATAATTTCTCACCAAGTGCAAATTGAACTGTTGCACGAGGGTCCTCTGCACGCAGGACAGCATGTCCAAAACCGAACACCGGTCTTTTTGCAGCCAACTCGCCTCTTACGAAAGCTTCAACTTCAACTGGGTCAGAGGTGCCAATACTCTGTACAAATTCAAAACATGATTGATTTGCTCTTCCGTGAAGAGGTCCAGATAATGCATTCATTGCACCAGCCATAGAAGAGTACACAGTCGCATGACCAGATGCTACTGCTTTACCTGCAAAGGTTGACAAATTTCCTCCGCCATGGTCCATGTGAAGTACTAGATATGTGGCAAGGATTTTATTCATTGCCTCTCTATCAACTCCATCAAAATCTAGCGTGTGGGTAAATCTCTCTACAAGATTCAGATTTAGATCGTCTTCAGGGATATTATCAGTTCTACCTTCCCTGTATCTAAAAATTAAGCCTAGCAATCTTGGCATTTTGGCAACAAGGTCTAGGGCATCTTCTGTCCAATCATTTTGCTTTGCTAGCATACCTAATGAATGAATTCCGATGGATAGCCAATCCATCGGATGCCCATCTCGAGGAAGAGTTGCAAGAATCGTGTTTATTTCATCAGGAACATTTCCCCTTGATTGTAGTTCTTTCACGAATTCTTCTGATTGTTCTTCTGAAGGTAATTCTTTGTTGAATAGAAGATAAACAATATCTTCCGGTAAAAAATCAGCGAGTTCACTTATCGGATATCCGCAGTAATGAACCCCTTCACCGGGAGTCACGAATGATGTGCGGCAGGTTCCTACAGGTATGCCTCTAAGTCCGATATTTAGGTGTGCAGATGTAAGGTTGAGTAAGTTATCATCTTGACTCAATGCAACACCCCGCAAACAGCGGGTGAGACACTTTCGTATAAGGTCGACGCTAGATTTGTTTAATTCATGTATTTCTGCTATACTCAAAGACCATTGATTTTTACTTTAGAAAAACGGCTCTGTTGAAAAAATATCATTAATCAAAATGTCCATTTTCTAAAACCTTTCATGGCTTCTCTATCTTCAATTATTTTGATTCTAATTTCATTTCCCTCGACTATTATAGCATCTTCATCTTGTAATCCGGGGCAAAAATCAATTGTCTTCTTCCAGCTTTTTTCAGAACGTAGATTTTCTGACCAGAAAGGGTATGAGCGACATTGTGCTGGGCGGGATTGGTAAACTTTGCATTGTTTATTTTCGTCTAAGTAAATGCAAATTTCAGTTGTTTCATCCGACCTTAATATGAATCGACCATCAATTGTTGTTTCACAATCTCTTTCCAACCATTCGCGAATATCTATTCCATGATGATTTGCTAATCTTTCAGCATCGCTTGTTTTCAGATATACGATTCCACCGGGTTCATCACAACATTTCCCACAATCGGTTTGGCATGAAAATTTTATTCCATTCATCCACCAAGGCAATTCCATCAAGATTCACCCATGGTTTTCAGTTTCTTGATTGGGGTTTTTGTTACTAATTTAGGAGGTAGAGGGATATTTCCTAAGAGATATTCGATTTCTCCAATTCGATCAGCAATCTCTAGCAACTCATCCACTTCAGCGTCTCTCGAGCGTTCTGCCAACTGTGTTAATTCAAGTTCTAACCTTGCCAATCGTTCGGAATTTTCAATATGGCTATCCTGAACATTTTCAAACATCTCTTGTGTTATGTTTTCGATAGATGAAACGGTTTCATCAACTCTTACTTGGTCGAAGCCAGTCAATTCTTTTGAATCCTGGAGTAAATATTGGTCTCTTTCATCAACAGTCAGAGTGTTAGTGGAATGAGGGAGCATATTATCTTCAAGAGTTGAATTTTCATCATCGATTTTTTCATTGATATTTATTTCCGGAACCTCCCAATTATCAGATAATTCTGGTAGTTGTGATTTTAATTCAATACCGCCAATTGCATTATCTGAGTAAAGATGGTCGAGAGTTTCGTTGATTACTTTTGACGCTACATCCTCAAGACTCTGTTGTTCGATAAACTCCTGAACCACGGTTTTCTCAATCGGAGAATTTTCAAGAATCGATGAAATGTTTGCCGCTGATATAATCCTCTCACCAGATTCAATTGCCAGTGCTATTTTCTCAAAACCGGCATCAACACTTCTCCATTGGCTATTACCGAATTTTACAATAGTTGCCAACATTGAATCATCTAATAGTAATGCTCTACCACTCGCTTTTCTTCTAAGATGGGTTATCAAAGAAGCCGAAGATGGTTGCATAACCCAAATGCTTGTAGCCGATTTCATAACCTCCCATAATCTACTTGCCTCCCAATGTTTTGGTTCAAGGCGAGATGTTGCTACGATTTGAACTCCCATATTTAGTGAATAATCTATCAATAGGCCAAGTTCGGTAGCAATTCTACCTCTTGCAAGATGTAAATCATCGATGGCGACCAAACTCGCATGAGAAATTGCTTCTTGCCAACCATCCGGGAGACTACTTTCTCCGGCTAATCTCGAAACAGACAAAAGGTGAACATTACCATCTTGACGTCGGATCATCGCTTGTGCAGTAGCGTGAAGAATGTGTGATTTTCCACATCCTTCGTTTGCAAGGACAAGTAGTGGATTAATCATTTTTCCAGGTTTTTCTACAATCTTCTCACATGCACCAGATGCTCTTTGATTTTCTTCTAATATGCTCCATGTTTTCCAAGTATTGTGATTAGAAATTCGTAGCACAGGTGGCCATTTTGGTTTGAAGTTAACATCTTTGAATTCCAATTCTTGACTATTGATAGAATATCCTCTCTGGTTGTCAAGTATGTCTGTCCAAATCGGCCTCCCATCTTTCATGACCCCGATTTCATCTCCGAAAAGGTCCTCCTCAATCTCAAAAATCTGTTTTTCATCGCGTAATTTATTCATTCTTTGAGATGCAATTTTTGCAAGGGTTGTATCTGAATTTGATAATTCATCAACCAATGTGTTAGTTTCTTTTTTACCCAAAACCTTGTCTGCTATTAGATCAAATGTTGGTCTTGTAGTCACCCTTGTTCTAGCAATTAGATTCCCTTGTCTGGTATCATCGGATTCGTTGACATTTCGTAGAGTGTTAAGTTTTGATTTTGCATTACCAGATGTATTATCTTCTCTGCCAAGAATGTGTCTTGCATTAGACATAGCAAGTTTCAATTTTTCTTGACGTGAAATACTCATTCGACATCCTCCGAAACCCAGCTTTCCAATCTTTTATCTAAATCGATTTTTCTTTGAGGCCTACTTGATGCTTGAGACCGATTTGTCAAATTTTTCTTTACTTCTATACCCCTTGCTGCGACTGGACTCAATACATTTTGTCCTGAAACATCTTTTTTGTTAAATTGATGGTTTTTGAATTAGAATTTAGTGTCGGTAAATCAAGGTCTCTTGTTGATGATTTTTGCTTTACAACTTTGTTTAAGCATGTAGGAATGATGTTAGGAATTTCAGGTAGTTCTCCAACCCTGCCTTTTCCAATCGGAGTTTTTGGTAGGTTATTCGTCTCTGGGAATTTAGAATCAATAGTCTTGCCTCTTGCTGCAATAATGCTTGCATTTTGGTTGATGATTTTTTCAATAGGTTCAGAATGTTTGACCTTTCTTCTTTTAACAATTTGAGCAGACCTCGGTCCAATGTATTTTTTCTCCTCTTGTTGAATTTCTTCAATGATTATATCTTCCACTTCTATCGATTCTAGTATTTCTTCAGTAGATAATTCTTCTTCGAGTATCTCTTCTATCTCGATATGCGACTCTATCTCGATTTCATCTGAATCAATCGGGGTATTCATCGAGATATATGCTTCCATTTGGGAAATTTCCTCTTCAGTCAAAGGTGCGAGGAGGGGGTGGTCCTCTAACTGTGCAGCGTCCGAATTCCAATTCTGTAGGAGTTCGCTGTCAATAACTGGAGCGGCTCTAATCAATTGGATATATTCTTGTTTGGACCAATTCTCTTCATTTACGCAAATAAACATGCAATCGTCTTCATATCTCATGTTGTCTGCTAAATCTCTAACTAAATTGATAACTTTATCAGAATCATTCGTCGAAGAAAGATATTCTAAACCGTCAAAGACCATAACTGCACGAATATTACCTTCTAAAAATGAAGCAACAATGTCGCTTATTCCATCGATATCAGGCGAAATATTTCTTTCTCCTTCCTGTCTTGAAATCAATAGATATGCATCTTCAGGCACTCCATTTGCTTCCAGCATGTTCTTGCTTGATAATCGTGAAATCACCAACAATGGTCTGCCTAAGTTGCTTAGGTTTGCAGCAAGTTTGAAAATTTCATTAGAACTTGTCGAATAAACAGAACCAGGTCGAAGAAATTCTGTAATCTCTGAATTTCCATCAGATAGTTTCCCTTAATCTTCATGAATTCAGGTTCTTGATATTCTTGGGAAGTAGCCAAACTTCTTCTAGATCGTGTCCATGTGTTTTCTCGATTGCTAAGTGTTTGCCACCATTTAGTGTCTTGGTCAGAATCAATGATAGAATTACTGATTTTTGCTTCTGGATAAATCTCTAGCAACCTTGGAATGTCAACTCCAGTGATAATTTGTAAAATACAATCTAGTGCTTGAGAATCTGCTTCAATATTCTTTATCGCCTTTGCACCGAATTGCGGTCTCTTTGCTTCAAAAAATGCGGCCACAATTTCCCTGTTGAAAATTACTAATTGGCCGACTCTTGGCATTTCCTCTTTCGGTGTTCTTTCACAACGAATGTATCCGTTTGTAGAATTCTCAATCATTTCATTGATGAGGGTAGAAAGGATAGCGCTTCCTCCGCGCCTCTCTTCTAGTAAAGTCCCCGGTTGTAACTCTACCATATTCACCCCTACGGAGTGTATGGAATATTCAACCTTCTTGAAGTATGGGGGTGTTGATAGCGACAAAACGAGGGTTTCATGTCCTTCTTTGTGGTGGCGAGAACATGGGCGCACCGAAAGGGCTGATTGAGTTTTCAAAAACTTCAGTCTGCACTGAAACCACCGGCCCACTAAAACAAGAGTTGAAAATTTATTTTATTCTTTCAATAATAACGGCGGTATTATCTTATTATTACCCAATCATTCTAGTATTGTTGGTGGTTTGTTTAATTTTTACATACTCTAAATACGGAATTTTAAGTTATACAGAAAACATTCCTCTCGCAGTTAATCTAAATCATCCATTTATGGGTGCAGGGAGTTTAGATAAATCTGAGATATCTGTAAATTTCTCTAACAAATGGATTGACCCTGGAACTAATTTGTTGAAATTAGCAAAGGATCCAATTCAGGGCTGGGTTGTTCATAAGCAAGATGCAGAATTATCAGTATTGTCTCCATGGGATACAAAGAAATCAGAAAAAATTCTCTCAAAGCAGCTTACAATAATCAATCAAGCTATTTCGCTCAACAATGCAATAAATGATTCAAATGACGAATTTGAGGATGCAAGGGAAAGAGAATCCCAAGAATCATCCTTACTAGAAAGAAATTGGTTACCAGAAGAAGAAATCGATATTCAAGGACCGATTTCGAAAATGTTTTCATCTGAATAATATGGAAAAAGTAACGATAATTGTCCCTTAAGTTGAAATGTAAAGTACTCAAGGATTTATTCTATGGGGGATACGACAAACGTTTCGAATCTCACAAAAATTTTGAATAGTTCCGAAGGTGAAAAACTGGTAGGTTCTGGACTTTCAAGACGTTTCTCACAACTTCCCTTATGGCTGTCTCACCCCTCAAATATAGGAGGATTCTACGGATTTTTGGTTTCATTGGCTCTAATCTTACCGTATTCAATGACAGAAGAATTTTGGTTCCCATTGTGGATATTACATGCAAGTGTCTTAATTTTCTTTACAGGTTTTCTTGGATTATCTAGTAGGATAATGAATTCATTTTTTGATAGGCCTCCTATTTCCCCAAATAGAAAAATTTTGTTCCCAATGCCCTTTGTTGGTTTTACTATTCTTGCATTGATAAGTACAGACCTTTTGGATGGCGATGGAATAATGGCATGGATTTCTTGGACATTGTTGATTCTTCCTGGAACGCTTTATGTCCATCTTTCTTGGGCGCCGCGCTGGAGATTGTTGTGTTTAATTGAAGAGGGTCAATATCAACCTCAAGAGATTGATGAAGATGTGAGTAATGACATCGAACAATTAATTGAAAATGATATTGATTTGCAAGAAGTAGTCGAATCATTTGATTCTGAAGAATAGTGTTCTAAATCAGACCAACTTTCTTCCCTGCATCTTCAAAGATTCTCAAAACTTCATTTAGATCGTCATTTGAAAGTCCTGCTGACATTTGGGTTCTTACCCGTGCCTTATCTCTAGCAACCATTGGGAAAACTATCGCTCCAGCCATTACTCCTTGATTCAACATTTCATTGGAAAGAGATTTTGCGGTAGCAGATTCGCCACACATTACTGGAATAATTGGCGTGGTTGAAACTCCGGTATCAAAGCCCATAGATTGCATTTCACTTCGGAAATATTCTGTGTTTTCCCAAAGCCTAGCATGATGCTCAGGCTCTTCCATCAATACCTCTACAGCTGCCTTTTGTGCAGCAGCAACAGAAGGCGGTTGTGAACCTGATAACAACCACGACCTCGAATGATTTAGAGCATGTTCTCTAACAATTGCCTTTCCTGCAACAATTCCACCTTGAACTCCTAATGCCTTTGAAAATGAACCAACTTCAAAATCGACTCGCCCCTGTAGTTTGAAATGGTCAACGATACCTCTTCCGCCATCTCCTAATACGCCTTCTCCATGACAATCGTCAACGAAAACCATTGCATTGTGTTCTTCTGCTAGCGATGTTAATTCATCCAACGGACAAATATCTCCATCCATAGAAAAGACACCATCAACGATGATTAGTTTTCTATCTGCATCTTTATTTTCATTCAAAACCTGCTCTAAAGCGCCCATGTCATTATGTGGAAAAACGCCTCTTTGTGCTTTGGTTAATCTAACACCATCGATAATTGACCCATGATTCAATTCATCTGAAATAATAATGTCTTCTTTACCCTGGACTAATGTCGGAATAAGTCCAACATTGGCAGTATATCCTGCTGAATATATCAAAGAAGATTCTACTCCTTTGAATTCAGCGACCTTATTTTCAGCCTGTAGGTGAATGTCCATAGTTCCAGCAATCGCTCTTACCGAACCGCTGCCAGCACCGTATTTTTTGATAGCATCAATCGATGCTTGCATAACTTTCGGGTGAGTGGTTAGATTGAGATAATTATTCGCCGATAACATAATTGTTGGCCTACCATCCATCATACATCGAGGTTGATTTGCAGACTCTAAAGTTGGAGGTTGCCACAGTAGAGACTGCTCTTTCAATTGTTCATATCTTGTATTCATCCAAGATAGGTCGCCTGCCATGTTACCGCGAGATGCAATGTGCTAAA
The DNA here is from genome assembly GCA_038141355.1 of Methanobacteriota archaeon. Taxonomy (GTDB): domain Archaea; phylum Thermoplasmatota; class Poseidoniia; order Poseidoniales; family Poseidoniaceae; genus MGIIa-K1. The sequence goes on along the minus strand of JAYQHX010000002.1, from coordinate 1,205,699 downwards.
TGTTGTTTCCCTTTGATGCAGAACAGTCATTTGTGTGATGTTGTTCGGCGGGCCATGCGCATCGAAGGCGTGGTATCTTCTGGCCTTGGCCGAGCTCACATCTTCATGTCACAACATCACTACCAAGAGCAATTTAAATCGATAATTGGTAAAAGCGCCTGGCCGGGAACTTTGAACATCAGCGTTGAAGGTGGCTATTTACAAGAATACCAAAAATTGCGAGTTTCAGCAGGACTAGATGACGGTGAGCCAAGCCAAATCGAATCGTACCGCATCAAAGGATTCGACAGAGATGGGGTCTCCTTTGGCGGAGCAACCGCATTTCTTGCAAAAATTTCGACTGACGAAATCGATGTTGATTGCGCAATTTTGATTCCAGACCTAACTCGGCATGATGATGTTGTCGAGGTAATTGCAGACGTATTTTTGAGAGAGTACTGCAACATTGAAGACGGAGATAAAGTTAGTATAGTCCTTGAATAATATCGAATTGCCTAATGAGCATCTCCTTTTGCTGAATTCTACATAATTCCTGCCAACGCTTACTACTTCTATCAGGCCTTGCAAGGATTGGTTCATCGGTTTTGAAATCTGTAAATTCTTCCCATGAAACATTCCAAAGAATCAACCAATCTGGCTCACTGAGGCCTAGATCAATCTCAATTTGGGGGTTATCTCGAGCCTCAATTATTTTTTCTTTGTCGATTTGATTATTCAATGCGAGTAGTATTGCGTTTGCAATTCTTCTGACTTGATTCCAAACAAATCCTTTGGCAGAAATTTCGAACCCAACAATTCTATCGGAACAAATCCAAGGCCTGCAACTTTCAACTTTGCGAATAGTTGTCCTGTCCGGCTCTCTTTTGCAAAAATTTGACCAATCGTGTTGACCTTCAAACAATGAACAAAGCCGAGTGAACAAATCTAGGTCCGGTTCAATCCATTCCTCCATACATTCCATTCTGTATCTGTATGTCCTTCCTGATGAAGTCCTTGCACTCCAATTATCGTCAACTCTCTTTACGTCGAATAAGGAAATTGATGGAGGAACTTGGTGGCCCACTGCTCGAATAAATCCTTCTGGTCCCATCGAATTCCATCTATCTTCGTCGAGGTCTATCGACCCCCCATTTACTCTTACGTGGACTCCGGCATCTGTTCTAGAAGAAAGAGCCATTGGCATCCTTTCATTTGTCCATTTCAATTTTTTTGAAAAACATGCATGAAGCGACCTTGTACGGTTTCTACATCCGGTTGAACTTGACTGCCCTTGAAGGCGTCACCAAAGTAACCGTATCTGAAGGCAATTCTAGCCTTCGCCAATCGACCACCTCAAGGAATTCAGTGTTTCAACAGCTTCTTCAGCGGTAAACCCGAGTCCTCCAACGGCCCAAATTAGTGCTTGCTTTAGCCATGGCTGAATCATTGGATTATCTCTTCCTTGACCAACTCTTTCAATGGCTTCCACGATTAATCTGCTGGCGTCGAATAGAGTATCCTCAACTGGGATTTCTTCTAGTTCTGCCATCTTTTCTAGCCTTTGATATTCTTTTATTGCTGCAGGGATTCTTCCGCAGTCTAGACAGAAATTTGCGAAGGAAGCAACATATTCTAGGTTTTCTTCATCTAGTTGCATTGCTTTCTTGTAGACTTGCATTATTTTCCCTGCAGGGATATCTTCTTCCATGTCCATTGATAGTCTCATGAAAGCAGATTCAGCCCATCCATAATGGGCCATTGCATTTTCCGGTTCTGCTTTAATTGCTTTATCGAATAAGTCCAATGCTGCGTTAAAGTCTCCACTTGATAGCGCTATGCCAGCCTCTTGAATTAGGTCGCTCATGACCACGCCTCACGAAACAGGTTTTTGAAACCTATGTGTGAAGCCGCTCAAGCCATTTTTTCTTTTAATTCGTTCAGAATACCTGATTGGCTGTGTCTTTGATGCATCTCATTAAGCAATCTTTCAGTTGCCTGCCATCCATTTATACAATACAATGAATATTTTGGATCTGGCATATCAACGGCTCTAGTGCGCTGATAAGTCACAAATGCGAATAATCTCTTGAGCCATTTGCCGATTCCGGCTGATTCTGCAACAACACTTTCTGGCCCGGTTGTACCAACCGAGACCGACATTGAATCTTGTCCAATTCCTAATGCGCTTCCTGTGTCACAGATTATTGTCTTAAATCCGAGGATTGAGCCAAGTATAGTTCGTTGAGTTCTAATCTCATTGATGTTGTCAAAAAGAATTCTTCTAGCATCACCTGGAATAATTAGGTGCTGAGTGAAAATGATTCTGTGGTTAGTAATAGCATAATGGAAACTTCTTTGGTAAAGTAGTGTCATACCGATAAATACGGCAGTCCAAATGAATCCGAAAGCCATGTATGAGAACTCATCTATTGGAATAAAATCATCTTGCAATACTCCGATTGTCACCAAAATATTGTCGATGCTTAAGATTGCAGGAGTAAATGCCACGAGAAGTAGGAATGATGTGGTCCACTTGCCGCTTGTTGCACCATTTGCCATTCGGTTAGCCCACGCTATGAAAAGCATAATTAGGACAAAACCAAAGTTTCCAACTTTTCCAAATGTAATCAATGCCTGCATGATAGTGGCAACTGTGCTGCCATCTCCTTCCCAATCCATTTCAAACATCCAGTGAGCGAATAAGATAACACCAGCAAGGAGGTACATTGGGATGAAAGCAAGGGGCGATGGTTTCATGTGTTTCAGAATTTCTTCATCGCTGGTTAATCGAAACTTTTCTCGAAGTTTTGCGCTTGTTTCATTTGTGCTTTCACTGTTAGATGGCGCTGGTACAGCAGCACTTTCAACATCTTCAGTCGGGGATGTAATTTCATCTGTCAAATCAATCTCTCCGCTGTTGCTTAATTTTCAGTTAGTCATGAATGTATCGGAGGATTAGTGCAAAATGCCCCATGAATGTTCAGCATTGCCTCTAATCACGTCCCAATCCTTCCGTGTTCGGATACCCTGTTCATCATCAATCTCAATTTTGTTTATTATAAGGGGGTATTCGTTGTAGGTTAGGTGCGACTTGAGTCCACCTATGGTAGGTTGGTCGAAGGTCCAGTGGGCTCTAGTGACGGCTTCAGCTTCTATCCGTATTTCAGTCACTCCATTCCACATATGAACATGGAAAATAGGTAAGCCATGTGCATTGCAGGTTTTGTCTACTTTCACTTGACTAAATCTTTCACTTCTTTTGCGATTTACATCGTGAAATAATCCACCTTCAGATAACGGATAGTGGGTGAAATCTCTTTTTTCCATGGTCGGGAATCCTTCGCAGTAATGGTTGGAGATATATGGGGTACAAACCAATCTAGGTACGATCCATCATCAAAATGGAGCATTCCCCAATACCAAGGCGGAGATGGTGCTTGGACGCAAACTTTCTGAAAATAGGCAGTCCCTTTTACATCAATCCCATCAATAGTGCCGTCACAAATCGCTCCATGTAGTCTTGAGATAACATACCCCATTCCCATCCCGTATTCTGCTTGTGCAACTTTGAGATTAGACATTGCTTTATTCCACGGCTTCATATTCAACTCAAATTTACCTTCGTCAGTATCGAGAGTTAGCCAAAATCTGTCTTCTTTAGGAGTGAGGCCCATGGAAAATTCTTTTTGTGTATTCGAAGCTACGATTCCCCCTTTTTTGTGTGGCCATTTCGGATGGTCTTCTGCAACAACGATAATTCTAGATTCTTCCAAAACCAACGGTTCTATCATTTTCTTTCCATCATACCACCAAGCAGCAACCATCCCGTCCATGGCTATTGAACCATTTTTATCAAAACCAGGGCGTCCTTTTGGTTGCCAAGGAAAACCGTTGACTTCTACTAACGGGTTGTCTTTTGTAGACCATAGAACCATCAATTGTTTTCCAGCCGGATTTCCTTCATCGTCATCCAACATAACAAGCCACCACCACCAATCCCATGTCAAGTGATGAATTGGAGGAAGGTTTTGCAACTTCCACAGGCTAGATAAATCACCTTCAAAGCGTTCGAGATTTTCCATCAGTCCACCTCTTTGCCTTTGAAAATTGTTTGACCGATATACCATGCAATTATTCCTTGGAATATTAGCACCATTGATGAGGTTAGCATTGACAACCAGTTGGATAATCCAAGTCCTGGATTAGAGGAGAAGCCTTGTAGAGGTTCAGCACCTGGTAATGGTTCGTATCCTACCTCCATTTCAAAGAATGAATTCACTTCGAAAGCGTGGCCACCGCCCCATAATCCCTTTTCAATTAGCAGGAAATTATCAGGCCAAAATATCAGAGTTCCTGCATCGACAACCGTTAGACCCCAACCAATCACTGAAAAATATCTCACTGCGGATTCGCCCCCACTGAAAATAGATACAAAGGCCATGCCAAGTTCCCATGTTGCAAATATCAAAGCTAAAATAACGCCATTTTTCCACAATATTCCAAATCCGCAGAATATTACTCCATATACCAACGAAACGAGCATCGCTGCGAACGCTATAGACATCCAAATTCCAATATCTGACCACCTAAAGGCATCTTCCCCGGGCCCAAATATGCCAGTAATTATACTCAAGAATAAGCACAATCCAATGATGAAAGGCCAAGTTATACCGATATATCCAATCATCCTGTATAGTAAAACTTCTCCTCTAGAAATCGGTTTGGCTAGAATGTAATGAATTGTACCATCAGTTATCTCATCTCTAATCAGACCTGTTGCTAAAAATAGCGGAAGAAAGATTCCGAGTAGGTATACAATTCCGAATTTTCCAATTCCTAAAATAAATGCCCTGTGACTTGCTTCTTTGCCATACTTGTCCTCATCTGGATCTTCATCGACGCCTATGTCGCCCTCGACTAAAAATGTGCTATTTGCAGGGTCTAAATTTATTCTAATATCGCATTCTACATTATTGGAATTTGAATCTCTTTGCGAGGGGGTATCTTTGATTTTACAATCTCCATCATCATCGAATCCAACCGTGTTTTCGCCAATGTCTAACGAATCCCAATCAAAATCATCTTCATTTATCCATTTTTCAGGAGGGTCCGGCTCTACCCAATCAGGAAATGAATCAGCTGAATGAGGATTGGTACCTTCTAGTATTTCTTGTCCATTTGGATATCCGTCTCCATCATCATCAAAAGAGTCGCCATCATTGTCGATTGATTCGAATTCTGAATTCATCGCGTCAACATAAAACAACAACATCAGCATAATGGTAAAAGTAGCAGATGCAAGTATGACCCAAGTTGAAATCCGTTGGCGATATTGACGCATCGTAAACTCAGCAATCGCTGTAGATTTTCGGTCTAATTTAGACCAAACAGTATCCATTTTCGAACTCAAATCGAGCCCCCTGTTAAGTATTTCAAAATTGATTGTAAGTCATCATCCGGATTGTCTATTCCAGTCACTGTAAACCCACTGTCAACAATTAATTTAGGTAATTTTGCGTGAACATCTCCTAAGTTATTAGTTTCTAAAATCAATTTATCGGAATCAACAAATGCCATTCCAGTCACTTGCCCAACATCGATTATGTGTTTTGCGATTTCTCTTGGATTTTGACATTGTAGAACAATTTTGTGTGGATGTTGATCTAACATTTCTCTAATCGCATGCGAGTTCCCAAGTGCAAGAATTCTACCTCTATGCAGAATTACTATTTGTTCAGTGATTCTCTCGATTTCTCCTAAGATATGGCTTGATACCAATACGGTTCTACCCATTGCGCCTAATTCCTTTATCACGTTCATGATGGTGGTTCTAGCAAGGGGGTCACATCCTTGCAATGGTTCATCTAAAACAATTAATTCAGGGTCGTTTACTAGAGCATGAGCAATTTTCACTCTCTGTCTCATACCCTTAGAAAATTGACCGATTTGCTTGTGCATTACATCTTCCAAGGAAACGAATTTGAGAACACGAGTTGCTTCTTTTTCAGCTTCACTTCTTGTTAAACCATGCAATCTTGCAAATGTTGTGACGAAATCAAATGCAGTCATCCAATCATGTAATTTTTCATGCTCTGGGACAAATCCAATTCTGGAGTAAGGAGCAGTATTTTTCCATGGATCTTCGCCGAATAATCTGATAGTACCTGAACTCGGTCTTATTTTGCCCATCATCAACTTGAAAAAAGTCGATTTTCCAGCACCATTCATTCCTAGTATTCCGGTTACGCCACCTGAAATTCCGAGTGAGACACTTGTAAGGGCAGTTATCCTTCCGTATGATTTTGAAACCCTGTCAAACATCACAACTGGAGCAGAATTACTTGACGAAGGGACCTCCTTTTCTGGTTTTCCAGTTTGCGTCATATCTGGAATCATTCTCTTGTCACCTCCATCGAACTAACTCTATTTGCAAGAAGATAAAGGGCTAGAATATTAACGATAGCAATCGATACTAAACTCCATGCCCAAGGATGTGAATAAGTTGGCTCAATCCCAAGCAATTCTTGCACTACATGGCAAACTGAATCGAAGGGTGAAATAACATATAAGATAGAGTTGTCAAATAGATTGTCGATTATTGCAGCGACAGATTTTGTACCCATCAAAATTGCAATTAATCCAATCGCTGGAAAGAACTTTCCTCGAGAAATACTGGATAGTGAAAGGCCGATAGAAGTATAGGTGAACGACAAAATAACCCCTCCTAAAAACGCGCCTAAAAAAACATTGGAAGGGTATCGATAATCCACGCCCATCCTCTTCCTTTGACTAGGATATCTGCCATGTAGTACAAAATTAGAGTTCCATTGATTACCAACAAAAGTATCAGTGCTACGGATAGAAATTTCATTGATGCGTAATCGAATCTATTCACTGGTCTAGAGAAATAAAGAGCACTTGTGCCATGAGTTCTATCTTCTGAAATCATGCCTCCTACCAATAGCGCTGCTAAAACTGGGTAATAGAGAATATTTCTCGGGAAGAATCCAAGGACATGACCGTACAAATTATTGCGATTTACACCCCATAAATCGTAGAAATATGTGTCGCCAAGAACGCCAAATAATACTACCATGGCAATATCGGTCATCGATGCAATCATGACAACCAAAATGAATAATTTTGTAGTCAGGTTCCATGGCCGATGACCTTTCTTGAAAATACCTAATATGTGATGTCTAAGTATTGTCCAATTTCTCATCCACCTTGGACTTAAATCACCACTCCAAGGCTGGTAGACTTGCTCAAAAATTTGACCTTGCCCCTTTGTTGCGATTTGGGCAGAACCATCCTCATCTGATTCTGCAGACCAAGCTGCTTGCATTTTTGTTTGCCCAGTGACTGGTTTTTGGGCATCGAATGTTGTATTCTTTGTTTGAACCGGTTCGAATGGTTCCTCTGAAGATTTTTCTTCCATCAAAGACCCTCCAATAATTCATCGCTACTTTTGACATCATGGCCCAATCTTTCCATGATAACAAGAAATAAATCTTCGAGACTTGCTTCATAATCGTGCATTTTTCTGACTTGAGAACCAACTTTTGCGGCGGATTTCAAAATTTCAGAATAGGTTTCATCTCCGGTGTGGCCGACCCTCATTATTCGGCCTTCTCTTCTGACCTTCAATCCTGACTGCTTTAGTTCCTCTTCCATTTTTGAGGCAGCTCCCCAGACGTGAATTTCCACTTCTTTATCGATTGCTTTCAAATCTTCGATTTTTCCTTGTGCGGCTAGTTTACCTTTGTGGAGAAGGACGATATTGTCACAGATTTTCTCAACATCCTCCATCAAATGGGATGCCATCAAAACTGATCTTTGACCGGTTTGAACTGTAAGGTTGAGCGTATTAAGCATAAAATCACGAGAAGTCGCATCTAACCCGTTACTCGGCTCATCTGCAATTATCAATTCAGGGTCGTGAATTAGAGCACATGCTAATTTTGTAGCCTGTTTCATTCCAGTAGAGAATGTTGAAACTTCTCTGTATCTCTGTTCACCAAGTCCAACATACTCCAAGGCCTGGTGTGCTCGTTGCATAGCAACATTTGGATTCATTCCAATTAGTTCACCGCAATACTTTACCTGGTAAATTGCTTCCATATTGGGATTCAATGCATCATATTCAGGCATGTATCCTATTCTCTGACGAATTTTTTCACCCTCTGTTCTGATATCATGCCCAAGGACGGTCCCTTCTCCTGAAGTGACCTGAATAAGGCCGAGAATTGTTTTCAAAAACGTGGACTTTCCTGCACCATTTGGTCCAAGCAATCCGGTAGCACCCTGCTCGATTTTTATATCCAAGGAATCCAAAGCAGTATGAGTTCCATACATTTTAGTTAGGGCAGTAGATTGAATAATCAAATCTCTGTCCATGAATTAGACTCAAAGAAAGCAGCACTTGAACATAACCCATTAGGGGTTGCCTTCTCTTGTTTTTACAGCGATTCCTTTGGTGAAAGAAGCAAATTCCGAGGATGAAGAAGTTGACCTGCCAAATCCTACTAATTCGCCTTTAGAATTCACTATCAGAACATTATCGTTTGGTTGAATCCAAGGGTCAACAGAATCAACGAAACCATGCATTACATTTCTTCCTTGTTTGATGAATGGCACAGCATCATCATTGACTACAACACACGCTAAACCCTTTCCAGGATGGAATTGATTGTCCTGTACAAATCCTCTTGGCATTCCATCGACTCTCTTTGAATGAAGAATTTGAGCACCTTTCAAAGTAAGAGATATTCCTCCTTCAGCAAGTCGGGGAGAGAATAGATGGTTGCCATTTGAATCAAACATGTTGCGAATTCTTCCGGTCGTACTCATCGTAAAAGTAGAACCTTTACAAATTTGATTCGCAATATCATTATCAACATTGCAAAGAACACATAATTTGTCTACCATTTGGGCGCAGAGTCTAAGATTCAAATCGCTTTTGGTTTCTTCAATTCCTACCTTGTTGAAGAAATTTTCATGTAAATTTTCAGTGTTCGAAATGTCGAAGGTAATTATTCTTCTATCTTCTATTCCAAGTCTTGCCAATTCTCTTTGGGCCCATGATAAATCCGGTTTCCTCTTCCATAGCCAACTTGGGCCTTCAATATGTGCCCACGGATTAAGGTCTTCGAGCCCCCACGGTAGTAATCCAACGGGAGTGTAAACGAATAGTTCCAAATCAGTATTTGCCAATTTGTCGATTAAATTGCCAATCTTGTCCCTCCATGGTGGATTGGTGCCATGGAAAATAATCACATCCCCAGATTTGTTAGATTTCCATCTTGAGAATAGCCTTCTTCTTGCCAATTCGATTTGTGGACGATGATATGTTTCCGTACCACCCCACGATTCAGATCCATTTCTTGGACTTGTTTGAGAAAATACTAACCAATCCCAGTTTTCTTCCCACATACCTCTTTGTTGCCCGATTTCTTTAGAAGCTGAATAATCATCTAAAATTAATGGTTCCATCGATGATTTTGCTGGATTTGTAATAAGCCAAAGGAACGCCTCTCTCAATGAAGGGTGTTGATGACTTCTCATTTCGGCTAATTGCCAAATTTTCCCATCTCTAACTGCCTGCCTACATCTTGACATTTCTTGTAGGGTCACTTCAAGATTAAATCTAGCGAGAATTTCGGTTCGCTCCTCTTTCTCCATGTCCCTAACTTCAGCTGGAGTCAAACCTACTACCGCAGGCATTAGAATTGGCCACTCATCCATTTCTTGGATACGCTCTGTACCCCACGGTGTCAGGAGCCGTCCGTCCCTTGCAAAGAGAGCGTATGCTGCAGAATCAAACAAATCCGCTCCCATGGCGACTAGCATTGGAAACAACATTGGGTGACCACATCCGAACATGTGCACTGGACGGTTAGGTTTGAGGTGTGATTTGACTGCAAGAACAATTTTTACAAGGTCTTTGTAATTGTGATTTTCCATTATTGGAACAATCCCTCCAATGGGGTGAATCGCAAAATCATATTCACTCATTTTGCTAGCACTTTTTACTCGCAAATCGGGAAATAATCCGCCCTGTATTGGGCCATTTAGCATTGTGCCGTTTGCAGCATCCATCGAATCTTGGGCGCGCTTGAGGGTTTCATTTACCGCAAAATCAACTTCGTCATAATTCATGTCAGGGCGTGAAAAAACATCCAACATCGTTGCAATATCAACTCCAATATCATGTTGGAATTTTGCAATTTCTTTAACCCCAACTTCGACATCTCCGTAAACATAAGATTGGAATGTTCCCGAATCAGTCATTATCACTCCAGGGTAGTCTAGTAGGGAATGAATTCCGTCAGTTAGCGCTTTTTCCCTAAGTGTTTCATGTTTCCAAATCACGTATGAATTGGTGATTAAGGCTTGGATTCCGTATTTGTTCCACATCTCACTTGGTTCAATTGTTCTGATGTTTGGATTGATGACAGGAAGTAGGCACGGTGTTTCCAAAATGCCATGTGAGGTGTGCAATTTTCCTAGACGTGCTTGACCGTCTCTATTTGTAATTTCGAATTTCCCCTGGTCTTGCTCCCGACAGGGATTGGGACTACTCCTAGTGCCATCTATCCATTTCATAATTCAACCTCCGACAATTCTTCAAACGAATTCTACATTCCCATGTGCTAGGATAAATTCTCTACCCAATTCATCAAATGTATCGAGTAATTTTGCGCTAAACTTCACGGATTCTATTTCATCATCCTTTTCTAAATCTGCTTTTATCCCCTGAAGTGTACCTGGTGCAGCACCACAAGACAAGCAAGCACCCGTCAAATCTAAAACAAAATTAAACTGATTTCCATTGATTGTCTTATCTTCTATTGAAATCCCTCCTCCGTGACCATCTAAAGCAGCCCTTACTGGTCCCAATCGTGCAAAAATAGCGGCTACCATGTCTTCAACTTCATGCAAAGAGGTTTGGCGCAGTGCAGCATCTTTTTCAGGATCGGAGGTTTCTGCAATCCTCTTCATAGATTCTTGCTCCATTGCAGCAGCAGCCTCTATTCGATACCGCTCCAATAGGTCATCATCCATGATTGATGGCCAAAGTGCTTATTCAATAAACCTCGTATTTTCAAAAGATACTCGAACTATTGTTAGATACTGGCTAGTACAGTGTTTCATAAAGGTGTGACTTCACCGTCTAAACATGGGAGATAAGGTTCTCAGCATCAGCGACTTACATGTAAGCGTAGATGGTAATGAAATCATTAGAGGCCTTACGCTTGATATAAGCATTGGTGAAGTGCATGCAATCATGGGTAGAAATGGAGCGGGGAAGTCAACATTGGCCAACGCAATCATGGGACATCCAGCATATGAAATCACCAGTGGCGAAGTCATCTTCAACGGGAAATCAATCGATGAAATGGAAGTTCATGAGAGAGCAAAGGCAGGAATGTTTCTTTCCTTCCAATACCCTTCTTCAATACCAGGTGTTCAAGTTGGTACATTTCTAAGGAAATCAGTGACCGCTGTCAGGGGTGATGATGCACCTTCTGCTCGTGAATTCAGAAAAGAATTGCAAGGACACATGCAATCACTCAACATGGACAAATCATTCCTAGGACGTTCGGTTAATGATGGATTTAGTGGTGGTGAAAAGAAGCGACTTGAAATCCTTCAGATGTTGTTGCTGAATCCTTGTTTGGCCTTATTGGATGAGACAGATTCTGGTTTGGATATCGACGCATTAAAGGTAGTTGCTGATGGTATAAATTCAATCTCCCCAATGCTGGATGTTTATTGATTACTCACTACCAGAGACTACTCGACCATGTGAAGCCTGATTACGTCCATGTCATGATAGATGGTAGAATTGTGAAAACCGGTGGCCCAGAATTGGCAACAGAATTAGAGTCAAAGGGATATGACTGGGTTGAGGCTTGAGGTGATAAGATGGTAGACGATTCAGCAAGGGAAGCGGTTGGAGACTACAAATATGGTTTCCACGACCCAGAAAATGCAACCATTAGGTTTGACAAAGGCCTCTCAGAAAAGGTTGTTCGCGATATCTCCGAGTTGAAAGGAGAACCAGAATGGATGACCGAAATTCGAGTTAAGGCATATCAGAGATTTATGGAAATGCCTATGCCGACATGGGGTAATTGTGACATGTTGAATCAAATCGACTTCGACGCAGTCACTTATTTCTTGAGATCTTCTCAAGGTACTGAAAAAAGTTGGGATGAAGTCCCCCAAGATATCAAAAATACATTCGATAGACTGGGTATTCCTGAAGCGGAGCAGAAGTGGTTGGGTGGTGTCACAGCACAATACGAATCAGAAGCTGTTTATCATTCAATTAGAGAAGACTTGGAAGAGCAAGGAGTTATTTTCTTAGACATGGATTCTGGATTAAAAGAACATCCAGAAATAGTGAAACAATATTTTGGTTCAGTTGTTCCTGCTAGTGATAACAAGTTCTCTGCATTGAATACCGCAGTTTGGTCTGGTGGTTCATTTATCTACGTGCCAAAAGGAATCCATGTTGAAATGCCAGTTCAAGCCTATTTCAGAATTAACGCAAAAAACATGGGACAGTTCGAGAGAACATTGATTATCGCCGATGAAGGTTCTTCAATTCATTACGTTGAAGGATGCACTGCTCCCACATATTCGACAGAATCGCTCCATTCTGCTGTAGTCGAACTGATAGCAATGGATGGTGCAAAAATAAGATATTCAACCGTTCAAAACTGGTCGGCCAATGTATACAATCTGGTCACAAAAAGAGGAGTTGCACACTCAAATGCTACCATAGAATGGGTAGATGGAAACATCGGCTCAAAATTAACGATGAAATACCCAGCAGTCATCCTCAAAGGTGAAGGTGCTCACGCTGAAGTAATATCAGTCGCTTACGCAGGCAAAGGGCAGCATCAGGATGCTGGAGCAAAAGTGCACCATCTCGCACCTAATACCACTTCGAATATCCTCTCAAAATCTATCTCAAAGAATGGAGGGAGATCTTCCTACAGAGGCATGCTTCAAGTCACTCCTAAAGCTCATGGATGTAGGTCAAAGGTTGTTTGCGATGCGTTGATGCTGGATTCAGACAGCCAATCTGATACTTATCCTACGATGGAAGTAGGAAACTCATCTGCAGACTTGGAACACGAAGCAAGCGTTTCCAAAGTTAGCAATGACCAATTGTTCTACCTAATGTCACGAGGTCACAGTGAAGAAGAAGCAATGGGATTGATTGTAAACGGATTTTTCGAACCATTTACCAGAGAACTGCCGATGGAATATGCAGTTGAATTAAACAGGTTGTTGGAACTTGAAATGGAGGGCGCAATTGGATGATTCAATATCATGAAATTGCAATTCCACCACGCTCTGAGCATCTTTGGCGATACACGCCTTGGCACAGAATACATCCTACTAAAGTGGAAGAAATTCCTACTGCCGATCCAATAAAATTCTCACTAGGTGATGATTTTAAGCTAAATAGTAGTGATGAAATTGCAAGAAATTTTATTCATACTGTCTCACCAACCAGCAAGTGTTTGAAATTACAGGACGAAAAATTAGAACTTGATTTGAGATGTTCGGGTCACATTTGTGCTGGTGAATTGAAAATCGAATCCCGAGGCTTTTCATCTTTGATTATTCGAATGTCAGGCGACGCAGGCTGGACTGGCCTCAGGATTCAAGGTGAAGTTGAAGGTAGTCTTTCGATTGCATTGATTAACGATTTATCTGTTGATTCTCATCTTCTAAAATGTGAAGATTGGATTGTTTCAAGAGATTCGGAATTAGAATTCGCTGGAATGTCGTCAGGCGGATTTATGATTAAATCTGACATTAGAGTAAATCTTGCAGGAAAAGGTGCTGATGTTAGAGGTGGAATCGCATCTAATGGGCATGGGGGAAGGCATGATGATAATCATGTAGAAATTTGTCATGATGTAGGTTATACCACTTCTTCATTAGTTATTCATTCTGCTTGTAATGATTCCTCTCATTCTGTAGGCACTGGCCTTCTAACAATAGAGGAAAATGCAAATGGTAGCGATGCAGGACAGGTTTTCAGAAACTTGCTGTTATCGGAAAAATCTAGGGCTGAATCTATACCCGAATTAGAGGTTCTAGCAGATGATGTTAAAGCCGCTCACGGTGCAGCAAGCGCAACAATTGATGCGGCTCAAATTCACTATCTTCAATCCAGAGGATTGTCAAAGATGGAAGCCTCATCTTTGATAGTTGAAGGATTCTTGATGGACGTTTAAGGACATAAAAAATGAAGATGTTATATCAGCAATTCGCACCAGATTACTAGTTCATTTGGAATGTCTAATCAAGGGGTGAGATTTTGAAAGAGCATTTCCCTATTCTGTCAAGGCAAGTGAATGGCAAGCGCCTAGTCTATTTGGACAATGCCGCTACCACTCAAAAACCACAATGCGTAATAGATGCTATGAATGAATATTATTCGTTATCAAATGCTAATGTTCACAGAGCAGTACATACTCTTGCTGGCGAAGCAACAGAAGGATATGAAAAATGTAGAGTACTGCTGAAAGAAAGATTCAACGCACCACGTAATCATTACGAGTGGAACTACTGAATCAATCAATTTAGTTGCTCATGCTTGGGGCGAATGCAACTTAAATGACGGAGATGCTGTCGTTTTAACAGAAATGGAACATCACAGCGATATTGTCCCATGGCAAATGTTGGCAGAAAGAAAGGCGATTGAGTTGAGATATGTACCTGTCACAGACGGAGTCTTAGATATGGATATTTTCGCTGCATCACTAGAAGGGGCAAAATTGGTTTGTGTGGTTCAAACTTCAAATGTATTAGGAATAAGAAATCCAGTTGAATCAATAATTTCACAATCAAAAAATGTAGGTGCAAGAGTTCTCATAGATGCAGCCCAAGCAGTGCCCCACGAAATCATCAATTTCGAAGAACTAGGTGCTGATTTCATGGCATTTAGCGCTCACAAAATGTGTGGCCCAACTGGCATCGGCGCTCTACTGGTTAACGAAAGATCATTTTCAGAAATGCAACCATTCATGGGCGGCGGTGATATGATTGAGACTGTCTCGTTAACCGGTTCAACCTATCAAGTGAACGAACACAAATTCGAAGCAGGCACGCCAAGGATAGCCGAAGGTGTTGGATGGGCTGCAGCATTGGAATGGATGGCAGAATTAGATTTGGAAGCTCATCATAATCGACTCATACAAATCGCAAGAAAAGTAAAACAATCTCTTGAAAACAGAGGTATGACCGTCTATTCTCAATTAGCAGATGGTGATTCGGCGGTGGTTTCATTTACTCATCCTTCAATCCATCCTGAAGATTTTGCAAGACTATTGGATGCCCAAGGCATAGCGGTTAGGACAGGTCATCACTGTGCTCAACCATTGATGGAAAGATTGGGTGTGACAGGAACTATTAGAGCATCATTTTATTTGTACAACGATGAAACAGATGCAGATATTTTTGTTCAAGGAATTGATAGGGTCTTGGAGGCAATGGCATGACATGGCCTACTGCGGTTCAAGAAATAATAGAAGAATTCCGAGACATTGATGACCAATTTGAGAAGTTGGAAATCCTGATGGATTTTTCTTCAGAAGTCGATGAATTACCAACCTCTGAATGGACTGAAGAAACCCTCGTTAAAGGATGTCAATCCATTGCTCATGTTAAAGTCAAAATCGATGAAGGAAATGTCTGGATGAAAGCAGCTGCTGATGCTAAAATGGTTCAAGGATTACAGGGAATATTGACTATTGCAATAAATGGAAATAGTGTAGAAAATGTTCTCCAATTAACTCCTGATTTTGCCGAAGAAGCAGGAATCTTGAACAGTTTAACACCTTCGCGCTCTAATGGTTTTCGAACTATGTTCGACATGATAATGTCAGAAGTTAGGAGGCATAGTTGATGGTAAACAAGGATGAAGTAATGGAAGCATTAGATGTTGTCGAAGACCCTGAATTGCAAATATCAATCGTTGAATTGGGACTTGTATATGATGTTCGATTTGAGCAAAAAGATGGAAAGCAACACGCTGAAATCGATATGACATTGACTAGCCCAGGTTGCCCATCTGCGGCTGAAATCATGGCCGCAGCGCACAGAGCCGCCTTGAGTGCAGTGGAGAGCGTTCACATTAATTTGGTCTGGACACCACGTTGGGATCCGAAAATCCATGCAACCGAAGATGCAAGGATGGATATGGGAATCTGGGATTAAAATTTCTCCTAACACTCGTAGGCCTTATCAGTTTCAGTATCTACCGCGAGCCATGCACAGGAAGGTTCCTATCACATTCCTTCTTGGCATGTTGATTTTACAAATCACGCTTACAAGCGCAATAGCCTCTCCAAATCAAAATCACGAAATCTCTTCACAACCTCCTGCTTGGCCAGAGGGCAGTGCTGCATACGATAATATGGTTCAAATGGCAGATTTTGGGTACAGACAGATTGATACTCAGGCCAACTTCAATGCAAGAAATTGGATTGCTTCAGAATTAGAGGAAATGGGCTATTATGTTGAGAGACAACCATTTCAAACGAATGAGTGCTCAAATTGTGAAAACATTGTAGTCACGATAAATGGAACCTTAGAAGATGATTGGATTGTTGTTGGCGCACATCATGATGCAATTTGCTACTCTCCGCCGCCATTAATTGGTCAAACTTATCCAACATGTACAAGTTCTGGAGCATATGATGACGGAACTGGAAGCGGTTCTTTACTAGAACTAGCAAGGACCTTTACCCAGTGGGAAGGAAAGCCCCTACACAGTTGGAAATTAGGTTGGTGGGATTATGAAGAATGGCAGGGCTCCTCCTCATCAGAAGGTGGAGGCAAAGGAAGTTTACATTTTGTTGAGGAACAAATTCCACAACATGTTAATATAACTTATGTTAATCTAGACATGTTTGGATTAAATTGGCCCGTTCCTACTCCATTGGCGAGTCAGCTATCTGGTTGTGATGAAGATTTTTGGACATTGTACATGTTCACATCACCAGTTAATGATTGGTCATATTATGAAAATAATGGATTAGAAGTTACTGATGAAATGAGGGATAATGCTGCTTGGTTTCAAAATCATCTAAAAAGAAATCAATTCAAATCTTTCACACCCTGAAGAATGGGTTCAAGTTATAGATGACACAAAAGGAAATTCAGACCACTACAATTTCATCATGCACAATCATACTGCTACTTGGATTAGAGGGCAACATCAATACATTGCAGAGGAAGGCGATACGTGTGAACAAACTCCCAAACATGCGCAATCTGATAACGTTGCAGTAATCAATAATTTAGCCGGAGGTAGAAACAATCTCGAATCTGGATTACAGACAGGTTTGGATGTTGTAGCAACACTTGCTTGGTTGGATTGGGCGCCAACAATTGAGGAAGAAGGTGAATCAACCGAGACGATGGCGATCGGAAGTACTTCGATTTCTGGCATTATTTTCGTTCCGTGGTTTATTGCAATATTCCTGCTAGTAGGTTTCATTTCTACAAAACAAGATAGATTCCAATTAGGAATGGTCTTGGAAGAAGATTCTCCAAGTATTGTAGGTGGTATTTCTTCCGAGGAAGGAAACACACTAGTCGATAGTTATCGAGCCCGAGTTTTAACTCTCTGTGCGCTATATGTTGCCCAAGGTATACCTTGGGGATTCATTACGGTGACTTTTGTAACATACCTCGCTGTCGAAGGTGTTGCAGCCAAGGAATTAGCACTATTATTGACCCTTGGAACCCTTCCTTGGTCTGTAAAGTTCTTGTGGGGTCCTGTAATTGATAGGTATCAATTCAAGGGATATGGCAAACGAAGGCCTTGGATATTATTGGCTCAATCTGGAATGATTTTGATTCTTGCATCTATGTTATTGATACCAAATCCCTCGGGCAATGTTCAGTTCTTTGCATACATGTTCTTGGTGTACAATATTTTCACATCATTGCAAGATGTAAGTACTGATGCATTAGCCGTGGATATTCTAAAGTCACATGAAATTGAAAAAGTCAACAGCTATATGTTTACTTCCAAGACAGTCGGAGGAATAATCGGAGGAGCTGGTCTTGGAACAATTATTGGTTTTGTTGGAATAAAAGGTGCAATCTTATTGCAAATTCCGATATTGATAGTCATTATGTTGGTTCCTCTCTACATGACAGAGAGACCTGGAGAGAAGCGATTCCCTTGGGACGAAGACAACTCAGTATTGGTAGAGGAAAATTTGGAAAAGAAGAATTTTAGAGAAATAGTTCTCAATATCAAAACTGCTCTATCTCTAAAATCAACACAACTGGGTGTTGTACTGAGTTTATTGGTTTCAATATCATTCTTCTTAGTGCCAATATTACCACAACTATTCACGAGTGAACTAGGATGGACAGAAGAAAAGTTCAACGCAACAAAAGGAGGGTTAATCCTAGTTGTTACAATGTTGGGATATGTAATTGGCGGACAATTAGGAAAGAGATTCGGAGGTAAATTAGTAATTATTTCTTCAACTTTAATCACTGCTTTATTTACAACATTTTGGGGATTATCTCAGTCGATGTGGGATAATGGATTATTCATGCTTGCTATGTGGTCATTGAGAACCTTGGCTTGGTCTATTGTAATGATTAATGCTTATTCATTGATGATGAAGATTACATGGTCGGAAGTAGGTGGGACTCAATTTACTGGGTATATGGCAATGATGAATCTATCAGCAATTATTGGCTATCAACTGACAGACCCGCTAGGTAGTAGGTTCGATTACTCAACCCTCTTTTTGATAGCTGCTGTGTTTGAGACACTAGTCATATTAGGGTGCTTATTCATCGATCCCGATGAAACTAGAAGTACTCTAGGATCAGGTGATGATTTCTTAGATGCAGAGATTATCTCTTGATGATAATTGATAGTAAATCACCATCTTTTAATTGATGGTCTAGGCCAACTCTTTGCCAATCAAATTTTGCAGATGGACCTTTTACTCTTGCATAACGGAATTTTCTAACGAAATCTCTGTGCAAGTTATTACAAACATTTTCTACTGTAGAATCATCCTTTACAATTAGCGGTTCCTCTAGGTCAGCCTCTTGGCCTTGTGGTTTCAAAAACACTCGCATAAATCCTAGATTATCATAAATAAAATCCTTCAGTTCATCTAATCCAATACCTTTGAATGCAGAAATTCGCATGATTGGCCAATCTTGAGGAAGTGCTTTTTCGGCCTTCTGAATTTCTTCCTCAGTTGCGATATCTATCTTGTTTACAGCAATCACAGACTTAGAGTAAACACGACTACCCGCTAAAGTATCGACAATCATGTCTGGTGTCGTGTCTGTACGGAGAGTGACTATAGCAGAAGTATATCCGAATGAGCGAATAATGTCACTCATTTCTTCAGGAGTAAGGTGTGTTTGTTCAACAGTGGTTCTAATTTCTATTCCACCCTTGTCGACTCTCTTCACAAACACCGGTGGTTTTGTTTGATTCAAACGAATTCCAGCATTTTCTAGTTCTCGATGTAATACTTTGAAATGAGAATCTTGGAATGGGTCTACAATATACAGCACCATGTCACATGACCGAATCACACCGAGAATTTCCTTTCCCCTTCCTTTTCCTTCTGCAGCACCTTTAATCAGACCTGGTAAATCTAAAATCTGAATTTTAGCCCCTCGGTGCTCCATCAGTCCAGGGATACAGGTGAGAGTGGTAAATGCAAAATTACCTGCTTCTGATTTTGCATCGGTGACTTTTGTTATCAGTGTAGATTTACCGACAGAAGGGAATCCTACTAGAGCGACTGTGGCATCTCCCGATTTTTTCACTTCAAAACCTTTGGCTGGTCCTGCTGCTTTAGCCGATGCAGCAGCCTTTTCTTCCTTCAATTTCAACTGGGCAATCTTTGCCTTCAGTTTTCCAATGTGGGCGTTGGTCGCCTTGTTTTTTTGAGTTTTATTTATCTCATCATAAAGGTCTTGAATTTGCTCTTTAATCGTAGCCATAACAAGCCCTCCAAACTCGTCGGGGAACTGCATATTCTTGAATGCTATCGAATCAGACGACTGATAATTTGTATTCTTCTCCGATTATCGTTTACCCGAATGCCTCATCAGTAGTTAACGATTCGGGTAACTCATGGGAATTGAGATGTGCCTTCATTTGGTTGATGGCAAATCTCTCGACTATTTCCTAGAAATGGATTGGGATGATTTAGTTAAGGGAATGGAAAAACAAGTTTTCAGATCCTCTCGGCCAAAAAAGGATGCAAAACTTCACCGCATATTCGATATTGATTGCGAATCTGAATTTCTAGATCTTGTTGAAGAATTAGAAGGAAGTGGGACTGTTAAACAAGTGTTAGCAGACAATTATGCCTACGATGCCTTGCTGAAATTAGTTGAATGGAACAGCATAGGATATTGGGAAGCTTGGGAAGGACGCTGTTTCATCTATGTTGAAAATGCGATTGGTAGAGCAGTAGAAAATGTCGATGATATGTATACTCCAGAGGTATGGGATGAAATTAGAATCGGTCTCAAAAAATTAAGCGAATCAGAATTTTCAGAAAATGTTTGCACTGATTGGATGGAAAGAAGAAAAAAACTAGGTGAAACTCTTGATGAGAAAAAAGACCCAAAATTAATTCCTACATTTGAAGCACATGATCGAAACTCAAGGCTGCTACATTATGCAGTAAACAAGCCTAATTTCGTCCAAATAGTTGGAAGAGACCATATGTCTGCAGAAAATTGGGGGCATGGCGAATGGAATATTTTCAACATCCTAAATTCGTGAAATTGAATAATATGTGCTAATTCGACCAAGCATGGGCGAAAATGAAAACGATATCGAAGAGTCTACTGATGAGATAGTGGAAGTCGAGGAAGTAGAGGAAGAAATCGACCCATTAACAGAGGCGATATCCAGAGCTGAAGCAGCAGAAAAAGAGATCACATATCGTGATGCTGAAATTCAAAATGTCCGAAAGCGTTTGATGTCAGAAAAAGCAGTTGCAATTCAATATGGTGGCATGGGACTAGCAAGAAAAATGCTAACGGTATTGGCGGATATTGACCGCGCATTATCGGTAAATGAAGATGAAGGATTGAGATTGATAAGAACAAAAATGTGGACTGAATTAAGTTCTGATGGAGTTCAAGAAATTCCAACAAAAGGCGAGCGTTTTGACCCCACAAAGATGGAAGCAATTACTACCTTGCCACCTTCAGAAGATTTCCCCGCTAATTCGGTAATCGATGAATTGGAATCTGGCTATTTGTACAAAGATAGAGTATTGATTCCGGCCAGAGTAGTTGTCGCATCTGACCAGTAATCACCTGTGTTCATTCAGATGAACAACTCCAACCTCAAGTCTGTCATGAGTAGGATGAACTTCAACCAACATTACGGGTACATCGACGATTTCAGCGATTTCTTCTGCAGCCGAAATTGGTAATTCTATTCTGAGTGTTTGTCCGTTGAATCTAATCCAACCATCGTTTAATCCTAGAACTTCTTTTAATTCTTCAACATCATCTGATGCGTCTTCAAGTGAGCATGGAATAGCACCAAAAAGAATAGTATCGTCTTCAGAGAACACCTCATACGGTCGCAAAGTTGCTTGTCCTCTTCTTCTGAATCTGTTCCTGAGTTGACCAGCATCCTTGTATGATGCTGTACAGAATTTAACATGGTAATCAAATCCTTCTGCAGCCTCTTTCAATCTGACTGCTAAATCGGCAGAACCTTCTGCAGCAGCAGTAATTCCTCCAGCGAGATTGAAGCCTCTAACGTCCATATTCTCTTGATTGCCTACTGTAATTTCTAACTCGTTTAAGTTCAAAAAGTCGACATTTGTAGAGTTTAATGATTGGATTAAATCGAATAGTTGCTTTTCTTTGTCAGGCTCTGCTGGTAATTCAATTCCTACCGTTATTCCACTAGAATGGGCGGAATCGATCGATTCCTGATATCTGTCAATCTTCAAATCTAGTAAGTGAAATCTCAATTCGTCGAGTCCCGCATCACCGAGTTTTTCAGCTTGTTCAGGTTTTATCGGGATAGAGGTATAGCAATGGATATGATGTTCTTTACCAAACGCTGATTTCAATGCAATTACTGCTTCAAGAGTCTTTTCGAAATCAAGCATTGGGTCGCCACCAGTTATTCCAGTACCCGTGGCTCGCATAGCCTTACCTTCTTCAATTACCTCTTCAAAATTCGAACACCTTCTTTCGTTTGCAAACATATCTGGAGTCTCTCTTCGATTGTCAGATAACGGACAATAATCACAACCCCAGTGACACTTACCAGTCACAAATAGTACCAATTTGCTACCCATTTGACATTGAATGCAACCCTCTGCTTCACCCATTTCGGGAGTGATTACCTCAGAAGCCATCTGTAGGTGCATGATATGCTGTCATACCACTATCGTATGAATTCACTGTTAGAATTTAATTTCAAGATTCATTTGCTTTGGTTATCAACCATTTATGGAATAACAAATCTTCACTCAATTCGGGATGAAATGTCAATGCAATGATGTTGTTTTCCATGATGCCAACCACTTCATCTTCAAGCCAGGCAATTGGGTTTTGGGCATCGCCCGTAAACCTTGGGGCACGAATGAAGATTCCCTTGAAATTGTCTTGATTTTCAAAATCTAATCGCAGGTCGGATTTGAAACTGTCAATTTGTCTTCCGAAAGCATTGCGTTGGATTTCAGTAGTTATCAAATTCTTTTGTGATAATAAAATGGCACCAGCACATGTTCCTAGAACGGGTATTCTTGATTCAATAATGTAAGTCCACAATTTGTTGTACAAATTTTCAGACCTGCCCGCTATTTTCATTGCTGTTGATTCTCCACCTGGAAGTATCAAACCATCTATTCCTTCCACATCTGATTCTTTCCTCAGTTCTCTTATGCTGACTTCCAAATTCAATTCTTTAGCAGCGGATGTCAACGAATGGATATGCTCGTGTCTGGCTCCTTGCAACATTGCAACACCAATGACCAGCATGAATAGACGCCATTCTATTCAAGTTATCAGACCAACGGTTTAGAGTGTAGTTATTGAACTAGACGCGACAAGAAGGTAATGATGCAACACGAAGGCGACTGTTTTCTTGTTCCCGGGCCGACAAAAATGTCAAAACAATGTCTTGATGCTATGGCTACTCCTGTCATCACCGCTAGAGGTGGAGAATTCAGAGATGTAATGGCTAAATTAAACAGCGGATTGCGTTATGCATTCAATCTGTCACCTTCTGTTGATGTGAAAAAAGCCAATCATGGACAGGTGAAGATGGCTATTCAGTAATCGTTGTTTCAGGTTCAGGTACTGCAGCAATGGAGATGGTAATGGCCAATAGATTCAGGCCAAATGATAGAGTATTGGTTCCAACAAATGGTAAATTTGGAGAAAGAGTTGCAGATATGGGTGCTAAATTTTGCAATGTTAAACACCTGAAATATGAGTGGGGCAGAGCATTTGATTTAGGAGAAATTGAAGAAATTTTGGCTAGAGGTAATCTCGAAGCATTAGCAATTTGTCACAATGAGACCTCAACAGGAATTACTCAAGATGCAGACTCATTGGCTGAAATGTGTAAAAAATATGGAGTAGCGTTTATCCTAGATGGTATAACCAGTGTCGGAGGGATTCCTGTTCACCCCGAGGATTGGAATGCTGAAGCCGTTGTAGTCGGTGCTCAGAAGTGTACAGCTGGGCCGAGCGGTATTTCTGCAATTGCAGTTAGCAAAAATTTTGTTGAAAGGTGTATTGCGATTCGTAATCAAGGTGAATCAAATCCTGTTTATTATTTTGATATCATTCCTGCCTTGAAGAATGGACAGGATGACCAAACACCCTGGACACCTGCCATCAATCCAGCGATGGGTTGGGCCGCAGCTCTTGAAATATTGAAAGAAGAAGGTCTAGAGCAAAGATGGGACAGATGTCACAAACTTGCAAGTGGCGTTAGAAAACTATTCTTGGATTTAGGTTTCGAATTACTTGCTGATGAGTATTCTAGGTCTGATACAGTCACGGCGATCATGTATCCGCAAGGTATCGACGATTCTTGGAGGGCGAAATTGAAAGAGGAATATTCTACTCAAGTAATCGGTGCACAAGATGACTTGAAGGGAAAAATGTTCAGAATTGGAAGCATGGGTGAAACAACAAAAGAAGAAATGTCTGAAGGATGCAAGAGAATGATTGCATGCTTCAAAGCGTGTGGACATGATTTGCCAGAAGTTGATGTAGATTCATATTTTAGTGATTAAAATGTATATCGTTCTCGGCCGCTTTCAACCATTTCACAAAGGTCATGAGCATCTGGTGGAGAAAGCAATCGAATTAGGTCCAACAATCATTGCCATAGGTTCCAGTGAATCAGAAATTGATTTTGACAATCCCTGGTCGGTAGATGAACGTGAGCAAATGATTCGTGAATGGCTAGGAGATAGAGGTGCAGAAATAGTCCGAATTCCAGATATCAACGACCCACCAAATTGGGTTGCACATGCTTCTAAGTTCCATGGAATAGGAACTCTTGTGACAAGCGACTTTGGAACAAAAGAGTTGTATGAAGAATCAGGTTTCGATGTTCAATGGGTTGATTTAGAAAAAGCGCGACTCGTATGAGGGCTGGAGAGTTAGAACTACTCTTAAGATGCTATCAACTGTATACGAAGAAGAGGCACAAAGACAAGTAATGGCGGTATCAATTCCAGAAAAAGTAGTGGATTGGTTGATTGAAAATGACGCCCTCCACCGATTATATTCAATGTCAAAAGACATTGAAAGAGTTGGTTGATTATCTCAATGCTTATCATGTTGTTAGTTAACGTAGTGTCGTGGACATCCTCAAGAAAATAGGAGTTATGGCCGCTGGTGTTGGTATCAGTGGTCTGCTCGGAGGAGTCTCTGCAGTACTTTTCCTGTACGTTCTTATCGAAGCAGCCATCGCTGGAGCAGATCAAGTTCTATGGGTTTATCTCGCAGCAATATTTGGTATTGTTGTTGGAGGCCTTTGTTTTAGAATTGTAATTTGGGCAGGGCGTGGCCAAAGCCGCTAAATGAATCAATAAATTACTCGCCACTTTCATTAATTGGCGCTACTACGCTTGCTCTATGGGTCTGAAAGAGCGCTTCGGTGTTGACTTTGGAGTTTTCAAGGACCCAACCACCTGGAAAGCATTTGGAATTGGCTTGATTTTGTTCACTTTAATTGGATATTCGGGATTATCGATTTTTGATTTAGCATCCTCTAGTTATGGTGTTGATAGAGATAACATTAGATTAGCACCTGATTTTGAAGTTGAAACAGTAAATCGGTCAATTGAGGAAAGCGGTTTAGTTGATGAAGAGGGGTGGTTCAAGCTCTCTGACCATCGAGGGAAGGTCATAGTGGTCGATTTCATGGCAATTGATTGTGTAAATTGCCATTATGTGCAAGAACATTTGGAAACCAAAATCGATTATTGGAGCAATTTCGATGGGAATTATGAGATTATTGTAATATCTGTGGGTAGTTGGTATAGTTATGAATCCCTTTCAATGCTCAACGATACATTTGGCGATCCAAATTCCGATTCTCACATGCCTTGGGTGGTTGCAACAGGTACAACAGATTCCGTCTTGAAATCTGAGGTTATTCATTCTGGTGTTAATTCATCTAATGTATCGTTAGGAAACGGGGCATACTGTCTCGAAGCATGGGTCAATGATTCTGCGAGAGAGGTTTCCTGTCTCGATATAGGCATATCTTCCGAAGATAACGACGGCCTAGATTCAGATGTGGAAGGAATTGAAATATTAATAGAAGAAAACTCAACAATCAACTTCAATCTTTCCTCTTCGTTGGGTGAAAATATTTCATGGGAAATCATTGAATTTACTAGAGGAGATATGGTCGAAGAATATCAAGCACAGGCGATTCCAGTAGTTTTGGTAATCGACCACGAAGGATATATCGTAGCAAAGGAAAGTTCGGGGACTCCAACAGGAGGTTGGGGGGATTTCGATGGCGCTGTGATAGCTGCTGCAAATGGTAAAGCCGAAGACCTGAGGTTTTCATTAGCCGAAGTTGATAGGTCGCCCGGAGCAATTTTTGCAATGGGATTATTGCTAGGTGTATTAGTTTACTTTTCACCATGCGCGTTCCCTATTCTCCCTGGATACATTTCGTATTACATCAACTTAGGACAACGGGAAGATGAGTTGATTGAAGCAGGAAAATTGGAACAGAAGATGCCTCCTCATTGGGCATTAGGTGGACTTGCAGCATTAGGGCAATTGACTTTCTTTGCCCTAATTGGGGTCATCGTACTGGGATTAGGAAGTGTCATCAACCTTTCAGGCGCACTTCACTACTTTGCATTAGCAGTAGCAATTCTTCTGATTGTCCTTGGAGCATTTATGCTGACAGGTGGTACTGCTCATTTACTTGGTTTCGTTCAAAAACTTGTTGACAAATATTCAACTACAGAAATGGATGACAGGTTTACACCAAAAAGGAACATGTATCTTTGGGGAATCGGATATTCAGCCGCTTCTATCGATTGTACTGCTGCAGCAGTTATTCCTTTTATTGCATATTTGGCTGTAATTGGAGGAAGTGCTACTTGGACTGGATTAGCCGGAATTATGCTTTCAGTAAGCCTACTAATGATCGCCGTCACAACAGTTGTTGGAATGGGTCAGCAACAGTTTATCACTATTCTTAGAAGGTCAACAGGTCTAATAAAAGCAATCGGAGCATGGATGATGATGATGGCAGGAATTGCATTAACAATTTATCTTACTCAACCGGAAATAGTGTCGGGTTTAGTAAATTGATTATTTATAGTAGTCTTATATACTAATTTCAATTACATGGTAACATGCAAAAGAGTATTGCTTTATTGATGACTTCCCTGCTTCTACTTGCAGGATGTCTAGGAACTGTAGAAGATGTTGTTTCAGAAATTGTGCCTGGTTGCGATGATGAAACTGCACTAAATTATGACGCATCAGCAGATAATGACGAAGCCTGTATGACTGAACAAGTCCTTACCGAAGCAATTGATGGATTCCTATCATTGATGGATGAAGGACCTTCAATTGGTGAAACTGCTGGGATGAGCCAGTACTATGAAGGAGAGATGGAGGATACTCCGTTTGAGGCTACCATGACGATTATCGTCACTGCTGATTCTATTTATCAATCACAAGTTATGGATGCTGGAATGATAAATTATGATATCGCAATTTGGGCAGTTGAAGGCGAAGATGGCGGAACAACCCATTATGGCGACGTGATGGGAGAACAATTCTTCATGCACAGTGAAATGTCAATGGCTGAAACATTGAGTGAAATGATGTCTGATGACACCGAAGGAATGGATGGGGAAGAATCAGAAGAAGAAGGTGACGAACTTGACGTCGACCCATCGATGTTCGATTGGACATCAGGTAATTTCGCTTACGACGCAATTGTTGAAGACAGCGGAATGGTATACTACCAATTCTCAGCTGATCTAAGTTTGGTTGGAATGCCAACTGAAGTTTATACCAACACTGTGACTCTGAATTCAGACTTCTCTTTCAGAAGTTGGTCTGTTACCTTGGATGGCAATATGTCAAAGATAACAATCTTGACTGATTCCGAAATTTCAGACATTATGGGGCAAGACATGTCCTCCTTCTCTGACCAAATGCCTTTGCCTTTCACACTTGAAGAGGCATGGGGAGAAGATTTCAGTAATTACTGGGATGAGGATTCAACAACCTCTGGCTCTAGCGCAAGCGGAAGAAACGCAACAGAAGGATACTATTTCTCAATGTATGTTTGTAATGAATTCGTAAACGGAGACATAATGACCAACACTTCAGATGTAGATGAATTCAACAGCCTGTGGAATGGTTTAGATCTTGATGACAGCATGTGCGGCTCAGACATTATAGAAAACCACACATTCACAAATACCACTGTGACATTCCCTGAGCACTTCGTATTCTACGACAGCGAAGAAGACATGTTGGTTGGAGCAGTTCACGATGGAATGTTTGTAACAGCATACTTCAACAACTGGTCAGAAATGACCGGAGATTCAACTGGAGAATATTGTGATGGTGATTACGACTCCACAAACGACTCATGTTATTGGGAAGTAGCTGAGATTGTAAATGCTGACGGTACAGCAGTTGAAATGTATGATTATGAAGATAGTGATTATTTCACCATGTACTACCAATTCAACGAATCATCAAACAGCGGACTAATGATGTGGCCAGAAGATTACTTCATGTGCGCTGATGAGTCTGATTATATCTTCGCCGATTGGGTTAACGATGGAGAGGAAGACTGTATGGACGGCTCAGATGAGTCCGGAGATGTCGGACTTGAGCCTGAAGGTTATTACTTTGAGATGTATGACTGTCACGAATTTGTCGATGGCGAAATGATGACAAACACATCTGATGTCATGGAATTCTGGAACATGTGGCAAGACACATTCAACTGGGACTACTGTGGCTCAGAAGGACCAGAAGAATACAATTTCACGAATACCTCAGTGACAATACCTGAGAACTTTGTTATCTACGATAGCGAAGATAACATGACTAAGTCTATCATGCACGATGGAATGAATGTGACTATCACATGGCACAATTGGTCGGAACAGACCGGTGACATTTAGAGAATACTGTGATGGTGATTATGATTCGGACAATGACAGTTGTATGTTATACTTAGCCGAAATATTGTATGGAGATGAAAACGCAGTTATGATGTACGACTTTGAGGAAGGAGAAGAATTCTTGATGCTTTACCAATATAATTCAACAACACACAGTGGACTAATGATGTTCCCAGAACTTTACTACATGTGTGCTGACGAATCTGATTATATTGAAGCAGATAGCGTAAACGACGGATTTGAAGACTGTTATGACGGCTCTGATGAGTATGATTACTCAGAACCAGAGGTTTTCATCGAATTATATGAATTGTACGACAATCAAACATGGGATTTAGAAGGAGTTGAATTCTGGCTATTTGACCACGAAGAAATTGTTGATTACATGTCGATACACGTCGATGGAGCACACATGACAAACATGTCTCCTTATGACATGTACTGGGATGATATGGACCAGGGATACCAGTATGAATGGTCTGCAGAAGACCTCAGCGAATATTGGGGTCTAGAGGCAGGCGACTGTTATGATATAGAAATCGACGCATATGATTACGACGGAAACCATGTCGCATATGCCATGACATCTTATTGTCCATCTCCAGAAATCGATGTTGAAACATCTCTGGCTGAAACAGGCGATTACGACATGACAACTGGGGAGTTTTACATGGATGGTCTAGAATTCATCATATGGGGTGATACATCTGAAATTGGTTTAATGGAAATGACAATTGACGAAAATTATCAAGGCGATGTTTCGCTAATGGATATGACCTACGAATCAACAATGGATTCGCACACAATTTGGTGGTCCGTTTCAGATTTACTCGAAAACTATGATGTTAACGAAGGACAGTGCTATGACTTTGAAATCAATGTCTATGATATGGATGGCAACTTCATTACAGGCTCCTATGAATGGGTTTGCATGCCATCTGATGGCACTGGAAGCGGTGATTCAGAAATCACATTCTTCTATGTAGAATATGGAATCGATATCGGTGCAGATTTCTCTGGTGCTATCGCTGATTGGGAAGTTCACCTAATGACATGCGACTACGATGAAAACGGTGAGGAAGTTTGCGATTATTCAACTGGCGAATCTCTATCTGCTGCTCAAGCAGCAGGCGCTGAAGGATCTGAAGGTTTCTACTTCATTGATATGGATGATTCTGGTACACTAAACAGCGGTGACGTTGTAGGTATTTCGAACGACCACGAATATGATCAAGTCATGTTGTACGACTCATCACTTGAGATGTACGCTGATGAGAACCCAGCTATGCCTGGATTCACAGCAGTTCTAGGAGTTCTATGTCTTCTAGGTGCTGCACTAGTTCGAAAGAACGAGTGAATCAAATCAGTTTGACTTTGGACTCTAGTTCAAAGTATTGGATGGCCGTGAGGCTAGGAAAAAAATGGTCCACTAGGCGTTAATCGATTCAGTTAATTAGGGAATTTCTCTAACCAAGTTGAATCATTTGTACTTTCAATTGCAGGCACACACATATATCTCCAAGTGAGAATAGCCGCAATTAATCCAGTGACTAAGTCGAATATGAAATGCTGCTTGGTGGTTAATACCGATAGGCACAACCCAACCCAGCAGATCCAAACGATTACTTCACTGCCTTTGTTGATGACACCCCACTTTCTTAGAAGTAATACAATCAACAAAGATTGTGCAACATGCAAACTAGGCCAAGCGTTGAATGGCATGTCGGTTTTATGCATTAAATCTCCATACCAGAATCCCCAGAACCCTTCACCATTTCTAACTGCAGTAGGAATATTATCTCTAATGTGAATTTCAGTGGGGAAAATTATGAAAATTGCAAAAACAATCCACGTCATGATGAATAAGGCTTGATGAAATGCAAACATCTCACGAATTCTTTCGTTAGTTGTTCTACCAAACCATGCTGCTGCTGGATAGTATAGATACAAGCTTAGGTAAACAAAAAACGACCATCCAATGAATGGAATTTTTTCATCATATGAGGTCGAGGGGTCCATTGCTGAATATCCGATATTTCCCATGATATGGTTGATAACTGAATATGGGATTGCCATTGCTAAAATCAATATTCCCATGACGTACCAAAACATTCGTCTTGAACCTTTGACACTCCAAATCGGTTGCCACAACCGCCATGGGTGCCTGTACATGTGCCTGCGGATTAATTCAGGTTATTCAGGAAATCGGAGCGCCACAGTTTGGGCATGCCTTCCACTCTGCTGCTAAATTCATTCCACATGTGCATGTTCTCGGAATGGACATATCTTGCTTAGCGCCTGTATCTGCTGCTTTTTGTGCAGTTTGTTGTTTCAAGAATTCTTGAACAACTTCTGGAGTAAGGTTTCCTGTTTCAGCAGCCATCTCCATGATTTTGGTCTGAATTTCATTTTGTGAATCCATTCTTTGTTGCATGAAATCTCTTTCATTTTGTAGCCTTTGTTGTTTTCTTTCCTGAACCTCTGCAAACATTTCCATTGCTCGTCGAGATTTAGCATCGGCTTCTTCCATTCGCAAATCCATTTTGCCTTTTTCAAATCGAAGTTCAGCATTCCAGTGTTCTTCTTGGGCTCGCAAATCTTTGAGTTCATACTCGAGTTGTGCTGTCACTTCTCCTCTTGCGGTTGCTTTAGCGATATTTGCTTCCATTTCAATTCTGGCGATTGTGACTGATTCTGATTGTGCGATTTCTGCTAACTCAGCATCTGTATTAATCTGGTCAGTAGCTAGTTTTGCTTCCATTGCTCTCCTGTGTTTTTCCATTGATTCCATATCGGTTGGACTGGTAATCGGGAATGCCTTGAGTAGTGTAAAGCCTAGATTTGATAGAATGTTCCTCATTTCTGATTCCGCAGTCATTTCAAATCTTTCAATGAAATTAGCACCTCTCAAATCAGCAGAATTTTGGCAAGAGGCCAAACATGGGACGATTACCCTTGCGTTTAGTTCGTTTGAAAGAACATTCACAACAGTTTCACGAGTCATAATAGGGGCATTGTTCGCAAAATAATTCAAGAGTTTTGGAATATTTTCAATTTCCATCTTTAGTCTTAGGTTTGCGAATCCTTTGACGGAGTCTCCGCCTCCTGTTTGTCCATCAAATTTGATCCAATAGTCCATGGGCCCAGTCATAGCAAAAAGCAATCTTCTGTCATTTGCAGTGACTCCTAATTTATCTCCAACCCATCTACTAAATCCTCCTGCCATATTCTTTAGCAGAGTTTCAGTAAGAATATCTCCGATTCTTCCATCAATTATCATCGCGCATGCTTCATTAGGTTTTAGTAAAACCTCTTGTGTAGAAAATGATTGAATATTTCCTGCGTTTACTAATCTGGCAATAATTTCAGGGTTGTCTCTCCATTTGTAACTGCTCATTTTATCACTTCTTCTTTCTCTTTTGTTTTAGGCCTGCTAGTACATTGGCTCTAGCATTGAAAAATCCTCTACAACTTGTAATTTTTTGAGTAGTTTGAGAGATTATCATTTTGGTTTTATCTTCCTCTGTATTCATCGAAAATTCTGCACTATTGGATAAATTGACCGCTTCGATTATCATCGTAATTGAATCGTGGTCATGCTGAATTAATTTTTTCAATTCTCGATTTGAAGGAGAAGATTGTCCCGATAAAAAAGCGTGCTCCATTCCACCCACTGCCTTTTTTACATCTTCAGCAAAATAATCGCATTCTTCCATACACTGTTTTGCAACACGTGCGATATCCATGTTGTTTTCTTTGAATTTGATATCAAAGATATTTTTCATGTGGTTTCTAACTCGATTAATCGCCCTAACAATTTCTTCTCGAACTAATTTGTCGTTTTCAATTCTCGAACCTTTGGTGTAGCCATTGTATCCAGTTAGGATTAACTGAACACCTCGAACATAGGGCATTATGTCAACTGGAGTGCCTACCATAGTTCCACCATGTATTATTACAACAGGCTAGCATATGATACTAGCGATTGAGAGGAATAATTCGATCGGCGAATTTTTCAGCGATATCCATGTCATGAGTGACTAATATTGCAGGGCAGTTTCTTGATTTCAATAGAGCCCGAATATCATTAACCAATTGAACTGAAAGCTCTTTATCGATTGCACTAAATGGTTCATCTAATAATAGAGCCATTGGTTTTGCAAGTAATGCCCTTGCTATCGCAACTCTCTGCCCTTCACCTCCAGATAATGAATCAACGTCCCTATCCTCGAAACCTTTGAGATTTACTTCAGTGAGTGCTTTAGAAATGTCTGCGTTTTTATCACCTAATTTCAGGTTGCCTGCAACACTGAGGTGCGGGAAAAGTACAGGTCTTTGAAAAATCAATCCAATATTTCGATTTTCAGCCTCGATTTTGGTAATGGTTTCACCATTTAGAATAATTTCTCCCCCATCCATTTTTTCCAGGCCGCAAATGATGCGAAGAAGAGTGGTTTTACCACAACCGCTTGGTCCAGTAATAGCAATAATCTCACCCTGTTTAACATTCAAACTGAAGTTTTCAAACAATTGTCGCTCATATGATTTTGAAAGTTCACAAATTTTTAACATCAAAACATCCCTCTATTTATTGATTTTCGGAATTTTTCCGACACCGTGAAAATTATTATTGTCAGAATCATTAAAATCGATGCTACAGCACTTGCAGCAGGTGTAGTCAAAGAATTATTGTAAGGAATTCCTTTCAGTGAATCAATCAATATTGGCAGAGTAGTCCATTCTGAATTTCTAGTGACGACCCAAGATGCACCGAATTCACCTAATGAAATTGCAATAGTGAATATTATTGCAATGAAAAGGGAGTGCTTCATCAATGGTAGTCTAATTTTGGAAAATCTTTGCCAAGAATTCATGCCCAAAACCATCCCTGCTTCCTCATATTCAATTGGCAATGTTCGTTGGGATGACAATAATATTCGAACGACGAAAGGCGTAGTTATCATCACATGAGCTAAAACAGGAGTTATCCAAATAGAGTAAAAAAACTCAGGATTGATTTTGATCATTCCAATCATGACACCAAGTCCAATCATCACGCTTGAAATAGCAAATGGAATCATCACAAAGAAATCAAGAATCCTAGCCAATCTTCGATTTGATTTCTCTATTTTTACAATTGATGAAGCCAAAAACCACCCTATTGGAATCGCAAAAAACACTGTTGTAAATGCATAACCTAGGGAATTAAAAATTGCCTCAGAGGCTGAGGAGAGGCTATTAGAATTAGAAAAAGCATAATTCCATGCACCAAAACTCCAAGAATAATTTTCACCAGGTGCTCCAACAGTCCTTATTCTAAATGAAGAAATGAATACGACAATCAGTGGGGTGAGAGCAAAAAATATTGCTGGTGCTAAAACAAACCATCCCTTTTTGTTTTCAGATTTGACAAATTTTTGCGAACTAATTTCCAATCGTGTCTGCCTTTTTTGTTGTATTTTAGTCACAATGTAGAGGGCAATCGCTAGAACACAAAACTGAATTATTGATGCAGATATTATTATTTGATTATGACTTATCATATAATCAGAAATACCTGCCGACATACCCAGTCCAGCCATCATACTTTCCAGTGTGTTATCACCAATTGTGATCCATTTCACAAGTGCAAACGAAGTAAACGAGAAAACAAATGTCATGCATGCTGCAGCAATTATTGAAGGATATAGAATCGGGACCCATAATAATCTTGCACGGCTAAGAGCATTCCTCCCTTCGGGTAGTAATTTCAGTTGGTCCAAATATTCTGGGCTCAAATTAGAAAGCACAGGTTCGCAAAATCGTATTACTAGAGCTAAATTAAACCATGCATGTGCAATTATCAAGGTAAATAGCCACGTAGAGTTGTCATCACGAATATCTAGTCCATTACTTCCAATAATCTGCAAAAAACCCATTGCTACTATTATAGAAGGCATAACAAACGGCATCGTAAGAATTGCTTTGATCAATGATTCGTATCTCCATTTGTATCTTCCTAATTGCCATGCTATCGGTATTCCAATAACTACGGTCAATAGAGTTGATAAAATAGCTTGAATAATAGTGAATCCTATTACTCCTTGAGAAATGAAATTTTTTTCTAATGAAGAAAACCAAGCAATAGGATCAAAACCAGCAACCCAAATTAAACGGTCAATTGCCAAAATAATTGGTACAAATATTACAATAAAATAAACAGAAATTGCAAACCAATCAGACAACTTATGTTTCATTTCAAGCATCAACCATTGCCGAATTCCATTGTTGTAGCCAATCTTCCATATTCGCTGAGATATCCTCAAAATCAATTGGCGCAGGATTAATTGGTTCAAGCGAATTTGCTAGGTATCCAAATTCCTCAGGCAACACAGAATTGTCAAGAACTGAATACATGTAATTCGTAATTGGCATTTGGTGATTTATTTCCTCGCTTAGTAAATATTCAATGAACTTTGAAGCAGCCCCCAAATTTCCCCCTTCAACAGCTGCTGCATACTCGATTTGGTGGAATGAATAATTTTCTAGGTCAAGCGATGCTGACTTTGTCCAATTTTCGTTGAAATATGATTCAACTCCTGGTGAATGACAGTAAGATATTACAAAATTGGCATCACCAACATATCCCTCTATCCATTCACCATACCCTCCAGTGTAGTGGGTTTCGTAAGCTTCGCTCCATCCTGTTGTTATGATTACATCATTAGAAGCCATGGCACTCCACCAGACAGTCCAATCTGTTTCAGTGTCATTATCCTGGTCAAAGTAATACGTAGTAGCAGCCATGAAAGCCCTACCTGGACTGCTTGATTCAGGGGAAGGTATGGCTACTTTACCCGAGAATTCTTCATTTGTCAAATCCCAAAGTGATTCTGGAACTGTATAATTTTCACCATCGATTATGCTTTTGTCATAATTGATACAGACATATCCATGGTCAAATGGAACAGCAAAATCCGATTGGTAAATGCCCATTACATCATCTGAGATGTTTGTAATAACCGCATCATGTTTCCATAATACATTGTAATTCAGAGCA
The DNA here is from genome assembly GCA_038141355.1 of Methanobacteriota archaeon. Taxonomy (GTDB): domain Archaea; phylum Thermoplasmatota; class Poseidoniia; order Poseidoniales; family Poseidoniaceae; genus MGIIa-K1. The sequence goes on along the minus strand of JAYQHX010000002.1, from coordinate 1,169,954 downwards.
ATTGGAAGGTAAGTGTTATCCAATCCAATCGCTAAATCAGCGACTTGGTTATCTTGATGTTGGAGTAGGTGATTAAGAACGGAACCAGCATCGTCCAATTTCAAAATTGTGACATCATACCCGGTTTGGTTTTCAAATTCCGTAATCATTTCATCCGTTATCCCATAGACATCATACGTCACTATGTACAATTCACCATCGTCAACCCAATCATATTCTAATGGAGTTAAAAGACCACCATCGTCTATTTTTTGTTCTTCTATTAAATCGGTGATGCATCCGGATAGTGGTGCGATTATTGTGAATAATGAAATCATTAATACATATATTTTCAATTAATCACTTCCCAATATAGCCGCAATCACCTTGTGCATTCTGTCAACTAACTCCAGAGGATTATGTGCTAAAATGTAAAGAGAAGGCTCCCATCCAAAATCACCTTCGTCCAGTATTACATCAATACCTTGATGAGGTGAAATGTCTCCCTTGTTAGCAAAAGTGAGATTCAAATCTAGATCCTCGCATACCATTTCAATGGTATCTTTATCCTTCTTAGGGTGTATATTCAATATTGCTGTCTTTGCAAAATCATGCGCTCTTGCACTTAGCAGCATACTGGATAGGTGTTTGGATGCGCCAAATTTAGGAGTTTCATGATGTCTCAATTTTCCGTCCACGATATTTACTCTTCCTGGGAATGCTGCTACTTCTTTTGATGATTTTGCCGTCTCTAAACAACATGCAATATTCATGCCAACAGCAGGAATTACAGATGACAACCTTTGTACATCAATCCGTGATATTGCCCATTCTAATCTTTTCAGAAGTGATGCTTGCTCTTGGTCGGAATCCAAATCTGTTCCGTTGAGCGATTTGTCAAATCTCAATATTTGACCGGGAGCGAAAGCAATTTCCATCACGAATCGTGTTCTGCTAGGTTTTGCTTGAGGTCCTAGTTGTTTTAGGGCCATTGAAATTTCATGAGCCCAACCATCGATTGTTGATTCATCTGATGTGCCAGCTAAAGGGGTAATTCTCTATGAGCCATCCTTGAAACAGTTGATTGTGTTGTTCCAAGAATGTCGGCTATTTCAGCCTGCGACCAATCTGATGAACGTAAATTGCGTGCTAATTGCATATGTAGTCTTTCAAGCCATACGGCTCCATCTTGTCCTAGCATGGTAATTCTAAGCGGATTTAGTTATTCAATCTTCTTAGTAAAAAATGCATTATGCATAGAAAAACCAAGATTTTCTGATTTCTTAGCCAAATAATTCAGCTAAAAAATGACATGATCTGCTATAACGAGTTAATTTTGGAATAAGTATGTCAAAACCTAGGCATTTATTGGCTCGAAAATGGAGTAATATTCGATTCGCAAGAAAAAATATGCATATTCGATAAAACATGAACTACGACGTGAAAATCTTAATTTTGATAAACCAATTTATCCTCTTTTTAATGGAAATCTAACTTCCAATTTTGTAGCCGTTAATAATTAAAGAAAATAACCTAAATATCAAAAATTTACATACTTCTAATCGCATATTACTAAACCCCTGTCCGACAGGCTCGCAACGGGGGAAGAAGATGGACACCGATGTTTTTGTTGAAACCGTTGTTGCTAAAATCCAAAATTATCTTGGTGGTTCGGAAAATGTCGTCGAATCACTATCCCACACTAGTCTTGCCAAATTAACAGACTTGGCTTTACCTTTGGAGGGAATGGGATATGAAACAATTCTCGGAGATATTGATTATTTTCTAAAATACAGTGTCAGAACCGATCATCCTGGATTCATGAATCCATTATGGGGTGGAATAAACATTACTGCATTTCTTGGGGAGGTAGTCGCTAGCCTGACCAATAATTCCATGTACACATATGAATTATCACCTGTAGCCACTTTAATCGAACAATCATTGATTAAGCGGATGTGTGAACTTGTTGGTTTCGGTGACGGTAATGGAACGTTTACCACAGGTGGTTCAAACGGAAATATGATTGGGATGATTTGCGCTAGACACAAGTCAAATCCGGCGGGATTGCGGAATGGATATGATTCACAAAAGTTAGTTTGTTTTGTATCATCAGAATCACACTATTCAGTCAGAATGTCTGCAGCAGTGATAGGTTTAGGACTCAATAACCTTATTTCTGTAGCCTGCGATGAGCATGGAAAAATGCGCCCAGATAAGTTGCTCGAAGAAATCCAATTCGCTAAAGTCAATGGGCAGGTCCCTTTTTGCGTAGTAGCAACAGCTGGAACTACCGTGAGAGGTGCTTTCGATCCCATCAAAGAAATCGCACAAATTTGTGACGACCATGAAATGTGGCTACACGTGGATGCAGCCTGGGGTGGAAGCAGTATATTTTCTGCTAAGTACCGGCACTTGATGGATGGAATTGAACTTGCTGATTCACTATGTTGGGATGCTCACAAGATGATGGGTATTCCACTGGTATGTTCTGCATTTTTGATAAAACAACCTAAATTATTGGGTCAACTGTATAACTTCACAGAAACAGCACATTACCTATTCCAAGAGGATACCAACAACATCGACTTGGGCAGGCTTTCAATTCAATGCGGAAGAAGAAATGATGCACTAAAATTATTTTTAGCATGGAGGGAAAAAGGAGATGCAGGATGGGCTAGGCTTGTAGAATCTTACATGGATTTGGCCGACTACCTCGAAGAAAAGGTCAACCAATCTCCAGAGTTGGAAATGGTTTCAAATCGCGAATGGACGAATGTTTGTCTTCGCTACCATAAGCAGGGACATGACTTAGATGATTTAAATGCGAAAATCAGAGAACAAATCAAAATCAATGGAAAGTACATGATTTCACGTTCAACAATCAATGACAAAGTGATATTAAGACCAGTTATTGCTAATCATGCTATAACAAGAGAATCAATCGATGGCTTAGTTGATGAAATTTTAACCATTGGTAATGAGTTAATTTCAGGAATTCCCCAAAAGAAGTGAGTTGGGATAAAGCAAGTAGTAATAAATCGAATTTTAGTAATGACAATCATGGAAATAGGTAAACCTCACTGGTGGGAAGATGCGATTTCCTTTCTATCAAATGATGATGTCCTTTCGCAAATAATTGCAAAATATCCAAATGAAGGATTAGAAGGTCGGGGTGACATATTTTACACATTCACACGAAGTATAATCGGTCAGCAAATTTCTGTTATAGCTGCCGATGCAATATGGGATAGGTTGCTCAATAAAGTTGGAGATATTACTCCGAAAAATATGGCCAAATATACACAGGAGGAGATTGCTTCTTGTGGGCTGACTCGTCCAAAGGCAAGTTATATTCTTGGTGTAGCAAATCAAGCAGATGAATTTCTAAATCAAAATTGGGAAGATATGAATGACACAGAATTGCATAATCATTTGACAAAATTTAGAGGAATTGGTCCTTGGACTGCAGAGATGATCATGATATTTGCTTTCTTGAGACCGGACATCTTCTCTCCAGGAGATGTAGGCTTACTCAATGCTGTTAGAAAATTAGTCCCAAATTTACAAGAGAAAGAAGAAATCACAATTTTCGCAGAAAGATGGGCGCCATATAGAACGGCTGCCAGTTGGTTCTTGTGGCGAACACTCGACCCTGTTCCCGTTGAATATTGAATAGTGATGATTTAATGCTGGCTCACACTGCCACTGACTATGAGTGACAACCCACCTGTTAGGACTGCACTTTACGAAGAACATGTTGCTTTGAATGCAAACATTGTCGACTTTCATGGCTTTGAATTACCGATATGGTACAGCAATATAACTGAAGAACATCTTGCATGTAGGTCTAGCGCAGGGTTATTTGACGTTTCACACATGGGGTCTTTCAGATTCAAAGGTCAAAATTTGCTTCAATGGTTTGAATCGATTGCCACACAAAAATGCACTGCTATACAGCCTAGAAGATGTGCATATACCCACTTTTTAGACGAAGATGGTTTCTTGATTGATGACATGATTTTTGCTGTTGTCTCAGATGACGAAATTCTTGGCGTACCTAATGCTAGCATGATTCCTGTAATGTGGAAATGGTTCAACTCTCTATTGCCTTCAGATGGTTCAATAACAATCGAAGATCTTTCTCCAGAAACAAGTATCATTGCACTTCAAGGGCCAAAATCAAGAGAGATATGTGCGAAGGTTTTAGGAGAAACCAACCATGTTGGTCGTTTCAAATGGTCAAGAATTGCTGACAACAAATTGGGAGTCACAGGTTGGATTCAAGGAACTGGATACACCGGTGAATCTGGATATGAGATTTTCATACCGAATGAACAGGCTCCTAAATTGTGGAGAAGTTTAGTCGAAAACGGATCCACTCCAGTTGGCCTAGGTGCTAGGGACACTTTGCGTCTGGAGAAGGGTTTCTTACTATCAGGAGTAGATTTTGCAAATCCTGATCTAGATGACAATGAATTTCTTCACCGGGATTCATGGGAAACCAATGTACCATTTGGCTTGGATGTTGAACATGATTTTATCGGAAAAGAAAGAGTTGTATCACATGGCGATAATGACCAAAAATGGTGGGGTATTATTCAACTTGAAAAGGGACCTTTGCCAAGAGGCGGTAAAGATGTTGAAGACCTTCACGGCAATGTCATTGGGAAATTAACTAGTGGTGCTCCAGCTCCTTCACTAGATAGGTCCGGAATTGGAATGGGATACATTAGTGGTGTAATGCCTGATGATGAGGTGGTAATCGTAGCCTCGCCCAAGAAAAAACTGCTTGCAAAGATAGTTAGGCCCCCATTTGTTTAACTTTCTAAATCGTTGCATTCATGAGTATGAATGGAGTGGGATTAACATGCGACGAGCAATTGCTGCTGGTTTAGTGATTTTTTTCCTGAGTTCGATATTACCAATTATTCCGGAGGATGTTAGTAATGTTGCTAGAGAAATTATCACTGTAAACGATGACAGATTTATTGATGAATCCGAAATGACTCTTGAACAAGCAGAGGCTTTGAGAAATCTTGCTATGGGCAGAAATGCAAATTCTAACTGGTCCTTAACAGGAGGGTCCCAAGAGCAAGATGAAATCTATGAAATGGTCTTCGATTCTAATGGTGATATCATCGTATGTGGTTCAATTTACCAAGCATCTCAGTTTGGTTCTATTTTGGTTCAAACCCAAGGTGAAGGAGACATTCTTATTGCGAAATTGTCGAAAACTGGTTCCTGGGAATGGGCAGTATCTGCTGGAACTGCAATTTATTACGACGAATGTAGAGGTGTTGCGGTCGATTCATACGACAATGTTTACGGTACAGGATACATTCGTGGTGACGTTCAATTCGGGAATACTAGCCAAGTTAACACAACAGGATATGACGGATACATTGCTAGAGTGAACGCAACCACGGGTGAGTTTGACATGGCAATGAGGTTCGGTGGTTTTGATGTCGACGTTGGATGGGATTTAGCAGTGGACAATTACGATAATCTCTACGTGACCGGTTTCTTTCAGAATATCACTGAGTTTGATGCTGTACAATTATCATCTGGCAATCCTTCTGATAACGCGAAATTCTTCTTAGCATATTACAATACAACTTCACTTGGGTGGGAATGGGCTACTGGTTCTAGGGGAAGTGGTAATGCAGTGCCATATCAGATAATAGTAGACCCTGCAAGTAATGATGCATATGTTGTGGGCTATAATACGAATACAGAGTACTGGGATAATAATTCATTTACCTCGAGCCCCACATCAACCTATGCTGGATTCTTGTTAAAGTTCACCGATGTTGGAGATTTAGTTTGGGGCAAAACAATTTCAGGAAATGGATGCTTTGGTTCGTCCTGTGGAGTGTATTTCAATAATATTGTATTAGATCCTACAGGAGGAGTAGTAGTTGGTGGCAATTTTGCTGGCACATACAAAAAGACAACCGGCACAGCCATTCAATCCCAAGGCAATTGGGATGTTCTGGTTGCCAAGTATGATTTCAATGGGACTCAGCAATGGACATATCATGCAGGTGGTCAAGAAGATGACAGACTTCAAGCACTATCTGTAAACCAAAAAGGACAGGTACAGTTTGGTGGAAGACACGCTTTCGATATGAAATTCGACACATTTACAATGAATAGAAGTAATTCAATTGCTCTAAAATATGATGGATTTATTGCTCAAGTCGATAATAATTCAGATTTCCAATGGGCCTTTTCCATAGGTGGACAGGACAATGATACAGTAGGCGCATTGCTAACGCTTAGCGATGGTTCTATAATCGCAGGAGGAGATTTCAGCGGTCAGGTAATGTTCGGCAACACAGCTCGTTATGCTAACGACCAAGACATATTTGTTTGGAAATTTGAACACGATAAGGATGGAGACGGTATAACTGATTACGTTGACAACTGTCTTAATACTGCAAACGTGAACCAATCAAATTTTGATTCTGACTTGAAAGGAGATGCTTGTGACAATGATGATGACAATGATGGACTTCACGATGTATTGGATGATTGCCAGTACGGTGCTTTAGAATGGAATCAATCCGATACTTCTCTGGACCACGATGCAGATGGGTGTAAAGATTCGGTTGAAGATGACGATGATGACAACGATGGCATCCTCGATATCGATGATAATTGCCAAGCTGGTATTTTGGAATGGACTCCAGATAATACCACAGACATGGATGGAGATGGGTGTAGGGATGAAGATGAAGACCTCGATGATGATGAGGATTCAGTTCTTGATTTAGATGACAATTGTCAATATATTTCTAACCCGAATCAAGAAGATTATGATTCTGACTTACTAGGTGATGCATGTGATGGTGACGATGATCAAGATGGCGTCAGTGATCTGGTTGATGCATGCCCGCAAGGAGACCTAAATTGGACATCAGAATCTCAATCTGATAGAGATAGCGATGGTTGTCAAGACGATGGCATAGAAGATAATGATGATGACAACGATGGTGTATTCGATGAAAATGACCTTTGCCCACGTGGGGAGATTAATTGGAATTCCACTCAAACCACCGATTGGGATTTCGACGGCTGTCAAAATGACCTAGAAGACAACGACAATGACAACGATACAGTTACTAACGATGCTGATAATTGTCCAAAAGGAATCATTGATTGGAGAAGGAATACTACCAATGATAACGATGCTGATGGATGTCTAGATGATCGTGAAGACGATGATGATGACAATGACGGTTTCAAGGACTTCGTCGATTTCTGTCCAACAGATGAAGGGTCAGCAACAATTGGTATGAAAGGCTGCCCAGATTTTGATGGAGATGGAGTTGCAGACGCTGAAGATGCTTTCTTCCAAGACGAAACACAATGGAGTGATGGCGATGGAGATGGATTCGGAGACAATCCCGTAGGTACTAATCCAGACGATTGTCCATTATTCTACGGAAATTCAAGCGAAGATAGAGTTGGCTGCGTTGATACAGACGGAGATGGATACTCAGACCCTGAAATATCTTGGCCAGTGGCTCTTGGAGCTGATGCATTTAAAGACAATCCAACCCAATGGTCCGACGTCGATGGTGATGGCTATGGAGATAATTTTGAAGGAGACCAATTCGACTTCTGTACTGATGAAGAAGGAACTTCATACATTGACAGATTTGGATGTACGGATTCTGATGGTGATGGATATTCAGACCCAGACGGTTTCTGGTCTGAGTCAAAATGGGATTCAAGTCTTGGCATAGGCCCAGACCAGTTCATCTATGACTCAACTCAATGGCGTGATTCAGATGATGATAATTTTGGAGATAATTGGGGCAATCCTGAATGGAATGAAACCAGAAATCCCGATTGGCCAGGAATTTTCGTTGAAAATGCAACAAATGCAGACATGTGTCCAGATGAAGTGCCGGATGGTAGGTTCGATGATGACATTAATTATCCTGGTTGTCTCTTAGAGGAGCCTAGTGACGGTGGTAAGAAAGATACCACAAATGATAATCTTCAGTCATCCGATGAAGGTTTAGACACAATGACAATTGTTGGTATTATTGGCGGAGTTGTTGTCATTGCATTGGTTGGCTCAATCGTTGTCTTGATGAAGAAGGGCTCAAAACCACCCCTACAAAGAAAGAAAACACCTGCTCTAACACCTGCTCCTGATGCAGCACCAAGCGATAGTGAAGGCCAGACGTCAGATGAAATGGATGAAAATACAGTTGCATCTTGGGAAGAATTACCTGCAGGGGACTATCTAGATCCAGATGAAAGTGGCACGATTTGGTTCCGTGCAAATGATGGTACAAATTGGTATCAAAATGCAGATGGTTCATGGACTAAATGGCAAGGCTAAGTTTAGCAAAACGCTTGTCTGTAAACCGATTTTGATGTTTAAAATCAAAGAGCAATATTTTTGCTGACAAACCAACATTCATGTTGGGTGCGCGATTCGGATAATTTGGCGGGGAGCGTATGGTTGACCAATTGCCGAATCTTGGACGCGAAAAAGAGATGCTAAAAACTCTAGGAATGTCATCAATGGATGATTTATTTTCAGATATTCCAGAGGCTGTCAGGATGAATTCGCCACTGCCTTTGCCAAACCCCCAGAACGAAGAACAAATTATTGCAGATGCAAGAAGATTATTAGGCGCAAATGTGGCCTTGGGTGACAGAGTTAGTTTCTTAGGAGGCGGACTCAGCAGAAATTACGTCCCTGCTAGTATTTTTCAGTTGATTGTTAGAGGGGAGTTCCTTACATCTTACACTCCATATCAACCGGAGGTCAGTCAAGGAATGTTGCAGGCCATGTGGGAATTTCAAACGTTGATTTCTGAATTAGTTGGTCTTGAAGTTTCGAATCTATCGGTTTATGATTCATCAACAGCAGCAGCCGAAGCACTAACTTGTGCGGTCAGAATTCATAACAAAAAGGCAACTCAGAAGGATACCGTTTACATCAGCGAACTGATACCACCTAACCGCGTTTCAGTAATTGAAAACTACAGTCAAGGTGGTGGCGTAGTCATCAAAAAATTGAAGCATAATTCTGATGGAACTCTAAATTTGGATTCTCTTGCAGAGGCAGCAGGTTCTTGTGGAGTCTATGTTGAACAACCAAATCCGTTGGGAATTATTGACCAAGGTTTAACGAGTGTAAAGGAAATTATCGGTGAAAATACTGCTTTCATAGTAGGTGTTGCTCCTGTCAGTCTTGGTTTAATCGAAGCACCGGGTAATTATGGAGCGGATATTGTTGTTGGCGAGGGGCAAACTCTTGGTTCGCCTATCACTTACGGCGGCCCTCTTTACGGGATATTTGCTTGTAGCAAAGACTACTTGAGACAAATGCCTGGAAGAATTGTTGGAAAGTCAATCGACGTAGATGGAAACGAGGCGTTTTGCCTGACGCTTTCTACTAGAGAACAACACATTAGACGGCATAGAGCAACTTCCAATATTTGTACAAATGAAACTCTAATCGCATTGATGGGCGCTATGCACATGTCTTTATTGGGCCCAGAAGGACTTGAACTGCTTGCTCAAAGAAATATGGCAGCTTGTCAATTAGCAAAAGATAGGGTGTCAAATTTGAACGGCATTTCATTACCTCATGAATCAGGATATCACTACAATGAGTTCGTGATTCAACTACCTGCATCAACAGCAAGTTGTCTCGAATATCTGGATAGTACTGGAGTAATCGGTGGATTCGATTTATCAAATTGGTATCCTGATAAAACAAATTGGCTCTTAGTGTCTGTAAGTGACCAGACTTCTCTAAAGGATATAGAGATGCTTTGTGCTCAGATCTCGATATGGTGTGAATCAATTTCTCAGGGGGTGACTGCTTGAGCCATCTGTTTGAACACTACGGGGCTAAAGGTCAGGGTTATTCTCAACCAGAACCTATTGCACCTGCTGAATCAATCAAAGTCCCTTCGGGATTAGTTAGGAAATCGTTGCCAAGGTGGCCTCGACTATCTGAACCGGAAATGGTTAGGCACTACACATGGTTATCGAGTAGAAACTTTGGAATCGATACTGGATTTTATCCACTTGGTTCATGTACGATGAAACACAATCCAAGAATTAACGAAGTTATCGCACAACTTCCTGGAATTGCAGATATTCATCCAATGCAGCCTGAACATCATGTACAAGGTACATTGGCAATTTTCCATGAGATGCAAGAAATGTTAGCCATATGTGCCGGAATGGATGCGGTCACACTACAACCTGTTGCGGGAGCACAAGGAGAGTTTACTGCTATCAGATGCGTTCAAGAATATTTTAGAAAGCGTGGAGAAACCCAACGAACAAAGGTCATCGTTCCAGATTCAGCACATGGTACAAACCCTGCGAGCGCAGCAATGTGTGGATTCGAAATTATTGAAATCCCAAGTAGAGATGATGGAAGAATCGACCTAGATGCACTTAGAGCAGTAGTAGGAGAAGATACAGCGCAATGATGATTACTAATCCAAACACATTGGGTATTTTTGAGGCAGAAATTGCGCAAGCCGCTGAAATAGTTCATGGGGTAGGCGGACAAATGTACTATGATGGTGCTAATTTCAATGCTATTCTAGGAAGAACATCTCCCGGTTTGATGGGCTTTGATGCGGTACATTACAATCTACACAAAACATTCAGTCAGCCACACGGTGGTGGAGGACCGGGAAGTGGTCCAATCGGAGTGAAATCACACCTAGCGGAATTCTTACCCGGTCCTGTTGTTGGTCGCAGAGAAGTCGCTGAAGGAGATAAGGTCACAGCTATTAACGAGAAATGGTGGTATTTCTGGGAAACACCCGAAAATAGCATTGGAAAGGTTCAGCAATGGCATGGTAATAGCGGCGCTGTTATTCGATGCTGGGCATATTACAGAAGATATGGAAAGGACTTGAAAACAATGTCCGAACATGCAGTGCTAAATGCTAATTATCTAAGGAAGAAAATTATCGACACTGCAATTTCTCAAGGAGTTTCAGATCTATTCGAAGATGGAGCGCCAATTGAGGTAGTAAAACACGAATTCACACTATCGATGGGGCCACTGAAAGAGAAACATGGCGTTGGAGCAATGGATGTCGCAAAGGGATTACTTGACCGTGGATATATGGCGCCGACTGTATATTTTCCATTGGTTGTTCCAGAATGTATGATGGTCGAGCCTACAGAAACAGAATCAAAAGAAACATTGGATGAGTTTGCAGAGAAATTTGTCGAGGTAATTCAAGAAGACCCAGAAGTTCTTCATGAGGCTCCGATTACAACGAAAGTTCGAAGGGTCGACGAAGTTTATGCTGCAAGAAATTTGACCTTGTCCTATCCATTTGACGAAGAGTAATTGTGCAAATTATTGAAATCAAAAAAGGCGTAGGCCATTCATGGACTGGGAAGAGGTTAAACTCCCGGGCGTTGGCCCGAGGATGCTCTTTCCGATGGCTTGGTCATTACTTCCACTAGTCGGAGGTTGTCTACTTATCTTGCAAGATAGGGGATTAATCGTCCCGATTTTATTGGCAAGTGGGATCATGATTTCCCTGATTGCGGTTTGGATTGGTTCATCTTCAGTTCCAGGTCGAGTAGATTTTTTGAAACTTTTAGTTTCACCATTTGCAGCATTCTGCCTATTTTTCCAACCTCCAGAATTAATCCAAGTTTTGGTAGCAGTGAGCGTGTGGACCATGAATTACCGTATATCATCAATGCTATCTTCAATTTCTAGCAAAGCCTACAGAATAGACTGGGACCCCTCCGTGCAGATTCCAATAATTGAGGGTGCAAAATATTTCCATACAAAATGGGCTGGAAGGCCATTGTTTAGGATTGGAAATAATGTTGTGAGAGGCGTAAGAGAAAACGATAGAGTGATGTTAGAATCAGATTACCCTATTACTTTCAATTTTGATGAAGAGTAAACAAAAGAGTTAATCTCAAGACTCATTATTCAACTTTATGAATGAAAAAATTTGCAATGTTGAAGGTTTATTATTTCACTATAAAGATCCCCATGTTCCAATTCAGTGGCAGTCACCATTCAGGTTAAATCGAAAAGGAGAATCTGATTATCAAATTTCTAAATCACTAAAGAAAACCTTGTTATTGCAAACAGAAAAATTAGGGCATGGTCCTAAAATATGTAGAGCGATATGCCTTTTATTAAGGATGAAGAAAATAAATTCGGCGAAATTTTTGCTTGAACAATTTCTGAGAAAAGAAACTATTGGGCCTAGAGCCAATTGTTTAGTCGCAACCGTTCTATGCGAAGAAAAGAAGATTCTGAGAAAGGCGTTTTGTCCAAAACGAAACAGAAAAAATTTCTGGGATTTGAGAGATCTTCCAGCTTGGATAATCCCCTCATTTATTTTCAGTTTCAGAAAAAAAATTGGCAAAGATAGCATTACAATAATTTCGGGTAACTCCGCATTTGGACCTGAAAAATTGTTATGGTTTGTGGAAGAAAAATCCACTACTCCATATAGGATTGAGACCTTAATTTTCGAAGAAATTTCAAATTTTCAGTTTCTACATTGAACGTCTTCATTCGGCATGTTGATGAACTACCGATTTCCGAATTTGTACATGGACGTGACTATACTACTAGGTTCGAAATCTGACATGCCCGTTGCTGAGAAGTGTACCAAAATTTTGGAAATGTTTGAGGTACCATATCAACTGAGAGTTGCTAGTGCACACAGGTCTCCTGCATTTGTAGAACAAATCGTAAGAGATGCAGAAGCAGATGGTTGCTCTGTGTTCGTTGCTATGGCCGGTTTAGCAGCTGCCCTACCAGGCGCTGTGGCTTCTTTGACTACAAAGCCAGTCATTGGAGTTCCATGTGGTGGAAAGGTTCCTTTCGATAGTTTGCTATCAATTGCTCAATTGCCTCCGGGAGTTCCTTCTGCAACAGTGGGAGTCGACAGAGGAGATAATGCAGGTTATCTCGCCACACAAATGCTTGCATTGAAGAACCCAAAGTACGCTGAAGCACTAAAACAAAACAAACTTGACCAAGTTGAAATGGTCAAGAAAATGGATGCTGAAGTGAACGGAAGGGCTTGAAATGTTTGATGCATCCGCATTCATTCAAGAATCCGCAGAAAAAATGCAGAAAGAAATCGATGGAATTGCGATTATCGCTTGTAGTGGAGGTGTTGACTCCACAGTAGCTGCGGTTATTGCCAATCAAGCAATAGGCGACCAATTACATTGTGTCTATGTTGACACCGGTTTGATGAGAAAAAACGAAACGGAAGAAATCCAAGAAATGCTTGCTTCTCACGGCCTAAATTTAACAACCGTTTTTGCAGAAGAAAAATATTTTGCAGCATTAAACGGAGTCACCGACCCCGAACAGAAGAGGAAAATAATCGGAGAGTTATTTATTCGAATTTTTGAAGAAGAACAAGCAAAAGTTGGTGCAAAATATCTAGTCCAGGGAACAATTGCTCCGGATTGGATCGAATCTGGAGGCGGCGTACGTGATACTATCAAAAGCCACCACAACGTTGGAGGATTACCAGAAGATATGACGCTAGAAGTTGTTGAACCACTTCGAGACCTATACAAGGATGAAGTCAGAGAATTAGCAAGAACATTAGAAATCAGAGTTGCTGAAAGACAACCCTTCCCGGGACCAGGTCTGGCGGTTCGCTGTCTTGGGGAATTGACTCCCGAAAGAATCCACATTGTAAGAGAGGCTTGCGCAATAGTCGAAGAAGAATTAGAATCAGCGGCCGCAGAAGGTAAGATGGAACTTCCATGGCAGTACTTCGCTGCTTTACTACCAGTTAGGTCTGTTGGGGTTCATGGTGATGTCCGTGCCTATGGTGAAACGGTTGTAGTCAGAGCAGTACAATCCTTAGACGGTATGTCCGCAAGATACTCTACTATCCCTCATGACATATTAGCAAAAATTAGCACTAGAATTACAAATGCTGTAAAAGGATCAGTCAACAGAGTTGTCTACGATATAACCCACAAGCCACCAGGCACTATCGAATGGGAGTAATCAAAGTGGGGTTTTGAATCCCATTGCGCGGACAATACACCACCCGGCTCTTGCTTCGAAAATAGCAAAGGCTCCGCCGAATGCAGAACTACCTGCTATGAGCCACCAAATTGCTCCTTCAAATACACCGCCAAAAATTAACCCTGAGAGAATAAGCGAGCCAATCAGAGCTAGTATTCCCATTTTTAGTCTGGCTGCCTTTCCTCTTGCATCTATATTACACTGCATTTTATCACCTAGTCAGTTGCTATTTTTGATTTGATTTTCATGTAATTGATCTTCATCCAAAGAGACATCTTTGATATTGTTGAGAGGTCGATAGGTTTGGAGAAAATGTCTCCTGACCTTTTGATAATGTCATCAAATATTCTAGAATAAGCATCCTGCATGATTTTTGGTTGTACTCTTGACTTAGAATCCAAATAATCAAACAAATGCATTGCAGATGTTTGATGTTGTTTAACAACTTCGAGGTATTCTCTCATGAATGATTTCCAAGAAGGATTCTGGCTTAGATTTGGATTAGTCAAGTCTTGAATGTCAATATTGTGCTGAGCTAGAACATCTTTTGGCAGATATACTCTACCTCGTTCTAGGTCTTCATTGACATCTCTTAACACATTTATCAATTGCATTTGGATCCCCAAATCAATTGCATGTAATCTTGCAGCCCTATCTTCATATCCATAGATTTCGATGAGTATCAACCCAACTGCTGATGCAACTTTGTAGCAATATGCCCTCAATTCGTCCCAGGTGTTGCACTGAACAGAGAACAAATCATCTTCCATGCCTTCGATTACTGTTTCAAAGTCTTGAACTCTGATAGGATATCGATTAAAGACATCTTGTAATGCTATGAAAATCGGATGCTCATTGCTTGAAATTTCTCCTTTGGATGCCTTGTATAAGTTGTTTCTAATGTCTACCAAAGCCATTAGTCTTTGATTGTGAATCTCTACCGGGTTTGCTAAGGTAATGTTCGCATGAATATCTCTTAAAATGATATTTCGCTCCTTGGTTTGCTCTAGAAGTTCTAGTGATTCTTCTACAACAGGTTGGTCATCGCCATCAACGATATCATCAATCCATCTACAAAGGGCATAAACGCAGTGCACTGCTTTTCTTCTTTCAATGTCTAGCGCTGAGAAAGAACTGTAGAAAGTAGTTGAGGCGCTTTTGCAAATTTGTTTACAATATTCATAAGAGTCATCAATCAATTTATCGTTCATGAAATCACCTATGATTGTGTAGGATTACCCTTGTTTAATTCATTAGCAGAAGCAATTTGGGATTTAGACTTCTTAGTTTTGCGCTTTCTGCTTTCAAACCAGGTGTCGACTCCGTTCCAATCAGGGTCAATACCTAGGCTGTCAAGTAGTAACTTTGTGCTGATTCTTGCTGATTCATATATCACC
The DNA here is from genome assembly GCA_038141355.1 of Methanobacteriota archaeon. Taxonomy (GTDB): domain Archaea; phylum Thermoplasmatota; class Poseidoniia; order Poseidoniales; family Poseidoniaceae; genus MGIIa-K1. Next base: position 1,154,528 of record JAYQHX010000002.1, on the reverse strand, counting down.
GGAAGTCCACTACCTGGGTGTGTTCCTCCACCGACAAGATACAAATTTTTGATTTCGTCAAATTCATTTTTTGGTCTCTTCCAAAGCATTTGGTCTAGACCATGTGCGAGGTTGAAAACTGCACCTCGGTAGCAGTGGTCGCTCCAATCTTCCGGTGTGATAATCAATTCTGTAGCAATATGATCTCTTAGTCCTTCGAAGCCAAGTTTTTGTTCTATTTGGTCAAGGATTCTTTCTCTCAAAGGCTCTTTTTCCTTGGACCAGTCGATGTTTTCGTGAATATGAGATACTGGGACTAAGGCATAGATGGTGGAACATCCTTCTGGAGCTAACTGCGGGTCGGTCACGCAGGCGTTTTGTACGTATACTGATGGGTCGTCCCAAGTCAATCTGTGATGAACTTCTATGTCTTCCAGGTTTGACACATAATCTTTTGATGCATATATTTGGTGATGTGGCAAATCATCGAACGTTTTGTTCACACCAAGGTACATCATGAAAGTTGAACATGAGTATTTTTTGCTCTCTAGTTTCTTGTTTGACCACTTCTTTCTGACATTATCAGGGAATAAATTTGTCATACCTTGAGCAAAGTCAGCATTCATGATGATTTTGTCCGCATAGAAAGACCCACTTTCTGTGACGATTCCCTTGATTGTCTTCTTATCCATAATGACACTCTTTACTTCTTCATTCATTCTGAATTCGACACCCATGTCTTTGGCAATTTCCCCATCCTCTCAGAAACACTTCCAAGGCCTCCAAGTGGGTGGAATATTCCATATTCGTACTCCAAATATGCTAGCATTGTGAAGAGACTTGGGCAATTAAATGGAGACATTCCTAGGTATTTGGTTTGGAATGACATTGCCAACATCAATCTGTCATCATCGAATAATTTCATCAGATCTTTAGCAACTGAACGGGTAGGTCTTAGCACTTTTGAAACTCTCATCGCTCTCTTTGAGATCAAGTCTGTAGCTCCAAACCATGGCTCTTGCAAGCATTGTTTTGATTTGTTTAGTTTGTTGTTATTGTCTTCTAGGTACTTTAGGAACGCATCGGCGTTTTTCTTACCAGATAGTGCTTCTATTCTCTCGCACATTTGTTCAGTATTACTTGTGCAATCTAGGCTTCCGCCCTGTCCGAAAATAAGTCTGTAGTTGATATCTAATTTCTTGAGATTCAGTTCTTCATGTGCATCCAGTCCAATCGCAGTGAAGATGTCTTCGATAACTTCAGGGTAGTGAAAGAAAGTAGGCCCCAAGTCAAATTTATATCCGTCTCTATCGAAAACTTTGTTTCTCCCACCAACTCGAGATGAGCGTTCAAAAACCGTGACTTTTACTCCTGATTTTGCAAGCAAAAGTGCAGACGCAAGCCCACCGGGCCCTGCTCCAATAATAGCGACTGAGGGTTGATTTACGGTGGACATAATTATCACGGTGCTGTATTAGGTTTTAAATTTCGGTTTTTTTTCAACATTGGTATAGAGTTAGGATTTCTCCTTTCTAGGAGGGTATTTGTATCAATTAATGTTGCAAATTCATCCAAATACGGTCCCATTGCAGATATGAGATCGACGTCTGGATATCCCTTCAAGACCATACCATCCATGTACATCAAAGAGCGAATGATTGGAAATGCCTCATCACCAAATGAACAACCTGCAAGAACGGCGGCTTTTACAGTCTTCATCATTTGTTGTGTTAATGATACTTCACTTACACTTGTTCCCACAAAGCCCTCATACAATTCGTTCATCGAATCATAATATGTTTGCAGAGTCTCACCCACAGGCTCGACATCAGCCATAGTCAACATAGCATCAAAGGCGTTTTTCAGTTCACCTTTTGCGAGATAAAAGAAGAAACCAAACAGTGCCTTCCGAACATGTTCAGGTGCTTCACATATAGCGCCAGTATCAATGAAAGTGAAATTTCCGTTATTGTCCATCATGGCGTTTCCTGGGTGTAAATCTCCGTGGAAAACACCCAATCCAAACATGAATGCACCATGTATTCTGAAAAGTTGTAACATTTCTTCCCATTCCATGGTGCCATTGTCTAAGTGTTTCTCCAAAGTTGGATATTCAATCTCTTCCATTACCAAAACATTGCTGTTTGATAATTCTCTCCAAATCTTTGGGAACCTCAATTTTGGCATTGGGAATGTGGAGGAATATTCTTCAGCAAGGTTTTCGAGACGTGATTTTCCATTCACTTCGTTCATCAAGTCTAATTCACGGAGCGTATAGTCCTCAATGTGTGATAGCAATCCAATCGGGTTTCCTACTTTCTTGAGTTTTGGATTGAAGAACAATCCTAGTCTTACCCATCTTTTCATTTTAGTGACGTCGCGAATGAAACTCTTTCTAAAATTTGATTTGATTATTTTGATGACAACTTTTGTGCCATCTTTTAATTCAGCTCTGTGGATTTGGCCGATGCTGGCTGCAGCGAATGGTTTAGATTCAATATGTTTGAAATTGTCTCTGAAATCTGATGATGTATGCTTCGCTAGAAGTTCATCGAAATCTTCTGCAGGGACCGATGGAGCTCTACTGTACAATTTCTGAAGTTGAATACATCTATCAGGGTCTATAAGATCTGGCCTTAAGGCACAGATTTGTCCTAATTTTACGGCCAACAGGCCCATTGATTGTATGTTGTCAATATCGACCGGCTTTTTCCCTCTGAGTTCCTTACTGAATTTATACAGGGTCCACAGTCGCATGATATTCACTTGGTCAGATGATATATATACTAGCGTTTTAAATCTTAATCTGATAGTTCTACAGGTTCCTGTGACTGTTTCAGAATCATGTAATTCCAAAGGTCGTCGCTTTCACCACTCCCATCAACTCTCTTTACAACAATATCCTCGTCTTTAGAAAATCTGTGTCGTAAAGCACCCTCTATTATTCCATCATCCATCTCCCACATTGGTAATGCATCTGGATTATCCACTGGAGGGTGATTCAAACCTACTTTTACATGGAACGTCGGGTCTACATCATACAGAAGGCTACCTAAGCCAGCGTGTTCCCACCAATCCATCATTTCATCTAGGAATTCAATATCGTTCTCGATTCCTCTCATTGAAAATGAGATTTCTTGTCCGACACGATTTCCGATTTGTCTTAGCATTAGCGAAATATCAATTCCTAATACCTTCAAGTTTGATAATTTACCTTCAGACAACTTCGTTCTCGCCTCATTTACTTCGTGACCTGCAGCAAAGAATGCTTCGGGGTCGAAAGGAGTGTCTTCCTCTGGCATAGCATTGATTTTTAATGCGGAAACGACGTTGTTGAGGAATGACCCTTCACCGATTGTTAACTTCAATGGGTCATTGATTTTATTTTCAGTGTACCTGGCAACAGCGGTCTCAAACAAAACTGCATTTTCCCAAATCGTATCGATTAAGTTCATGTGGGATTCTGCAAATGCATGGGATTCGATTGCTAAAGCAGCATCGTCCTTTCCACGGCCTACAGGATTATCTTCAATATTCAGATATTGGATTACTTCATTTTTGTCTTTGACAAAGCCTAACGATTCTAATTCATTGGAATGGCGAACTTCAATACTCTCGTTTAATTCCTTGAAGAATCTAACAGTTTTACTGTCTAATTGTGTTATTATTTGAATTATTACTCCTCGCATTGCTGCCGTGTTAATAGCTTCCAGGGCGGTTGGATTTCTGCATAAATGCAGGATTCCATACTGGCCAAGCATAAGGACAAGCCTTTCCTCACTTTCGTCAGCCATTTTCTTTAAACGGTTGTAAATGTGTGAACGCTCTTTGAGAACAGCGAATCTTGGGTCATCAGCGCTTGATTGTGGTTTTGAAGCAGGTGCACTTTTTGTTTTGACATTTTTTGAGAGGTCTTCATATCCTTCAGTTAATCTGTGAAGTTGTTGTTTTCTCATATCGATGATGTGTTCAATCGCTTGTAAAACATTCATGCTAGAAAATAGCATAGGTCTGTCAGCAGTGACCGTGACGATGCCCATTTCTTGGAGTCTTGAAAGACTATTGTAAGCATCTAGTCTTGTGGTTTTGAGTTCTTTTGCTAATTCAGATGCCTTCATTTTTGGATTGTTTCCAAGAATCATAATCGAGTTGACTTCTCTTTCAGTCAATCCAGATTCGTAGAGTAATTCTTCCCACATTCAATCTCCTCCCGAGACTGACGATAGTTCTGCTAAAATTTTTGCCACATGTCTTCGTGGTCTAAATAACCAGTCATATACATAGTGAACTTTGTTGTCTGGGCCAATTACAAACGATGATTTTGCAGGAAACTTGCCAAGATGTAGAGGAATATTGTATGCGTTTCCTACCACTCTATCAGGATCGGCTAGAAGCGGGAATGGTAATCCTCCAATCGATTTTTTGAATTCCTGAAGTTTTTCAAAAGTTCCGGGACCGATTCCTATAATTTCACAACCAGATGATTTGAACAAATCATATTGTTCTTTGAAGTTCAAACAACCTCTTTTGCAGGTTGGAGAATTGTGCTTTGAATAGAAAAACAAGACTCTCCAGGTGCCATGTAGCGACTTACTATCGAACATCTCACCATCATCGGCTTGTAGGGTAAAATCTGGTGCGATTTGGCCTATTATTGACTTGGACATTGTATCCCCTTACACATGTAAGATGTGACCCATTCTTTTGGCTTTTGTCTTCAAGTACTGTAAGTTGTACTCGCAAGTTCCAACAATGATAGGTACTCTTTGCTTGATTTCTATTCCATTATCTATCAATTGTTGGCGCTTTTCTGGGTTGTTTGTCATCAAATTAATAGAGGTGAATCCAATCGATTTCAACATTTCAGCAGCGTACTCGTATGTTCTACCGTCTGCTGGTAATCCAAGTTGCAGATTAGCATCAAGTGTGTCGTATCCTTCGTCTTGAAGTGCATAGGCTTGCATTTTAGCGTACAATCCAATGTTTCTTCCTTCTTGCCTTAGATATACAATTGCTCCACATCCATTTTGCTGGATTTCTTCCATAGCGCCTCTAATTGTGGGCCACAATCGCATCTCAGGCTTCCAAATGCATCTCCTGTCAGGCACTCTGAGTGGATGCGAACCAGTGGTGTAGATTCTAAATTCTCTCCAATGTAAAGGAGTGCGTGTTCTTTGTTGGATACAGGGTCTAGAAATGCACGAATTCTAAAGTTTCCAAACTTGGTTGGTAACTCGGCGTCAGCCTGAACATTTGCATTTGGTTTAGTACTGCTAAGCATGATGATAAAATATCTGCTTAGGTTATAATAACTCGTTCCAAGGCTTGGAGAAAAAAAACGGTGATATAAATAAGATAGCAAATACCCTAATGCCATGGATGGCACATCGTGTGATTTAGGAGTTGCAGCTAGAGTTATCGATAGAAACAAAATTCTGCTGGTTAAAGAAGCGGGAGGCTCATTCGCTGGAAAATGGGGTCTCCCGAAGGGATATGTCGAACATGGAGAAAGTCCAGAAGCAGCGGTTTTGAGAGAATTGTGTGAAGAAACTGGAGCAACAGGAACCATAGTTGGCCTAGCAGCGGTGAGATCAACGCTGAATAAGAAAATACCAGCGGTGTTCCTTTGTTATGATGTCAACATAGAGACAATTAATGACAATCATGACAGCAATGAGATTTCCGAATATTCATGGTTCTCCCTTGACCAACTAAAGGATCTTGATTGGGTATCTGAAACGATGCACAACTTAGCAATTGAAGGTTTGAGCGGTTTTCGAATGTCAATTCAACCTAGAAAGCCACTATCTAAATCCGGACAATCATATTATGTATACAGTATGAACAAACATTCCAAATTAGTGACATAGGTGATTTGATGATTCCAGATACACGACTTCAAGTCTTTGGTAAAACCAAAGAAAGAGGAGATTGTGTAGTTTACTGGATGATTTCTGCAAGAAGGGCTTTTACAATCACGGATTAGAGCACGCAATTAACCTCGCTAAAGTCAGAAAATTACCGTTGGTAGTAATCGAGCCATTAGCAATCGGCCATCGTTGGGCAAATGACCGAATTCATACCTTTGTAATCCAAGGGATGTTGGCCAACAGGAAATTGTTTGAGGGGTCAAATGTCACCTACATTCCATACGTTGAAACAAAGCCGAATGAAGCTAAAGGATTGCTAGCCAAGTGGATGGAATATGCCGATGCTTTGATTATCGATGAATATCCTGTCTACTTCCCAAAAAAGTTATTCAGTCGGCTGTAAGAATTGGGAAGTGTGAAATTCATTTGGTAGATAGTAATGGATTCATGGCACTAAATCACACAGATAAATCATTCACTACTGCGTATTCATTACGAAGACATTTACACAAAACAATTACTGAACATCTAGCGGAGTTCCCTAGTCCAAAACCTCTTGAGAATGCATCTAACCTGGATATAATCGAATATTCGATAATTGAAAATATATTCAAAGCAAGCAACACTCCACTCACACCATATGAATTCCTGTGGAGAGTGTGCGAACCGGACAAGAAGGTGAAAACGCACTCAGTGCCCTATCCATCGATCACAAAGTCCATCCTGTAAAACACGCAAAAGGCGGAACAATTGAAGGAGCCAAAAAATGGAATGACTTCCTTCATTACAGGTTAGAAATGTATGGTGAAAATAGAAATCAACCCGAATTAAATGGCTCTAGTGGCTTGTCACCATACCTTCATTTTGGACACATCAGCATTCATCAAATTCTCACAGAGATTTTCTCGAAATATAACTGGGATGTAATGAACATAACTCCTCCTAATGATGGTAGGCGAAGTGGATGGTGGGGCCTTCCAAAAGATGTTGAATCATTCTTAGACCAAGTAATCACTTGGAGAGACTTAGGATTTATTCATTGCCACCAAGTCGAAAATCACGACTCATACGACTCCCTACCTGAATGGGCCAAAATCACTTTAGCAGAGCATGAAAATGATGAGCGACCGTTTTTGTACACATTTGAAGAATTAGAAAACAGCGAGACCCATGACGACTTGTGGAATGCTGCGCAGTGTCAGTTGAAAAACGATGGAATAATTCATAATTATTTGAGAATGTTGTGGGGCAAGAAAATATTGGAATGGACTCCTAATGCTAAAATCGCCATGGAATATATGGTTGCTCTCAACGATAAGTGGGCTCTAGATGGTAGAGATCCAAACACTTACACCGGAATTGGTTGGGTTTTGGGCAAATTCGACAGAGGGTGGACTGAAAGACCTGTATACGGAAAGATTCGATGCATGACTACAGACTCTACAAAGAGGAAATTCAAAACAAGAGGCTATGTCGAAACTTATTCAAATTCCGCATCCAAGCAATCGACCTTATTCAGAAACCCAGCAATGAATTCTGTAAATATAACATATGAGAAGAGGTGATAAAGTGCCAATTTTTTCTCACAAAGCAAGTTTCGATGCCTCAGTTGAAGAGATTTGGAACTGGTATAACAGCCCGGGCGCTTTCAGAAGAATTATGCCCGAATGGGAAGGTATTGACCCCATACAAGCTGGAAAATTAGTCGATGGTGAAGAGACGATTTTCAAAGTGAGCCTCGGCCCTATAAAGAGGACATGGCTAGCAAGACACCACTCTGTCGAAGAAGGAGTTGGTTTTTCTGACAGGATGATAAAAGGTCCGTTTGGTGCTTGGAATCACCAACACACCTTTGAGGAAAATGGTCAATCTACAATCGTCAATGACAATGTGGAATACAAATTACCACTGCATTTCCTAACAGGATGGACTGCACCGTTTACCGTAAAACCAAGAATGAATCAAATGTTTAGATATCGCACCGACATAGTGGTTAATGATATCAAACAAATCAAGAAAACCAGCCACTTACCTAGACAACGAGTTCTAGTTTCAGGGTCAACAGGGATGATTGGACTGCAATTGTGTGCTTTCTTAGAAGCAGCAGGACACGAAGTTCACCGCCTAGTTCGTCCTTCTACAAAACTACCCAAAGATGTAAGTTCCGAAAATGTAGTTGTTTGGAACGATTTGTCTGGTGAGGTTCTACAAGGGGATTTCGAAAATTTTGACTCAATTATTCATCTAGCGGGTGCGGGCATCGGAGACAAAAGGTGGTCTGCTAAGAGAAAGAAATTGATTAGGGATAGTAGGGTAATTCCAACTACAAACCTTTCAAAGATAATTGCCAACTTAGAAAACCCACCCAAGGCCTTCTTGTGTGGCTCCGCAGTTGGATATTATGGCAATCGAGGAACTGAAGTACTTGATGAAAAATCTGAATCGGGCAATGACATTCTTGCAAGCATTTGTCGAGAGTGGGAAGAATCTACTGCTGTGGCAAAAGATGCTGGAATTAGGGTTTCATTATTGAGAACTGGAATTGTCATTTCTCCTTTAGGGGGTGCGCTTGCTAAACTCTTACTACCAGCAAAAATGGGTGCAGGCGGCCCAGTGGGGGGTGGAAAGCAAATGCAATCGTGGATTTCACTAGATGATGAAATTTATGCAATTCACCATTTGATGATGGATGAATCAAGCGAAGGCCCATACAATCTTTCTGCACCTTCGCCTGTTAATCAAAAGACATTCGCTAAAACTCTTGGAAAGGTGCTACGACGACCTGCATTTGCTCCCCTTCCTGGTTTCATGATCAAGATAATGTTCGGTGAGATGGGTCAGAAACTTGTCCTAGAGGGCCAAGATGTGAGGCCAAATAGGTTGTTGGAATCCGGGTTTGAGTTTACATTCGATGATTTAGAATCATGTTTAAGAAACTGTTTGGGCAAAAAATAGGTTAGCAGTTAATCATTTACGCCGATTATGGGGTTCGAACCCATGACCTTGGGATTAACAGTCCCACGCTCCACCAGCTAAGCTAAATCGGCAAGGCTTCCGAAAAACAAATCCTATATGAGTTCATCCGTTAAAATACCAATTCATTTAAGAAATAATTTCAATGATGCGAGACGATTTTTCTACTTTCTCTGTAGATATTGTTATGGAGGATTGTAAAGCCTCAATGAGGGTAGAATCAAGTGTTGTTTGTGAATTTATTTCAAGCAAACTTTCTCCTTCAGAAATATATTCTCCAATATTTTTGTGAAGTACTGCTCCAACTCCGTGCTGAATTTCATCTGAACTTCCAGTTCTTCCCGCACCTAATTCGCATAATATAGTTCCAATTGTGAATGCATCTATGCTTGATATGAAGCCTGACTTGTTGGAATTCAAGTGGGTTGTTATCGCACTTCGAGGCAAGATGGACCAAGGGTTTGAAGTTAATTGTGAAATTATTTTTTCACTTACACCTTGTCTCATGCACATGTTTTGAAATTCGATTAATGCGCTACCATCGGCGATTACAGGCCTAATATCAAATCCCAGTGCGTCTGCTTGTGCATAGACCAATTCCATAGTGTCTGCTGGGCCTTCTCCTTTGAGGCACTGAATGCATTCGACAATTTCATGACTATTTCCAAACATATTACCAATCGGGTTGTCCATTTCAGTTATCTGGGCTGTGACATTTATTCCTAGTGATTTACCTGTCGCAACCATTGATTTTGCAAGTTCTTTCGCATCCTCATGGTTTTTCATGAATGCTGCTTTTCCACACTTCACGTCGAGAACCAATCTTTCAAGGCCTTCTGCTGCTTTTTTTGAAATAATTGAAGCGGTGATCAATCCAATCTGTGGAACAGTTGCAGTAATGTCCCTAATCGAATACAGAATTCTGTCAGCCGGTGCGATATCTTCGGTTTGACGTGAAATGAAACACGGATTCGATTTCATTTCATCAAGCGTTAATCCGGTATTGAAGCCAGGAATAGATTCTAATTTATCGATAGTTCCACCTGTATGTGCTAATCCTCTCCCCGCTAGCATCGGCACTATCGCCCCGCAAGCACGCAGTGCAGGGGCGAGAATTATACTCATTTTATCGCCTACACCACCGGTTGAATGTTTGTCAACACGATTCGGTTCAGGATTTATTTTTTGCCCAGCATTTAGCATGGAATGTGTCAGGTTGGAAGTTTCTTTTTCAGAAAGCCCGTTTATTTGGCACGCCATCAAAAATGCACCAAGCTGTTCTCTAGGAATAGAATCAATATTTTCACAAATATAGTCAAATTCATCTTTTGAGAGTTCTTCAGCATCTCTTTTTCTCTGGAGTATATGCGGCATTGAATGCATATTGACACCTATTCAGCTAATCCTATTTCGACCAGCCTTTGATGTAAATAGTCCCCAGCATTAATCGAGTCATAGAGTGCCACACCGCCTGTCTGTTCTATGAATTCAGGAAGAGGTGTAAGGTCGATTTCATTTCTTGGATGGACGAACATCGGCATGGAGTATCTGTCACTATGTGCATCTGGTGGATTGACCACCCTGTGAGTTGTTGATTTGAATAATCCGTTGGTCAGATTTTGTAGCATGTCACCACTATCAACGATGATGTGTTCATGATTTCCTTCAACTTCAATCCAAGTGCCATCATGATCCATTACTTGCAAACCATCTGCAGTAGCACCTACTAGTAGTGTAATGAGGTTGATGTCTTCATGCTGAGCACTTCTCACGGCATCTGATGGAGAATTTTCTCCAAGTGCTGGATAGTGGATTATTCTGAGAATAGTATTACCGTTTGTTGCCATAGATGGTAGCCAATCCTCTTCTTTGCCTAAGTAAATAGATGCCGCTGACAATAATTCTAGACTCATTGATTCCATTGCATTGTAAAGCCCATCGATAGATTCTTCAAATCCTTCGGATTCTGAAGGCCAAATGTTGGTGGGGAAATTTGGGTCGTTAATCGTTCTACCAGTTTGCCAAAATTCTTTCAAATCAGGTGCGGGATTATCCTTGGCATGTTCCACTCCATATGGCGTATAACCTCGCTGTCGTGACATTTGTGCCTGCTCATATTTTGATTTCACATCTTGTGAAAGATTGAAAAAATCTTCAGCTACTCTATACGATTGTGAAATCGCTTCTGTACTTATCCCGTGGCCTGTAAGGGCAAAAAAACCGATATCTTGCAGGGATTCCCCAAGTTGTTTGATAAATTGCTCCCTTCTCTCGCCACCGGCTCTCCAGTCTGATAAATCACAAACCGTAAGGGATCTTGTCATATCAATCACGTGACTTTAACTTAGCAATTAACTTCAACATTTCAATGTAGAGCCAGATTAATGTGATTACTAGTCCAAATGCACCGTACCATTCCATGTTCTTTGGAGCACCATATTTTACTCCATTTTCGATTACACCAAAATCAATGATCAAGAATAATGCAGCAACTCCAGTGAATACTACGCTTATTCCAATTCCAATTGGTCCATTGCTGTGAATGAATGGGATACCAGCTCCCATGAACATTAGCAAGAAATTGAAGAGATAAATCATCATGATTGCAAAAGTGATTGAAATAATAGCCATGGTGAATTTTTCAGTCGGCTGGATAATTCTCATTCTGTAAAGTGTAAGCATAGTCATGAATACCGCTACAGTACCTACAAGGGCTTGTAAAACAACGCCCTCACTTCCACCAAGATAATAATATTCCACAAAGAATGAAAATGCACCAACGAACAAACCTTCCAATAGTGCATACATACTCATTAGAACCTGTGGTTGAGCAGGTCGCGTGAACATTATTACCAGTGCTAGGATAAATCCACCAATGCCACCGCCGATGGTGAATATAAATGTGTATCCTGGGTTTTGCAAACACATTGAATAAGCGATTAGAGCGCTTATGCTTACAAGCCCCAAAAGGGTCAGAGTTTTGCTGATTGTTCCTTCGATTGACATCGTTTCAGTGCCCATTCCACCTTGGAAATATTTCGGGTTCAGGGCCGGATTGCTTTGTCTAAATACCATGTGCCTCGTCTATCGATGATGGCACTCCTTTGTGAATCTTATGCGGAATTTTGCTCGATTTGTTGTTGATACCATTCTTCTAACTGCTGCTCAGTCCATCCTGATTCAAGGTATTTTTCCACCTGTTCCAAATCCCATCCTGGGAATTTACTCATGTCGATAGTACTTGTATTCTCAGGCGATTGATTTGTGCCATCCAATACAGGCATTTCCCAATTCTTATTCGCTGGTTCGGTGTCGATGATGTCGGTTGTAAACGCCTCTCCATGAGGCTTCTTGAATAATACAACTAATGCCCCAGCCAAAATTAACGATCCTATCAAGATCAGAATTATCATGAAATCTAGGCCTGTAGAATCATTATTTCCTTGAGAGTCATTTGCTGATTGTTGTTGATTTTGCTCTCCAGAACAGCCTTGTGTGTCCGTTGCGGTTTCTGGTGGAGTGTCTGGACATTCATCCTCTGAATCTTTGATACCATCTCCATCTGAATCCTGGGTTGGTTGGGTTAGTTGTTGCTGCGAGCATCCATTATTGTCTACAGAGGCACCTGCAACGGTATTAGGACAATTATCATCCAAATCATTTACGCCGTCTGCATCAGAATCAGTTTCTGTGCTTTCTCCCTCTGGCTTGCAGCCAAATTGAACGCCATCATTCTCTCCATTGTTATCTACATCTTGCATATTTATTGCATTGGTAGCAGATACGCCCTCTAGTCCATTTGCCAGAATAATTTCATCTCCATCGAGAATACAATCTCCATCAGTATCATTTGAATTAGGGTCAGAACCATAAGAGAATTCACCTAAATTTGTCAATCCATCATTATCATAATCAAGGTCACTATCGAATTGCGTTCTAAGTAAATCGAATTCGATTTCCCAATAATCTGGAATTCCATCAATGTCAGTATCGGTTGTAGTGTCCGTTCTCATCCAATCTTCCCAAAAAAATCTTCATACACTGCTGTAATTGCTTCTGAATGAATAGCTAATCCCATCTCTCTATTTCTTAAAATAGAATTATCGCCCCAATTTATGCTCGAAATCAGGACAGTTTTTCCATCGATTATCATTCCCTTGTTGTGAAGTTTGGTCACGGTAGAATTCTCTGACATCAAGATTGCTTCAACATCTCCATCCCAACTATTCAACTCATTTACTGCTTCACGAATTCCAGGGTTGTCATTAACATAATGCTGGTTAATTGCCATTCTGATTGAAATTCCTCTATCTGCAGCATCTTCTAATGCTTCAACAAGTGGGTTTGTCTGCCATCCCCAATACCAGTCCATTTCGAAGTACTGAAGAGATAACAAAATCTCAGATTCCGCTGAATTGATCAACTCTGCTAAGCCTTGAACACAATCATCAGGACATGTTAGCAATTCCCCACTGATAGATTCAGTCATCGGCGGTTTGATGTCAGTCGGCAGGTATTCTATCGGTGCTAGATATGACCCCTGATTGGGTTCATTGAATGTAGAATCTTCAACATGTAATTGACTTGGGTCTTCATCAAACATCATTCTCTCAAGTACAATTTGAGCAAGGTCTTCACTCTCAACAATAATTCCCCAATCTCGATTTCCTCTCTGGTCTGTTGGCATACTGGATGTTTTCCAATTGCCTGAACCAATCCAAACACTGGATTCATCGACTACTGAGATTTTTGAGTGTAGATATTGATATGGAGATGATGAAGAAGACGAAAATTGCATAACCGTGGCTCCAGCATTTTCTAATTCATATGCCATCCCTTTACTTTGAGAGACCTCGGATTCTGACCACCATGTCTCGGGCTCATGTATTACTACTGTGACATCTACTCCCCTGCTTTGGGCCTGAATCAATGAGTACACTAGATTGACATGATGTAGATGATATACGTGGAGGTGTATACTTTCTTGGGCTCCATTCAACATTGCAATTACATTATCAAGACCTGCTCCTGGTGCAATTAATGGAATAACATTTGCAAGATCTGAAAATGTTGTGACACCACAAAAGTGAGACGCCCCTGCAACAGACCATTGCATTTCCCAATCAGAAGATTGGTCGGTATCAGTAAGGTCCCCACATCCATCTCCTCGAAGATATAGGATTCTGTCGACTGAAGTCACAGGTTCACTGATCGAAGGACCGGACCAGCCTGCTAAATCGGTCGGACCATTTCCATAAACAAACGAGTCTGCAATGATACCAAATGGCGAAATCAACTGAATCGTTGCACCACTATCTGGAAGCCAAACAGGGAAGTCCATCACTTCGTCAGCGTTAACGACAATTGATTGCTCCATTGCCTTAACTGCTGAAGCATCAGGACTGATGATTACTGAAGAGCCAGAATCGATTACTAGGGAGTTGAAAGTACCATTGAAAGACACCCCTGACGTAGTTGTCTTCCTCACAGACCAGCCGGTTAAAACTGCGGTTTTGTCTCCTGTATTCGTAATTTCAAAGAATTCATCATTGGTTGTAGAACTTTTTTCCTCGTACATGAAGCGACTGAAGATCAAATCCTCAGGTCCAGCAAACGAAGAAATATCTGGCTCTTCATAACCTGGTGTTGGCCATGGCAGGACTCCTCCTTCTGAATCCATGGTCTTACAATCGGTGGTAATAGTCCACTCAACAGAATCTACCAAAACTCCATCTGGGTTCTCAATTACAACGGAATCTCCTAAACCACTGATTAACCAGTTCTGAGCAGTAATGACAAGTCTAGAACCAGGCATCAAATCTAGACTTGTTGAATTCCATACATTGCTTGGCTTTACATGTACTAGGTCGCCATCACCAGAAATCACTCTCCAGGCGGTTAGATTTACAGGCAAATTACCTGTGTTAATTACTTCTATCCAATCATCCAATGGAGTGATTGAATCATCGGCACAGTGAGCTAAAATTTCAGTGATTTCAATCGTAGATTCTCCAGTGTAAGGAGAGGTCTGAGGATTCATATATCCAGGGGTTGGCCAAGGTGCTTGTGACCAATCACCATTCCAGAACCATAGTGATTCACCTTCCGTAGTTTGATTGTAGGTTATCGTCGAGATAATTTGGTTTGAAGAATCTCTCAATTCGATTGTATCCGGTGCGGTATTTTTGAGATAGAAACTTTGAGTACCATTAATCGCTACTACAAAAATTTCTCCAGGATTGATGATTGTGTTATCCTTTTCAGGCAATTGGATTACATTGATGTTGAAATTTCTCGAGCCAGATGTAAAATGCCAATTAGCAATATCTACCGATTGATTTCCCGTATTGATAAGTTCCACCCACTCACCATTTGGCCAGGTATCCGTATCGTTTCCTACTGCATCAGGATAGATTTCATTAAACGCAATTTCTCCTGAAATTGAAGTTGTCCCAGGCTCTGGCCATCCGGGTGTTGGCCAGCTTGAAATTATCCACGGCGAATCTTGATTTTGTGCTTCGATAAGGCTATTGTTTAATCCTGGGTCACTATTCCACCATGCTTTGTGAACAACTTGCATCAATTGATTTTCTAACATGATGTGGTTGTAATTATTCCACAAGGTCATACCTTCACTAAACTGAACCAGTCTTCGTGAATCCGCTTTGATAATCGTGCCGGGTTGTGAGTTATTTGTGACGAGGTTGCCGACGTGTATCTGAGTGATATTGCCCATCCCATCTCTAAATTTCCAATCCATCAAATCGAGATCATTATTTCCTGTGTTGTGTAATTCAATCCACTCTCCTTCTGGATATGCAAAACCATCTCTGCTTGAATTTGCAACTACCTCTGTAATCACAACATCTGAGGAGATATCGACAATGTCAGTCCATAATTTTGGGTTCTCAATTCCCGGTGTCGGATAAGAAGACGGTGACCAAGTGCCATCTGTTTGTTCAACAGATGAAAAACCAGGGATTGTTGTTGTCCAAGAAATTAGGTCGGTCTCAGTGCCGTTTGCCAGAAGTAAACGAATAGTTTCTGCTCCGTTGTTCAAAACACCCCACGCACCAGTTGAATTTACAGCAATTACTCTATGTCCTCCCGCAACGATAATCGTTGAATCTCCAACCAAATGAGATTCGTTTAGTGGTATTATATTGCCAGCGTTGTCGACGACAGTCCATCCTAAAAGGTCTACATCAGATGTGCCATTGTTGTGGATTTCAATCCATTCACCTCCTGGCCAGGTTCCATTATCTTCCGAGAAGAATGGATTTGCCATTACTTCATTGAATGTTATTCCTGTTGAAAAAGGGGCTGTAGCTTGATTATTTGCTGCCCCTGGAGTAGGTGAATTTGTCGCAACCCAATCATTAACAGGGTTTGAAGAATCTTCTTCTAGACTAACGCCAGATGCAGAAGAATTCCATGATGCCTGGTCGATAACATTGCCAAATGAATCTGACATTGTGATGTAGTCAAATGTGTTAGTTAGGTAAAAGTTAGCATACCCGTTTCTTGCGATTACCATGTAATCCCCAGGTTGTATGGTCCAAGTTGCAGAATTGCCTGTTTGATAGCCAACAATAGTTGTAGAATTAAACTGGAGAATTTTACCTGCTTTGTTTTCTAATTCCCAATTTAGAACATCTATAGCATTCGAGCCAGAATTGTAGATTTCCATCCACTCTCCGTTGGCCAAGTATCGTCATCATAGCCGTTTGGATTTGGTAAAGCCTCATTCAAACAAACAGAACCTGAACAAGCGAGTGCTCTGCCGGAAACACTTGCTTCAGTAGTCTCTATTAAGACAGAAATTGAAGTCAAAAAAAGGAGAAAAGTTAGTGATATTGCCTTTACCTTCATATTACCAACAATAAATCGAATAAGTATAGGGTTTTCATGCTTTCTTCGATATAATCAGCAAATAATTACTGAATCTCAATTTTTGGTAATTTTGCTTTATTTATTCAACAAAGGTATGAATGCATTAGCAGCCTTTTCACAAGCGTTTGCTACGTCATCCATTCGCTGAAGTACTCTGTACATATGCATTGCAGCCAAGGCATCATCATCACCTGAAGTAAATACATGAGCAGCAGCTTTTGCTTCGATTTCATCTGCTTCGTGTTCTTTCAGGTTAACTTCCTTGATCAGTTGCATGACCTTTTTCTTAGCGACCTTTGTTTCTCCAAGAGACAAATCTCTCAGAGCCTCAACAGTGTCTTCATATGTTGCTACTGTTGCAGATACTGCATTTGCCATTTCAATCAGCATTTCTCTTGCTTCCTTGTTATCGTATAACTCTCTGAAACTCAATTGTTCAGCAACATTCTGTGCGTAGTCAGCAATTCTATCTTGCCTTGCTAGCATCCTTAGGAAATCATCCATTGAAACAATTAGTCTGAAGTTAGTCTCTTCCATCATGTCTCTGAGTTCGGTCTTGATATTGTCTGCGTCCAACTCAGCATCAACTGTAGCTTTGATTTCATCACTTGCGTCTTCACCATTAGCGGTTTTGTTGACCGCTTCTAACATGTGGCCAACTGTTGCTTCAACCGCAACAGCATGCTTGTGGAATAACTCAAACGGTGTAGCGCCCTGTTCAGAGCTTCCAGCATCGGATAATGCTTCTTCCACATGGATTTCTCCACCACGTGTTTTCCACACTGCGAATCCGACTGCAGCGAATGCAATCGGTAGTAGAATAATCATCTTGAGATTATCTCCTCCAGATGCTATGTAAATTGTTGCCGCACCAAATGCAGCCACTGGGACGCTGGCTACCCAAGATGCAGCGATCTTTCCGAATACTCTGAAATCCACCGCTTTTGCTCCACCTGCTAGGCCAACGCCTACAACAGCTCCGACTAGTGTGTGGGTCGTGGATACAGGAACTGCCAAGAACGGCATTGAGAAAACTAAGATTGTCGTTGCAGCTCCAAATTCTGCAGCGAATCCACGTGTTGGAGTGATTTCTGTAATCTTCTTGCCAACGGTTTCCATAACTCGCCATCCCCAGGTCATTACACCAATTGCGATACCTGCTGAACCCAATAATACTAACCAAAGCGGAATTTCTGCTTGCTCCATCAGCATGCCTGTATCATTCGACAATACCTGCCAGACAGCTGCCATTGGGCCAATTGCATTGGAACGGTCATTGGCACCGTGTGCGAATGCTACATATGCTGCAGTGATAATCTGTAGCCATACGAAAATTCTCTCGACACCCTTGAATCCTTTGCTCTCTTCATTGATATCGATTTTCTTCAAAACCATGTAGAGGCCGAATGAACCTATTGCACCAATAACTGCTGCAAGAATCAGTGAATTGATAGGGAGCCATGCAGCGTCAGCAAATGGATCCCATACTCCATTTTCTTTAGCAGGAAGCCATGCTGTCTTGTCTGCAATCCAGCCATTTGATTCGGCCCTTGCAAAGAACCCTTTCAATGCCTTGAATTGTAATGCCAGGCCCAGTACAAAGAAAGTCGGGAACGCAAGAATAGGCGCTAACCACATCGACCTTTGTTCTGGATTTTCTGCATCAAGTATGGTCTTTTTGATAATCCAATAAGAAAAGAAGGCTAGGAGTCCACCCATTAATGGGCTAGCAACCCAACTCATTACCACTTTTTGAACGACTTCCCAGTCTATATATTTGGCATTGTGGTCGACCTCTAATACCAATCCAACACCAATAATTCCTCCAATAATGGAGTGTGTTGTCGACACTGGGAGACCCATTCTGGTTGCAATCGTTAACCAAACTGCAGCTGCCATCATAGCAGCAATGAATCCAAAGGCGATGTCTTGTGAAATCGCTGGGGTGACGGTAGAGAAATCCACGGTTAAGATGCCCTTTCTAACCGTTTTAGTGACAGCATCACCAGCGAAAAAAGCACCAGCAAACTCGAAAATTGCGGCAATGATTACCGCTTGTTTTAGAGTAAGTGCTTTCGAACCAACCGAGGTTCCCATTGCGTTCGCAACGTCATTTGCACCTATGTTCCATGCCATGTAAGCACATACGATCAAAGCTAAGCCGACAACAACCATTGTCACTGGTTCCATATATTTGTCTCATGAAAGTAAGTATATCACTTAACGCCCATGTAATCTATATAGAAGTAAATAGTCCGTAAATTGATTTGAATGGGTACTGGACCAGGAAATATCGACGTAAGAAAAGTGCAATTGACCGGAGGTGCAACTTACACAGTCAGTCTGCCTAAACCGTGGATTGACGAAATGTCATTGAAACCACGCGATGGTATCAGAGTGGATTGGAGGCCAAGCGGTGCCTTGAGATTAACACCTCTTGACATGTTGCAAAACTCCGAGAAAATTATTACCATTAATTGTGGAAAAATACCTTCAAATTCTTTACATGATCACCTAATGGGAGCGTATTTGGCTGGAGCCGACAAAATCAGAATTGTATTTTCCAATGATATAGATAGGGTGGTCCAGCAACAAATGAGAAGATTTTTACGAAACACTAGAGGATTTGAAATGATAAATGTTGAAGATGGTAGAGTCGATTTGATATGCCTAATCAGTGCTGCTGAGATGCCATTAATTGCTAGTATAAATCGAATGTATTCTTTACTAATTTCTGTTACAAGAGACATAATATCTATTACTAATGGCAATGAAAAAAGTTTGCTTAGCGATGTTGACGACAGAGAATCTGAGGTTGATGCGCTGCTTTATCTTGTTGAGAGACAGGTAAGTATCGCTTTAGATTCACATCTGGTGGCTTCAGCACTTAATTTGGCGAGAAATCAGGCTGTAGAGCATTCAAATTTGGCAACTTCACTAGAACGAATGATGGACCATGCAACACATATGGCTCAACTGATACTGGAATCTGAAGACCTTGATTTATATGCTGAAAAAGAACCAATTATACAACTAAATATTTGGCAAGATTCAATGAAGAAATTAATGATTAATATGAGAACAAGAAATTCATTCGAGATTGAAGAATCCAGACTGCAACTTAAAAGCGCCCAAATTCAAATCTCCTCTTATGAACAGAAGTTAATCGAAGGAAGAAAGATGACAAAAAATGACTTTTTGTTATTCAAGATATCTGAATCTGTGCGAAGGTTATGCGCATATGCTAGAGATTTTGGCGAAATACTGCTCAACCTCAAAATGCATGATGAGATGGTTGTTCGAAAATAAAAAAAATGCCCACAGGGGCCGCAGCCCCTGCAGGCAAAAAATTTGGACAAGATTTTTCCCTTGCTTAACCAATTCTGGCCGTCATCTGAGAAATCATGTTAGCTGGTAATGCCACATAACCTACATCTGAGACATGATCCATTCCTGCTTCAGAATATCCATATTCAATGAATCCTCTGACTAGGTCCCAATCATTGTTGTTTACATTCATGTAAATATATCTTGACAATGGTGCATAGGAACCATCTGCAACTGTGGATGCTTCTGGGGTCACTGCTCCGCCTGCATCTTCGACACCGTGGGTGTCGTTGTTAGCAATAGCTGCTACAGAAAGAACGTTTGCGTTCTCTTCATAATATGCGTATCCAAAGTATCAAATCGCGTACTCATCAGATGTGATTCCGTTTACGATTTGGTTGTCATCAGCGGAATTCTGGTATCCTCTTGCTTGGTCAAATCCTTCGGAAACAGGGTCTCCGTCTGCGAAACAGTTCTTACAGAATATTTGCTCTCCGAAGTACTCGTATGTACCTGAATCGGAGTCAGCACCCCACAATTTGATTTCTTGGTCTTCACAGGCAGCGGAGTCTTTTAAGTCACTCCATTCTCTCTTTGAATCATTATCATTGTTTGGTGTCACAGGCGACATTACTAATCCATCTTTTTCGTGAGTCTCCAAATCTGTTTCACTCCAATCCGAGTATATCCATCTTAATTAGGCCATAGAAAGTCCCCCCATGTCAGATATACAGTTATCAGCCGCGCCACCTTTCTTGACGACAACTGATAGACCGTCGATCGCTACAATCAATTGGGTCACAGTCACATCAGAGTTAGCGCATGACCAGGTGTATCCGTCAGCACCTACTGTTGCTTCCGATGATTTCCAATCTCTGCTCATGTCACCATTGTGCACCGAATCTGTGTCTGTGCTACATACTTTAGATGCACCAGCTCCAGATTCGCCTCCAGCGACTGTTTACAGTGTAATCACTGTTTGCTGCGCTGTAAGCCTGGCCCCATGCGTTGCATAATGAGCATATTATCTTGGATGATTAATCACAGGAAACCAAATGCATCGTATTTCTGTGCAAAGGTATAGATCATAATTGGTACAATGATAATACCCATCGCATGAGAGCGTCTGATTCCAATTCTTGGTGGAATTAGTCCAAGGATTGTTCCAACAATTAAGACAATCATGCCAACCCAGCCACACGATAACCATACAAGTGCAACTATGAATATCACTACGCCAAGCACCATAGATTGCAGTGGCACTGCTTCATGCAGTTGCAAAATACCTTTTCCAACATGCCGCATCAAAGGAACAGCAATCAGGCCAGCGGCTATCGTTAGTCCGATTAATCGAATGAAATCAGTTGTTGGATGAAGCCCACTCCATGTGTCGATAGGATACATCTGCTTCAAAGCAAGAGTTGCTCCTGACCTAGACCTGCCGATGATGTAAAGGAAACCAAGTACCATAACTGTCACAGCCGTATTTGTGGCAGAGAGTAAAGCGATGATTTCCAGGTCTTGCTTTGTGTGAGGACTCTCGCCTTCTCCTGCTGCTTCCGCCCTTGCGAGTGCGAGCAATTCTTCATCGGTCATTTCTGTTAACTTGCGAGTTTCCCAATCGAGTCCATAGCCTTCTTTCCCTTGCATTTTAGCAGCAACATTTCTACCACCCATCACAAGAACTGTTGCTTGAGCCGCGGTCATTCCAGGCAAAACTCCCATGGCAGCACCTGCACATGATGATAGGAAACAAGGAACGACCAATGGACCACTCGGGGGCAATTCCCAATCCTCCTTTTGTGGAGGTAATTCGGAGGTTGTTGCATAGATATCTAGCAGATTTGCAATTCCAAATAATCCTCCGAGTGCGGGAAGAAGTAATCCTGCTCCAGGCATTCCAACCGGGGATTCAACTGGTAGGTTGAAAATACCCCAGCCATATAATCCGGTGAGCAAAAAGAATGATGTCGCCGCAATATATCCGGCAAACCGAGAGTCCTTCCCTAATTTTCCATTAGTTAATTTTTGAGCCCACTCTGGAAAATCAAGCCGTGTGGTTTCAGTGGCAATAAGAAGAATAGAAATTGTTAGTAAGACGAATGGAAGAGCGCTTCGTAGTTGGTCATAAAAACCGAGTTCAGGACCGAATGCTATTCTTGCAGCCACTATTAGTGGGAGAGATAGAAACAGTCCTAATTGACTACCTCGAGCTGAATATGCCACACCTTTAGGGGCGTTTCCAGATAGTAGCATACGATGTCCTGGAAGAAGCGACAATGCGGTATCCGCACCAGGTGCTCCTATCAGTGCAGATGGTATATAATTCAAAAAAGTGTGAACAACACCTGTGGCGACAATTATTCCAGCAGCAGCAGACAATGGAATTCCAATTGCTAAGAGAGCAGGTGAAAGCCCTAGCAGAATTAGTGCAACGTTGTTGACGTGGAACCCAGGAATCAATCCAGTGAGAGAACCGATGCATACGCCCATAAACAGCGCAAAGAGCATCCAGCCCATTTCAACAAAGAATGTTTCCAAATATACCACCTTCACAAATCTTCAGCATCATCGGCAATTCCATTTCCATCTTCATCAATTACGTCTGCATTATCTAAGACGTAATGGTGTGCTAAAGTTTCATCATCTGCGACTTCAATCAATCGCCCTACCCACTTTAGTGTCAAATCCTGATGGTAAGAATTCAGACCTATTGAATTTGAATCAACATTGATTCTGATTTTTTGGTTTCCTCCTTCTTTTTGTAGGTACGTTATGTTATCCATCTCGACAATATTTCCTACAATACTGGTTATCTTATTCAGATCATAAAATTGAGGAGCACCATCGGCCAAATCAACCGGATTAGGGTCAGGTGTGTCGCCTACTAGAACTAAATCCCAGACGCTCATTTGGAATTCGCAACTTGCTGAGTTCCAATTAATCGAGACATTTGCAACGACCTCTTGGCCGTCTTCTAACCATCCCGAATGTTCTCCAACAGGGACATAAGCATCCATTTTTGCTAGAGTGTTTGGATATACAGCGTCTGCTATTGCAATTCTTGTGTCACCAGTTTCACTCATCAAGAAAGAACCCGATACAACTCCAGAAATCAAGAATTGAGTGGAATTGTCAACATCATCGAGAGTTGTCCTAGGGTTGCTTGCCAACCAACCTAGGATGTTTTCAGCGTCGGATATGTCTAGGACACTCACACTATCGGAATTAGAAGAGTCAATACACCACCCAGAATATGCTGTAGACCATACTAGTCTTCCTCCATAACTAACCTCTTTGCCTTGATAGGAGCTAAGGTCCTGGGCATTGAGCAAACAGGCGCTTAATTCGCCATCAGGCTCCACAATCAAGTCTCCGGATATTTTCCCATCTAGTATTACCAAAGCCCCTGAATTGTATGACCATGTTTGATAATTGGACCAGCCTATTTGTGTTGGCTCAGGTTCATGGCTTCTGACAATCCTAATTTCTGGTCCTTGAACATGAATAGACCATTGAAGATATTTTTCAGAATAATCTAACGTTGCGGTTACTTCCACTTTTTGACCGGCTTCAAGCCATTGCCCTGGTGCGGAATGAATTATCATATTCATCTGATATTCTTGCATTCCATATGTCGGATGGTCTCTAAGAGTTAGAGAGGTAAATGTCGAACTAGGATTCACTGGCTTCGAAAGGTATCCTTGAACAGTAATAGTATCGCCAATGTAATCAGCAGGACTCTTGGCTATTGTTGAAATTGTCAAGTCAGGAGCATCAGGAATATCCTCGCTATCCCACGAAACCGCACCGCTACCGATGGCTTGTATCCATATTTTCCCATTGTAAACAATAACATCTCCTGTCACCTTAATCGTAGTGCCAAGCATTGGAATTTCTCCAAAATTATACCAACGAAGTTGAGCAACTCCAGTATCATCTTCTAAGAGAATATTTACTCTATCTTCTCCAGATGAGTAAGGGTCTTCCACCCACGAAACTACGGTTCCCTTTATCGAGACTACCTCATTAGAATGCTCAATCATATCTTCGATGTTAACCAATTGTGGTTCCCTAACCATTGCGTAGGCGTTTAGAGCGGCTACCAGTACAATAGCAATCGAGAACATCACCCACAGTCTTTGTCCTCTAAGTTCAGGACTATCGTCCAACAATTTGTCAAGAAATCCAGATACTCCTCCTGAACCTTCAGTTTTGTGCTCTGATACGTATTCGCTATGTTGAATTTTCCCATCGGAATTTTCATCGTATTTTTTGAAAACCTCATCAATATCCAATTCTGATTTTTGAGAAATTTCGGTCTCAACATCTTGATTTTCTGCGCCAGAAACATCATCTAGGGCTTCGCTCATATGCCTTGTAAAACCTCCAAATCAATATCCCTTTTGTAGGGAAAGGACTTGATATTAGAGGCGGGACGGCAAATCATGAGGGACCGGGTGATTAGAGACGAAATTCACCGAGACATATTGGTTCCAGGCCATATTTCGAAATTGATCGACACTAAGGAATTTCAGAGACTACGAAACATCCAACAATTAGCAACTTGCCATTACGTATTCCCTGCGGCAACCCACAATAGATTTTCACATAGCCTTGGAGCATATCACTTAGCTGTGACCTTATGTGAGCATCTTGCTGAGGTTCAACCAGGTATTATTTCCGAAGAAGATGCAGAATTGGTCTCAATTGGAGCGCTTCTGCATGACATTGGCCATCCTCCCTTTTCACATCTTTTAGAAACCGATAAGGTGTTCGCAACCTTCCATTCTCATGAGAAATGGGGGAAACTGATACTCGAATCAACTGAAACAGAAATCGGTTCTGCATTACGAGAAGTTCTTGGTAATGAAAGGACCCAACGTTTGTTTGCATTATATTCTGGTGAATCGGAATGTAATGGAGTAGAAATTCAGCCATTCTTGAAGGAAATTATTAGCAGCCAACTCGATGTTGACAGAATGGATTACATGATAAGAGACCAAGCAAACACAGGTGCTCAGATAGGTGGGTTCGATTCATCTCGCGTTATTCGTGCTCTACGAATTAATCAAGATGGCCGACTGTATGCTATGAAATGGGGATTGCCAGCGATTGAAGCTTACCTTGTGACGAGGTACCACATGTACAATCAAGTCTATTTCCATAAAGTAAACCAACTTACACAGGAATACCTCATCCGAGTTTTATCTCGTGCTAGAGAATTAGCCAAGAATGGTAAATTAGAGTTATCGAATTCGTTGAGAAATATGTTGTGTAATGAAGAATTAGGAGTCAGGGATTATGTTAAACTCACTGATGCAGACATAAATTCAGTATTGATGGATTGGGCGGATTCCTCTGATAATTTGCTTTCCAGTTATGCTAACAAATTAGTATCTA
This sequence comes from Methanobacteriota archaeon, assembly GCA_038141355.1. Taxonomy (GTDB): domain Archaea; phylum Thermoplasmatota; class Poseidoniia; order Poseidoniales; family Poseidoniaceae; genus MGIIa-K1. Next base: position 1,129,083 of record JAYQHX010000002.1, on the reverse strand, counting down.
GAAAAGACTATCACAAGTCCATACGAATATCAGAGTTAACTGAAGAAATGAGTTCTGTTGTAATTGATAAAATCAAACCAATTGTTGAAAATGCAGGTTATACCGAAGAAGAGATTATCACATCAAGTATTCGCAAAAAGGGGTACAAGCCATACAGCCAGGGTATAATATTAGATGATGGAAGAGATGTTGTCGAACACTCTCCATTGATTCAAAGTCTAGTATTATCTTCCGAGTTAGCACTCATATTCATTCCTGAAGATATTAGAGATGAATGTGAGCATGTCGCAAGACAAATTATCAAACCGTCACAGTCAAGACTACCAACTGTTTGAGTGGGCGCATCGGACCTGTAGCTTAGTTGGTGGAGCACCCGGCTCATAACCGGGCGGTCGTGGGTTCAAGTCCCTCCGGGTCCACCTTTTTTCAATTCTTATTGTCGTAAGAAAGCGAGAATATTTTCGTACTCAATTTCTCCAAAATTGTGTGAATCTTCAGACGCTGTTGGGTCCGAATTATCACCCTGAACGAAAAACCTTCCAGAATTTATTTCGATTATGCGTTTGACACAAATAACATTCTTTTTCATTGGATGTTCGAAAACGATAACGTCCCTAATAGCGAGACTTTGATTGGTCAGTTTAGTAAATTGAATCATATCGCCATCTCGAAAAGATGGCCACATAGAGTCGCCAGAGATTTTTACATTCAAGATGCTCTGATCCAAGAAACTTCACGTCCCTTAGCCGCCCAAAACATTGAGTGTATCTCTTCAATGGCGTCCATCAATTCTTGTGCGTGAACAGCAGATACCTCAACTTTACAAGCAGAGCATAATTTTGCTGCCTTCCAGAATACATCATGTAGATTTGGATTCGCTTCTAGATGTTGTGGTTTGAAGAAATCAGTCCACAATACTAGCAATTCCTTTTTGCATTTTTGTGCTTCTTCTTCCTTGATTGCTGCATACCTTGACATTGTGTTCAGATAGGTAGCCATTGCTGCACCATCATCCGTGGACGGGCATGATAGTGCAAGCATTTTGTTGGTCATTGATTGAACTGCTTCTCCTGCAATTCGTGCGCTTGCGGGGTCATAAACTCCACATGGTCCATCACAATGAGCTTCAGCGATAATGAAATTATTGTCTTCCATTTTTATTCCTCTTAGCCATAGCGAAAGAGAGATATCATATCAATTTGTGGTTTTAATGAAAGAGACACTGATGTCCATTTCGTCAAGGCAAGTCCCCAAAATGGTTATGAGGGTCGGTAAGGTGGCTAGGGTATAGGTGAAGGTATGAAGGCATTAAGACGTTCTTTATTCATACTCGCAGTATACATGGCAAGCATCTTGGTGATGGCAACTCCTGCGCAAGCACAAGTTTCTGTCCCAGCGGTGGATCTACAGTGTCTATCTCCAAACCCAAGTGGTGCGGTTGACGTTCCTGTTTATCCAGGTGCTACATTGACAGGTTTCGCAAACTGCAGAGTGACAAATCCAAACTCTTACGCTGAGAGAATCCAAATTCAAGTTTCAGCAGATGGTCTTGTAGTTGCAGCCCCAGGTACAATTTCACTTGGGCCAAACGCTGAATCTGAATTCCAGACCACAGTACGTGCAGACCAAAGAATGACCATGTCAGGTAGAAACCTCATCGTCACTGCAACTGTTGTGGAAGCCAACGGTGCACCTCCTCCAAACATTGCTGAATCTCAAGTACAGATGATTATCAACATTCTTCAGTTTAGCAGACTTCAAGTCGAAGCAACTGAGCCGTTCCTACAACTGTCGCCAAAGACTGACCACAACTTTGAGTTCAAGGTTTACAATCAAGGAAACTGGGCTGACAAGTTCAAGGTTGGTGTGACAGACGCATCTAGAGACAAACTCGAAGAAAGCGGGTTCCAGATTTCAATTCCAATGGTGGCAGTTGAAATCGACGGTATGGCTGCTCCAATGAAGGTACGTGTCATGGTAAGAACTCCAAAGAATCAAGGATGGACCGATGAATACTACACTCTTGAATTCGAAGCAATTTCTGAATTCTCTTGTAGATATGAAACAGGCGGATGTAATTCAATGTCTCAAATGATCACTATCTATGTTCGTGGCGTATACCTTCCAGGTTTCGAATTGATTCCATCTCTAGCAATGCTTGGATTTGCGGCTGCAGTCATTGCCAAACGCAGGTCTGAAGATGGCGATGATGATGACGACGCAGAATCGGACTGGCTCGAAGCAGCACCCGGTTTGTAAAATCAACATACCAATTGATACATATTTGACCCCGTAAAGGGGTTGTATTGATAACGCATTACTTTTCGTAATCATTATCGAAGCAGGTGATATTATGAGTGGATTACTGGATAAAGCAACTGAATACAGCGACTCTGTGCATCAAGGAGATAACGTGGGTTCGAAGGTTGTAAATGACCCAACGGCAATCATTAGTGCTTATGAGATGGGTAAGAAATCTGGGGAAACTGGAAACAAAGTTCAAGATGAACCAAAGCCAATTAAAAAAGCAGAGCCAGATAAGAACCCTCCAGAAAAGAAAACAGATCCTTCTCCAAGCCATCCAAAATTACAGCATCCGGTGGAGACGATTTTATCGATAATGATGGTAAATGGACTGATGTTGATAACAGGGTAATAACTGGAATGCAAATAGCAGCCGTAATCTTCGTATTATTCAGTTTGTTCAAGGTATTACAAGATGGATGGATATACGCTACCATAATCGACAGATTACTATCTTTCACGATTATTGCAATTGGATGGGGGTTGTATACAGGTTCCAATAAATTGTCAGATAACTTCACAACGGTAAATGCGGCAGTTTCTGCTATAGCACTAGTTGTGATTTACATAGCCGCATCTGTGGGAACAATGTTCATAGTAGCTGGTGGAGGAGTTAAATTGCAAGCGTCGAATTAGATGGTACCAACAACGAACTCGATTTAAAATTCTTCGGCCCCAGAGGTATGGATTACACCGTGGAAATAATGGTCGATGGAGCAATCAGTTCTACTCATGATTCTAGTATTAACATCGACAAAGGTTCTCATTCAATTTCTCTGGATGAGTTTTGGGTTGGAAACTCGGAGGACATGGCTGGAGATTCATTGCTAACTTACACCGTTAAGGTTGTTCCAGATGGTGGAGTGGCAGAGTTTGATTTTAGCCATTTGATGAACAGGGAAGTAGATACAGGGTTTGTAAAAATTAGTGAGAAATTTGAGACAGATAGTCAAGGACAAAAAGAATACATTGGGATTAACGTTGAATTGATTATAGGCATGGGTAATCCTGATGCTAGTTTTGGATACGAAAATGGCATTTTCACTGGTACCGAGCCTAAACCGATTGCTTCTGATTGGTCAGTGGTTTTACAAATAATCAAAGCCAGTTCAAGCAGCATCACTTACACTTACAACCAAATCAATGCAGAGGAAGGTCTAGTCCCTGGTTTAGGGGAGTTTAGGTTTGATTGGGTACAAATGCCGGGAACATATTCAGGAGACACATCCATCTTAGACAAGGAAGATTTCTATGATGGTGACGGTTGTTATATCTTCGATGTAAAAATAATGAATGAATTAGGTGAAACTCATAACAGCGCAGATTCACGAATTGAATTGAATTGGGATAATGACGAACTCGCTTCTGAATGTTAATTCATCGGCTAATACTGATTTCAGATTTTTTTATTTCTAACAGTTCTTCGTTGGAAATCCTATTCAGAGAATTTCTCCATTCTTTGAGATGCCACCATGTATCCAACATATCCTACGATTGCTAGAATGATACCAATCGAAATTGGAACTACTAGGTTTTCACTCTCATCGTTTCAACATCTTCCCAATCACGATACCTGTTGAAGCACTAGCATAATCAGGATCTAAAACATCGATTGAGTAAAACTGGTAAGGCACAAATATACTACAGTCCAATGTTTGTTCTCCCTCAATTGTTGAATCCCAGTTCATCGGTATCTCAATTGTTTCACCCGCACCAGCAGTGTATGGAACATTAACCCCAACATTAGCTTCTGTTCCGTTTGAATAACAGTCTACAAGGAAAGTGGCACTTGCTAGGCCCGAGTTGGTAATAGTAGCCATCACTCCAAGTCTACTGTTTACTGAATTTTCATTATCAGATTCCACCAAACTATCAAATTTCAAAGTAGGTAGGTCTATGTCTAAGTCAAAATGATTGACCTTTGGTAAGTCAGCAATTTCTTTTTCATAGGTTCCCCATGGTGTTGCCAGGACAAGTTTTCCACTGGCGTTTTCAGTGTAATGTATGCCATTACCATCTTGCCATTCTACAAGTCTCTCCCACTCATTGAATCCTAATTCTATAATGTGGTCTCCATGACTTGCAGGGTCGTTTGTTGAATTATCTGACAGAGGCGATGTATCAAATCCGCTGTACCCAATATTGTAGCCGTAAAACGTGACATGGCTATTTTGGACACCGATTGTTCTTGTGCTCAGTAATCTGATCCAATTGTCAGTGGAACCACCGGTTCCAGTGCTGTTTTCCCATTGAATTGCAGCATCATCCCATACGATGATATCTTCATCGCTTGAACCTCCAGATAGCGAACTGTTGTCAACCGAAATCGAACCATAGACATTTATTGGACCGGTGCTGACTAAATTTGCATCATTTAGATTACAAGTTCCATAGCAGTTGATTTCGGCTCCATATACCTCACCTGATATATCTAAATCACCGTGAACGTCTATTGTCCAAGATTTCGTTCTAGTAGGAATTACGTAAGAAGTTCCATTTCCAGTTAACTCTTCAGGTGTTCGAATTTCAGGTGTTGCTCCTGTGGGAGATAATTGAATTTCACTAATCGCAATAACTCCAAAGCACCCACAGTGCGTAATGTTCACTGTTATGTTGTCGACATCCATGTTTCCAGTGTAATTGAAAGTCTCACCTTTCCATTGTTGAGATGTATTGTTAATTTCAATTGTGATATTATAGTAAACAGGGTCTGCAAAAACGATTCGCATTATTCCCTCAGGACCTAAATTTCCAATTGGCACAACCATACTAGTCTGGGAATCAATGTTCAACTGAGGTGGTGCAGTTGCCGACATGCTGCCACTTATGATTAGCTTTGAACCGCTTTCAACAGTAAATATTGTACCGTCTTGTATTGAGTAATTTCCACTTATTTCCAAAGTAGAGTTATTCATGACTGTGTGGTTTCCTGATAAACTACCAGAATCTGCTATTGTCGTATTGGAATTATATTCAATTGCAGACACAGAGGTCAAGCCAACAAACATGATAAGGGCAATAATAATCGCTTTTCGCATAAATCATCCACTCATTCATACCAAATGAATGAAACGCCTTTATTATTCAATACGGCACATCTTTCCAACCAATTTTGTATCCAATCAGGTTGAAAGACCTGTGCAAAATTGGAGTTATCACAATCAAAAGAAGCATTGGAACCAGCAAATCTCTTTGCCCATGTGCTGCATTGGTCAAGAAAAGTTGACCGAATAAGAATACAGAAATTGCAAACGGTAGGGTATCTAAAAGCGGAGCCTTGCTGGAAACTTCACCCTCTCTTTTCATTCCTTTTCTTCTCTTGAAGAAAGACCCTGTGGAATCACCAATTAAACTTGTGAATCCCAAAAATGTACCCAATAAAAACGCATTTGATGCCCAACCTGAACTTCCTTCAATAGGTGAAATAAATACCCAATTTTCAGGAATTTGTACCATCAATAAGCACAAAATACCGCTTGTAATTGAACCACCGATTAGACCATTCCATGTCTTGCCATCTCCAAGTATACGATTGCCATCTTTGTGCAGGCGACCGCCATCTATTGGCCATGGGCCATAACCAGTCTTAGGAAGCCATTTCCCCCACATCATTGCAAATGTGTTCACAAGAAAACCAGGGAGATAAATCCAAAGTGTGAACAACATCATCTCAAAGGTATTGAAATCGCCCATGATATTGGCTAGTCGGTCAAGCCTTTGAATTAAATGGAAGAAAAATCATTCAGATGGACTTATTTGCCTATTCTAAATGGAAGCGATATGGCTGGATTGAATGTCTTGGTGGTAGGCGGAGGCGGTAGAGAACATGCTATTTGCATGGGCCTTTCTCGTAGCGATTCAGTTTCGAAAATCCATTGTGCTCCTGGGAATGCTGGGACTGCCATGGTGGCGACAAATCACAATTTTTCTGATGTGGCAGACCTCATACATTTAGCGTTTCAATTGAGCGTTGATTTTGTAATAGCTGGGCCGGAGGCGCCACTTTGTGAAGGATTAGCAGATTTGCTTGCTAAAATGGATATCCCTTGTTTTGGACCGGTTGCTGCATTAGCAAAACTGGAAGGAAGTAAGTTGCATGCGAAACAAGTTATGCAGATGAATGATGTGCCAACAGCGAAATTCCATGTTTTGGATTCCAGTAGCGATATCGATAGTGCTTTGGATGATTTTGCAGGTAACTCCTGGGTAGTCAAAAGAGATGTTTTGGCAGGTGGTAAAGGTGTTGTAGTCACAGAAAAAAGAGACGAAGCAAAGCAGTTTATTTTGGATTCAATAAGTTCTGACGGAGCGGTATTATTGGAAGATTTCCTTCCCGGTGAAGAAGCCAGCATGCTTGTTGTAATGGATGGAAGTGGCTTTGTCTGCCTTCCCGCAAGTCAGGATCACAAAAGGGAATTTGAAGGCGACAATGGAAGGAATACTGGAGGTATGGGTGCTTATGCGCCTGCTCCTGTTTATACAGAATCCGTTCATCTAAAAACCGTTGAAAGAATTGTCAAGCCAATGCATGAATATTTGGCAAAACAGAGAGTTCCTTATCGGGGAGTTTTGTATTGTGGATTGATGATTGATGAGAAAAACGACCCATATGTTGTGGAATTTAACGTTAGATTTGGTGACCCCGAATGCCAAATCACAATTCCATTGATAGAATCCGATTTGGGAGAATTGTTCAATGCAGCAGTCAACGATAAATTGAGTGAAATTGAAGTTAAGTTTTCACAAAAACATGCGATGACAGTCGTACTTGCGGCAGAAAACTACCCCGGTCCAGTCGAAAAAGGCAGAGTAATCTCAAATTTACCAGAAAATACAGAAAATGGTTGGGTAAATCATGCAGGTACTAAGATGGAAGCAAACACATTAGTTTCTAGCGGAGGAAGAGTCCTTTCTTGTACGGGTTTAGGTGATGATTTGCAAGAAGCAGCAGAAATTGCCTACTCTTTAATCGGAAAAATAGAACTGCTCGGCTCACACTATCGGGGAGATATTGGTCACAAGGCACTTTGATAATTCAACAAAAATTTGCTTGCAGTTCATCGCTTTTACAAATGTTACAATAGTTGCAGTGGAAATACCCCTAGGGAACGCATAAAAAGGGCTCATTGGTCGCCACAACGCTACAGCCTTGAGGCTGTGTAAAAAAATAGAGGGAAAAGAAAATGTCGACAGAAAACGACAGTATGGTTGGAGCCTCAAATCCAATGCTTGGTTGGTTATTAGCACCCCTTGCAATATTGCTGGCTCTATTAGCAGACTACGGACTGAATTTCGGTTTGGTTCTAGAGATGGATGAAATGAAACCATTTGCTGTGATTGCATTAGGTGCGATCTTAGCAATGACACCACGTATCTTGCGTGAAAAAGAAATTATCTCATTCCCTGCAACTACAGTTTCCCTCGCTATGTTAGTTCTCGGATTGATTCTTACAAATGGTGTTGCGATGTTTGTTGATTCCAACTTCGTCGCTGTATTGTTTTTCGTTGCAATGTATGGTGGATATCTTTTGGATAACACTGGCAGACACGAGTGGAATACAGTTCTAGTTTTCAGCATCATTGGTCTATGGACAGCAATTGTTTCAGCTGCTAACTTTTCGGAAACTCAAACCGATCTTCTAGTGATTGAAGGTGAGGAGTATATTCGAAACGGCGCTTGGCAAGAAGCGATTGGATACGTATTCTTCAGCACTTGGACGATCTTCACAATCTTGGGATTGCTTGCTGCAGTATTACTCAGAGGAATCCTAACCCCTGCTACGAATGTTGGTTGGTTTGGGTACATCAAGCCAGTAGATGGAAACTGGAATAAAGATACACTGCCATTGCAAATCGCTCTAGCGGTTTGGGTAGGAACTCACATTGCCACTTTGTATTACTTTGGTTCATTAAGTGACCTTGACATCCTAGGTATCAGCGGTTTGGATAATTACCATGGCTACATTGGCTTCTGGCCGGCTGCTCTAACTGGAGTAGTTGCATTGATTTGCGCTTGGATGGCTGCTGAAAAGTGGTTCACAAGAGTCTTGTTTATCGGTTCAATGTGGGCTTTGTACATCGTTTCATCTCTGTATGAATCTGGTCACTGGTCCAGTGAAAGACTAGAAGGTACATGGGCAGTTTGGATTTGGTTCGGTATAACATTCTTCATTGGAGTTGTAATTTACTGGTTCGCAACTCATGAGCAGTATGGCGGTTGGAAGAACAGAGAAACCCATGAACCTAGCCAAGCGAAAATATTCTGGTCAAATCATTGGACTGGAATAATGGTATTCATGGCATTCCTTGTCGGTTTGGCAATAAGAATCCAGTGGTACTTCGTACCATCTATGAACTCATCAGGTCTCGAATCTTGGGATTTAACTGGAGGTTCTGACCCATGGTACATGAAGAGAGTTGTCGATTACGTTATCGCTGAGAACGCTCATTTGATTTGGGATGCAGATAGAAATTACCCTGTTGGTGGAATTAACCCAAGACCTCCGCTATTCTCCTGGTCAATGGCACTGGGTGCAATGATGTTGACCAATCTTGGATTGGCTTCTGATGAAGCAGTATGGTATTCAATGCTAGCACTTCCAGCAATCTTTGGTGCATTAATCGTGTTCCCAATGGCTGGAATAGCAAAGGACCATTTCGGCAAAGGAGCAAGCGTAATTGCTGCTTGGTTAATCGCTTTCATGCCCACTCACGTTCAAAAATCAACTTGGGCTATGGCTGACCACGATTCATTCGTCCTACTATTCTTAACCGCAGCATTCATGTTCTATCTAAGAGCAATAAAACACGGTGGAGATGAAAGACTTTCAAGAACAACAAATGCTTGGCCGTCAGGAATTTACAAAGCATTTGGCGTCGTTTTGAAGGAAAAGAGAGTATCCTCTCTGAACGCTATCGCTGCTGGTGTCTGCTTTGGTATAGTTGCATTAGGATGGAAAGGATTCGTATACGGTCCTGCTATTATCTTCCTAGCATATGTTCTCCAAGTAGCAATTAATATGCTGAGAAAGAAAGACAGTACTACAATTTCCACAATCAACCTACTAATGCTTGGAACAATATTCATTATGGTTATGCCATTCTATGCTCACCCACAATTGAACCTAGTTTGGAATTCTACTGGACTACAACCATTGGTTTTCATTGCGATATTCACAGTAGCAATTGCCTGGATTACAACAGGATTTAGAGATAAACCATGGCTTTTGGTTCTAGGTTCGCTATTTACAGGCGGATTTGTATTCGGTGTTCTTCTGTATCTGCTACAATTATCAGATATCTCAAACGCTTGGGAAGTTCTAACTACCGGCTCAGGATATTTCACAAAGAACAAGATCTTTGGAACAATTGCTGAGGCAAGTGCTCCAAGTCGTGGACAATTGTTCGCTTCATTCGGGCCAATTGTATTCGTTCTTGCAATCGTCATGGGATTCATCGCTATGTGGGATGGATTTGTCAAGAAGAATCAGACTCACTTGATTCTTGGAATGTGGGTATTAGTCGCTTCTTACATGGCTTGGTCCGCAGGTAGATTCCTGTTCAATGCAGCACCAGCAATGGCTGTTATGGGTGCTTGGGGTATTACTGCTCTATGGAGGGCAAGTGGCGCTGGAGAAATGGCAAAGAAGTGGAGAAGAATGGGTGTCAGGACACCTGCTGAAAGAATAACAAACGCAAGAAAGGCTGTTTGGAGAACACCTCAATTCAGTGCAATTGGTTTGGTACTTCTACTAATTTTCTCACAACATGCGAGTTATGGATTAGATGCTGCAATGCCTGCATCAACCGTTCACGAATCTAACATGGATGAAACAATTTACAACATCGCTCCAGATATTTTGCGATGGAATGATTTTGGTTTCTCAATACTTGATGATTCAAGTTATGACGACAATTCGAGGTGGTATCTAGGTTCCTTTGGTTCTGGATTCAATGATCGTGGCTGGAATTTAGCTTATGAATGGCTAGCAAACCAAGATGTATATCACGATGGAGTCACAACTAAATCCGGTTGTGATGATGTTTCAGGAAATTGGGACTCAAGCGAAGGTCTTTGTTTGATGAAGTATTCGGATAAACCTGCGTTTGTATCATGGTGGGATTATGGATTCCAAGCGTTAGAAACTGGCGACCACCCATCTGTTGCAGATAACTTCCAGTCTGGAATTCCAGCAGCAGGAAACATGTTACTATCCAGAAATCAAGATGATTTGGCAGCTATGTTCATCTGGAGATTATCAGAAGCGGATTTGAATTACAAGATGGCAAGCACCGATGTAAGGCAGCACACTCAATCATTTATTGGAACTCTAGGTAAGTATCTCTCTGATGAACAGGTAGGTGAATTTGTCAAGATTCAAACAAATCTCGAATCATCTGAGGTGGTAGAGCGATTATTCGAAGTGACTCATGTAAATGGTGATGTAATCCTTGCTCAAGGCCACCCTATCGTTAATGGAATGGTTCAGACTGATGCGCCTTTAATCTACAAGGTGTATGAAGATGGAGAACAAATCCCATGTGTTTCAGATGATGATGACGTCGAAACCTGTAGCGGTGATGCATTCAACAAGTTGATTAATGCAGAATCAACATTCAACAATAATGTAAGATCTCCTGCTGATACAACAAACAAAGCATCTCATTACATCGTGGGTGACTATTGGTACACATCTGACTTAATCGATGAATATGATTCGGTTAGCACAGGAATTCACAGGACTAATGCAAGAATCGCTTTATTGACTCAGTTGTTAACAGCATCTCTTGATTCAGATGATTTACATACCTTGTTCGCTGATTTATCAAATAATGCTGTTTACACAGTACAAGATTACGAAGGCGCACCTGGTGACATGATAACCAGAGACCATGAAATCCGATATTTGGCTGTTGATACTAAACTATACCCTAGAGGTGGAAGTTATAATTCCGAATATAGCGGTGGAAATCCAACAGGTATTTTCGCACCTGTCTCTATCCTATCCGGACAAGATTTCTCTACATTCATGGATGAAGTGTACATGACTTCACGTGGTCAGTTCAACGATGAAATGACCAGAGAAGAATTCGATGAAGAAATGAGAAAAGATATTCTGAACCAACAAGCAGGTCAAGACTTTGACCCACTACAGTTGGTTGATGTCAGAGTTGACCATAAGCCAGCATTCTTTGATACAATGCTTGCAAGAACCTACATTGGATATGGTTCACCAACACTAGGCTTCGCTAGCACAGAACAACCAGGACAACATTGGGGTCAATCTGGAACGCCTAATTCAATCCTAACTAATGCCCTCCCATTACCGGGTGCCATGATGAATCACATGGTAATTGCAAACTGGTACAATGCTGATAATCCAAATGATGGTCTCGGTTCATCCAATACCCTAGTTAAGATAATGAAGTATTATGCTGGAGCAGAAGTTTGTGGTAAAGTCACAATGTCTGATAATGGCCAACCTTTGGCAGATGTCAGAATATTACTAGAACGTGACGCGTTCTCTGGTGAAGACGAAACAGATTTGGACTCTGACACATATTGGATTCCTATTGGTTATACTGACACCGACGATGCTGGAAATTGGTGTTATACGGTTCCAGCAGGAAAGATTCGTGCATCCGCATATGCTGGTGAATTCAGTGATTCTGCAGCGCGTGATACATTCCAAGCAAACGATTACGTTAATGGACTTGGAGACCTGACAGTTGATACAAATGAAGATCGTGAAACAAATCTTCTAACATCTTTGCTAGGAAAGGTTGCAAACATGACATGGATGGGTGAAATCACTTACAATATCACAGGGCAGCAAGCCGACAGACTAGCTTCGTTTGATGATAGATTCGATATCGCTGTCGATTCAAGTGGTATCTCTGGTACTGTACAATGGACAGGAAATGAGACATTCGAAGGTGATGCATTAGATGGTATTGATTTCATCTTGAAGAATATTTGGTCGATGACTAATAATTACACATTATCAACATCTAGTGGTTCTTTCACAACCGAAGAAGGTGATGCAAGAATTATCCAAGGTAGTGGAGAAGTAGTTTTCACCGAAAATGGAACATTTGACACCCAAGGAAATCCAGCAATCGTCCGAGGATTTACTGGAAACTTCACTAGAATAGTCGAAGATGGAAGGTCATACACAGCAGAGGCAATGTTCACAGGTTCAGGCTTTATCGACGCTACCGACATTGAATATGATATGACTATTCCAAATTGTGAATATCAAAACGGTTCAGAAGTACCAGAATTACCAACTTACAATGACACCATAGAAAACGAAAGCGTGACATTAACGCATACCGTTTGTTTGACGACTGATGCTGGAACTTATTACTTCAGTGGAGAAATAAATGCCACCGGAAGAATGACCGCAGAAGGAACGGTATCTGTCCTCAAATATTTGGATGGGGAAACCTTTGAAGGAACTGGTTTATTCGAAGGAATTGGAACTGTTAACGGTACAGGACTATTCATCGGTGAAGGAACCTTCTCTGGACCAATGGTTGCTCCAGGTTCTTTCTACAAAACTGGAATCTTGCCAGGTACTTACAACATGATTGCTGTTATGCCGAATGGTAAACATGTATTGCTTCCAGACCCTGTTGAAGTTGGATTAACCCCATCATATGATTTGGATATGAAGATTCCTGGTTCAATCTTTGCTGACAGATTGATGTATGAGTCTGTAATTATGGGTGCTCCAGAGCCACTAGGCAATCAAACGATTGAATTGATTGACTTCGACATCGATGAGAACACAGCATTTGCTGAGATTGTGACAGATGAAGACGGAAACTTCAGTTATGGTCCAATAGCTGCAGGCGATTATCAATGGAGAGTCGACGTCGATGGTGATGGATGGTATGAAGTCTCACAAAACTTCACTATTGGAATGGACTCAGAAAATATCACACTAGGTACTTTCATTCCAAAGAAACAAGACGTTACAATCAACCTAGCAGATGGCGGCTCTGGTTTAGATATCAGCAATAGAACAATTACATTCACAAATGCTGAAAGCTCTGATTTGATCCCTATGATTGAAACAGGATTATCAGATGAGAATGGTGTCGTCACCGCTGAATTGTATAGTGGAACTTGGATAGTTTCCGATGAAAGCGATGATGAATATGTATTATGGCATGAATTTGAATTGGCTGACGAAGATCTAGAAATGGAACTAACATATGCTATCAGCGTTTGGTTGAATGGAACTCTCCGTGTAGTGACACTAGAAGGTCAGACTATGTTGGATGATGGAATTTATTCCTCTGTCGAGGAAATGGCTCAAGCAAATCAAACCGGATTGTTCGAGTTAGCATCTAACGTAATGGTTCAAGCTCGTTCTGGAACAATTATACTCGAGTCTATCACCGACTTTGAAGGAAACTACTCTCTGAGATTACCTGAAAACTTGGTATTCCACATAACTGCAGATAAATTTGCAGGGTCCAGTACAATGGTTGGTGGAATGTTAGTCGAAAATGCTCTGCTGGTTGAAAACCCAGATATCTTCTTGATGAGGTCCGGATTAGTTCAAGGAACTGTCTACATAAGAGACAGTGGATTAAATGGCACAGGTGTTGCATGGAGCACAGATATTTCTGGTTCAGAAGGATTAGAAATCATTGCAACAAATGAAGATGGACTCGAATGGAGATCTGAATTAGACTCAGATGGAATGTTCATGTTCACGCTGAACGACGGAAATTGGACCTACTCAGTTTCAAATGAATTGATGAATGTCGAACCTGTGACTGAAGATACAGCGAATATAACTCAAGGTCAAATCGAATTAATCGCAATGCCTGATAATGTATCTGTGACTTTCCGTGTTTACTTGGACACTGAGGACGGAACATGGGAAAATGGTACAGCGATTTATCCAGATTTCAATATTACTTCAATGAATAATATTGGATTGAATGTATCAATCTCGGAATCTGATTATAATAGTTTGACAGGAGAATTAACCATTGAACTATCCGTTGGTCAATATTCAGTTGAGATGTACCCTGATAATCCAAGAGATGAAAACGCAAGTGATTATTACCTGCAGTCAGATTTCTTACCAAATTTGAATATCGGATTAGGTCCTTCGGGCGAGCCTGTTGAGATTCCAATAATTCCTGAGTACTTGATTACTGGAACTGCTACTTCTGAAAGTGGTATGCCACTAGAAAACTCTACGATTTGGCTAAGGAATGAAGCTGGAGATGATTTCCACCCAGTCACAACTGATGAGAATGGAACATTTGCAAATTACATTCCTCAAGGATTCTGGTATGTTGAAATTGCTGACTTCACGGCTGAGGACAGTAATGAAACAGAAATCTTCAGAGGAACTCTGGATGTGAATAGTGCCATTAGAGACATTGCATGGCAAACTGAAACAGCAATGCAAGTCACAATGCAATTGCAAGAAATTCTAACAGAAATCAACGTGACGTCAACACGAATTACCGCAGTCAGTTTGGAAGGTCTAGGAAACGTCAGTTTAGGCCCATCAGATAATTTCGGAAACATATCAGAGGTTCTAATGCCGGGAAGTTGGACTTTGGTCCTAAATAAATCCACAAACTTAGAACAATGGGTCTTAGAAGAGGGAGTATACAATTCCGTAGATTCAATGGACAATGGAACTTGGAATGCGGGTATTGTTGTTATCAACAAGAGTGTATTAATTGGTGGTAAGATATTCTGGGACTTGAACGAAGATGACTCACCATCTGCTGGTGAAGGAATCGAGAACGTCACAGTCAGTGTGACAAGTGATTCAGGTTTCAGCGAATCAATCCAAACTGATTCTGAAGGTGTTTGGTCGATCTTTGCACCGATTAGAGATAACTACACTGTAATGGCAGAGAAGGAAGGTTTCGATTCAGCAACTTATGCTGATGGAAGCAACTCATACTACACTGTAAACGATACTCATGAAAGCCGTGACTTTGAACTAACCGCTGGTCTAGTATCCGTTTCAGGAAATGTCACAGATAGTGTTCCATCTTCGATGAGATTGGAAGATGCTACTGTGACTTTGTACCCTGCTTCTGGCATAGTTAGAGATCCAATCGCAATAACGAACATAGGTTATGCAGACGAAGTCTTGTCATGGTCTGCAAACATCATGCCTGGTAATTGGATTGTGTATGTTGAAGGTACTGATACTGATGATAACGGTGGAGGAATCGCTGTCGGATTGCTAGAAGCATCTGTTCAAGACGGTGCAAGCCTTGACCTAGAGATGAGAAAAGGTGGAAGATTAGTACTATCTAGCACATGGACAAACATCGCTAATGATGTTCTAACCGCTGGTGACTTAGAAGAAGAGGTCCTAGTCACAATCTCCTTAGAAGAAGGGGTTGAGTGGGATGTTGCCTTTGATTCAAATGGAGAAATCAACATTGTTCTACCATCTTGTGATGGAACACAATCATGTGTTGACTTGGAAAGTGAATTCGATACTGTTCAACACGAATTGAATCTAAACATGTCGTACTCCGCTGGTATTGTAATCGACATTGACCAAGATACCGCTATTGACAAAGAATTGAGTTTCACAAGAAAGATTGATTCTGATTTGGTTGTAGATATTGCTTCAATTAACTCTGGTGCAGATTATTCTGCAGAAGACCTCACCGATGTAAACGCAATCGAAGGTGAATCAAATGATTACCAAGTCATTGAATTGACGTTAGATCTTAACTATGAAGGTACAGAAATAGTGGATGTTTTCAAAGCAACTGGTTCAATGGACTTGACTCAAGATTCAGAATTCTGGATAATCGAGTTTAAGGACGAATCAGGCAACTGGGTTGAAACTATGAATGTCACAATGGGTATCGGGCAAAATAACTCTGATGAGAATCAAATCTTATCAACGCAAGTTGATGTTAGAATCACTCTTCCATTGCAAAACCAGTCGATAACATACGATGATGGTCACACAGTGAAGATGCGCTTCTCAGCAGATGGTGGACTTACCGAAGACACGATTGTAGTAAGAATCCCTCAGATTTACAATGTCTCATTGTCGGATGCTCCTGAATCAATTGGTGTAGCAGATGGTGGAACTGTCCTTGTCACTCTAAGAGCAGAGAATTTAGGAAACGGAGATGATACAATCTCATTGACAGCTTCGATTCCTCAAACCTGTGTCGACGATGGTTGGGATGTCACTCCTAAACTGTCAAACATTACAGTGGCAGCAAATAGCGAAAGAAGCCAATCATTCACCATACATGCTGGTGTCAACAGTACTATCGAATCTTGTGATGTTTCCTTTGAAGCACAAAGTGAGGGTGATTTCGATGTTCAATCCGCTACAACAGAGGCAGTAGTTGCAGTTGCAGACCTAGAGATTCTAATAGAGAACATTGAGCCAAGAAATGCTGACGCATTTGCGAATCAAGATGGAATCTTCAGAATTCCGATTCAAAACAATGGATTCTTGCCAACTGGAGATGTTATTGTATACTTAGTTGCAGCTCAAGAAGGTACAGATTATCCAGTTCAACAAGTGACTATTAACATACCAGCTAAGGACATAGTTTGGGCAGAATTTGCTTACTCTGACTTACCGCCTGGAACTGCTCATCTGAAGGTGTCAGTGGATGTCATAGATACTCCATTAGATTCAGAAGTCGACCCTGTTGAATTCTCAATCAAGTTTTCTAACGTGGCAGAAGGCGAGGAATCTCCTTACCTTGCAGTAGTGATTTTCATTCTGACAATCTTGGCACTGTATGGTGCATACAAGGTTGCTAGAAAGGGTTCATCAAGCAGATTCTGATGGATATTAGATTTGATTAAAATTAATCGAAAATTCTCTATTGAAGAAGACATATCTTCAATAGTTTAGTCGGAAATCGAAAGTCATGTGGGGGGATGATAATCAACTAGATGGCGTTGATTATATCCCTGAACCAACAGACTTTAGGATCGTATCAGCCGTTGACCCATCTACTAAAGGTCATCAGGATGGTTGGAGAAGTGAAGTCATTGGTTGGGCTCCGATGCCTGTTCAAACTATCTCAACCCAGAGAAGAGTCAAGCAAAGAATTGCTAATGTCGGTATAGCGATGATATTGATAATTTTATTTTGGGCCTTGGCTAAATCAGAACTATTTTGGTTAGAAATACCACCTCCAACTTCAGAATGGGCATATGAAGACTCAGGTGCAAGAGAGTTACAAGAAATTGGTTTAACCGGTGAAGGCGTTAGACTGTGTATGGTAGATACTGGGATTGATGCTGAACATCCAGATTTCAAGAATCTAAACTTGGTATTCAGAGATTTCTCGTCTGGGTCATCTGAACCAGTCGACCGAGGTTCTCTTGCCCATGGTTCCATGATGGCTGGGATTGTGGCAGCTAACGGGTATTTGATTGGTGCAGCACCAAATGTTGTTCTAGGTATGGCCGCCGCTCTTGGAGATGATGGAGAAGGAGGAAATAGTGGCAACGAACAAATTGTTGCTAATGCAATTCAGTGGTGTTGGGATACCTTTGGTGCCGACATAATATCACTCTCATTAGGGGGCGAGAGTGATCCAGATGCACCCAGAAATGGCCCAACCGTTAACGCTGTTAGAGTTGCACTGAGCAAGGGAATTTTTGTCGTGGCTGCTGCTGGAAATGATGGTGGTATCGACGATGATGGAAGGGTCACTACTCCTTCGAATGTTCCAGAAGTGATAACAGTTGGAGCTTCTGACTCTTCGGGTTCGGTTTGGGCAGGCTCCTCAGTTGGTGAGTCAGTTGATTTCAACGGGAATAATCGAACGCATCCAAATTTGAAACCGGAAATAATTGCACCAGGTGTTGATATTATTTCTACCGGAGACAAGAATCAATATTACACATCGACCGGAACCAGCGATTCAACGGCATTGGTTAGTGGGATACTAGCATTAATTCTAGAATCTGAACCTTCTCTCAAACAACAAGATATCGATTGCATTTTATCTGTAAAATATGCTTTAATGAATTCTACTAAACCCTTGGAAAACGGAATTTTACATGATGAAAAGTGGGGTTATGGCGCCATCGATGGTTATACTTGGCTTGAAGAGATTCAGAACTCCGTTGTCTGTTGATTTGCTAAGAACAGGGTACTGCGCCTTAGATGCTAACTTATTTAAATTTGATACAAATTAATGAATATGATACATTGATATTTTTTATTACGCAAAAAATATGATATTTTTGATTAATATTGATACTTTCCAATTGAAATCTATACCAATGTGTTAAGTTGGTGTTGTCATTCCCGAGGTTTAGAGGCGATATTATGTCGGTTTTATCTCAAAGAACAAAAAGCGTCGGAATTGTAAGTATTTTCTTATTATCACTATTTGTGACTATGGCTACTACAATTCCTCCAGTTGCAGCTATCAACGAAACCAGTTCAGGTTCAATTACCAACACTGAAACATGGATGGGAGTCCATAATCTCGATGGAGATTTGGTTATTGAAGGTGGTGCCAAACTGATTATCAACGCTGGTACTACAATCAATATTCCATATGACAGGAATATTAACATTCAGGGATCAATTTGTGCAGGTGACTCTTCATGTGGTGCTACACAAGCAAGCACAGGGTCACCGATTAGGTTCATCTGGGGCGATGCTCCCAGCGGTAATTTGACATCTCGCTGTTATGTAACTGGTCTGTGGAATCCCGATTTGTCCTGCGGGGCTGGAATATACATCGATTCTACAATCGACCAAGCATCAACTAGGATGAACCATATTGTAATCGATGGAGCTTATGGGATTCCAGTTGATATTACCGGTGCTGGAAATATCAAATATGGTGCGTTAATCTTTGATGGCGCATCCCTAACTGTGACAAATCCAAGTTTTACTGACATTAACACCACAAATGTACTTGCTTTCAACGGTGCGTCTCCAACACTTACAGGTGGTACATTCTCCGTGGGTGTAGACGGTAATGATTACCAGGGTGCAGCAATTCAAGCCTATGGGGCAGGTGCAGGTTTAGTAGTAATGCAAATTCTCAATTCTGCATTTACCGGTGTAGAAACCGATTGTGGCTCACAAGGTGGCGGGCGCTCAGCGATTTATCTAGAGGACTCATTCGTTAGAATGGATACTATTTCAATGTCACAAAATTCCTACGGGGCGTTCCTTCGTTCCTCAAGCGGTTACCTGACCAATTCTACGTTGGACATAAAATGCAACGCAATCGATACAAATTCTCACTTGGCGACTGGATTGACAAAATACACCTTTTTACATCGAGGATAATTCTATCACAACAGCAGAGGGCGCTGGAATAACTGCATACGACCAAGCGATTGTAGTTGCTAACAGAAACACAATATCTGGCGCTGCAGAAGGGTCAGGCTTCGGCATCCGTTCTTCTTATGTGACTGCAAATAACAATATTATTGGGCCAATCGGAGGATGGAACGGTTTCTGGATTTATGGAGAAGCTGATGTTTCGGCTGAAAATAACACAATTATGGATACAGGAAAGGAGCCAGTTCTGATTGGTGAATACCACCATAAGGATCAGGGGTGGAACGTTCCAAGTCCATCGAAATCAAGATTGTACTTTGCTAACAATGTAATTTCAAATAATTCAGGAACCTGTACCTCACAGTACATGTATGGTGGTGACTTCCCATGTCCAGCATTCCACGTCTACATGTCCTCGGCAACCTTCATCGATAATACCGTAACCAACAGCATCGGTGATGGATTCAGAATCAAAGGAGGAATTGTCAACGCTCAAGGTAATGACATCGAAATGGCTGGAACTTTTGCGGCAAACATTTCGCATTACGACGACAACTATGGAAACAAATATGGTTCAATTGCTTATTTTAATGGTAACACATACAACAACGCAAGCCAAATTTACAATGTGACAGAATCAAGAGTGTCAATTCAAAGTGAGACAGTGCCATCTCCTGGATTTGGAGAATTATATCCGGTGCAATTGTCTTGGCTTGGTGCAGAGTGCGATGTTGATTATGAAGAGTGCTTGTCAGTCCCAATGACTGCAGACTGGCCACCGCGAGGTATGCCACTTTCAATGGAATTAAAGGCAAATGCTACCACATTCACTTTTGCAGATGTACAGAATCTAGATCGTTCAATGATACACATTCAGAATCAGAATACTGCTTGGGGAGTTCAGGTTGAACAAGCTGAACTAGTAAAGTATCAAGTTAAAGCAGATAATTCTCAAGTTGCTGATGCATTTGTGAAGATCAAAGACTCTGCTGGTAGGTCGCTTTACAATCTAACAACAGATGCATATGGTAATACTCCATGGATTTCATTGCCATCCAATTTCCACATCGATACAAATTGGAATCACTTGGCAACAGATCCTGGTGAAGACTCGTGTGGTGATTTTATCGATAATGATGGAGACACCCTAAAAGATGGACGCGACCCTGACTGCCAATCTGGTGGAAGAGAAATGCCAAGTTATTCTGTTGAAGCCTCAAAGTTTGGCAAGGGAGTCTCTGAACATGATTTTGAATTATCAGGTATGGTTGACGAAGTTATTCACTTATCGAACTTAGCTCCTTCAGTCTCTGTATCTCAAGAAGATAGTACCTCATTTGATAGAAAAGTAAAATTGACGGGTTCGGCCCATGATGGAGTTGCAGGTCCTTATTTCAGTGATTATGATTCCTTCTCTAGTCAATTTGGAGTAATAAACCGGGTTGAGGTGCAGCCCCATGGTAGTCAAGATTGGTACCGTGCGACAGATACATCCGGTGCTAATGGAGAGGTTAGCATGACTAACTGGCCATTTAAGACTTGGTCATTCGATTGGGATATGACAAACCACTTCGAAGACGATGTAACCTTCAGAATCAGGTCTTCCGATGGCTTAGATGAATCTGTAGTTATTACAAGAGTATTCAAATTGAATATCAATCCGCCAACTATCAATCTTGAAACTCCAATCGACGGCTCAACTCATGATGGACAAGAAGTGTTGTTCTCTGGAACTGCAAGTGATGACTATCAAGGAGTTCAAGGAAGCGATATCAGAGATATTTGGTTCTCGGTAGTGGGTCCAAATAATTACTCAGCAAATTATGCAGCTGAGAATGGTGGTTCAACCTCTTGGGCTGACTCATGGAATTTTTCTGCTCTTCCTAGTGGAGATTACACGTTCACAGTTTGGGCTAGCGATTCAAATTATTGTACCAGTTCAATAGGTGTTTGTACGCCGGATGTTGTGACAATTACAATAGATAATGATAACAGAATTCCGATAGTTCAGATTAGTGACCCTCTACCAATGGAAACCATAAGGGCTGATGAAGAGACTCTAATCAGTGGGGTTGCAAGAGATAACGATGGTCAAGTGACGAGATTAGAAATCGCAGTATTCGATTTGGCAAGTGGAATAGAATTGAATAACGGGCCAGATCCGATTACTTCATTCGCTTCTAATGGTGCTTGGGCAACTTATTGGGATACAAGCGATCTAATCCATGACCAACAATACGAACTTCGCGTGAGAGCATATGATGGTATTGATTATTCAAACCTCGAAACTGTCCGCATAATAATTGATAACCCAACCGCTGCTGACAACATTGCTCCTGTATTCAACAATTCTGAGAATTGGCCATCAACCTTGACAATCTTCTGTGACGAAAAATCCTCGAGTTTCGAGAGATGTGGAGATGGTGCTGAGATTGACCTACTGTCCTTCTTCGTAGATGAAGATGGACTAGGTCCTTCATCACAGCACTTTACGTGGAATACATACGATGATCCAACAACAGCTTTGGATGATGACCACTTTGCACACATACTAATTTCACCTGAAGGTGTATTGTCTTACAACCCAATGAATTCTATGTATCTAACATCCTCTGAAATTTCTGATTGGTCAATGACTAATGTTATGATTGAGGCAAGAGACATTCATGGTTCTGCTGCTTATTCATACCAGGTTAGTTTCATTGTCAAAGGTGTGACCTTCAGCGCTCAGAGAGTGGACACTGGAATCGTACTATTCGAAGATTCTGCTGAATTTATGGGAACAGGCCTACCGTTCTCTCAAGTCACAGCAAAGAAGGTTAAGGGCGAAATCTACCTAAACACAACGACTGTTAAATCCGACGGAACATGGAGTATGCAAATCACATCTTCTCAGTTAGGTGACGATGGGTCCTATGGCATATTCTTCGAACAGAGTGATTCACAAACAATTGGCTTTGATGATGGCGTTGAAATTTCACTTCGCACAGGACAAGAAGAATCCGAAGGAATGGCGACATGGTTGATGATAGTCCTAGTAATAGTCGCATTGATTGTGCTTGCTGGTGTCGGTGCATACTTCTTTGTAGAGTTCGAAGAAATTGATGAAGAGGCAGAACATCTAGATGCAACAACTGAGGTTGAAGACCCATACGCTTGGGCAAAAGACAGAATGGCAGAACCTGCTCAGGCAGCCCCTGCTCCTGCTCCCGCTCCAGTTCCAGTCAGCCAGCCACAACATCCAGGTTGGATTTGGGACATGAATGCAAACGAATGGAAACCTGATCCAAACTATCAAGGAACTCCACAGGTTGTTCAGAATATTACATACAATATTACTGATAGTGCAATTTCTGGTGATATTGGTTCAACTAAAGAGAATCAATAATTTTGGAATTCAGTGATGAATCGAGGATAGATTCGTGAGGGCAGGAAAAGATATTTTGAGGGAATTATATGGTAGCAAGTCCGAAACCAGGTGTTCAAGAACGAATACTATTGCATCTTTCGGATTTCTCAGATTTCATCAATTCTGTCGAAGTACCATTCGCATTATCACAGATGGGGATAGCAAATGCTGTTGCAATTGCGAGGTCAAATGTCCCAAGGGCAATCGCCGGATTGAAAGACCAAGGCTTGTTGGTTGAAAGACAAGCCCACGTTCAAGGAGTAAGCAGAAAGCGAAAAGCATACTTTCTGACAGAATCAGGTGTAAATTTAGCAGATGATACTTGGAAGCGGCTACGTGAATTTCGGCTTCGTGCAATTCTTCCAGGTGGACAAACTATTTCTTCAACCCTAGGGGAAATTCAAGATAAACTTCCTTTCTCTATGAGGCCTGTTGATGTAATCAGATACCTAGATGATAATTCTGTACTTGATGTACGCTCGCTTTCTGCAGATTTGGTTGAAAGAGATTTGTCGAAACATGTTGAAAAGCAATTGGTGTCAAGTTTGTCAGATTTACCTAGAATAAGACATTTCTATGGCCGTTCAAAAGAACTCAAGAATATGGTAAATTTGTTGGATGCAAGGCCTACTACATTGATGGTCCCAGGCATTGCAGGTATCGGTAAAACGACAATGGCTGCTAAATTAATCGAATCTTTCATGCACAAGAGAAATTTATTGTATCACAGATGTCAAGATTGGGATAGTAGCAGGGCATTCTTTGAAACAATTGCGGACTGGCTTTCAGGTATTGGTGATTCAGTTCTAGCAGATTACATTTCTGCCACTCCTGTTCCTCAGCCTACGGATGCATCAAGATTAATTTTGGATGCATTATCAACTTCTCCAGCATTGATTGTAATAGATGATTATCACAAGGTAAGTGACATTAACCTTCACCAAACAATTCAAGCAATTTCTCGAGGTCTAGTCGAGTATGAAGGTGAATTTGGATTGGTTTTGTTTTCCCGTTCTTTCAAGGAAGTAGTCCCGCTCAAAGACGCTGAAGGGAAAATAGTGTCACTTGTTTTGCCGCTTGAAGGTTTGGACCAAGATTCAACAAGATCTCTACTTTCTGCATTCGATAACCTTGACCAAGAAAAGTTGCTCTACATTCATTCTTTGAGTAGAGGCCACCCTCTGATTCTTGAATTGATTAACCGTGGTGCATCAGCAGGTGCTTTCCACGAAACTCTTGAAAATTATGTAAACATCGAAATATTCTCAAAACTATCTGGGGAGCAAAAAAGACTCTTGGGTGCTTTATCGGTTTACCGGGAGCCTATTCCTCTAGATGCAATCACAATTCAGGGATTGAGTGTTGATGAATTGGACCAATTGGTTGAATCCGGCCTTGCTAGACAAGCTGATTCAGACACTTATGATGTACATGATTTAATCCGAGAATTCTTGCTACAAAGTTTAGATAATCAATCTAGAGAAGAACTACACAACAAAGCAGTTTCGTGGTATGAAAAACAATCTGACAGCAGTTCTACGGCAATGGAACTAATTTATCACTTAATTTCATCATCGAGACATGAAGATGCGGTTGAAATTGTCACCGCAAGAGGAAGAGATCTCGTAAAAGAAGGTCACATCGAATTATTGCATCTTTTGGAAGCTGTCGACTTGGATTCAATTCCTCCTGAAAATGCATGTAAAGTGGACCGTTTACGTGGTGAAGTACTCTCTTTACTTGGAAGATTCGATGAGGCCGAACAGGCATTCAACGATGCTAAACCACTTGCTGAAAAAGCAAAATTGAATGACGTAATTGCTGACATTATGTCCAATTTAGCAGATATTGCGCTAAAGAGAGGAGATTCTGATGCTAGCCTCAGTATGCATACAAAGGCGCTTGAGTTGTTTATTTCTCAAAATGATGCTCTAGGCGCAGCAAGGTCATACAACAACATGGGATATATTCTCAGAAGGAACGGTGAGAAAGATAAGGCATTAGAAGCATATTCTGAAGTTGAACAAATTCTTTCAGGAGATATTTCCGAAGAACTGATTCCTGCGCAGATAGTTCTTGCTCGAGCCCTGTTAGATTTAGGACAAGAAGATAGGGCGAGGAATCATGCGCTTTCTTCCTACGAAAGAACAGTTGATTCTGAAGATTCAATACTACACGCAAGAGCTAGAGCGGTATTAGGTAGATTTTATGCTAAAACAGGAGATTCAGACTTGGCTCTACATCATTACACCGGAGCATTAGATACCATGGGTGAAGCAGGTGATCCACTCGCTTTGGTTGAGGTTTCAATTTTACTGGGTGAAGTTCTGCAAGACAGTGGACGTATCGAAGATGCTTTGGAAAGATATCGAGAAGCATTGATTATTTCAGAAGCCAATGATTTACGAATGCAGATTGGAGAATTACTAGCACGCCTAGGTGGTGTGGCACCTGATAGGCAACGCAGAATGGAATATCTTCAAAGAGCATTATCGGTTTTCAGAGAATTAGGTGCTCAAACCCGAATGCGTGAAGTCCAAATGATGGTTCACACAGCAGTGATGGGAAGATAATCAAAAATCTGGCCTATCTTTTGAGATATACGTCATTCCATCATCGTATATTACCCAAATACTCGTTGTGCCAGATAATGTCATTTGACCCGTATAATCACCAGCACCTGCACCTGAAATTGAAACATCCCTATCCAATACATTCTCTGTATGGTCTAGATGGAGACCTTCGTCGTCTAAGGTAAGGGTGAATAGGGACTCATCAGCCTCTGTTAGTCTCCATTCGACAAACTCAGCATATCGTGAATTGGGGTCTTCTCTGCTTGCAGCATCAGCTCGTTCGACAGCTCCTGCTATATCAGCCATATTTACATCAACAGCCGTGTTATTCCACCGCTCTCGTGTTGACGTTTCAAGTCCGAAGGCCCAAACGCTAAACATTGATAGGAATATTACTCCCAACATGAAAGTGAAAATATATCCCAACTCAGTGCTTGCACCTGAATTGTCATCAACCAATTTTCCCTTCATGAACCCACCTCGGATATCTCAACATCTATGCTGCTAATCTGTAAGTTGAACTGAATTGGCTCCCCTGCAGTATGCCATATTGATTCACTGGGTCCATGTGTTGGAATTGGCACCCAACCGGTGTAATCTTTTAGGAGGTCGAATTTGCCGGGATTCACAATCCAATCATTAGATGCTTCCAAGCCTTCACTTGACCATGATGCCACTGCATCACCGTATGGGCCGACCCAACCTCTTCTAACATCGTGAGCAGTACATGATGCAAGGCTCTGTCTCATCGTTAACTCCATGTCTAAATTCATGTATCCACTTCCTTCAACAGATGTAGATGTAGGGTGAAGCGACGGTATGGTCACACTAAATCTTGGACCGGGGCCTTGTCTATCGGCTGGGCCTTGCAATATGGTGGGTTTCAATTCAGGGTGATTTGTGACGATTGCTCCAGAACTCCAAGCAACTTCTAAGCCGGTGATCGATGTATCAAATTCATAGGTTAATCTTGAGATGTGGAATGCCCAGGCTGTTGATAGAACTGCATAGTTGGAATCTCCTTGATTTCCAATCAAGGTGATTTCAATACTGGCTGGATGTTTTCCTTCTTGCCAAGCTTTTACGATTTGTCCTTCTGGTATGCCATTCATTGTATTCCATGGCAGGGTAGTTGAAATCCATCCAGATGCGGTTTGATCAATCGAAATGCATCGCATCGCCCCATCATCTTCTAAAATTTCGATTCCATCATCACCATTTCGAATGAATTTTGTCATATAATCTCCATGTGTAGAGTTTGTAGTGGTGATTGAATCATCTTCATCAACAATGTATTCCATTCCTGTTATTTGCCCAGTATCGGTTGCAGGCAGGGTGTACGCACCATTGTTTTGTTTACTCCACTTGATCATTACATCCTGATTGCTTTCTAGCGTAGTTGAATTTTCGATTCCAATTGGTGGCCAAGGGATGGAAATAGTTTGGTTTGAGGGAACTGAATAACCTCCGTTTCTCCAAGTTATTGTTGCGGAATCTGTACCTGGATTAAATATCGTGATATTTCCATCGCTGTACGGTGCAATAAAATTTTTCGATATGTAGTTATTTTCTTGACCTAGAATCATAGTTTGGCCAATGTTTTCATGGATGACCATTAATTGTGCGTCAACATCAGTGACCACTTCGAGAAGTGAATCTTCTGCAGAAGAAATTTGTTTAATCCAAGAATTTGCATACCTTACTCCAGCAGGCTGTAAAACGATTTCAGTATTGCTGGTTCCATCAATTGAGTATTGAATTAGCATATCTTCCTTTGACATTAATTCAATAGTGATGTTT
Source organism: Methanobacteriota archaeon (assembly GCA_038141355.1). Classification (GTDB taxonomy): domain Archaea; phylum Thermoplasmatota; class Poseidoniia; order Poseidoniales; family Poseidoniaceae; genus MGIIa-K1. Next base: position 1,101,694 of record JAYQHX010000002.1, on the reverse strand, counting down.
CCAGATGGTATTGGAATAGCCCAATTTTGTCCCATTCCTGTTACTGGGTTGGGTTTGACCGGTGGAACAATTGTTGAGCCACCATTTCCAAACAGTTCAAGTCCAGATAAATCGTGTGATGAAGAAATAACTGAACTGGCGTCCAACCTCAAAACGTCTCCAATTGATAGGGGATATTTTTCTCCGGATTGTTCTACAATTACTGGGCCAAGCGGGATTGATAATCCGTGTTTAGGAGTGACAATCACATGTTCTGCCTGTGGATTAGGCGTGAATAAGAAATGTCGGTCGGGACCTAGTCGCATATCTTCATAGCAAACCGCTTGAACATGACTTTCAGCATGTCGAATTTCTATTTCTCTGTTTAAGTCAAGAGCGCCACGAATTCTAAATGTCGTATCTTCATGCCAAGATGCAGAATACCACATTCCACCCCGTAGTCTATCCCATCTTAGGGCACCGTCAACTGGAATTAACTCGACTTCCGCAGAATCTCCTGGTAAGCCAGACTCAGATAATAGATTGATTTCATGCCCCATTATCTCCATCTGGGCTTGCATATCATTTCTCTTCAGGGAGCCCTCTAATTCTTGAATTACCGGTACTAGGGATAGTAGCATGATTCCAATTATTGATATCACACCACCAAATAAGAGAACTGTTGCTACAGCTGCACTCACTGCTTCTTCATCTCTGTAAGAATTGGAAGTTATCATTTGCTAACCTCCACTAACTGCAAATCTATTTCCAAATCGATCATTCGACCATCGTGGTCGATTGTCATGCCATCGAAACCACTCGCTCTTAACCAGGGCCTTATCCCTCTGTACTGGTCTAAAGTGTCGGATACTTTGTGTAATTGATAATCAATTAACCAACCTTCATTCATTTGTGGAGTTATGGTTGGACCCAATTCAGATTCATACGAGTATCTGAAGTTCCAAGCATCACCGCTAAACAATTGTACAGGTCCTTGAGAGCGGATATCAAAAATCGCATTTCTCCCGTTAGGTACTGCTCCGGTGACTTCTATGTCTCTAAGTGATAGGCTTGTCCGCATTGTGCCATCGAATAACTCTTCAATTTTCATATCCGGAGAAGTCGTTACATCCCAAGGCTCATTTGAAAATCTATCAAATCTGGCATCATTGACCATTGCGATTGCATGCTCGCCAGTTTGGACCTTCGTCTTAACGATAAGGCCTGAAAGCGAAGCCTGAGCATGTCGATGAATAGCATTATCTTGGGAGTTGAATACAGTGACTATGTATGTCCCTTTTAATGTCAAATTATGTTCGACTAAAACCGATTCATGGCTTGAATCAAATTCGATTGTTTGTAGATTTTCAGGTGTCCAAATAGTGGCTTTAACCGCCGATTCATTAATCGCAAAAATCGTGAATGTGGTTTGATTCAGATAACGAACATCGACCTCTTCTGTAGAGGTTAAATCAGCACTCATTGTCCATGTTTCAGCGTTGATTACAGGCATTATTGAACTGGTAAGAGCGTTTACAGTTGTTCTAATTCCAGTATTATTGGATGCCGTTGCGACCACATCAATTCTAGAATCTAACCTATCAGCGATACCATTTGCATTTGTCCAAGCTGTGTTGTCTTGGAAGTCATTCACATAGGGAGTCAAAACAAGAAAAACTCCACCCATCATCGTTACTACCATGGCAAGCAGCATCACTACACCAATGACCTCGCTGACTGCGCTGTCATTTCGGCGGACATTAGATGCTCTCATCATGACCAAGAGAATATTCCCCCTCTTATGGTTTCACCAATTTAACTTAAAATTCTGGCTATCCTCGTAGCCATATTCCTTCTCTAGCGACCTTTTCATCTTCACTTTGTCCGATGTGGTGAGTGAATTCTGGGCCATCTTGTAGTGATATCTTGATATCGCCTTCGAATTGTTCGTCGATGTGGTAGAGAACTGTTGATTCAGCTAAGTGTGGTGCGTTATTTTCTTCCGATAGATGAGTTAGAACAATCGATCGAGTATCTTTATTGACAACTCTCGACAAAAATTGCCCGGTCTGGTCGTTAGATAAGTGCCCTCCTCTACTTGAAATTCTATCTTTCAATTTTCTGGGATAAGGCCCGCTGAATAATCTCTTAGAATCATAATTTGCTTCTACAGAAATGTGTTGGCAACCTGCAACGTGCGTGACTAATTCCTCGGTCCAAGAACCTAAATCGGTGATAACCGCACCTCTTTCACCATTGTTGGAAGCAATGAATGCAACATTATCTGCTCCACTGTGTGGGACTGGAACAGGAATAATTCCCAAGTCTTCACCGAATTCCAATACATCGAGATTTTCAAATAAATTGACTTTGCTTAAGTCTAGATTTAGGGCAGTTGCGGTTCTGTCGTTGCAAAAGACGGGGATACCCCATCTTTTTTGGGCAATTTTCGCACCACCTCCATGGTCTGAATGATGGTGAGTCACAAGAATACTATCAATTTCCGTAGGTTTTATTTCCATCCTAGCCAAACGATTTTCTAACTGCTTTCCACTAAATCCTTGGTCGATTAAAACCTTGGTTTCTCCACATTCAACCAAGGTAGAGTTCCCCCTACTTCCGGTACCTAAATGTGTGAATGATAGAGGCATCTGACCGCTTTAGGGCGAACGCGTGTGGCCTTTGAATTAACCTGTAATCTAACTAAAAAAACTGAGTTTTTGCATCCAAAAGTTCCTACCGAGGAGATTTCATGTCTGAACAATGTTCCATCACTCTATTAAGGTTGGTTCAACTGATTGGTTAATTGGGTGCAACTGCGCCTTGGTGATGGACATGCGTCGTTCTCAGTCAACACTTCTGATGACAATAATGGTCGTGGCTGGATTATTCTTTGTTTCACAACTTCCAGCAATTTCTAATGTCGGTACAACAAATCCAAATTTCACAGAAGGAGAAAGGCCTCCTGCAACTGATTCAGATGGCGATAAAATACCTGATGTACACGAGAATTTATTCAGTGAATACATCAATTTCTCTTCACCAGACAATAGGGCAGTCGTTATGAAAGGACTCGATAGGGATAATGCTTCTGACGCATTTATCGATATAGATCTGGATGGGCTAAATTCCACCGAGGAATATTGTTGGCCTTATCCTGCCGAGTGTGTTAGTCCAAGCTTCCAAAGAGGTTTGACTGGAATTATTGATGAAAGTGGAGATAGAATATACTTGGACCCAAGGAAATCAGATACTGACGGAGATGGGATGCCGGATGGATTTGAAGTTCACATGTGTGAAAGGTTAGGAGGATTTGATTCAGAGGAAAAAAGATTCAATTGTTTATACTTTGACCCACTGAATGCAAGTGATGCTGATTTAGATTTAGATGAAGATGGATTCGATGTTAATAGAGATGGTTTCTTGACAATCAACGAGATGTTCACTTCATCCGAGGAATACCAATACAATCAACCAGGAAATTGGACAAACGAATTAGATGGGCTAAGATGCTATGCTCCTGGACCTGGAACATCGGCTTTAATCGATTGGCCATTCATATCATCAGACTCAAACTACACATATTTCCCCAATATTCTATCGGCATGTGCAAGAAATGGAACATCTGATGTGGTGGATGAATATCTTTGGCTTGGCACTAATCCACTAAATGCAGACAGTGATAGGTACAATTACGACGGTGTCAAAAACCGTAGATTGTTCCCTCAAAGCGGGGATGATATCAGTGATGGATGGGAAATTCATTTCGGTCTTGACCCATTAAACCGATCTAACGCATTAGTAGATCTTGATAATGATGGTTGGGATGCAAATCGTGATGGCATAATAAGTGAAGATGCTGCTCGTTCAAAAGAGGCATTGGCAGTTGGTGAGCAACTTTCTACGCTTGAGGAATACCTCACGCATTTGGACGATGGTAATACTGTGAAGGCAGGAATGAGGTCGGTTGATTTAGATTCCTCAGAAGGAACTTACCTCGAATATCCTCTTTATCAGGAGATAAATAATGATGAAATTTCGATTTACAATCATGATGTTAGAGAAATCTATTCTGTCGAAGACAAATTGTGGGTTGGAACAAAATTGGGTGTTTCAATTCTAAATTTCGAAGATGAAACTGCAGAACACCATGAATTACCTCAAGGCCACGATTTACATGACATGATTTTGCTTGACAATTACTTGGTCTTAATTACCGAAAAGGGAGTTTGGTTTGCCCCTCATGATAGCGGTTTAATATCAGATATCTCAGATTGGGACTACTACATCGGCCACTATACTGCAGGAACACAATTAGTATCAGATGGTACTGATGAGTACATCATCGCTCTTGGTTTTGGTGGATTTGGCTCGGTATTCCAAGTCGGTCAGGTTTCAATAACCAAATTCGATGTCGGAGAAGGTATCTATAACACCATGAATAGCGGAAATGCAACAGCTACTGTAATTGTACACAGTGAAGTTAGCAGTGGGCCAATGACTTTGTTTGTCGGTACAGATGTTGGCCTATTTACAGTTGAGACAACAAGCGCCAGAGATAATTCGATACCAAATTGGAAGTTTTATTTCTCTCCCGAACCGACTTCGATTGCATCAAACATCGATAATCTAAGAGCAATCGGGTCTTTTGGTGGAGGGAATCCTGCACAAGTCAATGCAATGATTGTTGATGGGCCAACAGATGCTCCTGCCCAAGTTGTCTGGATTGGCACTCCATCTGGATTACATCGTATTGACATATTATCTGGTGCCCTGACTCATAGTGGTGACCTCGAGCACCCAGGAATATCTGGTTTCACTATTCAGGGAACCAATGATATCAATTCTCTATATTCGACAGGTTCTGAATTGTTAGTTGGTTCCGCTTGGGGACTCTGGTCTCTAAATGGCGGCTATTCAGCAATATATGGAATGACAAACCAGGAATGGGTTCCCGGATTAATCTCTGCATTATCCGTTCACCAAGTTTCTGGAATTGACAGAATTTTTACAGGGATAGGTCCAGGGAAATATTCCAATTTGGAATTAATGGATCCGATGGCAAATGATTCAGATTCAGACGGAATGCTCGATGGATGGGAGGTACGTTATGGCCTAGACCCTACCGACCCTTGGGATGCTCTGCTAGATGCTGATGGAGATGGTGTTAATCTTGATGATGACCCGATTAATGAACGCCTGTGGAGGAATTTGGATGAGTTCAGATATACTGCAAGGACCAACGCTGGCTATGATGCAACAGACCCACGTAATGTCGATACCGATAACGATGGGGTCAGTGATGGTTCAGAATATTTTGGAATTTTCCACGAAACAACTCCAATGTGGTGCCACTACACCAATCAATATGATTACATTCACATTTGTGATGAATCAATAGCCGAATCAGTTAACACAACATATCTGTCCTCATTGGGCATTGATTTAGGTACTGATGCTACAAATCCGGACACCGATGGGGATGGTATGCCTGATGGCTGGGAATTGGAACACAGAAGATGGATTGGTTCTACGTTTACCGGTTCTAATAACTGGACCATGGACCCAAACGACCCGAATGACGCAAACTGGGATGCAGATGGTGATGGCTTGTCCAATCTTTGTGAATATCAGTGGAGTTTAATCAAGCAATCTGGATTGATTGGAGATTTATTTGAAAGTCACTTAGAAAGCGAAGAAGCTGTCGCTCTTTGGGCCGAACCAGACCCAAATAACAGGGATTCAGATGGTGACACCTTACCTGACGGTTGGGAAGCTCGCGGTGCATGTACATGGGATGTTAGTAAAGTAGGAATCAATCCTTTGAACGGAAGTGATGCATTTGAAAATCCCGACGGTGATGGCTATGATATCAATCACAACGGGGTAATCGAAGAAAATGAAGCGTTTGTTAATTGGCTTGAATACAACATAAAGGACAGTCTATTCGCTGGAAATATGACCCTTGAAGGTGAAGAAATTCCGGATGGATTTTCGACTGATTTGTTCAACAACATTTCAGAAATGGGTGAACCTGAAGACATTTTCTCTGATGGAGATTTAACTGGTGACCCTACAAGTTCAGACAGCGATTCTGATGGAATGCCCGATGGCTGGGAAATTTGGTATGCGCGCTGGAACATGTTCGATAGCGTATGGACATTGAACCCATTGGATTCAGACGATAGGTGGGAGGATGCTGATGACGACGGTATGAGTAATTGGGAAGAATACAATAGCATAGCTCCAGAATTGTCAGAAACAAATCAAAATCGTTCATCTCCTCAATGGTTCGTCACTACTGCTGGCCTTGGATACACACTACAACAATGGCCTGGAATTACTAATTCCGAATCCTTTGGAACATTCATTTCCCAAGATCTGATTAATATTTCTGGATTGACCACAGATCCTAACAACCCCGATACTGATGGAGACGGATTTATTGATGGACTAGAGTTAATGTTCACAACATGGAATGATACAGCACAGGTTTGGACATTGAATCCATTAGTTCCAGGTGATGGTTCGTTCGATTCAGATAACGATGCTTTGACTGATGCACAAGAATTTTCATTATTGACGACTAACCCTGAAAATGGTGGAAACCATCCAATCGATTCACCATTGATGCACATAGATGGAGACTTGAACGACCCTACACAAAAAGCTCAACGTGTTTACACAATCATACTTGAAAAAGGCCAAAGAGGAAAGCGACATCTTGCAGACTTTACTGAATGGCAATCAACTGGAATTCCTAACACATTCATATCAACAATAATGGCAATTACCGACCCAACCATATCCGATACCGATGATGATGGAATGATAGATGGGTATGAATATTGGTTCACTAGTTGGGATTTAGAAAATAATCGTTGGTCGATGAATCCATTGATTGATTCAGACCAATGGCTTGATAGCGACCAAGATTCGGTGGATTGTGACAGGGATGGCAACATTTCGATAGACGAACAATTCACAAATAAGCGAGAATATGAGTCACGGGTCTATGGAAAATATTCTCAGAGATTATCCACTGGTTCTGGATTAATCGGATTTGGGGACGATGCCGTCGCAGCATATGTTGAGGAGGGAAGTACTGTGTTAGAGGCTAGAAGAGCCATTTTCAACACCTTCCGAAATAAAGATGCGTTATCAACTGCAAGAATGGACATGATAAATGATGCAGATAGTGAAACATTCAATCGAACATTGTTTGGTATTAGTGACCCAACTTTTACAGATTCAGATCTTGATGGAATAGAAGATGGTTGGGAATTCTGTTATGCTGTTTATGGATTACCTGACCCAACAACTCAAAATCATTGGGCGACTAATCCTGTAAACCCGTTTGATGTAAATTACGACCCTGATAGCGATGGCTGGTATAACAGGACCTCGTTTGATATCCCTGCTGAACAAGGCACTTGGTCTGATAGAAGTTTTACCGCATCTGGAGTAATTATTCAAAATGGAATAGGCGACTTACCGTTCACTAACATCATGGAATACCTAAACGGTACCAGGCCAGACACAAACGATTCCGATGGAGATGCGATTACATTCAACACAGTTGTCCTAAATGGTGTGGTTCAATCTCATGATAGAGACTGGAATCTTTCGGATGGAAGAGAGGTTTTCAAATATGGCACAAATCCAATGGACGATGATACTGACGGAGATATGTTGCCCGATTGGTATGAATATGAAAAAGGATGGAATGAAACGAATGATAATTATTCCTCTCAACGATTTGTGGAAGTTCAGTGGATTGACCCAGGAACAGGAGGCCCTTGTACAACTGACACAGTATCCTGTAGGCCTCTATCAACCGATGGAACAACACTATCGAGGCCTGCATTAGGTCTAACTTGGGCTACTTTTGACCCGAGAGATCCTCTTGATGCAAACGAAGACCCAGACCAAGATGGAAATTGGGATTGTTCGGGGGCGACTTGTGAGTATACTGCTTATACTAATTTCATGGAATTTTTCGCAATTACAGATCCAAACCTAGACTCACCTGATTCCGTGAGATTGTCTGGAGAAACATGGAACGGTAGTCAAATCACAGAGTGGTGGCAGTTCAGAGCTTTCTTATTGGGATTGGGAGAAATTACTGAAGACTCTACTAATTACCTCGGAATGGTGAAGAAGAATATTAATGACGAAAGTTATGTTTTGATTATTGATGACCAAGATACAAATTTCCTAGATATTGACACCTCAGATGACAATACTCTGAGTTCTGGAGACTTGACAGATTTGTGGGATATTTATTACGCTGGCAATACAAACCGAGCTCCAACATTGGAATATGGTGAGAAGATTCTAGGATGGTATATGCTAGATTTGGATGATGACCACATTGCTGAGGGAAGTGACCCACTGAATTGGGATACTGACGGTGATTGGTTGGTGGATTGGTTCGAAGTTAAAGATGATGAGGAAGATGGTTTCCGAGGAGATTCATCGCCACTTCGTTATGATAGTAGAGATACTTAATCAGGATAATTCTGATTTCTGTCCATGTGACGCTTCGCCGCATAGTTCAATAATTATGCCATTCCTGCAAATAGCAGGGGTGCTTAATTGCAGAAAACAAGTTCACGCCTTGGTTTAGGATTTATTCTAATTATTCTGCTACTAACTCCAATGAGTCCATTTTCAGAAATGGTGCTCAGTGAAGCATCTGCAAATGGTGCGACCCGTCATATTTACACATTTTCCGATGGTAGCGTGGAAAATATTGCACTCTACCAAGGTGGTGCAGATAAAACAACAAAGGTTGCAATACCAAAAGGTGCAGAAATTCTTGATTTTGAAGTAACTTTGTCCGGTGCCTCCTCTACTGGGTGGTCTCAGGTCACTACGGATACCTACGAAGAGTGGATGGATGGTGAATCAAATAATGTCGATTCCAGAAGTAGTGATTTGACGTTAGGTTTCGGTAGTTCCGATTCAGAAATGAATGCACACGGAATGAGCGAGGCAGAATTGCCAGGTTCAACTGCTTGGCTTGACAACGGAAGTTATGCAGTGCGCCAACCACATACCTCAAATTCTACCGAGACAAGATTTAGCAACCAGGTCAGACTCAATAGCAACAATCTAATGGCTCAAGGCCAAGGTGCTGTGCTAAGAAACCACGACTGGTTATTCCTGTCAACATTTACTGGAACTAACTTCGATAAAGTTGTAAATCGTATGCATCCTAACAACGCATCGAAGGACATTACGATAGACCTACAGCAAGGTACTTGCACACTACCCCAAGATCCAACATCCACCTTTTACAAGGGATATGGATTCAAAGATTGGACAATCACGGATGATGAAATCCTTTATGGAATTTTTACAACGTACAGATATTTCTATTCGACATCAACACCTACTCAATATCTCAGAGTTATGAAAATCGATGTATCAGATGACTGGACATGGAAGTGCCTTGATTCTTATGATTTGAGCCCAGGTGGCTCATACGGTGACTACAGTGGGATTTCATTTGATAGAACGACTGGAAAGATTTGGGTTGTACACGGTGAGCAAAGAAGTATCATTCCATATGAGTTCGGGTCCAATGGACAATATACAAGAGGACAAGATGTTTATTCCTTCATGTCAACTGCTGTAGAATGTGGTAAATCTACAAGTTCTGTACATGGATTAACCGTACATGACAATTTCTTTTACATGCGATGCATGAAAGGAAATTACTGGGCTGATACTGATGAAATGAGCGTCTGGGCAATCTCAGGTTCTTCAACTTCATTAGTTCCTCAATCTGGAACTAGAGATATCACAGCAAAAGGACTTGGAATGTTTTACGATGGTAAGAGAATTTTAACAGTTGATACTGGATATTCTACATGGTCTTCAAAGACTCTTTATTACAGAGAATTTGGTACAGGTGTCACTTATTCTACTAACCCTGCCCCTGGAACAACAACATGGATTGGGGAAACGATAACAACTGATGAAGACATAGTTGCTGTAAATGTTCAAAATCATTGGTCTGCTCCAACCCAAGGTGATAGAGTTGATTATTGGGTTAGTGCTGACAATGGGACTCACTGGGAAGCAGTAGATACCAATCAAACAATTCATTTCATGCACCCAGGAACAGAATTGGTTTGGAAGATGCAATTAATCGGTTCTTCTGCAGTTTCATGGTGGATGAATTTGGAATATGCTACAACATACAGCTCATCAGGAGATTGGACTAGTCAAAGGGTATCGACAGGCACAAGTGTCGGGAAAGTTCGTGCTGTTTGGACTTCAGATGAACCTAGTACAACGAATGTTGAAGTGAAGGTGTCCAACGATAATGGTAGTACTTGGGAAGATGCAGCCAATAATTTGGAGGTATCATTCTCAACTCAAGGTGGAGGGAATGAGATATTGTATTCCGTACTGTTGTCAACTTCCGACAATACTGTTACTCCAAAAATCGATAAAATGATCCTATGGTATGAAGAGGGCTACCCAGATGGTCCAAAATTAGATGTTGGTGCTGACAACAATTGGGATTGGAATTCAGTATTATTCTTGAATGAGAGTTCAGTAGTAGCATCGGATGATTCCCCGGTAGGAGCAGTAGTTTCAGATATACCAACTCTCGTTGATTCATTTAATCAAATAATTCCTGACAATGGAGTAGGTACAGTAGAGATTCCAATCGCAGTCAAGGCAAATACTCCAGGCCGAGTCAAATTAACGGACTTAGATATTGAATACCGAATGAAAACTCGTGTATTAGATGCTAACCTAGAAGGAAATTTAGTGGCTCCAGATGGAGTTTACAGAAATTTAGTGGTTAGGATGGCCCATGGTGATTTAGTAGACAGAGTCACAGAGGCTACAATTGGTTTGAATAATTCAAACGGGCCAAATCCTGCCTTCAAATGGATAAGGGGCGACACTTGTACTGTAGAGAGTGATGGTGAAGGGATAATCCAATGGGATGTAGGAAATTGTACCTCTTCTTTAAGCAATGATGATATTTTATCTGTTTCAATTCCTCTTCGAGTTGATTGGTCTTGGGATGATGAGAGAAAAATGGAAGCAATTGTTTCTGTAAGTGATGACCTAGGCCCGCAAATTCAATCTTGGACAACAGATACACTAGCACTGAACGTAGAGAATGATATCCAACTAAATGGAATGAGAGTATGGGAAGAAACCGGGCGTCAACTCTACCCAGGAGATTGGGTTAGAGGTGGATATAATATCACTATTCTAGGAGGAATAAATTTTGAAAATTCAGCGTTTTTCCCACTTGCAGGAGAATTTGAATTGCGAGTATTAGGTCAGAATGTGACCTTCGATGGAGACCCGATTGGAGAACCGATCATTTTGCACACAGAATCTAATCCAGGATTTGGGCAGTACAATCTAACATTCATTTCTCCTACGGAATCGTCTGCTGGAGGTATGGTCTTGTATGTCGAGGCAGTGAATCTAACAAACGGTTCTAACTACATGAATCCAGGATACAATACGATCAAACTAATTTTTGATGGTAATGCACCTCTAGTTATTTCAGCAACTCCACTACAAAGTTCTGAAATCCACAAAGGACCACCTTCTCCTGGTGGACAAGCTATCGAAGTAATTATCCAAGATTCGGTAGATCCTCCTCAAACGGTCGAACTGCATTATTGGGTCGGATGTGAAGCTGGCGAACACGAGAAATGTGATGATTCAAACTTCAACGGTCTTCCAGAACCGATTGAATACAGGTCTAAGATAATGACAACCCCGAAATTCGCCCTGGTGGAATGAATGTATTCAACAGTTTAATCGATGATTCTTTCCTATACCATGGCGATAAAGTAGCGTTCTATGTCTCCGGACAAGACGGCCAAGGAAATGTAATTGCAATGGGTGGAGGGCCTGTTTGTGATATTGAAGGCTTCGAATTATGCGGACAGAGACCCGGTGATGTAGCACCGGATTGGGATGCATCACTTTCATGGTACCAAATTCGTGAAGAATTCGAACCATTCATGGATATTGACAATTCAACAATTCTTGGTCATGATGACAAAGAGCCATTGCACCCAGGTATGCCTTACACTGCCACATTTATGTTATCAGATATCAATGGATGGTGGGATATCAATTTCTTCCAATTAGCATTGGCAGAAGATTATGATGACGATGAAACATCGATATTTGGTTATGTATCAAAGAATTCAGATGGAATGCCAGAATTATTCCTAGAAAGTGGAGGACCAGGACTTGCTGTGTCGAATTTGTATTCAGAAATTATTCTAGATCCTACTAACCAATCTAGAATGATTGTGTCTATTAGGTTCCAATTGACATGGGATTTCCCAGAAATATGGGATACCAATGGTGAAGATACCTTCATACCCAAGGTTTGGGTTGAAGACCAATCATGTGGTCTTGATGAAACAATTCCTTGTAATATCCACAAAGCAGGTTTAGGTAATGATTTGTGGAGTTTAGATAATGACTTCAGATTTGATACACAACCGGGACATATTCTTGCGGTTGAACTGAGAGATGGTACGAATCACTACAATCCAGAATTTGATGAGACTCTTATCGGTGCTGGACAAGCATTGAGATTCAGCGGTAGAGTTCTATTCTCAGAAGATGAAACCCCTGCACCATATGGAGCATTCACAGTGTCACTCGGTGATTATGACCACCAATGGACGACTACGAGTAGAGAAGGAGGATACTTTTCTATCGATCTACTTGTTCCGTATGTTAGAAGTGGACATTTAGATTTACAGGCTAAGTTGATTGACTTACCTGGCATTGCGGAAGATGAGTCCGAATACCAGCCAAGATTGAGGTTGGCAGTAGATGGTGATAGGCCATCGATTAATGCGATCACTCTTGCAGGATTAGAACCTGGAAATGATATTCCAATTTCATTAGCTGGCAATCTGCAAGTAATGTTAGAAACTAGGGACGACCAAGGTTTCTCTGATGATGACCCAGCAGTGATTCATTATTTGGTCAGAGCGGGTGAAGCAGAAATTAGCAGAGGCTCTGCAGCATTACCAGATACAACACCTTTCGAAGACCAATACTTCTGGACCGGAAATATAGATTTGACAGATAATGGTGCTACACAATTGTTGCCATCTTATTCAATCGATGTTTGGGTAACAGGTTCTGACGCGTCAGGAAATCCATTCAATAGTGACAGCAACAATATCAATAATCCATTGGCATCTTGGGGTCTAGCCCTTACTGGCCCCGATGTAAGCCTACGTTCGGCAGAGACATTCTGGAGTTGGTCCAATCCAACACCTAACCCTGCTGAATCCGTTCACTTATCTATTGAAACTAAAAATAACGGAGCATCTGGAAATGTGACCTTTGTGTTACAAAGGCTTGTTGAAGGACAAAATTGGGAGACAATGGATAGCAAAGAAATTACTATTTCCTCTGGCTCCAAAGCTCAATTAAAACTAGAAACAATCGCTGATTATTCAGTTGGAGATACGGTAGAGTTCAGATTATTACTTATTGATTCAGGAGTTGAAAAAGAACGAATTTCAATCGCGCCATTGATGATAAAAGAAGAAGTCCAAAGAGACGGAACCGCATTAGCAAACCAAGTAGCTAATTCACAATTATCAGTTATCATGTATCTAATTGCTCTTAGTGCAATGTCATATGCTGTTTGGACAATGGTTCAGATTCGAAGAATTCAGGGGAGATGAATTCGAAGAAGCAGACCAAACAGATGAGGTAATAGGTTCATTGGATGGGAAAGAAGTTCCAGTGATCGAGCAACTGCCAGAGCCTCAGGCACCTCCAGTCCAACCTACTCCACCAACAATGCCTACTCCTCCCGCCCCTCCACTTCCGCCTACTGGATTACCAGATGGTTGGACAATGGAACAATGGGCAGCATATGGCCATCAATACATGGAAATGCAGTCTAAATAGACTCGCAGAGGTGATTCCACATGAGTGGTACAGATTCTATGGTGACATTACAGGAGAGAATCGTCAATCTTGTAAAACAACTGAATATGCCTCTAATTGAAACCAGTATGATTATATCGCGTTGGACAAATCGAATATATCTACAACTAAAGGAGCATACTGACAACATCCCAGAAAATTTAGCAACACAGTGGGAAATCGAGGAGCAAGAAGAGCATAGTTCGAGTAACTTTGATTTGGAAAAAGCATTATCAATTGTTGATAGGGATAGGATGGATATTCTTGATACCTTGATTAGAGTGACTATTGAGGAAGAACAAATGCTTCTAAGTGATGCGCTTGGAGTGCTGCGTTCATGGGAGCACCTAGTCCGCAGCCAACTTGCGAAAGCCACCGGGCCGGGACAGTTGTTCAGCCCTACAGATATACCCGATGACTTTTAGGTGATGTAATGAGATTTTTTCTAGTAATTTTTATTTTGATTTCATCTGCATTAACCGGCTGTATTGGTGAAGATGATTTGTTTCCAGAAGAGAAAGGAATTCCTGGTGGTTTGGCTTTAGCTTGCTTGAAAGATTCCAAATTTACAAAAATGGAATTGCACTTTCTTTACGAGGAAAATTATGATCCTATCGCCATGGATTTGGTAAAAACTCGAATCAACGAGGTATGTGACAAACCTAATGGAATTACAATCAAAGCAGAGATTGTTGATTTTACCATAGATTCAATTTGGTCTAGTGATGATGTCAGGGATGCTAGATGGAAGCATGGAGGAGATGCCATGGATTCGAATACCTTGCATTGGTACTTCTTATTCCCTAAAGGAACATATAGTGATGATTCGGTTTTAGGCGTAGCAGTTGATGCATCCACAGTTGCTATTTTCAAGGATTCAGTTGATGAAGCAGAAGGATTCCTCGGTAGGCCATCAACAGAAGAGGTTGAAAGGTCAGTCACTGTTCATGAAGCAGGTCATTTACTTGGATTGGTAAACTTGGTTTATACTTCTCCAATTGACCATGAAGACCCAGACCACAAGGGGCATTCAAATAATGATGATTCAGTGATGTATTGGGCAATAGAATCCAATAATGTTGGAAATTTCATCACAGGAAACCTACCTACAGAATTTGATAACGCAGATAAATCCGATTTAGCGGGTATGGCGAGCGGAGAAATCAAAACAAATAATCAACTTTGGAATTGATTTTCAGATACTTGGATACTCGATTCTCTCCAAGCATCAAAGATTGACCAAAAGTAGAGAGCAACCCATAGCACTAGCGTAAAAGCGAGTGGAATTTGTAGTAGGAAGTAATCAAATCCTCTCTGGTGGTTTCTATTGAAGTGTTGACCTAGGTACAGAAATGGTACGATGGATAGTAAAAATGCCAAGATGGGCCTAAATGTGCCCCAAATCCCGACTCCTCCTGTAATTTCACTCCAAATTGTCTTACTTAATGCAAAGGAATCAACGTTTTTTTCCGTTGATACGACAACTTCGATTTCATCATCGTCGATATCCATCTACCTATCCGAGATTGTCACCATTTGTCAATTTGACTACAAAATAATGATGGTTAAGGTGAATTTAGCACAATTTATGCCAGACCAAATATTGGTAACTGGATTTGAGCCATTTGGGTCTCATACAACAAATGTTTCCTCTATCGTTGCAAATGAGTTGCAAGGTAAAATGATAAGGGGCCATGAAATTGTTTCAATAGTATTGCCAGTTGATGAAGAAGGGACGAAAAAAGTGGCAAATATGAACGAGAAAAATAATTTCAAAGCGATATTGCATATTGGTTTGGCAGAATCTGCAATTCGGCCGAGAATTGAACTAAGAGCAAAGGACTCTCTAAATTTCAATATACCAGATAATTCTGGAAGAATGGTAAAATATGGTGTAATTTCAGGCAAAGGAGATTTATTTTCGACGGTAGATATAGATGATTGGGATATTGAAAGTATGATAGATCAACCAGAAAAAAGTAATGATGCTGGTGACTTTATTTGCAATGAAACCCTTTACCGGACTCTAGAAAATTTAGATAACGATATCCCATGCTGTTTTCTTCACATTCCTTTACGGCAAACAGATGCAATTGGTCTTGCCCTCGAATGTCTGGATAGAATGCTGCGACCAGCATGTATCGATGTAGGTGCTGGAGCAATTATTAGCCAAGGTAAATTCTTAGCTGCTAGGCGAGCACCTTCAGAAAAGCATGCTGGATGGTGGGAATTTCCAGGAGGAAAATTCGAACATGGCGAGGATGCTTCATCTTGTTTGATTCGAGAAATCAAAGAAGAACTAGATTTGGATATTACCGTGCATGATGAAATAGGTAAATGGATATTTGACCATGGAGATGTAGTTGTTAGATTACATGTAATGATTTGCAAGATTATATCTGGGGATATGAAATTATCAGTACATGATAAGATACTTTGGTGCAGTGGTCCTGACCAAGTTGAATGGTTGGGCCCAGATAGAGAAATTGCTTTGGCAATCAGTGCCAAGTTACCGCATCAGCACTAGAATTCATCGAAAGGTCGTCACCAATTTTTCTAGGAATATATTCTCTGCCTTCGTGCCATGTAGCCGCTTCTAGCCAGTCCTTGACATCAGGGCCAGTTATCTCTATCAAAATCACACCTCCCAACGGTGATTCATTGGGTAATGGGAATGAAATTTTTCCTGACAAAGCAGCTTGTCTAGAAATTTCAAAAGTTGTACCAGTGTCTGTAATATTTCTTGACATGTAATCTAAAGATGTATCCAAGATAGATTGTTTGTGTAATAGGGAAATGAAATTTTCCAATGAAACGTTTTGACATGCTATCGAATCATCTTGGTCTGTTGGGAAACTAGGTCGTGGTGGTAAACCGCATGTAAATTCGGGGAAGATATTCTGAATGGATTCTAATACTAGTTCAGGGATGTCTGCAGATCTCAATTTAGATGAAACTACAACACCTAATCCTTCTCCAATTCCAGAGAGTTTTAGCCGCTCCATATTTCTAAGGAAATATAACATAGAGATTAATGTAACAGGTAAATTTGACAAATCAACTTGAAATAGGCCTGAACATGGAGATGCGGGTTTGTGCTGTAATACCCGTTCTAAATGAAGAAAAACACATTGAAAAATGCATAGATAGTTTACTTGCACAAAGTATGAAAATCGACATTTTAGTTGTTGATGGTGGGTCTACTGACCGCACACTTAAACTTCTAAAAAAGTACAAAGATAAGATAACTATCCTGAACAATCCAGAAAAGCGAGTTTCTCAAGCAAGAAATCTAGCGTTAGCCAATATTGATGATGAAGTTACTCACTTACTGGAAATAATTGGTCATTCATATGTGAATCCTGACCATGTCGAAAAAAGAGTAAATGATTTGCTAAATTTGGAGAAATCTATTGGCAAAAAGGTTGGTGCAATAGGCTGCAGAACCGAATCGGCTGAAACTACAACAGATGTAGAAAAATGGATTGAAGGTGCTATCTCTTCTCCACTCGGCTCTGGTGGCGGTCAATTTCAAAGATTTACAGGTCGGCATCAAACCAAAATACCTGCATTTTGTTTACACAATGTTGAGGCATTACGTGCTGTAGGCGGATGGGATAATAGATTCATCACGAGTCAAGATAGCGATTTATCGATGCGCATGTTAGCAGCTGGTTGGGAGTTATGGCGGTCTGATGTGAGTTGTGTTTACATGCACAAGCGTTCATCTCTGAAGAATTGGTGGAAGATGTCCCACAGGTATGGATTCTGGAGGACTAAAGTTCTCCTAAAACATCCTCGTCGCTTTGACGTTAGAGAAATTTTACCTATAGTAGGTTTATCATTAATATTCTTGCTCGAATTTTGGTTGTGGGCTCCGATGGTTTACCTTGTCACAATTTTGCTGACCGGAGCGGTATATGCCCCCGATAAAACAACCAATGGGCGGATTAAGTCTATGTTTGGAATTTCTTCATGTCTTGTAATTTTGCATACTGCATTCACTTTAGGACTAATCGATGGACTCATTAGGTCAGGTAAAGCACCAAATGATAGAACATAGTTAGAAAACTTTGATTCGTGATTGATGTATCCCTTAGGTTATGGCCCGACAGGCAACAGCAGTGGTTTTTCTGCTAATGCCCGTTTTTCTGATTAATTCAATGCGTCTTTTTGTCACTCCTTTCAGAGAGATGCTGAAGGTCTCAATGACCCTCGATGTCAGTTTACACATCATAGGGATCTTAATTGGAATCTTTTTGTATCGCAGAACTACTTTGGTACGAGACCATGAATGGAGAAGGTCAAAGGCTGTAAAGTCGGTATCACACCATTTCAAGGCAGAGGAAGGAGGCGTTTGGGAAAAAGACATTCAGATGGATTCCACTTTAAGTGACGAGGCACAATACAATTTGAAAGGCCAAGTTTCAAATGTCACACTAGGTAAGAATATTCAGGTTCAAGAAATTGAAGGCGAAGTAAATGTTGAGATGCTAATCGACTCTGATAGGGTAAGGATGGCTCAAGCCAGGGTTTCTGGAGAAGAACAATTTGATGAAAATAGTACCAATGCGACATATGGGGCAATTAGACAAGCATCTCCAATGGATAGATTTCTTGACTGGGTAGCAAATCTAAGAGGGAAGGACAGAGAAAAAGAAAGACAAGAGAGATCACAGTCCTCAATCGAATCAAGAAGCCAAGAATCTCCAGTAATAGCCCAAAGGCCAATTGCTCCTATCAATCCGATTCCTACAGACCGAAAGAATCCAAGGCCTATGGAAATATCTTCAATGACAGATGATGGGATGCAGACAATAAATATCGAAGCAAATAACGAAATTCAACCAGCAACGAGAGAACCGACTATGGAGGAATTAGCATACGGAATTTCCCAAAATGTCCCTGCAACAAATGTAGCATCGGCATCCAATTTCCAACCACAACCAACCTGTCGAACCTGTAATTCTCCAAATCCTATCGGGGAAAGATTTTGTTCGAATTGCGGTAGCAATCTTTAGCGTTGTAATGAAAAACCCCTACTCTCCCCGTGTAATAATCGAAGTGGTTTCTATGAGTGAAAAGCGAGACTACTATGAAGTCTTAGACGTTTCAAGAGATGCTAGTGAAAAGGATTTGAAAAGTGCATTTCGCTCATTGGCAAGGAAATATCATCCTGACAAAAATGATTCACCAGATGCGGATGAAAAATTCAAGGAGATTCAAGAGGCATATGCGGTTCTTTCAGATGCTGAAAAAAGAAGAAATTATGACCGCTTTGGACATAATGCTCCTGGCGGTTCACCATTTGGTCCTGGTGGATTTCAAGGATTTAACATAAATCTTGATGACATCCTTGGAGGTGACTTCTTTTCCAATATTTTTGGAGGTGGTCGAAGAAGGTCTACTCAGAGACAAGGCCATGACATTTTGATTCGTCACAATATCTCTATCAAGGCCGTATTGAATGGAAGCAAAGAGGAGATTGAAGCGGATTTACCCAATCACTGCTCTGATTGTGATGGAACTGGAGCAAAAGATGGGATTACTGAAACATGTGAAGATTGTAATGGAAATGGCCAAGTCAGGGTTCGTCAACAGATAGGTCCATTTGTTCAGGATTCAATTTCACCTTGTAATAGTTGTAATGGAACTGGTAAGATTCCGAAGTCCAGATGCAAAACATGTGCAGGTGATGGTATAATCTCTGAATCGCAAACCATTCGTTTTGATGTTCCCAAGGGAGCGAATGACGGCTTACGATTGAGAATGCGTGGAAAAGGTCAACCTGCGCCTAATGGTAATGGAATTCCAGGAGATCTGTACATAGAATTGAATGTAGAGGAACATTCATGGTTTGAAAGAAATGGAATGGATTTGATAATGTCATTACCATTGAGTTTTACCGACCTAGCATTAGGGTCGGAAATTAAGATTCCACACATCGACGAAAAGGATTTGGTGATAAAAGTACCATCAGGAACCAATTCTGGGGATACTATAACCATTAATGGAAGAGGGCTTCCATCAAGTCGTGGAGTTGGACGAGGTGATGTTGTCATTCTCTGTAAATTATTCATGCCTAAAAAGTTGGATAAAGGCACTAAGAAAACTCTTGAAACATTAAGGGATTCACTCAATGGTGGAAGAGATATTATTGACAAAATAGTAGAAGATGCAGAAGATAGAAGAAGTTGATTATTCTTCTTCACTTGATATTACAATCGATTTGCTAGGCTTAGCAGCAATCGGTTCATTATTGATTAATCCGGACAAATGAACATCTAGAGAGTTTGACTTACCCTCTAAATTCAATTTAATGAAAATGCGAGAATCTTTTGAAATTGTATCCAAGAAAATTTCATCCTTTCTGAACAAAAGCCTTGGTTCCACCTTTACTATCTTCCAAGCCTGACCTTCTGGTGCTTCAAATCTTATAGCTGCAACGCTCCATTCAGAATCAGTAGGTCTGATTCCAATTAACATAGGAATTGAATTATCATTTGACAATCTTCTGTCTAATCGCCATAAAGCCAGGTCTATCCCGCTTGTTAGATGTCTGAGTTCAGGTGTCCCCCAAACTCTTAGCGAATCTTCCCATTCAAGGGATGACATTGTTCTGAGGGCTCTGGAAATATCTGCATCAATGTTTTCTCCCTTATCCAATCTCTCACTCAACCATGCGAGACGATTTTTCTTACTTGCAAATTCTTCAGCAAATTCTTTGTCTTTTTTTACCTTGATAAAGAATATCAAGAATGGAATAATCATCAAGGCTCCCATTAGTAAGTAAAATACATCTGCAGCACTCTTTACTTCATCTGAAGGTGGGAACCATGGCTCCTCTCCTTCATCAATTACGGCAGTGGTTATCCTGATTGTCCATTCCACAGGTTCGGCATTAGGATCGAGTGCTTCGGAACCGTTTACATGTTGAATTCTGATGAAATGTGTGCCTCTTCCAACTTCCAAGGAAGCTCGAATATCATTCATCGAGTAAGTTTTTGTAACTACGTCTAGTTCTTGCCATGTATTTTGGTCAATGTCCCAAATGGTTAATTCGAGATCATATATGTCTCCTTCAACTGTAACATCGACTAAATGAATCGATTCATTCCAACCTGTCGTTTCAATACGAAGAATATCCCTGTAGTCTTCCATGTGCAGAGTCAATTCACCGGATTCAATGCTTCCATCCATAGCAATTAGTGGATAACTGGAATTGTCACTAGTAGATGTTAATGGCCTCAGGCTGGGAGCATCGGATTCCCAATTTGCATCAAAGTGTCGAAATCTAGACATCGAAGCGAACCAAATGCATTCACAATTCCATTGAAACTCGATGTATTCCGACTGTGTTATTGATTTTATTCTATCTCCTACGACGGCGTTGGTCCAATCGGTTGAATAATTTTCACTGTAAATGATTCTGTATTTCAAATTCACAGGATTCATCTCGACATCGACTGAATTGAGTTACTACCAATGATTCAAACGATGATAGTTGATAACTGAAATTCATCATGCCTACACCAGTTATTGAATCGAGGTGGGTTAAAGGAATAAGATTCTCGAATTCAAACAATTCTGCACGCATGGCCCAAACAGTATCGGGTGATGGGCTAGTGACTGAAACAACAACTCTGCCATCTTCATCGATTGGCATAATGACTTTGTAGTCGGAATCGATTGATGTGTTTACATTCAGGTCGATTTCACTCTCTAAGGTTTCAGTAGTCAAATTTTGAAAGTAAAACTTCACATTTATTGCACCAGATGAAGCAATTAATGAGTTTACAAGAGTTTGACCTGAATTCACATCGATAACAAAAACATCGGCTGAATCTTCTACTAGGTCACCAGAAATATAGGTCCCATTACATCCTAAACTGAAACCTGTAATTATACAAGGTACAGTATCGATGCTCTCACTAAATGTCCCAGGTCCAGGTCTAAGATTAGGCAACTCTTCGGTTAATGGTACAACTCCTTGGCACTCATCAACATCTTGAATAATTAGAGTGTAATTTCCTGCCTCAATTTCTGAATCGAAGTCGGTTGAATTGAATAATTCATGTCCGGTAGAATTGATCAATCTCGCACTAGAATCATCACAATCAAACCAAATTTTCCCGTCAACAGCTTCGATTTGTGTATAATATACACCAGCGGATGATAAAGGAAGTAGGAAAAGGGATAGCAATACTAACGCTAATCTTGTTCCCATAAACAACTGCGTGCACTCATCAGACTTCAAATGATTCAAGACATACTTACTTTTCGATGGTAATATGGCGGGAATTGGACGCACCGTAATTTCCCGACAAAGGTATGCGAGAATTTGGGGATTGGGGGACAGAAAAAATCCTATAGCGCACACTCCCAGTTTGATAATCAATCCCACAGAAGATTTCTCTGTCGATTATGCTCCTTTTGAAATTAGTTCTGATGGGCAAATTCCAAGAGGAATCACAATAAGGTCACGCGGCCCATTTGCTCCATGGATAACCGAGGAAAACAGCCCAGTAATGTCAGCCTCGATTGGTCATGTTTTGCCTCCTTCTTTTGAGGAGGCTGATGCTGGTCAGTCGGCGAGTAAAGGAGATGTCCTACCGATTTCTTGGCAGGCAATGAATCACGATGAAGATTTAACAAATCCTGATTTAGACCCAATTGTAGTTGTTTTGACAGATGCTTTACAATTAGCAAACAGGCCGGGAAAGTTAGTTGAAGCAATTGTAAAAATCAAACATATTTTCCCATCTTCTCTGCTTTGGGCTCCAGGAATTTCTGGACCCGATAATTGTGCAGTATTGGCTTGGTTTGGAGTTGATTTATTCGATACTATTCGCTCTTCTCAAGCAAAATCCGCAGGTGCTATTTTGACTTGGAACGGGCCACGAACAATGGATTCTAAAAGCATTAATCATTGGGAAAACTCCTTGATGAAGTGCGGTCAGCTATAGATGATAACCGGCTTAGAGATTTAGCGGTAGCCCAATCTTTGAATAGCCCGAGGTTGGTCGAACACATGAGGTATCATGACAAGATAGTTCAACAGCAAGATGGAATTCTTTCAAGAATAGTAGAAAAAAATCGAATATTACAAATAAATTCTGTCGAGTCACACAACGACCCAATAATCGATGATTGGGTGAACTTCATGATTAATTCATATCAAGCACCTAAAAACCTTGATGATGTTTTGATATTGCTACCGTGTTCAGCAAGAAAACCATATTATTCGAGTTCTAAATCGCATAAGTCATTCAAAAACGCAATTTCCCATAACGCTGCTCACGAAGTAATGATAACATCTCCTCTTGGATTGGTTCCGAGAGACCTTGAGGATACTTGGCCAGCAGCATATTACGATATTCCAGTGACGGGAGACTGGACTAACGATGAAAAAGAGCGGGTCGAAAATATGCTTGAAGCTTTGATTTCAAGACACAATTATCGTATAATAATCAACCACTCATCCATGAATTTTCAATGCGGAATTCCGATTGTCAATACAAGGCTAGGAGACGGAGCGACTAGCAAAACTGCACTTGAGAGATTAAGTCAGGCTGTGATTGATAATATCAGGTCGAAAAAGCGCAATGGAACCATAGTCAATCTAGAGAAGTATCGTTCGATATCTAGATTACAATATCTAGCAGACACTTGGTTAGACGGTTGCGAAATAAGTGGAAGGTTTCCTAGGTGGAAGATAATGCGAGATGGCAATCAAATTGCAATGTGGGCTCCTGAGCGTGGAAGTTTTTCGTTCTCTAAGGCTGGTATCCATATTTTGGATGAAACAAATACTCTAAGGCGATTGGAAATCCATGAAACAGAAAAATGGAAAGGAGATATAACTTTGAATATTTTGAAATCTTTTGATCCAGCAATACGGTACGGGGAAGATATTTTAGTCATGCAAGCCGGTAAATGCATTGGTTCTGCTCGAGCACTAGCACCCGCTTGGGAATGGAAAAGTACTCCAGGTAGACTTGCCAAAATGCACCAAAGGTTGTAATTCCTAGCCAAATTGCCATGCGTAGCGGTTAATAATAGGTGACAGGTCGGCAACTTGCTCGGAGGTACCGATATGGCACGTATGTACGCTAGGAGAAAAGGAAAGTCCGGTTCAACAAAGCCTCATAATGGAGGCTCTCCAGATTGGGCAAATTCAGACTCTAAAGAGGTCACTAATCTAATTATTGAACTAGGAAAGGCAGGTCATTCCTCTGCACAAATAGGTACTATTCTAAGAGACCAACACGCAGTTCCTGACGTACGCGCTGTTTTGGATGGAAAGCGAATTGGTACTGTCCTTGCCGAGAATGGAATCGGTGGAACTTATCCAGAAGATATTATGAATCTAATGAGAAAGGCTGTCGGAATCATTGAACACATGGGTTCTGGAAATCATAAGGACCTTCACAACAAGCGTGCTTTGGAACTAACTGAGGCAAAGATTCGCCGTCTTGCTAAATACTACATCGGGGAAGGAAAACTACCTTCCGACTGGAAGTACAAGAGAGACCAACTAAGATTGATGGTTGAGTAGATTCACACTCAACTTCATGAACCCCTGTCCCCACGTGGCAATAAGGTGGAAACTTGAAGAACTTGCTTGATTGTCCAATTTTTTCTGGTCAACAGGAAGTTATTTCACAAATATCCAGGATTTTACAACAATCCAATGTCGTGCAAATAGTCACTCCTGCTGACTTGCAAGGCGTTCTTTCAATGATTCAACTCGAAGCATCACTTCTTGATTCTGGAATAAATTACCGTAGAAAAATACTTCCAGCTCGAAAACATGTTGTTGCTGGTGAGTTATCATTACCTGATTTAGAAGGATTGATTGTTTTAATTAATCCATTTGCAGAACCAAGTTCTAAATTAGCCATTAGCGATGAAAAGATATTGATTAATCCTATTTTTTCTGAATTCGAAACCGAGGGTTCGAAAAATCCTCATCAAGGTACATTGGATTGTGTAGCAATATGCTCTTCAATTGCGGCTCATATTTCTCCTGATGGTGCAAGAGTTAGAAAAGTAAGGCCGCTCACTATCTCTGGAAATTGGTTACGGCAAGGAGTCGAAATTAACTACGACCCCGTTTATTCATTATTACGAGATCATTTGAATCGAGAGGGTACATTAGATGTAAGGTCTATCGTTGAGGTAGACGAATTAGCAGATGATATGATTCCAGATTTATCATCTAGGATGTTGAACAAGTTAGCAAAAAGATGGGACGAAATGGACTTTGATAACAGATCATCTGCACTTAGCGAACTGATACTCCCTGTTCTTAGAAATTCGAAGATTTCTACTATGCGTATTGAGGAATTAATTTGGCATAGGTTGATTATTCCTGGCTGTGCAATGGATATCGCTAGCCAACTTCATCTTGCAACAAATGAATGGCCTGACGATGATGAAAAAGCAAGATTACATGCAAGTTTAGTTGCAGATAAATTATTGATTGAAGGCCACTTCTAATCATTCAACGATTTTCAATACCCGACTGCAGCCTGTACATGGCATTCTATATGGTCTTTCATTAGATGTGATGTAATTAGGTGTTTCACAAGCGGGGCAATCTATTACTGGATAAGTTGCTTGTTCGAGTTGAGCCATTTTTTGTTTTGATTTGGGTGTAGCGACGGCAGTGATTATCCAAATAGTAGAGGTGACAGAAGCCAACACTCCGATTATGAAAGGAGGGTATGCTAGGTACAAAGCGACGATAATAACTGGAATCAGTGACATCTCTACCCAGATAACTGTACGTTTCTTGGTTCTGGTTAATTTGAGGGAAAAGAATAATCCCGCTAAAATTACTGTTATTGTGACGATAGTTAGTGAAAGTGGAGCGTTGAGTGGATTGGTTGAAGGTAAAGCCTCGATTGCGAATGTGGTGCGTGGGCTAATATCTTCTGCGCTAAGGGTAATAGTCTCGCCTAATGGAGTTCGTCTTTGAACAAGATTAAGGGAGTCCTCTCCAATTAGGGAAGCACCAGTCAAACTAGTCAACATACTTGTTTCGATGTTGATATTTAGGTCATATGATTCGAAGGTAGGCATTTGTTGATTAAATCGGACAAAATTTCTTAGGATGTTTGAAACACGATTTTCCTCGATTATCTGTACGGTTGAAATTTTCAATGTGACTGGATGAGGAACGACTTTTAATTCACCTTGTAGGTCAAGAGAAAATCTTGCACTTTCCAATTCTGAAAAATCAGTTCCTAGCAATTCCTCTAGCTCGATATCTAGACCTTCGTACATGTATGTTGTTGCTAGACCACTTGCCAATTGGTTTTGGAATTCATTAACTTCGACTCCGTCGATTCTTTTGTTTCTTCTGTCGTCGTCACTGACCATACCCTCGCTGAACATTGCAATTGGTGTGGATAATGAAGAATCATCATTTCCGATATTATCTAGTCCCCAACGCATCCAATATGCGATTTCTTGGTCCATACTCAATGATATTGATTTTCTCATAACCAAGAAATCATCTTCGTTTTGCAATTGCATGTCAATATTCACAGCTAAATTTGAGCCAACACCATCTGAGCGAAGCGGTTCATCTTGAGGATAGAATCCGCCTCCCCCAGAACCCCCGTTTCAACTGGATAAATCACGAAATCAGCAATACCTGATCTCACAGGGCTAATTGTCTGAATTTGTATGTATGCTTCAATGGATATCGTTTGTTCACCTTCAGTTCCTGCAATCCAAGTCCAAGTTAACCTAACAAATTCACCATTACTTGTTTGTATGGCATCAGATGTTAACTCCTCACCGTTTACTCTTACTCCTAAACTGTTAGCGTGTGCGGCTGTTTTTTGTCCAAAGGGTGATGCTACTGTTATGGAAACATAGACATCCATTCCTTCTGTGACCGGCTCGTCAACAATCAAATCAACAATCGGGATATCTCCACTTATCTTGGAATCATGTTCATCACTGCCCCAGAAAAATGTCAAACCAGCCTCAGAACCTGGAACTGAGAATACAATTGTTTGGGCGGATAGAGTGACTTTAACCTTAGAAGATGACGGAATTGAACCAGATTCTACTTCTACATCAATTGCGAAAATTCCTGTTCCTGGGGACAGGAATGAATTCGATTGGTCAGTTGAACCTGTATATTCTTCTCCTCCGATTTCGATTATCAGACTGGCGTTGATTTGGGCGCCTCCGGCATTTTCTAACTCATACGAAATCTCAAACTCCCAAGTAGATGATGGATAACTTCCGGTCCACGATGGGCTAATTTGCCAGCTTGCAATTTCTGTTCTTTGGGCGATTGCATCAGAAATTTTAGCCTCATTTGAATCGTCTTCTAAGTCTGTGCTAAAGGGTGATAGCATTCCATCTCCAGATGGGCCTACTAGGTACAAATCAATAGGTGCGGACTCACAACAGACATCAACACTTTCGGCATTTACATTTGTAATTGGGATGGAAGAAAATGCCAACATTACGCACAGTAAAAGTGGCAAAGTGTATCTTCTCATCGATTCACCTATTGCGGTCTGTATTGATATAGCACTTCAACACTATGGCAAATTGAGGCGGAATACTATCAAAGCGCCTTTTCTAAGAGGTTTCCGAGTTCTTTCTCAAATAGGCCGACTAGTGCTTCACCAACTTCTCCCTGTAATTCCTCGGGAAGGATTCGCAATCCTAGCCTAGCAGCCGCTCTGCTCGCTTTTAATTCTGCATAAACTGACCTTGCTTTTGCATTGAAATAATATGTTATTGCTTCCTTTATTTCTGCCTTGAGTTCTTCATCTGCATCAACTTTAGTTCTGATGTAGGATTTTATCTCATCCTTGACGAGGTCGCGCAAAGCTTCTAGCATAATGTCTTCAGTAGCCATTAATTCTTTCACTTGTGCGCCGAGGTTTCCAGTCAGCAAGCGCTCAATTGCCATGTGTATCTCCTAATCGTTATATGTCTTGAAACCACCTATGAGATAATAAATCTGAACATTACAGTTGACATCATGGAATTTTCGACTATCGGCTGTGAAGATTCGCTTGAGGAAGCAAAAACAAGACTCGAATCTGTAGACATTTTGGTGGTTTGGGGTGAAGAGGAGATTCTAGGAGTAATACAAGAAAATCATCTCAACGGAACTGGGAATTGTGGTGAGAATTGTGAGTTAGACGCATTGATTGACCCTTCTCGAGAATTATTAGAAAAATGGAACCCTAAATTTGTAATTTATACTGAAGACGGCGAACCGGTTTCAGTCGTGAACCATCAGCAATCCTGATTTTTCAACCACAGCGTATCCAATTCGTTCAAGTTGAACAATAGTTCCAATTTCGTAATCATGCTCCTCTAGCATGCCTTCTATCTCAATAATATCCTTGCCATCAGCAATGGTTAGTGTTGTTGCAATTCCAGAAGGTATCCAGTGCACAATCGGCCTATCGTCGGTTTTATCGATGGATTGAACCAGCCCATTTTCGTTGATATCACAAAAATCTTTCAAACGGATTGGCTTTCCACTATCTTCCTTTTCAATCAGAACTTCATCATTAATTCTGAATGTTCGTGGTGGCATCTCAGTCTCTGGATGTGCGCTAATCTCAAGCAATGATGGATATTCACCTTGGAGATTTACACTCACAGGATCTCTAACGAATGCTAATCTTGGTGCTTCAGGCTCGATGCATTTTGTATTATGTGAATATAGAGTAGAAAGCGGTACTGCAATGTCTTTTTGTGTAAGGCCCAATTCTATCCAAAATGATCGAAGAGATTCAGGTTTAATTCCACGACGGAATAATGCAGATAGTGTTGGAAGTCGGGGGTCGCTCCAACCTTTAAAAATTCCATCTGCGATGTCTTGTTTCATTTGCGAAGTTGAAAACGAACCAAATTCATGAACTTTTACTCTCCCCCAATAAATTGTTTCTGGGTACTGCCAACCGAAATGTTCGTAAAGCAATTTTTGCTTCCTAGTTGAATCCATAAGGTCCTTTCCTCTTATGATGTGTGTGACTCCTTGAAGGTGGTCTTCTATTGCTGATTGGAAATCCAATAATGGCCAAACACGCCACTTATTACCCACCCTTGGATGAGGGTTTACCTGAATTCTAGCAGCAGGCCAATCTCGTAGGGCTGGATTCTTTTGGTCCATGCCCGTTTTCATTCGAAGAACAGCATCACCAGGATTTAGACCATTCTCATCATTCATTGCCTCCCAAAGTGATATATTTTCTGATACATCATTTCCTCTACAAGGGCAATTTGTTTTGCTCAGCCTGAATTCCCTAAATTCATCTCCAGAACACTTGCAAACATAGGCAAAATTTGTTTCAATTGCTTTCCGTGCATATTCATGATATACATCCATTCTTTCACTTGCTATGACTATTCTGTGAGCTGGGAAACCACAAAGTTCGGCCTGTTGTTTTGGAATTGATTCATAGGCTTCAAGCATCGGTGGCTTTACAGTTGTATCAGTATCATCAAATCTTAGAATAAGTTCTCCGTCCAATTCTTTTGCATATTCCCCATTGATTACTAAACCTCGTGAATGTCCAAATGAAAGAGGTCCGTTTGGATTTGGTGCAAATCTTAGAACTGGTTTTTTGTTTCCTAAATTTGGTAATTCGGGTAAGCCTTCTCTGCGTTTGTGTTCTTTTTTCTCTAACATATGAGGGGCTTCATCTTCGAGAATTAGCCTGATAAAGTCGAGTCCGTTAGAATTTGCAAGTTGGTTTGCAGAAGAAACTTCTCTTGCTACTATCGGAGCAATATCTTTACCGAATTTTCGCAAATCTTCACGGGAGCCCATGATTCTGCTAATTACTGAACCTGCTTGCCCCTTTCCATCATATTGCAGACTATTTTGCAGGGCGAGGTGGCGAATGAGACTGCTAATCTCCTCATCTGGTTCCCACGCCATGGTCATGCGTAGGGCATCCGGTTTTTCAAAACAAGGTTCGCTGATTCGAGTTGGGGCGTGGTGGGGTTTTACCTCCCCATGCCTTTTCGACAGTTTTCCACGACCATCTCAAGCATTCATGAGGGGTGTTGCCTTGTACTAATTTTTGTACTGCATCAATAGTCTTAGGATCAGATGGATATCCGCTACCAACATCGAAACCTAGATTCGCTGAAATTTCCTTGAGGAGGTTATCTCTGGTCACTTTGGCGATTACACTTGCTGCACCCACGGCTAGATGACTCTCGTCAGCTTTGTGCTCTGCTTGACATTCCTTGTTTGATAAATTTGATACATTTCTTGCAAATCTCGCAGCATCAACATCACAAGCATCGAGCATTATTTCTCCATTTGGCATCACTGATAATGCTTCTGCAAATAGTTCGACTTCCAGTTGATTTAGATTATCTGAATTATCGATTCTTTCCGGGCTACAAATAACTACATTGTGAGGCATTTCAATCAATTTCGAATATATTTCCTCACGTTTTTTAACTGTCAACAATTTTGAATCTTTGACTCCTAATTCTGCAAGTTCTGATTCAGAAATAGCAGCGAATGCACAAACAACTAGCGGTCCAATTACTGGACCTCTTCCTGCTTCGTCAACTCCAATTTTCATCGTATCAACTACAGGTCAAGGTCATCTAAATCTAGCATTGAAGGAATTTCATCTTCGGCTTTTGGTCTTGGAACTGTACGTTCAGTGACAGGAATTATGTCTGAGGGAAGTAATTCATTTGACCCATGAGGTTTACTTAATTCTCCCCGAGAAATAGAATCTGTTAATTCACCTATCTGAGTTTTTACTGCTGTAATGTCATGATGGTCCAAGACGGTACTAGCTGCGCCAACAAGTCTTGAATCAACTGGTTCCAGAGCGGGTTGAGCTGGTTTACTAGATGCTTTGAATAATCCAGTAAAAGCTTCGGCTGGTATTTGAGGAGATTCAACAGGAGAAGGAACTTGCTGCCGTTTTTTACTAAATTCTGCCATCCAATCCTCTGGTTCGCCGTTTTCAATTTGTTGTGGGTCTGTTAAGGTTTGATTTTCAAGGCGTATTCTTCGATCGTTTAGAGATTTATTTATCATAATTCCACTTACTAAAACAGCAAGTAATATTAATTTCCAGGCCCAAATTATTTGCAATAAATTTGATACAACCGATGAAAAAGACTGTACTAATTTGAAAGTATCATCTTTAGGGTTTGAAAAAGCATCAAAGCTTGAATTTGCTGAAAACGTGAAAGGTTTGTCTTCTGCAAGCCTGCTGTTTGCTGTTATATTTAGATAAAAATCGTCACCAGAACTTTGATCATCCGGTATTAGAGCCCAACCTCTGAATGTGAAATTAGAGCCTTTTTCTATGTCAATTATCTCAAACGACCTTATGCTGGACGAACTGCTTTCATAGATGGCTCCCTCAGGAGGAATCAAACTCATTTCTGTGAAATATGATGATGACATCTTGATAATTAGTCCATCAACTATGTTTCCTTCATTTCTCATCGTCATTGAAATTTCTAACTTACCATTCGAAACTGAACTCTGAGAGTCTTCCCAGATCCAATTCACAAATGGGGCTGTTGATGATGTTATAGTGTGTGATTCAAGAATAGTGCCTTCTGCATTAATTAGTTGCAGGATGGCTGTTCCCGTTTGAAAACCATCTGCGTTTTCTATTGTAGTTATATTTAGCGGGATTTGTTGACTTGCTTGATTTCTAGAAAGTCCGATGTAATCTTTCGATACTTCAAAATTCATTCCTGATTGGTCCACGATATTCAATTTGAACTGGTCATAAAAATTTCCAGTATTTTCAATCGTTATCATTTTTTGACAATAACTGTCAACCTCTACAGAATTGCAAGAACTAGAATCAAACTCAACGTTTCCGCTTCTCACTAGATTGATAGAGGAATTCAATGTTATCGATTCAGACCGTTGAGGGAAATTCAGTGGTTGGGCTATTAAGTTTACACTTAAATCTCCTGATTGCACGTTTGGAGAATCGAAGCCAATTTCAATAATTCTGCTTTCATTGGGTCCTAGTGGAATTAGGTCAAAAGCATTGAAAATTGCCACAGTCCATCCATTTATTTCAATTCTATCTCCATTTTCTGAGCCACCTATACTCAGAGTCGTATCAAGAAAAGTGTCAATGTTTCCGTTATTTCGAACTGTGACTTTGAGTCTTCCATCATCACCTGGGTCAACATCTAAAATCTGTTCAAATTCGTCTATGGTTATGTTGTGAAATGTCTGCATTTCCAAACTAAATGTCCATGACTCAATGCGTTTATCTAGTCCAGATTGGGCGTTCAGTGTAAATGTTGGACCAGTTCCTGCAAGAGGAGCGCCATTCAAAATTGGCGGAGTCAGAATGTAGAAGTAAACGAAAACATCACTGCCGTTCTCTATTTCAAGAAGAAGAGTTTTGTCGTTATTTACGTCACCAACGAAACCATAACCCCAAAACGAATTCGTATCCATCGAAATCGTCACATTATCAGTGAATCCCGCTAGATTAGTCAAATTTACAGCCAAAGATGTGTTTACGTTTTGCTGTACATAGAACGAGGATCCATCATTAGCGCCAAAAATTAAGTTCGACCATCTTGAAACCATCACATCTAAATTATGGGTTATTTTCCAGTCTATATCTTCTTGACAAGTGATATCGAATGATATTGGATGATTGCCATAAGTAGAGTTTTCATCAGCCGTGATATTAATGGTAAACTCCCCAAGTCTGCCAGAAGCCACTCTTGTGAAGTTTTGGGGTATGTCTGAAACGCTAATCGATGAATCTGTATTATTCAGTTCGATTTTGAAATGTCTCTCATCCCCTACAATGTTGTGCCATGCAATTCTGAGTTGGACGGTTTCTGAACGATGAACAACTAATTCATCATCAATGTAAAAGTTGAACGGATGGTCCTCTGCGCTGGCGGAAAAATCAAGGGGCAGCATCAAAATGAGAACAACCCAAACCAATCGGCGCATGATTTGTGTAAAATGTCCTACCTATCAAAGCCACGCTGTGAGAGCATCAACCCATGTTGAAAAACGAAACTGTATATACTCGAAACAATGGCCAAAACTCAATGGATACCAAAGTAGTACTATTTTTGACAGCAATTCTGTTGACAGCAGCCTTACCGCTAAATGTAGCAGCAGAAGAAACATTAGAAGACATACCGACCATCGCATCTGGAACCGGTGCTCACAACTCACTAGTTGAAGCCCTTTCCCACGTGAACTTGGTGGAAACCCTTGGTGGAGATGGGCCATTTACTGTATTTGCCCCAACCGATGATGCTTTCGTCGCTGTCGATTTCAACATCTCAGAATATTCTGACGATTACTCTAAGGAGATTCTGAAATTTATGCTGCTTCACCACGTAATCATCGGCCACTACAATTCATCTGATTTGTCTGATGGTATGGAAGTCACTATGGCAAGTGGAGGTTCAGTCACCGTTTCTATCGTTGAAGGTGTTGTTTCAATCGGAAATGCAACTGTTGTAACGGCAGATGTGCAGGCATCCAACGGCGTGATTCACGTTGTTGACTCAGTTCTAACCCCATCTGATGATGACATTGATAGGCACATGGCTATGTCGCTTCTAGACGCTGATGGAGACGGTGTAGTCTCAGCTGATGAATTTTTGAATATGTTTGAAGAAGAAAATGAAGGACCAATGGACAATGAAACAAGGGCATATCTAACAGGAATGTTCCACGAATATGACACTGACAATAACACCTTCTTGGACAACGATGAGTTAATGAATTTCTTTGCCGACATGGACGAATACGAAGAAGGAGAGATGTTTGTCTGCGACAACGGAGAAGAAATTCCTGCAGAATATGTTAACGATGGCGAAGCAGATTGTTCGGATGGATCCGACGAAGACCAACCACAAGGCCCTCCAGGTGAAATTTGCTACAATGTAGTTTCACACACAATCGATGTATTGGCTGACCAAGCAACATGTGAATCTTACATGTACCTTGAAAACTACTCCGGAAACGGAATGGACAACTTTACTGGATGTTATAACATGGTCTCACACTCAGTGAGATTAATCTCACAAGCCGCTTGTGAAGGATACATGTGGACCCCTTCTGTCAATATTGCCATGACAGCGGCTGCAACTGAAATCCATTCTTCTTTAGTGGCTGCTTTGGGAGTTGCATCTCTCGTGGAAACTTTATCAGGCACAGAAAACTTCACAGTTTTTGCACCAACAGATGAAGCATTTGCTGCAGCGGGTATCGACCTGAGCGCATACACTACTGATGAACAAATTGCAAAGTTAGCTGACATTCTGCTTTACCACGTAGTTGCTGGCACAGTAATGTCATCCGACCTTTCCTCTGGAGAAACTACTGTTCAAGCGGTTAACGAAGATGATCTAACAATCACAGTTAACGAAAATGGTGTATTTGTTGGCGCTGAAAACGCTAAGGTAATAATCGCCGATGTACCTGTAAGCAATGGGGTAATTCATGTCATTGACACCGTAATAATGCCACCAGCAGACGAGCCTGAAGGACCAGTTTGTGATGTGACAGTAGGCATTGCATCTTCAGGCTTTGCGTTCTCTCCAGCCTCGATTTCAATTGATGTGGGCCAAACAGTATGTTGGGAGTGGACAGACTCTGAATCAGCTCACAACGTCATTGAAGTTGATGGTTTCAAATCATCAACGTATGTTGAGAACGGAATTACTTCCGGTGATGCATCTACTACAGTGAAATTCGCTCACACCTTTACCGAAGATACCACCTTCTACTACGCATGTCAACCACACATTGGAATGGACATGTTTGGAAAGGTGACTGTTGGCAATGGAAGCGTCGAACCTGCAGAAGAATCAACAGAATCAGACGAGGTTGAGAATACTCCAGGGTTCTTAGGTATCACCATGATTATCGCAACCATCGGTGCTCTGATGGTCGCTAGGTCCAGAGAAGAAGAGTGATTATTTGACTGTAAAAAACCCAGTCCGCACCACCTTAATCGTTGCATCTGCATTGATTTTAATCGGTGGTGTGGTCTGGACTTACATGGTCACAAATTACGAATCTAATTTAGGAACCGAAAATGTGGTTCTCGTTGAACAAACAGGGTTCTCAAAGGACAATGATACAGAAAATAGATTACTTGAAATGAGATTTGATGAAGATAGTGAAAATCTTAGTTGGTCTTCCCTTGAATTATATGTTAATAGCGGGTCTGAAAAATTCTCTTGCACATTCGGGACTCAATCTACATCTCAATCAGGAGATGGGAAAATTTCTGCCAAGTTGGGTGCTGATGCAAAGACATTTACTACCACCGTCGATGGAACAGATGAAGAAGATTTTACTTTACTTGACCTGCCGAATCAGTTAATTGGGAATGAATCAAATTTCTGGATTCGATTCTCAAAAACGGACGTTTTCCTCGCTGAAAACATAGAATGGAAATTTTTTGAGGATTTAGATTTTGAATCGATAAATGATGTCGGACAAACAAATTTCTCTAATGATACATCTGAAAGACTAGAATGGTATGAATATGATTTTTCTGTACACCGGGTAATCCCGAATGAAGGAGTGTATGTCCTTACAGATAGCATAGAATTCTATAAGGTGAAATTTATTTCATATTATAATTCAAATGATGACAGTAGATTTCCTACAATGCTTATTGCAGCCCTGGATAACACAACCTTCCCTGCTCTTCAGAATCCAGAATTAGTTATACCATCTCCTTGTAAATTGATCGAGGAAATAGATGACGGGATTTGGAGTACGAATGAAACGATAATATTGGTTGAAAACGGGGTAAACATTTGTTCAGATACTTGCAAACTAACTGTCAAAATGAAATTTGAAACTGTTGATGTCGAAATTTCATACCTCGATTAGTCTTCAGTGAACGGGGTCCGCAACAACTCCTGCTAACGCAGAAATATCTAGTTGAGCACCACTCATAGGGACATTCAATTCGAAGCTCTCAGAGACATGTGGGTCGATTTCACCACATTCTCCTACAACAGTTCCATTGACTAGAATATTTGCAGCCCTTCCGGCTAACCATGGGCCAGTTTCGATTGGAGTAAGTGACCAATCTGAACATCCAAGATCTCTCATCAATGCCTGAATACGTCCACGTAATGCAGCAAAACCTCCTGAGTTTTCAGCAACTAAAAATGCAAATCTGTCTCTGTTGTGGTGGTCAATGACAACCGTTCCTAATTCGTAAACTCCCTGGGGTAAATCATGATGTCTATTTGCAGCTAATAGTCTGAGCAAACCTGGAAGAATATTTTGTCTGAGGATTGTATGCTCAGTTGTAATTGGATTGGTCATTCTTGTAATCCTACCTTCTGATTTCCACCTCATTAAATCGAATTGGTCAGCATCATTGGATAATGTAAGCGATTGAATTTGAATCAATCCTAATCCTTGAAGCGCATCTCGGATTCTTCTACGCAAGTGGCCATCTTTTCGTGGTAGGCCGGTAAGAGGTGCTTTTGGAACATCATATGCTAAGTCATCATATCCGTGGCCTATTGCAATTTCTTCAACCAAGTCTATTGGATGTAAAATATCGAATCTCCAACGAGGCATTGAAATGGATAATCCTTTGCCATCCTCTCCGTTGTAAACTCCGCCCATTCTTCTAATTGCAGAATTAATTTCATCATCGGAGAAAGAATTTCCAAGAATAGATTGTACCATGTCCCGAGAAACGTGATGTTCTCTTGGAGAACCATCTAATATCCAATCTCGACCTTCACATGTTTTTACTCTAACAGATTCAATCTTGCCTCCTAATGTAGCCAATTGGAGACAAACTAACATTAGCGACGATTCACATGCTCTAATGTCCAATCCTGTGACATCGATGAATAGATCTCTTGTTGATGTTGTAACTGTGGTGTGGTCTCCATTGATAATAGGTGGAAAAGACAGCACAGAATCGTTGGCATCCAAGATGATAGGAACTTTATCCATTCCTGCAAGTAGATGTGCGTAGTCCACACCCTTCGGATGGTCTGTAAGAATTTCAGAAATCGACATATCTTCTGTTCGAGCAAGGGGGTGAACTTGTAATCTCTTGAAACGGCTTCTACCCTGAAAGGAGGAGCAATTTTGGCCAAATCATGAACACCAATTGAGGCTCTCTTTCTACCTCTGCCCAATGCAAAATGCAATTTTTCTTGATGATCCATTAATCGTTTGATGACATCACCATCAATCGATACACCTCTTACAACAGCCCCGAGTATAATTGGTCTAATTTCCTTCAAATCTTTAGACACGGTCATCGATATGGTCCCAGGTTGAATGTTTAGGCGAGGTTTTGGAGGATAATCGTGAAGAAAAGGAATCATTCCATGAAACAAAGTCTCTGGGGATAGTAAATCTGGCCTGTCTGGGAAAATTTCGATTTCAAGTGTCTCCTCATCACATGAATCAATATCTGTTCCCATCAGAGGTAATCTAAATGCTAAATCTTCGATGTTATGTGTTCTTCCAACCCTTTCTACAAACTTCCTTAGAAGGTCTTGGCTGACACTAATTGTAGGCAAAGATTCACCTCGCAAACCAATGCGGAAGAGGTCTGTCATAACCCTCTAATCTAAGGCCACTTACAGCGGCTGTGTCTTGGTCACAAGCGCGCAAATTTGCTCTTGTTAAGGCATCTATTGAATTAAGCCCGATTCTATTCAGATGTGCGGATAGGCTTGCACTAATCTTAGTTAACCAAGATGAAATATTTTCATCAGGAGCTTGACAAATTACGAATGAAATATTTGCTGAACAAACGATTACTAAATCCTCACTTGTTGCAGACCACGGCAGCCAAATAGAAGAGATTGTTTCTTCACCTAAATTAGATGATGATTTACCAATTATTGGCAGTGAAGCAGCAGCACAAATCCCGCTCCCATCATCCAAAACGCTTGCTCCTACATCGCATCCGTGGTAGCTTGCTTCATGATGCAATGAATTGGTTTGGTTGACGCTTCTAATCAACATGACCTTAGCATCAGATTTTGCAATACATCGCAAGGCAACCAATAATCCATCTAAAGCGCCTCCATTTAACCTAGGCAGGGAATCAAGATCGATTGCAAAGCCAGCACATCCTGCAACCAACTTTCCTGCATCAGCAAAGTTATCCGAATCGATTAGAACAATATCACAGTCTCTAGGTTTTTCTCTTACCAAGCAAGGATGAAACAAATCATCTGTTACGCCGTTTGGTACATATGGCAATAATGGGATAGGTAATGCGAGACTGTTTTCTTTACCGATTAGTGTCACAGTGTCACATGTGGAATGATATTGGTTGTGATTTGTCGTAGCTGGAACGATAGATATGCCACTAAAATCTTCAGTACAACTTGCCATGTGGCCATCAATCGAAGTTCCATCAGATTCTAAACAAACGGCATCGGCTGGGATGTGTAAATCTTCATCGCCTAGTAAATCATTGATTTCTTTTACTTCTTTTTTGTCGAGAGGACGCAAATTAACCCCCGGCGGTGGAGAAGGACACCTGCCATTAATGACAATGCGTCCGCCTTTCATACCTGCACCAGGATCGCTACCAACATCACCATGAACAATGATATCTCCAGCGGTCATGCCTCCTCCAATTCTTAATCCAGCGCTACCTCTAATGACTAATAATCCCCCTGTCATTTTACATCCAGCATCATTTCCAACACCGTCCAAGACAGTTATACTTCCACTTTTTTGAGCGTAGCCTACACAATCTCCGGTTTTTCTTTCACAGGTTATTTTGTTGCCGTCATTGCCGGCGCCTAGAAATGAATCGGTCTCACCTTGGTGAGTGAATGTTCCACCGTTGCCAAATGCCGCTGTGAAAGGGCCAAGATAACCTAGACTACGTACCTTCGAACCGTCGGGTAAATTTGGACACAATCCCAATTCGCCCTCCTTTGGTACAGGGTCGCCACTTGTGGTCCATCCTATTCGCAGTACGATGTTTCTTTCAAGTGCTTTCTCTAGTTGAGCAGGCAATCTAGAATTGATGCTCATGGAGTTTGCGACTAACTCGTCTACGGTTGCCATCATCACTCCGGTAGTGTTCTCTTTGATGAAAAGTTTGCTTGGCAGAGCAAAAAATACCTAGGACAATGTTCATTTGAGTCACGCGAAGGGATAGGCTTGAGAGAGATGTCCATCAAGGTCGCAATAAACGGATATGGAACTATTGGCAAGAGAGTCGCTGATGCAGTCGCATGCCAAGATGATATGGAAATTATAGGGGTAACTAAAACTAGGCCGTCCTTTGGTTGTGACCTTGCAGTGAGGAAAGGCTATCCACTTTATTGTACATACGATGATTCCGATAAGATTTCTGCCTTTGAACCTGCGGGCTATGATTGCAAAGGTGGTTTGTCCGATCTATTATCAAAGGCAGACATTGTAATAGATTGTTCTCCGGGAAAACTAGGTGCTGAAAACAAAGCAAAATATCAAGCAGCAGGAATAAAGTGGATTTTCCAAGGAGGAGAAAAGCATTCAATGACAGGTCTTTCATACACATCCTGTGCTAATCATACTGAAAATTTGAACGCAGAAGGAACCAGAGTAGTATCTTGCAATACAACAGGTCTTTCTAGAACCTTAGTGCCACTATACAACGCATGCGGTTCTCTAAAGGTTGAGTGCACCATGATAAGACGTGCAGCAGACCCTGGTGACTCCAAGAAAGGACCAATCAATGCAATCAAACCAGTTCTAAAGGTTCCAAGTCATCACGGTCCAGACGTTATGACTGTAAAGCCTGAAATTGAAATTAATTCTTTAGCTGTCGCAGTCCCTACCACTATAATGCATGTGCATTCAATCGTAGCCACACTTCCAGATGGTCATGGCTTTACAACTGAAAGTGTGATAAAAATGTGGAAAAATCAACCTAGAGTCGTAGTAATGAATGGAGGAGAGACAGGTATTACTTCGACCGCAGAAGTAATGGAATTTGCAAGAGATATTGGAAGGACATGGGGCGATTTGCATGAGATATTTGTTTGGGAAGATGGTGTAAAATTGGTTGGGAACAATCTTTACTACTTCCAAGCCATTCATCAAGAATCAGATGTGATTCCGGAAAATGTCGATGCAATTAGAGCATTGATGGGAACAGAATCTGATTGGCAAGTTTCTGTAGCAAAAACTGATTCTGCTATTTCCGCTTTGTTTGATTGAGCAATTATGCTCATATTGGGCTTGCATTCAAGTATGATTTTATTGTCGGGTTTCTTATGTTGGCTACCAAGAAGGCACTAATCATCGCCGCTGTGATGTGTTTAGCACCGCTTGTTGGGGCCATAGAATTGGAATATTCAAAAGATGATGATTTGCTGAGTAAGGCTGCATCAAACTGGCATCCGATAGAGCCAGATTCAACAATAATTTCTCCTCTCAAAACAGTTGATTACAACTTGAATTTACAATTCGCGACATTTGACCCTGTTTCAGATGAAATTCCTAAATCAATTTATGATAAACCAAACGACCATTTCGATACTGGATTGGCTATCGTGCAATTTCATGAACATAAACAAGAACCATTCGATTTTGTGACAAATAAGTATCAACTCCATGTTTTAGATAACTTTGGAGGAAGTAATTGGTTAGTTAGACTGGCATCCCCGCATGATTTGCCATTGATCCAGGGTGAAGATGTTGTAAGGTGGGCTGGTCCGATGATGCCTGGATGGCGTATTTCCAGCGAAATAAGTCAAGAAACCGATTACTTAGCGGTAATCCCTGCTTCAGATTTGAGAACAGACGCTTTGGATGACCTCGTTGCAGACTTGGTTCTGAATGGGGCTGATGAAGCATGGTGTGGACAACATCTCTGCGAATTAAAGGGAAAAGTTGACCTGAATTATTTAGCGACTGATGGTAGGGTAATTTGGTCACAACCAACTACAAATTTACGATTGACAAATGCCGTTGCAGGTGCTATTGTTGGGGTTCCTGAAGTACTAAATGCATCAATTGGATTGGACGGTTCAGGAGAGAAAATTTCGTTTATAGATACGGGAATTGACCAAGACCACCCAGATATTTTTGGTAGAATTGCCGGAGTTTACACTCAATTCGGTCTAGACCCGAGCCCTGCAGATTCCAATTCTGGTCATGGCACTCACGTAGCAATTACTCTTGCTGGTGATGGGAGTGGTGATTCTGCAGGAAAAGGAATTGCACCTGCTGCATATATTGTCGCATATGCCTTGGAGCATGATCCATCGGGTGCTTTTGGTAGATTAGGTTCGATTTATGATATGTTAAAGCATGCTGAACAAGAGGGTTCGAGGATTTCTGTCAATGCTTGGGGTGTTAACGGATACTATGGTCAATATACGCCAGACTCACGATCTGTCGATGTTTTTGTAAATGATAATCCCGATTTACTGCCGATATTTACTGCAGGTGATGACCAAAATCAGCAAACATCTAGAATAATGGCTCCATCAACTGCAAAAAATGTACTTTCAATAGGTGCTTCTACTACTAATCCGTCAGGTTCCGTTGCCAACTTTTCCGCTAACGGATTCGCCCTTGATGGGCGCGTAAAGCCTGACTTGGTTGCCCCAGGTGTGATGATTTGTTCTGGGCGAGCGCAAGAAGCTGCGATTGCGACAGGTGGCGCTTGTGGAAGTGGTACTCATGCAAATGGGAATAGTATGTACATGACATTATCAGGAACAAGTCAAGCAACAGCAGTTGCTGGTGGCTCAATATCATTAATCCGTGAGTTTATCCGAGAAGAGGTAGGAATCTCTTCTCCAACTGCTTCATTACTAAAGGCTGCAAGTGTAAACGGTGCGATTGATTTAGGTACTCCAAACATTCCAAATGCGCAAGAAGGATGGGGGCAGGTATCTGTGTCAAATTCTGTTATGCCAATGCATAATGGAAACAATTTGCAAACCTATTTTGAAAATTACAGAACTATTTCTGCGGGATTTGCAATGCTGTATCAATTTGACGTTGACCCTAGTTCCGGCCTCGACATAACTCTTGCTTGGACAGATATTGCAGGTAGTGCGAATGAAGACCAAAATATTTCGAAATTGGTGAATGATCTAGATTTAGAACTTATTTCGCCAACAGGTGTAATCTACAGAGGAAATGTGTTCTCTAATGGTGTATCAATCACAGGTGGTACAAGTGATTCAGTAAATAATATCGAACGCATCAGAATAGCGAAAGGTTCTGCCTTACCATCCGGAAATTGGCAAGTGAAAATAGCACACAAGGGAGGATTAGACCAATCGTTTTCGCTTGTTGTCACAGGAGACGCTACAATCGATTTGAAATCTGATTTAACAACATTTGATGGGTCAATATTTTCTTCGTCACAATCACCATTGGTCAATGATTTGATTACTCTTAGACTATCTTGGCTCAATCAAGGAACTACAGATTCTGGCCAATTCAGAGTGACCTTAGAAGACACAACTGAAGGAGATTTAATCTATGATGGATTACGCTCTTCGGTAGGCCCTGGTCAGTTGGATTCGTTTAGCATCTACCATACTTTCACATCCACTGGAGACCACAACTTACGATTATCCATTGATGTAGACAATGATGTTGTTGAGGTTAATGATGAAATTAATGGTGTTAATAATAACATTCGAGATCAAGTTATCGTGGTCTCAGCTTTGGGTGTGAGAGGCTAACGCAACGCTTGATGAAAATGGTCAAGAAAACAATGATTATGTCAATCAAACGATGAGCCCTGACCAATCAGAAGGATATACTTGGCCAGTAGTTTTGAAACACGAAGGAACAGGAAATCAGACAGTTAGCCTGCACATGTCGCAAATTCAAACTCCAAGCGAGTTAAGAGATGACATTTTACTTCCTCCTACCGATACCTGGTCAAAGTCTTCGGACCAAACAGGACCGTTTTCAATGTCTCCGATGGGAATTGAAGGTGACAAAATATACCTTAACATTACCATGAACGATGATGATTCAGACTTTTCTGGTCAAACTCCAAGGTTTGCTATGGCAGGAACTTATGTGATGGATGTTACAGCCAAATATTCTAACAATCCTTCTGTAAAGCATAGTATTAGGTTGCGTTTAGTGGTTGAAGAAGTAAAAAATGCCCAAGTAGCACCAGCGGGGACAAGCGGTTTGGAGGCACAGCCAGGGAGTTATACTTCATTCTCAATCTCGGTAAGAAATGTAGGAAATTCTCCTGCAGTGTATGATCTAGATTGTTTCAGTGACAATAGATGGCAGGTACAACTCGGGCAATCCAATTCCTCGTCATATTCATTTGAACCACTTGACATTTTGGAATACCTTCCAATGCAAGTTAGACTGTATGTTCCGATTGTTGTTGATGGAAGTCCATTAGCAGGAAGTACTGATTCAGTGACATGTTATGTGACAAGTGAAGAAGACCCAGATCTGAATATCAGCGAAACGGTTACATTGACGGTTAAGTCACTAAAAGCATTTGAGACGAATTTAATCGACCAAAGGGGCAACATTATCGGTCCTTCATCGATTGCAAAAGATGTAAATGTCGAAACTGCAGAAAGATTCAACCTGACTTTACATATTGATAATATTGGAAATGCAAACCTAGATTTGACAGTCAGAATATCTCCAGAATTAACAACATGGACCATTCAAGTCCACCATTTGGAGAATTCAGAAAGCAGAGAAATTGATTTCTTATTAGCGCCCGGAGAATCTACTGTTGTTAGAATTGAAGTTCTTGTCTCCCCAGTTGCTGCGAGGAATGATGAAAACCATCTTTCCATTAAGACGAGTGAAAGCCCATCTAATTTCATAATAAATGAAACAACAATGGTCGTAAAAGACCAGTTGAGTATGTCGATTATTGGAGAGAATGGAAATTATTTTGATGTAAACGTTAACGGCGAATTCAGCTATAATAATTTCAAAGTTGAAAATACTGGAAACTCTCCGATTTCTATAACTTGGTCAAACTCGATAGCACCTGATGGATGGGAAATCGGCTTTGCTGGCCCTCCTACTTACTTAGAGCCTAGATCTGAAGTAAATGTCGAAGTTGGAATCAAACCTCCTCTCAATCAACCGGCCTCTTCAAATGAGTTTGAACTTGGTATTTATGCTACGATAGATAACGGTTTTGAATCAATGCAAATAGTTGAAAATTACATTGTAAGGGTCTTGGAGTCTTCGGATTGTGCAATCACCTTCGACGATGGAATCAAGCCATTATTAGGTATAGACCGAGATGGAGAATCCTCACAGGAAATTGTCTTAACTAACGTTGGAAATATAGATCTATCCACCACTTTGTCTACCGAATTGGATGCTAAAGACTGGAAGATTGAACTATCGAAATCATCCATTGAAAATTTAGCACCAGGTCAAACTTCTGAAATTCAAATTACTGCGATTCCAAATGAAGATACCTCAGCTGGAAAAGAGGAATTAAAATTTAAATGCGGAAACAATTCAATTTCCCTTGACCTGAGTGTAAAAAATACAAAATCACAAGGTGGATTATTCGGAATAGTTTCCCCAGAGGTTGGATATTCGATTGTAGCGGTAATCATTCTGCTGGTCTCGATTATTGGGTACAGAATCAAGAAGTCGGCACCAA
Organism: Methanobacteriota archaeon; assembly: GCA_038141355.1. Lineage (GTDB taxonomy): Archaea > Thermoplasmatota > Poseidoniia > Poseidoniales > Poseidoniaceae > MGIIa-K1. Next base: position 1,057,106 of record JAYQHX010000002.1, on the reverse strand, counting down.
AAGATTACTCAGGTGAAGAGTTAGTTGCTCCTGATGCCCATGTAGTTCCTGATGACGGACAAAGAATGAGGGATGTAATGGATTCAGTTGTTGGGCAAGAATCCCTTGCAAGTGGTGCAGTTTCACAAGAAGAAATTTCGATGGCTCTAGCATCGTCACTACCTGCTCTCCCCCTGCTCCTGCAGCAGTTCCAATGGGTAGGCCGCCTTCTGCGATACCTCAGGGAAGACCACCTGCTGCAATACCTCAAGGAAGACCACCTGCTCCAATTCCAGTAGAACAAACTCCCCAGGCTCCACCTTTGCCACCCGGAGGATTGCCACCAGGTTGGACGATGGAACAATGGCAATATTACGGGCACCAGTATTTGTCACAGCAAGGCCAACAATGAAATCTAAGTTTACAGACGGCTTACCATGAAGAGCATTGTTTTGTTCGGGCCTCCCGGAGCGGGAAAAGGTACTCAAGCACAGAGGATTACAGATTCTACCGGCTTACCTCAAATTAGCACCGGGGATATGCTACGTGCTGCCGTGTCTGCTGGTACTGAAACTGGAATAAAGGCAAAAGAGTACATGGATGCAGGTCAATTAGTCCCCGATGATGTAATTGTGGCTCTCATAAAAGATAGAATTGTAGAACCCGATGCGGTTAACGGTGTAATGTTTGATGGATTTCCAAGAACAATTCCACAAGCAGAGGCATTAGCTACAATTTGTGAGGTTTCTCATGTAATTGCAATCGAAGTTCCTGACGAAAGAATTGTCGAAAGAATTTGTGGCAGATACACATGCGCATCCTGTGGTTCTGTATATCATGACACATTCAAGCCAACTCAATCTGAGGGTCAATGCGATAATTGCGAATCTACAGATTTCAGTAGGAGAGCAGATGATAATGAAGACACGGTAAATAGCCGGTTGGACGCATATCATGAACAGACTTCTCCGCTGGCTAATTGGTATGATGAGAAAGGAATTTTTCATCGAATTAATGGAGATCGTGGAATAGATGAAATAACTTCAGATATTCTTAACGCACTAAGGTGAGATGAAGTTATGGGGGCTAGAAATTCTCGCTCCAAGGCGAAAAAGAATCGCAAAAAAAATGCTATTGAAGCACAATCCCATTTGGTACGAGTATTGAACAACACGAATATGCCAAAATTGGTCAGGGAAAATGCTACTATTCATCTGATTACTACCTCGCGAAGGAATCGATTACCATTGCCCAGGAAATCATCTCCAAGAATTTGTAGAAAATGTAAATCTCTTTTGTTCTTAGAAAATAATACAAGAGTCAGAATTCGTGCAGGGCAACGGATTATCACTTGCCTAAATTGTAATAATATCAGGAGATTTGGTGGAGGACCAAAATACAATCGGGGTGAAAGAAATGACTGATATCCCTGATAGTGTTAGAAGAATGGCACTCGACAGGGATTTTCAGCCGAGTGTAAGGATTGGAAAAACAGGTATCACTGATAATTTAATCATTGAGATAAAAGACCAACTTGCCAAAAGAAAAATTGTAAAAATTAAGATTAACAAAGGAATTTTTGATAGAGCGCAAAAGAAAGAGGTATGGGAATATATTTGCCAAGAAACCTCCGCTTCACTTGTATCTTCAAGGGGTAATGTTGGCGTAATTTGGGCCCGATAGCAAGCGAATGCTCATAAGTCGAATATTTTACCGTAAAATATGGGAGCAAGCCATCTGTTTATGAGAAGTAAATCAAACCGTCTGGCATTTTTATCTTTAATTGCTTCAGGTTTCATGATTTTTATATCGAATGTTAACGCTGGTGGTGGAGCTGGAATTGATATAGGAATAAAACTGAAGGCTGACCTTGGAAATGAACCTGTTTATGTCGGATTAGGTATTCTTTTATTCGTATATGCTTTGATAATTTCAGAAGTAGTACATCGAACCTTGGCAGCTGCGATTGGTGGATTGGCTGCCGTTCTTGCTCTGAATTATTATAAGGTTGGAGACCCACTTTCTCTTGCAGAGACTACTACTTTGATCGAATGGGAAACCATTGGTCTACTTCTGGGTATGATGATTATGGTGGGCATCATGGCCCATACTGGAATTTTTGAATGGTTTGCAGTCGAAGCATACAAGAAGAGCAAAGGAAATGTTTGGTCATTAGTCGTAATTCTCTGTGTAGTGACAGCGGTTTTATCGGCGTTTTTGGACAATGTTACAACCATGCTATTACTTACTCCTGTGACCATTCAACTCGCTCGTGTTTTGGATTTAAATCCGATTCCACTCTTGATATCAGAAGTAATTTTTTCAAACATAGGTGGAACTGCAACCATGATAGGTGACCCACCAAATATTATCATCGGTTCTATGATGAGTTCATCTGCTATTGCTGCAAGTAGTGACCCTGAAATTAGTGCACTCTCTTCTCAAGGAGTTTCTTTTAATGATTTCATTATTGAATTAGCCCCCGGTGTGTTGCTTACTGCAGTGCCTACACTAATGATGCTAAAATGGATGTATGCTTCAGAATTTGCTGGAGAAAGGATCAGAGATGTTAAAGAATTAGAGGCAAAATATGGAATCAAAGATGCAAAGATGTTGAAATATTCTGGCACAGTGCTAGGTCTTGTAATTCTAGGATTTTTCCTCAATCCTATCTTGCACATTCCTGTTTCATGGGTCGCTTTAGGTGGTGCAGTTTTGATGTTGCTCGTGACTGATAGGCATGACCTAGAAGAACCACTTGAAAAAGTTGAGTGGACAACACTGATATTCTTTGCTGGATTATTCGTTTTGATTCATTCTTTGCAACATTTAGGAGTGATTGCTTGGATTGGCGACCAAGTTGAATTAGCTATCTTACAATTTGGTGAAGAGTACAGACTTGTGGCTGCATTGGTAATCATTCTATGGGTGAGCGCAGTAGCGTCTGCGTTTATCGATAATATTCCATATACGATAACAATGGTTCCGGTGATTCTTCAATTGTCAAGTACATTAGATTTAGATCTAGGACCTCTGATTTGGTCATTGGCGTTCGGTGCTTGCCTTGGCGGCAATGGTACCTTAATTGGCGCATCTGCAAACGTTGTCACTGCGGGAATGAGCGAAGAAGCTGGATATCCGATTTCATTCAACCAATTCTTCAAGGCAGGATTCCCAGTAATGTTGCTAACAGTTTCGATTGTCACATTCTACATTGTTTTAGTATACTGGATTTCAAGTGTCTGGAAAATAATCACTCTAGGTGTCGCACTGTTTGGAATAGTTTGGCAATATTTCAACGGTAAAAAAGAAGGGCAAAAACTGGGCAGAAGCATTAGTACATGATGAAAGCATTATCAGTTATTTTGAAGAAGAATAACCTGTTCATTTTTGCGGTGTATTCAAAGGCTCGGCCTTTTTGTCACAGTCGGGGAGAACATGAAAGAGTGTCGAGTTTGTGGACTTCTGTATATGGGCAAAGGCTCTTGCCCTTCATGTGGTTCACAAGTTTCCTCAGAAATCGTCTTTGATGATGTGCCAATTGACGATGATCAAATTCCTGGCTTAGATGATGTAGTAGAAGCATTAGGTGGCACGGAAGAAGTTGACGATACTGATGAAGTTCTTCCTTTTGGATTAGGAGCAGTTCCGGAAATGATGGAATCAAGATTACCTTTTGGAGTAGGTTCCTTTACTGATGAACGAATTGAATTTCAAAGCGAAGAAAGTGATCTTGAAGATAAACAAAATCAAGAAACAGAAGAAATTGCTGAAGATGATTATTCCGAGGAAGTCGTTATTGAACCTGAAATTGTAATAAAACAAGAAGCAGAAAATGTTCCTCTTCCGAAATTTGAGCCGGAGGTAGAACTACCAGTTGTTGATGTTGAATTCACTCAGGTTGCACCAGAACCAGTAAGATTGCCTGCTGAGTCGATCCAGGTTGCAGAAAAACAATCTGAGGAAGAAACTGAATTAATTGACGATATTCCAGACATGTGGAGAATAGATGCTGCAACTGTAAATATCGAGGAGATCTATTCCCAAGATGACAAGATAGTGGAAGTGACATATGATGAGGACCAATTTAACTCTGATGTTGAAGTTTCATTTGACGACTTTCATCATTCTGCAGTTGAAGAATCAACGGCATCTGATGATGATGCACCCCAACTCCATCCAGCGAAGGCACTTCCAATAGATGATTCAACAGTTCCCGAACTACGTAGTCTTATTTCTGAAGGGTTTGAGATGATGGCAAACCAATCTTGGTTACAAGCAGCACAGATATTTTCAACTATTTCTTCAAATATGCAAAATGAGCCCTCTGTCCTAAACAATCTTGGCTTGTGCATTTTACAATCTGCACTAGAGATGGATGCTGGGGGCGATAATATGGCTGACTCGCAGTATGAAGCCTCGATAATGGCTCTGCGACAAGGTGCAAAAATTGATTCAACTAACAATACAATTCTATTGAATTTAGCACATTGCCTCCTGGTTAGTGGCAGAGCTGAAAAAGCACTAGGAATAGTTGATGTATTACAATCAAGAGTTATTGGCGATGTTGAGGTTGAGAATTTAAAAGGAGCATGCTTGATTCAGTTAGATAGGGAGTTTGAAGCGAAGCAAATTTTAATTCCTTATTCTAGCGACCCTGTGGTTGCAAACAATCTCAAATTAATCTAATCTCAAAAAATTGTAAAAAACCGTAATTTTTTAATATCTCTAACAAATCGAAATCGTGCTACTGTGACAAAGTTTGGAGAGGTTTTTGTCTAGCAAATTTACCCTTTCAAACCCGATGCCTTGATATACAGGGGGTAGGTCGGGTGGTTGCTTATGCACCTAGGCATGCCATGTGTCTGGGGAAGATTGACTAGAAGGGGCGCCCTGCGGGGAGACGTTCTTTCAATGATGTCTAAATTGGCATGACTGGATACCGAAGGGTTACTCGCACAGGTGTGGTACATACACATTCTGTTGCTACAACCCATCTGGGGGATCGCTCGGCTCGAGTACCGAAGAAGGTCGTGACAAGCTGCGATAAGCTGCGGGGAGGCGCATGAGTGCCTTGGATCCGCAGATAGCTGAATGGGACTTCCTATCCCTTAGGGGATAATCGCTTATGCGATAGGGAACCCCCGAATTGAAGCATCTTAGTAGGGGGAGGAAAAGAAATCAAAGAGACTCCGTGAGTAGTGGCGAACGAAAACGGACCAGGACAAACCGAATCTCGACTGGAAACTGAGAGACATGTGGTGTGATCATTTTTTGCCTAAATCATTGAAGTAGAAGTCGTCTGGAACGGCACAGCCATAGAGGGTGAAAGTCCCGTATACGTAAATGACATGGCCACGTAATGAATCGAGAGTAGCATGCGTTGGATATCGCGTGTGAATATGGGAGGCAGAAACTTCCAATCCTAAGTATAACTCGAGACCGATAGTTTACAAGTAACGTGAGTGAAAGCTGAAAAGAATCCTTTGCGGGATGTGAAAAGAACGTGAAACCAGATGGGTACAGGCTGAATAGGCGTGAAAGCGAAGATATGAGCAGCGTCTATTCGTGCGTTTCGAAAAATGCCCCAGGGAGTCTTGATCATTGGCGAGGTTAAGGAGTTGATCTCCGAAGCCGTAGGGAAACCGACAAGTCCGCAGCAGTTTACTGTGAGGGACGAAGTGTGCTCGCTTGGAGTCAATGGTGGAGGACCTGAAGCCCGACGATCTATGCCTGGCCAGATTGAAGCCCGACGAAAGTTGGGTGGAGGATCGAACCGTTGCTGATCTGCAAATCGCTCGGACGAGCTGGGTATAGGGGTGAAAGTCCAATCGAGTTGGGCAATAGCAGGTTCCGCGTGAAACTACTCGTAGGTAGACGTCCGTGAAGATTGATTACGGTGTAGAGCACTGATTGTGCGTTTAGGGGAAGCAATTCCTCGGCGTGCTGCCAAACTCCGAAGGTGTAATCGTCGTAGAAGCGGGCAGTGAGTCATGGTGGGTAAGCTACCATGACGCAAGGTGAACAAACCAGCCTGAAGTTAAGGTCCCTAAATTCCAATTAAGTGTCACAGACAAACCGTGTCCGTGGTCGAAAACAACCAGAAGGTGGGCTTAGAAGCAGCCTGAAAGAGTTCGTAACAGATCACTGGTCTAGCTTGCGGGCCGGGAAAAGGGACGGGGCTAAAATTGGATACCGATACTTCAGACCATCGAAAGATGATGTGGTAACGCGGCGTAGTGTTTGGGTGGAAGCAAGGCTGTGAGGTCTTGTGGACCGGATACTAATGAGAGTCTTGGGAAGAGTAGCAGCACAGTGTGGTGAGAATCCGCACCACCGGAGGGGCCAGGGTTCCTCGGCACTGTTTATCAGCCGAGGGTTAGCCGGTCCTAAGGCAATTCTTAACCGAAATTGTCGAAAGGGAATGATGTTAATATTCATCAGCCCCCCCTGTAATCTATGGTGACGGCTCAGGCAAAATCATGAGATCATATGTCAGGTCTCATGACACCAAATTTCTGGAGAACTGTTATAGTGAGAAGGAAACTAAGTCCTGGGTCCCATGAAAAGCCACAGGGGGTGACCGTACCGAGAACTGACACAGGTGCCCCTGGGTGAGTAGCCTAAGGTGTATCGGATACAAATATCGCGAGGGAACTCGGCAAAATAGCTCCGTAACTTCGGGAGAAGGAGTGCCAGCTTAGGGATAAGCTGGTCGCAGTGACCAGGGAGCTCCGACTGTTTAATAAAAACATAGGGGACTGCCAGATCGAAAGGTTGTGTATAGTCCCTGAATCCTGCTCAGTGCTGGTATCTGAAACCGGGTTTCAACCTGGCGAAGGACCAGTAAACAGCGGGGGTAACTATGACCCTCTTAAGGTAGCGTAATACCTTGTCGCTTAATTGGCGACTTGCATGAATGGTCCAACGAGGGCTCCACTGTCCCCGCGATATGTCCGGCGAAATTGACTTTACTGGCGCACAGTCCAGTACCTTCAACCCGCAAGCGAAGACCCCATAGAGCTTTACTGCAGCCTGTCGTTGCATAGTCGCTTTCCATGTACTGTGTAGGTGGGAGACGTTAATCCCGTGGACGCCAGTCCACGGAGTAGTCGACAAGAGAGACACCACCCTTGGAGAGTAACTATGCTAACTGTTAATCAGAACACCGATAGGTGGGCAGTTTGGGTGGGGCGCCACGCGCTCGAAAACCTAACAAGCGTGCCCAAAGGTCAGCTTAGGTGGTTCAGCACTCCACCGTTAACTGTAAGGGGAAAAGCTGGCTTGACGTGGATCTGCACAATGAGGATCGACGATGCGAAAGCAGGGCCTAACGAACCTACCAGCCTCATTTCTGGGGGCGGTAGATAACAGAAAAGTTACCTTGGGGATAATTGAGTTGTCACCAGCAAGAGCTCACATCGACCTGGTGGCTTGCTACTTCGATGTCGTCTCTTCCTATCCTGGGTCTGCAGCAGGACCCAAGGGTGGGGTTGTTCGCCCATTAAAAGGGATCGTGAGATGGGTTTAGACCGTCGTGAGACAGGTTTGTTGCTTGGTGGTTGAAGTGTTTAGTGTCTGATGGAAGGGGCCCTTTAGTACGAGAGGAACGAGGGCTCGGGGCCACTAGTTTACCAGTTGTCTGACAAGGCAATGCTGGGTAGCCACGCCCTGAGGGATAAGAGCTGAAAGCATCTAAGCTCGAAACTAACCCAAAAACGAGACACATATTTCCTTTATTCGTAAAAGACGAGTTTGATAGACTGCGGATGTAAGTACGAAGCTTCGGCGACGTATTCAGTCCAGCAGCACTAACAAAGGAGCAACTACTTTTCGTGTATGCACCGCACTAGCGAGTGCCCTTCATTCATAAGTTCATGCCAATTCACGCAATCGATTAGATTGCACCAATCCAACTCGAAAGAAGATGGGTGCACGGTCATAGCGGTGGTTTTTACCCGGTCCCATCCCGAACCCGGAAGTCAAGCCCACCTGCGTCAGTTCCGGTACTGTGGTGCGAGAGCCCACGGGAACGGCTGTCACTGTGCCCCTCTTCTTTCCCTTGGATCCCCGCAGCTGCTCTGCAGCAATTGCCGCATTCCGCAAAACTTGCGGGGTGCGGCTTTTCAATTTTTGAAATTAAACTCCGAATAGGTCATTTACCTGCCGAAACTAGACAATGGTGATAGGGATGTCAATAACTACTACCGATATTCTTGGTTCAGACCAAATTGGTATCTATTTGGCTGTCTGTGGTAATGTAGTATTCCACCCTAGAGAAATCAGAGATGAAACCGTACAGTTGATTGAACAACATATTGGCCTCGAAAGAGTTCCAATTTCGATCGGTGGTTCTAATTTGATTGGTGCTTTAGTGACTGGAAATTCAAAAGGCCTGGCTGTTGCTGATATTGCTACAGAGTCAGATATTGACCAATTAACCTCTTATGGAGATGTAATAGTGATGGAAGGCGGTGTTAATACAGCAGGCAATCTAATTCTGTGCAATGAAAACGGAGCAATTGCATCACCGGCATTACCTGAGGAGGGTGTTGAAATCATTTCCGACATTTTTGGGATTCCAGTTGTGGCTTCTTCAATTGCCGGAGAAGATGTTGTAGGCTCCCTTGGTGTTGCAAATAATCATGGTGTTTTACTACATCCAGATGTACTCCCTGATGAGGTATTATTAATTGAAGAAATACTGCAAGTCTCTCCAATGGTTGGAACTGTAGCATTTGGTTCTCCATATGTTGGAGCAGGCATAGCAGCCAGCGATAATGGTGCTATTGCAGGCAGAGAAACCACAGGACCTGAATTAAATCGAATAGAAGACGCTCTTGGATTGATTTAGTCCAGAGTGCCAATATTCAAAGACGGCCGATATTAACCAAAAAATATGGGAGAATGTCTCTACGCAGGTAAAGTAAAGCAAGTTTGGTCAACCGATGACCCAGATATCTTAGAATTTCGATATACCAATCAAATTTCGGTATTTGATCAAGTCATTCCGTCATTGATTCCACGCAAGGGAGAATCTTTGAACAGAACAACATGCCACTGGTTCGAATTAGTGGAATCTGAAGGGATTTGCAGAACTCACATAGTAGAAAGGAATGCTCCAGATAGATGTCTTGTTCGTCGTGTTGACATATACAGAGAACCCGGTACAACCCCAAGAGATGGTGAATGGGTTTTCGTACCACTAGAAATCGTGTGCCGACACTACTTAGCAGGTTCCGGTTGGAGAAGATACAAGCGTGGAGAGTTGCTTCCGACTGAACTTGGATTTGAAACAGATGATGAACTTGAAGAAGGAGTTAAATTACCAAACCCCTATGTCGAAGTCACAACTAAGTTTGAAGCATATGACAGGCTAATCGATAGAGAAGAAGCCTTGGAAATTGCAAATATAACGGGTGAAGAATTAGATTCTTTGATTGAAGTCGTAATCAAAGTAGATGAATTGATTGAAAGAGAAGCAGCAAAAAGGGGATTAATCCATGTTGATGGTAAGAAAGAATTCGCACTAGGGCCTGGACGAGTCCCTATTCTTGTAGATTCATTTGGAACCTTAGACGAAGACCGCTGGTGGGATGCAAAAGAATATGAAAAGGGCAATATCGTACAACTATCGAAAGAATTCGTACGTCAACATTACATCGCTACTGGGCATCAAGAGAACCTCAGATTAGCTAGAGAAAATGGAACAGAAGACCCTCCTATTCCAGCACTACCACAATCTGTAATCGATGATACAGCAGCCCTTTATGGCTCAATGTATGAACGATTAACTGGAAATGAATTCTAATGATGAATTCTTAACAATATGCCGCATTTCCTTTTCTCCGCTGCTCGTAGCATAGCTACAAAATGCTTAGCAGCATCTTGACAACCACCGTCCAGAGGTTCCTTTCCAGAAGGTAGCCAACATCTTGACATTAGTAGTTTCTTTAGTGACTTGACTTCTTCAATCGTTAGCCATCCTTGTAAATTTAGACCCCCTATGCCATTTTGTTTTTCAGTGTCGACCAATCTCGAACTAAGGTTATCTAGTAAATCACATAATTCAGTAAAACCTTCTACTCTTTTATTTTCTCTAATCCAATCTTGTAGATAAGATATTGACGATCCATCGCCATAAGGGAATCTCCCAAATTTTTCTTTGGATAGACCTGCCTCGAGCGGGAATGGCAGTCCATCGTTGCTTAATTCGATACATGACAAAAAGAATAAATTCGCATCATCCCAAGTGATTAAATTTCTTTTTTCAGGTTCTTCAACACCTTGTTGAAGTAGCCTATTACGTAGCGTTTCATCATTCTTGACGACGACATCCCAATTACCAACTTCAAGTGCTTCATGAACTGGTTGAAGCCGCACTGAAACCATAGGGTCGATGGTCGAGAAAGGGGTGGTGGTGTCAAGCGCTTCCATGTCTGTGGCGGAGGATGATATCTTCATGAAGTCAACGGTTCTTGAAGAAAGAATCCAATCTTGTATTAATATCATCTTTTTGTTCAGGTTCGCTTCCATCGGATGCCATTTCTTGCCTTAATGCTGAGAGTCTACCGCTTGCTGAGCCATCATCAATATCGATAGATTCTTCTTCGATTTCATCCGAACTGATCTCTTCATCCATGGTTTCTTCGTCTTGCAAGTCTTCTTCAAACGATATATCTGACTGGCTCTCAGCACTACTAATCTCTTCGATTTGTAATTCGACTTCATTGGTTGGTAGATTATTTGTAGCATTTTCAATATCTACGTCTTCTTTTTCTTTCTTTACTTTGGCAGGATTATTCAAATTCAATACTCCTCCAAGATATGCGATTAAAACCAATATTATGCCTATTCCAATTGTCCAATAAATATCACTTGAACCATAGGTGACTAATGGTAGTTGACTTGCGTAAACAGTTACCATATCGTCTTCAGGAATATCATCGATATCCCATGGAGCATTACAAATTATTTTTGCCGAGATTTCTGCATTATCCGTAACTTCTTTAGGTCTATCAATAGTTATACTTGGTGCATATTTGCTGCCGTAAATATCGACAAAAATCGAAGTACTCCAGTCCCCGTCTTCCATCGATAAATCTATCCGGCAAACTGACCCCTCCATGATTTGATAATTGGTGCGGTCTATACCCAATTCAATCGTTTTGTCATTAACCTCAAGATTTGAAATCCTCACATTCCATCCAGATTGTCTAGCAATTTGTGTGCTCTGTTGTGAGTAGAGTTCTATTCCATTCGAATCCACGATTAAAACATCGATGATAATGAATCCAGGTTCTGGGTCCCAATTTGATACGCTAAGGTTTGCAGTCATGTTTTGCCCAGCATTCAATCTAATTACTTCGTATTCAAGTATCTCTCCAGAATCTGTTTTTATCCATGCATTTGCAACCAATGGATGGTCACTATTTGCAACGATGGTGCAACTTGTCCAAACATCAGAAAAGGGTGAAATTCCCAAGGATTGTAACGTCCCAGCAGTGTATGTACAACTAGCTTGGTGTACAGGGGATGGAATTCCAATTAGATGTAAAATCACTCCATTATGTGTTATATTCGTCCGAGTTGATGGCAAATCGATCAGTGATGTAGCATCTCCTCCAATGTATCAGTGACAATGGCTACCTTTTCTCCAACTCTTCCTGTCTGAACGGGTATCGATTTCAAAACACTATCAGATTGTGAAATCGTAATAGAATGTGTTAGGTCGCCTAATATTGGATGTTGGATTAGAATGTCTAGTTGTATATTATTGCCAGTCCATGTTTCAGATGGTTTCAGAGTTAATGGGAGGCCTTTGACTTCATTTGGTGCAATTACAATTATGCCTTCGCCAGTCAATTCCCATCCTGTGGGAATATTATCTATTGATACTGTCACGATTGCCATGTCATTTCCAGTATTTTCAATCCATGCTGTTGGAAATGATGCTACCCCATTTTTGACTAACCATGGACCTTTTGAATCCACCATAATTCCTGGTGCGGCTCCAACTCTAACTGGAACCTGTTGTGTTATCATGCCAGTGCCATCGCCGTTTCTGACCCTTATTCCAATCAATTCAACTTCTCCGGCTACTGCATCAGAAGGTGGGTATACTGTGAAATTTATCGAAATTGATTCTCCTGGATTAACGATTGGTGCATTATCAGGAAGAGAAATATTCCACCCCGCATCAGCCTTTGAGAAATAAGGTTGAGATGGATAATTTCCTTTTTGCTCAACTATTACTTCCAATGTTCCACCTTCGGGAGAAACCTCCAGTGAAGTTCCACTGAGGTCTAAGCGCCATCCTGCAATTTCAGAAATTTCTATCATGATGCTTTGTGTTTGATTAATTTTGAAATCATTAGAATAAAGATATAACTCAAGGTTTGTTTTGGTACCAGCCCACGCATCATCTGGGACTTCTACTTGAATTGTGACTATTTGATTTTCAAATACATCCAGTCTTGATGAATTAATCTGTGTAACACTCCAAATCGAATTGTCATTGCCTTCATATTCTATTGAGAGAGTTGGTATTAATGACAACAGGTCATCAGAATTGCCAATATTTGTCACATTGATATCTAAATCAATAGTTTTGCCAGGTTCAGAGGTAATTGAATCACCATCTAAAAATTCAACACTCCAACGATGGTCAGGTCTTGCTTGTATTGTAATATTTGCATAATCATAAACCGAACTATCACCAAGAGATGTCCATTTGAAGACCAGTTCAAATCTCTCTTTTGCTGGAACATCTTCGGGTAGAGTGACCCAAACAGGTACATTGCTTAATCCACCTGCGCCAATGGTTCTTGTTGGATTATTAATTTCGAAAACTGCCTCAGGCGGTGTTGATAGGTTCCCACTAGTAGTGTATCCTTCTATCAAAAATGTATCTTCACCATTACCTGGATTTTCTAATTGTAGAATCAGAATAGTCCTTTCAGAGACATTGAATGTGGTATCATTAATAGGATCTACAACTGCTGCTTTGGCTCGGAATACCTGCAATACATGTAAAGAAATTGATAATTCATTATGTGATAAATTTTCAGCAGTTTGGTTAAAGAAATGACGTTTAGGTTGTGCATCAAATGGAAGGTCTAAATGCAATTTTCCATTTTGTCCAGTCATTTCTAGAATAGTTCCGTTAATCATCAGGTCGCCTGATGTATACCATGTCCAACCTTCCTTCAGCATCAAAGCGGTAGACATGTCCCAAGAGATTTTAGTTCCATCATAATTAGATTCGATGTCCCAAGTCAAATTTTGGCTTGGCACAGTTCGAATATGAGGAACATTACTTGATATGTCACTTGAATAAATTGTCGCAAAAAAATCCTCACAAATTTCATTCTCTGCAGATCCTATGCACAATGTCAAGGTCGTTGATGTGAATTCTCCAAGAGGTTTGCCGATGGGAACATCGATTTCGATGAGATATTCTTTCTTAGCTCCCGGTTCAAGTTCAATGCTCCATTGAGTATTACCATCATAATCAATGATTTTAGATTCAGCACCCCATGTATTTGAAGACCATTGCATTTCAGTGGTTTCTTGGGCATTACCTACATTTTCAACTAGAAGCCAAACATGGGCCACATCTCCAGGTCGACCTTGACCAACTCCATTTGGCAGACCGGTTGAACCTTGCAACGAAAGCCCCCTCGTTCTTTCTACCTCCAATGGCAGAGTGACCATAGTCGAAATAGAATCATCGCTATCTAATGATAAATTTAGAGGGATATATGCACTATCTGAACCTTCTGCATTTGCAGGGACTGAAAATTCAAACTCAATTATCTGAGGCACATCACGAACCAAATTCAGATTTAAGTCACCTGAGTTAACCGGTGCAAAGGTCCAGCCTGAAGGTAATACGCTATCGTCATAATTCAACGTCCAAGCAGCAGTTCTACTGCCTGTGCTCATAACAGTCACTTCAACAATTTCGGAATCACCTGGAAGCGCTCTCGCAACCTCCATAGGAGTCTGAATTTCAGCGACAAATGGCTCGACAACACTCAAGGTCGTTGAAAAATAATCATTATCCTCACGCGTCTGAGTTAAATTATCACTAGTGTCTAAAAATAACTCTATTGTGTGAACTCCTAAAGTGGCTTCAACATCAACACTGAATGAAATTGGACCTCCCTCGCCAGATGGAGCAACAGATTCAACAATATTTTCTCGATGTCTCTTTATTTCTATACCGTTCATCATCAGAATGGCGGTTGTAGGTGCGTCAGTATCAACAATTCCAATGTTTGAAAATTGACACGAAATTGTGACTAATTCTCCAGGGTCAGGGTCGGGTGGCGTAAACCCAATTCCACGACCATCTGCTAATGGGGCTAAATCGGGTTGAGCATGGCTGATTAGTGTATCGCCAACAAGAATGTCAAGATATCCATCGCCATCCAAATCTGCAATCGCTGGTCCTGCCCATGTTCGATGAGGAACGTCTATTGGTGCGGCCCAACCTGTGCTAATGTCAGCAGGAGTTCCGGTATTGCCATCAAACGCAAACACCCTCCTTCCGAATGCAACCAATAACTCCGGTTCATCTTCTCCATCTAAATCAAGAGAGATTGGTGCGGATACAGCAATTTCATCGTTGTCATTTCCTCCACCTCTTTGTAAAGTTCTTGACCATTCTCTGAACGGAGGGTCGATTGTAATATCATGGCAACCTGCCATGCCTTCTCTATCAGTATTCCAGGATGAATCTGAGTACCAAGTGACCCAACAAACTCTGTCTGTTATGCCATCGCCTGTTGTATCGACCGAAAGTGGCTCTGAATCTCCGTATCCATTTTTAGCTCTGAATCGCCATAATTCGTCAGTGCTAGTCAATTCCATGCCAATATACTGTGCTCCCATTCCATCAGTAGCACCATTTTCATCAACTGGCAGTGTTAGAATCATCTCCGGCGGAGCATCTGAATCCAATTGCGTAATTACTGGCCCTGGTAATCGCAGTCTTGGAGTGTCACTATCGGAATCGGTGTTTTGTATGCTAACTCTTTCCCAATCCAAAGATCCCGTTGGCCCATCAATTTGCCAAATCCACATGTTTCCTGAATTGGAATCAACGGTTGTTAAGACGACAGAGCCACTATTATCATCCAAGGATGCAAACGCTGGGTCCGAAGGATGTGTTCCTCTATCTAGAGAAACAGACCAATCGACTTCTGGACTTTGAAGTCCCAAAGGCAATGCGATTACTGTTGGGTCGTCGGTATTGATGTCAACAGCAGCAATTACAAGTTCAGGACTTCCGTCTAGTGAAAGGTCAGCAAGCAGTGGCTGTGTCACTGAATAATGGTCCGATTGGCTCGTGAACCAGTGCGGGCTTGTAATTCCAATTCTTAAATCAGCATCAGTCCAAGACCAAAGTCTTTCATTTGAATGACCTGAGGAAATCCAGCCGGATTCATCACATGTCAATTCAGGGGCCCACAAATCTACTTTCATAGCCGAGGCAGTGTCATAAACTAAGCCTATTTCTGTTCGGCCATCGCCATCTACGTCCACCAAAACGGGGGTTGATCGTATGTATCTGGCCTCTCCTAAATTTACATCCCAAACAATTTTTGCGCTATCACCTTCGATTATTGCCAAGTGTCTATCTTGAGTCGAAGGGTCTGAGTGTGTCATAACAGCAAACAATTTTCCTTGCCCACAGCGCTCTTTTGCTCCTTCGGATGAGGTGATTGAGTTGGATAAGTTGGCAATTGCAACTCCGTAGCCGTCAGCACCTAGGCCGGAATCAAATGCGACCCAATTTACCGCCGGCGTTTCGATAGTTTTGAGACCAGAATTCCCATGTTCAGGAATAACCCTTGAGTGTCCTGCATCCCTTCCATATTGAGCCCAAGGCTGCGAAAGTTGGTCCCATGCCGAATTAGAATCTCCTTCGTTTGCCTGTGAATCAATTGGGATAATTATCAACGATGCAAGCAAAATGGTCAGCATGAGGATTGCTTGACTTTGTCTTTGCATCGTTTCGCCCACTGAAAGTGGGTCTTTAGAGGTAGTTAGGGCTTTGGGCCCGTAGGGCCCAATAAATAGCCACTTTTTTAGTAAAATTTGTTAGCCGAAAATAGGGTTGAGTTATTCATCGGCATTTTTGGCCGCAGGGCATCATTCAAATAGGGGCCGTCGGTGGCCAGCATGACTTCGGTCACATATCTCTCCCGAGGCGCAGCCGGTGAAGGACGGATGAGGTTTATTCCTCCTTCGTTTCATCGCTGTTTTTTTGGGAATGATATTCGAGGTGAAAATATGTACAAAGTAGTAAGGAAAAGAGACACTATTCGTATACCAGCGGAATACATCCGCAAAGGTAAGTCATTGAATGAGCACATCGATAGACTTGCTGCAACTGCTTTTGAGGGCAGATTTGATGACCAAAATAGATTCGTTCTGGTCACAACCGATCACGAACCTATCGACAGGGGACGAATTATTCACGGAGATGGAGCGATTTATCAACAGGTCGAATTCAATGCTGTTTTGTACTGCATTGAAGACTACGAAGTTGTTGAAGGTGCAGTTTCTGAGGTAAACGACTTTGGAGCGTTCGTTAGAATTGGTCCAATGGAAGCTTTGCTCCACAAATCCCAAATCATGGAAGACCACGTTGATATCAATACTGGAATGGGTGTCGTAGAAGGACGACAATCAGGAAGAAAGATCGGTGTAGGAAGTTCAGTCAGAGCAAGGGTCGTATCACTTTCACCGGATACTAGCGACCCAAGAAGGTCCAAGATTGGATTGACATGCAAGCAAACTGGTCTTGGAAGTCACGACTGGATTCATGAAGAAAAGGAGGACTGAATGTGGTAAAAAACCCCTTTGCATGCAGTGAATGTCATCTAATTTTGGCTGATGATGCTACAGAATGTCACCGACATCCTGCAGCACCAGTTTCTTCAGATTGGTCAGGATATGTTGTAATCATCGATCCATCGAGATCTGACATCGCAGCACGACTGAACATCGAAGTCGCAGGAAATTACGCATTGAAGGTTAACGTTCGTTAAGGAGGAATAAAAATGGAAGCAAAAGATAGGAAAGAAAATCCATTACTAAACAGAGTAGAAATAGAATTCAGTTGGAACCATGAAGGAAAAGCAACACCATCTCGTTCAGATATGCTAAACCAAATTGCATCTCTAGAACCAGGGTCCAACAAAGATTTGATTGTACTAAAAAACGTCAATACAAGATTTGGTGTAGGAATTACAACAGGATCTGCATTCATCTACGGTGATGAAGAAGCTCTTAATGTTGAACCAGATTATGTTCACAAAAGATTCTCTGAATTGAGAACATCAAACGCATCAGAAGAAGAAGTCTCAGAAGAGGCTCCTGCCGAAGAAGCCGCTGAAGAAGAGTCGCAAGAGGCTGAAGAAGAAGGAGATGATGCTTGATGTCTGATGGTCCAAAAGCTGGTGCAAAATGGTCAAAATATTCAGTAGAAGACGGAACACTGGTCAGAAAGGCTGAGTTCTGTCCTGAATGTGGTCCAGGAATTTTCCTTGCATCACATTCAGATAGGAAATCTTGTGGTAGATGTGGATTCACTCAAAAATCTGAGTGATTCACTATCCCATGTGTTTAGATTTGACACCTTGGTTATCCAATACAAGACATTCATTGTCTTCGATAATTAATTGAACTCCGAGTTCAGGTCGTGTGAATACTTCGGGCTGTGAGAATACAATATCCTCGCGCCAAGAAATTACGCGCCACTCACTATCGTGGAAAACAGCATCTTGAATTGTACCTCTCAATTTTCTGGCGACTTGGACTTCACCATCCAGTAAGTCCCATGCCCAACCATCTCTAGATGAGATTAGGACTCTATCGCCATTGGAAAATACATTTTCAATGTCACATTCTAGATTCAGTTGGTTTGTTGCGACGATATCTCCACTGTCCAGTGATAGTTTTCGAAAAACCCCTCCTCTTGTCCAAACTGTTGCGAATTCATCATCGATTGTAATTTTTGATATTGAGTTTGTTCCTGGTAGATTTGCATTATCTTCCCTAACAACGGTTGCCTCCATATTTCTACTGAATCGTTAGTAATACAGTAGATTCCCCTCGTATATAGAGCAAAAACAATTCTTTCACCATTGCTTGCTAGGGCTATCGGTTCTGCGTCTAAACTATGAGACCAAATTGATCCAGCGACCTTCACGTTTCCACTACTTATTCTCAAATCAGAACGAGAAATGCCATTTTCCGGTTTTTTGTCTAAAGGTAAAAGTGCCATTCTAGCCATTCTTAATTCATGGTCAACCCAAGTCGCAACTAGTCCTGAATCACACAATTCAGCATGGGTTACCTCACAAGGAAAAGGTTTAGCCGAATCACCATTTATTGATATTTCACCTTCGACATCTATGGAAATTTCACCGTCCGGAAATTGTAGAAGTCTCCATGGAGCGGCGGCCATATTTGGGCTATGGGGTTTACACCTTCAACAATTGCTTCAATAAATTGAACTCGTACGCATTTACATGGTCAGCCTGATTTTGGTTTCTGGTGGTGACATCGCATCAACAAATCAGGCTGATGAATTGTTGAAATTAGCGGATTGGAAAAAACTCGATGATGTAGAAAATCGAGTAGCATATTCGTACAGGCATGCAAGAATGTGGTGGGTCGATGATGGTTGTTTGTGGGAAGACGATTTAGACAAAAGATGGCAAGAAGCAACTGGGGAAAAGGCAACTGAAGTTATTTTTCCATCTCGGCATTCAGCAGTTAGTGGAAACGCTTCGTTGACTCTACATCCTATTGGTACTATGCAGGTTCCTTTTGATAATACTCCCGATTTTGGTGGTAGGCCAGGAGATTGCCCCCACCGAATCCAAGACTTGCCGCCTGGTGGCGGGAGCTGAATTCGCTCGAACTTGAATTCGATGATTTTGATTTAAGTCTAGAAACAACTCACCACGGGCCGTGGATAGAAACTCCTTCTTTATTCATTGAGATTGGGTCAACATCGGATACCTGGGGTCACATCGGGGCGGCAAAAGTGCTAGCTGGGATAATTTATCGAGGATTAGGATTAGATGGTTCAGAAGGATTGGGTACTTGGAATGGTGAAGGACAAGTTGTAATCACATTAGGTGGCGGTCACTATGCTCCACGAGCTAACTTGCTAGGGCTCCAACAAAATGTTTGGCTAGGTCATATGTTGGCAACTTATGCACTACCATTTCATAAGGATGAAAACGATATTGTTTCAGGAATGTGGGAAAATAGTATTAGAAAAGCAGTGAATGCAACAAAAGTGGCATTCCCAGGTGGTGAAATCGTCTGTAGTATGGACAAAAAAGCATTCAAAGGATGGCAAAGACAAGCGATAAGAGATTTGCTTGAAGAGTTAGAAATTCCTTTACTAAGAAGTTCTGAAATAATTCAATGAAAAGGTCAATAATTGTCTTGATTGAGGGGTAAACATGGTCTCGGCATTCTCTCGTTTTGTAGTTGCCATGACCATCAGGATGCCGAAGTGGTTTGTTGGTTGGGTCAGTAGGAGATATGTCGCTGGTCCAAACCTCAATGATGCAGTAAAAGTCATGAAGAGGTTATCGAATGAAGGCTCATGCTTTACAATTGATGTCTTAGGTGAAGAAATAAATTCGATGGAAGAAGCAAAATTCTTTCTTGAAGAATATCAGAATGTAGTCAAATCAATAATCGATAATAATCTAGATGCAAATCTGTCCATAAAACCTACAGCATTTGGACTATTGTTAGACGAAAATGAAGGGATGAAGAATATAGAAATTCTAGTTAAGATGGCTCATGAAAACAATTTATTTGTTCGACTAGATATGGAAGACCACCGAGTCACAGATGCGACAATTCAAGTTATGCTAAAGATGCATGAAAAAGGATTGACTAATGTTGGAGTTGTGCTTCAAGGTAGATTATTTAGGACAATTTCTGATATTGAAATGATCAAACAAAGATTGGGAGCAAATGCAGATTATCGTATCTGCAAAGGAATTTACCTTGAACCGAGTGAAATCTCACATACAGAACGGAAACCAATAATCGATGCAACAAATAAATCAATAGACGCTATGCTGGATGCGGGAGCTTATGTTGGAATTGCTAGTCATGACTACCCTGTAATCGATTATGCCCTTTCAGCATTAAAGTCGAGAGGCATGGGTCCTAATATTGCAGACCCTCGTGAGAATGCAGGTGTGCCCAGAGAGAACAAAGGCCCTGGATATGAGTTCCAAATGTTGCTAGGTGTAAGAGGTAATCTCCGAAGAAAATTATCAAAACAAGGACATTTAACCAGAGTGTATGTTCCTTATGGTGAGAAATGGTATGAGTATTCCATTAGGAGATTGAAAGAAAATCCAACAATAGGTACTCAGATTGTAAAATCATTTTTGCTACCGTGGACAAATCGACCGTGATCACTTCCGCCTCTTTTTCTTACGTCGACCCTGCTTACCAGGTTTTGGTTTGCCCTTCTTTTCTGCATCGGGAATAACAGGATTAGGATTGAATCCCAATTTTCCTTCCTTCCAAGCTTGTCGTCTTTCCCTTGAGGTTCTAGGCGCAAAATCCTCCTCCTTAGGAGGTTCGTGAAGATACATTCTCTTTATTTCATGTGCGACGACTTTTCCAGATAAAGTACGTCCAGCACCTGTGTGAATAGCACGAATTTTCCATTTTACACCATCGTAATCAAAGATAGAACCGGCTCTGAAGGTAGTTTCTCTATCAACAAATATTGAATCGCTTTCAGAGTACTCACCCATTGTTAGCGTTAATCTTACCATTACTACATCTGACCTAACTGCATTTGCTCTGGCAATCTTTGACGCCAATAAACTTGAAACTGAAATATTCTCTTGGTTCTCAATTCGATTGATTTCCCAACTTGCATCTTCGTATTCAAATATGTCACCAGTATTCAAAATTTCATCATCATCGACATCAATTTTCACCGATACTGAATTAGCACCTTCACTCAATAAAAACTGAACTTGGACTGGTTTGGGTTCCCTGAATTGAACATTATGAACATGACCACATTCATCACACTTAACTAGATAGTTTACGCCACTTTTGACATGTTTTTCCTTTAGGATTTCATGTCCGCAAGGTTGGTTGCAACCTGGGCAATCTGTGACATTTTCAATGATCTCATCATCTTCATCATCAAATGAATCTGCATTGAAATCATCCGTCAATCTATGTCCCTCCAATTGGTCGTGGCCTAGCGCTACCTCTTTGAGGCTGTCGGATGATAACAAAACTTGACAATGAGGATTATTTGGGCGAAATATGCGAGAGGAGGTTTTATCCGCCTTACTTGTTTCAAACAAGGAATTGTCTCGTGATGAACCAGAAGTAGAGGCTAATATTGGAGTTCAAATGGAACATATGGGACTTGAAAGTTGGTCGATTTCAGTAAGGAGAAGAATCCGTGATGCAATTTCGCGATTATCACCCAAATCAGTAATTTTTGCAGGAGCAGGCATTGGTCATCTCTCTGCGTGGATATTGGATTATCTTTCACTAGAAAATACAGATTGTAAAGTTCAACTGATTGAAGAAGGAAACAGGTTCGCAGTAATTCTAAAACGACTTTGTGATAGATATAATTCAGTTGATACAAGTATTGTTGTAGGCGCATCTTCTTTACTAATAGGCGAATTAAATGCTTGGAAAATTAGTAAAACAGGACTGCCTCCTATTTTTCCTGAATCGGATGCAATTATTGTCAATTCATCTTTACAAAAAATCGCTGAAGATGTAGAGTCCATGCTTGGAATTCTGTCAAGAAATGGTGTTCTGTTTACAGTTGAACCTACACCGCCAGTGGGTGAAAAGGAAGATGATGACCCTGAGGTAGTTGGATTCAATCGATGGATGGAATTGATTAGAAATACAAATGACTCTCACCACATAGCTTTCGCACCATTATTTGGTGGTACAATAGTTGCTTGGTTTGCAAAATAGATTCAACCCGCAGCATCGATGAGTGCTCCAATCTGTAGTAAGCCGTATCCATAGTGATTATCATGACTATCTTGTCCGTTCTTCATTTTTGATGAGGTTGCTATCCATTCCTTCAAATCGTCAACCATATCTGTTCCACCATTCATCAAATTTGGATTATTCTCAAACATCAATGCTACAGCACCGGTCACGTAGACAGTTGATGCACTTGTACCAGATGATATTCCCCAACCATCGCCCGTCATAATCACTGGTACTTCATGTCCAGGAGCAACTATCTCTGGTTTGCGGTCAGGGTCATTTCGAGGTAGTAAAAGAGGCCAAATTCTGCCATTATTATCTCCGATTGAAGATCCACTCCATAGATTTCCTTGGCTATCAACTCCTCCAACACAAATAACAGTGCTAACCGTACCTGGAGATGCGACATCACCATCATCGTTTTCACCATCGTTTCCCGCAGCGGCAACAACAACAATTCCTGCATCATATGCATCATCCACTGAATTCTCAACAGCGTCACCGAAAATAATTGAAGCACCGGTTGTAGCACCTCCAAGAGATAGGGAAATTATGTTTACATTTTGTGAGATGCACCAATCAATTGCTTGGGATACTATAGAGTCACTCCCAGTCCCGTTTCCAGAAAGTGCTTTGGCAACATACAATTCTACATTCTTTGCTAAACCGGACAATCCACCATCTGCAACTAATATTCCAGCCATCATAGTTCCGTGACCATTGTCGTCATACGGATTTGATTGATTTCCAATGAAATCAGTCCAGCCTGCTAAATTTATTTTTGCCAAGTCGGGATGTGAATCTTCAATTCCTGAATCAACTATACAAACCGATACACCTTTTCCAGATAGGTGATAATATTTTTCACTATCAATTAATTCATCAAAGGTTTCCTCTTGTTCAATGACATATTGTGATGGTCCCATCAGAATTATTGAACCATTGTAAACACTCCAAACAAACCAAAGAGCAGAGATGACCAATATTGCTGAAGCGAATATTGTTAATTTTTGAATAAAATCAAATTCATTATCATCGATAAGAATTGCTGAATCGATTTTTTCTTGCATTAAAATCAACTCAGGGCCTCTACTGCTTCAACAAGTGTATCTGCAAACAGTCTAACCTCTTCTTCTGTATTGTAGAGGTATGCACTTGCTCTGAGCGAGCCTCTGTTTAATCCTTTGTCATTAAACCATGAATGTACACAATGCATGCCACTACGTACCATTACGCCTGCGGCTTCATCCAAAAGAATTGCAATGTCATGGGCATCGATTGAATCCAATAGAATCGAACAGATTCCACCTCGTTTACTTGCATCTTCTGGACCTATAATGTTTAATCCGTCAACGTCTTTGATTATTGATGTCATGACTTTGTTTAGTTTAACCTCATGTTCGTGGACTTGGTCCAAGTCAATTTTTGAAATGTAATCAATTGCAGCATTTGTTCCAAGGATACCGGCATAATTACCAAGTCCACCTTCGAATCTGGCTGGAGGTTTAGACCATTCTAAGGAATCATAATGCGAGGTCTCTACTGTACTGCCACCGGATTGAATGGAACGCATATTTTCTAACAAATCGTACCTACCCCATAGGCCTCCCATGCCTGAGGGTCCCATCATTTTGTGAATTGAAAACGCCATGAAATCAATGCCCAAATCTTTGACATCGACTTTCATGTGCGGGGTAGATTGAGCAGCATCAATACAAACAAGTGCATCAAAATCCTTTGCGATTTTCGTAGCTTCTTTCACAGGAGTTTCAATTCCATCTAAATTTCCTACGTGGGAAATCGAGATCATTCTAAGATTCTTTCCAGCCTCAGCACACGCATTTTCAAAATTCTCAATGTTGAAAGTATTATCTTCATTCGATTTTACTACGCGATGATCTATCCCCTTCTCTTCCTCTAGTTGAAGCCAAGGAACTAAATTTGAATTGTGTTCTCTGTCGGTTGTTAGAACAACATCACCTTTATTCCAACTAAGGCCCTTTGCAACTTGATTAAGTGAATGAGTCGCATTTTTGGTAAAAATCATTTCTTTAGAATTTTCAGCGTTAAATAAATCTGTTAATGTTCTTCTGCAATTCATCATTTTTCGAGAGACTGTAGTGGCATACCTGTGGACTGAACGACCTCCGCAACCAGGTGATTCCTCGTAGTAGGACCTTATCGCTTCAATTACTTGTTTTGGCCTTAGAGTCATACAAGCATTATCCAAGTACACAGGAGCGTCATCACCATAAAGCGTAGGAAAATCATTTCGAAGATGGTTAAACATCACCAAGCCTCCCCGTCACTAAGGTAATCCACTACTGGACTATTCACGCCACATTCAATACATGAGTGACGAGAAGGGTAATCATTATCGCAACCGTCACATTTCTGTCCTGGAAGTCCTCTTCTATTGCAATCTTCAGTTGGACAGTCTATCATAGGCTCTCCATCGGGTGAGCGGGAAATTGGATTCATTGTGTCACAGGATGGGCAATTGCCCTCTGATTCGACAATAACCCCCTCCAAGAGATCTGCATCTGCTGCAAATGCAGCATGTGTTTTAATTCTAGCATCTTCACCTAACATTCTTTGGGGGAACCAAAGTATGTGCATGAGTATGTATATTAGCAAAACACCAGTAATAAGGTGCAAGAAATATATTGGATAATCAGCAACAACTCTATCTGCTACAAAGTGCGCTCCAGACCAACCGTTCAGCAGCATCATCAGGTCCCAAAAAATCACTAGAATCGACCATGTGAATAGACTGTGTTCTGCCATAGCTTCTTCCATGATTCTAACGTCAGTGTGCACATGGTTTTCCTGAACGTGTAAATCTCTTGTTTCCGATACAGCCTTCCAAAAAAAGTATGTAAAGAAAAACCCAACAGATGCTAGGATAATCCCACCAAGTGCGTCGCCAAAATCAGCACCTAATGGGAAATTTGGAGAATTAATGTGCAATACAATTTGTGAACCAAAAATAGAGGCCCAAATCAAAATTATATTGACAATATGTCCTTTCATTACAGGAAAGTTTACAGAGATTTGTATGAAAAACCACAGCCATAAAATTCCTGATAATACTAGTTGGAAGAATGAGAATCCAGAAATTGCTGAAAGGCCGCTAACTCCAGTTGTTGTGGGGTCACCTCCACCAAAAATTTCTGGTGAAATAGCACCCATCAAGAATGCGGCAACGCCTGTTAGCATTGTCAAATAGTGCGCTTGGCCCCATTCATGTCGAAGTAATTTAAATTGAAATTTCCATTCTTTTCTAAACTTATCCAACTTTGCTAGAGATGGATGAAGGTCTCCAAATTTTCTATCAAGAACGATATCTCCTAGTCGGAATGGCATTTCATTATGCTCATCCTCTAAAAAAGCGGAATCCGTAATATCAGCCTCCGCCATGTTACACGCTGAGGCTTTTCCCCTTTGAGTCATTTCGGTTGGTTGAATGGATGATTCTCTGGTTTGATTAACCACCCTGTTGGTCCAACCACATAAATAGTGTTCTTGGTTTCAATTCTTCCAGTCGCTCGTTCATCAAAATTTACAGTAATAATTTTTGATGACTTTATGTTTGTTTCACCTAATTTAGGATGGTCATAAGCATATCCTTTTAGAATCCCGTCTTCAATATGAGCATCTCTTATAACCACTTCTGGTTTTGATTTTTCGTAATCATTTTGCATTTCTGAACCTACTAGGTATTTTGCCAACTCAAGATAATCTATTTGTGAATCCATTTCGATACCTAGACTTGTAAATTCTGCCATTACATCCTCAACAGGGATTGGGTCATCTCCAATTTCGGTTAGGATTTCGAAATATTCCCTAGCAGATATAGTGCCACTGTTATTTCTATCAAAAACTTTGAATGCTTCTATCAATTCATTTTCAGCCTCAATGTCGTGTTGTATGTATTCTTTGACTTCATTTGAATCTTCATTCAGGGGTTCAATCCTTTCCCAACCTACATTATCTTCTACATCTCCATCATCAAACATTATGAAGAATGTACCATCAGAATTCTCTTTTGAGATTCTTCCTGCATAATAGTGTCCATAATTTTTCCAATTCACAAACACTTTATCGCCTTGCTTGAAAGGAACACCTGCTGGCCTAATCGTTCCTGGACTTGTTCCGATAACAACTGCATGTTTTGTTTGAATTACTCCTTCAGAATATGGAACTTCGATTTTGTAAGTTCCATCATCATTAACAGAAATTACCCTGCAACGATTCAACCATCTGCTATTTGTTGGGCTGTAATATTCAACATGGTCCCCGACAGTAAATGACTCTGGCAAATCAATATCGATTGGTGGGGGTTGTGTTTGTGAGTGATTAATCATGCCCATTTGTTGCAACGCAGAAATTACAGCTGCAGTGACTGCTGCAGGATCATTATTGATCGTTGTATTGCTAATCACGTCTCCTCCAATGACTGAATCTTGCATATTTATTGAATTACCGCCTTCATTCGGAGGAGCAGGAATCCATTCGGAACCAGTCCACATATACTTGCCATCTGGACTCATTATCGGGCCGCTCATGAGAATCCCTTGAGGTTTCGAACTATCAATTAATCGAATATCAAAAATGGCGCCGAGAGGGAGATTTGAACTCCCGAGGGACGGGCCCACGCGATTTCCAGTCGCGCGCACTACCAGGCTATGCGATCTCGGCCGCAACCTCGGCGAGATGCCTCCTATGTTTAACCGAAACGGTTTCAATAACAGGAATTAGATTCCGAATCGGTTATATCGAAATGGTAGGTCCCCACGGATACGCCACCATGGCTTAGTGGTATAGCACCTCATTGGTAATGAGGAGGTCGCGAGTTCGATCCTCGCTGGTGGCTCTCTGTGAATCAATTTTTGAATATTTACTAGGAGAGTTCATAGGTTTGGCCATACCCGTAGGGTATGGTGGTCTAGTGCGTACTATGTCAAAACCTCTGTCGGCAATTTTTCTAACTGTATTGATGTTCACAAGTTTAGCTTCTGCAGGAATTAGTTCTTGGAACGGTAATTCAGCTCTAAGCGGGACTAATGATTCTGTAAATGATGCCTTCCAAGTTCCGGGAAACGCAACTGTGATTGATGCATGGTTGCATGTTGATGAGAGCGGATACTTGGAAGATGGATCTGGAATGACATGGGGCATAGATTCGCAATCAAATCTGTCATCTGGTATGATGAATAATACAACCACTTCGAAGTTTTCAGGAGCACTTTCACTAGCGCCAGATAGTGCCGTGTCTAATGTTGAAACATTTTCTTCAGCAGTGTTGCAATTTTCCAGTGTTTGGTCACATACAGGTAGCATATGGGCGCCTTCAAACCCTTCTACACTTGGTGGAACAGTATCCGGCCCAACTAGAACTCTTTCTCACGGAAACATTCCTGCCGCCGCCTCTTCAGGAGCTGTAGTGGCAGCAACTTTGCCAGGTCAAGGATTGCCTGCTGGTTCTGCAGGAACTTTAGTTTCACCTAGCGTGACAATCCCTAGCCCGATTAATTACTTCAATCTCACATTCGCACATTGGCATCATTTAGATACGACAGATGGTGCTTGGGTAGAGTACAAGTTAGACAGTGGCAATTGGACTTATTTGGAACCAAACGGAGGCTATCCTCATACAATTTCAAACAATTCATCGACTCCGAATGGGGTTAACACCAGTGGTTTCGGAGTGTACGGGGACGGAAACCACAGTGGATGGAGTACCGCACTTTTCAACCTAGACAATTTGACTGGTATACAAAACGCAACCGATATCCAATTCAGATTCCTTGTGTGGACTGATTCAAACAGTACTTCACGACCAGGTTGGTTTATCGATGATATTGAGTTGAACAATGTCGGAAATTCTAGTGGCTTTTGGCACCATGGTTGTTATTCTACGACTGCTTCTTGTAGCTACAGCAACAACGCTGAAGGTGTTTTAGAAACCGATGTTAATCTATCTGGCACAACAAGCGGTTCAAAAATTCAAACACACCTTGAATGGGATTTGGAAGGATCAACATACGATAATTTCTGTATTGAAATGTCGAGTAATAATAACGGTACAACTTGGACAGATATTTCTTCTTCTGGCTCAAATGGTTCAACCGCTACGTCCTGTAGGTCTAGAACTGGTGCAATTCCTGGAAGTGGATATACACTGCCAAACGGAACATTCGCTGGCGATGAATCCGGAGGCTTTGTAACTCTAGAATTCGCAATACCAACCTCGATGATTGGAGTAAACAATAGCACCAAGATTCGGTATTTCGTACAGACTGATTCTTCAGTTCAATATGGTAGTCCAAATGACAATTTGGAAGGTCTAACAGTGGATTGGTTCAAGGTTATAGATTCAAACGGAACTGCATTAGCCACTTACGACCTTGATACTTCCTCAACTGCAACACACTATGGTAATAACAACGCTGCAGATGATTGGTCTTTCATACAAATAGGACAGGGTGGTATGACAGTCACAGATGATTTTGAGGATTCTCCAGCTCTTCCTCCAGGCGCTTGGAGTGTTCAAAATGTAGCAGGTCAGACAGGTTGGGAGTTTGGTGCACTTTGTTCGAATTATACAGATGGACCGAGTTCTTACCCTTCAGCAAACCTCGGATTTGCTACAAACCAGTGTGGCGATTACGACGGTAGTTCAGATAACTCATTAATCACGCCTCAATATTATGTTCCACTAGGTGCGAGTGCAAGATTCGTCTGGAAACATTGGATGTGTTCTGAGGATGGCTGGGATGGTGGAGCATTGTATGTTTCAATAAACAACGGAAGTTATTACCAAGCTTATGTAAGTCAAGGCAATGGTTCAAATTGGTATGACGGACAAATAACAGGCGGAACTACGTTCATAGGAATGGATGTTTGGGATGGTAGGCAATATGTTGCTTCTTCCGGTGCATTCTCTTGCAGTGGTGCAACAATTCCTTGGGTAAATATGTCATATGATGTATCGAATTTATCTGGGTCTAATGTATCTTTCAAATTTAGACAAGTTTCAGACTCAATAATTAATGAACCTGGATGGTATGTTGATGATATTGGTCTCGAGGTCGATTGGTTCTTGACCGAAGGGAATTGGATGTCTCCATTGATTTCTCCTCATGATTTGGGATATGGATTTGTGGATGCGGACATATATTTGCCAAACTCTACCTGGTATGGAATAAACGTGAAAGATTCTTCAGGAAATATAATTTCAGGACATGAAAATATGTCTTTGCCCCTTTCGCTTGCTAGTATCGATAGGGATGCATACGCTTCGGGAATTTACATCGAGTTGATGCTTGGGACATCAGATGAATATTACACCCCAATTGTTCGAGCATTATCTGTAGGTGCAACTAGATACCTTGGTGACTCAAACGGATGGTCGATACCTTCTTCGATTACAAGATTATCAAATGGGTCTTGGCAGAATAACGTTGGAACTACTCAAATGATTGCTGGTTCTTCAGGTTATTCCTCTCGTCCGATATCTGCCGCTACTGTTCTTGGTGAATTCAATCAAACAACGGTTAGCTTACTGACCTCAGGAATACAAACAGTCTCAGTGATTTCACCTAATTCTACATTGAATTTAGGAGGTATGAAGAATTTCATAAGTCCTCAAATATCACTTGCACCTAATGCCATTGTCGAAAGTATTGCTATTCAAGGCCACTTTGCCCAACCAGCACACGATGCAAGTATAGATTTAGCAAATGATGGAACAGTTGATTGGGCATTCCCCGCTGATCCGTCATACGGGTCACTTGGTTGGCAAACTAGAATCAATGAATTGACTACTACACATTCCTTTTCATCCACTGGCAGCGATTCATTTTCAATCATCGTGCCAGAAGAAGCGAACATCGAATCAATAATGTTAGGAATTACTCCGTTAGGTAATGTTGCTCCATTGAATATTTCAAGTGGAAGTACCTCTCTTTACCAATTAACTGGTTCAAATTGGTCATCAACAGTATTCATGATATCAAATCCAATACTTCATTCTCCATCAAATATGTCAGATACCACAGGCAGGATTTGGAATGTTTATGACATAGATGTGACAAATACTGGAACACAATATGTAATCGGTTCAGTATCTGTTGGATACACATTGCTGGAAAATGTATCAGGTCTAGGCCAAGTTGTAAAATCCTACCATGAACTTAATTCAAATAATGGTCAAGTGAGTATTGTGGATGTACCACTCACATGGGCTGCTTCCGCTGGTGGTGCAGGTATAGACGGTGGCGTGTATCACGAAAATATGATTACCAACCATCCATTTACAGTGCCTCAAACATGGTATCCTAATGGCCAAGTCCAATCCTTCACAACTCAGCATCATCATCTTTATGGAAACGAAAATATTGACGAAATTCACCTAACTGGAACCGATTTAAACGGCGAGATAGTTGAAATTATTCTGTCCGATATTCAAAGTGGAGGTACATTCACCCAAAATGATGGATTAGGAATTCTGAATCTCAATTCAAATTCTTCCGTATCTGAGGTAAACGGCCGATTGGTTGTTGATTGGATGTTTGATGTAGATTGGGATTGGGACGATGTTCAATCAATGTCTTGGTCAGCACAGGCATATGACGAAAATGGTGAAGGATTATCTCCTGCTACGGCTACATCTGGTGGAACTGGAACGCAGGCAAGCGAAAACGATCTCCTTGTAGATACATGGACTGTAATGGACCTCTACGGTCACGAGCTTTCGGATATGTTCTCACCATCATATCCTTTCTGGGCAATGGCTGGAAGCAAAGTATCAGTTTCAGGAAATGTGAAGTTTGAAAACACAGCAAATATGAGGCCGTTAGTGAATGACTTCGTTGTTGCAGTAGACGTAAATGGCACTTCGGTGATAATGAACTCAACATCATCTGGCCAATGGACTGGATTAGTCACTTTACCCACAAACACTTCGCTGGTTAATCTGACACCTTACATTATCAGAGTCGGGCCAATTCAAGGTGCAAACGGTGCACAAGATGCAACCTTGACAACGCCAGTATCTATTCAAGTTGATGATGAATCACCTTGGGTAAGTAATTTACAGGTTAATACCGGACAGAAATTAGTTGATGCAGATGGATTCACTTGGGACCCTTCATCAACCTTATCTTTACAAGTCACCATTACTGATAATCAAGCATTGGGCAGCGAATTAGTTATGCATACCTGGAGAGAAGGTATGGATGATTCTGATGGAGATGGAATTGCTGACCTAACTGAATATCAGACGATAACAAAGACACTTCCAGAAGGGGTTTCTGGAGAGAGAACCATTTCATTCTCAGGAATAGACGTTTCAGGACTTGCGATGAATGCTAAATTCTCAGTATTTTTCACAAGTAATGATTATGCTGGACTACCGTTAATGTATGGAGGTGATGCTGGTTTAGACAGTGATATGGGAACTCTTGTAATTGCAGTCAATGAGCCAACAAATATTCCACAATCAGGATTAACTTTAGATTCAATTGATGAGCAATTACTCGCAGGACAAGTTCATACTCTGACTATGGAAATCAGTGATCTAAATGGAATAAACTCAATCGATGTCATAACAGTTCACATGCTGGGTCAAGATGAAGATGTAAAGGGTGTAATGACATGGGAGCCACGAAATGGCCAAATTTACACTCCTGAAAATTCTCAAATTACTTTGCATGAAGTTGTAGAAAATATTGATGATGGCTTTTCTACAGTAGATTGGCATTTCAGTCTTGATTGGAATTTCCCAGCAATGGCGAATGGTGAGTATGGCTTGCCTTCAATCGTTGTCTTCGATGATGATGACCTAAATCCAGTCACTGTTCTTACTAACATCGGAGAAATAAGATGGCAATTAGACAATAATCTTGAGATAGTTGTTGAAAATATTGTCGATAATACCCCACCGATTTCATCTAGTTCTCCTTACCATGTATACGTTCAGCCAGGTGATGATTTAACAGTCAGTGGAATCATTCAGTACGAGGTATCTGGAGTACAAATTGAAATTTTACCAGAGGATGGGTTGGAAGTCTTAATTGAGACCTACTATGGCTCTGAATTGCTTGTCGTTGAGACTGATGTAAACGAAGATGGAACATGGACAACAGGGCTTATTTTGCCATCACGTTCATTGAACGATGGCCTCCTAACTGTAAGTTATTCCATTCTCGGAGTAGTCGCTCCTGGTGAGGATGCATCTCTTTTCCAAAGTATGATTACTGTTGATGATGTCAGGCCAGTTGTACAATTCTCTTCAGTACCTTTAACATTAGATGATGAGGATTTAGAACTCTTGCAATTCTCTCTACAAATCATTGATGCGGGAGGTATGCCGCAAGGTGATTTAATTGTCAATTGGGCATTTTTAAGAAACAGCCTCATCATGCAAAATGGCCAATCCTCCGCATCTCTGCCATTTGTATCCGAGAATGCTGCAATTTGGACCTATGCTGGAACACTTGACTTTACTGAAGGAGTGAATGTGTCTCTAGAAGAAGGTGATGAATTAATTTGGTGGATTGATGTAGTTGACCGTGCAGGAAATGAGGGGAAGGGTACAGGTTTATCGATGATTGACGCAATGAATACAGATTTCACTATTCTTTCGGTCGAAGTCACCGTCACCAATATCGAAATTACTCTAGCAGACGGTTCGATACCTAAGGCAAATCAAGTTGTAGAAGGTGAGGAATTAGGGATTACCGTTCAATTGCGGAATCTTGGCACAAAAGAAGGTACAATCAGTGTCACATTGTATGAAGACATGGGTCCAGAAAGGACTTGGCTGGCACATGAAACTCAAGAAGTGATCTTGTATCCTGGGCAAACTAAAGCAACCCTACCTCTATTATTCGAGACATACAAAGATGGAGCACAAAATATCTATGTGAATATCACTGGAATGGACGTTTGGTTGGACAACAATCAACTTCCTCATTGTGTAGGCTTTGAAAACTCGGCGACATGTGACCTTGGAGTAGAATCTGATATGCCGAGGGTTATCAGTCAGGATTCTGCAGAATCTTCATCTTCTGGAATGATATTTACAATTTCAATTTTGGCTATTCTACTGTTAGCATCTGGTTTTGCAATTACGGTTTTAATTCGCAGACAACATGGTGCTGGCGACAGTATTTTCTTTGAAGACGAAGACGAGAACCAATGGGATGATTCTGGAATTAGTGAAACTAAATTTACACCAGCAATCCCCGAAGAAGCCGTCCCACAAAGTGTACCAGAATCGTCGGCCTCTGCAGAAGTGGCTCAATCGCCAGAACAACCCTCTGGAGGTCCACCATTACCAGAATCTGGATTGCCTGATGGGTGGACAATGGAACAATGGAATCACTATGGGGATCAATGGCTAGAAAATAATCAGTAATCTGTAATACGTGATTCAGGAATTCTGAAGAATTTTCTTTGTACTTGAAATCCCTTTACTTGCTGATGGAAATACCGAAATCCATTAAAGCCTGTTTTGTTGATTTGGGTAATGGAGAGGATAACTCTCTAGATGGGATGCGCATGAAACAATTAAGCGAAAGCAAGTCAACAGAGACAAAAGTTAGAGAATTACAAGCACAAGTAAATGACTTAAAGGAATTAGTCAATACTTTACTTTCAGTAATTTGTGAAGAACCAGATGGTGTAGAATCTGGAGCTGCACCTTCATTTGGACAAAACAAGATGAATTATTGCATGTAATCATCCTTTGATTACTGCGATTGGAATCATTCTTGCAATTGGCTTAGCGAGACCCGCTTTGTCGGTTAAACGGATTACTTCATCGACATCCTTGTATGCATTTGGTGCTTCTTCAGAAAGAATATTCTGGGTATTTGCATGGACTCGAATACCTTTTGCCTCAAGTTCTTTCTTCAATAAATTGCCATCTATGACTTTTTTTGCTTGAGATCGTGATAACACGCGGCCTGCACCATGGCAAGATGAAGAAAACGCATTGTTTGAAGCGACTCCTTCCAATAACCAAGATGCGGTACCCATGTCTCCGGGAACAAGAACAGGCTGTCCAGCCATTGCCCTTGTTGCTCCTTTCCTGTGGACGCAACAGTTGCAAGTTTGTCCGTTGATTGCATGTGATTCTATTTTAGCAATATTATGGCTAACATCATAAATTAAATTTGTTTCAACTTTGAATTCAGCCGCTAATGTTTGACGCAATCTATGGGTTAATGCACTGCGATTTGCATATGCGAAGTTAGCAGCTCCGTTCATTGCATCGAGATAACTCTCTCCTTCTTTGCTATGAACGGGGGCTGCTGCTAACTGCCTGTCATTTATTTGGAATCCCCATTCGTCATTGTGCCAAGTGCCATTCCGATTTCGATATCTGCTTTCCAATTCCCTAACATGGTCTGTGCAAACTTGATGTCCTAAGCCTCGACTACCCGAATGAATCATGCAAACAACCTGACCTTCGAACAAACCGTGTGGGTTTGAATCGTGTATTTCTCCTACAGTTTGTAATTCTAAGAAGTGATTCCCAGACCCTAGGGTTCCAAGTGCTTTGATTCCTCTAGACCTAGCACGGTCAGAGACCCCATTCTCATTTTCTAAAGCGCCGTTTGACTCAATTTGACCCAAGTCTTCAGGATATGCGTATCCCAAGTCTACCATTGCTTCACTGCCTCTGGATAATATTTCATCCAAATCTCTCTCAGAAATATTTAATCCACCCTTTCCACTTCCTCCGGATGGAATTCTCCCGTTAAGTCGACCTGCTAAACGGTCGATATCTGGAATGTCGTCAACGCTACAGTCTAGTGATACTAGTCTTACACCACAATTGATATCGAAACCTACCCCACCAGGCGAAATCGATCCACCTTGCTCACCCCAATCGATATCAGTCGCTAGGACGCCTCCAATGGGGAAGCCATATCCAAAATGCCAATCGGCCATTGCCCAAGCATCACCTACAATCCCTGGCATACTTGCAATGTTGATTAGTTGGTTTATTGACCTGTCATCAGAACTTCTAGCTAAGTGCTCAGGATTTGAAACAATCTTGGCATCAGCCTTCATATTACCATGGCGAGAAATTTTCATCACACCCTCATTCTCAATAGTGAGGTGATTCCGCCATTCTTGTTCGCTCACGTTTGTCCGACTAGTTCTAACTCTTCATTTCTATGCTAATTATGGGGATGATTTGAAGGCTTATTGATGCACCCGATTAAATGTCCGTAAGGAGTTGAGCGACATGGGTCTTCCAGCAATTGAACTTCAAGTGTTCAAAGATAATGGATACTTTAGGAAACAATGCCGTGTGACTCAACTTTGGTTTTGGACCTGCGATGAATCAAGAGATACATGTGGTGATACTGAAGAAGATGAGTACACCTTCATTGGCAATCCGATAATCAAGGGTTATTCCATGCTGGGTCGTGAATTAAAGGATTCAATGAGGGAGGCATTTCTATCGTTTTTTGAAAACCAAAACCACTCTCGTATCGAACCATACCCAGTTTTAGCTAGATGGCGTGATGATATTCATCTAACAATAGCAAGCATTGCAGACTTTCAACCACACGTTACTTCTGGGGCGGTAGAACCTCCTGCTAACCCGCTGACTATCTCACAGCCTTGTATACGCTTGAATGACGTGGATGCGGTTGGCCGCTCAGGTCGACATTTGACAACATTCGAGATGATGGCTCATCACGTTTTCAATCGACCAGATGAAGGAAGAATGTACTATTGGATGGAAGAATGTGTCAAATTCTGCCACGATATGATGTGTGAAACTTTCGGTATCGATCCAAAAGAAATAACCTATGTCGAAAACCCTTGGTCGGGTGGAGGAAACGCTGGTCCTGCCGTTGAGGTCATTGTAGGAGGTCTGGAATTAGCAACTTTAGTTTTCATGAATCTTCAAGAAGATGAAACTGGAGATGTAGAAATTAAAGGTGTACATTATTCTGAAATGCCACTTCAAATCATTGATACAGGATATGGACTTGAAAGATTTTGTTGGGCTGCTGCAGGTTCACCCACAATATACGAAGCAATCTATCCTGAAAGTGTAAACTGGTTAAAAGAAAAAGCAGGTTTCAGTGCTGAAATGTTTGACTTGAATGCAAGAGAATTAGATAATTTGCTAGGTGAAATGAGCAGATTATTTGGAATAATGAACATTGAAGTCGGTAGTGATGGCGATAGAATGAAAGAAATATTTTTGTCAAAAATGACTGAAAGAGGCCATTCCATAGACAATGAATTATTCAATCAAATCACAGAGCCTCTTTCTAAGATTTATGCTATACCCGACCACCTTCATGCCTTGTCAAATATGTTAGGCGATGGGCTTGTGCCTTCTAATGCAAAAGCCGGATACTTAGCAAGAATGATCGCTAGAAGAGTTCTACGGATGAGGGATGAATTGGGTCTGAATGTTTCTCTTTCTGATTTAGCAACTCACCACATTGAAGTCAACTATGATGAATCAAGAATGAAGCAAACTAAGGAAGGAATGTTGGCAATTCTTGAAGGCGAAGAAGAAAGATACAATGAGATGCTTCGCAAAGGTGTTCAAGTGGTAAAAACCGCCATCAAGGAAACATCTCAAGATTCACAAAGTATACCTGATGAAGTGTTATTCACAATTAACGATAGTCACGGCATTGCTCCAGACCTTGTAATTGATATTGCAAAAGATTTGGGTTGGTCAAATGTATCACTTAGGACAGGTTTCAATGCAGAAATGGCTGAAAGGCATGCTGCAATGGCTAAAGCAGCAGCAAAAGCAGTTGAAACAGAGTCTTTCGTTTCAGAATTTCCGGATTCCTCTCCTACTTTACCCATGTATTATGAAGACGTGATGCAATTCGACTTCGATGCTGAAGTTATTCATTGCCTACCTGTAATAGGTGGTGATGTACCAGAAAATGCTACACATGCTTTAGTCCTGAATGCTACTTGTTTCTATCCAGAGGGTGGTGGTCAAGAAGCTGACCATGGAGTCATCCAAAATGGTTCAGTCTCCGTAAATGTATTGGACACTCGTAAAGAAAATGAAATTATTTTCCATCTCTGTGATGGAGAGATTTCACCAGGTTCAAAGGTTCATGGAATGGTTGATTCCGCTAGGAGACGGCAACTTATGGACCATCACACAGCGGTACATATCGTAGGCGGTGCTGCGAGAATACTTCTAGGGCCGCATATTTACCAAGCAGGGGCTAATAAATCAGTAGAATCTGCACGACTTGATATCACACATCATCGAAGGCTTACTCGTGATGATTTGGACCTTATCGAAGAGTTAGCAAACCATGTAGTCAGGAATGTTTCGACAACAGAAAAGTTTTCGCTCAACAGAAAAGATGCTGATGAAGAATACGGTTTTGACTTGTATCAAGGTGGTGCTCCAAAAGGAAGCGAAATTAGAATTCTAAAAATCTCTGACCATGATATTCAGGCTTGCGGAGGTACGCACCATGATGAGCCCGGGAAGATTGGTCAAATCAGAATCATTCGCAGTAACGCAGTTCAGGACGGTGTTGAGAGACTTCACATAGTTGCTGGTGAAGCAGCGATGAAGCATTCAAGAAATCAAGAAGAAATTCTCAGAAATTCAGCGGAAGTATTTCAGGTGCCAATTGATGAATTACCTGCAACCGCAAACAGATTTTTCAACGAATGGAAAGATCAACGTAAGCGAATAGAATCCTTAGAAGCAGAAATAGTGAGACTTCGAACCACAGGGGGTGGCAATGACACAACCACAATAAATGGAGTTAGGGTCGTAATTATGGAAGTTGATGGAGACTTGAAACAGATGACAAAGATGCTTAGAGAGTTAACTCTGGATATGGAGAATCCAACACTTGCGGTTCTTGGTAGCCGTGAAGGTGGCGGGAAATTGATGGTAGCATGCACTGAAAATTCAGTAGCAAGTGAGAGGTATAACTCTGTTGACATTCTTCGTGCTATTTCTCCTCATATCAGTGGTGGAGGAGGAGGAAGGCCTACCTTTGCCCAAGGTGGAGGAAGTAATCCAGACGGTATAGATGATGCCCTTGCTGCTGCTAAGGAATTCATAGGTGCATAAGTGCAGCTATATCAAATCCTGATACTGCCTTGGAAATTGCATCTGATTTACTCAGCCAAGCAAATTCAGAAATTTCATTTTCCTTCAATTTGATTTCAGAATCATCTCCGCTCCATTGTGATTTGTACGTAAATGAAACGAAGGAGATTCCCTCGTCGGTGAAAATTCTTTGTGTGATTATTGGCGCATCATTTGTGAGTTCGATTTCTATACCCATTTCTTCAAGCGTTTCTCTTACACAACCAATGGCAGGATGTTCATCATGGTCCATATACCCTCCAGGAAGAGTCCAATGCCCAACAAAATGACCTCGCTCGATCTTGCCCATCAATACCTCGCCTTTTTGGTTAAGAATCATGACTTTTGATACTAAGCGGTGAATAGACCTGTAAATCGCTTCTCTAGCAATGGGGTGTACTCCATTATCACTGATACAATCATCCTTCCAAGCCCATGTTTCAGGCCATTCGATTTCTGGATGGGCTTTGGTTATTTCATGTCCAAAAATGTTGAATGTATTTTTTGTATTCCATTCTATTCCCATGTTTGCTACTTCTTCTTTTGTAGGGAACCTCAGAATAGTCTCTCTTGTACTATTTGTGTCTGGGGATTGAGGTCCAATTCCAGCGGAATCCACTAGCAATACCTTACCATCGTGCTCGAGGTATAGCACGGCAAGTGGATGTTCCATAGTTGACCCTGCAAACTCGTTATTGTTTAAACTTCCATAGTTATTCTTCGCTATCCATTTTTTCTGGTTCGGGCAACTCTCTTATTTCTAAGTCAATAGAACTCGGGCCTGCAATTTCTTTGTTCAAGTCCTCATTAAGCCTGATCTCATTCAAGCGTCTTACTTGTGGATTAATTTTTGTTTGATAAGAACCTACAGATTTGTTGTATGTCTGAATCGCACTTTTCAAATTATCACCTACTTTTTGGTAGTGTTCAGACCATGTTGCGAAACGACTGTATAATTCTCTACATATCTCAACAGCCTCTCGAGTATTCTGCGCCTGCTCAACTTGCCTCCACTGGAATGCAATTGTTCTCAATAGTGCTAGCAACGATACAGGGGAAGCAATCAAAATATCATTCTTCATTGCAAACTCATGTAAATCGCGCTCAAAATCAAATGTTATTGCTAGTAAAGCCTCTGATGGGACAAACATTACTACGGCTTCCACATCACCATCGACAGAGTCTCTATATCCCTTTGACTTCAGCTCTCTTACACGTTCTTTCATTGCACTTGCATGTTGTTGGAGAAGCACGGATCTTGTATCATCATCTGACTCTTCTATCGATTCTAGAAATTTCTTACCAGTTGCCTTTGCATCTATTGGAACCTTTCCCCCCCTGGTATGTTAATTATGAAATCAGGGCGTTTTCCGTCGCTTTGTGTATCTTGTTCCACGTAATCGATACCTTCTCTGAGACCGGACATTTCTAGTATGTTTGTAAGGCTTATTTCGCCCCAATTTCCACGGACGTTTGCACTTTTGGTAAGTGCAGTCGACATTATGTTTGCTTCTTTTCCTAATTTTTCTGCACCTGCAATCATTTGCTGAACATGTTGTTTGATATCACCATAGGCTTGATTTCTCGCCCTTTCCATTTCTTTATTTTCATTTTCGAGTTTGGTTATTTGCTGTGATAAGGGTTGAAGCAAATTTTCAATCTCTTTTTTCTAATATCGAGTTGGCTTTCTGCATCACTTTGTTGTCTTTCAAAACGTTCTTTTGCTAATGCCAAGAATTGCTCATTATTATTGGCTAAGGCCTTGTTAGCCATATCATTAAACTGATTTGTATCAAACTCAGATGTATTTTCATTTGAGCGATTAAGGGATTTGAGAATAATTATTTGAATTGCTAATAACACTATGAACAATAAACCCATCACAAGCATTTCTTGAGTTGACATGGTTATTGATATGGGCAGGGGTTATTGAACCCATTCATCTTCAAGATGAACATTTGAAGTAATGGCTCCTCTTGGCAAAACTATGCGCGTCGAACAACTTAACGAAGGTATGTGGGCAATGACCTACCTAGTAGTTTGTGAAAATAGCAAAAAAGCGACACTAATTGACCCCGTGTGGGACAACCTAAGTGATTACCTTTCAATTATTGAAGAGGAAGGGCTTGAATTAGAATATGCCATGGCAACTCACACACATGCAGACCATATTACTGGATGCTTCAAACTTGTAGAGTTGACCGGTTGTGAGTATGTAATGTGGAATGATACCCCTTCTCTTGGGATTACAATGTATGTTGATGAAGAAACCCCAATTACGATGGGAGATGTTGAGTTCAACTACCATTTCGCTCCGGGCCACACAGGAGATTCTATGATAATTGAATGTGGAAATTATATTTTCACAGGAGATTTCTTATTTACTGGAATGGGAGGAGTTGGAAGAGATGACCTACCTAGTGGTAGAGTACACATTCATTGGCAAGCACTCGATGTTTTGGAAAGATTTCCTGGTGAGGTAATCGTTTGTACTGGACACGATCCGCCCGGAACAGAAATGATGAGCCTTGAATGGAATCGTGAGAATAATCCTGTTCTTGGAATGAAGACATATGAAGAATATGCGGCTTGGCAATCTGAAACCAGTGCAGGTTTAGGTGCGGTTTCAAAGATTAAGACTGCGTTGCCAGCAAATATATTTGCAGAAATACCTGAAAATATCCCTTGGCTGAATTAAATCGGATTATCTGGCTTGCGTATTATATCTTCATGGGCTGAAGGTAAATTGTCAAGGTCACTGAATGTCAAATTTGTCGTTGAGTTCTCTACAATTGTCGACCTCTCTGCCATGGTTGATCTTACATTTAGTTGGATTCTTCCGAGATTTCTGGTTAAGTCATAAGAATGAGGATTTAGTTCATCGATTGCTTGTTGCTCGAATTCCTTTCTGACCTTTTTTCCTCTCCACCAATTATAGCCCCATTGGAAAGTAATACCGACTGCTGTAGCACAGTATAGAACCAATAATACTGTCATTGAAAACAACTGTGTATTTCCTCCTTCTCGAGCTTCAGTCATCAAATCTCTTCCC
The DNA here is from genome assembly GCA_038141355.1 of Methanobacteriota archaeon. Lineage (GTDB taxonomy): Archaea > Thermoplasmatota > Poseidoniia > Poseidoniales > Poseidoniaceae > MGIIa-K1. Next base: position 1,015,890 of record JAYQHX010000002.1, on the reverse strand, counting down.
AATAAAAATAGTAAACCGACACCAATAACTGGTGTTAGTAATGAATCAATCCAATCTGAAATTGGAATTATTCTTCCCGTGCCGGGTCTACGATGATAAGATTAGATTCGAGAGCAGTTGTGACAATTCCAACTACAGCCAGTAGCATAATGTAAATTATTCCTGCGATCAAAAACTCTTGGAAGAGAGATTCCAACCTCAAAATCCAATGAATTATCAACCATGAGAATAATCCAATGAAAACCACTCGTGGAACATTGTGAAAATGTACAGCAAGATTGGAAGCGTCTAGAATCTTAGAATCTCCGCTACAGTGATTATACCCTGCATCAGGAATATGGATTATCTGCTTGCCTCCCCAAGATTCTAGAAGTGAAATACCTTTTATCAACAATTTTTCCTTATCAAAATTACTTCCATTACTAGGAGTACTGGAATACCAAGTGCAATAATTGGAAGAGAGATTAATGCAATAAAGGGTAAAATTATAATCATCGGGACAAGTAAAAAATGTGTGATTGACAAAGGATAAAGCATGTCAGTTTCATTCAATTTTGCTCTACCAGGGCGAAGGCCTAACCTTCTTGCTTCATCATCTAGCAATTCTCTAAATTGTTCAATTTGCATTCCAGCATCAAGTATTTTTTGAACGGTAGAACGGTAAGATCTCTCAGCAGGACCAACTCCTAAAATCGCTGTCGTGTAAAGTAATTTTGCAGGAATTGCAAGCAATAATGGTAGCGCTAAAATCCCGATGGCAATCAGCATTTCCTGCAAGTCAATTTCTGATGCCATGTGCCAATGGAATCCTTCTCCATTCAAGAATGTTCATGAGACTAGTAGTGTACACATGCGATTAATGGCAAGAATAGTTGTGACCGACGGTATGGCCCCAGAAGCCGTTGCTTTACTGAATAGAGCAGGCCATGAAGTCGTCGAGGGATTTATTGAATACGATGATTTAAAGTCTGGTAAATTACAAAATTTTGATGCTATTATAATTAGGAGTGCAACAAAACTTCCTGCTGAAATAATTGAAGCAAGTTCGGGATTGAAATTTATTGGAAGAGCGGGCGTTGGTGTTGATAATATCGATTTGGATGCAGCAGGTAATGCAGGCATTATGGTTGTTAATGCTCCAAATGCTTCTACTCAATCTGTGGTTGAATTAACTATAGGACATCTGCTTTCTTGTATTCGTTATATTCCGAAATCTGACCGTAGTCTTCGTGATGGAAAATGGGAAAAAATCAATGAAAGGTACTGAATTGAATGGTAAAAATCTCGGATTGATCGGGTTTGGCAGAATTGCTCAGGGTGTTGCAAATGTCGCAAAGGCCCTCGGTATGGAAATCCACACCTACGACCCATACCTTCCGCCTAAGGTAGCAAATCTTTGGGTGCGTATCTGCACAAAGATGTCGATAGTTTATTCAAAACTTGTACGCACATATCGATTCATTGTAATTTAACCGATGAAACAAAACATCTAGTTAACGAAAAAAGGATGAAGTTAATGCCTAAAAAAGAAGTCTGGGATAGTGTGTGGTAATCACATCGTCAACTGTGCCAGAGGTGGAATAGTTGATGAAAATGCGCTACTTGATGCATTGAATTCTGGAACAATAACTAGCGCTGCTTTAGATGTTTTTGAAGTAGAACCATTACCTGATGGATATCAGTTATTAGAGCACCCAAACTTCCACGGAACTCCACACATTGGAGCAGCAACATTGGAGGCTCAGCAGAGGGTTGGAATCGATATTGCAAATGCAATAATTCAATGTTTGAATGGTGAAAAGCCTGCGACTTTGGTGAACAAGAAATATTTTGATTAATTACGAGTTCAATTCAATAACCTTCGACGTCTAAGGATATTCATGGCATCTAGAATCATTTTACATTGTGACCTAGATGCCTTCTTTGCTGCTGTTGAAACTCTTCATCACAACCTAGATCCAAATATTCCATTGATTTTAGGCTCCGACCCCAAAAATGGTACAGGCAGGGGTATCGTATCTACATGTAATTACGCGGCTCGAAAATATGGAATTCGTTCTGCAATGCCAATTGGTGAAGCATGGAGGAGATGCCCAGGCCCTCCTAACGGAATTGGTTTGTACATGAAGTCAACAAGAGGATTGTATTCTAGAGCAAGTCGTAAGGTAATGGAGATCTTATCTAAATATCCTGATAAATTCGAACAAGCCAGTATCGATGAAGCTTATCTTGATGTAACAGAATACTGTGAGAATGATTGGGACAAGGCTTTCCTCTTAGCAAAAAATTTGCAAAAAGAAATTAGCGATAAGTTAGACCTTTCGTCCTCATTTGGAATAGGTCCCACCCGAATCTTGGCGAAGATGGGAAGCGAGGAAAATAAGCCCGCAGGGATTCATCGGACACTTCCGGATGAAACTGCAAAATTCTTTCAAAATAGACCTGTGAGAGAAGTTCCAGGTATTGGCCCAAAAACTGCAACAATTCTTGCGGAGTGGGGAATAAACACAATTAGTGAAGCATATGAACAAGGTGAATTAGTTCTTGCAAAGTTTACTACAGAGAGATTTGCTAAATGGATTATTAGCGTTTATGAAGGAGAATCTAGTGATGAAATTAGTCCAATTAAGTCAAGAAAATCTATTGGTAAAGAGCATACTTTTGATAAAGATGTTGAGGATTATGAATTAGTATTAGACAGGCTAAATTCTTTGGTTCGACGTGTTATGAAACGCTGTATCGAAATGGGAATTGCCGGCAGATTGTGCGAAGTGAAAATTAGATACAAGGGATTTGAAACACATACCCATGGTTATTCGATTCCAGTTGCTATGGATGATGAACATATCTTTTGTGAATTAGCAGCTAAAATATTTGCAAAAAATGTTGAAAATGGAAGAAAAATTAGACTGATTGGATTTAGACTTGGAAATCTAGAGTTACCTGAGAATCGTCAATCAACTTTAGATTTCGAGTGATTACTCTAACTTATGCATTTGAGTCAAAATTGATGTAAATTCTGACAGGTCTTCAGGAATCAAAATTCCAGAAATTGGTGCGTTTAATGGAAGTCCTGAGTCCTTTTTAGTTCTCCAAGTGTGGCCATTGAATTCCTCAATCTGTGACGTTAATTTTGTCAATGTTTCATCCAATGGCAGAATTTCAGGGAACTCTCTTACATCAACAGAACTTTCCCCGTATAGTGTGCTAGATATGTGGTGTGTGAAAAATGGGCAAACCGGTGAAAATGCAGCCATGAAATCTCGAACTATCCTATGGATTGTCCATGCAGCGTTTGTATCCTCATCATAAAGTCTTGACTTAGACATCTCAAGCCAATGGCTAGGCAAAATCCCAGTTCCAAATGTTTTCAATGCCTGTGTGGCTGAATAAATATCAAGATTGCTCCATGCTGAAGATACCTTTGTGAGGGTCTGTGAGAATTCTGACAATATCCACCTATCTTCTACTGGTAAATCATCGGGTACAGTTTCCAAATCATCGGGAGATTCAAATTGACTTGCGAATCTTGCTACATTGAACAGTTTTGTCAAAACTCCGAAATACTTCGCCTCTATTTCTTCTGGATTTATTTGGAAATCATCTCCGACTTGGGCATCACATGCTTTCCATAGTCTGAAACACTCAGAGCCTATTTTGTTAGCTCGAAGTTGGACGCTTTTTTCTGGGCCCTTAATTTTCCAAGATCCGGTTCTTCCACCTGCGCCACATTCTAGAACACTATCGGCATCGATTCCGTTTCCTAACGACTTCGACATCTTTCTTCCCCATGGGTCCATCCCTAATCCATCAATCCAAACATGTTTGAAACCTGGTTTGTCTAATAATAATGCACTTTTTAGCAATGTGTAGTATAACCATGTTCTCACTATTTCTTTACCTTGTGGCCGAATTGCAGTCGGGAAAGATTTCTCAAAATTTTCAGAATCATTTAGGTATCCTGATACAAATAAATTTGAGTTACTAGAATCCATCCAGGTATCGAATACCTTTTCTTCCCCGATAATTTCTCCTAGGGAATCTTTCATCTCTGAGAAGATTCCAAGTACTTCCCTAGTTTCTCTGTCCAAAACTTCGCTGTTTTCAGGGGGATTTTCTTTCCATGGTTGTACATAAATTCCTTCGGGTGCGCAGATAATTTTCTTTCCACCATCTGCATACCATATTGGAATTTCTGTGTGGTACCATCTTCTACGACTAATTGGCCAGTCAATTGAGATGTTCTCCATCCAATCTAGGAGAAATTGTTTGTTTCTAGGTGGGTGGAAATCAATTTCATCTGTTAATTCACGAATTCTGTCTTGGATGTGTGTCTGCCTAACATACCACTCCTTCAGAAGGATGATTTCTACAGGATTTTTTCCTCTTTCAGAGACAGGAACTTCCTGTTCTTTTTCTACAATTTGGAATATTTTGTTTTCAGATTCTAAATGGTCGATAACTTGTTTTCTTGCTTCTGAAACCTTCAATCCAGCGAAGGGTCCTGCTATTTCAGTCATACAACCCTCCAAATCAATCGCTTGGAATGGATTTAATCCAAGTTCTCTGAATACTGAAACGTCATTTTGGTCACCAAATGAACACACCATCAAAATTCCTGAACCGAATTCGCTTTTTACTGATGGGTGAGTTGCTATCTCTACTGTTTTACTTCGGCCTTCGACGGGTAAAGGTAAAATCGCTTTTTTACTTATCAAGTGCTGATATCGTGTATCATCGGGATGAACTACAACTATTCCACATGCGCAAATTAACTCAGGCCTAGTTGTTGAAATGATTAATTCTTCACCATCCTCTGTCTCCCACTTAACATCAACTAATTTTGTCATTCGACGTAATCTTTCAACTTCAGCATCAGCAATTGTTGTTCCTTCAACAGGGTCGTAGATATTTGGACGTAAATCCTCAACAATGGATCCTTGCTTGAATAATTCAGTGAATATTTTTTGGGTCACCACACGGTAATTAGGTGCATCCGTTAGGTATTCATTTGCAAAATCCATAGATAATCCTACTCTTTTTGCAGTATCTCTCATCGATTGTGTGAATTCTTCGATAGTTTCTTCACATAACTTTAGGAATTCTTCTCTTTCGAAAGTTTTCATTTTCCTTCCAGTATTCTTTTCCACTGTAAATTCAACATTTATTCCATTTCTGTCAACACCCCAAGGGAATTTTACTTCTTTGCCTAGGAGTCGTTGTGACCGAGCTATAACATCGATCATACTGTATTGGGCAACAGCTCCAATATGCCATGTTCCGCTAGGATAAGGAGGAGGTGTATCTATAACAAAAATCTCCTTTCCAGAGTTTGGATTAAATCCATATCTCTTAGAATATACCTCTGAATCGGAATAGTGTTCTTCCTGAATTTTCTTTTCTAGGTCGATTGACCATCTCTTGTCATTGAGTCTCGGAGAAGGCATTTGTCTCACCGGCCCTGCGTGCGTTATCCTCACAGGTCCGACCTACCGTCGTGGCTTTTACCTTTGAACTGATTGGATGGAAATTCGCCTCAAAATTAGGATATCCTTTCAAGTGTTCTAGTCTGACCCCCATCAAAGGGGGAATTTCATGAGCGATGATAGTTCGGCGCCTGATGAAGAAAAAACCTCTCTTCAAAACCGGTTATCTCGTATCTTTGGTCACGGTCAAGATAAACTCTCATCTAGAGTCAAGGATTGGGATGCACGAAAAACATTAGACGCTGTTTTGGATGCCCCAAAATCACTACAACGCGAGTGGCAAAAGTATGGTGCAACTGGAATTCTTACAAAATTCCCAATTTTTATTGTAGTACTTTGCCTATTAGCAACAACATTCTTTGTCTACCACTCAGGATTTGTCGATGGCACTTCACTGAAGCCAGGCGATGAGCCTTCGCTCAAAGTAAATGGAGATTTAGAGGTTTATCTGCCAGATGGTTCACCAGTCAAAGAGACAATCAATGATGTGGAACAAAATTGGTCGACGAATGTTATGATTATTTACATTGATTCTCCAGATAAGCCAATCGATGATAGAAGAATCCTTCAGGAAATGTCATATGTTGAAAAGAAACTCAATCCCCGTCTTTCTGATCCAACTGATGACGTAATCTATGCTCTGTCATTATCGACTGTAGTGAGTGAAGTCAATTCTAGCGCATCCAGACTTAGGGTCGCCCTGATATACCAAATTGCAGCAGAAGGCTGCCCAGATAACGACCCTGATTGCGCTGCTAACGTTGCTGCAGGGTGGATCGATGATATCAGTAGTAATGGAGACCAGTTGTTGGGTAATTACTCCATACCTAGTCAAACGACCATTGACACTATCGTTAATGAAATGTATGAAGATGATGGCACTCCATCCCCTGGATTGGATAAACTTGCCAGAGATACAGACGGAGATGGTTTCCTAGATAAGGCAGTAATTATCATTGCAGTAGATGAAACGAAGACAGCGAAGGAAGTTATCGAACAAACCCAGAAAATTCTCAGTGATATCTCAAAGGAGAAGAGAGCTTGTGAATATGATAATAACGGTGCTCCATCCCCTGATTTGTGTACTTGGGAAGACTTGGGTATCAGTATGACATTAACTGGTCCGGTGCCTATCACAAATGCAGTGACTGAGTTCTCCTTCAAACTGTTTTGGCAAATTTTCCCAATGGCTGTAGTGTTGGTAGCAATTGGTCTGTTTGTTTTCCATTCAGATGTTTTGCAAACCGGTTCATGGAGACCAGTTCAAGGTTTCAAGGTGGTAGTTATCGCAGGATTGCCGACTCTCTGTTCCGTCTTCTGGACTTTAGGTATTATGGGTTGGACAAATTATGAGGTAACTATGACGGTTATTATTGTTGGACCGATATTGCTAGCATTGGGTGTCTCCTACGGATTGCACATAACAAATCGATATGCTGAAGAAACAGGTTCAAAAGATGAAAAGATTAGACAATCGCTATCATCAACAGGCCGGGCAGTATTCTTATCAGCCGTCACAACAGTGATTGGATTCATATCGCTCACCTTCACTCCAATGAAACCTATCGAAACGGTAGGTATTGCACTATCTGGTGGAATTGTTATCGTTTATCTCTTGACAATGTTAATGGTTCCAAACCTCACTTTATTACTCGATTTGCGCAAACCCAAACATCCGCCTTTACCAGTCTTTGAAAAGACAGTTCAGATTCCAATTAAATTCTCAAAGGGTGTAATTGCAGTTTTCATTATGTTCATTTTCGTTTCTGGATATTGGGGTCAGGCCAATGTCGAGGAAAACATAGATCTTCTTGGTATGGCTCCAGAGGATGAGCCTTCTGTTATTACGATGAAACAGTACTCCTCTGACTTTAACGCAGGTCAAGTTGGTATGATTCTAGTTGAGGGAGATATATCGGGTAATGCTCCAATTACAGAAGCAGAACCGGTAGAAAAATTGCTGGGGATTTCAGCGCTTGAGGATGAATTGAATACAATTGACCAAACAACCGCTGTTAGTATTGTTTTCTTAATGAAATCAGTAGGTGTTGGTGTAAATGGTAGTGGTGCACCGGTATGGGATATATTGAATCAGCCGTTTATCCCAGAAGACCTAAGAGATGCTTTCGAGCCATACATCAATAGGACATATACCGAGGATTTGACTTATTGGGAATTACTAACTTCCCCACGTGCCAACGGTACAGAAAATGAAAATGTTGAACGATTTTTACTCAATGTTTTTTATGAGAGTTTGACAGATGAAACTAGGGGCCTTTTCATCTCAGATGATTATAATCGGAACCTAATATATGTCGATATGCCTTTCGTACCAGTGGCAGAAACTAATGAGGCAGTCACACTAGTAAATGAATACACATCACGCGATTATGAGGGTAATATCTATGCTGGAGATTTAACAGGAGTTGCAGCTGTAGCCATTGCAGTTAACAATCTGATTGTAGACAGTCAATGGTCATCACTTGGGTTTGCTGTAATTCTTACGATTATGACTCTAGCAATTGTTTTCAAAGATATTAGGTTCTCTTTATGGACGACGGCACCAGTTATTGCTACAGTATCCTTACAGTGGTTAGTCATGTGGCAAATGGACGTTTCACTATCTCTGGTCACAGTTATGATCGGTTCAATCCTTGTCGGTGTCGGTGTTGATTTCTCAATTCACATCGCAAATAGAATTCGGGAATTGGGTGGCGGAATAGAAGCGATTAGAACTGCTACTGTTAGTACAGGTATGTCATTATTCGAAGCCGCAACTGTCACTACCCTAGGTATGGTGACCGCTTATCAAATTCCAATTCCTGAAATTAAACCTTTCATCACAGTAATTATCATTCTACTATGGATTGCAGCAGCTAGTGCACTTATTTTGCTACCGGCAATTTTCGTATTGTTGGATGAATTGGGAATTGGTTCAACAGGTGGTTCTTCTAGCATGGCTAGGAAATTAGGTTTAGGAAAAGTAGCATCAAGAGGAGATATTGATGCATTAGAGGCGACTTTGATTCCCGATTATGGCGATGCTTGGTGATTAATGAGGTATGGATTATGACTAATTATTGGCTAATGAAATCAGAACCTGATGTATATCCGTTTTCGCAACTGATTGCAGATGGGTCGACACATTGGGATGGAGTTAGAAATTATCAAGCAAGAAATATGATGAGAGATGATATGAAAGTTGGCGATATGGTGTTATTCTATCATTCAAACACCAAACCACCTCATGTTGCAGGAATTGCAAGAGTATCCAGAGAAGGATATCCTGACCATACTTCTTGGGACCCTAAAAGCAAATACTTTGATGAAAAATCTTCTCCAGATAATCCAAGATGGATGATGGTTGATATCGAAGCAATTGAAGAATTACAACCAGTAAGCTTGCAAGATATTAAAGAAAATCCGAATCTTGAGGGAATGGCATTGGTCAGGAAAGGTCAGAGACTATCAGTTCAACCGGTTTCGAAAAACCATTATGATGAGGTTTGCAAGATGGGTGGGAAAAAATGATTCCCGTCACAAATCGTGCAGCCTCAATTGAATACGCAATACGTGATGTAGTTGTACCCGCTACTGAGTTGGAAAAACAAGGTCATAGTATAATCAAATTGAATATTGGAGACCCGATAGCATATCCCGGACTTCCAACTCCTATCCATATGGTTGAAGCGTTTCAAAAAGGTTTAGCAGACGGCAATAATGGATACTCGCCATCCTATGGTTTGCCACTATTACGGTCAGAAATTGCTAAAGATGAATCCCAGAAGGGTTGGAATTGTTCTCCAGATGATGTATATGTTTGCCATGGTGTGACCGAGGCCTTGCAAATAATATTCGCAGCGACACTCGAAGAAGGAAACAAGGTTTTGGCACCGGGGCCTCACTATCCTCCTTACATGGCTTACCCGCAGATGTATGGTGCGCAAACAATAGAATATTCATTAAAATCAGATGAATCATGGGCTATTGATTTGGAAGATATCGAATCTAAAATGGATGATTCTGTAAGATTACTGGTTTTGATCAATCCAAATAATCCAACAGGAAATGTCGCTACTCCTGATGAAATCAAATCTCTAATTTCTATCGCTGAAAAATGGCCGAATTGTATGATAATTGCTGATGAAATATACGATGGACTCGACTTTACAGGTAAGCAGACTTCAGTTGCTTCTCTTTCCAGCATTGTACCAGTTTTTGCCTTGAATGGTGTATCAAAAGTATACTACGCCCCTGGTTGGAGAATTGGCTACATGGCCGTACATGATCCCAAAAATAAACTTGGAATAGTACGAGATGGAATAGAAAGATTACTTCGCTCAAGATTATGTGCTAGCACCCCTGCTCAGTTGGGTTACCACGCAGGGCTTTCACAAGACAAGAGTTGGATGAAAGAATATTCAAATCGTGTAGATTCTAGACGAAGACTTTGTTTGGAGCGAATAAAGCAAATTGATGGCTTGGAAGTTGAGGAACCAGGAGGTGCTTTCTACATGTTTGTCCGCTTGACAGATGAAAGATGGCAAAACAACGACAAAGAATTCGTCCTGAAGTTATTACATGAAGAGCATGTTTTAGTTGTACACGGTAGTGGATTTTCAAAGGAGAAAGGCCAGAATCACTTCAGACTAGTCTATTTGGCAGACGAAAAAACGCTGTCTAAAGCATTCGATAGGATTGAAAACTTCTTGATTAGACATAGAAAATAGAAGATGTCATGAATAAAAAGTTTGGAGGTGGATATATGCGAAGATTGTTGTTATACAGTTTGATAGTAATCTTTCTCGCACCTATAGTTTCTGCCGGTGAGGTTGTCAACCCATCCGAGTTAACATTTGAGTTGCTAATTCCTTTTTGTTTGGCATTCTTTGTGGCTTTGGTCCTTTGGAAATATATGATTCCAAGCCAACTATCAGGTCTTCAAGTTGGATTTGAAATTGATGATGGATTATACGAAGTACATCGTTTGACGAGAGATAAAGACGATGTCAAAGATCTCCTAAGATTACCTACTGTCGGATTTGGTGTAGCATTATACATGATGGCAATGACTGGTGTTCTATTGCTTATTGCAGAATTAATTTTTGATGCGGATTCATACTTTTTACCTAATTTGATGTTGATGGGATTACTGGTGTTTGTCCCGGTTATTATTTCGCCTTGGGAATCCCTAAATGGGCAATTGATAGGAAAAAAACCACCATTGGTAAATCAAATAAATTAACAACATTCTCAAGAAGAATCCTAACATTTGTTTTACTAGTCGCTTGTGCTGTAGCGACATATCAATTTCTTCTTCCTCAGGTCGATGAAGAACAACAACCATTGGTACTTGCGATATCAGGACTTGTTTTCATGGGCCCTACGATTCTAGCATATGGTAGAATAATGGGAGCATCTTGGAACATGCTTATGATTGGTAAATTTAGAAGTTTCATTGGAAAGCCGAATCCAATAGATGCCGAAAAATTAGGTTTCGTAGGTAGATTTTTTTCTTTCATCCTTGTTTTATTCTTGATAACTATGCCAGTGACGGCAGTTAACGGAATAGTTACTGTCACCCATATCATGCTAAACAGCCCAGCAAATTCTCAAGAAATTTTGAATTATGGAGGCATTATTGGCCATGAAATATATTTATTAATTCAAGAAAATGAATTTTTGGCGAAATGGGAAGCACTGAAATCATTGCCCGAAGTATTAGCAGCCTATTTGTCATTGAATATTGCAATTGTAGGATTAGCGTTCATATTTGAACTGATTAGAAACCTATACCTCGGCGGACAATCATTCGGTGGATTGGGAGGAGTACATCTTGCAACTCCACGTGAGTTGCGTTCGGAGGATGCTGCTCAAGGTAAAGTTCTATACTTTGCATTCGCTGGTTTCAGTGGTTATACAGCGTTGTTGCTGGTTTTGGTATGTTACAAGGAATTTGGTTCATTAATGCCATTTATTGAGTGGTTGGAAAACAAAGGATTCGATGAAGAAAACCGCTTATTAGTTACGTGGATATTTATTGCTGTCGGCCAGGTTATTTTCCTACTTACATGGGTACTTTCTGTAGCGAAATTCAATTCTCTAAGAAATCTAAAGTTTGACTTGAACCCTGATGAGAGAAGAGAAGGAGCGATTATGTCTGGTGGTGGAAACTGGATGTTTGATTTAATAGATGAATCAGCTCTTACTAACGACCTCGATGCGCTTATTAGGTTCCAAAACCGGTCGATTTCAGAAGATGAAGCGGTTGTTAGAATGGCAAAATCCCGTGCTAGAATGATTGAATTAGGAATTCGTGGTTTATGGCCGAGTGCAATAGAGGAAGCAAAGAAATTACTTGCACAAGCAGGTGGCGATAATGATGAAGCAAGAATGATAATTGCCACTGGTCACATCGCCTGTCGAAGACTTGATGCGGCAAGGCAAGCATTACATAATTTGCAACAAGATGAAGGATATGATGAACCAGAATTGTTGGCTTTCATTTGCGAATGGCTAGATCCATGGCATGGAACAGTTGATGAGGATGATTTGTGGGATTGGGAAAACAACTCAACTATCGACCATCTAAACGATATGATGTCGATGATTAGGGAATGGCTACCAGAACCCTCTGAAATGAATATTCATAATGATAATCTTTCAATAAATGCTAGGCTCTCACACGTTTCTCTGCTACGACTCCAAAATCTTCACAATGAGGCATATGACTTAGCCCTAAAATTGGTAAAAGAGAATCCGTTGATGGCTAAACCAAGAATTGCAGCAGCCCTTTGTTTAATCGATAAAGGTGATTGGCATAGCGCTTTGACAGTACTTGACGAACTTGAAGAGACAGATCCACACGACCCGAGGGTGAAAGCATTAGCAAATATTCTTGGACGAGAAAAATCAGAAGAGTCAGATTTATTTGAGGTTGCACTAACAAAACCTGCTACAAAACGTGCCAAAAAATGGATAGAAGAAGCACCAGTTAATCCAATCGCAGCATTGATGCTCAAGAGTGGTGTCGATGAAGCATTAAATGCAAATTTCTTGGTTGCATCATCTCATGCTGTCCAAAAACGAATGACTCCTAGGTACTCTTCTGGAATAATTTCCAATATTTTCAATTGGGGTGTATTAACACCAATCTGGATTATTTTAGGAATTTTTGTATCAAACGAAATTGGCATGTTGGAAGGTATTTCTGTCGCTGTTGGAATGATTGCCTTACATCAGAATGCTAGGCGTTTTAATAAACAACAAGGAAAGGTAATCAAACATCGAGACCAAAAAGCAATGGTTTGGTATGCAAAGCGGCTAAAACGGCACAAAGTTAGGTTAGCTAGAGATGAGTTACCAGTCGGCACTCACTTACTTTTGTCAGGTCTTTTGATAACAATAAATGGAATTGTATACGATGTTGGATTGCCAGGATGGATGACAGAATATGTACCTAGGGAAAGTGAACGTTCTCTAAAGCCAAAACTAGTCCGTAGGGCTAAGGCGATAAAACGAGCAAAGGATTCCCGAATGCTAAACTTGACTCCAGGATGGTGGTTAAAGCGGCCCAAAGAAGAAGGGGCCGATATCCCCGCTATGGAGCGCTTAGTAGGGCCTGTAGCATACAGGGGCAGACAGCAAATGCTTCAAAGAAAAACAGGTAAGGCAGCACGCCCAACGGGTGGTTCAAGAGCTCCTAGAGACATAATGTCAACAGATTTGGGCAGGCGAGGTATTCCTCACAATACCCGAATCTCTGAACGGCAAAATCGCAGCATGGGGCAAAATCAAGGAAGAACAGGTCCTAGAAGACCTAGTTGATTGTGAGTAATAAAACCTCAAAGGCCGCATTTGGTCTCTTAAGTACATGGCAGAAGGAATGGGGTCCTGGAATCCTAGCCCAGAAAACTTTGAATTTGCTAATTCAGTAATGAATGCAACCAAAGACAGTGGCACCCTTTACAGGGATGGACTTGGAATGATTGCTAGTGAGAACATAGTTTCACCGATGGTGCAAAAAGTGGTTTCTAGTGATTTACATGGAAGATATGCCGAAGGTCTACCATTCAAGAGATATTACCAGGGTTGTGATGATTTTGATACCATTGAGGATATTGGAATTAAACTCGCTAAGCAGGTATTCAGAGCCCCATTCGCCAATATTCAATCAACAAGTGGTACAGTTTCTAACATTGCTGCATTGAAAGCATTAGCAACACCAGGAGATAAAATTACAGCAGTCTCAACAGCAGATGGAGGTCATATTTCTCATGCTAGAATGGGAGCGGTTGGATTGAGAGATCTTAATCTCTCAACCTATCCATGGAACGAAGAAAGAATGGAGCCTGATATTGATGCGTCGATTAAATTAATCAGAGAAATTGAGCCTAGGGTGGCCTTATTTGGTCAATCAGTTTTCTTGTTCCCAACACCACTCAAAGAGATGGCAGATGCCGCTCACGAAGTGGGTTCTACAGTTCTGTATGATGGTGCCCATGTCCTTGGCTTGATAGCAGGTGGTTGTTTTCAATCCCCATTTGAAGAAGGTGCCGATGTTATGACTGGATCTTCACATAAAACATTTCCAGGACCACAAGGAGGTTTTATCCTCTCGTCAAGTGATGATGAAAAATTCCAAAGGAAATTGAATAATTCAGTTTTCCCAGGTACATGCTCATCCTATCATTTACACCATGTCGCAGGAAAAGTGATTGCTTTAGCTGAATTCTTAGAATATGGCGAAGAATTATCGAAAAATACAGTCAAAAATGCACAAGCATTTGCAGCGGCATTAGCATCCGAAGGTTTTGATGTATTAGCAGAATCAAGAGGCTATACTGCTTCGCATCAAGTACTAACTAGGCACGGAGAATTGGATTCAGGGGCCGGTGCTAAGGCCGCCCGATTGCTGGAAGATGCTGGTATTATCACAAACATGAACATGCTACCAGGTGATACCAAAGCAATGTCTCCATCAGGATTGCGATTAGGTGTTCAAGAGCTTACAAGAGTGGGTATGGGTGTGGATGAAATGCAAGATGTTGCAAAATTTTACTCAAGAGTCCTAATCGATGGAGAGGAACCTAGCAAAGTCAAAAACGATGTAAGAGATTTTAAGTCAAATTATCAAATTATTCGCTACTGCTTCAATGAAGATAATCAATCTGGCTATCCGTTGTGATAATATGCCTTTGGTCGATGAAGATAACCGCATTATCGACCATCAATTAGTCGATTTGGTAAAATCAAATTTCTCATTTTCTAAAGGCTTAATTTCTTGTAAAAATGGTAAATCATACTTGTTATGGAGGAAAGATGAAATCGAATCATGGTGGAGGTTTTTTGAAGAAACAATGGATTCTTCTTTAGGTCGAAAATTAGCAAATAGTTCGTGCGATGAGGAAGAACTGCTACTTGGAATTGAAGATTTTACACCTACTGGACTTTTCAAAAGAAGCAAGAAAATTAATTATCTGTTAAAACGATGGCAAAAATTTGGTTGGGGTTCGCCAGATTTCAATACAATGTCAATAAATAAATCTGGTCTTAGTCCTTTATTTTCGGGTCTATTTCAAGCATCATTAGAATGGCTTGAACAAAACAGATACAAATTAACATGGCAAGATTCATCAGCCGACAAGATCAATTTGAATGTTGAAAAAACGAATCTCCAAATTGCGAAGCCTGAAAATAATTTAACCAACATCGAATTTAGCGATCCATTGGAATTGGATATCGAAAATGAGTGGAGGATTGATGGCCAGCGATACCATTTATTCTCTTCAGGTATTTTTGATAGATTGAGGACCTCTTGTTTGGGTTTTACTGCAAACATCAGTGAAGATGAAAGGTCGGGGTGGCCAAGTGTAGACGATGTGTCCCTTTCAATGGCTATTGCAAGTAGGAAAAATTTCATCTCAGGAGAAGAAATATTTCTTGCGGCTGATGAAGATGGTTGGGTTTCTAGCATCTGTGCTTTTTTTCCAATAAAGGCTATGGTGAGCCGATAAAGGCAGAGTATATTGATAAAAACGGAGGCGTTGAAATAATGTTTTCAGAAACTACAAACATCCCTTTGCTTCTAGGCTTACTTTCAGCAGCATGGTCAAGGTGTGAAGGAAGACCTGCTAAGGTTGAGTGTGATATTGATAAAAAACCGCTGAAAATTAGAATTTCCAGCAAACAAAAAATCGCTTGATATCCCTTTTGTTGTGACATTTTTTGTTAGCATTTATCATTAAGGTTTATGACTGTGATTGAATTGGGTAGGGTAGCATTAGTCTGCTAGGTGTATTAAAATGTCAATGTCACACAACCAGATGGCCTACGTTGCAATTGTGTCAACACTAATATTCGGTTCCTTGTTTGTTGGAGCAACAGGTTTCTTCCAAACGAGTGACGGAGTAGGTGATTATGAGTCGGCAGCAACAGATGATATCATCGGTGAAGGCTCCAATACAGGTCAATCATTAGACTCAGATGGAGATGGTCTACCCGATGCTATTGAAGCACAATATGGAACAGACCCCAACGACCCTGACACTGATAAAGATACGATGTCGGATGGTTGGGAAGTTGCAAATGGTCTTAACCCGTTAGATAACGGTGAATCAGATGATGCGGAGAACGATCCAAGTGAAGCAAATTCTGAAGACGCTGAAGTCCAAGAAGAAGAAGATTCATGGCCGGATCCAGATGATGGACCTAAAGGTGACCCAGACCGAGATGGGTTAATCAATTCAGTCGAAGTGTTAGAGGGCACCAACCCAAGACTAGCGGATACCGATGGTGATGGATTAAATGACAAATGGGAAGTGACCTACAAGCATGTCGTTGTACACCCTGCTGGCAATTATACATTATTTGACCCATTATCAGGAAATTGGGATTGCGTCGAGTTAACAGTTGGCATGAGTGAAATCTTAGAAGACCATTTCTCTGGAGATAATGGCTTACCTAGTTGGGATGATCTAGCGAACGCAAGAGGCGAGCATTCCTGTGACCAGGTTCTTGATTCAGACGCAGATGGTTTGTTCAACCTTGAAGAGGAATCTTACGGAACAAACCCAACTAATCCTGATTCAGATGGAGATTTGCTAACAGATATTCAAGAGATTTCTAATGGTACAATCAGTTATTCCAAGGCTACTGGACAAGATTGTGGGGTTCCTTTGATAGAGCCAATTTACAGAGCAGGACCTTTTTCCTCACTTGCACTCGAATTCGGCTTATCTTGGTTCAAGGAAGACATGGATGGCGACGGACAGAATAACGGGCCATCCGATTGGGATACCGATGGGGATGGTATGCCGGATGGTTTCGAATTCTGTTATGCTGCAATAAACGACCACCCAGTTTACAATACTGCAGCATCAACCGCTGGTTCACAACTTCTTGACAGCAAACAACTCTGATGGATATGGTGATTGGGATGAAGATGGTATGAACAACATTGAGGAATATCAAGTAGCACTTCAATTTGGTGAAGAGAAATTCACATCACCATGGCACAAAGACACGGATGAAGATGGAATGCCAGACGGCTGGGAAGCAAACAATGGACTGGACCCTAGAGATGGTTCCAATGGAGATGAAGACCCAGATCGTGATGGATATGATGTTGACGGAGATGGAAGTGTCACATACGCCGCTCTTGAAAACACTGCTAAGGTAATCAATGTTAATGTGATGGAAGACGATTATGTTGATGCGAATGAAACTTTGCTTACACTTCAGGTAATTCTATCTGGAGGTAATCCAATATCCGTTCCTATCAGAGCTCCAGTTAGTGGTTATGTTTATGCCGTCCACGTAGATACTACCGATAATAAACTCATTGAAAGCAGACTAGATGTTTTAGTTGAGATTGTAGAAGAAGAGGAGAGATTTACAAATCTGATGGAATATAATGCAAGAGATATCGATGGAGATGGTATTGTCGATGGCCGTTCAACAGATCCATTGAATCCAGATACAGATGGTGATGGATTGAAGGACGGAATTGAAGTAATGGGTTGGGATATCCTAGTTGTAAACCGTGGAGTCCAACATGTTCATGTCACATCTGACCCCGGATTGTGGGATACCGACATGGATGGTCTCTCTGACTACAAAGAATTTGATAGCGTGTGTGGAACCGGCTCAAATGCATCCAATGCTGATACTGATGGCGATGGATTAGGAGATCAAGCCGAAGCACTGAATGGATTCTCATGGTATGGAGAAGAATATTTCACTAGCCCATGTATGTTCGACACAGACAATGATGGACTAGAAGATGGTGAAGAAGTTATCTTGGGTGCTGACAATTTCCTAACACACGCAAATAACTCTGACACAGATGGAGATGGTTTAATCGACGGACATGAGGTTCTCTTTGTCCCACGTCCTTATCAGAATCCAACAAATCCACTAATCAATGATACTGATGGTGATGGGATGCTTGATGGTTGGGAAATGCAAGTAGAATCGTTAGAAGACAATTCCAAATCTCATTCTTTGTGGGTTGCTACAGATTTGTGGCTTCCACCAGGTTGTGACTCAATGGTCGAATGTGGTTTAGAATCAGGTGGCTACATGTGGAAGAATTGGCTTGGTGGATTTATCCTTGAGAAGAAATATGAAGTACATGAGATGAATTTGACTAATTTCATTGTACCATCAAATCCACTATGTGGGGGATGTAATGGCAGATGGGCCTTAGACCCATCAGAAAATTCGTTGAAAGATGATACTTATGATATTGATAACGACACTCTAGCAAATGGTGCAGAAGCTCCAGATAGATGGAATACTAATCCCGTAGATGATGATACAGATGGCGATTTGCTACCTGATGGATGGGAGGTTAAATACTCCGAACAGGCACTCAACTTAGGTCTATATGACAATACAACAGGCGGAGCAAGCGGGGCTCGTGGTATCATGGACCCATCGTTGAAAGACTCTGATGGTGATGGTATAGATGATGGAATGGAAGACCCAGATAATGATGGTTTGAATCGCTCTGGTTTGATTGCTAAATATTGTCCTTCTTATGATGATCCATCATCTAGTAATTGCCACATTAATCCTGATACGCCTGATGGTAAAGCATTCTATGATAACTTAGAAAATTACACTAGTTATGAAGAATTTGTTAATGGTACAAATCCGGTTAAGAACGACACAGACGGTGACGACTGGAATGATGGCCCAGAAGTTTACTATCAAGACCACGATGAGGATGGAATGGCCACAGGTTGGGAATATTACTTCAATTTCGACCCATATGATTCCGCTGACAGAATGGTCGATACAGATGGTGACGGTCACATCAACTATTGTGAGTACAAGTGGGACACCAATCCTCGTGACATTAACAGTTTCCCAACACAAGGACAACTCTGTAATGCATTTGAGGAGTAGTAAATGAAGAGTTTATTGCGAGTTAGTATTACTCTAACACTTGCGATAATTTGTTTGACTATTGTTGAAACTGGTTCTGCGATATCAGAAGATGAGGAAATAACTAGTCCAATGCCTAATGGGACATGGATTAATGAAACCCTCAATATATCTGGTTCAACAACCATTAATCCTCAAAATGCTGAATGGGTAATCTACAATGTCACTGACCCGTATGAAGAATGGACTGTTGTTGTTAGTGGAGACTATTTTTCTTCTGTTGTTCCCGTCGATGAAGGAATTTGGATATGGTATATTGAAGTAAACGTCACGGGTTTAAACTGTACTTGCTGGTTGGAGGTAAACCAGCCGTTAGAACTTGACAAGATTTTCTTCAATCGTATTTTATTCATTGGAGAAGGGCCTCATAATCCAGTAATATCTCCAAAACACGAATCAAATATTTATCTTGACGAAAACGTAGAATTGCACGGTAATGTCTACCTTTCGACTGGAATTCTCGAACAATCGAAAATCAAAATCAGTTGGTGTCATTCACCCCAAGGAGCATGTACTAATCAGACGTATACATCTGACATGACGATGTCTTGGGATGAAGAGTCATATTCCTTCACACTAAACGCTACAGAATTAGATCTATTTGATGGAAGGTGGAACATTGTGTATTATCTTCAAGATGAGTTTTTACGGGATTCTCCAATTATCGAAACGACAATTTTTGTTGATAGAACCGATCCTGTCGTTGATTTAATTGCAGTTTTGACAGCATACGAAGGAGAAGAATTATTCATTGATGGTAGTGGTTCAAGGGATGGAGTTTGGGGCAATAAGTTACAGACACTGTGGTACATCACTCAGCCGGATGGAACATTAAATGTAATTGATAATGGAGGAACTCAAAAACTAACCCACACCTTCGTTCCTCAATCATCTGGAACCTATACAGTAAAACTAGATGTCTTTGATTCAGTAGGCAGAACAGCATCTAAATCGGTTGAAATTGTAATCGAAAACCTACCTCCAGAGTTCAATTTTGAAATTGATGGATTAAATGTATCACTAACTGAAAAATGGGAAACTACAACTGGTGAATCTCATGAATTGAGTGCAGAAGTAATCGATACAGAATCTGACAAATTAGCGATGAACTACAAATGGTATTTGGATGAATCTTTGGTTTCAGAAAATGAAAATTATACAATTGCTGATTTAGATCCGGGAACTTATACAATACGATTAGAGATTGAAGACGATGATGGTGCAATTCATAGTAAAAATTTTGATTTGGTCGTAGAATCTATCGAATCTGCGGAAGATAATAATCGCCTCACATTACTTGCATCTATTATTTTGCTTGTGGCAATTGGTGGCATTATGATTTTCTTCTTCATTCGCAAAGGAAATCCAGCAGCTAGTGATTTACCAAAATGGACTAAAAAACAAAGGCAGGAAATTACGGATGCGACTGAGGATGATGATGATTGGAACTGAATTTTTTGTTATCAAGTAATGAAAGGACTGAAAAAATCATTACGCTACCGAGGGAGCATGTGGGAGGAATCTTTGGCCGCAGTTGGAAATGAACCGGCTCGTATTTCTTGTGAAGAATACGAATCAAGGCAGAATAGGTTATTCTCTCAACTGAAAAATTCGGATTTATTGATAATCACTAATCCTCATGAAGCGACACGTTCTAACGATGTGCATTACCACTATCGCTCTAGTTCAGATATGATTTATCTAACAGGCTGGCGTGATCCTGAATCGACATTCTGTGCTTACAATGAAAACGGCCAGTGGAAAAGAGTTTTATTCGTTCAACCAAAAGATATTCTAAAAGAAATTTGGGAAGGAAGAAGACCTGGTGTTGAAGGTGCGGTAGCAGATTATCCAGTAGATGAATCATATTCAATAACAGAATTAGATGAAAGATTATCAAAGATGTTAGTCAACTGTTCGAGAGTTTTTGTAAAACTTGGTGTTGACCATTTAGTTGATAATTTGGTTGAGTATGAAGTAAAAAGAAATTCAAGAGATAGACAAAAATTTGGTACAGGTCCAATGAGTATTGTCGACCCTTCTCCTTTTATTAATGAGTTGAGATTGAGAAAATCCCAAAATGAAATTGCTCTAATGAGACATTCTGCTAAAGTTGCTAGCCAGGCACATATACAAGCAATGGCTAATACAAAACCAGGTATAGGTGAGTGGCAGTTAGAGGGAATCATAGAAGGTCTATTCAAATATTGTAAAACGGATGGAATTTCATATCCATGTATTATTGGTAGTGGAGAAAACGCAACCATATTGCATTACAATGTCAATAATGATGTTTGTGAAGAAGGAGAAGTAATCCTAATCGATGCAGGTTGTGAATATGAAGGATATGCATCAGATATTACTCGGTCGTGGCCAGTAAGCGGAAAGTTTTCTGAAGCGCAAACTGAAATCTATGAAATCGTTTTACAGTCTCAATTGGCAGCAATTGAAAAATGCCGAGTCGGAAACCCATATGATGCCCCTCATAATGAAGCAAGAAGAGTACTTGCTGAGGGCCTTATCCGAATTGGAGTGATTCAACAATCTCTGGATGATGCATTAGCTCCAGACGGTGAATTGGGCAACTGGTATATGCATGGAACAGGGCATTGGCTTGGATTAGATGTTCATGACGTGGGAATTTACAGGCCAAATGATGAGGCTAGAGTTTTCGAAGAGGGAATGGTAATTACAGTTGAGCCCGGATTATACTTTGGTGCATGGAGGCCTGATGTTGAATGCCCTCCAAAATATGCCAATATTGGGATTAGGATTGAAGATGATGTTTTGATAACAAAAGAGGGTCCTGATGTCCTTTCAAAGGATTGCCCAAAAACAATTGCTGATATTGAAGCGATTGTTGGAACTGCTTGAGTGGTAGTGATGAACTGGAGTGAAATACTTTCAGAACTCGCTTCGAATGATCGAAGAATTACCGTTGGTGAAGCGGTTGAACTATATCGCAATGCTCCATTACATGCTCTTAGAAAATCAGCACATCAAAAACGATTGCTAATCAACGGAAACAAAAATGTGACATATCTTATTGACAGAAATATAAATTATACAAATATCTGTACCATCAATTGCCAATTTTGTTCTTTTTATCGGCCTCCTGGACATGATGAAACCTATACACAATCTATTGATGAAATTAGTCAAAGAGTGAAAGAACTAGAAGAAATACAAGGAGTTCGAATACTAATGCAAGGTGGTGTGAATCCAGAACTTGGAATGGATTATTACACCAATCTACTATCTGAACTAAAGAAACGTCACCCAACTATCGATTTGGATTGTTTTTCACCTATTGAAATCGAGGGCATTGCAGAAGTGACAGGTTTGACTACAATTGAGGTTCTTCGTCATTTGAAAGATGCAGGAATGCATGGTCTTCCAGGAGGAGGTGCAGAAATCTTAGTTGAATCGGTTAGAAAGGATGTTTCCCCAAAAAGGGGCATCCAGACAATTGGCTGAAAGTTATGGGTGAAGCACAATCATTGGGTTTAGTCACTAGCGCTACAAATGTATTTGGCTTTGGTGAATCGATTGAGAACAGAGTTGAGCACATGGCTCGAATCAGAAATTTACAGGATGAAAGTTTGTCTGCTCACTCGACAGGCTTTACTTCATTCATTGCTTGGCCAGTTCAGTTAGAAAATAATACCTATGGCAAGAGAAACAAGGGACAAAATAAGTTCGAATTAGGAGCAGGCCCAACAGAATATCTTAGACATGTTGCAGTTAGCAGATTATTCTTCGACAATATTTCTCATATCCAAGCATCTTGGCCCACAATGGGAATACATGTGGCTCAGATGGCACTATTGGGGGTGCTGACGATGCTGGTTCAACAATGATGGAAGAAAATGTGGTTTCTGCGTCAGGGACTGAAAAATTCAAGCAACTGAACTCGAATTACAGGACACAATTGTTAGAGCAGGTTTCAAACCGGTTCGAAGAAATTCAAGGTATGAACTACTTTCGACCCCCGAACCAAATACGGTTATCGATAAGCTACCTGCTCCTCCTCCAATTCAATTCTGAACATACCATACTAGCCAAATATTTGCCCTTATTTGTCTGCTTCCACCATTCGTATCCTGAGGAACGTATTCTTGGCCATTGAACAACCCCTTGTATTCGATATTATTGGTGGTTGAATTATCAACCCAATGAGTTATTTCATATGTCCATTGTTTAACATCTTGTCCGGCGCACCAACCAGCCCTTCCAAATGGCCAAGATCCAAATTGATTTGCAACAACTCCTCTATCGACTTCTTTTTCACAACCTTGACTGTCATGCACGATCGGGTGCCATTCATATGCATGGAAATTATTCAGATAGTAGTGATGCTCGTGGTCACAGAATTCTGCACAATTTGCTTGGTCTTGATTGAAACCGTGGCCCGTAATTGTAGCTACAATCCTAACTTTGTAATACTCTTCATCGACCGTAAAGTTATGTTGACGTTTGTATCTAGATTCATTATTGTACTGCCCATTGAATTCTCCACCGGTGAAAATTTGTTCACCTGCAAAACTTCTTTCTCCACTACCCCAATCAGAGAATAGTAATTTGATTGTCATAGTGCCCTTATTCGCACCTTGATATTTGAATGTCCTTACATCATCAGATTGTAGCATGAATAAGTATGGTGAAATGTCTGTTATCCACCGACCTTCTCTTCCATAAGTTGTAATCCATCTCATAAATTCTGTGCCACATTTAGAAGAATTATCTCTATCACAAATTTTCATGTATGCCAGGTAATCCCATTCATGACAGCCACCATAGGTGCCGTCTGATTTTTGATATCGATTTCTTCGGTCCTCACAAGCATGTTCGTGATAGACTTCAAGTGTGTCATAAGTTGTTAGATTGTCTGGAAGTGTTATGTTGACATTAGAATATGTTGACGTATATCCAGAACTCCATCCGCCATTATGCCATTGTTCATCGACAATTGTGACCACTTCGATATTTGGGTCGGTTTCACGGATTTCAACATCAAATTCGTAATTATACATTCTAGCTTCATAAGCCCAATGTGTAATGTCATTTGTTTGGCTAGTCCAAGCATAAATAGAACCAATTTCTCTACCCCTTTGAAATCTATCAATTCCATAGTATAAGGAGCCCCAATTATTGATTAGGTCACCCAATCCACCACTTGCCGTAGACATATCTTGGTCAATGTAATGTATTCGATTTGCCCATTTGATTTCCTCATTTGGGTTTAGTGCGTTTTGAACCGCAGTTTTTCTTCCTTGAACGTCATTGTAATATGAATTATCAAACGATCCGTAGAAAAGGTGAGCATTATCTGGTAACTGTCGTATCATAGAGCCTGGATTCTTTGACCAATCTGCGTTATTACTATTGCCAGATGAATCGGTGTATTTGAACAAGAAAATATACACATCTTCACCGTTCCATTGGTTTCTAAATGACCATGTTCCGTCTAATGTCGGTAATGAAAAATGGGCTACAGTATCCATTCTATTTGTTCCATGCCCTGTTTCCTTCCACGGAACTGGTATCTGATTTACAGCACATCCCTCACTATTGACACTCCATTTTTGCTCTGTATCTGAGCAATTATCAACATTCGAATATACTCCATCACCATCGACATCAGCACAGCCTACTGAATTTACGACAAGGCCAGCAGGAGTACCTTGACATTGGTCATTTGCATCACTAACTCCATCCGAATCAGTATCTCTTTCTGTAGCATCGCATCCATTCTCATCTACATCTGTTGCATTCAGAGGTGAACGAGGACATAAGTCTAATGTTTGTCCTGTTTCATTAACATCATTTACTCCGTCAGCATCATCGTCTTCATCTTCTGTTGAATCATAACATCCATCGCCATCATAATCAAATTCAGAGATGCTGTTCCAATTTGAATAACCACGCCAGCATGAGTCAACTACATCATCAACTCCATCGTTATCATCATCAAGGTCTTCCGATAAGTCTCTACAACCATCAGCATCCCAATCAGTGTAAGACTTAGATTCCCAATTAAGGTCACCTCGGGGACAATCATCATACAAATCCAATACTCCATCATTATCGTCATCTTCATCTTGTAAATTATCCGAACAACCATCTGCATCATGATCTGATGTTTGGTTGCTAATCCATCCTAACTCCGAAAGACAATCATCGTCAAAATCTGGCAACATGTCACCATCATCATCAAAATCTTCAGATTCATCATTGCATCCATCACTATCGTAATCTGTCGAAGATGTTGAAGTCCAACCCTCATCTTTGCCCATGCCATTAGGGCACTTGTCTGCATCGTTTTGAATCCCGTCTCCATCTAAGTCATCTAAGTTCAGTATTACAACTTGAATGGTTTTAGAATCAAACGATTTTGTCCATTGTCCACATTCAACATTTACTGTAAGTTCGGTGTTCTCTTCCACTATACCTGCATCAATTGAGAAAACCCCGTTTTCTGAAATCTGATATGGATTATTATTGAAATTAATTTCACAAGATTCAAGATTTGTATGTGACACTGTGCCTGAAAAAACTAAATTTTGTATTCCATCTAATTCAATTCTAGAATCTGTAGTCAGAATAACGTCACCTTCATTGGGAATATTGACGAAAAAATTTGATTGACTTATGATTGGGTCAGAGATATCTCCTACATACAATTTCACTACAACAGCCCAATCCCCTGGCTCATCAGGTGAGAATAGGATTTTCACAATTTGACCATCTTCCAGGATTGATGATTCAATATCCCTAATCCCAGTTGGAGAAATTATATCATACAAAATTGAGTATTCTGTCCCTACTGGAGTAATCTCAAAATCACCGGTTATCATAACAATATCTCCTAATTTAGTTTCGAGAAGATAATTGTCCATTACTAACCAAGCAGAAACAGGTATGTTGTCGACATTTTCGTCAGTATCTTCGATCTTCGATAGGTGTTTCAGAAGACAAACAACCAGACATTACCATGAGTACTGCCAAAAATATAGCTTGTGCTGAGCGCCCCTTCATGGCATTACACTATATGCCAAGCACATGAATCCTTCTAAAAAACATCAGTCTCAGTACGTCCATCTTGAATGTTCAGTTCAGGGTTCGATATTTCTTTTTCAGAGTGGGAAACAATTAATGGTTGTACCCACATTATCGGTCGATTATTTTCTCTCTCAAACGTAATTATACATTCCCAGTGGATTCTTACTAGATCACCGTAAACGGTTCCGGGCCATTCACCTTCCGGTTTAGATAAGTCGAATTTACCTCCTTCTAGCGGGATATTTTCCGAACCACCGATACTCATTATTCTCATTGGGCGCAAAAACATACCTCCGGGAACATCGTGTCGTTCCATTGGGGCATCTTCTCCCATCCCTGTTCCATCATCCAACCCTTTTTCCCAATGATGTGGCAATGGAGTTGTTAGACCAGGAGGGGTTGGCCGCTTGGGTCCAAATCAAGTGCTGAGAACAAGCGATGTCTTGCAGGAGGCAAAACACCAACTCTCCATGTTAGTCTAATTTCGGTGCTTCCTTCAGGAACCTTTTTGAATCGAACTTTGCCCGAGAGATTGGAATTACTTTCAACTTTTTCAAATTCGAATATTGGGGCTTCTGGTGAATTTGAGAGGAATTCTTTTTGTCGATTCAAGTCTGATAAATTCGCAGCAATTCTGAGAATGATTGGAGTTATAAGGAGAGGTACGACAACAATTGCAAGGACCGGGTAATCGAGTAATCCTAAACGAATTTTCCCGGTCCCAAATGTCGGAATTCCCATGGAATTTTGTATTGGAGCAGTGAATAGATAAAATAGTGCAACCATCAATATGATAACTGAAATATTGATGAAATTCCTCGCTTTTGAATGAATTGGGTTAGGCAGGATATACCAACCTGTTCTTTGTTTCTCAATTGCAGTTGGAACTGGACCGTGGTATTTTGAATCATATTCATAATCACCTTCTATAATTCGTTCGACCAACCATGAATCATCTGACCCCAGTTTGAATGCTGGGACAACCGGGCCTTCGAGTTCAAAATTATTCTCAGCAATAGGTAGTTTTTGTGGATTAATTTTTGATGATTCAAATGGCGGATATCGTATCCTATGTGTGATTTTTACCATATCATCACTCACGCAAATAGTAATTTTACCCCGGCTTTTAGAGCTAGTTTTCTAAATTCAGGAACTTGTTTTAATAGGGCCATTCCTAGTGGGACTGGATGTTCAATATCGCCGATTTCATTAATCAGTTCTAGGATTTCAGGTCTATTGAACATGGCGAAATGAGAATCTAATTCTTTATCATTCGGAATTGTGACAAGTAAATCCCGTAAAGCTCTTGCTCTGTCCAATTCCTTACTCAGTTTGTTATATGGTTTACAAACGCGGCTATGTCAGATTGAGACAATTTGTCTTTAGTTATTGAGACAGATAATTTTTCGATAATTGCTTCAACTTGTCTAAATCCTGGTCCAATTCCTCCACCTGTTGTGGGTTTAGCCATGCCGGCGGCATCTCCTATTAACATGACACGATCTTTGTATGGCTTTCTCAACATACCACAAGGAACAGGTCCACAATATCTTGCCACCTCTTTTGCATCTTCGAACCTATTTATCCACAGCGGATGATTTAGGAGTGAATGATAGCATTCTTCTATACTCTTTCCATCGAGTAAATTGGCCTTGGACCAAATACCAATCCTATGTGTATTATTTCCTGTTGGGATGACCCATGCAAAAATCCTGGAGCTATATCAGAGCCGGTATACATTTCTAACCAGTTATCTTTTCCACTCAATCCCTGCACATCGGTCTGAAAACCGATCATCATTTCCTTGGGTCTCCCAATCTGAACTTTCTTCGAGTCCAGGAATGAGCCCCGTCCGCACCAACTAGAAGTTTAGTTTGAATTGTATTTATCTGACCATCTCTATTTATTGTCAATTCGACGTGTTCCTTGTTAATTATCGCATCTTCTGGCCTTGAATTTAGCCAAAGATGTGCACCTGCTTCCATTGCTTGTCTTACGACTCCTTGGTCAAATTTCTTCCTGCAGACTACATGTGTTCTAATCGTTTCTTCATTTCCTACCGGGACTTGTATTCCAGATGGTGAATGAATTAATGCTCCGTTGATGTTTTGAAGAATTGAATCCTCTAAACCAACTGCTTGCATTGCGGGAGGATTTACCAACCCAGCACATTGAAATGGCCTTCCGATTTCAGAATGCTCTTCAATCATTAGAGTTTTGATACCTCTTAGCGATAATTCAGTAGCGAGACGCCCGCCGACTGGACCCGCTCCAATGATTACCACATGGTACATTATTACATCCAGTATCTCATCAAATGTCAAGGTTATGCAAATTTATTTCTTGTTAAAGCGATATCCAATGGATTCATTTCCTCTGACATATAGAGTCGCTGAAAATGGTTTTCCAGATTTCTTCGCAATGAAATCATCGAATGGGCCGATACTTTTTTTCTCAATCAGTTGTTTTGCATTTTCCCTGGTAATTTCTCTTTTACTCATTTCTCTTGCAATTGATAACCTGCATCCTGTAGAACTGTTTTCAGGTTGGAAATGGGTTGGTGTTTCAATAATTCCAATATTGTGCTTGGGACAAATTGCTACTACACCCTCTACGACTTCGAAACGAGTTGCGTCAGCAGGAGCTTCTCTAGGAGGAAATTCAAAGGTGGTCTTATCTTTACCTAAAACTAAGTATGCGGAAAATGCCCTTTTAGTCCTCTTTGATATGAATCCTTCAATAAGATCA
This sequence comes from Methanobacteriota archaeon, assembly GCA_038141355.1. Taxonomy (GTDB): domain Archaea; phylum Thermoplasmatota; class Poseidoniia; order Poseidoniales; family Poseidoniaceae; genus MGIIa-K1. The sequence goes on along the minus strand of JAYQHX010000002.1, from coordinate 987,142 downwards.
GACTTACCCTCAACTAAGATTTTCTTGGCCATTTCCGAAGTGATTTCAACTTCGCAGATCAATTTACCTATCCCGCGGAATTTACATTCTTCTGAGTCACAGGCGTATGAAGTAGAGCCATTTCTAATATTTCCATTATCGCAGGTTGGACAAGGACACAGAATCTCATCAGTATCTTGAATGATTGATTCTTCTTTTCCTCCAACAACTAATCCAGAATTTGTTAGAGATACATCACTACTGTAAGTTTCACCTCTCATCGAGAAGAAACCATGCAAATCTTTGATCTCTTTTTCAGCCAATAATCTAGTGACAGTCGAGTGGTCGAACCATCTACCGCTGGAGTCTTTCCACAAAACGAATGAACAACCTTCATTTCTTCCTGCATTTTTTTCACATATGTATGACATCACAGTTTCGTTCATTTTGCCCGAACATTCCGGACATACACCCACGCTTTCTTCGCTTTGATAAAACAAATTTCTGTCATGATTTTTTATTGAATCGACCAATTCTGAAACTAGGGATTGTATTTCTTTCATGTACTCGTTTCGCTTTACATCACCCTTTTGCACTCCAGATAATTTTGATTCCATTTCTCCTGTTAACTCTGCAGATGTAATCCAGTCAATAGGAATTCTTCTGAGCATGTCAATCAATCTAATTCCATGTGGGTTAGCCCTAATGGAACCTCCTTTCCCTCGAGATATGAAATCTCTTGAAATCAATTTTTCAATTGTATCTGCACGTGTTGCTGGAGTTCCAAGACCTTTATCCTTCATCGCAGCAGAAAGTTCTTCATCGTCGATTTCTTTTCCAGCATTTTCCATTAATCGCAATAGTCCGGCTTCCTTCAACCTACCCACTGGTTTTGTTTTCTCTTCTGAAAATTCAAACGATTCTAGCTTTGCATCTGAGGGGTTAGATTTCAATCTGCCCCATCCATCTGGGAAGGTTTGATTTTTTGGACGGACCGCTCTCCATCCTTCAACTTTGATTTGTTGCGCCTCCTTTACAAATTCATGTCCTTGCTTACTAGCAATTCTTTTTTCTACGGTCCAAATAGATTCAGGATGGAAGGAAGCCATGAACTGTCTAGCGATTAAATCGTAAAGTTTTGCAGCATCATTTGATAAATTTCCTTCTGGTAATTTCCCTGTTGGTATGATGGCAAAGTGGTCTGAAACTTTTGAATCATCAAAGTTTCTCTTTGAATTTTTCAACCCATTTTGGACCAAGTATTGTGAGTGTGGCTCAAAATCTTCTTGTGCGCCTAATTGTCTGATTGTTTGTGAGATAGTTTCAATCATGTCTTCTGGTAAATACCTAGAATCAGTTCGAGGATAGGTAGTCAATTTGTGGGTGTCATAAAGCTCCTGTGCAACAGAAAGGGTCCTTCTTGCTGCCCAAGACCAAAGATTATTGGCTTCTCTTTGTAAAGAAGTTAAATCAAAATTCACTGGAGGCTTCTCTATTTTCTCTCTGTCGAACTGTTCAACCGTAAAATCTCCTTCAGAGTTCATTATGGACTCGATTTCATCTTTTTCCTGCTTCTCTGTTATTCTGTGCGCCTTGGTTTCGGGTTTTTCTGGGTCATCCTTGTGACCAACCCTCTCCCAGCGTGCTGTCCATTTACCATCATCTGCTTTGAAATCGGCTTCTAAACTCCAAAATGGTTCTGGCTTATGTGATAGAATTTTCAATTCGTGGTCAACAATCATGGCTAATGTTGCAGTTTGCACTCTCCCTAAAGAAAGTGATTTTTTATCACTTCTACCAACTCTCAGTAGCATAGATGCTACCCTAGAACCGTTCATTCCAATAATCCAATCGGCTTCGGCTCTAGATTCAGCTGCGTCTTTTAGATTATCGTAATTTGATGAGTCTTTTCTGTTATTCCAAGCGGATTCAATAGCATCCTTGGTCATTGATTGCAGCCACATGCGTGAAGATTTTACTCCAACCTTTGCGTATTCCATAATTCTGCGAAAGATTAGTTCTCCTTCTCGAGCTGCGTCACATGCATTTACAACTTCATCACATTCTTTCGATGTGATTAGTTTTTTTATCGCCGCTAACTGTTTTTTATTAGAGCCTCTTCCACCGATTGGTTTTAGTTGGAATTTATCTGGTATGAAAGGAAGATCGTCCAAACTAGAGTGCCAATTTTTGAAGGATTCATTATACTCTTCTGGAGTTTTCAACTCTAGAAGATGACCAACAGCCCAAGTGACAATTATTCCTTCTGATTCCCAATGAGTTTCGTGTCTTTTCCTAACTTTCAGCGTGTTAGCAATATCAGCGGCAACACTTGGCTTTTCGGCTATGATTACCGCTGGCATGAATCAAGGGGAAAATCGGCGATACTTGAAGTCTCGTTTTCTGAGATTTTGACACAGTTACTAAAGTAACTGTAAAAAAATCGACAAACTAATACCCTAACATTTCTTGCCTGCGGGCTGATTCATTCCATACACCTTCTGAGCCTGGACCTCCGCATCCAATACAACCGGGATAACCCGCCTCTAATAATTCAATAACTTGTGATTTGAAATCTGTCCAAGTTGCGTCTGGAACCCAACAAATGTCAATTTCAGGCTCATGTGCGCCTATTTGAAAAAGTCCTTCAGAAGATAACAAGCCAACAGATATTACCGGTAAATTTAGCCTAGCAGGAATGTGGTCTGCTATTGCTTGGACTATCTCATTGGCTTCTTTGATATTCTCAATAGAAACTTGTAAATTACATCCCTCTGTGCGCAAGAATCGTCTTGCAGCCTCTCTTAGCGATGGCCACCTGGGGTCAGTTATTTGCACATTACTATCCAAATTAGGGCAAGATTTGAAGAATACGGCTTATGGCATCTATTTCATGGGAATCGGATACAAATTATTGGCCCGTCCGATTCTTTCATTGCAAAATAGTGAAAAAGCCCATGGAAGGGCAATCACAGGATTAAAAATTACTAGTTGGTTTATACTCACCAGACTTCTATTGAGAATTTTGTATAAACCTAAAATTGTGAAGACTGAGGTTTTTGATTTAGAATTTTCAAATCCGCTTGGTTTGGCTGCAGGCATGGATAAGAAAGCGGAAGCAATGCGTGGCTGGGAAAACCTAGGTTTTGGATTTATTGAAGTTGGTGGAATTACTCAACAAAAGCAATCGGGAAATCCTAAACCAAGGATGTTTCGTGATATGAAGCAAGGTGCTTTGATTAATCGTATGGGATTCAATAACCCCGGAAATGATGAAATGAGTACACATCTACAATCGACCTACATACCAAAAATTCCAGTTTTCCTCAATGTTGGAAAATCTAAGACGACATCATTAGAAGATGCGCATTTGGATTATGCAGATACTGTGAAGAAATGCGGAGATTTTGTTGATGGCTTTGTCATAAATGTCTCATCACCAAATACTCCAAATTTGAGAGATTTACAAAAAGACGAAGATCTCGCTAGAATAATTAACGAAGTGAAAAAATATTCTTCAAACAAACCAGTTCTGGTGAAAATTTCTCCAGACTTAGAAGATAACCAAATCAAATCAATAGTAAATACTGCAAGGGAACTTAGCTGCAGTGGTATTATCGCAACCAACACAACGACATCTAGACCGAGCGCAGGTGGAATTATGGATGAAACAGGAGGTTTGTCAGGCTCACCTTTGAGGGATAGATCGACAGAAGTAATTCGCTTGATTGCAGACCATACGGATGGTGATTGGCCGATTATCGGCGTTGGGGGTATTTCTAATTCAAATGACGCGTGGGAAAAAATTTCTAATGGTGCTAGTTTAATCCAACTATATTCTTCCTTGGTATTTCAAGGCCCTGCTGTAATCAAGGATATTGTCAACGGAATTGATAAAAAAATGAAATTAGAAGGCTATGAAAAACTCTCAGACGTAGTAGGTAGTGCCAGGAGGATTTGAAATGTTGACACATCGAACTAGGTTATTATTGATTGGAGCAGCATTAACTGTAGCCCTTGGATCGACTTTGCTTCTACAAACACCTGAAGCAACACGGTCAGTAGACGAGGTCATGGATTCACCAAATGATCTCGAGGGTAAAGAGATAGCAATTCGAGGAGAAGTCTTAGATTTTAGTATCGATGAACAAAATAATACATTCATTATTCATGGTGAAGATTCTCAATTAATAGTCGACTTTAGTAAAGCATCCGTCTCAAATGGGTTGGCAGATAATCGAACAGTATATGCCGAAGGAGTTTTGATTAATTACAATGGTATTTGGACATTTGAAGCTGAGGTCATCAAGACAAGTTGTCCATCAAAATACGAAGAAGCCGAATGAAACCCTTACGGTGGGTTCAAAATGGTAAGGCTATACGGCCTGATGGGATAGGAGGGGAGTTTGCGTGCCCTCATCCGCAAATCGCATATGGCGGTCCGAACGCCAAGAGGCGGCTCAGCCGGTTCATGGATTCCCACAGGCGGACGTTGATGTCTCGCCCCCACGTGACTCGGGTGTCAAGAACCGAAGCCGGAAGGAGTCGGGAATTGGATAACCGGGGGAACAGGTCAGGCCGGGAACGGAGCAGCCCTACCTGGGGCCATGGGTGCCGTGGGGTAACGGGATGGAGAAAGTCTGTGGATTTGGTTCATGGATACGAGGGTCCACTTTTGGCCTTCCCACTTTTATTCACAGTTGCTGATATTCTTGTGGTGCAGCAACTTGTTCTGGTTGATTCATGTAAATCTCCTGTTGAGGTGGGGAACTTTCGACTAAAGGCTGTTGATTTTGAACATCGGTCACGTATGTGGCAGGCTGAGTAGCAGTTTGAGTGGCAGGCTGAGCGGCTACCTGAGCGGCAACCTGAGTCGCTTGAGTCGTAGGAGTTGCAGAGGATTGAGGTGCTTGAACCTGAATAGTGGTTTGTGATGCAACTCTTTGTACATTATCTGTTAATTGATATGACCCTCCTAATGATGCAGCCCCAATTAATGTGTTCACAAGTTGAAGAGCGATTTCAACTTGCTTGATATCCACACTTACATTATTTAGCACACCTCGTTTGAATGCCATACCGTAATAGGCACCACCAGATGTTTCAAATCCGAATGAGAGATTCTTTTGTAAGGCGTATGCTATTACACAAATCCCTGCGATTACAAGGCCTATTGTGAAAAATGTCATCTCCTCAAATGATATACCAACAATTAATCCTACAATCATGAAAAATAATGCTCCAAACAATAATTCAATTGGTTTTGAATATCCGCCTTGAAAAGAACCTATTTGTGTCAAAGCAGTAGATGTTTCTGTCATACCAGATAGACTGGTAGAACGGAAACTAACCGCTCCTCTGGTGACTTTGAGTTGTGCTGTTGGATCTAATCCGATAATATTCAGTATGAATGCGATCAATCCTGGTTGTCTGGCTTCAATGTACAAATGTGCTCCTGTTTGGCCCGTTTGGTCAATTTGAAACGTCTTCAATATCCATGGTGCGGTTGCCATGCGTTTCTACTTGATATGACAATTAATAGTTGTTTTTGGCCAAATTTTTGTTACAATTTCAAACAAACTTTAGAAACCCTACCACATTAAGAAGGGCTATGGATACAATTGTCTTAGTCACTTTTTGGTTTTCAAGTATTACTATAATTCCATTATGGGGTTTAATGTGGTTTATGCCAAATCATAAATTGACAAAGAAAATAGTTGGTGATTTGCGTTTTTGCGTGTTTCCATTAGCACTTTCTTATGCTATCTTGCTAATTCCAAATCTATTGAATGTTTTATCTAGTTTAGGAACAGAAATGCCAACTCCTCAAATTGTGATAGATTTATTTTCTGATGATGAAATGATTATCTTGGCATGGCTACATTTTCTAGTTATGGACACTTTTTCTGGTAGGTACATTTGGATGAGAATGTTAGCTACCAATCGACCAATCCAAATTTCAATGCCTGTTTTGCTATTTTGTATGATGCTAGGGCCGATCGGGCTACTACTCGGAATTTTGGCCACTAGAGAGGCAAAAGACGACCTCTCAATTCCTAGTTTCAGTTAAAATGAACAGGAGATTGTCTTCAAGGCTATTTCTATTAAAAACGAAATTTCTGAATGGAAAGGACAACAAAAATACACTTTGGTTTCACTAGGACAGAATTGTAACTCATCATGGTATTTGAAGGAGACAGGTAACAAGGAAGCGTCCTATCCTTTCGATTGGATTTTTTCATCACAAAAAATAGTAGTAGATGCCATAAATGATAGGTTTGAATCATTTATTGACAAGAGAAACATTATTTCGCTAGGGGAAAAAGCAGGTAATAAATTATACCACAGTAGTTTTTTAATCATAGGAATCCGGTTAAAAGCGAAGAAGATTATTCTTACTATAAGCGGGTCATTGAAAGGTTTCTAGACATAATTGATAGAGGCGAACCTACTGTTTTTGTCATGACTGTGGTTAACGAGTACGAAAAGAGAAAGGAATGGTACAATGGTTTCGTCGATTCAATGATGCCTTCATTCCCTCAAAGTTTGGAAAGTTTTTCTGAGGTCATAACATTAATTAAGAGCATAAACAAAAATGTAAAGTTTATCTTCATAGAACAGTTCACTGAATGCGATTTAAAACTTGATATCAGCATCAAAACAAATGATATATTATGGATTAAATTTTACTCCGGGCACAAGAATACAGGAGTTCATTATTTGGACACAGTGGATGATACAATTATATAGATTGTATATTCTGGATTATCAAATTGATTAGATGTCAAAGACTACATCACAATACCAACCAGGGCCTTCAAAAGTAGGAACTTCTATCCATTCTGAAGAGATAATTTCTTTTTCGGCAATTTTTCTAAAACAAAATTCATGAGATATTACTGCCTTAATTTCCAGCTCGAAATCAACTTCGAATTTGGGTATTGTTGAGACTTGGGCTTGAATCATATTTTCTTTGATCATTGGTTGACAATCAACAAGAAACAAATCGTTCACCTCAAGTTGAAATAAAACCTCATCCAACCATTTCAATACTAATATTTCTAAATCTCCTTCGTGTTTTACTTCCCAGTATCTAGCAGTTCTTGTTTTGGAGTTAAGGTCTTGTTCACTTGACACAATAATTGATTGCATCCCAAGGGTCAATTCTTTCAGCAAATCATTAGCATTCATACCAAATGCTCGGATTCCGATGTCGGCAGTTGTTGGTCTTTGCCAATAACTCAAAACTTCACCTCTGTGAAATTTGTAGACTCCAAGCGATTTCTCCCAAGCGGTTTGCGAGGTCCCTATCAGTCAATGTGAAGTTTTGAGTTCCGCTCATAATACACTCACATGCTGCATTTGCAAGATGTGCAATGTCTTTTACGCCAATGCCAAGTTTTACACCCGCGGCTACAGCAACAGCCGCAGCATCAATTATACCAATCACCCCTCTTGGGTCGGAAAGTGTACAGGGGACCGAGACAACCTCACCAGACTTTGTATAGACCGTTACACCGTGTTCTCCCTGGACAACCATTAAATGACTCCAGTCATTTTCATTCAACAGTAATTTTGCTGCCTCAGAAGAATCATTACATGCCATTCTTTTGGCCATCAAGTCTAAACCTCTTGTTTGGAAAATTACCCAATCCGCACCTGCTATTCTATGCAGTCCAGTCAACTTGGGGTCACATATTACAGGAACATTGGCTAACTTTGCAGCATTAATTAAGCGAGGAGCATTTTCATCAGTTACTACTCCTTGTCCATAATCAGATATTATTAGTACATCACAATTTGCTATTTCCGATACGGCTTTATCTGCCAATGAGTTTAGTATTTCGACATTTATTTGTGAATCATCTTCAATGTCCCATCTCAACAGCAGTTGTTGATTAGAAATCAAGTATTCCCTACCAGCAATTAAGCGTGTTTTAACAGTTGTAATCCTGTCAGGAATTGTTGTGATTCCATTGCAATTTACCTGCTCATCACTGAGCGCTTCTAGAATTGTTTGCCCTGATGAATCGCCACCTATAACTCCAAATAAAGTCGCATCTAAACCGATATTTCCCAAACCTCTTGCGACGTGTGCTGCTGCTCCAACGTCGTCATATCGCTTTGTTTCTTTTAGAACAGGAACTGGTGCTCGAGAGTTGAGATCGTTCGCATAACCGTGGATATACCTATCCAACATAATATCTCCAACTAGCACGACATTACCAGTTAAATTCTTCACACTTTCCTGCAAGTTAGTTAGCCTGTCGTGTGTTTCATGTTGCTCGTCATTCATTCCCATTTTATCACCTATGTTTCATTGCTATCGAGTAATTCAGCCAAAAGAGTCGCATGTGTTGCATCACTTATCGCAAGGCTTTTCCTTAAAGTTGCTAACATTGCTGCTTCATCATTTGTTATCATTCCATCCTCTAAAGCAGTAATTAGGGTTGAGCGATAGGTTGAAGTCGCTTCATCAAGAATTGGAGCTTGTTTTGCAAGGTTGAGTAATTCATGATGTGTTTCATCATCTATACCAAATGAATTTCTCATTGTTTGTAATAACGCAATTTCATCATCTAAAATCTCACCATCATACAAGGCTTGACGAAGCATTTCTAGATAAACATCTTCAGGAGGAGGTGCATTTTGTGTTTTTCTTGCTTCTTCAGATATTCTCATTACTCTTTTGGGATGAATGCCGATAAAATCAACCACCTCGTTGAGTAAATACTGCTCGTCTTTGGTAATTTTACCATCTTCCCACGCCCTAGCAAACAACCTACGAATCAAATCCTCGCCTGCCTGTGCATCTAGAGATGCAGTACCCTCAGGATTAGATATTGGCGATATCACAGGTTGTTCATGGAAAACTAAACCCTCGTCTAAGTGTGCTAACAAATCAAGAGTGAATTGTCCACCCTTTCTTAAAGTGCTTAGTGCTACTTTTTGTTCACCCTTGTAAACGATTAATGCCAAGACTCTTTCTCGGATTAGTCTTGCTCGCTCTCGTCCTTTAGGAGTTAAACCATACACCATCCTTCTTTGCTTTGCACCAGGGACATGTCTTTGATTAGCCACCAATTCATCATTCTTTTCTAATCGTTTTAGGGTTCTAGGAACATGCTTTCTTTGAACATGAACTGCTGCAGAGATTCCTGCCTGTGTGACAGTTAATGGAGCTTCCCAATGGCCTTCTGGCAATGGGTTGTCGAATAAATGCAACAAAGTACGTTCCTCCGTTGTCATTGTACCAAGATACCCATCGACCATGGTCTCGCCGCTACGTCGTAGAAGGGGAGGCACATAAGAGTGGTCGCCTACGGCAAACCATGTCAGGAGGGAGAAAGAGTAAACCACGTGTTAGAAATAAGCGACCTCTAGGACTTTCTCCTGATAATTCACCTTCAAAGAAAAATCCTATTCCTACTCCAATGGATAATGGCTGGTTTATATCAGAACCAGTTGCTAGTAGACTCTATCAGAAATCAGCAATTGGACAACCAGTAACAGGTGGAATTGTTGTCAGTGATGAAGAATTGATGTTCTGTCATTGGCATAGGCATATTCCATTACCGCGAGATTGGATAGATGAAAAATTAGAAACCAATCCAAATTTTGTATACCAAATTGTTGCATATGACACAATAAGAAGTTCAGGTGACAAATTAGTAAGAGATGGCGATCAGTGGCTTTTATGGAATAGAGAAACCCATCCGATAAATGAGGACCCTATTTCTGAAGTAAAATGGTTTAAGTCAAAAGATCAATTCGACCTTGAATCAATAATTAGTTGGGTCAACGACATCAATTCAGGAAGAAATGCTGAAATAGCTATCGTTGATGAAGAAATGGACGTCACCATGTATAGAGTTTCTTTGGTCAGTCCTCAGGGAAGATTGACTCCTGCTACTAGAAACAACTATCCTAATCTCGGAATAGAACATCTTTCGAGAACATTTTACAGAAGCGATGAAAAAAATTGGTTAAACAACGAAGATGATGAAGTAAGTGAATTGTTTTCTGAACTAAATTCAAGAGGCTTGTTAGTCCGACCCGGATTTAAGTATGGTTGTCGGTGGCGGGTTTATTCAACACCAATAGAAGAAGACCACGCTCCATGGCTGATGCAAATGGTTGGGGATGTTTCAACAAATTGGGAAGGCGTATGCCTCTCAGTAAGACTCGCCGAAGGGGTCAATAAAAACTGGGTCATCGCTTTCAAAACCACCGAGTGGAATTTCATCCAATTCCGAAGACACCTCCCTGGAAGGTGAATCAATTCCCAATACTACCCATAAAGATACGAGAAGTAAGGCGATTGGCACTAATGTTGATGGCTCAGTCAAATTGTCGATTGTTGAAGTTTTTTGATTGCTAGCGGTTAACTCAATTGAAATAGTGTAGCGTTGACCAGAATCAGTAGCGAGAATTAATTCACCTCTAACCAACATTCCTTCAGATAATAATTCATTGTGATTTATTGTAATTTCAATGTAGGATTTCGGTCCAAGTGTTTGCGATTGACTAGTTGATGCGATCCTTGCTAATGCTCCTTCAATTCCAACTATCCAAGATTGTTGCCCTCCACCTATTGTATCGATAGGGACCTGAATTACAGAATTTCTATCATAGGGAATTTTAGATTCATACGATGATTCAATCGGAATGTTGCCCAAAATTTCGAATTCGTGCCGCAAATCAATTGCTGTGCCTGTATCACATTCTATTGTGCCAGAAATAATTCCAACGACTCCTACAATACCACTTGTATCAAATTTGATTTTATTTTCATTAACAATTATCCCTCTTCCATCAGAGCTAGTTAACTGGAACTCTTCTCCAGAACATTTCCCGGTAAAATCAATGCCAGCATCAGGGGTTAGGACCGATGTATAATCTGGAAAATCAAATGTGGATTGGTGGCCACATTCATCTGAAGAAAATTTCACCATAACTTCACTGGAGTTAACCGAGATGTTTGCTACCCAATCCACTAGAACCCCGTCTCTGTTTCGAATTTCAATACCTTCACTACCAAATTTGTCTCCATCCCAAAATAGATCTGATTCTTCACCTTCATCGGCACCGCTCAGCAAACCATTATCTCCATCTGCTTCTATCACTTTTAGCCATGGTCTATCAGGATGTGAATTAACCAAATTGTCTTCTACAGAACCTGCTTTAAGGTCCTGTTGCAAAACTAGAATCCCATTACCTGGTAATCGGGAATCAAAACCATAATCGCTCCTGTATTCAATCCAAATAAATTCTTCATCAGCGATAGGAATTTTCAGGGAATTTCCGCCCTCTGCTAGTCCTGTTAAGATGACGTTTGGCCCGGAACATGAACTGGTTCCTGCCCAATCTAGGACCACGTCATGATGCCGCTCTCCACCAATTAACTCGGTAGTTGCAGAAGTTGGTAAGGCAGGCCACGCACCATCTCCGTTCCAATTTCCACTTGCCATAATATCCCATTTACCTACACCTTTCCATGTCTGAGTGACTGTAGAAGAGTGAACGGGATAGAGGTCGGCAGCTCCGAATTGATGGTACATTTCATGTATTATAGTTCCAAAATTATTCGAATTGTACTGGCTTGCAATTGTGTAATATGCTATTCTCATATTGTCGTCTAATTCTACAATATTTTCGATTGTTGAAAAGTGTGACCAAATTCGTGAGGGTGAACCGCTACCGTCCTCCTGCGGTTTAATACAGTGCAGAATCAAGAATCTATCGACCCATCCATCATCATTTAAGTCGAATTTTTCCCAATCAACTTCGGAAGAAATTTCTTCGACAACTTCCTCTGCTAGAGTGTGTGGATTGACCCCATTTCTACCTACGTCGTTTTCTCCATTTTCATCATGACCATAATCAGCCATACCATATTTCGTTGTCACTATTCTCTCATGATATGTGATTTCTATACTACCGTTTGGAAAAACACCTTGCTTGAAATAATCTTCAGCGGATGAATCAATTAATGTTGAAGCCCTTTGTTGAGTTACAATTATTTGATTCTGCTTGATCTGGAAAATCTATCAAAACTACGAACCAATTTTCATTTTCTTGAGCACCTACTATTGGTCCTATTTCTTCTTCGTTAACTGTGATGGAGTGTTTTTGTACCCAGTCGTTAACTAAATCGCCATTTAGGTGGGCACCAATTGCTAAGAAAGCAAAAATTAGTGCAATTGGCCAACCTAGTAGTGGTCGCATTGAAATAAACCAAAACAAGGTTCTGTATGAATCAATTGCTACTACGATTAATGCTAATACCATTTTTAGCAAGCATTTCTAAGAGCTTTTCTGTTGGGGAAGTAATCCATGCTTCTTCACTATTCAAGTTAAGTCCGAATTCTAAATTGTCGCCATAGAAAATAGAATTAATGTTGTTTTCTAAAATAATCCTCATACATCTTTCTAGCATTTGAGATTCGCTCCATGGGTTGATGAGAAGGGACATTGCAATTTGATAATCGATATCGACATTATTAGTTCTCAATGTACTTAGATGTGCTAAATTAAGAGTTCGATATTCACAGCCAAGGAATCTGAGAGAGTCAAGGAGTTGGAAAGGAAGTGATTCAATTAAACATCCCGAAAATATAACTTGATTTACGTTGAATCGCATAACTGAATCCAGCAAAATGTTTTGCTCTTCTTCATTTCTACATACGGATTGGAATGTGATTATTCCCATGCCTTCCAGTGCCTGAACTTTAGGAGAAACACCGCAACAACTGCAATCAGCATACAAGATTCTTTGAATACGTCCTTCTGAATTCATCAAATCTTTGAGTCCATAACCAATAGGCATAGGGCTGCGGAAGTGTTTGAAACCTGCGAATTCAACTGCAGTAATTGCAATAATTGTTAATGTGATAAAAAGGCCAGGTAAGTCATTTGGAAGAATTAGCCAAATCAGCATCAACATCATACCGTGAATCCTAAGTCGCCACCATTCCGCATTGCCAGACCATAATAATTTCATAAATCCAGCGATTACAATAATGCTAGATGCTGCTAAAATTAGTATTATAGTCCATGCTATTGCAATTGATATTTTCAACATTTCAGCAGCATCATATTTACCTGTTAAGCCAGTATCTTGATTGAAAGAATGACCGTATTGATATACAGTTGGCAATAATTCTGTTAACGTGTATAAAATTGAAATGAAAGAGATAAGCCAAAAGATACTCATCCAAGATACCAAAACTATTCTTTCACTTGGCAGCAAACCGGGTTTCGCGAAAGAATACACTTGCAGAATTATGAATGGTCCAGCTGTAAAAATTGCCAACAGTCCAGCCGACAGCCATCTAGTGCCCGCCCACTCTTCTGGAGAAAAAATGTTTACACATGAATCCATACAAGGGTCTAAACTTGATAGTACAAACTTCAAAATTTGGTCAATAGATATTGACCAAATTAGTGTTAGTATAACAATTAGGATAATTATTGTTGAAATCCTCTTTGACAATTCTTGAAGATGAATTTGAATATCAACCCTGTCATCAGTTGACAGGTACATGTCATCCATGTTATCATACCTGATCTTCTGGCTTTGATACAGCTCTTGCTTGAACAACGGTACGATATACACCAAAGAATGCCCAAAGCATACACATTGCGATGAGTAGATTGTATCCCCACGGTAAATGAGAATCAATAGCCCAACCTAAGCCAATCGCCAAACCAATTGAAAGCAATCCTCTTCTAATTCCTTGTGGTACTGCAAGGCTCATGTCAAGATGAGTTGGGCCCCCCGAATCTTCTTTCATAAAATTCTCCTTGAATCACAGCGGCGATAATCAATAGTGACAATGTTGTCCAGAAGTACAAATTACCTTGTACGAAATAATCTTCAGCCAACTCTGATTGACGTTCAGCTTCGATTTCTTCGGGGGTTTTTTGTCCGAATAATGAATCGTAATCTCCAACGCTAATGGTTCTCAGGTTTTCGTCGGAATCAGGAGTTGATGAACCAGGTGCGCTTACCATGAATGAGAGGGTTGTCCAGTGGTCTCCAGCATCTGCATTACCACTCAAATCAACGATGTTTCCTGCTAATGCAAAGTTGATTTCTCCAACATCCTCTGAAGGCGCTTGCCATGGAATGACCCAATCATTCGCTGGAGAATTTTGTGAAATCGCTCCTCCTGAATCATCTACAAATGTTGTTCCTTCAACTTCTGTAAAGGTTCCTGCACCGTAATCCCAAATCATGAATCCACCGGAATTATATGTGGAATGTGCTAAACTAATGGTAAAATTGTATTCCCCTCCTAATTCGTAAACTCGAGGAACTCCGGAGATTGATAGAATAACCTCTGACGAAGGAGCTTCTCCCGCTCCGTGGCAAACACAACCCTCTTCGGGTACAATGTTGTTATTTTGAATCCAAGGAGGCCCCTCGGACCAACCAATAGCGGGACCAGCCAGTAAAACAGACAATGCCGCTACCAAGAAAAACGAGAACCTTCTTGACATTGTTTGACCCGACCTGAAATTCCCTATTGAATATTGTCACAACATGCAGTTTAATTCGATAATTATCAAAGATCTTTAATTGCATTATTCAGTTCAGTCATCATAGCTTTTCCATCACCAAACAACATCATTGTCTTATCCTCATAGAACAAGTCATTATCGACTCCAGCATAACCTACTGAAAGGCTTCTTTTCACTATCACAACTGTCCTTGCTTGGTCAGCATCGATTATTGGCATACCTGCTAATGGCCCTTCTCCTGTTCTTGCGGCTGGATTACAGGTATCATTTGCACCGATAACTAGAGCCATATCACACTCAGGGAATTCAGGGTTGATTTCATCCATTTCAATCAATTGTTCGTATGGTACGTTCGCTTCAGCCAATAATACATTCATGTGGCCGGGCATTCTTCCAGCAACTGGATGGATAGCGTACTTAACTTCAGTATCAAATTTCTCTGAAACCAAATCAGCGAATTCTTTTACTTGGTGTTGACACTGACTTACCGCCATACCATACCCTGGAACGATTATGATTTTTTGAGCACCATCTGCCATCATTGCGACTTCTTCAGGATCACTGCCAACTTTAGTTCTGGTTAATTTTTCTTTATCTCCGCCGCCAAATGATTTGAATAATACATCTACAAGTTGTCGATTCATAGCTTTACACATAATCATTGTGAGAATCAATCCTGATGCTCCGACTAAACTTCCTGCTACAATTAGAACACTATTATTAATGATGAATCCTGTAAATGCAGCAGCAATTCCAGAAAGCGAATTCAGCAAACTGACAACAACTGGCATGTCAGCACCACCGATTGGTAATACGAGAATAATTCCAAGGATACAGGATATTCCAATAATACCCCATATGTATTCTTCATTGGTTGGGTCTTCTATTGATAGATAAATCAATGCTAGAACTGAAATGAACAATAGCCCTTTGACTGGATTTAGCCAGCCTGGGCCCCAAGTTGGAGTTCTAATCCATTTTCCAAATACTTCGATTCCTCCTTTTAATTTGTACATTGCAAGTAAAGATCCAGTCAAAGTCATCCATCCTACTAAAGCAGACAATCCTGCTGCAACGATGGTCACTGTAGCACCTAAACCGGGTGATGGTGCAGTGGTTTCAATCCATTTCCAACATTCTGAAAGCGCTACAAGTGCAGATGCTGCTCCACCGAACCCATTGAAAAGAGCCACCATTTCTGGCATTCCGGTCATTTCGACCTTTACTGCCATGATGTAGCCGATAATTGAACCGGCAGCAATTCCTGCTATAATTAGGGTCCAACTGATAATTCCATCTTGGCCGAAATTCATGTCAGCAATTGTAGTAATTACTGCTACTAACATCCCTATCATACCATATTGGTTTCCTCTTGGAGCGGTTTTAGGATGTCCAAGTTTTTTCAGTCCAAAGATGAATAATGCTGCAGAAACGAGATAACCGAATGAAATCCAATCAGAAAGCATTTCAAGCACCTCTCTTCTTTCCAGCAATCATATTTAGCATACGATTTGTGACAGCAAAACCTCCGACTACGTTAATCATAGCCAAAGTTAGGGCGACGAATGCAAGTATGCCGGAAGTGACGGTATTACCACCATCATATGCTACATTTGCACCTATTAATGCACCGACTACACTAATACCTGAAATTGCATTAGCCCCACTCATAAGTGGTGTATGAAGCATTGCAGGCACTTTAGTAATCAATTCAAATCCTAAGAAAATCGCCAATACAAATAATGTAATAGATCCAATCAATAATTCTGGTGTCATCAGAGCACACCTCCTAATCTGGTTTGCTTTGGATGGAGTACTCCATCTTTACATAGCAACACTCCACCCATGCCCGCTACATAGAAATCATTTCCTTCTGGTGCGCCAACTAGAATGTCATCACTCTCAGATATTGTAAATCCATTTTCTTTGTCTACTAAACTCGTAATGAAGGTTGTAAGATTATTTGAGTACAACATTGAAGCAGTATTTGCCAATGTACCAGGTAAATTTGAGGTGCCGACTATGATAACACCGTTTTCTGTGGTGTGGATTTCACCTTGAATAGTAGATTCACAATTACCTCCAACATCAGCATTCATATCGACAACTACAGCACCGGATTTGAAATTTGTAATTGCCGAATTTGGGACGGTAATAGGTGCTGGCCTACCAAATATCCTTGCAGTTGTGATGATGATATCTGCATCGCTTGCTACTTCACAAACTGTGTCGTTAACTTTCTGAATAAATTCAGGAGTCAGTGGTTTGGCATACCCAGATTCATCTTCAAAATCATCCATTCCGTCTACTTCGATAAATCGTCCACCAACTGACTCTATTTGTTCAGCAGCGGATTTCCTGACATCTGAAGCATAAACGACAGCGCCCAGTCTTTTTGCCGTAGCAATAGCCTGCAGCCCTGCTACTCCGGAACCCATAACAACAACTTTTGCAGGCTTGACAGTTCCCGCAGATGTTGTCATCATTGGAATGCCTCTAGGGACGTTAGCGGCACCGAGTAGGACAGCTTTGTATCCTGCCAAATTGTCTTGGCTTGAGTTTACATCCATGGATTGAGCTCTTGACAATCTTCTTGGTATCATGTCCATCGACATCAAAGTAATTCCTTTGGATATGCATTCTGAAACTTTATCGGGGTGTCTAAATGGATCTGCTACACAAGCAACAATTTTCCCTTTTTGGATTTCATCCAAGTTAGGTAATCTGATTGAGATAATTATGTCACAAGAGAAGACATCTTCGCGAGACCCAACTACTGCACCTGCATCTGAATATTCCGAATCATTATAATTTGCATTTACACCAGCACCAGATTCAATAATCAATTCAAATCCTGCCTTAGATAGTTTTTTCATACTTCCTGGAACTATCGCTACTCTAGTTTCACCATCAGGCTCTTTTGGGACTCCGATTTTCAAGACATTTACCTCCATTTATGGTCTCTATGCTACTCCCGAATTAAATCCGGTTATTGAAAGACTCGGTTGAGCATCTAAAAAGTGGTGTTTGCCGCAACACCGCCTATCCTTATGGACATAGTCCGACTCGGAGGTTTTACAGGGAGTGTTAAATTGTCAAGAGGTCGAAAGAAAATCGCAGTAATTGGTGCTGGAAATGTAGGAGCAACATGCGCTTTTGTATTAGCGCAAATGAAAATCGCGGATATTGTCTTATTGGATATTTTTGAAGGATTTGCAAAGGGCAAGGCACTCGATATGAGTCAAAATAGTAATATTTTGAATTACGATGGAACAATCACCGGAACAGCCGATTACGCTGATATAGCTGGAAGCGATGTAATCGTAGTGACTTCTGGATTTCCAAGAAAACCAGGAATGACAAGAGAAGACTTAATCGGTAAGAATGCTGAAATTGTCTCTCAAGTCGGCGAGGGAATCAAAAAGCATGCTCCAGAATCTGTCATAATAATGGTCACAAATCCATTGGATTTGATGACTTACCACATGCAGAAAGTAACCGGCTTTCCAACAAATAGAGTTATTGGACAAGCAGGTGTTCTCGACAGTGCTAGGATGGCTCACTTCATAGCACTAGAGTTGAATTGTGCAGAAGAAGATGTTTCACCTATGGTTCTCGGCGGACATGGAGATACAATGGTTCCACTTCCTCGTTATACAACTGTTGGAGGCATTCCAATTACTCAATTGATTCCTGAAGATAGAATACAGGCAATTAGTGAAAGAACAGCTAGCGGCGGCGGAGAAATAGTCAAATTACTCGGCAACGGTTCAGCATTTTATGCACCTGGTTCAGCAGCAGCAATTATGGCAGAGTCAGTTCTAAACGACCGGCGAAGAGTAATTCCTGCATCCTGTTATCTGACAGGTCAATATGGCTTGGAAGACATTTACATCGGTGTTCCTTCCATCATAGGGGCAAATGGAGTCGAACAAATTTTTGAATTAGATCTAAGCGAATCCGAATTAACCTCATTACAAGGGTCTGCTAATTTCTACAAAGGTCAATTGAAAGATATTCTAGGATATTGAAATTAGACCTCCTGTGTGTGCATTAGGTCAGTTATGGGGAACAGAACTCATGAATTGTTCATGAGTAATCAGTCACTCATCTTTCGAACGATTGCTAAAGAGTGAGTTTTTCCTATTGTTGTAGCGCCTTCAACTGGATTTGGTAATTTGACTAATTCCTTTCCTTGACGTCCTCTACTACGCATTCTGGCTAGTATTTCTTGTCCAATGTAGCAGCCCTTTGCTTCGTGTACCATTTCCCCAAGTCCACAGGCTAGTGGATGTACATCAGGAGTTATTTCAAATCCTTGATGGGGAATCATATTTTGTACTCTGTACTCATTAAAATCATTATCAGACATGTCTGCCTTCAAGGATTCACTCTTTGGTGCTACTAACAACCAGCCTCTCCACGTGTTTCGTTTGGTAATTTTATCCCCAACATCAATTTCCTCTGTAGAAAGGTAGACCGAATTATTTGTACTAATATCTAATATTGAGACTTCTTGGTTTAGCACTCTTTTCGATATATGTTGAATTAGATTCTCTTTGTATGGTTGATGGCCGACAATTGCAATAAAGTCGCCCATGTCTATTACGTCTACAAGGTCGATAATTTTTGCAGAAGTAGTAGTGAATATTGTAGAGCAATCTCCCTCAACTTGGTTTGTTGACAATCCGTCAATGAATGACAGCCTGTCCTTTCCCCTGATAATTAGAACGTATGAGTCCAATTTGTAAATACCCATTCGCTCACACTCAAGCGAATGATTCTCCGCATCCGCAGGAACTTGATGCATTTGGATTGTTAATTTTGAAACCGCCACCCATTAATCTGTCTACGTAATCGATCTCTATTCCATCCAATAAGTGCGATGTTGCATTTGGAACAAGAACTCTAAATCCATCGATTTGTAGTTCTTGACAGTCTTGGTCAGTCTCTTCGACTATCTGTAAATCATACATGTATCCGGAACATCCTCCAGACAGGACTCCAACAAGAAGAGCGTTTGAACGGTCGTCACCGAAAGCCCCGTTGAGCATTTCCTTTGCCTTATCAGTAATTGTTAACGTAACACTGACAACCTCTGGAGTATTGATAATAACTGCGGTGCTAGAGTCGCATGTATTGCAGTCCATGTTATTCGCCACCAAGTAGAATCATATGAATCTGTGGATAAAACCAATCAGTTAATTTTCCTTTGTTGTTCTTTTAGCAAAATGTTGCATCTTCTAATTTGTTCCTTTGCCAATTTTTGCTGACTTTTATCCAAACCTCTGGGGATAGCTTGTTCGAAACACTTGATTGCATCATTGAACCTTTGCATTTCAGCATATGCGGTACCCATGTTGTAGAGAGTTTTCCCCTGTACTCCTTTTGGATTTATCACCATGGCTTTATGATATGATTCAACACATTTGGGGTAGTCTTCTAAGTAATACAATGCATTTCCTCTACCATTTAATATACGGATAACCATTTCATCATTGTTCGCAAATGAAGGTAGTGCTCTATCAAAACACGATAACGCCTCTCTATACTTTTTGTCCTCGATTAAGGCGATTCCCTTATTGTACCATTCAATATCTTGATTCGCTATTGAATTAGAGTTGGCCTCAAAAGTTCGATTCCGTTCCATATTTGCAGTAGCCTCGAGAGCAGCGGCAGCGAGATCGATTTCTGGTCTAGGTTCAGCCTCTGGTTTTTGAGGAGTAGGTGCGACTGTCAATTCTGGAAGAGGTGTTTGCGGAACTGATTGATGTTCTTCAACATCTACTGTAGGTAAAGGTACAGAATCTGAAGAGGATACGGCCACAGGCAAATTCGTCTCTCCTTCATCAATCTCTAATCCATTTTTAATTTCATCATCTTCAACTGGGAGTGCAGTCAAACTTTGTGCTTTTTCATGACACTTCTGTGCGGAACCAATATCCCCAGCGGATTCAAGAGATTTTGCAAGACCAGTCCACAATTCTGGATTAGTTTTATCGGATTGAATCATCATTTTCCATGTTTTTACTGCATCAGTATGACGTCCTGCTGCTGAAAATGCTCTTGCCATAATTACTGTACCTTCATCACAATACTCCATTGCTTCATTTGCAAGTGATGGGCCTGCTGGAATAGTCGGCGGCAATCCATTTGTGTTTTCAAGGATAGAAGCTTCTCCCTCTGCCAATTCAATAAGGAAGGTAGCATATTCGCTGCGACCATTTCCTAAATCCGCTAGGCATCTTCGTCCAATTATTAGCCCCTCGATGTCATTGGCATTTTCTGATAAAGAAATTAATCGGATTGCTGCTTTTTCATATCCACCGTCCAATTCTAGTGCTGATGTGAAGCACTTAATTGCTGACTCAACATTCCCTTTCCTTTCATGCAATGCTCCTAGGTTAAAGAACGACTTTGCATCTTCAGGGTTTAGTCCAATTGCATGGTTATATGCAGATATTGCGTGGTCGTCTAGGGACATGGATGCCATAGCACCCGCACCAATTTTCCATGCAGTAAAGTTCGATGATGCTTCTGCATGAAGGTATGGCTTAAGAAGTTGAAGCGCAGATTTTGCTTCTCCTTGTGACAGTAAAAGTGTCGCCTCATTACATATCGCATCTAAATCTATTTCATCTTCTACTTCAGGTGTTTCGATGATGTCGGATTCTTCAACAATCTCTTCAACATGGTCTTCAGCGAAATCATCTTCATCATCAAATAGGTCTGAAACTAGTTCTGAAGAAGCATGAGTAATATTTTGGTCAACTAGTCTTTCTTGCGGAGTAGGTAAAACTGCGGTATCTGGATTTACAATGCCACCTGCCTTCTTATTTTCTTCTAAAATGTTGACAAGATATGGATGTCCTGGGAAGAATTCTAATGCTCGGTTGGCGATTTCAACAGCACCATTGTTGTCTCCAAGCCTATTTAGTAGAACTGCTAAATTTGCAAGAGCAGGACCATGATTGGGGTCGATGTCCAAGCATATCACGAATGACTGTTTAGCTCCCCTTGTATCTTGTTTTGATTCTAACAATACACCTCGGTTAAACCATGCCATAGCGTTAGATGGGTCGAGGGCGATTGCTTTATTGAATAACTCAAGAGCATTTTCGTAATCTCCAGATCTATGAGCGGCTTCTCCTTCGTTAACTATGTCAGTGACTGTTGTATCCAATTCATCATCTACAACATTATCCTCATCGTTTGAAAATTCATCATTTTCGTTCACATCGACAGAACTATCTTCTTGTGTGTTTTCGATTTCTACATTTTTTACAACTTCTGCAAGTGACGAAATCATCGCTTCCTCAATTTCTGAAGCGGCATCTAAAGAATCGTTTTCATCAGCCATCATGGTGTCACCAAGTCTCTTGAAAATTCCATAAGGGATAAGGCTTATCCGTATGCGTTCCCGTATGATTGATACGCAAATTATGTTTGGCTATAATTATGAGACCGTCTTTCAATAATGAATATGGCGGATCTTTTGTTTTAATTGAACCAGGTTCAAATTGTGGGATAGAAATTAACGAGCCTTTTTTTGTAAGCGCTCGACCTGTCACTCAAGTTGAATGGACATCTATAATGGAAACGAACCCTTCAAAATTCAGCGATGGTTGGTCGGCTGGTTTAAGGCCAGTTGAAAATATATCTTGGCACGATTGTAATGAGTACATTTCTAGACTTAACGAACATGATGCTGAAATCAAATTAGGTTTGAATGGAAAATATAGGCTGCCTGACAAGCATGAGTGGGAGTATTTTTGTCGTGCAGGGACCGATACTAAATGGTATCACTCAAACAAAGACAACGAAGTTGACGCAGTAGCATGGCATGCTGGAAATTCCGGAGCAACTACTAGAGAAGTTGGTCAAAAACAAGCGAATAATTGGGGTTTGTTTGACTTGCATGGCAACGTTGCAGAATGGACCAGTAGTGAAAAAGATGGAAAATATATCACAAAAGGTGGTTCTTGGTTGACTGAATCTGAATCAACACAGGTGTCATCTTATAGATTATTTTCACCTGATAAGAAGAGTGATTCAATTGGTTTTCGTGTAATATGGGTCCCTATTTAGGAGTTGAAAATTTTATGAGATTATATCACAATCCTCGATGTTCTAAATCGAGAGAAGCAGTAAAAATTTTGCAAGAATTAAACATAGAGTTTGAAATTCATGAATACATCAAAAATGGTATTCACCCGGATGATATTGATAATTTGTCTAGATTACCTGGTATAATAAGAATAAATGAAGAGTCTTTACAAAGAAAATGAAATTGACATTGAAGATTATTCGGCGATAAAAAATCTTCTGCTTAATCATCCAAAACTCCTACAACGGCCCATATTAGTTGATCAGAATCGATGTGTTATTGGTAGGCCGGTTGAAAATATTCTTACTCTTCTTCCTTAACTCTGAACAATGAAATAACATTTAGGCCAATGAATACTTCGAGATATGCCTTTACGTTCATTTACCGGTGCGATATCTTCATGGTATAAATCGTCCATTATTTTACAAATCTGTTGAACATTTCTTTCCCCATCAATTAATTCCCATAACATAGATTGAGTATGGTGCATTGTTCTCCTTACAGTTCTAGGTGCCTTGAGTAATTTAGCCAATAATTTTTCAAATTTAGTGAATTTCTTTTGAATTATTATGACAACCCCTCTTCCTGATACATTGGGTAAATTTGGATGCAAGCCTGCATCACCCACATATTCCCATTCAACGGGTAACTTGATGGGAATTAAATTCAACCAATCTTCAGTCGACATTTATGCACCATCCATTGTTAGTGTCACATATACCAGTCCAAGCATGCATAATGACCCTAAGATTCCGGATATTCGCTTAATGTTATCTCTCTCACTAAATTTATCCAAAATCCATGTTAGAACGCCCAAAATGGAAACTAGAGTTAGAAGGTAGTACCAAACATCAGGGTACTCATTCATAGTACGTGGACTATTGCTCAGGCTGTGAACCTTGCGATGCTTGCCATGCTTGGTATTCTGCCATCTGTCTATTGTATTCTTCAACCTGCCTTTGATATTCTATCATTGCAGGGTCTTCGGTTGTTGGTGTACTTTGAATAGGCGTAGAAGTTTCAAAGACTGCAGAAGCGGGTGGACCAACCGTAGGTGAGTCATACTTTTCCATCTCATAATCATCTTCTTCTTGTTCAGGTTTTCTCATCACCAAGAATATGACTGCGCCCAAGATAATAATGCCAATTACCGAACCTCCAATGACCGCATTCTGATTTGAAAACAAACCTTCTTCTACAGGTTTTGGATTCCATACTAAATCTTGGGATATATTCTGGTTTATTCTATCATCGGATCCAGCGATATGAAGTGTTATTTCACCTGTCAAGTCACCACCTTCTCTGATGATTTCACAACGCATATTATGAATTTGCGAATTAATGTGCCCTTCATTCAATTCGATGCGTAGGATTCAGATGAATTGGGATACCATCACAAATCATTCCCCACTCATCTGGTAATGTAGCATTTATATCGAAGATTTCTGATTTTGTACTAGTCGATGTGAAATTATACCACAACACATGCGTTTTGTCGTAATCGATTGGCTCAATTTGCACTGATATAAAGTCAACATCGACACTTCTTCTTTCACCAACCATAAGAACGGCTGTTAACTCTTTCATTATTGGTCGACCCAATTCATCCATGCCTCCCTCGAGTTGGATTTTTGCTGAGATAATCGTATTCAAACCACAATCACTACCAACAATCACGTCAGCTACCAACTCAGTGGCTTGAGTTGGCCCTAGATTTAGCGACATCCATTCACCAGATGGTTTGGACAAACCTGTATCTGTCGAGATGAATCCAATAACACATGATGATGGTGGTGAGGTTTGAATAATCAATTTGGTTCTGATAGTAGAATCAGCGGCATTACCGATATTCCAGGCTGTAGCGTTGAAAGCATGCGATGAATTTGTTTCAACCACAATCTCTCCAAAGTATCCATCAAGCCTTGGTTGTTTAATCATCTCAGTTATTGCTTCGAACATTACATCATTATCCTCATCGTAAATGTCTGTACCGGAACTAGAAATTACACTTAATGTTATTTCATGGATTTCACCTGCAGATTCCAAGGAATGTAAAAGAATCCATACATTTACAATTTTTTCATTTTCAAGGTCATATGAGGGTGACAAATCAATACCTTCTGTCACATTTACTCCATCGCTAAACGCCCACCAATCCCAGGTATCTGGTGACCAAGGTAAATCTAAGATTGCTGTATCCGGCCCATTTCCATTGTTAGTAATTTTCACATTAACTGCAAAAGGTATACCCGGTGGCATAGTTTCAGGATTGTCTAATAATTCCAGACTGAGGTTGTGATATGTTTGAACTTTGATACCTTGCCAACCATCTCCAATGATTTCTTCTCCGGAACGTAGAGAAATTGCTTTAGCAGAAATCATGGGACCGGCATCACCAGCTTGTGCTGTAGTTGGCGCACTAATTCTTATGGTGAATACTGAAGATGATCCTGGAGATATTGCCAAATCCGGAGTGTTTTGAACTACAACCGTCCATCCCGGAATCTCTGTATGTGTGACAGAAGGTCTGAAAATATCAATACGTGAAGCGTTATTCCATATTCGCATCGTGATATCGACAGAATCACCCGCATCTACTAAAATCAATTCTGGGGCTTCATTTGTAATTTCAGAAACGCTCGTCATTGCAGCAGCAACATCGATTACTTCGGTATCAAATCTTCTGGAATCATTTGTACTAGTAGCAGTAAGATAAACCTCTGCTGTAATATCGGGTTCGATACCTGATGGAACTGTTGCTGTCAACCAAATATATCTTGGACTATCTGTTCTTACAAGAATGCTTGTTGATTGGTTCCATGCAAGTGATATTGACCAGCCTTGTGGAACATTCTTGTTTTCTATTGTAATATCGAATACGTCAGTAGCCTCACCGATATTTTGTAATTCAATTTGGAAATTGCAAGTATCACCTGGCTTACATCTTGGTGTAAATTCTGGTTGGATAATATCTGGTACACGTGAAGGCAGAACCTTAACCGAGCTTGTTATTGAATCTGTGACATCAGAATGTGTGTTTGATGTCATGTTGACAATTACCGGTAGATTTCCTTGCGATGCATTTTCATCGACCAATACACGCAAATCGAAAATTTTACTCTCCCCGGGTAAGATTTCAAGTCCTGAAGATCCTATGTTCGCTCCATTTGTGTTTGAAAAATAATAAGTCCAGCCTTCAGGAACTCCAAACACTTCAGGTGTATATCTTGCAGAGATATTGCCGGTGTTTTGCGCAATTAGCCTTGTAATGGACCAATCACCTGGTAAGCCTCCAAAGGTATTCACACCTGAGAGGTCAATGTTGAATTCACTTTTTCTAGCGGCTTGGTCGTATATTATGACAAATTCATCAAACCAATAACCGATATCCTCCGAATTAGCATCTGAAGTGAATGTAAATCTAAATTGTGAATTAGAATGAAAGTGTTCATTAGAAAGCGGAATCAAAGGGGAGTTTCTCCCATTGTATGAAGCAGTAAAAGTTTGCCAGTTATTACTGCCATCTTGAAAATCGTTGTCAACAACATTTTGCAATGTGAATGTCTGATCCCAATTTCCTCCATCATCAAGGGCATACCCTACTAATGAATCACCCGTATTTGCGCCACCTGTGTAAAAGAATGAATAGCCAATAGCGGCTTTGTGACCATTTACATCGTCTGCGAGATTCATGACAGGTGTTGTTAGGATAGATGTTCGTGATGCTGCGTAAGTTGAAAATTCACCATTACCGATGTGGAAAGCGGATGGAGATGTAATGAATGCATCGCTATTGACGTTCCAATCTCCAGTAGAACTCCATAAAGACATATCAGCGCAATTGTCGTATGAATATGCTATCGTCATGTGTCGATTCCTCTGATTATTATTTGTATCATCATCTCCTGCATTATTAGACACGATAACCTGCAATGTGTGATTGCCAGAATATTGCGGAATCCAAAGCACATCTGTGGAAGAACTAGCAGAACCTGCTATTGGGCTCATACCTGTTGTATAATTTAACAATTCAAACCTAGTATATTCATTGTGCAATACATATACCTGTACATCGATGAAACCAGATTGAGCAGTTCCCAAATTCTGTATTTCGATGTTGATATTCATTTCTACACCTAGAACTCCGTCTGTGACGTACAAGTTTTGTGGCTTCGAAAAACCAATTATTGGATAATTAGATGAAAACATTTGATATTTTGATCGATTTGTTGAATCGGGATATGTTATCGAAATATCCCCAACAGTGAGGTCAATATTGGTAGACCGACCATTTGTACCAGCAACATTTGTCAAACTTGGTAGAATTAACACCGCCAACACGAAGAATGCTAGTTTTTTCATCGTCCTCATAACAGGACAAATATGCAATGAATATCATACCTTCGGATAAATTATTCATTTTCTAGATTCTGTTTTGCTAGTTCTAATTTGACTTCCAGTTTCTTTTCTTTTGCTCTAGCAGCAAAATAGATTGTAAACGAAGGAACAAGTACCATGCTAAAACAACCGATCACTGCAGCAAGCGCCCACATAAATTCTGTTGCAGCGTCGACTTGAAATCTCTCAATACTGCTCAATTCTTCATTTACTTGCGTGAAACTCAAAATAGGCTGTACATCTTTATTTCCAATTTCTACTAGTGTGATTTTGAAATTTGAATCGGTGTAATTGCTTGCAAGAATATTTCTTGCCTTTGTGATTGCTTGCTCTTTAGAGTCAGCGTATACAGTACCGGAACCGCGGATTGCTGGGTCGGGATTAGTTAGTGCGGTAATTTCTGCAACTCCTTCAGAAGAATTTACTCTATGTTCTAATGCAAAATAACAATTTTCTTTACATGAAAATTTAGTTGCATCTGATTTCCCAAGTGATGGGTGGCTGTATAAACCAACGGTGTTTGAAATATACAATAATGTCCCATCTTCTAGTGAACTAACGCTTAAATTCAGCCAAGTAAGATTGAATGAGTTTACATTTGCATCCCATGTCCATGTCGTGGTATCAGAATTTTCATTGTAGTATCTGTCATCGAAAGTTGTATTTACTTCAGACTCCAAGGATTCTGATTTGTAAATGTAGTACTCCGTGCTAATTGTTGCTCCATAGACCGCATAACCCAGCAAGAAAATTAGGGTCAATCCTAAGCCCATTAAAGTCCGCAATAGGTTGGGATTTTGAGCCAATGCTTTTCTCATGTTTTTGGCCAAATTGCAACCCTTCATGAATCCTACTGAACTTGGTGCGCAGTGCCCTATTCATGCATCCATAATTTTATTCAATAACAGTGTCATTCATATATGGGAGTAAGGTCGGCAAGTTGCTTGGTGTTAACATGACGACGTTTTTTGATGTCCCTGCTGACTTATTGAACCCAGCTGTTGCTGAAAAATTATCCGGATTGGATGCAATTTCAAAACCTGATTGGGCTAATTATGTAAAAACCGGTGTCCACAAGGAAAAGCCCCCTGTACAAGATGACTGGTGGGAAATGCGCTGTGCTGCTATTTTGCGAAAAGTCGGCAGAGAAGGTCCAATTGGAGTCAATGCACTAGCCCAATCATTTGGTGGCAGAAAAGACAACGGTTCAAGGCCGAATACTCCAGCAATGGGTAGCAGGCATATCATTAGAACAGCACTGCAACAACTAACCGATGCAGGACTTGTAGAGGCTAAAGAATTGAAAACCGTAGAATCAGAAGACGGTGACCAGAAATTATATGCTGGAAGATCCTTGACTGGAAATGGGCATAAACTCTTGGACGAGGCTGCACATTCTGTCAAGTCATCTGCGGATGAATTGTATCCAGGATTAGCCAAATATTGATGGAAGTGAGGTAGTGGTCAGTATGTCTTCGAATATCGATGATGATTTGGCCACATTGCGTGCACAAAGAATGGCAGAATTACAAAATCAAATCGAGCAGCAAGCAGCGGCTCAAACCGAAATGGAAATTCAACAAAAGGCTGCTGAAAACCAACAAGCTGAATTGGATACAGCAATGAAAACAATTCTAACACCAGATGCTCGTAGCAGATTGGCAAGCCTAAACCTTGTCAATCCCGAATTAACAACTCAAGTTAAATCACATCTATCGAAACTCCATTCAGATAATCGAATTCAAATCCCGGTTAATGATACGCAATTAAAGAAGATTCTATCAGGCCTTTCGGAAAACAAGCGAGAGGTATCAATCAGAAGAATTTGAGGTGAAATTATGGCAAGAAATAAACCAGCAGCTAAGAAAATCAGACTACTAAAAGCGGGCAAGCAAAACCGCAGGGTACCAGTTTGGGTTATGCTAAAAACAGCAAGAAACACTGTTTCTCACCCTAAGCGTCACAACTGGAGACGCAGCAAACTACAGAGGTGATTAAATGGCAAGAGCAGCAGTTAGTGAATTAGTTGTCCCTCTACGAAACGCATGGAACATTACTCGATTCAAGCGTGCACCTAGAGCAATGCAGATTATCAAGAATGAAGTTGTAAAACATTTGAAGGTAACCGAAGAGGAAGAAGTATGGATAGATCCAGCAGTCAATGAAGCCATTTGGGCAAGAGGGATTGAAAATCCTCCTCGAAAGATTAGACTTCAAGTTACAAGGCACGATGAGCCAGACATTCCTATCGAAGTAAAACTAATGGAGGATTAATTATGGGAAATATTCGACCTACATTCATCAAATTAAGAGCGATTAGATTGTGCGAAGAGCACGGCGAAAAATTCACAGATGATTTCGACCACAACAAGAAAGTCGTGGAACAACTAACTGACGTTGAATCTAAAAAATTGCGTAACTGGATTGCTGGATACGTGACAAGATACCGTCAGAGAAGAACCGATTGAGTTGATTATATGGCGATTCGTGTCGCCTGGGATAGGACACCCGTTAGCGTCCATGGTGACAAAATCGAATTGCAAAATTTGATTCAACATCTTCGAAATAATCATAATTTCAAGAAACATTCGATAATTATGCCAGATAGAGAAAATGAAGAAGAAGCCGTATTCTTTCTTTATGGCCCATGTGATCCACGTTGGTTAACGGAGGCAATTTGATGGGTGACCGGCAAAAAATACCCTTGCCGGAGTCTCCTTATCAATTGGAAATTGTCCTCGTAGGTGTAAATCATCCTGGAAATTTAGGTGCGGTATGCCGAACCATGCTAAACCATGGGTTTGATAAATTATCATTAGTCAATCCAAATTGTTCTGTCGAGGACGAAGAGGCAAGAAACAGAGCAAAACATTCCGGTATAATATTAGACAATACAAAAATATTCCAAAGTCTCTCAGAATGCGTTCAAGATTCATCGTTGGTAATTGGGACCAGTGGAAAAAGAGAGGTAGGTTCTAAAATTCTAAAAAGGCATTTCATACTTCCTTGGGAGTTTTCAGAAAAGATGCGCACATATACGGGTAAAGTGTCATTGATATTCGGAGAAGAAGGGAAGGGGCTTTCGACAGAAGACTTAGACCAATGCGACTTACTGCTCACTCTACCAACATGGGAAGGATATCCAATAGCGAATCTTTCCCAAGCCGTTGGTCATTGTGTTTACGAACTACATCGGGACAGAGTAATCGACTCTAGTAATATTACGGGAGTAGTTGCTGAAAGGGAAATGACACCTGAATTGCGCACGATTCTAAAACAATCAGTATTAGAATTATCAAAATCACTGGATACCGATAAACAAGAACTATTGCAAGATGTCATTGAACGTGTGATATTCCGCGGTCTTCCTACAGATTTAGAGGCAGAACGCTTAATCGGGGCACTAATTCAGGCAACGACAGCACTTGAATTTGCTAAGAACGATGAAAATTGGAAGAGAAATAGAAGAAAGAGGATTAATCCTTCCAAGTAGCCCAGGATTTTGGGGTTTCTCTGACATGCATTGCTACTAACCGTAATTTGTTTCCATATGCTGTTTTGATATGTGGTGCAACCTGTTCAAAAGCCCATTTTGCAAGGTTTTCTGCTGTCGGAATGAATGGAACTTTCACTAATCTATGTTCTAGTGGCATTTTATCAAATAGGTTCACCAATAACTCGTCTTTTTCATAGTACAAGAAAGCATGATCAATTATATCGTGAACTTGTTCAGTCAATATCTTTGATACGTCAGAGAAATCAATTAACATCCCTTCTTCAGATACGTCTTCAACATCTACAACATCACCTTCGATTTCTGCTTCAAATCTATATCTGTGGCCATGCATGTGTTGACATTTGGATTTATGATTCGGTACTCTGTGGCCTGTATCGGTCTCAACATATCTACGAATTATTGTTGTAATATCACTCCCTCCTAAATTCTAAACAAATCGAGTTGATGCAATATCTAGGCCCCTTGAACTCATGGAATAGATGGCCAAGGTGGGAATCACAATTTGAACATCTCACTTCAATTCGTGTCATCCCATGACTAGTATCTTCCAATTGTGTTATGTTAGCTGTTTCATGTTCTTTAGAAAAAGCAGGCCAACCACACCCCGAATCAAATTTTGAGTCAGAAGTGAATAGAATTATATCACAATCTGCGCAGTAATAATTACCCTCTTCAAAATGCTTATCGTATTCTCCTGTGAAAGCACGCTCAGTACCATTTTGTTTCATAACATAATATCGTAATTGTTCTTTCTTTGCATTTGACAATACAACACCCCATGGCTCCTGGTACTCAATCGGGTCTTTTCTTCCGATTGAATCAAAGGCGAGAATTCTTTCAACATCTGAACCACTTCGCCCGCTTGAAATACCATTTTCATTTGGGTTGTAAGAAGTAATTGTATTAGCAAAAACAACATCAAAATCTAAACCGAGTTTTTTTGTCGACTTTAGAGCATCTCTCAGAATTGATTCTTTATCACCGTTAAGGTAAGGAAGATAAAATTCAATATTCTCACTGCCCCAATTTCCTACATTGAATGCCTTTTCCAAAGCATCATAAAATTCAGGTCGACAATCAGGATATATCGCATGGTCTCCAGAATGAACTCCAAGGGCAATCTTCACAGGCACGTCTTCATTTGAATGTATGGACAGGGCATATCCATAAATGATTGATGAAAATATAGCATTACGATTTGGAACTACTGTGGCTTTCATTTGTTCTTGTTCGTAATATCCTTCGGGTACATCTAATTCTGAATCTGTCAATGCACTACTGAAAATCCCTATAGTTGAACTCAAATCAACGATTTTATGTTCAATACTATATCCGTTATCGGACAAATATTTGATATTTTGAGAGGCTTTTTCGATTTCAATGACGTGCTTTTGCCGATAATCATAGGATATGCAACTAACTGTGTATCCTTCAGCAAGCAATCGCAGAAGAAGACCAGTGGAATCCATTCCTCCACTAAATGACATAACAGCGCGCATCAATCAACCCCCATCCATTTGTGGGTTTGCAAAGATAATCTCCACCCTTTGGTTTCTTTTACCAATTTTTCAACGAGAGAGAACAGTTTACCATTCTCTTCCACTGAAAGGTTATCCATGTAGCAAGGTTGTATAAAATTATGAGTAAAATTATTTTTTATGCTATCATACATATCTAAATCCTGTCCGCAGTAGACTACTTTTAACTCATCACCACTAATTTGTTTGATTGATACATTAGGATAGACCTGATCTTTAGGTGAAACACATATCCAATCGATAATCTCTGGAACTTCTATTGTCCCGTTGGTTTCAATTGAGATATGTTTACCAAGATTTTTCAATACTTTGCCAATCGTAGCTAAGTCTTGTAGACATGGCTCTCCGCCTGTAAAAATAACTCTCTCACAATCAAATTTTTTGATTTCATCAATGATTTCGTCTAACTCCATTTCTTTGTATGTTAAAAAATCAGTATCACACCATTCACACCGAAGATTACAATTTCCGAACCGAATGAAAATATGAGGTACCCCTGAATGGAATCCTTCACCCTGTACAGAATGAAAAATTTCAACGATTGGATATTTAGCCATATCACCACCTCACAATGGACCACTTTGGATTAACTGCATTAGCTCCGATCGTGCTTCACTTCTGTCAAAAAAAACTCCACGCATTGCACTTGTAGTCATGACTGCATTTTGTTTTTTGACACCGCGACACTGCATACACCCATGTGCAGCCTCTATTATGACACCACAACCAAGTGGGTTGAGATGTTGTTCAATATCATCTGCCACACCTTTAGTAATTCGCTCTTGATTTTGCAATCTTCTCGAGTGCAACTCTACGATTCTTGCTAATTTGCTAATTCCTACTATTCTCTCAGTTGGAATGTATGCTACATGAACTCGTCCACTAAAGGGCTGTAAATGATGTTCACATGTCGAATGGAATTCTATATCTCTTAACAAAACTATTCCATCATAACCCTCACCGTTAAAGGTAGAAGAAAGGACTTCAGATGCTTCTAATGAATAACCAGAGTAAATTTCTTCAAAGGAGCTTATTACTCTCTCAGGAGTTTCTGCTAAACCTTCTCTAGTGTGATCTCCTTCGATATAATCGAGAATTACTTTCACAGCCTCCATTGCTTCATCCTTAGTCGTCATTGTTATTCCTCCATTCTCCCATGCCGTGCATCTATCGCATCTAATTGGTCCAAGAGTTTTCTACATGCTGTCCTTATTGCATCGGCTACAGATACAAATTTTCCATCATCTCCAACATGAGTTTTCAGATCATCTAGCAATTGGCTAGGCATGTCAAGACTGATTTTTGGCACATTATCGCCTATGTACATATATTTATTAATATTACTAGAGTAATACTAGATGAATACTTGGCTAATATTATGATAACGATGCTACCAAATCTTCTCTCTTGAATTGCTTTGCAGCATATAGAGCCGCAAGTGTTGCATAAAATACACTAGAAACAAGCCATACAATTACATGTTCAAAGATTACACGATCAAGTAATAGTTCTCTCAAAGCCAATAATATGTTAACCAAGGGGATTGCGAACCAAAACGACTCGATGCCATCTAAATTAATCACCTGAGTAAACAGTGCTGGGAATATAATCATTATAATTACAGGGCCAAGTAATGTTCCGGCTTCTTTTACACTATGCGCTTTCATTGCTAATGCTAATTCGAATGCGACTGTCATAATGGCGAATATGACTACTGCTAGCAGCATTAGCGATATACTTAACAAAGAAATTTCTGGAACTCCCAATATAGAATTAGATGCTAGGTATGTTATTGCAAATAATAAACCTGCAATTTGTAATGCTACACCTACGCTTGTAATGAATGCCACTGCAGTCCATTTTCCAGCCAATAATTGTAATCTACTGGCCGGTAATGAAAGTAAAGCTTCGAGAGTACCTCTTTCCCTTTCGCCTGCAGTCATATCAATTGCTGGCTGTATAGCGCTTGATGCAGTCCATATCGCAATGACTAATGGAATAAATAGTGATAATGCTAATCCTGCTTGCTCTCCTCTTGTTGCTGCATCTGCATATTCCCAATCTCCATCCCACTTGATAGGGTCTAAGGTGTCCTCTGGAACTAATCCGGCGGCAAGAAGTGTGCCATTAACAAAATCATTTTCCCAAATCGATATCGATTCAAGAATTCTACTCCTCGCTTCATTAGATGCTTCACTTGTTGATAGGTATATTATTGCGAATTTCCAAGAACTTGAATCATTGGTTAATCTAAAAACAGCATCAACATTCTGGGTTCGAACGATTTCTAAATCGTCACCAGGACTAGATAAATTTTCCATGCCAACGGGTAAATTTTGTAAATCATATTGTATATTGGAATCATTGAATAAATCACTCAATTCTTGATTCAGTTCACCTTGCCAGACTATGCTTACATCAATGGATTCTAATTCTTGGGCTTCAGATTCTAACAATAACGGAAATGCGATAAATAGAATCGGAAATAGTAGTAAGGGAATTATGATAATTGCCAATATAGTTCTCCAATCGCGTACAAATTCAAGGACTTCCTTTTTTGCTATCTCTTTTACAATTCTTGTGAATTCACTAATCCTCTATCACCTCACTAGGTGTAGAACCGGTCAAAATTTTGCTCCACCATTTTGATACTTTACCATCTTCATTTTTTACGTCAGACCTCGGTCTTGCTTTGTCTTTGGTTAATTCGACATATGCTTGTTCTAGGGTATTCACACCGGCTTGATTGATCAATTGTTCAGGAGAGCCATCTGCTCTAATCGTGCCATTATGAACAATTATTATACGGTCACAAACTTGTTCTGCTTCTGCTAAATGATGGGTGCTGTAAATTACAGTACCTCCTTCGTCCCTCAATTGTCCAACGAGTTTTCTAACTGTTCTGGCACTTGTCACATCAAGCCCTGCTGTAGGTTCATCAAGCAACAGAATATCTGGGCCGTGTGCTAGAGCCCTCAGTAAAGCGATCTTTTGGCGCATTCCCCTACTAAATCCCTTAGTGTGTCTAGATAACGCATCTTCAATATCTAATTTTTTTGCAAAAAAGCATGTCCTGTTCCAAGATACATCATCTGAGATACCGTGAATTCTAGAATGGAATCGAATATTTTCCCACGCTGTTAACCGAGCATACAAGCCGGTTGATTCTGGTACAACACCGACTTTTTGTCTCACTGATGACACATTCTCTCCCCGAAACAATACACTGCCAGTTGTGGGATTAAGCACGCCAGAAATTAATCGTAGGAGAGTGGTTTTACCGGCTCCATTTCCTCCAACCAACCCAATCACTTGTCCGGTTTGAATTTTGAAATCGATATCTATCAAAGCCTCCACGTCGCCAAATGATTTACTAACTCGTTCAAGGGATAGTAAATCTTCTATTTGATTCATCGATGTTCAGCTCTCAAGGTTTGAATTAATACTGTGATAACTCAACTAAGACGCCACCAGTACTTTTCGGGTGCACAAAAGCAATACGCACCGTTTGCTCCAGTTCTTGGTTTTTCATCTACCATTACAATACCATTTTCAATTAATTTTTGTATCAAGGATTCAATATCTTCTACCCTGAAACAAATTTGCTGAATCCCTGGGCCTTTTTTCGCTAGGAATTTGCCGATTGGAGTATTTTCTTCTGTGGGTTCTAAAAGTTCAATCTTCGGAGATTTATTGTCATCTTTACTAGTTTCAAAAAATCTGGTTGTTACACCTTGGTCTTCTACTAGTTCATCATGTCCCTGTATTAATCCAATCATTCGCCAAAACGGAGATGCATCTTCTAGATTATCACAAGCGATTCCTACATGGTCTAGATATATCTTCAATATAATCACCTCAAAATCCACTGGGGGACATCCAAGTCCCAAATTGGTCTTTCATAACTTGAATGATTTCTCCCAGAGTACAATCTGATTTTAGACATTGTATAACTAATGGAAAAAGATTGGCGCCAGAAACACATCCCGAACGAAGTGTTTCGAGATCACGTTCTACTGATACTCCATCTCGATTTGTTCTAAGTAATTTCAACTTATTAGACTGAGAGATTCCAATAGTGGGATCGGGTTTCAGTACTGGCGGCATCTTTTCGTTGTCTAATGTTGCAAAATTAACGCCAACAATTTTTCGCTCACCAGACTCGACTTGATTCATATGTTTCCAAGCAGCATCATGAATTTCTTTTTGTTGGTAGCCTGCTTCTATTGCTTTGAGTGCACCGCCTAGTTTCTCAATTTTCATAATTTGTTCGAGTGATTCAGTGTAAATTTTATCTGTCATCTGCTCGACATAATGAGAGCCTCAAGAGGGTCTACAACGTCTGCTACCCCGCTCTCTTCTGCTATGATTTGTTGTGTTCTTAATGCAACTGTAGCGCTTTCTTCTGTTGGTAGGCCTAGTGCTTCATCGTATGAATTGGTGTGTAAACTCTGAGTTCCTCCACAAACTGCTGCCAAAGCTTGGATTGTGACTCTTGATATATTGTACAATGGTTGTTGAGCAGTTAATGATACACCTGCTACCTGAGTGTGGAATCTTAACTGAGAACTCTTTGGATTGCTAGGATTATATCTTTCACTTATCAATGTGTACCACAACCTTCTCGCTGCTCGAAATTTGCATACTTCTTCAAAGAAATCGTTGTGACAATTAAAGAAGAACGAAATTCGCGGTGCAAATTCATCGATATCTAATCCTGATTTTATTGCAGCGTCTACATATTCTAGCGCATTAGATATTGTGAAAGCAATTTCCTGAACAGCTGTAGATCCCGCTTCACGAATGTGATATCCGGAGATTGAAATTGTGTTCCATTCTGGTATATTTTCTTTAGAATATTCAAAGATATCTGTAATGAGTCTTAATGATTCATTTGGAGGGAAGATATGCGTCCCTCTTGCAATATATTCTTTCAGAATATCATTTTGAATAGTTCCTCGAATTTTCTTTGACGAAACACCATTTTCTTCTGCTACTAATACATACATTGCCAATAAAACCATTGCAGGTGCGTTTATTGTCATAGAAGTTGATACCTTTTCTAGAGGTATATCTTTCAGTAATATCCGCATGTCATCCAAACATGAAATTGATACACCAACCTTACCTACTTCCCCTTCACTGAAGACATCATCAGCATCCAAACCCAATTGGGTTGGCAGATCAAATGCCACAGACAATCCCTTTTGGCCTCTATCCAATAACAATTTGAAACGTTGATTCGTTTCTTCGGCACTGCCAAATCCAGCATATTGACGCATTGTCCATAATCTTGACCTATACATCGTATTGTGAATACCGCGCGTATAAGGAGCATTTCCTGCTTCATCAGGGCCATATATCCTAGATATATTCAATCCACCTAATGTTTGCCAGATTTCTTTTCTCTGGCCAGTCATAATAAAACCTCAATGGTGGTGTCCGCCAGGACCATGTGCGTGTCCATGAGCGATTTCTTCCTCAGTAGCATCACGAATATCTACTACTTCAACATTAAATGTCAATGATTTACCTGCTAAAGCATGATTAAAATCTACTTTTATCAATTCGGCATTGACTTCAGTCACTCGAAAAGGCCCAATGTCACTCATTAATGTCATTCCTACCTCAGGAGTAATATCACCAAACATATCTGCAGGAATTTCTTGGACAGCATTGGGGTCGATTTCACCATATGCGTCCTCTGGAGAAAGTGTGAACTCTACCTTCTCGCCAATTTTAGCACCCATTAACTCTCGTTCAAATCCAGGTATCATATTCATGTGGCCAACTAAAAATGTTAGAGGGTCTCTACCTTCTGAACTGTCAAATACCTCTCCATTATCTGGTAGTGTACCAGTATAGTGCACGCTTGCTACTTTGTTATTCTCTACTACTGTCATATTTTCATCTCCTTGTTGTATATTTTTTTACTAATGCCATTAATTCATTTGCGATTTCATCTGGTAAAATCAACTCTAATTGTTTCTGTTTGATGAATTCTATTGCTGATTCAACACCTGTCCTTTCTCCCTTCGCCCAAATTTGTGCAGAAATATTTGACCTATGTTCTTCTTTTACTAATTCATTATTCAGAATGTCTTTAGCAGCGTATTTGTATTCTAACATTTTACGTCTATCCAATTTCTTGGTTTGCGGTTGCTTTCCGCCTCCTTTTTTATCTGAACTCCTTTTCTTTCTGCCTTTGGGGTCTTTAGCCTTGATTTCTGTTTTAATTGTCTTGAATACATTCTTTGCCCCATGAGACCCCAACTTGTCTTCAAGATCCATTTCAGTATCTTCAATAGATACTGGTTCTTCTCGTTCAACATTTTCCACTTCAGGAACAATTTCAACCTTTTTTTCTGTTTGAATTTCAGGTTTTATCGTAGATGCTTCCTTAGCAAATTTTGCTGTTGCAGCTGATTTTTCTGCTAGACGTGCAAGCCTTTCTTGCCTCGATTCAGGCTTCTTATCTTCAATATTCTTTACTTGTCGTTGAACTGGTTTTTGAGGCTCTGGTTTGACTTCATTAACTACCTCTGTTGTTGTCGTGGCCGGAATTACAGACTCGTTCTTTGGTACAAGAGTTTCTGTTTTTTCGATTGCTTTCTGTGCAGCACGCTGCATGTCAGCCAAAGTATTTGTCACAACAGGTTGAGAGACAACGGGTTTAGGTTTGTTTTTGTCTCGCTTTTCACGCCTGTCCCTTGCATTTTGGCTAGCATTTGGCGCGAAGGGGTTGAATGGTTCATCCCTTCTGCGCCTACCTTGCATATTTCAAGCGGTAGTACGGACTCTCATAACCCTTGGCATCTTTAAGCCCAAATAACAGGGGTGTGGTCTGTTCGCATTTCTTGGTCAACTCCTGATTGTTGGGGGGTAGTAATTCTACCAGAATTAAGTTCTAGCCAACCCAGCATTGCAATCATTGTTCCGTTATCGATACAATACATCTTCGGCGGACAGTGACTACTTGCACTTCTCTCCTCACACATTATTTCCGACATAGTTCGGAGTTTTTCATTGCAAGCAACTCCTCCACCAAGGAGGACCTCACTTTTTCCAGTATGTGCCAATGCTCTTTCTGCGACTTCTATACATGCAGCAAAAGCGTGTTCTTGTAGACTCCAACAGACCGCTTCGAATGGATTGCCCTTTTCTACCAATTTATTTGCTGCTGTTAAAATTCCAGAGAATGTCAAATCCATTCCGTGTACTGCATATGGTAGTTCGAGACCCTCAATTGTAGGATTGGGATTTTCCTCTAGCCACTTTAGGGCTGCTTTCTCTATTTGTGGGCCACCTGGGAATGGTATGCCATGATTTCTTGCGAATTTGTCTAGCATATTTCCTATTCCTATGTCTAGTGTTTCACCTAGAACGCGATATCTACCATCCAGCCTAGCGATAACTTGTGTGTTTCCACCGCTAACGTACAACAGGATTGGATCATCACAACCACATTGTTGTCTTCCTATTTCAATATGAGCAACACAGTGATTTACTCCGATAAGCGGCACGTCCAATTTTGATGCAATCGTTCTAGCCGCTGCAGCACCAATCCGCAAGCATGCACCCATCCCTGGGCCTTGCGAATATGCTACTCCTGTGATGTCAGAGGGTTGCAAACCGTTGTTTTCTAACAACTTAGAGAGTAATTCGGCAGACAATTCAACATGATGGTCAGCAGCTTCACGAGGATGAATTCCTCCTTCAGTTGGCCTAATAGTATCCGAAACAGAGGGTATTGGCTCTCCAGTTGGGTCTACCAATCCAAATGAAAAAGTGTGAGCAGTAGATTCAATGCCGAGTGTGTAACCATTTCTCATTGAAAATGGGAAACGGATATACTATCTAACGGTTTCACTTAGGAGTAGCAATGGAGAAACTACTTGTTAACGCTGGCCCCATTGCTCACATGGCTAGCGACAAAGCATTAGTTGGCCATATTGACGATTCGATTTTAACTTTCGAACCAGGCTTTGGTATACTAATTGGAAATGGGATAATACGTAAAATCGAAGATTCCGATGACTTGCAGAGCGAATATTCTCATCTTGATACAATCGATTTAGAAGGAAGGGCCG
This sequence comes from Methanobacteriota archaeon, assembly GCA_038141355.1. Lineage (GTDB taxonomy): Archaea > Thermoplasmatota > Poseidoniia > Poseidoniales > Poseidoniaceae > MGIIa-K1. The sequence goes on along the minus strand of JAYQHX010000002.1, from coordinate 946,987 downwards.
TTATACCAGGCTTGATCGATTCGCACACTCACCTCATTTGGTCTGGAGATAGAAGTAAAGAAGTTGGATGGAGGCAAAAAGGATATTCTTACAAAAAAATTGCTGAAATGGGTGGAGGTATTTCGCACACTGTAAATTCAACCAAAGGCGCAAGTGAGTCCGAATTAGCACAATTAGGACTGACTAGAATGAAGCAAGCACTGCATTATGGAACCACTCACATGGAAGCGAAATCCGGATACGGCTTGTCAACAGAATCAGAATTGAAATTGCTTAAAGTTGCAGATTCACTAAATGTTAACACAGAATTACCATCTCTCGATATTACTTGGCTAGGTGCTCATTCTACGCCAGAGGGCTTGTCTTATGAGGAATATACTGATCAAATTATCACTGAACAACTACCTCGAATTGTTGAACAAGGGTTTGCTAGAAGCGCTGATGTTTTCTGCGAACCGGGCTGGTTTTCAGTAGAACAATCTGAACGAATTTTGAAGGAAAGTCGTTCAATGGGTTTGGACCTCCGAATGCACATCGATGAATTTGTTGATGGAGGAGGTGGTAATCTAGCAGCAGAATTATCAGTCTCAACAGCAGACCATGCCCATTATACAAATTCTGAAATCCGTTCAAAGATGTCGGATTCTAATGTTAATGCAGGATTTCTACCCGCGACACCATATTCGATGGGCTCTGATTATCCACCGTTTACTGAATGTATGGATAATAAATGGGCCTGGACTATTGCTACTGATTTCAACCCTAACTGTAGAACATTAAGTCTGCCATTTGTAGCCTCGATTTTAGTACAGCGTAATGATATTTCGCCAATCGCTGCTCTAGCAGCATGTACTGTAAATTCAGCAAAGACCACCGTTCATCCAAGTGGACTTAAACAAGGATCGGTGACAGAAGGAAACATTGCAAATCTAAATATTTTAGATTCTGTAAATTGGGAAGCTTGGTGTCTTCAACCAGGAATTTCACCCTTCTATTCTACTATGATAAACGGAAATATGATTTATCATTAAACTTCTTCTAAAAGGTAATTAATATGAAATCAGAAAACGGGCTATGGTTGGAAACAGTCGTGTGCAGTGCAAGAAAAGGGGTTGATGCCAGATTAGAAAGGATGTTGGAGGCAAGACAGGAAATGCGCCGACGGACAGAAGGGTGTATCCGAGCTTGGGTGTCTAGAAGTATGGACGGACAATCTATGTTTTTACTTCAAGCTATTTACAGAGATGAAGAATCTTGGCGTAGATGTTCAGAGAGAATTGCAAACGAACTAGATGAAAGGGATGGTGGCATTGAAACTCTACTAGGAGGGCCGCCTCTAGTGGGAATGTTTTCCATAGATCCGGATAATCTAGATTTAGTGTGATACGTAGTGTCGCATAACGCACATTATGCGACAAGGAACTTGGATGGAACTTTTGATATTTGGCGCAACGATGCGTTTTTCACTAAAAAATGCAAAAAAATGCAAAAATCCCCTTCAAGGGAGGGGGTATAAGGGGTAAAAAGTCAAAAAATTGAATTTAGTTGTGAAACAATGGTTTCATTAGTATGTGATGATAGGGAGAATCGGTTCCAATGGCTGATGTTAGTGGGTTTTGTTTGAAGTGTAAAACATATGGGCCAATCAAAGATGGAAAATTAATCGTCATGAGTAACGGACGAACACGTTGTGCAGGTTTTTGTTCACAAAACGATTGCACAGGGAAGATTTCCAAGATTGTATCATAGCTTCATACCGATTTCGATATATACCTCATTAGTTTGGAAAAAATACCCAGGGCTCGTGGTCTAGGGGTTATGACGTTGCCTTGACATGGCAAAGATCGCCAGTTCAATTCTGGCCGAGCCCACTAATGAATATTGGGTAAATGTTTATTGATAAAAGATTAATAAAAAATCAATCCTCATGTAAAATTTCATCTTCATCTATTTCTAAATTGGTTTGATTCACTTCCTTAGAAGGAATAGGGTCTTCATCGACAAATGAAAAATCTGTCGAACCGCCAGTCCAATTCTTAACGCTTGAATCATCACTATCAAATTCTTCATCAACAATAGCGGTATTGGGATTGATTGAATAATCAGTAGGATCAACTTCTCTAGATGAAACTCGCTCTTCAGGAGTAGGTGGCTCTCTATCTTCCAAATGGACTCCTGAATGAAATGTCCCGCATTCTGGACACCTTTGGGTATTCTTTTGATATATTGATGCGCACACTGGGCAATATTCTTTGCCTATCAGAATGTCTAATTCATCAGACATTTACATCACAAATCATTCTTCATCTAGGAACATTTCATCTTGATAGCCAGTAATTTCTTCACCATCTTCGGTCTCGATAGTGACTGTTCCTTCCTCATCATCAAATTCGACTATCTCTCCAAAGAATTCTTCTCCATCGATATCCAATCCAACCCATGACCCAATGTCTATATCTTCTTCCTCTTCTTCGGAATCATCATCATCCTCGACTTGCTCATCTGATTCATCGCTTTCAACTGATTCCTTTTCATCCTCAATCACTAGGTCTTTAGGCGCTTCAAGTGCATCTTCTATTCCATCGTCAGAATCATCTCCAGATAAGTCATCATCTTCTTCTTCTTCTTCTTCCGATTTAGTAGTTTCTTCATCGTCTGTTTTCGGACCTTTTAGAGCTTCAGCACGCTCTCTCAAAACCTTTGCATACACTAAGTGGAGGTAAGCAGTTCCAATAATTCCAATAACGCCAAGTATGATCATGAATATTCCATCGCCATAGAATCCTTTAGGCATGCTAGATACTCCATTTTCACCGCTGAAAATTGTAAGTGAGTTAGCACATTTGTTAGGGTCAATTAATGGGTCACAGGGATATGTTTCACCAACGCGCACTGTTCCGAAACAGGGTTCAGGAATCGCATCAATATCTGCTTGACACAAGTCCCAATTACCTTCTTTCGACATACCCCATTCAGCCTGGTGTCCTTCGTAGACAATTGTTCCTCCGGTACCGTCAACTATCAAGCCCATGCCATTAACTACCCACAGACCAATGAAGGTTGCAAACAGGAAATATAACACTGGATAGTAGATGTCGTTTGCCTTCTTACCCATAATTATCTTCTGAGCTGGAGTTGGGAATTCTTTGACCTTCTTTTTCTTCGGTAAATTTCCAGCCTTGATTCCAAATCCTAATCCATCAAGGGCACCAAGAAGTTCTTGCGGGTCGATTCGATTATCGTCATCGCTGTCTAAATAATTCATAATTGACTTTACTGAACTTGGTTTCAGATTTTCTCCACCAATTCTTTCAATACCCTTTTGCAACTCTGGTCCATCGATCAAGCCATCATCATTCCTGTCAATTTCATCGAATGCTTCTGCTGCAGTCATGCCGGCTGAAGCGATGGCTAGAGCAAGATTTTCAAAGGCGGAAATGACTTCTTGGTCTGTAATTCCATGAGCAGGAATTACTTCATCAGACACCTGTTCTTCTTCATCAGATTCCTCCTCGTCGATATCTGACTCCTGTTCATCATCTGATTCATCTTCATCATCCAATCCTTCCTCTTCTGTGTCATCAGCTTCACTGTCTTGACCAACATCATCTTCGGATTCTTGTTCTAGATTATCTTCACTATCATCAACATCATCAGCAGATGAAGGTTCTTCTTCTTCAACTTCTTCAACGATTGTAGTTGCTGATATTATTGTGGTTGCAGTATCATCTTCAATATCAGCAACATCCTCAGTTTCTTCTTCTAATTCATTAGATTCTTCTTGAATTTCATCAGTTTCTTCTTCCGACATATCATCTAACAAAGATTCTACATCTGTTTCTTCTGGAGTCGATACTACTACTTCATCAACTGTCTCTAGGCCTATTGGTACGGCTTCTGCTTCTTCCAACTCGGATTCTTTTTCAGGAGCAGTTTCTGTTTCTTCAGGGACAGATTCGTCTGTTGATTCTATATCAGTTGCACCATTATCGTCTACTGTTTCTACTTCATCAGTTTGAGTAGGAGATGGGGCTTCATCTTCTGATCCTACGAATGATACGCCGCAGGAAACACATTGTTCAGCATTTACTGATTGAAGCGTGCCACACGCTCCACACTCTCCCAGTGCCGTATCTGAAACTTCCCCGAACACAGCACCGCAGTTCGAACATGAACTACTATCAAGCGGAATAATCGACTCACATGCCCCACATTCTGCCATTGGTATATCTTCAATTGCATCATCGCTCATGACTGTCACTAGTTGCGCGAGTTCCTCAATGGATATAATTATTCATGGACTAGAAGTGCATGGACATAGATATCGGGATAGATAGGTGTTATCGGTGCTAGACTTTGATTTCGGAAATTTGTATTCTCTAGATATCGTTTCTCAAAGAGATTTATTGACCTATATCGACACATTATCTGCAAAAGATGATGTTAAAATTAGTTTTATTTCGCGATTGCCACATAGGCGCCTTGTAGAATATTTCGACATCCAAAAAGTGCAATCATTCTGGCTAACAAAAAAAACAGTATCCGGTTCAATAAAGCCTGATTTAGCAGATATTACAGCGAAAGTAGTTTCTACTTGCTCTGAAGAAAATTCAGTTTTCATTATTGAAGGTATAGAATGGTTGATCTCAATTCATGGTTTTTCAAGTGTATATTCTATGATACTCGATTTAAGCGATTATATAATTGAGAGGAAATCTACAATTTTATTATCATTAGCAATCGCCATTTTAAATGACGTAGATCGAAGTCGATGGGCGAGCAGTGTCAAGGAATTAAAAATCGATAATTCGATAAAAGTCGACCAAGAAGTAATTGGCATAATCGAAGAATCGGAACCTGTAGAAAAAGCAATTGTGGAAGAAGGAAGAATCACTTCATTGTCTTATCTTACACCTATTTCTAAAGAAGGATTCAGCAAAGAAATTCTACGGAAGCGAATGCTTCAATGGCGGAGAATGGATTTAGACGTTTCTGAATTAGATCCTGCATTGTATATGTCAGATGATGAAAAATCATATGAATTGTATAAGACCGTTGAAATGAAAGTACGCAGAGCGATTGAGTTAGATAAAAGAATTGATATTCTTGATGAAAATGGTTGGAAATCGGATGTCATAAAACTAAGGTTCCGAGTTAGGCAACTTACTGGCTTCGATGAAGTTGAAGCGAAAATCGATGAACTCATCTAGGCAAAAATCCACATTCTGCATCTATCCTTGCCAACCATCCTCCGTTGTAGATTTCTGATGCGACCTGTTCGATTTCAGATGATGTGCTTCTATCCTGTGTTAATGCTGGACAGACCTTTCTCACTAATTTCTTGAGCAATTCAATGTAAGTCGAGGATTTACTATCGGCATATTCTAATGCCTCACACGCGATAATCAACTCACATGCTAGAAGTTTTGATAATTTCTTTGTAGATTCTAGGAGGTTCCATGCTGCTATTGACCCCATTGAAACATAATCTTCCTGTCCCCCAGAAGTAGTTGTTGAAAAGGCTGATTTAGGCATTGCATGACCGTGTAATTCTGCTAATAGTGCAGCAGCCGTATAATGTACAATCATCATACCCGATTCTAATCCAGAATTTTTTGCTAAGTATGGTGGAAGTCCGCTTCTAACTGGGTCAACCATCTGGTCTATTCTACGTTCACATATTGAGCCTAATTCAAATAGCGCATGAGATAAATTATCAGATGTCAGCCCTAGGATTTCTCCATGGAAATTGCCTTGGCTAATTACCTGGCTCTTGAGAGGTAAATTTGAATCTGGGAATACTAAAGGATTATCAGTCGCGCTATTAATTTCTATACCAATGCAGTTTTGAAGAACTTTGAATTTTTCATAAACCGCACCATGAACTTGAGGTATACATCTAAATGAATATGCATCTTGAACCTTATCGCAATTTTTGTGCCCTTGAAGAATTTCTGATCCATTTAGTATGTTTCGTATTCTTTTGGCCACTATGCTCTGTCCATCATGCGCCCTTACATCGTGCACTCTCGAATCCATTGGTGCGATAGAACATTCTCTTGCATCTATCGATGCACTGGCAATTAAATCAGCCATTGGAAGTATACTACTCAAGGCAACTTCAGCCAAAGACATGAATGAACACATTTGACTTGTACCATTGATTAGTGATAGGCCGTCTTTTGCACCAAGTTCTACTGATATCAAGCCTTTTTCTTTCAACATTTCATTAGTAGGAACGTGATTATTACCCGACCAAACCAGACCTTCCCCTACTAGTGATAGCGCCATATGAGATAGTGGTGCTAAATCTCCTGATGCACCCAGTGACCCGATTCTAGGCACTACAGGGATAATATCATTGTTCAAATAAGAAATAATTTGTTCAATTACTATTCTGTTTATACCAGAATTTCCTTTAATTAAGGAATTGGCTCTTACGCACATCATCGCCCTTGTTTCTGGAATAGACATAGGTGCTCCTACGGCACAAGCGTGTGACCTGATTAAATTCAGTTGTAATGTCGCTAAATCTTCGGATGATATTGATTCTGACACCAGCGAACCAAATCCAGTATTTATGCCATAAACCGTCTCACCGCTTTCTAATATTTTCTCTACTACACTCCTTGCTGCATCGATTTTGATTACTGAATCGGTTGCTATTGCGACTTTTGCACCATTAGAAATTAGGGATATTTCAGAAGTTGATAGAGTATTGCCATCTAGTTTAATCGCCGACATTTTTCAATCCTCCTCAAAAATACTGTTAATCAATTTGTCATCTGCGATTTCGGGAATAGTCACTTTCAATTTGGTATTGTTTTGCATAGCTCGTTTTATCGCAAAAATCGCTCCTTCGTTTCTCGCCCATGCTCTTCGTGAAATTCCATTATTAACGTCCCAATCAAGCATTGATGTAAGATTGATTTCGCTTTGCTCGGTACCATCAATCAATAAACCAAATCCTCCGTTTATCACTTCTCCCATCCTACGCCGCCGCCATTATGAAGGCTGACCCAGGTTGCACCTCTGAACGAATCTCCGACAAAGTTCTGCACAGCCATATCTGCGGTAAACATGGAACCATCTTTGATATTAGCAGTCTCTCTAAATGGAGAATCAGTCCCAGATACATCGTGATGATCTCTACCTAATACAATTGGAGCAGATATATCTCCTGACTTTATCGCATCATTAAACGCCTTAGCGATTGAAACCCTACCGATTGCATCAGCATACAAAATTCTAGCCTGACTTCCGACTACCATGCCATTTTCTTCTGCCTGCTTTATCCAGCGGATGTTATCATCCATTTGTTGTTGAATTTCAATAGGGGAATTTTTTGATAGTTCACTTAGAATTTCAGTTGCAATCCTATCGGTTGCCGAGAGGTCATCTGGATTACCAGACGTACAAACCCACCTAAATGGCCCAAATCCATAATCAAAACACATCGGGCCCATTATGTCTTCAACATAACTTGGATATCGAAAACCATCGTTCGTTTCGTTCATAACGTCTGCCCCAGCCCTAGATGCTTCTAACAGGAATGCATTACCATAATCCCAAAAGTAAGTTCCTCTCTCTACGAGAGAATTAACGGCATCTGCGTGCCTTCTAAGTGTTTTTTGAACCTCAATTTTGAATTGTTCAGGATTGTTAGCAAGCATTTCCTTTCCAGTGTCAAAATCAATTGTGACTGGATAATACCCCCTGCCATGGATTATGTAGGCTAGTCTGGTCAGATAACAAGTCAACATTGACCTTTCTCTCTACCATCCTTTCTAATAAATCTACAATGTTGCCTACATGTCCAATAGATATCGCATTTCCATTATCCCGATTTTCTATCATCAAGTCTATTGCATGGTCAGTGGAATCAGCTATTACAGATAACCAACCTTGAGAATGTCGCTTATGAACCGCATGAGGATTGATTTCGCTTACTATACTAGAAGCACCTGCGATGACTGCTGCTTTTGCTTGAGCACCACTCATACCACCAAGACCTGAGGTCACGAATGTCACACCAGAAAGAGAATTTGTGGATCCAACGTGCATGCGAGCTGCATTGAGGATAGTAATTGTAGTGCCGTGTACGATACCCTGAGGGCCGATGTACATGTAAGAGCCCGCAGTCATCTGCCCAAATTGGCTTACACCCAATGCATTCATACGATCGTAATCATCTTGACTAGAATAGTTTGGTATCACCATTCCATTGGTCACGATTACTCTCGGAGAATTAGGATGGGAAGGGAATAGTCCCATCGGGTGGCCGCTATACATTACAAGTGTTTGTTCATTCGACATTTCAGACAAATATTTCATGGTTAGCCTATACTGTGCCCAGTTTTGAAAAACGGCTCCATTTCCTCCGTAGGTTATCAATTGATGAGGAAATTGTGCAACTTCTGGGTCTAAATTATTGTGTATCATCAGCATTATTCCGGCTGCTTGTTTTGATTTAGCAGGATAATCTTCGATACCATATGCCCGAATCGGGTACTCTGTAGGTCTGAATCTCATCATCCATATGCGGCCATAATCATTGAGTTCTTGTAAGAATTCTTTTCCGAGTAGTTCATGGTGCTCTGTTTTGAAATATCTTAGAGCGTTTTTTATTGCTAATTTTTTTTTCTTCTTCAGATAATATTTGACGTCGATTAGGAGCATTATCCACCTCGTTGGAAATACCTGGATGAATTGGTAATTTATCAGGGATGCCTTCTGCAACATGAAGCCGCATCATTTCGACGTCAGAGGGCATGTTCAAGCGACATAAACCCAGTTTATTGAATCTTGTTAGCAATCGCCAATTCTATTTCCGATAATTGTCTGGCGATACCATGGACGAGGAAATATATGTTGCTGAATTGGCAAATCCCAATCGGGATAAAGCGATTCTCAACAGTGTTGCAGCCGCTACGTTTGCGGTTGCAATAGTTTTCCTTCTACTAGCAATAATGTTCGGAGATGTCATAGATAAGTCAATGACTTCCGGTAACAATAACTCCAGTGTAAGAGTGCCAGTATGGGAAAGAGGGAATCTAGATTACATCACGGATAAAGACCATGGATTTGTTATGGAGTTTGGTGACTACGAAATTCTAGAAACGTCGAATGAATGGAATTCAACACATGTTTTCGTTGAGTATGAATTACCATTAGAAGAAGGTGGAGCGGCACCTAATGGTATTATCTCGCTAGCATATTGGAGGCCTAACGTACCAGAAGGCGTGCAAGTACCAGTAATAGCAGAATTTGGCCCTTACTTCCAAGAACCAAGTGTACAAACTCCTACTATTGAAGTACCTGGAAGTTGGTTAGGTCAAATGATAATTGACCAATTATTGCCACATGGTTATGCATTTGCTCAAGTTTCAGTGACCGGGACTGGTCGTTCTAACCATTGCATGGATTTGATGGGTACTGCAGAGCAACTAGGAAATGATGCTGCTGTCTCTTGGCTGGGATCTCAAGAATGGTCTAACGGAAATGTAGCAATGATTGGGAAATCCTACGACGGTTCAACTCCTTGGCAGGCAGCGATGTTTGGAAATGAACACCTAAAGACAATAGTTCCAATTTCTGGCCTCATTGGTGTAAAAGAACTGATGTGGCGAAATGGTTCTTCAGAGGCAAGAGCTCCTATAATGCACAATGGCGTTTATGGTTCATATGGCTTTGATGGTGACGAGGAAGATTACGGAAATGCTTGTCCAGATTACATAATTGGCCCAGGAACTGGTGTTGGGGCATGGATGTTTGGAAGCGAGGTCGCAGGTGATTATTGGGCTGAGAGATACTTCCTCGACCGCGTATTAGACAATTATCAAGGATCGGTGTATTTGATTCAAGGCATGCATGACTGGAACGTAGACCCACATATGGCAGTTCCAACTATAAACAAATTAAAGGATAAAGGAATAGAAGCAAAAGGGCTGTTTGGCCAGTGGGACCATGACTATCCAGATAGGCCTATCCAATTGAGGGACCGTTCAGATTTAGGTGGAAGGGGTGGAGAAGCATTCCCCGCAATGATTCGATTCGACTGGATGCAAGATTTGCTGGAATGGTTCGATTATTATCTGAAAGGAATTGGACAGAAACCTCTGTTGCATATTGAAATACAATCCAATTTAGGCGAATGGAGAATTGAAGACAGATACCCAGCTGATGATGTTGAAGAAATCAGATTCGAGTTGGGAAGTGACTTGCTAAGAAACGGAGGCCCTACAGTCCTTCCTGATGCTTCTACGGGACCAACCTACGAATCCGAACCATTGTCAGAGACGATGTATATCCAAGGAACACCAAGATTACACGTTGAGGTTAGTACTACAACGGTCGGCGGGCAATTATACGCACTTCTAGAGGAATGTGGGGAAGGTAATTGTATTCACGTTGGCCATGCGATTATGGATTTACGATATTATGAAGGAGGAGATGATTTATCGTCAACATGGAATCCCATATTTGACACGATTACTGCTAAAATGGAATTTATGCCACTTGATGCAGAAATCCCTGCAGGCCACACAATACGTTTGACATTACTTTCTACTGGTGAAGATTATCTTCCAGCGTCGACATCGTCTATAGTAACAATCATAGATGGTGAAGGAAGTACTTTGCAATTGGATTCGTTTAATCCAAGTGACAAATTGTACTGGACACCTCCTGTTTGTACTCACGAAGCATGTTTGTGATTTTCAGGCCTCCAGAGCGTGAAGATAATTCCAAACAGCATCATTGCAATTGAGAAATATATCATTCCGTGATTGATAGATAATTTCGTATTGGATAACAACCATCCTGCTGTATATGTGCTCATGCTAAATGATACAGACATCAAAAGCATATCAATGCTGAAAACACGTCCCCGTTTTTCATCCTCTACCCATTGTTGCGTAAGAATGGTCGATAATACCCAGTTTGCACCACTGGCTGCATGTGCTGTAATAACCAATAAAATCGTCAATATCAGATTTTGGTAAAGGGTCAGACCCACTAGAAGATAGAAGAACCCGGAAATCGAAACTAATATACCGATATATGCTGGCCATCGTGCCGTATTTGTCAGATATTTTCTAGCTATAATTGGTCCAATTCCAGTACCAATGCCCCTAGCCATGAAGAAGATACCAATTCCTGCCGCTAATTCTCCTGGAGTCATCCTAGATCCTGCAATAACTAAGAATACACCTGCAAGCCCCCTCCCGCTAGATTCCATGTTGTTTTGGCAAGTACAATCCTTCGTAATCGGGCTTCTCTGTAAACGCGCATTGCTCCAGCCTTCATATTAGAAAAAGCAGTTTTGAATAAAGGCCCTTTCATCTCTTCACTAACTGTTTGGGGAACATGTAATGGAAGTAGAATTAATGCCCCAAGAAGGAATGTTACAGCATCGATGATAAAAGCGGCATCAGTTCCATAATTGGACACTATGACTCCACCTAAAGCTGCTCCGAAAGCCAAAGCTGTTGACCACGTTGCAGCATCTAAAGCATTGGCAGTCGCCAATTCTCTTTCGCTTACGATATTGGGTATCGCAGCCCTTTCTGACGTCATGTATGCGCCATGAAGAATCATCATTACTCCTGATAACATTATCAGCCACCAAATGTCTTCACTTCCATCTACGAGTAGGAAACATAATGCCAAGCCAATTTGCAAGAAATTTGTAATAACCATTATCCATTTTCTAGACCACCTATCTGCTAGCAAACCAGTAATTGGCTGTAAAATTGCAAAACCTATCATTCGAATTGTTAACAATATACCGATTAACTCTTCTGAATTTGTTCCTGCGTAAATAAGAATTAAAGTAAATAAAGCAATGGTATTGAACCACTCACCTAGCATTGAAACTACCGCAGCAATCCAGAATGTTCTGAATTTTTTATTGGATTTCAGTAATTCAATATATCCTACTTCGGACAATCTATTCCTCCTCCATCAAATTTGCACCAGGTTCAACTAGGCTACAAATTATCCATTTTGATGTGGGGGTATTTGATTTATTTGCTGTGGATTCCAATGGAACCAAAACATTTGCTTCTGGGAAGTATGATGCGATATTGCCCTGAGGTATGTCATAAGGTATCAGGCGCCAACCATCACTTCTTCTTTCACCAGACTCTGAATGAGAGATAACATCGACGATATGTCTAGTCTTCCAACCTCTGTTTGCCATATCCGTAGCGTTCATTAGAATAACTCTCCTGTTTCCTTTGATACCTCTGTACCTATCCGATAGGCCATAAATTGTTGTATTATATTGGTCATGCGACCGAATTGTCATCATGACAAATTTATTTGCGGGAATATTGACATCAGGAAGAGGGTGTGAGATAAAATGGGCTTTAGAATCGGCTGTGTTGAACGACCTTGAATCTCTTGGTGGATTGGGTAGTGCAAACCCATTAGGTTCTCTAACCCGTGAGTTATAATCTTCAAATCCGTTGAGTGATACACTCATCAAATCTCTAATCAAATCATAATTGCTTACCAATTCCATCCAATTTCTTTCATCTCCAAGAATTGTACTTGCGAGTTTAGCAACAATCCATGGTTCACTTCTCAGGTCTGGACTTGCAGGATTGAGATTGCCGATCGAAGTGTGGACAATGCCCATTGAGTTCTCTACAGTCACGAATTGTTGACCGTTGTCTTGGACATCTAGTTCAGTTCGCCCCAAGCATGGAAGAATCAATGCGTGCCTCCCAGTAACTAGATGTGACCTGTTTAATTTAGTTGAAACTTGTACTGTTAAGTCTACTTTTGACAAACCACTAGCTGTAATTTCAGTGTCAGGGGTAGCAGAAATGAAATTTCCACCTAGACAAAAGAATAGATCAACTTGTTCATCGTTCATCGCTTTGATAGCATTGACAACGTCATACCCATGGTCTCGTGGGCTAGTTATTCTACAACCTTCATCCAGTTTTTTAAGAAATGATTCCGATGGCCTTTCCCATATTCCAACAGTCCTATCTCCTTGAACATTTGAATGGCCTCTAACTGGGCAAAGACCCGCACCGGGTTTTCCAATATGTCCGCCCATCAGAAGGAGGTTGGCTACTTCTTGGATTACTTCCACACCATTCCTGTGTTGTGTCAAACCCATCGCCCAGCAAGCAATCGTCGCCTTTGATTCCGCGAGAATTTTACCAGCCATTTCTATTTGAAACCGTGATAGTCCCGTATCTTTCTCAATGGTTTCCCACTTGGTAGATTTTACATTAGATATTAATTCATCATAACCGATAGTCTTGTCTTTTACGAATTTGTGGTCGATAGCGTCTAATTCCAATTGAACTTTCATCAATCCGTGCATCAAAGCGGCATCTCCACCAATCTTAACCTTGAGGTGCATATCTGCTAGGGTTTCACTTCCGAATGATAATTTCATGTAATCTTGAGGATGTTTGAATCTAATTAAACCGGTTTCCGGTAACGGATTAACATGGATGATTTTTGCACCATTCCTTTTAGCATCCCTTAATGCAGTCAGCATTCTTGGATGATTTGTACCTGGGTTTTGACCAATCACAACGATAACTGTTGAGTGATTGAAATCCTCTAAAGAAACTGTTCCCTTTCCAATGCCAATCGATTCGCTTAATCCTCTGCCGCTAGATTCATGGCACATGTTTGAACAATCAGGCATGTTATTTGTTCCTAATGTTCGTACAAACAATTGGTAAAGAAATGCTGCTTCGTTAGATGTTCTACCTGACGTGTAAAATACCGACCGGTTTGGGTCATCGCTAGAAATGACCCTATCTCTAATAATTGAAAAGGCGTCTTCCCAAGATATTGATTTGTAGTGATTCTTGCCTGGTGGCAAATACATCGGAGTGGTTAATCGACCTTGGTTATTAAGCCAAAAATCACTTTTTTCAGATAATTCTTGAACAGAATAATTATTGAAAAAATCAACAGAAATTCGTTTTTTAGTGGCTTCATCGGCAACGGCTTTAGCACCATTCTCACAAAATTCGAAGGAAGATGAATGAGATGGATCTGGCCACGCACATCCTGGGCAATCAAAACCACTAGGTTGATTTACGAGTGTAAGGGTTTTTACAGTTTTACTAATACCCATTTTTTGTATTCCATGCAACAGTGATGAATTTGCAGCAGGTATTCCAGCAGCTACTGATTTAGGTTTACTTAATTTCAGAGAATTATTATCTGCAGGCGTTGTTGCAGATGCTGGTTCTCTGTTTGACATAAATCCCCCAACTCACTTATGTTTGTCAACTATCCGGCTAGTAGGGCCTATAACAAGGGGTTTTCCCGACTTGCAAAACCTATGAGCGTAATGTTTGAACTTCTTGCTAAAGATTCTGCCGCACTACTTACAGCTCCAGCGGCAATAATAAGAGGAATATTGGCTCTAACTGCCTTAGCAACCAATTCCCACCCGATTCTACTAGATATTGCGACTATTCTCGGAGTGATACCGTTTCTGATGGCAGCACCTATTGCTTTATCCATTGCATTATGCCTTCCAATGTCTTCCCTAACATGTGAAACTCTGCCCTTCTTATCTACAATCGCGGCAGCGTGAACGCCACCCGTTTCATGAAATATTTGTTGCATAGAAAGCATGTTTTCCATCACTTCAAATATTCTACCATTGAAAGAAACTCTTTGGGTGACTGTTTTCAATGGCGCTTCAAGTTCTCCAGTAGAGCATGCGCCACATGCTGCTGTCAAGATGTCTTCGACGGGGCGCGGATTAAAATTGCCTTCCATTACAACATCATTACCCTGTAATGTCGCCGATGAAATAGAACCCCTAGATTCAGAATAGATATGTCCGTAAGCCAAATCTAGCAAGTCCAAAGGTGTCGCTAATAATTTGACTATTGATTGTTCAAGTGTTTTCAACTCTACGATTACTTCATCGGCTAGTTCATCAAACTCCGGAGTAATTTCTCCTTCCTTTATCCTATGAACCGGCCTTTTAACCATACTAAACACTCATATTTCGATATCAAAAAATTCGAATTGTAGTTCTACCAATTCTTTCGATGATTTTGCTTGGCTATATGCTTCTAAGGGTTCTTTGTTTAGAATAAAAAATTGTTCTCCCCAACTGAATGCTGCAAGAAGTTGTTCCGCATGGTCTTTCTTTCCGACCAAATACAGAGCCGCAGCAAGTGCTTCCGCTGTTGATAACTTACTTGGCTTACCCCAATTAATTGGATTAGCAGCCAATAATAAAGGGAGCATTCTTCCATTGAGTTTAGTCTTAGACATTACGATGTTTACGGATTCTTCTATCTGATTCCACGAGCAATCTAAACCGACTATTGCCCCATTATGTTCGTTGATTATGTCATGGTCCTCTGGGCCTAAAATTTTGCCACAAAGTGGTTCGAGGATTATCCCCTTCTTTGGTAACTTGTTGAAATTTTTATGTAATGTTAGTTGATTACGCTTACTTAATTTTACAGCAGTATTCTTCTTTGGATCATCTTGTGCTAGCCAAATAGCATGAATTTGGGTGTTGCGTGACACTATCATCAATCCTTGTCGTCTAAAAGGAAATCTCCAAGTGTAAAGCCGCGTCCTGTTCCTGAGTTCAATTGGCGATTTTCATCAGGTTTTATTTCAACCATTAAAGTGATATCCAAAGTTCTTTCTAACTTTCGTATTACACTATCTGTAGGCCTCTTACCTGATTCGGCATTTATGATAATGTTGACTTTTTCAGCCATTCTTCTAGCAAGTTCTTTTTTGTCCCAACCTTTACTTTCACGTGCTAGAATTATCCTTTTTGCAAAATCTGATGCTAGTTCCTTCTCACCTCTCACCATGATATCTTTGCCTTTTTTACCAATCCCGCCGTAGCCTCCGGAAGTATTGCCACTTCCGGTTTTGGCTTTTGCTAAACCTGGAGCCATTTTAGCTTCATTTAACCCCATTTTGTCGGTACAACGTTTACATGCCTGAACATGTGCTCTTTCCATAGATATTTGTCTTGTACCGACATTCATCGCACCACACAATTCACAGTCACCCATGGCTTCACCGATTAACTGTAATATCGGTAATTCTTCAAGGCTTCGTAAAATAGATGCAATGACTGTTTAAAACAGATGATTCAATAAGGGTGTGACACACAGTAGTATTATGGGAACAGAAGTCGACAAGGCAGCAGAGAATCCCAGAGTCTTTGAAGACGGTGATTGGAAAGCCATCGAAAACGAGTTCCAATTATTACAAGATGAAGCCCAACAATTATTGAAAGATAGATTATTTTTAGAAAATGAATTGAAGGTCTTAAAGAAAAGAGTCAGTGGATTAGATGAAGAAGTGAGAAGACTTTGCGCACCTCCTCTAATTATTGGCCACATACAGGATATATTGGATAGTGAAAAAGCAATTGTGAGGTCATCCAATGGGACTGTTTTTCAAGTATCTATTAATCCAAGATTGAATTCTGAGAAACTCAAACCGGGGACCAGAGTAGCACTTAATCAAGATAATCTTTCAGTCATCGAGTTGTTAACCGATGCTTGGGACCCTATGGTTTCAGGAGCAGAGATGATCGAAAAACCAAATGTAGTATATTCTGATTTAGGTGGCTTAGATGAACAGATTTTACAAGTTAGGGAATCTATAGAAATGCCTCTTGAAAACCCAGATTTGTTCAAGAAGGTAGGTATCTCACCGCCTAAAGGGGTTCTTTTAGTTGGTCCACCAGGATGTGGAAAAACAATGCTCGCAAAAGCAGTAGCAAGTCAAACAAAGGCCTCATTCATTAGAATGGTAGGTTCTGAACTTGCGCAAAAATATATTGGCGAAGGCGGTAGACTTGTTAGGGAACTATTTTCTTTGGCAAAAGAGAAGTCCCCTGCAATAATTTTCTTAGATGAAATTGATGCCATAGGTGCTAAAAGGCTTGATTCAGCAACCAGTGGTGATAGAGAAGTACAGCGTACACTAATGCAATTATTAGCAGAATTGGACGGTTTCGATGCATTGGAAAATGTCAAAATTATTGCGGCTACCAATAGACCGGATATCTTAGATGATGCATTATTAAGGCCAGGCAGATTTGACAGAATTATAGAAATCCCGCTTCCCGATGATAAAGGTAGAAAAACAATTCTCTCAATTCATCTAAATAAAATGGCTACAAGTAAGCTAAATATTGGTAAACTCGTAGAGTTAACAGATGGTTTTAGCGGTGCAGAATTAAATGCAACCACTGTCGAAGCAGGAATGATTGCAATACGGGAAAGAAGAACTAAAGTCACACAAAAAGATGCTCTGATGGCTATTGAGAGAATTAAAAGAAAACGTGAATCTAGTGGAAACTCCTCGTCACCTGATGCACTGTATGGCTGATTACAATAGACAATATTATTGAATTGTCCTTCCACCTTCAAATCATGGTACAGATTGTTGAGTGTGTTCCTAATTTTTCTGAGGGTCGCGACCAGGCCATAATTGAAAAAATTGCAAACTCCGCCAAAAATATAGTAGGAGCAAGAGTTCTCGGAATTGAACCAGATCCTGATTACAATAGAACGGTTTTGACAATTGCTGGTGAGCCTGAATCTGTGAAATTAGCAGCATTTAATGTAATAAAAGCCGCATATGAATATATTGACATGACCAAACACAGCGGTGAGCACCCTCGATTAGGTGCTGTTGATGTTTGCCCATTTATTCCAATCCAAAATTCTACGATGGAAGATTGCTCAATCTTAGCCAAAGAACTAGCAATCCAAGTTTCTGAAGAATTACTATTGCCAACCTTCTTGTATGGTTTCGCTGCAAATTCTCCAGAACGAGAACTATTATCAGACATTAGAAAAGGTGAATATGAGGGTTTCAAAGCACGCTTAGAAAACGGTGGCCCTCTACTTCCTGATTACGGGCCAACAACCTGGAATGATAGAATTGAAAAATTCGGAGCTGTTGTAATAGGCGCAAGGAAAATATTGGTCGCATACAATGTCAATTTGAAAGAAAAAGATGCTGCTGTCGCAAAAAAGGTAGGAACTATAATTCGCAGTACGGGCAGATTAATCAAAAACGCTAACGGGGACAAAATGAGGATTAATGGGATGTTGGATATGGTGCAAGGAATGGGCTTACCTTTGGAAAGTCATGGCATTTCTCAAGTGTCAATGAATCTTCGTGATGTTTCAATAACACCTATGCATGTTGCTTTTGAGGCTGTAAAATCAATCGCAAATGACCATGATGTGGAATTATGCGGTTCGGAATTGGTAGGATTGGTACCGTTAGAAACGATGGTTGAAGCAGGAAAATGGTATTCTGGTGAAGAATCATTAAGTGAAACCGAATTGGTTCAATGGGCAATTAAAGGATTAGGATTAGATTCTTTGTATGAGTTTGATTCTCAAGAAAGAATAATCGAATGGGCAATTAAAGGAGGTCAATAAGATGAAACAACCATGGATGGATATGACAGTTAGAGACTTTCAATCAGCCTTAGCCTCATCATCCCCGACCCCTGGTGGCGGAACAGCTGCTGCAGTGGCCTTGGGACAAGCAGCAGCACTTACAATCATGGTCTGCGACCTTACAATAAGCAGTGAAAAATGGGAATCGGGTTGGTCTGAAGCCGAATCAACATTACCAAAAGCAGTCCGAATTATGTCCAGAGCAGGCGAACTAGCAGACGAGGACAGCGATGCTTTTGACCAAGTAATGAATTCCTTCAAAATGGCCAGAGAAACTGATGAAGAAAAGGCAGAAAGAAGAGAAAGCATCCGAAATAGTACTCTTATGGCTGCAGAAGTACCAATGGAAACGGCTAGATTGGGATTAGAATTACTAGAGTGTTTACCAAATTTAGGCAAATTAGGTAATCAAAACGCTATTTCAGATGTTGGCGTGGCCGGTTTATTGGCTAGTGCAGCATGTAAAGGTGCACTCTTCAATGTAGAAATCAACTTGTCATCTTTACCAGATGAAATGGGATTGTCATTGAGAAAAGAAGCGCCTGATATCATGGAAAGTTGTCGTGTTTTATCAAGACAAATAATGGATATTGTTAAAGAAAATTTGTAATATTAACGTACTAGAGAACCAGTGCTAACATCGCCATCGATTGTAATCAGTTTCACATTACCTTGCCCATCATCAGCAGCCAACATCATCCCTTCACTAATTATACCGCGAAGTTTTCTAGGCTCTAAGTTTGCAACAAATACTATGAGTTTACCAACCATTTCTTCTGGTTGGTAATATTCTTTTAATCCAGCGCAAATCGTTCTACCATTTTCGGTACCATCATCAATTGATACAACAAACAATTTGTCAGCATTTTCATGATTTTCGACGGAAATTATCCTTCCTACTCTTAGTTCTGTTTTCATAAATGTATCAAAATCCAAAAATTGTACACCTTCAGTCATGTTTTCACTCTCATTCTTCTTTTTCTTTCCACCTTTAACGGTGTGTGTAATATCTTCAGTGGTTCCTACCCCTGCTTCATTAGCCACAGATTCCTCATGGTTCAAAATCTGATCTAAATCAAGCCTCGCAAATAGTGGAGATACTCCTCTCTTCGAGTTTTTGTATTCACAATTCCAATCGATGGCTGAATCCCAAGAAATTTCGCTAACCAGTCCGGACTCTCCTAAGTTCTCCCAGAGTCTTTGAGAACTAAATGGCAAGAACGGTTGGAACATTATTGCGAGATACCTAGATATTCGCCAACCAAATGATAATTTTGCTAGAGAATCTTTTGCACCATCGCCATCAAAATCTTTCAAAAATTTCCAAGGAGTTGCCGATTGAATCATTTGATTTCCTAATTGGGCTGCAGACATTATTGTTCTAAGAACTTCCTTGTATCGATGAGAATTAAGGCTCGCAGTAGCTTTTTCATGTAATGTTATCAATTTACTCATTTCATCAGTACAAGAAGCGAGGTCTTCAAAGGAAGAGAGCGGTCTATTTTCAGGGAATCTTTCACTAAGAGTCAAGATTCTGTGCACAAAATTACCATATGCAGCAATCAATTCTGAATTTATTTTTTCAACGAAATCAGGCCAGTTAAAATCAGTATCATGATTTTCAGGCATATTTATCGAAAGATAATACCTCAGCGTGTCCGGGTCAAATCTTTCCAAAAATGAAGGTAGCCATACAGCATGTTTCCGAGATTTCGAAAATTGCCCACCTGCTAGCATTAGATATTCCATTGCTGGCACATTGTCTTCAATATGCAACTCACCAGGAAGGGGCAGTGACGGTTTATCCCTTGAATCTGGACTTCTCTTAGAATAATTGAGGCCTAGAATTAGTGCAGGCCAAATAACGGTATGGAAAGGGATATTGTCTTTGCCGAGGAAATACAGATGCTTTGGTTTAGTTCCATCTGGAGAAATTTTCCACCATTTCTCCCAATCATTTGATTCAGCAAACCTGTTAGCCCATATTTTAGCGCACGATAAATAGCCTTGAACGGCTTCGAACCAAACATAAACACACTTACCATTCCACTCATCGCCTTCCATTGGTAATTTAATTCCCCAATCTAAATCACGTGTCACTGCCCTAGGTCTAAGCCCCATGTCTAGCCATTGCTTTGTCATTGCTTTAACATTTGATTTCCACAAATTTTGTTTTGTTGATGCGTGTATTTCTAACGCTTCTTGGAATAAATCTAGCCTGTAAAATAGATGCTCGGTGTCCCGAATTTCGATTTTTGATTCCGGATTCATTTTTGATTTAGGATTCAGCAACTCACTTGCTTCATACGTCACTCCACACTCATCACACTGGTCGCCTCGAGCGCCCGGTGAATTACAATTAGGACAATCTCCCTCTACATACCGATCTGGTAAAAAACGGCCACCATCATCCCTCACTTCGTAGTATTGCTGCATGATTTTTTTCTCAAACAGATCGGCGTCTAAAAGAGATAAGAAGTTCTCTGAAACAATACGGTGGTGCTCGGGATCGCTGGTTCGATTGAATAGAGAGCCTCCAAATTCTGAACCTCTAGGATCAATATTGGGCTCCCATGAACAACCGAGTTTAATCAAAGCATCTTTGTTTATTACATGGTATTTGTCAACTACATCCTGAGGAGAGATACCTTGGGATTCTGCAGCTACTGTTATTGGAGTACCGTGTTCATCAGAGCCTGAAACCATAAGCACTTTGTTTCCATTCGCTCTTTCAAATCGCGCTTGAATATCCGGTGGCAAATAACATCCAGCAACATGCCCTAAATGCAGGGGGCCATTTGCATAAGGCCATGCAACACAAATTAGTACGTGTTGCCCCTTCATAGTGCCACCGAATCAAACGAATTGGATTAAGTACATGAGAACTATGCTCTAATCTGGATAGAGAACACTCAATAACTGGAAGCGTCTGAATATGGATGGGCCGGAATGGCTGAGGAGTTCGTTGAACCCTATGGCAGACTATACAATGCTGATTTTCTATGCCTCCGTTGCCCTCGGAGTATCATTCTTATGTTCCCTACTAGAAGCAATATTGCTATCTATGCCAATTTCGCATGTTAGCATTATTTCTAAAGATGGAGATAAAAACGGAGTCCGTTGGTCTAAATTGAAGGAAGATGACGCCGTAAAACCCCTTACAGCGATTTTAACCTTAAACACAATTGCTCATACAATGGGTGCTGCGGGAGTTGGTGCAGAAGTAGAAGCGCAGTTTGCTAATGTATCTCTTACTGTTGCATCGATTATTTTGACATTAGCCGTACTAATTTTCTCTGAAATCATACCTAAGACGATAGGTGCAGCTTATTGGAAGCAATTGTCTAATCCTGCTGGTTTCATTTTGTCAGGAATGACAAAATCTCTTGCGATATTCTTTATCCCTTTCTTGTGGTTCAAACGGATATTGCCCAATGCAAAGACTGCCACAGTCACAAGGGATGAGTTGCATGCGCTTGCAGATATATCAGAAGAGGAGGGGACATTGGATGAAGATGAAGAAACAATTATCCACAATTTACTCGCTTTAAGGGAAATATTGGTGAAAGAAGTAATGACACCTCGCACAGTGACCCAATCATTTGACCAATCTTGGACAATCAAACAAGTATTAGATGAGACTAAAATTCTGCGTTTTGGCAGAATGCCAGTGTATGAAGACTCGATAGATTCTCTTACTGGTTTTGTTCTTAGATCAGACATACTAATGGCAGCATCAATGGATGAGTGGCAAACTGTCCTTGGTAAGATCAAGAAGCCATTGTTATCAATTAAAACAGATTCAAATATCGCTGAAGCATTAGACAAATTCCTTCGTACCAAAGTTCAAATTCTTGCTGTGCTAGATGAATTTGGAGGAACTGCAGGAATTATCACCATGGAGGACGTTATTGAGACACTTCTTGGAGAAGAGATTGTTGATGAGTTAGACGAACATGAGGATATGCGTGAGTTGGCCAGAGAGCAAGCTATCGAAAATGAAGAAGAGTGAAATCATCTTGGATTTTCTATCCAATCAACGATTAGATTATCTCTTTCTTGATTTATTCTGTTTCTAGAATGTGTCAAAGAATCTATCAAGTGACTTTCAAAGTTGAATTTCTGCTTAGTCAACAAGTTATAATGTTCCAAACCTAAGCGATTATCATTTTTCGCTTGTAGAATTAAAGTCGGGCATTCTGGTACACCCCAATTCGGCACATCGATATCATCCCATAAAATTCCACCAACTTCAGGGTGGATTTTGTTGAATCCTCTTAGGGCTAATTTTTGCATTAAAGGTTCATAAACTCTGAATTGCTTTGAAATAGCAGATAGAATAAATGAATATCCTGTCATAGGGGATTCTAGAATCAATGTTCCTAATTTTTCCTTCCACCAACCTTGATGCCTACCATTTTGCAACCCAAGAGATATGAAACCTCCGAGGCTGTGTCCATAAAAGTGAACTTTAGTGACCAAGTTTTTTGGCGATTTTTCAAGTATCTCTTTCAAATCATTGATGACCTTTCCGGCTGTCCATTCGGCAGTTTTACTACTATTTCCATGGCCTCGCATGTCGATAGCAATTGTATGAAATCCTCTATCTGAAAATAATTCAATCCTGTGGTCGAACCTACCAGAGGATGATTCCCACCCGTGTATAAATACGACTAAATCACTTTCTTTTTCATAAAAATGGGAATGGTAGCATGTTTTTCCACCATCCCATTGTAAGAAATATCAATTATGTTTTGAACTTGTAAGACTTTGTTTAGGATTACCAGGGCCGATAAATATTATTCGAAGCAGTATGTTTTTACCAATTATGATTATCAATATTAACGAAATTGGCAGTAAGAATAAATTTTGAAATGGGATAAATAGGGCAACAACGAATAGAAAAAGAATTGAGAGATTACTCAATGTTGTAGTACGCTTATCCATTAAGAATCACAGATCAAATCAGTCTTCACTTTCTTCTGCATCAGTTGATTCTTCTTCCGCTTGCTTTGCCTTTTCTATGGCTTTTGCTTCAGCTTTTTGTCTGCGTTCTTCTTGCTTTTGTTGCCACTTGTCACCAAAGTCTCCAAGACCTTCGAACCTAGCGGCCCAACCGGTTTCCTGACCTGTTGCAATGTGCTTTACGAGATATGCACTGAACGCCATGTCGAAAAGGCCCTGTGAAAAGTCAGAATTTTTCTTAAAGAAGAAATTGATTATCCACAAGAGCATGAAGGCTGCACCTGTGCCTACTAGTGCCATGTCTCCTCCTTGGCTAATGTTCATACCAACAAGAATGATTCCAATTAGGAATAAGAAGCCAAGGCTGTTGTTGAGCAATGCGTGAAGAAATAGTGGTTTGTTACCTGATGAATTGATATATTTAGTTCTCGAAACAAATTCTCCAACGTTTCTACCCATCCAGATTGGAATGATAATCCAGTTGGATATAATCATTAAACCTGCTACAGCGAAGCCGATTGTTAAATCTGGATCTCCAAATATAAAAATTGATAATGTTCCTATCAGAGCTCCAAAGTTCCATCCAAAATTGATCAACCAACCAATGTATCTAGGCATCTTGCCAGCGAGTTCATAGCCCTCTGGAAGTCCAGTTGGCCGTATTTTCTCAGGCTTTTCTTTTGCTGCCTTGGTTTTTGCTGGTTTAGGTGTTGCTTTGGGCTCGGCCTTTTTTGCAACAGCAGGTTTAGGTTGTGCTTTTGGCACTACCTTTGGCTTTTCTTCTTTTGTTCCTGAATTATCAACTTTGTCAAGTAAACCCATCATATCACCTCAGTTATACATTCCACCAACTGTTCTGTAAATATCAAAATCTGAAGAAGCGACAAAATCAGAAACTGCTTCGTCAGGCATACCACCAAGTAATGAATCGACTACTTGGAAAAATTCTGCTCTAAGTTCGTCATTTGCAGATGCTGGATTAGAGCCAACCTCTTTGTAAGTTTCAAAACCAGCAGATTGAGTAAATTCATTTATCGCATCTTCTGGTAAATTTGAACCGAGAAGATTGTCGACAATGCTAACGAATATTAGGAATATATCATCCTCGATTTCGGATTCTGATTCTGAATCTTCAGTCATAGCGCTAATATCAATCTCTCCTGATATCACGCCCTGTAATAATTTTCTTTCTGCCATTAGACCTTCTAGAATTGGCTTGAGTTCTCTCAGAACTTGTTTGTCTCCTTCTGACTTTGCGGCTTGGTAATCAGGTTTCAGCCTTCTCAATTCTGCTTCAATTACTGCAAGTTGAGAATTAAGTTCTACTAACGTGTCGCCATCATGAGGAGAATCAGTTGCTTCATCTTGGTTGAGCAACTGAACAGTAGGAGAGTCTCGAACTTCAGACATTTTGTCTTCTCTTTCTTCCTTTCGCATTACAATGATATCTCTGTCTAATTCGTGTCCGAATCTATCTGAATATCTGTCTAATAGACTTCCTATTTCGCCTTGACTAATTCGATCTATGTGGCCATAAACTTGCTTTAGTGGTTTGCCACTCTTTTTAGCGTAAAGACCAGAGTATCCTGAATCTGGTTCTGACGCCTCGGGTTGAGGAGACTCAGCAACAGGTTGCGGAGTAGGCAGAGGCATCTCTGGTACCGGCATCGAAGGAAGTGGATTAGAAGGAGGCGGAATAGGCGCTGCTGCATGTGGAGGAGGGGTCTGTTGGGTGGCAGGTTGGACACCAGGTGCGGGGGGTAGTGGCATGCCTGGGGGTGGTGGCATTGGCGGTAATGGCATACCTGGCGGAGGTGGCATTTCGGCGCCTTTCTTTTTCTTTTTACCTAATCCCAAGTATTCACCCCAATGTGAGTGGAGAGTACCTTACCCTTGAACATTACCATTAAAATTAATTAGATGATTCAAATTTTCAATCGGCAAACTTGGCCCACCCTTTGAGTACCAAAAACGTAGCGCCTGCTTCATGAAGCGTGATTTTATCACCAATTGTCCCAGAAATTAATTTGTCGTCAAATCTAGCCACTATATCTTCGGCAATTATTTCCAAATCATATTCTTTTTCTCTTGAAAGGGCGATACCTTCTGACAGGCAATCAAAGGCGTTTGATGATTCAGGGTCTAATCTCGATAGCGGAAATTCAGTCACTCGCATTCCACTTTTACCATGTAGTGAACCCGGCCAACGTATTTGTCTTCTAGTATCGATTGTAACTACTTCATCCGTTTCTCCAGCACTACCCAAAACCACTCCAGCATCTGCCTTGAGAATGTTTTGAAACAGTAATGCGTGGTTGTTGAGAGCGGTAAATCTGCCTTCTAGGACTCTTTCCCTTCGATTTTCAGCTTGAAGCAATTCCGCTAATTTTTCGATGCTTGATTTTCCTCTCAAACCCTTTATTCCTTCTCTGTCTAGCATTTCTTGAAGGTTGGATGTGACCGAGTTTAGCATCTTTGCATTCCCTTCGTATATTGTGTCTAATTTGGAAATAACAGAACTGATACCAGAATTTATTCGCAGTGGCCAACCAACAGCAGATTCTCCACTCGCTCTTGAGAGAACATCGGTGACATCAACGCCCTCTCCCCGGATATGGCTAACTAGTTCTCTCCTAGATTCTGAATCTAGATGGAAATATTTAGGATCTCTGTAATGAAGATGGAAACCCCTATGGCCGGAAAAAGTGACTTGTAAATATTCTTCTTTAAAGCCAAAATCAGGCTCGAGAAAATCATTCCACAAAGTCCATGCTTGCTCTTGAATTACTTCTATCATAGCAGGAAAATCTCTATCTGTGACGCCGGGTAGGTGGTCACCATCTAAATCAAATATCAAATCTGCACCTAGCCAACCTTTATCGGACATTTTTAATTCATAGGGCTTTTTCCAATATGCAGTAGAATAGAAACAGGAATGAAATGGACTAGAGCAAATAAATCGTCGAACCTCATCAAGATTTGAAAATCCCTTGTGTCTAATTGGTTTCCCCGGTCCAAATGGAATAAACATCCATTCTCGACTTTTCAGTCTCGGAGGAGACCACAAATCCGCATTTCGATAGTATTGAGTAAACCTGTGGGCAAATGTCGACCAGCCAGCCATGGTTCCTCATGGTGAGCGGAGCACTGGAGTCCTTTGAACCTTCACTCTTTCCAAAATCTAGTTTCCCTTTCGATTTCAACAGTTGCAGTATCAGCACCGGTCAATTGAACATAATGTTCCCAACAAAAATAGTCTTTGTCGACTACCATTGCCTCGCCAAAAGTCAATCTTGTACCACAATTTTTGCAACGAGGCCCGATTTCCCCATTTGGTGTTTGAGCCAGTTCAATGTGTTCGTGTGGCATAGTTCCCGCCTGTTTCTTGCTAAAATAATCAAGTCTTTGAATATGTGTGTAATTTTACTGGAACTATTTGTTATGATGCTCAAGTAAATCGAGCGCTACTTCACATGATTCTGATATCTCAGGTAAATTGTGATGTAGGTATTTTTCCAAAATCGAGACTGCTCTTCGATCTCCAATTGCTCCAAGGGCCTCGGCTGCCTCATGTCGAACCATCACGTGTTCATTCTCATTGGATAAAACATCGATTAGAATTGGAACTGCATGGCTATTTTGCATCTGACCCATTACATATGCAATTTCATGACGCAATAGTGCACTTGATGATGCGAAGGCTTTACTTAAGGCGTCGACTGATTTTTCAGAATTGATATTTCTCAATGAAAATACTGCCCTCATTCTTTGAAACATTCTATTTTTTTCATTGGTAAGTATATCTTCTAATTCGGTTATGTCTTTTGTGGGTGACGGAGGTGCAGGGTCCACTGAACCATATTCAGATATTTCTGGTAGTGATTCATGTGTTGACATGATATCACCTATGCACCTATGAAATCTAATTCGGACTCTTCAAATGATTCTCTGATTAATCCAATTCTTTGTCCTTCAGAAATAAATTGCCGGATAGACTCTCTGCCAGATTCTTCGTAGTCTATTGTTCTGTTATTAACATACATTGTCACAAATTTTTGATTTGTATCATCATCTATGCCTCTGCCCCATTTTTTTGCAAACTCTAGTGCTTCAGCAGGATTCGAAAATTGCATATTCTATGCTCTTTTTGGTATACATAGTTATATCTTCCATTGCTTTTAGTCCTAGATCTCTTCGTACTACATTACCGCCTAGAGGCATTGGAAGTCCGTCTGTCTTTGCATTCCACCACTTTCCTAAGTCAACGAGTACGTCTAAGTCATGGTCAACATAGGTCAATTGTCCTTCATGTATTATCAAGCCAGAAACGAATTCACCTTGCAAAATTTTAGGAATAATCTCATCGAATGGAACCACTTGATAATCTAAATCTCCCCAACACAATTTTATCCCCAAGAAGGCGCTTGTTTTGAGCCCAGGTACAGCTATTGGATTTGATTTCGCTTCTTCGATAGATACGCCTTTTTTGGTCACTATCATTGGTCCATATCCTTCTCCCATAGATGCGCCGCAATTCATAATAGCATAATCATTTGAAATGTCAGGATATGCGTGAATACTAACTGCAGAAACCTCCAAATCCTTGTTCATAGCCCTATGATTGAGTGTTTCAATATCTTGCAATTCATGAACGAATTTATAGCCGGGTGTAGGGAATGCGTTTGTTGTAAGCGCATGGAACATAAAAGCATCATCAGGGTCTGGAGAGTGACCTATCCTGACCAACATATTTCCATCTTTATCGAGGGGCAATTCCTCTGCCATGGTCGTCCGAAATATCATACTATGAAAAGGCCACCGAAGATACGATTAACATGCAATGGAGAACTTCCGTTTTGACTCATCGTCGATACTTTATCTCCGACATGCTTTCAAGGCTGTTCAACATAGCCTAGTATAGGCGGAGACATGCGTAAAGGAACACTTGTATGTCTGGTACTTATCATTCCCGTATTCTCGTGTTTTGCAACAGCAATCCCCAGTGGACTTACGTATCTAGATTCTACTTGGCTAGATGGAGATTTTGATTCGACAAAATTTGTTGAGTTAACTGATGAATTTATAATTGGAGTCCATGATGATGAATTAGTAATTTACGATAAAGATACACGGGATTTAGTGAATCGACAAACCTTGCTTGAAATGTCTACGATTAAAGCATCACCCGATGGTAATTATTTAGCTGTAAATAAAGCTTTTACATTGCAAGAACCAAAATCATTATTGTTAGTCAATCTTACAGATTTTTCAATTCTCCAGCAAAGAGGTTCAACTGATACTAATTCCAAAAGATTTGACTTGGCACCCCTCTGAGAATTTCATAGCAGCACCAGGAAAAGACGGTGATGTAGTTATACTACGTCGTTCGGACATGTCTGTGAAAAACACACTAGGTGGCGTACACCATGTTGAAATTTCATGTTTAGATTACAGAGAAGATGGCGAATATCTAATAACCGGAGATGAGTCTGGAAGATACGCTATTTGGTCCCAAAATGGTTCATTAATCGACACATACAGAAATTTGCCCAACAATGAAGGCATTGTTGATTGTAAATGGTCTCCTGACGGACAAAATTTCATTTTGATAGGTGACGAAGGGAATGTATTTTCAAGATCGTTTACAGGTTCTTTGAACAATCAAATACTAATTGATGGTGCTAATGAAGTCATATTTTCGAGCATAGGACACATTATTCACATAGCTGTTGAAAATAACACATTTAAAGGCATTGTTTCAATTAATTTTGATTCATTCCAAAAGGAATACTTGACTCATTTTTTCCATCGATTAAACGATATCGAAATTATCGATGACGAATTTGGTAGATTAATTCACATCTTTGTAGCATCAAATACAGGCGAAATAGCAATTTATCAAAAGAATATTTTCTTTTATGGATATTTGTCTCCTGGAGCAGACCATGACAATGATATGATTCCAGATACACATGATGTTGACGATGACGGCGATGGAATAATTGATGAGTGGGATAATGATTTTGGATGTGACGCTCCCGAGGGAACACCTTGTTCCTTATATCCAGATTTGGGAAAAATACGTAATGTTAATTTTGAATTCAATGAAGAAACTCTAATCGTCACTGATGAGATAACACTCCCTACTTATTTTTCTAGTGATATAAGGAATTATTCTAGGAATTCAATGGCTACAGATCAAGTGATTAGTTCTAACGAGCAAAAACTGTTCTCTGATGCAATTTGTAATAATTTTATTCAAGGTGACCTGATTGACGAGTGGAAATCTACATTGCGACTGTCAACCGGTGAGTTAGGAGATGCTGAAATATCATGTAATGTATTGGCTGGATTAGAAGGTATAAAAGTCGGCGATTCTGTGACTCAAATTAATTTTGAGATAGTTCTAACGTTTGAACTAGATAGTGAAATTACTTACCCACTGGAATTCGCTATTGAGAAACAACCCAAACCAACTACAGGGACAATATCTTGGGTTGCACCTGCACATCCTATGTCGGTAGAAGTATCCGGTGACAAAGTAATTGGTCAAGAGATTGCTATTTGGAGGAACGATGGCATGGAATTAATGTTCACCATCGAAGAGAAAAAAATCGATGAAGCAAGTTCGATAGATGCTTTTGTTGGGGTTTTACTCAATCCGATTACGATTATTCTTGTAATCATATTCATTCCGGGTTTGGTCTACTTCTTTATCAAACGAGTGAAGAATTATGATTTAAATTTAGAAGATTATGATGAAGGCTTCTCAGATGATGAGGGTGACGATGAAGAGGACGATGATGAAGAAATCGAAGAAGACGATTACGATATCCAAGAAGATATGCCTGAAGAATTTCAAGAAGATGCTCATGAAGAAGATTTTGAAGAGGATTTTCAAGAAGAAAAGAAAGTTGCCAGTAAGAAAAAATCGGTACAAAAGTCAAGAAATATTGGTTATCATGGTGAGATGCTTTCGGGTGATGTTTCAACTACCAAGAAAAGACGAGTTTCAACGGATAATATAAAACAAAGATGGGCCTATAATGAAGACTAAAAGAAAGCGTTTAGTTAGCAGTGAAAATTCTGATTCAGCGGTCATGGAAGAAGAAAAACCTGTGATAAAGAAAAGAACGGTCAAACAAGCAACAGAGGATAATCTTCCGAGGAAAAAAACAGTCAAAAAAACTGATTCAGAAGCACAAATAGAGCCTAATGATGAAATGATTGTTGAAGAAAAAGAAAGCATACAAGACCCTGTTTCAGAAAAATCTGAAACTGACACAAAAGAGAAGAGCAAACGAAGAAAACCTGTCCGAAGGAAGTCATCAAAAGATGATGTAGGTTTGGATGAAAAAGAAATGCAAGATAATTTACTAGATGATTTCACTAAAGAGTAATTACCAGGCTAAAACTAGATCTTCATCAACTTGACAAGCAGTTTTGAGAAATGTTCGAAGCCCATTTATATCTTCTGAATCTACTCGATTTATTACCTCTCCAAAGTATTTTTCAAGCCTCTCGATACTCTGGTTAGTTTTTGATGAACATAATTTAATTACACTCTCTCTTGTAGATTTTGAGGTTTCAAAATCTTCAAGATTTTTCAATAGAGCCGAATAGGCCATTTTGATTTGTTCAAGGTCGGAATCTCTTCGAGCCGCAAATACACCGAAAACCATTGGAGAACCGCTGATTCTTTTCCATTCGTCTCCTAAATCCATCATAATTAGTTCTGGAAAATGTTTTGCTGCCTCTAATGCCCTGTCTCCAATCAGCAAACATCCATCACAGCGGTCCAGCATTGTTTCTAAATCAGGACCCATTTCGTCATAACTCACATCATAATTCATGGATTTGAGTAAAAATTGTAGAAGTGCCTGAGATGTTGCTGAATCTGTGGGCAATGCTATTTTTTTCATGTCCTTTATTGGAACTTTGCCAAAAAGTAGTACACTTCCGACTTCTCCTTTACTAGAAATTGCAATATCTGGGATTAAGAACAACTCGTCTTTGTGTTTAGCATAATCTGCAGCGGGAATGGGTGCAATTATGCAATCCTTACGAAGCAAATGACCTGTTAACCATGAAGGAGGTGCGGACAATACAGCCCAAGAATCCTCTAAATAATAGAACTAAGGATCACAATTTATGAATGACACTCTCCCAATTGTTATTTACCATGTCATATTTTCACCCTATGCCATTGGTAGTACTGATTTAACTACTGTTTTTGGAGGTTTGTATTCTTCAAACTTTGAATAAATTGTATCTCTAAGAATTGTAATAGAACCCGTGTTTTCTATAATCTTGGCTTGTTTTCTGTTGTCATGTTTCTGGGGAGCAGGTGATCCAGCAAGGGGCATTATGGATTCTTTGTGAACCGTGCCATCAATGTCATCTGCTCCATAAGATAATGCTAATTCTGCCAACTCGTCACCTATATTCATTCGATATGCTTTGATGTGTGGTATATTTGTTAACACTATTCGTGATATTGCAATAACACGTAAAACCTCAGAACCTGTTGCTAATTGGGCATCAGGTAATCTAGAATCGTCTGGTAAGAAGGGATATGGAACAAAACATTGGAAGCCGTTCGAGTTGGATTGCAATTGACGCAATTTGATGAGATGAGTAATTCTTTGTTCAATTGTTTCAATCGTTCCAAATAACATCGTGCAATTGGTTGGCATACCTATTTTATGAGCAGTCTCGTGGATATTCAAATATTCATCAGATGATTCTTTTCCATTACAAATTATTTTTCGTACATCATCGTCTAGTATCTCGGCGCCTCCTCCAGGTAAAGAGCCTAATCCAGCATCCTTTAGGCGCTGCAACGTTGTCTCAATGGATAGATTGGACAACTTTGCAATATGTTTGATTTCAACGGCCGTTAGAGCCTTTATGTGAATGTGAGGAAATCTCTGTTTTGTTGCTTTGAATAATGATTCATAGTGTTCGATATCCCACTCAGGATGCAATCCACCAACAGAATGAACTTCATCTACAAATTCAGAATAATTTGAAAGATCATCCAGGTATTGTTCAATATCCATTTGATATGCATCTTCTGCTCTTTTCCCTCTTCTAAATGCGCAGAACTTACACGCAAGTGTGCAAATATTTGTTTGATTTATGTGGACATTGTGATTAAAGTAAACCTTATTCCCAAATTTTGATTGCTTTACCAAGTTAGCTAACTCCCCTAGCGTGTTGATGTCAGCATCTTCAAATAGAAACCTAATTTCAGACCTCTCTAAATATTGATTTGCCAATAATTTTTCAATTATGGTATCGAAATTATCAGGCCATTGTACTGAAAGTAGTGTTTCAGAGAGCCGCCCTAGCCAGTCTGGATTTTCACCGGCTCCCATGATTTTTCTGCCAACTATATCGCTTTTCAATTCGACCCCTAGATACGGCGATTCGTTGATACTCTAAAGAACCCTGTATTTGCCATGAACTTTCTAAACTCTTCAACAAAGAAGACTGAACTAGCAACCAAGAGTACAACAAACCAATCATATTGGGTTAATGGAGTGGTAGAGAGTAGGCTAGAAATTGCAATACCAGTGAATGGAATAGTTATGTGCCCGAATTGAACCATACCCAATAGTAGGGCAAGAGAAATCATGAATGCAAGATATATTGCTCGATTAGAGAACAATCCAAGTTTGAAAACGCTGTCTTCACTACTTCTACAATTCATAACATTGAATAATTGGAACAATACAAACACGCTGAAACACATTGTACGTGCATATTTAGTATCTCCGTTTTCAAAGGCTAAAGAATAGACAAGAATGGTCCCAACTACCATAACTGCACCAAGATAGAAAATAAGGAATAAATCCATCAAATTGGGTAGAGATTCATCAACCGGACGAGGGGGCCTGTCCATTACATTTCCATGGCTTTTTTCAACTCCAAGGGCAACAGCGGGCGGACCATCCATTAGGATATTTATTACCAAAATTTGTGTTGCAGTTAATGGCAACGGAAGATCGAAAACTAAGGTTGCAAAAATTAACAGTGCCACAGCGGCTACATTTGTTGAAACCTGATATCTTACGAAATTTCTAATGTTGGCGTATATTTTTCTGCCTTCTTCTACGGCATTTACAATGTTTGCGAAGTTATCATCCTGCAAAACCATGTCAGATGCATCTTTAGCAACATCAGTTCCTGCTATCCCCATAGATATTCCGATATTTGCTCGGGATAGTGCCGGAGCGTCATTTACACCGTCTCCAGTCATAGCAACCACTTCGCCCTTATCTTGCAGTGCAGTAACAATGCGCATTTTTTGTTCCGGTGTAACTCTACTGAAAATAGATGATTTTTCGGTCACTTCAATAAGTTCATCATCGCTCATTTCAGAGAGTTTGTCACCGCCAACTGCTTCTCTGTGGGGCTTGGTGATCTGCAGGTCCTCTCCAATTGCCTGGGCTGTCATTTGCTGGTCACCAGTTATCATTTTTACACGAATACCTGCCTTCTTACACCTTTGAATAGCGTCATAAACTTCAGCACGCGGTGGGTCAATTATACCAACCATGCCAAGGAAGATGAAATCATCTTCCATCTTTTCCACATCTGAAATGTTAGAATCATCATCTAATTTTCTGGCACACAGTGCAATGACCCGCATGGCTTTACTTGCCATCTCCTTGTTAGCAGAATACGCCTCATCATAATCATCAGCGTCGATTGGTACAATTTCGTTATTTTCAATTTTCCACTTAACTAAATTTTTGTATCCTCCGGCACCGCCTTTAGAAAATACCCAAGTGCTGCCTTCATACTCATGGATGACCGACATTCTTTTCCTAATACTGTCGAA
Source organism: Methanobacteriota archaeon (assembly GCA_038141355.1). Taxonomy (GTDB): domain Archaea; phylum Thermoplasmatota; class Poseidoniia; order Poseidoniales; family Poseidoniaceae; genus MGIIa-K1. The sequence continues at coordinate 912,709 of JAYQHX010000002.1, read as the reverse complement.
GAAGAATTCGTGTTTTCTTGGATGGCGTTGTGCGAATTTTAGGACAGAACCATTGATTTTGTATCCAAGAACTGCACATGCGCTATCAGTCGGGTCACCTATAGCTGACCATTGACCATCGATTTCGGCAATCTGAGAATTATGACATAATGAAAGACATGTAGCTGCTAACCTAAACCCTAGATTACTTTGCAGGTCAGACATCATCTCATCCGATAGTTCTTCACCGTCTAAGGTTAATGTTCCTGAAGGTTCGAAGCCTTCACCACTCACGCCATAAGTGATACCCGGCGTCATAAATTCTCTTACAGTCATTTGATTCTTGGTTAAAGTTCCCGTTTTGTCTGTACAGATTACAGTGGTTGAACCCAATGTTTCAACAGCCTTCATACGACGAATAATCGCTTTATGCCTAGCCATATTTCTCATACCTATGGCTAATGTAGTCACTAGGATAATCGGTAATCCTTCTGGGACAATAGCGACGAAAATTGAAATTGCAATTAGGAATTGATCAGATGCTGCTTCTAACATGTCCTTTTTATCAACATATGCCAAAACCATTTCAATCGAAAGTAATAGAATAGCAACGATTAGTGCAATGAAACCTAAGAATTTGCCCAACGATTCTAATTTGTGCTCTAGAGGTGTTTTTGGAGTCTCTGCATCCGCGATATCTGATGCAATCTTGCCGAGTTCGGTTGACATTCCCGTATCTGTGACTAGACCAACAGCCCTTCCTGTAGAAATCGTAGTTCCCATGTAGAGCATGTTAGTTCTGTCGGCAAGCAGGGATTCTGGGGGCAGTGTATCGGTGGATAATTTGGTTGGGATTGATTCTCCGGTTAGTGCTGATTCATCGACTTTACATTGCCAACTTTCTATCACTCTCATATCAGCAGGTACTTTTAGGCCCTCTTCGACCTTGACAAGATCACCTGGTACTAATTCAGTTGTACTGATTTCATATTCAACACCATCACGACAAACAACACATCTTGAGATGGTCATTTTCTTTAGAGCTCCCATCTCTTGCTCTGCTTTGTTTTCTTGCCAAAAACCGAAAAAGGCATTTGCAGATAATACTAACGCAATGAATATTGAATCTCCTGGTTTGTCGGGATGAATAATTAACGCTAAAACCGCTGCTCCCATCAAAAGATAATTTAGAGGATCATTATATTGTGAAATGAATCTAATGAATGCAGATGTTTTTTCTGGTTCTTTCAATTTATTTTGACCATACTTTTCTAGCCTTAGATTAGCTTCTTCAGTAGATAACCCAGTTTTTGGAGTGTCAAAATCTAACATCAGTTCATCGATTTGTTTAGAGTGCCAAATATTGTCGTCCACATAGAACACCTAATCAGAATATAAATCCCAAAACCACTCAATATATGATTATACGGGTGGTTGTCCCCAATAGATTTCCGATTGATTGACAAATAGACAAGAACTCCGATAGACCATGGCAGACCTTGGAGAACCTTGGGTTCCAGCGGAATCCAACATCAAGGAATTAACCGTCAGAGTTATCGTAATCGGTATCATTCTCGGAGGTCTAATGACTGCTGCAAATGCATACCTAGGACTATATGTCGGGATGACGGTTTCGGCATCAATTCCTGCTGCTGTGATGAGCATGTTGATTCTTCGTGGATTCAAATTCAAAGATGTGACAATTTTAGAAAATAACTCCGTCCAAACAATGGCAAGTGCAGGAGAATCACTCGCTGCCGGTGTAATTTTCACAGTTCCAGCCTTACTTGTTTTGAATATATGGACCGAAATCAATTGGCTTGATACTTTCTTAATCGCAATTTTGGGAGGAACTCTCGGGACTATGTTCACAATAGCCCTAAGAAGATTATTCATTGTAGAAGAAGCGCTACCATATCCGGAAGGAGTAGCATGTAGAGAAGTATTAGTCGCTGGAGAAAAAGGAGGTTCTGGACTAATTGCTATCGTTTATGCATTACTTATTGGGGCTACATATGGGTGGATGGTAAAGGCCTTCAAGGCCACTCATGCTCATGTGGAAACACTTGGTAGTGCTTTAGGAACAAGATTGTATGCTGGTGGTGAATTATCACTTGCATTAATTTCTGTGGGATACATAGTTGGTATTAGAATAGCATCATTTATCTTCTTAGGTGGAGTAATAGGTTTTGGAATATTAGTCCCTATCTATGGTCTTGTGAATGGTTTTCCAAATGCTTCGGGCCTATATCAATCGATCAGCGTAGCAGATTACACTGCCGTCTGGTCTTCTCAAATTCGGTATGCGGGCGTGGGGGCAATGGTAGTAGGTGGCGTATACACACTGTGGTCAATGCGTAAGACCATAATAGAAGGGTTAAGTAAATCATTTAAGAAAAACCTAGGTGATGAAGATGCTCAATTAAGGACAGAAATCGACATTCCACTGAATAAGGTATTCATTATTTGTGGAATTCTAGTTTTCCTGATATTCCTGTTCTATTGGTATGCAACAGGTAGCCTAATTATGGCAATTGCTGGAGCCCTGTTTTTGGCGATGGTATCATTCTTCTTTGCCGCAGTAGCAGGATATATTGCTGGGGTTGTCGGTTCTTCAAATTCACCTGTTTCCGGAATGACTATTGCGACACTACTATTCACAATAGGATTAGTTTGGATTGTTGGCGGATTAATTTTAGATATGTCAAAGACTGATATGATGATTGCTACAATGTTTATCGCAGCAATAGTTGCTACTTCAGCAGCGATTGCAGGAGATGTGATGCAGGACTTGAAAACAGGTCACATGGTTGGAGCCACACCATGGAGGCAACAGACTGCTGAAATTATTGGCGTAACTGTAGGTGCCTTGGTAATCGGACCGGTTCTTTCGATTCTTCATGACGCTTTTCAGATATCTAAAACTGCATGTGCAAATACTAACGAGAGATTGCTGGAAAGTGGGTCAACAGATTTGTACAATTGTAATGACGCCCTTTTCGCACCTCAGGCAGAATTGATTGGCGCAATTGTTGAAGGTGCTTTTGGAGGAAATCTCAATTTGCCAATGGTATTTTTGGGAGCAATAATTGCAGTGATCTTAATTCGTCTTGCAATGCCAGTAATGAGTGTTGCAATTGGAATTTACCTCCCATTATCACTAAGTGTTCCTATCATGCTAGGGGGAATCATATCACACGTACTGTTGTCTAGCGCACGAATACGAATAGATGGTAGCCTCGAAGGTGAAATGTCAAAACCTGCGAAAGAAGCTGTCAAAGAAGTACAAGACAAGGGTGTTTTGATAGGTGCCGGATTTATTGCTGGTGAATCACTAATGGGTGTTCTTCTCGCTGTATTCATAGTCGCTGACAAGAGATGGCCTGGAAATGGAATAATTCCATCTGAGTGGTTTGGCGGAATAGGTTCACTAGGTGATGGCTGGTCACTACTATTCTTTGCTTGGTTCATCGGAGTTTTCATCATGCTCTCAGCGCGTTCTTTACCTACTAAAGGAAACCTATTTTCAGATTTCATGTATGTGTTATCAGATGCAGCTAAGAGGCTGAAATTAGCATTAACACCTCCAAAGGTTTGAGCAAAAGCATGAAAGGCCATAGTCAAAGGCCAAAGTTCGGTCGGAGACAATATGTCGTCAAAATCGATTTCTGAACTTGAAGAAATGGCACGAAAATGTAGGATTGAAATTTGCTTGATGACGCATCGAGCACAGGCAGGACATCCTGGAGGATCATTGTCAGAAATTGATATCCTCTGCGCTTTGTATGGGAATCGATTGAATGTCAAACCCGAACACCCCAAATGGGAAGATCGAGACAGATTTATTCTGTCAAAAGGTCATGCATCACCGGGCATGTATGCTGTATTAGCAGAATCAGGATTCATTTCTCACAAAGACCTAGAATCATATCGTGTAAAGGGTGGCGTTTGTCAAGGTCACGTCGATATGAAATGGTGTCCAGGAGTTGATTTTTCTGCTGGGAGTTTAGGTATGGGCTTATCATTTGGTATGGGGTGTGCAGTCGCAGCAAAACTCGAAGGTTCTGATAGAACCATTTTCGTTATGGTTGGTGATGGAGAAATCCAAGAAGGAGTGTTTGGGAGGCAGCAATGGCTGCGACACATCACGAATTAGGTAATTTGAAATTATTTGTCGATTGTAATAATATTCAAAATGATGATTTTTGTGAAAACCAAATGAGAATGTTCGACATTCCAGCAAAATGGGATTCTTTTGGTTGGGCTGTCAAAGTAATAGATGGGCATGACATGGGTGAAATTGTAGAATCTATAGAATGGCTAGATTCAATCTCAGACAGACCAGCGGTTGTCGTTGCGAACACAATAAAGGGGAAAGGTGTATCCTTCATGGAAAACAATCCAGGATTCCATGGGGCTGCTCCAAATGATGAACAATTATCTATCGCATTAAGCGAGTTGGGGGCATAATAATGACTAGAATGGCAGCAACAAGAGATGGTTATGGAGATGCATTACTCGAATTAGCGTCAAACCCTAAGGTAGTTGTATTAGAAGCAGATTTAGGAAAGTCTACAAAATCTCTTCACTTTAGGAAAAATTTCCCTGAACGCACTATTTCATGTGGTATTGGTGAACAGAACATGTTACTAGTCGGGGCTGGATTAGCAGCTTCAGGATACATTCCGTTCGCCAGTACCTTCGCCATTTTCACAGAGAGGGCTTTTGAGCAGATGCGAAATGGCGTAGCAAGACCAAATCTTGCAGTTCATTTGTGTGGTTCTCATGGAGGAACACATACTGGAACTGATGGTTCAAGTGCACAATCTATTGAAGACCTAGCAATTTACAGAACATTGCCAAATGTTGTTGTTATGCACCCATGTGATGATGTTTCTACAAAAGAATTGACCAAACAACTTCCAGATTTGAATAAGCCATCGTATATGAGAACTGCTAGAAATAAAACGCCAGTTCTTTATGATGGTAGAGAAAATGAGATCAAAATCGGTAAAGGTGTTGTAGTACGTGATGGTTCTGATATCGCAATTATTGCCTGTGGAGTTCTCGTTCATGAAGCAATGGATGCTGCGAATGAATTATCTACGAGTGGCATTGATGTGGCAGTCATTGACATGCACACCATCAAACCCCTAGATACTGATTTGATAGACAAATATGCGAACAAATGTGGTGCTATTATCACTGCTGAAGACCACTCGGTAATCGGAGGATTGGGTGGAGCAGTTGCCGAATACATAGTTGGAACAAATCCGATTCCAATGGAACAGATCGGAGTCAAAGATAGGTTTGGTGAGTCTGCTTCTTCAGAAGAGATGTTAGAAATGATGGGGCTAAAATCTCACCATATTTCTGCAGCGGCCAAGAAATTAATCGCGAGGAAGCATTGAAGCACCTGCTAGGGTTGGGAATTATCATGGAGTTCTTTTTAGATACGGCTGACGTTGATGAAATCGAAGAAATTGCGTCTTGGGGTATACTCGATGGAGTGACTACAAATCCATCACTAATCAAGAAAAGTGGAAGAGATTTCAAAACTGTTGTCGCAGAAATCGCAGCGATTTGCGACGGACCGATTTCAGCAGAAGTGACTGCATTAGACACTCAAGGAATGCTTGAACAAGCAAGAGAATTGAAAGCAGAATTACCTGACAACGTGATTATCAAAATTCCATGCACTGCAGAAGGTTTAGCGGCAACGAAAGTCTTGCATTCAGAAGGAATCAATACTAACGTCACACTAATATTCTCTGCTTCACAAGCACTTATGGCGGCAAAAGCTGGTGCTACATACGTTTCCCCATTCATTGGTAGGATCGATGATACTGGAGCTGATGGAATGGCATTAATTGCCGAAATCATGTCAACTTGGGCGAATTACGATGTGGATACCAAAGTATTGGCGGCATCGATAAGACATCCAACTCATGTGTTGCAGTGTATGCAATTAGGAGCACACACCGTGACTATGCCTACTAAGATTTTCAAGCAATTAATCGCCCATCCTCTCACCGATAAAGGACTAGATGGTTTCATGAAGGATTGGGCAGAGGTCGAAGCGGCAGGTAATGCATAAGCGAACTATTCATAAAAACCAAGCCTTCCCATTAAAACGAAGGGGGCGTTTATTTGAGCGATGATGATAGAATAAAACGTCTTCTCGATGGTGATTTGGACCATGAGGAAATCGCCTCTGATCCAGTTTTAGCATCTCTCGCTGAGAGAATTTTTGGATTAACTATTGAGCCTATGACTCCTACAAAAGGCGCTGGGCTTTTAGATCCTGTTGAACCTGAAAATCCATCAACCCCTACTTCAAATTCTTTGATAGAAGTGATTCCTGCAAGTCCTTCTGTACCTCAGCCTCTCGCCCCACTGCCAAAAATTGAACCAATTCCAAAGGCAGTTTCGCCAACTAAATCTGGTTCTAAATTGAAAATATTAGGATTTATGGGTTTGATAGTTTCTTTATGCAACATATTCGGGGTTTTTGGATTCTTAAATTCACAATGTACAGCTGACCTGTGCACATCCGAGGCAACCCGTATTAATTGGCTTGGCATTCACAATATCACAAACGAAATGGGATGGTCGATGCCATATCCATCATTAGGAATACCAGATTATGTAGCAGTCGGCATGAGTATCCTATTCCTCTTAATCGGCTTTGTTCGCAAGTAGTCATGAGTTGAGAATATGGCTAAAGAAAAAGCGAAAAGAGGTATTCCATCGAAACTAGAAGATTTCAACGCTTGGTATCCATTTATTGTTGAAGCGGCTGACTTAGTTGACAAGCGATATCCTATCAAGGGCATGGATGTTTGGCGCCCATATGGTTGGAAAGCCATGAAATTGATAGACCAATTGACGCACAAAGAAATGGAAAGAACTGAACACGAAGAAGTAAATTTTCCTCTATTAATTCCAGAAAACCTTCTAGAGAAAGAAAACGCCTTGGTTGCAAAGTTAAAATTAGCCAGAGAAGAAGGAGTTGATCCCGATGATTTAAGAATCGAGGTCGATGAAGCAGGATTCAAAAAAGAAGTTTATTGGGTAAAGCATGCTGGTGAAAATGAACTAGAAATCCCAATGTTCTTGCGACCTACAAGTGAAACTGCAATGTATACCATGTTCCCTTTATGGATTAGGTCTCACAAAGATTTACCAATGAAAATTTATCAAATGGTTAATACTTTCAGATATGAAACAAAACAAACTAGGTCGTTTATCCGAGTTAGAGAAATACACTTTTTCGAGGCACACACCGCACACGCTGATGAAGAATGTGCTTCAAGACAAATCGCTCAAGATTTAGAAATTGTCGATAATTTAATGCGTGATTTATGCCTTCCAGTAATCAAAGCAAAAAGACCTGTTTGGGATACTTTTCCAGGCGCATGGTACACAATTGCAATCGATGCAATTATGCCAAACGGAAGGACATTACAAGTTGCTTCTTGCCACCATTACAGGGACCAGTGGGCAAAAGCATTCGACGTAAAATACGAAGATGTTGATGCTAAACAACAGTATGTCCACCAAACTACCTATGGAATGTCAGAAAGACTGTTGGGAGCAATTGTGGGGATGCATGGAGATGATGATGGATTAATCATGCCACCGGCGATTGCACCCTTCCAAATTGTAATCTGTCCAATGATTAGAAAGAATTCTGAAGTTGATACAATTTCAAAATCAGAAGAGATTGCTAGCATACTTAGGAATCATGGATTCAGAGTCAAGGTAGACTCAAGAGACATCCATCCTGGCCAGAAATATTATGATTGGGAAATAAAGGGTGTGCCATTGAGATTAGATATCGGGCCAAGAGATATTGAAAATAACACTGCTTTCGCAGCTAAAAACGAACGGGTGGTAAGGAACCTCTATCCATGCATAATATTATCCCAGAATGTGAAAGAGTTCTCGATGAAATTGCAGATGAGTTAAGGAGAAGATCACATTTACACACGCAAGATGTTGTTATACCACTAGTCGATTTAAAAGCCGTTGAAGATGGCAAAATCTACGAATTAGCATTTGATGGGAGTGACTCCCATGCTGAACAAATAGAGAAAACTACTGGTTTGTCCTTCCTTGGTGATGCAACTGAGCCATATGGAGAGGAAAGACCGTGTTTCATGTCGGGTAATATGACAAAGAGAAGAGTTTTGTTGGCGAAAACTTACTGATTACATCCCAAAATCGTCCATATCCATCTCTGAATCTCGCATCATTCTCTTCATTTGCTTATTCATTTTACGGTTTCCACTCATTCCTTTCATCATTTTTCTTGAGCGATTCCATTGGCCAATTAATTCACGGACATCTTTCTCTTTCACACCGGAACCTCTAGCGATTCGTTTGATTCTATCTGCTTTTATTTTGGCTGGCTCATCCTTTTCATATGTTGTCATTGAATCCATAATTACTTGATATCTGTCTAAATTTGACTGCATTGCTTCTTTTTGCGCCTTGCCCATAGCTCCCATGCCACCAAACATTCCCGAGGGTAGGAATGACATTAATTTGTCAATTGTGCCAACCTTTGACATCATTTCCATCTGAGAATACATATCATTTAGCGTAAACCTACCAGATAACATCCTTTGAGTGATGCGCATGGCTTCTTCTTCATCTAAATCCTCAGGAGCTAGGTCTATCAAACCTCTAATATCTCCCATTCCCAAAAGTCTGGAAATGAATCTATCAGATTCAAATTTTTCTAAGTCTGAAACTTTCTCTCCAGTACCGATATACATTATCGGCGCTCCTGTTGTGGCCACTGCGGATAGCGCACCACCACCTCTAGCTGTACCGTCGAGTTTTGTGACAACTATTCCAGTAACTCCTGCTAAATCATGGAAATTTGCAGCGACCGGTCCCGCAGATTGACCCACTTGTGCATCAATAACTAGGAACCGTTCATTGGCGTTAGCGATATCAGAAATATTTTCTAATTCAACAACCAATTCTTCATCCAGTTTGTGCCGACCTGCAGTATCGATGATTACAAGATCTGCTGCTGAATGTTTTTTCAGCCCATTCCTTACGATTTCAACAGCACTGGTATTTTCTGGCTCCCCATAAACCTCTACAGTAGAATCCTCAAGTAATTGAGTCAATTGATTATATGCACCTGGACGATGAACGTCGGCCTCAATAACTGCAACCCTAACGCCATGCTTTTTCCTGTACCACTCAGCAAGTTTTGCTGTTGTTGTTGTCTTACCATTTCCATACAAACCAACCATAAGAATTGTCGATTGGTGAGGTCTGACTTCCCTAGAAGGTCCTAGTAATCTGACTAGTTCAGTATATAGGATATTCATTGCATGTGTTTGGAGAGTAATTCCAGGCCTTGGCTCTTCTTCTCTCAATCTCATTTCGAGTCTTTCGGTAATTTCCTTGGTTTGACGAACGTTGAAATCCGCTTCTTGTAAAGCACGACGAAGTGTTTTCAGCATTTCTTTTAGTTCATCTTCGTCAAGTTTGCGCTTATTCTTTAGCAAACCAATTGCGGAAAATATTCCACGGGACAAAGACTCAAGCGCCATTGTGTAAACCACCAACCCATTTCGTTTGAACCCAACGGATTATTCCTCTAGTTGGGGAAATGTCAATTTTAGGACATCTTTCTCCAATTTTGCTTCTACCCTGCTGGCTTTAGCCGGCCTGTCAAATGGAACTGGGTGTTCCCTTTCATTGATTCCAACATACACAACACCAGATTCACTTCGGAGTGATAAATCTGCTCTGTCTATCCCAGGTAGATGAAGGTAGACATCGTCGAAATCTCTCCAAGTGCCTCGATTCACATCTAATCCCAAACCTATACTGAATGGACCAAGACCATCTGAAATGGATATTTTTCCATGTAATTCATTACCCATATCTCGCAATAAATCAAGCCCGTGAATATCTGAATCTTTCAACTCCACTTCGTGAATGTGCAAAGTTGGCAGAGCCTTTCTTAGTTGGTTGATATTGTCTTTTTCGTGTTTTCTTCTAGTTTGTATAAATTCATTGTCGATGTTAGGGGTTAAACGATTAATCACACAACCAGAAACTGGTAGATTGAACTCTGCAAGTGATTCATGTGCTCTAATCGTCTCATTAATACCCATTTTTTCAGGAATAGTCACCAGAGTGAACCTCGTGACTTCCGGGTCACATAATATGCGTCGAACATGAAGAACTCTTCGACGGAATTTTTCAAGTTCTTCTCTCATTTTTTCGCCTTCCTTTGCTCCAAACATCAGAGAGCGAATACCCCCTGTGACTCTGTGTATCTTGATGATTTTATCAGCCCAATTTTCAATAATTTCAGGTAGAGCTAGAAACCTGAGAGTATGGCCGGTGGGAGCAGTATCGAATACTATAACGTCCCAATCTGGATTTTCTAAATGCTTCAGCAATTCATCAAAAGCCATTGCTTCATCCAAACCGGGTAAAACCATTTCTGAAGCATTCATATCTAATGATTCACCTCCCATTAATGGAGATAGACTTTCTGTTAATTTTGGTATATGTTCACCAATTCTCGATTCAGGATCTAACTCCATACCCCATAAACCGGGAACTCCGGAAACTTCTGTCGGTGCTGACCCGAGTTGAAAATCAAGACTGTCAGATGTTGAATGAGCAGGATCACTGCTTACTAACAACACCTTCAATCCCGAATCTGCCAATGCGACTGCAGTTGAGGTTGATGTTGTGGTTTTTCCAACTCCACCCTTTCCCCCAAACAGAAGAAGTCTTGCCATGAATTGCCCTAAAGATAGCCATATTCAATATTTGGTATTACAAAATTAACTTCAAGGTGAAGATAGTCGAAGGTACATGGCAAGTGACTTGATGTTATTCCAAGTCTCTTCCATTGTCGCGTTAATCGGTATGGGCTTAGGTTGGCGTGGTGTAATGACGAAATATTCTGGGTTTTACGATCTTCCAACAGCATGGAGTATGATGTTTTGGGGAATTCTAATCGGTGGGCTTTACGGAAATTTAGGTGACACATTTCTGCTAATTCCAGCTTTTGAAACAGGTGGTTTTCCATCTCTAAATTTCATAATCAGTTTATTGTTAGCAGTCACAGTACATCTTATTCTTCGACGAAAGAAAATCAGAATGGGTGGTTCACAACCAACTACAGGATGGGCACTTGGCCTATCAGTCGGTGGTATGCTTGGGATGTTTGCTATTTACAGAATCTTGCAAATAAATGAATTTAGTATTTCAGTCGGTGCATCTGTTGCTTTAATTGCACTAGTTTCTCCAAGATCCCATGCGTTGATTTTCGCAAACCACGGTTATAGAATGCTACTAGGCCAGAGGTGGAGGGCAGTAATACACACATTTTTCTGGTCAACAATGGTATTAGCATCAATTTACAGTGCTATTTTTAATCCAATAATTTGGATATTTGTGATTCCTGTTGTTTTATTGGCAGAAAAAAGTGCTCATGACTGGGTTTGGGCCGCAATCCCAAAACCCGCACGAAGGCGGCTTAGGAGAATATGGGCAGATGCAGCCAGAGCAACGAATAAAGAAGAAGAGTAAGTATATGATTACTAAACATACTAAGTTCTATTTATTGCCCAAAATAGTGTAATATTTCATTTTCATTCTTATGCAGAACCTTCATGGAGGTTCCGCATAGGGTTTACATCAATGGGAGCGTGTCCTTTCTGCAGAGCGCAAACCCTTCCGGGAGATAGCATCTGCTATAGTTGTGGAAGAGTCATTTCTGGAGCCTCGGGAATGAATCAAAGAGTTCGAGGAGATTTTAGTAGGGAGAAGACTCGAAAAGCGAAAGCAGGTAGAGCCCCCAGAAAACATCAAACCGATTCGACTAAAATTAGGAGAAGAAGGAAGAAAAGTAAACTCAACCAACTAGGTTTAATTGCTCTGATCGCATTCATATTTTTCACCCCTGATGCTAGAGAATATGTCCTAGAAAAATGGGCTGAACTTGAAACTTTCATCATGGAGGGCATCGCACCTGCTCAGGTATTTCCAGTCGAGGCAGAATACACTGTTCTGAGAACTATTGATGTCTGGAATAACGATTCAGGAATGGGTCATTTAGAAGAATCTATACCTCTTCCAACAGATTATACAAGTAATGAAAATGATGACATATCTATTGCTTTCAATGATGGGACTGAAGTTGAAAAATCAACAATTCAGAAAATCATTAATTTAGAATTACGAATAGATGGAGAAGTAATTTCAATACCAAAAGACGGGTTGCCAACGCAAACAGAAGCCAATGCTGTCGTAACAGCACAAGGAAATAAAGTTTGGTGGCCCGGAATGGGCAGCGGTTCAGATTACTGTGGCCATGGTGCTTGTGTTAGAATATCTCTTGATGTTCCAGAATTTTCCCATGAAACTGTTGATCTCGCAGTTACACTTCAGGCTAAATCTCATTCATGGTGGCATTCCACAAGAGTAGCAGGCGTAGTTGATGGTAAGTCCGAAGGTGTGAGCCTAGCAAGGTCTGGTACATTCGAAGATATTGAAAATAGAGGAAATGGAATACGGTATACCGCATTCATCGACAATAATATGGATTTGCAATGGTATGACCGAAATGAATGCCCTCCAAATCCATCGAGTTGCAATCCAGATTACGCTATTTCAGGAAAGCAATCTACTGCACCTACGGTTGTTCAAACAGCAGCTAATATCGAGGCATCTCTGCCTGCAAATCTGAAGGATAATGTGTATGCATTTGGAAGAGCAACATTCGACTGGTTGAATGCGAATGTCCCCTATGATTTTGGCGCCGCTGTAAAAGCACGAAGTGGAGAACAGTGTTTAATTGCTGGAATGGGAGATTGTGACGAACAATCCAATGCATTCATGAGTATTATGAGAGTTAAGGGGTGCCAACATGGTATGCGTTTGGAGCACTAACAGACCCCGAATTTGACACATGGCAGGGCCATGGCTGGGCATATATCATGATACCAATGTCGGATGAATGGTGTGAAGCAAATGATGTAATTCTTGAAACATGCTACGTAGAAGGTTCTGTTGATGTTGTAAATAGAAAATGGTTAGTTCACACGCCAACAGCATACATAGATTGGATAGAAAAGACTCCATCATCCAGGATTAGTGAATATTACACTGGTGGAACAATGTCTGGCATTGAGAGACTGAGGTCATTCAGCACTGAAGAAGTAGAAGTTTCCACAGCTACTTGGAACAACAAGTGGCTTCAGGAGGTCCTTGCATGAGGGTTATCATTGGAGGCGGGGGAAGAGTTGGTTCTGGTCTCGCTAAAGCACTAAGAAGTGAAGAAAAAGAGGTTGTCCTCGTAGACAACAATGCTAGAGCGGTTAAAAACGCTCAAGGAATGGACATTTTGGTAATTTACGGAGATGTAACACAGAGAAAGAAATTCATTGAGGCAGGTATAGAAACTGCTGAAGTTTATGTTGCTGCAACAGATTCTGATGAACTTAACCTACTATCCTGTGCCCTTGCGAAGCATGTTCATTCTGAAATTTCCAACGGTAAAGGAGAATTGACAACAATTTGCCGGTTGAGAAAACCATATTTCGTAGAAGAACACAAGTCTGGAAAATTGGGACAGTGGGCTGGTGTTGACCATGTTGTTCATCCTATTGACGATGCGATTGAGAGATTAATGTCAGGATTAAGATCATCTTCTCTTTCAGAAGTTATACCGTTTGAGGCAGACGCATACATCGTTGAATTAGATGTCAAACCTGAGGCGAGTAGTGTAGTACACCGAACCCTGCGCGAATCAGGGTCCAAGGTCGAAGGAGGTTTACCTTTGATAGTTGGACTAAAACGGAATGGTTCTCCTGGAAAAGTTCCCTCCGCAGATGATTTGATTCTTCCTAGTGACAGAATCGCAGTAGCAACCGCTGGAGAAGCATCATTCAATCGAATTTTGAGAATTTTTGGACACGAAGCAGTTGATTTTCCTGAAAGACCAAAGGTGATTATTTTCGGTGCCAGCTTTATTGGTATACGTCTTGCAAAAGCCTGGCAAAAAGCAGGTGCTTTAGTGACAGTCGTTGAAAGAGATTTGCAATTAGCAAATAATTTCGCTGGGTCAGATATAGGAGATTTACCGGGAGTTGAAGTAATTCATGGCGACCATTTAGACAAAGAATTGTTATCAGAAATTGAGATTTCGTCTATGGATATTGCAATATCTGCTCTCGATAATGACCATGCTTCGATTGCTGCAGCTCTACTTGCCATTGACATGGGAGTTGAAAGAACTGGTCTTATTTTGTATGATGCAGACCTAGTAAGCGTTGTCAGAAGAATGGGTATTACCTTTGCAGTAGACCGAAGGAGAGTGGCAATCGATGCAATGTTATCACGAATTCATTCAGAATTACCAGGACCTTACGCTGTTTTATCCAGTGTTCCGGATGTTGTAGGCATCTGTTTGCCGATTCTAGAGCACGTTAAATTTGCAGGCAAAACAATAGCCGATGCAGGTTTACCTGATTGGTGTAAGGTCGCCTTCATACAAAGAAAAAATATACACGAAGAATGGGAAACACTTCGTCCATCGTCTGGCAAGAATTTATTGGAAGGTGATAAATTGACAATTTTCTTACCTCCTGACAGAGTAGATGACTTGGAAAGAAAATTCAAGGTGTGATAACTGAATGCGTAGAGACGTTCTATCTCTGATATTAGGCTGGACTATGGTGGCACTGATCGTGCCGCTATTGTTCAGTTTTTGTATCACTTGGTGGCTAGACGGTTTCAATACCGCAGCTGTCGCTTTTGCAATTCCAACAATACTATCAGGTGTAATTGGTGTTTCTTTACTATCTTTTGGAGTTCGCTCAGATACTACTGAACGACTTCGAGACCGTGAAGCATTTGCTGCTGTTGCTCTAGCATATCCTGTAGCTGTTCTAATTGGGGCATTACCATTCTGGCTAGGAGGAGTCTTTCATGGGCCATTCACAGATGGCTCGACTATGGCAGATATCGGACGAGGATTTGTCAATTCATGGTTTGAAGCGATGTCAGGTTTCACGACAACTGGAGCAACTGTGATTCAACATTCAATGAGTCCTAATTGCATACCTGGTACAACACCTGACTGTATTAATGCCCAACCTAAAGGAATTTTACTATGGAGGTCACTTACCCAATGGCTTGGTGGAATGGGAATAATTATGCTAGGACTAATGCTCTTGTCTAGAGTATTGGGAGGCGGGATGGCTTTAGCACGTGCCGAATTGACCGGCCCATCTCTTTCTAGACTGCGACCAAAACTTCAACAGACAGCGATGGCACTTTGGACTATCTATCTTGTTTTGACCCTCGCAGAAATAGTTCTTTTGTGGGGGATTGGCGGAATGAATCTATTCGACTCAGTAAACCACGGATTAACGACTTTACCTTCTGGAGGGTTCTCAACTCATGATGATTCAATAGGCTATTATGATAGTGTTTTAATCGATACAATCGTCATTGTATTCATGTTTATAGCAGGTATAAATTTCACTTTGATTTGGTTTGCATGGGAGAAGCAATGGGACAAAATCTTCAAAGATGAAGAAGCGAAATATTACATCATAATTACTGCCGTATCTACGTCATTCATTCTACTCTCGCTCTTTATCCAAGGTCATGCATTGGATAGGGATATCCTGCATTCAATATTCACGGTTATTGCTATCGGTACTTCCACTGGTTTTACTACCAATAATTACATGGCTTGGCCAGTCACTACACATGTTGTTCTATTTTTGTTAATGATAATTGGTGGATCTGCTGGTTCAACTGCAGGTGGTCTCAAGGTGATGAGAGTATCACTTGCCTTCAAAATGGCATGGAGAGAAATTGGAAGAATAGTTCAACCTAAACGAATTATGCGTGTCAGAATGAATGGCGAAGTAATCGAGAGAGATAAGTTGAGTTTAGTAGTTGGGATGTTATTTATCTGGACCGCACTATTTGCTGTATCTTGTATCATCCTAACAATCATGTTGCCCGATTCAGATTTCGAATCAATTATGTCGTTAATTGCTTCATCTTTAGGAAATACAGGTCCGGCACTTGGAGATTATGGACCGACTAATACCTGGGCATCAATCGGCACTCCATCTTTGATTTTTACATCGATATTGATGTGGTTTGGTCGTCTCGAACTAATGACTGCATTACTACTTCTGCATCCACGAACTTGGGCAAGAGAAGAGAGAGAAGCGCCAGACAGAGCATCGGTTAAACTCATCAGAGAATTATTCGAAAAGATGGAAGAAAAGTTAGAAGAAAAAGAAACTGATTAGAAGAGTTTCATTTGTCCAGAGTCGCTCATTTCCTCGTCATCTTTAGTCAAATCTTCTAATATTTCCTCAGTTGATTCTAATTCAAAGTTGACTTGCTCAGAAAGAAAATCTACTTGCTGCTTAGAATATTCTTCCATTAATTTTTTAGTTGTACTATATGATTTTTTAAGACCGCAAATCGCTGCATGTTCTTCTGCTGTTAGCCCTAGAGAAAGAGATATTGTGAAATCCGAACTATTTCGAGATTGAATTGCAACCAATGCTGGCAATAATTCTTCTCTGACTGCTTTTATTGAACAACCACAAGTGACTGCGAGTCTTTCAATAACAGATTTTTTTACATAAGCTGAATTATGACGCAAAAATCCGGGATAGTTTAGGAATATTCGTCCTTCAATTTGATTTTTTGATGTCACTGCTGCCGCTAGAGCAGATAAATTGCTAGTCCAGTATTTTGACCGATGTGCTGTATTTCTAAATCGAGAAAACAACATATTATCAGAAATCGACAACGATTTTGAACCTCTTCTGATTGCTGTTTTATCTGTATAAACAATAGCATTATTCCAAGAAATCCATGCATTCATATCATCGGGACTTTTATCTAATGATTTGCAAATTTCTATGGCTTTTTCCGCATTTCGAGATTTATATAATCGCTCTAAGCCCGGAAAAATTTCTATCGATGTGTCTCTGAAACCAGCATCGAAATTATCCTTGACTATCTCGACAGATAAATTTTCATCGATCAGGTTTGCCATCACTTGTAAGTCTCTGACTAGTGCCCGTAAATCACCCGGATTATTCTCAATTAAATGTTCAATAGCACCAGGGTCAGCAGTGTATCCCTCTTCTTTTAGGACTCTATTTGCAATTCTTCTTAACGCTTCATTAGATGCCCGGTCGAATTTAATTATTTTCAGATGTGCAGAAAACCTATCTCTAGTAGTTCGCCATGTAGATGATGTTTTACCCCATAATCCCATTTCATCATTACATGCCAATATAACAGGTTGAATTGTATTTTGAAGTAAATTTAGTAATTCTGCCTTACCACCACTATCTCCAGATAATTCTTCAGATTCTTTATTTTCACCACGAACAATCGAAGATATTCTTTGGTCAGAAACTGCTCTCAAACCCCCTGTTAAATGGTCAACTTCATCCAACAAAATCAAAGTCTTTTTCTTATCATTTGAATTGAAACTAAAAAGCGAACCATGGGTTGAGGCATGAGTAGCGGCTTTGCGAATTGCCCCCGCATTCCTTGCATCACTGGCATTCAACTCAATCACTTGCCAATTCATATCATTAGCGATTGCGCGAGCGATCGAAGTTTTACCAACACCAGGCGGCCCGATTAAAAGAATCCCTGGCTTGCTTGGAATACCATTATTCCATTCACTTAACCAGTTTCGAATCAATCGTCTTTGGCTCTCATTTCCCTCGAGTTCTCTTTCGGTGCTTGGACGGTAGCGTTCAGTCCAATCGCTAACCGTCATGAAGGTACGTTATAGTAGGTATCACTTGAATGTTAGTTTCAAAAAAATGGTAATTCATCTATCTTAACACGCTGTTGTTCGGTAGTGTCCCTGTTCCTTAGTGTCACAGTGTTATCAACAAGTGAATCATGGTCAACAGTAATGCAGAATGGAACTCCGATTTCATCGGCCCTAGCATATCTTCTTCCGATTGAACCACTGCCATCATAAATTGAAAAAATGTTGGATTTAGAACATAATTTCTTGTGCAGTTCCTGAGCTAAAACATCCATGCCATCTTTCTCAAACAGGGGCAGAACTGCGACGTCAACCGGCGCCACGACTTCGGGTAATTCCAAACGGTTGTAAGTCTCATTCGATTTGTCTATTTCCTTGAATGTGTGATCTAGTAAATGCCAAATTATTCTATCGATACCAAATGCTGGTTCTACAACATGAGGAATGTACCATTCGCCAGAAACCATTTCCTTGCTTTGGACTCTCTTGACGTGCTCCTCAAGAATTTCTATCTCTGTTCCATCAATGCTTGTTGTGATAGGAAAGTTTGATTCGGGAGGTAAGGTTTCTACATATTGTTTCACCTTTTGTGAAAGTTGACGAAATGCAGGTCCTGCTTTTGAACCATCCACAGTCCATCCGTCCTTTTGAATTTCTTTTGGTTCATCAAAAAGCCTCCAAGCTCGCAATCTCTGACCTGTGGCATTTTCGTGTGCCTCGAGGTCATAACATCCTCGATGAGCAATTCCCACGCACTCTATCCAGCCATATGAGCCGAGAATTTCAGCGTCCCAACAATCTTGTGCATAGTGCGCCATTTCTGTGGATAGATGTTGTCTAAACCTAATACATTGAGGATTAATTCCGATCTTTATCAGGAAATCATAGGTTAAGGCCATGAAATAGCCAACTGTTGGGTGGCGAATAATCCCTAAATTTGTGGCTTCATTTATTTCAATCTGTATTTCTTTTTCATCGTCTGGAATCAATGCAACATCGAAATTAAGATTTGAAAAATCATGATTTACATCACTATTTGGATCAATGAAATATTCAAGCTCTGCCATATTAAATTCCCTTAACCTAATCATCCCTTGCCTTGGACTTATCTCATTGCGATATCCTTTTCCAGTCTGTATTGCACCGAACGGTAATCTTTCTCGGAAATGACGATACAATGCAGGGAAAGATGTAAACATGCCTTGAGCAGTTTCAGGCCTCAAGAATCCTTCTCTTGCAGAACTACCGACACCGATCTTGGTGTTGAACATTAGATTTTGAGATTTCAATTCTCCCCAATTTTCTTCGCCACAATTAGGGCATTTAATTTCGTTCGTTTCAATAATTTCAGACAATTGTTCTTTGGATAAAGAATCGGCGTTTGGATGAATAGTTTCAACCAAATGGTCTGCTCTGCTAGCTTCTTCACAATCCAAGCATTCTGTTAGATAGTCACTAAATTCACCTACGTGGCCACTTGCTTCTAACACTGCGAATGGGGTCACGGTTGGGGATGAAATTTCAACAATATTGCCAAGTGATTGCCAATGATTAATCCATTTTTGAATTACTTTATTTCTCAATCTACCCCCAACTGGCCCGAAATCGTATAATCCAGCGATGCCCCCGTGTATTTCAAAAGCAGGAAGAATAACACCCCGCCGTTTTAACATGCCAGATAATCTGGCCAAACGGTCGGATGAAAAGTCCATCATGAACTTTCCAATACAAAGCACTACATGAGTTAATCTGAAAAAATAGTCCAAAAACTTCGATGTCTGATTTGATTAGAATTTAGCGCCTTATAAAAGGCAAAGATATATCAACTCTTTACATTCGCTAAACAACCATCAGAGTGATGGAATTATTATGGCTAAAATCTCTTATTTGGATTCACCTTTGGAATCCGAGGAATTATTTGAGAAACTTAGCCAGCCTGTACGGAATTGGTTCAAGGACAAATTTCCAGATTTTACATCACCACAGAAATTAGCAATTCCTTCGATTATGCAAGGCGACCACCTACTATTGTGTTCTCCTACTGGTTCTGGAAAAACATTGACTGCATTCCTTACAATTATAGATGATTTAGTAAGAAAAGCAATGGATGGAAAGTTAGAGGACAAAGTATACTGTTTATACATATCACCAATCAAAGCATTAGCGAACGATATTCAGAAGAATCTAATCGGTCCTTTAACTGAAATTGAAGAAAGATACCTTCCAGATAGAGCACAAGGAAAAATACGTGTAGGCCTTAGAACCGGAGACACTTCGCAATCCGAGCGCCAAAAAATGCTGAGAAAGCCACCACATATTTTGATTACAACTCCCGAAAGCATGGCAATCGCTATTTCCTCTCCTAAATTCCAACCTATTGTATCTCAGGTAAAATGGATCATCATTGATGAAATGCATTCATTGGTACCGACAAAAAGAGGTGTTCATTTAGCATTGACCATTTCCCTCCTAGATACAATTCTTGACAATCCTGTTCAAAGAATAGGAATTTCCGCCACGATGGAGCCACTAGAAACTGTTGCTGAATATTTAGTCGCAAGTGACGATAGGGAGACTAGGGAGCAGGGTCAAGAAATCAAGATTGCAAAGATAAGCGGAGCAAGAGAGCTTGACCTTGATATATTGCTCTGTTCCCCTAAATTCAGCGAACTTTCTGTTATGAAAGTCCTAGATATGAATGTAGAAATGATAGCAGACTTGATCAGTGCTCATACTACAACTTTAGTTTTCGCCAATACAAGAAAGATGACTGAAACTCTAGTTCAGAAATTAAGGCCCTACCTAGGAGACCTAATTGCAGGGCATCATGGATCTATGGACAAGAGAATTCGATTGGATGTAGAACGAAAATTGAAATTAGGTCACTTGAGGGCAGTAGTCACATCTTCGTCACTTGAAATGGGTATAGACATCGGTTCAGTTGATATGGTTGTCCAAGTAGGTTCTCCAGGAGATATTGCCACGGCGCTTCAGAGAATTGGAAGAGCTGGCCACCACGTAGGAGGAATACCTAGAGCGAGATTTTTACCTTCCAGTGTCGATGATTTATTAGAATTAGCCGCATTACAAGCAGCAATACAAACTGGTGACATGGACAGACTTGATTTCCCAGAAAATTGTTTGGATGTATTGGCCCAATACCTAATTGGTTTGGTGATAATAAATGATAGAGATATCGATGAGGCATTTGAAATTGTAAAAAGTACTTGGTCATATAGAAATTTCGAATATGATGATTTTATCGAAGTTTTAGATATGTTAGATGAAGAAAGAAGAATATGGATAGATTGGGAAGAAAACCTCTACGGCAAGAGAGGTTATTCAAGAATGATTTACTATACGAATATTGGTACAATCGCTCCTGATAATTCTTATCTTGTTTTCAATGCAGAAGGAAGTATTTTGGGGCAGTTATCATCTTCTTTCGTAGCTAATCTAAGGAATGGCGATGTAATTCTACTTGGAGGTTCGACTTACAGAGTGACAAATATTCAAGGAACCCGCGTAAATGTCACATCTGTCACAGGATACAGGCCGACTGTTCCATCATGGAGTGGTGAAGCGAGAAGTCGTTCACGTGAATTATCTGTAGCACTGCTAGACTTAATCGGGCATTCGGTAAATGCACTGAGAAAACAATTTGACCCAAGGGTGATTTTGCGAGACGTATATGGTTTAGGAGAGCATGTTGCTAATACCATTGCAAGACATTTGGAAGAGCACACCCTGGATTCATTCCAAATCCCTGACCCAAATCGATTGATTATTGAAGAAGTCATCAGTGGTGGTATGCCCACTTACATGATTACATCATGTCGTGGTAGAGGTTTCAACACAGCATTTGGATATTTCATGGCCGGATTGGCAGAAACTTCGGGTATCGCTGTCCTAGAGTTATCATTCGATGAAAATGGGTTATTATTCAAAACAAGCCAATCTATCGATCCTGCAGATATGCTAGATTCTTTCCGTTCAAACAATCACATCGAGGTTATTGAAAGATACATTGTTGGGACACAAATTTTTGCCAAGAGGTTTAGGGAAGTTGCGGGAAGGTCTCTGATTATTCCCAAAAGAATTGGGGCTGAAGAAGTCAGCCCACAGCAATTTCAACAGAGAGCAGATGCTCTGCTCCAAAGGCACCGGTCTATAGAAGATTCTTTGTTGATAAAAGAAGCAAAAAACGAAATAATGTTTTCAGATATTGATATAAAATCTCTCTCATCTTTCCTAGAATCAAGCATGAATTCTGAAACGAGAATTGTCCATTCGAAGGTCGTAATTCCGTCAAAATTAGGAATGAGTTTGTACATGAGTTCGTTTGAAGACCTACTCTCTATGAAAACCCGTGCATTTTTGGTTAAGGATATAGACCCCGAAATACTAAGGAGATTGCTAGGAAATCGTAGCCTGGCAACAGAATTAACCAAAGACCAACTCAAAGATTATTACTCTAGTAAAGTTCCAAAACCAACCAATTCTAACGAATTACTGGAACTGATGAAGAAAGGTGGTGGTCTTAACAGAAATTGGGAGAATCCCCTTTACAAACAAAAACTTCAGGGAATTGAACATTCAACAATCGAAGGATGGGTAAAAGAACTAGCTTCTGAAAATAAAATAATGAAAATACGTTCAACTGGTTCAACAGAATTAGATGACAAATGGTTCGCAAATTACATGGCTGAAATTCATGGCACACTGGGATGTATTGCTCGGGCTGGTGGTAAAGAATTAACAGACATTAGAGATATTTATACCAAAAATTTGAGTTTCGAGATTTCAACTCAATATGATGGGCTTAATCCGATAAAATGGGAAAAGGTAAGCATATCAGATCCACATGAAGCATTACGTGTAAAAATCATAGAAATGCTAGGAAGTGAAGGGCCCCGAACCGGAGAATACATCAACGATAGATTACCTTTCCCTCAAGGACAAATTGACTCAATACTTCACGAATTAGAAATGAGAAATGTGGTTTCTGTTGGTTTCTTCAAACAGGTGGATGATGCTGAATATATTCTCAAAGTTGACGAACACAGAATCACAGGAGGCGAGGATGAAGTTGTTGAATATCGTTGGGTTCAAAATTTAGTAATGCAGAAATCATTCTCCGCCCATTCCGATGGATTCTCTGCCTTTAACAATCACATTCTATTCCAAAAGCAGCAAGAAATGCTGTACAGAGTAAATGACTTTAGGTATGCTGATTGGAAAGATTTACAATTAGATACTGATGTGATAATGGGAAGATTGCTTCATAATAGAATAGGATATACAACCAAAGAGAATCTACCAATGTTGCTCGGTCTTAAACCACCACCTTGGTTAGGAGAAATGGAAAAACTGATTCTTGAAAAAATACCAAAAGAAGAAAATTTGACACGACAAGAAATTTTGATTGATTTCCCAAAAGGAGACGAACATAAGTCATTGCAGCGGGATTTGAAAAATGCGATGAATAACTTGGAACGACAGTTATGTATCGTTAAACAATTTGAAGATGTGGTCGGTCGAAGAAGGAGGCTATCCTTATTCCATAGAGTCGTAGATGTTTACGAACCAATGTCTTTCGAAGATTCATTGGTTGAAGTAATCAAACGTATTGGACCTGTTAAGGCATTTACTTTACGATACTATGTATCAAGAAGTGTAGAAGAATTAGCACTAGCATTAAGGAATCTGGAAAACAATGGAAAGATTGCAAAAGTAATGGCTCTAGTTCCAGAGCCAGAGGCATTCTATGTCGTACCTGACGAAGTAGAGAAATTATCACATCCCTCAAAGGAAGATAGGACCCTAAGAATCCTAACTCAATCCGACCCATATGTTTCGAGATTTATCTGGGAAGTGAGATCAATATTAGACCGTGGATGGTATTTACCTGTATTCAAGGGAGTAGATCCAGTTGGAAAGGTTCTGATGTTCAAAGTAAACGATTACCTGGAAATTAAGGATATGCACATCCCATATGCATATTTGGATGAATTTTGTATTGCGTTTGAAAAATTATTAGATAATCATTCGGACCAGTTAGTTGATGTTGCAGTCTTGTCTCAATTTAATGGAATTCCAGTGACAGAATTAGAACCAGATTCAAAGAATGCCTTAGAGGCAATTGGTTTCAAATTAGCAGGAGAGAGAATGATTCGAGGAGGAATTGTCGACCCGCAACCCAAGGAGATCGCTGAAAGAGCACTATTCCACAGACACCATATTCACCAAAATTCACGATTGGAAAACGAAATTGAAGCATTAGGTAGCGTCCAAGAAGTTAGGGACGACTTCGGATTGAGAGGTAGGGCAGAATTATACAGAGTGAGTTTGAAGAATATGGCTAGTGCCCATCAATTACACCAAGGAATTAACCTTCGAGGCCACCAAGTATGGGCATCTTACGACCATTTCTCGACACTTCTAGCAATAAGGGGCATGGAACCTGATGAGGATTTACTGGATATTCTGGAATTCTTTGAGACTAACAGTGATCCAAACCTATTCATGGAAAGACATGCAATGAAGAGGGCGGAATTTAGAAAATTGATTCAGCCATTACTACGTAGTGGACATATGGTGCAAGATTACCGAGGTGGTTTCAGATCGGTAGCACCTCGACAAGGTCTTGACCCTGTGATTTTGCGAAAGGAATATCTTCGCAGGCTTGTATCAGATTACCCTGTTATTACACTCAAACAATTCATTAGGCTCGCAGGAACACCTTTCCAACCTGAGGAATTGAAAGCGATTTTAACTGAATTCGAAGAGGATAAGACTTTGATTAAAGGATTCTTAATCAAAGACTTGATGGAAGTTTGCTGGGGCAAAAAGAATTGCTAGAAGACGCAAAAAATGTTCCACCTATTCGTGATTTCGTATACCGCCATCTGACCCTATAGCTCCATATTTTTCAGATGTATTAAAGCAAAGATTTGGATTCGGAAGTGCGTATTTAGTATTCCATAATGCAGAGCCAGTTGCGGCATTCAAAGCTAACACTCGAGACAAGACAATTGATGTCACAGATTACGAAGGTTCGGAAAAAGGTTGGAGAATCGTTAAGGAATTTGCTTGGGAACATCAGATGCCTTTGAAAACTGAATTGAGAATTGGTGGAAAAAAGCAACGAAATTCATGAGATTAGTTTCTCAACCTAGGTGAAAACCCTAAGGGTTTCAACAACCTCAGAACATGTTTGTGTAATTGGGGAAGCATTTCAAATAAGACGAGCGCAAGTAAAAACATGGCAATTAATGATACGAATCTTGATGCGTATGCATGCCCAAATTCGAATACTGACATTCCCATCCATTGCCAATCAGGATACTCCATTTGAAGCCAAATAAGTCCAGCGTTTCTAAATAGATTCAAGATATGAATGAGAGCAAGGGCTATGAAAAGTGCTCTAACTCTCCTTTTCCAATCAATTTCCAAAACAGATATTGCCCCTACAAATATGATGATTGATTGAATAGCAGTACATGCTAAGACGAAATTAATGTATATCGGGTCACCATTTACCATCAGTTCAGTATGAAATGAATATTCTGACATTTCTTCGGTCAAAAACCACCTATTACCTTCCCAAGATTCCCATTCAACGCTTTGCCCATTTACAGGATTAGCATAAGTCTCACCAAGTGTAACATTTGCTCCCCCCGCAAATGAGAGGAATGCCGCTGATTGCCAAGCAACAAACCAAATTGCGAGTACGTTCAAAATTGGAACATGAGCTATCAAAATGTAAGGCAATCCTGCCGCTGCTACTGCTCCTCTAAACCATCGTAATGCTTTGGCATCACGCTCGTCTTTCACTCTTTTTTCCCAAAGAGATATTGCAATGGCGCCTGGTAAAGTGAGACCGCTCATAACTGTGAGAACTATATCTTCATGTCCAGCATAAAACCATGCGTCATTAAAGAAATACAATCCAGTAAAAATCCACCCTAGTGGTGCAAATGATTCAAATTTCCCTGACTTTGATTTCCAGGTTATGAATAAAATGAGCATACCGATAACACCGATGGGCGTGGCAATCGCCCTTTCGAGTAGCAAATCGGCTGCCATTATCACGACCTAGAATGGATTCAGTCAAAGCGGTTTGCCTTAACTCAAATATGGATGAGACTTTTGGAGTGTATTATGAGGGGTCCAATAATTCAAGAGTTTGAGTGCGACCTCGAAAATTGGCATGGTGGAATTGCCTATCTTGATAGAGATGGAGTTCTAAATTACGGAAGTCCAAATTACATTAATTCACCAGATGAACTGCAGATTATTCCAAACTCCGCAGATGCCATTGCAAAATTGAGGGCTCTTGGTTTCAAAATTGTAATCGTTACCAATCAATCCGCTATAATGAGAGGTCTGTGGGACGAAAAACGATTGGAATCAATCCATCAAAAATTGGTCGAGGAAATTGGTAATGTAGATTTGATAATAACCTGCCCTCATCGCAGAAGAGATGGTTGCAATTGTAGAAAACCAAGGCCTGGAATGCTGTTTGCAGGATCTGAAAAAATCAGGGGAGAATCTCACAAAACAGTAAACTGGTTTGGTGAAAAGCCAATCCCGATTCATGAATTAGATTTAATGGTGGGAGATAGAAATTCAGATATGGGAGCTGGATGGGCGGTAGGTGCAAGGTTGTTTCAAGTCAACGAATCTCTTGGCCTACCAAGTGTCATCGAACGCATATGCAATGGAGAAAATGGTGATGAATTCTCACCGGTGTGAATTATGTGGCTTGGATTAGACGATACAGATTCGCTGCTTGGCGGCTGTACAACGTTAGTTTTTCATCAATTGTTGGAAGAGATTCCCTGTCAACATGGCACTCCTAGGCTGACTAGGCTATGGCCATTTGCAAATCGTAGAACACGAGGTAATGCTGCACTGTCTGTGGAATTATTTTGTGGCGAAGAGATAATTCCTTGATCGAAAATTATTGGAAAGAAAAGATACTTCCATTGAAAGGAAAAATAGGAACTTCTAATCATTCTAATAGACAACAATTTCCTGCTGACCCGGGTTTAGTACTATTTGAAAACCAACCAAATGAAGATGTTTACTGGAGTGGCGTGAGAGGAGAAATTTCGTATTTAGAAGGTGGATGGCAGTGGGGTGGCCATGGAAGAATTGGTGCAGCCGCTTCATGTGCTTGGCGCTGTAATACTTCTACATGGGAAGCAATTGCGTGGACAAAAGAAGAACGCTATGTTAGTGAAGAACTATTACTAAAAGTCACAGAGATGAAAGATACATTCCTTTGTCGGGATCCGAGAACTAATCGAGGACTAATTTCCCCTCGAGGTAATTCTCCGATTTTGTTTGGCGTAAGGAGTAGAAATGAAGCAGGTGCCAAAGAGGCTCTGGATATTCTTCTTGAAGACTGTAGTGAAACAATCGGAAGTAGAATTTTCTGTACAAACCAATCTACTGGCGACCATATCGAAGGTACAAAATATTGCACTGTCCATGAAATTAATCAATTGAAAGGAGGTCATATTATTATCAACAACGAAATTTTATGTTTTTCAGATTCAGGAGATCTTAATCTTCTTTCACAGTGGTTGGAGCCTGGGGACGAAATCGAATTCATGGGATTAGAATTTGAGGAAAAGGTGCATCTTGAAGCAATGAGGATAATTCAATCTAAACAAAAGAACAGGCCGACTTGTGAGTGTGGTACAAGAATGAAATCGATGGGTCAGAACCAAGGTAGTAGATGTCCTAAATGCAAAATTAAATCAAATCTGGATTGGGTTTTTGAGAATCGAGAACCGTTATTCGACGGATGGGTCCAACCGCCTTACGATAAACGAAGACATTTGGCCAAAGATTTAGCAAATTAGCCTAAATATTGATATCCGCTTCTTCTTAGCACGACCATGGTCACTTCCGTTCAAGTCACATACATTATCTTAGGAATTACTCTACTAGCAATGATTTGGTACCTTACCAATAGAGGTAGGTCTAATCTAGCAAAGGCAAGAGAAGATGCTGCTCCAGCGATAGCTGGAGAAGATGTTTTAGATGGTGCAGCCAAAAATCCAGAGCAATTCGAAGAACCGGATGATGATGCTCTTGATGAGATGGCTAAACTTCTAGGTGAAGATGAGTAGTCATTCGACGAATCCATCCTCGGTTAGAATAAGATTTATCGAATTTTCACCCATAGTTAAGATTCTTTTTGAATCTGAACCAGGCCTAGTTAAAAGCCAAATTTTGTCACTTTTGATTCGAGATTTTCCTCTAGCATTCAGGGTTTTTCATCCATGGACTCGCCACCTTTCGAAATCAATAAATTTGTCCAATTACTTTCAGCAATTAACTTATTCACACCCGAAATGATGTCATTAGGTATTTTTCCACTATCTGGACAATAATCATCCATTATCACTAGATTGACATTAGGAAGCATTTTTGCAGCTGAGATTAATGATTCCAGTGCCAGGTCAAAATTGCCAACTAAATTCATGGCATGGAATTTTGATGAGGATACAGGGTCTAATCCTTTGAAAATTTGAGAAAATCTAGTGCCGTCTGGTAGTTCAGGAGAGGCCCATAGAACTCGACCTCCATTTTCTATAGATTGACGAGCCATTTGTATTCCAATTGTACTACCGCCACATGAACCTTCAACCGCAAGATGAATTGATGAACCATCAATGTCGAATTGAAATAAAGACAAAATCATCCCTCATTCGAGTGATATCATGGAAGGAGTTTCGTCTTCTTCTTCGTCATCAAATTCGTTTCCACCTAACAATAAATCTAACAAATCAGTAGTCTTGCTTTCTTTTGATTTCTCTTCTTGAATTGCATTTTTTGATCGGGACAATCTTGCTGCCATTAACTGATGAGCTTCTAATCTTCGTGTAGCATCCCTGTAATCTTCTGCTGAAAAATATCCAATAAAAGATCCATCAGAATCCACGATTACCATAGCATCTGGGCGCTCTTTGCTCATAACCTCTAGAGCAAATGAAAGTTTTTCATCATGCACGAATGTTTTGACGTTCTGTCTCATTATTTTTTCAACTTTCAATTTGGCTACATTTTTACCTTCAGAAAGTTGCATAAAAATATCCTTCGCAGTGATTACACCCATTACTTCGCCTTTTTTCATAACCAAAACAGCATTTCTTGGGTTTTTAGATAACTCTTCACAAACATCTCCAACCTTGGTCTTTGCTTCCACTACTATATGCTCGTCTGCAATTGACATATCAGATACTGTTGGCTCTTTCATGCACAGTCCTGTAAGTAATCAAAAATATGCTTTATCGTAATTATGAATGATAATCCATATGAGCAAGCGATGAATGGAAGGGTCATGAGCGGCGAAATCAAAAAAGGCGAAAGAATACCCAGAAGGGACCCTCCTGAATTCAATGAAGCCGGAAAATTATCCACCGCTTTGTCTAGAGATGGGCTCCTAGGGACCGCATTGGATGACAAAAATGAATTTGGCCCCCACGCAATGATGATTCTTCTAATGATAGTCGCTACAATTACAGGTGGGATTATCCTCGCTCTGCGCTATTTTTGAATTTGTTAGAATTCATCTTTACTAATTAGAAATTACAGTAATCTAAAAGTCCTTCATATTCGAAGGCAGTTTATGTCACAGGATTCTGTCAATGTTGAAAGCAGAACATCCTCCCAAGACAAAAGATGGACAATAATGGCTGCACTATTAGGAACTAACACTGCATTGCTACTTTTTCAGGGGATTGAACAAAGCAAAGACCCTAATGATACAAGGGAAATTGCATTAACCATCATCGCAGCAACAATACCATTCCAGGGAATATATTTCCTAATTTACACATTTTTGTTAGAAAATAAATTAACCCTAAATGACACAATGAAATCTAAACTAAACAATGCTAATGCATTATGTCAAGTCATGGCATATATCTCAATTGTTGGAATCATATTATTATGGTACGATATGTCAAAAATGGTCGGTATTGCTTTTACGCTATCTGCACTATTGGCAATGGCTCTTGTCAGATATGCAATGATGCAAGCGGATTAGTTAATTTCTGTTCTTGCTAGACTGACTGCTTCATCGACTATTTCTCCAGAAACTCCGATGTGATTTGAAGGCTCAAACATCTCTTCGAGTTCCTCTGCAGTAAACGCTGCGGAGATGGCTGGAGTTCTTGAACAAACGTCGATTAATTCTTCTCCGTTGTTAATAGCTTCAAAGGATGCTGACCGCAAAATTTCGTGAGCCTCATCCCTTCCTATTCCATGTGCAACTAATTCAATCATTACCTTTTCAGCCATTACTAACCCTTTTTGATTAGTAATATTCTGCATCATCCTATCCTTATCAACCCACAAATTTCTAAGAACGTTTTCGGTTTTTGACAAGACGTCTTCACACAAAGCAGATGCATGAGAAAGAGTAAATCTTTCACTGCTAGAATTCGCTAAATCTCGTTCATGCCAGAGAAGCGCATTCTCGTATGTTGGTATGATGAATGATCGAACTATTCTAGCCAAACCTGAAGCATTTTCTGATTTTATTGGATTCTTTTTGTGTGCCATGGTTGAGGAACCGACCTGCTTTTTGACGTCAAATCCTTCACCAGCCTCTGATATTTCGGAACGCTGTAGATTTCTAATTTCTTGAAGAATTTTTTCACAAGTACATGCAACATTTGCAAGCCATGATACATATTCGATATATCTGTCTCTTCCAACTACTTGGGTTGTTGCAAGAGGAGTTTCTAAGCCCAAATGCGTTAAAATCAAACTTTGTAATTCTCTTGCTCCTTCCCCTTGTGCTGCCCCAGTCCCAACTGCGCCCAAAAATTTGCCAACTGCTATTCTCGGTGTTGCTTCATCAAGTCTAATCAATTGCCTTCTCATTTCATCCAACCAAACAGCAACCTTCAATCCAAATGTGATAGGAACGGCAGCCTGTCCATGAGTTCTTCCAAGCATTACAGTATCTCTCTCTCTTTCTGCAAGATTTGCTGTTGTCTCGATTAAATTGCATAATTGCTGTCTGAGTAAAACAATCGAATCTCTAAGTTGTAATCCGACTGCAGTATCCACAATATCATTGGATGTTGCACCTAGATGAATACACCATCCTGCTTCGCCTGCGGCTTCAGCCATGGCTTTTGTTAGTGCCATGATATCATGTCGTGTTTCTGCCTCGATTTCACTGACTCTTTCTTTAGTGACAGATTCAGGATTAGAAATCGATTCAACGATTTTGTAATCTGCTTCTGAAACCTTACCCATTTTCATATGAGCCCATATTAATGCTCTTTCAACCTCTAGTTGGCGTTCATGCCGGCCAAGTTCAGACCAAATGTGTTTGAAGTCTTGACAGCCGTATCTGTAATCCAAAGGGCAGAATGCCATGTTATGGGGGCTGAGTACTAAGAACATGAATCTTACTAAGAAATGAATATTTTCAATCTACTCAAAAATTAGGTGACCTCTGACTCCATCCCAGGTCTTAATGAAGTCAATTTCAAGCCCCCCCGCATGTGTGGACCGGCTAGTACAACTGTCTCATATTCTCCACCCTCACCATCGATATTGAATCGATACTTTTCAGAAAGTGTCTTGAGTTTTTCAAATGATTCGATGTCAAATTCGTGACCTAACCATTCTTCACCTATCCCTTCGGAAGAGACACCAGAGATCATCACCTTGAAGCCATTTGAGATTAAATTCCTCAAATGGTCCTCTGGTGATTGGTGCCATAGAGGAGTGAAGGATTTGATACCAAGTCTTTCACACATCCTTTCCAATCTGTTTTTCTGATAGTCCGATCTCAAAGCGCCTGAAACAATACCATCAATCTCGAGTTTTTTCAAAGCATCCTCTAAATCTGAAATTTCAGTATCTGGATGCCCTAGAGTCTCCACAGGAACCCATGCAATTTCGCAAAGCTTCGCTTGTTGGTTGACAAGGTGTGTCCCTGGTACTTGAAACATCATTGAATCTCCTCCAGTCACAATCATTGTCACGAGATATTTCACATCCCAACCTTTGCACTGGGCCCACCATATTGCGGCACTACTATCTTTGCCGCCACTGGATAAAATTGCCACTTTCACAACCACCGGATACCGCCAAGGTTGATAAGACCCCACCCGGAGAGCGGGTCAGAGGGAGCAATATGCAGCCTAGCGGAAGAGGTTACGACCACGGAATTACAACGTTTAGCCCAGATGGAAGATTGTTTCAAGTTGAATACGCCAGAGAGAGCGTAAAAAGAGGAACAACAACCGCTGGTTTGAAATTTAAAGATGGGATTGTTTTAGTTTGTGATAAGAGAATCGCAAGCAGATTAATCATCCCTGAATCGATAGAGAAACTATTCAAAATCGATAACCACATTGGAATCGCAACTAGTGGACTTGTTGCTGATGCCAGACAATTGGTCTCCAGAGCCAGAGTTGAGGCGCAAGTAAACAGGATCACTTACGCAGATACAATTCCATTAGACATCATGACAAAGAAAATTTGCGACTTCAAGCAATCATTCACACAGTACGGCGGTTCCAGACCGTTCGGAACTGCACTTTTGATTGGTGGAATAGACGAAAATGGTATCCATTTGTATGAAACAGATCCATCTGGCGCTTACCAGTCTTATCATGCAGGGGCAATCGGTAGTGGGAGAAACACCGTGATAGAATTCTTTGAAAAGAATTGGAAAGAGAACATGACTCTGAATGCAGCACTGAAACTTGGTTTGGAAGCTCTAAGGAATTCCAACGACCAAGAGTTAAACAGAGATGCAGTAGAAGTAGCTGTAATCGATTCAAACGGATACTCCGTCCTAGACAGAGACGAAGTGAACAAACAAATCGATAGGCTGAAACCGATTGAGGATTAATCATGGTAAGCCTTGACGATGCAGTCTTGGCAAGATGGGAATTTGGTGGCAAGCGATACGAAATTTTGGTAGACCCAGATTTGGTTGACAAATTTAGATCTGACCCGGATTCAGTTAACATTGATGATTTCTTGGCAACCGATGAAGTATGGCATGATGCTAAAGGAGGCGATAGGCCAACGGAAGAAGCCATAGAATCCACTTTTGGCAGTCAAGACATTTTAGAAATTTCAAAAATAATCCTCGAAAAGGGTTCAATTCAATTAACTACCATGCAGAGAAAACAAATGGTTGAACAAAAAAGACAACTGATAATCCAAGAAATACATCAGACTGCAATCGACCCAAAGGCGAAATCTCCACACCCCCGAACTAGAATAGAATTAGCTCTTGAGGAAAGCAGATTTTCCGTAGACCCTTTCAAACGCGTAGAAATTCAAGTAAAGGACGCAATTGCAGTGCTTAAACATATGATTCCTCTCTCATTTGAACCAATCAGAATAGCATTCCGAATTTCAGGCTCAGGATACGGTGCAGCCAATAAATTCCTTCGCCCTTATTTAGACAAGGAGGATTGGTTATCAAATGGTGATTGGGCATGTATTATTCAATGCCCACCTGGGATGGCGGGTAATATTATAGGAAAAATCAAAGGGATAGATAATAACTCAGAAGTTAAAGAATTAGATTGATTTTCAATCGTCTGCTTTATCATGGGGTCGCATGTGGCCCGACACGGAGACAAAGAAATGACAGGAGCAGAAGAAGGCGCCGTGCTGCGCCTCGTGACTCCTGGAGAAGCCATCGGGGCTTCTTCTGGTGTACGAGCAGGAACTGGAACCCTAAAACAGGGGAATGAAATCATATCAACAAAATTGGGTTGGGCAAAAGAAAACAACGGAGTTGTTTTTGTTGACCCAATATATTCTGCATACTTACCAAGGTCAGGTGATCTTGTAATCGGTATAGTCGAGAGCGTAAGGAACAACCTATGGTTTGCAGAAGTAAATGGGCCATTCAATGGATTACTACCAATGTCTTTAGCACCTTGGAAGGTTGAATTTGGTGCTGCTAGAGAACACATGGACATTGGAGATGTAATGCTCGCTAGGGTCCAGGAGGTCGATGAGGCACATAACATCGTGATTACGATGAAAGGTGTAGGTTTGAGGAAACTCAAGGAAGGCACTGTACTTGATTTACCTGTAAATTTAGTAAAGCTTGTTCGTTCTGATAACGACTCAATTCTCAACTCGTTGAAAGAGGCATCCGACTGCAGAATCATTGTAGCAGATAATGGTAGAATGTGGGTAGATGGTTCACCAGAAAATATCTCAATGGTAAGAGATGCTATTGATTTGCTAAAGTCTTCAGGTCACATGAGTAATGTGACAGATGTAATTTCACAATTTGTTGAAGAAAGGAGGAATGAATAATGGGAGGATATGGAGATGTCCAATTGCTGAGAGATGATGGTCTTAGGCTGGATGGTCGCAGGCTTGATGAAATGAGGGAAGTTAAAATTGAAGCAGGTATTTTACCTGCGGCTGATGGTTCTGCATGGGTTAAACATGGTCTGAACGTTGCTGTTTGCGCAGTTTACGGCCCAATGGAAGCACATCCCAGAAAAATACAAAGGCAAGATAGGGCAATTATAGATTTAAGATACAATATGGCACCTTTCTCAACTAGCGATAGAATCAGACCAGGCTTCAATCGAAGGTCGAGAGAAATCAGCAAAGTAACAGCTGAAGCATTGGAAAGTGTTGTTCTTGTTGAAAGATATCCAAGATCCAAAATCAGAGTGGAGATAGAAATCCTATCTGCTGAAGCAGGTACAAGATGTGTAGGAATCACTGCAGCAGCTGTGGCACTAGCGGATGCTGGAATCCCAATGCGAGACATGATTGTCGGAGTCGCAAGCGGAAAAGTCGAAGACACTGTAGTCTTAGATTTGGATAAGGCAGAAGATAATTACGGGCAAGCTGATTTACCAATGGGAATCTTACCAACTACTGGTGAAATTGCATTCTTACAAATGGATGGCGACCTATCTGTTGATGAATTCAATCTTTGCATGGAATATAATATGAAAGCAGCAAAAGAGATTCATGAAATTCAAATGGACGCACTAAGAAGAAGATATGAAGCGAAATCGGGAGGTGCTTAATAATGGTTGAAATTGTTTCAAATTTGTTAAGACAAGAGTTAGCCAATCTCGCTGCTTCCAATCAAAGAATTGATGGCAGGGGTCAATGGGATTCTAGAGATATAGAACTTGAAACAGACTGTCTGTACAATGCGGAAGGCAGTGCAAAGGTAACATGGGGAGAAACCATAGTTTACGCTGGTGTAAAATTCGAGATTAGAGAACCTTGGCCAGATAGACCAACTCAAGGATCGCTGATGTGCGGTGCTGAATTACGACCTGTTGCAGCATTAAAGTATGAGGCAGGACCACCGTCTCCAGAATCTATTGAATTAGGAAGAGTTGTTGACAGAGGAATTAGAGAATCTGGTTGTATTGACATGGATTCTTTGTGTATTATTCCTGGAGAAAAAGTCCTAGGAGTCATGATTGATATTCACGTATTATCTGACAGAGGAAATATCTTCGATGCGTCTGCTCTAGCAGCAATCGCTGCACTAAAAACTGCAATTGTTCCTGCTGAAAGATTTGACGTCGGAGAAGATTACCCACTTGCAGTTCAAAAAACACCTACAATGTGTACCTTCACAAGAGTCGGTGGACGCTATGTCTTAGACGCTAATTCTGAGGAAGAAACTGGTGGTGAAGAAAGAATTCACATCACTTTGGCAGAAGAGGGTCATTTGCATTCACTACAAAAGGGCTTAAAGGGAACTTTCACGCCGAGCGAATTCGCCGAGATACTAGAAGTGGCTCAAAATCGATGTGCTGAACTAGCGAATCTCGTCAAATCCAAGGAGGCCTAAATATGGCAAAGAGAACACAAAAAGCCGGACTAACAGGAAAGTTTGGTGCTCGCTATGGTGTTAGCGTTAGAAGAAATGCTGGAATGGCACTAAGGAAAAAATCAGCAAAATACACTTGCCCAGTTTGCCAATACCGAAAGGTCGCACGAAAATCTGTTGGTATTTGGTCATGCGGAAAATGTGGTCACACATTTGCCGGTGGCGCATGGGAACCTTTCACAAGAGCTTCAGAAGCAAATAACAGAATCATCAGAAGAAATGCAGATGGCGCTACTACTGCAGATATGGCATACATTGCACAACAAGCAGCAATCGAATATGAGCGTGCAATGAGCGCTGGTGAACTTGACGAAGAGGAGTGATTAACATGTGGAAAGTCCGCCTAATGGTGGATTCACCAGATGCTGTTTCATTAGCCTCAAGTTTGGCTAGCGAAGAAGTTGTCGAAATTGATGGAACACATTTTTCATTTATCTTGTGTGAATCAAGAGCCAAGGATGCTAGGGCTATGTGGAATACAAGAATGCGAAGTATCATAGTTTCACACAAGGTCCTCAAAGTGATGGATTCTTGAAGTAGTTGCGTTTGGATAACACCATGGAGTTAGCCCAGCAACTGCAATTAGTTGTTTCAGAAGTCCAAACCGCTAGACAGCAAGTCGCATCATTGAATACTCAATTAAGAGAAATTGAAGGTACTATTGCTGCAGTAAAAAATCAACCAGATGGATTGTCTCTTCATCGCCAAATGGGAACCATTTTGGTTGAAGTAAAAGATCGTGAAGCATTAATTTCGGATTTGGAATCAGCCTGTGAACAACTCAGTAGTGCCTTGACATCAATAAAACAAAAAGAAGCTGAATTAGTATCAACTTACGAACAATTAAAGAAATCCATCGAGGGATGATTTTGGAAAATCTTCACCACTGGATTCAGAACGCAACCTCCAATGGCCCGGTTGCGGTAATATCTGGTAAAAATGGTGACATGGACACAATAGGTTCTGCAATAGCTCTAGCAGCGATTAATCCCGGAATGATGGCTTGTGGTTTACACATGGGAAAATTAGCAAAGCGTGTTTGTAAAGATTTGCAAGCACCATTCAAATTAATTTCTAGTAATCATCAATGGCCATCGCAATTGTCTGGAGTTATCTTCGTTGATGCAGCGTCAATTTCTCAAACTGGAGTGACTATCCCAAATGATGTACCTTATTGTGTAATTGACCATCATGCTACGTCCGATTGGGAATTTAGAGAGATTGATTTCGAATATAGAAACCAATCTCGTTCAACAACTCAAATGATTTTTGAATATCTGGAATCCTATCATAAAAAAACTCTTACAGATGAAGTAAGGAAACTCTTACTTGCAGGATTGATTACAGACACTGGAAGGTTTATGCATGCTGATGAGCATGCATTAGAGTGTGCATCAAAACTTGTTGCAGGTGGAAATTTCGAATATCAAAAATTTGTAGAAGAGGTGCAAAATGAACAAATTTCTCCAAGCGATCGTGGCGCAATAATAAAATCACTGAATCGCTGTAAATCAATAGATGTTGGAAGTTGGAATTTAATTCAAAGTACTGCTGGAATCCTCGAAGGCAAAGTAGCGTCTTTGCTCTTACAAACAGGTGGAGATGTTTCTTTGGTTTCAAGACACAAAGATGGTGAAACTCGACTAACTGCTCGTGCTAAACGAGGAACAACATCACAAGGAGTACATTTGGGCAACATGATGAAAAAATTGTCCGAACAATTAGGTGGCGAAGGCGGGGGGCATGATGGTGCTGCTGGTTGGTCAGGAAACATTGACTCAATATCTGCTGAATCTGCTTTCATCAATATTTTGGCAAATACAAGGAGGACGGATTTATGAATCCAGAGGAAATAATCCAATCATTCGAATCCGGTGAACGTGATTTAGAACCATTACTAGAAAAAATGGGTTGGAAAAGTTGGCTCGGAGTGGCCGAGTTAGGACTAATAATGGGAAGTGAAATCGTAGAGTTTTTGGAATCAAAATTAAGTCCTGCCGAAACTAAGGTCCTAGAACTTGTAAAAATGAGATTAAGCGGTGAAATTAACCTTGAATCCATCGAGGATGCGTTAACTGTTTCAAGAACACCAGAGACTAGAGATTTGGGACTTGAAGGAAGACTAAGAATGGAAAGAGGTCTGATGTTTTTTGAAATGGGAGAAATAGAAAAAGCAAGAGATGACATAACTTGGGCAGAGACACGATTGAAATCTGTTGCGAAAGCGAGCAGAGATCATGACATATCATTATTGAACAAAGCAGCATTTCATATTTCTATAGATGAGCCCATGATGGCTTTACATGTGCATGGAGAAATATCAAGAAATGCTGGTCATGCACATGAAACAATTGCCATCTCAAGGGTGCAGGCATCAAGAATTCATTTAGCATTTGGACAATTCTTTGATGCTGCAAGATGTGCATTTAATTCTCATGCCCACGCAATTATTGCCAATCAAATCGACTTGGCAATAGAAGCAGGAGCGATTTTTGTCGAAATTGGCTCATCGTATATCGATGATGAAGCAGATAATTTTTCTGACCAGATTGTAAATTCTAAGCCATTATCAGCCGGGGAGGAGCAACCGATGCTTAGAATCAACTCAGCAGACATCAACGGAGTACTTGAATGGTGTGTAGAAAATACCGACAATGACTATTCTGGACTTGAAAGGCCTGATTTAAGGGCGCTAATTCTTCTTGCAAAGAAATTAGATAGAATTGATTTATTTGATGACTTATTACAAAATCCGTCCATTGTAGGCGATGCATTGTTAGCGGCAATGTGTGCTTCTGTTAGTGAAGGAGAACTGAAAGAATTGTGGACATCGAGGGTCACAGAAATAATGACTTTGGAAGATATTTAATCCATCATTTCTCGAGCTTTAATCATCCATTCTTTAGCCCATTCTTCCCCATTTGTTAGGAGGGACCTAGCCAGGAAGAACGCTTCTGGCGCATCTCCTGATTCTATCAGAGATTGTAATTTTGCCAATTGAGGATCAATTTCATCTGCTTGCTCCTCATCCTGTTGAGTCTCGATTTCAGGCGATTGAACAGTGGATATTGTTTGTGACAGTTTTTGCATTCTTGCCAAAAAGTCCGACCTAGTTTCCAGTGAAGGTCCACTCCATGGTATTTTTCTTCGCCATCCATTGCACCTTTCAAGCGTTCAAGGAACAAATCTCTCACATTACTTGATGGATGTATTTGCTGAACATGGTCATAACAGAGCCAAGCTTGGTCAACTTCTTTCCTACGCTCATGAAGCCTTCCCAATTCCAGCCACAATTCATGGTTTGAAGGCCTATGTGCAAGTAGGTATTGAACTAATTCGATGAATAAATTTTCATTACCAGAAGCCCTGATTTTTTCTAATCTTCTTCCATAGATAATATTTGTTCGCTGGTCTGTAAAATCAAGCCTTTTGCAGCGTTCAGCGAAATTTTCCAGGCTGGTTTCATCCATAGATGAAAACCATTTTTCTGGTTCTAATGAATCTGTTAAGAATGCTGCTTCAAGCAATTCAAGACCTAACTTCAGATGGTCAATTCCTTTCAATTGATTTAATTGATTTGGATCTCTACCCAATACAACAAATAAATCTTCTAGAACCATCTCCATTCCATTTCCGTCACCTCTGAGATGCTTAACCTTGGCCAGACAACGCCAATTTCGTTCGTCAGTGAAATCATAGAGGATTGATTGTTGGGCATTTTGTTCTGCCCAAGCAAGGTTTTGGTCTGAGTTTGTAATATCTTTTTCAGCTAATTTTATGAATTTGTCAGCCTGTGACCTATGCCTAGTTCCGAGATTTCTTCGAGGGTGTTGAAGAGTACCCGCACTGTCTTGCATGAAATCATCTCACTGAACAGACTGGAATCCAGACCTCTCATAACCCCATGGAATTGTTGCATCGATACCGATTTTTGATGTATTACCATCATCCAATCTTGAAGGGTCGAGGCTGGAGCCTTTTTGATTTGACAATATAATTGAGTCCTTGTCTGGTTGCCATCTGGTCATCATAGCCCATTCTACACGAACGGGATTTGTTATGTCGATATCTTCGTCGACAATTGTGACCATTTTCATAGATTTGTGACCATTTAACGCAGCCTCTATTGCACGCATGCCGTCGCCTTCATTGTTCACTTTTATTTTCACAACAGCTGAAAGCCATCCTCCTCCACCTTCAGTCATGTGGACATCTAAACATTCGCAAACTTCACTCACAGCACTCTTGATTGTTGGTGCCCTTGGTAATCCCATCAAGGTCTTATGCTCGGCTTCTGCAGGTATTAGTGCATGGAAAATTGGATTATTTCTATGGGTTAATCCATCTATCTCTATTATTGGTTGCATTCTAACATCATCGACAGTGCCTGTTATGTCCACATATGGTCCTTCTTCTGCATCAGAAGTTAAGATTCTACCCCACATTGCATATTCTGTTTCGCTGGGAACTTGAA
This sequence comes from Methanobacteriota archaeon, assembly GCA_038141355.1. Classification (GTDB taxonomy): domain Archaea; phylum Thermoplasmatota; class Poseidoniia; order Poseidoniales; family Poseidoniaceae; genus MGIIa-K1. The sequence continues at coordinate 872,530 of JAYQHX010000002.1, read as the reverse complement.
TCCCGTTCGGTAAAGTCACCAACTCCAGTGGCCGAGAATGTACTTTTTGATGAAGGGTTGAGGCAATAGTCAGTTCATCGATATTGGAATCAAAAGACATTGCTGCTGCAAGAAGGACAACGGGGTCAGGGGCATTTATGATTGCTACATTTACCTCCTCGTTGTGACTTCTAGCCTCTTGGATGAATCCGTGCAGATGCCTAGGTACAATTCTCGCCACTAAATGATTGTCATCATGCAATAACTGTCTGTGGAAGGACATATTCCTAATTCCGTTGTATTCAGCGATTATTACGCTTGATGACATGTATCTTCCTCTATCTTCTCGCCAATGATGAGGAATCGGTATTTTTGATAACTCGACAACATCCTTTACGTTTTCCAAAACCGGTCCTGTTGAGACTATTTCGGGATCAGATGGATTCTTCATTGCCCATCCTAATAAGTCGATGAATTCTTCTGGCTTGATCTGCAGTGCATCGCATAGGCGTGGCCGAGTTAGAAGATTAGTAGCGACACGGTGGCCTGGTGCTTCGATAATGTTCTCAAACAGTAACAAACCATGATTATGTGAAACAGAAGTATCAAAAATGCCGTGCTGTACGCTTGTTTCCTGCGAAATCAACTCAGCCTTACCGAGCAAATCACGGAATGCCATAAACATGGCCTGTTAAACAAAAGACATGAATATTGGCACGGTTTTGTAGGTAAACGAGCCTTCGAATAGGGTTTAGAATAATCGGCATCATGAAATAGGGGGTCGGTCGGCAACTTGCTTCAATGGAGAGATAATCATGGGTCGTGGACTATTTGCAGGGGCAAAAATGGCCAAAGATCGCCAAAAGTTTAGGTGGTCTGATCGAAGATACAAAAAGCGTATGCTAAAATCTCGCGAAAAGCATGACCCTCTTGGTGGTTCAACGCAAGCTAAGGGTATCGTTGTTGAAAAAGTTGGTATCGAAGCAAAGCAACCAAACTCCGGAATTAGGAAAGCGGTAAAGATTTCGTTAATCAAAAACGGAAACAAATTAACAGCATTCGCTCCAGGCGATGGAGCTATCAGTTTCATCGATGAACACGATGAAGTAATGGTCGAAGGTATCGGTGGGCGTATGGGTCGTTCTTACGGTGATATACCTGGAGTTAGATACAAAGTAATCCAAGTAAACGGTGTTTCACTGGATGAAATGGTTAGAGGTCGAAAGGAGAAGCCTGTCCGATGATTTGGAGTGTTTACAATGAGTGAAGAACAAATTGTTGAGGAAGAAGAAGTTGTAGAAGCAACCCCGATTGCAGGAATCGGTACTTTGGTATTCGGAAAATACGATGCAGCAGAAGTAGTTTGCAGGGACCCTGGTTTAGCACCTTACATCAACCTAACAACAGTTGGTGTACCTCACTCTGGAGGAAGACACGCTAATGCTTGGTTCGGTAAATCACGCCTATCCGTAGTTGAAAGATTCACTAACAAATTGATGCGAACAGGAAAATACACAGGGAAAAAGCAGGGAGCATTGAAGGCTTTCGAAGCAGCCTTGGATAGTATCGCAGAAAGATCTGGAGAAAATCCACTTCAAACATTCGTTGATGCAATTTGCCATGCAGCACCAATGGAAGAAATCACAAGAATCAAATTCGGTGCTGTTTCTCAACCAAAGGCTGTCGACAGTTCTCCATCTAGGAGATTAGATGTTGCTCTAGCAAATCTTGCAAAGGGTGCTCAACAAGGAACTTCCAAATCCAAGAGAACACTTACCCAGTGCATAATCAATGAAATCAGTAAGGCGAGTTCTGGTGATGTCACCTCATTCGCTGTAGCAAAGAAAGAAGAAGTTCAACGTATTGCTGCAAGCGCTCGATGATTTTGTCGCTAAAAAAAGCGATATAAAAGAAAAATTAACCCAAACGGTCATAGGCGTTCTTTTATCGACCCCGCCCATGACAGAGTATGTTGCAATGAGTAAAATCAACTGGCTAAATTCAGTATTTTTAATCGCAACACCGATTCTGGCAATAACTGGAATTATTTTCCACTTTGCTTATTTCGGACCCCCAGGTATTGTCGAGTTCCTAGTCTTTTTGGGATTATATTTTGCTTGTGGGTTATCGATAACAGTAGGATATCATAGGCTATTTTCCCACCGGTCTCATGATGCTTCATGGCCGCTAGTTCTTTTCTATGCAATCTTCGGCGCAGGAGCTTTTCAAAATTCAATTATTGAATGGTGTTCAGACCATCGAAATCACCACAAATACACAGACGAAGAAGCAGACCCATATTCTGCTTCCAGAGGATTTTGGTATTCTCACATGGGGTGGATTTTAGTAGAGGATAAGAAATTTGAAAATGATTTTTCTAATGTCAAGGATTTGCAAGAAAGTAAAATCATTATGTGGCAACATAATAATATCTTTTTGATTGGTGCGTTATCTGGCATATTGCTACCAGTCGCAATAGGTTATTTTCTTGCAGGAATTTCCGGCGCCGTTGGTTGTTTAGTGTGGGGAGGGATTGTTCGGATTGTTTTTGTTCATCATGGAACATTTCTGATAAATAGCGCAGCTCATATTTGGGGTAAGCAACCTTACTCTCAAGAAAATACCAGTAAAGATTCGTTTTGGCTCGCGTTTTTAACTTTTGGAGAAGGGTACCACAATTTCCATCATACATTCCAAGCAGATTACAGAAATGGTCACCGTTGGTACCATGTAGACCCAAGTAAATGGTGGATCCGCTCGTTCAAACTTTTAGGACTAAAATCAAATTTAAAATCAACACCTAAACACTCAATAGAAATTGCAAAAATAAATGTCAAGTTCGAAAAATCCATGAATAAACTGAGCGAAGAACAAATGGATTCAAATCGATTTACAGAACGATTTATTGCAAAAAGAGATTCAATACGATCGTGTTTGTATGAATTGCAAAAGGCAAAAAAGGAACTGAAAGATTCGATTGAAAAATCTAAAATTCAAATTAAAGAAAAAATTTCAGATGTAAAAAAGACATACCAACAATTAAAGTTGGAAATCAATAACTTATTCAAGGAAATGGAAGGACAAATGCGAATCAATAATACTGCATAGGAATCATTACACTGTATCCCATTTTGCACTAATTTTGGTAGTCGATTTCATAAACCCCTTGCCTGTGGACGAGCCATACCAGAGTCGTGATACTATGGGCCGTAAGGAAGACAATATCAAAAAAGCAACAGAAGTCATGCACATATTACCTCAAATTCGTAATTTGTGCATTGCCGCTCACATTGACCACGGAAAGACCACCTTATCTGACAACTTGATTGCTGGTGCAGGAATGATGAGCGAAGACCTTGCTGGTAAAAGCCGTGTATTGGATTTCGACGAGCAAGAAAGCGCACGTGGTATTACGATCAACGCAGCATCGGCTTCTATGGTGCATTCAGTCGAAGGTACAGATTATCTGATCAACTTGATTGATACCCCCGGTCACGTTGACTTCGGTGGAGATGTAACCAGGGCAATGCGTGCGGTAGATGGTTGTTTCATTCTCGCATGTGCCGTAGAAGGACCTATGCCTCAAACTGAGACTGTTGTCCGTCAAGCATTGAAGGAAAAGGTAAAGCCTGTTCTGTTTATCAACAAAGTTGACAGACTCATTAACGAATTGCAAGTCACACCTGAAGATATGATGGAAAGATTCCAAGAAACTATCATGAAAGTAAACAAGCTAATTAGACAATTCGCCCCAGAGGAATTCAAAAAGTCCTGGCAAGTTGACGTAGGTTCTGGAACAGTTGCTTTCGGTTCTGCATACCACAACTGGGGAATTACTGTTCCATTCATGCAAAAGACTGGAATTAATTTCAAGGATATATTTGAATATTGTAATAATGAACAGCAAAGAGAATTGTCTCGCAAGGCTCCCGTCCATGAAGTACTTCTCGACATGGCAGTAAGCAAATTGCCAGGGCCTGTCGAAGCACAACCATACAGGATTCCAAACATTTGGAATGGAGACCTAGAAACACCAATCGGTAAGGCAATGCTGAATTGTGACCCAGATGCTGAACTTGCAATGATGATTACAAAAATTTGATGGATCCTCACGCAGGCGAGGTAGCAGTCGGAAGAATCTATTCTGGTGCTATCAACCAAGGTGAGTCTGTATTCGCAATTGGCGCTGCAAAGGCTGAAAGAGTTCAACAAGTCAGTATGATGGTTGGTGGAGACCGAATTACTGTGCCAAAAGTAGTTGCTGGAAATATCGCTGCGATTACAGGAATAAGGTCAGCCGCCGCTGGTGTGACTGTCTCTCGAGACAAAGATTTCACACCATTCGAAGCAATCAGACATTATTCTGACCCTGTAGTCACTGTGGCTGTTGAACCGAAGAGCATGAAAGACCTTCCAAAGTTCATTGATGCACTTAGGGCTCTAGCAAAATCTGATGCATCACTTCAGGTTATGACTAACCAAGAAACTGGTGAAGCACTGCTTGCTGGAATGGGAGAACTTCACCTTGAGATTACAGTCTATAGATTAGAAGAAGAACAAAACATCAAGGTAAGCGTCAGTCCTCCAATTGTTGTTTACAGAGAATCAGTTGAGGGAAATAACCATGGCAGACCATTCGAAGGTAAGTCACCAAACAGACACAACAGATTCATGATTGAGTGTGAACCACTACCAACCGAGATTGTTGCTGCCCTAAGAGAAGGACATTTCGGAGACGGACCAGTCAGATCCGGGGACGCAAAAGAAGTCGGAAACAAATTCGGTGAACTTGGCATGGATAAAGACCTGATGAGGAAAATCTATGCTATCAACGGAACGAATGTCTTGGTCAATGACACAAAGGGTATTCAAAACCTTCACGAAACTCGTGAATTGATTATAGAGGCTTTCAACGAAGTTTGTAAGAAGGGTCCAATTGCAGATGAGCCTGTTATGGGCATGATGGTTAGGCTAGTCGATGCAAAGCTTCACGAAGACGCAATTCACAGAGGGCCTGCACAAACAATTCCAGCTGTAAGAAATGGAATCAAGGGTGCAATGATGCGTGCTCGAACAATCATCATGGAACCAATGCAGAGATCTCACGTTTCTGTACCAAATGATTGGTTGGGACAAGTCACAAGAGAGATTACTAACAGAAGAGGCATCATAGAAGATATGCCTGCTGAAGGTGAAGTGACTACCGTTATCGGTACACTCCCTGTAGCTGAGACCTTTGGGTTCTCAAACGACATCAGGGCTGCTTCCCAAGGAAGAGCTGTATGGAATTCTGAAAACACTGGCTTTGAAATGTTACCACCTCAACTCTTCGAGAAGGTAGTTGGAGAAATCAGAACCAGAAAGGGTCTGAAGCCAGAACCAAACAGTGAATCATACTACGCTGATTGAGGCTAATTAATGGGAACCATTCATGGGATTTTCACATCCCAAGGTGGGGTGCCAAAGGAATCGATTGAGCATTGTCGTGTCGATAAACTAGGTATAATCGGCGATGAGCAAGCCAATCCGAAATATCACGGCGGCCCAGATAGAGCCATATGCATATTAGATTACGAACTATTAACTAAACTTCAAAATGAAGGTCACCCAATAAATCCTGGAACCACTGGAGAAAATATACTTCTCTCTGGCTGCATTCTTGCGATAGGTAAAAAATTGAAAATCGATAACGTGATTTTAGAAATAGTATCGGCTGCATCGCCTTGCTACAAAATCGCTGATTCCTTTATAGACGGAAAATTCAATCGTTTTTCAGAAAAAATTCATCCCGGAGAAACTAGATGGTACTGCAGAGTAATCCAAGAAGGTAGTATCAGAAAATCCTCTGAAGTTGATAATCTGTGAGTTCTCTTAATGCCCTAAGAGCTGGAGAGTTTGGAAGTCGATCTAAACAATCATGGGCTTTTCTATGGTACATCTCAGCCTTATTCCTTGCATATTCGATTGATCCCAGATTGTCTAATGCCCTGTGAGCCATTGCAACCTGGTCAACTGTGACAGAATCTCCCTTGCCTAGAACAGATAACAAATCAGCTTTATCTTGGGAAGGGATTGTTGTAGAGCATGGATTACCATCAGAGTCCTTTTCCCTTGTGCTACATCACTGCCACTAGGCTTTCCTAGAGTATCAGAATCAGATAATACATCTATTAGGTCATCCATCAATTGGAAACATAGACCTAAGGCTAGACCCCAATCGTGCATGCATCTAATTGTTTCCTCATCAGCACCTGCCAAATGCGCCCCTACCTCTGCACATGTAAGGAACATTACTGCAGTTTTCCCATGTATCATCTCGAGGTATTCTTCTTCTGAGACAGAATCTCTTGACTCGAATTCAATATCCAATTGTTGTCCTTCACTGCATTTTCTTACCATTCTTCCAATTCGTTTTACTAAGAATGGGAGCAATTCTGGCTCAATTCCTTCAGCTACTGCCATTGCTTCAAAGGCAATAGCAAGCATTGCATCTCCAGCATTTATTGCAGTTGGAAGGTCATATGCTATGTGTACTGAAGGTCTACCTCTTCTAATTTCATCATCATCCATAATATCATCATGGACTAAAGTGAAGTTGTGAATTATTTCGATTGCAGCACCAACATCAAGCAACCCTGAATGTGTGTCACCAACCGCTTTTGCCACTAACCATGGTAAAGTTGCCCTTAACCTCTTACCACCGCCCTCGACCAAATGCATCATGGCGCCGGACAAGCGTTCGAGGTTTGTGTGAGTTAATGCTCTTTCAATACGACTTTCAACTAGATCTTTGACTTCAGCAATGCTTGTCGTCAAGTCGGCACCTACAGCATCAGGCAGCATATGGGAAATATCACCCATATCATGAATTAAATCATCTGATTTTACGCAATCAGGACGCCACCAGTCATCATCCATTAATCTCGCAGCTATGCATCTAAACCAAGGAGCAATCACATTGTTTGCATCATCTGCTACCAACATTTCTTCCAGTTCATCTTGATTTACCCAACGAGTTTCACTGACTTCATTTGGATTTGGATTTATTTCAACATCAGCGTGGATGACAAGACAGTGGTCTATTTCTCGCTCGATCCAATCTTGGTCTTGTCTTGCCTGATACCGCATTTTGGTGACAAAATGGAATTTTTCTAGTGGAACCTGAGTTGGATTGATTCCTAATTCTTGTTCCAATTTCCTTATTGCAGCATTTTTTACACCTACTGATTTAATTTCAGATTTCTCTTCATCGCTGAAAAGTGGGTGAGAACAACATGTGTTAGCCCAGACATTCGGGAATGTAATTTTGTGAGACGCTCTTTTCTGTAGGAGTAATCTTCCAGCAGAATCGAATAAAAGAACGCTAAATGCCCTGTGATATTGCCCAACACCATTATGACTTTCAAATTTTGAGATTGGTCCCAGTATTTCGTCAAATTCGTTTACTGCAATCACAGCCTCAGACATCAATGATTCTTGAATTGTATCGCTTCCGTCGAGCACAGATTTCGCTTCGGAATCAACTTCGATTGTCGGGACATCATGAATTGTATAACCCGACATGGTTCTCCCTAATCCCTTGGTCTCGCGGGCACTACATCAAGAGTTCCCTGAGACTATCTTTGTTCCAATCGTAGGTTTGCCATCTATTATGTCGATTATTCTATCAGGGTGTTCACCATTTACCAACCAAACATCAATTCCAGAATCTGCTATCATTGAACCTCTGGTCACTTTTAGTCCAATTCCTCCGGTTACATCGAATTCAGTTGAGTGTTCCCCTTCAAATTTCATGGCAGGGCTCCATATTGAAAACAAGTCGTCTTCTGTTGCGACTTCCGGTGGGACTCGTAGTAGACCATCCACGCCACCCATCGCAAAAATTACACAATCAACATCTTCGAGTTCTGTTGCATATCTATACATCAGGTCATCACCAGATAAGATTCCAAACTCTTGTTCTTCGTCTGACACAACATCTCCAAAAGTTACTGTAATGTGTTCGCTTACGGGTAAATTTCCAACAAAATTTGACCCGGTTCCAATTGCCCAATCTCTTGGAGGAAAACATTCGGCTTGAAGACCGTATTTACTCAAACAAGAAAGAACCAATTTATTCAATTCCAACATATCAAATCTAACCTCGCTTACAGCATTATCCTGGTCCAAATCAAAGATTCTCCTTCAGATAATCTCGCTTGCTTGGATTTCATATGACCATAAGAACCTGCTCCGTGAATCAATATTATTTTGCGGTCAACTTTTGCAATTGTATTGCAGAGGGAATCGATACTTGCTAGGTTGGGAGTGCAAATATTCTCCTTATCTGTTATCAACCCGCCTCCAAATTTGATGACAACAGTGCCGCCCATGACATCCCGAAGTGATTCTAACTAATCTTTGCATTGGATTTACATTCTATGACGGCAAGGAAACTACATGTCAGACTCACCTAATGTTGACCAATTCATCCGTCACATGCAAGCCGAACTAGATGCTTGTGAAACTATCGTTGATAAGAATGAAAGAGAAAAACGACAATGGCAGATTGAATCTGCACTCATACACGCAATTGAGTTCAAGAAACGATTTGTTGATTTATCCAAATTGGGAGATAATGACCCTCTAAAGATAGTTAGAGCAATGGCTATGAATGATGCTAATTCTGTTGAAATAAAACAGAGCCAACTTGAAAATACTGGATTTTGCCCTAATTGTGGTTCTTCAATGGAAACAGACTTGGATTTCTGTTCAAATTGTGGAAATTATCAAAACTGATTATTCTTCTTCCCATTGAGAGATTACATCTTGAATTGCAGGATCATCTTCTTCGACAAGGTATAGATACTCAGGGGGCATTTCCTCGCACAGGAATACTGTTTTTCCAGCTCTCCATATGGTATGACCATCTGCTATCGCCCTAGAAGTATCAATTTCGATTATTGCGGGCCTGTCAATTCTAACATGGCCAGCTTCCATCGCCTTCGCTATGGTTTTCGAAAGATGTACGTGATTTCTATCCCCTGCTGACAATCCAAGTTCTAGATGTGGCTAGTCATATCTGGCTCACATGGCCAGTATAGTGCCTCTGGAATATCATCTGTAGGAAGGTCTAATTCTAAATCGAGTGAGTGGCCGTATGTCGCTCTGATCATTTCCCCTTCAACTTGGTATCTTCCTTTGTCGTCAGAATCAGCGATTGCTTGGAAATGCCAACTTCTAATCCAGTGGTAATAATTTCGTTGATTTTGTATGGCATCTGATAACTCTCGAGTATTGACCCACCCGTTTAGATCCATTTCAACTCCAAATTTTTCAGGTGCATGCCTTAGTACAAGCGCCAAAATTTTTCCTATACTGTTAGATTCTTTATCAGACATGATAAATTTCCCTTCAGCGTTGCATGTAGGGCAATTTGACCCTCTAAAATGTCCGTGTGTTCTGCATTGTCGCAACATGGTAATGCCTCTGCGACATAAGACTCGTTGTTGAACCTTATGCACCGAGAGTTAGTTGAACTGCCGACTCCTGGGAGTGGTATGGTCGAAGTCGCAGTCATAGGTGCTGGTCAGACAAAATATGGCAACCACGACCTTGGATTGAAAGGAATGTGGGCTGAATCTGCCCGAAATGCTTTATCATCTATAGACCATAATTTCGATGCTAAATTAATAGAAGAAGCATACATTGGCTCTACTGCATTTGGTGGGGGCCAGTTAGGAAATACTGCCGCACTTTTGACTGAACACTCGGGGATGGAGGGCATACCTGTAAGAAGAGTCGAAAATGCATGTGCATCTTCTGGATTTGCATTCAGAGATGCTTGGATGGCAATCAAAAGTGGACAGGCAGACATAGTCGTCGCAGGTGGTATAGAAAAAATGAATGATTTATCACCTGAAAGGAAAAGATTCTGGCTCGGAGTTAGCGGTGACACAGAATGGGAAAGATTAGCCGGGCTGACATTCCCTGGAACCTATGCTTTGATGGCTAGAAAGCATTTCCATGATTACGGTAGCACACATGATGATTTAGTAAATATCTCTGTGAAAAATCATCAACATGGTTTCATGAACGAATACGCCCATTTGCGAAAAGAAATTTCATTTGAAAAGGCAAAATCAGGTTTTATGGTTGCAGACCCGCTTACATTATACGATTGCTGTCCAACTTCCGATGGTGCATCCACCGTGATATTAGCCGCTGACCATGTGGCAAAAAAGTACACTGATACACCAATATGGGTTTTGGGTTCTGGCGCAGCAAGTGATAATTTAGCTTTACATGACCGACCATCTATAACTGAACTAACCGCCACCAAAAGTGCTGTAAATACTGCTTACAAACAGGCTGGAATTAGTCAAAGTGATATTGATTTAGCAGAAGTACATGATTGTTTTACAATTGCAGAATTACTAGCAACCGAAGATCTAGGATTCGCTCAAAAAGGCCAAGGCGGTAAGTTCGCAAGTGAAGGTAGAGGATTTTGAACCAAGGTAGTGTCACAATCAATTCTAGTGGCGGACTAAAATCAAAAGGACATCCATTGGGAGCCACTGGCACTGGTCAGGTTGTTGAAATTTTCAAACAATTAAGAAATGAAGTCGAGGTTGGAAGACAAGTTAGAGATGCTGAAATTGCTCTCACTCACAATGTTGGTGGTTCTGGGGCGACTTGTGCAGTTCATATTTTTGGGAGGTCTGCCAATGAGTGAAAATATATCTAATTGGCAAGGATATATTGTCATCGAAAAGGACTCCAAAATTGTCATAAAAAGCAGATTTGTTATAGATGGCGTTCATGTTTTTGGCCCTGATAGTGACTATACAACTTTAGCGATTAGTGCTCTAGAGTACATCAATTCCAGAGATATTGTCAACACGATTTCTGTTGATTCATCGGTCAATCAAGATGTAATGCAAGCATGTGGTTACTCATTAGATGAAGAGGCTGAATGGTCTATTAAATGTCACTCTTTATCAGCTGAGTTATGTATAACTAAGGATACATATTTGGAAACCACTATTTCTGGAGAGGGCATAGACCCTGAGTTTGTAAAAAATATTGAAAATGCATGGATAGAAGAAGGCGCATCTGTATCGCAAGGAGCCTATGTTTCAAAGCAATCCTATGACATTTCCTCATCTTCGAGAATGAACTTATCAGCACAAGAAATCAATGGTCAAAATATCTGGCCACCTAGGGAATTCCTGATTGTTGAAAAAACAACCCCTAGTAGAAATTTAACCAAATCAGGAAAAATTGTTTCTTGGACAAAATTGTCTGCTGGAGGAGCGCCATCTGAATTCTCTATTCGAGCGCCAATATTAGACGGGATATCAACGGTATTGGTAGGTCTAAATGATGGCCCTAATGGCGTTTTTTTGGTAGCAGATGACAACGTAGGAGATGTAGGTATCGGGACAGAAGTAGATTTGGTTTTGAGAAAAATCTATGCTCAAGATAACTATGTTAAATACGGACTAAAAGCAATAACAGAATAAAATCAGGGACAGTGTTCAAAAGCCCCGACTCTTGAGGGCAACTATGGCGGAATGGGGATTCAGGAAAGGAAGGCGGGATGCCGCTGAAAATTTATCTTACAATGAAGAAGGTGATTGCCCTCGATGTGGAGGTGAAAAGCAGCCTTCCACTATCACTGGTTTACCTTTCTTGCATCAAATGTCAATATGAATGGCAAGACCCTAATCATGTGGCGGTCAAAAAAGGACCTCCAGCTAATTACAGACGAGATGCTGAATTGATTGAGGAGTTCAAGAAGGAGATGTCTGGCGGGGAATTATCCAGTGTATTAGGTATTGACAAAGGGCTTTCTGGCGAACAGGAAGCGTCGCTAAAGCGCCTAGAAGACAAATGGATGAGCGGTATGAGTGGCCATTTTAACGCTGCAGCAGAAGAACGCAAGCCTCTAATGATCTCGTTTGATGATGATGATAATTTAGTTGATACAACCATTGGTAGCATAACAATAGTTGCTAATGGATTTGATGGAGGCGAAGAAATTAGATTAGAATACCCTGGTATGGGTACTGAATTCTACATTTATGATGAGTCAACTGAAACAGGTTGGCGAAAAGGAAGAAGTGCAGAAGATACTGCTCGCTCAATCACTATGGTAATCAACAAATTTTCAAATTTAGTTTATGCAAACCAAGAAGGTAGTATTATTTTACTAGAATTACGGGATTCAAACCTGAATCCAGACTCCCTCGTTATTTTCATCGATGATCCTGGCGGCACAGATATAGTCGCTGAAAAATCCGGAGTTTCGATGGACCCCCGAGATATTAGGATGATTGAAGATTACAGAACAGTAGTAGAAATCTGTTTAGCCGATGGAATTATTTCTCCTTCAGAGGACCAAATGCTTTGGGCTATGAGACAACAATTAGGGATTGATGATTTCGTTCATGTTCAGATTGTTCAACAAATTTTTGGCGACCATGCACTAAAAGAATGCACAAATTGCGGGCAAATGGCAGACTTATACCCTGACTATGCTGCTTGGTATTGTCAAAGTTGTGAAAACTGGTGCTGACTTCTATTCTATAGAAATATTTTGAGCAATAATACAACGCAGTTTCAAGGCATTATTCATAAGGTAACAGTAATTGGGAAAGACAGGCGAGTCAAATGGCGAAAGACGTACTTTACATCGGAATAGACCTTGGAACATTTAGATCTGTTATGGTCTCTAGTGATAATCACGAAGAAGAAGAACTAACAGTTATCGGTACACCCAAAGATCCAATTGCAAAAAATTTCCTAAAAAGAGATGTGTTATTTGGTGAAGAAGCACTGAAAAACAGGCTTGCTCTGAACTTATTCCGCCCGCTAGAACTTGGTGTCATCAAAGATACTCCGGAAGACAGAGCATTTATCGCTCACTTTATCACACACCTAATCGGTCTTTCTGACCCTGAGGACTATGATAGAGTAGTCGCCGTAATTGGAGCTCCTGCAGAAGCAAGTCACGTTGACAAAACATCAATTTTTGATGCTGCTGCAGGTTCAGTTAACGCTGCTATGATTATCTCAGAACCATTCGCAGTGGCTTATGCACTAGACATGATTACTCACACACTGGTTATCGATATTGGCGCAGGTACAACTGACCTTTGTCGTGTCTATGGTACAATTCCTGGACCGGGCGACCAGATGCACACTGGATATGCAGGAGATTACGTAGACAATCAAATTATTGTTGAAATCCAAAAGAAATACAATGGTGCACAAATCACAAAGGACATGGCTAGAAGATGGAAAGAACAGCACTCTTTCGTATCAACTTCAACGCCTGACGAGCCAATTATGGTAGATTTCTCCATTGAAGGAAAAGCAATGACTCTGGACATAACCGATTGTATCCAAAGAGCATGTGAATCAATTGTTGACCCAATCGTAGAAAATGTCAAGGCTCTAATCTCAAGTTCCAACCCAGAATTCCACGATGAATTTAGGAAGAACATGGTACTAGCAGGAGGAGGCTCAGGAATTAGAGGCCTAGGTGCTCTAATCGAAAGGAGACTTTCTGACATGGGCGATGTAAATGTTCACGTTGTCGATGACCCAGTAAGACTTGGTGCCATGGGTGGACTAAGACTTGCTATGGAAGTTCCAGAAGATATGTGGAAGAATCTCACACTAGCATCTCGCTGAGTTTATTCTTCCTCGATTGAAGATAATACCAGTTTATTATCACACTCTGGACACCGATCTTCTTTTGAGAGTAGCATTGGGTTAACTGCAAGCACAGCTAAACAGGTTGGACACGCAGCCAACATTTCATTTTCTGGAAGTTGAAATTCATTATTATAAATCGAATTGCCGCTATATCCGAGTTTGTATACCGGATGAAAATGAATTCTGATGAATCGGACTCCAGATATTGTTGCCCACGCAACTAAAATGGTAATCAACCATGATCCACCATCTCCTGAAAGTATCCAATAAATGTTGGAAAATAATACGACAGCGAAACAAAACGATACAAATCCAATCAGCATTGGAGCAAACCAGTATGCCCACTCTGCTTTAGCTTTGTAACTATTCCAAATGATAAGTCCAAAGAATGTTGGAACTAAGGCTGCAATAGTAATAAAAACGGTATTTGCCAAGATGAATAAAACAATTGTATCTACCAACAATACTGTCGATGTACGGGTATGTAACCCATCTATTGGATTAGTTGGTGCTGGCCTTGAGCCGGCCAAAACAAGTTCATCCGCATGCGCCATTATGTTAATCCATGAGCAATGTGCAATTGAAATATGCGGCGAAGCCGTCTTGAATTAGTTGCTTCTGCCCCACAACATGCGTGACACGGATGTGGAGTCGAAGGGCGACTCGCTTCAAGGAAAACGCATACTTCTTGGAGTGACTGGAGGTATCGCTGCAGTTGATACAATTCGTGTTTCACGTGAATTACGCAGGCATGGAGCTGAAGTCACAGTAATAATGACTCAGACATCTCAACAAATTGTCACTCCACTTGCTGTAAGATGGGCATCACAGGGTGAAGTAATTACTGAGTGGGACGGAGACCTTTCATCATTGGAAAATTTTGATGGAATATTGGTGACGCCTGCTACAAAGAATACAATGGCCGCATTTTCCCACGGTATGATGAATGGACCATTATTGATGGCATTATCTGCTGCAAGAGGAAAGAAAACACCAATTATGTTCGTTCCTTCGATGCACAATGATTTGGCAGATGACATTGTCACAAAAGAAGTAGAAAAAGAATGCAGATTACTCGGTAGTGAAGTTTACTGGGGCCCAAATGAAGAAGGTAAAATGAAAACTCCAGATTACAAAGTTGTTGTTGCAAAGTTTTCTAATTTCCTGAATAAAAATAACACCTCAGTAGTAATTACACTAGGAGCCACACAAAGTAGCATTGATGATGTGAGATTCATTCAAAATTCCTCATCTGGAAAAACTGGTTATCTTATTGCCGATTATCTATACAGGAAAGGAATGGATATCACTTGTGTAGTAGGAGCAACTGAAGTATCTGCACCTGCATTTTTGCCACTAGTTATTCAGTGTAAAAACCCAGATGATATGCTACTTGAACTGAAAGCCTTGTCAAAGGACAAAATCGATGTATGGATTCATGCAGCAGCGGTACTAGATTATGTTGTTAAGGAGCCTATTGAAGGAAAGATAGCCTCTCTTCAGGGAGAAATTTCAGTACCACTCGGTGAGTCTGTTAAACACATTGCTGAATTAAGAAATCTATGTGAAGGTTCCGTTAGAATCGGTTTCAAATTAGAGAGTGGAATTAAGCAAAAAGATTTGATCCATAGAGCAGTTGCTCAGATTGAAAAATCTGGAATGACCGCTACAATTGCAAACAGATTAGAGGACTTAAATGATGATACAAAGCCAAGAGCTTGGTTGGTGGATAAAACAGGTGCTCATTACAAACTGGAAACTAATTCTGACCTATGCGAAGCGATATTGTCTGTAATCCTCAATAATAGGTGAGACAATGCGTAGGTTCGTTATGGTTGGAACAAGAGCGATGGCAAAAGGAAAATTGCCATTATCTGATTTAGCAGGTGGTGCCGGCCGTATGGACGTATTGGTTAGGGCATTGATGTCAGCGATTCTGACCAGTCACGGAATTCGACAAGATGTTGAATTCACAATGATACTCCTTGGAGGACCAGGCCCTGCAAGAAGAATAAAATTTGTTTCTAACGAACTGAAAGGAATCCATGCAGAGGAACGTGCAGTTGCTGGAAAGATTGCTTCTGTGATAAGCAAACCAACCCCTCCCAGGGGCCAATGGATAGAGCGAAGCCCCGGAATTTATGATGGAGGAGGGTGCCTTGAAATGACAATTCAAGAATGGAATTGTCCTACAATTCGCTTGGACGCAAACTCAGAATTGTTGTATAATGGGGAATTGCCTAACAATTACAGTATTGATGAAATTGGTTTTATTTTGGGAGATGACAAGCCACTAGATTCTGAATTAGGTGTTCCGAGAAGTTTAGGGGAGATTTGGTTGCAAGGAAATGCGTGTATTTCAATCATCCATTTTTTGTTAGACGAGGGAGTAAATTTACAAATTTGATAAGATTTTATTCGAGTAAATTTCATTCGATGAATATTAATTAAATTCTAAGACATTACCGTCCCGCTATGCGCAAACCTGTCTGCCATAGTTTGGTAAAAAAACAGGCATCGTTTGCGCTAATAATTACATTACTCTTCATAATTCCCTGATGTTTGGGGACAGGTTCTGAAGAAATTGATACGTGGTCAGATTCAGGACCCATCACACTCGAAGTATGGCATACTTTCGCAACTGAGAGTAAAGAGGAACAAGTGTTTACAAATTCTGTAAAAGCCTTTGAAATGGCAAACCCGTATATCACAATAGAAATTACGATGGTGCCATTTGGTAATGCTGACCAACTGTTTATGACAGCAGCACAGGGTGGTCAAGCCCCCGACCTTATGAGGCTTTCAAGCGACCAGTTAGGTGCTATTGGTGAGGTTCGAGTGGATGGTTTTCCATTACTAGAGGATTTACGACCCCACCTAACTCCTACCGAAAGAGCGCTATTCGAACCAAGAGCGTTAGAAGCGATGAGGTACGGAGATGAATTATATGGTATTCCTGCGAGTCAAGATTGTTTATCATTAATTTTTAACAAAGCTATTTTTGATTCGCAAGGTATAGATTATCCCGATGAAACATGGACGG
This sequence comes from Methanobacteriota archaeon, assembly GCA_038141355.1. Classification (GTDB taxonomy): domain Archaea; phylum Thermoplasmatota; class Poseidoniia; order Poseidoniales; family Poseidoniaceae; genus MGIIa-K1. The sequence goes on along the minus strand of JAYQHX010000002.1, from coordinate 855,804 downwards.
AAGGTGACCTACTATTTGCTGCTAAAGAATTGACATACCAAGATGTTCAAGGTTTGGCTTTACCAATTAAATCAGCATATTGGTGGTTTGGTATTCAAGGTGGATTTGGTGGATCGTTATTTGATTCAAATGGCGAACCAACTCTTGATTCAAACGGTTCTAGCGAAGCCATCATATGATGTACAGGGACACGAATATGCCCAACTAACTGGATTTGAAATGCCAAACATTTCACAACAGATCTATGGATTCAAATTTATTAGTAGTACATCGAATTCTGCGTTGGTTGAATGGTCTACGACAAAACCAGATTCTGGTATGATTAACTGTGATGAAACAAATGGAGTTTCAAATGTCATCTCTGAAAATTGGGATGGCGAAGGTCTAACACATACTTACACTATTACCGGACTTTCGAGTGGTACTGAATACGAATGTAGCATTTCAATAATTGATATTGTTTCTGAAAAATTGCAATTCTCTACATCCACAATGGTAGATTCAACACCTCCCGACTTGTTGAATTTGAATGTTGAAGTCTTAGAAGATGGTAGAGCAAGGATTACTTGGTACACCTCTGAAAGTTCTACAGAGGAAATTATTCTGAATAATCAATTGATATACGAATATGAATTTGCCAAAAAGAAAAATCATGAATATATTACAGAAATTTTAGCAAAGGACACATACGATTTGGTTGTAAAGAGTTCTGATGCTTCAGGTAATGAAAATACCTCGTCTATCACTTTCAAGATAGACGCTGAGGGTGGCATTACACAGGAATCCAACAATAATAATCAAGACAATGAGGAAGATAACTCTGCGTCTGCTTTCACTTCTTCGGACATTTTCCAAATTGAAATATTGGTAGTTGTATTGGTGTTATTGGTATCACTAATTCGTGTTCGAAATAGCGAAAATAATGACGATAAGTGGTCTTAGAACCATACAGGAAAATCTTCGGAATTTTCTAAGCACCATGCAAGTAAATCTGGATCAGCCTCTAGTGGATGGCTTTGTGGCCATGACGGCAAACACGAAACACTAGCAAATCCATTTTCATCGGCATCTACGTCACCCTTGTAAACTGCATCTGTATCAATCCGAGATGCTCCTAGGCTGAATGTTGATGTATCATTTTCAAAATTGATTGCATTTCGATACCACCTCATCCCAAGCCTTGTCGTCAAAAACTTACCATTCCAATCAACGGGTACATTCAGATTGAGGAAAATTTCTCCATTCGAGAACGCATGTTGCAACGCTTTGACAGGACCATCTTTCCACATTAGCGTCCCCTTTTCAGGCCATTGCGTAAGATGGGAAGCGGCCACATCGACATGAGGTCTATTCAAATTAGCAGGAACATTCGGTACTATTGGCATAACTTTCTCTATCAATTCGACAGTTGCATTTATCGAGACTTCCATCCCTTTTGGATCAAATGATGACCAAGAAGATGCGATTGCTGGCATACCATACAATCCTGCTTCACGAGCTGCTGCCATCGTACCACTATGGTATGCATCTTGACTAAGATTAGGACCAAGGTTGATTCCACTAACAAGTATTTTAGGAACGATTCCAGGTAAAAATTTCTCCATACCTCCATCTAGTGCTGCAATAACACAGTCGCATGGAGTACCCCAATTGCGAATTGGAAAACATTTTCTCTGTCATCAGGAACTTGTTCTATAGAAATTGGCTTGCCTAACGTAATTTTCATACTGACCGCAGAATTATTTACTTTTGGAGCAAAAACTATCGCACCATAACCACGATTATGCAATTCTGAAACTAGGTCTTGAAGACTAGTTGCTTCAATACCATCATCATTTGTCAGAAGAATCCATTCCATCAACCTCACCACCTTTTATGACCATCATTATTCCTGTGATTAACAAACTTCCACCAATCCAAGTCCACTGCTGGGGTATGCTTCCATCAAAAATCAACCAACCTATGAATGCTCCAATTATCGGTTCGAGTGTGACTGCGAACGATATGGTCAACGGTTGAAGCCATCGGAGACACGCATTTAATCCTGTGTGACCGACTATACCTGCTAAAAAAGCTAGGAGTATAAACCAACCAAGTAGGTCAGAATTCATCCAACCAAGAGCAGAGGTATCCTCCCCTACCATGTATGAGATTGGAATCAAAATTATAGATGCTAAAAGAGTGACAGGTACTGCATATATGAATACAGGCATCCATTCCCGCAGAATCCTTCCTGCTACGATATATCCAACTACAGTTATGGCTCCTGCGAATGCTAGCAAGTCGCCATATAATGTCACTTCGCCATCGGATTTTGCGTCGAGAAGAGTGATGCTTGCTCCGAGTACACCTATCAATGCACCAATTACTTCTAACCTCCTTGGTCTCCTAACAAAAATTGCAATTCCAATTACAATAATGATGGGGTGACTGGTTACAAATAATAGAGAATGAGCTAGAGAAGTATGATCTAAAGAGGTCACCCATGTTCCAAAATGAGCAGCAAGTGCGAAACCAGAACCAATCAATATCCAAATTGTCCTTTTTTCTATTAGTTTCGATTTATTTTCAACTTCTAAATTTCTATACTGCCAAATTGCAAATGGTGCTAGCATCAGAACGGTAATTTGTAATCTCCAAGATGCACGCATTAGAGGAGGTATTTCATCCACGTGTTGCAATATAGCACCAGCAAATGAGACACCAAGTACGCCTGCACCTAATAGACCCCACACAAGAGGTGGCGTGCGATTCATTTGAATCACGCCTCAACTATTTCTGCATCCTCGATTTTTGGCTGTCCTAGAACACCTGCTCTCTTGAATAACGCATAAATTCCCCAGCCTGCGAGCACATTCAACAACACAAAGCCACCAAGCCTCATCATATGCCATTCGATACTTGCTCTGAAATCATCTGCCCACAGGGAATCAATGAAGGATAAGATACTGCTTTCTGTTCCAAAGAATGCTTCTCCAGTCAATAATCCAGCAGCGACCATGAATGTTCCAAGTAAGATCAAAGCGCGCTGCTTTTCTGCTTCCACAGCACCTTCTTTCTCTTTGATTGCGTCAATCTTAGGTTTGAGTTTCTTGTCTTCCCACCTGTCTCTTGCGACACCACCAATCAACATTGGAAGTGTATGAGGAACGTCAAGATACATTCCAAGACCAAATGAAGTTCCCATTCCGGTAGCCCATTCGACGAAGACACCCAACATAAAGCCGAGGAGGAGAAGTAATAGGTCACCTTGACCTTCAGCGAAAATAACTGAAAATGTTGCAAACGCATTTGCTTGAGGAGCGATTAATTGTATTCGACCCGCTGCTAATTCATTGGCGAGGAAGATAGCAACACCAGCTCCGATTACCGCACCTGGAACGACTCCCATGATATTTCCTTTAGAAATGTGATAAGGTCTGTTTCCAATGTAAAGGCTGTTTTTGTAATCGCCGATTACAGTTCCTGACATTGAAATTGCTGACCCGAATACTGTAGTTCCTACCAATCCCAATAATACTGCTTCTTGGGTTGTTAGGCCTAGAGCATCGTTGAAATTCAAGAATACAGCAAACAACATCAATAGGACAATGAATGAAGTTCCTGAAACTGGTTCAATTCCTGTTTCACCCATTACTCTAACTGCAATCGCACCAAGTAAGAAAGTGGTTGCTAGTAAAACAACTGAGAATACAAGACTTGCGACAACCGGGAAATCACCGAGCATGAATATTACAATCATTGCACCGAATGTTAGTAGCATGAAAATCGGGATATGGTAAAGTGGCCATTCATACCATCCTTTACCTTCCATGTATTCTTTTCCGCCTTCACCCTTGAATGCACGTCCAATGTCTGCGAAAATGTTAGCGAAGGTTTTCCACATCTTTAGCAAACCAAAGATTCCTCCACCAACAATTGCACCGATTGCAATGAATCGAACTGCCTTAGTGAACGCTAGAATCTGGACGGCCCCAGTAGCACCACTGCCATAGAGGGCACTTGGCAAATCTTGTAGAGGGATTGTTGCATCTAACGTACCTTCGTAAACTGGGAAATTCAGAGCGACTGCGAGTGGTACTAAGAAGAACCACCCAACGATAGTTCCTAGATTCACCAAGAATGCAACTCGAGTCTTCATGAACCACCCGATTGCAAACATGGAAGGGGTTAATGCTACACCAACATATGTGTACATGAATGGATTGTACCAAGTATCAGGGTTGTAATGAGCAGGTCCAGATGCTACTCCATCAATCACTTCTCCTGGTTGATGAATTTTAGCATGCGAATAAAACGATGCTAGACCAAATGTATCTCCACTCAATAACTCAGCCACATAATCTGTTACAGCCTGTGTTTTACCCTTCATCCAAATCAACGGATATTCAATAATGAAGAGTGCGAGCATAGTGATACCTGTCCAAACTCCAATTGTCTTTAGTGAATCACGTGCGTGTTCTACAGCACCTGTGCTTACATCACTAGCAATGTCTAACATCTTCAAAGTGGCCTCAAAACCAGGCAATGGAAGTGGATCTTCTACAAGCCAAACTCTTCTAAAAATAATGAAATACATGACACCGAGGAAACCTGCAAACATTGATGCCACTATACCGACGAATGCTAAACGAAGTGTTTCTCCTTCACCAAGTACAATCAAAGGACCATCGGTTAACCAATATTGTGGATTCGCAGCCAGCAGGAAAATTGCAGGGAATGTGAAAATGAATCCGGTTGATGCGTGAGTAGCGCCAGTCGTGGCTGAAGTTGCAATATTAACTTCAGAGGGGGACCATTTTAGAGCCATTCCGAGTACATATGCAATGTACCATGCCGCTGAAATCGCCAAACCTAGTTTCAATCCTATGTAAGCTGTGACTCCTGAAAATATGGCCCCTATTCCGATGCCAATCATTACTTTCTTCGTATCCCAATGTGAAACCTCAAAGGCCTCTTCAAGATTTTTTTCCTCTAGGTATTGCTCCAATACACCAGTGTTTAGATTATTATACATCTCATCATCGAGCCAAGTAAGTTTACCCTTTTCGATGGCTTTCAGACCCTCAGGTGTGACCGGCTGCCTGTATGCAGATTTTTTCACACCCATGGAATCACTACCTGTAATTCATTATCAGTGATCTCTGATAATTTTGTAAAGTCCTAATGCTTCCATCCACATTATTTCTTTACCTGCTTCAATTTCCAATCCATCTTCAATTGGAAGGATCATCATAGAATGGTCCCGCATATTCATTGCATGAACTTCGGAACCTTCGATGTGTGTGACCATTGCAGTACCCTTTTCGATTAATGGGACATTGATTGAATCAGTAACGCTTCCTACGTGAGAAATTTTCTGACCAGTGAAAATGTCTACCAATTCAAGACGTGCCTTTGCTGAACCGTGTTTACCAGGTTTTGATTTTGAAATCGAGTTTATTTTGTATGCTTTATCCTCAACACAACAATATCTTCCTTCTTTGAGTGTTCGAATTTCTACACGAGATGTTCCTGGCATTTGTCTCCCCATTTGCTAGGCTATAGTCGTGGCTTATGACCGTTGCCATCATTTCAAGCTGAAGTTCGACTAATTTATCCGAGATTCGGCTAACTAGTCTTTCCATATTCTGAATCCACCCGAATCAGAATACCAATGTCTTCCGTCATTATCGCGATACCAATTTACTCCGTTTTCATCATTAGGAAGCCAATCTCCCGCGGGTAGTTCCTCCCAAGAAGAGACAAAATCAGCCTGTTCTGAAAGTTCTATAGAATCTTCTATTGGAACAGTTGTTTCTTTTTCAATTTATTTTGTTTTGAATTTTTGGTGGGCTTTTTCTTTAGCAATACAGCTATTGCACCAAACAATATCAGGATAATACCTGCTCCGGCAATTCCCAAAATTAAACCGATATTGGAATCACCTTCCTCCCTATTTGCAATTAGATTATCAGTTTCTCCGGATGTTTGTTGTGCTTGCAAACACCCTTGAGTATTATCGTAAATGAATGTTGAATATTCATTAGGACATCTATCTGGTTGAGTTGCACCTTTAACGAATTCACCAATAGACCTAGATTCATTCCACTCGGGATTATCCCAGTTATCGCCGAATCCATCGCCATCAGTATCATTCCATTGGGTACTGTCACTAGGGAATTGGTCATTGGCATTGGACCATCCATCTCCATCCAAATCAACGCAGCCTGTCTTATCGATATATGAGGTACCGGCTGAAGTTGGACAATCGTCACCATTGATTCCATCTTTATTATCACCGAATCCATCTCCATCTGAATCTAACCACTGAGTAGGGTCGTTATCATTCCAATCATCTTGCAGAGAAACACCATCGTTATCATCGTCAACTTCAATTGGAGCGCATCCAAGGTATGGGTTTGCAATAGTTCCGTTCTCGGTTTCGATGGTTTTTCTTGTATCTATCTTTCCAGAATCTGTAAATGGTGTGCTTATACACATGTCAATATCATCATTAAAGGTGTCATAATCAGAATCTCTCTCAGAGGGTGCACAGCCAATATTATCAACCATTGAAATTTCATCTTCGGGTGTTTCAGGACACCAATCATAATCTCCGCTTACAGCATCATCCCCAACTCCATCTCCATCTTCATCTCTATGTTGTGAGGGGTTGAATGGAAGGTCATCAAGCGTATCTGCCCAGCCATCAGAATCGCTATCTAGGCAACCGAAGATCCCGCCTTCGTATGATTCACCATATACATCAGGACAATTATCTCCTTCGAGACCTAATTCGTTATCACCAAATCCATCTTCATCTGTATCGTTCCATTGGGTATTCTCAAATGGGAATTTATCATAATTGTCACCATATCCATCTGAATCTGAATCGAGCCACTCATTCATATCTTCTGGGAAATCATCGTTCTCATCGGACCATCCATCTCCATCTGTATCAACACACCCGATTCTATCGATTGTTGAATTACCAAATATTGTAGGGCAATCATCAGAGTTATCACCAAAATTGTCGGAATCCGTATCGTTCCATTCACTCGAATCAGAAGGATGGGAATCGAGGTCATCAGGCCAACCATCTCCATCCTCATCAGGACAACCTAACTTGATTTGGGTGGAAGTCCCAGATTCATTCAAGCAGTCATCTATGTCATTGGTAAAACCATCATTGTCGTCATCGAGTTGGTTTTCAGCGCAACCAAATTCGTTGATTGTGTAATTTGAATCGGAATCAGGGCACAAGTCATCTCCATCCCATATGCCGTCTTCGTCCGAGTCTGGAAGGATATGAGACATATCTACACCTAGCCTCATCCAAGACAGATACAAATCGTATGGGCTAAGCCTAGTGAATCCCATTTGTTCCCATTTCAGTTGTCCTGTTTCTGTCAAAAGGTAGGTTAAGAAATCGTAATTTTTTGCAATTGAAGAAAGGGCAATGAATGCTCTCATGTTGGTTTGTAGCGGCCATTCTCCCGATACAGATGCATTGATTGATGCATTGATTGCAACACCACCATCAGCGATTGCGTCTGCAGCCCCATGAGTAAAATTATCGACTAAGGGAACTAAGTAAGTACCTGCTTGATTATTAATACTGAAAACTAATTCAGTGAATCCAATACTGCCTTCACCACCAGCAGCAGCTACACCTTGAGTGACATCAGAACGATATTCACCAGCCACCGCCCTATAACGAGATGATGAAGACAAATACAAATTATCAGTGTTAGCGCAATTTGCACACAAAACTGTTTCTTCTAAGATTGTGACATCCGTCTTATTTTCCCAACGATGAGAAAGTACAATTTCGGTTTCTTGGCAAGAAGAGTCAAGATCTTGCCATTCAGGTATTCCGTCTTTGTCATCGTTTGGTACAACTGAATCCCAGTCAAGACCTGGCATCTCGCCGTTAACAATAAGTTGATTTTTATTCAAACTTGAAGTCATCCACCTAACTTGTGCCATCGACAAACCACCGACGGTTTCTAAGCAGGTCTGAGTTGGACCTCCTGCTTTTACCATTAATGAGCCAGCAGCTCGCCCATATGGAATTTCCAATAACTGCTCTTGAGTGTTCTTGCAATCCCATACACCATTCTCGCTATAATTTGCAGATTTTGTGGCATACACTGGAGATATTCCGGTCGTGTAAGAACCAACCTTATCCTTTGAATCACATACATCAATTGTCATTGAAATCCTGTCGTTTTCTTCGACGAATACAGTGTTATTCTGATTGTAATAGCTACTCTTCCATGAATTATACATTAACGATGTGTAAAAATCACCTTGAATACGAACATAAGCATCTGGTACCATGTGAAGGGAAACGTATCCTCTTCTCCAACCGACTGCAAGCCTTAGTCCTGATTCATCAAAATCTATTGAGTAAACTCCACGGTTCTGATTGCTACTACCAAAACCATCTAACGTTCCGGTTTCTGTCCAAGTACTAGTGCTGTAAAGATTCATTGAACCTGAACGACCTCGGGCAACTGCTAGAGTTGCCCCATCGTTGGAGAATTCAACATCATATACATCAGATCCAGCGTTAATTGTTGCAGAAATAGATTTCGAATACAAATCCAAAATTCGCACCGTGTCATCATTCGCTCCTGTCGCTACATACCTGCCATCTGGGCTGATTTGGAGGGAGCGAATAGATTGAGTATGATTCGTGTGATTGTGATACATTGAACCGTTGTTAATCCAATGAATCCTTAATTCACGTCCTGCGGAAAACGCAATCAACCTATCGTCAGGAGTTGTATCAATACCTGAAAGTGAAGTAAAACCTCCGATAGAAGGCGTACTGATGTTTATATTTGGCAGCCAATTTATTGTGTCATAACCACTCAATGTATCATTTCCAGCATAAGCGAAGACTTGATCACCTGAAGAAGACCACGCTATTGCATCGATGTTTGATGTTGTATTACCTAAGGTTGCTATCAATGAACCAGTTGTAGAATCGATAATCGCCGCTAAACCGTTTTGACCTGAGACTGCCAACATTGTTCCATCCGGAGACAGTGCTAATTCAGTGATAGAAGATGTAGCATTATACACCAAAGCGACATGTACGCCCATGTTGTCAAAGTAGTGTACCTTTCCAGTTCCACCACCCCAGCCTCCTCCTGAATCTCCGGAGTAGAATCCAGAGTTATTTGCTGCCCAAACCATTCCGTACACTCCACCACTAGGAGTGCCAGAATCTTGGGATTCTTTCATCGCTTCATCCCAGTTATACACAGTAGCCTGTTCGAAATCAGCTTGGCCATCACCATCAGAATCAGGACACCCAAGTCCTGTGGAAGTTGTTGCATTACCGTAAGCAAATGGACAAATGTCAGATGAATCGTTTATTCCATCTAGATCTCCGTCAGAGGCAGACACCTGTGCAATAGGTAAGAAAACTAGTGAAAAAATAATTGCGCTCATGAATAACGCTTTTCGCATAAACTGACGAACGCTATAAGTATGTAAATACTTGCGACAAAGTGTTCAAAATTTGATTCAGTAATCATAGAATCCTTTGCCGGATTTTCTACCCAACAAACCAGCATCAACCATTCTTTTCAAAAGTGGTGCTGCTCTATATTTTGAATCTGCGAATCCGTCATAAAGAACGTCCATAATGTGCAATACAGTATCAAGGCCGATGTAATCTGCCAGAGCAAGTGGCCCCATAGGGTGATTCATTCCTAATTTCATAATACCGTCGATTGCTTCTCTTGTAGCAACTCCTTCCTGTAGACAGAAAATTGCTTCATTTAACATTGGACAGAGAATTCGATTTGAGATAAATCCTGGATAATCTTCGCTTGTAAGTGGAGTTTTGCCCATTCTTTCAGCAGCCTCTACAACGATAGAATTAGTTTCAGAACTGGTTCGCTCCCCATTTATTACTTCAACTAACTTCATCAGAGGAACTGGATTCATGAAATGCATGCCGATTACTTTGTCAGGCCTTGAAGTAGCTGCAGCGATTTTTGTTATAGAAATCGAAGAAGTATTAGATGCTAAAATGCAAGAAGGTTTGCAAATTTCATCTAATTCTGCGAACAGTGATAGTTTCAAATCCAAAATCTCAGGAACCGCTTCAACGACCAAATCTACATCCGAACATACCGACCTTTCTGTTGATGTTGAGATTCTAGCCCTGGCTGATTCTGATTCTTCTTGGCTCATTCTTTCTTTTGAAACCAATTTTGAAAGCGAGGATTCTATTGTGGAAATTCCTCTATCTACATACTCATCTTTGATGTCGATCATAACTACTTCAATACCTGAGCATGCAGCGACTTGAGCGATACCATTACCCATTTGGCCAGCACCAATAACTGCCATTTTTTGGATTCCCATATACAAACGGAATAACTACCACTTCATGATAATTGGGTTAAGATGTAAAGAAATTCAAATCAAATCACTAATTGGCTAAACCATGAAGGAATGGCTGAAATTAAAATCCGTGAATCGAGAAGGATGGGTTAGAGCTGGAGTTGCTAATCCAGAAAGCGTAGCAGCCCATTCATGGGGGATGTCCCTATTGGCAATGCACCTTTGTCCAGAAGATTTGGATAAAATGAAAGTTCTTGAAATGTGTTTAGTTCATGATTTACCTGAAATAATCGTAGGTGATTTAACACCTCATGATGACACCTCGAACAAACATGAAGACGAGAAAAATGCAATGAATTCTCTAGCACCACAATGGCTGAACCTATTTTTAGAATATGAAGAAAATGCAACACCTGAATCTAAATTTGTAAAGTATCTAGATAAATTAGACATGGCTTTAATGGCACGATTATATGAAGACGAACAAGGATTGGATTTGTCAGAATTTATTGATTCTGCAAGAGTTGTCATAGGCGAAACTAACTTGAACTAAATCCTCCACGCCGAGTCACCACAGTCCTGTAGTGTAGTGGTCCATCATCTCGGGTTTTGGTCCCGGGGACGTCGGTTCGACTCCGACCAGGACTATCTTCTAACAATTCAACAGGAAACACAAACAATCAAAAGCAAATCGTAATTGTTTGATACCTATGAACCTTAGACTAAAACTAGTAGTCTTGTTGCTATTGTCAGCCTTTCTACTAAGTGTACCAACAATTGACGGAAGTTCAAGTGGTAAACACAATCAAGCCAATCAAGGGTGTACATGTCACCAAAATGGAGGTGCGATAACACCAACCCACAACTTCCCATCTACCTATAACCCCGGACAAGCATACAGTATTTCCATCAACCTAAACAACGGGACACAATCCTTCAATGGTGGATTCAATGTGCTGGTCAACAAAGGACAATTGTCTAATCCAGGAAGTAACACACAAATTAACGGGCAAGGAAATAGCGCTACACATTCAGCATCAAACAGTTTAGGATGGACATTTGATTGGATTGGACCTACTCCAGGAAGTGGTGCTGTCACAGTTCACATCGCCGTGCTACAAGCGGATGCGTCTGGAACAAATTCAGGTGATGCATGGTCAACATTGCAATTAACCATTAACGAATTCCAACCACCTAATGACCCCCGGTTGCTTATGATTTGAATATCACACCTTCACCAGAGGCTCCTTCTACATCTGATCTAACCCTCACATACCAATATGCAGACCCTAATATGGATGCTGAAAGTGGTACACTTATTCATTGGTACAAAAATAATACACAGATACCAGGCCTAGATGGAATGATGACAATATCATCGATTTACACATCGGCGGGCGACACCTGGAAAGTGGAAGTTACCCCATCAGATGGAACAGATTTCGGACAAACCGAAGTCACCTCTGAAGTGACTATTGTGGATGTCGATTCAGATAATGACGGAGTCTTTGACAGCGAGGATGCATTCCCTAACGACCCAAATGAATCCCAAGATTCTGACAATGATGGAGTAGGTGATAATGGCGATGCATTCCCTAATGACCCCAATGAGACTATGGATTCCGACTCAGATGGAGTAGGTGACAATGCAGATGCATTCCCTAATGACCCCAATGAGACTATGGATTCCGACTTAGATGGAGTAGGCAACAATGCAGATGCTTTCCCATTCGATCCAAACGAAGATTCTGACTCGGACATGGATGGTGTTGGAGATAATGCTGATGCATTCCCTAACGACCCTAACGAAGATACTGACTCGGACATGGATGGTGTTGGAGATAATGCTGATGCATTCCCGAATGACCCTACCGAAGACACCGATTCAGACAATGACACCGTGGGAGATAATTCAGATGCTTTCCCATTCGACCCTACAGAAGATACCGATTCAGACAATGACACGGTGGGAGATAATGCAGACGCATTCCCAAATGACCCCGCAGAATCAGCGGATTCTGACATGGATGGGGTTGGAGATAATGCAGACGCATTCCCAAACGACGCTAACGAAACAATAGATTCCGACATGGACGGGGTTGGAAATAATGCCGACGTTTTCCCAACAGATGCGAATGAAACAAAGGATTCTGATATGGATGGCGTTGGCGATAATGCTGATAAGTTCCCGAACAATCCTGCTGAGACAAAGGATTCCGATATGGATGGAGTAGGCGACAATGCAGATAAATTCCCTAATGATGCCACTGAGACAGTAGATTCTGATGGAGATGGCGTTGGCGATAACGCTGATGCATTCCCCAATGATGCTACCGAAACAATGGATTCTGATGGAGATGGTGTAGGTGATAACGCTGATGCATTCCCCAATGATGCTACCGAAACAATGGATTCTGATGGAGATGGTGTAGGTGATAATGCCCAAGCACTTGCAGAAGCGTCCGTAAGTGAAGAAGATTCTTCAAATCTCATGCTTATAATCGGAATAATTGGCGCTGTGATTGCAGTTTTGGTAGGTGGAGTTTTGTTCATGAGATCTAGAGCACCTGGAGACGCATTTACCTCTGACGAGCCTAAGGATTACACTGCAGAGATGTCATCATTTAGCGGTAATCCTTTCCAAACCTACCAGTCTGTAGCTGAAGTGTCACAACCTGTGGCACAGGTTTCTCAACCTGTTATGCCTGTCCAACCGGTAGCAGAATTATCGGTATTACAACAGTGGACTGATGCTTCTGGCCATACCTGGAGACAAATGAGCGATTCAACCATAGAATGGTGGAATGGCACAGATTGGCAGAAGACCTGATTATTCACTCCAGCCAATAAGGTCTCGAGTGATATTTTTCTGGTGGGATTCAACGGTTCCGCCGCCGATTTCTAGTAATTTCGCATCTCTCCATAGTCGTTCTACAGTGTACTCTGAAACATAGCCGAAACCGCCCATGACTTGGATTGCAGCATCAGCGATTTCTTTTGCTGCTGTTGATGCGAATAATTTGACCCCATCACTATCTAGTCTTTGGCCGGCCTTTCCGAGTTTCATATTATTTGCAGTATCGTAAATGTATGCTCGCATTGCCCTATATTTGGCATATGACTCTCCTATGTGCCTCTGGATTTGACCAAATTTTCGGATTGGTTTTCCAAATGCCTCCCTATCTGATGCGTATTTATTCATTTCATCAAGGGACCTTCTTGCTATTCCCAAAGACATTGCAGCCAAAGTTAAGCGCTCAATTTCCAAATTTCGCATCATGTGAATCATTGATTCTCCTTCTCCACCAACAAGATTTCCCGCAGGAACAACACAATCCTCGAAAACCAATTCCGCAGTATTAGATGCTCTCATTCCGGTTTTATCTAGGATTTTTTGACCAACACTATAACCTGGCATTCCATTCTCTACCAAGAATGTAGAAATTTGTGCTCTTCCTCTCTCATCTGTTCCTGTTTTCGCATAAACCCAAACAACATCTGCGGGAGTTCCAGAATCATCAAGACAACCGTTTGTAATCCACATTTTTCTTCCGTTAAGTACCCAGTTTCCATCTGAATTCAATTCTGCAGTTGTAGATATCCCTAGTACATCTGTACCCGCATCTGGTTCACTCATGGCCATAGCTGCAATCCATTCTCCGGAACAAACCAAAGGCATAATCCTCTCTTTTTGGGATTGGTTTCCGTTGAATTCTAAATTATTTACAAAAAGCATAGAATGAGCAAGATAAGCAAGAGCAAATCCGGGGTCGCTTGCAGATAGTTCCTCGTGAACAATAACCGCTGCCGTAGCATCTAGGCCTGCGCCTCCAAATTCTTCACTTGCAGTGATCCCAAGTAATCCCATATCTCCCATAGATTTCAACAATTCAATATTGAACCTTTCATGTTTGTCGTGCTCATGAGCTTGTGGTTCTACAAACTCTTCAGCAAAGTCACGTACCATAGCACGAAGCATGCTTGATTCTTCGGTTGGATTTGCGATATCCATAGTCATCCCGTTTGGGCGGACACGGTTGCCTTTTTTTGTGTTGGTATTCAACGGGCGATTTTTCTTGCTCTTTTTCTGGGGACATTTTCATGTCCAATAGCAGGTCTTTCCTGCGCCCTATTAATTGCTCTTCGAACCTTGACTTTGCGCTCGGTCTTTGCAACCTTCTTTGCCCTTCGACCAACATGTCTTAGATGGCCTGATTTAACTTCAGGTTCTGCAGGTAAATGATTGTCTATACCTGCCCTAGCCAAGACATCTTCTGCCATTCCACGTGGTGTGACAGCGGTCGCTTCTTCTACAATTCTTGAAGCGAGGTGGTGTAATGATTCTTGGGGGCTAATCTGTGGTATATTTGTCAATTCAACAGCCACATGTTGTTGAATTTCTAATTGTTCTTCCATTAATGAAACTAAAAAATTTCTAGTTAAGTCAACCTGCTTACGCTCAGTCATATGCATCCCATCCAGTTAGCATGTGCGCTGACGCAGTTATGAAGTTTCGGCTGAAGAACAAACAAAAAATAGTGATTTTCTCTACAATAAAAGAATACCATGGGGCCGTGACCGGGAATCGAACCCGGGCTGGCAGGACCACAACCTACCGTGCTAACCGCTACACCATCACAGCCATCGGTTGTTCCGCCCATCGAGAGGCTGTATTTATCTCATTCCGTCCAATATTCTGACATATATTACCGTGGTATTGAAATTGTGTGTCGCATGAGCAATAGACATGAGGAGCATTATCGCACTCATTTTTGCCACATTAATGATATCTCCAATAGCATTTGTCGATGCTCGAAGCGTTCATGCGACATACTCTGAAGATATGTTTCCTCAAGGAGATATGAATTCTCCTGAGGATTGGGAATTCAGAGAGCATTTAGCTTTCACACAAGAAACAAAACCCGAGGACGGAAATTATGTCTTTGGCATGATTGCAGATAGTCGCATGACACTTGGAATTAATCTACCAGAACACAAAGATCAGCAAACGCTCTGGACTACGAACACTCCTACTAATTCGAATGCTTCAATAGGCTATCCAGATGGTGCTTACACTTATTCTACTGGACCCGACATAACTGTAGGAAGTTTCAATGTAGCAGGCACTTCTTCGAATGTGATTACAAAGGTGGAATTGATAGTACATTTCGACGTCCCAGAACTGCTGACACAAGATAAAGTAAGATTTTCGATAATCGATAATGGTGTTCATGACCTTGTGAAAACATGGAGCAATACGCAAAATGGATTATTTTACATGAATAACGGCTGGAGTATGGAATTACCAGGGTATGAAAATTTGACATGGAATGATATCTCGAATCTTGAGATAAATCTAGATTATGTTTCGAATGGAGGAACTGATGATTCACAACTCCAAGTTGATGCTGTGGGTTTGCGAATTGAAATGAAAACGCCATGGTATGGTGCCGAACGTGTTACTGCAACATCAGTAAATGAATTTACGAATTGGCCACTATTAGAATTAAACCAATCACGGGGAGAATTTACAGGACTTTCTATTGCTCCATGCGGCCTAGATGCAACTGATGGCTATTGGACTAGCGAAATGATTGAATTACCAGCGAATCAAAACTGGGGAAGAATACATGTCCAACATCAAGACACAGAAAATGGAACCGTCGAAATAGAATACCTAGATTCTGATGGTTCTTGGGTAAGTATTCAGGAGGATACAATTCCGAACACAAATCAGGATACAAAATTTAGATTCAATGTGGTCAACACATGCTTACAAAAAGCATGGATCGATATCAATGACCCACACATTCGAGTGACTGGAAATATTTCAGGTGATATTTCCTCTATGAATACAACCACAACGAGATGGACGATTGTCGTAAACGGACAAACTGTTGCTAACAATAATGGAACATCATTAGGTAATTTCGATTACCAAATTCCTATCGGTGATGTTTTAGATTCAACGGATACAGAATTAGAAATTAAAATAAAATCATGGTACAGTTGGGAGAATGATGGTTCCGAATCTTCACTAATTCTAGCAATAAACAATATTGAAGTTATTGGAGCATATTCTATAGAATACGACGAAGACCCACATTGCCAACTGATAGGTTCTCATGATTTGCAAGAAGATGGTGGTGGCCTAATCTTGCCTCTACTTACCAGATGCAGCGATGACAGAACCGACGTAGCAGACCTATTAGTTGAGTTTGAAAATTCAAATGAAGACGTTGTAGAGGTTGATCTGACAGAAGGCCAAGTCAGAATTCGACTAGTTCCTGAAGCATTTGGAACTTCAATAATTACAACAACTGTGACCGATAATGCGGGTAATTTCTATCGCGAAATCTCAACAATTAATGTCGCTGAAGTAGATGATTTGCCAGTTCTTCAAGACTTTGCTGGGACGATTCCTGTCGAGCATGGTTTTGACCATCAAATTTCGTTTACAATATCTGATGTAGACACCTTAGCAGAAGATTTGACTGTGACAACTAATCGCTCTTGGGCAAATGTAAACATGCAAGACAGAACGATTGTAGTTAATGCACCAGTACCTGGATTCACATCTGTTCTAATCACTGCTTGTGATAAATCCAACTGCGTCGAAAGGGTCCTAGATTTGGAAGTAAGAGCCTTATCTGAGTTATATGTGGAAGAGTTGCGAGTTGATGATAATATAAGAGCAGGAGATGTGTTTGACGTAAAGGTTTACGTCCGAAATTCAGGTCAAGTCACTGCTACAATGGTATCTGTAAGGTGCACTGCTGATGAGCAAACGTTTGGTAGTGGAATAATCCAAGTTCTTGCACCGGGCCAAATGGGCTCTGTAATTTGCAGTATGCAAGCACCAACTGACGATAATAGCCTAATAATTGAAGCAGAGGTCGACAGAGGTACATCGATAGATGAAATAGATGAAACGAATAATATTGCCACGGTTGTTATCGGTATCGGAGAGCCATTACCGCTAGATACATCTGATGATACACAAGGATTTGAAATTGGGCAGGGTTCAATTTACACTCTGTCGATTGTTGTAATAATCATAATTGCTGGCTTATTTGGACTATTAGCGCCTGCCAAAATAAAGAAGCTCGAATAAACACTGTTTGTGCATACCGTTTGTCGGATAATCCGAAAAATATGGTGAAACTTCATATGCGGAAGTATTCAGAATTTGTTACTTCGCATGGGCTGTGGGGGCTCTTCACCAACGGTGACGAAGTCGAGTGTGGAACACATGAGTGAATTGAAAATAAGAATAGAGACCGATGAGTACATCTATGAAGAATATGTTGAAGCTTGAATCATTTTTTTCCATGATCGAGGATATGTGTCCTCTTTCATAATGACGCTGGTAGGCTTTGCGACTTCACCTTGAGTCATTGTAGGGATAATCTTGCTAGATTGAGACAATGTAGCGATAGCAACAGCCTCACCTTTCATTGAAACTATCAAAACTTCATCTCCTGATTTCAGATCTTCTGCTATACTAACTACACCTGGCCTTAACAAAGGAGCACCATGTGATAACGCAGCAGCAGCACCATCCTTTACTACAATTCTTGGTAAATCGGATAGCAATTCTTCGACTGGGTGCAATATTTTTTTCATCGCTCTTTGGTCATTATTTGTTTTCCATAACCAAATTGCATCAGCAAGTTGTTGCATAGTCACAGAGTGTTCTAAGCCAAATCGTCCTGATTTAGGCCTTCGTAATTCCTTCAACTCGATATTCATGCCAAGTAATAATCCTAAATCTCTAGCCATGGTACGGACATAGGTTCCTGCCTCACATTCAATTTCTGTAAGTAAAAGATTTTCAGAAAAATCCAATATTTTGAATTTCGAAACCTTTCTTGTCCGTACCTGCACTCTTACTGCAGAAATTTCAGGTGGAACGTTGTACACACGACCTGTCAATTGTTTCATTGCGGACTCTAATTCGCCTTGATTAACTTCATTTTGCAGTTTGAATAATGCGATGTATGATTTATCGTGAGTTAGAATTTTACCAGTCAATCGCATTGCTTTTCCAGATAGCAATGGAAGAACACCGGTAGCGAATGGATCTAATGTTCCGCCGTGTCCTAATTTATCTAAATTTAACAAATCTTTAGCCCAAGCAGCAATTTGGTGAGATGATGGCCCCGGTGCTTTGTCTAGCAAAATGAAACCTGCATCCAAAAGCATCTCTAATGTTCGATTTTCAGGAGCGCAGCCATGAGCATCTGATGTTTTGGCATCCGAATCGATAACAATCATAACAAATCCTCCAAAATTTTTATCACTTTTTCTAATACTTCATCTGCGTCGATTTCAGATGCATCTATTACATGGGAATAGGGTTCGCTATCTGCAGGAGATAGCCCATACATTTCAAGATATCTAGCCGAGTCTTTTTGACTTCGTTTTGCATTTTGAGATAATGCCGTTTCGAGGAGATGCCTTCTCTTTCTACTACTCTTTCAGCCCTAACCTTTTCGCTAACGTCGACCCAAAGTCGCACACAATCTAAATTCAATTTGTAAGCCCACCAACCGCTTAATCTGCTTTCGATAACCTCTGGGCCATCGTTTTTGAGCATATTTTCTTTTAGAATATCATCTAGAGATTTGTCAACTGAAAAATCGTTTGCACATAAATCCCCAAATTCGCTAAGAGTTAATTCTCTACGCTCAGCTTCATCTCTGAAAATTTGCCCACCATTCAAAAAATTCCATGAAAAGTGATTGCAAATCCCTTTCACCAAGGTGCTTGTACCACTACCCGGGTGTCCAGATATTGTTATTTTAACCAAAATTTCACCGCCACTCGTGACGACAAACCTTGCACAGATTCATAGTTGGGCCATCTCTTTCAATTAGATTACTTCCACAATCTGGACATTCGCCCTTTGCAGATACAACCTGAGGTTTAATCGATTCTGTATTGGCAGTATCTTTCTTTTGAGATTCCGTCTTTCTTGGTCCAGACCTTCTTTGCTCCGACCTTTTTCTCCTGTTGTTGGCCTGTTTATTGCTAGATTTAGGTGCGCTTACTAAATGCAATAATGGCTCCTTCAATTTATCACCAGCGTCAACAATTGGATGGCTTTTGTATCTGACTAGTTTTATGTGGCGGTCAACTACTCTACCAAGAGGCGCTGACATACAGATATATGCGGCAATCCAAGCCGGGAAGAACAAGAACCGTCCTTGCATTAAATCCCATTCGGGGGCCCATGGAAGTGAAACATAAGATACTCTGAAATTTTCCACAGCTGTACCAATCCACGCAAAAATTGCAATAATGAAGAACATTGTAAACATCATTGGCTTCATAGCACCCATTTGGACACTCATCTGCTCGGGCATCATGTGCTGTTGCAAGGTTTGTGCTTTCTCCATCAAAATTGGATCTCTTCCAATTCTAGCCTCATTCATCATCTTTCTTACTTGGCCTTGCCTGTGTGCGATGTGTGCTTGAGCAATCGGGTCCATGAAGAAATTTCGCAGTATAGTATTAACAACCATTGAGATTGAACCTAATATGAAAATAGTTAGAATGAAAAAATCTTCTTCTGGTAGCCAGCCAGATAAAAATGGGTCAGCATATTCACCCATAGAAGTCCTAATTCCTTCGGACATTAACATGAATGTCATCAGAATCATAAACAGCAACATGAACATCATCGAACCGCCAGGAGGTGCTGGTGGTGGCACTTGCTGACCGCTCATGTTCAAATGTGATAGAAACTAATGTTTGAACATTGTCACGAAATATACACTCATACGAAGAACTCAAACCCCCGAACTTTTTCGGGTGGCATGGTGAAATAATGAGTTGGGAACATTCACAACCGATGCCGATGAGAGGTTCTCCTTGTGTAGTTTCTGAATCAAATGCTGTTTCTTATATCGAAAAGTTATCTAATAAACCAAGAGTTTTCCTATTTTCAGACTCGGAGCGAGCTGTTCCAAATGGTTGGGGATATGTGGCAAGCGTACGAGCTGGAACACCCCTGAAGGAATTATGGCCGAGGTTGATGCATGGCTCAAGCAGTATCCAAATGCATGGCTAGCGGTAGATCTTCGTGTTGGAGTAATTCCTCCAGCAGTACCAGATCTTGAAAATATGCTACGCAATTTTCCAAGAATAGTCATCATTCTTGTCTCAGATGAGACCGCATCTCACCAGTGGCCGGTTTGGGAATTCCCGCTTTAATCAGAACTCGAAACCACATGATTCGCAATTTGTTGCATCGTTTGAGTTGCTAGCATTACAAATCATGCAAGTTTTTGAATCATCACCTGACTCTTCAGCAGGTGCTTCTTCTGCAACTGGTGACTCTTCAGCAAGTGCTTCTTCTGCAACTGGGGACTCTTCAGCAGGTGCTTCTTCTTCAGCAACCTCTCCTTCAGTAGAATCGTCGCTTTCAGCTGAATCACCTGTGGCGCCCCAAGCTTCTGCTGCTGCTTCGATTTCTGACTTCTTGAGATACAAGTTGTCATCGTCATCAAACTTGATTGCATGTCTTACGAAATCATCTCTTAGGGAAGCATCAATACCGTGCGCTTCCATTACACGCAATAGAACGTCTTCTCTCCATTTGTATCCTTCACCAGGTTCATCGCCTGAAGATTCTTCTTCGGATGATTCTTCTTCGGATGATTCTTCTTCGGATGATTCTTCTTCGAATGTTTCATTCGAACTATCGATGTCTTCTTCGACTTCATCACCAAATGTGACACCATGGAATTGATTCAATACTTCAGCATCAACTTCTCCATCGCCCTTAATTTCAAAGGAAACTTCCAATCTCTCACCTTTCTCTACTACAGGGATAGTCCATACATTTAACACCCCGTGATCTTGAGTTTCTGATTCAAGTGAAACATCGTCTCTCTTGTCTCTTCCTGCTCCTCTTACGGACCAGTCTTTTAACTCAAAGTTTAGAGGTAGCAAATCGTTGATACAAACGTCTTGCAAAGCATTGTCTCCATTGTTTTCGAACAAAATTAGAACCTCATAACGTCCTTTGCCACCCATTGGCATAACAGATTTTCCTGCTGAGAAATTTCTTCTGTTGTGTCTAACTCTTACGACTGGTACTTCTTCAACATCTCTAGCACAAACTGGACCAAACCTTTCTGCGCTGAATTCACAGCGGGCTGGGCCTGCAACCATCTCGTTTCCAGGAGTTGGGTCTGGAGCAACTAATGGGTATGAAATAGTCAGAGTTTTACCAGGACCCAAACCGATTGGCCCTCTGGTTCCGATTGTCATTGTCAATGTGTGACCATTTCCATCTGGACTTCTCATCTCTTTTTCGATTGTAATGCCCTCGGAAACTTCTGCCTTAAATTGGTCAGGAACCAAATCTGTTCCATTGACCTTTATTGAAATATCTTCAACTGCAGGTGCTCTAAACAATCCAGGAATATCATCTGTTAGTCTCATCAAGTTGATAGGAGCTGAGCCCTCATTCTTTATTGTCAACTTAGCAGTCAACTGCTGTTCCCTGTAAGATGGAAGTACTGTCTTTGAGTATGCCTTGGTCAGGGTTGAGTCTAGAACTTCAAATGTTGATGGTTGGAGTTCTAGAGAACCTTCAGTTGTGTGGCTAGCCTTTGGAAGAACTGTGTATCCAAGGTCCCATGTGAAATCTGGCTTCCCAGTACTCTCGACGGTGACGGTTTCAGATTCCCATCTTGAATCAGGAAGAACGTCATCCTTTACATCTACAATATCGAACAATAGGTCTTCACTTCCTTTCATTCTTACTTGGAGTTTTACCAAATCTACGGTAAAGGATGATCTATTTTCAAATATTGTCTTACATTCCCAATTATCTGGTCTTTCTGATTCAACAGAATTGATATATGCAAATCCACGACAAAATGCATCTAGTTCTCTAAATGAAAGCGAAGACAATGCTGCATCTGCTTTGTAGGTAGCCTTTGCTACACCAGCTGATACTGGCTTGATTCCTTCGATTAGAATTGTTCCTGTTAGGGATAACATCTTTGATTCACCAGGCGACAAAGCGCCAACTTCCCAAGTTAGTGAATCATCTTCAATCGAAGCACCACCAGTCGGAATCATCGACAGTTGGCTTGGCATATCTCTTGAAACTACTACATCGGTCAGCATAACAGAAGATACATTTTCTACCTCAAGTTCCATGCTAATTGAACCGTCTTCATTTCCTTTAGAAACCGACAATGAGCGCTCTTGGTCACGGTCAGGATTGGTATCTAATCTCTCTCTAAGAACTAGCATTCTACTGTTCTTGACTTTGTATTTTGTTGAGAATTCTTTGCGAGATTCAAGTTCATCAACTTGTACATGATCTCCAGCGAGGTCTGTGTTTGCTGTGTTGTTTAGCATAACATCAATGTCGTAAATTCTGTCTGATTCAGACGGGTTTCTAACTTTCAACACACCGTTTACAGTTTGTTTTACGATTTCACCATCTGAAGAAAGAACTGCAACTTCTGTCTCATGAATTGTTCCTTCTAATTTATCTCCTGGTACATCATCTATTTCTGAAGACTTACGAATCTTTGCTCCTGCTGAAACAAAATCTTCTCCAACTGGGGCAACTGGTGCGAGAGGGTCTACAACTGGGACATCTGATTCTTCAACTTCAACTGTTGCAAGTGTTCCAAGTAGAGGGTCGGCTGCAGGAGCTGGTGTTAGTGCAGCCAGTGGGTCCGCAGGAGGAGGTGTCAATGCTGCTAGCGGGTCTGCTGCAGGAGCAGGCGGAGCTAATAGTGCGTCGGCAGCGGCAATTGGTGCTTCTTCTGTCTGAACTTCTTCTTCGACTGGCTCCATTCCAGGAGGTGCAGGCGGCATTTCAGGAGGTGCTGGAGGCATCTCTGGAGGAGCAGGCGGCATTTCAGGAGGTGCAGGCGGCATTTCAGGAGGTGCTGGAGGCATCTCTGGAGGAGCAGGCGGCATTTCAGGAGGTGCTGGAGGCATCTCCGGTGGTGCTTCTGGCATTGGTGGCATTGGTGGCATTTCAGGAGGCGCTGGAGACATCTCCGGTGGTGCTTCTGGCATTGGTGGCATTGGCGGCATTTCAGGAGGTGCTGGAGGCATCTCCGGTGGAACTGCTGGCATTGGTGGCATTGGTGGCATTTCAGGAGGCGCTGGAGGCATCTCCGGTGGTGCTGCTGGCATTGGTGGCATTGGCGGCATATCAGGAGGTGCTGGAGGCATCTCCGGTGGAGCTGCTGGCATTGGTGGCATTGGTGGCATTTCAGGAGGTGCTGGTGGCATCTCCGGTGGAGCAGGAGGCATACCAGGAGGTGCTGGTGGCATTCCCGGCGGAGCAGGAGGCATACCAGGTGGTGCTGGTGGCATTCCTGGCGGAGCAGGAGGCATACCAGGTGGTGCTGGTGGCATTCCCGGTGGTGCTGGTGGCATTCCCGGTGGCGCTGGTGGCATTCCTGGTGGTGGCGGTGGTGTAGTTTGGTCATCTTCGCTCATTTTTCTTCCTCCTACAATACATGACGGCATCCTGCCATCGATGCGCAGCGTATAACCATTTTGAGTAAATTATCATCTATAGAAATACGTTTTGAGAAAAACGGCAGGTTGATGAGTGAAAGTTTCTGCGGTGAGGTATGGTCGGCTTAGATACATCTTCACCTCCTGTTATTTTTGTTGTTGGAACTGCTGGTGCTGGTAAATCATCCCTTGTGACTTCATTCCAACGTTGGAGTAGATTTATCGAAACTGAAGTGATTGCAGTCAACTTAGACCCTGGTGCAGAAAGAGTTCACTATGACGCTGAGTTTGATGTGAGGGATTTGATTTCCCTAACCGAAGTAATGAATGAATACGATTTAGGACCGAATGGTGCTCAAATTTTAGCCGCTGATTTGTTGGCTGCGCAGGCAATGGAAGTCGCTGAAGAATTGCACTCATTATCTGGTGAGTTAATGGTTGTTGATACACCAGGTCAAGTTGAACTATTCGCATTTAGAGAGGCGTCTTCTCACCTGATTGAAGTTCTCGGTCAAGACCAAGCAGCGATAATCTACCTATTCGATCCAATGCTTTCTCGAAGCCCTTCTGGATTCGTTTCACAAATGCTGTTATCAAGCATTGTTGAATTTAGATTAGGGTTGCCAACAAAGAACTTTTTGTCAAAAGCAGATTTGTTAGAAGAAGAAGAACTTGAAAAAATATTGGAATGGTCAGAAAGATTAGAAATCTTAGAACTTGCATTATACGACGAGGCAGGAGGCCAAAGAACTGAATTTGCTATCAACCAATTGAGGATGATGCAGCAATTTTCTCAGACTCCTGGACTTACACCGCTTTCTAGTGAAACAGAAGATGGAATGGCAGATGTATTGACATTCGCTCAAGCGCTGTTTGGTGGAATGGGTGATGCTAGAGATGGCTTTGCTCAGGATATCGAACATGAGAAGGATTAGGCCGATTTAACTTTGAACTGTCCACTATGCCACCTGCACATGGCAGAGCACTTGTTAGCGATTGATGATGTTGCGGAAGACTTCGATTCTATTTTGAAATGGGCTATTGAATTTAAGCGAATGTGGAAATCTGGTGATGAAATCGCAATGAATTTCACACCACTAGCCGATATGGCAGTTGGTAGCATTTACGAGAAGCCAAGCACTAGAACAAGGGTTTCATTTGAAGTTGGAATAAACAGATTAGGAGGATATCCTCTTACGCTTCTAAAGAATGATATCCAATTAGGAAAATCTGAATCGATAGGGGATACTGCAAGCGTACTCTCTAGGTACCTTGGCGCAATAACCTACAGGTGCTATGGTCATGAAGATGTGGCAGAACTAGCAGCAAATTCAGATGTTCCTGTACTCAATGCACTATCTTACAAACACCACCCTTGCCAGGCTGCTGCTGATTTGATGACAATTTTGGAACACTTTTCAGATGATGAAAAGATAACAGTATCATGGGTAGGCGACGGAAATAATGTACTACATGATTTGATGCTAGCATGTGCTATGCTTGGAATTGATTTCACATATGCAATTCCTAAAGGATACGAACCGGCAGAAGATGTGGTACAAAGAGCAAAGGATTTCGCCAATGAAAATGGCAGCCGCATGGAAGAATTTAACGACGCCGTAGCTGCGGTAAAAGATTCTAACGTGATTTACACAGATGTTTTCATATCGATGGGAGAAGAGGATATGAAAGACAAAATCAAGGCTTTTGATGGATTCCAAGTAAATATGGATTTAGTATCTAATGCAAACGAGAACTGGAAATTTATGCACTGCCTACCTGCTCACAGAGGTGATGAAGTCACTGATGAAGTAATGGACCACAAAAACAGTATCGTCTTTGACCAAGCTGAAAATAGAATGTGGGCTCAGATGAGTTTGTTATCCTATTTCGTAGACTATGGAGCATGGGCCGCAATGGGAGATTTAATGGGAATTAACCTCTAAGTTAGAGGATACTTACTTGCAGTGCAAAGGCGATTAATCCTAGGAGCATTCCGACTCTGATTTTTTGTTGAGCCTGGTAGTCTTCTCCTTTGAATAATGGACCATTAAGTGAGAACATAATGAATATTGCAGGGCTGTGGAACAAGATTTGGTGATATTCAAATGGACCGTATAGGTGAGCAAGTCCAAGAATAACCATTGATATTAATATGAAAACGTAAGCAACTGCTCTAGCATTCATCAAACCAATCCGCATTGGAAGAGTATTTCTTCCTTCATCGTCCTCTATATCTTCACAGTCTTTTACAATCTCTCTGGCTAAGTTAGCAAAGAAAGCAACTCCTGCTGCGTAAAATACAATTGGAGTATTGACCAATGATACTGAAGCTGCACCAAACAGAATTACAGCACCGACCATTAACGAAATTGCGATATTACCGATTAATCCAAAATTCTTCGTTCTTGGACCGGAGTCATATGTAAACATCAATATCGATGCAAGCAACCAAATCGCTGCAACCGGTAAAGGATCATCAGCAAGGTATGCTCCAATTACCATGAATGCTACGCTCAACAAAGCGAATCCATATGCAGACTTTCTAGCGGATTCTACACTAATTCTGCCTGAAGGTATAGGCTTGTGTGCCTTACTTGTCTTATCGATTTCTAAATCTGCCACATCATTCAATGTATTTCCTGCAGCCATAAAACAAACTGCAGAAGTGGTCTGAAGGGCGACGAGGCCAGCAAGTTGGGCTGTCCATTCGCCACTGAGAGCAAGGTGGGCTCCGATCGGTACTGCAATAGTTGCCAGTATCACGTTTTTTGGTCGTGATAACTCCAATACCTCGCGCCACATCAGACCTTGGGGGATGATAGAGGTAAATGGTCAGTTCGATGAAAGTGCCCAAATACAGACTCTTTCACGGAAACCCGCCATTGTTACACCCTCAGTGACTCCTAATTTTTGAAATCTTGAATCCCTTGCTAGAACATTTCCGATTTGGTTCATAGTAGCTCCCCATCGGAATCTACTGTTTACGTGATCGAGAATTTGGCTTGTATTAGATTCACCATTCTCTTCTAAGAACACAACAATTTCGTTTCGCAATCTGCCGGTACGACTCATCAAGCCTCACCTCTTGCTCTTCTGTGTAGGTTTGTCCAGGTATTGGAAACTTCCACTGTGAGTGGCTTCCAGTCCCATGTTTCATCTGTGCAAACGATGTGTGTTTTGTACACCGTATTTGTTTCTGCTATTTCCTTACTCGGGGTGAAATCCGAGAGTCTTAGTTTTGGTTGCATGAACATTACAAATCTGGATTCATATATGAACAAAAGAAGTAGACTCCTAATTGAAAGTGAATGTAATGAAACAAACTACTGCATGACATTTTTCACTTTCACTTTTTTTGAAACTGAAGGAATATTGAGTCCGTTCAGAATAAATACGGGTGACAATTGGCAGGGTTGTCGCTCGTATAGTGTAGTGGCCCATCATAAAGGACTCTCATTCCTTGACCCGGGTTCAAATCCCGGTACGAGCACTAAATACCATGGTATTTGGCTGATTTTATGCTGTGTTCTAAACATCGAGCATTTGAAAGGCTTTCACCATATCAATCTGGTGGCAAAAACAGGGGTTTTCGGTTCTCCATTTACCATGGTAAGTAGAATTTTCATATCACACTAAATTGAAGTCAATTAAGAGTTTGGGAGTACTGATGGGCCAAGTATACATCCTCAAATTAGAAGGAGGAAATGGTATGTTGGCTACACTGAACGAGCCATCAAAAGAATCCTGCAACATGCAGAAAAGAAAGGTGCAAAGTGGACAAAAAAACACAAACCAATTGAACCGATACCATATCAAATGTCACCTCCAATCTACTCGTTGGAGGACGAAGATAGAATCACTCTTTCTCTAATGTCAGAACATGGAATCCAAAATGTTCGCGGAGGTAAATGGTGCATGGTTGATATGAAACCAAAGACTGTTCAAAAAATTAGAAAATTACTTCCAAAAAATACAGAAGGGAAAAAATGTGAAAGATGTGGTCGAAACTCGCATACAAAAGCTCAATGTTACGCTGCCACAACCATCGATGGAGTAAAAATAAACACTCGTAACTGGATTTATGAACCAAACAAAAGTAATCAATTAGCAAAACAAAATTTACGTTCAAATAGGAGAAAGCGAGGAAGAGCATCAGCTGACGAAATCGCACACTCTATCGAATCTTTGAGAGCAAGAAATGCTTATTGCGAAGATGAACATCTTAATTTTAATGTCAAATCTATGTGGAGAAATTTTAGGAATTATCGTGATAAACCTGAACTTTCTGATCAAAAATGGTTCGCTATACTTGATGAAAATCTAAGAAAATATCGTAATGTCCCCTTAGCCCCATTGTACCCAGAAGATCATTGGTTTCATAACCCTGAACTATTCGATTCTAAGATGTCATCCGAATTTGAAAGTGATGGTTATATTTGGACAAAAAGTGGTGCGGCTGTAAATCCCAACATTTGGAAAAAACAACAAGATGAATTAGAGAGAGTAAGGCAAGAACAACTCAAAATTCAAGAACAGCAACGCATGGAGCAACAAAAACGTCAAGAAGATGCTCGATTGCAAAGAGAACTTCAAATCAAGGAAGCAGAAGAAAAAAGGCTTCAAGAATTGGAAAGACAAGAACAAGAGAGAATTGAAAAGGAAAATCATAGGTTGGAGTGCATTAAACTAATGAGTAAAAGAGGTGTAATGATAGAACATTCGATGGCTGCAACGGCTACCACATTTGAAAGGTATCTAAATACGAACGCATCGAATGACGAAATTGCTGCAAAGTGGAGAGATTATTTCAACTCAGTGTCCAGGAGAATCGACCTGATTCCGCTGTACCCTGAAAGATCATTGGCTTCATAATGCTGAACGATTCGATAGTTCAATTTCATTTGAATTTGAACATGATGGATTTGGTTGGACTGAATCTGGAACTGCTGCAAAGAATCCTAACCCAACTAAAGAAACGAAACAGCAAGAAGAGACGAATGACACTTCAATTGATGGCATTGATATGATAGTAAAATCAATTACAACCGAAATTGAAAAGATGGGTAAAGCTGCTAAGAAAAGGGTTGGAAAGGTCAAAAAACAATTCAAGAAGAAATTCGGATTATAATTAAAACATCCAGCAAATGATTTTATTCGAGATTGCAAAATGGTGAAAAGATGAGTACATTGAGAGAGGAATATTATCCTGGAATTCAACAGGAGGATGCTGACGGCGTTCATATTACAGGTAGTTTTGGTTCTGAGGAAAACAAAGGAAAATTAATGATTATCTGTCACCATAATAACAGTACACTTGATGAGACAGAAAAAAAGAATTCAAAAGATATAACTGCAGAACCATCATTTACGATTCCTGCAAAAGAATTTCTTGATATGGATATTGAAACAAAGACTGGTGGAGTGTACTATTACAGGGCCAACAAAAAGGACAAATCACCATTGTTTTATGCAGGAAAGGGGAGTAATTTATACGCAAGAGCAGGTAATAAAGTGAGAATTTCGGACAAAGATTACGTCGTATTAATCAAGAGAGAAGTGGGCAAAATGGATGAAAACTGGCAAACACAACTTGAATTTTTAATGTATAACGATCTCCTTGAAAGAAAGAAAAGAGGAGAAGTGCAAGTCCAAAACAAAGCATCAGTCTCAGAATCTCTTTGTTCCTCCGAAGAAAAAATAAAAATAAAAGAATTCTTTGATGCAATGATTACATGTCTTCAGAATCTTAATGCATGGACAAAATGATTAGATTTGTCTAGTATTACCATGGATTTGCACATAGTATCCCAGTTTCGTAAAAAGAAAGATTATTATTCAGTTATAATTTCCGAAGTTTGTGGGAGACTATCTTGTTTTACAAAAATTGTTAGATAAATCAAAAAACCGATTCAATTTAGTCATCATCCACTTGGGTGTATTAATTGCCGTAGGCATCATTACAGTCGTCATAGATTTTATGATATATGATTTGCGGGTGGCATATGTAACCGGATGGACAGGTATCTGCTTCACTCCTGTTTTGTCTATTGTTTTGATATATTTTCTAAGGCGAAGGTCGAAAATGGAGAGATCAGTTGCATTTGAAGCTATGGGCAAATATCGGGAAGCAATGGAAATCGCTTCAAAATACGCAAAACCATCGCTTCTCGCAAAATTTCATGCAACCTACAAATCTGAAATAAATAAATCATCTGCATCAAACGTTAATTCTAATCAAACTCTTCAGCCTACTGGAGTAGCTCAAATTAATTCAACAAACCACAACTCAGCTAATCCAACTATCCACATCCATAACAGTCAAACACAACAAGGTCCAAATCAAAATTACATCCAAGACTCTGTTGTTACCGACTGGAACCAGAGATAATTGACTTCATACCATGGTATTTGCAGATAGTTTCCCGGTACGAGCATTGTTCTATAGAAAAAAGATTGCTAGTGTTTTTATTTAGCCAGTCACACGCAAAACCATGCCAGCACCAACTTTGGTAGAGGGTACTCTATACATCGACAGAGATTTTGACGTTAGAACTGAAACCTGGGGACCATATGTCAAAATTGGGATTGTTAAGGACAATAAAACACCAGAAGAACGTGTAAAAGAATTACAAACAGGAAACCCAAGAAAGGTTAGAACTATCAAAACATATCTTTCACCCATGGTTGAAAATCTTGAGACTAGACTTCACCACAATTTTGCCGAATATTGGGTTAGAGGAGAATGGTTCTTGATGGATGATAATTTTGTAAATAATGAATTGCACAGTACAATTACAAAATTCATTGATGAGCAAAATGATAGCATTGATTTTTTTAAGAAGCGTGAAGAATTAAAGGAATTATTATCCAATGGTAATCGAAGAGAACCTACAGAAGCAGAATTAGAACTGCACTCAAAATATAATGCAAACAAGATAATCTCTGATGAGTCGAATGCAAAATCACAAATTCTTAAACACAAGATCATGGATGCCTTAGGCGCATATGGAGGGGTTGAAGGTATAATCGAATTGAGAAAGAGTATCACACCTGAGAAGATTACTCCTGCTAAATCATCATTTGATAAGGGAAAATTCAAATCTGATTATCCAGAAAAATATCTCGAATTCACAACAATAACATATGCCTCCCCAAAAGGTTCACTTTTGATGAAGGCCACACCAACTCTTGCATCTCACAATTCTGAATTACGAGATAAGGAGAAGGATGCAAAAAATGAATGTGATAGATTGAAATCTGAATTGGTTGATAAAGACAAGAAAGATATGGATGCAGTGATGAAGTCTTTACACGAAGAGTATGTGAAATTACTAGGCGACATTTTCAATTCAGAATTGGAAATGGAGACAATAAAAGCACACCTTGGAACATTACTTGGAGAGGATGAAGCAATAGAAGGTATCATCGAATGGAAAAGACAAGAAAATCCAAAGGAAAAATTTGATGCTGATGCTGCTCAAGAAAAATATCCAACAGAATATGGTGATTGTATGGTGGAAAAACCAGAAAAAATCACTCCAGAAAAGGTGACTGTTTCGATTATCGTTGAACAAAATAGAGCATATCCTCTTTGAAACTCTAAACGGTTGTATACCATTCTGAAGTAGGTTTGTGCCAATCCCGAAGCTGGTCAGTTTCAAGTCTCAGTTGAAGTAATTCACCATCTTCAAGCGAGATATTTTCAAAGTTAAAGTCGATCACTTTTTCATTTGTTCTAAAATTGTCATCAAATAATACATCCTCTGCAATGACTGAACCTTCACTCAATGTCTGTAAAATAACACGAACATGGCATTCTTGGAGTGGATTCCTTAACGAACAAGATTCACTACTACCATCGTGTTCAACCTTCACAAATCCTTCAAGAGATGATTTGCCAACATGATTAGTGAGTTCAATAATGCTATCTTTGGCGGTCGGTGCGCATTCGCATTCCATATTGTCAACCTCGACAGAAGAAACAAGATTAACCACTACATTCAATGTCTTAGTTGATGCCTTACCCTCAGAGAACTCAGTCGCTGAGACTTGGTAATTCCCAGGTTTTGTGAACGAATGCGAAACTAGCTCGCCAATTGAAGTGAAACCATCTCCAAAATCCCAAGTCACTTGGCCTTCACTGTCCTTGGCTGTAAAGAAGAATTCATGATAAATTTCAGTGACTTCTTTCTCCTCATTATTGTCTCCCTCATCGACTTCAATCATGAAATATTGATTATAGCCCTCTGCGAAATCAACGCTTATTGAAAAGTTCTTACTTGATTCGGAGAACTTCATTACATCGTATTTTTGCAATACTGTTCCGGTAGAAATTCCTAGCAAAAATATTACCACTACTATTGCTGTGATTTTCTTGTCCATGATTCCTTTTCGTTCCACTTGTTAATAAGTAAATGTTTATTCTTTTATTTCATAAAACTAAGAGCAAACACTCAAAGTTATATCATGGCCATTGGAGGGTGGTATATGCTAAGTGTTGGCCAAACTGCACCAGATTTTACATTAACAGGTACTAATCGAGAGAAATACTCGATTTCCGATTTCAGAGGACAGAAAGTCGTACTGGCATTCTATCCGGCGGCATTTACAGGAACTTGTACAAAGGAAATGTGCACCTTCTCTGATTCAATAGGACCATTGCAGGATGCCAACGCAGTAGTATTCGGAGTATCTGTGGATTCACCGTTTTCAAACAAGGCATTCGCTGAAAAATATGACATTCGTTGTGAACTGCTATCAGATGTGCACAGAACTATGATTGCTGACTACGGAATGGAATTTGAGAACTTCGTGATCGAAGGCTACACTGCAGCAAATAGAGGAGTCGTAATCGTTGATGAAGATGGGAAAATAGGCTATTTCTGGCTTGCTGAAAATTTAGGCTTAGAGCCAAATTATGAAGAAATTCTTCAGTATTGTAATTCTTAAGAAGAATTTACCCAATCCTCATATTCGCTGTTTGCCCCGGCAGATTGGACTATAATTTGAGGGACATCATATGGATGTAAGTTTTTGATTACTTGTGTCACTAAATCAAGATTATTGATTGAAACTTTGATACTTAGGCCCCATTCTTTTTCGTGTTCTATTTTACCTTCCCATTTGTAAGTTGATGAAATCTGATGGTGTTGAACGCATGCTGCACCAGCATCAACAAGTGATTGTGCGAATGAAGTGACTTCAAATTCTCTCATTGATATTGGAAGGGTGGTTTTGATGATGTTAATCATTATACCACATCAAAATTCGTACTTGACACCAGTTAAATCTTCGCTTAGTTCCCACAATTTTTTTGCAACTTTTTCATCCATTGCTTTTTCGTTGATGGTGGATTTTCCAATTTTCCCCCAAGCATCCAGTGGACCGGTTGGGCCCCAGTATACACAATCGTTTGCTAGGTCTGAAGTGGCAGCAAATAAAGTGGACTTTGCTCCGGTTTTTGCCCTCATTGCTATTACGTTTAGCAAGCGCCAGAAGATGGAATATCTCTGCAATTTAGTCCTTGAATAACCAGGATGAGAGCCAAATGATTTCACGCCTATACCAGATGATTTTAGTCTTCTGTCAAACTCTATTGCAAACATTAGATTTGCTAATTTGCTTTGACCATATGCTGGCCATTTTCTGTATTTTCTCGATTTATAATTCAAGTCTTCCAAGTTGATTTCACCCATGTTGTGAGCTATACTTGAAACGGTGACGACTCTGCTTCCAGGAGTTCCTTTTAGCAGCGGAAATAATTTGCCAGTTAATGCAAAGTGTCCTAAATGATTGGTTCCAATTTGCAATTCAAATCCGTCTTTGGTTTCTGATTTTGGCGGAATCATTACACCTGCATTGTTTACAAGAATATCCAGGTTTTTGTATTTCACAAGAATCTCATCAGTAAATCTTCCAATACTTTCTAGGTCTGCTAAATCCAACTCCATTACGTGGATCATAGTACCAGGATGCTTTTTCAACAATTTTTCACGTGCGGCTTTACCCTTCTCTATGTTGCGACAAGCCATGATTACGATAGCATCTCTTGAAGCAAAGCCAGAGGCCATATGATACCCAATACCACTATTTGCTCCAGTTACGATTACAACCCTAAGGGAAAGGTCTTGCATCATCTTAGGTTTCCATTTCACAAGGCTATTCAAACTACTACTTGCCTTCAAAGTTATGCCTTTACCACTCGGTTTTTGCATGTACCTGCACAATTGCGTTCGTTCCGCATTAGATTGTGGTCAAACTTATTCACTAAATCGGCCAACATCCCTCAATGGGTCCTGAGAGCGAGTTTGTTTGGTTCCTAATTTTGGGTGCTTGGGCAGGACTTATTGTTTTGGCAATTAAACCACTGCACGGCTATATGACTTCCAGAGGAATGGAAAATATGGTAGCGGTGTACTACAACCGAAAAGTAGCTCACATGGTTTCTGGAGGAATTCCATTAATCATGGTACCAATAGTTTTCACCGACCCTATTTGGCCACTACTTGGAGGGATTCTTGGGGGAATTGGGCTAGCAGCGACTCATCTAATGGATAGGCGCCTTTGGTGGATGCAAACTGAGCAAAACATGAATGATGCGACTTTTGCGTTCATGCTTGGAATTTCTGTATTTGTTCTTTGGCACTACCTAAATGACCCATGGTTGGCAATTTTGCCAGCATTATTCATGGCATATGGTGACGGAGTGACTGGAATTATTCGAAACAAGTTATTTGCGAAGAGAACAAAAAGTGCTTGGGGAAATCTGGGAATGGCAATACTGTGTATTCCGCTTGGATACCTTATTGGGAAAAGTGCTGACCCTTCAATACCAATCTGGGGAGCACTATCAGGCGCAGTAGCATCTTTTGTTGAAAGATACGAGTTTGGTCCGATTGACGATAACGTGCTTATTGTCGTATCATCTTGTGCAATAATAGCACTTGGGGTTTACCTTGGACCTCTAATTTGATTACTCAAATTTAGTCCAATCAGTAGCAGAGCCTGTTAATCTGTAGTATTTCTGGCCGTCATAATCTAGCCATTCATAACCGTCTTCGGTGATTTGGGTTGCTGGTATGGAAGCGAAAGGTTCTGATGTTTGTAAAGCTGGAACATCTTTTGAGACCAACTCAGTTTGGTCAGCACTCTCGTGGGCGATTGATACTCTTCGCTGTCCTAAGAATTCATATTCCAAATCAGCACGAAGCCGTTCTAGCCTGATACCTTGGTGAGGACCTAACATACGCATCATTAGGGAATACTCCCACATGTGCGAAACTTGTTCTAAGTCTTCAATAGATTGTGCACTGCGTAGCATTTCTTCATAACGTGCTGTTCTCGCATTTCTAGTTGCAAATCCAAATCCAATCCAAGCAAATAGGGGAACACCACCGAAAATACCGATTAGATCCCACGCACCAAGACCAATTGCTGTCCCTGGAATTACGATTTCAAACGAATCTACTGGCTGGCTAGAACTTGAAAATGGGTCAGTACCCTGCCTTGCCTCATCGGTATCTGTCCAGCCGTCATTATCATCATCAGTATCAGCATTATCTCCTTCACCATCACCATCAAAGTCAGCCCATTCTCGGTAATCATCAGGGAATAAATCATCTTCGTCTGGAACTCCATCATTGTCTAAATCTCCTGGACTTGCTAATTTAGGAAGCGGGTCTATAGAATCGTTATAGCCATCATTGTCAAAATCAAACAGGTATGGGTCAGCATCATTACCAGTTAGATTATCACCAAGGCCATCTCCATCCAAGTCTTCCCATTGAGTGGAGTCATTTGGGAAAGCATCTGGCAATCTTCCTGTCGGATTATCGCCATAACCGTCTCCATCCACATCTGACCATTGAGTAGCATCAGTGGGGAAAGCATCAGGAGATGTTCCGTTTGGGTTGTCACCATAACCATCTCCGTCTATGTCTCCCCACTGGGTAATATCGTCAGGGAACTTATCTGCACCAATTCCCATTGGATTGTCACCCATTCCATCTCCATCTCGGTCTTCTGTTTGAGTTGGGTCAAACGGGAAAGCATCGGCATTGTTTCCTAAACCGTCGCCATCTGTATCTAGCCACTCTTCGGGGTCGTTAGGGAATGCATCTGCCCGATTGCCGTTGGGGTCATCACCGTAGCCATCACCATCTGTGTCAGCAAACTGGGTTCCATCGTCTGGGAATACGTCATCTTCGTCAGCTACTCCGTCGTGGTCGCTATCGCTCCATCTTGTTGGGTCATTAGGGAATCTATCAGGAAGGTTTCCGTTTTGATTATCTCCGTAGCCGTCTGCGTCTGTGTCGTTCCATTGTGTAGTGTCCGAAGGGAAGTAATCGACTTGTGTGGCTGATTCACTCTGATTATCGCCATAACCATCTCCGTCCCTGTCGTCGGTTTGGCTAGGATTGTTCGGGAAGGCATCGTTTTTGTCAGAGACTCCATCACCATCCGCATCAAGACAACCAAATCTGTCAATGTAGGACGTTCCAGGTGTGTCTACACATTCATCTCCTGTAAATCCGTCAATTTGGTCACCGTATCCATCACCATCACTGTCCTTCCACTGGCTTGAATCGTTTTCAAAGGCGTCTTGGAAATCTGCCCACCCATCATAATCCCCATCTGGGCAGCCATAGGTGTTATTGCGGCTGGATGTGCCGAAAACCGAAAGACAGGCATCACCTTGGAAGCCTGAGAGATTGTCACCAAATCCATCTTGGTCTGAATCATTAACTTGAGTACTGTCTTGCGGAAATGCATCACCTGAATTAGAATAGCCATCGAAATCTGAATCCAAGCAACCGTACATGTCCAGATACGATGTGCCTCGAACAGATGGGCAACTGTCTGGTGTCACGCCACCGGGGTTATCTCCGTATCCATCATTATCAAAATCAGACCACTGAGAAGAAATTGAAGGGAATGCGTCAGTCAAATCACCTGTTCCATCCAAATCTGAATCTTTCCATATTGTTCCCCAGCCATTTGAGGTGATGAATGTCGCATTTTCGTTTGTATTACAAGCCACAATATTTGGCGCATTACTGACGGGGACATCTACTTCGCCTATTGTTAGATAATCGCCAGTTACTCCCACCTCTGAAGATTTGATTGAACAACTAGGTCTTACATATTGGCCAACGTAATTACTATCCGGTGTATATATTGAACCACTACTGGAAATTGCTACAGTAGAATAATCTTGAGGACCATATAGAATCATCGCACCATGATTGATATCAGTTAATATCTTCGACATTCCAATACCTGTCCCTCCACCTAAAGTAATCTGGGTTGTACTTGAATAGTTAACAAGCAAGTGTTTGACGTAACCATCTTCGCAACCTCCAGTTGAAAGTGTTCTGTACGTATAGAATAACGATAAATCGGTCGAATCTTCATGAATGACAGCGAATAAGAGGTAAGATCTTGAGTACTGGGATGATGTTGGTGATGAAAGTGAAATTTGCTTCATTAGTGTACTTCCATTGTAAATAGTTAATGACCCTCCCGAACCACGTAGACATTGACTTGACCCTGAGTAACTCGTTTCCAGTTACTACTGCTGTTAAGTTATTGTTTGGGGTTGCTAATCTATCAATTGGACCCTGATGGAGCAGATTAAATCCTGTTTGATTTACTTCATATATCCCATCTTCACACATTAATTTTGTTGAATCTTGGTCCATTCTGGAGAAAGTTGTACAGGGTACAGAATCAATTTCAGATTTAGTTTTTACATCATACAGAGTTGCAGAAGTAGAATTTACAAATATAAACTGTGTCCCTTCAACTCCAAAAACTGAATTAATTGCTCCATTAGTTTGACCCGTAGAATCGTTTACAATCTCATCTGCTGCTACGAAATCAACTTGTGGAACAAATAAAAATAGCAAGGAGATAGTTAAGACAATAAAATTAGTTTTTATTCTATCAGAAATTAAATCACCCCGTTAGATTGTTTCACTCCTAATGATACAATAGGTTTCATTTTATTAATAATTTCAATGTTCAATCTGATAATTGGTTAATCATGTCTTCAATAGTCTCAGGATTTGCTTCCTTGTCTTTGTTAGAAACACAATTTCTTCCAAGGACTATACAACCCAGATAAGAAAACATCTGACGCATTGCCATAATTACGTGGGCTCCACCACCACCGCTGTGAGTTGCAAGGCCTACCTTCCTTCTATTGAATAAAGCTCGGAAATCTTGCCATTCTGTGCTCAACCACGCTACAGCGTTGTTAAGGGTGGGAGGCATAGATCCATTGTATTCTGGTGCGACTATAACCCATGAATCCGCTGAGGAAAGTGCAGATTTCAATTCAGCCATTCCAGGAACTACATCCAATTCTTTTGACCGAGCAACGGTGAACATTGGCATATCCAATTCAACCAAATCGATTACGTTTGCCTCGTGACCCATTTCTTCAGCCTTGGAAGCAAAAAGTTCTGCGAGATTTTTGTTATTATCCGATGTTGCTGTAAGCATCAATATCTTCGCCATAGAGAAACCCAACAAGTCTCGGTTCTCAAATGTGTGCATTAGATTCTAAAGCCTAAATTACGCATGTATTGTAAATTATTTGGTCATAGCACGACATTCTATATTTTTTTGAATAGTGTTGAGACATATGGCCTCTCCCCACCTCTTGGATTAATGTGAACATGCCGTCTAGATTCTATTGACTCCCAATCATTGGATAATAAATCAATCAGCATTTGCTCGTCATAGGTTTGTAAATCCAAGCCGCAGCACATTTGTGCACCATCGGTTGAAAATGTCTCAATAACTGCATATCCACCACTCTTTATTGCAGAATTTAGATTTCTAACATAAGCATCTCTTTCATGTTTTTCAAGCAAGAAATGTAATACAGCACGGTCGTGCCAAATTTCAAATTCATCGAGGTTTAGATCATCTGTTAAATTTCCTTCAATGTAGTTGATTGTATTGCCGTAATTTTCTTTTAATTTTTCAATAGCAACTTTTGATATATCTAATGCAGTGACTTGATAATTTCTTTCGACCAAATCTTGTAATAATGTCGTTGCACCTGAACCAACATCAATTATTTTTTTTCCATTACATTTTCCAATCAATTCCAAGGATACATCGTGGCTTGCTTGATACCAACCTAATTGGGTTAAATCTGCGCCGTCATACGCCTTATCCCAATGTGCTTGGTCACTCGGCATGTTTCTACCTCAGTCGAAAGTGATGTCCACTTCCATAATTTCACTTACTGAGTGGCACACAGGGCAATTACACCCTTCTGTAATTAACCAAGAACGGTCGTCGATGGAGAGGTGATGTGGTAATGAAACTTTGATTTCCAATTTTCCTACTCTGCGAGGATTAGATTCCATTGATTTCTCTACCGAGCCCTTCATTCCAGTTACATCGAGGTTTTTTGATTGGGCTCTTATTCCTACAATTGTCATAATGCAAGTAAGCATAGAAGTTGCTAGGAGGTCAGTAGGTGAGAATGATTCACCTTTACCCATATTGTCAACAGGTGCATCGGTTATCAATTTGGCACCAGAAGGAGTATGAGTCGCAGTGCATCGTAAATCTCCGTCATATGTCGCTTCAATTCTTACCAATTTTATTCCTCCAAGTTTATGTCATGGCCCATTCTGTCTGCTTTGGTTTTAAGATATTCTTTGTTATCGCTTCCAACTCCCACAATCAAAGGCATCCTTTCGACCACATTAATGCCGTATTTTTGTAATTGTTCGACCTTATCTGGATTATTGGATAACAAGCAAACGTCCGAGACTCCCAAAGCATCCAACATCGTACTTGCAATTTGGTAATTTCTCGCATCACCTGGAAGTCCTAACATAAGGTTAGCATCTAGTGTATCTGCGCCTTGGTCTTGTAGATGATAAGCTTGTATCTTGGCATGGAGACCAATTCCCCTACCTTCTTGGCGAAGATATAATACAACACCCCAGCCTTTGGTTGATACTGCATTCAGTGCCGCCTCTAATTGCGGTCCGCAATCACACCTTAGTGAGCCAAATGCATCACCTGTAAGACACTCAGAGTGAACCCGGACAAGAACTGGGTCTGGCCCTTCCATATCACCCATGGTCAATGCCACATGGTCCATTCCAGAATTTTCTTCGTGGAAAACTCGAATTTTAAACTGACCATAAGGAGTGGGCAGGTGTGCTTCACTTGGGATTTCATCGATTTTCATTTGCACACCTCGATAATAAATTTGAACTCGCCAGATGCTTTTATGATATCAACTAATCTATGTCCCAATCTATCGATTAGTATAGGAACATCGTGCAAAGTTTCTGGGTCATCTGCTAAGACTTCCAACACATCTCCTCCCTGCAACTTTTCTAATGATCTTCTAGCCTGATGGACTGGAACTGGACAAAAATGGCCGA
This sequence comes from Methanobacteriota archaeon, assembly GCA_038141355.1. Classification (GTDB taxonomy): domain Archaea; phylum Thermoplasmatota; class Poseidoniia; order Poseidoniales; family Poseidoniaceae; genus MGIIa-K1. The sequence goes on along the minus strand of JAYQHX010000002.1, from coordinate 815,521 downwards.
GAACATCTAAGCGATGTGTCGGCTGCATATTTAGTGCGGGAAGTCGTATGCCTACAATGCTATCGCATGTGAGACTTCATCAATGAGATTGAAATTCAGGAATCATGGCCGAGACAAAGAAACCTCTTGCGGAAGAGGTCGAGGACATGTCTTGGTCAGAGGTTGCAGAACTCGCAAGAGGATATCTTCGCATACCTGTTGCTTTACTTTTGGTAGAAGTATTCTACTGGTTCATCACCCAGCCTACTAACACTCTTGGAGTAATTCAAGAACTCGAAGCTTGGATTTGGTTCCAATTGACAACTCTGATTTATGGTTCTAGCGCTGCGACTCTAACTGAATACAATGGCTGGATGACAATGGTTACTCTAAAACATCCAGATTTCTGGGCGGATAGCATTTACCTTTACGTCTCAGATGAATGTGCTGGAGTACACGAGATGATATTCATCACAGTACTAATCATGATGACTACAGGTGTTCCTCAGCGATTACGGCTAAAGAGTGCTGCAGTTGCATGTGGAATTGTATTTGTGCTAAATATCGTGAGATTGGTCGTACTATATCCAATGGCTCTTTCTGGTTGTGCTGAAAACCCGAATATGCTGAATTGTGAACAACCAATGCACGACTTCCACGCCTTTGTCTATCAGTGGGGATTTCTGATTGTTCTAGTAATCATGTGGCTTATTTGGTTCAAATGGGTCAATGCAGGAGACCTAATTCGCAGAGAAAACGAGGCAGGCAAAGGAAAGTGGAAATTCATTTACCGAAATAATTGGCAGACTTTACAGAAGGCGGTTATAGCCCTTTCAGTGATACTAATTATTGGGGCTGCAACCAGTGTTTTACTCGATGAAGATGCTATGATAGCAAAGGAAAATGTCGATTTCTGTAATTTCACAGACAGTGTGACGGGCGCTTGCGGTGAAGCACGGGACGCCTGGGCCCAAGAAATTCAAGTTGCATGGTCACTAGCGACTCTCGGTTTGATTGGTATTGCTACAACTGTTGTAGTGATAGAAAAACCAAAATCGAGCGAAGAAGAATGAGTGGGGCGAGAGGAAATAATAAGGGGAAGCAAAACCCTACTTCAAGGTCCTCAACGCCCCGAGAGACCTCGAAGCATAATTATAATTATCTAGAGTGATATAATCTCACCGATTTTGTTTGATTACTCAACAAGGTTTGCTTCAATGCCTTTAGAATTCATGAATTTCATTGCTAGAGATGAAAATTTAGAATGTACTTCTACTGAAACTTTTTCGCCCGAAGAAACGATATCTCCGATTGCTAATTCTGAACAGTTTATTCCAGACATAATGAATTTAGCCAACTCAGCCTGTGACATCTCGGTTTTTAGGGATATTTTTACCATACCATATACATCAGAATATTCGGATATATCTTCCTGCTTTGCAACTGGATCTCTATCAATTCTATCAGGTAATTCAGGGACATCAGTTTCCACCACATTGAGGGAATGTGTAGCGATAATTTTGCTCAATTGCTGAACATCATCTCTACTAACTAAAGCCCAGGCCTCACCTTTTCTTCCAATTCTACCTGTCCTACCAATTCTGTGGATATAGGAGTCAACATCATCTGGAACATCGTAATTGACTACTAGGGTAATTCCATCGATATCAATTCCTCTAGCAGCCACATCGGTAGCAACCACAATTGTTGTACTACCATCTTTCAAATTAGAAATGATTGACTCTCTCTGATTTTGGGTCATATCGCCATGAATTCCTTCGACTTTGAATCGATTCTTTTTCAGTCTTTGCACAAGCAAGTCAACCATTCGCTTGGTGTTTGTGAAAATGATTGTTTGGTCATTTTCTTCCATTCGAACTAATAGCCGACCCAATACCCACAATTTGTTTGACCTGCCAATTCTAACGCTGTATTGTTCAATTGGTGGAATGTCTAACTTTTCTTCGCTTGTTAGAACATATTCAGGTTCGTTTGAAAACTCATTGGCTGCATCGATTACTTCCTGAGGAAATGTGGCAGAAAATAGCAAATTCTGTTGTCTATTTGGCATTTTTTCGACAATCCACATCACATCTGGAAAGAATCCCATGTCAAGCATCCTATCCGCTTCATCGAGAACGAAGAAAGAAGCATTTTCGATATCAAGAAATGACCTTTTCGTCATATCCATGACTCTTCCGGGTGTGCCTACAACGATATCGACTCCAGATTGTAATTGCTTTGCTTGCTTTTCTAAATCTGTTCCGCCATAAACTGTTATTATTTTCAAGTCTGAATTGCCTGCTAGATTAGATAATTCATCTGCAACCTGGCCTGCTAATTCTCTTGTTGGTGTTAAAATCAAAGCTTGGAGTTTACCGGTTGGTTCACACTTGTTTAAGACTGGAATCCCGAAAGATGCAGTTTTACCAGAACCTGTTCTAGCCTGACCGATTACATCTCTACCAGCAAGAGCCAATGGTATTGTTTCCTTTTGCACTTGGGTAATATACTCCCAACCTAAATCGGAAATACCACTTTGCAATTCATTATTCAGATTAAATGAGGAGAATTTCGTTTTTGTGAACATTGGTCTCACCTATTCCGTTCCCCCATCTAATTGGGCCACCGGAACGGAGGCGACCCCCACGAATCGATCAGAAGTTTTCAGCGTCGTTTGAATCCGCTTTCAGTTCACCCATCCAATATTTTAGGGCGTTATCCCTGTTCATTGGGCGTCTCATCTGGCGAACATGCTCTAGAATGTATTGTCTAAACTTCAGAGCCTTGACACGGTTTACACCTTTTGGTGTGACTCCATCCCATAGATTGTTGAATTGATTTTCCTTATCATTGAATGGTTCTTCTGACATTTCAATCACTCTTGAGCGGTTTTGCGACCAACGCACCCTTCTTAACCGTGTCGAGAGTTATCTTGTTGCTTATCTGGGGCAGGAAGTTCTTCTAAACCGATGGTTTTGCCTTGGCTTTCAGCGATTTCTCTATCCAATTGAGGGACTTTTGGAGCAGGTGCCAAGAAGCGGTTCTTCTGGTCTTCACTGCCTTCCATTTGAACATCAAATGCCATTTCTTGCAACTCTTTTCGAATTTTTGCATCGGTTTCATCACGCAATAGAGAATTACAATGATTTCTCAGTATTTCATCTCCCATCAATCTTGGTAGAATCTTTACACAAGCAAGACGGACGCTTGCCTCTTTATGCGAACATCCTGACAGAACCAAATCTCGAACTCTGTTATTGTCCGTATCAAGCATCTCGATGCATCTTATAGCTGCTACCATAACCTCAGAATCAGAATCAAGTATTGCCTTTTCAGATAGAATAGTAGCAATTCTTTGTTCTCGATGTGCTAATGTGGTCAGACATTTTGCTGCTTCTCTTCTTGTGACTACATCCTCATCTTCGATAGCCCAACCAATTAGATCCCAAGATGCAGCCCCGCCTTTGGACAGTACCTTTCGTAATAATTTTGCCGCCGACCTGCGAAGAATCAAATCCTCTTCCTGTAATAATTCATCGAGATGGTCACAGGCTACCTCCGGCCAAGAATAGCATAATTCACCAAGTCCACGGAAAGCAGATTCCCTGCGTTCTTTAACCGAATGTCGCAATTCATACGCAAGAGTACTTTCGGTAGCGGAGGGAAATGTTGGAGCAACTCGCTCCAAACACTTACTTGCTGCAAGACGGACTTGTTTGTCACCATCATCAAGAAGAACCGACAGGTGGTCAAATAATTCATCTGGTTTTGTTTCAGCCACCGAAGGCAAGGAAAACAAAGCTGTTGACCTTACCTTCGGGTCGTCGTCCATCAGCAAGTCCAACAATACGGTGTGACCCTTGTGTGCATAGATACCTGAAAGATTTGATATCGCTTTAATTCCATCAAATTTATTCATGTGGTAAACCTTGTCTTTCCAAGAAACTCTGAAGGTGCTTAACTCTCCAGTCGCTAGGGGCAAAACCGCATCATTTGGTATGGCCATCCAAGGCCCTACCTCTGTTGGTTTTTTCTTTTTCTTTCGATACCCAGAGCCGACATTTATCGGCTTTCCTGTTTTAGGGTCTCGAGCGATATAATCCCGTGCCATAGCGACGCTCCGAGGAGGTGGACGGTCATGAACCCTCGTATGGGATAAAGTAACATCTAGCAGTAATAATCAAACCCTAAATCAACTAGGCCGTAATATGGCAAGATATCTTATCTCCACGATATTGATATCCTTGCTAATTGTACAAACGTTTTCAACACCGTTAATTGAACTATCACAAACTCAAGAAAATGATTCATATTTCAACGACCAAATTTTCAACGGAACTGGTTTCAATCAAATTGATACCTTCACAACTAATGATAGCGAAACTCACGTCAGCAGACCAAAAGTCAGTTGGAATATGATAAATCCAGCTCTCATGGCTAGTAGAACTGGTGCATGTTCAGTCGCTATTGATTCACTTGACGAGGTTTGGTTAATGGGAGGATACATGGACCCTAATCCTTCCCAAAATGGAGATGAAATGGCTGTTGGATTAATCGAAGTCTACGACAACGTAAACAATACATGGATGCCATCACAAAGTTCAATGCCATATGTTCAAGGCTACTGCGAAGCGGAATTAATCGGTGACCTAATTTATGTTGTAGGCGAATGGCCACGTGGAAGTGGAAACCCTCCTGCGACCTCGAGCGGAAGGGTTCAAATCTACAACATCACAAATGAAACATGGTACAATGGAACAGACATGCCTTCGCTAAACGGCAGAGGTAATGGCGGATTAGCCCAGGCCAATGGAATGTTGTATTACGCTGGTGGTGTAAGAAACCAGGCAGGAACCGATGCAACCAACCGCACTTACAGATACAATCCTGTTAATGATTCATGGGATAGAATGGCAGATATGACTCAGCCTAGAGCCGCATTTGAATTGGTAAATTTCCATGGCCAATTGTATGCAATTGGAGGATATCAAGGGACTTCATCATGGAATAGGCAGGGTCTGAATTATGTTGAAAGGTACGACCCTGCTACAGATGTCTGGACTAATCTATCCAAACTTCCGGTTGGAATGTATGGAATAGGAGCGACTGTCCTCAACGACGAAATCTTACTGGTTGGCGGAAATGATGGAAGCCCAAAGAAGACAGTTTACCACTACAATCCTGTGCAGGAAACGTGGATTAAGGGCAATAATATCATCACGGGTGGATTATTTGATGTTGAGGTTCAAGAAATCAACGGAGATGTGGTTTGGGCATCTGGCGACATGTCAACATATGCATACACCACTTGGAATCAAGCATTTTCCAGTTCAAGTGAATATGAAGACTTCAGTGGTACTTATTCAGGGTGGGTTAGTTCTCCAATTATTGACCTTAGACCAAATATTCACTCAACCGCAACACCTGTTCAACTTACAATGAACGGAACAAACACGCCAGGAGGGGCTTTAGGAATACAATACCGCGTTGGTTCAAGTTCAACAATTGTATCTAACGAAGGTTGGATTGGTCCAGACGGAACTGCAAACACAAGTTTCTCTATTGGATTGACTGATTTGAATCTAAGCGACCCCGCAAATTTCCTTCAGTATCGTATTGAGATGAAAATTTCAGATATGGTTAATTGGGATGAACCTGATTTGGACGAGGTCACAATATTAGCTGAACATGCTTCATATGTTTCTCCATTACCACAGATCGTAAATCCACAATCTGAAACATTAACTCTACAAACTGACCATGGACTTTTGGGTGACGGAGATAGGTACCTTGGTTTTGCCTCTTGCAATTATCAAGGTGGCATTTTAGGTCAATGGTCTACGGTGTTCTTCGATGGTCAAACTCTAACAATTGATGACCCAGACGGACATTTATTGGCAGTAGATGCCCAACTCAACTCTTCATCGATACAAGGTGAGTTGATTGATTGGAGCATAGAATTCAGCGAGTTAGCAGGACTTACTCATATTTGTTCAAAAGTGGGAACTGATGCAACAAAAATTTCACAATACATACATACTGATGTTATGAGAGTTGACAATTCATTGACTGTGATTTTGGAAAGTATAGATGGCTTCGACAGCGGTGAATCTGTCGTTGGCGGCATTCCACTTACACTAAACTTGATTCATATTTTTGAATCGACGGGTATGACGCTTTCGAGTGGAGAATTACAAGCTCGATTGCATTTTGATGTCAGGGTTATCAATAGCGTAGATAATCGATACACATCTTGGCTTAACGATACCACACCGTGGTACAATTTGACTGCTGGAGAAGTGAACCAGATCACATACACATTACCAGAAAATGTATCTGGAATAGTAAATATCACAGTTGACTCTAGAAGCGACCAATCATTTTCAATGCTTGCAGACTCTAACAACACTTGGTTAATCTTGGATAACGATAATCCAATTATAATAGACAGCGAGCCTAAATTTGGAAGCTACATAAATAGCGAAGAGAATAGAGACATATCGATTTTAGTTGCTGATAACTCCGGATTTATTCTTGAAGATTTAATCGTGCAATATTGGGTTGAATCGCTAGATGATGGCTCAGATGGTTCTTTCCCTGACGCATCTCCACAATTTACAGAATATCGCTCAAGCAACTTTTCACTTGAGAACCAAGGATCTTTGTGGTGGTTTAATCTTACATTATCCGATAATTCAAATTCCGACCATCAGACAGTTTACGTTAGAATACTAGCAAAAGATTTGGTTGATTCAGAATTAACAAACAACACAATTTGGTGGGCGACAAGAGATGCAAGAAATGCAGTAATACATTCTTTCTCAAATGTTAATGATACAACAATATGGGAAGTCGCCCGTAATACAAATTGGCAATTGAATATTTCAGATGCTAATTCAATAAACGATTTACAAACAATATGGGTCGAATTAGGAGATGATTCCGAGTTTGGTATAAAATATGATATCGCTACTCAGATATGTTCGGTATTGGATGCTAGAATAGATGCAGATAGGAGCACATGCACCCATTCTATAGAAAATAATTACCTAATGTTTGAATTTGAATTATTTGCAAATTGGGATATTGACCTATCTATGCTAACTGAAGGAGATATCAAAATTCGCGTTGAGGACATAGACGGAATAATTTCAACATCATATCAAAACATGTGGACCTTCTCCGATTCATTCGACTTTAATATTGAAGTTGTCGAGGACATTAGTGGAGAAAATACCGGTGAAATTTCAAACCAAACAATCGTAATGATAAATGATGATGTTCGAATTAGAGGAAAATTAGTTCACCAATATTCCGGTGAAAATTACAATGGTGACTTAACGATAAAATGGTGGGGCACGATACACGGTCAATCTTGGCTTGGCGGTAGTTCGATTGAGGTAATAGATGGGCAGATAAATGCAATAATCCCAATGCCATCAACAGGTGGAATAATCGACATGAATTTCGCATTCCTAGACCCTTGGGAGACTAGAACCATTGGAAGTTATGCTGTTGGAGAATTTTTGGTAGATGAACAATCTCCTGTAATCTTAACCTCATCGATAGAAACATACTCAAGATACCACTTAGAAACGGTAAATATTGGAGTTAATATTGAGGAGGAAACCTCTTGGACTGGTGCACTTGAATTATCTTGTAAAGTAATATCAACTGAAATCGATTGGCCTGAGATTGTAATTGAGCAGACCCCATCAAACGTTTTCCAAGGAAAAACTCTATTCTCATTCGAATTTGATTTCTCATCACAAGGAGATCCTTCCCAATTATCTCCAGAAGCTCGAATCGATTGTTGGGCATATGGAAGAGATGATGCTGGTTGGGAATTGATTAACGAAAATGAAAATCCAATAACAGATGTATGGCTTTCTTTCCCACTCAACAACATTGGACCAAATATCATGCTCAAAGATGTTAAGATAACAGGTGAGCCTAATGCTGGCACCAAACTAAGGCTAGATGTCACGATATTCAATGATGGGGAAGCTCTCCAAACTCCATTCAACATAACAGTTTATTCTGTTGTGAATGGAGAAGAAACTCTCACTGGAAGATATACACAATCTCAAATCGCTTCTGGCCAAACTGTGGTAAAGAGATTGTCTGTTACTGTACCTAAAGATGATTGGACTCTGAAAATTTTTGTAGATGAAGATGCACAGATTTGGGAATTGAATGAAAATGATAATTTGTTTGAGAGAGACTTTGAATCATCAGAATCCTTCGATGTTGGATTGATAGCAGGTATTGTAGGTGCTATATTTGCGATATTTTCTGTGTTTGTAATTTTAAGAAGAAATGGTGATGATGAACTATCCAGCGCAGGTAAGAAAATGCCTTCAATCGATGACCTTGAGAAGTCATCTAAACCGGAAATTGTCGCTGCCCCAACACAGACTCCAAGTAAGCCAAAGCGAGGTCCACCACCCAAAAAAGAGCCTGTTCAGGAAATTGCTCCCACAGATATTTCTGCAGCAATGTCAAAACTTTCTTTGGATAACTTACCAGGAAATAATCAACCTCAAAAGGTTCCTAGCTATGAGTCACTGCCAGCAGGTGGCGATTACGACTACACTGCAGAAGGTACATTCTATGTTGGCCCCGCAATTGGAAAATGGAAACTTGAGGATGATGGCTCCTTTACTAAAATTGAGTGAGATTTATGTCTGCAGAAATTGATGACATAAAGAGAGTCCTCGCAATTTGTTTTCGGGATGGAATTTCACAAACAATAGATGATCTTGAGCGTGTTCTCTCCTTTGACATGGGTTGGATGGACACAGATACTGCACACGAAGCAATCAATGCCTTGACAATCGCAGGTTGGATGATTAACAAGGATGGAGAGTTATCTCCAAACTGTAATCTAAAGGGAATTATCGCTCCACTCGGATGGCAGCCAAGACCCTCTAGATTAGTGGAGCCTGTCGTAAATGGACAAATTTCACCAAGTATAGATAGCCCACCTAAACCATCAGAAAAACAAAGCATTGTTGAAAATAACGAGGAAACTAATGACCCTAGAGCTAAATTAGAGAGAAGACTCGCTAAATTTATTTCTAAGAGTGCAGGTATTTCTACTGAAGAAGTCCTTCGAAGAGCAGATAGGAAGGTAAAAGCCCTAAACTATTGTACAAAATGGCTCGCTCTTTGTTTAGTTAGTAGAGAACAAAATCTCGAAATGAATTCAATCATCGACTCCCTCTCTAGGAGTTAAAGTATTTTCAGCCATTAACAATAGAACTGGTAGAACGATAATTGAGAGCGCTAGAGAGTATGATACCGTTAAGGCTGTGACTAAGCCAAATTGTTGAACTACGGGCATTGGAGATAGTAATAGAACCAAGAATCCCAATGCGGTCGTGCCTGCGGAGAGGACCAGAGCGACACCAGTTGTTGTAATCGTCTCTTCCAAAGCCTGCCAGATGTCGTCGGATTTACTTCTCTCTGATTCAAATCGCCTCCACATATGAATAGCATAATCAATTCCAATACCAAGCGAAAGTGCAGTCACCATGATTGTCAATACATTCCATTTAAGGGAAAGCAAAACCATTGAGCCAACAACCCACAACGTTGCTAGCACAACAGGAGTCAAGACAACCAATGCCGGAACAACTCTTCTAGTTAGGATGAACAGTACAAGAAGGGACACTACAAATGATATTGCAGTAGCAGATAATTGTGAGGAATTCAATCCATCGAGAACAGTTTGAAGAGAAACAAGGTCCCCTGTCACGTATATTTTTGCAGTTCCTGATAATTCACTTCGCATTTTGCCATCGTTTTCTTCTTCGATACCTAGTTCATCTTCAAACCAACTAACTATTCTGCTAGTTTGTGAAGATGTTGATGCATCGACTTTTACTTCATTTCGCAAATGGACTATTTTTGTGCCATCGAGGTTTACTGTTTTAGCGACCCTTTCACTCCAGGTTAACCCTGAAAATGGATCTGCTATAGAGTCGTTATTTGCTAAATCGAAGAATGCTGCTCCTAAATCAAGTTCCAAATCGTTAGAACTTCGTAAATCGTCACCTACTATTACCAAACCATATGATTCTCCAAATGAAGCGTTGTTGTCGACAGCATCAAAGAGAACTTTGTATGGACCTTCATATGCTGGTGTTGAATCATATGTTCCTCCACCAACAACATCATGATTTGTTGCTAAATCTTTATGGAAGCCTCTTAATTCATTCAATAACTTAGAATCATCATCTATCTCATCAAGAGATGAAGCAGGCTCCATTAGGACGTAAACTAGTTTCCATCCTGCGCTCTCATAATTTTGTTCTAAGTCGCCTCTAACCTTCATTATCTCCATATCATCATTCAAGAAATCAGAGAGGTCAAATTCGGTTTCTAAGCCAGTTGCGCCTACAATTGAAAGTCCTGATAAAATCAGTGCAATGATGAACACTCCGGCTTGCTGAGTCCGTTGAATATCGACTAATTTTTTAGAAAGTTTTGGCATCCTAATTGGTTCTGTTTTCCTGAACTTTTCTGGATTATCAAGAACCACGTGTAGCGCACCTACAACGACTGTTGAGTTGATGAAAGCAGAGATTACACCAATGGATAAAGCGATTCCAAATGTCTTGAGAGGAGGCAGCGGTGAAATTATGTTAGCCATAAAAGCCGCAACAGTCGTGATGACCGCCAACCCGAGAGGAGTAGATAATTTTGCACAAGCAGCCAACCAAGCTTCTGAACTATCTTCGATAGAAGACCTAAACGAATTGTATCGTCTTTGAAGGTGTATTGAATAATCAATTCCTAAACCGAGAACCAAAGGTGCTACTGCGACTTCCAAAGCGGTGAACCTTGAGCCAAGGAAACTCAAGATTCCATATGTCCATATCAATGCAAAAGAAAGTCCGACAAGTGGGAAAACAACGCCTCTTGTACTGCGGAATGCGATTGCTAGGAGTAATACTACAACAACCAAGGCGAGTAAAATTAGTGTCGCAAGATTATCAAAAGTCCCTTCATCAATATCATAAGAAATCAAATCTAATGATGCCACTCCGTATGTTAAATCTGAATTTTCACTTAACTCATTGAATAATTCACGTATCTCATTTTGCTTTAGTTTACGGTCTTCACTACTTAGCTCCGGATTGATTTCCAAAATCCACAGGGTAGATGTAGCGTAAACATTTGCTGATCCGTTTTCGCCATTGGTTTGAATCCAGAGGCATATGTCATCTCCATCAAAGTCTTTGTTGAGCATGCCATCTAAAATAAATTCAGCAACTTCTCTTTGTTTGGATATATCTCCAGGGCAATCAGATTCATTCAAATCTATTACCAAATTTAGCATCTCATCCCAGGAGGATACATCTGATAATTTCGTTCCATTAGCCTCTTCATCGAGTGCTAATTGAAGAATGGATGGCGCAGTAATGTAATTCAATATTGCTCCGTCTAGACTTTCGCTCAGTGCTTTTATTTGAGCCAAATGTTCATCCATCACTACAAGGTCTTCAATATTCAAAATATTACTACCATCATCCGCTGTGACATGGACAAACATAGGTCTTGTCTCGTTAGAAAAATGCTCACTAATCCGTTCATGCGCGTCCGCAGATTCTGAATCAGGAGCAAAATCAGCTAAATCGGTATGGAATGTAGGAGTGTTTACAAAAGCCAAATCCACTACCATTGCGAGTGTAAATAATAGTGAAACAATCAATATTGGCCAAGAATATTTCTTGAAGTTCGCAGATTGCCCGCGCAACTTCTCGTCGATACCCGAGTCACCCACAATTCTTGCTGACGCAATTCAGTAAAAAAGAGAGAAGGTACATTAAACAGAAAATGCCCTAAATTTTGTTCATATTTTAAAAATCTGAACCCTTTGAGTAAGCCAAAGGTTCATGAACACGAGGTTGGACGGCAAGTTGGTCGCTATGCCGGTTAAGGTACTTGCAAAATCAGACTCTGAACTCAGAGTTCGCTTCATTGGAGAATCTCACACCTCTCTTCAAGTTCTAAGAGAGAGGCTTAACACTGACAAAGGTGTTGATTATGCAAACTACTTCCCTGGTCACCCAGATTTGGATGAGCCAGAGTTCTTTATCCGCACTAACAAAGGTGTAGATCCTGCAGATTTGTTGAAGAAATTACTCGGCGATATCAAAGGTGATTTCACAAAAATCAAGATTTGAGATGTGTTCTTGAATGTCATATAATGACAAGGTTGCTGAAGCAATAGGTCTAACGGGTTATGCTGTAAGTAGCGAAGGCATTGGTGGAATACTCAAAGCAAGGGTATCAGATTTCCGTGTTGATGAAATCTCTTCCAAAGTAAGTTTAGACTCAAAGGGTAGATTCACAGCCGCAAATATTACTCTAACAAACTGGGAAACTAACCGGTTTATTTCCAAACTTGCTAGAGCTTGCGGAATTTCAAAAAATCGGATATTTTTTGCCGGCACTAAAGATAAAAGGGCAGTTACTAAGCAAGTTTTTATCATTGATGCGCCCCAAAAAAAGGTCGCAAATGTTTCTATTTCCGATGTGGAGATCGAAATTATAGGCAGAACTCATCAGAAACTCGGATTTGGAAATCATAAGGGAAATAGATTCACCATTGTTGTAAGAGGCTGCTGTCATCCTGACGGAAGCCCAATGTCAGAGGAAGATGCTCTCGAAAATATTCGAATAATCGAAGAAAAGATGAGTTCAAAACTTGGAAAGGGTATTTTTCCAAACTGGATAGGCCCCCAAAGATTTGGTTCTGGCAGGCCAGTCACGCCCATAGTAGGCAGACATGTGGTGAATGAAGACTGGAAATCAGCAGTAATGGATTACCTTTCCATGGAAGGGGATGAAAACGAAGATGTTGATAAATTTAGAAAAAATATCCGGGACAATGGCATCGATGAAGTAAATTTGGATGAAATTCCAAATTGGCTAGGATTTGAGAAAGACATACTTACCCACTTGAGAAATAATCCAGAAGATTGGTTAGGAGCATTCAAAAAACTTCCAAACAATCTACAGTTGATGACTGTTCATTCTCTTCAATCTGTAATATTCAACAATACGATTCGAAAAAGAATCGAAGAAGACATTCCAATCTCAAGTCCTGTTGAAGGAGATTTAGTAGGGCGTATTGATGATAACGGGCAACTTGAAACATCTTCAATCGTTTGTGTTGAAGCAAGAACACTATCTAGAATTACGAGAAATTGCAATCTTGGCCGCCTTGCTGTGACAGCACAATTACCTGGTTCTGAGCCTATGGAATCTAAAGGAAAAATTGCGAAATTAGAATCAAATGTTATGAAAGAGATGAAATTGAATGATGCTACATGGATAGTTAACGACATTGGACGGCTAACCACAAAGGGCACAAGAAGACCAACAATTGCAACTTTCAGTGATTTTCAGTATGAAGCAGTGCCGAGCACGACTGTAGATCTCCTAGATGGAAAGTGGTTAGATGGTCCACAAGATGGAGAATTATGGCATCCAGAAGGCGCTTGTATCAGATTTAGGTTCACACTACCATCAGGTAGTTATGCAACTACTCTACTAAGAGAATTTATGAGAGTACCTTTGGGGCAACTTTGAATCAAAGCAGTCCCATTGAAAGTACTTCAATTTCGCCAGTTCCTCTGATTCCTCTCATATTTTCTTCGAATACATCAGATAGCCCGGAGCCATCGTTCATTACTACGTGAACTTGAATGAATTTTAATCCAAACGCAAGTGGTTTGATTTCACAGAGTTGAACATTGTATGTTTCATCATCCATTGCTTTAATTTGGTCTGCTATTTCTTCTGTTGAAACATCTTCAACCTCAGAATCTGGCATTACTTTGTATGTTATTGCTACCATTCCCATTTTCACACTCTCCTCAAGGACCCTGGAATCCGCAGGTGCAAATGTACGCAACACCTTGATTTCTACATCTAGGACTTCTACCAATTGGCTCCCCGCATGATGGGCAAGGGAAAGTAGTGGAACCCTTCTCTACTAGTGGTACTCCTGAAGCGGTACAAACTGTTGCTCTGTCTGCCATAAATACACCTCTGTGCAGCCTCGCCACAACCTCTCCCTCTTTATCCTTGCGCGAGATTTCACCTATCCAAAATTTGGATTTTTCCCGATTTTCCTGTTGAAACCACTAATTCACCGTCTCTTTGTCTGCACCATCCACCCTCTATTCGAATGATGTCCCCAACTCTTATTTGCTCAATTTGTGAATCCCACAAAACCAACCCAACTATACCGGTTTCATCTCTTCCACAGGCCGCAGCTACCGGCCCAGTGTAATTTTTAGTGGATATTAATCGACGTGGATATATTCTTAGTACAACTAACTCAATATTGTTAACTCTTCGATTTGGTAAAAGTTCCTCTACTTTTTGTCTTTCATGCTGATTCTTTTCGTCTGATTTCATGTGATTCAGAATTGAATCGGTTGTTATATTCGCTTTGCCGTCTGTCTCTGCCATAACACATCTGAATTTATTTTACCAAGATAAAACAAACCCCTACTAGGCTGAAAGTGAAAACTAATCTTTTGATTTTCGTTTTACAGTGAATGAAGATTTTACGGGTTCTACATCCTCATCGGGCTGTAAACCACCTTCTCTTTCTTCGAGTTCTCTTTCAAAAGCAGGACGAATCTTCCAATCTGGGCCTCTTTTTGGAGTATGAAATTTACAGATTAGATATACTTCTGATGATGAGTTCCGGCTTGCCATTGGAGAAAAGCGCTTGACAAATTTAAAATGAGGTTTGACTAGGTCGATCAATTCCTCTACGCCCACACCTTGGAATATTTTAGTGACGAAGTGGCCTCCATACTTCAATATCGGAAGGGAGAAATCGAAAACATCTGCAACCAACATTAGAGAAACCGCTTGGTCTATATCCCACTTTCCAGTTATATGGGGAGATATATCCGAAACTACAACATCGATAACCTCGGTTTCAATTGCTTGAAGGACTGCTGATTGAGTATGCGCATCTGTTATGTCTCCTACAATTAAATTAGCACCTTCAACCGGGACGCAGGATTGTAAATCAACTCCAACCACCTTTCCGCTTTCACCAACCAATTCAACAGCGACCTGTGCCCAGCCTCCTGGATGACATCCAACATCTAGCACACTGTCTCCATTTTCGACTAATTTGTGCTTTTTTTGGATTTGTAGTAATTTGAAAGCTGAACGGGCACGATAACCACTAGCCTTGGCTTGTCTGCGCCAAGAATCATTTTGGTGGTCTTGTACCCAACGGTCAGCCATGTTATCTCCTAAGGTGAACCTGCGGGCATCTCCATGATAACTTCATGGACAAGATACGCATGCGTAATACTAATGCGGGCATGTTTCTATCTAATACTGATAATTATGTGTTCAACGCAGACAACTGCTGCTATGGTTGATGCGGAATATTCTGAAATCTATCTCAAAAGAACTGTTTTGGTTGAGGAAAGAACTGCGATTTGGTGCCCTTCATGTGCAGAAATCGATCCGGAACTCGAACTTGTCGCAGAGGCACACGGTTCGAGAATTGCAATTGTTGGCTTACATGTTGAAGACGAATTTGAGAATGATGCCAGCTTAGCTAGGATTGAGTACCAAATGCAGATTGATAATTCTACATATGGAACTCCTACGTTCTTTGTTGATGGTATGAAAACAGCAGAAGGCTATGATGCATGGCAGGATGTCCAAAGAAGAATTCTCACCCAAGAAAACAGTAGAACTTCTCCCGAGAAGATTCCATTTGACCTATCGAACGAACAGTTTAACCTAGCAATCCCAGAAATAGGCCAAATTACCTTGATGGTTTTGGAGCATGGTAAACAAGTACCAGAAGGTGCTGACAACCCAGGGTTGTCTGATAGGGATAGAGTTCTTATTGGAATGAAAGTATTCTCCTCCGATGGTAATATTTCCGAGTATGGAGACTTATCGATACCAGAATCTTGGTCAGTCATCTTAATCCACGAACCAGTATCCGGTGGTGAGCCATTTGGAGTTGTAGAAATATCAAACAGAGTATATGAGGATTTCAAAGACAATAACCTAGTTTGGATTCTTTCAGTTTGTATTTTGTTAGGTAGTTTGGCAGTATTTTGGCCAACCGCAAATATCCGAATTACAGAAGAAGAGTGATTGTTTCCGTAAAAAAAGTACTGAATTTAGTAAAATATTGCCTTTATCTTGTATTTTTGAGGCATTTAACCGAATCATTCATAAAGTTAGATGTTGATTAATAACTATGGAAAGGACATACGATACAGAAGAAGAGTACCAAACCGTTTTGAAATCATGGATGGTTGAATACACTGTAGTGGTTGATGAAGAATCTCACAGGCATTTGTCTATGATCATGGCTACAGATATCTCCACAGTACATCATCAACTCCTAAGAGAATTGAGGAAAGAGTATCATGACAGCGCTAGAGTAGATGTGACAGTACACAGGATCGAGCCTGTGACTACAAACACTGATGCTCTATACTTCGAAGGAATATTCATTCCTTAATTGGAAGTGTAAGATATCACGATGTTTTGTGAATCTTCGAGTATTAGGTTCTGATAAGCAGTGCTTTCAGCCCCGTTAACTGTCATCGATATGGTTCCGCCTCTATAATCGAAAATTCCGTTCTCATCAAAATGAACGCCCCATACATCAAAGAAGACTTCTAGCGGGACATCGACTTCTTGGTGACCTTCCACATGTATTTTACCAGAGGAATCGTGTGTGTGAGTCATATGCATTGTACTTGGACACAATTCTGTATCAATCCCTAAATCTTTGGGGATTTCCATACTTTCACCATCTATGAATATCGAAATCGTTGGATGGAAGTGCATTGCAAGATTTTCATGTGTCATACAAAATTTACCTAAATCATGCATCTCATCTGAGGTATCAAAATCAGTTTCATTTTCCGAGGAATTTTTTCTCCGAAAATATCTATCTTGTCTTCATATTCTAACAATCCAATAATCGATGCAATACAAACCACTGTGAACACAAGCCACAGTCGACTTTCATCCATTTTCACTCCTCCTCGGATGCTTGTTTAGGTGCTACGTAGCCACCACGTCGTCGGCGCTCCTTAGCGACTACCTCTTCAGTAGTTTTGTTTGATGCACCATCCCAATTGCCGGATTCATATGATTTTGCTAATTGGAAAAATCCTACTGTAATAATAACGTGAGCTACGTGTGCAGTCGTACAGAATTGACAGATTTTTCCTATGCTGTATTCTGCGTACATTAAGTAAAATACAATCAACAATCCCAAAATTCCGAAGTTTGTACCAACTTTGATATTTTGAATTACCCAATTTGCACCAGGTTCCTTTGCTATTGAAATTACTAGCCATATGAATAATGCAAAGGCTAGCATTCCTAGAAGCCCCCATGGCAGACCCAAGAATGGCACTGTATTCCATTCAGCGTTTCCAATTACGCTTCCACAATCACACACATTACCGGATGAGCAAAATGAACCTCCACCCATTTCCTGAGCTTTGTTGTGCATCCAAAGAGTGTGGGCGGAGACTGTGAAACCACCTAAGCCAGCAAAGAATAAACCAGCAAGAATCCTGTCTTTATCAGAGCGATTAGGTGCAATTTTCTCACTCAAAGGTGTCAACATTACTAGCCCTATCAGAACTAAGATGAGATGAGGCATCAAGGAATAATCAAAACACTCTAAACTTGAAAACACTCTAATCACCTCTAGGAATATTGTATTCCATTGCATCCCAAACAGTCATTCCAGCTTCCGCTTCAGGTGAGGCGAATTTGATAATTCCATTTGGAGCGATCAGATAATACTGAGGTGTGTAATCAATTCCCCAGACATCTCTATTACTGTTGTCTAGGTCATCCATGTATCCAAATGTATGGCTGTAATCTGTTCTGAAATCTTTAATCTCGTCTCTGCTGTAATCCCAGCCATCAGCCCCAGGATTCAGAGAGAAAGCAACTGCAACGAACTGGACTGATGTATTTGCAGGCATTGACCTGCTAGCAGGTTCAAGCCACTTGTTTTGTTGAGGAACTATATCCGGCGCCGCTTTTTGACATGCACCACAATTTGTATCCATGAATTCGACCATAAACCAAGTGCCATCATCATCACCATCTTGCCATTCATCATTTATTTGAGAATACAGATCGAAAGTTTGCCAATTATCACCATCGCCATTCCATACTTGGCCTGTGAGTTCAGGCGCTCTATCTCCAACTCCAATTCCTGTATAGACAGGATTTGTTGTGAATGCGATATAAGTAAACGCTGCGATAAATAAAACACTCACAATCATTAACCCGTCTGAACGTGCTCCGGCTTCTTCATTCATTTCTCTTCGAATCATATTACTCCCCCATGATTTCGCCAATCAGTGCTCTTACAGTGTGGGCGACCGCATCCTCACTATCATAGTTAACCCTAAACCCTAACTCAGTTAGTTTGTTTATGGATAACATTGCTTTTGGAATATCTCCTGCCCAGCCTCTATCTCCGCCTGTGTATTCAATACTTGCATTTTCACATCCAGTTTCTCGAACAACTATCTCTGCAATTCTTCTCACGCTGCATGTATCATTTGAACCAAGGTTGAATAAATTCAATCTCTCAGTAGTGTTGTTTATTACAAACAACATAGAATCTACGCAATCCTTTACCTCCATGTACGATTTTTCTTGCAATCCATTCCCAAGTACTTCCAATCGATTTGGGTCTTTCTTCAATTTGTGAATGAAATCAAATATTACTCCATGTGTTCCTCGCTCACCTATTATGTTTGCAAATCTGAAAATCCAAGCTTGCAGACCAAATGTACCAACCCATGACCCAATTAGGCCTTCACCGGCTTGCTTGGAAGCACCATAAAGCGAAATTGGTATGCAAGGCCCGTGGTCCTCAGGTGTAGGCATAGGTGCGTTTTCACCGTATACTACAGAAGAAGATGCGAATGCAATTTTTTCGACATTTGCCAATCTCATGGCTTCAAGAACATTGTAAGTAGCGATTGTCCCTTCCTTTAGATCGGTGTCTGTAATTCGAGTTCCCAACCTAATATCAGGGTTTGCAGCAAGGTGGAATACCATGTCGATTCCCTGCATTAACGGAATTAATGAATCGAGTTCTTTTAGGTCCACATTATGAAAAATCATATTGCCGCTATCGATGTTATCTTGTAAAAATTCTATTTTCCCCGATGATAAATTATCTATAACCACTACTTCATGGCCTGCGTCTAGTAATTTATCAACCAGATGAGAACCAATAAATCCAGCACCACCGGTTATTAGTGTCCGCATATCATATCGTCATGATTCATCGTTTTAATATCTAGTAGTTTCTTGGTTTAGGCTAAATCCTTTCATTTTCACTTTTATTGACCCGTTTTAGAAAACTTATACCACCCTTGGCTACCAATTTGTTTCGTTGTATCAGGAGCAGTACAGCGAGTAAAACAAGAACGCTCCAGGAGTGAAAAAAATGAGTAAAACACAACAAAAAAATGAGCCAGAAGTTGAAATGCAGAACAGTAGATTAGTAGGATTTATCAGAAAATCTAACGCAGGAAGAGCAGTAAAATTATCAATTAATTCAGAAGCTTTTCAGGAATGTTCGACATACGTCACAAGTGATGGACAAACATATGTGCAACTAATTGTAAGTCTAAACTCTTTAACCGGAGTATTAGATGGTAGTAAAGCGGTCACATCGATTAATCACCTAAGTGATTGAATGGCCCGCAAAGCCAAGATTCTAATTGATACGTTGAATTGATTTTTAGCCGAATCACATATAATGGACTCTTGACCGCCGGTTTTTATGGAAGAGCACCCAAATGACGGTATCACCGTCATAGTTGGTCTACCCATGTACAATGAAGAAGAAACCATTGGGACTGTTGTGACATTATCAAAAGATTATGTCGATCACGTAGTATGCGTTGACGATGGTTCTTCGGATTCAAGTGCCCGTATTGCGGAGGCTTGCGGAGCTATTGTCCATCGCCACAGGGTTAACCGTGGCTACGGTGGAGCGCTAAAATCGCTATTCCAAATCGCTAAAGAAATGAATGCAGATGTTCTGGTAATTTTAGACAGCGACGGGCAGCACGACCCAAGTAGCATTCCTAGCCTTATCGAACCAATCATTAATGGCGAAGCTGACTTTGTTATTGGTAGCAGGTTTGTTGAAGGAGGAAATACAGAAGATATGCCCGCATACAGGCGATTGGGGATCAAAGTTATTACCGCAGCTTCCAATCTTTCTAGCGACCTGGATATTTCAGATACACAATCAGGTTTCAGAGCATTTTCAAGAAAAGCAATTGAAAGGCTAAGATTTGATTCCGAAGGAATGGAATTATCCTCGAAATGCTCGAGGATGCGAATGACAAAAATTTGAAAATCATGGAAGTTCCAACTGTAATTAGGTATGATGTACCTAAGGGAAGTAATTTCACAGCTATTTCACACGGATTTGCCGTCTTAGCCTGGGCTATGATATCACTATCTCAAAAGAAACCGATTTTAGTTCTGGGATTACCTGGACTTGGCTTGTTTGCAGCAGGTTCCGCAATGGCGTTTAATGCAATAAATGGCGTCACAGATTCAGTTGATGCAATTATTGGCCCAGGTCTGACAGCAATATGGATTGGAGTGTTGGGCATTTCCCTAATGGCCACTGGTTTTGTATTACAATCAGCCAGAAATTTCATTCGCCACCTTCTGATAAAAGAGTTTGGAATGGCTTGAATCTGTATCTACAAGGCATAGCATTCATGGGTTGAATTCACACCCAGTAAATCATGGGAGATTATAGTGAGCGACTCTCGGAGTACTCACAGATCGCCAAAGAAAAAGTAGAAGCGGGGCTAGATTCGGTTTACAACCAAGTGCTATCACAGCCTAAAACAACCGTTATTTTGATGGTAATTTTGTCAGTTTGGCTAGGAAACATAGGAACAAATTTCCAAGAACAGATTGTTGACGATGTTGAAATTTTCTTGCCTGAAGGCGCAGAATCTACAAATTTACTAATTGAGGTAAGAGAAGAATGGTCAACCGATGTAGGATTCATCTACATTAAAACACCAAATGCATATGACCCAGAAATTTATGGAAACGCCTTCAATGTTTCAAATGTCGATATTTTGCACGAGATATCTTGGATAGAAGGAGACGATGAACGAAGGTCGCCCGGCCTAAAGAAAAACGGGATAGATTGGGACAAAGAGGACCATGGAGAAGAAGATGGTGTCCTGTGGATAATATCAATTTCGCAAATCATCAAGGAAATCAATTCCAGTGATGGCAGATTTAATGAAGCGATGTGTAATAACACAGGAGAAAGAATGACTGCGAATCTAATTGACTGCAACCTTGTCGGTCAAGGGCAAGCAGGGGGCTTGTACGCAATACCTGATGAACAACAAAGAATTGATGAAATTGTCAATCAATCTAACGGTTCTCTTGAAGCTTTAGCCAAGGATACCAATGGAGACGGAATATGGGATACTACTGCAGTATTGGTCGGGATGATTTCTGAAAATCAAATCAATAAGACCGGTAAATGGTTTAGTTACAAAGATTTTTTCAATCATGTTAGTGAGATCATTTCTGAAGAAAATCGACCTCAAGAATATCGCGCTACTACGATGACACAAACTGGTTTGTCAAAAATATTGGAAGATGTATCTGATGCTATTTATCTCGATTTATTGGATATGATGCCGATATCCCTATTTTTAACAGTATTAATAATTACATTACTACACCGTTCCTGGAAAGTGGTTATCATTTCAGGAACACCAATTGTGATGGCTTTAGCAGTCACATTCGGAGCAACAGTATTGCTTGAGATGACGCTTACTCCTATGATTATTGCAACGTTCCCAATCTTGATTGGGTTGGGTGTTGATTACGCACTACACATGGTGAATCGTATAGAAGAAGTGCGGCGAAAACGAATCGACAAGGCACTAGAAGAAAATGAACGTAGAAGAAGAAAGGGGCAGCCTTCTATAGAAGTTCCAGATCTCTGGGACCCTGTATTCTATCGTTCATGTGTGATGGAAATGTCTAGGACTACCGGAGTCGCTGTACTACTTTCAGCAATGACTACAATCGTCGGTTTTTCAGTATTGATTCTTCCTAGCATTGTATCAATTGTTCCAATCCGTTCTGTGGGTATGACCTTAGTCGCAGGTATCTTTGCAACCTTGGTTTTCTCAATGATTTTAGTACCTGTATTATCTTGGATATTGCGATTCAATAAAAGAACAAATCCACCAATGTGGGGGTCCATTTCCAAAATACCCGTTAGAGGATACATGGTAGTGATAATAATTGCCGCAAGTATCACGATAGCCGGTTTCGCAAACATTGACCAATTGGATAAACCCATTACAGGAAGCGACCAAACGCCAGATAACATTCCTTCAATGGAAGCCATGGTAGAATATTCAAACACATTCTCAGGCGGCCAGACATCGCTATTCATCTTCGATGCTTCGCAGCATATCAATGACCAAGACATGAAAATTCGTTCCTTGGAAGTTCTTGATGCAATGGACCAATTGGAGAGACAAATAAAAGAGGTCCCATACACAAATACAACCAGTTTAATCACATTCCTAGAATCAATACCGGTCACGATTAGTGAACCTACGACAGGTGTGACCCTTTACGAAGGATCCCTGTGGAATTTGCTCCATGAGGAATGTTGGGAATCTAACTCTGCTGATTGTGCAGCATGGATTTTGCTTGATGCCACCTCAAGTGATGGTAAAGGCAGAGAACATCTCAGAAAAGATATGGTGAACGTAGCATATGACACTCTTTCAAAGGAAGTTCAATGGATGCTAACCAATGAAATTGGAAGTAAAGCATTGGTATATGTTTCACAGCCATACATGAATCTCGATAATGCAAGCGCACTTAGAGATGAAATCGATGTAATGCTTTCGGAGCCTTTGGAAGAAGATGGCATCCGAGTTTCTCCTTTGACCGGTGGATTACCTGTCAGCCTAGACATTAACGAAGGTATACATGACACTCAGAGTTATACTACAATCTTAACCATGATTATACTAACACTAGTTCTGTGTTTAGTTTTCAGGTCTTTTAGAATAGGAATTATAACAATGATTCCGGTTGCTACAATCATAATATGGCAACCATTGCTAATGAGTTCAGGAGACGTAAATGTGAATATTTTCACAGCAATGATTGGAACTATTGTCTTTGGAATTGGTGTTGATGATGCGATTCACGTCATGCACAGAATTCAGGAAGAAGGCGAAAGCGCAGTAGGAATAAGTCGTTCAATCGAAAGCACTGGACAGACTATTTTTGAAACCACTGCCACCACCGTTGCCGGTTTGGGCGCAGGGTTCTTCGTTGCTTTCCCTGGATTAGTGAATTTCTTTATTCTGATGATGTTGTTGATATCATTTGCATTCTTAACGAGCGTATTTCTGTTACCAGCATGTATCACAGCCGAAAAGGTTGCTAGGTCAAAAATTAAAGGTGATTTATCATTCATAGATTACGGAGAAGGCGTAGTTCTCACCGATTCAAATATGAAAGCTGTAGATGCAATAATTGAATGAGATGGAGGATGCAGGGAGTAAGCCCCTTTCTGTTCCCTTGCGGTGACTGCATTCAACTATGCGTCCTACCTGTCCCTGAGCGTGCCACGTTGACGGGACTGTTTGGACTTGCTCCAGCGGGGTTGCTCGTCTCATCGATAATATGGCAATCTCGTCCTTCCGGATTCATCGTACACACCACACCTCGTTCGTTTCTGCACCATTGACCGACCCATCTCTGTGTCTCGAATTGTTTCGACCGCCTGCACTTTGGAGAGGGGACTTTCCTCAGACTCGAAGTCTGTCAGCAGTCCTCCTGCATCCTCCATTGTGCGGGATACCTACTACACTTCAAACCATTGGCTCAAATAAATTCTGATTCATCGAAGACTACTTCATCCTGATTACGTCCTGAAATCACTAAATATCCCAATAATCCTAGCATACCGAATATGATTATAACAAATCCAGTTAGCATTGCTGAATTTGCTCCTTCTAATCCCTCTATTACGAAAGCAGATGAATCTTCTTTGACCTGTATTGGAGATGTTCTAACAAATTTGCCGTCTGGAGTAGAAATTTCTATCCACGCAGCACCAGCGCTTTCAGGGACCCATTTCACATCTATCGATTCTGATGAATTTGCACCAACTGGCAAAGAGATAATTTCAATCAATCGACGCTCGTCACCTGATTCGACAACTTCCACTCTAAGACTGGTTATTCCATCAACATGGCCAATGTTTTCAACAGTAATATTGATCCATACCGGATTATCTACAATTGGGTTATCGTTTGACAAAATCACTGAATCAGAATCTATTACTAACTCAGATTTTCGGGATGCCAACTCTAATTTTGCAAGTGGTATTGACCTATTGTTAAATTTATCAGAAATTGATTGTCCTGACAAATCTTCCCCTGTAACCCAGATCCAAAGGTCCCATGAGTTTTCTCTGCTGACCTCTGGAATTATGGCATCCATGTCGATGGTAGAAGCTAATGGAATTGAACTTCCTGCGCCAGTTCCTGCAATTACTGTCATCGACAAATTACCTCCCAGTAGTGCATAATCAGGAAGACTAATCCCTCTAGGCACTATCAGCCAATGCAACTTTAATGAATCAAGTTGTAAGCCTTCTGGTTCGTTAACAAGTACTTCGAATTGAAGTTGCTTCCAATCTCTTTCCTGTACTTGTTCAAATGGATTTGGAGATATCAATGAACTGACAAATGGTTGATTTCCATCAACTACAATCCATGCTACAACCTTTTCATCTTGGGTTCTGTCAATACCTCCAACTGGTAAATTAACCAAGTCTATGGTCAATGGATAGATACCAGAATAATTTGATGCGAAAATTTCAATCTCTGCACTACCATTATCAGAGACGCCGTAGAAAACATAATCGCTGTACGATGCAGATATTTCAATCGGTTCTAATATTGCTTGTCCGCCTTTGGACCATATAATATCCGCGAATAACTTAGTTGGTTTTCCAGGTGCGACATAGGAATTATCGTTTTGGAAATTCACCGACTCCAAATCAACCTCCATTTCGCTAGAGTATCGCCATTTGCGTGACATCTCTCTACTGTAGGATTGTCCAGCATCGTCTTGAACCTCCACCATAACCGTTCTAATTATTGAGGTATCTGGATTGAATTCCCAACCCAACTCGAATGTCATTTCTAATACGAAGAAGGGGTCAAAATAGCTTGTATTTCCAAGAATCACACAATCCACCATAGAAATCGTAGTCGTTTGTGAAGAACATCCATCGGTTGCAGACCACGTTAATTTCAGATCATTATCAGTTCCAAATCCTAAATCAACTGAAACCGCCTCAATATCACCATATCCATTCATGTCTGACATTGGGATTTGTAAACCATAATCTTGCCCGGGATGTAACTAATAATCCTCCTGAGCCCTGCAAACCATCCTGAGATATCGTAGGCGGTCCATCCGGACCAAACTTGATTATGAATAATGGGTCTTCAGCAGTTCCCGAATCAATTAATGAATGGCCAGCTGGGTCGATTACCTCGAGCCATCCTGCAAGTATGTCTCCTTGACTGTATTCACTGACATCAATTAATTTCGAGTAGTATCCTTGGAACCCATTCAAGTTAACCGGTTTTTCTAATTCGAATATTTCATGTTCTCCGCCATCGACCTTTAGATGGAGGTATGCGTGTCTTGGTAAAACGGGTCTATCGCCGATTAGAAATTGTAAATCAAGAGGCTCAGACGTTGGTTTATGGTCAAATTTGGCGACATTAGATGAAATAATTACAGGTGAAATTGCATCACTGATGAAAGTAGCATTTTTCGCAGTATTCCAAGTTATTTTTTGGTCGTACAATCCTGCAACTGATACCGCAATTTCAAACTTAACTGCCAAAGGATTTGGCGTGAAAGTTAGAGTTGCTACTCCTTCTGATAGATCTTGTGTTGTATCAACTATAGTTCCATCTAATAGCAAACCAATGTTCAAAACACCTGAACGTGGATGAGAAGAAAGATTATTGAAGGCTATTTCAACTTCAATTGTACATTCATTTGCTGGGTCAATATAGGCATCCAGGATTGAATTTCTAGAACCACTTTCAAATGACAATCCCCAATCGATAACGGTAACATCACGTTCGACACCCATAGAATTACCCAATCCTAGACGATATTGGGTCGGTTGAGAATTAATGTCTTGCATGATTATAGCACTATATGCAACCAAACCTTCTTCATTTGGCCAAATCGTCGAGATTTTCACTTTATGATAAAATTCCACTAATGATTGGTCGAATGAATAATCAAAAGAGCCGAATATTATCCCTTGCTCTGAATTACATGATTTTATTGTCAATGAGCATTCCATACTACGAACCCAATTATTTCCTGAAAGTGTAAATTTTGATTCCCAACCCTCGTTATTGAAGTATGTTTCAGCATCGCTAACCCCCAAACCAGAAAGGTCGAAAACACTCGAGAATTCGTACCAATCTTCACCTGCTACGAGTGTATCCGTTTCATTGACCATAGTCATTGAAACAGGAATAGGAGAGCCTGTTGTTTCGACTTTGTATTCCAAAATTCTAAGGCTGCCTGCATTTTCAATTATGACTGGAATTTTAATCAATTTGAAGCCTGATGAAGCAGAAATCAATCCCAACTGAGAGTTGATTGCTGAAATTATCGGTCCGGAATTCTCTCCAGAAATTGTTGCTTTGTATTCATAAGGAATCGACAAACCAGATATTATTGATTCAGACTGAGCCGAGTTTGAAAATCTAACTTCGATTTTATGTAAATCCAAATCATTCAATGTTGAATTTGGATTCCTGCTTGATAGATCCTGCTGAAATGAGCTCATTTCTGAGTCGGTAAACATTATCTTCGTTGATTCTGAAACACTTCCAACAGATTTTGAAACAATGAAGTTATTATTTGAGTAAAATTCTATTTCCAAATTGCTTAATGGTTGGCTTTTTGGAGTTATGAAGAACTGAAGATTGCCAGTAGATTTGTATGTGCTAGTGGCTGAAGTTGAATGCGGGTAGAAAAATTCGAAACCCTTGTTCATAGATGTTCCAATTGTGACTACTTTTGACTGATTTGAATCAATCATTTGATTTTGGTGCCCCCATGCACCAAATCCTAATCTATCCATCGACCATTCTGCAATACCATCCATCCCTATGTCGATTTGAACATTTTTAGGAGATGAATGCCTTAGTATGTCTGCTTCAAAATAATCAAACGAATAAGTCCCACTACCATTCCACTTAACATTCAGGTAAACACTTGGTTGATCTAAGTACAATATACCGTTTTGTGGAATAGCAGTCCAATCGGATGGAGCGCAATCATTGATTTTCACAAAACATGCTTCTAAAGTTCCGCTACCTGTGATAATAGAATCGAAATTTACCTGCGAAAAAGGATATGAAAATCTCCATTCTGGAGAGGCTAGACTATCCACGCCAGATGCCAACCCATTGGTGATTGAAGAATAACCGGTCCAGCCGCCGTCGCCATTTTCAAACGATTCAATCAATCCTCCACCCAACTTTATTTTGTGGATTATTGGAGATTCAGAAGTAGAACTCATGTGAATCTTAATCTGCAATCTTGGATGTTTTTCTACATCGATTGCTGCTAAATCGGCGTTCAAGTCAATTCGATTTGAAAAGCCAGGGATTTCCGAGCCATCGTCAGCATCGACCAAAGACCATTGCATGAATGCACCAGTAGGAATTTCAGCATCGATTGACATCATGCCGTGGTGTGTTTCCATAGAACCTGATTCTAGAGGGCCAAATGGATCGCTTGTCCAATTTGCAGAGCCGGTTCCTGCATTTGTTCTTGGCTCAAGTGTGACATCATCGACATTCCAGCCAGTGTATGTAATCGAACCATCTGATGACCCCAGTCCAAACCTAACTTGGAATGCAGAATTTCCGTTAATGTAAGAACTTACATCATGGGTTGATTGGGAAAAAATTCCGTCGTTAACAGTCCCGTACGGGTTTTGATAGACTGTAATCCATGCCGAATTTGAGTTTGTCACTTGAACATAAGCTCGGTCATAAGAACGGGATTCGACTCCAAGCCTTTTCCAATACTTGAAATCCCAAGTGCCTGAACATGCCGAACAATCAATTGTGGGCGATGTAGCCCAATATGGACCCCCATGTAATTTGGATAATTTCCATTATAGGTGTAAATGGCAGAAGAACCTGAATAAACTCCTGAAGTCTGACCTAGACTTGTGTCATAGCCATGACTCCATGCGCTGCCTGAAAAGGTCCAGCCTTGGGCGCTTCCTTCAAAGTCCCACTCGTAACTGTTTGGAAGTACTCGAAGACCTGTTTGATTGTAATCCACACCATCCATGATTGCGCCATTAGCCCAATCACTTTTCTTTGAGAGAGTTATTACTTCGTTTATTGGATGTGGCTTTTCTAGAATTTCAAATTCCAATTCTGAAACAATTTCTCCAACAGGAACCTCGATTGAATAATCATCAGACAGACCATTTGGTTCAAGATAAATTTCTACATCGACTTGTCTAGTTGGATTTGATGCGTATGAAAGTGGAGATAAAAACGATATAAGGAAAATTGAGACAAGGAAAAATGATGTCATTCTCCCCTGCATGGCACTGCTTAAATCTGCTTAGCACTTTAGACATTCGGCTTCATATTCCTTATTGACCTACATCATTTGGCAAGTCCATGGCAGATGTCGAAGAACTCAAGAAAATGGCCGGAATCGAGGCTTGTAAGTTCGTAAAATCTGGAATGAAAGTAGGATTGGGAACCGGCTCTACTGTGAAATATACTATTCTTGAGTTAGGTAGAAGAGTATCTGAAGAAGGTTTACAGATAGTTGGCGTACCAACAAGTCTTGCTACCGAAGAATTAGCTATACAAGTTGGAATTGAACTGGTCGAACTTTCAGATATTGACCGCCTAGATATTGTTATTGATGGGGCTGATGAATTCGATGTAAATTTCCAACTAATCAAAGGTGGTGGAGCAGCATTGCTAAGGGAAAAAATTGTAGCACAACAAAGTACTAGCATGGTTGTAGTAGCAGATGATCGTAAGAAAGTTTCAATCCTTGGAGACTTTCCTTTGCCAATAGAAATAACTCCTTTTTCATACCAATCAACGATAAGACAAATCTCAAAACTCTTGGATTGTGAAGTCTCGTTAAGGTTAGAAGGACCAGAGGCAAAGGTCACCGATAATGGAAATTTTATCGTTGATGCAAAGACAGGTCCTACAATATTAGATCCAGTATCCACCGAATCTGATCTCCTAAACATCGCAGGTGTAGTACAAGTTGGATTATTCAACAATATGTGTGATGCTGTCATTTTAGCTGGTAAAAACGGGATTGAAACCCTAATAAATCCAGTTGGAAATTTGGTTTAGCGGGCCTGACGGGGTTCGAACCCGCGACCGATGGATTAAGAGTCCATCGCTCTACCTGACTAAGCTACAGGCCCGACTTCCGGTCTTGCATGACGTATTTAATCTAATCCGAATTAGAATGTTTATACTCCCTAAGCTACAACTGATGTACCTGATTCTCCACGAAGGGCTTTCAGCGCATTCCCTGGAGAACAGATTATACATTTCATGCTACTATCCTTAGATACAGCATCGATTAATGCCTGTACTTTTGGACCCATTGAACCGGGAGGGAAATGACCAACATCAAGCAATTTTTGAGCCTCTGATGATTTGATAGAAGGTATATCTGTCTGCATGCTTGTTGCAAAATCTTTCTTCAAACCATCAACTGCTGTTGAAATAATTAGTGCAGAAGCATTCAGGTCAACCGCTAGCATTGAACTAAGATGGTCTTTGTCAATAACGGCAGGAACGCCAGACAATTGGTTTTCGTTCTCGATTACGGGAATTCCTCCACCTCCGCAACAAATCACAATCGATCTTGATGAAAGAAGAGCCTTGATTACGTTGATGTCCAGTATTTCTACAGGTTTAGGTGACGCAACAACTCTTCTTGGTCCATTTACGGTTTCAGCGATATCCCAATCTTCTTCCATTACCTGCTTATCTGTGAGAATTCTTCCAACGGGCTTTGTTGGATATTTGAATGCCTTATCTTCAGAATCTACTTTTACTCTTGTAAGCACTACTGATGTTGATTCAGGGCGGTTTCTTCTTCGCAATATTGAATCTAAGTTTAGAGCAATTGTATGTCCAATCATTCCTTGGGTTGCAGCAACCCATTCATCCATTGGTTGGTCGGAATCTAAACTCATCAGATGCCCTACTTGGGGTCCATTCCCATGTGTCAAAACAACCTGCCATCCTGCTTCTAACAAATCGATTACGTCACTCAAAACGTTAGCAAGAACAAGCGCTGTTTTTGATTTGTCGAAAACTGTTGGAGAAGACAAAGCGTTTCCCCCAATTGCATAAACGACTATTTTTTCCACACAACTAATACGCACTAACTACTGTTTGATGGTTTCCCACCATTGACCTGAATTTATTCGATTGAATGCTAATAATATGATTTCCAAATTAAGGGTGAGTTTGAAAGAGATGACACTCTGGGCCTAACTATGCCCAAAGAGTTCTGGATTGGCGATGTTCAAGCAGGCGCTCATGACGGAGAAGAAGTTGAATTGAAAGGGTGGGTCAAAAGAACCCGTGGTTCAAACAAAATCCGATTCGTAGTTCTGAGAGACTCTACTGGAACGATTCAGTGTGTAGCGAAAAGAGAAGTAATTGGGGATGATGCTTTTGAAAATTTGAAAGCATCACTAATTGAAACTTCATTAATTCTGAAAGGCACTGTAAATGTTGACGAAAGGGCTCCAGGTGGACATGAATTAGTGGTTTCTTCCTCTGAAGTAATTGGTGAAGTAAATCCAGAGACTCCTTTTCCAATCACCGAATCAGCAATGATTGCTGCCGATGGTGGAGAAACAGAATTCTTACTCGATAACAGGCACCTTTACTTGAGAACCGGTCGAATGACAAATATGTTGAAAATTAGATCTAGTGTGTTTGGAGCAATTCACTCATATTTCCGTAATAGAGATTTTACAGAATATCAGGCACCTAACTTTGTAGCAGGGGCTGTTGAAGGTGGATCAACGCTTTTCGAGGTACCATATTTTGGGAAGAAAGCATACCTAACTCAGTCATGGCAATTATATGCTGAAGCCGCAATGCCAGCACTTGAGAGATTATACACAATTGCTCCCTCATTTAGGGCTGAAAAAAGTCGAACTAGAAGACACTTAACTGAATTTTGGCATGCAGAAATGGAAGTTGCTTGGGCATCAAATAACGAAATCATGACTCATGGCGAAGGCCTAGTTAGACACATTGCTAGAACAGTTCTAGATGAGAGAGAAGAGGAATTGAACAGTATCGAGAGAGATTTAGACCTAATAGCTAGATATGCAGACAATCCTTACCCGAGAATGCGTTATGATGAAGCTGTTGAAACCTTGCAGGGATTGGGAGTTGAAATTGAATGGGGTCAGGATTTAGATTATTCAAAAGAGAAAATCTTGACACAAGATTTTGATGTGCCTCATTTCTTGACTCATTATCCAAAAATAGCAAAACCGTTCTATCATAGAGTCGACCCGGAGGATGACAAATACGTTCTATGTCATGACTTATTGGCTCCAGAAGGATATGGCGAAATCATTGGTGGAGGCGAAAGAACCTGGTCTGAAGAGGAGATTTTGAAAAGAATTGACGAAGAAGGTGTTCCAAGAGAACCTTACCAATTCTACATAGATACTCGAACATATGGCGGCGTTCCACACGGTGGATTCGGATTAGGTGTGGACAGAGTATGTTCTTGGTTATCTGGAGCAGACCACATCAGAGAAGTCATTCCATTCCCTAGGGATTCTAGAAGAGTCACCCCTGATGTAATTCTGAATTGATTCTAATACATCGAGTAAGTTCTTACTTCGAATAGTTTGCTTTGCTATAGCAACCGGTTTTTCATCCAAAGGATTGAAACAAATTGAATGCCCACTTTCTTCAAACATTCCTATATCTCCAGCACTATCTCCAATGGAGATTGTTCGTACTTTTGGAATATTTAGTCTTCTTTGAAGCATTTTTACAATTGCACCTTTGCCGTTCATTTGAACTTGATAGCGCCCAAAATCATCGATTTGTCCTTTAGAATCAGACAGCCAGCCATTTGTAAAAATATGGAAGCAGGTGTCCATTTCATAATGCCTACTTAGCCCGCCCCATCTCTTTTGCCATGGCTTGCCGGAGGGATACATACTAGCAATCGTTCTTGCTGTTTCCTGCATTCCACCACTAACTATTGCGACTTCATGACCGTTTGAAATCAACCAATCCAAACAAGGTTTCAATCCCTCCATTAATGGAGTGCCAATACAGATTTCGCGAAGTTGTTCATCATCTAGGTTGGGGTGAGCGTTTTTTACTAAAGCTAAGTCTAATTTTAGCCAATCCCACTCATCTAATTTTCCCTGATTATAGAGGTTGAATGCTTCCTCGTTTGAAATATTAAGTTGATCATAGACATATTGCCAAGTTGAAAGATGGTCGACTAAGACTCTATCCATATCAAAACAAATGAGAAACTTCATATGAATACCTCAATCTTCAACAGGCCAGAATTCGTAATGTGATTGTATCTGTTTCACCTGTTTTCCAAGGATGTACAAGATTAGTCCAACCATCATAGCGAATAGACCAAGAAGGGTGATAGCAATGACTGCTAAACCGACACCTAAACTAGTTTGATTCCACTCTTGAAATGTATCCAGAACATCTCCAGACAATTTGTATCCAACTGCAAATAAAACGATTCCTGGCAATCCAAACAAGATTAATGGGTGTTTGGATTCCAGCATCCAATGAAACAATTGCGCAAAGCGAGATGCTGTCGCAAGGGATTCTCGCTGCTTGACTTTTGGTTGAGGCTTTGAAGAGAGTACACGGACTCTCAAGTTCTCATCTAAATTCATTGGAGAATCCTCAAGATTTGCCTTTGAAATTGCCTCCAATCCTATTTTTGATGCAGCAAGGTGAGAAATTTCAACTGAACTGTATGTCATTTCCTGCGGATTTGATTTATTATCATTCGAATTAATGAACGACATATGAATATCCCAATTTTCTTTAGCACGGTTAACCAGAAGAGGGATATCTCGCAATTTTAGTCTTGAATCAACATTGACAACTAATGTCGTAAATTCTTCATTATGCGAATTCAATTGCTTTGCAATGTTAGGAACAAACATCTCTCCTGTGAATTCCATCACATTACAATCAACTTTTTTTGCCAACTCTATTGTTGCATCACTACTACCTATATCGAGAAGTAAAACTTCCTCGGCTAGTTCTCTCGACCTAGTGATAAGAGAAACCACACGCAACTCGAAATCCTTGCCCATCAATACTATCCGCAAGGAGTCCATGACAATCCGATATCAAACTAAGTCTTAGAGTTCGCGGATGTTGATTAGAAAAATAATCGATTATCGCTGGAATTTCAACTAGCGGTTTAGGACCTCTAAAGCATCATCTAGAGTTGTTTCATTGGCCCAATATGTTTTGTTTTTCCAAATTGTTTTTCCATCCCCATCTAGTATAGTAAAAGAAGGAGTTGATGGGTTTTGGAATGCTTCCCAATAATCCATTTCTGTATTCTTTCCACTCTCTGCATCAATAGCTTTCTGGCCATCGAATGGAAGCAAAACTGGCCATAGAGAATTAGTAGTGCTATTTTCACTAGCATATACTTCAATCATATCTTCCTTAGTTTCGAAAGAAGGGTACCTGTGCACGGTTATAATTCTAGTATCATTTGACAAGGTTCCATTACGCATCTTGTCTGCAATCATTTCTGTCCAATCATGACAGCCGGAGCATCCGGTTGATACCCAAAGTATCATGGTATTTTTCCCACCTGCGTCTTGCAAAATATCCATGCTATTGCCTCTATCGTAATCTCTGCCTGCAGTCTCTGCTACAAGGTTTAATTTTTCAGGAACAGTAGAATTTTCTTCACTAGATTCCTCAATCATTGTATTCGGATTTGTGCAGCCTGGAATTGCTATGATTAAGCACATGAAAAAGCAAAATTTGACATTCCCGCCCATGTTGTGTTTTCAGTCGTAATAGGTTTGAACTTTTGTTTTATGAAACCGCATGTTGATGACTCTGAATATTTTCGCATGGTTATGCTCGGGGAGTGGTATATCGGCGTCGTAATCCCCGCTAGAAATGAAGAGATGCATTTGCCTAAGGTGCTAGAAAAAATACCACAATTTGTCGATACAGTGGTTGTTGTTGATGATGGTTCAACAGATAACACTTCGAAATTAGTTGGTAATAACGAGTTAGTTCAGTTATCAGGAGAAGGGGTTGGTGCCGCAATCGACGCAGGACATCAGAGGCTTTTGGAACTCTATGATGACAAATTTGTTTCTGTTGTAATTGCAGGTGATGGACAAATGGACTGTAGTGAAATGGAAAAAGTCATTTTACCAATCTTAGAAAAAAAGCACATCATGTCAAAGGTGAAAGAAAAGATCGGCGGTCAAAAATGCCACTCATACGGCAGATAGGGACTGGATTTTTGGGGATTCTGACCACACTAGCCTGCGGACAAAGGATAGCGGACCCTCAATGTGGATATACCGCAACAAGTAGCGAAGTTCTGAAGGAATGGGATTGGACTAATTCATGGAAGGGATATGGTTATCCCAATTGGTGGCTAATGAATTTGGCAAAGGACGGATGGAGAATTGCTCACGTCGATGTATCAGCAATATATGAAGGTCAAAAAAGTGGAATCAGGATTACCTCTTTTCTGCCAAAAGTCTCAATCATGCTATTCCTAGGTTTGCACAAAAGGATTATTTCTAACACTATCCAAAAGCCCTCGATACCAATATCATCAATTTGGCTATCGTATTTACTGAGTTGGATTTACAATCCATTATTATTCATAATCACGCATTTTATCGATAGAATGCATGTACAATCAATACTGAGGGGTCTAGATGATTGAAGGTAGATATGCGCACGCCAGACATATTCTTGTAGGCAGCAAGGCTGATGCTCAGGAAATTTTAGAGCATATTATCTCAGCTAAGAAACCTCTAAAGGTTTTCAAAAAAATGGCAAAAATGTACTCGACTTGTGATACCTCTGCAAAAAAAGGCGATTTGGGAAGATTCCACGAAAAACAGATGGTCCCTGAGTTTTCAGCACAAGTATGGAAGCAAGAGTTGGAGAGTTGTGACTGTTTCATCAAATCTCGATTTGGATATCACCTAATTTGGGTTCACTCTAGAGATGACTAATCTCCCTTAATTCCAACCATTTTCTTTGTTGTTTTCCAAGCGGTAGCAACCATACTGCTACCAATAAGCAAACCAAGTGTAACCAGCGTCCCCCATGTCCAAACGCTGGTAACAGTTGCCGATTCATCGTTTATCAACACCCCCATAACTGTGATTAAACCAACTGCTAAAGATGTTTGAATTCGAATAAGTAGCGGTATTTTTATTCCTGATTTTGATAATCTGTAGAATAAATACAAAACCCAAGAAAAAGCACCAATAGACCATACAAATGCTCCTGCGGGATATACTGAATTTATCATCAAGTTCTTGCCATCCATGAACCGATCTAATCCAATTAGTGCGACTATCCACATCATTGAGGCACCTAATATGTGTAGAGTCTCTACCATAACATCACTTGCAGCAATAATTTCCTGTTTGGATTCTGAAATCTCATCTTCTTCCTCAGAATCTTGACTAGATGCATCAAACAATTCTTCCAATCTTGCTTTATGTCTTCTTTCCAAAATATCAACTCTTTCCGAAAGACGTTGCATATGTTCAAGCATCATTACCTGATTTTCATGTTGCTCGTTTACAATCTCCATACGTTCGTTCTCAAACTCTGGTAAAGCCACCATTGGAGGGATATCATCGATAATTCCAGCAGAACTGAATTCTAATTTTGCTTTTTCAATCTTCTTTTCCCTTCGTTCATCGAGTTTTTCTTTTGAGTCGGAAACCACTTTTTTTACAGCATCATTAGTCGCTGTAATTGCACTTTTGGTTGCTCCAGTGACCTTACTTGAAAGCGAGGCTATTTTTTTCCCCGTCATATTCAATTTTTCAGACAGCGGGGACACCGAATCCTCTTCGGGCATGTGCCTCGGTATTAGATACGGAATGTCAAACCTTCTATTGTTCCGGTTTGGTGGGTCTGTCCAGATTTGAACTGGAGTCCAAGCGTCCCAAACGCCCGAGTATAGGCCAAGCTAACCCACAGACCCTGCGAGTCACGGGCAAATGTTTACCTTCTTGAATGTCACTGTAAAAGTAGGTATTTACCATCTTTTGTTCTAAGCAATAATCCTTGACTAACAGCTTGCTCTGCTACATCTTCTGCATGAACCGAAATACCCTTACCTCTCAAGGCACCTGCAAGCCTATCAAGTTCAATAATATCATCAATTGCTGCGATCCTGATACAAGAGAATAGTTGAGCGGGACTAGGGTCATCAATCTGTTCGACTGCAGCAGGCAGTTTCTCACGCATTTCATCACGAAGGTTTTCAGGCATATTCAGTATAGCAACCTCTCTCTGAAGTTCGCTAGCACTATCGGTAGTTGACACGATTGCTAAGTCGTCTTTTACAATAATACCACAATGCGGACAGGACTTTGGTTTACCCTTTATACCCCAGCATTTTTCGCAACTAGGACATCTTACTACGATGAACATTTATCACATCTCATAGCGAAAAGTCTGTTCTGCCATCGTTGGAAGATGGCCTGCTGCCTGGACGCATTGCAGGCGCAGCGGGTGCTTTTGTGTCGACGCGTTTTGCAGCGGATTCCATTGCATCAGAAGCAGTCCTAGTTAGTCCTTGACGAACTCTTCCTACGTTTCCACCACCGCTTAATTTGAGTGAATCTGGTAAAATCAAAGCAGCCATGGCTACCCCGAAATGGTCTTGAGCCGCTGTGACCTCATCCACTGCAACATCAAATGTGACTACCTCTAAATCTCTACTAGCAAGGCGCCTCTGTAAGTTTCTTTTCAACAATGATTCGGTTTCTTCATAATCTAATTCTGTTGTTATCTTTGCGACAACCGCACACTCTTCACCCTCCGGTGTTTTACATGCTGCCCATGCAACACCTGCACACGCACTAGAACCATTGTATGCAAATGCTGTAGCCAAATGACACTCTACCAGAGAACCCATAGGCAATGGCTTAGGAGGGGTTGCAGAAAATCCCATCGGCAAGAAAGCACCTTGAACTTCGATCAAACGAGAATCACCAAGACCAAGTTCGACCAAACCTTGGTCATAAGCATCTTCTGCATTTTCACCCCAAGGGGCCACGGCAGTCATAAGCCAACCAGGGCAAGCAGATTTTGGAGACGAGGGTGTGTTGGTGTTCCCGTACATGGCTATGCGAGAATGGGCTAGGTTCATCAAGTCAATGGTCGAGAGCAGGTTGTGGCAGGTAATTCTAGGGCTGTCCTTCTAATGGGAGGGTTAGCAATTATTCTCTCAATCGCCCTCATTTCCACACAGCAAGGTGATGGATTACTTATTCCAATGGCTACTATTTTCGTTCTAAGTTTAGTTTTTTTACTGTTCATGTCTATGACAAAATCTGAAAAATCAAGTCATGGTAGTACTCCAGTAAAGACAAACATTTCTACTTCTAGTAATTCTATAGAAGGTTCTTCTGAAGATTTGCCAGACCCCGAAAAATCAGGATTTGACATTCCTATTCTGTGAGTAAATATCGTGGTTTAACTTTCAAAAACCGCAGGCTCCGGTCCAACAGGTAAATTTTCTAAATCTTCATCTGATAATTCTTCCAAAGTTGCATCCTCATGCAAAATTTGTGAGTGACCGTGAGGGTCAAGGAATTCTAGTGTAACTGCGTTTGGAATAGGTTCTTCCTTAAGTTCTAACAAAGTAGTATGCATTTCCTGCAGCCTCTTTATTTCATGCATCTCATAATCGTCAGTATACGCTTGGCGAGTCACCATGATTATTACATCCATGAACCTATCAATTACACCCTCGACATTCGAAACATATCCTGTTGATGCTGTCCCTGGATTAACCTCCAAATCTAACTCTGGGATTCTAACCGTACATGAAGATGAACGAACTACTCGGGATCGAATGTGTTCGGGTTTGGAAATTATCAGTCGGCTGAGCCCTGGTTTTTTTCCTTCGGCTGGAATGAAATCCGTTTGTCGCCATCCGCAAGATTTGCACAGTACTGTGACCTGTGTATGCTCCCCAAAGTATGGAATTTCATCTACATGTGTCATCATTCTGACACTACCATCAGTACTACACATCGGACAAGAAATCTCAACAACTACTTCATCCATATGAATACCTCAACGGAAATCGTATTTCTCAGAAGCAAATGCTTCTGAATCCAAACCATTTACTCCACGACAACCGGGAGGAAGAAGCATCAATCTAGAATCGGTCAAACCAATAATTTGACCGCCCATATCAACTTCAATAAATTGGGTTAGTTTTTCTATAGCAGCCTCTAACTCTAATTCTCTACCCATCAATCTCTCCATTCGAACGATTGCAGCTTCTCCATCTGATAGCCAATCCATCAATTGTAATGTTCCCGTCACATCGTGAAGCATTGCCCTGTGAATAACTAAACCATCTGCAACTCTAGGAACTGGAGCGTTTGGGTAGAGTTTTCCCATGTCATGATATCTCTTGAATTAGAATTTCTATTGCCACTTAATTTCGATTGATTTGAACCCAAATCAAGGCTACGTGGCTTTGAATTATCAAAAGCGTCGAGCGATGTCTGTTTGTCATTATCATCGCTCATGTCAGACATGGTGTGACGGTTGGTTGATAAGGGTCCCGCGAAACGCAGGTATGAATCCGCCTATTTACCGGCGTCTTGTGAGGTGACAAAAATGGAAGATGGTCCTAATGCAGTAAAAACCGGTACCAGTACCGTAGGAATCACATTTGATGGAGGAGTTGTTGTTGGCGCAGACCACAGAGCAACCATGGGGCACTTTGTTGCAAACAAGAGCGTTCAGAAATTATTCCAAATAGGGGATAACCTCGCTCTCACTACCGCTGGATTGGTTGGCCATGCACAATCATTGGCAAGAACACTTTCAGCTGAAGTCTCCCTATACGAACTAAAGAGAGGGGACCAAATGACTGTAAAAGGTGCAGCCACCTTAGTTGCTAACATTCTATCCGGCAGACCACATTGGGTTCAATTGCTAATTGTTGGAGTCGACAAAGATGGCGGTTCAGTCTATTCTATCGACTCTGCGGGTGGTTCCATACCTGATGTGTATTGCGCAACAGGATCTGGTTCACCATATATGTACGGTGTTCTAGAAGATGGATTTTCAGAAAACATGTCACGAAAGGATGCTGTTGCTCTTGCAGCAAGAGCATTAAACGCATCAGCACAGCGCGACGCAGCATCGGGCAATGGGATGGACCTTGCAGTCATCTCATTGAAGGATGGATATGTTCCTGTTCTACAATCCGAGATTGAAGCCGCTCTCAAAAAGTGAGCAAATAATACTCCACCTACGGGCTTAGCCCGAGGATTTCCATGAGGGGAATCCCATTGGCAGCATGTAGGTTTGAGGTGAAATTATGAGATTTAGTTTCAAAGAAATGAAGGATGAAATATCAAAGATTGTACCAAAATCCATCGAATATGATGTCGATTTGGAAGCAGGTGACATTGCAATTATCACACCTACTCCGGACGAATTTGGCGGAGGAGATGGCTTAGTTGGTAAAATCGCCAAGGCCATAAAAAGAAGAATTGTTGTAAGACCACACAAATCGATAATGAAAGACCAAAAAGAAACTGAAATTTTTATCAGAGACCTATTGAAGGATTCATCTGAAATCGATTCGATATACTTCGATGATTGCTATTGCGAAGTGACTGTAATTTGTGATAACCCTGGCAATGCTGTGGGTAAAAGAGGTGCGAATGCAAAAGCAATTCGTGACCATTGTGGCTGGTTGGTAAAATTCGAAAGAACTCCTCCAATCCATTCCAAGACGATTCATGACATCCGAGGTTATAGAGCAGCTCATGCTGAAGAGCGAAGGAAATTACTCAAGGAATTCGGCCTGAATATTTACAGGCCACAAAGACCTGGTTCTTTTTGGGTTCGTTCAACTGCCCTTGGCTCCTATCGTGAAGTTGGAAGAGCATGCCACCTCGTCACAACCAATGAGAGTAAAGTAATGATTGATGTTGGAGTTAATATTGCATCTGATACCGATCCAATGCCGTACTTTACTGCTCCAGAAGCACTGCCAATGGAAAAAATGGATGCCGTTATCTTAACTCATGCACATCTAGACCATGCAGGAATGCTGCCTGTGCTTTTCAAATACGGATATAGAGGTCCTGTTTATTGTACTCCACCGACAAGAGACATGATGCTATTGCTGCAAACTGATTACTTGAAAGTCGGTGGTGCTGAAGGAAAAAGAGCACCATATGACATGGAGGACATACGCACTTGCATGAGGCACGTTATCGATGTTGATTGGGGCCAAACCGTAGATATCGCACCGGACATCAAATTGACTTTCCATAATGCAGGACACATCTTAGGTTCATCCTCAGTACACCTACACATTGGAGAAGGTAAACACAATATCGTATTCTCAGGTGACCAGAAATATGAGAAATCCTGGTTATTTGATGCCGCAACCACAAGATTCCCAAGATGTGAAACCTTGGTTATCGAATCGACATATGGCGCTTCAGGAGACTTCCAACCAAGCAGAGACGAAGCAAATCAAGAATTGCAGGACATAGTTACTAGAACGATACAACGTGGTGGAAAAATGATCTGTCCTGTATTCGCTGTGGGAAGGTCACAAGAAGTTATGATTGCAATAGATGAATTGTTCCGGTCTGGTTCTGTAAAACCAGTCCCAGTTTACTTGGATGGAATGATTCAAGAAGCTACTGCGATTCATTCGACTCATCCAAATTATCTTACACAATCATTGAGAAAGAGTCTATTACAAGACGATGGAAATAATCCATTTACCAGCGAATGGTTTAGACCAGTTCAAGGCAGAGATATGAGAGATTCCATCATTATGGACGGTAGCCCGTGCATAGTTCTAGCAACCAGTGGTATGTTGAATGGAGGCCCCGTAATGTCTTATTTCCAGCATTGGGCTCATGAAAATAGGAACTCACTATGTTTCGTAGGATATCAGGCTGAAGGAACACTTGGAAGAAGATTGCAAAAGGGATTCAGTGAAGTTCCTATGATCATCGAAGGCCAGACCGAGATTGTAAAAATCGGTTGTGAATTAGTCACTATTGACGGGTTTAGCGGGCACTCTGATAGAAGGCAATTGTTGGAATTTATTGAAAACATGAGCCCTACTCCAAAGAATGTAATATGCCACCATGGTGATTACTTCAAATGCAACGAATTAGGAAGAACTCTACGAGAGAAATTCAAAGTACGAACCTATGCTCCACAAAATCTTGAAACGGTCAGGTTGGCTTAATTTTCAAAGAATTCGTTTACTAGATGAGCGGTTTCATCTCTCTTCTCGGCTAAATTAGATAGCCACTCTGTGGCCCTGTCTATGCATAATTGCTTCATTTCTCCAGCAAGAATTTTTCCAGACCTATAATCTCGATTTAATTCTGCAAGATAATCATCATCGTTTTCAAAGAAGTACATCATGTATTGGTATGCTACATCAGCATCAGGATTACCACCAAGTCTTCTATGCTCTTCAACTGTAGATTGACCACCGGAAAATGATTTCTTGATTTTCTTTTCAGCAGTTTCGACATCATCTGTCAAGAATAGGGTTGTTTTCGGTTTTGATGATGACATCTTATCTCCTGTCATTCCAACAGCGAATCTGTGATATGTGCTAGATGGAGACAAAAGACCTAATCCTCCCATTTTTCTTTCCAACTTGAGAAGATTGATTTTGATTGCATGTTTATCCTTGGAAGTAGCTGCTGGAATGTTTACTGTCCCGTGTTTTGGATTGGAATTAATATCTGAAAAACCCAATTCTGAAATCGATTCAACTATATTCGAAAACACTTGATTTTGAATTTCTATGTTAACTCTTCCATTGGCTTCAACACCCATAACATGCTGATTTTCCTCCTGCACAGAGACACCGATTTGCAAACCAACTTTCGCTTCGTTAACGTTGAACCAATTTGTCTTTGATGCCAAACCTCTGGTTAACCTCAAATGAGGGTCTTGGTCAACGCCAACAGGTACAACGATTGGCCTAATTCCGCCATATTCGTCTAACTGAGGATGCAAGATATCTCCGGCCTGAACCAAAGGCGCTTGTACATGTGCTAAATTTGTGGAACCATCAAAACCATAAATTGCTTCTAACTCTGATAGGTTTGTTCTTTTCCCCAATTGAAATCCTAATTTTTGGACGACACTTCTCTGAGATTGGAAATATACAGATGTCTTTTCGGGATCTAAACCTAATGCAGCATAATTCGCAACATACTCCTCAGCGGCTATTT
The DNA here is from genome assembly GCA_038141355.1 of Methanobacteriota archaeon. Lineage (GTDB taxonomy): Archaea > Thermoplasmatota > Poseidoniia > Poseidoniales > Poseidoniaceae > MGIIa-K1. Next base: position 772,773 of record JAYQHX010000002.1, on the reverse strand, counting down.
TTCTACCCTCTTCAAGTGAAATACCTCTAGTTGCTGTCGATTCCAAATCCGCAACAGCAATTGTGACATCTCCACCTTGGTTTTGAAACCATTCAACTTGCTCGATAACCATTGAATGACCTAAATGCATTCTTCCCGACGGCATCAATCCAGTCAAGACTCCAAATGGATTTCCTTTGCTTTGAGCGTGGATTATTGTTTCCAAATCTCGATGAGCGAAAACTATGCCTCTCCTATGTAGTTTGGATGGATTAGGAATGCTTACACTATCCATTGATGATAGCCCAAATTGCTCAATAATTCTTGAGTAATCTGTTGACTGGGAGGAACCCCAAGGGTCGATGACTACATCGTCATTCATCATCATCACCCTCGTGAACCTTCTCCATCAAGCCTTCGGAAAGATAGTACTGTTTTTGGTCTTTATTGACTAAAAGGTAAATTCCCGCAACACTTGTTATTAAGACAGCAAGACCAGCATATGGAAGCCATTCAATCCCTGCATCTAATGGACGAGGGCTAATTAGCCATGTAAACCTAATTTTTTCTTGGTCATCAAATCTTTTTGACCAGTGGAACAGATCGGTAGTAGAATGTCCAGCTATAGTGACTGCTGTTGATTTATTGTTGAAAAATTGCGTCCTTCCTCCGATGTCGTATCCATCATCTTCTGACAGTGTGAAATTCACTCTGTGGCCTTTTAGCACGCTGATATATAGAATCTCTCCTTCCTGTCTCCAACCTTCTTTACTATTCGATTCATCAATATCTAAAGCCGGTAAATTTGATTCGATTACAGTTGAATTTCCTACATCTGCATACCAAGTCACAGGTACATTCCATGCATGAGGGGCTGCTGCCTGGCATTGCTCTGTATCAACGTGTTCAAATGTTAAAATCGAATTATTCATATCATGATAGATTTGATTACACCTTTCAACCGTCCAATAAGAATATGCTTCACCCCATGTTGTAAACCAAATGTCATCTCTAGAATTTAGAAGGTCTGTAATTTGTGAATCATGTCTGACATTCAAATCGCTTATTCTACCAATCCAATACAAGTTGACTAGACCGCCTGAATCGAGTTCTTGAGTTAGTTTATCGACATCTGCTATTCCTTTTTCTAGGGAACCACCTCTCCTGCCGAGATCGAACCAATCATACTCATTGAAGGGAATATTTTCTGAATCGTGCCAAGCAGTAGCAGTTTGTCCTGTATTATCTCCATGAATCATAAATCCTTGATTAGAAATAATTGTATGTTGATATGCAGTTAGTCCATTAGGAGTGAAGGTTGAGATTGGATTTGAGCCCCATTTTGAGGCGTCAATTCTTTTGGTGAGGTATGCTCTACATTCAAGCGCAACAGCACCAGGGTCGGCACGCCAATCTAAGTTTGGCATGCCATAACAACCGTATTCATCACCATTTTCTAGAAATTCCAATCCCATCGTCTTGAGCCAATTATCCTCCTCCCATTTGACATCGGCAACAACAATCGGTGCAAGGGTTGCTGACAGCAACATAGCAAGCACCATCAGACGCATGTGGTTATGGCCTAGAACCACACATTTCATTATTCCCGCCTCCAGAATAGAAGCAACCATCAAAGGTAGGAAAGATTTAGCGAGGCTAATGGATGACCATATGAAAGCCTGGATGGCGTTGGAGAAACATTGGAAAATTTCTCCATCGTCTGAAAGAATTTCTGGCGACCAAGCGTATAATGTTCTGAGATGGACTCTTGGTTCATTCTTCAGAACTATACTAAGGATGAAAATTCGAGGTGTTAAACATGTACCTAAGGATGGACCGACTATTTTAGCCGCAAATCATCTCTCACATGTAGACCCAATTGTTGTAATTTTAGCATCTCGAAGAAAAACACATTACCTTGCAAAAGATGGCCATTTCAAAAATTTCGCATTAGCTTCATTTATGCGAGCAACTGGCCAAATCGAGACTAATCGAGAGACCGGCGGAGATGAAGCGTTATCTAATGCCGCAACAGCATTACACTGTAATAGAGCCCTAGGAATTTTTCCTGAAGGAACCAGATCGAAAAGACAAGAACCTCCTTTTTTGCTGCAGGGTAAAACTGGATTTGCTAGATTAGCAGCATCATATTCTAATGTACCGGTTGTCCCTATAGGATTGAATGGAACTAGGGAATTTATGACGCCCTCAAAACATAAATTCCCTAGACTTTGGAAGAGAGTTGAGATTTCATTTGGGAAACCTATTACGTGGTCGGAATGGATTGAGAAAAAAATTGCCCTAGATGAATTGCAAGCACTTGCTCACAAAGAAGACTACGAGGTTAAATCAGCACTTGCAGGATACTACAGGGAGTTCACAGATGAATTTATGGAAAGAATACGTGGACTAGGAGCCCCGTAAAAATCCTCAAAGGCTTTCGCAATCTTGGCTCTAACTGATGCAGCAATACCTCGACCTAATGCAGCGCATTCTCGATGAAGGAGAAGAGAAAGGCGACAGGACGGGCACGGGTACATTATCTGTTTTTGGCCATCAAATGAGGTTTGATTTGTCAAAGGGATTCCCTATGGTAACAACTAAGAAATTACATCTCAAATCGATTATTCATGAATTACTTTGGTTTTTAGCCGGAGATACTAACATCCAATATCTACAAGAAAACGGTGTTCGCATTTGGAATGAGTGGGCCGATGAAAACGGAGACTTAGGACCAGTGTATGGTAAACAATGGAGAAAGTGGGAATCAAAGGATGGCAGAATTATAGATCAAGTCAACCAAGCAATTGATATGATAAAAAATAATCCAAATTCCAGAAGAATTATTGTGAGTGCGTGGAATGTTGGTGAATTAGATGAAATGGCTTTGATGCCTTGTCATGCATTCTTTCAATTCCACGTTGCAAATGGTAAATTGAATTGTCAACTTTATCAGAGAAGTGCAGATGTGTTCTTAGGTGTTCCATTCAATATCGCATCCTATGCTTTACTGACACATATGATGGCTCAAGTTTGTGGATTGGAAGCTGGGACTTTTGTTCATACTTTAGGAGATGCCCACCTTTACATGAATCATCTAGAACAAACAAAATTACAATTATCTAGGGAACCTATCGAACCATTACCAAAACTTATTTTAAATCCGAAAATCACCAATATCGATGATTTTACTTTCGAAGATATCGAAGTTGTTGGATATGAACACCACCCCCACATCAAAGCGCCCATAGCAGTGTGATTATCATGCTAGGAATGATTGTTGCATGCGATAGGAATGGCGCAATAGGCAAGGATGGAGATTTACCTTGGAGACAATCAACCGATTTGCAACATTTCAAAAAAATAACAATGGGTTCGAACTTGATAATGGGTAGGAAAACGTGGGATTCATTACCAGGGAAATTACCTGGAAGAGAACATTTCGTATTAACTAGGGGTAGTGAAATTAGTGAAGTTAATACAATTTCATTCAATGACGCCCTAAATTTAGATGGATGGATAATTGGCGGTGGAGAGATTTACAAACTATTCATCAACCATGTTTCCGTATTGTTCAGAACTATTATCGATACGCGAGTTGCTAATCCTGATACCTATTTCCCTGACATTACAGGTCTAGGTTTTGAGTTAACCGAAGAAGAACATGTTCAGGCGGGAGAAAATGACCAGTTTGACATGGTTTTCCAAAAATGGGAAAAGTCTCTTAATTAAACTTCAATAGAACCTTTCCAACATTTTTGGCATCATGGATATGTTGGTGAGCCTTTGCTACATCCTCCGCTGCATATACTGAATCTATGACTGGTTCCAGATGGCCTAATTTTATTCCTTCAATTATTCTAGCTAATTGTTGAACCATAACCGATTCATCTTTCCAAGTTCCCATGTGGACGCCGAAAATTGAACGATTTTTCATCATCAACTGCAATGGATCAATCTTTGGTGTTTTTCTCCATGCTAGAAAAGCCTTGAGGAATGAACGCTTTGAGGAAGGGGCTGCTGCTGACATTCCATAGGAATACAATTTGCCTCCTTCAGCGAGAACAGACATACTTTTGCGAAGATTATCACCTCCAATTGGGTCCAATATATGGTCGACACCTCTGCCATTTGTTTCAGACTTGATTATGTCAACAAAATCTTCATTGTGCCTATCTATTGGTATGCCACCATATTTTTTGATAATGTCAGCTTTACTTTTTGAGGCAGTAGCCCATACTTTATCGATACCTGCCCATTTGCAAAGTTGCAATGCTGCTGTACCAACACCACCGCCACCACCATGGATTAGTACTGAATCTCCTTTTTCATTTCACCAAGATAATGCAACATATGATGTGCAGTCAAATAAATTACAGGCATTGCTGCTGCTGAATCTAATTCCATTTCATCTGGCAGTAGGATAACTCTTGATTCTTTTACGCAAACTTTGCTCTTTTGACCACCAGTTGGCATTGCTGCCACGACTCGCTGACCAATTTTTAGAGATGATACTTCTTTTCCAATTGAACTAATGATTCCACTTACCTCATATCCAGGAGTAAATGGAAAAGGAGGTCTAGGTTGATACAAGCCTAATCGCATTAAGGTATCAGCGAAATTAATTCCTGCAAAATGAACATCAATACAAACCTCTCCATCTTTCGGGATTGGGTCATCGATTTCTACAATTTTTAGGACACTTGGCGAGCCTGCTTTTGTAATAGATACACAACGTGCCATAGCATTTCTAAAGCGTGCTACACATTAATTCTTGTATGCTATCCTTGGTATTCTGTTACTCTAATTCCAAGCCTTCCTTTGCGAGCCGGTCGGTTCATAATTTTCTCAAATTTTGATTCAAATGCTTGCTTTAGATCGATTTTCATTGCTAGCGAGTGACCCATCAATAAAATTAGGACATCTGCCATTTCTTCTGCACACTCTTCTATTGGTTTTCCTTTGGTAACGGCTGCTGCCAATTCACCCAATTCCTCAACAGTTAGCGCTATTCGATAACCCATATCATGGCCGTTGTTTCCAGCAAAGTCGTGTTTGTGATGGAAACTAGCGACCTTTTTCATCATCTCGCTCCATGAATCTTCGTCCTCGCAGGCTAACCATTCTTCGACACTCCGGCCCATATCAGCGGAGTATTGAGTCAATTGGTTAATCATTGCGCAATCAATGCTTTGATGCATTCGATAACTGGACGTAATTTAGATAATGCTTTGGAAGAAACCTCTCCATGGTCAAGAGCTTTTGTCGCATCTCCAGGTTCACGCCCTGCAGCCCAATTACTTGAAACTAAAATCGCAGAATATGGGATTGATAATTCCGCTGCGAGTTTACATTCTCTTGGCATTGTCATCCCTACGACTTCTCCTCCAAGAGATTGGATTGCATCGATTTCTTTTGGTGTTTCAAATTGAGGTCCTTGGGCCAACCAATATGTCCTTTCCAACCTCAAATCTGGTTGAATTTTAGATAATGTTTCATGCAATAAATTATTCATTTCTGTATCGAAAGGTTCTGTCATTGAATTAAATTTAGCCACTTCTTGGGAGAACGTGACTGCCACACCTGTGAAATCGATGTATTGATTCGCATATCCTATTGAACCAGGTGGGAAATCTTCTGAAATTGCCCCAACTGAACAAACTGAAATTATTTTTTGGACACCTGCTTGAGAAAGAGCCTCGATATTTGCTAAGTGATTGATATTATGCGGTGGCATTGTACCTGAGCCATGATGTCTATCAATGAAAAATAAATTTGATTCACCTGATTTGATGCATTTTACGGGCACCAAACCATACCTTGTTTCGACAACTATGTCATCAACAACGTCGATCTGAATCGAATCCTTTGCCAAATCTGTCATCGCCGTTCCGCCGATGATACCAATTCGCATTCTTTTCAACTCATTCGAGCAATCTTGCAACGATGTCTGCTTTTGTACCAGATGTTGCAACTCCTGCTTCCTTTGCTTTTTCGACTAATTCATCTTTCTTGAGTTTCATCAAATCTGCCTCTGAATCTCCGCCTGAGGATTCAGATTCTTCGACTTCATCAGATGATTCTGCTGCTACTTCTGCAGGTTCTTCTTCTGAATCATCATTATCTTCAGTGGCTGCTGGCGCATTACCTTTTTCTGAAATTGATTCCATAGCTTCTGCTGCTGCTAGAAGATTGCTTCCCTCGTCTTCTTGAGCACTTGCGATGGCTGCTGCTTTCTTGGCTTTCATTTCTGCATCTTGTCTAGCTTCTTCTGCATGTATATCATCAAGAGTTGGTCCTTTGTCTGTCACAACACCGGATTGCAATAGTTGGCTCTTTCTGATTACAACATTCTTGCATGGATAGATTGCTTTTACAGCGTTTCTAATTTCATTTTCAAGATCTCCATTCAGCATTGCTTCCTGAAGTTTGGAGTAATTAGATTTAGATGCTGATGCTCTAATAATTTCTGCACTCTTTGCTCTGATTGCTTGTTTGACAGAGGTTTGGCATCTTCTTTCAGTGATAATCAGGGGCTTCATTCTGATTAGATATCCATCTGTAGTTACAACATCAACCACATCATCGATTTTTCCTCTGTATCTCCTGATTTGTCTTCTTGTATGGTCAGATTGATGTGAATGACCCACGAATGTTGTCAAGGCATCTTGACCTACGGTTTCTGAAACTTTGAATCGCAAAATCACATGCATTTTTGTGAAATCCCCACTAAATTCTTGTTGGGTCATTTCATATATTCTTCCAATAATCTGTTCATCGGTTTCTCCGAGAGTTTCTCCGATTCTTCTGAAATTCCAAGGATGTCTTGGTGCACGGATGGTAAACCATCTCTTATTTTTCCACTTATCTCGCTGCTTACGTGCTGCTGCACGTGCCTTTGCACTTATCTTCTTGGCTGCCATTCGAATCACTCTCAGATTGCGGGGGCTACCCCACTAGCAGCCATGCGACAAACATGGCCTATATGAAGGGAATTGATGGCGATTTAGAGAATTACCAACCTCGTTGGTCCAATCTTATCTCTAATTTTTCTAATTCATCACCTGGCATCGGAGCACCTTCCATCATGGACATAGCCTCAGCTACCTTTTCTGGATCATCAAAGTGCGCAGTAGCCAATACAATTGCATCAGCCATTGTTTCAGGGTCTTCTGATTTGAAAATACCAGAGCCGACGAAGATACCATCAACACCCATTTGCATCATCAATGATGCATCTGCAGGCGTGGCGATACCACCAGCACAAAATGTGACGACAGGTAAGCGGCCAATTTCGGAAACTTCTAGCAAAATATCCTTAATTTGACCATGCATTTCGTCGTCAATCGTTCCAAATGGTGTTTCGAATGATTCGCCTGGTAGGTCGCTAGAATTTGCTAGAACCCTGTACCTATCGATAATTTTGTCCGCTGCTTGATTTATTCCATCATCGTTTAATGATTGAATTTGTTTGATCTCTTGGTCGATTAGCCTTGCATGAGTTACAGCAGCGACGACATTTCCTGTTCCCGCCTCGCCTTTGGTTCGAATCATGGCTGCACCTTCGTAAATTCTCCTAACAGCCTCACCTAAACCAGTCGCTCCACAAACAAAAGGAATGTCGTGGGATTTCTTGTCAATATGGAAGTAGGGGTCAGCAGGTGTCAAAACTTCTGATTCATCGACCATGTCAACACCTAGAGCCTGCAAGACCTGTGCTTCGGCTTCGTGGCCAATTCTAGATTTCGCCATTACTGGTATTGATGTACATTCTATAATTCCTTTAATCATGTCCGGATGTGAGGTTCTTGCAACGCCACCGGCCTTCCTTATGTCAGCAGGAACACGCTCTAATGCCATCACTGAAACTGCTCCAGCATTTTCAGCCACTGCGGCTTGGTCAGGGGTGACAACATCCATGATGACGCCTCCACGAAGCATGGATGAGAATCCCCTTTTCAGTAAATCATCTGCATGTCTAAGTGGTGGATTATGATTAGTCATGTTGTCACCTACACCGATGGGAATTGTTTTCCCTCATGAAGATATGTAGTTCCCCACGTTTCAATCTGCTAGGACTGGTGATTCGCCGGTTGCTATTTCTGCTCCTTGAGATTCTTCTTCATTTCTGTCAACCCACTCTTCTTCGTCTTCGGGCACATCTGTGTCTGCAAAGATCGCATCAACTGGGCATTCTGGAACGCAAGCCCCGCAATCTATACACTCATCGGGGTCGATAATTAGGTAAGTATCTGCTTCTCTGAAAGCTTCAACAGGGCATACTGCTACACATTCTTGGTACTTGTGGTCTACACATGCTGATGTTACAACGTGGGTCATAGTTCTCTCACCATTTGTCCCTGTATGGTGTAAGATATAATGGCTTGCTAGAACCCATTGAATTTGGGTATCTAGAAATTTGATTCTTTTATGGCATTTTCAATAATCGAAACCGCTACATCATGTGGGTCGTTTCCTGGATAAACCTCGAGTTTGAACTTGCCTTTTACAGTTAGTCCGTGACTGGGATTTACCAACTTAATTTCACCTGAAAGTAATCGATTTAAATCAAGTCTGAGGTGTATACAGTTATCTTTATCCAACCTATGGTCCATTTCTGCTAATAACTGTTCCAAATTGCTTTTTCCGAGTTTTTGTAAGGATTTAGTGGCTTGAGACTTACTATTGATTGATGCTGTTATAAGGTAAATTGAACCTCCAAAATATGAAGTTGTCTTTTCAGATTTAGGAATCTCAGGATTATCTACTAACCACGAAAATGCGTCAAGGAAAATTTGTTGATCTTCTAAACCACTACAGGTGGCATTCCAATTCACATAATGTAAGCCCATATTTTATCACATGAAATTAATCTAGAGGGTGGTCGACTCCTTCCTGACCAAGTGTCCACTGTAGCGTTTTTATGACTCCGTCCAATGCTTTGTGGTTTCTTGCTGCTTCTTTCATACCTTCCCGGTCACCATCATCTTTGCATTGTTCAAACCACTGCTTCCATTTGTTTCTCCTGGCTACAGCCTTGTCTAACATTTCTTCGATTTCCTCCCAAGTCCTATTGTAGGACCTGTGTGGTTGACCTCCGATATCTCCGACCATATATTATTGCCATTTCATTTGGTATAAGAATCTGACAGTTTTTAGTTCATGAAATGCGTTCTTCTTGATGGTCTACTTCAATCACCAAATTATCAGCGATTACACACTTGAATATCTTTGATTTAACAATTGTATTTTCTCCAATTATCGATGATTCTGAAACCCCGTCTACTCTAGAACCAGACATCAAAACTGAATCAACTGCAGCACCCGATACCGATGCTCCATCGAGAACTATTGACCGCTCAATATGGCCACTAACACTCGCACTTGAACTAATGAAAGAACCGTCTGGTAAAATCTCTCCATCCGGCATAGGGAAAGGAAGATTCTCGGAATTTTGGATTAATGCTAATTGTGCGTTCAACAATTCAAATGGATGTCCAACATCAAACCAAATACCCTCTACTTTCTTTGCGTAAATTTTCCAACCTCGAGATAGTATATCTGGAAATAATTGTTTTGAAAAATCATATTTTTCTCCTGTAGGAATTAAATCCATTACTTCTGGTTCGATAATATACAGTCCTGCATTAATGAGATTAGAAAACGCTTCTTCGGGTTTCGGTTTCTCCAAAAATTTACAGATGTATCCCTCAGAAAGAGTCGGATCTAAATTACCACTGGGTTGTTTACTCAATCCAACTATTCCAAATTCAGATGGATTATCAACACTCCACAACGCCATTGTGACCATTGCGCCAGATTCTTTGTGTGATTTTATCAGGTCTGTGATATCAAAAGATGCCACTGAATCACCCGAACCGACAACAAATGTGTCTTCCAATTCATCTTCGAGAAGTTTCACGCTACCAGCAGTACCCATCGGAGTTGATTCTTGATTTACTCTACCATTTAGGTTCCAACTTTTTACATGACTAACTAATTGTTCCCCTTGATATCCAGTAGTCACAATTATTTCAGAAATGCCTGCATAGGACATAGAATCTTTGACATAATCAATCACCGGTCGACCCAATACAGAAACCATTGGTTTTGGCTTGTTTTGAGTTAATGGCATTAGGCGAGTTCCACGCCCTCCCGCCATTATTATGCCTTTCAGAATCTCACTTCCTTCCACGAGAAGCGGTCATATCGACTTTTCTCATGGATTTCTTTTTTTGCAGATTTTCCTCTTTTGGCACCTAATCCTTCACGGTCACCAGACATGATTCCTCCAAAAGTCAAGTTTCCTTGATTTAACAATTGGTCTACCATTGCATCAGCTACTTTTTCGTCTTCAGCACCTGTTTTCATCATCTTTGAAACAGATTCGTTATGGTCAACGATCCATGATTCCCTTTCTTCCCTAGCGATTTTTAATTTGTCCTTTGCATCGTTGACCTCTTTCATCAACTCAACAATTTTCTCATGAATTTCATTCGCTTTTTCTTTGCAGGCGACAAATTCTTTGTGGAATCTATCTCCTTCGCCTTTCAAGAAATTTCTGTGCTCGAACAATTCATCCAATTCTTTCGACATTTCTTTTGCTTTTTCTAAGCAATCGACAAATTGTTTGTGAGCATCATCAGCCTCGGCTTTGAGAGTTGCAATTGCTTCATCTCTATTTGATATGTCAACTTTGATCAATTGTAATTCAGCAACAAGAGGCTCCAATTCAGCCATTTTCCTTCGCATTAATTTGATTTTTTCCATAGTTTCTTTCTCTTTCTTTGGGGACATTCCACCCTTGGTTTCAAAGATGCGCTCAAGTGATGTGACCTCACTTGACAACTTATTGAACTCAATCGAAGCGTTATTTTTGTCGTCTTTTTCACCCCTCTTAGATTTTGAAACTCCAATCAAATCTCTGATTTGGGCTTGTATAGCATCTCTTCGCTCTCGGTGAACGTTCTGCTCTGCTCTAACTGCACGAACTTCAGCAACTGCTAGGTCGACTTTTTCCTTGTGTTCTTTGTATTGCGCTTGAATTGCATTTCTTTGGTCTGCAAATCGATTTGCTTGGTCGTTGTGATTGTTTCGACCCTCACGAAGTTTTCGCACCTTAGCCTCCATCTGGTGAAGGTGGTCACGCAACTCAGTGTTGTTCTGAGTCTCATTATCTTCGTTCTCGCTCATGGTTGGGCGTCTACTTATTGGCCTTGAATGCTACTATTACAATATACATTCAATTTTAAACAGAAATCAGACTCATTAGCTGGAAAACTATCGCAACTGTTAGACCGATGGCACCCGAAATATATGATGTCAAAGAACTAACATTCCTGAACCATTTAACAAATTCTGGTCGGATGTTTACATTTATCTGTCTACCAACTAACAAATCTCCCTCAGTATTTTCCAATCTAATTGCCACGCTAGCATCACCAGTGTGTTCTGGCAGTAGTGTTTGCCAGGCAACTGTACCTTCCCTCAGTAAGTTTGACATGCGTCCAAGTCTATCCTCATCGCCCTTTTCAAAATCAGGGACTGCTTCATTAGGCCAATATCCTTTTTCTCCTGCTTTTAGATTGTATCTCAACAACAATTCTTGAGGTCTAAAATCTGGTGAATTCAATCGTAATACTACTTGTCTGTCAGAAGTTGATAGATTGTGGATATAACAAAATAAATTTGCATTTTCTGTTACAACATTTTCCAAATCTACATCAAAAAGTAAATCTGGCATATCCGGTTGTTTACCAATTGCCATATCTTGTTCAATTCTGTCAATCAATCTATAAAACGCAGGAAGATTCCTTTCCGACCTTACAAAAATAGAATCCCATAGGGCTTCTGAGAATATTTCATGTTCAAGAATTTCATGTATTCCTTTGTCGGTCAAAATCTCACTCATCTCCTGATTTGTGGTATTTCTATCAACTCTGCCTTTGTACCTTCTATGCATCAGCATCAAAAACTTCTCTGCAGCAAAATCAAGCGTGACTCCCCTTTTGACATGAGATTCGAATTCTCTCAAAAAATCATCAAACTTGCTTCTCAAGAGGGGATCCATTCCATTACCAAGAATATCATTGAATGGTAGACCAAGAGTAGATGTATGAATTGGTGGATTGTATGCGCTCAATAATCCATCATTTGTCACCATATTGAATTTCTTGGTTCTAGTTGAAAGGTGCTGTCCAAGTGACATTGCAAGCATTGATGCGCAAGCAAGTAGACCTCTTTGACCCAATTCTGAATCAGAGCCTATATATGCAGATGTAATTGCAACTACGATTGAAAATAAACCCATAAACAAAGCAGCATTGTGGCTAGCCATGGTTTTTGAAATCAAACCATCAACTGAGGAAAAACCATGCATGCTATTTACAGGACGATGAGAATCGGCAGCAGCTTTTACTTCTGCTTTGAACACCATTCTTGTTAGATTTACTCGGTGCCTATGTACTGCTAAACCTGCACAGTAACCAAGCAAGATTGTCAATGCCAAAAAAATGAATGTAGTGGATAAATCGAATCCAATATTTGGTTCTATATTTTCTAACCACCAACTTGGACTTTTGGCACTGTATGCCCAAGAACCAAAAATGAACAACAGTGCAAATGCAGGAAGGAAAATAACAATTCTGAGTCCTTCAGTCAAGAACTGCTTGTCAATTCCATGGAATTTTTCTTCCATTTTTCTCAAATCATTCAGTTCTTCAATCATTATACCACCTCAATAAAATTCGTTCTGCAAGGTTTTCGGACAGTTCCCCTTGGTCTGCGATGACTAAATTCCCGTTTTCAAACCTTTTAATTTCCACGTTTTGATTTACACCTAAATTTGAAAGAGTTTCGAGGTCTGTAGGTGATGCAATTATCATTTCGATGAATCCCGATTGTCCAATTTCAAGATTTGAAGCCAAAACATATTCTCCAGAAAAGGATATTTTGTTTGCAACCTCTTCACTTGGCGGTGGTATATCTCTTCCAGAGGGGTCTAATTCAGGATTGCCTAACATGATTGAAATACATGCCTCAAGGTCATCATTGAACGCATGTTCTAATCTGCAAGCGGTTTCGTGTACGTCTCCTTCAAATGGTATTCTTGACAATAGTACTTCGGCTAACCTATGCCTTCTTTTCATAACTCGGCCGTGCATCAGTCCTTTTTCTGTTAGCAAGACTCCCTTGTATGGAATGTAGTCAACAAACCCATTTTTTGCCAACCTTTGAACCATTTCAGTCGCAGATGCAGGAGTGACTGACAAATATTCAGCAATCTCCCCATTTCTAACTAATTGACCTGGCTTTCTTTCATTAATTTCATAAAGAGCCTCTAGATATTCATCTTCGAATTCCTGAAAATGTCCTGCGCCCAAATCAACATCTCCATTAATCTGCTCTCGCCTCAAATATAGTCTCGCAAGCAGGGCACCGCGCTTTTTGCTGGACGTTTTTCGTATGGCACTTTTAATTTCCTTGTACATTTGGGACATCCTAAGATATCATTGTCGGAGGATGACCAATACGGTTCATCTTCGACTTCATCAGTAATCTGATTCGATTCTTCTTCTTCATTTTTATCAGTTGCTGAATCGCCTTCAACATCGAATTTAGTTTCACATTCCGGACATCTAACAGAGCCAGAATAATCTGAAGGGACTCGTAATCTTCTATCGCATGTTGGACATGAGACTTCTATCTTTTCTGGTTTTGCAGCAACTTTTTGTTTAGGTTTTTTATCTGCTTTTTCTGTTTTTGGAGAATTACTTACTCTAATAGCAAAAATCGCAACCATTCCTAGCAGCAAACCACCAAGAATACCTCCTAGTGGTAATTCAAATCCAGAATTTTCCTCCTCGATAAGTTCGGATTTTACAAGAATTTGATCTGAAAATGCTTCGCCATTAACATACCAACTGACTGTGACTACTACATTTTCCTCACTTGGCCAATCGACGACTGTCGAAAAATCTTGAGAATTCGATTGCTTTGGATTAATTGTCTGTATCCCAATAATCGAATCTGATGAATCTGTAATAATTATCTCACTTTGTGGAATCCCTCCGTCTCCAGAATTACTCAATGTGTAAAATATGGTGACTTTTTCATTGGATTTTGGAACTCTTGGTTGCGTAATCGGATTTACTGTGATTGAAGGTTTTAATTGATAATCGGGATTTGTAGACTGGTCTTCAACTGTTGAGCCTAGGCCAATCACCCAACCTAATGCGCTGACCCTTGCATATACAAATTCTCCATTATTTGAACCAAGATTGATATTTCCATAGGTGACTCCTGAAAGAATCTCTCTTTCTTCCGAGATTACTGATTCTTTATCACCATCCAGAATAAAACCGTATTCCAAAGTCACGACTCGTGGATTACCCTCTGCCAAAATTACTGACCAAGATAATTCTGTACCCGTAGAAGATTTAACTACGCCCTCCACAGATATTGTGATGTCCTGAGCAGATTCTATGGGTATCAAAATATCACCTGAAAGATTAGTCTCGATTGCAGAATCTGAACTAATTATTTCCCATTCTAGATTGTATATTCCTGGATCATCAAAGCTCATAGAGTGAGTTATTTCACCTGCCGCACCTGCTTCTAATGTGATATAATCCGAAGTAGCAGAGTAGTTTTCCGATTCAAATTTAATCGCAACATTGCCTAGATTATCTCCCTCGTTCCTTACCAATATCGAAACACTGACTACATCTCCTACATGCCATGGACCATTAAGCAATGATGGAATATTGTGACCTGCGCCTGTGATGTAAGCCGATTGGTAATCTAAATGATCTGTTGCATTTAATGTGACAAATGTCCTTGCGCCCTCGGTTGTACAAATCAATTCGCCTGGCTTCGATAACATCGAAATTGTTGTGTTAAACGAATTATTCTCAACCAGTTGAATTGTCGAATTTTCTATTACCTCATTTTCAAAATAACAAACAACATTTCCATCGAATACTGATTCTCCATAATTTTCAGCAGTCAGATTCCAAACGACATCGCTACCCGCTAAAGGCTCAACAATTCTGGTCAATATCAGTTCGATACTTGGTAGCGGAGGAGGATAGATTTGAAGAGAAGTATTTAGAAAATCATCGTCGATATTTTGGTCTAAAAGGCCGAAGAGGCTGAATTCAAATGATAAAAATCCTTCGTAAAACGGTCCGACAATAAATGACACAATTTCTGTTTGGTCGCCTTCAATTGTAAGATTTGTCGAGTTTGAGAATAAACCATCAATCGACATATTGAGGCCCCCAGTCCAAATTATGTCTCCTGAATTTATTATCGGAATTTCTATTTCTGCATAGTCTCCATCATTAACAGTAAGATTATTCGTTGATGAGCCATTTTGTAAAACTCCATTGAAAATCGGCTCGCCCACTGAGATATTTAGAGGCCTAAGCCTAGTAATAGTCTTCTCGTAAATAATCCATTGATTCGAATTAGGAGCCCCTACATCTCCACTTAGACTAATTGTCAAATTTGAAATTCCTAGAGGTGCGATTCCAAGCATTGATTGAATATTAACCTCAACACCATCATCGACTAATGCATTACCTGAATCATAATCAATTAGATTACCTTCTAAGTCCAAAAGCGAAGCATTCCAATTTACAGAAGCCGAACTGGCTCCACCTACTCCAATCAATGTAATATTGATTTCAATAGGCCCTGCTCCCGTATCACCATCACCATCAATCGATACCGAGTTGATTACCCCTCCTGAAGATTGGACTACTGGAACCATCGCTACTGCTAACAAACATAGCACAGCAACGACTCCCCGCATGTTTCATGTCAAAACAAGGGGTTCTTCACATTCACCCACCCTTAAGGGTGGGTCGGTGGCTTTATTGAAGGGCGTCAGTTGGGCGCAGTGATTGCAATGGATGCAAATGAGCTGTTATCGGTTTCACCCAAATTATTGGCACAGGCAATTTTGCATCAGCGCGAAAGACTAATTGAACAAATTCCTGACCAACTTGAGGCCAGTAAATCCGATTTGGAAAAATCTGAACCCCTAGCAAAAGCTGCAAGATTAGAGGTTGACAAAATCAACTCAAAAGTTGCAAAATTGAAAGGAGAACGTGATGCTGCGCAAGGTAAGGCGAAGTTATTATTTCAGAAATCAAGCGATTTATGGGAAGAGATTTCCGAAAGTGGAGGTATTAGAAATCCAAATCCACAATGGGCTAAAGATAAATTATCTCAAAGATTAAAATCCATTGAAGACAAATTACAGACTAGCGCTGGAAATCACAAAACGGAAGAAAAATACATCAACGAAATGAAAAACCTAATCAGAGAGCACGAAGAATGGGTCGAATCAAACGCTGCTTCCCAACCTCAACTCATCGAGATGAGAGAGGCTCGAAAAGAGGCAAAAAAATTACTCGAAGTGGCACAAAAAGCGCATGAAGCAATGATTGAATTGGTAGAAGAGAACGAAGAAAAACACAACCAATTTATGACTTGGGAGAAACTGAGAAGGAGTAGTATTTCCAAGAAAAGAAAATTCAATGACGTCATTAAATTCTCAGAAAAATCTATCGAATTTTGGAATGAGAAAATTGAAAATGAAAATTTTGAAAGTTTATTGAAGAACAGTGTTAATGTTAAACTAGGCGAACCTTCGTCATTTGCACTCGCTCGCGCTCAAAAGATTGCTGAGGAATCAACCCAAAGTGGAGGGGAGGAGGAGTGAGTGAATTTTGCGAAATAACTGGATTATCGATTGATAATGCAAATAAATATAGATTCATACATTCCAAGATGATTGAGGAATTTTCACCACAGAAAGTGGTTGATTCAAACTTGGAGAAGTACGAGAGTCAGTTTCAAAATTTGATTCGTAAAATCCTCCCTCACAAAAGTCATCAATCAAGAGGAGAAAAATTGACAAAACACCTTGAGAGAACATTAGGTAAAAAATTCAAAGCAGAGGAAGTGAAGCAATTCGGATCTTCTATCTCCGGATTATCAATTAAGGGTAGTGATTTGGATATCTGTTTGATTATTCCCGACGCAAAAGAAAAAAATACGGTTTTCAATATTGCAAAAGTCCTTCGTGGACAAGGAATGGAAAATGTCACAGCGATACCAAAAGCAAGAGTTCCTGTTGTAAATTTCTCAGACCCAAGAAGTGGGCTTAATGTTGACATTTCAGTCAATAATACATTAGCGATTCATAACACTGATTTGTTGAAATCATATGCTAATATTAACGAAATGGTAAGAAATCTAATTTTAATTGTCAAACACTGGGCATTCCACAGAGATATTTCTAACTCTTATGAGGGCACACTCTCATCTTACTCATGGTCTATTCTGTGTTTGAACTACCTAATCTCAGAAAAAATTGTTCCAAATTTACAAGAAAATGGAACTGCAAATGTTATCGAAATCAATGGCATTGAATATGACATCTCATTCTTGTCGGAATCTAAGTCAGAATTGCCAAAAGATATTTCATTGTCAAAATTGGTATGTGGATTCTTTGATTTCTATTCATCCTGGGATTGGTCAACCAACGTTGTTTCAATGAAAAATGGTGGTTTCATATCTCGCGAAGACAAGAATTGGGAAACTGAAGAGCCTACATCTATTGACCTTATAAACGCTGGAAAGGGTAAATCTAGAACTGGCAACTATCACCTCCCAATAGAAGACCCATTAGACCATGGACACGACTTGTCACGTGTACTTACAGCAGACGGAGAATTATCAGTTCTAAATGAAATTTTACGAACTCGTAGTGAAATTGGAAATGGTACCAGTTGGGATAATATTTGTGAAACAATCAACCCAGATAGGTTAGTAGGATTAGAACCTGAAGATCTTTTCCACGACCTAAGAACCCTCTCCAGTTCAGATGTTGATAATATGAAATCGAAGGTCCAAGGCGAGATAAATGGATTAGAAACCAAAATCAAAGCATTGGAAGATGAAAAATCTGTGGCAATTAGGCTAGCTAACGCAATGAAAGGCTTGCTCGAGGAAACCTCTGATATCCGTTCAGAACACAAAACAATTCATATTGGACTAAAGGAAAGAAGCAAAGAGATTCGGGATATTCGTCAACAGAGAGATAAGATTAATGCAAATATCGTAATTCCATTAAAATACATCGAGCAGAATTTGGAAAGAGTATACAAGAAATTGACTAATGAATTGAATTTTAGATACATTCCAACTCTTGAAGAAGAAATTAAAGAATTCTCTTGGTTCTTTGAACTACAAGAGATGCATAAGAAAGCAATTCAGGCTGAACAATTACATCAAAAATATGTAGTTATCCAAATTGCAACATAAAGATATCAAGAAACTGGAAATATATGAAAACCAACACGATGAAGTCACAACTAAACTATTAGAAAACGAGCCATTGTTGAAAGAGGCTAATATTGGGAAAAATGGTGTTAAATCATACGATAAAAGAGTATACAACATCAATAGGGCAATACACCAACGCAAAGGAGAGTACCAAAAACTTCGCAGAGAAATTGGTAGATTAGACGCATGGATTAGAATTTCAAAAGGCGGTAAACAACAGAAAGGCGGTGAAAGGGCTACTAAATCCAGAGAGAAACCTATCTCTGGGCCTGTGACTCTTGGTGATTTATCTAATCTTTTAAACCAAACAAATGATAGTGGTTCGAGTAAGAAACCAAAGAAGGTAAGTTCCAAAAAAGCAGGAATGAAAAAACTTGGAAACCTTTCTGCACACCGAGGAAGCCGCAAAACTTACCAAAGGAAAGATTGAGCAATGTTGTCGAATCGAGAAAAAACACTGAATTGGAGACCTGGTATTTCTCCAAAGATGTTAGACGATTTTACGATTGAATGTATAAAGCAACTTTTTTTCGACCAAACCGGAGAGGAATATTCCAAACTATCAATCCAAACACTTCCAATACCTGAATGGGGTGGAAACTTGCTTCTTTACGATGAAAATGGAGTGTTGAGAGGATTATTGTGGGCAAATCGGTTTAGATTAACTAAAACAAGAATTGTCGCTTTTGTCATTGACGAAGATTATGTCTCAAACGGATACGGGAGCGAGGCTTGGAATTTGTTGGTCAAAGCCGCAAAAGAGGATGGAATCGATGAGGTACAATTAGAAGTAAAATCTTCAAACCTTCGAGCAATAAAATTCTATGAAAAGCGTGGTCTAAGGATTGTAGAAGATTTAGTCGGCTACTACAAATCTGGCCCAGGATATGTGATGAGAGGTTTAATTTAAACAAAATAATCATCACCTATTTGTGATTGAGGAATAACTATGCTAAGCGACGTCATCCATGATTTGGTTGATGGAGAATGCATAATTGCTGCTGCTTTGATCGATGCTGATGGTTTCACTCTTGAGAGGACCTCGATTGATTTGAAACCAAATGAATTGGCTGCTATTTTTGACATCTGTGACTCTCACGATATCATTTCTGTCGTGACGACAGAGAATATTCTTACTGCAAGATTATTTTCAACTAATCATACCCTAATTATCCAAACCCCAAAAAATGGGAATGTAGGTATGGCAAGACTTAGACTTGAGCAATCTAGTAAATTAATTGTTAATTATCTAGAGTAATTGCGCTAGCGAGACTTAAATGTGGGGGTTATTGGCCAGCCTGCTGAGAGTGCGGGAGCACTAAGCGAACAGGTGCGATGAAGAATGTCGGGACTAAAAGAAACTCTTGATGAAAAGCGTAAATTGGTTGACAAAAAGGCAACTCAATACAGGACAACACGCGACGAATGGAATAACAAAACTAAAGAGTTTACAGTCCAGAGGAACGAATTGAACGCAGAAGTCAGAGAACTTATTCAAAACGTAAAACAGCAAAGGGAAATTCGTGAACAGATGAATGAATTAGTTCGTGAAAAGAAAAATGCTCGAAAAGAAGCAAGTAATATTGTAAAGAAGGCTAAAGCAGAATTAGACTCCCAAAGAGGTGGAAGAGAAGATTCTAGCCAAGGCGGCAGGAGAGGAGAACGAAAGGTGACTGTTCATTCTCTTCGCAGAGAATTTAGTAAATTAGACAGAGAAATGGAGATGGGCAAACATCTTGGCCAGAACGAAAAGAAAGTCATGAAGAGGATGAAAGAAATTCGCTCTCAGATTAAAGAAATGGAAAAAACAGAAGACGGAAACTCTGATCTCAAAGATGCTCGCTCACAACTAAGGGAGGCAATGGCAAACCAAGAGGAAGCACACAAGGAAGTTCAAGAGGCGGCTCAACAGGCTCAAGAAGCCCACGACCTAATGCTACAATGGAACAAAGAAGTCGACCGACAAAGAGAGTTAGCAGAAGGAGCTCACAGAGAACTCAGAAAATCAAAGAAAGAGGCTGATAAGGCCCACAGATTTTACATCGTTTCTTTGAGGTGTTTACACTCAATTCAGGATATAATCCGCGCTATGCGAGGAACAGAATCTGGTGAGATGCAACAAGGGCCAAGAGAGGAAGTTCAAGACTTAATGAGCAAATTGATGAGTGGAGACACACTGTCAACTGAGGAATTAATGGAACTACAGCGTTTTGATTAAATTCAATAACTGATTTGTGATGGAGTAATCAGAGGCTGATGTATGATTCTTAGAGACGAAATCGCGGGTATTCTCGAAGATTACCAGCGCTTGAAACTAAGGATTGGAATGACAGCAAGTCATTCTGCTCTAGATATATGCGACGGAGCGATTGAAGAAGGATTCCCAACAGTAGCATATTCTCAAAAAGGAAGAGAGAAGACATACTCGGAATATTTCAAAACCAAGAGAAATTCCTCTGGACGTGTAGTCCGAGGAATGGTGGATAAGACCATCACCATGAATTCATTTAATGATGTTATGAATAACGACATGCAGGCTGAAATGCGTAAAAGGAATGTTATTTACATCCCAAACAGATCTTTTACATCATATTCAAAAATCGATGATATTGAAAACAATTTCAAGGTCCCAATGTTTGGTTCAAGAAATATGCTACGCATGGAAGAAAGAACTGAAGACCAAGATTATTATTGGATATTGGAAAAAGCTGGATTACCTTATCCCGAGGCAATTGATGACCCACAAGACATTGATTGTCTGGTCATTGTAAAACTACATCATGCACAGAAAAAATTGGAGCGAGGATTCTTTACTTGTGCTTCTTATGAGGAATATTTAGAAAAGAGTAATTCTCTGCTAAAGGAGGGTGTAATCGACCAAGCAAGTTTAGATGGAGCAAGAATCGAAAGATACGTAATCGGTCCAGTTTTCAATCTCAACTTCTTTTATTCACCACTTGAAGAGGACATGCCAAAACTCGAATTACTCGGAGTCGATTGGAGATTTGAGTCTTCACTAGATGGTCATGTTAGATTGCCTGCTCCACAACAAATGACAATGCCTGTCCACCAACAAATTCCAGAAATGACTGTTGTTGGCCATAATACTGCGACCATAAGAGAATCCTTACTTGACAAGGCTTTTGAACTCGGAGAAAAATTTGTCAAAGCCTCTAAGGAACATTATGACCCTGGAATTATAGGGCCATTTTGTCTTCAAACATGTATCGACAAAGACATGAATTACTCGATTTATGACGTTGCTCCAAGACTAGGCGGTGGCACGAACGTCCACGTTTCAGTAGGCCACCCATATGGTAATGCAACTTGGAGAAAACCAATGTCTTCTGGAAGAAGAATTGCGATGGAAATCAGGAGAGCAGCAGAACAAGATCGCCTTCTTGAAGTGTTGACTTGAGGGGTTTTTAATGTCAGGAGAAATATGGGTCATTCTCTCTTTTCTCTTCTTCATGTTGTTGTTTGCCGGAGTTGGAATGGCAAGCATACGAGTTAAGAAAGACACAACTGATGATTACTTAATTGCAGGTCGTGGAATGCATCCTGCCCTTGCTGCGCTATCTGCTGTATCTACATGGAACTCGGGATACATGTTCATCGGATTTATTGGATTCATGTGGTTGATGGGATACTCTGCAATTTGGATTTCAATTATTTCTACAATCGGACAACTTGTAGCATGGATATGGTTATACAAGTATATCCAAAAAGAAGGTAACGAGAGAAATATTCGCTCATTATCATCATTGGTTGCTAATGTAAAAGGTGCACCTGAGGCAAAAATGGCTGCGATTTGTTCAGTCGCCTTCCTGCTTATCTACGCTGGTGCTCAACTCTCAAGCGGTGGAAAGGCATTGTTCGCAATGCTTGGATGGGCAGAATGGGTCGGGATAATAATCGGCTTCGTATTGGTGGTTGCATATTGCTATGCAGGTGGTATACGTGCATCGATTTGGACCGATGCTGCGCAATCTTGCGTTATGATTGTTGGGTCAACACTACTATGTTATGTCGCATTAACAGAAGTTGGTTGGTTTAGTGGACTTCATGAATCTTTGAACAACATTGACCCAGCGTTGACATCAATTACTCCGCCGGATTTACAATTTGGCTTCAGCCTGTGGATTTTTGCTTTCTTCTTAGGCGGGCTTGGAGTAGCAGGTCAGCCTCAAGTTGTATCTAGAATCATGACCTTAGAATCTGAAGAAGACCGAAAGCAAGCCTGTTTGTGGTTCTTTGTTTGGCAAACACCTTTCCTTGCTCTCATGATTATTATCGGTTTGGCATCGAGGGTGATTTTCCCCGAATCAGGTACCTTTGACCCTGAGTTAGCACTTCCAATGCTGGCCATGGATGTTCTCGGACCATTTTGGGTGGGATTGATTCTGGCATCGATTTTCGCTGCAACAATGTCAACAGCGGACTCACAGGTTCTAGCATCACAGCAGCTATTACAGATGACGTTATTCCGGAGTGGTCTACTAATCACAAGAAAACTAAGATCACTACAATGGTAATGGCTTTCGTAGCAACCTGTTTATCCTTAGGCGCTTATTTCACAGAAAATAATTCAGTATTCTCACTTGTAGTATTGGCAGTATATGGATTAGGTGGAATGTTTATTCCACTTATACTTATCAGAATGACAGGATTCAAGCCTTCACCCAAACATTCGATAATTATGATGTCATCCGCGCTTATTGCAGTTATTACATGGAGAATCTTGGGATTAAATGTACATATTTTTGAATCGGTTCCTGGAATGGGTGCCGCTTTCATTGCCCATTTCATTATGGTTGCAAAAGAGAACAGTTCTTGGTTGGATTTTCCACAACCAATTAGAAGAAAAATTGCAACATTTGGCGTCGGAATCCTGTTTCTAATTATACCTGTAGAAATCTACTATGCTACTAATGCCCCAACCGCAATGAATTCATCATCTCCAGACCCGGATTCGATGTGGAACCTGACTGTGGAATTCGAGTACTCATATTCAGAGGAAACAATACTTATCAGCGATGGCTCTTCTGGCAATTTCTTTTTCGACATTCCAAGTGATGTAATCGGAGTTAATTTCATGATCAATTACTCAGAATCCAATGAGGGAGGAGCATTTAGTCAATGTGATGATGTCGAATCAAATTATGATTCATCTAATGTTCCAGCTGAATTTACCGTATGGAATTTAGATAATATAAGTGGTCAAAATTGCGGTGATAACTCAATTGGAGGGTTTAGCACATGGAATGGATTTAATCAAATCGATAACTATGAAAATCAACAGAAAGC
The DNA here is from genome assembly GCA_038141355.1 of Methanobacteriota archaeon. Classification (GTDB taxonomy): domain Archaea; phylum Thermoplasmatota; class Poseidoniia; order Poseidoniales; family Poseidoniaceae; genus MGIIa-K1. Next base: position 749,127 of record JAYQHX010000002.1, on the reverse strand, counting down.
GATATTTGCTTTTACTCTTAACAAAGATGACGGTGAGATTGCATTCGATGTAAGTGTCCAAGTTAACCGCGGCACACCATTAAATGGAGATAATGGTGAAGAAATTACAATCTCCGCATCATATGTGAAATATGTTAGTCACACCTTAACTAAGGCTGAATGACATTCCTTCTTTGCCAACCTTCCAGCCTAATTCGTTTACCGGAGTCTCGTCTCTACAAAGTGGATTTGTATGGTTCAAATGTATGAAAACAACTTCGCCATCTCCTTCTCTTCTTTCACCAAGCATTTGCAATGTTTGTTCAACTGGCGGATGAGGAACTTCGCTTTGGTCACGGTGTTTTAGTTCATCTGCACTGTAAAATGTACCATCGATTAAGGCGATATCAATTTCAAAATGGTTCAACCAAGCACGTAGGTCATGACCACGCAAAGTTTCCTGCCATGTATCATGGTCAGGCAAAAATAGCAATGTCTTTTCTGCCTTGATTAAATATGCATGCATATCCGACAACTCATTTCGATGCGGGACTTCAATTGCCTCAATTGTCACTCCAGGATATTGTATCAGCGGAGCACTTCTAGGTAAGAAGACCCCTTCTGACAGCAATATTGACCAATTCGGGGTTTTCTCAATTAATTGAATCATACTTTTTGAACAATGAAGAGGTATTCCTTTTGCATTCATTGTTTCTTTACCAAATAATCCTAGCCCGTCAACGTGTCCAAAGTGAGCATGGGTTAGGAATAATGAATCTATTTTGTTGACTCCCCAAATTCTTAATTGGTCTCCAAGTGCTCTACTGGCTTCAAACAAATGATTCCCGCCCTCTGAATCAGTTAGGCCGATCGAGACGGGATGTCTTTGCTCCACATCTAAACAGCAATCACAACCAACCTGAGGAACCCCCCATCTTGAGCAGTTCCTAGAATGGTGACAGTGACCATCTAAAATCCTCAAATTCTTCTTATCCATTGTCTAGTGGTTGGATCTCTCATGTACCAAGCTCCACTTGCAGCAGGATATTCTAACCACTCATTTCCATCCGAGCGCATTGTTCCAACCTCATACATTGTTGGAGCAGATGGTGCCGCTGCAACAGGATTACCTGGTAATTGTGATAATTGTGGCGATTGTTGTTGCACAACTGGCTGTTGTACCACTTGTTGTTGATAATTTACCTGTGCTGGTTGTTCATATTTAGCGTACAAACCTTGTTGACTTTGTAGAGCCATTTCTGAGTTTACGATTTCCTGAGAATTCCAATCCTTCTCTTCGGTGGAAGATAGTCTTGAAACAACGAGGGCAACGATGATTAGAACTAAGATTACTCCGACACTAATTCCACCATAAACTAGGAATCTGCCTGCTGCTTCTTCAATAATTTCCTCACATCCATTTTCTTTAGCAACGCCTATAATTTCAGGACATTCATCGCCGTCTTTCCCAAGAATATTATCTCCAAATCCATCGCCGTCTGTATCATTCCATTGTGATGGTTCTTGAGGAAATGCATCAATGATATCTGCCCAGCCGTCATTGTCACTGTCGATACAGCCAAGTATTCCTCCTTGGAATGAGTATCCCTTTTCTTCTGGACAATAGTCTGGATTGTTTCCAGTTGGATTATCCCCGTACTGGTCACCGTCTTGGTTTTCCCATTGTGTTGGGTCAATTGGATTCCAATCTGTTCCTGTTTCTGGGTCACCCCAACCATCACCATCGAAATCTGGACAACCCAAAACGTCAGCAGTAGAGTTTCCTCTAAACATAGGACAAGCGTCTTTTCCATCTGCGACTCCATCCAAATCCGTATCCAAGTATTCTTCAGCATCGAATGGGAATGCATCCATGAAGTTAGCCCAGCCATCACCATCGGTATCTGGGCAACCTAGGACATCCTCCTTCCAAGATTCGCCATATTGAGAGGGGCACGCGTCTTGTTCACTTGCAAATTGGTAATATTCACCTGGCCATGTAGTGTCTCTATCATACCATGATAAATTGCCGTAATTGTCACCGAAGCCATCCTCATCAAAATCAGACCATTGAGTCGGGTCGAGCGGGAATGCATCTGCTCCATCTTCAACTGTCCAAGAACTATCAGATGAGGAGTATCCGTCATTATCCGGGTCTGGGCAGCCATACCTATCTAGGACAGAGGCCCCAGAAATTGAAATACAGGAATCTGGAGTATTCCCCTCTGGATTATCGCCAAATCCATCGCCATCTGTATCTACCCATTGAGTGTTATCTGAAGGCAGGTCATCATCTGAGTCAGCCCAACCATCACCATCACTATCAGGGCATCCAATTGTGCCACCTAGTGTGGAATTTCCAGCATCAGAAGGGCAGTTATCTTCAGTATCTGCCCAACCATCTCCATCAGTATCTACGCAACCTATCAATCCTAGAGTTGAAGTTCCTGCTACCTTATTACAATCATCAGATGAATCCGAGAAGTTATCTCCATCGTCATCCATGTCTTCGTCTGCATCTCTGCATCCATCTTGGTCTAAGTCGTTATCTTCATCTGATGTCCACCAATTTCTTGGAGGCGTGTAAGTTGTTAGGCAATTGTCATCATCATCATCAATTCCATCATTGTCATCATCGTTATCCTCTGAATCATCTTTACATCCGTCGTTATCGAAATCTGTTGTAGAATCGCTAGTCCAGTTCCAAGCACCACCTCTAGGGCAATCATCACCTGCATTGTCAGTTATACCGTCATTATCATCATCATAATCGCATGCATCACCATCGCCATCAAGATCGCTATCGATTTGTAATGGATTATTTACATTAGGACAGTTGTCCACTAAATCGTTGACACCATCATTATCTGCATCAGCATTATTTGCAGGGTCAACAACCCAAACAAACAAATCAAGCCCTGCGGAAGATGTGATTGACTTAGTCCCCTTTGTTATCGAAGATTGGAAAGAACCTGTTGCTGAGTAATTTCCTGACATGTTTGTTGCAACTGCTCCGAACAAGTCATCAGATGTACCGCCAATTGTTTCAACCCAATCCCAATTGCCAGAGCTGTCAAGTTGGGCCATGAAAACATCTTGATTCCCGTTAGAAGTCATATAATTACCACCAAATGAAACAGTTCCTGAGTAAGTACCTCCTATGACGATGTCACCTGAATCACTTGCTGCTATTGAATAACCCCACTCTAAAGCGCTTGAACCAGCAGATGTAATCCAATCAAAGCCAGTTTGAGGAGAAAGTTTCAGAACAAATATGTCACCATCTTGATTTGATGATGAGGATACCGTTTTCTGATTTCCTAAATTGATAGTCCCAGTAAATACTCCTGTGACATAGATATCTCCGTAGATGTCCATGACTAAATCTTCTGCAATGTTAACTTGGCTTGCTCCGCTAGGAATACCCTGAATAGATGACACAACCGCTCCATTTGAGTTAATGATCCATTCGACCAATAAAGAGTCTTGATTTGATACTGCTTGGTGGGAATTACCTCCACCGCCATTGAATGTAGCACTAGTGTATCCTAATTGCCAAACTTTACCTGCCTGGTCAATCAACAAGTCTGCCGCAATATCATTTCCTAGGCCCCCAGTTGACTCAGCCCAGTTAATAGCACCTGATTGCGAATTCATGCTTATTAGGTTAACATCTCTGTCTGCACTGTTGATGTAGGTAGATCCGAAGTTAGTTTCACCACTGTTCGAACCCGAAACCAAAACGCTTCCAGATTGCATATCAACGGTAATGCCGTTTACCTGACTTGAACCATTGTTAACAGAGGTATAGTCTGTAGCCCACAGCCAATTTCCTGAACCATCGAGTTTCGCAACAAATCCGTCACCATAGAAATGACTTGAGGAGATAGTATGAGTTCCGAAAGACACCGTTCCGACAAACATTCCTCCAACGTAAAATTCCCCATTCGGACTCTTTGCCATGTCATAGAGGAATGCTAGGCCGTTTGAAGCGTCAGGTTTAGCAACCCACTTCCATACTCCGTCATCTCCGATTTTAGCTACGTACAAATCAGCATCATAATTCCCATTAAATGGAGAGTTAGCCACAACGTTGTATGAACCAAATTGCAAATCGTTCCTTGTATTTCCTGAAATAACCCAACCGTCAAAGGTTGACTCAATGAAAGATGAGTTCACGTGGCCACTATTTGCTATGCCATGTGCTAGTAATTCTGGTTCGGAATTTGCGAATTTTATGATTTTGTTTTCTTCGAGTTGTTGACTAACATCAACTGGAATTAAACTCAAAATCAAGGTAAAAACAATCGCAGTTGCCACTACAGTTCTGCTGCTCATGTTTATTGCTAAAAATCAAAGGTGAAGAAACCTTTCCCTAAATGTTTTTGTGAAGTGTGTTAGATAACCCTTCTAAAATCCACTTTTCTCCGCTAGGGCCATATCCAACATGACCTGGAATTAGGACTTCGAAATTTTCTATAGAAGCGCTGCCTTCATCGAATTTCCACCAATACAATAGCTCACCCATTTTCTCATTGTGGGTTTTTCTCTCAGAGAGTACTTCTGCAAATTTTGGATTTTCAATAATGTCAAGCCTCTCCTTATTTAACAAGGGGGCCTCTGCAGAACCTCAATATTATCTACCACTTTTAATCCTTGACAATTAAGAACCCATTTTTCAATTTCTACAGAATCTGGCCCGACTATTTTGCCCTTGACTCTATGAATTATCGCAGGAATAAGTACTGGTGTAGCTTGGGAAATTTTTAGGTTGTTTTCTTCTAATATCTGGAAATCGTTTTGAGGTTTGATTGCAAATGGACCTGTACCCTCAAAAATAAATGCAGGGTCTAGACTAACCTCTATTTCTTCCTCTTCAAAAATCTGTATTCGATTTTCGATTATTGCTTCACCGATAAATGATGCTAACTTTTCCCTCGTCCAAAGGACTACATTTCTATCAGTTCTTGTATGTATTTTTGTTATATCAAATGATATCTCTCTCTCGGAAATAAGTAAATGGTCACCGCGTGGAGCATCCATTAACCATGTTTCGAAGCCAACTAAATCCAATTTAGCAAAACCTCGACCTGTAACCCAAACCTCCATTCCCTCAGAAAAACCAAATTTCACATGGTCAGGGTGGATATTGTACAACCTACCTAACCATGTAATAATGCCAACTGGAACAAGGGGCTTTGAAGATTGATCTACATTTACATCAAGATGCTCTAGCACCTTGAGTAAATCAAACGCCATCAAACCTGCTGAGGGTTCGAGACCTATAATTTCACGCCATGTTGTTATCCAAAGATAGCAAGTCTGAATCGCCAGCGTCAACAACGGTAATCGTTGAAACGCTGAATGGCTTTCCAGATGCAATACCCAATTCTCTGTTTACGATATTTGTTCGATGAATAGTGACTTCAGGGTGTTTAGCAACTAGATTGTCGATGTAATCTTGGGGGCAGTTTGCCGCTAAAATCACGCACTTTGCCTCACCTTTCGCACACGCATCTACTGCCTGTCTTTGTCCAAACATCAACTTACCAGTTGATATTGCTATCTTCAATTGTCTGCTTATATCCATTTTTCATTCCTCCACAATTATGCTTCTCAATGTTATCCAAATCACTCTGGAATGTAATACAATTCGACTGAACCAGTACCAAGACTGATTGGCTGACCAACAATGATGTTTTCAGCGACACCTGTCAAATTATCTCTTTCTCCAATCACACCTGCCTTCAACAAGTGGTTAACTGTGACTTCGAAAGCTGCACGAGCAAGAATCGAGTGCTTAGTACCCGATACGCCATGTCGGCCGATTGCTCTAACTTCACCTTCGCTAGTCATTACGTCGGCGACAAGAAGTAGGTGTCTTACGTCAACTTCCAATCTTGCGCCGTCTAGAGTCAATTGAAGTTCATCGACAATTGCTTGTCTTGCTGCTTCAATTCCTAAATATTCGTAAATTTCGATAATGTTGTTGGTGTATGTTCTTGACCTGTCGATTCCGTCAATGTTGGAAATCTTTGCCAGATTGCTTCCAATAGTTGAGAGATAATATTCTCCAGTCTTGTCGTCCAACTGGACGTTTGCTCTTTCAACACCGGTTACACCCTTTAGTCTCAAATCACGGATCTTGTCTTCTAATTGAAGTAGTTCAGTGTATGAAGGTGGGTTTTCTGCAAGGGTCTTCTTGTCTTCTTCCTCTTGAACACCTGGAATAAGTGTTAAAGTTGATGGATTCTTCTCTTTATCAGCTTCAACGTACAACTTTAGGGCTCTAGACAATTTGTCTTGTACTTCAGCACCTGTCATTCCTTTTTGCTTCAAATTTCCTTTCTTCAATTTTAGAACCAGTCTTCTTTGCGCAACGTCAGTTTCAATGTCAGCGATATTCACTGTAGTAGTCACTTCAATTGCTGCAGCTAACTTTCTTGCTGCATCAGGAGAACTGTTGTTTCCTTCTGAAAGTCTGATTGTCATTGTAGGGGTTTGTGGCTCTTTTCTAGCATCAACAATTTCGATAATTCTTGGTAGACCTTGTGTGACGTTGACTGTCGCAACACCAGCATAGTGGAAAGTACGCATAGTCATCTGTGTACCCGGTTCTCCGATGGATTGTGCTGTAATGATTCCTGCAGCTTCGTAAGGGTCAATCATTGCCATTTCCTGAGCAGCACCTGCTTCACTTACCAAAGTCTCTGCTTGCTTCTTTGTTAACTTGGAAATCTCTCTATTGAATACTGCTTCTGTTAAATCATGGATGGTTTGTTGTGTAAAGTCAATTCCTAGTGATTCAGCAGCAGCTTGAATGCTTTTGAAAACCGGTTCGTTAGAATATTCATCATCATAAGAACTCAATTTCTTTTCAGCATCATAATACTCCAAAGCCTGAACTGCTTTTGCAGTTCTTCTTCTTCGTGATGCTCTTTTCATTCTTACTGAAGTTGTTGATGAATTGTCTCCTGACTCTCTTACTGAAGTATTTGCTCCAGTAATGATATTGTGAATTTTTGTTGCTGTTTCATTATCTATCTCACAATACTCAGAAATTTGCTCAACGGTCAGGACCTTTACGTCATCCCACTTTCTATCATCAGCTAGTTTGTGAGCATGCTCTTCAGGAACGAGCATATCCATCAATTTCTTCTTTGTTGCACTCTTAACTACCATCAGTCTTCACCTCCTTGAGCTGCTTCGGAATCACCCTCTTCATATCCAAGGTCGAATTCTTTGTCATCGCTGTCTTTATAGGCTGATTCCTTAACCTTAGTAGGGCCATCGGTTCCAAGCGCCTTGTCAACAATGACATCGATATTGAATGGTTTGCCATGGACACCTCTACTTGGATCGATTCCATCTTCACCATACGAGAACTGAATAATTCTGTCTGCAGTATTTCTCACAGATAGGCACTCATCATCGAAGATTTTCAAATCGTCCATTGCGTTGATTAATCTTCGCTGCATGTATCCAGATTTACTTGTTCTAACCGCAGTATCGACGAGAGATTCTCTTCCAGATACAGACAGCATAAAGAATTCAGTAGGTTCCAATCCTCTCTTGAAGGATGAAGAAATGAAACCTTTCTCAGGTGCACCTAATGCACCTTGTTTGAAGTGAGGAAGTACACGCTGGTGGTATCCACGTTCCAAACGTGCACCACGAACTTTCGCTTGACCGATACTTCCCGCCATCATTGTAAGGTTATCCATTGAACCACGGGCGCCTGATATTGCCATTCCAACAGCAGCATTCGTTGTACCTTCTTGGTTCAACTCGTTTCGTGCTACTTCACCAGCAGCCTGCTTACCCATGTCAAGAATTACCATGATGTTCTCTTCAAGAGTTTCTTTCGGAGTTCTTCCCGGTCTAACTTCATAACTTCGTCCATCTTTACCAAACTTATTCAGTTCGGCCTGAACCTGAGCACGAGCATCTGCGTTGTGGGCTTCAATTTCATTGATTGCATCTGCAGATAAGTCTTCATCATCGATACCTGTAGTGAATCCCAGGGAAGTACAGGCACCGATAGCGAGTCTTGTGAACTCATCAAGGAATTTTGCTCCTTCTGTTGGGCCATTTGTTTGTACGATAGCGTCCAGAAGTCTTCCGTCTTCAGCACCAATTGCTCTCTTGTCAAGGGTTCCTGAAACATTTCCTTCCTTGATAACGACATTGTCGTTGGAACGGCTTAAGAATCTCAAATGGATGTTATTTGGAATGATAACTGACAGTAAATCTTCCCCGCTGAAACATTCTCCTTTTGGGGTCTTGTGAACTTTCGGTAATTTTCCGGTATATCCAATATTACCCAGCATCTCCAGACCGTGCCTCTTTGAAATCATAGTTCCAGGCCTTGACAATAAATATGCTCCAGAAATGTGGTCGTGAATTCCTCCAATAACTGCACCACCGTATCTTGGTGTTAGAATGTGCTCCTGAACTCTCATCAGAATCTTTGCCTCAGCTCTTGCTTCTTCACTTTGAATAACGTGGAGGTTCATTTCGTCTCCATCGAAATCCGCGTTATATGGAGTACATACCGCAAGGTTGAATCTGAAGGTGTGTCCTTCCATAACTCTAACTTCATGAACCATCATCGACATTCTGTGTAGAGATGGTTGTCTGTTGAATATTACGACGTCCCCATCGATTAAATGTCTCTCGACTTGCAATCCAGGCTTTGGATTACCACTTCGGAAATCAACTGTTGAAAGTTTATCCTCAACTAGAGTTCTTTCTACATCTCCATCTCCCCAATCGTTAATTACAGGGCTTCCACAATGTGGACAAGCGACTTGTAAGTGATCTGGGAAAGCAGAATCTGGGTTTGCTAACTCAAACTTCCACCTGTGGTGCAGAACTGCTCTTGGGTCATCTTCGCTTAGAGGATTACCGTCTACATCTTCTCCTCTTAGGTTAGCGATTGTTGCTTTTTCATCAATTGAGTATGAAACCAAATCTCCGGCTCCTTCATCTTTGCTTACAAATTTCTTCACTACTAAACCAGGAAGGAAATTTGGTGCAGGCATAACCGAGTGTAGGTCGAATCTTTGTGTAGTTTCTTCCATACATTCAGGGTTATGACAGCGGAATCCACAGTTTATCAGTCTACTTCGTTCATTGATTTTCCTTCTTCTACCATTGCCATCAACAACATAGTTAACACCAGGGTGAACGTCAGGTCCACGTAGAATCATTTGTCTCATTTGTTCTCTATTTCTGAGGGTTACTCTGATAGGAACTGTCAATTCTTTTGCAATCTTCTTAGGTACTCCAACTTCGTTAACTCCTAGGTATGGGTCCGGAGAGATAACAGAACGAGCACAGAAGTTTACACGCTTTCCAGATAGGTTTGAACGGAATCGACCCTCCTTACCCTTCAATCTTTGAGTTAAAGTCTTCAAAGTTCTTCCTGACCTGTGTCTTGCAGGTGGAATCCCACTAGTTTGGTTATCGAAATATGTTGTGACGTGATACTGTAATAGTTCCCACAAATCTTCAACAATCAATTGTGGTGCACCAGCATCACGGTTTTCTCGCAACCTTTGGTTGATTCTCAAAACGTCGACTAGTTTGTGAGTTAGGTCGTCTTCTGAGCGGTCGCCAGAATCTAGTGTGATAGATGGCCTAACTGTGATAGGAGGAACTGGTAATACCTGCAAAATAACCCATTCAGGTCGGTTTTCCCTGTGCATTCCCAAGAAAATCAATTGGTCATCAGGAATACCTTGCAACCATTCTCTGATATCTCTAGCATTGAGTTTTCTCTCTGTTTCTTTGTTGCTTCCCTGAGTGGTCATCTTTTCCTTGAAAGTTGTAGGCTTGTCCAACATAATCTTACCTTGCTGTGCGTGGCAGTGCATACACAAGACACGCTTAGCTTCGGATGTTTTCTTTTCAATTTCCTTGATGATCTTTGAGAATTCTGTTGACCCTACTCCGTGCTTTGTAATCAAATCTCTTACCCTGTGGCGGTAGTAATCCTGTTCGGAAAGTTCCGGATTTGAGGGGTGGCTACCTGCGGCACTGTGAAGTAGAATTTCACTGCAAGAATTACATGTAGCCTTCAACGCGAGGTTTTGATCAGGTTGACGAATCCAATGTGTACAACTGGCAGTTCAAGTTGAATGTGCCCGAAGTGACCTGGACTTTCGTCATACTTACAGTTGTCAGTAGGACACAATAGACCTGGCTCAATAACACCCATGTGAGGGTCCATCAATCCTTGCCTGTATGCATGCCCGTCATCCTTGTACGTATCTGCGGTTTTTACCTCAACAGATGACATCTTTCTGATTTCTTTAGGGTCCATAAGACCGAATCTGATTCCAGCAATTCTCTTTGGAATTAATGTTGTAGCGTTTCGACTCATCTTCTATCCTCCAGTTCTAGACGCATTGCTACCCCGAGACTTTTCATCTCATCAAGCAATAATTTGAATGCGTATGAGGTTTGAACCTTGTAAACCTCAGCACCATCTCCTTCAATTGGAGAGACATATGTTCTTCTCTTAGGGTCGTACCATGCGATGTGGCCAGACTTTGCACAAACGAACAAGTCGATACCATCAGATTCGTCAAGCAGTCTGTCCTTGATAACCATCGAAGCACCGTGAGCAATTAGACAATCACGCTCCATTTCACCGAATCTTAGACCACCTTGTCTAGCTCTTCCTTCGGTTGGCTGTCTAGTCAAGATTTGAACTCTACCACGGCTTCTTGCGTGTATCTTACCAGATACCATGTGGTGAAGTTTCTGATAGTAGATGCATCCGATGAAAATCTCAGCAGGATAAGTCTCGCCTGTTTCACCATTGATCATTATCTCTCTACCGGTATGGTTGTATCCATTTCGAACCAAACTGTCTCTGAGACTTCCTTCCTTTTCTCCACGGAATGCTGTTCCATCGATTCTTCTTCCTTCAAGTGAACCGACCTTTCCACCAATCATTTCCAGAACGTGTGCAACTGTCATTCTTGATGGAATCGCGTGTGGGTTTATGATTAGGTCTGGAACTATACCATCTCTTGTAAACGGCATATCTTCTGCATCAACTAGTCTTCCAATGACACCTTTTTGTCCGTGTCTTGATGCAAATTTGTCTCCAACTTCAGGAACCTTGTGTGAGCGAACCATGACTCTGACCAATCTGCCAGAATCGAGTGATTCAGTCACGTAGACATTGTCAACGAATCCTTTCTCACCGTGTCTTACTAACATTGATGATTCTCTTCTTTCTTGAGCTTGTAGGAATGCCCCTGCTCCTGTTTCTTCCAAGAACCTTGGAGGGCTTGTCTTTCCAACAAGTACGTCTCCGCCTTCTAGGTACTTCTCAGGGTGTGGTAGCCCGTCACCTTCTAAGTGCAGGTATTCTTCAACTGGCTTGATTCCTTTAACTTCTTCAAGACCGGTTCCAGGTATTTCGATTTCTTCAACTTGCCCGCCAGGGAATCTTCTTCTCTCGGCATTGTATGTTCGATTGAATGTAGATCTGCCCAATGCTCTTTGTACGCTGGACCTGTTCATGATAACTGCGTCCTGCATGTTGTATCCATGCAGGCTCATAACTGCAACAATGAAATTTTGGCCTCCTGGTCTCATGTCAAAGTTTGTTGTATCCATCGCTTGTGTATGAGTAATGGACCTTTGAGGGTAATGCAGGACGTGAAGTCTTGTATCTGGCCTTAGCCTGTAATTAGAAGAGGGTAGACCCAATGATTGCTTAACCATCGCAGTTCCTCCTGTGACACGAGGTGTTGAATTGTGTTCGGGGTATGGAATCAATGAAGCACATACACCCAGTACCAATTGTGGGTCAATTTCACAATGTGTATGCTCGCTAGTATATTGTAAAGGAACTTCAAATTGTGCTGTTGCTCCTTCGCCATTTGGTAATTTCACCTTGGCCTGTAATTTTGCCACTGATGCACCCGGCTCACCTAAGTTCATCCAAGTAATCGTGGAATGGCTAACTGGCCTTCCCAAAACTCGTTGCCTTCAGGTATAACTTCAGGCAATACGAATGGTCTTGGAGCGATGTAAAGGTCTTCTTCTTCATCTGCATCGATCCATTCTACAACTCCTTCATTGACAAGGTCTGTAAAGGTCAAATCTCCTCTTCCAACCATTTCTAGGTGGTTTTGAGTTAATCTTGGTGCACCATCGTATAGAATTAAAACAGGTCTTAGAATTCGTCCCTTGTCTGTATTGATGAAAATATCTCTATTTGCAGCATCGTATCTGATAGAAACTTCTGGTCTAATTGAACCTCTTCTTCTAGCATTCTTGAACTGTGTCAATAGATTCTTACCTCTCTTGTGGACACCATAAATATCACCATTTACGTGAATTCTGTCACCATCTGTCCAATCGTCAGGTTGGAAAACATCCATCTCGTCTAGTCTACCTTTGATTTCAGTTTCAGGGACTGCTTCGGAAATGTCAATCATTTGCGAAGCGTTCTTTACAAGACCACAATTTTGACCTTCTGGAGTTTCGTTAGGACACAATCTTCCCCACTGAGTAGGGTGCAAATCTCTTGCTTCGAAGTGAGGTTGGCTTCTAACTAGTGGGCTAGTGACACGTCGCATGTGAGATAGCGCTGAAAGGTAGGTGGTTCTGTCGAGCAATTGGCTTACACCAGATCTTCCACCGACCCAATTGCCAGTAGCCAAAGCATGCATGATTTTGCTACTTAGAACATCTGGCCTCAAACAGGCAGTAATCTTTAGTTCACGCTTTCTGTTGTGATGTCTTTCCAGTTGGTATTTCAAGTCACGAGCCAATTGACCCATTGATACACGGAACAAATCTTCGATTAGATCTCCTGCGAGTCTTACTCTCTTGTTTGCATAGTGATCCTTGTCATTTGGCTTTCTGTTTGTGATTGCCATTTCAAGAACCTGTCTTACGATTCTTCCCAAGAAAATCGCTTTCTTCTTTCTATCATCGCTTTGGTCGCCCAAGTGAGGAAGCAATTCCCTATCGAGCAACTGGATAACTCTTGCTTCTCTGTATTCTTTTTGCTGACCTGCTGCGAATTTCTTCTCAAGCCAACCATGTGCTTCTTCCATTGAATCGACATTGTATTCTTCGTTGTCCTTGACTTCGTTGATGTTAGCAACAATGAACTTGAAAGTTTCAGTTGGACCAGCAATTGCCTGGAACAACTCTTGGTCGTTTTCAATTCCTAATGCTCTCATAAGCAATACAACCGGAATCGCTGTGGTTCCTGCTGTACTGATTTTAACCATCAACATTCCATCTCTTCTCTTTTCTACAGTTAGTGGCTTTCTCATTCCATCCCTCTGAGAGAAGATCTTTGCTACCTCGGTTTGTTTTGCATATCTGTTGTTGATTTCTATAGTAACTCTGTTAGGTGCTAAGTCTTCCATTGAAATCAGAACTCTTTCTGTTCCGTTTATGATAAAGTAGCCACCCGGGTCTAGAGGGTCTTCACCCTTCTTTCGCAACAAAGTGTCTAGCATCTTGCGGTCTTCTTCGGAGGTAGTAGGGTGCAACTGCCTGTCACCCGCTATGTGGCTTGGGTGAAGATTACACCTTTTGGAGCGCACCATAATTGGCATGCTACCAACCTGTACGCCTTTTTCAGTAAGGCCTGGTTGGTCATCTTTGTAGATAGTGAAATCCATTTGCACTGGAGACATGTAGGTGAGTTTTCTCAACCTGCACTCCATAGGAAGAGAAGCGTGGTCACTACCATCTGCTTCTCTGATATTAGGTTCACCAAGTTGAATATTCTTGACCCTGATTACTATATTTTGGTCGAGTACGTCGAGTTTGATTAAACCGCCTTCTTCATCTTCAATTTCTTCATCGGTTCCGACTCTAATACCTCGAACAATTTTTTCCATTCGTGAGAGTGTATTGTCACTAGCTGGTATACAATCATCATATGATGCTAACTGGTGGTTTACAAGACTTCGCTGTTTGAAAAATGCTTCAATAATTTCTTTCATGATATCACCCCGGCTCAACTGCCCTCCACAATCAATCGGTAAGCGATTGACTTACCTGCAGATGGAGATTTTCTAGTGACTTTCAGCACTCGGTCTGAAATCCATCCAGCTGGTAATGGAACATAATCTTCTGAGTCTCCAGATTTCGCTTCGACCATTTTTTCATGAGTTTCTTTAATGACTTGAACAACAGGGTCAGAAATCAGTATTTTGGGAAGCAATTCTTTTGCAAGTCTCATTTCCCCTGTCTCTTCGTCTTTTTTCATTAAACCCCATGGCGCTAGTTCAGTTTCTTCATCTTCGACTGCGATTAATTCCTGATGAGGAACCAAAACGTGATTCAAAACATTGAACTTCTCTCCTGCGAGATCTACCTCTTCTGTTTCCACGATTGCGGATTTAGAAATTGTAATTTTTCTGCCACGCTTCTTTTGCCTGCGATTGCCTAATTCTGCAAGCGAATTCATGGCGTCTGTGAAAGTTTGGTCATCTTTTGAGACACCAAGGGTTGAGGCGATTTCATCCGCCGTCATAGATTTGATGTCATTCATGTTTCGGTCGGTTGCCAATTTGTGAGCATACTCTTCGGCAATCCCCATCTCCATTAGGCGTTTTTTTGTTGCTGACTTAACTACCATTCTGACACCCCAATCGCCCTCGGCACATCGAACTTGAAGGCAGTCAGGCGGGCTTGACGGGGTTCGAACCCGCGACCGACGGGTTAAAAGCCCGTCGCTCTACCTGACTAAGCTACAAGCCCAAATGTAATCATGGACTTCTTGGCCGACCTACCAGTTGTTATTAAATGCATCGCCTCACAAAATAGTTAGAGAATACAGGACTAAGTCGAAATTAGATGATTATCCTGTAATTTGGTTGATTTTAGGATGACAAATAAAACCTTCGTCTTTTTCGAATGGTATGTTCGCATGGATGAAAATCCCCCGTTTTCTGAAGATACAATTAATCGAGAAATCGAGTTTGTAAACAACTTTGCCGACACTATTTCATGGACACCTAATCGATTATTTTCTTTTGATTTGGTTATACCAAAAACCGTCTATATGCCAAGAGAAGATACCAATCTTCTTGCAAATAGACTGATCGAGATAGGAAATGGAAGAGGAAGAAAATTTCTTGAAATCGGAAGTGGATCTGGAGCATTGTCTGTTTTAGCCTCTTCATTGGGCTGGAAAGTTTTTGCTTGTGACATTAATCCCTATGCTGTTTCAGCTACCAAAGGAAATCTAGAATTGAATAAACAAAGTGGTACAGTTTTAGAAGGAGGCGTTGGCCCTGAAAGTTTCCCATTTAGGGATAGATTCGACCTCATAGTTTGGAATCTAGCCTACATTTCACTCGACGAACATGAACAGTTTTTGGGGCCCTTGGAGGATGCTGCTATGCTCGATACTGATGAAATTGGCCTCGACACTAGATTTGTAAATACAATTCAATGTAAAGAGTTGCTTACTAAAGATGGAAGTGCATTGATGCTGATAGATTTAAAGAATCTAAAGCCAAGATATTCCTTATCCCACAGAATATGGGATAAGCTCGAGTTTCGAGATGGTGAAACAATAGGTATTGTTTGCCTATGGCATGCATACCATGACAAAGAAACAAAATTTCTAGAAATAACGACTTCAACAAATGACAACTTGATGGCTGAATCCGATGAGACTTCACACATATATGCTGCATCTCAAACCCTTGGAAAGGGCAGAAAGGGTCGAAAATGGCACTCTACTAGTACGTCGTATGCTGGTTCATGGATTATTCCATCCACATTTTCCTTGACACCTGGAGCAATACAATTGTCTGCGGCATATGCAGTTACTTCAGCCTTGAACAACCCCGATTTATCAATAAAGTGGCCAAATGACATAATGCTCTATGGAAGAAAATTAGGTGGCATCTTGACCGAATCCCGGAGTGATTCAAACGAGTCTAAAATTGTCCTTGGAATCGGCTTGAATATTTCAGATGACGGATCAATTAGTGAAATTACATACTCTAGCATATCCGAAATATCTGAAATAGATATACATGAATTGGATAGGATATTGAATACAAGTATTTCTTCATTATTTGAAATTCGAAAAGGCCTGCCTCCACCAGACCTAAATTTCGCAATGGAAAGAGTTGTTGAATTGATTCAAAAATTTGGCATACCTATTCTTGACGATAAAGTATATCCAAACTTTTCTATTTCTAAGCAAGGGGAGTTAATTCTTGGTGAAAAAACGATAAATGATTTAGATTCTATTGAATGGAGTCAATTTTCCAATAACGCTTCTAAGGGTTCGTAATTCTTTTCGCTGCGCTTTTTCCAAATTCCGAATGCTAAGAAAGCAATTCCTATTGGATACATAATGAAATCGAAGAAAATCCCTCTACTTAGATTGTAATCAATCTCAGAATCTTCAAGGCCAAGTATCTGAAACGTATGTACTCCATCATCTTGAGCTGTAAATTCCCAATCACCATCAACATTATTTTGGCTGTACTGTTTTTCTCCTGATGGAAGAACAACAGTTGGACGAACTTCTCCATCGATTACTTTGATCGTGAATGTATCCCCTTCCGAAAGGTCATATTTGACAGTAAACTCTTTTCCATCCCCTTCTTCAATTTGAGTTGGAATTGTCCAGGTCTGAATAATTAGCATTACCAATAATATTGACGCTCCGATGAGAATTAACACATCTTCGCTTTTTACTGGTGGTGCTTCTCCTCCTGCGCCCATGTCTGTGCCACCTTCTAACTGCTCTTCAACGCTTTCTAGGCTTCCTTGAGAAACCCATTCTTTCCCTGACTAGTTTTATTTTACCACTAGATGTTTGTGAAATTATGTCACCAGAAGATAATTGTGATTTGACATGTTCATAATTTTCAAGTTTGGTTTCTATGATACACATTTCATTTTCGAAATCGAATAACCTGACAGGTAATTTCGAAAAATATTCCAGTATTTGGTCTCTTGTTTGAAAACCTCTACAATTGCAGCCTATCCAACGTCTCTTGCCGCGAAGTGCTTTGCTAAGTTTCTTCGCCACGTTTTGTTGGTAAAGGGCATTTGTATTAACATAATGGCCCCTCAGGGCAAACCAAGGGGATGTTTTTGACCGAACAGGAAGATAACAAAGTTGTTCCACAAATCGGATTTTTTGATTTGGTTAAAAACATGTTTTCTGCAAGAACTTTACCCCACATCGTGATGATTGGGGTTTTGTCTTCGATATTGCTATTAAGAGTAGATAAGGATGAAAATCTTGTTTCATTTGCTTTCATTTCACTATCCATTTCCTATGCTTTAATTGCAATAATATCTAACAATTCCATAGTCCAAAAATTAATCAAATTGCCTGCTGAAAAAAATGAAACTTCTATTATTGTTAGGTTTGCAATGAGCTTCAGAATAACCATTGTACCGATTCTTCTATCAAGCATTATTTTGGGACTTTTATGGTATGGACTCGGAGGAACTGAAAATAAATGGATTGCCCCTCTATTAGCCTCGTTATTTATCGTCTGGTCAATCGTTCAAGCCGCCTCATTCAGAACTGGTATGGTAGAGTGGTTATCAAACGGGCTCGGAGACGCGAAATTGCATACATACAAAGAAAAACTCTCAACTGCGTCACAATTTTTGATTGTCCAATCTTTTGCATTCGTAATAATATGGATTGGGCAAGCTGTTAGCGATGCTGAATCGTTATCTTTCACAGATGCCCTAGTCGGTGGAATTGCTTTCCTTTTGATATCTTGCTTACTCCAGTTGCTAACCATGTGGTTGACGAGAAGCGAGAGAGAAAATTCGGGTATAGAGAAAGGCATGGCTGCATTCTCATTCAAGTGGATGATTGTTGCTCAAATATTCATTACATGGCACGCTTTCAGCGTCTATAGAAGAACCTGGATGAATCCTACAGAACTTTCGACCCTAATCGAAGAAGGAATTTTAATGGCAACCTCCGTTGTGTTCGCAGTATGGTCGCTAACAACATACACGGTGAGCGACGGTAAGAGGCTTGTTTCAGAAAATGCTTCTTTGCCGATAGGAATCTCCTTCGGTTATGCATATGCTGGCTCCGTAGCAATGCTCACGGGAACTTTTGATAGTTTGAGAGAAGTGCTGATATTCGGGCATATTCTCACAATTTGCGCAATGATTTTGCTAATCAGACCAACCCTAAGAGCCAGCAGAATTTCTTCAGAAATTCTATTGAAAGCAAAAACTATTGATATCGAGCCAAAATTTGAAAATTCTGAACCAGAAGATGAATCTGAACCAGAAGATTCCAAAGAGGAAGACTGGCAAGAAAATGAGAAAGTTGATTGGGAAGATAAAACAGGAATTGAATCTGAAACAGATTGGAATTCCGATGAAGATTTAGAATTAGTAGACTAGTCTATAGAAATATCTTTAACCTCGTCCAAACCTGAAACTACCGCTACAACTCTTATGCGACCAACTAAATCTTCACTAACTCTTGCACCTAAAATCACTTGTGCATTTTCATGGAAACGTGAAGTAAATGCATCTGCAATTGTTCCGACTTGACCCACTGTCATTCCATGTCCGCCTTCTATTTGCAACAAGCAGGCTTTTGCTCCATCAAGCGCCAAGTCTGCAAGAGGGGCGCCCAAAGCATCGCTTAGCAATCCTTCAGCATCATCCGGATCTCCTTGACCCACTAGGAGAGTAGTGCCTCCAGGGTGACCGACAATCGTTTTCAAATCCATCATGTCTAAATTTATGAGTCCCAATCTCAGGAGTGTGCGCACCAGTCCCTCGACGAACTCTTCGACCCAAGATGCACCCAATCTCCAATCTGTGCCCCTTTCTCTTGCTTGCCATGCCAACCTATCCAACTCCAAACGGACACAAACATCAGAATTAGACTCTAATTTTGTCAATCCTTCTTTGGATACTTTGACTCTCGTTTCTTGAGCCTCGAATGGTATGGCTGCAATTGTAATCACTATCGCACCAGCTAATCTCGCTTGCCTGGCAAATTCAGGAGCGGCTCCAGTTCCAGTGCCGCCCCCTAATCCAGTGAGGATTATCACTAATTCAACATCGCTAAGCAATTTTCTTACAATAGATGATGCATTCCTCATTCTTTGTTCGCCGAGTGGCGGCAAGGCAGCACAACCGCTTTCTTCCATCTGCTTTCCGAGTTTTATCAGGTGCGCTTGGTCGTAATTGAATGATGTTTCATCTGCATCAATGAGAACTAAATCTACATTATTTGCAGAGACTTGATGGGCTCTTTTAGCCCATGAACAACCCAAACCGCCAATCCCTGCGATGAGGATTTGGGCTCCATCCATGTTATGGCCTATTATTCAAGGTCTATCAATCTCTTCCTACGTATCGAAGATATCTTCTTCTTGCATCTCTAGCCCAGGCATTATCGGGTTCCAGCATCAATACTTTATCGTAAATTTCGACTGCTTTTTCGAAATCAGAAAAGTGGCGGCCATACAAGTGGGCGAGATTGTTTAAAGCGGGAATGCATTCTTCATCATCATCGAGCATTGCGAGTAAAATTTCTTCTGCTTTTCCCAAATTGTTTCTCAACATTTCCTCTTCGGCATTTTCTAGTTTTTCGAGTTGGTCATGAGTCAAATCATAGGTGTTATCGAAGGTGTAATCTGACATAACCCATCCTAGGATTCATTTGACATATGGTTTGTTGTTTTGTGATTGTATGAATATTGGCCGGAAATATAACACTGAGCCCAAATTTATGAAATATAACAAGGAACGATTATAGGCGAAATGTCGGTCGGTCAACTAAGTGGGATTAGCCATGCGTACGCAACAGGTTTTCGTCCGAAGTTTGGTCTCCCTTATTCTTGTCTCAGTGATGCTTTTGCCGAGCCTCGGAAATGCATACCCTACAGGTATCGGTGGTTCCCACCAATGGACTGGAGGAGAAATCGATGATGTGGCTAAAGAAGGTTGCCTTTGTCACGCAGCAGAACCATCAAATTCTGTAATGATAATCCTTGATGATGTCCCTTACACATGGACTGCGGGTGATTCGTATGAAATGCGCATGGAAATCATAGGTGGACCTGAGTCTTCAAACGGCGGTTTCTCCGCCAGAGTTAGTCAGGGCGAATTATCTGGAGACGGGCAAGATGTTGATGGAGATACAACTGCACGAACACATCAAAATCCCAATTCTAGGATATTCAGCATAACATGGACTGCACCAGAATCTGGTTCGGGTGCGGTTAATTTCTGGATAACAGGAAACGCAGTCAATGGCAACAATGCCCCAGATGGAGACATGTGGAATCAATTACAATTCAGTTTAACCGAGAGCGTAAATGAAGAAAAGAGAGGCACAAAGACTCTCATTGCTGGCAGCGGAACACCTGAAGCACCGGAAAAAACATCTGGAACTATCGACATATCTACCCTCGGAGCAGGATTTAGAGCACACTGGCTCGGACTTCTAGGATTCGGCGCTGTAATTGCCGTGATTATCTTCTGTGGATTTATGCTGAGATACGGATTTTCTACATCATACAAAGGCCGAAGCAACCTGCTAAGGCTAAGATACAAAGTTAACAGGAGAGGTGATCAGTAATGGCTAAGGATACAATCACTCAACTGCTAGAGAAAGTTGCGGCTGGAAAAGTAAGCGTCAAAGATGCAAGAACTGCATTGCAAGATGCAAATCTAACCGAAGAGCAAATGGATGCTGCGATTAATCATGGTGTATTCAACCCGGCAGAACCAGGTACTGTGATTTCAGCAAGTTTGGCACCATCAGGAAACTCTGCTCTTACCCTATTCTTCTTTGCTTGGGGAATATTTTGGACTTTGTATTGGATGGGTTCAATGCTGTATGGTTTACTAAACGGAAGCACATGGGACCAACAACAATTATCTTACCATTTAGCAATGGGATTAACCACATTGATTATGATGGGCATAGTATACATGAAGTGGGTATTGCCAGACAAGATAATTGTCAAACACTCACAAAACAAATACATCCCTGAACATCAAAAGGATTGGAGAGAATATAACTGGTGATATCTATGGATGGAATGAGATTAAGACCGGCCCCTGCAGAAGATGGTTCTAGTTCCATTAATCTTCCAAACGTGAAGGTGAACAGGCGACAATTCATGAGGTATGGATTCAATGCTACTGGCGGTGTTCTAGCTGTAAGTCTTGGAGCGCTAGGTTTTGCTTCAATTCTCCTCCCACCTACTGGAGATGGCGGCGGTGATTCTGCTGTAAAGTTCTGGGCAAAGGGGAGAGAAGATGAAGCATGGTATGGTGCAATGCACCTTCAACCTATGACAAAATCTGCATTCGAGGCTGAAGCAGCAAAATCAAATGTTGGAATGGCTGGAGCACA
The DNA here is from genome assembly GCA_038141355.1 of Methanobacteriota archaeon. Classification (GTDB taxonomy): domain Archaea; phylum Thermoplasmatota; class Poseidoniia; order Poseidoniales; family Poseidoniaceae; genus MGIIa-K1. The sequence goes on along the minus strand of JAYQHX010000002.1, from coordinate 727,760 downwards.
AGGCGTATGGAATGGACTTCCAGTTATCGTCAACTATGTGCCACATGCGGAAAATTCTAACAAACCTGTTGCAGACAATTTACCTAGATTCCAAGAGATGGCAGGATATGATATCGCGAAAAATTATGTTGGACATGCAACTGAATTCCTACTCTCAAATCCTGATGTTTTTGACCCCAATAACAACTTGGTGATGTCCTTTGGAAGATGTACTCACCTATGCTGTATTCCTGGATGGCAACTTGTTTCTAACTCCTTTACAGACGACAACTGGACGCCGGGTGGTGGAGATGACGGTGGAGGCAAGATGTTCTGTATTTGTCACTCAAGTAGATTTGACCCGACAGCGATCGAAGTTAACAGAAACGCAAACAGGTCAAATGGACAAATGTTTGAGTACCTAGGAATCAGAAGAGCTGGAGGCCCTGCGCCAGTTGGTTTGCCAATTATTCCAATCATCATGAACGGAGACACTATCGAAGCGTCCACTGAATATACGGGCTGGTTGACCTATTGCGATTGAGGTGATACTATGAGCACAATATTCTGGGTACTTTGGTTCTTCATAGCATTCTTAATTGTACTAATTGCATTCACATTAAGAAAGGAAAACGAAGATATTCCTCGAAGAGAAATCCTTCGTGCGGTAGAAACCTCTGGAAAGATGGGCCTTGCTGAGAGAACCTTCCTTTGGGTATTCTCATTCTTAGATACTAGATTTAGAATTCAAGATTATTGGAATATGTCCAAGGGTGCATACTACAACATGCACAGGCAAATGCCACTAACTCATGCTGAAAAATACAAACTCAGAATAATTTGGTATTGGTATCCACTTTACTGTCTAGGAGGAATTTCATTCCTATCTTTCATCATCCTTGTAATCACAGGAACAGTCCTCGGAATTTATTATGTTCCAGGTGGAGAAGGTGACCCATCGCCTGCATACGCAAGTATGGAATACATCATGACTCAGTTGCCATTTGGATATATCATTCGAGCTGTTCATCATTGGGGCACTCACTTCATGGTAGCATCTGTATTCCTACACATGTGCAGAGTATACTTCACAGGTGCATACAGAAACCCACGTGAATTAAATTGGTTAATTGGAGTTGCATTGATGGCTTTGACCATTGTATTCGGTTATTCTGGATATTTGCTACCATGGGACACATTAGCATACGGTGCAGCGGTAATTGGAATCAACCTAGCAAACTCTACACCATTGATTGGAAAGCACATCGCAACACTTCTTTTCTCTGGTTCATCACTATCACCAAGAACGGTCACCAGAATGTATTTCATTCACGTGTTCATTCTGCCTGTGATAGTCACCACATTGATCATCATACATTTGTTCATAGTTTGGGTACAAGGTATTGCGGAGCCACATTGATAGGAGGTAGATAGTATGGGATTAATGGAAAATTTGGGTGCTGTTGCTTCTACCTACATGGATGAGAAGGAGAAACTTCAAACTGCTGAAGAGAAGAGGAAAAGAACAAGGTCTGGACATGGATTCTGGCCTCATGAAGTTTTACGTGATTCGTTAATCTTCGCATTTATGCTTGCAGTATTATTGTTCTATGCGTGGTTGATACCTCCTCCACTACACAGTGCAGCTGACCCTTTCGCACAGGCAGGATTCGTTTTCCCTGATTGGTATGTATTATTCTCATATGGATATTTGAGATGGGGAGAATATCTTCCTCAGTTCGACGTACCTTTAGGTCCAGTCGGAGATTTCTTCGGCCAACCATCATTCCCGTGGAATGCTGCATGGTGGGGTGCTTTCCTAACTGGAATCCCAGTCGGTATCCTAGCTCTACCTCCATTCTTAGGAGGTCGAGAAAAGAGGCCTGTTGAAGACCCTTGGTTTGCAAGCGCAGGGGTTGTTTACCTCGCTCACATTTGGTTCATCTCGGTTTTCTCAATCAATATTTTCCTAGAGTTGTACGGGAAAAACCGAACTGATTATTGTAAATTAGATAGTCACGGAGATTTATTGTGTGGAACTAGAGACCCGTGGATCGCCGATTTATTCAATATGATTCCTTGGGTTTTAACTGGAATTTTACTTTGGATAGTGATTTACTTTGTTGCTAAATGGTTGTTCAATAATGCCTGGGGTGCAAGATTTACTCCAGCACACGGTAAGAGCTTGATAATTGGCGCATTTATTGTAGCAACTGCTGCAAGTGTAGTGACATATCCAGTATACGATAATGGATTCTGGGATGCTAAAGGATTGCTAACAATAGCTGATTATGGCGAATTGGAAGATATGAGGTCCCAGCCAACAGACGTTCAAGTTCATGAGATGAACGAGTTCATGACAGCACAAGGTTTCGAAACCGATGTAGTTCCAGCGTCTGCTTGGATGGAATGGAATATTTACCAACCTGCGAGATATTACTTAATTGATTTCGCAGATAACAACGGTCACCAAGACCTTAATTCAGGTGTAAATGGCGCTACTGGAATAGACAACTACACCGGAGAAGAAACTATCTGGGCTTCTGGATCTTTTTCAATATCAGACCAATATTGGCCTGACGATATCGATTTCAAGACTGTGCCAGTAGATGCAACCTGTACAACAAGAGCAAGTGAGGTTGTAATCGATGGAGGCTTATCCACATCAAGAATGATTCAGTCTAGTCTAGTAGTCACAGAGAAAGATTCTGGTAAAACTGTAATCGACACAGATTGTGCCTCAGGCGCAACTGGAATTGAACTCGGGGCTGGATTGTATGATTACGAATTTAGAGTTAACTCAATCAACCAACTTGCAGCAAATGACAGCGTAATCGTCGAAACATCGTTTACCGTGAAAGCCTTCCAGCCTCTGCTACTATTCGATGAAAAAGCAGGAAACGGATTAGCAGGAATGACAGTTGACTTGTCCAATTCGTTGAATTTGGAACTTGAAGGAGACCACATGGGCGTTGTTGAAAATCCAACATACCATGCGAACCCTAAGGCACTGGATGCGAAGTTAACCTATGCAATGTTCATTCCTTGTGTGACCCTAGGTGCAATAGTATTCGTTCTCCTCAGAAACATGGCTAGAGGATATGAATTTGAAATGAACAAGTGCTACGGCTGTGACCTTTGTGATGATGCTTGTCCAGTACGATTATTCAATGCAGGTGACAAATTAAACATCATTTACAACTCTTGGAACAACGAAGATGATGGAGTTCCACTTTACTCATGTCTGACATGTACTGCATGTACTAATGCCTGCCCACAACTAGTGGACTACGATTCATATGTTGACATAAGGAGAACTCTGATTGTAGGTGGCCCTGCTGCAGAGATACCTCACACAGTTCTGCAAGCAGTTCTTGCAGCAGAAGCTGAAGAAGAAGCAGATTCCGACTTCATCTCGGTAGAAGATTACCCAATCGACTCAAACATTGGATACTATCCTGGTTGTGTAGACTATCTAGACCAAGAAATGGTATTCAGCCACCTTAACGAAGGAGAGATGAACTTGGGAGAAACTACCACTGCTGCATTCACTTTGTTCGAAGAAATGGGCGCAGATGTATCATACCTTGGAAGAGACTTCCTGAAGTGCTGTGGACACGACCAAAAGTGGCAAGGATTGGATGAAGTATTCGAGAAGTTGAAGGCTTACAACCAAAAGAAGATTGAAGCATCTGGAATCGATACTCTGGTCTCATCTTGTGCTGAGTGTTTCCGAACATTTGCTCGAGATTATGAGTTGGAAGGCGTGAAAGTAATGCATACTACCGAATTCCTAATCGAAAATGGATTTGATATGAACATGAAGGCTGAAAATGATGTCACAGTTACGTACCATGACCCGTGTCGTCTAGGAAGACAAATGGGAATCTACGAAGAGCCAAGAGAACTTGTTGCAGGCGTAGAAGGCGTCGAATTAGTCGAGATGGAGCATCATGGCGAAGACGCAATGTGTTGTGGAGTATCAAGCATGATGTCTTGTAATGAAAATGCAAGAGCATTGAGAATCTCAAGAATGGAAGAAATCAAAAACACCGGCGCAGATATGATGATCACTTCTTGTCCGAAATGTGTTTCTCACTTTGAATGTCTCAAATTTGAAGACGAAGAAAAGTATGATATCGAAATCTTGGATGTTGTTTCATTCTTAGCAAGACAAGTAGAGGCTAAGAAGTCATTACTTGACGAAACTGCAACTTCTAATGTTAGTGTTGAAGCATGAAATTGCCTTCGATACAGGCATAGGTTTCAAAAACAAGTAAGTTCATGGCCAGTTATGGATTTTGATTCTATCAGTCTACTTGAATTGAAAACCATCTGTAAGGACAGAGGTCTAAGAGTAAGTGGAAACAAGACTGAAAGTTCCACAGGGCTATAATGGAAGGCAAAATGTCCTTCTTGTAATCAATCTTTCAAGGTAAATTTGGGAAGATAATTATTCATCAGATTTGGCATACTCTATTGTCGAGATGCGTTTAAGTCTTCACACAGGCACTTTGTGTGTCAAATAGATTCAGACTCGTCATCCATTCCACGGATTTCATAATTTGAAGGGAATAATGCTACAATAACTCCAGCGATTAAAAATCCCAAACCTAGGGCAAAATCATGGGATACAAATAGAAATTCTAAAGCAAAAACCACTAGTAATAGGCCACCGATATTGGAGACCCAAACTAGAGTTTTGAAAGTTGATAATGACACACCTGTTGTGTTTGGACCTCGATTAGGACCAAACTCTCCTCCAAACCTTTGTGCTCCTTCATGCTCTGGTTGTTTACTCATATTATCACCTATCTATCATCGTAATCGCATCAGTTGGGCATGCTAGAACACAAAGACGACATCCTGTACATGCTTCTTTGATGATTCTAGCTTTTCGATTGCTTGGAACGTTAATTAGAGAAGATGCTACATCTTTGAAATATAGTTCAATGGCATCATCATCACATACGATAGTACACTGATCACAACCGATACACAAATTTTCAGTCACCCAAGCAACTGTACCTTCTCCACCTTTAATTTGCGACCTGCGCTCTCCTTTTTGCCTTGCTAGAGCAATAGCAATTCGCTCTGCCTCTTCGGCTCGACGCTTTGCTAAGTCCTCTGGAGATGTCATGTATTCACCTCTATCTGATTGGGCTTTTCAAACCTATCCACTGATAGATTAACCAACAAATCTCCGAGACAATAAAATGCACCAACCAGTACTGGAGGGTTCCAAGCAGTCAAACCTGTCCAAGGAACATCAGATGACCACGCCCAATTACCAAGGTAAGTCCCCCATAATTCCATCAAGAGTGCTAACCAAGCCATAGATGCATAGAGGGAAGGTTGAGGACCAAATTTAGTAAATCCAATTACTAGCACAAGCATTACTACTCCTGATGTATCGGTCCCTTGCCACACCCCGTACATCACAATAGGAATGAAAGGCAAGAGAAGAATCATTGGTAAATTACCGCTAATTTTCCCAGCTATGATCTTGCCAGAATCAAATAGGAACCAATGCCCTACTGGTACGAATAATGGCATAAGGCCCCTTTGATATTCATAAATTAACCAAACCTCACTGAAAAATAATTCCATTGGAGTAGCAAATGCAAGAACTGTAATCATCTCAATTCTTTCTCGATTTTCTGCTCTGAAATATAGGTTTAAGAAAAGACCTATGCACCAAATGTTGACAGGCCATTCAGAGTATTCAGCACTAACATATAACCCAATGAAAATAGTCAATCCGTAGAGCAGTAGACGGCTCAAACCATTTCACCTAATCGTGGTGGCTTACTCACTAATATCTAACTGTGCTTGTGATTCAGCACCCATTGCAAGCATTGACAACTCTGCAACTAAAGCATGCCAAGTTCTAGCGTGTGTACCAAATGAATCACCAACTTCACTAAAGGAACTAAATCTTGCTGATGGTGAGTTCAAATTTTCCATTTCACCCTTCTTGTTATTTATTCGGTAAAACCAAGATGCTGCTTCGCCATCTACCAAGTAGACAACCGGTTCGACAGTTGCTCCATCAGAAGTTTTCATTGTTGTTGGAACACCTTCTTGGATTAGGAAATTTTCAACATCTACTCCACCTTTTGAATACATTAATTTCTTGAATTTCCGATTTGACAATGTTAGTAATTGGTCTCCACTTGTAACCGTCATGATTCCTAGACCATATGTTCCTCTGTCATTTTTGATAAATGCCACAGGCTCCCTATCTATCCCTAATGCATCGTATTTTGCTGCTATCCGTGCAAGAAATTCATCAACCTCACTTGCAAGCATTCTTCGACAAGACTCTCTCTCCAAACATTTGTCTTCGCTTACAAACCAATCAGTTAGCAAATGCCAGGGATTGACTTCTATAATCTCACAAATTTCTTCTATGTATTGTTGCAGATGTTGATAGTGTTCAGATTTTCTTCTTCGCTGCCAACCCATGTGAGGAGGAGGGGACACATCACTAGCACTCAATCCGTCTACCATGCCTTCAGTCAAGTCATTATTTAGCATCACCAAATCTGGTTTTTCGCCTTTGATTGAGATTTCATCATTTGTTATCAAAACTTGGTCGAGAAGGAGTGGCCCTGTAATTCCATCTAAGCTGCCGTGCCCTTCTAGTTCTGGCGAACCTACTGTGCATCTAAATCCGGCTTTTTCAATCAGTCTCTTTATTGTTGAAACGTTTTCAACATATCCTGGATTACGAGTATGCGATTCAGGATAAAGATGAACCCATTTGCAGGTGGGGATTTTTCTAATAATGTGGTCATGAAGGAGGTTTGACAATACTTCTTCGTCATCTTTTGAGACATTATTGAATCCTGCAGGAAAGTGGTTAGCATCCACTACTGCAACTTTCCAACCACAATCTCTGATATCTACACTCCCGTATATTGGAATAGGAACTTCTTTTCTCTTCTTTGCCATCCATTCTGTGATTTCTTCTCGTTTGCTTTCTAGAATCTCAGTTAGATTGTGTAAGTATGGCATCAAATCAACTCCTCAAGAAGACTTTTGACATCTCCATTCTTTTTCTGCTTACCACCATCTAGTATATGCATGGTTTCAAACAGAGCCATACCTATACAAATCTCGGGTTGATTAATTAACTCTCGTTCCAGTTCAGAATGACGTTTTGCTAGTTTTGGAACCAAGGGTTCCAATTCTTTTAACACATTATCAATTAGTTTGGGTGAGGTTGCTCTACCGGCTGGAAGTTTTGGACGTCTAACGATTTCTTTAGGTAAATCGGTGAGGTCAGCGGCTTTTCTCAATCCTGCTTTTTCTTCAATGTTTGGACCTAATTTCCACTCCATAGGCAATTTGTGACTAGCATTGCGATGCCTACTTCCCAAAAATGGAACTCTTACCTCTAGGCTATGCGCCATAGAATGTCTGTCTACCAGGCGCAATTGGAAATTTGATAACTGCCCGCTATCAATTTCAAATTGTAGGAAATCTTTCAGAGAATTTGTGTGCGTTTCCGGTGATAAATCATCATGCCACCAATTTTCTCCAGATAAATTTGAAAGATCACAATTTAGATTTTCAAGTCTAGACCTGATCAGTTTAGAATGAGATTCTAGATCTCTGTATCTAGGATAACCTGCATGAAGTTCATCTGCTCCTTGCCCACACAGACCTACTGTGACCGATTCAGACATTTTTTCAAATAAAGGCTGGAAAAACAAAACTGTTACGTCAAAATCTTCTCCATGCCAAGAAAGGTCTGGTAGACGGTTGTTAAACGAATCTTCATCCAAGATGTGTTGATGATGTTCTAATTCCAAACTTGAAGCAACCAATTCTGCTGCTTTCCAATCAGGGTTGTCCTCGCTTTCGGCTACTGTCCAACATGCAGGTACAGGTTGTTGGGCTATTTCTGCAGCATCTCTTGCAACGGCACATACCAAACTTGAATCTAGGCCTCCGGACAATACAATGCCAAGTGGAACATCAGACATCAAACGGTCGCTAACACTAAGTGTAAAACTCTCTAGCAAATGCTCAGGATTATTCCAATCTAACTCAGGTTCTACTTTTTGCACCTCAAATCTCGAGGAACTAGTCATCTCTGGAACACCATCAATTAATTCCCAAACCTCAACTGTGCCGGGACGAACTTGGTAAACAGATTTGAAGAGTGAACTCGCATCAAGTGGATATTCCCATGCAATTCTGGCCTTCACGGCGTGCATATCCATTTCAGAAGTATATTGGTCATGAGCCCGTAGAGACTTTACCTCGCTGCCAAAGATTAGGCTACCATTTGCTATTGTTCTGAAAAGTGGCTTGATGCCAACGGCATCACGCGCTAGTATCAATTGCCCATTTGCCCACAGCGCGAATGCGAACATACCGTCTAACTTTGAGACCCATTTTGCATGGTCATTAGCCGACCCTCTGCCTTTGTACAGGGATAATATTACTTCACTATCTCCATTTGTGACATAATTGTATTGAGGATTTTTTAGATTCTTATAATTGTAAATTTCTCCATTTACAACACAAACACGGCCTTCTCCATAAATCGGTTGAGGAGACCCCACTAAGTCAACGATAGCTAGCCTTGAATGAGCAAGTCCACAATCATCATCAGCAAAGATACCAGAACCATCTGGTCCACGATGGTTCATCAATTCCGTCATGCGTGAAAGGACTGACTTGTCGGGATTGCCGAGCATTCCGCCTATCCCGCACATAGCCATACCAGAAATTTCCTCTTGAAGAGGCCTTGCTTTCTATCACCAGAGCGGATAAACAAAGAAAGTAATTATCAGGAATACGAATGAAAGTAAAAATGTCATCAAATATGTACTCTGAGGCGGGTCGTTAGATGCTTCTTCATCACTCATATTGTCTCACCTATTCACACGCAAATAAACTCGCCATTTCAACATGATGGTTTCATAACCACGGTATCAGCAATAAAATGGTGAATAATGGGATTAGCAACATAGTAGCATTATCATCAATCCAGCGAAGTCTGGGCCACTCTGATGCGACTGTGATTGGCCCCATCAACAACGCGAGTATCGCTGGAGTTTCGAGACGATTCCATGAAATTAACCATATAACTGCAATGAAAATAGACCCGTAAATAGCAACCTGCTTGCTTTCAAGACCTTTTCTTCGCAACTCTCCAAGGAACGGATCTCCGAGTGAAAGCGACAGAATTAGCGGCCAAAGATATTCCGGATTATCGGGTAAAACAATGAAGGATAGACCAATAGCAATTCCTCCCCAAGCTAGCGCACTAACCTGGTTTGCCTCATAGTCACGTTGACCAAAAATCGTGAAACCTAATTTCAGTCTTAGTGCTTCAATAAGAATCAGTGACAATGTTAGGCCAGATACAATCTGTACTTCTTCTAGATTCACTGAATCCGCAATTTTCTCACCATATTCAAAATAAATTAATGGAATAAAAGACATAGATAGATGAAACAATCTTCTAAACAGGTGACCGTTGAAACCACCAACAGAATGTTCAACAGGGTCTGTAAGTTCAACTTGCTCACTCATTGAGTTCCCTCAACGCTTCTTCAATTGACAATCCTTCTTGACTGATGCGGTCTAAAATGGTATCAAAGTTTGGATTTGAAACTATTTTGCTTTCATGGGCCATCAATAATTTTTGTCTTGACTTGGCTTTGATTGAGGATTTCCTAGGATCGATATTCAAAATCAAATCAGAGGCTTCTATGATTCCTTCACCAGATTTTGCACTCGTTTTGATTATTATGGGTGGGTCCTCTGAAAGTGAAAGTGAGACCGATAATTCATTGAATACTTTCTCTGAACCATCCAAATCTGATTTATTCACAATAATCAAGTCTGCCAATTCCAAAAGCCCAGCCTTTTCTGCTTGGATACTGTCGCCTCTTGCTGGGCCTTCAACAACTACAATTTTATCTGCTACAGCGGCACATCTCATTTCAGATTGTCCCGCACCGACTGTTTCAAGGATAATCAAATCGAAATCATTTGCCAACAAATGAGAAGATAAATCTTGAACGATTGCTGGAATCGAACCTCCTGATGACCGAGTTGCTACACTGCGGATGTAAATTGAGTCCGCCTTAGAGGGGTCATCTAAAACATTGAATCTGATTCTATCCCCTAATAGTGCTCCACCACTTAAGGGAGAAGTAGGGTCAACTGCTAGCACCGCTACCTTCAACTTCGGTGCAAAATTTTCTAGAAGTCTGTCGATTAGACAAGATTTCCCTATTCCAGGTGGACCTGTTATCGCTACGATTGGGCCTTGTCCTTTGTCTGCGATTGCTTCGCCATTTTCAATTTGAGACAAATATCGGGAAAGTTTGATTCTATCCAATCAAACACCCCAGTGCCAATCATCATTCGACCCAACCCCACAATCCCTGTTGGAGGCTTCTTCAACAAATTGCAAAATTTCTGCAGTTGTTGTGCCTGGACCAAATATCGCTCTGACACCAGCTTTGAATAAATCATCTCTATCATCTTCAGGAATAATTCCTCCTCCAAAAACAATAACATCATCCAAACCGGATTCTCTCAACAGGTCACAGATTCTAGGAAATAGATGACTGTGTGCTCCTGACAGAGATGATAGCCCGACGAACCTTGCATCTTCGTCGATAATTGTTCGAACGATTTGGTCAGGTGTTCTTCTAAGGCCAGTGTAAATAACTTCATGACCGCCATCCCTTAGTGCTCGAGCCACAACTTTTGCACCCCTATCATGACCATCAAGGCCGGGCTTTGCAATTACTATGCGCTGGCGGCCTCCCATGAATGGCTGTGTGTATGGAGGTGTATGAAGTGCTTGCGGTAAGAAATACGCACACAACCAATAAGAGCGGCCTGTTGTAGTCATCATTTCGGCGAAGGCTATGATGGGCACCGAAGACAGGCTAAAAGACCTCAGAGCAAGAAAAGCCAGAGGTGAAGCAGGTGGAGGGCAAGTTAGGATAGATGCCCAACATAATCGCGGTAAAATGACCGCTCGTGAAAGATTAGAGATGCTTCTTGACGAAGGTTCGTTCCAAGAAATTGATGCACTTGTTGAACACAGATGTAGAGATTTTGACATGGACAAAAATGTGATCCCAGGAGATGGCGTAGTCACTGGACACGGCATGATAAACGGTAGAGAAGTCTTCGCATTTGCACAAGATTTTACGGTCTATGGAGGTAGTCTAGGAGAAATGCATGGCTTGAAAATTTGCAAGGTCTTAGATATGGCTCTGAAAACTGGAAGACCTGTCATCGGATTGAATGACAGTGGAGGTGCAAGAATCCAAGAAGGAGTAGCAAGTCTTGGGTCTTATGCTGAAATTTTCTTTAGAAATGTAAGAGCCAGTGGAGTCGTGCCCCAAATTAGCGTAATTATGGGGCCTTGTGCGGGTGGAGCAGTATACTCTCCAGCGATTACTGATTTCGTAATTATGGTGGACAAGACCGCACACATGTTTATCACCGGCCCAGAGGTTATCAAAACGGTGACAAATGAAGAAGTTTCTTTCGAAGATTTGGGCGGAGCAGCAACACATGGAAGTAAATCTGGAGTCTCACACTTTACTGCAGGCAATGATGAAGAAGCAATTGACCTTGCTAGGGAACTTGTTGACCTTCTACCTTCAAACAACATGGAAAGCCCCCCTACCAAGAAAACCTCAGATTCAGCAGAAAGAGTCTGTGAAAAACTCGACACAATTATCCCTCCAGATGTATCAAAACCATATGATGTAAAGGACGTTATCACCGAAATTCTTGATGATGGAGGTTCTTAGAAGTTCAAGAAAACTGGGCACCAAATATTGTGGTAGGATTTGGCCACCTCAATGGTTCAACCGTTGGTGTAGTTGCAATCCAACCCAAATTTTTGGCTGGATGTTTAGACATTGATGCAAGCGATAAAGCAGCAAGATTTGTTCGATTTTGTGATGCATTCAATATTCCACTGATTACTCTTGAAGATGTACCTGGATTCTTACCCGGAACTAACCAAGAATGGGGAGGAATCATCAGACACGGAGCAAAATTACTCTATGCATATGCAGAGGCGACTGTTCCAAAATTGACTGTCATCCTACGCAAGGCGTACGGAGGCGCTTACGATGTTATGTCGTCTAAACACATAAGAGGTGATTACAATGTCGCATGGCCTTCCGCCCAATTGGCAGTAATGGGAGCAGAAGGAGCTGTGCAAATCATTCACAGAAGAAGATTGCAGAATGCAAGAGACCCCGAAGGGGAGAGAAATCGGTTAATCGAAGATTTCGAAGAGACTTTTGCAAATCCTTACAAAGCCGCTTCATTAGGTTATATTGACGATGTAATTGAGCCAAATCAAACTAGAATGAAATTGTCAAGAGCACTTTCGATGTTGTTAGATAAAGAGGAATTAAGGCCTGCTAGAAAACATGGCAACATTCCATTGTGAGGTGAGTTTTATGACAGATATTAACACACTAAGAATCGCTGCTATAATGGCAGTCATATCTGCTTCTAGTACCAGTGATGCCTCGCAAATCGGAAGAATGTCCGGAGAAGCATGGAGCGAGGACCACAGAAGGATGAACATGGGTATGTCTTCTTTGATGAACAAGAGAAATTCTAGATCTCCTTGGAGGTGAAAAATTGGCGGATATTCGAAAAGTTGTTGTAAATGGCCAAGAATTCGAGGTTGAATTAGAAAATGATGGAGACAATTGGATTGCAAAAGTCGAGGGTGAAGAATTTGTAATCCAAGTTCCAGACGCTGCCCCAGTCGCAAAGAAGCGAAGTGCAGGCGGTGGTAAATCAAAGAAATCCGGAAAAGTTTCAGCAAACATTCCTGGCAAAGTAGTCACAGTTGAAGTCAAGATTGGTGATGTTGTTGCTGAGGGTCAAGTCGTAATGATACTGGAAGCGATGAAGATGCAAAATGAAATTCAAGCCCCAGTAAGCGGAACTGTCTCAGAGATACACTGTGAAGAGGGACAATCAATCGAGGCAAATGTCCCATTACTGGTAATAACACCTGAAGAAAGCGAAGAAGACGCATGAAAAATTACAATGGTTAAAGGACAATAACAGGCTGGTGTGGTGTATGGGAGAAGAATCTGTTTGTGATTATCCAGGCTGCAACAAGGTTGGAGAAATCATTTCAAGGCTCTCCCCTGAAGGATATTTAGTTGCAACTGGAAAGAAGGCTTACTCTTTCAGAGAGGCTTACAGGCGCTTCCATTACTGCGCAGACCACCATGAAGAATTGATGGGTGGAGTTTGGTCTCGAGTAAGGAAACCTGATGACAAAAACGACGGGCATGTAGCACCGACTGCCATTTGAAATTAAGAGAACAACTCTTCTAACTCAATCGCTCTAATCTTTGAGATTCCAAGTTGCTTCGCAGAGGAACTAAGAACACTTCTCTCCATATCAGTAATAATCCCATCTTCATATGCAGCCTTTAGAATTTTTAGGTACATCGATTCGTTTATTTCATCATCAAGTGTTATATTTGATTCTAATATTTTAGAAACAATGATTTCTATTGGAACTAACATTCCTAAAATCAGTAATTTTAACAAGATTAATACAACCTTGTTATCGATTTTACTTTCCAGAACAGGCTCGATTGCAAATTCAGAAATTATGAATAAGAATCCTGCGACAATTAGAGTAATTATGATCGACTTTCTTCTCAACTCAGCACTTGTTAATTTTGACATCGTTGATGAGAGTTCTTCATTCAATTGTGATAGTTCTTCATTTGAAGAAATAACCTCTTGATTGGCAAGATATAAGTTTCTAGATATTTCTTCGATTGCTTTCTCTGCGTCTTGCCTTGCCAATTTTTCTCGATTGATTTTACGTTCTAAGCGACCGATTTTATTTTCAAGTTCAATTTGTGGTTCAGATTCAGATTTCTTAGATTTAGCCTTCTTTGCCAAATCAAAAATATCCATACATACACCTTTGTTCTGGAACTAGATTAATCTATTCTTTTACAGATAAACATCACTACTTGCTTATCATCTGTAGACCTATCTTCCATTTCAATTTCAACTTCTTCATTCCAATGTTCGAAAGTACCTCGCATCAGTCCAACTGCTAAATCTGCAAAATGTCGGTGTGAATGATATTCAAAATGTAATGTTCTCCCATCATCAGACAGGTTGCCAATGAAGTCTGGTAATTCTGCGTCGGGATATAATTTCAATACTTCAACGTGCACTACATCGTGAATAGAGGCTAGAAATTCAAATGATGTCTTGTGATTGAAGAAGATTGGAAACAAATCTAGAAATCGCCCAAATAGATACTTTCCAAACGCTTGGACTAAATCCTGAACAGCGATCTCAGTTTCGTTAGAAAGGGTTACGACCATTGAAACCAACTCTGTATGAGGATATGTGCCAACTGAAGTATAAACTCCACCAGATGGTAAGTCACTAGTTTCTATGACAGTATCTAGCATATCTTCTCCAAAAGTTGCTTCAACCATGTCTGAGAATTCTTTGAACACTATCCCCTTCATAGCGTCAAGCAATAAGATTCAAAATATATAGTTATTGTATTGTCCCTCAGATTACACCCTGAGCCATCATTGCTTCTGCAACTTTCAGGAAACCTGCTACATTAGCACCAAAGACATAGTCGCCTTCTCTTCCGTATTCTTTTGCAGTAGAATGAGCTTGTTCATGGATTGAAACCATGATGTCATCAAGTCTCTTGTCAACCTCTTCACGTGTCCAAGATAGGCGTAGCGAGTTCTGGCTCATCTCAAGACCTGAGGTAGCAACTCCACCTGCATTGCTTGCTTTACCTGGTGCGAATAGAACTCCACCTTTTTGGAATACTTCAACTGCTTCTGGAGTACATGGCATGTTTGCTCCTTCTGCTACTGCGATTACATTGTTGGCAACAAGCATCTTTGCCTCTTCACCGTTCAATTCGTTTTGTGTAGCACATGGAAGTGCGACGTCAACATTTACTCCCCAAAGGCCGTTCAGAGAAGGTTCAGGCTGAGATGGAGTGAAAGTGACCCCTTCGAAATTGTCTGCATATTCACTGATTCTTCCTCTTCTGTTGTTTTTAAGATCCATAACCCAAGCTAGTTTTTCTCTATCAATTCCTGCTGGGTCGTGAATCCATCCTGCTGAATCGGACATTGTGACTGGTTTTCCTCCGAGGTCCAAAACTTTCTCACAAGCAAATTGTGCAACATTTCCGCTTCCGCTGATAGATACTGTCGCTCCTTCGAATGATTTGCCCTTGGTTGCAAGCATCTCTCTTGCAAACGAGACCATATCCTGTTGCTTCAGGTCTAATTAGAGAACCTCCGTAAGTCAATCCTTTACCAGTTAGGACGCCAGCCTGGAAATCATTTCGGAGTTTTTTGTACATACCGAACATGAATCCGATTTCTCTTCCACCGACCCCTATGTCTCCAGCAGGGACGTCACAGTTGTGACCGATGTGCCTCCATAATTCTGCCATGAAAGATTGGCAGAATCTCATTACTTCAGCATCTGACTTACCCTTAGGGTCGAAGTCAGAACCACCTTTTCCTCCACCCATTGGCAGAGTAGTCAAACTGTTCTTGAATACCTGCTCGAAAGCTAGGAACTTCAAGATAGAAGCATTAACTGAAGGGTGAAATCTCAAACCGCCCTTGTATGGGCCAATTGCAGAATTAAATTGAATTCTGAATCCACGGTTTGTTTGAACATTTCCATTATCATCCACCCAAGGAACTCTGAAGTGAATCAAGCGCTCTGGTTCAACAATTCTGTCAACAATTCCGGATTCGACATACTCTGGATGTTTTATTAACACTGGTTCTAGTGATTCTAAAACTTCCCACACGGCTTGATGGAATTCTGGTTGGTCTGGGTCTCTTGCTTTTACTCTTTCAAAAATATCTTTGACGACGCTCATTTTTAGCACCTAGAACACTTCTTGTGTTGGCCCCTCCACCAACATACCCTTTACAAGCATTGTTGCAGTTGGAGTTCTTAATTGAACGGACAGACTGTGTTGAAGCGTTTCAGACGCTCTAACCTACGCATTCCATTTTCATCAGTTTCTGACATAGAAATAATTGCTTCCTCGATCAAAGCATGCTGGTCAGGTTGAATAGAAAACAGGGTTCTGAGAGTTTCAATCATCGCCCACTCATCTTCTGTGATTACCTCATCATCCAACGCAGCAATTAATGCAGATTGATATGTTGTGACATCACCAATCCTATGCTCCAGGTAATCATTATCTCCCGTAAAGGGGCTGGGATCTATACCTTTTGCAACGTCCATTGCATCGCTTAGGTCACCATCAGATATTCCTAATGCAGTGGCTAGTACTTTGAGAATAGCAGCTTCATCATCGGTCACAATTTCATCTGAAAGTGCGGTTTCTAGAATTTCAATATACAGGTAAAGGCCTCGGCTTTCTTCCAGTGGCATAAGCCACTCTAGGTGTTCATGGTTTGAGTATTTTCTCCCAATATGGTTGCAGATTTTGAGTAAATCGACGTACTGAATATCAGCGGCACATTTGTAATTATATTGTATACAATTTGTAATTATATGTAATACATTAAATACTGGATAGTGTGTGGTCTGTCTACGAGGGGCCAGAATGAACACTCCAACTAACCCAATTTCGCTTCGGATAACCGATGAAGAAATGGCATTGTTAGATTCTAGAGTAGGACTTGATGGTGCACGAAATCGAAGCGATGTTATTCGTGCAGCTATCCGCTCATTCCTAGACAAACAACCACTTCTACCAGATATGGATACTGTCACAATTCCACTTGGCAGATCCTTGAAGGCAAAACTAGGGGACCTATACGAAATGTATGGGACTACTCCTGAGGTAGCAGCACTACAAGGCATGCAAGATTATGTTCGCAAATTAATTACAGAAGATGCGCAAATGAATGATATTTTGTCCGAGGGTTTGGCAGAGGCCCGAGGAAAGACAACTAGACGTAAGGAGTTCACTGAGTGAAAACAGGGTGAGAACCACATAATGGAGGGGATGGGAAATGCGATGGAATGACGATTCAAACAATGATGATCATTCCTCCTTCCGAACTGATGTAAACAGGCCAGGATACATCGGTTTCGCTGCACTACGTCTACGTGCCCTAAAAGCACAACAAACTGGCAACCCAACATTTGTCCCCTCGCGAGAGCGGGGGACTCCGATTCCAACCCTGCTTGCTAGTAGGGTTAGTTCCACACGCACCTGGACCCCACACCCGGGTGCAAATTACTCAGATTAGTGCTACCGCATTTTACTAATGCTCAAACTCAAATACCTTCGGCAAAAGCAGGTACTTATGGCAGCCAAATTAGAGTATAATTGGCTGGCTCATCCAACTCTTAGAGAAGGGCAAGCCGAAATGATTGAGGCTTGTACCGCTACTCTATCAAAAGGTAATTCCCATCTGGCGAGCGCACCTACTGGTATCGGTAAAACTGCAGCATCTCTGGCAGCAGCTATTGAGATTGCCAACAGTTATGAGAATCGCAAAACTGTAATGTTCCTTACCCCAAGGCAAAGCCAACATAGAATTGTTGTAGATACTGTTCGTAGGATAAATCAGATGAAGAGCGATAGGAAATTATCATTGGTCGACATGATTGGGCAATCTGGAATGTGTGTTGAGCCATTTGCAGGCAATAGAGGGGCAAGTTTTTCTTTGCTCTGTTCAAACCATCGAAAGAATCGGCAGTGTAGACCATGGCTAACAAATGCCCCTAATTTTGAACGAAGGATTTTGAGCGATCCACTCCATGTTGATGAAATGGTAGAAATGAGTAAGATTCACTTGGAGGATGGAGAAAAAAGGCAAACATGCCCATGGAAGGCAGCAAGAAACGCCGCTAAATTAGCAGATGTTGTTGTTTGTGACTACAATCATATCTTTGTCGAAGAGGTTAGAAATGCTTCTTTGAAAGCAATGGAATTATCCTTGGAGGATTTAATCATAATAGTTGATGAGGCTCATAATCTACCAGACCGAGTTAGGATGGGAATGCAAAGGCGACTAACACCTACAATGGTCAGAAATGCGGCTACTGAAGTTGAAGAACACCTTGGTGAATTACAAAAGTTAGGGGCAATCAATGAAGCAATGAATATCTCAATTCATCTTAAGTCTTGGACTTTACAAGTTTGTAAAGAATATAGGTTGATTTTAGGCAGAGAGTTCAAGAAATTAATTTCGAAACTGAATGACAAAAATGAAATTCGTGTTGATGCCGATGAAGCCCTAGCATGGCTTGATGAAGCCTTTGACAAAGTTGCTGCAGAGATTTCCCAATCGACCCTGACCGGAGATAACTCACCAAAAACAATACCTGACAGAAACAATCGACTCCAAGCATTCAAATCTCAACTTGAAACAAATGAAGTTGAAGTTGATGAAGGTGGAGACAATGAACCATCTGCCCATCTCCTCGCACATTTGATAGATGTTTTAGTGAAATTCGGCAAAGGCCCTGCACTATGTTTAGTATTCGAAGGCGAAGGTAGAGAAGGGCGAATAATCACTCACTTACTGGATGCGGGTTTAGTCGCAGGACCTATTTTCGAAGATGTATCTGGAGCGATTCTTATGTCTGGAACACTAGACCCTCCTGGAATGTTTGCTGATTTATTGGGAATTAAACCTAACAAAAAGGGGTGAATCAGTACATCCTTCTCCATTTTTGAGCAACAGACGCCCGGTGATAATCGCCAACGATGTCACCACGCTATACCGTGAAAGAAGTCCAGAAAATACTGAAAATATCAAATCTCATATCGCTGAATTGGTGAAAAATACTCCCGGAAACGTCGCTGTTTTCACACCTTCTTACAAAATATTAGGTCAGGTTTTTGATGAATTCTTTATCCCCGGAGTGACCAAGAGAATAGAATCACGAGATTGGTCAAAACAGGATATTTCTGCGTTGATGGTCGACCTAGATGATTCCAATAAGTTCGGAAATAAAATTCTTTTAGGCGGTGTTTTTAATGGGAAATTGTCAGAAGGTATAGATTATTCAGGAGGTGTTCTTGATGCAGTAATTTGTGTCGGCATACCAAACCCTCCACCTTCGGTTTTCCAAAGCGCTTTCGCTGATTATATCAAAGAGAAATTTGGCAAGCAAAATTTCTGGAGATACGCAAATTCTCAACCCGCCATAAATTCAATTTTGCAGGCTATGGGCCGGCCGATAAGAGCAATTGGGGACCGTGCACTGATTTTGCTACTTGATAAACGCAATACTGAAAGAACTTATTCTGTTTGCTATCCGAGTAATTTGATGATGAGTCAAGTATCAAATCCGCAAGCAACTGCAAGGTATGCAAAACGATTCTTTTCGAAGGTTCAAAGAGAACCCGAATCTGAAAGTTTCAATTAAAGGTAATAGTTGAGGGGTAAACATGGAAGAGTGGGACGAAATTGAAATCGAGGTTTCAACAACTGGATTACAAGTTAGTCCAAGCGAATTACATGCTGTTTTCGAACTTGCTGGCGATCACCTGGCCGAGGTAAGAGACAGGCACAAAATGGTCATGGTCGAATCGGGTTCCTTACCAGAATCACATCTAGCAGATATTGCTCCAGAAAGGAGAATGAAGTGGATTATCGAAGAACTAAATGGAATTGCTCACGATAGAGGCTTCACCATTCCTTTACTGGGTGCTTCTGATTCAGAAATTTCATTGTTCAAAGGTGAAATTGACGGTCATTCAATTCTAAAATTGCAAGTCAATTCTGATTTCATCAGGAAAATACCCATTCCATCAGATGTTTCATCTATCAAAGCCAAACTAGAGGATGGCTTACTGAAACTAGATTGGTAATCATCTGTTTGGAATATTTCCAAATTGGTTTATTTCAGATACTACTCTAGTCAGTGATTCTTGTGCTTTGATCTTATCAGATTCACCCATTTCGTGTCTGCTATATCTTGCCTCTTCGAAGACAGCATCTAGATTCGACAATGATTCTTCTGAAAGTTGAGGAAGAGCTGCTCGAATTGCCATTTCGAATTCACGGACAGTTTCGAAGTCTCTTCGCAGGAAGCCCTTGCCCATCAATAGATGGACTAGACTTTCATAGCACTGGAAAATAGCCTCTCTCATTGAATCCCCTGCAGCAAGTAGTTCTGCAGTGTAAGAGAATATGTCGGCAATTTCTTTTGCGGTTCCTGCTGCTTTTCTTCTCATCATCACGAAGGCGGCACCTGCACCTGCTACCAATACAGCAAGTACGTACATCCACCATGGAACAGAGTCAGATTCTCCGGCATAGGAATATGATGGAGAAACGCCACTACTGAATTGGGTGTTAAATTCATTAACGCTGTCTGAGGATAGTATTCCATTGCTTGAAACTGTCATCTTCAGCATCAATTCACCGTATTCGGATGTATCACCATATGGCGGCTCAGCATTGAATTCGAATTCTGCAACTCCATTTGAATCTGTCAAAACTACCAAATCATCCAATCTTGTTCCATTTTCGTATTCAAGATAGATAGATACTGCAATTCCTTGAACTCCTTCATCTGTATCATCTGCAATGACTTGAATTTCTCCCATTATCGTTTCTTGCTCATCTTCCACAATTGGTTCGATATCAACGTCAAATGTTGCATCTATTACAATCGACATCATTCCAGTCCAAGAGCTGCCATCTCTCAGATATAGGCTGGAGTTAGATGGCATCTGAACATTCAATTGAGTTTGTCCAGGCGATAACCACGTTGGTGCAGTAGCAGTGATTGTGAATGTAGCACCATTCCAAATAACGTTCGAGTTAATACATCGAGAACCAACTTCTGAACCACCACAATCGCTTGTTTCACCCAAAATCAAATCCAAACCATCCATCACAACACCTTGTCCGCCAATCTCGGAGATTCTTCCAGTGATTACGATAGGTGAATTGATGCTATCGCTTCTGATTACATAGCCTGATGTAGAATCGATATGAACTGTCACATCTGACCAGACTACTACGGTCCTGTTTGTCTCCACTGGGAGATGCCCCGGACTTCCTTCGAAATCTAAGGTAAGGAGATGGTTTCCTCTTGAATAGGCTGATTCAGCTCGTATTTGTGCCACGAATTCACCAGAGATCGATGTAAACACGGATTCAACCATTACTCCATCAACATAGATGTTGACTGTTTCTCCTGCTAGACCATCATTCAATGCTGTGTCTAAATCATACAAAGTACCTGAAATATACCAGAAATCTCCTCTTGTGGCATCAGAATCTTGGATTGTGATTGCTAATCCTGTTTTGTGAGCCAAGAAGAATGTTGTATTACCATAGCCTGCTCGGTAATAACCCTGAGCCGGGACATTTACATCAACGATATGTTCTCCATCAGAGAAAATGTTTGGAACTGTCCAATCGAATGTAAAGTTCCCGTTTTCATCCGTGGTTGCATTTCCGATTGAAATTCCCTCTATCGAAATTAGAACTACCATTCCTTCTAGTGGTTCTAACTGATTATCTCCCACAAATCCGTCAATTGTAGTTTGTTGGTCAGTTGCTAATTGTGATTCAATGTTTACTGTGACAACGATTTGTGAGAACACTGTCCAAATTCCTGAATTATTAGACGGTAGATAATTTGTTGAACCGTTAAATCTAGTTTCCATTACAACAGGACCTAATTCTGAGTCAGTAGGTACTGCGTATAAGGCGGTAAATCCTCCATCCTGAGCAGTTGTGACATTTGTCAGGAATTGGCCTCCGAGCCATATTTCGATGGTTTCATTTGGCAATGGGTTGTTTACAAGGTCAGACAACCAACCTTCAACTGTCAACAAACCGTCCCTGTCAACTTGTCCACCTTGAGTAATCAGGATAATCTTGGTTGGAACTGCGACGGTAAAGTTCACAGAATCAACACTAGGAAGATAATATTCTGGATTTGCGCTGTCACCTTCTCCAATCGGGTCAACCCAATCTCTACCACCATTGAACACAACTTGTATGTTGTGAGAACCAGCAGTGATGCTTTGAGGAGTATTCCACTCAAACATGAACTGTCCGGTATCGGCATCTGTCAATACACTCGAAACCGGAACTCCGTCAACTAGTAGGTAAACTACTCCACTTGAGTTGACTCCATTCTCAAGTAAAGGCAGATTCAGGTCATCTAGAAGGGTACCATTGACAAACAATTTTTCTCCAGCAACAATCGTTTCTGATGTTTCCGTGATGTTAACTACAGTCTGAGCGAGTACAACGAATGTAATCTGAACATCGTCTCCGATCAATCCTGTTGACCCGTTTATTCCATCAAAGACCGAATAGAGCACCTGGTATCCAACTGGGAAATCTGAAGGAATTGAAAGATTAACATCAATTCGTCCACTTGCATCGCTTATTCCCTCAATTGTGACAGATGATCCATTCAATGTAACATTGACACTTGCTCCTGCGACTGGTGCGCCTGTATTATCATTAAGCTGGAGAATTGGATTAATGTCAGTTCCTCTTTCAGTTCTATCATTCAATGATGGAGTATCAGCACCATCCATTGTAGGTGAAATGTATAGTAAAATCGTGTAGCCCCGGCTATCAAAGGTTTCATTGTTTGTGGAACCCTCATAATAGTTCACAGATGGAATATATGTTGCCTGAGCGGTGTGATTTCCTGCGGCAAATCCATTTGAAAGCGTAATATTTGCAGACCAAGTTCCATCTGCTCTGACCACACCATCAGTCAAAGTAAATCCAGTCGCCATACCGTCGATTTCAAAGAGGATGTTTGCAGATAATAAATCCCCATTCCTCAATTGCAATGAACTTCCATTATCACTTTCAATGGTTCCGGTAATCGTGAAGGTTTCACCAGCTATTGGATTTGCAGCAATTGGGTCTACAACGAGCAATGTTATCGACCTGATTGTCACTGTTGATAGAGAAGATTGTGTAGGAAGTAAATCAGTAGTTCCATTGTAATAAATTGTAATAGTTATCAATCCTAATGGTTGATTTAGAGGCACTGTATGGTTGAATGTAGTATCTCCTTGAGCATTGGTAGTATTCGATGCCAACCAAGTCTCGTCAAATTGTACATCTACAGTGAGATTTGGCAACGGTTGCCACATATCGGATGATTCGACTAATTTAGCGCTAATATCTACAGTTTGACCACGATTTACAATAATCGGATTTAGAGGTTGTAAATTCTCGAACAAGGTAACCCTCGAACCAAGATTGAATGACTGCTGGAACTTGTTAGGTAGAATGGAGAAGAGCCTTCTACAACTGATATGATTAATGTTCTCGGCCCTCTCTTTGTACCATTGTTCAACACATCTGTTGGCACTGAAAGATTGAAACTACCATTGCTAGAGGTGTATACTCCGTTGATCAATTTCTCAGATGGATTATCCAGCCAGAAGATTTCAATAGCCACTGCAGAGGTTAAATTTCGACTCTGATTATCTCCATCCTCAACCTGTCCAACTACATTGAAATTCACGCCCGCTGTGACATTAGCAGGGATAGAATCAACTCTGATTATTGAATCAACTTGTATCGTAATATTCAGTTCGGTGTAATTTCCATAGTGTCTTGTTGCTCCTTGTGTTTTAGCAGCAGATAGGTCATCTGCAACAACCATTCTCAGGATATATTGACCTGGGTCCACTCCAGTGACAAGCCATTGCAATGATGCATTTCCATTTGCATCAGTAGTTTGGTTTGCTATAGATAGGTTCTGTCCACCATAATCAAAGATATATTCGACTACTTTGCCGGAAATATTTGAGTTATCAGCGATATCGGTTACTCTTACATCCAAATCAACTGTGCTATTCATCACAGCAATTACGTCAGTGGATGTTGCATCACCAAGCGTTAGTTGAACCTCTGATTCGATACCCCATGTGGTGGATGGAATCTGAGGAGGAGATGGAGGTACTGCTGAATCAACCCATTGGTAATATGCCCCACCTGCAGGTGCTAATGAGGTGAAATCTGGCATTACCTGAACATCATAAACTCCAGATGCAAATATTGTAGGAGCACTAATTGAGAGGTTGTAAGAACCAGTGGTATTGTTCAAATTACCAGTAGCACCATCAAAGATTGATCCGTCAGGGTTGATAATTTGAACTATCAAGACAGTCTCATTGTTCAAAACAGGAGTATTGAATACATTGTCTGTAATATTTCCAAATATGAAAGAAGAATTTCCTAAGAAAGTCCAATCATCTAATATTTCTACAGTAACGTCAACCGTTCCCATGATTCGAAGCGATGAAGTATTTGTAGAAGGCATGAAGAACCTGTTTCCATCAAAATTCATGTCGAATTGGTAGTCACCTGCAGGGATATTACTGCTCGTTGTAAAGGTTGGTGAGATAATAGACAATGCTGGGTCAGAAGTAGTGTTTACCAAACTTCCATTGAAATCAAACGTGAAATTCCCTGTTAAGTTAAGGTCGAAATCGAAACCGAGGTGGTCAGTCACCTGAACAAGAATAGATACTTCTGTTCCACGTAATTGTGAGTTTGCCTGTAGTTCAAAGAATAATATTCCTTCCAGCCACCAATCTGTTCCAGAAGTATTTACGTTGTCAGTTGCATCCAAAGTATCAGGATAGAATATGAGTTCCAATTCAATAGGACCAGCTTCTATCGGAGTGTTATTGATTGGCAATACGTGCGTAATCGCAAAATTACCATTTACTGATGTGTTGAATACTTCAAAGTAATCAGCACCAGTATTTGCTCTGCGTATACCAAAAGATAAGTTTCCAGACAACGCTGTTGGGCTAACTCCAAATGTTTGAGCAGTTCCGTTGATGTACACGGTTTGCCCGAGTTGGAAGATTGAATTGTTAGAACCCGGACCTTCAATGGTTGCAGTTAGGTTTGGAGCATCTCTCACATCTAATGTAATCGAGTTGCTAACAGGTCGTAAGTGGAATTGGGGCGTACTGAATGCTTGCGAGGTATCAACCCAGCCACTGAATCCAAGGGTTGCTGAAATATTTGTCTTGGTTTCAAGTTCATCAAGAGTGATGTTGATTTCCCAGTTTCCGTTCGGACCAACCACGCTTGTGAGATTGGTTTGACCGTCTACAGAAGAAACAAAATCTAACCAGACTGAAATATTTAGAAGGTCGGTTCCTGTTGTTTGATTATTCTCAAATAATAATCTACCAGAAATTGTAGTGGTTGCTCCTGCACCTAGAATTGGCTGATTAACTGCTAGCGGTTGCTCATGAGTTAGGTTTGCATCATCTGTCAAATTTACAAATACGCCCAAATCTATTCCATCGTTAGAAACATAACCACTTTGACTGTGTTCGATTACTATCTTGGCAAATCCTGTTGGTGGTGCCTCTAATACAGATCCGTTAATTGTAAAATTACCATTTGCATCTGTTTGCATGAAGCCAATGAAATTAGCATCTGTTGCACCGATACCTGGGACAAAAGAAGCTAATTCGTCATCAACTAGGTATGCTTCTAAGAAGATTCCTGCTATTCCAGTAGTGTTTTCGGTGTATTGCAAAGTTCCTGTCACATTCACCTCAGTGGACCCATCTCTATCATAGTCGGTTGGAGTCCAAGTCACATTCACTATTTCGATACTTTCTGGGTCAGGACAAGCATCGAATGGTATCCATCCAAGGTCATCACCGCCAGCACTTTGTGACAATTCTAATCGCACTTCTCCCCACTGAGTCAAACTATTGGAGAAGACAGTGTATCCATTGCCATTCCAATTTCCACCCCGATAACCTGAAACAAACCTTGCTGGTATTCCTGCCAGCCTTGCCATTGTGACGAATGTCGTTGTAAATTGGGAACAAGTTCCTTCATTGGCACGGAATAGCAGGTCGAATACTACATCAACAGATATGTCCCCACCTGTTCCGTTGTAATTTCTCTTGAAATCATAGGTAGCATTTCCATCCTTGAGGAATGTTGCAATTGCCTCCGCCTTTGAGTATGCATCTGTGGCACCTGCTGCATTAATCACATCAGTAGTTATGTTATTGACAATTGATTCCTGTAAGGAATTGTTAGTGAAATAATCTGGTAAATTCAGTTCATATGATGAATTGGTACCTGCAATTGTATTTGCAGAAATTGTATCCCAATCAAACCAATACTCATACTCTTCCAACCAAATCGAATCTAAAGGCCCAGTAATTATCTCGTAATTGTGAGAATCATTTGTTCTAGACAATGATGAAGCAAAATCAGTCCATAGACTGATGTTATGCTGATATGCAGAAATTGGAATTCGTCCGGATGTTGCAGGATTATTGTATTCAATAATCCATGTTACACTGTTGTTTGCATAGGAGGAGGGTGCAAGATGAGTTGTATTTTCATAAGGAGTTGAAATGGTTTCTGCGATGTGTACACCTGTTTCTATACCATAAGCACCACCTGTGTAGAAATCATATGTGTTCAATTTCCACATATGTTCTCGGTTCAAGTCGACTGCGCCGCTTGAATTATTTGCCCAAAATACAACATCAACTGAGGTAATGTCGTCACTTGGGTCGAATGGATCGAATGGAGAACCTTGACAATTTGTGAACCAGAACATTTGACCACATTCTGCACCATCTAGCATTCCACCTCCATCGGTGTCTGGATTTCTCCAATCTGTTCCTGTTGAATTTTCAACAGCATCGGGTATTCCATCGCCATCGAAATCCTCTGGCAAAATATCGTCTGCAGGGTTATTTTCAGGATTTGTAGAATCGAAATATTCCTGCTTATCGTTGATACCACCTTGGTCGGTATCAAACATGGACTCATTTGTAGAGTAAATGTCTTGACTTCCGTTGGTTATTCCAATCCAAGCATTGTCACAACCGGTACTCACCTCGAAGTAATTGTTCAATCCATCTCCATCATCATCCAGAAGGTTGTCACATGGTTCAAGTGGGTCTGTATCTACTAAAACCTCATCAAAATCATTGACGCCATCACCATCAGAATCGAATAATGTCGGATTGGAAAAGTACCCATAGGTTCCTAAAATCTCTTCCCAATCAGCTAGGCCATCGCCATCTGAATCAGAGTAATCGTCGTCACAGTATGTAGGATAGGTTGGAGCAATCAAATCGTGACACCAAGAATTGTTTCTTGTTTCAACATCAACACCTACAAATGGATGAGGAACATTCACCCCTAGTAACACTGAATTGGTGACCGTTGCATAGGAAAACTGCGTATACACCCCTGAGTTATTGTAAAATGCGATTCCTCCGCCTGGATTGAATCCACTACCATCCGCCACCGTGAGTTGGCTTGAAACTGCGTTATACTGCGTTGTAGTTGTTGCGAAATTGATTAGAGAATCACAAGGGTCTGTTCCATGCGTGACATTTGACTCATCTCCATCATTAACTCCACCAGAATCGGTATCTGCTACGTTCCAAAGGGTACAAGATAGGTTCTCTTGCCAGTTTTCTAGACCATCATTGTCGAAGTCTCCAGAGTCTTCTCTTCGTGTCGGGTCTGTTTCGTTGGCGTCTACTAGACCATTTCCATTGGTATCTTCGTCTCCATCATCAAATGCATCACCGTCTGTATTGTTATTGCGAGGATCGCTTGCTTGTGGCGGATTACCATACTGGCCATTTACCTCAACACCATCGTTAATTCCATCATAATCAGTATCGGAATTGGTAGGGTCTGTCCTGAGTGTTAAAGCCTCATGGGAGTCATTCAGACCATCATTATCTGTGTCTGAATCATTTGGATTGGTTGAGGTTATCCCATCGGTTTCTGCGGTTAAAGTCGCACAACCGCCTGGCCCAATAAGTTGGTGAGGCGCACAAGGAGAGATTGTTTCAGTGTACGGATTATCTGGGCCTGGTTGCAAACATGGTTGTCCACCACAAGTTGTTTCCCATGATGGATTGATGTACTCGAAAATATTGATCAGTCCATCATTATCAGGGTCACCATTTGCCCCATCTGCATTGGATGGGGAAGTTGCATTCAGACCGTTAGATGCTTCCCAGCCGTCTGGCATTCCGTCACCATCGGTATCCCAACCACTTCTGTCTTCATCAGCGACACCGTCACCATCGTCATCGTTGCTTGAACAATCTGCATCTCCGTCAAAGTCATTGTCGTTTGAGTCTACCATTCCGTCTTTGTCGTTATCGATTCCGTCAGTACAAATGTTTCCTAGAGGGTCTTCATCACACAAAATTACGTTTCCAGTTCCATCGCTTCCCGCATCGCCACAAGCAAGTTGGTTGTATTGCATTGCATTTTCTTCATCCCAGTTATTTACAGGAATAGTACCGTTCCACCATACACCATTATCCAAAACGGATGTTGTAGAGGATAAGTCCCAATTAGCAGGTTGACGATAATTGTACTCCTGTAAGTTAGAGAATCCATCACCGTCTGGGTCTCCTATAGCTCCATCATCATTGGATGAGGATAATGGGTCTAATCCATATTGCCATTCCCAGCCGTCTGGAAGTTGGTCATTGTCCGAATCCCAATCATTTGGTTGGGTGTTAATCAGGTATTCAAGGCCATAAGTCAGACCATCTCCATCTTGGTCTGTATTTGCGAGGGCTGTGTATGAGACGAATTCGATTGAGGCTAATGAAGAAAACAGCATTAACAAAACTAAAACGATGGACTTCGCTCTAGTATTATCTAATTCTCTTAGTAATTTGGGTCGGGCCGATGCTTGGATGGAGGACATACGCATTGCTACCACTAACCTTTCGTTGTTCTGAAAGCACTTAAGGCAAATGGAACAATGTTCATACAAAATTCCCCCCCGTAGGGGGAAATTACAATCAAAGTTCTTCTAATTCTTCAAGAAGTTCGAGATCATCTTCGATTTCTTCTTCTACAATCGGTTCTGGAATATCAACAAATTCGGACTCCATTTTTTCTTCTTCAAGTTGTTCGAAATATTCCTGTTCAAGCAGACGTGCGCTTGCCTGTCCTCTTCGATAGACTGCGAGCAAACCAACAATTACTATGCCGATATACAATCCCACTGTCTGTGGACTTTGGAAATCAAATGCTGCATTGGTGATACAATCAAATCCTTCACAGGTTGTTGTAAATATAAACTTTGGAGTTTGTTTCAGTCCCTGAGTACTTATGTTCTGACTTAGTGGCTCAACTGAAAGGATTACCTCTGCGTCTCGCCCTGCAACAACATCATCAGATGCTTTGAGAATCATGGTAAATTCGCTTGTACTGAAAGCTGGAATTGTCAATAAAATCGTATTTCCGCTATCTAATAGCCACCTGTGGTGAAACTTGCTGACCAACCGCTGGGAAGAGACTGAGCAGAAATTATCACATCCAACTCTATGTTGTTTGAGTTCTCGACTTGGAACTCAACATTTTGTTCTTCGTTTGGTAAGAAAGGAACTAGTTCAGTAATTCGTTCGACAAAGATTCTACCCTGCTCTAGTTTTTCTCTCACTTCAATCTTGAGTGGTAGGTCGAAATATCTTGGTTCATCTTCACCGTCGGTTAATTCTTCAGTCACACGAAGGTACAAGGTGTGATTACCTGCTTCAACTCTATCACGCATTTTTATGGTGACATCGATATCTGTATATTGCCCATTTGATAGCCTAATAGCAACTATATCGCTACCATTTCCGTCAACCATTGAATAATCCCACGTTCCATAAGAAGGGTTCCCTGTATCCTCATTGGTGTTTTTATCTAATTTTCCTGGAGAAATCAGTCTCCATGTGTTCTCACCAGACTCTTCAGTACTGTCTGTGATTCTGACCTCAAAACTAACTTCAGACCCAGGGTCAACTGGTCCGACTTTACCAATTTCTTGACCACCATCGGAATCTGCAGTAACTTCAGCCAGTATTCCTGAGGTTCGATGAACGGTGAATGACACTTTAGATTTCAAGTTCACGTCACCGACACTGTAGCAGGCAATAGTCACCAAACCAATATCAACATCATCTGAATTTGCTGGTGGGAAAATCTTCAATTGAATTGGCAAGATTTCATGTGAACTGATATCATCAGTAATCGAGTACGGCCCTTGGATTGTTAATGGCTGCTTAGTATCGTTGTTAATGAACTCAAACGACCAGCTTGAACTCGGTGCTGTTTCAACTTGTAGTCTGTACTGGTCCATGTCGAAACCAGCGTTGAAAATATCTAGATAAAATTCAGAACCTTCGAAGGATTGAGCATCTATGTAATGGGAAAGTGTTTCATCAAATGCATCAGGTCTAAACGAATCTGCGATCTCTATTTGACGGCTCGTCTTCAAATATATTCATTCTTGGTTCTGCAAAGACACCGACTTCTTCCACGTCTAATACAATCTTCTGAATTACGACCTCTTCTCTGATGCCATCTTCATTATCGATAAATCCTCTTGCCCATACCTCGATTCTATCAGGGGCGGTAGACAAATCATCTTCTGGGGTTTCGATTGATAAGGTGGCTATCTTGTATGAACCTCCACTGCTGAGATAATATCCTTGAGGTGAATCCCATGATGGGTCTGACCACGAAGAAGGCAATGATGTAAACAATTCAAATTCTACTTCCATAGGAATTGAGGCTGCTCCGGTGTGTTCAACCATAAACTCCACAAACGAAACTTGACCTGGTGCAATCAAGACGCTGTCAGGTTGGTCAACAGGTAGGGAAAGATACATTCCATACTCCATAATTTCGATTCCTTGATGATTATAGACAACATTGTGACCTTGAACATCAACGATTTCTAGGGTTAGATTATATTCTCCCGCAGGCAGTCCTGCATCGTAAGTCCAAGTGTAATTTCCAACAAGACCATTGTTGTCTAGGCGCAAATCATCGTCCTCAAATTCTTTATCAAAAATAGTACTAGTTCCTGACGGAGATGTCAAAACTAAGTCAACCGAATGTATGTCATCTCTCCCGAATGCATCCCTAATGTCTACTGAGAACTGAATAGTTCTGTAATCAGGTCGGTGGTTTGGATCCCATTCCAACTTTTCAGCGTCTGTCCAAAGCCCTCCCGGAGCGTGTACTTTGACGCTAGAATCTGCTAATGCATTTGCTTTCATTGCAATCCTGGAGAATCCATTTGTTTGTTCAACATCTCCGAAGGCCACCAAAATATCACAGTCGCCTGCACCAATGCCTCCTTGGCCCTCACAGGAAGCAGAGCCATCGATTTGTAATCTTAATTGAGCATCCTTCTCTACTTTGAATCCATCCTCTGGAACTTGGAAATATACTTCATTCAGAGTCCAAGAACAACTTTGGCCCAAGAAGCCGGGGTTGCATGGGTCATCTAATTCCATAGTTTCGGTATATGTTGGTCCACCAACAGAGTTCAAGGTGAAAGTTAAATCCGCTGTTGAACCTTCTTGACCTTGAAATTGAAGATAGATGTACAGTTGAACTTCATTTGAACTACCTTGGCCGTAAATTTGTAGGTCGCTAATCATATCATCTGATCTGAATTCTACGCCAGAAAGAATACTTGCTTCTTCATGTGAACCTTCTGGCTCAATTGTTGTAATCTCACCATCGCCTCCTGAATCACCTGGCTGGTCCAAATATAGATTGTATGATTGTAAATTGGCTGGCACTTTGGAAACAATTGCCTGTTCTTCCAAGTCAGAATTCGGAATTGTCGGTGTGACAGAAGACAATAGAAGCAGCAATACAAGTATCGGGGCTATCCGTGTTTTCAGCATGCGCACCGAATTCCCGTCAGCATTAGAGTGTTAAACCATTTTGCATTTCATGCGTTAAATGATGCTCTACTATGGCGTTTTTTGATTCCGCCGAGATAAAATCCACAATAAAGGGACAATACTGAACAAGATAACAGCTTGAATGTTAATCTGATTGGTATCGATACTTGATATATTTGCTTGAGTGCCAGGAGGAGGACCTGGGTCACAGCCAGGTGGCGGTGGACCTATTCCTGGCCCCCATGTCTCTCCTTCTCCTGCACATGGGTCATCACCTGCAATGTCTTCAACTACTCCGTGATAACAAATCAAAAAGTAGGGGAATCCCATTTCTCCGTCTGCATTCAGCATAGTTGTATGGTAGTGATAAATTCCGGCAGGGAATTCAGGAGTTGGTCCAAAATGCCCGTTGCAGACATCCAAGTGGCCTGAATTTGGAATGTACTCATAATCATCTATTCCATTATATCCTGTCTCACTGTTTTTCAATTTGTAGGAACTTCTCATTTCTACCACGTTCATGGATTCATCATAGCCCCAGAACCCATAGATTGGATATCCATCTAATGCGATTCCTATTACTTTGGAATGCTCTCCATCGAAGGTGTTAGATGCAACGACATCAGGACTTGAATCATTATATCCATCGATTATTGATTCATTTTCGCTTGGATGCCAGTGCATACAATTTGCATCAGCATGGTAGTGGTATGTACCCCCCTGAGCCGCATGACCGTGACAAACTCCCAATTCAATCGGTTGTCTATCTTCATTGTAGACTCCATGATGAGATGCTACTGCATCACCACCTGGACCATCTTCAGGGCCATAAATAGGCACACCGTTGATAGCCAAAGCGATTTCACCCCTATCGCTAGCACATTGATATTGCCCTCCTGCCTCAGGGCAATTTGTAGGGTCATGACCGCCTTGTGTATCGTTTACAGGCATTCTTGGAATAGTCCAAGTGTAATCCTGAGGAGCGGTACAATCGCCTGCTTGGGAGCAGGCTAAAGTCGATTCAAAATCATGATTAGGGATACCATTGGTAGTGAAAACTAGGTGTGTTTCGTTAACTGTTATCTGTACTTCACATTGCAAAGTATCCAAAGTTGTTGTTGTCAAATCATCGACAAAGGGCCTGTCATCGGAAGATTGGCAGAAAAAGAAATCCAGCCAAAACTGTGCTAAATCTTCCGCATCATACGGCTGATTTTCATCATAGACGCAAATTTCAGGTGAATCCTGATTTGCCATAGGATCATAATTCAGCGCTGCTTCATCCATACAACCAATTATTATTTCCTGGGAAGACATGGTTGATGAAATAAAATTCCAAACTAAATTTTTCAATCCTCCATTCCAACCTACTGGAATACTATGACCTGCACCAGTGACGATGTATCCTTCGACTGTTTTTCCATCAAAACAATTTCTATAGATTAAATGATATGAGCCATCTTCTAGAGTAATATCATCAGGAGTAGACGAACAATTATTGTTCATGGCCCATGTGTAAACACTCTGATTTGCAGCCAAGAAATCATGTCCTGCAACACCAATGCCACCATCGATGGGGACCAGAGGGTCGTCTTCTCCAAGTATCTGCAAAACCGCTGGATGTGAACCGGTTTGAGTTGGGATATTTTCTGTGGTAAGGCTCGTCACGATTGGCACAATACCGTTGAATGAATTGTTATGGTCACCCAAGGTGTGCAACATTCCAGCTCCGTTGGAGATTCCAACGGCATATTTTTGATTAACATCTAAATTTGAATGCGCACCTAATAATGAATATAATTCATCAAAAAATTCTATTTCATCCGCCTGTGAAGACTCTTTGCCTAGGTTCCACGAACGTTCAACACCTTCTGGATAAACCGCAATCATCCCGTACTCTTCAACTAGTTCATCAAGCCAACCACCTACAAATTGGGAAGGAATTCCTCCATTAGCATGCAGCCCGAAAATAATTGGATGGATAGAAAGTTCATCAGAAAAAGAGGGTACATTAACAAGAATCGATCTGTTTACTATTTCGCCATCAACTACTTGTTGAATTGTAAAATTATGCAATCCTGGTGACAAAAATGTCGTTGTATTGTTATTTGTTTCGTTTCCTGTGTTGTTTCCAACAGTTGTATTATTATTTTGAGTTGAATTCGAATCATTTTGGTTATTTTCTTCAATTTCTTTTGGAATTGTAATTGTTATTTGGTCCGACCAAGTATCTTCAGGCAGATTATGAGCCTTGAAAGTCATCACAATATCTTCTGACCTATCAAGAACCTCAACTACAAAAGTCCATGAACCGTTCATATCGGTTGCTAAGTTATTTCCACCATCGCTTCCTCCGCAGATTGTATTGACCAAACGATTCTTACCTCCATTGGGTGGTCATGAATTACATTTCCAGCAACAAATTGTTCAGTGTTTGTTGTGACGAGTATCGCCTCTAAAACCGGAGGATTGTGAACATGTAAATTATGATTAGATTCGTCAGAGCCATCCTCACAATCTGAAATTCCATCGTCGACTTTTTCGAATGTAAGTTCTTCTCCTGAACCACATTTGAAAACCTGATTTTCAATATTTGAATTATCAGTTCCACCTCTATCTATCAAAACATATCCCACTGCTGAAAATAGGATAACAACAGACAAAATAAGAGGTAAGGCCTTTGACATAAAACGAATGTAATAGCATGCAGTTGTTGAACTTTTTTAACGATTGATTTCATCCGACTCATTCATTAATTCCCAGCCTCGCCACCGACCCAAGCAGGGGTTGCCGAGTCGGTCAAAGGCGCCGGGCTTAAGATCCGGTCCCAATGGGTTCGTGAGTTCGAGTCTCACCCCTGCACCACTACGATAATGACCAGCCGCCATCGACAGGTAAAATATGTCCAGTGATGTATTCTGACTCAAACAAGAACATTACAGCGTCAGCGATATCTTTTGGCTTTCCAGATCTTTTCAATGGCACTTTCTCGATTATTGAGTTAAATTTCTCTTGTTCCCAAGCAGCAGCAATGATTGCGCCGGGAGCAATCCCGTTGTCCCTAATATCCGGTGCCAACTCGCCTGCGAGATTGATTATCAATTGTCTCAAAGCTGCTTTAGTGGATGTATAATGAGATAATTTCTCCCAAGAATGATTCCAACTGGTATCAACAATACCGATAACTGAACCTTTTTTTGTTTTCAATTTCGGAGTTAAACCTTGAGTTATGAAAAAAGGAGCATCCAGATGAATAGCAGAGTAGCGGCGCAGTTGTTGAGGGGTTATCTTTGAGAAATCTTCTTCCTCGAATATTGAAGCATTGTGAATGAGCAAATCTATTCCACCGCATTCTTCGACTAACTTATGGTCGTGAATTTCTTCTATAATTCTAAACAGTTCTTCATCGTTTGATAAATCGCCAGAAACAACAGCCCCTTTACCTTTGGATAGCAATTGCCTTGCTTGAGTAAGTGATTGATTACAATGGATTATCACCGCCCATCCTTCGGTTAATAACCTGCTTGCAATTACTGCGCCTATTCTTCGTGCGCCACCCGTAATTACAGCGAGTCTCATGCAATAATCTGGGTAGCATCTGCATTTCAAACCTCGTAATCTGCCAAAGGGACTCTTTTTGCACTCTATCCCTTCGCATGAATCAGCGGGAGGGGTCTTGTTGGCAGTCAAAAAGTTGCAGATGGCCAAAACAAGGACCCGTCTGCCCGATTGGTTTAGGGTAAGTTTGCCTTCTGGTGAACTTCAAAAGAAGTTCAATGAAACTAAATCTACTGTCACAGAAAACACTCTTCATACAGTTTGCCAAGAAGCTAGATGTCCAAACATTCACGAGTGTTGGGCATCAAAAGATGCTACATTCATGGTGGCAGGTCAAGAATGTACAAGAGGATGCAGATTTTGTGCGGTTGGAACTATAAAACGGCCTCCGCCATTAGATGAAAAGGAACCTGAAAACCTAGCCGATGCAATCTATTCAATGGGACTACATCATGCTGTAATTACGGTTGTAAATCGTGACGATCTAGATGATAGTGGCGCTGGCCATTACAGAAAATGCCTTGAAGCCGTAAGAGAAAAAACTCCAGAAGTGACATTGGAATTGTTGTGTAGTGATTTAGCAGGAGACCATGGAGACCTTGAGAATTTACTTGAGGGATTAGAATTGGAAGTCTTTGCTCACAATGTAGAGTGTGTTCCAAGATTGGATTCTATTGTGCGAGATGCAAGAGCATCATTTGAACAATCGATTGGAATTCTGAAGAAAGCGAAAGAACTCAGACCAGATATTCTAACTAAATCATCGATTATGGTTGGCCTTGGTGAAACAAATGAGGAAATATCACACACTCTGAAACTACTTAGGGAAGCTGATGTAGATTTAGTAACTATTGGGCAATACCTGGCACCGAGTCCAAATCATCTTGCAGTTGACAGATTCCCTGAACCAAAACAATATGATGAATGGAGCAAGGAAATTGAAGAATTAGGATTCTTGGGATGGGCTTGTGGCCCGCTTGTGAGGTCATCTTACAAGGCTGGAGAATTATTATCCAAAGCATCGGCAAGGCTTAGAACGGACAAGGAGTGAGAGATTCATGTCGGACAGCGAAGATAGTGAAATGCAGACATATGTCGTGCCTACTGCTCCTTTCCGACCGGGCGATACTGCCGATTTTGGCGGAAAGTGGGAAGAAAAACCTGGAGACCTTAACCGCCCTGACCCGCTAACTTGTTCAACAGAAGATACAGTAGACCACGCTCATGGACTAATCAGGGTATTAGATGATGACGGAACTGCAGCAGGTGAATGGAACCCGCAACTTGATGCTAATGTTCTAATCAAGGGTCTTGAGATGATGATGCGTCTGAGAATTTTCGATGATAGAATGATTAAGATGCAGAGAACTGGTAAACTCTCATTCTACATGCGATCTTTCGGAGAAGAAGCGATTGCGATTGCCCAAACAATGGCTCTCGATGATACAGATTGGATTTTCCCATCTTACAGGCAACCGGGCGCCCAGTTTGTAAGAGGAAGGGATATGGTCAGCATGATTTGTCATTGTATTGGAAATACAGAAGATAACATCAGAGGCCGTCAAATGCCCGTACACTATTCGTGGAAGGAAGGATACTTCATTTCAATTTCAAGTCCTGTGGGAACTCAATTTAGCCAAGCGGTCGGTGTTGCCATGGCATCTGCATACAAAGGAGACGACCAAGCGACAATTACTTGGCTAGGAGATGGAACTAGCGCACAAGGAGATTTCCATTATGGACTGAACTTTGCTTCAGTATTCAAGCCACCGGTTATCTTGAATGTCGTCAACAATCAATGGGCTATTTCAACCCACAAAAATCTGGCAACAGGAGGTAAAAATTTCGCTGCAAGAGGACTTGCATACGACATACCTTCCTTGAGAGTCGATGGAAATGATTTCCTCGCTCTATATTCTGTGACAAAGTGGGCGAGAGAAAGAGCCAGAGCAGGCCTAGGTGCTACTTACATCGAGGTTTACACCTACAGAGCCGGAGCTCACTCTTCTTCAGATGACCCAAGTAGATACAGACCAGGGGATGAATTCGAATGTTGGCCAGGTGGAGACCCTGTTAAAAGACTGAAAGACCACCTGATTAAGATAGGCGCATGGTCTGAAGAAAAGGACCAAGAATTAACCCAAAAAATCGACGATGAAGTTATGGCTGCATACAAGAAAGCGTGTGAATTCGGCGACCTAGCAAATGGTCCATTCCCACCTGCTTCAACAATATTCACAGAAGTATACGAAGAGGTTCCTTGGCATATTCAGGAACAGAGAGAGGAATTAGGGAAGTGAGGTGAAGATATGGTAGAAATGAACATGATTCAATCACTAAATAGCGCACTGGAATCCCTACTTGAAAAAGACGAAAATGTAGTCATTTTCGGTGAAGACGTCGGATACTTTGGAGGAGTGTTCAGAGTCACTGATGGATTACAAGAAAAGTTTGGGGCTCACCGAGTTTTTGATGCTCCGTTGGCTGAAGGAGGAATCGCAGCAATCGCTTTTGGCATGGGATTAAACGGCTTGCGACCTGTTGCGGAAATCCAATTTGCAGATTACATATTCCCTGCATATGACCAAATCGTAAATGAAATAGCAAAATTAAGACACAGGTCTGGTGGAGAATTCTCAACCCCTGTCACCATTAGAACCCCTGCCGGTGGTGGAATCAAAGGTGGGCATCATCATTCGCAAAGCCCTGAATCACAATTTACTCATACACCTGGTTTGAAAGTGGTTTATTGTTCAAATCCTAACAATGCAAAAGGATTGCTAACAAGCGCAATTGAGTGTAATGATCCAGTGATATTCTTCGAGCCAAAAAGATGCTACAGAGGTCCATTTTATGGAGACCCACACAATGTTCCTACATGGAAAGGCCATCCAAAAGGAGAAGTCCCTGAGGGATACTATTCCATTCCTTTAGAACAGGCTGAAGTCGTCAGAGAAGGAGATGCCTGTACTGTGATCGCTTGGGGAGCCATGGTTCATGTTGCAGAACAAGCAATCAATGATTGTGGAATCAATGCAGAATTGATCGACTTACAAACATTAGTTCCATGGGATAGAGATACTGTGGTAAATTCTATCAAGAAAACTGGTCGATGTGTAATTGTCCATGAAGCACCAAAGACCAGTGGTTTTGGCGCAGAGATGAGCGCTTCCATACAAGAAAGATGCTTTTGGCATCTAGAAGCGCCGATTATCAGAGTCACAGGTTGGGATACCCCATTCCCGCACACTACGGAATGGGACTATTTGCCAAGTCCAGAAAGAATAGCTGAAGCAATAAAGAAAACACAGGAGGCATAATTATGGGAGTATTTGCATTTAAATTACCAGATATTGGAGAAGGAGTTGTAGAAGGAGAAGTCGTAGAATGGATGGTAGAAGTCGGTGATTCTGTCAAAGAAGACGACCCTATCCTATCGGTTATGACCGACAAAGCAACTGTTGAAATTCCTTCACCAACAGATGGTGTAGTAAAATCACTTGTTGGCGAGCCAGGCACCATATTGGCGGTCGGCCAAGTTTGCATCGAATTCGATGTGGATGGTGATGGCAATTCATCTGCAAAATCCGAACCGGAAGCAAGTGAGCCCGCACCTGAACCAACTCCAGTTGAGGAGGAAGTTGTCGAAGACATTCAACCGGTCGTTGAAGAAAAGGTCGAAGAAAAGCCAGTCGCTGCACCAACTCCAGTTGTTGTAGCAGCACCTGGTGCAAGACCATTAGCATCTCCAGCAGTAAGACAGAGAGCAAGAGAATCTGGAATTGACCTTGCGTCTGTAAACGGCAGTGGACCTGCTGGAAGAATTACTCATGGCGACCTTGATTCATGGAAGGAAGCCGGAAGTCCTGTCGCCGCTGCCGGACCATCGAGAGCTGCAAGAACAGGAACTACCGAAATCCCAGTTATTGGCCTGCGAAGAAAAATTGCAGAGTCTATGACTGCATCATACAGCACTATTCCGCACTTCAGTTATTTCGAAGAGGTCGATGTCACTGAATTGGAGAGTCTTAGAGTTCATCTAAACTCAACACGAACTGAGGGACAACCAAAATTAACATACTTGCCATTCATAATGCAGGCACTAGTTAAGGCGCTGGGAGAAAATCCTGTTTGTAATGCACTTTATGATGATGAAAAAGGAGTTGTCACGAGATTTGATGCTATTCACTTGGGGATTGCAACACAGACTGACAGAGGTCTGTATGTTCCTGTTGTCAAGCACGTTGAAGCCCAAGATGTTTGGACATCTGCAACCGAAATGCAGAGAGTTAGTCAAGCAGCAAGAGATGGCACAGCAGGTCTTGATGAATTGACAGGCTCAACATTCACTATTACAAGTCTGGGAAGAATGGGGGGCCTAGGTGCAACTCCAATTATTAACAAACCAGAGGTTGGAATTCTAGGAGTCCACAACGCAGTTGACACACCTGTCGTAAGAAACGGACAAATCATTATTCGCAGAATGATGAGATTGTCTTCATCTTGGGACCACAGAGTTGTTGATGGCTGGGATGGAGCAGTACTCGTTCAAAGGCTCAAGGCTTTGTTAGAGCACCCTGCAACTATTTTCATGTGAGGTGAAAAACATGAATGTTAGAAAATGTAAGGTTCTAGTTGTCGGCGCTGGTCCTGGTGGATATGTAGCAGCGATACGATCTGCACAATTAGGTATGGACACCGTAATTGTTGAAGGAGAAAAAGCAGGTGGTACTTGCTTAATCAGAGGATGTATTCCATCAAAAGCAATGATTCACGCAGCACACAAATTCCACGATTTGGCTCAACATGCAAAGGATGGTGGCCACATGGGGATTTCAATTCCTGGTCCTGCAGAAATTGATATGGCTGGTTTGAAAGGCTGGAAAGATGGTATTGTGGATAGACTCAACAAAGGAGTAGAACATTTGCTAAAATCATCAGGTGCAGAACTTATCACAGGTTGGGCAGAATTCAAAGATGCAAAAACTGCCGTAGTAGGAGATACACAAATCGAAGCAGAATATGTGATTCTTGCAAACGGTAGTGTCCCGATTGAACTTCCATTCATGAAATATGGAGATGGAGTAATCTCAAGTCGTGAAGCATTGGATATCGATGAAAAACTCGAACATCTAGTTGTAGTTGGTGGAGGCTACATCGGCCTTGAACTTGGAATTGTTCACCGAATGCTAGGTGCTGAAGTCACAATCGTAGAAGCAATGGATAGCGTTCTGCCAATTTTTGACAAAGAACTGCGCAGACCTCTAGAGTTATTCATGAAGAAGAACAAAATCAAGGTTAACACGGGAGTTTTCGCTAAAGGTGCAGAAAAACTCGATAGTGGAAAATTAAAACTAAACTTCATCGACAAAAACCATGCTGATGATGAATCTAAAATGCAATCTGTTGAAGCAGATAGGGTTCTAGTCACCGTTGGAAGAAGACCTAGAAGCGAAGGCCTTGCTCCGACCGGTGTTGCATTAAACGAAAGAGGATTTGTCAAAGTTAACGAAAAGTGCGAAACAAACATGAAGGGTGTTTACGCAATTGGGGACTTGACTGACCTTGGTGAAATGTTGGCACACGTAGCATCATTCCAAGGCGAGATGGTTGCCGAAATCATTGCAGGCAAGGATAGAATTTACAGCCCACTTGCAGTACCAGCGATTGTCTTTACAGAACCTGAAATTGTGTCTGTTGGAATGTCTCCAGACGAAGCAAAAGAAGCAGGACATCCTGTAATCACAGGAAAATTCCCTCTTGCTGCGAACGGAAGATCTCTAACTCAAGAAGCTGAAAAGACAGGTGGATTTGTAAGAGTAGTCGCAAGAGAGGACGACCATAGAATCCTTGGGGTTCAGGCAGTTGGAACTCATGTCAGTGAACTAGTTGGAGAATGGACATTAGCAATTGAGATGGGTGCTCTACTCGAGGACATCGCAGGAACTATACACGCTCATCCAACCATGACTGAAATGACGCATGAAGCGGTATTAGCGACTCTGGGTCATGCGATTCATATCGCTTGAGAATAGTAGTGGGTGTTAGAACCCTTTCGAAACCCTCTGTATTGCGGGTGTTATCAACCGTACCCATGCAAATATCTGTATTCGGAAGGGATACCCTTTGAAATAGACTATATTTTGTAACTAGTAAACTTGTTACTAGATTCAAACGCAGTATATATTATCTTTTTTTGTTCAGGTGTGACTTCAACTTCTGTCCTGAATCCAGATTTCGCCCTTGTTGTGATTTTTTCTAATCCTATATTCAATTTATGTGATACTTCTAAAATCTCATTTTCCAAATTTTCATACCTAATTATTTTGTCAACAATTAATTTTCCTCTGCTATCAGTATATTTTTCAGTATCTACAGGAAAATCTCCCGCAAGCACATATTCATTCCATGATAATTGATGTGTCTCAGTGTTATGTGCGGGGCTGTTTTTGAGCATTGAGTAATAACTCACGCATTTGTCAATGGGTTCTCGTTCTACGCAAAATTTGAAGTAATTATTGAAAATATCATCTCCTACCTTTCCTCTTATTTCCATAGCAGTCATATGATTGTAAAATTTATTTACAGGAGTAATTTCTGTATTATCCCATTTGAAATTCCGTGGGATGTGCCCAATTTCTTGTGGCCTTATTGGCGTAACTATGTCTTCATCAGACATCAATTTACTCAATTCTACTTCAAGCGAAGTTCCTGCAGTCTTCAAAGTTTTAATGAAAATGAATTTGTGAGTATGGCTTAACAACATGTAATCAACCCAAGAATTAGTTTAGAGGTTCAGTGCTTTGTTATATCTTGGATAACATCTCTCTCGTATATATTTCGCGGTTTCGGTATCAAGATTTTTGTTTGAATTTGACTGGAAGCCCGTTTGTGAAATTAGATCAATTCCTCCTTTTCCAGTTAGATTAGTGTCTAATTCTTGGTTGAATATTTTGTTTGTCACTTCGGATAGTTCTCCATGATTGTTTTTTGCGCTTTCATAGCAAATAATGTGGAATCTCTCACCAAACAATTTTCTGAATTGATGAATATGTCTAAACC
Source organism: Methanobacteriota archaeon (assembly GCA_038141355.1). Lineage (GTDB taxonomy): Archaea > Thermoplasmatota > Poseidoniia > Poseidoniales > Poseidoniaceae > MGIIa-K1. Next base: position 685,426 of record JAYQHX010000002.1, on the reverse strand, counting down.
GCTCATTCCATTTTTTGCAAAATTCCTCTGGTTCAAGATATTGCGTTGCCCATGAGCCCCAGTCTAAATCTGAGATTCGAACTAAACTGCTGTAAACTGATTCGGGTTTTCTAAGCACTAAAACCACATGGGATTGTGGGAAAAGTTTGCTTAGTTCAATTGGATACATGATATTGTATGGTGTTTTTTCTACAAAGTAACTTTTTCCATCCCACCCAATTTTTCTAAAAAGTTCCATTGAACTTGTCTTTAGCCATTCAATGTAATCTTGCTCTGTTAGTAAATTGCTAATTCCGTTTACTGATTCGTCCTCTCCATCTAATTTCCAAGCATGAAATAGCCTGTTGAAGTACCGAGTCAAGAAAAACGTCTCATTTTTTGGAGTGAACGTATTTTCCAATTTAGAAAATTCATTTTGAATCCACGTAGTACCACTCCTTGGAAATCCAACAATGAATACCATCCTTGAATCTTCGACCACGAATGTAGGTAGCACGTTTAGCAAATTAATCATTCCTTCTAATTATTCGATTCGGATAGTTTCAGAGGGTTTATCCGAATACCCATGAGAATACAATTTTTGTTTGAATGGGCTTTGAGTGGGTCATTTTAGACGCTACCGTTCCAACTAGCACCTCACGTGGATATCTGATGGGTAAGTTCGCAGAATTGGAAAAGAAACTTCAAACATTAAATAATCAAACGCCGTCTTGTAGTTATGGCCAAGTTAAGAATAATAGCGATGATTTTTATTTTGTTTGCTTCAAGTACCAGCGTACAGGCACAAACACCATCTCCTGAAGTTGAAATTTCATGTACACCCTTGAATATAGCCTTCGATGTATATCCTGGTGCGGATACATCCGAGGAGTCAATAATTTGTACGATTTCAAATCCAACTTCTTATGAAGAAAAAATAGAATTGGATGAATCACACGGTGATGCAGGAATTTTGGTTGATTTTGAAGAGAATGGCGGAAATGTAGTCGTTGTACCAGCAGGCGGCCAAGTCGATGTATCAATTACTATCATTGCTGGAGAGTGGGCTGAAAGTGCTACTCATATCTTACAAGTGAATGCAACGGTAATTGAACATAATGGCGTCCCTCCGGCAAATGTTGTTTCAGATTCGGAGGATATAGAGGTAACATTCAATGCATATGATTATTATACTGCATTTGTTGAAAATCCAATCATATTGACGATAAATGAAGGAGAACAAGATTGGAGCAAATCTGTTGAATTAGAACTTTCCAATAATGGCAATTATATGTCAACATTTAATGCGACAACAACTCAAATAGAACAGGATTTAGACCCCTATAATATTATGTTGAACACCTCAGTTGTGACAATGCAGGTGGCAAGTGGGGGCACGTCTTCCTTTGAAGTGATTTTAGGATTAAGTGGAAACCAAGGCCCAGATACAACATCATGGGAAGTTCTTGCTAATGGAACAAAATTGTTGTATCTCAATACTTCAATGTCTTTCTGGAGTGAAGAGGTCATTGCAGGAAATTCATACTGTCATCAATGCGATCCAATCGTAGATTTAATGTTTGAAATTTATCTGATAGAAGAACAAGAAGATCCTTGCGAGCAGGTTCAAAACACCCAATCTCCTTGGGTATGTGCATATATTGAAAATTGGGAAATGGAATCTCAAGTAAATTCTCACTGGATTTCATTTAATATCGAAGCAGGGAACATTCCTGGAAATTCTCTTCGTTTCGTCAATGTTGTTGCTTACTTAACTGGTGATATGGATTGGTGTTTCCCTGTTTATGATGCAGATTTTATGCCAAATTCTGATGGCGGGTGTGGAGGAATAGGATTAAGTTATGGCTTAGAAGAAATTGAATCTAGTTTCTCAAAGGATGCAGATACTATGATTTGGTTAGGTGACTTTGAGGACGGTTGTTATACTCTAACAATTAATGCAGTTTCTGTGACAGATTCATTTGGAGATGAGTTAAGTGAATGGAACGCTTCTTCTTCTACATTAGAGATATTGGTTCCAGAAAACTCTCGATTTAGAATAGGTAATGTTGATTGTTCCACAACCGACTACAGCATGGTAAATGGATGGAATGAAACTACAATTTCGGCATACGAACCACCTAATATGGGATCCGAAGATGATGACAAGGATAGTGAATCATTAGGAGTTCCATTTATCGGTCTATTCGCAACAATATCGATGTTTATGCTAGCTGTTTTGTTCTTCAACAATGAGCAAGAGGACCTTTGAACAGGTTGCTGGCTCAGTCATTGCACTGAGGGCTGACGTAGTGACTACTCCCTGAGTCAAACCTCATAAATCAGTAAGCCAAACACTTTTCATCAAAATTAATTCACGAAATCATAAGTCAATTCCTTGTTCTTTTGCAATATTAACCAATGATTCCCAATCGCCACCCCATTTTGCCAATTTAGGATCGTCTTCACAGAATGGTATTATCAGTAATCTCATACCATGTCTCTTTATTTTGCGCATCTTTTCCTTGTCTCGCATCACAATTTCCTTGAAACCCTTTTCACCACCCCAAAAACCATCAATATACCTGTAGTGTTGAAATCCCTGTCCTTCGATCGCTAACTTTTTCGAAGGAATATAGACATCAGCTCCAATCTTTCTTCCTGATTTCTTAAATTTAAAATTAAATTGATACTCCCATCTTGCATCAGAATAATATTCTAAAATTAAATCATACATGAGTTTCTGTGTTTTCCTACCTCTATCAAATCGCGCTTCATCCCAGTCATCAAATTTGTGGCAATTCACCATTACCAGTTTCTTTGGAGAACTATTGTAATATATTGTTAACAATGAGTCTCCATGGAAGTTATGAATCATATCTTCAGTCAAATTGTAAAAATCCTCTTTTTTTTACTAAGTTATATTTTTCACATAAATCATCAAAGTATTTCTTATGATTTTCTAATTTCAACCAGTAATTAGTTGGAGTTCTAGAAAATTTGTAATCTACCCATTCATATTCTACTAGATTTTTTACTAATTCCGAGGGCGAATTGCCATAGAGTGCCAATAATCCACTCCCATAGAAATCCTTTACTTTCTCATTCGTTATCGAATATAGTTTTTCGATTTCTTTATCGCCACCCTCGAGATCGATGGAGTGACTTTTACAGTAGTCATCGAACCATTCCTTCTGTTTATTTTTATCTTCCCAACCTTCATTTTTTGATACATTAAATCTATAAAACTTCCAATCATAAACACACATATCCATTACAAATTTTTGTGGCGAACCCTCGTAGTACTCCAATAGATGTCCCCCGTAAAATCCTCTCAATTTTTCAGCTGTTATGTTGTAATAATGTTCTGGTTCACTCCATCCCTCTTTTTCACATAAATCTTTGAAATAATTTTCCTTATGGGCTCTTTTATTCCACCAACCATTTGGGATATTCTTGAATTTGTAGTCTTTGAAATCTAATTCAGGACACATTTCCTTAACGAATTCTATTGGCGTAATGTATCTTCGTAAACTGGAGCCATAATAATTATCAATATTGTCATTACTAATGCCTGAATACAATTTTTCTTGATCAGGTTTTCCTTTATCATCTAACCAACAATAATTCTCACATAAACCTTTGAAATATTCTGGCCAATTCCCAGACTCTTTCTTCCAATAATTCAATTTAGTATTTTTGAATTTATACTCTTTCCAAGGGTGATCAGGATACATTTTTTTAACAAATTCAGTTGGTGAGTTCCCAAAATATCTTTTCAGCATAGTCGGGGTGCCAGCCGCATTATTTATTGCATCCTTACTAATTTCATACAGGCATTTTTTCCGGAACCAGAAATTTTTCAAACGTAATTTTACCATGACTCGCATCTGATTTTTCCGGTCGGACCAATGACCGGGGGAATGGCGAGTCATAATTTCTCCATACTGGCGATAATATTAAACAAATGGCATAGGTAGAATTATTATTTCAATAGGTTTAGAACAATCAAACACTTTTCCTATAGCATATGAGTAGTGCCTTAGCATTGGTTGCAAAGGGCTGAGCAACCTACACAGAGGGTTACCGCAGTGACTACCCTATGTAACATCTGCATTACATAGGGGGCCCTTTGAAAATAATCGCTCAGCATTGATTCTCTACAAGTAACAACCACACGCTTACGTTTGGGGGATTATAACCAAATTTTTCTACAATTAGGAATCTCTTCTGCGAATTATTTCGATACTATCCTCATCATAGTATTCTGAGATTAATAATGGTCGTTCAGATTTGTTTGTTTTTTCTATTTGAGTAATGTAATCTATTTCATTTTGATTAAGACTGCGAATCTTACTTATTCCACTGATTAATGAGAATTCTAATTCTTCTTGACGAATAAAATAATCAATGAAACATTCATTTTTGTCAAAGTCAGACACCTCTTCTGATGTTTTTATGGATTGTAATTTGTTTAATTCTTCTTTATTTAGGACGTACATCTTACTATCCGATAAGCAACAATGACGTAGATATCTAAAAGACATGAACCCACAAAACTTAGCAATATTTGAGGATTTATAGCCTTCTCCCAGCAAGTGCGAATTCTCAAAATCATGAATGAATTTCAGCCAATTTCTAAAAGAGTTGACATCATTTGCATCTTGGTAAAACATTTGGAATTTCGGGTCAGTTTTTATGAGCCTATCCTTTAATCCGCCTCCAACTTCCACGCCATAGGTCCACAAGGAAAGATACCAATCCCAAGGATTGCGTATTGAGGAGAAAATTTGGCGGTTTGAATTAATTAATTCTCTACTTATGTGATCATGCTTTTTAGTAACCATTCCGTCGAAAATTTCAGTCAAAATTTTGGTAATATGAGTACAGGCCATCTTGCGCTGTTGAATAAATATTAATTCGTCGCTCACAAACATGACTCTCTCCCGTAGACGCTTACTAAATTAGTAAATAAACACCTCTCACTAATTCATATACATCTATTTGCAAGGGTTTATCCGAATACCCATGCGAATGTAATTCTTGTTTGTTTGAATGGGCTTTGCGTGGGCCATTCAGAACGCTACCCATGAAAACAGATCATGAACCGCACATTAGACAGTCATCAGGCGCATCGAGTGAACAAGCAATTGCATCCATGCTGTTGACATCTTCAGCTCTGTTAGCCAAACCGTTCACGGTTTCATCCTGTGCTTTCTGTTCAAGTGTGAATTGGATTGCATCTGTTGCTGCTTTGGTTCTCAGGTAGTACATTCCCGTCTTCAGACCTAGTCTCCAACCGAAGAAGTGCATCGAAGTGACCTTTGCTGGGTTAGCATCGATCATGTGAATGTTTAGAGATTGACTCTGGTCAATGTATGCTCCTCTATCAGCAGCCATCTGAATGATTACTTTCTGAGAAATTTCCCAAGTCGTCTTGTACAGTGCCTTGATATCATCTGGAATTCCTGCGACACTCTGAATACTGCCCTTGTTTAGAAGAATCTGGTCCTTAATTTCTAGTGACCAGAGGTCCCTGTCGATTAGGTCACGAACAAGATGCTTGTTCAGTACGATGAACTCACCAGAAAGTACTCTTCTTAGGTAGAGATTAGATGTGAATGCTTCAAAACACTCGTTGTTTCCTAGGATTTGACTTGTGGATGCCGTAGGCATAGGAGCAACTAGCAGAGAATTTCTCATTCCGTGTTGCATGATTTCAATCTTCAAAGTGTCCCAATTCCATCTGCCTGAGTATTCAGTGACACCCCATAAGTCAGGTTGTAATAATCCCTGGCTTGCTGGTGAGCCTTCAAAACTAGAATATGGTCCATCTCTCTTTGCTAAGTCGAGACTGGCTGAGCAGGCTGCGTAGTAAATTGTCTCGAAAATATCTCGGTTTAGAGTTCGTGCTTCATCTGAATCGAACGGCATTTTTAGCATTGCAAATGTATCTGCCAATCCTTGAACACCAAGGCCAATTGGTCTGTGGCGCATGTTGGAATTTTCAGCTTCTTTGACCGGATAATAATTTACATCGATTACTCGATTTAAGTTTCCAGTTGCGTGGTAAGTGACTTCATACAATTTCTCGTGGTTGAAAGTCCCGTCTTCCATGTTTACAAACTTCGGTAGTGCGATAGATGCTAGGTTGCATACAGCGACTTCGTCCTCAGCAGTGTATTCCACAATTTCAGTACACAGATTCGATGATCTAATTGTTCCAAGATTCTTTTGATTTGATTTTGAATTACATGCGTCTTTGTACAGCATGTAAGGAGTTCCTGTCTCGATTTGAGATTGGGTAATTGCATCCCATAGTTCACGTGCTTTGATGGTCTTTCTTGCACGACCTTCAGATTCATATTTGTGATATAATTCATTGAATTTTTCTCCGTAAGAATCGTGTAAATCAGGGCATTCGTTCGGACAGAATAGAGACCATTCAGCGTTTGCTTCGACTCTTTCCATGAATAAATCTGGAGTCCAAAGAGCATAGAATAGGTCTCTAGCACGCATTTCTTCTTTACCGTGATTCTTTCTCAAGTCCAAGAATTCGAAGATATCTGGGTGCCATGGCTCAAGGTAAATTGCGATACTTCCCTTTCTTTTACCGCCGCCTTGGTCGACATATCTTGCTGTGTCATTGAAAACTCTCAGCATTGGAACCAGACCGTTTGAATAACCGTTTGTACCTTTGATGTAGGAACCTTTTGACCTAATTTGATGGATTGACAAGCCTATTCCGCCTGCAGATTTTGAAATCAAAGCACACTGTTTGAGAGTGTCATAAATTCCATCAAGAGAATCGTCCTTCATGGTCAAAAGGAAACAAGAAGACATCTGAGGTTTTGGTGTGCCTGAATTGAACAGAGTTGGGGTAGCATGAGTAAACCATCCTTCACTCATCAAATCATAAGTTGTTAGAGCTTTTTCAATATCATCGTGATGGATTCCTATTGCAACTCTCATCAACATGTGTTGTGGCCTCTCTGCAACTTCGCCATCCAATCTCAAGAGATACGATCTCTCTAATGTCTTAAATCCGAAATAATCGTAATTATGGTCTCTCTGGTAATCCATATAATTGTCCAACTGGTCTTTATTAGCCATTACAATATCGTGAACCTCTTGTGAAATCAACGGGGCGTGTTTTCCAGATTCAGAATCCACATAATTTCTCAAATCTGCAATTACTTCACTGAATACGCCCTTGGTGGAACGGTGTAGATTATCAACACAAATTCGTGCTGCAAGTTTAGAATAATCTGGGTGGTGAGATGCTAAAGATGCTGCAGTTTCTGCGCTGAGTTCGTCTAATTCGGAAGTTGTGACCCCATCGTACAAACCTTCGATTACCAATTTAGTAACCATTCCAGGGTCTACCCATTTTGGATTTAGTCCCTCGGAAAGTACAGTCAATTTTTCCTGAATTGCGTCAAATCTGACGTCCTCTTTTTCGCCATTTCTCTTTACTACTTGTAATCCCAACATTCTCACCTCTTGTTGTTATAATCAGCCGCCAAGCATTCCAACTCGGACGCGGGCGGTTTAGAAGTCTTCCTCCATTGAGAAGCGTTGTTGAACCGCTCCTAGGGTAGAGGAGCTCATAACGCCAGCCTTCTGATATTCTCCAACTCTCTTCTCGAAGAAGTTGGTTTTACCCTGCATAGAAATCATTTCCATCCACGGGAATGGATTTTCAACGTTGTACAATTTGGTTGCGCCTAAGGAAATTAGTAGGCGGTCTGCAACGAACCTAATGTATTGCTTCATCAAATCAGCATTCATTCCAATTAGTGAAACAGGTAAAGCACTTGTCACGAATTCGATTTCGATATCGACCGCTTCAGATATGATTTGGTGGATCTTCATCTCACCAGCACCCCTAACTAAATTGGAATGCAATAAACAAGCGAAGTCACAGTGCAAACCTTCGTCTCTACTGATTAATTCATTAGAGAATGTTAGTCCTGGCATAAGACCTCTCTTCTTCAACCAGAAGATTGCACAGAATGAACCAGAGAAGAAGATACCTTCTACTGCAGCAAATGCAACCAATCTTTCAGCAAATGATGCTCGCTTTCTATCTAGCCACCTAAGTGCCCAAGAACCCTTCTTTTCGACAGAAGGCACTGTTTCTAGGGCTTTGAATAAGTGGTCTTTTTCGTTAGGGTCCTTAATGTATGTATCAATAAGCAATGAATATGTTTCTGCGTGGATGTTTTCCATCATAATTTGGAATCCATAGAATGTCCTAGCCTCTGCCCATTGAACCTCATTTGCAAAATTAACAACCAAATTCTCATTGACAATACCATCACTAGCTGCGAAGAACGCCAATACATGTTTGAGGAAATGTTGCTCATCGCTTGACAATGATTCCCAGTCTTTTCCATCTTCTGCAAGGTCGATTTCTTCAGCAGTCCAAAAAGAAGCTGCATGTTTTTTGTACATGTCCCAAATCTCACCATGCTCGATTGGGAATAACACAAATCGGTCTAATGACTCCTTCAGCATTGGCTCAATAAACTCAGAAGAAAGGTCTAATTCGAATCCGTCTTTATTAGGTGACTCTGGTTGCATCATGTTAACCTCCCATTATTCCGGTTTGGTGGATTTTGTTGGCCGTTCAAAGTAGCCTATAATATTGATTGATGGAGTAGTTGTTAACGGCCCCATTTCTTACCCTGTTTGAACTTCCGAGATTTTACAATGTATTGTCAAAAGAATATCAACTTATCACAAATAAATAACACAAATAAATATCTAAAGACCAAAGATATTGAGTGATTGGTCTGCATCGCACCACACAATGCGCAGCCAAGTCGAAGTCAATTTCGCAAAGTTAGAAGAAGGTGCTGAACCACCTACGCAAGGAACAAAATCTGCTGCAGGATGGGATTTGAGAGCGCTTGAAAAAACGGTTGTAAGCAAGGGGTTTCGACTAAAATTAGAACCGGACTAGCGGTTGCAATTCCCGAAGGTTGGGAAGGACAAATTCGTTCAAGATCGTCCCTCGGAGCGAAAGGAATGATTATGCCGAATGGAATCGGAACAATCGATTCAGATTATCGTGGTGAATTGATGGTGTTAGCAACATGGATTGGAGAAGGCGACAATATTACATTAGAAAAAGGAGAGAGAATTGCTCAATTACTAATCTCTCCTGTGCCGGAAACAACATTCACCGAAGTCACCTATGACCAGTTATCAAAAACCGAGAGAGGCGAGGGTGGATTTGGAAGTAGCGGAAGATTCTGAGGGATGAATTTGCGAATTGTTACCACTCAGAACCTCGGCGTAGTCGACCACAACAACGCCGATTCTTTGATGAAGGATTTACAAAAAATGAGGATTGATGACAAGATAGATGACACTATGTTGATTTGTGAACACCCTGAGATTGTCACTATCGGCCCGTGCAAGAAATGATGGAATTCAGCCACCGGCAGGATATGCCTTAACCGATGTTGATAGAGGTGGAGGTTTGACTTGGCATGGACCAGGCCAGATAGTAATCTATCCTATATTCAAGTGGGACTTAGAAGGTGAGAGCAACGTAAAAGCGATAATTTACAAACTGGAAGAATGGGTCATCTCATCTCTTGCCGAATTAGGAGTAAGTTGTAATCGTGATGAAAGAATGCAAGGAGTTTGGGTTGGAGAAAATAAATTCTGCTCGATAGGTCTGTCTTTTCTAAGATGGACTAGCAGACATGGCCTTACCATCAATTATGATACTCCAGAAGGCCGTGTAGAAATGGTGAGTGGTTGTGGTTTAGGAGCAGATACAACAACATCACTTTCGAGACTTGGATATGAATTAAATCGAGAAGACATACTCAATGCTCTTTTCTCTAACCTATCTGTTCTAGATAGAGAAATTTCAAATTAACTAATGGGATTAAATCGAAAGAAGGACGTGATTATTCCATGGCAGATTATTTTCCAAAGCCAGGAGGACCTGCAAAGGGCGATGATTTGCCACCTGTAGCTTATCTTCAATGGTATATTCCTAGACTTAGAGAACAAAGGAAGCACAACCTATCCTTTTCAGGGCTCCAATTTCCATGGGAACTTGGAGAAGTAGAGAACGTTTGGAAAGATCACAGAGGACCAGGTTTTGACGAAAGAGGATTAGTCAGTGAATTATGTGATACTCCATTGGAGAACATACATCTTGCAATGGGTGCAACACAGGCGATTAGTCTAGCAATATCTGCAGCATCAAGAGGTGGGAAGGTAGCGGTAGAAATGCCGTCATACGGGCCTGTTTCGCAAACTGCAAGGATTTTGGGTCTTGAGACCATGGAAGTTCGACGAAATCCTACCTCTGAAATCTGGACCATTGACAGAGAAAATTGGCTACGAGTTCTCAAACAAGTCGACCTATTGATGATTTCACCTCAACTAAATCCGGTAGGTTGCACATATACAGAGGATGACAGGAATTGGCTTGTCCAAACCTGTAAAAAGTTAGATGTTCGAATAATAAGTGACGAAGTATATTCTGCGGCAGACAAAAATTGGAAACCATTCTTCAAGGATGGTGACCATTGCGTTTCGATTTCTTCCCTAACAAAAGTACACGGACTCGGGGTGATAAGATATGGATGGATCTTAGCAAATTCAGAAATAATTGCAAATGTCAATAACGCATTCCACAATATGGAAGGCATGATGGCTTCACCCACTATTAGAATCGCTGAACAAATAAAGCATAGATTACACGAGCCGATTGAATTAATTGAAAGATACAGAGAAGAAAATTTACCGATACTACAAGACGCATTAACAAGACTAGGGATAGAATGGGTGCCACCGCAATACGGCGTTTTTGGAGCCTTTAGGATTCCAGGAGTAAATACGCTAGAAATGATTGACACCATTGGAAAGGAACATGATTTACTTGCGGTACCGGGATGTATGTTTGATTCGACTTTAACAGAATGGCTTAGAGTAGGTTGGTCTATAGAGCCTAAATCATTTGCTGAGGCCGTTGATGTATTGGAGAAAGTGATACGCACAGCAGTTAACATAACTTGATACATGATATTGAACAACAGAGATACGATGGGAGAAGTTGTCCTAGCGATTTCTGGCGCCTCAGGTGCCATTTATGGTGTGCGATTAGCCCATATTTTAGGAAATAGAGCTAGACTCGTAATCACTGAATCTGGGAAGTTAACCCTGGCTCATGAATGCAACGGATTGACTCCAGAAAAGTTGGCTGAAGAATCGGGGGCACTACTGGAAAACAACGACAATGTTGGTGCTAAATCCGCATCTGGCTCTGCGGCCATCGATGCTGTTGTTATCTGCCCATGTAGCGGGTCGACACTTGGCAAACTCACAGCGGGAATTGGAGATAATCTCGCAACCCGTTCCGCAATTGTTGCTATGAAAGAGAGAAGGAAACTTATCATAGTCCCTAGAGAGGCACCATATGCAACTGTCCATCTCGAAAATATGGCCAAGTTGTCCAATTGGGGAACTATTGTCATACCTGCATCACCAGGTTTTTACAATCATCCTAAAACAATGGATGATTTAATTGACTTCGTAGTATCTCGTGTACTTGACCACCTTGGAGTAGACAACGACCTAACCAAGCGCTGGACTGGAGATGAAATACCATGACAGATGATGAAATCCTTTCAGCAGAGGTCGTGGAGAACTGGCAGGAAGCAGATATTGGTAGAACCGGTCTGAACATTTTGCAAGACAAAGTCTTGCTCGCCATTGGATTATCACTGATATTCATCACATCTACTGTTTTGTATTTTTACTTGGATGAGGAACCTGTTGAGTACGGAGCTTCTGTTGAGTTTGACCAAGATAGGGCACGAGGATATGCCCAAGATCTTGTTGATTTAGGACATCCTGTATGGGAAGGAAGAATGAGTGGTTCCGCTGAAGAACAGGCAACTGCCGAATATATCGCTGACCTATTCGAAGAATTAGGATATCAGTCAACCCTGCACACTTACGACGTTCCTATGCACAGCATCAATAGCGAACCAAGTCTAAGAGTCTGTAAGGCTGGGCAAAGTGTGGTAGCAAATTTTGTGCCATGCGGACCTGGTGATTTGGGTCAAGAAATTACACTCTTCAATCATAGAATTGACTACGTTATTCAGGGATTCAGCGGTGAATCAGCGTTTACTTTTGCCGACGGAATGGAAGTAGTACACCTAGGAGATGGAACAGACGATGCACTTTGGGCATCGGCAGAAGGCAAGATTGGATATGTTGTTGGAGGAGGTTCAATCTCAGGAAATACAGGAATAATGACTCGAGCAATTGAAAATGGCTTATCATCAATTATCAGAGTAAACAAAGACTACAATTGTGGCAAAATTGAGGGCAACGACTGCGTTCCAATCTTCAAAGGCACTAGTATCCAAGCAATGATTGATGCTAATGGAGGAACTATACCTTCACAAATGGCGTTCATTGCAATGTCCAAAGATGCGGGAGAAATTCTTGAAGAAGTTATGATTAATGGAAGCGAGAATAACAGAATTGAGATGAGAATAGATGTCACGAATGACCAAGATTTGACAATTCGGGTGCCATGCGGAACCTACTATGGTAAAACCGAAGAAATAATCATCATCGGTGGGCATCACGACACTGTTTACCACGGTGCAGGAGCTGTTGATGATACATCAGGAACAGCGTCAGTACTTGAGATGGCGACTATTTTTTCTGACTTGATTAAGGAAAAAGGTGAGCCTGAGCGAACGGTTAGATTCTGCACATGGGGGGCGAAGAAGAAGGCTTGTGGGGTTCAAATGCATATGTTGAGGAGATGAATGCAGAATTATCTGAGAACCTTAGACTGTATGTGAATCTGGATATGAATCACGTCGATATCGACCAGAGCAGAGCAGATTCGGTCACATTATTTGCAAATCACCCAGTTGATTACAACCACATATCAAACCTAACTGCAGAATACAAGAAAGCGAATCCCGAAATGGCGTCAAAATATACAATCAATCTAGGCCTTTATGACGGCAAAAAGGGCGACTCTGATGGCATGCCTTGTAATTCTGACCATTGCCCATTCGTATACAATTTGAACAGTAATACCAATGGTAGAGCCGCTGTATGTTATGGTAGTGGATCTTGGGAATATCACACATACCTTGATACAATGGACAGATTCAACGAAGAAAGCCTAGGAATTTCAGTCACAATTTACGGCAATTATGTCAAATACCTCGCATATACCAGCAACTCTTGAGGGAGCAAGATGGTCAATCCAAGTGCCCATGCAAGCCATATCCTTGTCAAGAGTAAAGGCGAGGCTACACAATTAGTTGATAACATAAAAAAATACAAAGATTTTCAAAAAATTGCAAGGAAAAAATCAGATTGTCCTTCGGGACAAAAGGGTGGTGACCTTGGTTGGTTTAGGAAGGGGCAAATGGTTCGAGAATTCGAAGAAGCAGTTTGGTCCACTCCTCTAAAGACCGTCACAGGACCAATAAAAACAACATTTGGATATCATCTAATTTGGGTCCATGAAAGAGAAGAGGCTTGATTCAATGCCTACCATTGTCGGTCTTGACAGGTACGAAGTAATTGCCTGTCATGGTGCTTATGATTTTGAAAAAACCGAGCCACAGCCATTTATATTTTCAATTTCTGCTACTCTCGTAAATGATGAGATTAATGATGATTTGAATAGAACTCTGAATTATGCAGACCTCCAAAATGCAATATCAAAAGTAGCAGTTAACTCAGAGCCAGTAAATTTGATGGAAACATTGTGTTCAAGTATTATTGATGAATTAAAATCAAATGATCTAATCGCTAAAATTGAAATCAGGGTGGAGAAACCTAACGCACCCTTACCAATGCCAGGCGGATTAGCATTTGTTGAACTAATTTGGACGAGGGATTGAAGGACTTAATCACCAACCGGTGTAATATGACGGACAACCAGAGAGTTTTCGTTCCGTCAGTCACAGAAGAGGATGGAAGCACCATTGGTCTCGGAATGTTCTCTTCGGAAGAGATTGCTTGGACTGTTTTACGACAATTCATCAAAAAATCCCATTTGATGAAACTGAAACGTTCAGATATTGTCATTTGGGAAATCGACATAGTGGGCGATGAGGCAATGACTGTTTTATCCTCAATGCATTGCAGAGATTGTCCTGTTTGCAAAAGGAGAACATTTTGGGTCGACCTAGAAACCCTTTCCGCAATATGTTCTGGAGTATCTTGCGAAGCATGGATAGAAGAGTCCACTGTAGAGCCTGGAAAAATTGACTTGGGCTGGCCCCCAACTAGGTTTCTAAAACAGACAGAATCTATTGATGAAGCGTTTTCTGAACTGAATTCAATTGGTGCAGAAATTGAGGCTGCAGGCAGAGTCCCAGAGGATGCCTTCACATCTCTTCCAGAGGAATAACACCAATTCCTTCCATACCGGATTTTAGTAGTATCCTTGTTTTCTCGCTGAGTGCGAAGTAGAACTCATTTATTCCATAATCTGAAAAGATGTGGCAGTCTCTGTAAAACGCATTGTAGGATGTCGCTAATTCTAGCAGATAATTTGTAAAAATGTGTGGCTTATTCTCTTGTACTGAATTTTCTAAGCGGTCGTCGAATAATGCAATTGTTCTAGCAAGTTCGTAAACTGAAGAAGAGATTTGGCCCCTTGAATCAAAATTTGCTTCTTCACCTACCCTTTTTGCAATTGAACATGCTCTTGTGTGGGAATACATTACGAATGGAGCACTCTCTCCATCAAATGATAACGCATCTTCCCATCTAAATGTGAATCCCTTGTCAGGACTTACTTTTGTGATATTGAAACGAACCGCAGATACTCCAACCGCCTCTGCTATATGAGCGATTTTTTCCTCACTCAAATCATCTCGAAGGCCTTTGACTACTTCTTCAGCATGGTGCTTAGCTTCTTCTAGCAAATCATCCATAAATACTACGTTTCCTTTTCTGGTACTCATTTTACCTTCTGGTAATTTGATGAATGCATAAAACAACACATCTGGTATGGCATGACCTAATTCAGCGAGAGTAAGACCGACTTGTTTCGCTTGTAATTTGTGGTCTTCGCCTAGAACATTAATCAGTCGATCGCACTGACTCCATTTCCAAATGTGATAAGCAATATCTCTAGTTGCATAAAGTGAAGAGCCATCTCCTCTTCTATAGAAGAATTCAGTCTTCCCCTTTAGTCCTCTTTGACCTAGGTCAAGAAATTGTGCACCATTATCTGCAATACCGTTTATTTCAAGCGAACTTAACTCATCCATTATTTTAGAAACCGAACCATCTACCACGAATTTTGATTCTTTAGTAAACGTATCAAATTGGATTCCCAAACGAGATAGAGTTTCCAGCATTCCGTCAAGGACTGGTTGGTAAGCTTTCTCAAATTGCTGTAAAATAGCATCATTACCCGTCTCAGACTCATGGACAAGTTTAGCGATTGCTTGTTCAATTTCATCATTTCCATCAGCCCTTAGGACTTGTGCGGCTTGATACCATCTAACTATTTCATGGTCTAATTTACCAGTCCATCTTTCATTAACAGGTTCTCTATCTTGCAGAATATTCTCTACTTCATCCCCGGACAAGTTCTCCAGCGCCCAGGCAAGCACTGCAACCTGTTTGCCCATATCGTCAACATAATACTCGGCTCTGACTTGATTGCCGTATAATCGATTCAACCTTACTAGAGCATCACCTAAGATCGCATTTCTTGCCCTACCCACATGGAAAGGACCGTTCGGATTAGCGCTCGTATGTTCAATCAAAATTGAATTCTTAGAACCTTTATTTTCTGATGATAGTACCTTTTCAATTAACCATTCAGGTTCCGCCTTGAAATTTAGATAACCACCCACTGCACTAACTTCGAATTGCCCTTGGATTAGTTCTGCAAGTTCTTGAGCCAATTCCATTGGGTTTCTTCCTAGTTCTTTAGCAAGGACAAAACAAGGTAGGGTAATATCGGCTTGTTCTCGCTCTCTACTAGGGCCTAAAGCAGACTTCCAAGCATCAGACAAATCTAAGTTAGCAAATGCTGACTCGAGTGATTGCTCGACAATTTCTTTTAGAAATTTCAAACTTTCACCTCACATCATCGGATATCGCAATACTGCCGCTAGACCGCCAAAGCCTGACTTTAACTGGGCGCCTTCTTCAGAATCAACTGAAATGAATTTAACTTCTGCTCGGCCTTTTGCAGCCATTATGGATAACTCATCAATTAAAGAGATTGAAGATATTTCTTTCAAATCATCTCCATCTGCTTTGCATTGCGGGCATGCGGGTAGTTCTTCCATCCTACCAACACTTGCTGACCATTCATTTGAACAAGAGCCACATGAAATCTCTACAACATTCTTCTTCAGGCCTTCACTGATCAATAATTTAGCAACAGCGCCTTGGTCAAGCGCTTGCCTAATCATCATTTCACCGTACGTTGCCTTTGGATGAGTTTTGACTAACTCCTCCAAGAACTCGGTCATTGATTGCCTTTCTGCGTCGAGTTCAATTTCTCCCATCAAACCTCCAGCATTGTCTACTAATTCCCTGACGCCACTTTCGTTTGAATAACCTACGTCGAATGTTGTACCAGCGATTATTTTTGCGATTTCATGATGGAAATATTCATTTTTTACAACGAAATCTTTGGTAGCACCTGGGCCTCCAATTATTATTGCCTGTATGTTTTCTAATTCAGGAAGCCAGTAAGAACATGCATGCTCTGTTGCTCTCTTGAAGAAATTATGTGCTGCCTCTTCAATCAATCTCTCGAACCTTTGTGCAGATTGACCTCCTTGCCTGTGTTTACCCATAATGTTGGAGACAAGATGCTCTTGAACGTGAATTCTTTTTCCACTAGCAATCCCGTATGCTGCTTCTGATCTATCAATAACAAAAAGCCCATATGATTTCTTATCAATCAGCATTTCTTCCAACTGTGTTAGTTCAAACTTTGAATCACAACGATATCTAAACGATACCAAGGATTGCGGAGGGTCTTCGATTACAATTGTAGTGTGCCTTGTTTTGTTATTCCCCACAATTATTGCACCGGTGAACAACGCAATACCTCTCTCACCTGCATCTCGGTATTTTGAAAGCGCAGAAATAGCAGATTCGATGGCTGCTTGTACGTTCTTTTTAGTTGACTTGGATTTGATATTAGCTGCTTGTCCGTGTTCGTTTTGCAACATCTGACGAGCATCGGAAACCTGTCTATCCGGTGGGATTATCACCGTTACTAATTCAGTTCCAGAACCTTTCATTTCTCTAAGGTCTTCTAGAGCCAATTTTAGTTTTAGGCGACGGGTGGCATGCTCTGCTTCCTCACTCACACAAGCGCCCCCTGTACTGTAGGGCTTAGGCGAGGACTTTGAAGGCTTCTGATAAGTAAGCATCATGAATGGCGAACTGTTGGCGTGGTTGATGACGACTCACATCATTGCGCTAGGAGGTTCTCTTCTTCGACCTGAAGAGGCTGAAAAAAGAGTCCAATGGTTTGGTCAGTTGAGGCAAATGGCCGTATTGATGGAAGGCAATGATAGGAAATTGGGAATCGTTGTTGGTGGCGGCCTTCCGGCAAGAGAAGCAATCAACTTAGCCAAAGTGAATATCTCTGCGCCACACAGATTAGACAATATCGGAATTGCTGCTACAAGACTTAATGCTACAATCATTCAGCAAATGTTAATGGAAATCGGTTGCAATGTCTCACCTATTATCCCTCACACCACAGACGAGGCCGCTGAGTTATTTGATTCGCACAGCATCGTAGTAATGGGAGGAACCACTCCTGGTCACACAACTGATGCAGTTGCAGTAGCATTTGCTAGAGATTCTGGTGCCGCATACTGTGTCATCGCAACTAATGTTTCTCACGTTTATGACAGCGACCCTAAACAAAATCCTGATGCAAAACCAATAGATGAGTTAACACATTCAGGTTTATTGAAAATAACCGGAGAGGGACCTCTTGAACCAGGTCAATCGGCGGCTGTTGACCCAATTGCCACTAAGTGGGCACTGACATCAAATATTAGATTAGCAGTTGTAGACGGTAGGGATTTAGCAAATCTTGAGGACGCTATTGAAGGAAGACCTTTTTCTGGAACGTTGATTAGGAGTTGATATTATGGTCGATGCAAAAGCAATCAAAGATAAGATTGGGAAACAAATTAACAAAACAAAGTCAAAGATCACACACAATTTGCCAGCTCACAAACATTGCAGAATGTGTGGAATTGACATCAATATCAAATCAGACCCTAGAATATGCAATAGTCAAGAATGTATTGAACAATTAGAAAAACAGGAAAGAAATGACAAAATGATGAGAATAATGTTTGGAGTGTTTTTCATCGCATTTGTGATTCCAATCGTTTTGAGATTATTTTCGATAAACTAGTCCCTTCTATGCCAACCTTCAGGTAGGAGAAGAGGGTCTGTAGACATATTTTCTTTACACCTTCTTACTATTTCTAGACGTAATGATGTGACCCCGACATCTTCAACCGAGGAGATGGTAACACAACCTTCCTCATCAAGTAAAACGGGTATTTCTGGCTCTCCTTCGCCATCCCACTCTTTTTCTGCGGATGAGACCTCATCCCAATTTTCCGGTCTTGGTTCCATTAAGTCTGCTTTAGAAACAACGACCATCATGTCGATTTCAGGTAATAATTTCTTTACTTCTTCCAATAGATTGTGTTGCTCTTCTAATGAGGTGCCACAGTCTTCTGTAATGTCCATTAAAAATATACAAAGACTTCCAATATGTTGTATTGCTGCTATTGCTTGCAACTCAATAGCATTACGGTTATCCATTGGTCTGTCAAGTAAACCTGGGGTGTCAACCATTTGATGTTGTAACCTGCGATGTTCAAAATGCCCTACGTGGAGCTGCTTAGTAGTAAATGGATAATGATTCACTTCCATTTTACCGCTTGAAAGTGACGAAATAAAGGCGCTCTTCCCAACATTGGGAGCGCCGCATACGACAATTGTTGGATTTGCTTGATCTATCTCCGGTAATTTACGGAGAATCTGCCTGCTTTCATGAAGCCAATCTAGTGATGAGCCAACTCTATTCATTATGCTAGAAAGACGGCCATATGCTTCTTTTCGTGCATCGTGCATGATTTCTAACCTTCCACTTTTGGTTATTTTTGCGACATTCTGTTTAGCGATTTTTCGCATTTGTTTTGCGCCCCAGCCTAACATTGAGAGGTGATGTCTGTAATCATCACACCCAACGCAAGCATCGACCATCGCTTTGTCAAATGTCGGCATTTGGTCTAAACTTGGCCATGATTTTTCGGTATCTTCTAGATACTGAGACATTACATCAGATGCGGTTTGTACCATTCTTGTTAGTTGTTTTCTTACTCTGAAAACTTTAACTGGGTCATCTACTTTTTCTGCAGATTTCTTCGCACGACTGAAACCTTTGTCCAAAACTTCATCTTCGGTTAATACGGTAGATAACTCTCTCCATATCACCTTCATGGTCATGCCCCAATTAGGGGGAGGCATCATATTCTTGAAGTCGTAGGTTGATTTTCAAAGCGTCAGACCTTAGAAGGAGGACCGACGAGCACCCATCATGTCAGACCTTCCAGACTGGGCAAAGAGTATGTGGGAAGAACTAGGTTCACCTAATATCGAGGAATTAGAAAGTAAGCATACTGGCGAATTACTCGAAAGAAGACATGGATTAAGAAAGGACGATTTTGTTGAAATTCAGGTTGATGCTAGAGCATTAAGGGATGATGATGACACATGGCTTAGAGGTAGGCTATTGTCTTCAGGCAAGTCTTCTATAGAGATTTTAACGGAGGAAGGACAACACGTATACTTAGCAAGAGATGTAATTGTTAAGGTAATTCTTGTAGCCCACACTAGGCCTGCTTACATAGATGACAAAGAATTACTTGAGTTCGAGAGAGACGACCATAAACGCCGGTCTAACCTTCATGAAAAAGTTGAGAAAGAGAGTAAAGGATCTGATGATTCACACCTGTGGGGATAGTTATGTCTTGGGAAAATGTAAATGATGAATATCTCACTAGGGAATTCAAATTTGAGAACTTTGCTGAAGCTCTAGTATTTCTAAACTCAGCAGGCGAAATATGTGAACAACAAGAACATCATGCTGAATTTGTGCTTTCTTGGGGACTAGTAGTGGTAAAAACATGGAGTCACGATGTAGGCGGCATTACGGATAGAGACCTAAAATTAGCAGATGCTATTGACAAGGTGTATTGAATGGGCAACAACGAACCAGGTTATTCAAAACACGTGTTTGTTTGTGGTCATGAAAGACCGGATAATTCAGCGAGAGGTTGTTGTTTTGAAAAGGGTTCTTTGGAACTTTTGAAATTACTCAAATCGAAGTCAAAACAAATAGGATTAGAGAATGTTCGTGTCCAAAAATCTGGATGTTTGGATTATTGTGAACATGGACCTACGTGTGTCGTCTATCCAGAAGGTGTTTGGTTCAAATTAGATGAATCATCAATCGAATCAATAGCAAATTACCTCAAAGATGGCATAATTCCTGATGAGTGTCTACTTGACATCACAACTTGACAGGTCGAGTTGCACCACAAGCCTGACATTTGAGAAGAGTGGTTCTCTCTTGCTTGATGAAATTAGTATCTGGAGCATTACATTGGCCACATTTAATGTAAGTGTTAACGTAGTTAACAATAGTCTTCTTGATTCTTTTTGGAACAATTCGACCTTTGAATCTGGCTCGTGGCCCATCTCTTGAACCTGCAGTACCCAACTCATTTAGCATGAATTGATACACGTGATTTTCATCCCTCTCCATGTGGTTAACAATATCAGTAAAATTACGAAGAATAGTGTTTGAACCCTCGATTAGAATTTGAGGTTCAGGAAGTGTCCACCTGGCTCTGTTCGAAATTTCTTCAGGAATATTTGCTCTCGCTCTATCCAAAAGAGACTCGTACTCAAAGTCTGACATCAATCCAACCCCCGTGACGCCCACATTTGAGGTTTACCACACAGATTCAATCAAAAAAAACGATGCATTCATTTCATATCGATGATACGAGTAAACTCATGGAAAGTGGAATGAGTATCGAAGAACTGAGAAGTTTCGCATCTGGGTTGAGGAAAAAGGGATTGAATTCTCAACAAATTGCTGATGAATTATCACTATCACATGATACAATTTCATGGCTATTAGCTGGTAGTGAAGTTGCTGAAAAACCTTCAGACATCAGAATCGGTTGGAGAACTATCGGAGTTAGACCACAAAGAATATCGGCAATAGGATCAATTATGGCTGATGTAGCATTTGAAGAATGTGGAGAAACCATCGACACAGTAGTTGGAATCTCTATCAACGGTATATTGTTTGCAAATGCTCTTGCATCGGATTTAGAATGCGAAGTAGCAATTCACAGAAATGTAGATGGTGAGCCAGGACAGGGCTCTTTGTCAAATAAATATGGACAGGTAGCCGGTAAAAGAATAGCAATTGTTGACGATGTATTATCCTCCGGCTTAACAATGTCAAAAACTATACAATCGATGAGAGAAGCAGGTGCTGAAGTAGTTCTTTGCTTGGTTTTAGTTAACAAAACCGTGAGAAATGAAGTAGATGGTGTCCCCTTGAGAGGCATAATTAGGGCTGCAGTTGTTTAGGTGATTGGATGCACTGGGCGGATTTTGCTGCGCAAAAACTTGCGCAGCGCGGCAATAAACACATCATCGCATCAGGAATAACTCCGAGTGGTGAGTTCCACATCGGCCACCTCAGAGAAATCCTAACCGGTGACATGGTTGCTAGAGCATGTAGAGATGCAGGAATGGAAGCGGAGTCTGTGTTCATCGTCGATTCAGCAGACCCACTAAGGAAGGTGTATCCATTTCTATCAGACGAATATGAAAAGTACATTGGATGTCCTTTGGCATTAATTCCTGCCCCAGACGAAAATGGAAATCCAAGTGATGATGGAAGGTCATATGCCCAACATTTTCTCGAACCATTTCTAAAAGCCTTAGAACAGATTGATGTTAATCCCAGAATTATCGATAATTATCAATCCTATTCAGATGGTAAATTTGCTGAGAAATCAAGAATTGCGTGTGAAAATGCAGACACCATACGGGAAATCATAGAAAGAGTCAGTGGAAGAGAATTACCTGAAAATTGGTTCCCATACAATCCATTTGGTCACGATGGAAGTTTAGACGGTGTGACGGTAACTGGTTATGAGTGGCCTTTTGTTCATTGGGAACAAAATGGAGTCCCAGGTAAATCTGACCTCAACACAGCCCAAGGGAAACTACCATGGCGCATCGATTGGCCAGCAAGATGGGGATGGATTGGTATAACTTGTGAACCATTTGGGAAAGACCATGGTGCAGCAGGTGGGTCTTATGACACAGGCATTGAAATCTCAAAATTATTTGGTGATATTCCTGTTGAACCTCTAGTGTACGAATGGATTTCTTTGAGAGGACAGGGCGCTATGTCTTCCTCTAGTGGAAACACGATTGGGCCACTAGAAGCTTTAGATTTAGTTCCCCCAGAAATTCTCCGATATCTAATCGCTTCAACAAAACCTAAGAAAGCAATTACCTTTGATGCTGGAATGTCTTTGGTCGAATTAGCAGATGAATACGAAAGAGAAATTTCTAGGGATTTGGAGACTGAGTTATTGGATGCATCACTATCAAGAAGGCAGAAAGTCGCGATAGAAGACGTTGAAGGAGCACTAAGAATGAGTAAAATTTCACATCATGAATCATCTAATACTTCATTTAGACATCTTGCCCTTTTAGCACAGATAAAGAGTGACGAGGAGATTTTAACCGTTATTGGAAATGAAAATATCGGCAAACTAGAGAGAATGAAGAATTGGATCAGTGGCCCACATTTCCCTGAGGAATTGAAAATTCAAATTCTAGAAGAACCTAATTCTAGCCTCGATTCACAAATCGTAATTGCACTAAAGACCACATTGTCAACTTGCGATTGGGGTTCAGATTCGATTTCTGCCGCAATTAATCTTGCAATTGCAGATAATGAATTTTCAGCGAGAGATTGCTATAGAACATTATACCTTGCTACATTAGGAAAGGAGAAAGGCCCTAAATTAGCCCCGATTTTGAGCGAATTACCAAGAGAGAAAGTTTTGTCTTTGCTCGAATAGGTTAGTCTCTAAACTAGTACAGATACGTAGTATCTGAACCGCACGATTGAAAGGGTCCTACCCTCGCTGCCCAATCATGGGCGGGGTGTATTGTCCAAGTTGTGAGTCAGCAGTCGAACCTGCGACAAAGTTCTGTTTATCATGTGGCAATGACTTAACGGTCAGAGGTCCAATTACGGCAACAGGTCACGATCTAAATCAACTCAAAGATGTAATAAGGGCTAGAGACGACCTTTCTATGGCAGAAAAATTCGATATGATTGCAAAGGTAGAAGAGGGAGCTAATCCAATTTTACTCGGAATCGCTGCTCCAGCAGATGATGATGACTCAGGAGGTATCGATGAAGAAGATGTTGAAGCCCCCACTAGTTCAGTTTTCACTGATTATAAGTTTGGGGAATCTGAAGCTGCTGCTGCGGCAGTAAGAGCGACTGTCCGAGGCACAGATGGTTGGGTATTAGTCCAACAAGGCACACTTGATTTGAAAGAAGGAATGTTCAGAGATGCGATGGAGTTGGGCATGAAAGCGAGTACTCACATTCATGATGTTTCAAGCGGAGAACATGAAGGCATAGACCCCGAAGCAATGCGTTCAATTCCTGTTTTGAAACCTCCGAAGAGGTCATTCTGTCCAAAATGTGGTTCAGACATCCACGCAAATACTATGCTTCAATGGAGAAAATGGCGCGATTCCTCTGGTGATGTGGTTTCAATGCAACTCGAGGCGAGTATGGAAACTGCACTTATCCAGGTTGCCTCACATTACCTAACCGTTATTGAAAATATGAAGAAAGGCGAATCTAGCGTTGACGAGGATGCTTTGAGGAAGAATTTAGAGAAGGAAATTCGTGCAGAACTAGAGGCTGAAATGAAGGGCCAAAGTGTTGCAAAGAAAGAAACTAGCGCTCCTAAGATAGAAGCAAAAACAAAATCCGAGCCAGTGAAGAAGGATAAACCAAAGAAAACCGGTGGAGGAGGTGGCTTGTTCGGTGGAGCAAAACGACCTAAGAAAACCTTTGAAGGTGATGCTGCAGATAAACCAGATTGGTTCTTAGCCGAAGCCTTAGACACTATTTACGACCCTCATGGAACTGGCAAGGCGTTGAAACCAAAGACAATCGTAGCAAGGTCTAGTGAAGGAAATGTCCGCGTACAAGATATTGTTAGAGTTTATTCTGCTGAAGGAAGAGATGGTATCAGTGAACTAGCCTGGACCAGCCCATTAACTGAGTACATTATTGAAGCGTATGACGCTTGTTGATCAATAGTTTACTTTCAGACGCATTGGCTGTAAATCTACTTCTCTAATCGCTCTAATCGCTGCGACTTCCATTCTTGCACCTGACATAGTAGTTACAAATGGTATGTTCATTTCAACGGCTAATCTCCTCATCATATTTCCATCCCTGACTGCACCACCAGAAACTGTTGGCACATTTACAATGAATGATACTTCACCGTTTCTCATCAAATCTAAAGCATCAGGATGCTTTCTTTCAGAAATTAGATAAACAGTCATTACGTCAATGCCGGAATTTCTGATCGAATCAGCCGTGCCTGGTGTATCATACAATTTGAAGCCCATATTATCCAGTTCTCTGGCAACTTCGATAATGCCATCTTTGTCACCATCTCTAACCGTTAGATATGCACCACCTTCTGATGCCACAGGTATTTCAGTAGCTAGTCTTGCTTTCAAATAAGCAACATCTGCTCTTGTGTCAGAACCATAAACTTCCCCAGTAGACTTCATTTCGGGTCCTGGCGCGGGATCTAATCCTTGCAATTTGATGAATGGGAAAACTGGAGCTTTCACTGAAATATGGCCCGATGTTGCCTTAGGAATAATTTGTTCATTCAATTTTATTCCTAGTGTCACTCTAGCAGCAATCCTTGCCATCGGAACTCCTGTTGCCTTTGCAACGAATGGAACGGTTCTGCTTGACCTAGGATTTACTTCAAGACAATAAAGGTCATCTCCCTGTATTGCGAATTGAATATTGAAGCATCCCTTTATTTTCAATCCCAAACCTATTTTCTTGGTTTGTTCTCTGACTCTTTCCAACATAGGTTTAGATATATTTTGAGTTGGAATAAAGCAAGTCGAGTCTCCAGAATGAATTCCTGCTTCTTCTAGGTGCTCCATAATAGCACCAATCAGTACATTTTCCCCATCGGCCGCAGCATCAACATCCAATTCAATTGCATGACCTAAGTATTCGTCAACCAACAATGGCTTATCGGGCGCTAAAAACGCCTCAGCCAAATAAGCATTGAGTTGTTTTTCATTTGACAAGATTTCCATAC
Organism: Methanobacteriota archaeon; assembly: GCA_038141355.1. GTDB lineage: Archaea > Thermoplasmatota > Poseidoniia > Poseidoniales > Poseidoniaceae > MGIIa-K1. The sequence continues at coordinate 659,915 of JAYQHX010000002.1, read as the reverse complement.
CTCGACCGCCTAAAACGTAAGACGGTCTAATCAAAACTGGATATCCTATTTCCTCAACGATATTCCTTACATCATCAGGAGAAGTGCCCGTCGAACCTTTTGGCATTCTAATTCCATGTTTGGAAGCAAATTCTTCAAACCTTTCTCTATCACTTGCCTCATCAATAGCATCACAAGTAGTTCCTAAAATCTGCAAACTCAAATCCAAAACTGTTAATCTCTTCTCCAAAGGTAATGCAAGATTTATCGCGGTTTGACCTCCGAATTGCAACAATATACCGTGTGCTTGTTCTCTAAGTAAAACCTCAGTGACATACTCAATCGTCAGAGGTTCGAAATATAGCCTGTCAGATGTATCAAAGTCAGTAGAAACCGTTTCGGGGTTATTGTTCATCAATACTGCATCCATGCCTGCTTCTCTAATCGCTTTTACAGCGTGTACGCATCCGTAATCAAATTCAATTCCTTGACCGATTCTAATTGGTCCAGATCCAATCACTACTTGTCTTGTCTTAGTTCGCTTTTCCAGATTCGGAAGATAATCTATTCCAGAATGTCCGTTTGGCTCATATGTAGAATAATAATAAGGTGTTTTTGCAGCAAATTCTGCAGCACATGAATCTACCATCCTAAAAATCGGATGGACTGAATGCATGTGCCTAGCCTTCATAACAGCCTGCTCATTTTCATCAGTTCCTGCAGATTTTAATTTGTCTGAAGGGAATGATAGCAAAGCATCTGCAATGTGTGCGTCAGAGAATCCTAGGCTTTTCCATCTTCTCAACTGGTCAGAAGTTAAGTGCTGAGGAAGACATGAAGCATTTACAATTTCTAACTCTGTTTTTGCTATTTTCTCAAATCCATACAAGAACCACCTTGTAATTCTCGTAATTTCATATACATTTTCAATACTCCACCCTCTTCTGAACGCTTCAATTACTGCACCCATTCTTCTATCGGTGGCAATTCTAAGCCAATTGATGAGAGTTTCATCTGGAAGAATTTCCAGAGCTCTTTCGACCATTCCTTCTCCTTCAGATTCGTCGGCTCTGGTTAGTGGCCTCGGATAGTGTGAGCCTTGTTCAAGTGATGCCCAAGCCTTCAAGAAAGCCTCTTCAAAGCATCTACCGATAGCCATTACTTCACCTGTTGACTTCATTGATGTACCCAATGTTCTATTGGCAGTTCTGAATTTATCGAAAGGCCATCTAGGTATCTTTACAACGCAATAATCCAATGTTGGTTCAAATGCCGCAGTTGTACCTTCACCGGTGATAGGATTAGGCAATTCATCTAAGGTATAGCCAACAGCAATTTTCGCAGCCATTCTAGCAATTGGATATCCTGTTGCTTTGGATGCTAATGCAGAAGAACGAGATACACGAGGATTTACTTCGATAACTCTAACTTCTCCTGTTGATTGATTTACAGCAAATTGAACATTGCAACCGCCTTTGATATTCAGTTTTCTAATCAATGAAAGAGACATATCCCTTAGTTCCATGTGATCTCTATCAGACAGTGATTGAACGGGTGCAACAACTGTGGATTCCCCTGTGTGAACTCCCATAGGGTCGATATTTTCCATGGTACATACGATAGTTGCATTGTCTGCAGTATCTCTCATTACTTCGTATTCATACTCCTGCCAGCCAAGGATACTCTCTTCGATTAAGACCTGCCCAATTCTGCTATTTCTCAATCCAAGGGTCGCTATTTCTACTAACTCGCCTGTATTCCATGCAGTACCTCCTCCTAAACCACCCAATGTGAAGGCAGGTCTGATCAAGATTGGCCAGCTACCAATCGCATCAGCTGCTGCTAATACTTCATCCATTGAATTACATGCCAATGCTTCAGAGATTGGCAAGCCTATTTCCAAACATACTTGATTGAATAAATCTCTATCTTCGGCTTTGTCAATAGCATCCAAATCAGAACCTATCAACTCAACATTCAACTCATCCAAAACTCCAGCATGTGCTAATTCACTTGCGATGTTTAGTGCAGTCTGACCGCCCATACCAGCAAGCAGTGCATCTGGCCTTTCAACTTCCAAAATTCGCTTGATAGTATCAGGGAGTAAAGGCTCTATGTACACCTTATCCGCCATTTCAGGGTCGTTTTGTATAGTTGCGGGATTCGAATTTACAAGTATAACTTTGTATCCATCTTCTCGTAGTGCCTGAACTGCTTGAGAACCACTGAAATCGAATTCAGCCGCTTGACCTATCTTAATTGGACCAGAACCAAGAACCATGATTGTTTCAAGGTCATCTCTTCTTGGCATTATCTACCACCTCCATAATGAGCATCAACCATTTCTCTGAATCTCGAAAATAGGGGATAGGCATCGTGAGGCCCTGGAGCGGCTTCAGGGTGGAATTGGACCGTGAAAACAGATTTGTTTTCCAAATCTAAACCTTCGACTGTTCTATCATTTGCATTTACAAATCTGACAATAGGTGAAGCCCCGTGAAGATTTTCACCCTTTGGAGAGCATGCTCCTGAAGGGTGAGCTGCAAGCATTCCCGCTTCAGGGTCTGCAACAGCGAAACCATGGTTCTGGCTAGTAATCCAAACTCGGCCAGATTGTAAATCCACACAGGGTTGATTCGCACCTCTATGTCCGTATCTCATTTTGTACGTCTGTAAACCACTCGCCAAACCTAGCAATTGATGACCTAAACAGATACCCATCACCGGCAAATCATCCTTAACGGCTGCTGCGAGAGTGTTTCTAGCGTTTGTTGCTTTACCGGGGTGTGCTGGGTCACCTGGACCATTTGAGCAAAATAATGCAACGATGTCATACGATTTTACCTGGTCAAAACTCATACTAGGAGGGCACCAAACTACTTCGAAATAATTGCATAAACTTCGCAAAATATTGTATTTAATCCCACAATCAATCGCTGCTATTCGAGGTAGTGGGCGGCCCAAATTATCGGTTGCTCCTTGATTTACAATTACTGGCTCATTTATTGACACTTCATCGACTAAATCATCTAATTCAGGAGATTTCATGTCGTTGAGATAAGATGCCATTTGAGCTTCTTCTTCGACGGGGCCAAATACGCAGAGTAAACACCCATATTCTCTAACTTTCTTCGTGATTGCACGAGTATCTATTTCTTCAATACCCGGAACATTATGGAAGGCAAGAAAATCACTAATGCTAGCAATTGAATCGCGATGGTCTGGATTCTTCATCGCTTGCCTAACTACAACACCTCTCGGCCAAACCGCTGCTGATTCACTTGTATCTGCATGAATCCCGTAATTTCCAATCAATGGATAAGTGAAGGTTAGTACTTGGCCAGCAAATGATGGATCTGTTAGAGATTCTTGATAACCTGTCATCCCAGTTGTGAAAACCAATTCTCCTTGGCCCCACGCTTTTGCTCCGAATAATCGACCAACAAAACGGCTACCATCTGCCAATAAAAGAACTCCTTCACCGGAAGCAGATTCAGGGATTTCGCCCCCATGTGCAATCCCATCGGTGGCATCAACGAGAGATATTTTGTCGCCCAATGAGGTATCGCCTTTCTGTGACCACACCCCTGACATCAATTTTGCTGATTCTATAGGGGTCATAATTATTGGCAAAGATGCATATTTCCATACAAATGGACGAATCAACCTTAATCATAAGAAAAATTGTGACGATGTATTTTTAGTAAGTAATTGATTACCAAAAGAAAAATCACTCGTTTTCGTGGACTATCTTGCCTTTGTTAGTTCCTTCGATAACAAGCCGAGCATTTTCGAAGTTTCTGTCCGTTCCTGAATCGCCAAACCAAGCCTCCATAAACAGTGCTAAAGCGGCTACTTCAGAATGTGGTTGATTGCCCACTGCAACATTGTGTTGGCACAACTTGAATACCTCCCCTGGAACTTTTGCACCGCCAACAACAATCATGATTGGTTTGTCCCTTCTTATCGTTGGAATGGCGTTTCGATATGGCTCGCCATACATAGTCAGGTGGACCGCTACCCCTCCCTTGTCAATATGGTTTTTTAATGCAGACATTCCTTTGACATGTTTAGTTTCGATACTTCCTCCGAACCGCTCTGAAACTGATGAAAGGTTTGAAAATAAATCTTCATCTTCATCGCCAGATAAGAAAAAACCGTCGGCCCCTAGTGCTCTTGAAACCAGAGCTAGATGCGTTGTAATTCTAGGATCTCTTCCTTTTCGATATCCTAATCTAAGCACATCAAACCTTTCGGCCATATTTATCCGAGGGTATATTGGGTTTCAACTCTCGGTTTCTAAAGATGCATCTTCGGCTTCGATTAAATCGTGTCCGGCATCAGAGAAATCAAGGTCAGGATTGTTTTCCATAAACACCTTGACCCATCTAAGCAACCAAGCATCAATCAACATTCTAGCAGCAATTAGGATAGTCAAACAAAGAATCGCTAGCCTTGTTGTCTTCCAAATAGCATCACCAGAATCAAGGTCGCTCATGACTACGCCTCTAATTAGTGGCTCAAAGGTATACAGCACAGCCATTACGAACATTATTCCGTGGGCTAAACCGGGGAATAACTGCCCCAATTCACGACTAATGTTCTCAAATAATGAACCAAGGAATATCAGGGCAGGTGCAATGATTGTTATTGCTAAGAAATCTGGCCCGAAAAATATCGAGGTAAATACTGTTTCATCGTCAATTTGTAGAACAGCTAACCACCAAAACACAGCATAGCCTGCTAAAATCCCACCAACCATTTTTGCTTTGGTATGTATCATCTTCGATATTGCTACTCTAGAAGGTGGCCTCAGCCTTACAATAATACGTTCAGCTAACTCCAATGATTCCTCAGATGGCTCTTCTAACTGGCCATCTGAGATGTGACCCACGGTGTCATTATCCGCGAGTAAATCCTCAGACATAGCGACACCTGACACCCCACATGTCATAAAACCTCTCGCAGCCACGGGGTTCAACATGGCAGTCTATGGAGGTCGTGAGAATTGCCGGCCGTCGATAATGGGGATCATTAATGCGACCCCAGACTCTTTTCATTCAGACTCTCGAAACGGAACTATCCAAATGGCCAAATCCATGATTGAAAATGGTGCTGATTGGATCGATATTGGCGGAGAATCGACACGCCCAGGGTCTGAACCTATTTCTATAGAAGAAGAGATAAGGAGGATTTTACCAATCATCCAAGAGATTTCAAAATATACCAATGTTTCAGTTGACACAAGAAATTATGATGTCGCAAAAATAGCAATCGAAAACGGTGCAAAGATGCTAAATGATGTCAGTGGCTTACGGGACAGCAGAATGGCCGACCTGGTATTGGAAAAGGGATGCAGTGTTTGCATAATGCATATGCTTGGAGAACCGGGAAATATGCAAAACAATCCAAATTATGATGATGTATGTTCTGAAGTGTTTTCTTTTTTGAAAAACAAAGCTGATGAGTTAGTTGACCGAGGTCATCCTATTGAGAAGATTTTTCTTGACCCAGGAATTGGTTTTGGTAAATTATTACAACACAATGTTGACTTATTGAAGAACAGCCTTGAACTCAGACCGTATCAGATTTTATGGGGAGTTTCAAGAAAATCTATGATTGGTCAAATATGCGAACAGGAACAAACTGAAAATCGTCTCGCTGGAACCCTAGCCATTGCATCTGAAGCATTTTCAAAAGGCATCGATGTGATACGAGTTCACGATGTAAGAGAACATCACGATTTATTTGCTGTCCTAGATAAAATGGTGAACTGAAATGTTTGTGATCTTTGGCTCTGATGATGTTGCTATTGAGTTAGCAGAATGGATTGGAACAACATCACGTGTTAGGCTTATTGGATTAGCAGACCAACTGAAAGGTATTCCAAATGTAGAAATTGTGACTTTACCCACTGAAATGGAATTGAATGAGATGCCTTTACCCGACCTAGAACCTACTGCTGTCGTTATTTTGGAGGAAATAATCTGTGACGACAATCCTGGAAAGGAATTGAAAGAAATTTGGCCCAATACGCCTATTTTATCAACAATAGAAATAGAAAATTCTGAATTTATTTCGGTAAATAATTTAATGATTCAATTATTAAAAAATAAACTAAAAAGCATCGATAGAAATCAGGGAGCAACAGATGTAGTAAGAAGATTAAAGATGAATCCTGACGCTAATGTATTGATAGTCTGTCATGATAATCCGGACCCCGATTCACTAGCAAGCGCCATGGCAATAAAGCAAATCTGTGACTCGATTGGACAGAAGGTGACAATCGCCCATGGTGGTCTTATCGAGCACCAACAAAACATTGGAATGGTCAAGTTATTGGAACTAGATTTGAGAAGGATAATACTTTCATGGGAAATTGATGATCTTTTACAAACCTCTGATATTGTAATCTGTGTAGATTTCAACAAGTCTGGAGCAAATAATGTCTTACCAGAGTACTTTATTCCAACAATAATAATCGACCATCATCTTTCAGAGACTAGGCCCCCGGGAGAACTTGTACTGGTAAGACCTGAGTTTGCTGCTACATCCTCACTAGTAGCAACAATAGCAATGAATTCTAATATTGAGATTAGTCCAGAAATCGCAACGGCTCTAGCATTTGGGATTAGGACTGATACGCTTGGATTTACTAGGTCATTCAACGAAGTTGATTTGAAAGCACTTTCATGGTTGAACAAACATGTAGACTGGGAGTTATTGCGTTCATTCGAAAGCCCTCCCAGAACTCTTGAAGTGTTGGAAATTTTCAAAAATGGATTGAACGATTTGAAAATTATTGGAAATCTCGCTTTAGCACCAATTTATGAAATGGCAAATAGAGACGCTTTATCACAAGTTGCTGATTTCCTTCTTCCTACAGAAGGTGTCACAATTGTCGTTGCATATGGAATAAGAAGAAACAAAGTAATACTATCTGCGAGATCATCAGATAATTCAATCAATATTGGAAAGATACTTGCCGAAACATTCCCTGAAGGAACGGCAGGTGGACACAAAGTAATGGCGGGAGGCCAAATTCCAATCGATGATTTGTCGGCTGATTCTGAAAAAGAAGCAATGGATAAAATTGAGAATATTTTATCTGAAATATTTGTGAGGTGATTTTATGTCTGCTCCAATTGTTGATGTCGATGATAATCTCCGCCTACTGGGTACTGCGCATGTAGCAACGTCTTCAGTTGAGGCAGTAATTGAAAATATAGAGGAATGGAAACCAGATATTGTTGCAGTAGAACTTTGTGAAAGTCGATATGCTGCTCTGACCAATGAAAGACGTCTTGACAAAGAAGGACTGTTGAAAGTCATCAAAGAAGGCAAAGCCCCCATGGTATTGCTGCAATCTTTACTTTCAGCCGAACAAAGAAAGATGGGGATGGATGAGGGACAACAACCAGGAGCAGAATTACTTGCTGCTGTTAATGCTGCCAAAGATGCTGGTTTGCGTGTTGAATTAGTTGATAGAGACATTCAAACCACTCTAAGAAGAGCATGGAAGAATATGAAATTTAAAGAAAAAACTGGCCTACTTTGGGCACTAATGTCAGACGAAGAACCTAATGAGGACATATCATTGAGTGAGGTTCTAGAAGACAAAGATTTACTCACATCCCTAATGGAAGAGTTGAGAGAAGTTTCACCCGGGGCGGGGAAAGCATTAATCGACGAAAGAGACGAATATATTGCTAGAAAGATTTCAAACATTAGAAACCAAGGTAAGGTATTGGCAGTTCTGGGAGCAGGGCATTTAGATGGAGTATCGAAATTACTTGACTCTAAATTGTCAGGAAATGATGAGAAAATTACAGAATTATCTACCATACCAAAAGGAGGACGATTAATCAAGACGATTGCGTATTCAATCCCTATATTGCTTGCTGCTTTACTCGGATGGTTTGCTTACAACGGAGATATCTCCTCAATAAAAGAAAACGGAATTTATTGGTTCCTTGGAAATTTCCTAGGCGCTGCAGTCATGTGTGCGATTGCAGGAGGACACCCGTTGGCGATTTTGGTTGCTGCCCTAGCCTCTCCTATCACTTCATTGAATCCGGCGCTAGCCGCTGGATGGTTTGCAGGTTATGCTCAACTAAAGGTTAGAGAACCAACTGGAGAGGATTTAGCAGAGTTTTTGAAATTAGATTCTGCTAGTGTGTTTTGGTCGAATAAGGCTGGCAGGGTTTTACTAGTCACTGCGTTAACTAACCTTGGATCTATGCTTGGTGCATGGATATCAGTTGCCTTAATTGCAACTGGTTTGTGATTAGAATTGAATCTGGACCGCTTCTCTCTGGACAGGGTCTGTCACTTCGAATAGGTCTTTTCGCACGCAACCCTTCATTCCAGCAACAATGCTTGTTGGAATCATTTGAATCAAAGTATTGAAATTTGTTGCGCTAGAGTTGTAGAATTCTCTTCTGTCAGAAACACTGTTCTCAAGTGCGACAAATTTGTTTTGAAGATTTACGAAAGATGTGTCAGCCTTCAGTTCAGGATATTGTTCTGCAACCATGTTGATTCTTGGCATCAATCCTGCAAGCGTGCCTTCTGCTGCACCTACAGCCTTAACGTCTCCACTTGACAAAGCACCAGCAGCTGCTTGTCTTGCTACTGCGAACTGCTCGAAAATTTCTCTTTCATGGTCCGCATATCCCTTTACAATGTTTACCAAATTTGGAATCATATCATATCTTTGTTTTAGTAAAACGTCGATATCTGCCCAGGATTTGTTTACATTTTCTTCTGATCTCACTAATCTGTTCCAAGTGCTGATAAACCAAATTAGGACAATCAATGCTACTACTGCAGCGATTGCTCCGACTACCATTGTGGTGCTCATGTGTGTAGCGTGGTGAATTTAACTATTCAAGTTATCTTAGATTGAATCCCTTAAAAAAATACAGGTAATATCACAGAGATTCGATTACCATAGCGATACCTTGACCGCCTCCAATACATGCAGTTGCAACACCGTATTTTCCACCACAACGTTGCAGTTCATGTGCTAAGGTAAGAACAAGGCGAGTGCCAGTTGCTGCCAAAGGATGACCCAATCCAACAGCACCACCGTTTACGTTAACCTTCTCGATATCAAGTCCGAGATCTTTGACACAAGCGACTGCTTGGCCGGCGAATGCTTCGTTTATTTCCCATCTATCGATATCATCAATTGTCAAACCAGCCTTTTCAAGAGCCAACCTGCTACTAGGTACGGGACCATACGCCATTATCGCTGGTTCTAATCCTACTATACCCCAAGAAACGATTCTAGCGAGTGGTTTATCGCCATCTGATTCTGCTTGTGATGCTGATTTGATTACTACAGCAGCAGCACCATCGACTACTCCTGATGCATTGCCTGCTGTGACTAAACTCTCAGGACCGAATGCTGTTCTCAATTCTGCCAAAGTTTCAGGGGTGCTTCCCTTTACCACATGGTCTTCATCTTTGAAGGTGATATCATTGACAGAGACTATTTCTTGCTCCCAAGTGCCGTTTTCTATAGAATTAGCAGTCCTGCTATGAGATAGGGCCGCAAACTCATCTGTTTCTTCCCTGGTCACTCCTTTCCTCTTGCAGATTTCATCGCTTGTCTGAGCCATAAATGAGCCACAGAAACCGTCGAGCAAATTTGTGAAAAGGTAATCCTCCATATCTTTTTCAAGTTCGGTTCCAGCTCGAGGTGGTCTTGCTAATTTGTATGTATCTCGCATTCCTCTGAGAACATGAGGTGCTTGTGATAGATTTTCCATACCACCCGCAACGACTGTATTTGCTTCCCCTAGCATGATCATCTGTGCACCTGTGACAATAGATTGTACGCCACTTCCACAAATTCTTGATAATGTTAGCATTGGAACTTCTTGTGGGATCCCCGCACCAAGTCCAGCATGCCTAGCACCAAATATCGCTTGGTCGCATGTTTGTAATGCATAGCCCATTACAACATGGTCTACATTTTCAGCAGCAGTGTTAGATTTTTTAAGTGCTCCCTTTATTGCGATTTCACCCAATTTTATTGCACTTACATCCTTTAGTAGTCCACCTGGATTACCGTCGCCACGCTTCCCGCCTTGCCACTCACAAAATGGAGTTCTCGCACCATTTACAATCACGACATCTTCTGCCATGAATCAGCCGAAAAGTTCCCGACTAATCATATTCACGCTAATCCGAGGAGAGCGATTCCTCCCAGCATTAACATCAATGGAGGAAATAGCATTTCAAATCCAGACCTAGAACCTCCGACATTGGACAACTCGGTTCCTCTTTGAAGTGTGACCTTTACTCCTGGTGCATCTTCATTACCCCAGACTTCGATTATGCTATTTCCTAAGGTGCCATCTAATCCTTCTGCGGTTATTTGCCCAGAAGGACGTGGTTTAGTTTCACCTAATACATACACAGGATTCCCTAGTTTTAGACCATAAAGGGTCCAGCGGTGTTTCTTTACCGTTGCGCCACCAAGCAGTCCCGCTACAGCAGATGCCATCAATTGTTTTCCAAGAGTTTGAGCGAAGGCACCATCCCAGCGTTTCAAGTATTGGCCGTAATTTGATCTCTTGAATGATTGTGCATTTACTCTAATTCCTCCAGTACCGTCATGTAAAATGAAAGGACAACCCCCTGCATCTGAGCGTATGGTCACCCAATTACATTCTTCTCTAGTACCGTTATCAGTTTTTACAGTTCTACACTGGTATTGTTCATATTCCCATCTGTATCCAACCATGTTATGCATTACCATGTTCTGATTTCCATCGACTACTACAGTAAGACATCCATCTGCAATCGGCCTAACTTGGCCCACTAATTCGGGATATCCTACCGGTGCTGACCTCACAAGAGATGTTGGAGTGTCCATCATTTGGCTAAGCATCTTTGACCTGAAATAACCGACAAGCGACAAAATCAGACCTACTACGATAATAATTGCTGGCATAATCATTGAATTTCCAGATTCTTGACTTGACATCAAAGAAGCAACTCCAACAAGTGCGAATAACACAGACAATACCGAGAATACCGTAAATGAGGTCATTGTAGAAGGTCTTGGAGTACCAACTTTAGTTGGGTGCTCAGCAAGTGCAGAACCATCACCGTGTGGCCCATATCTATCTTCATTGTTCCAAGTTGAAGGACCTGGTGCAGGAAGAATCCAATCATTTGGGTCATTGGTTGGAACATATGTTGTTTGTTGCATCAACCAACTATCTACAGTTAATCCACTTGCTTCAGCCTTTGCTTCAAGTTCTGCTGGGTCGATTGCATTCTCTCTAACTTTCTTCAATTGACCCTCGAGAGAGCCCGGAGATGCAAATGCCATAAGCAATAATCCAAATGTTCCAAGCAACAGCGTCTCCCCACCTCCTCCAAGGAAAGCGAAGATGCTTACAAGAGTCATCAATAGTCCAAGCACCCACAATATCCAACTAATCCAATGATAAGGCAATGTAAATTTGAATGTGCCACCATCTAGGTCAATTTCACTAATCTCCATGAGTGGCGGTAAGTTGTAGACATAATGAATATTTTCTAGGATTGGCTTGCTGGTTTATGATTCCAAATTGCCCATACGCCTGTGGCTGTTGCGATTAATCTTCCACTTTGAGTTGTTATTTTTCCAGATAGGTGGGCTACATGCTTGCCACGTTTCTCTAGATTTCCTTCAGCGATGATTTTCTCATCTGGCCTAGCGGCATTGATGAATGAAACATTTAGTTGGGTAGTAGCGCACCATTCTTCTTTTTTCAATGTGCAAACTAGACTACCTCCTAGAGCCATATCTAGCATCAACGTGTATAAGCCACCGTGAGCCACGCCTGCTTTGTTGCAATGCCTTTGTGAAACTTGGAGAGAGAATGATGCTTTTCCAGAACCCCAATGACCTCTCTCAATTCCCAATTCAACAGCCATATCAGTCATGTGATCTGGTTCTGACAAATCAGACATCAAATCACTCCGACCACTTTTACAAGGATTCTTTTTCGTCTTTGGCCATCGAATTCGGCATAATGGATTTGTTCCCAGTTTCCTAGGTGTAATCGACCTTCCTTTACAGGCATAGTCACTTGCTGACCGAGTAGTTGCCTCTTTAGATGCGCATCACCGTTGTCTTCTCCAGTATTATGGTGGTGATATTCTTCACCATCCTTACCATCAGAGCCATAGAACGGAGCTAATTTTTCTAACCATTTCATTATGTCATGATGCAAGCCATATTCCAAGTCATTCACGTAGCAAGATGCGGTAATATGCATAGGATTTACAAGTACTAATCCATCTTTAATCCCGCTTTCAGATACTACTTTTTGAACATCTCTAGTTATGCAAATTATTTGATAACGCTCCTCGGTTTCGACCCATAATTCTTCGACATAGGTTGCCGCTTGACCTGTGATCAATTCGCCCATGCTCAATCATCATCCAAATAATTTTGAATCGTCTAGACCATTATTGGAAATCATTAGCGGAATCGCTACTATCAATCCACATATTGCATTACAAACAAGTTCTATCCCCAAATCAGCAGCTGTTCCGCCGAAAGTCTCAACTAATTCAGGTGGGAGTGTGAATTGTTGTATTACAGAGATTACGAAGGTCGCAGCTATGACGATTAAAGCAAGATGTATTCCCTTTGTTCTTCGTTGATTAATCCATACACCTGAAACTATTGTGCCAACTGATAGTATCAATGATAAAAAAGAAAAAATCATTATATGAGTTGCATATTCAGTTATCAAATCATCATCAATCTCAACGGATGCAAGTAATGATGTACCTACCAATCCCAATATTGACCCTAATGCGACTATGGCGCCATAGATTATTACTAGGATTCCAATCACTTTTGGGGCGGCAGAGGGCGATTGAATAATTATGACATTTTGTGGTAATCCGGTACTTGGGTCTATCATCACTTGTTGAGGTTCACCAAAAATTACCGGTTCTGGTGCAGGATTTGGTTGCATGAATCTCAGTGTAAAACGGAAGTTAATGAAACTCCCTACAAATAATCACGCTCAAGAAGGATAGCCTCTTGGAATAAACATGGCCGATGTTCTTCTGGTATACAAGAAGAATTTCGAAGAGGTCCATGACGAATCTTTGAATTCTCTAAAACAGGTCCTTCAAGAAAGGTCAGACACCTTGAGAGTAGAAATTAGAGCGAGAGAAAAGGTAAGGAGAGCCGATTTTATTGGGCGTGACTTAGTTATCGTTCTTGGAGGAGATGGAACATTGACCTCGATTTCTCATAATATTGATTCTCACACACCAGTAATGGGAGTAAACTCACATCCAAGAAATGATGACAATGATGGCTCATTAGGTTTCTATATGGATAGTTCAGTAGAAACCTTCGCTCATGATATTGATTTAGCTTTATCAGGTAAAGCGATTGTCAACGACCTACCTAGACTGCAGGCTACAATCGAAACAACAAGTGGGAATAAAATCAAGACCGACCCCGCACTAAACGACCTATTAATCGCAAATACTCACCAATATGCGCCATCTAAATATCACCTAAGAAGAGGTGATTTAGAAACTCAACAACAATCCAGTGGTTTGGTATTTTCTACGTGGTTAGGACAAGGGGCTTGGTTTAACCACATCGCAAGAAATTCAGGTCTTGGCAACAAAGAGAAGAATCCAGCTCTCATTATCTCGTAATTGCGAGAGAAATTGACGCTTCCATCCAAGATGGAAGATATTGCGAATGGACTGATACTCCCACTGTAATTACAAGCGACATGCATAGAGGATATGTGGTTCCTGATGGCTGGGATGAGTACCAATTCAATAGAGGAGCCACAATAACTGTTGACCTGTCGGGACCGGTTTTGAAATTACTAACTTTCAGGTCTACAATGAGCGAAAAATTCGAGGCATCTAAATGAATCTAAAAGACCATATTCGTGGCATTCCAGATTTCCCAATTCCGGGAATATTGTTTTATGATATTTCGACTGTTTTATCAAACCCTAAAGCATGGAGTTACACACTAAATGAACTTGAAAAAATCGTTTCTGAATGGAAACCAGATATTCTTGCTGGAATTGAAAGTCGTGGATTTTTATTGAGTTCGGCTTTGGCGGATAGAATGAATATTCCAATGACTATGATCAGGAAAAAAGGGAAATTACCTGGTGAAGTAATATCTCATGAGTATGAATTAGAGTACGGAACCGATACAATAGAAATTCAATCGGATGCAATCAAACCTGGACAACGGGTTGTAATTCTAGATGATTTGCTTGCTACAGGAGGGACTTTGGCAGCATCAGGAGAACTTCTAAAGAGCGTAGGGGCTGACATTATTGGATGCGCTGTCATCATAGAATTAGACTTCTTAAAAGGTAAAGAAAACTTTTCTTTTTCTCTCAAATCGTTAGTTTCATATTCCTAAACACGGCACTAAGGAAGTGTTTGTAAAAACACCGTTTGTGATTTTATTTTCACAAAAAACATCATAACCTCTCTGAACTGTCGAGATTGTAACCCAAGGAGGGTGAAAAGAAAAATGAGTTTAGAACAAAAAATGGCTGACTTCTTCAAATTTGAAGAAAATGGAACGAACATGCAAGGCGAAATACGAGCAGGTATAACCACGTTTTTGACGATGGCATATATCTTAGTGGTTAACCCGTCATTCCTAGAATTAGGATTTACAATAGATCCTGCTACCGGTGTAGGATTGGGTATCCCATTCAACCAAGCATTGTTTGCAACCGCAATTGCAGCCTTTGTAGGTTGTACGATAATGGGGCTTTGGGCAAACCAGCCATATGCAATGGCTCCAGGAATGGGATTGAATGCATACTTTGCATTCACCGTAGTTCTTGGCATGGGCATTCCATGGGAATTAGCTCTTGCTGCTGTATTGGTTGAGGGTATTATCTTCTTGATTATATCTTTACCACAGGTTGGTTGGAGAACGAAAATGATCAATTCAATTCCAAAAGAACTGAAAATCGCTACGATGGCAGGTATCGGAATGTTCCTTGCCCACATCGGACTGCAAGAAATGGGATGGGTCATTGGTGGTGCTACATTAGTTGATATCGGTTTACATGCAAGTTGGACGCACCAATCTGGCGAATTGTGGGCAATGGTAGGATTATTAGCAATTGGTATCATGATGGCTCGAGGATACAAAGGAGCGATTATCTATGGAATTGCAGGAATTACTGGAATTGCATGGATCCTGGGCGCTATGGACATGCATGTTGCTGACGCATACAACGGTGGTGTTGAAGTGGCTGCACCTGCATTAGGAGACATTTTCTCAACTGATGGGTTCGATACCGGAGCTGTAGGAGCCGCATTAGGAGCATTGGCTGACCTTGACTCTGAAACTATTGGAGCATTTTTGCTTGTTATGATCACCTTCCTATTCGTGGATATCTTTGATACAGCAGGAACACTCTATGGTGTCGGTAAAATGGCAGGAAAGGTCGACGAAGACGACAACTTAGAGGGTGCAGATGAAGCGTTCATGTCAGATGCTGTTGCAACAATAGCTGGTGCACTTTGTGGTACAAGCACAACAACAACGTACATTGAATCTGCTGCTGGAATCGAAGAAGGTGGAAAGACCGGATTAGTATCTGTTGTAGTTGGTGTATTGATGCTTATGGGACTATTCCTTTCTGGACTTTTGCAAGCAATACCTGCATTCGCTGTTGCTCCGGCGCTAGTAGTCGTAGGTGCAATGATGATGCGTGGTGCTGCTGAAATTGATTGGAATGACAAAGAAATAGTTATTCCTGCATTCATTACAATCGTAATGATGCCATTGACATATTCAATTGCAGATGGAATTGCTTGGGGTATCATTGCTTATGTTCTTATGAAGTTGGGAACCAGCAAGGCCGACCAAATTAACCCAGTAATGGGAACCCTTTGTGCATTGATGATAATGTTCTATCTCGGACCAGGGGATGAGACTACATTCGAATGGCTCATCAACATGATCTTCTGAGATTGCATTGAATGATGTAAATTAGATGAGATTTACTGTCGAATGACAGAAGCCGCGGCGACTGGGGTTTCGACCCCAGTCGCTGCCCCAATTCTTCTTATCCAACTTTTAGGAATAGTTCATTTGTCGCTCCAGCGTGGGAGACCCATGTCCGATGAAAAATTCGAAATTCTCAGACAAAGCGTAATCAATGCTCCAGTAGTAATGAGGGGAGATTACCCGTACTTTATCCACCCCTTGACAGATGGTGTTCCAAGTCAAACCTCTGAATTATTGGCAGCCGCTAGGGATTTGATTTTTGAAAAGGTAGATTGGGATTCAGTAGATATCATTCTAGGTATTGAAGCAATGGGAATTCCTCTTGCTGCCGCATTATGTCTCAAGTCTGGTAAACCGTTAGTGATAGGAAGAAAGAGAGAATATGGCCTTCCGGGCGAAACTGCGATTGACCAATCAACTGGTTACTCTAAGGGTGAAATTTACCTAAACGACATCCGAGAAGGAGATGGCGTCTTTATTGTAGATGATGTTGTATCTACTGGTGGAACCCTTTTACCAATACTGCAAGCAGTTGACAGAATTGGAGCAACGGTATCCGACTGCTGGATAGTCTTTGAGAAAGGAAACGGCATGAATTTTGTTAGAAGCCAGGGAGAATGGCCATTGAATAGCCTAGTTAGAATTGAGATGAACGGATCAAAAGTCGTAGTATTAGACTAACCAAAATAATTCAATTAATCTTTTACCGCTTGCCAAGAATAATTACACAAGTAAGATAAGTTAATGTAATTCGATAACGAGCATGGGTTATGGTAAATTATGGCTTTGCCATCGATAACAGAAAATGTATTGGATGTCACGCCTGTACAGTTGCCTGTAAATCTGAGCATGATGTTCCTGTCGGAGTAAATAGAACTCACGTAAAATATATCGAAACTGGAGAATATCCAAATTCGAATCGAGAATTTAGTGTTCATAGATGTAATCACTGTGAAGATGCACCATGCACGACAATTTGTCCAACAACAGCCCTATTCACAAGAGATGATGGAATTGTAGATTTCGACGATGACAGATGTATTGGATGTAAATCTTGCATGCAAGCATGTCCATATGACGCTCTATACATCAATCCAGATTCAGGTACTGCCGCAAAGTGTAATTATTGTGCACATAGAATCGAAAATTCGTATGAACCTGCTTGCGTAATTGTTTGTCCAGTTGAAGCAATTGTTAGTGGAGATTTAGATGATGAAACCTCTAATCTGTCAATTCTAATTTCAGAAAATGAAACAAAGGTTCGTAAGCCCGAAGCTGGAACTATACCAAATGTATTCTATCTAGATACATCTGACGATATGTTAAATCCTCTAGCCACTGATAAAACCGCTGAAGGAATGTGGAATGAACAAGCAGCAGGTGTTGGACATTATGCAAAATATGCCAGCGAAAGGATGGGAGCTGCCGATGAACACTCAATGCTAGTTCAATTAGCCTTGGAGATGAAAGCAAAAGATGCAAATCCTCGAGACCAAGCAATAATTCGTGACGTTGCTCAAAAATTAGCTGACAACTCACCGAATGCGAAGAGAGCATACGATGCACCATCCAAAGGTATTCTATGGGGATGGGAAGTCAGCGCATACATCTGGACCAAAGGAATTGCAGCAGGAACATACATGGTTGCTATGATTATGTGGCTCACAGGATATTTACCTAATATGGACGAATTATGGATTCCAGTCATAGGAGTTGGATTAGGTTTCATGACTATAACTGGATTACTTCTAATCAAGGACTTAGATAGACCTGAACGATTCCTGTATGTGATGCTACGACCCAATTGGAATTCTTGGCTTGTAAAAGGAGCATATATTCTTGCAGCATACGGTGGAATTCTAGCGGTATCTCTCGCAGTAGTTATACTGGATTTAGATGAAACTTATCTGAAATACTTGGCTTACGCAGGAATACCAATTGCAGCATTAACCGGTGTCTACACCGCTTGGTTGCTACAGCAAGCAAAGGGACGATCGTGGTCTAAAGATAGATTACTTCCCCTCAAATTTTTAATCGAGACCGCCTTAATTGGCGGTGCTACTCTAGCGATAATCGTTGGCGGACTATTACCTATAATGACTGGAATTATCGGTTTGATAATTATTCTAGTCCATGGGCATCACGTTATTGAAAGACCTCAATTGGAGCCATTGTTGTGAGGTGATTTTATGGCAAGGACATTTATTGAAAATATAGCACAGAAATTGCGAATTATTCCAAATATCGATAAAAAGCCTCACAAAGGCGCAGATGGGCCTTTGAGAAAATACCCAACCATGGATGATTGGGATAATCACACAGAACTAGATGCTCAAGCATGGCCCAAGCAGGTTGAAAGAAACTTCTCCTTGGTCCCTACTACTTGTTTTAATTGTGAATCCGCATGTGGTTTACTAGCATATGTAGATAAAGAAACCGGCGAAGTGTCTCGTTTTGAGGGAAATCCTAACCACCCCGGAAGTAGAGGAAGAAACTGTGCTAAAGGACCTGCTACAATTAACCAAATTAATGATACTGAGAGAATTCTTTACCCGCTAAAGCGAGTTGGAAAAAGAGGTGAAGGTGGCTGGGAGAGAGTTTCTTGGGAAGAAGTTCTCGATGATATAGCAAACAAAATCAGAGCATCGCTAGAAACTGGCGCTCGAGATAGAGTAGTTTACCACGTTGGAAGACCTGGTCATGAAGGGTATACGAATCGTGTACTCAAAGCGTGGGGAGTAGACGGACATAATTCACATACCAACATATGTAGTGCAGGAGCTAGAACAGGTTATGCAATCTGGCATCACCATGACAGACCAAGTCCCGACCATAGTAATGCAAAGGTAATCCTACTATGTTCATCTCACCTTGAAACCGGTCATTACTTCAATCCTCACGCACAAAGAATTCTCGAAGGAATGATGGATGGCGCTAAATTGATTGTTGTTGACCCTAGACTATCTAACACTGCATCTATGGCTGACCACTGGATTCCAACCTGGCCAGGTAGTGAAACTGCACTTTTCCTGAGTTGGGCCAAGATTATCTTGGATGAAGGGCTATATGATAGAGAATTCATGGAAACACAAGTAAATTGGCAACAGTACTTACAAGAAGTTCATCCAAATTCAGAGGAAACTTTTGACAACTTCATAGGAATCCTGAAACAAGAATATGCTCAATATACTCCTGAATTCGCATCAAAAGAATGCAGAATTCCTGTAGAACAGGTCATCGAAACTGGAAGAATCGTCGCAAATGCTGGAAGTAGATTATCATCACACGTATGGAGGGCTGCATCTATCGGCAATTTAGGTGGATGGCAGGTCTCTAGAAGTCTCCATTTCCTAAATGTACTAACCGGTTCAGTTGGAACTGAAGGTGGCACTGCACCTAATTCATGGTCAAAATTCAAGCCTGAATTGCCAAATGAGCCTCCGGCTCCGGAAGGCTGGAATGAATTGCATTTCCCACCGGAATATACTCTTGCTCATTTCGAAATGAGCCATATTCTTCCACATCTTGTTAAGGAAGGAAGAGGAACTATGGATGTTTATTTTACGAGGGTGTTTAATCCGGTTTGGACTTATCCGGATGGCTTTTCGTGGATTGAAATGTTGCAAAACGAAGAAGCGGTCGGATGCCATATCGCAATGACTCCGACTTGGAACGAGACTGCATTCTTTGCAGATTACGTTATTCCTATGGGACACGCAAGCGAAAGGCACGATATCAACTCATACGCGACTTCATCAGGGAAGTGGGTTGCATTCAGACAACCGGTTTTGCGAGAGTTCCAAAGAAGACAAGGCAAGGAAGTAGAATTCACTCACGAGGTAAACCCTGGAGAAGTCTGGGAAGAAGACGAGTTCTGGAATGAACTGAGCCTTAGAATAGATCCTGATGGAAGCCTAGGAATCAAGCAATATTTCATGTCACCATACAGAGATGGAGATACTATGAATCTCGATGATTACTATCAGTACATCTTTGAGAGAGTACCTGGTTTAACTGAGAAAGCCAAGGAAGAAGAACTCTCCGAGTTAGAATACATGAGAAGACACGGTGCTTTTTTGATTGAAGAAAGTACATATAAAAAATACGAAAAAGAAGGATGGCCAACTCCTTCAGGGAAACAAGAATTCTATTCGCCTACGATGATTGAATTCGGTTATCCCGAACACGCAATACCACATTACAAAATAAAATCTCATGTCCACCCAGAAAATTTGACTGGGGAAAACGAATTCTGCTTGCTGCCGAATTTCAGACTGCCAATGCATATACACTCGAGGTCAGCTAACGCAAAATGGCTGGTGGAAATCGCACATAAAAATCCTATTTGGCTCCATCCATCAGATGCCAAAAAACTAGGTGTGACTGAGGGAGGATTAATCAAAATTGAAACGGAAATTGGCTGGTTTATCGATAAAGTCTGGGTGACTGAGGCGATTAAACCTGGTATCGTGGGATGTTCTCACCACATTGGCCGCTGGAGAAGAAAACAAGATGCTGGAAATCGCATGATGACCAATACAGTGTCTATTGAAGACAGAGGCGATGGCAAATGGAGAATGAGGACTATAGAAGGAGTAACACCATTTGAATCAAATGACCCTGATACAAACCGCCTATTCTGGAGAGATGGCGGTGTACATCAAAACATCACACATGCTGTTCAACCAGATCCAATTAGTGGAGCTCATTGCTGGTTGCAAAAAGTCAAGTTGTCTCTTCCAGCGGAAGGCGAAGAATATGGTGACGTAGAAGTTGATACGAATAAGTCTCATGAATATTACAAGAAGTGGAATTCTTGGGCTAAAGAAAGAGAAACCCATCCACGAGGTGAAAGAAGGCCTCTATGGATGAAGCGCCCATTATCGCCTAACAAGAAATATTGGTACGTCGATGAAAAGTAAGCGGTGTAAAAAGTAAACCGCGCGAGCGATAAAAAAGTGGAAACGGGGACCGAAGTCCCCCGCTTCCGGGTTTTCTTAGGAGGTGATCCATCTGCAGGTTCCCCTACAGATACCTTGTTACGACTTAACCCTCCTTGTCGAAGGCAGGCTCGAATACGCCATTTAAACGCAGCCTCACCCACCCCCAACTAAGATGGTTTGACGGGCGGTGTGTGCAAGGAGCAGGGGCATATTCACCGTGCTATTTTGAAACACGATTACTACGGAATCCAGCTTCACGAGGGCGAGTTACAGCCCTCGATCCGAACTATGAACAGGTTTCGGGGTAGCGTCACCTCTCGGTGTAGCCTCCCATTGTCCTGTCCTTTGTAGCGCGCGTGTAGCCCAAGACATTCGGGGCATACTGACCTGTCGTTGCCCGCGCCTTCCTCTGGTTTCACACCAGCGGTCTCTCTATGGTGCGCCTCATGCGGACATGAGGGTGGCAAATAGAGATGCGGGTCTCGTTCGTTATCTGACTTAACAGAACGCTTTACAGTACGAACTGACGACGGCCATGCACCACCTCTCTGATACTCCGATAAGCTCGTTACGCTGATCTTCATCTAACAGTCGGCCTTGGTGAGTTTTCCGGCGTTGAATCCAATTAAACCGCACGCTCCTCCCGTTGCAGTGCTCCCCCGCCAATTCCTTTAAGTTTCAGCCTTGCGACCGTACTCCCCAGGCAGTGGATTTAACATCTTCACTCCGGCACATGGGGCCCTTGACGGACCCCACACACCAAATCCACAGCGTTTACACCTAGGACTACCCGGGTATCTAATCCGGTTCGTGCCCCTAGGCTTCGTCCCTGACCGTCGGATCCGTTCCAGTATGACGCCTTCGCAACAGGTGGTCCTCTGAGGATGACAGGATTTTACCCCTACCCCCAGAGTACCTCATACCTCTCCCGGTCCCTAGTCTGGCAGTCTCTGCAGAATTCAACGAGTTAAGCTCGTTGATTTACCCATAGATTTACCAAACAGGCTACGGACGTTTTAGGCCCAATAAGAACGACGACCACTTGAGCTGCCGGTATTACCGCGGCGGCTGGCACCGGTCTTTCCCAGCCCTTATTCCAAGAACTATTAAGATTCAAGAAAAGCATACATTATATGCATGCACTTGGAGTTCCCTCATCACAGTTTCCTGCAGTGTGAAGTTTTCGCGCCTGCTGCACCCCGTAGGGTCCGGATTCGTGTCTCAGAATCCGTCTCCGGGCTATTGCTCCCACAACCCGTACGCGTCGATGGCTAGGAGGTCCGTTACACCCCCTACGACCTGATACGCCGCAGACCCATCCTACACCGCCGGAGCTTTCAACCACTCACCGTTCCAGGCGTAGTGGTCCATTTGGTATTATGCTCAGTTTCCCGAGATTATCCCAAAGTGTAGGGCAGGTTATCCACGTGTTACTGAGCAGTATGCAAAGAATCTAATTTCTTTCTACTCGCATGGCTTAATCGAACTCCAATAGCGGTCGCCTCTGGCAGGATCAACCAGATTTCGTGATGCTAGATTTGCACCTCTCTTGTCTCGATCCTTAGGCTACTTGTCGCTTTTGTGTTATTTTTTGCTGACCTAAAATTTGAATTGACAGGTTCACGTTGCACTAGAGTTGCTCTTAATTTGCACACAATACAAAATTGTGTCGTGAACACTGATCACCTACCTGGCCCCAAGCTTTCACAAATCCCCGGGAAGGGCGTGGTTTCTTGAGACCGCAATATGCTTCGGCTTGCATCCGGAAGATAGCGGATATCATCGTCTTTCGACTCATCCGCCAACGCCATTCCGAATGACGCAAGCATCTTGCCCAACTCCCACCTGTATATCAAGGTGACTATTTACAAAAAATGTAAAACGAATTACTGCGAGCCATATTTTAGTATAAAATACTTAGATATTTTCGCAGATTTTTAACAAATTTAATGTGATTTAGTCTATTTTTCAAAAGACTTTTTCCAAAAATGTCGTGCAGTGATGCGAATCACTCAGCGCCGAAGAACTGCCTTAACATTGGATGCATTTCCATAGCTTGCTCTTTTTGGATCTGTTCGTATGTCCTTAGAATGATACCTACGGCTAGCAACAGACCCGTTCCGGTTGCGTTTCCGACCGTTCCAAGTAAGTCTGCTCCAGCAGCTAACAATCCTACGAAAGCCCCTGAGAAGTAGGTTATTGGTGGAATATATCTCTCAAGGATTCTCTCAAGAACTAGAGGGTTCTTTCTGAATCCAGGAATTTGCATTCCTGTTCTCTCAATTTGTTTTGCAACATCTTTCGAACCCATGTTTGTGGTATCGATCCAGAACTTAGCGAAGACCATAGAACCTACTGTCATCAATGTGACATAGAAGAATACGTGACCACCTATCTGCCATAATGAGTGCCCATAGATATCTCCCTGTTGATTCAATAGTGGTATCAGCCAATCGTTTACACCGTTAACCATTGAAGAGTACCATGCGAAACCTCCACTAGGCGTAGATGAACCTGGTTCATAGGTACCGATATACTCGGACATACTACCCCATCCTTCTTTACCGAGGATAGGCGTTTTCTGCAGTGTAGGGTGGTTCCAGAATAGCAGGGTAAACATGTTGATGTTTGCCAATAGAGCAGCCATCAAAATAACCGGAATGTTCGATGCATAGACCAATCGGATTGGATACTTACCACGGTGGCCTCTGACCTTTCCGTGTGTAAGTGGTAATTCCAACTTACTTGATTCCGCATATGCGACAATCAAGAATACAACAACCGATGAGAACAAAGCCACTACTGGATTAACGTGGGTCAGTAAAATCGTTTCGAAACCATTCTGAGAAATCATTTGGCTATTCGTTGACTCCCTAAACATGTAGAATATCATCGGAAGCGTTCCAGAAGGTGGGTTTTGAATGCTGTACCCAACACCTGTGGTTGTTGGTAGAGGAGATAGAGTTCCAACGAATGTCGATTGTGCTACACCCGCAGCGATAAACAGGGAAATACCTGACCCGATACCCCACTTTGACACAAGTTCGTCAAGCAAGAATACAAGATAAGAACCAGCAAATAATTGAGCCACGATTACAAAGTTAGCCCATCCCATACCATAGGTAGAAACCAGGTTTGGCATAGGATCCAAGAAACCATATGTTTGAGGTATTGATTCAATTGGAATCATAATTAGAACCAATAATTTCTGAACACCTTGATACATTGCTTTATCTCTTGAGTCGGTTAAATCTAGTTTGATGATTTTAGCACCAGCGAATAACTGCATGATAATCGAACCAGTAACAATCGGTCCAATTCCCAAGTGCATGATTGTACCAGAAGCACCAGCCATGATTGACCTGAAACCACTGAACAAGTCAAGTGCCTGTCCAGATAGACCCCAAAGCATGACATTGGTCATTGCGAAATAGATTATCAAAACAAGAGTTGTAGTCCACAATTTTTCATTAAATCTAACGTGTCGATCTGGTTTTGTAATTGTAGGATATGTATCGACGAACCTGTGAAGAGCATACAATCTGCTGTTTTTATCGCCGCTGTACATGAAACATGTGAGTGCAGCAGAAGCAGCGAAACCAAGGAGAATAACTCCAACCAACAGGTATCCTACAAGGTCTTCATGAGTTCCATTCGCCCAAGCATTTGGACGGCAGTAGTAGGTTGCGACACCTAAGAAAGCAAGCCAACCAAGCAATTTACCATATCTTCCAACAATTGGAACCTCTTTGAGGCCTTCTGGCATATCTTTAGTGAAACAAAGAATCAGGTAAGCGACATAGGCAATTGACATTCCGAGACCAAAAATAGCCCCGTCAATTGCATTCTGGCTTGCAGTCCCACCTAGGCCTAACGCTGCTTCGAATGCTTCAAACTCCCAGTAGATTAACATTCCAAAGTACAGGATTCCAGTTAATCCAACTGCCCAAGGGATAGATTGTTTGCCCATTTTGTTCCCTCATTTATTATTTCAATTTCATTTGGTAAAGAACTTAGCGGAGTTTAATCCCTAAAGATGCTCACTCCCACTCTTCCTCTTCTTCGTCGTCGCCTTCGATTGAGCCACCAGCAGCGGATACCTTTTCCGCAGCTTTTGCTGACCATTCTTCGACTGTGACTGTTAGAGCCTTCTTCAATTGACCTGAACCCAGTAATTTGTCAATTCCCATTTCTGTTAAATCAACGGAGTCGCCACCAGCAGCGAGACCTTCTAGATCTCCTACATTGCAAGTGACGTAAACGGTTCTTAGCCCAGGATTTCTGTTGAATCCATGCATTCCCCAATGGTTAGGCATGTATTTGATTCTAGTCATAACTCGGTGTTTGTTGATACCGGCGTTACCACGTCCTCCACGCTTACCTGCCCCACGGCCAGCCTTGTGACCTCTTCCGTGAGTTCGGCATCGTCCACGATGTTTGTTTGCTTTGCTCATTTAATCACCTCAAATCATTCTCTCAACCAATGCTGAGATATCCTCTCCACGAGGACCTAAAGCGCCACCTACAACGTAGGTTCGCTTGATACCACCCCAGCCCTTTGGGCCTCTTGGTGGATGTAGTCTGAAAACTCTCTTCATGTTAGGCAAATCCTTGACAGTAGCATCGCCAGATGCGATAGCTGCTGCAAATTCTTTGATTGAAGAATATTCTGTTCCTTCCTTGACGACTTCATCAGTGATCGGTAAATCGCCAACTAGTCGGCCTCTTTCAGAAATCATTTTTTCAATCATTTCTGCATCAGCATCTCCCCATGTGATGTAATCTTTAGCCTTCTGAAGCATACCCTTGTATTGTGGGTTTTCTGGAATAATTACAGCGTGGTTTACCCTTGTCAAGTTCAGCATGCCCATCGTTTCTTTGATTGACCTTTCGACTTTGACATCTGAACGTGCTCTTACAACAATCCAACTCATTCTAACAACCTCCCCTTATGGATGAACAGTTGTTCTTTTTGCGATTGACTCACTCTTGTTCTGTTAATTTCAGCCAGAGCATTGAATGTTGCCGCTGCGTAATTGATCGTTGTTCTGGTTTGACCTTTTGTTCTTGAAAGAACGTCTGTAACACCGGCCAAAACCAATACTTTCTTTCCAGTTTCTCCAATAACTAGGCCTTTTCCAGCAGGTGCTGGCATAAGTGTCACTTTTGTAGAACCTGCTTGACCTTGTACCTTGAAAGGCACTGATGTTCCCGGACCTACGCTGGATTCCCATGAACCGTTACCTCTCTGAATTTGGATAATGTTCAACTTTGCTGCAGTTAGTGCTTTCCTGATAGTCTGAGAAACTTCTTTTCCTTTTGCCATTGCTAGACCTACATAGCCATCTTTGTTTCCAACACAAGCCATTACGTTGAATCTAACACGTCTACCAGAGTCAGTCATTCTTTGAACCATGTTAACCTTGATTATTTCATCTTCAAGATTTGGAATTAGAGCATCAACGATTTCAACTTCTCTGATTGGTAGCCCAGATGCCATAGCTTGCTCGTAAGTGATTATGCGGCCAGCCATTACTTCTCTTCCTAATCTTGTTCTTGGTGTCCAAGATCTGAGAGCAGAAATTGATTCATCGTTTGAATTGTTTCTTCTTCCAGATTCTCTAGGAGTTTCTTCCTTAGGAGCGAATGCTTGGATTAATCCTGGAGCCATATTTGTTAATTCGTCAGTCATTTCAGAACGCCTCCTCTATTTTTTTCTTGCATGCTTCAATTGCCTTGCCGTATGAACTATCGATGTGTTCTCCGTTGATTCTGTCTTCTGAAGGTAGAATGTCATCTCCATGTGGGATTTCCAATCCAGCGTCAATCATTCCTTTCAGTGCTGCGAAAACTCTGCTTCCTGCTGAACTTGCCGCAAGTCCAATATCAAGGACTGCCTCATCAACACCTGAAGCAATTGCAGATTTACCGAGTGCGAAACCAGTTAGATATGATGCAGGAATATTCTTTCTTGAATTTCCTTCTGGCCATCCATATTTTGCCACCAAATCATCACCAGTTGATGATACGGAAACACTGTCTCCCGCTTTTTCGTACGTGACAATCTGACATGTGACTCTGGTGTTTGATACTCTGACAACAGCTCTTGCTTGACCGCTCTTGAGAAGTTTCAAGCGCCTTCTGTAATCGGTTTCACCGGATTTTCTTCTTCTGTATTGGTTTCTCTGTCTAGGACCTTGTGCCATCATTGGTCACCTCCTAATTTAATTCCCTCAACACCCATCTGGGATCTCATGTGAGAAACTGACCTGTATGATCCACCTTTTGCCTTAAGGTAATAGTGGCGGTATTGGGACCTATCCAACGTTCCATCTTCTCTCATGTCCTTTAGAGTTCTTCTTTGAGCTCTTATTGTAGACATCCATTGTTGTTTTCTAGGATTTCGAGCGTTCGCAGTTCCAGACCTCTTTCCTTGTCCTTTTCTGCGACCTTTCATCTTCTGTTCCTTGATCTTCTTTGCTCGTACTCTAGAAGTTCCTTGAACCGCTTTGGCTTTTATCCAGCCATTATCTATTGCTTCTCTGATATCTTCCTTTTGTACAGACTGAGCGACCTGGTCTAAGTAAGATGGATTAATCCAAACTCTGTGGACACCACAGTTCAAAATCTGAGCTGCCATTTTCTTTTGGTTAGTAATCTGCATTAGCGCTCCCTCCTTCTGTTAAGGACCCTAATTCCTAGTTCATCAGCTCTTGAGTGAATGACTTCTCTCTTTCTTCCGCCAACATTTGAACCTACTCTTGCTGCTTGAGTTTCAGCATCAATTTGATCCAAATCCGCAGGATTGTGAACCATTACTTCCTCGAATCCAGATGGATGAAGACCGCTTGCTGTGTTGACTTTACCATGTCCAATTCGAACTAGTGAACCACGATACTTGAAATTGCGTCTCTGCTTGTTATCCATACCGTGTGGCTTTCTCCAACCGGAGCGTGATAATCTCTTGTAGCGGAACCATTCGGTTCGTCTGAAAGTTGGTGTTGCTTTCTTCTGAGCTGCTCTTAGTGCTAATGCTTCCTTAATCTCTTCAGATAGAACTGGCTTTTGTCTTGCAACATGCTCTTCGACTAAATCCTCGTCATCCCAGTCTTCATCTTCGTAATCATCTTCGTAAGAATCTTCTTCAACATCTTCGACTGTTTCCTCTACCTCTTCAGATACTGCTGAGGAGCCATCGTTTTCTTGTAGTCTTGCGATTAGATCGGCCTTCTTTCCAGCAACAGGTAATCCTGCTTCTTTCAGAAGTTCCTTTAATTCAGCGACTGTCATATTTTCGTAATCACTCATTCAATAACCCCCATCATGCTTTACTGATGAGATAGATTCCATCTTGGAATACTCTTCTATCTCTGTTCTTTACAGTAGTGGAACGTTCAATGTTAGCAGCTGTTTGGCCAACGCTTTCCTTGTTTATTCCTGAAACTACAACTTCAGTCTTGTTTTGGACTTTAACATCGACACCTTCTAGGATGTCTGCACGTCTTGGAACTCTTTCACCAAAGTAATTGTTTACAACGAATTCTCTTCCCTTAACTTCAACAGTCATAGGGAAGTGAGAATATAGTACTTTTAATGTGTAAGTAAATCCTTCAGTGACTCCCTTTACCATGTTGTTAAGATGTGCATTCCAGGTTCCTGCTAGAGCCTTTTCTTTGCTCCTTGGCATGTCGACTCTTACTAAAAGAGCGCCACCTTCTTGGAAAATATCGTGTCTAGGACTTACGAATTCTCGTGAAATGGAACCATTTGGACCTGAGATGGTGACCATATTACCATCTAGTGTTGCAGTGACTCCTTCTGGAATCTCTACTGTGTGTTCAATTCTATCTAGTTTTACCATCTTATCACCTCAGTACACGTAAGCCAATAACTTACCACCAATTCGGTTCTCCTTTGCGTCTTTGTGATGCATAACACCACTGTTTGTAGTTAGAATAAGAAGACCAAAATCCTGTGCTGGCAGGAATCTTCCTTCCCACTTGTCGAATTCTTGTCTTCTGACTGAGTATCGTGGTTTTACAACACCACATTGGTTGATAGCTCCGCGTAGTTGGACGCTGAAACTTCCACCTCTTCCGTCATCATTTCTTTCAATCTCACCAACGTATCCGGAGGATTGCATAATCTGTAGAACAGATCCTAGCAATTTGGATGCTGGGGATAATTGTACGTCGAACTTACCTGCTTGTTCAGCATTGAATAGTTTTGCTAGTGCGTCATTAAGGGGGTCAAATTGCATTCTTCTTCACCTCAATTCATTTTCTTAAATCCAATCTCTGGAGCGATGTCCCTGAAACATTGGCGGCACAATCTAAGACCGTGTCTTCTAATCATACCTCTTCTTCTACCGCATCTGCGGCATCCGTTTGTTCTTCCAATTTCTTCACCGTGGTCTCGTGCCATTTTCACTCCTCCAAGATTGTAATGCCATAGTTCTCAACAAACCATGCTCTGGCATCATCAGCATTGGTTCGGTGGCTTTGTGGAACCTTTGCACTTCGTCGGCGTCTTCTGCTAACTCTGTGCCCAGGTCTTTCAAGAACGATATTGATATCCATTCCAAAAATTCCGATATCCGGATCGTATTTTTGTTCTGGGAAGTCGGTATAATCGCTAATACCGAATGATAGGTTTCCTGATTTATCGAAGTTCCATCTAGGAATGATATTTTCACGTACCCAAAATGCATCGGTCAAGAATTTCTTGATTGATTCTGGATTTCTCATGGTCACTTTACATCCGATAGGGAATCCGACTCTTACTTTCAAGTCTCGATTTTGTTGCTTACCAAGGGTTCTGATTGGAGTGACTCCAGTGACCATTTCCAGAACTTTTTCAGCGTTGGATAAACGGTCTCCGCCTTCGCCGACACCAATGTTGACTACTACCTTAGAAATTCTTGGCATTGACATAGGATTTGCTGTCTCGCTCATTGGCTCACCTCCAGACCAGGTAGACTGCAGTCGCCTACAGAGAATACGTTAGGGGAAGTTGTTCCGAATCCCTCGAATTCAACTTCGTTTGGCATACTGGAGCGCTTCACAATATATTTTGTGACATCAGCTAACTTACCAACGTGAACTCCTCCAACCAACATACATCTTGTGCCTTCACCGAATTTGATGTGCTCAAGAATGTCTTGTTCTGGTAGTGAAATCTTCAATGAATCTCCTGTCTTGTGTTCAGAAGCATCTTCAACGAGAATGTTTCTTCCATCATGAAGGTGAACCTGTGTCATTCCTCCACGAACAGTGGACTTTCCTTCGATTCGGCAAACCTTCCATTTTGCTTCCTCGTCAGAAATAACACGGTATCTTAGTCTTCCATTGGTATCAAGAACACATCGGTAATTTTCTTCTCCAAGTGTTAGAACATCCATAAGACCTACACCTCTTCTTGAATCTCTGACGACCCTTCCATCGACCTTCACTAATCCTTGGTGTAGAATTCTCTTCACTTCACGGGTTGACCTAGCCATTCCCAAGACATCTCTGACGATGATGTTCAATGGCATTGATCTTTCAAGACTGTGAGCTCCTGCTCTTTGTCTTGTGACCCAAACTGTGGTCTTTCTTGGAAGTGGCCAACTTCTTGGTATTGCCAATCTCTTCAAGTGACTGCTGCTTCCCATTATCTTCAACTCCTGTCTGCGGTCAATTTCTGCATTCGTAGTTTATCGGTTTCATCCAACTTAACTACAACTACATTGGAACAGTGGACCGGCACTGCTTCTTCCTTGTTGTCTGATTTGGTAGCGGTTGCTCCTTCAATGAACAATCTACCAGTGTTTGAATCTACATTGATTACATTACCTTCTAGAGCATTGGCATTTCTCTTTCCACCAACTCTCTTTCCTCCGTGAGCGTAATCTCCTCTAACAACGCGAACTGTGTCTCCAACTCTGACGGTCACAGACCTTACGCCTGCTAGTCTTGTATCTGGGTTCTTTAGTTGGAGGCGAGCTCGCATCCTCTTTCTCTTTACGTGACTTGGAGCATTAGCTTGTTCCTTGCGCTGCTTGCCAGGTTTGCTACTTTTTACCATTCTTAATCACCTCATACAATCTGTTTCGCTGTTGCTGCGATACGAGGCCATCTTTCAGCAGCCTCTCTTGAAACTGGTCCTTTGATATCAGAACCTTGAACATCACCCTTTTCGTTTGTAATTACACATGCGTTGTCTTCAAACTGAACCCATGTTCCATCGACTCTTCTGAAAGGTCTCTTCTGTCTGATTACAACTGCATTGTACATCTGTCTTCTTGTTTCAGGAGTACCTCTCTTTACTGAAACTTTGATCAAATCGCCAACACCTGCTGCTGGCAATCTTCTCATTGTTCCACCGAGTTTTCTAACGTTGATAATTTGAACAATCTTTGCACCTGTGTTATCTGCTACCTGTAATCTTGCCATAGTTGGCAATCCACGTGTTTGATTTCCTGCGATACCACGCATCAAGCATCCCCTCCACTGTTTTCAATTACACAGAATGAAACTGTCTTGGATAATGGCCTACATTCCATAACCTTCACTCTATCACCGACATTGATATTACCAATACAACTTGGTAAATGAGCAGAAAGAGCACTTGTCCTCTTCTCGTACCTTTCATACTTCTTCATGTAGCGAACGTTGTTTCTTTCGATAACTACTGTTCTCTGCATTCCTAAACTTGACACCGTTCCTTCTAGAACCTGGCCTCTTAGGCGCAATGTTCCGTAAAACGGGCAGTTCTCATCTCCATCCCAATCACCTTCTGGTGGTCTTACATCTACTCCGATGTCACGCATGGTCATCACTCACTCCTGTGGTTGCGGTAAATTCTATCCTCAGCACGTTGCCGCATCAACGAGCCGATGATGGTGACATCGCTGCCACCCAAAGTGAATTCGATATTTCTCTTTCCAAATACAACCTGCTTGTTGTCTTCTAGCATAGTTATGGTTTCTCGAGATTCATCTGATATCAAACCGGTTCTACCGATTTGAGTCGGGTCGGTTGAAGAGACAATGGTTGCCTCTCTTCCAATCCAAGATTGATTCAATACTGTGTTAGCCATTTATCGCACCTCCACATTGAATCCGTTGTTTGCCAAAACAGCTGCAGCTTTTTTCTTGTGGTCTCCCTGTAATTCGATCACTCGACCCTTTACAGTCCCACCAGCAGCACATCTGTTTTTCAACAACTTAGCTAGTTGATTGATATCGATTGCAGAATCTTCGATTCCTTCAACCTTGGTCACAATCTTTCCATATCTTCTTCTGTCAGTGCTAATGGTTGCCTTCTGCTGTTCTTTAGCGATTTCTTGACAAATACATAATTCGTCAGGTAATCCGCAAACATTACACATAGCAGCCATTTTTTCACCTCCAGATTTAGTTGTTGTTTGTGTTTAGTTTAGTTTTGATTCTAGCAATAGACCTTCTAACAGCCTTGTAAGCACCCATGTTTGATGGATTTCCGCCTAGGGACTGTTCTGCTCTTAATTGCAGTAATTCTTCCTGTAATTCAGTGAGTCTCTCAGAGAGTTTCTCTGCACTCATGGAAGCGATTTCTCTGTTGGAAACGTGTGTCACTCCGATCCCTCCTCTTGAGGTTCTTCCGCCGCTTGCTCAGCAGCACGAATTTTCAGTTCTTCATCTGAGAAAATTGATATTTCATGAGGAAGTTTTGTTCCTTTTCTCATGATTGCTACTGTCACACCGATGACACCTAATTTCTTGATACAAACAGCGTATCCTGTTTCCATGTGCTCAAGAGCGGTTTCACCACAATACTTCACGTGACCCTTGATGAACTTTTGAGTTCGGTGTCTTGCACCTGTTATCTTTCCTGCTAGGGTTATGATAACTCCTCTTGCACCAGCTTCCATGATGTTCAGTGCAGCTGAATGACCTGCTCTTCTGTAATACCAACCTCTCTCCATTGCGGAAGCAATCTTTTCAGCCATAACTTGTGCGTTAAGTGCTGGATTTTCTACTTCGTCAACTTTTAGTCTTGGGTTTTCGATGCTGAATCTTTCATCGAGTTGTTTCTGTAAGTCGTTGATGATCTTACCCTTTCTACCGATAACCATTCCTGGCCTCTCAGCATGTACGGTCACTTCGGTTCCATTTGGTGTTCTTCTGATATCTAAACCACCGAATCCCGCTTTCTTTGTATTCTCCATCAAGAATTCTTTGACTAGATGTCTCTCGACATTCCTGTCAATTATCTTTCTTAGTGTACTGCTATTTTCATTCATGATGGTCACCTCAGAAGTCGTCCTCCAACTCGTCTACTTCACTGTTAAAGTCTTCAAGGAATATTTCCATGTTGACTCTGTAGTGGTTCTTTGGAGATGCACGTCCTCGAGCACGAGGAGTCCAACCTCTCTTGATTTGGCCGCGGTGTGCAGCACAATGAGTGATGACCATTTCTTCAGGGTCTATATCTTCGTATTGATGTCTTGCATTTTCCATACAGCTCTGAATTAACTTCAACATAGCTCTGCTTGCCTTTACCGGATATCGTCCAGGACCGATACCGCCCTTTCTGTGACCAACCATAGATGGACCAGATCGCTTTCTTCTTTTGTTTCCAGACCCTAATCTGAAAGGTACTGCTGTAGCCTTTCGTCTGATATCTGGTCTGTCACTGTCGATTTTTAGAACGTTATTCAGATACTCAACTGCATCTCCTGCAGTTCTGTGCTTTATTGCCCTAGCAATTTCAAAACAGTGCTTGACGTGGACATCGATTCCAACAGCTCTTGCTGAAGCCAATCTGCTTCCCTGTAACAATTGAGTGTAGCCTTTTTGTGGCAATTCTCTCTTCTTGGACCTGCGATCCATTTCTGATTTTTTCCAACCCATACTTTTCACCTCACTTCAATGCTACGTGCGAGGAAGAGCGCGTCGCACCAACACCAGGTCCGGAGTGTGTTACACCCTTCCTGGTAACTGCGAACTCTCCCAAATAATGTCCAATCATCTCTGGTTTGATATCTATTTCAACGAAATTTTGACCGTTGTGAACTGCGATTCTCTTTCCTACGAATTCTGGTAAGATAGGAACATCTCTTCTGTGAGTTCTCACGGTCTTTGATGAAGATCTTCGTACTCTATCGATGAAATGTTCATTTTCAGGTGATAGACCTCTTGCGATAGACCTTCTTGCTCTGCTTGTAAGTAAAGTAATTACAGATGGACCACCATCTTCTGATGGCCAAATTGGCATAGCCTTCAATTCTTCAAGTTCATACCCTCTGTAGGTAAACTCTTTCTTCTTACGGCCAGTTACGCTTGAGCGCTTCTTACGAGCTTTTCTTCTGCTTGCTTTTGGTGTCATGAATGACTTCTTCTTCTTTGCCATCTTATCTCACCTCAAATTTTCTTTCCTCTTCCTCTACCAGTTCGGCTCGGTGCAATGTTTCCTACCTTTGCACCAGGAGAGGTTCCTCTTGCTACGGAGTTTGGTCCGTGAACTGCTTGATGGTTACCTCCACTGTGTGGGTGAGCAACAGGGTTCATTGCTACTCCACTAACATGTGGATACAATTTTCCTCTTGCCTTAGCCTTGTAATGTGCAGCACCAGCAGTTCTCAATGGCATTTCGCCTCTTCCATGCCCTGCTAGCACACCGATTGTTGCTCTACATTTACCAGACATGTCTCTGCTTGTACCTGATGGAAGTCTAACTCTGACGCTTCCATTGTCAAGGTGTGCTTCAACATATGCGGAATTACCTGCAGTTCTTGCAACTTTTCCGCCATCTCCTGGTCTCAATTCGAGGTTGTTGATTGCGGTTCCTTCGGGTATGTTTGAAATTGTTGTAATGTTTCCAGGTCTTAGGGAAACATTGTCTCCTATTGCTACAGATGATCCAATTGAAATACCCTCAGTTGCAACAACTAGAGTGGTTTGACCATCTGGTAGCTTCATTCTTGCTAGAGGTGCTGTGTGAACTGGGCTGTGGACAAGTTCTGTGACTTCCCCTACAACTTCACTTACTCTAGGCATTCTGTTTGCTCCAGGGAATCTGTGACTAGATACACGGTACCTAGGTGAACTTCCCTTACGCTGTGCACGAATTCTCTTACCCATATTATCACCTCATCAGAATGCGCCAAGTCGCATTGCAGCCTCATCTGCATCATATCCTTCAGCAAGCCTTACACTAGCCACTTTGCCATTCTTTGTGTTTCTGACATTGACTTTGTCAACCTCAGCATCGAAAAGGGCCTCCACCGCTGCTGCGATGTCTTGTTTTGTAGCGGACCTTCTCACGATGAATTCTAGTCTGTTATCAACAGATCTTGCTTCCATTGCCTTTTCTGTAATCCAAGGCATCATAATTATGTCATAGGGATTTACCATACTTCACACCTCCTCAGTTAAGAGCCTCCACCGCTGCTTTAGTGAAAACAGTCAATCTTCCTAGGTCGCCACCAGGAGCAAGGTGTTCTGCAGATAGGTCCTTAGCAGCAACTACATCGACACCTGGAAGGTTTCGTGCAGCCTTTGCCAAGCCGTCTTTGTTTGCTACAACTAGTAGTATGCTCTTTGGAGTTTTGTGAACTCTTCCTCTCATAGTTGCTTTACCTGCTCTGATCTTCCGACCGGATTTTGCTCTTCTTAGGTCATCTCCAAGACCTAATGCTTCGAATATTGCTGAAACCTTACGAGTTCCACCGTTTAGATTGAATTCTTCGAAATCCATTTTCTTTCCGTTTTCGGAATAATCTCCAAGAATGATAGGAAGAGATGAAATTTCTTCAGCGAATCTGTGGCCTCTGTTAGATACGGTTTCTATGTCAGTAGTTGCTGTAAGTGCTGAGTTTCTAGCGAGTCTTCTTTCTGAACGGTTTAGTTTTCTAGACCAATCCTTCTCGACTTTTGGACCATGAGCTCTTCTTCCACCTAGAGTGTGAGGGTTCTGGGCTGCTCTTCTTTGACCAGTTCTTCTCATGATACGGGAAACACCTCTTCCCTTACCCCACCATTCTACTGAATGCTTCATACCGCTCATTGGCTTCTTCTTTCCATCGTGTGGGTTTGAACCGTATGCTTGTCTTCTGTTTGCTCTTGCACTTGCAACAGCAAGTTTTACCAAATCAGTCCTAACTTCTGCGGAGAATGAATCTGGTAGATCGATCTTCTTTCCAAGTTCAACTTCGATTTCATAGAATTCTTGCAATCTTCCTGCATCTAACTCATCTTGTTCGATCTTGTTGTTGATATTGTGAACTGCTACCTTCATCATCATACCCCTGCTTACTTGCAGTACTTACGTAAGTGATTTCGTAAGGATGTGCAGCCTTGTTATCTGCTCTAGTTGCATCTCTGAATCTAACCAATCTCTTGGATGGCCCTGGGATGCTTCCCTTAATTAGCACATATTCTGAATTAACTTCGCCGTAGTGTAGGAATCCACCAGCAGGTGTGATTGCCTTATCTTCTGCGGAAGCGATTGAAAGTATTCTCTTATTGTATTCAGTTCTCTGATGGTATCCAGTTTGACCACCTTGTCTGATAGTCTTCCTGACATAACCGGTACCGAAGTCACCCATATTTCCATGTTGCCTTCTCTTCTTTGAGTTCTTGTGTGATTGTAATTTACCACCAAATCTTCTGATAACACCTTGCCATCCGTATCCTTTGGTGACACCTACTGCGTCGACATAGACTCCTTCTTCGAATACATCAGATATGGAAAGTTCTTCTCCCATCTTTTCTTTAGCCCAGTCGAGTTTTGCTTCTGAGTCTCCACCAACTAAGCCTAATTCCATTACTTCAGGAGTTTTTGACGGAGTACCTGTGATTGAATGTGGTTGTGTAGCTACAATTGCTCTAACTTCGACCAAGTCTTCTGCTTTCAAAGCCTCAAAGTGCTTATCAGTGCTGTGATTCTTTAGTGAGTTCTTGTGAAGTTTTCTTTGGAACAATTGTGGGAATGCTTCTTCGATTTGTTCTGCTGAAACCCATGCTTCGCCTACTGCTTGCTTTCCATATGGTGTCATCTTGTATCCTCTGACACCGAGAACACGCATTTTTGGCACTTCTACTACTGTGACAGGAATTCTGATCTCCTGCCCTGCACTAGTAGATTTAGGGTTTAAATCACGAGCCATTACATGGGTCATGCCTGCTTTCCAGCCTGCAAATCCTTGTACACGGACCTCGCTCGCATCGGTTTCTGGCCACGACTTAACATGTCCGAAGTGTCGTACAGACCGCTTGCGCGGGCTAAACGCCATACTTCCACGTCTTGGGTGACTTCTCTTTGCCATATTTTCGGCCTCCTATGTTTTCATACTCTAAAGTGGCCCCCCGATAAGGGGCATTCAGAGGCTCGTTTGGTAGGGGAGTTGCCGTGACACCGGCGCGCAGTCCACGATTGTGACCGCAAGTGATGGGGGGCTGTGCATTGCGCACAGTGTCTGGCCGCGCACCATCTGAGCAGGCCTTCGACTTACCTCCCATATATGAGTGGTTCGGTTGAGAACGCTGTATAGAGCGGACGGGGCAATTGCTAAATTCTATACTATTTCATAACAGTTTCATTGTCAAAAAAAATGCAAATCCTCTTGACCCCCGACTTTACTTTAACTTCATGCAGCCGATTGTAAGCCATCCAAGACTCAAATCAGGAGTCGAGGCTAGGGCATATCAGTTAGACGCTGCAAAGGAATGCCTTAGTGGATCTACTCTCTTAGTAATGCCAACAGGCCTTGGTAAAACCGCTGTTCAGTGGATGGCTATGGCTGAGAATTTAGAAGGTAATGGGAAAATTGTCCTTGTTGCTCCCACAATAGGACTTGTCTCTCAACAGGCAAGAATGGCTGAGGAATTTATTGATGTAGAAGATGGGAAAATTATCACACTAACAGGCCAGATAAGACCTGAAAAAAGAGAAACATTGTGGAAGGATGCTAAGATAATAATGGCTACGCCACATGTAATTCGGAATGATGCATTGAGTGGTAGAATTTTACTTTCTGAAATAGATCTATTGATCTGTGATGAAGCACATCATGCCACAGGTTCTAACTCTATGGCTCAGTTGGGTGATTTGTACCTTCAAGCCTCAAACCACGGTAAGGTATTGGCTGCAACCGCATCCCCTGGTGTAAAGGCAGCGAGTGTTCTTGAAATAGTTCAAAGGTTGGGAATTGAAAGACTTCACATTACAAAAAGAGAAGATGAGATGGTAAAGCCCTATGTCACTGAGATGTCGATTGAGGAACATAGGATTATGATTCCAGATACATTATCTGACATAATTATGCCACTGAAAATATTGTTAGAAGAAGAGGTTGAGTTCCTTCGAAGAGCTGGATTTTTAATTTATACTGGAAGAGTTACTTCGGCTGCCCTCGAGGAAGCACAGAGAAGGGTTAGTGCTGCAATAAACAGAGGGGATGTCAGAGGATTTGATGCTGCAAAAAGGATTAGTGACTTACGAAGATTGACCCGATTGATTGACCTACTAGAAACACAAGGACTTCGATGTGCAATAATGTACCTAGATAGGGCAAGACAAGATAAAGATCGTAAAACTAAGAGATTCTTGTCCCTTCCTCAAGTCTCAGAATTTTACAAAACCTGTAAAGAAATGGAGGAATTACATCCTAAACCCTCAATAGTAGAACAATTAGTCTTTGAGAGTCTAGAAGATGATGGAAAAGTAATAATTTTCACAGAGTATAGAGATACTGTTGACAACCTGATTTTCAGTTTGAAACATGAAAAAATCAAACCCGGAAGATTTGTTGGCCAAGCAAGTAAAGGAACACAACTTGGAATGAAACAATCAGAACAAATTGAACAATTGGACAGATTTCGAGAAGGTGAAATTAATGTTCTTGTAGCAACAAGTGTCGGAGAAGAAGGATTAGATGTGCCCGCTGCTGATTGCGTGGTACTCTATGAGCCTGTACCTAGTGCGATTAGGTCTATTCAAAGAAGAGGGAGAACCGCTAGGAAGACCGATGGCTCGGTCAAAGTTCTAATTGCTCAAAACACTAGAGACGAGTATGTTCAGATGGCTGCCCGGAATAGAGAGATTGCGATGCACAAAACCCTAAAGACACTACGAGGTCAATCTAGACTCCCAAAAAGGTCTACTCCTAAAGAAAATGTGCTTGCTAATTTTTCAATTGACAATCTTTCTGCAGAAGAATTCATCTTGTCTGAAACTGCTCGATTAGAAGTTAAGAAAGAAATCTCTGAAAAGCGCGATGAAAAATCAGAAAACGCGACAAAAAAAGAAAAATACACACCATCAAATCGCCCTCAAAATCAGAAATCACTGGCCGAATTTATTCCACAGCAAAAGGATGATTGGTGGAATCCAGTTTTGGATGGGTCAAAAAAAAACGATAGATTAGATGAAATCAGAATAATCGAAAAAACTAATCTAGAAATCGATGAGATTGATACTAGTACAAAATTATCAGAATTGATTGTAATAGACAATAGGGAATCTAATTCGACTTTACCATCGTTAATCAAGTTAAATGGCCACGATATTAAATTTGAACACCTCAGATATGGGGACATAAAAATAGGCGACCGTGTCTTGATTGAAAGAAAAAGTTCTCGCGATTTCATCGATTCAATCATCGACGGTAGAATTTTGAAACAAGCTAAGGGATTATTTTCATCAGCAATTCGCCCTTTATTGATTGTCGAATCCATAGAAAGCGACAGAATTCATCCAAACGCTGTAATGGGGGCTATGGCTTGGATAACTCTAGATTTGGGGTTGCCTGTATTGATGACTAATGGTATTGAAGAAACTGCAAGATTTGTTTCAGTTGCTGCAAAACGTGAAGCAAAAATTTTGAAACTATTATTGGACAAGTTTTCTGCCAAAAATAGAAATCCAGAATTAGATAGTATTCGGGCTGCTGCATCAGAGATTAATGCTATGATTAGCGAATCAAAAAATGCTGGATATTTACTTGACAGATGGGAAAATGAGGTCAAATTAAGTAGAGAGAAAATACTTGCAAACCTTCCAGGTATTGGGCCTAAAACTGCGAAATCCATTATGAATCACTGCAATGATATCATGGGGTTATGTATGCTTGGCTTGGATGAATTGATTGCTATTGAAGGAGTATCTTCAAGCCAAGCAAGCGAATTATTCAAATTCCTTCATGGGTAATCAAGACCCAATGATTACTGCTCTGGTTCGCAACTGTGCAAATCTATCAGTGAAATGTCCTAAAGCGAATGCGATTATTTCTGTTAGGTTAACAACTGGCAAATTAGTATCTTTTCCTGCAACTCTACCTGCTTTGCTTTGATAGGAATCAAGATTGGAATGTGATAGAGTACATGCGGATACTAGTACTTGCGCCCCAGCTTTCTTTGCGTCATTTAGTACTCTAGCAGTCATTTTCATGACAGAATCTCCTAATGATAGCAGAGATGGATTTCCAACACTTGCACATTTGGAGGAGTATTCTACAGGTCTGCCTCCAAGAGCAGTGATCAATTGTTCCATGTAGGTTGGATTCCATGCATCGTCAGCACCACAGGCTCCATCCCTCTGCATGTGTGGACCGTAGTAGCACGCTATATCCATATCCAATGGATTGACAACCGCAGCTTCGATTTTATCTAGACCAATTTCATCTACCAATACGTGAAGTAGATGACTAGTACTAATTTCGTTAGCATTTAGACTTAGATTAGATGTTTTTGAAATAACTGTATTTGCTTTAGCAAGAGCAATTGGGTCTTCTCTAAATGTTTTCAGTGATTCATAGAGAATTCCTTGTGCTGATGCACATGGTGTGATAATATCATGACCGTTTTCTTGTGCTAGTGCCAAATTTCTAGCATTCAGTGCTAGTTGTAAATCTCTGTTTCCTTGGCGGATGATATTTCCTCCATCACTGCTATATCCAACGATTTCAATCAATTCGATTCCAAGAGTTTTACAGAGGGGCTGAATTGTATCTTCTACTTCTCTAGAAGATTGTCTTGCCACATTTCCTGGATAATACGAATATTTGACCACCTTAATCACCTAAAACCTACTATCCAATTCGTTGAAGATTGCTACAACTTCATGATGATTGTGAATCTTTGAATTGAACATATCCGGAATCTTCCCAATACCGGCTGGCGGAACCAACATGCCTTGGAATCCTCTCATCATTGGGCCACCATTTCTTGTAAATCCTAACATCATACGCAATGAAACACCGTTCAACAGGTTTGAACCGAGCCCGAGTGGACCTAGAACTGAACGATATAATGTGGTTTCATTCACATTACCTGACATTTTGACAGACCTTGAATAATTCTTTACTAGTCTTCCAGATTTACCTGAGAATTTGAATTCGGCAAGTAGCCTAGATCTTGCTGCATAAAGTGAATCCGCTGCTTGTGAGCCATCGATTCCATGGCGAGCAATAGAAGAAATATCGGCTTCGTCCCAAACTCCACCTTTGCCTTGCATCAATTCATACATTTGCTTGATATGAGAATCACCGGCACGAGAATCTTGGCTTCTGACCCATCTTTGTAAAGCAATGCCTGGACCACTGTATTCGTCGTTTATATCGAATGTATCAGACATGGAATTTACCAACTGAAGAGAGCCTACATCCGCTAGTGAGTGAAGGAAAGTTGCTTCGTCAGAACTCATAACTCCCATAGGTGAGCCGTTTGGCAACTTTTCTCCTTGTCTTGGGTCGGCTACCATCCAAGGCTTAGAATTCGACCTTGCAACATCAAACCTTTCGTATGAAACCATTAGGTCTTTGAGAACTTCATAACCTGGAAGTGGTTCTATTGTTAAGGTTCCACCTTCGCTGACTAAATCGCATACCCTTGTTGTATCAGCAGGCAAGATTCTGCCGTTCGCCTTTACACCAGTTAGCGGATTTTGACCACATGAGCCGCCGCTCCTGAATGCAAGTGAGCCATCTACATCTCTTTTCACTGCTAACAATGCATCTTCTAGAGT
The DNA here is from genome assembly GCA_038141355.1 of Methanobacteriota archaeon. Classification (GTDB taxonomy): domain Archaea; phylum Thermoplasmatota; class Poseidoniia; order Poseidoniales; family Poseidoniaceae; genus MGIIa-K1. The sequence goes on along the minus strand of JAYQHX010000002.1, from coordinate 617,958 downwards.
TGCATGACCTGGGAGTACTACTGCAACTGTATCGTATCCTGATTCTGCCTTGATTGGATCGTATCTGAAAATTCTCAATGTCATTGAAAGATTTGGCTGCTCAATCATGCCCGGGGTGAAGTCACCCGTGTCAGCACCATCATCAACATCTCCTACTCCATACGCAATCATTGCTTCAAGTAGTTCTTCTTGGAAAGTACCTGAAGAATCTACACATGCAATTCTTGGAAGGACTTCATTGACCCAAATCTGCCAAGGTGGCTCATAATCAACGTCACACAATTGAATGGCTTGAATCGATTTAGCGCCAAGTTCTGAAAACTTGCCATCCCAGTCTGTTCCGGCCTTACAGAATTCATCATAGGAAGAATCCCCAATTGCACATACCGAGTAATGCACTCCGCCTAGAGCAGGTTTTGCACTGACTGTCTGATTCCATAAATTATCAGCATTATCCGGCATTTCGCCTTCTCCCCATGTTGAGGTAATAATTAGCACTCTCTTGTTGGAAGCAAAACTTGCTGGGTCGTATCCATCCATGTCGATTACTTTTGCATCCAAGCCATATGATGCAGCTTTCTTTGCCGTCTTTTCAGCGAGTCCTGCGGCATTGCCTGTTTGTGAGCCAAAGAATACTGCAAGGCTTCTATCGCCCGATAATAACTCAGCAAGAACTCCATCATCGGCGCTCGGTACAGATGCAACCACTGCTGCTGGAGCTACTTCCTCTGTTGCTGCTTCAACTGGTGCTTCGGCAGTTACTGCCCCCATCGTATTCAAATTTGATAATTTCAACCGGACATGCATCTGCTGCTTCTTCGATTAGTTCGCTGTATTCAACTCTAAACTCTGCCTTGATTGCAGAATGGCTAATGTTCCTGTCAAAAGAGCCGTCTTCCCTGACTTCAGCCTTGATTTTGCTAGTGTCATCAGTGACCTCGAAAACTTCCGGCAAAATGTCCTGACATGCATCACACGTGATACAGTCTTCTTCAATCCAAACCTTTGCGACCGTAGGCATGATATCACCAGTGCTCACGCTGAGCAATCTATACGACATAGACTTAGTCTTTGAAGGTTTGTTGTCTATCCCTAAAGGGATAGAAAATTATGGAATTTTTTGTTTTTGAAAAATCACATGTGGAAATCATCCATTCCATCCATCATTCCTTGGTCGGAAACGCCTTTGGATGAAATTACATCATCGATTCTCAAGATCATCGTCGCAGTTTCTGTAGCGGATTGAATTGCTTGTTCAACAACTCTTTGAGGCTCCAAAACATTTGCTTTCCTCATATCCATAACTCCTCCATCTTCGACATTTATTCCAGAAGTTGAATTTCCATCAGCATGAGATTTCCTTAGTTCGATAATAGTTGTTACAGGGTCCAGACCCGCATTTTCCGCTAGTGTTCTCGGGATGATTTCTAAAGCACTTGCAAAGGCTTCAATCGCCATTTGTTCTCTGCCGCCGACAGATTCTGCGAACGCTCTCAAATCGCGTGACAATGCTGCAAGAACACTTCCTCCACCAGTTAGTACATATCCGTCTTCCCAGGCTACAGAAACTACACCTACTGCGTCATCGAAGGCTCGTCGAATTTCATCAACTACGTGCTCTGTACCGCCTCGCAATAGAACAGAAACCGATTTTGCTTCCGGACAACCTGTGACGAAAGTCATGTCAGATTCGCCGATTTTTCTTTCTTCAACTTTGGATGCTTGTCCCAAGTCTGAATCAGACAGGTCATCGATATTGGTGACAATTTTGCCTCCTGTAGCCTTCGAAAGGGCTTCCATATCGCTTTTCTTTGCCCTTCTAATAGCGAACATTCCTGCTTTCGCCATGTAATGCTGTGCAAGGTCATCTATGCCCTTTTGGCAAATAATTACATTTGCACCACTTGCTTTAATTTTCTCAACAAGTCCTCTAATGTATCCTTCTTCCTCTTCTAAGAAAGAAGCTAGCATTGAAGGGTCTGTAATCTGAATTTTAGCATCAACTTCAGTTTTCTTGACTTCTATCGCACTGTTGATTAGAGCGATTTTACAATCCGAAATAGAACGAGGCATTCCTGCATGTACTCTTTCTTTGTCAAGAATAATTCCGTCTACAAGAGTGCTATCCTTGATTGAACCACCTTGTCTCTTTTCTACTTTAATGTCTGACAAGTCAACCAATCGTTCGCCATCTTCTACGCGCCCAACTGCATTTACTGCTCTTACGCAGATATCTGCCAAGAATGACTTTACTGCACCAGCGGATTTACCGGTGAGGGAGGTCTTTGCGACTTCCATGAGAACATCATCATCACCTTGAGTTGAAATTCCGTGTTCGTTAAGACAGCCTACTGCTTTTTCTGCGGCTAATCTAAATCCTTCACAGATTAGAGTGGGGTGTACATTTTGTTCGATCAAGTCTTCGGATTTTTTCAGCAATTCTCCAGCAAGAACGACGGCTGATGTAGTGCCATCGTAGCAGTGCTGTTCCTGGGTTTTTGCAACTTCGATAATCATCTTTGCAGCCGGATGCTCGATGTCCATTTCCTTTAGGATTGTAGCACCATCATTTGTAATTACGACATCCCCCATACTATCGACAAGCATCTTGTCCATTCCTTTTGGACCGAGAGTGCTTCTTACAGCGTCTGCAACAGCCTTTGCAGCAGCTATATTGTTGGATTGAGCAGTTCTGCCTCTTGTTCTTTGAACTCCTTCTTTCAAAATGAAAATCGGGGCTTGTCCATTACCATACATTGTGATACCTCAGCAAGTTAACCGCAAGGGCGGTGTTTCTTCAAACCATCGTTAGAGAAATTCAGTTCTGGCTGTCCAACCATTGTTGCCCGTAGTGTTGCCACTGCTCCATAGTCCATCCTTCTGGTAGGCCACTTGCGGGTAGTGGTGGGCCACTGGCCTGAACAGGAGCCGGCTCAACAATTTCAGGCACAAATTTCATCGGCTCAGCGGCCGGAATCGTAGGCGCTGCTGCTACAGCACCATAAGTCGCAGAAATATTGTCTTCATAGCCATCCTGCAGCCAATTGGTTTCTTCTTCTTCTTCACCGGAGTTAAGCACGACTAATAGAACACCAAGAAGTGCTACTATTACTCCTCCACCAACAACCCAAATAGCAATTCCAACCCAATCGGTTGAGCTATCGGATTGAACATTATCCTGAGAATCTGAAGATGTTCTCTTTAGCGTGACTGGAATGTCCAAGGAAGCGGCATCTTCAACTGAATTTGAAATCGCCCAAAGAGTGACTCTAGTTTCTACGAATTCAGATTCAAGATTCTTCAAGCTTGAACTTTGAACTTCGAATATCACTGTCACTTCACGATCTCCATTAACTGTCAACCAAAATTCTCTGTCGGTTGAAGCAATTGATGAACCATACCAGCGGTTTGTCCCATTTTGGTCGATAGACATTGAAACAGATTGGCCTTCTGTGTATTGATTCCTTAGAGTCACAACTACCTCGTATCTACCTGCTTCATCGATAATTGTCGATTCTGTCGAAATCAACCTTAACCAATTCTGTGAACCAACTCGATAGGTACACTTTCCTGAATTAGAGACCGACGGGTCATTTACACTAGTTGCGATTACATTGAGCAATAGTTGACCATTTGTTCCATCTTCAAACGAAAACTTAACAGTGACGTTGTATGATTCACCAGGCTCTAATATTGGGGTAACATTACCTTCTGAAAGTTGTTCAAACATAGCATTCATCCCAGCAGGCAAATTCATCGACATAGTGAATCTATCCGCCTTATTTCCTTGATTGAAGACTTCGAATCTCATGGATTGTGCTACATCTCCTGGAATGTATGATTGGTCTGCTTCTTGGTCAGACACTGAAACTGCAGATGTATCTTGAACATCGATGTATATTACAATCTGGTCTCTAACAAGGTCATCATCTACATTCTTAGCAACTATTGTGGCAGTGTAAAGGCCTGGTGCCAAACCGATAGGCATTGGCAAGTTCAATGCAATTGTGGTCTCTCCATCACAGGCATCTAGTACAGAGGTTTCTCCGCTTGAAAGATATGATTCAAGCCTCCAATTAGATTGCATCAATTCCAATGTGTAAGATTCATCAGAATTGCCTTTATTGAACAAATCGATGTAAACTACTCGTGCCACTCCATTTGATAGGGCAGTAAGTTCCGTTTCTTCAGCAGATAACTCAACTGAACGATAAATTGGAACTACGATTTTCTTTGATATCACATCGTTTCCAAATAATGATTGCCCACATGACGGACAAACTGCTCTAAGGGAGAAGGGCATTTCTCCAGGTGAGGAGTCGGATGGTGCTGTGACATTCAATCTGAGTTCGATTTCTTCTCCACGGTTGAGTGGTATCGGCATTTGCACGATTGAATCATTATTGTCTGTAATGAAATAGGACCATTCAGTATCTTGGAAATTTGCTGTAACCGCATAGGAAGCCACTCTGTTTCCTGCATTTTGCAATTTGAAAGGAATGTTTGTTGTCTCCCCAGGCATCATTGTAGCAGCAATCAAAGGAGCAGTTGAAGATAAATGGACACCATATTGCTCCGTTACCGCAATGTCTGCTGTGATTCTTCCAAGTTCTCCTAACTGAGTTCCCCCAGCATCTGTCCACCAAATTTCCCAAACCTGTTGTTGGACATCGGATCCTGCTGGGATTGACAGATTAATCCACATTTCAGTGACATTTCCTCCTGGAATTGGAGGAATTAGTACGGTAGTTCCATGTTGGTTTGGATTAGCGCTATCGATCCTAATCATCGGTAGACTCGGATTCATCCAAGATAAGTTGGAAACGTTGGATTGTACTCTAAATTGAGCATGTTGGTACCCATTATTTGTCACTAAACAGTGAAGTGAAAGAATATTGTTGGGAGCGGTAGTATAGCCGCCAATTGGGTCATCACAATCTATGTCAAGTGTGTACTTGCTGACTTTTTCAATACCAAACATAACGAAATCATCGACATGCATTCCGCTTGATGCTCCAGAACTATCAGACTGGAAGATGATTCCGTATGACCAAGAATGTCCGCCCAATTCTTCAGTTGGGTCCCATGAGATATTTGTCCAAACACCAGGTGTTGTACTTGGCATCTCATTTTTGAATTCGTACTTCAAGGTGCTTTCCGGAGCGCCATTGCCTCTCCAGAGCTCTAGGGCAACGAAGTCTCCAGCACCCATGGTTCCGTATGTCTTCGCATGAAGTTGTGCAGACATGTATCCTGCAGAGTTGAGTTGCATCACACACATCCACTGTTGGTATGTCTGTGACATTCCTCCGTTCATCATTGAGTTTGCATCACAGCTCTGACTCCCTCTGAATGCGTACACCAATCTACTTCGTGAATTTGATTGGTAGTCTGCTCCAATGTTCGAATGTCTCCAATGAGCCATTCCGTTGCTTCCACCTGAAGTATCTTCACGCCAATCTCCTAGGCCATTTGCATCGCTACCATCTACCGGGAAACTCGCACCATAGAAAGTAGGTACTGCCGCTGGTGGGAAAGCACCATCTCTTGGGTCACCTTCTGCTTCCATATCGTCTTGTGAAACTGCTATTGGCAGTGTGGATTCCATAACGTCGTTTTCATTTCTATCATCGGCAGGGTTGTTTACCGTTGCCCTGATAATTACTCCACCGGATAATTCATTGGTTGAAACATTGAGGTAAGAATGTGCTACTCCTGCCTCCCAAGTGTATGTTCCTGTATAAGATTGACTTCCCAAAAGCGGTATTGTAGTCCAAGATGTTGAATTCATTACAAATCCAATAGGATGTACAATCTCTACGGTGACGGTAGCATTCGAACCTTGAAGAGCACTACCGCCTCTCTTAACTTCGACATCGATTTCAACTATGTCGCCCTTTGAGACGTAGACCTGCATTGACCCATCCGGTTGGTACCATGTCTCGATTCCGCTAGAATTGTATGAAATTTCTTGCACATAAAAGTCGTCAGATGAACCACCTCTTCCCTCGGTAGCAACAACATTACCAGTGATTGTAATCATGACGATTTGAAGAAGTAATAAGGCAACCAAACCAAATGGAACCGACTTACGCATATTCATCAACAGTCAGCCCAAACAAGTATGGCATATGAATGTCCCCTTCCTATGTCCCCGTAGGGGACACCCATCTCGAAATAGAATCCTAACCTTTGCAATCGATGTTTTATCTCGATTTGAAGGGCAACCTTTGAGAAAGTAAAGGATTGGGCAAAGTTCGTGAGTGGATACTCTGACAAAGGACCTTTGGCCGCGAGGCTATTCCTTACCGCTTTGGTATTTTGTCAAATTTTCCTTACACCAATGGCTGCTTTCTCAATCACCTATTTGATAGATTTCGAATTTGGTGGAGAAAATTTCACTCTCTCATTTCAGTCTCAAATGATTCCTTGGATTATTGCTGCATCTCTTGCATATGGCATGTTAGCACTACTACTTGCGCTTCTATTTGGTGGATTTACTCCTATCTCTGTTGTTGAAAAGGGAGGTTGGAGAGCTACCCTCGGCCTAACTAGGGCGAAAAGAGACGCTGCATTACTTCGAAATTCGAGAAGAATCCATGCCAGAACCCCCACGCTAGACTGACAGTTATGGTAAATGACAGAATAAAGAAACAGCATTCCTTACTTTCAACACATGGTGGTTTGGTATTACTCGCTATCCCGTTTCAACTGATGCTCGTAATACTTCCACTTGGATTCATAATTGTCACGCCAGAATCATGGATAAGAGAAAATAGAAGATTGGAAGTTTCTATGGCATTTTATCTGATTATCCTCATATTTGTTATGCGAATTTTTCCAAAATTTGCAAGAAAACACATCACTACTGCTGCCTTCACAAGAAGATGGTTAGTTTCGATGACCAAATTATCTTGGCTAGCACCAGTTTTGGTCTTGTGGCTCATGGGAAGAATTGCTAGCGTAATTGTTCTATCTTGGATGGGGGCTGATGTGAATAATTTGCATTTAGAACAATCACTTATGGAGGATTTCCTACATATCGGCAGCGTACCCGATACATCATTCCTCGACCTTTTGACCGCACTTGCAGTCATGCCCTTAGCGGCTTTTACAACACTGGCGTGTTTGGGAGGAGGTTCAGGCACACCCCCGAATGGATGAGAGTTGGAGATGAGATAGACATCAAGTCCCCAGAAGAAGAAAAACCTGGACTAATTGTGACTGCAGGAAAAGCTGTTGGAACAGTTGCAGGTACTGCTGTGGGAATTGGAGTAGGAATGACTGCTGTGGCAGCATCAGGTATAGCGGCAAAGAGTCAAGCAGCGGGAACATCTGCGATTGCTGCAGCGAATGCTGCACCTCAAGGAGTCAAGAGCGGTATTGATTTGGTTGAAACTACATCAGAATCATTTTCTTTTGTTGACGACACTCCCACGCAAGTATCAATTGCCGAACCAACAAAACTAGATGAAGAAGAAAGTGAATTCGAAGGTTTTGGGTCAATGTTTGATTAGTCTTCTTCGGTTGCGACAATTGGCCTACCATCGGTCATCAATAACCTAACTAATCCACGAATTTTTCCATCTTGCCTTGGTCTGCCAAGATCTGGCCTAAGCATTGATTTTAGAGAACTTCCACAATTGATGCATCTCACAGCGGTTATCTGCCAAACAGGATGAGGAATATTACAGCAAGATCGCTCTGAGTCACATTGATTGCGAATCAATTGTAATTCGATTGCCATGTCTTTTGTCCAAGGAGCGCTTTCCTTTGAAATGAAAGCGGTCCCCCTTGTTATTACTAGCCAGCATGAAACAGACCACATACCAAAACCAAGTGAAGCAGAACCGTATCGTAAACTAAACCATCCGAAAAATAATGGAATTATTGCAAAAACCAATCCTAACCAGTAAAACATCCTCATGTGCAACACTCTTTGAATCAAATGTCCATCAACTGGTATGGCTTCTGGGTGAGGTGGAAATTGTTCGTTCCAAGTCTTTAGCCTAGGAAATGTAAGAAACGGAATTCTGGTAATAAGATGAGCGAAGATTGCTCCAAAAAGAAAATTTGAGATAATATCCCACATTTCAATCGCCACGCAATTGTTTGATTACTGTCTCGACTTTATCCATACCCCTAGAAATGTCTTCTCTAGAAATCGTGTAAGCGAACCTTAGATGTCCCTCACCAGATGGACCAAATGCACTACCTGGAGAACATAATACTCCGCCTTTTAGTAATTCAATAGCAACCTCTTGACTGTTCATTCCTGGTACATCGACCTTTGGGAATACGTAGAAAGCTCCTTGTGGAACGTGGCATTGAATTCCTGAAATCGAATTTAGTCTATCGCAAATCAAGTCCCTTCTAGCTTGGAATTCTTCGCACATTTCATCTGGGTAATCGTTCGCTTTCTCAAATGCTTCAAGCACTGCGTACTGCATCGCATCATTAGAACATGCTGTAATGTAATACTGCAATTTCGTCATCTGTTGCATCGCTTCTTTATTTGCTGACATTATGTAGCCAATTCGCCATCCAGTCATTGCAAATGTCTTTGAAAATGAATTTATCAAAATCACTCTCTCATCATCTGAACCTACAAATGAAACATGCTCCCCATCGAAAACAATTCTGTCATAAACCTCGTCTGTGATGATCCAAAGGTCGTGTTTTTGTGCAAACTTTAGCAATTCATCTCTTTGTTCTATAGAAATTGTTGCACCCGTAGGATTTGAAGGAAAATTATACAATATCGCAACAGTGTCTTCATCGACCAAACTTTCCAAGTGATCTATCGTAGGAACAAATTCGTTTTCAAATAAACACTCGTAAAATTTTGTTTCGCCACCCCAGAGTTTTACATCTGGCCCGTAAAGTGGAAAATATGGCTCAGGAAGAAGTACGTTTTTTCCTGGATTGACCAACGCTGCAAATATGTTGAGCAATGCATTCGTTCCACTCATTGTCATACAAACATTTGATTCATCGAGAGTGGGGCATAAATGATGCCAAGATTGAGCAATTTTACTTCTCAATGCAGGTAATCCTGCCGTGGTGGTGTACTTGTTATGGCCGTCAAGCATCGCTTGATACATGGCATCAATAGCGACCTTTGGGGGTTGAAAATCTGGTTCTCCCAAACCGAATGAAATGACATCATCACCTGCCATATCAAACATTTTTCTGACACCAGTTGGTTGAATATCTAATGCTCTATCAGAAAAACCACGCATGTTCATTCCACCATGTGATTATTTTTCAAGATGAGGGGCTAATATCCTCATCTTCGATAAGTTCGGCTTCTATTGGAATCTCATCTTCGTGATCTAGATGAGTCGATTCAGAACTAGTGACGAAAATATTCTCTTCGTCTTTTTGGCCTAAAGCAACCCATGCTCCAAATATTAAGATAGCAAAACCGACTATGCTGATGAATGCAATTCTACCAAATGAGGAAGATGAACTCAAAGACTCAAGTTGGCCGCCACCTACTACAGAATCCCATGCAATCATTGAGGATTCACCGGATTCACCGATTCCTCGAACTATGACCATGGTATATCCAGAAGGAAGATAATCAGTATTTACACTAAATTGGAATTCGAATGATTCGTATTGTGAAAGTGTACCATTTGTTGATTCATAAGATACCTCCTTCCAAGTAATTCCCCCGTCGGTGGAGAATTCTATTTTCTCCATTACTTCACCCCTACTCCATGCAATACCGGTGTAGGTATTGATAGAGGCAGAAGTCGAGATATTTTCAATGTGAACTTGAAGATCTAAATTCATATTTGAGGTTGTAATTCCAGAATCCGCTAGATATTTTGCGGTCCAAACAGCATCGTGTCCATCGACTAATCCCCAACCGAAATCCTTGTTCCAATGAGGGTCTATATCAGGATAAGTAGCATCGCCCATTCGTGTAGATGTAGAACGAAGAATTTCCCTTATCACTAGGGGGTTGAGTTCATCATTGACTTCCATCATTAGTGCGATTACACCAGTCACTGCCGGTGTGGCATAAGAAGTACCTGACCCTCTTCCTGTGTATCCATTTTGAGATGCATCCCCACCGAAGAAGTTGTTGCAACCTCCTGAGGTTACACATGCTTCAGCTTGCACAATATTTGTACCTGGAGCAGTAACGTCAGGTTTGAATTCATCGAGCGGATTGTTGTTCCCATTATCACGACGTGGGCCTCTGCTCGAGTAAGATGCAATATCATCATCCCCTCTTTCGATTGTATTTTTGTCATCTGTAGCTCCAACTGTGATTGATAAAGAGGACGAACCCATCCCGGAAAGTCCATCATTATCAGGTCCGTCATTTCCAGCCGCAACACTAACTGCTATTCCAGCAAGTGTAGCCTCATCGAGTATTCTAGAATGCATGTCCTCTCCATCACTTCCACCATTTTCGTGACTAGTGATACCCCATGAGAGCGATATAATGTCGATACCATACAGGCTTTCATCTACAGCCGGCCATGCTGTATCTTTGTTGTCGATGATCCACTGAAGACCATTCATTGCTGATTCATAGAACTCTTGCGACAAGAGGTAATTCTCGAATGGACCTGCTCCCGCATCTGTTCCAATTCTGACATCGATAAGACTTGCATTTGGCGCAGAACCTTCGTATCCTGTTTGCTCACCATTAGCATCTAATCCTGTTGCGGCAGCCATTCCCATACAGGCCGTTCCATGCTGGTTACCATCATCTGGGTCGAATGAACCATCAGTTTCACGACCGCCTGCTGCAATACAGGTCGGGTCGCTGTGCATGTAACAAACTGCATCATAACCAGCAACGAATTTTCCAATCAAACCTGGGTGTTCATTATCAGTACCTGTATCAACCATGGCGATATTGATTCCTGCCCCCTTTAGTGGAGTATGGTTCCATGCTGCATGAGGATATACTTCAGAAGGTTCTGCCTTTATATTTGGAGTTTGGATATCTCCCCATAGAACTACTTGACCGTATCTTTCAACCATGACAACTCCATCCAACTGAGATAATTCCCAGATAGAATTTGAATCGATTACGCCAAGTAAAACAGCATCTACTGCTTCGATTACGTCAGAGATAGTGTACCCTAATGATTCCAACATTTCTATGTCAGAATCTGTGACATCTCTTCCATAAGACAACCCAATACCAACTGGACCTTGTAGAGTCTCAAGTGAGTCAAAGATTCCATTACGGTTAGAATCCATAGTTGTTCTATCCCACCAATCAACTTCATTATGGATGATTGGTGTCATCTTTGGGATTTGGTTTGACCATGTCTGTTCACCTTGATTTTCCAAACCAATGGAACCTGTCAAAGGCGCCATAAATAGTGCTAGACAGAGGATAGGGAATATCGAACGCATTCACTCACCAATCCTATTGAAACAGAAGTTAGAGAAGAATATGTTGGTCTAATGACACTAATTAGCATATTGAAATGGTGGGAGCACAGGGATTTGAACCCCGACCGGCTGGTATCTTCTGATCCGCCACTTTTCATATTGTGTACGGCTGGTGGCGGGATGCGTCGGGTCGGTCTTCCAGTTGCTCATCACAATTTCAGACCTTCACCTCTCGTCATTCCCGTGCAACTGGAGCCAGCTATACTACCAGGTTATACTATACTCCCTTCTTTGCTAACCATCAAACTCACTGCTTAGCCTGTCGGCGAGCACGCTTACGACGTCGTAGCTTTTTCTTACGCCACTTCCATCGCTGATTGCCAGACTTTTTCCACGCTCTGGAACCTCTCTTCATGGTTAACAGGTCGCCGACTTACATTTCGTATATGAGTGCATCGCATGAGATTTCTAATTTAGTGGTCACTGTAATTGAACAATTGCTCCAAAATTTGTTCTAAGTAATACTAATCATTGGGTTGAAATGTAAACACTATCTGGAAGACTCGTGACGAGAATAGATGTCGATGGTATGACATGCGCAGTTTGCGTAAGCCATGTTGAGAAGGCTATCTTGTCGGTTAGTGGTGTTGAAAATGCTGCTGTGAATCTCGCTTTCGCCAGCGCAGAATATCAAGGGAGTGCAAAAATCGAGGATGTAATTGCCGCTGTAAACTCATCTGGATATGATGCTACAGTTCCAGTTGATTTCAATGAAAGATTGAACAAAATGAAAAACGAAGTGAAAGCCTCACTTAGCAAAAGCGTTCCAGGATTAATTATTGCTTTGAGTATAATGATTTACGTCATGACTGGCGGGCCAGAAAATTTTCACTTGCTTGCGTTTGGATTGGTATTCATTTTAGATGGTTGGAAAGTAATTCTCAAAGGTGTCAAATCCTTGAAAAATGGATTGAATATGTATTCTCTAGTACTCTTGGCTTTCATTTCTTCAATGGCTTGGTCAATACTGAACCCAGATGATGCAATGTGGGAGGCCACATACATCGTTATCGCATTCGTTGCCTTTGGAGATGCAATCGAATTGAATGCTAGGCTGAAAGCCGTTAGTTCATTTGCAGATTTAGCATCAAATAGAATACAAGGTGATTACTCTAAGGGCGATACTATAGAGGTTCGCGCCGGAGAAATCATTCCTGTCGATGGTGAAATAATTGACGGTACAGCACAAATTGAACAATCTGCCATAACTGGAGAATCACTTCCTGTGACACTTAGCAATGGCGATTTTGTTTGGGCTGGTTCTACTTCAATAGATTCTTCAATAACAATCAGGGCTGCAGCAGATTCTGGATCTAGCCGAATCGATGAAGTCATTAGATTGGTGGAAAAAGCACAATCAGAAAAGGCATCAATCGAGCGATTAGTTGACAAAATCGCTTCTGTATTCGTTCCAATAGTTGTAGTTCTAGCACTAATCAGTTCATTCATTTGGTATGAAGAAGGAATTTCTGCAAAGGTTGCGGTTTCAGTGCTGGTTATCGCTTGCCCGTGTGCGATGGGATTAGCTACACCAATCTCTCTCTTCGTTGCTAGTTCAACAGGTGCAAAACACGGGATTCTTCTAAAAGGTCACAAAGCCATAGAATCGGGTTCAAAAATTGAAACTGTAGTTCTCGACAAGACTGGTACGATTACCGAAGGAAGGCCAAACATTTCATGGGAATCTGATGAAGCATTGAAGATCGCTGCATCATTAGAGTCTCACACCACTCACCCAATCGCATTTGCTATACTCAGAGAATGTAGTGAATATCCACAAGCAACAGAAGTTGAAACAATCCCTGGCTGGGGCGTGAAAGGCAAGATTGGTGGAATCCTTCATTCAGTTGGCAAGGGTGAGACCAATATTGAAGTTAGAAGAGAAGATGAGTTGATAGGCACTATTTCAGTGACAGATACTATCAGAGAAGATGCTCAAATAGCGATAAAGCAACTACCTAATGTTATACTTTCAAGTGGCGACCACAGCGAGGAAGTAAAGCGAGTAGGCGAATACTTACAAATCAAGGATTATCGAGCAAACCAATCGCCTCAAGATAAGTTAGACCTCGTTAATTCACTGCAAAATGTAGCGATGGTAGGAGATGGAATCAACGACGCTGCGGCCCTAGCAGCTGCAGACCTCGGAATCGCTGTGGCAATGTCGAGTGGCCTTGCGGATATCTCAAGCGACATCATCTTGACAAAAGAAGGATTGAGTACTTGCGTAAATGCTCTGGAACTAGCAAGCAAAACGAGAACCAATATCAGACAGAACCTATTTTGGGCATTCTCATACAACGTAGTAGCAATCCCCGTTGCGATGGGAGCATTGTATCCATTCAATGGATTCCTTCTGCCCGCATGGGCTGCTGCTGCTGCGATGTCTCTCTCATCATTCACGGTTGTAATGAACTCGCTGCGGCTAAAATGGTCCTTTGAAAAAGGATTGATGTAAGAGCGGGCGTACGGGGATTCGAACCCCGGTTATCGGCTTAGAAGGCCGAGGTGATATCCAGGCTACACTATACGCCCAAACCCCTCGGAGCGAATCTCCTCTATGAGTCTTACAGTGGTCTAGCACATTTATGACAGCGCATTGGCTTCTTTACAGTGGAGCGTTTCCACTCATATCCACAGTTTTTACAGGTCCAGGACTTTACTCTGGAATTCTCAAGAAAATCATCACGCATATCTTGAAGAATTTTTGAATCTGAAATTTTTACTCCCGGGGCAATCAAATCAACTGCATCATGTAGTTCATTAGAATGTGAAAGAACTCCAGATGCGTGAATCAGTTCATGAGTCAATGTATGACGAAGGAGTTGTGGCTCTTCAACTAGTCTTGGATGGAATCCAATCGTAATATTTCCCAGGGGTCCAATTTTAGTCTCCTTCTTCTGACTAATTCAGAAGGGCCTTCCTCAAATCTTGTCATTCCCAAACGGTCATCATCTTCATCCAGCCAAACCCAGCATACCCTTCAGCAAGCCATTTTGTGAAGACATTTTCTGGAATCTGCGGTATGAGTTCAGCGAGAACTGCATCCACGTCCATGACAGGGCGACAAGGGACTAATTGAGAAGCCTTATGATAGAAATGTAGGTGGCCGAGACGCTACAAGTAGCAAATGGGCGTGTAGATCAGTTGGAAGATCGCTACCTTGGCATGGTAGAGGCCCCGTGTTCAAATCACGGCACGTCCACTTCTCTGAAATCAGTTAACAACAACGAAGTGGACCACACAAAGCACATTCTAGGATTAATTCTATCTGCATGGATTTATGACAAACCTTCCGAAAATATGGTTGGCGATGGATTTAATTATTAAAACGTCATAAATAAATTATGAGGCGTTGGTGGCAATTTGGGAAAGATGATAGCGAAGAATTTGTTTACACTCCGAATAATCAAGAGGAAATAAATCGAGAAGGTCAATTTCCTGAAATTACTGCTCGTCATGAAATGCTAAGGCACTCCCTATTTGGAGAAACTCCATTATTACAAATAGAGAGTTCTCAGCCTCTTATTATGACACACGAGATAAAGCGTTCAGTAGAGAATCTAGGTTATTCATCACGTACATGCGAAGGACCTTTTGTAGTAGTCAGCAATTCTGGACATAGAATTAGGGCCGAAGGATGGGAACAAATTGGAGGTTATATCATCGGACAAAAGTATGGAATTTGGATCCCTCCCAGTAAAATTAAGCGAATTACTACTTGGATTATTTGCACACTCCATTTTAATTATTCCACCCATAATCCTTTGGATTCGTTTGAATAAATTACTCTCGCGTAGGGATAAAAGTAAAATTAAGACTATAGTAACTTATACTGGATTCAGAGAAGTAAGAACTACAGGTAAAAACTTGGGAGAACCAATGTTGGAATCGATGTTAGATACGATATCCAATCACAATTTGAAACCACTAAGTAACTTCTTAGGAGGAATAAGTAGATTTGAACATAATGATGGTAATCCCGGTCCTGTAAAGATAACAATCTCTTATTCGATGCATACCAAACAAGTATCAATTCGGGATATTCTAGAGACTGATTTCAAGCGCTTGAATAATTCTTTGCAAGAATCTCTTGTTGTAGCTTCTAAAGATTATTCCGCAGTTCCGACAGAACCAGTATTCATTACAACTGAAACGCAAATTCATAAAACTGATGAAGAGTTTAACAC
The DNA here is from genome assembly GCA_038141355.1 of Methanobacteriota archaeon. Lineage (GTDB taxonomy): Archaea > Thermoplasmatota > Poseidoniia > Poseidoniales > Poseidoniaceae > MGIIa-K1. The sequence continues at coordinate 602,338 of JAYQHX010000002.1, read as the reverse complement.
TACACTCCGTTTCCCCGTTAATCTGATTCCTGCAAGGACCACACCCGCAAGGGGTGCGTCAACTACGCAAAATGTGTACAATTCTCCTCCTTCATTGAGTGATGAAGGAGTGCCTGACAACCAGGGTTATGAATGGATAAAAAAAGATGGTAAGGAATGGTTTAGACCAATGGAACTTGTTCGAAGAATGGACAGAGTTTGAAATATAAATTCCCATGCCCTATAGTTTCTCGAAGATTGCAAATATGCCCCATAAGAAACACTTCCAAACACGAGTGTTGTAAACGATTGTATACTATTCTTGCAATCCTTGCTGCTTTTTGGAAGAATAAATTCAGCTGGAATTCTAACCGATATTATGCTGATGATGTACCAGCCGAGCGACAAGACTGGAGTGATAACCATCATTGTTAGAGCGAACCACATGTACAAATTTCCATCTGTTGCTTGGTATGACCAATAGCCAACTACTGCCAAGGAGAGCAAAAGCCACCAGCGAGCAGCATAACTTGGTGTTGACATACCCTTGTGGTCTTTTCTTGGAGCAAATAGCCAAACAAAGGGTTTCATGTCCGTTGCTATCGTTAGTATATGAATCACGGTTTAGCGCTTAATTTGAAACAAAACCTTCCCAATTCCTCATGTATTCTACAAATACCGGACTCAAATCTGCTTCGAGTAATTCTTTTTCAGAAAAGGGTGGCTGTTTTGGTTGATACATCGGATCATCAACACCTATTGCCCAATCAGGGTGAGCAATTGCGGCTCTAGCGACTCCAACAAAATCTGCACCTTGAAGCATCAACCAACGAGCATCTTCGCCGCTCCAGATAGAACCAGTTGAAACATAGGCAATGTGTTCGGGGATGTATTGTTTGAATAACTTGGTTAAATTACTGCCATCTGCTAATTCTTCAAAAGCATTCCAGCACGATAAATGAAACATGTCAATATCCATTTCACAAAGCATCTTCGTGACTTCTATGCTATCATCTATAGATATTCCAATTGTGTTTATTTTTGGTGAAATGCGAACAGAAATTAAGAAATCATCCGATACTTTTTCTCTAATTGCAAGTATAATTTGCCGTAGGAATCTGAAACGGTTTTCAATGGAACCGCCATATTCATCATCCCTTCTATTTGTCTTAGTGCCCAAGAATTGAGAGATTAAATAGGAATGCGCTCCGTGAATTTCTACGCCGTCAAAACCTGCTAATTCGCATCGCTTCGCCGCTGTTGCAAAATCTGAAATCAAGCTCTGAATTTCTTCATGATTTATTCCACGAGCCAATCGGGTGCCATCATTACCGACAACTTCACTTGGGCAAATTGGAATTTGTCCAATCAAATTCTCTGGAGATTTCATACCTCCATGAAAGATTTGAACGAGCGATATAGAACCATTATCGCTTAGATTTGATGCCAATTGTGTTAGTCCTTCAAGGTGTGAATCACTCCATACTCCCATCTCACCACTCCAGCCTTTTCCGTTTTCAGAAACGTGTGATGCGGCTGTTGTGATGACTCCAAAACCATCTTTCGCTCTTCTAGTTAACCAATTTATTTCAGCATTGGTCAAACAACCATCTTCTTGACTTTGCTTATTTGTCATCGCTGCGAGGAAACCTCGGTTTCGACTAGTAAGACTGCCGCGTCTGAATTTGTACTCAGATGTAGGCGACATGATTAGGCGTTAACCACGTCTCTTTTGAGATATTGCTTTGGATAATTATCGCAAAGATAGGAACTGTACTTTCTGTAAATTCTCAATTCCTAGCACTTCTTTTTCAATCTCTTGTAATCCTTCACTAGGAACCTCAGAAGATATTCTGATGTCGGCTTCAATTCCATCATACAAAACATGTAACGTGATGTATTCTAACTGGCTTACATCATAATGTTTAGACCAAATCGCCCTGATATTATTTTCAACCTCTGAACAATCAGGTAATTCAGGATTGACATGTTCATCATCCTCAGGATCGATATGCACTGTAAGTTCTTGTAGAGCAGGAACTACATTTTCAACACGCTTAATTATTCTGTGAGCGATTTCGTGCCCCTGTGTGACCGATAGATACGGGTTTACTTGGGCATGGGTTTCTGCGAAAATTTCTCCTCCAATTGTCTTTGTGCGAAGTAAATGCATGTCGACAACACCTTCGGTTTCACGGATTGTTTTTTCCATCAAATCATAGGTCTCGGAATCGACTCCTGCTTCACTTATTTCTAGAAGTGAATCATACACAATTTTCAGACCGATTCTAGTCAACATAAACGAAACTACCAACGCTGCTGCTAGGTCTCCAACACTGTATCCAAACTCAGACACAAGCAATCCTGCAAACACAACAAGAGATGAGAGTGCATCTGTTCGGTGATGGACTGCGTTTGCTTGTAATAGTTGGTGATTATGCTTTAGGCCTGCTTTGTGGGTGTATTGATAGAGTATCTCCTTAGCAATTATTGAAACACCTGCTACTGCTAAAGCTGTTCTTCCAGGATTAACCCAATCCTCGCTTTCTTGGATTCTCTGAATAAATTCCCAACCTAAGCCTAGTCCGGTAATTATGATTAGAAAACCCACGACCATTGAGGCGAGGGTTTCGTATCTTCTATGGCCGTATTGATGATTATCATCAGCCTCTCGAGAACCAAATAGAATGGCTATGTATACAACAAAATCCGAAATTAAATCCGCAATTGAATGAACAGCATCTGCAACTAATGCTGCACTGTTTGTAATTATTCCCACAACTGCCTTCAGACCGGCGAGAATTACGTTAACAAAAGCACCAACGATGGTGACTTTGCGAGCAACGCTATCCCTCTCGGACATAATCACGCCTCAAGGTCGTTAGTTTAGAACCTGTGTCATACTGGCATGAAGAAAACGCAAGAATTGTAAATGATAAGAGATGAATAGAATTATGACTAATACTTCATTGGAAATACCGTGAGAGGCAAGGCTCTAACTGTTTGTTTGGTTTTTTTGGTGGGCCTATTTCAACCAATAATGGAACATGATTTTGAAAGTTCATTGCAAGAAATAAATGTGTTAGAATCTGGAAATTCTGCAACACAAACCAGGCTTGCTTTTGAATGGCTTTCGCAACACGGCGGATCTGAAGACTATGCCATCACACAAATGGTGACCGATTCATTTGGTGACATATTTGTCGCTGGAACTACAGAAGAACTTGGCACAAATTCTACTTTTGGAAACTGTGAGTTCACAAAAAATATGATTTTCTTTGTAATGAAAATGCAACCTTCTGGTCAATGCCTGTGGGTCTCTGATGTCACTGTCTCAAATTCTGGAAACATGGGTGGAGATCCAATCCTGTCCTCCCTTGAAGTTGACAGCAATGGGAATATCTACGCTACTGGATGGGTATATGGCGCACAAAATGGGCAAAGTAAAACCTTTGAATTTGAAAGTAGTATTACATACAAACCTGCTAACGACCCTGTGCAAAGAGGATTTATTGCAAAAATGGGCTCTACAGGTGTTTGGCAATGGATGAGTGTAATCGGTTCAGAAGGTTTAGAAGTCACTGATGTTGCAGTAAATAACTTAGATGAAATTTTCATTTCTGGACACGAAACAACTGCCACGACTTCCTCAACAGGTTTTAGTTCATATCGGCCGTTTATTTCAAAGATGAACCAAGATGGAACAACAAACTGGACTGAATATGTCGAGCCAGGTGCTGACAATAACTCAAACCCTGGTTTATCCTCTTTTAGATACATGAAATTCAATGACATCGATATTAATCTCGCTAATGAGATTAACGTGATTGGCACTTACGGAGACTATAGAGCAGGTGGTTCTTACTCCTCATATGACTTTGATAATCATAATTTGCAACCAACAACTGATGGCGGAGGAGATTCAATGTTCATTGCAAAAATGGATAGAGCAGGCAGTTGGTTGGGAGTTAATGCATGGAATTATTCTGAAAATGTAAACAGGGGACATTCTATTTCTTCTGATAGCAACGGCAATGTTTTGATCACCGGGATTTCATATGGCCAAATCATTGCAGGGAATTATTCAATCGACTCAGGGTCCAATGAAAATGCATTCATAGCGAAACTAAACTCCTCAGGAGGCTGGGATTGGTTAATTTCCATACAATGCAGCTGTTCAACAATCTCAAACCAAATTGTAGTTGACTCAAATGATGACATTTGGATTGCAGGAGGATATTATTCTTCTTTCCAAATTGGTTCTCTTTCACTAAGCACCGCAACTGGTGGAGAAGATGCTTTCGTCGCAAAATTAAGTTCAAATGGTACGGGAATTTTTGCTTTAGGAGGAGGTTCTGCAAATAATGAGGAGGCAACATCTTTCGCTTTGGATAGTGCTGGCACCGCATATCTTGCTGGTCAGGTTGGAACTGGAACATCCAGTTTCGGAGTTCTCGGAGTTCAAAATTCAGGTGGAAAGGATTGGTTTGTAACAAAACTAACTAGGGATTATGATGGAGATTTGAAGCCAGATTCTACCGATGATGATGATGATGGTGACTTTGTTTTCGACATACTAGATCAATGTAAATATTCGCCCCTTGGATTCGAATCGATCGCAGCACTAGACCACGACTCAGATGGATGTAGGGATTCTGACGAGGATGATGATGATGATAATGATGGGCTTTTAGACGTTTTAGATTCTTGCTCAAAAGGAATGACTGGGTGGACATCTACCAATTTGACAGACCTTGATGGTGATGGCTGTTTTGATGCACTAGAGGATTATGACGATGATGCAGATGGCTACGAGGATTTCGAGGATTTCTGCCCTCGAATTCCAGGAAATTCAACCTTCGAGTACGAACAAGGTTGCCCAGATAGCGATGGGGATGGCAGACCAGATATTCTGGATGCATTCCCGGAAGACCCTGAAGAGTGGGAAGATTCAGATAACGATGGTTATGGAAATAATAACGACACTTTCCCAATGGACGCCACACAACACAAGGATACCGATGGTGACGGCTATGGTGATTTCACTTATGGAAACGGTGGAGATGGTTGCCCACTAGTAGCTGGAACATCAACAATCGACCAAAGAGGTTGTCCAGATAGAGATGGCGACGGTTATAGCGATGAGGGAGATGACTTCCCAGATGACCCTAATGAACACCTAGACACTGATAATGACGGCGTAGCGGATGACGATGATGCGTTCCCATTTGACCCTACACAACAGACAGATAGGGATGGTGATGGATACGGAGATAATGCAAATGGAAATCTTGGAGATGTTTTCCCTGATGACCCGAATAAACACTTTGACTCAGATAGAGACGGATATGATGATTCAAGCGATGCATTTCCATTTGACCCAACACAGTGGGAAGATGCTGATGGTGATGGCATGGGAGACAACCCGATGGGAATCGGTGCCGATAAATTCCCCAGTGACCCAACACAGTGGGGAGATATTGATGGGGACGGATATGGAGACAATCAAACTGGGAACAACCGTGATGCATTCCCAACAGATGCGACTCAATGGTCAGATATAGATGGCGATGGATATGGTGACAATCCTTCGGGAAGACTGTATGACCAATTCCCTAACAATCCAACGCAATGGATTGATGAGGATGGTGATGGCCTTGGAGATAATCAATCAGGCACCGATGCTGACCCTTATCTGAACGATATGGATAATGATGGTTACAACGACACTGACGATATCTTACCTAGGTTTGCTTCACCCGGAGATTTAGATGCTGATGGATGCATGGATGAAGTTGATGCATTTGAGAAAAATGCACTAGAATGTCTAGACACGGATGGAGACGGTATAGGCAACAACGCAGACTCTGATGACGACAATGACGAGTGGACTGATGCTGATGAAATTCGAGCAGGTACGGACCCATTGGATCCAAATGATACCCCGATAGACAGTTTTGAGATTGTAATTCCAGGAACAGCAGTTGGCCTTGGAGCATGGGACTTAATTGGTATTTTTGGCGGAGTGCCAATTTTTACTTGGCTAGCATTTGGATTTGTGACACGAAACAAGCGTTGCGCTAAATTTGAAGAAGAACTGAGTAAAGCAGAATCACGGCAAGAACTTGAAGAAATCGCTCTTAGATGGGAATTTAGTTTGATGCTTAGATTACTTGGACCCCACCAAGGAATTAGGCTTGAAAGAATTCGTTCTGAATTAGATGACGAATTTGAAAATGCAGAAAATATGATGATTTCTCAAGGCATTACGCCTATGACTGCGATTGACCAAACGCCTCTTGTTGAAGAATACAGTAAAGAAACTCCAGAAGAATTTGCGAAACCAAAAAGAACCGCAAAAGCAGACCAAACCGATGAATTCGGATATCAATGGATAAAACACAATGGTGAAGATTGGTATCGCGGTTCTAATGATGAAGATTGGAGTAAGTTAAACGAATAATCAATGATTATTTCTGCTCTTTCTTTTGTTATCCCCACCTCGCCCTCTACTTCTCCCAGGACCTTTTGGTGGTCTTTTATTTCGGTCGAATTTTGCCTTTCCACCTCTACGGTTCCCACCTCTGGAATTGCCAGAATCTGACTGATTATTATTTGTTGATTTTTTCCAATTTCTTTTGCCAAAATGACGGCCATTTGTTTCTTTATCATCTTCTCGATTACGGCCACTACGGTCTTTCCTGCGTCGATTCATTGGCCTTGGAGGAGAGATGTAAGAAATATCTTCATGCTGTGTTAAATCGTTGAATTCAGGAGGTTTGAATTTTACATTCAGACCAACATGCTTCTGTATTGTTGACCATTGTTTTTTCTGGGGATTTTGAACTAGTGAAATGATGTTACCTGATTTTCCAGCTCTAGCGGTTCTTCCAGACCGATGCTTGTATGAATTGCCATTTTCAGGTGGGTCGTAATGAATTACGCAATAGACACCATCCACATCCAAGCCTCTCTTGCTGCAACATCTGTTGCTACAATAGCATGACTTCGCTCTTCGGTAAATTCCTCTACCGCTCTAGACCTTTGCCTTTGAGCAAGACCTCCGTGGATAATTGAAACGCGTAAGCCCTCAATTTGTAATTCTTCAGCGACCCTCTCTACACCCGCTCTAGTCCTACAGAATATGAAAGCGCGGCCTGATTTTCTTACCGCTTCGGCAGCAATCTTACTCTTCATTTTATTTGGGATTAACCAGAAATGATGGTCCATTTCAGTCAGGGAGACATCTTCTTTTCCTACACTGATAGTCACTGGGTCTGTAAGGTAATTGTCGCGTATGTGAGCAACGTCATATTCATCGAGAGTTGCGCTGAACAAAGCGGTCTGTCTGTTAGGATTACACTGGTCTAAAATTGTGCAAACATCATCTGTAAAACCCATGTCAGACATTCTATCTGCTTCGTCTAAAATAACAAACTCAACTTCACTGAGGTCGATGTTTCCTTGGTCTATATGGTCCAGTAGCCTTCCAGGACATGCTACTACTGAATCTACTCCTTTGTCCAATTTCTTGATTTGCTTGTTATACGATACTCCCCCATACATGGACATCATTTTCATATTTTGAGACCATGCTAACGGATCTAATACCTGGAAAATTTGTTCCGCTAACTCTCTGGTTGGAGTTAAAATCAACGATTTAGGTTTATTTGGAGATGCTGTTGAAAGGTGCTCTATCATTGGAATTCCGAACGCCAATGTTTTCCCACTACCCGTTGGAGCTCTACAGCAAATATCTCGTTTGAGCATCATGTCTGGAATTGTTTCCATCTGGACTTCGAATGGCTCTTCAAATCCTGCCCTTCTCAATTCCTTGCACATCTGAGGGCCTATTCCTAAGTCGGAGAACTTAACGCCCACACATATACCTCGTTTTGCAGCCCAGAACCCTTCACTATTAACCATACCCTATGATATCATGATAATTCAAGGATAGTTCCAAGATTAACTCAAAGTCAAAGACATGATTCAATAAATAAAAACCCGTAGCAACAGGTATGGAGAGAGCAGTTCTAGGAGGAGGGTGTTTCTGGTGTGTCGAGGGAGCATTCAAGGGAATGCGAGGCATATTATCCGCTTTACCAGGGTATGCTGGTGGGCATGACCCAAATCCAAATTACAGTTCTGTTTGTTCTGGCTCAACTGGGCATGCAGAAGTAGTGGAGATTATTTTTGATGAAGATGTTATTTCATATGAAACGATACTAGAAGTATTCTTTACCGTTCATGACCCAACCCAATTGAATAGGCAAGGGAATGACATCGGAACACAATACAGATCTGCGATTTTTTACACTAATGAGGAACAAAAAATAATCGCAGAGAAAATAAAATCGGATTTCCAACAATATTTTGATGATGAAATAGTCACTGAAATAACTCAAGAATCGAATTATCATGAGGCTGAAAAATACCATCATGATTATTTTAATCTCAACCCCGGAAATGGCTATTGTCAAATGGTGGTAGCGCCAAAATTGAGTAAAGTTCGCCAGAAATTTGTCGACCTTTACTAACGGTCATTATTTTGTGCCGGAACCCTTCGGAGGGGTCATGGTGAACAATGTTGTCAAGCCACCAACGCCAGTAAATGAACCAGTTCTGGGCTATGCTCCAGGCAGCCCCGAAAGAGCGGCATTGAAGAATGAATTAACTAAGCAAGAAAGCGAAATTTTGGAAATTCCTTGTATTATTAATGGACAAGAAGTCTTCACTGGAGACGTGGTTGAACAAGTTATGCCTCATGACCACAGCCACGTTATAGCAAGAGTACACATGGCTGGAGAAAAAGAAGTTAGAGATGCAATAGACGCTTCCTTGAGTGCACATGAAATGTGGTCAAACATGGCTTGGGAAGCAAGGTGTGCTATATTCCTCAAAGCAAGTGAACTTCTTGCTGGTCCAAGAAGAGCTGAAATAAACGCATCAACGATGCTCAACCAATCTAAAACTTGCCACCAGGCAGAAATCGATGCAGCGTGTGAATTAATCGATTTCTGGAGATTCAACAGCGACTATTGCCGACAAATCTACGAAGATTTGCAACCACCTGTTTCTCCGTCCAGTATGTGGAATTCAAGTGAAGTAAGGCCACTAGAAGGATTTGTTTTCAGCGTCACTCCATTCAATTTCAGTAGCATAGCAGCCAATCTTCCATCCAGTGCAGCAATCATGGGCAACACTGGGGTATGGAAGCCTTCGAGGAATTCATATGTATCAAATTACAGATTGATGAAATTGATGATGGATGCAGGATTACCACCTGGTGTAATCAACTTCATTCCAGGCAGAGCAAGCCTAGTTGGTGATATTTGCATGTCTCACAAAGACCTCGCTGGTGTTCACTTTACAGGTTCAACCGCAGTTTTTAGAAAGATGTGGAAGGATATTGCAAACAACTTAGAAAACATGGTCTCATATCCAAGAATTGTTGGCGAGACGGGTGGAAAGGATTTCATTGTTGCACACCCAGATTGTGACCAAAAGGGCTTGATTGTAGCACTTCTCCGTGGTGCATTCGAATTCCAAGGTCAAAAATGCAGCGCTGCAAGTAGAGCATACATTCCTGAAAGCGTTTGGAATTCAATCAAAGACGAGTATTGCTCAGAAGTCGGGAAAATAAAGATGGGCGATCCACGCGATTTCTCAAATTTCATGTCGGCAGTTATCGACAGGAAATCTTTCGACAATATCACCGGCTATATCGACAGAGCTAAGGGCGACCCTGGTTGTGAAATCGTGACTGGCGGAAAATACGATGACTCTGTTGGATTTTTCATCGAACCAACAACAATTGTTTGCCAAGATTCCCGCTATGAAAGCATGGCTGAAGAGATATTTGGACCGGTTTTATCCATCCATGTTTACCCAGATGCTGACTTTGAAAGAATCCTCGAAGTTTGTAATACCACATCCGAATACGCATTGACTGGTTCTATATTTGCGACTGATAGAAGGAATATCGAAAAGGCACTTTCTGCACTAAGGTATAGCGCTGGAAACTTCTACATCAACGACAAACCAACAGGAGCAGTAGTCGGGCAACAACCATTTGGCGGGGCAAGAGGTAGTGGTACAAATGATAAGGCAGGAAGCCCGCTAAATCTACTTCGATGGGTAAGCCCTAGGTCGATTAAGGAAACATTTGCACCACCTCATTCATGGAAGTATAGTTTCTTAGAAGACTGATATCTAATCAAAAAGTTCACATCACATGTTTTGAAAATATATTTACTTAGAACCAGAGGATAAAACATGCCAGTCGATGCAGATGAAGCATTGGAAAGGGCTACTCTGGTTCGAAGTGACCCCTCTTTGAACGGGGTCACAAGAAGAAAAATCGGTGAAGAAGACAACAAAATAATTTGGGAATATATTGCTCCTGATGGTGAACCAATAACCGAAGATGATGTTGTTCAAAGATGGAAATCGTTAGGATTACCTCCTGCATGGGAAGATGTTTGGATTTGTCCAAATCCACGTGGCCATATTCAGGCTACTGGAAGGGATGCGAAGGGAAGAATTCAATATCGCTATCATCCTGAATGGACTGAGATTACTACAGAGATGAAGTATGACGACGTCGTTTACTTTGCATCGCAATTACCGAGACTAAGAAGACAGGTGAATAGAGACTTAGCAGATGATGAAATGAATATCAACACAGTTTCTGCACTAGTAGTTCGCCTAATCGACTTATACAATATTAGGGTAGGTTCTGATGAATATGCAAAATCAAACGAATCATATGGCTTGACAACACTGAAATCTATGCATCTAAAGCATGTGAAGGGGAAAGATGCAGAAGGTAAACATGATGCCATCTTTTCCTTCACAGGAAAATCTGGAAAAGATTGGGAAATAAAGATCGAGGATGACTATTTGGTTGATTTAATTTTGAAAACGAATAAATTGGGTTCTAAGGATGCTGATTTATTCATGTACATTTCAGAAGCTGGCAACGAAGTTGACCTCAAAGCAGAACACATCAACCAATACATCAGAGCATCTAGTGGAGAGGGATTCACTGCCAAAAACTTCCGAACTTGGGCTGCAACTACAAAGTGCGCAGAGAGATTGGCTTTCCTATCATCCCCACACTCAGAAAAAGAGATGAAAACATGGATTAAATCTCTACCAATAGTTGATTCTATAGAGAAACTTTGGATAGAAGGAGATTGGATTCCACCATCTACTGAGACTGCTAGAAACAAAACGATTGTTGCAGTAATCGATACGGTGGCGGCTGACCTTGGAAATACACGTGCTGTTTGTAGATCATCTTACATCCACCCCTGGTTTATTGATTCATTTGTCAATGGAGAACTTCGTGAAAAGTGGGACAATGTGGCAAATATGAACAAGATTCCAAACCTATCTGCAGAAGAATCCTGCACTTTGCGGCTGTTGAAAGAATTGCGAAAATAAACCGAATTCTTCATTTGCATTACCATTGAGCAAAAACCCCTGCGATGATGAGCGCGTATGAGCGGACTGCTGTTTCAGTGACGATTGATGGGCGAACTGAGCGGGGACCATCTTCATCCATAAGTTTGAGAAGTTAGCAGTATTTCAGATACATGATGCAACCTCTAGTGGAGCCTCTTACTCCTCCACCTAGCGGACTCGTAATCGCAACTAAATCATCCCAATGGAGTATAATTTGGAAAATGCTTGGTGTTGTCATATTGTTGTATGTTATGAGCCAAGCTTTGATTGCAGCCCTATATGGATTCGTCCTTAGTGATACATTTCTAGCAATTTTCTCTTTGGTTTGTTTTATTCCTCTATTGGCTTTATTCATCTCCATAAGGAGACCGAAATTATCTCACATCATTCTTGCATCCCCAGATGAAAGTGGAAGAACTGCTCATAATTTACCAAATTCTAGGGTTCTTAGAACCCCTGTTCCAACTAGATTCACTCATCACCTAATACTAGACTCTCCTCCACTAGAAATGCCACGGAGTGGGATGATTTGGCTAATATTCTCTATCACGATAATCGTGGCTTTTGTTGGCTTATTACCGATGATGATCTATGATGACCCATTATGGATATTTCTTGCAGTTTGCATAGGCATACCTGCTTGGTTGCTTGGATTTTCTTTACCTGTCCATGCATGGTGGTCTTTCTCAAACCGTCATTTCCAATTGGAAACCAAGCGTAGAGACGGTGAAAGTATGCTTATTGCGGGTATGCTATCCACAATTCCTGCGATTGTAATCAACTCCTTACTTTTTCCATTACTTGTTATTCAATTTGGAGTAGACAATTTTGACCCTGGAAGTATTGGAGAGTTGCTACTTCTTGCAGTAAGTGCACCTGTTGGTGAAGAATTGTGTAAGGCAGCGTTTGTATTGAGTTTGTACAGACTCATTGATTCACCTCTTAGAGGATTCCAAATTGGCTTCTCAGTAGGGCTTGGCTTTGCCTTATTAGAAAATTTACAATACATTATGATGTCATTTGGTGCTTTGGAATATTCAGCAATTTCTTTTTCGTTTACCGCTGTATTGCGAGGAGTTGGTTCAATACCCGGACATGCTTTCTGGACAGGTATTTCGGGCACATCTATCGGTTGGTATTTGGCAACTAAAAGGGGTACAAAACTACAGGGATTCCAAAATGAAGCATCTAATTGGATGATTTTCGACCCTAATACAGGCATGGTTCTTGAACATGAACAGGTACAATCATCGATTGAGCAAACTGTCAAAAGATGGTTGGAAAAACCTGTTGAAAATGTAATCCAATTACCACGTAATCCTCTTATTGGCATATCTATTGCAATAGCGGGCCATTCTTTCTGGAATGGTAGTTTGTGGATGGTCTCTTGGATATTCATGGATTCAAGTGAACTAGTATTTGTTATTGCTAATCTCGCTTGGCTTGCAATATTGGTTGGTATACTTTGGATACTCGGGCGTGAAATTTTAGCCTCCGTCAAACACTTACCATCATAGATTCGGTATTTTTGCCAATTTTAATACTCAAATCATATATGTAAAATTATACGCGAGGAGTTTGTCACGCAAGTGGTGGTGAGATTATGGTTGACATAATGCAACCCGGTTTATCCGAAGGTAATCTCGCAGTAACATTTGCAATCGTTGCAATTCTAACCTTGATTTCTGAACGCTTCAAAGTCTTAGACAGATTGGGGATATATGCTGCAGCTGCATTGGGACTAATCGTGGGCTCTTTAGGTCATTGGACATGGCTGATTATTCTGCTCGGATTCCTCGCAACCGCTCACAAGGCTACTAAATGGAGATTTGATGAAAAGTTGGAGAAGGGTTTGTCTGAATCTCTCGATGGACACAGAAGTTGGGGCAATGTCGTAGCCAATGGTGGGCTTCCTGGCTTGATAGCAATCCTCGCTTTCATTTTAGATGACCATGAAAATGGGATTTGGATATTCTCTGCTGCAGTAGCAGTTGCTGCTTCAGATACATTTGCATCAGAAATCGGATGCTTGGACGAAAGAGTTCGAATGATAACCACATTCAAGCAATGTGAACCCGGTGTAAACGGTGGTTTCTCACCAAACGGTCAACTTGCAGCAGCAGTGGGTTCAATCATCATTGCAGCCTTAACATTCATCGCAAATCAAAATCTTGAACTTGCAGCCTTAGTTGCTCTTTTAGGATGGCTCGGTTGTCAAGTGGATAGCGTACTTGGTGCCTTGCTTGAAAATAGAGGATTAATGACAAAAGGTACGGTAAATGCTGCTGCTATTACATCTGGGATTATTGCAATGTGGATTTATCTTGGAAGTCCACATCTATGATGTGGTTTCTTCAACTCGTAGTGATTCGGTGATTACATGCAGGGGAAATTGATTGCGATAATTTCTCTATTCATCTTGGCTTTGCCAGTTTCACATCTTCTTGTATCTCCAGTAAATGCTGCAGACGAGATTTACGAACCAGGATTTGTTGAATGGGACATCAACAACCACCACAGAATATATCTCAGTGGGCCACAAAACGATGTTAATCTAACTCGTGATTATCAAGGGGCCTCAATGGGAAATGTGATTATTCGATCTGGTCAACCTGCATCGATTGGACCAATATCTCTTCCACCTCTTGAAATGGGCTTTAGTGGCACATTCAATGTATCTACATACATCTCCGCATGGGTGCAAGCGGGAACTGGTTTACCGCTCTTACAATGTAGGACAAATAATCCTGTTAACATCGATGTCACGGTTCAAATTGGAAGTTACACATACTTTGGTCAATCTCAGGAATTTGTATACGAATCTTCAGCAGATGCTCACAATATGTCAACTCAGATTGAGATGGAAAATATCACTGCACTACCGGGAGATGTCATTTCATATTCCATGCAAGCGTCAACAAATTGTCCTTACAACATCAATCTAGAATGGGGTGGCACTGGAGTGTTCAGTGGTGGCATAATAATAGAAGGAGATATGCTTGCTCCTGAAGTTGAAGTTACTGTTGACGATGCAAAAATTGCGCATATTCAGTTCATTGCATCACTTCCATGGGGATTTGCGGACCTTGACCAAGATTACACATCGATGAATATCTTCGGTCCTGTTGAACCCGATGAAAAGAGAATTTACGATGAAGATATGCGGCCAGAGGGTTTCACTGCCACAAGTGAGTATGTCGAAAGAATAGACGATTGGGGTCGGCCTTCAAAGGTATTCACCGGTAAAGAAGAATTACCTGTTGGAGATAATGTACTGATAGTTTGTCTAAAGACCGTCGATAGCCAAAACCTCAACACTCCTTGTGACCATGAGGGGATAATTAGATTCGAAGTATCTGGAGAAAACGAACCGTTTGCATCTGCCTTCCTGTGGCTATCACTCTCTGGTTTCCTAGCAGTGATTGCCTATCTCTACTACCTGATTCGACAAGGAATATTGCTCCCTCTTCCAATGATGGGCGCTTTGGTTGTATTCGCTATTCTGATGTTGCCATTAGCAGCACACATTCCAGATTTAGGCGGAGAGCAAATCGTTGAAGATGATGCTAGAGCACCATCATTTATTTTGCAACAATTAGGGAATAAATCGGTTTCACTAGATGATTTACTCGATGGCAAGGATGCAGTAATTATCGGAATTACTCTACCTGCTTCAATCAATGCGGTTGACCAATCTAATCAGATCCAAAATGCAGTTGATAGGCTTGATGGAGATGTTAGTGCTGTACAAATTGTCACTGGCGATAACGCTAGATTAGATGACTTGGAAACTATAGCAATGCTGACTAATTCTTCTTGGCCCGTACTTATGGATGATGGAGAAAGCAGATTTGCCAAAAGAATGCCGCATGGTGTCTCAGATTCTATTGTCATCATCGACAAATCTGGTCACATAACTTATTCAGCAGCAGGTTCCACATCCTCTGAAGAATTAATCGAAGCCGTTGAAGAAATCAGTTTTGGTGGCGAACAATCCATTTGGTCAATCCTGAGTCTTCTATGGGGGCCAGGATTAGCAATGTTGCTTGTGGCTTTACCTCGTAAAGGATATGAAAAACCAGAGGAAGCTATGGTGCCGGGTTCACTTTGGGGAAGTATCGCTCTTGCTGGGGGCATAGGATTCCTAATTGTCAATATCACCAGCATGCTTCTTGCATTTATTCCAATGGACAATGATGTTAGAACATGGTTCGATTTAGGTCTCATAATTTGGTTTGTTTCTGCGGCGATTAGAGCCGCAATAGTTGGTACACCTGCTGAGATTAGATTCGTTTCTAGTAAATTACACTCCTCATTCTCAAAGAACTTCCGAAATTGGAGGGATGTAGAAGATGTTGAAAGAGACCTGTTGATTGGTTTTTGGATGGGTTGGTTCATTTGGTTAGCAAATCCTGCAATCTTAGCACAGGGTGTAGCTGCAATCATATTGACAGGTGGCCTCAATTACCTAACAGGTCTATTCTATTTCCTAATTTACATTCTAACTGCTGGAGTCCTAACCCTCACTATTCGATTCGTTGCATCGTGGGGAGGTCCTTTATCGAGAGCGTTTGGTTCGTTCGGTTCAGGTCCGTTCTCACAGGCTTTAGGTTGGGCTTTAATTCCAGTATCACTGTGGGTGTTTATCGATTCAATAATTTACGCATTTGAGATTGGCCTGGTTTGAAAACAGGTATTAAAATGTCGAATCTAAAATATTAGCACATGCCTGAAGGTCCTGAGATTCATCGAGCGGCTGATAAGGTTCGTAAGGCGTTAGAAGGCAAGATTATCGAAGAAATCCAGATTACTCTTCCTCAATTTGAAAGTTGGCAAACCAGATTGGTAGGAAAAACCGTAAACAAAGTTGAAGCACAAGGAAAAGCCTTGCTGATTTATTTTGATGACATAGTGATTTACAGTCACAACCAACTCTATGGTAGATGGACTGTGAATTTGCGTACAACTGCACCAAGAAAGTGGAATAGAAGTCTGAGGATTGCCTACTCGACTGAAAAACACACATGTCGTTTGTGGTCAGCAACAGACATTCTGTTCTTGGAAGAATGGGAACTAAATGGTCATCCTTACCTGATGAAATTAGGCCCAGACATCGTCAATTCTGAAACAACACTTGAGCAAATGCTTAACCATCTAAATCTTGGAAAATTTCAGAGACGAAAACTCAAGACATTATTACTCGACCAAGGATTTTTTTCAGGGGTTGGAAATTATCTTCGCAGTGAAATATTATTCACTGCAGGAATTCATCCAGATCGCACAGTCGGTTCTCTAAACACAGAGGAGAGAAGCGAACTGGTCAAAAAGACGCTATTCCTTGCAAAACAGTCCTACGAGGTTCCCGGAATCACTGTTGACCTTGAATTATATCAAAAACTACGTGACCAAGGAGAATCAAGAGGTTGGTCAAGGCATTGGGTATTCACTCGAAATGAGCGCCCTTGCCACCAGTGTGGTGACCTAATCATTCATACTAGACCCGGTAGAAGAAGGCTTGACTATTGCCCATCCTGTCAATCTTAGTATCCTAAAACACATCAAAAGTGGATAGTATTATTCTTGATAGACTTATCGGGTGAGTTGATGGAAATTTTTGATTCAACGCTTGAGGAGCGAGATGCTCTGATTATGAATGTTGAATTAATTATACTTGGAATCTGCTTCTCGCCGATTATACTTCTCATTCTGTATCCTATTATCAAGATGACATTAACCGCTATCTTTAATCCAAAAAGCTCACTTAGGAGCGGTTTGCTGAAGATTTTTACTCTACCAGTCGCATATATTTACTTCAGGAAAAAATTCGGTAGGAGATTTTTCAAGAAACCGTCGATTTGCGATGAATGTCAAGTTCAATTCGTGAATGGGTTTTGTCCGGAATGTAATGTAATGATTAGCGTGCCCTGGAATAGATACATTGGCGGGGCAGATATGTGGATGATTGAATTCGCAAAGTCCGAAAGCGACTCAATAGAAAGGGGTAAATCTGCACTTACTAAGAGGAAGAAGAACCCAAATCAATCAGCAAAACCAAAAAATACTGTGCATGAGCCACCGATGGACCTGACATCTGGTCTGTTCGAAGATTGATTATAGCATCCAACTTTTAGGATTTAATCGATTCAAGGATTGAAGGATCTAATCTTTCTCCTTTGGCTAAGGTTTCTCTTACGTAAGTAAAATTACTTCCAAAGACACTTGCTTAGCATCTGAAGATTTTTTAGCCAGTGTTCGAAGGGGCATTGCAAGCCTCATATTTCCCTCGAATAGGTGTTTATTATCATCTAAGAAATTCCAATACATGTCAGATATCGGACATGACTTCTTGAAATGAAGAGAACAATCTCCACAATAATCTCCCATTTTCTTGATGTATGGTGTACCACTAACATACGGCTTGGTAGTCATCAAACCGCCAACTGCGTAGGTTCCCATTGCCAATACGTTAGGCTCAACCACCCAATCATAAGCATCTGTAAACATCGCCCAAAACCAGTCTGTTAACTCACGTGGGTTTACTCCGAGCAAATTTCCAATATTTGCTAGAACCATTAATCGAGGTATATGATGCGTATACCCAGTTTCTATAACGTCAGAAACCGCTGTATCAAGGCAAAGCATTCCTGATTCTGAACCCCAAAAGGTAGGAGGAAGTGGGTTTGAGTTGGCAAGTACGTTAGGAGTATTTCTCGGTCTTGACCATTCTCCCTCCCATCCAGCTCCGGGTCTTGCAGTGCTTGTTATCGAATCATCTGTGAACCCGTTTGTTAGGTCGTGAACGTGTTTGACAAACTCCCTCCATCCAATGATTTGTCGGATGAAACCTTCTTTGGAATTGAGTGGTATATCGAGATATTCCGCATCTTTTACTATCTCAATAGGAAGTAATCTTGAGAGATTTAGTAGGGAAGAAATCGTTGTGTGAAATAGAGTTCTGTGCTCCGTAGTCATCGCATCTTCATATGGTCCAAAGTATACCATCACATTCTCCTTTGCCCAATTCCACAGAAATCTTGCTTGCTCGATTGATGAGGGTAGATTTTGGCGATCTATTCTTCCTGGATGATGAGAAAAATCTCTTTCAACCATCTCAATGACTTCATTTGTAATATCGTCACACTCAAAGAAAATTGGTTTTGGAAGAGGAACTGCTCTATCCCAAGGCAGTCTATTTTCATAGTCAAGTGACCATTTACCGCCTACTGGCTTGCCATCCTCAATCATTATCTCGTGCTTTTTCCTAACCAAACGGTAGAAAGGGTCCATCTTCCAAGTCTTCTTACCTGCTTGAGAGGCGAGGAAATCTTTCTTTGAAGTCATCCAGCCTGTGTGAGGAACTATGCAAAGTTCTTCAACTTTGGAAAATTGTTCTCGCAAATTTAGTTCTGCAGCCTCACAAGCGGTTATTTTTGCGCCATATGAAATCAGTTCATTTAGAATATCTGAATATGGCCTTTCATCGAAAATATACTGCACTGCGTAGCCCTTTGCTTGCATTTCTAAAGCGAAGTGTCTTTGATTTGATAGCAGTAATGCTAACTTTTGCTGGTGATATGGAAGCATGCTTGCTTTCCACTTTGTCTCAATGAAAAGTAAGCCTGAAGTTTTGGAATCGAAATCTGGAATCAGCCCTTCGTGCAATTGGTCATACGCAACATAGTGCCAATTTGTGAATTCATCACTGACTATTTGCAATAGGTCAGTGAATACTCCCATGGTTCCCCATCGGCGTATAGCATATCAAGACTTGTAAATTATCTGAATTAGGAAGCATTTACAACCGTTGAAGTTTTTCGAGATGCTTAATGAGCGAAAATAGAGTTATGCGAATTAATCGTCCAAATATTTGGTCGAGTACAAGAAGACAATTATTGCATCAATGTCCGAGAGCTTGGATTTTGAAATATGGTTTTAAGCGTGCGAACAGAACATTCAATCGAAATTTACAACGAATTTCAGATTGGTCATCCCCATATCGAATGATGCAGCGCGCAGTTCGGTCGATTGTAATCCAAAGATTAGAAGCACACAAACACGGTATCGCGGGATAGAACAAGACTTAGCATCAAAAATTAGAAACATGATACTCGGAAAAAGGTTTAGACAAAATCGAACCCTAGAACTGATAGAAAAAAGAATAGGGAAAAGTTCGCAATTAAAATTTCGAATTCCAAATTCCGAAATAAATAGGTTGATTGAAATCGCATGCTTGAGATACCATTCAATCATCAAAAATCCGATAATTTCCAAAATACTTAACGATGAAATTTTGCAATGGCACTCTTTTTCTCGCCTCGATTATACTAAATTAAATGGCAATATTTTGCATATCAGCCCAGACATAATTTGGAAAAATGGAACAAATTGGAATTTAATGAGATTTAGTGTCCAGGGCTCTGGTAAACAAATCTCGATTGAAAATATGGCTATGCTCCACTGGGCCGTCACTAAACGTGGTTTACCTTCCAACCCGAAACGATTCACCATTCATGAATTGAATTGGTCGAGAGGAAAATGGAATTGGAAGACAAAAAGGGTGATGAGCGTTTAGAGAGAGATTCAATCGACTTGATAAAAATGGACCTTAAAGCGATGGAAGACTTGCACAGAAAACTTGGTCCTGCATCCGATTTGTCACAAATTCCTTTGGCTAGAAACGAAAAATTTTGCAAAACTTGTGGACATCGAGATTCCTGCCCTGGTGGAGAAGACCTAACGAGAGCGAAGTTAGAGCAATCTGCCCTTGAGATGTTCAAGTCTTCAAATTTGAGAAACTAGGTCTTGAAGTACGCCCATTGGGTCATTTGCCTTGGTTACACCACTCGCTAGCAAGACTCCTTCTGCACCAAGTTGGATCGCAGTTGCTACATCTTGGCCGTTTTTTACACCAGCACCACAAAGAACTCGCACGTTAGGATTTACTTCCTTGACGGCGGCAACGGTATCGCTAACTATTGCAGGGTCTGCAGTTGTGACTGAAATATCTCCTCCAATGAGTTCTGGTGGTTCGACTGCGATGAATGTTGGACCTAATTTAGCAAGCGCTCTTGCTTCTTCTACATCAGCTGCGCAAGCGCATATTGGAAATCCATCCGGTAGTATTTCCATCAAATTAGCAACGTGGTCGATTGAAACTTTGTGCTCAGCGTGATTGATTATTGTCCCAACTGCGCCTCTTTCAAGAGCCGCATCTGGTTCTAACCAACCTGTGTGAGACCCTTTACCAACTGGGTCGAGGTGTTGGCTCCAAACTTCTAAACCCTCTATAGAAGCGACTGCTGAAAGGTCAAAGGCACTTACTACTGCAACCATTCTAGCATCTGTATTTACTTCTGCCATCATTCTACCTAGCGTCTCTGCCGCCTCGCCATATGCAGTAGCATATGTTTTGAAATTCACAACTATTAGTGCCTCAGTCATTTCTTTCACTCCAAATTCTACGGTTTGGTACTATTCTATAATCCCATTTGTTTGAGAATGGCCAGATGCGACTTTTGCTCCATGTCCAACTACCACCGAATCTAAATTGCAATTTTCACCGATGATGACATTCTCCCCAATTAAACAATTCACGATTGATGAGCCTTTACCAATTACTGAATTACGTAATACAGTTGATTCGGCGACTGTTCCTTGAACATTACAATTTGATTGGACCATTGAATTGATTGATTCCGATATTTCCTTTTGATGCCAACTACCATTAGCAATAGACCCCGTTTTGTATCTTTTTTCTGAGATACAGCATTTGATTGCTTGGTGCCAGCTTGTAGGAGTTCCTGCATCTATGAAATATCCTTGGAATGGGAATCCTGTCAATTCACCTCTTTGAGCCATTTGCGGGAAAATATCTCTTTCTAGGCTGTGTTTTTCTCTTGGCATTATATCGAAAATGCTGTCTTCTAAGATATATGATCCAGCATTAATCAAATTTG
This sequence comes from Methanobacteriota archaeon, assembly GCA_038141355.1. GTDB lineage: Archaea > Thermoplasmatota > Poseidoniia > Poseidoniales > Poseidoniaceae > MGIIa-K1. The sequence continues at coordinate 580,934 of JAYQHX010000002.1, read as the reverse complement.
AGAAAACCTCCTCTGGCTTCGGTTTTTCTTTGAACTGTGTAATGAAATTATCATCATCCAGCCCTACGATTCCAAAACGAGTTGGGTCTTCTACTTCCCACAGACCTAGTGTACCAAGTGCCCCCGATTTATCGTGTTGAGCAAACATTTCCGAGAAATTGAGCGAAGAAACAATATCACCGTTAAAGCAAGCAAATCTTCCAGAGACTACATCTCGGCAATTACCAAGTGCCCCTCCTGTGCCTAATGGTTCAGTTTCAGGTACAATCCTAACATCAAAATCAAAATCTCCTCGGTCGAAATATTGCTTTATCATATCTACTTTGTATCCGCCTGCAACAACCACTTCATCAACAAGATTGGAAGGCACACTTTCAACTACTCTCTCAAGTAAGGTAGCATCTAACATCGGCAAAAGTGGCTTTGGTATTTGGTTAGTCCAAGGCCGGAGCCTAGAACCAATTCCTCCAGCCAAAACCACTACCTGCATAGACACGCCCACCTTAACTCCTTTATTGAACGCATCGCGTTTGGATTAGAATTCAATCGCATTATTCAAAGGCGGCTTTTCTGTGGAAGGTTTGGCGAGAGACATGAATATCCACGAATATCAAGGGAAAGCACTGTTTAAATCAGCAGGCGTTCCTGTCTTAGAAGGTGTACACTGCACAACTGTCGGGCAAGCATTGGATGCATATGATAAACTCAATTCAAAAGTAGTTGCAGTAAAAAGCCAAATTCACGCTGGAGGCAGAGGTAAGGGAACTGTCTATGACCCAGAAACCAGGGACTTGGTTATGGAAGGTGGCGTTAAAATTGCATTCTCTAGAGATGAAGTTGAAACTTATGCTAGCAATATCCTTGGCAATCTATTGGTGACTATTCAAACCGGAGACGAAGGTAAAATTGTCAACAATCTATACATCGAATCCGGATGCAATATCGCACATGAATACTATCTTGCTTTACTGGTTGATAGGGATAACAAATCTGTTTTGATTATGGCATCAACAGAAGGTGGAATGGATATTGAAGAAGTTGCTCACAACACCCCGGAAAAGATATTCAAAATATCCGTTGATCCAAGTGCGGGATTGCTAGGTTTCCAAAAGCGAGACCTTGGGACTGCACTTGGCCTATCCGGTGCAGCATTGAAATCATTCTTTGTAATGATTGGTAAAATGTATGACTTATTCGTTAGCGAAGACTGTGCTATGGTGGAAATCAACCCTCTTGTCAGAACTGAGGATGACGAAATAATCGCATTGGATGCGAAAGTAAGTTTTGATGAGAATGCTGAATTCAGGCACAAAAATTGGGATGATTTGCGAGATTTATCCGAAGAGGAAGAAGTAGAAATCAGGGCAAAGGAAACTGGCCTTTCATACGTCAAACTTGATGGAAACATTGGCTGCCTCGTAAACGGAGCTGGATTGGCAATGGCCACAATGGACGTAATCAAACTGTACGGAGGAGAGCCTGCGAACTTCCTTGATGTAGGAGGAGGAGCGAATGAGGAACAAGTAAAAACCGCATTCTCAATTATCCTCGAAGACCCTAATGTGAAAGGTATTCTCGTCAATATATTTGGAGGAATCATGCGCTGTGACATCATCGCAAGGGGCGTCATAGGCGCAACTGAATCACTTGGCCTAGATGTGCCTCTAGTAGTCAGACTCGCAGGTACCAACGTAGATGAGGGTAAGGCGATTCTCGCAGCCTCTGATTTGAATATTCATCCTGCGGATGACTTAGCAGATGGTGCAAAAAAGATTGTTGAATTAATTGGAGGTGAAAACTGATGTCTATATGGATTGAAGAAGATGCTAAGGTCCTCGTTCAGGGAATTACAGGAAAACAAGGTATGTTCCACGCTAGTAAAATGGTAGAATACGGCACAAACCTTGTGGGAGGAGTCACACCTGGTAAGGGAGGTCAAGAAGTACTTGGAGTCCCTGTATTCGATAGCATGAGAGATGCTGTGAGAACTACTGATGCGGATGCAACTGTGATTTACGTTCCACCTCCATTCGCAGGTGAAGCTATTATGGAAGCGGCTGAAGCCTTTGAATCCGTGAAAGGAGGAGGAGTTGTCGTATGTATTACAGAAGGAATCCCTACACTTGACATGGTCAAGGCTGCTGCGTATGTCAAAAACAGAACCAATGTTAGGCTAATCGGACCTAATTGCCCAGGAATCATCACACCCGGTGAAACCGGTGGGGCAAAATTAGGAATCATGCCCGGTCATATTCATGCTAAAGGTCGAATTGGAATTGTTTCAAAATCCGGCACTTTAACTTACGAAGCCGTTGCTCAAACAATGTCGATTGGCGAGGGTCAATCGACCTGTATTGGAATTGGCGGAGATCCGGTAAATGGTACTGGTTTTATCGAATGCTTGGAAGCATTCGAAAATGACCCTCAAACCGAGGCAATAGTCATGATAGGAGAAATTGGAGGAAACGCAGAACAAGATGCTGCTGCTTGGGCAAAGGAAAACTGCTCAAAGCCGATTGTTGGATTCGTTGCAGGTGCAACAGCACCACCAGGCAAGAGGATGGGGCATGCTGGAGCAATTATTTCAGGAGGAAAAGGAACTGCTGATGAGAAATTTGCTGCATTTGAGGCTGCTGGTATCGCTTGTGCAAAAGACCCTTCAGAACTAGGTGCAGTATTACTCGAATCTTTGAAGGCTGCAGGTCTGCGCTGATTAAGGACTAACTCGAAATTGAAGTTAGCCCGAACTGAAATCATCGAGGTGGGCCACGTTTTGGACCACCTGGCGGTCCTTTTCTTGGACCTGGTGGGCCGCCTGATGGACCTCCACTCGGTGGACCGCCCTTCTTTGGACCTGGTGGGCCGCCTGATGGACCGCCACCCGGTGGACCGCCCTTCTTTGGACCTGGTGGACCGCCACCCGGTGGACCGCCCTTCTTTGGACCTGGTGGGCCTCCTCTAGATGGACCAGAAGGGCCACTACCTGGTGGACCTCCTCCTCGCGATGGACCCGGCGGGCCTCCGCCTCGTGATGGTCCTGGAGGACCACCGCCTCGTGATGGACCTGGTGGCCCTCTCCTTGGCGCAGCCTGTGGCTCATCGTCCTCTTCTTCGAAGATTGCTCCACAATGTGGACATTCATTGTCTGATTCTTTAACCAGACCATCACATTCTTCACAAGCAAACATCTCTTCATCTGCTTCTGGAGACGGTGTTTCTGGTGAACTAGATAGATTTTCTATGGCTCCATCCTTTGATCTAGAAAGAGAAATTGCTACCGAGACATCAAGTCCCTTTAGTGCAATTTCTGTGGATATTGCATGTTCGAATGCCGAAGATAAGTCTTCAGGGGTATCAAGGACTCTTCCATCATCAACGTAGACTACTGAAACGGTTAACACACCATCTGAAACGCTGATTTGTGGTGTTTCAACAGCTACACCTCTCTTGCGTGCAACTCTTCTAATCGCAACTTCGGACATTCTCTTAAACAATGCTTCATTTCCGGAATCATCTTTTCCAGAACCGATAGCGTTTGCTAAGAATTCGGCTGCTGAAGATTCATTTCCAGAACCTCGAAGATGAGATGGTAGTTCACTGCCAATCGATGAAAGAACATTTGCTGCTGATTCTTGATTCATTTGCAACCATTGACTTCGCCTCTCGTTTTTAACAGCCCTTTCTGTTTCAGCGATGTGATTAACCATTGCATCTGTTGGTGACCTAGTAGGATTGTTTGAAACCGCTAGTCCCCCAACATTTGATACGTCTGTTGAAACAACATTAGGACCTATTCCACTGGCAAGAGAAGGGCCCTTAACTGATTGTGGCATATCTCCTCTGCTTCCACCAATGTTTGGCTGATTTCCCAATGGTGTAACTACACTAGGAGGTGGCATGTTTGGGTTAACTCCAACAGGAGGTAAACCACCTTGTATTCCTGGAGGTGGCATGTTCATTCCTTGAAGATTAGGAGCAATGTTGCCCATTAGGTCAGGCATCATTCCCGGCGGCATTCCTTGATTAGGCATTCCACCTACATTTTGATTCATCACAGCTTCACCAGAAACTACGCCAAAATTTCTGCCACCAGAAACATCCTGTCCGCCAAGACCGGTTGCACCGATGTTTGGTAAACCGCCTGCGCGGCTCATTTCTTGCCTAGCTCCGCATTCAGGACAAAAAATGCTGTCTTGTGGAATCTCTTCAGTACAAGAGCCGCATTGCATACTATCCCCTCGTTAATCCGTCGTGTCGGCTCAAATAAAGTCTTGTGTAAAATAATCCCAAAAAAACCAGCAAACTCATTTCACAACATCAGCCAAATCTATCTCTTTTTTGGCAAATTAACCAGTAATGATTGTATGAATAATGATTTTACCCCACAGGGTCAATAAGAAAGTATAACTCGCAACAATTGGAGGGAGTTGATGGGAGTTCTTACAGATCCAAAAATCGACTCTCTCTTAGAGAGAACTTCGCGGTCTTTTTATCCAACGTTGAAGTACCTACCTAGTAAAATTAGAGGGCAGATTGGTTTACTTTACCTACTAGCAAGAGTCGCTGATACGATTGCAGATTCAAAGCACGGGGAAACAAAGACGCTTCTTGAAACCCTGAAGAAATACAATAATGTTGCACAAGGAAATTCAGATGAACTTCCAGATTTTTCTGAAATAGCATCTATCCAAAATAATCCGAGTGAAAAAGAATTACTCGAGAATGTATCTGATGTGATTACAGCATTATCGACTTACAAAGAAGCGGATAAAAAATTGATGTTGGAATGTTTAGACATCATTGTGAATGGGCAAATTCTCGATCTAGAGAGGTTTGGGATTGCAAAAGAAGGCGGCGAAATATCATCTCTCGCAAATGGAGAAGAGTTGGATGATTACACCTACAGAGTAGCGGGTTGCGTTGGCACGTTTTGGTCAAAGATTTCCTTGCTACACCTTATGTCACTACCTGCTCACAAAGAGAAAGTATTTCTCGAAAAAGGAATTAGATTTGGGAAAGCATTGCAGATGATAAACATTTTACGAGATATCCCAGAAGACTTGAGATTTGGTAGGTGCTATTTGCCCACTAAATCTCTGGAGGCAAGTGATTTGAAACCTGAAGATTTACTAAACAAAGAAAATTTCGAGAAGTTTAGAACACTCTACAACTCTTATCTTGACTTGACAAATAATCATTTAGATGAAGCAGTGGATTACATTAAGATGCTACCAAAGACACAATTTAGGCTTAAAGCATCATGCATGCTTCCCGTGTTGATAGGTCAAAAAACAGTGACCATGCTACGAAATGGAAATGTCCTAGATGCAGAAGATAGAATCAAAGTCACACGATCCGATATTAAGTCCTATGCTAGGAAAATACTAGTTGCATTATTCATCCCAGGAGGGGTAAGTAGACTTTTGAAAAAGAATAGTGATTCGTGATTATTGACACCTTCGTATACGGTCAAGTGTAATCATTCAAACAACCCTCACACTGATAAGTGAGTAAGTCTCCAATAGGGGTGAGCGACATGCTAGAGCGCCGTAAACCACTGGATTTGTTATTTCCACTGAAGGGTGGAGCATCCAGTGATTTAGGAGTCAAAAAAGAGGGCGCTGCATCCAAATTGAGAGCAGCAGTCAACCTAACTGCAGATGCGGTAAAAGCAGTAAGTATTACAGCGATGGAAGCACTTAGAGAAGGTGCTGCATTCATTGGGATAATTGGAGAACAGGATGAACTAATCGACCCATTTCACCACCTTGATGCACCAATCTGGGCTAGAGACCCACCGGTAGAACTTCTGAAATTAGCATATTCTTACTGTGAAGAATTGACAATGAGAGAAGCCGGAAACTTCTATCATTCATTCAAGTATCTACCAGAGGAACAAAGATTGGCAATGTGTGCAGTCTATGCTTTCTGTAGAAGAGCAGACGATATTGCTGATGGAGATTGGCAGGACCGATTCCCAGGTTCGATGGGCGAGATGGACCCTGAAGCTGTTGCTTACAGAGAACAATTAGAAAAATTACAGAACAAGGATACAATCCTTCAAGAAGATCTGTACTTAGAAAAAATCACGCAACTGTTCTTCTTTAGAAAGAAACTCTCTACATGTTATTCGACCACGAGCAGTACAGACCCTGTCTTCTTAGCTTTGAAAGACACTGTAAACAGATACAATATTCCTAGAAGCGTATTCGATGACCTAATCACTGGAATGGAGGATGACCTATACAACAATAGATACCGTACATTCGATGAATTGTATGTTTACTGCTACCGTGTTGCATCGGTAGTTGGTCTAATGTGTATCGAAATTTATGGATACGAAGACCCTCTTGCTAGAAAATATGCAGAATCATGGGGCATCTTCATGCAACTGACAAATGTTCTAAGAGACGTAGGTGAAGATATACAACGAAATAGAGTATACCTACCATTAAACGAACTCGAAGAAAATGGAATTACCGAGCCCGAACTAAACGGAGATGTAGTCCTTAACACCACCTGGGAGCCATATATTCACCACTATGCAAGAAGGGCTCGCACATATCTCGATGAAGCGAAGAAACTCCTGCCCCTATTGCCGAGAAGAACAAGATATTCTCCTGCTGCAATGATAGCATTCTATGATAAGATTTTGAAGCAGATTGAAAGACAACAAGGTGACGTCTTTACTAAGAGAATCAAATTAAATAAAATTCAAAAATTGTCACTAGCAGCTGCTGTTTATCTTAGACACAGGTTTATCCCTGCTTGGTTGAACCCATTATGGTCTGGACTCTCCAGACTAGGGTTGTTACCAGATGTTTGATAGGAGTTGGGTGGCATGAAAATGCCTATGAAAAATGCAATGTTTGCATTTGCAATATTTGGTTTGGCATTACCATTTTTGGAACCAGGTATGCTCTTATTGCTAGGTGACGACCTTGGAGGTGCTTTTTGGCCAATGGCCGTTCGCACATTGGAACTGACCCTTTTCCTTCGGAAATATAGGTCGATCATTTTCGGAATATTACTGATTATTTCCATTCACACATTCCTTTCCGGTAAATCTGAAAATTCTTACACCAGATACTCTTGTAGTTTCATAATTGGTTTGGTCTTAGGATTATTCATAATTTTTCTATTGCTTGACATGGCCTATCTCAGAGGTGCTTTCGTATTACTACCCTCCATTTACGGTTTTATGATATTACTTTCATGCATCAAAATTTTTGGTAAGCCTGAAAATATTTTCAAGGATGACAACAACAAATTTGTCATCGCTGGAAATTATGTACTAATTCTACTCGCTGTTTTCTTGATTTCACCTGGCTTACAGGCGTTTGCAGGCCTAGCACCATCTCCTCCCGAATATGAATTATCGGCTAGCAAATTCTCTATAGAAACTACCATACATCAATATCCCATGCCTCAGGAAGTTGAAAGCATTAGAGGAGATATTGAAGGTGATATAGATTTCTCAATCTACATAATCTCACCAGTTTCAGAAAATGAAGATACTTATCCTCTTGCGATTCTATTACATGGGTTTGCAAATCCAGGATATTCAACTTACAAAGATTGGTCTGAAACACTTGCCTCAAGAGGAGTTGCTGTTGCATTCATTCAATATCCATCCGATGTTTGGCCAGAAGGGCATGACACGTATGTATTACATGAAGAAAGTGGGATGTCTAACCATCCATTCCACGTTCCAAGAACCCAAGCAATTTATTCTGCTTTGAATTACTTAACCACAATATTACCACAAAATATCAACCCAGACCACCTATTGGTCGGTGGCCACAGTTTAGGAGCAGGTTATGCATTCATTGCCTTAGAGTGGGCATTGAATTATGGTTGGGGCAATAGTACTCTATTTGTTGACCTTGAAGCACCTTATGCAAGGCCAGTTCAAGCTGATTTACAGGTTAATTTGAGTGGAATTCCTGACAGATTTATGTCTCATATCGCAATAAGTGAAGATGACATGAGTGTTTCAGATTGCTTCGGAGTCCATCATCAACAGAAATTAGGAAATGGTGCAATCTTGCTAGAAATCCCAAGCGACAGACATGGCTATCCGAGAATGGTAGCAAGTCACTACCTGCAAGCCGCTGAAACACATGATGACCTAGCCGATTGGGGATTTTATCGAAGGGTTTCATACCAAGCAGATTGGTTGTATGGAATTCAGTCAAACGATTACCAATTGGAAAATATCGCTTTACAAAACTTAGTGGAATCTCCTGAACTTACTTACATGGGAGAATGGTCTGATGGTAAAAAGGTGAAGGAAATCTCAGTCTACCAGGACGGATTGAATTCTACGACTTTCGATTATTGTAAGTCGTGGACTGGTCCGTAATCAGGATTCTCTTGTGAAGGCCTGAATCCCGGTGATGTATCTTCCTAGGATCAAATTATGAATGTCATGAGTTCCTTCGTATGTCTTGACTGATTCTAAGTTCGCCATGTGCCTCATTACAGGATATTCGTCTAGTATGCCATTAGCACCGTGAATATCTCTTGCTACTCTCGCAATTTCTAAGGCGATATCTACATTGTTCATCTTGGCAAGACTGATTTGTTCGTTAAACCATGTACCATCATCTTTCTTTCTTCCCAAATGATACGCCAATAATTGTCCTTTGGTTATCTCTCGAAGCATCCAAGACAATTTGTTTTGAACAAGTTGATAAGAAGCGATGGGATGTCCAAATTGAATTCTAGACAAAGCATAGGTTTTTGCAGAATGGAAACAAGCCATTGCTGCTCCTAGAGCGCCCCAAGAAATTCCAAATCTAGCGTTATTCAAGCATGAGAATGGACCTCTCAGACCTTTTACTCCTGGCAACATTCTATCCTTCGGTATTTTACAATCTTGGAATACTAATTCTGAAGTTACACTTGCTTTGAGTGAATGTTTTCCTTTCATTTCTGGCGCACTAAATCCTTCATCTCCCTTTTCGACGATAAATCCACGAATTACACCATCTAATTTTGCCCAAACTATCGCTACATCTGCAATGGTGCCATTTGTTATCCACATCTTAGCACCGTTCAGAAGGTAATGGTCGCCCATATCCTCTGCTTTTGTTATCATATCTCCTGGATTGGAGCCATAATCGGGCTCGGTTAATCCGAAACATCCAATCCATTCACCAGAGGTCATTTTTGGCAAATAGTATTCCTTTTGCTCTTCGCTTCCGAAATCCCATATTGGATACATTGCTAGTGAACCTTGAACACTTGCAAACGAACGTAGACCTGAATCTCCTCGCTCTAATTCTTGACAAATTAAACCATATGCGACGTATGATAATCCTGGACATCCATAGCCTTTCAGTGGAGCGCCGAGAACGCCCATTTCTCCTAATGCAACCCTCCATTCATCGAGGAATACACCATCTTCACAAGCTTTCTCAATCTTTGGGAGGACCTCTTCATCCACCCATTCTCTAACCATGTCTCTAATCATTATCTCTTCTTCAGTCAGAAGCGATTCGATGTCGAAGAAATCCAGCCCCTCAAAAGGTTCCATGTAGCGGGGGTATTGCTTAATCAAATGAATGTTAGGTATTATTTTTCATTACCTTTATTCCTTCCAACAAGTTGTGCATACTTTCGTTGTAAATATGGACTATTCCAGTAAATCATTCCTAAGAATACACCAGGTACGGATAATGCGATCAAGAAAATTACGATTCCAGGTACAAAGCCTGCAGTAGATTCTGATGAAGGTTCGAATGAAACTACTCTGCCATAAGAAGTCACTAAGAAGCCGCTATTCTTTGAATTCTCCCATGCGTAAGCATAACTATCACCTCCAAGGAATATATCCTCATTTGCAGCATCAGTGTTTGAGAACATTAGAAATGATTCTGTAGTATATTGTGTATATCGGACCATCGCTAGAGGGCCAACTCCGAGAATTGTAGATGCTTCACTAGCGCCATCTATCCTCACAAAATCTCCTTCAAGTTTCTCAAGCACAGTGATATTTACAAGTTCAGATTGACTAGCATCTAGTGTATTTACATCGATTTCAGATGTCTTTTTTCCACTAGCAAAGCCTGTGCATGCTGTCATGAGTGGGTCATCGCAACTAATTCCAACCCATGTATGAGCCCTAGTGTTTGCAATCCAAGTGACTTCATCCGCTTGGTCTATGACAGCAATCCCGTCATTCAGAGTTGTCGCCAAACAAATGTTTTCGTTCTTCATACAAGTAATGTCAGATACCGGAGATGATGCTTCATCATTAATCATCGAGAAAGTATCCGCATAATATTTCCAGATTTGTCCACCTTCTGTTCCGATGTATGCAACGGATGAACCCGGTGTAAAACTAATCGCCTGCAGGTTATTTCCTGCTATAGAGAACGAACCTTCTGCTTCTGCAAGTGCATAAGTTGACGAATTATACCTTAGAACTACGCCTGAATCTCCTACAATTAGCGCACTTTTTCCAGCAGGATGCCATGACGCAGCATTCAATTCCTCCGTTGTCTCATTCTCAAGACTGATATCATAATCTTGATTTCGAGCTCCGTTCGCTGAGACCACATGAGCAAATCCATCCGCTCCAAATAGTAAAACTGATTCACCCTCAGGAGAAATTGCTCCCCCGTTAATTCCTATGTCAAAATTCGCAATTTTTCTTTCGTAAGTAATATCTACGGTAGAATCTGGTTCTGCAATAACAGTCGGAAGAAGCAGAATTAAACAAAGCAATATTGCAATTCTGCGCATACCTCGGCGAGACGATACTAGACAAAAAGCCCCCGCAAAAAATATGTTGACAATGGGAGAACTTATTTTCTAATTATATTAGGCGATGATATGGAGACATTTGAGGTCAAGCGCGGAGTTGTCAAAGAAATAGGTGGTAATGCCGGATTAGCAAAGTTAGCAACTGAATTTTTTGAAAATGTAGAAGTTGATGCCGATGGCAATTTTTCTGCTTCATTTGGAATCATGACTAGAGTGACTGGTGTTTACACGGAAGACGGCAAATTACAAGTCGATGTTGACCAATTAGCAGGAAAAGATCTTGCAGATTATCTATCCAAGGATGGAGGAAGAGAGAAAGCCATGGATTCGAGGCAAAGATGGTCTAGTTTCTTAGATCAAACAACCGGTTACAATGGCAAACAAAGAGGCGACAAAGCCAAAGAGGCGGGTAAGAAAATTTCCAAATCAAAATCTGCAATTAATATGGCACGAAAATTCATGGATATTAGTAGCAATGTAACAGCCGAGCAAAAGCAGCAAGCTGAGGATTTGATTGCTCAAATCGAAGAAAAACTCGAGGAAGGAAACGGGACAAGAGCACTTTCACTTTCCGAAAAACTGAACAAATTATTCGGTTAGGTGGATAAAATGGAGGACCTTGTCGAGCGATGCCCTAGGGTTGCTGAACTCGATGATGAATCATTGAAAGGCTACGCCTAATGATTGGAAGTGTCGAAGAATCTGTTGGAATCGACCACCTTGTGGATTGTTTAGCTGACAATACCTCGGCTGCTGGTGATGGAGTTATTCGTTGCTATGTCGGATTTGAACCCTCAGGAAAGGCCCACATAGGATGGAAGGTACTCTCACTTCAGTTGAAAAGAATGCTCGATGCAAAGACCAATGTAATGATATTCTTGGCAGACTGGCACGCATGGGTAAATGACAAATTTAGTGGAAATATGGACGATATTCAAACTACTGCTAGGTATATGGAAGAGACTTTCAGGGCACTCTTGGGATATCCTTCAGAAGGAGATGGACCCGGAGAATTGAGATTTGTCTGGGCATCGAGCATTATGGATTCTGGAGAATATTGGGCAAGAGTTCTGAGATGTTCAAAAAATATGAGTCTCGCAAGAGTCAGAAGAACATTCTCTATTATGGGTAGAAGTGAAGACTCCTCGGATGGAGACCTGTCAAGATTCTACTATCCCGCACTTCAAGCCGCTGATATTTTTGAAATGGATATCGATGTCGCCATTGGAGGCATGGACCAAAGAAAAGCACACATGTACATGCGAGATGTGGCAGATAGATGGGGCTGGTACAAAGCCGCCTGCTTACATACACCAATTATTTCGGGATTGAAGTCATCCGGTGCAAGAATGGAATCATTTGACCATAAGATGAGTAAATCTGACCCAGGCGGCGCAATATTACTCCATGATGATGAAGGAAAGTTAGCGAAGAAAATGAGGAAGGCATACCTTGACCCTGAAGATGAAAACTCACCTGTTTACGAATTAATTGAACACATTATTCTACCTGAGCACAAAAAATTGGTAGTTACTCCAAAACCCGAATATGGAGAGCCATCGACATGGACTAATTTAGAACAAATCAAGAAAGCGATCTCGGATGGAGAAATCCATCCCTTCGATGCAAAAATGGCAGTAGCAGCAGGCTTGTCTAAAGGATTAGATGTTGTTTCCAAACATTTTGAAACCAATCCTGAGACTCTCGACCGCGTAAATGAACTGATGAAATCGTAAGAATAAGGTTCATCAACGGTCTTTCAGTGGCAGATAATACCCACATGGGATTGAGGTTGATTTGATGCCAAATATCGTCGTTTTAGTTAAGCGAGTTCCAGATACAAATGCAAGAATCGTAATCAACGGCGATAGAGTTGATTTATCCGCTGTAAAATGGGTAATTAGCCCATATGATGAGTTTGCGATTGAAACTGCTCTACAACACAAAGAATCTGCTGGAGGAACGGTCACTGCAGTGACATTGGGCCCTTCTGACTCCGATAAAATACTGAAAGATGCAAAGGCAATCGGTGTTGACGATATCGTCAGAGTTTGGGATGATTCATGGGGCGAGTTGGATTCAAATGCTATTCAATCAGCACTTGCTAACGCAGTTTCTGAACTCGGTGCAGAGGTTGTTTATTGTGGAAAAACTGCAGCGGATACCGGTGCAGGATCTACCGGACCAGGAGTAGCAGAAAGACTAGGTTGGGCTAGCGTTTCAAACATAATAGATGCCGAGTTTTCAGGCGGTATAACAGTCCATGCGCCAACCGACAAGGGAACAGAAGTAATCTCAGTATCTGGAAATGCTGTTATTTCTTGTGACAAAGGTTCTGTAAAAGTAAGAAAGCCGAACGTGAAAGGAATCATGATGGCAAAGAAGGCACAAGTGAATTTGATGTCTGTTTCAGCCCCTGCATCAACCATTCAGGTCGTCAGTCAAAGTTCTCCTCCAGCAAAACCTGAAGGAAAGATGTTCAACGGTGGAAGTTCCGCTGAAGAAGTGGCAAAACTTCTGAGGGATGAGGCAAACGTAATTTGAGGTGAAGAAATGAGTGAAAGTATTGTAATCGCTGAAACAAATAATGGACAGGTATCACCAATAACCGGAGAATTGGTATCAGCCGCAATTAGCCTAGGTACGAATCCAATGGTTGTTATTCCTTGTACAGATTCTTCAATTGCTGACGGTACTGGTTTTGAAGGCGTATCAAAAGTAATGGCTGTGAAAGGTGGCTGTTTTGCTAACTATGATGCAGCATCATGGGCTGAAGCAATCGATGCCGCCGCACCAAATGGCACCATTATTGGCGCAGCAACTCCTCAATCCAAAGATTTGGTCGCAAGAATTGCTGCTAGGAGAAATATCTCTGTAGTTCAAGACGTCGTTGCAATTAATGGAAATAACCTAACTAGTCCAATATACTCTGGAAAAGCAATGCAAACCGTCGCAGTTAACGGAGATGTAGCTATTTCTGTAAGAGCAAATATCTTCGCAAGTGCCGGCCAGGCTTCCTCTGAAGTATCCGTTATCGACCAATCCGGGGATGTAGCAACTGCGGTAAAGGACGTTATTGCTAGAGCATCTTCTAGGTTGGATGTATCTGAAGCAAACATCATCATCTCTGGCGGCAGAGGTATGGGCAGTCCAGATAATTTTTCACACCTCGAAAAGATTGCAGACGTATTAGGTGCAGCAGTTGGCGCCTCTAGGGCTGCGGTAGACACATGGGATGATATCCCTCATTCAATGCAAGTAGGGCAAACTGGAAAGACAGTAAATCCGAATCTCTACATCGCTGTTGGTATTTCTGGTGCGATTCAACACCTTGCTGGAATGAGATCTTCAAAGTATATCGTCGCAATTAACAAAGATGCAGATGCCCCGATTTTTGCCCATGCGGATTACGGAATAGTTTCAACATGGGAAGAAGCGCTTCCAGTGCTTGAATCTGCTTTATCAGCCATGATGGCTTGATTGGACTAAAGCCATGCACCTCGTCCACGAAAACCATCGTTAAGAAACGGATTAGTTCGCTTTTCGATACCGATTGTAGTTAGTGGACCATGACCCGGGTGAACTACTGTATCTTCATCCAGCGGCCATAAGCGCTCACGAATCATAGTCAATAATAAGTCCAAATCTCCTCCAGAATTTGGTAAATCTGTTCTACCTATCGAGCCTTGGAAAAGAGTGTCTCCAGCAAAAAGATGGTCTGGGCCATCATCAACATTCAATTTCAAACAACATCCACCCAATGTATGCCCTGGTGTATGAATAATTTCAAACTGCATACCTGCAAAAGTGTGTTTTTCTCCATTTTCCCATGTATTTTCTGCGATTGCAGGTTCAGGTAGGAAAACCCCCATCGCCTTCCAGATTCTTGTGCTAAACTTTGTAGGAAAAAATCGTCCTTGTGTAGCCACCACTCGAGACCATAATGTTCCTTGAAAAAAGGTATATCTCCACTATGGTCAAAATGAGCGTGAGTATTTAGCAAAGCAACTACCTTTCTTTCTCCGGAGAAAGTTCCAATTTCAAAATCTGATTCTCCGATATTATTGTCGACCCAATCAATTATTCTCTCGAAATCACCACCACCATCGATGATGACTGTTTCGCCATTATTTGGATTTGTGACGACGCTGCAACGCTGCTGTAATGCGGTTACAAAAAAGTGATTGATGTTCGGTGAATTAACCATCTAAGCTACCCTCACATCAATTGAATCGGAGGACCATCGACCGTCAACATCCTTTATTCTGAGTTCAAAATTATGACTACCTTTGTTTAATCTAACTTTGACGATTGCTGAGGTTGAGATCTCTTTACCGGTTTGGTCAATCCATGACCAAGAAACTATCCTTTCCTGCGGGTCTTCGGTTTGGCTACCATCTAATGTGACAATTGCTGTACCATCATCATCCGAGTTAACCGACATATCCCCACCGGCATTTGGACTTGGTGCGATTATTGTTTCAGCATCCAGAGACAAAGCGAGCATTAGATCATCTTCTTCTTCGATTAATTCTTCAGTGGTTATTTCATCATTCAATGCGTCGAAAATAGCATCTTCATCAAGGGAAACTTCTGAACTGAATCCTGCTAGATCTTCCAGCGATTCTTTTGAACCATATATCTCTTCAGCATCAACTTCTATAGAGGGCGCATCACCCCAATCATCGATTGCTGAATCTTCTTCAACGACAGGAATTGGTTCAACCGTTGAATCGATGATAAAGATAGGCTCGGAATTAGTAAAATCATTCTGGTCGCTTCCAGCAATCATTACCTTTGTACCAGCAGGGTTGGATGACAATTTCTCAGCCATTCCTTGGGTTTCAACAGACCAAATTTTACCATTTTGTCCAATTTTATGCACATAGAACCAGGAGGCTGCGAGAACGCTATCTCCGAAATCAATCAATGAATGGACAGGATAATTTAGTTCGCATTTAAGTTCCTGCCCATACATTACACCCCCAAAATCCAAGCCTAACCAATTCCCATCGATGGATATTACACGGGATTTTGTATCAAATCTGTTCACTAACTGATTATCTCTCCAGAACTCAACTTCTAGTGCTTCTTCTTCTCCTGGGACTAAACCATGACCTTCTCTAGCGACCACTAGGATGTCTTCATTCCATCCAATAGCAGTAATTCTCTCTCCGACTTCGCCTCTCATTGGCCTACTCCAAATTTTTTCACCGCTCACTGAAAATGTAGATACTTCACCTGAATCACTTGCTATTGCGATTTCATTTCCTATTGAAACCATCAATACCGAATTTACAGGGATTGCTGAAATTACCCCTGTTGAATCGATAATGTGGGCCTTTGCTAACCCATCTATTGCTACACAATAATCTCCAACTCCATGAATGGAATCAATACCGGACATAAATTCTGTGAATCTTATTTCTTTTCCCTCTCTATATGTATACAAGCCATCTCTGGTTCCTACAATTACATCACCATAATTTGTCTGAAATAGGCTTGTTATTGGTGGAAGGTTGATTTCAATTTCATCGATCATCAGTCTGCCATCAGCTTGTGCGAAGCATATTGATTTCCCACTGCTTATTGCAGAGACATTGGCATTAGTCTCTATTTTTGCCAAAACTGGGACTGTCAACGACATAGTCACTCACTGTCTATTGCATCGTCCATCCATGCTTCAAAGTTTGGCATAGATATGTGACTTTTAGGGTCCATGATGTGTTTTAGTAAATTTGATTTTTCTGCATCGGTCCAAGCACAGAGAGGATCTAAAGAGGACAAGGGAACGGTTTTTACTTCGTCTTCTGACCTTGTAATCAATGACTCGCCTTCCTCAACAGAAAGACCTACAACTCCCCAAGGATATCGCGTTTTTATGTTTCCATCAATATCCTTAATCTTTGAGTTTCGTCCAATTGACGAATCCCATTTCCTAAGAATTTCAAGATATTTTTCTTCACTATCATCTGTTGGTATTAACCTAGAACCTCGTCGCATGATTAAGAACGCTGCTAGCATTTCATCCTCTGAAGTGACTTTGCAAAGAACATCTCCCTGAACACCGGGGGCAGCCCGCCCGGGCCCTCTAGCCTCTCTGAAAGAAGCCAGACACGGTTTTGTTCTAGGACTACTCGAACCCAAATATCTGGGTTGGTCAAATTTACTGATAATGTTGGGTCAATCTGAGTCATGTGGTATCCAATTTGACCATTATACTCTCTTGTGCTAAAATTCTCTTTAGGGCCAAGTCTCTTGGTCCTGACACCAAACGTTCTCTCATTTCCAAACTCTTTATCTAAATTCAAAATGTTTTTTGAAACCTCTACAGGGTCTATAGTATCTGCAACCACTATCGCTGGGTCGATTGCTACTGCGCCCAATAGACGGCAAAGAGTATCTTCAACGATTTGGGTTTCATCGCCACTAGTAATCACTTCCATACTTATGATTCTATCTTGAACTAACTTGATACCATTAGCTTTCGCTAACTTATCCATATTGTTGTAAAATCCTCTCTGAAATTGTCTTCTAACTACTTTGCTTTTCAGACCTAACTCTCCAAATCGCAAAATCCAAGCATTTTGCATTTGAAATCCTCACTCATCATTGTGTAATTCGATTGTTACATCTGGTTTTTCATTTTTTGATTTCGCAGAGTCATTCCTTGCTTCTTCTAATGCTTTGAGATATTCTTTGGTGACGTTTCCTGTCACATATTTCCCATTAAAACAACTCGTGTCCCAATCTTGTTTACCATTAATACTCGTGACCTCAACCAAATCATCTAGACTCTGGTAAAATAGCCGGTCAGCCCCTATTTCCTGACCAATTTCGTCGATTGTTTTTCCGTTTGCAATGAATTCGCTGACGGCTGGCATATCAATGCCGTATACATTTGGATAACGAACTGGAGGTGCTGCAGAGGCGAAATATACTTTCTTTGCACCAACTTCCCTAGCCATTTCTACAATCTGGGCAGAAGTGGTCCCCCTTACTATTGAATCATCGACTAACAAGACATTTTTACCCTCGAACTCGTGAGGAATGGCATTCAATTTTCTCCTCACTGATTCCATCCTCTCTGCTTGACCCGGCATAATGAAGGTCCGTCCAATGTATCTGTTTTTGACAAATCCTTCCCTATATTCTACTCCTAATCCATTTGCTAATTGTAATGCTGCCCATCTTCCAGAATCTGGAACAGGGATTACTGAATCGATATCATGGTTGGGGAACTGTTCTAGAATTCTTTCAGCAAGCCTCTGTCCTTGGTTTAGTCTTGCTTGATATACTGAAATTCCATCGATAATCGAATCAGGTCTTGCGAAGTATACATGTTCGAAAATACATGGAGAATGATTGGTTTCTTCTGCACAAATTTTTGAGAAAAATTGTCCTGCTGAAGAGATAAAAATTGCCTCTCCTGGCAATACATCGCGTTCCACTTCGAATCCTAATGCGTGAATTGCAACAGACTCGCTGGCGATAATCCATTCTTTTTCACCCTCTGTTATTCTGCTACCAAATATCAATGGCCTGATGCCATTGGGATCTCGGAAAGCCAAAACTCCAAAACCAGTTATTAGAGATATGCAGGCATATCCTCCTGTAATTTGTTTGTTTAACTCTTCTACTGAGGAAAAGATTGTTTTTACATCAACATGAATTTCTCCGTTGATATCTAAATTCTGAGTCCTAGAATGGAGTTCCATAGCCAGTAAATTTAGCAATATTTCAGAATCAGATGTTGTGTTTACATGTCTGCGATGTACATTAGTCAGAAGTGAATGAAGTTCGTCGGCGTTTGTTAGGTTTCCATTGTGAGCTAAAGAAATGCCAAATGGATAATTGACATAGAATGGCTGTGCTTCTGCAGCAGACGAACTTCCTGCGGTTGGGTATCTTACATGACCTATTCCCGTGGACCCCAGAAGATTTCGCATGTGTTTTTTGAAAAATACATCTTTAACCAGGCCATTTGATTTACGAAGATGGAATTTACCATTGTTCTCTGTCATTATTCCTGCTGCATCTTGACCCCTGTGTTGAAGGACGGTCAAGCCATCATACAGTAATTGGTTGATGTGATATCCTCTTCTTCCAACGAGACCGATTATGCCGCACATCTTTCTCGCCCGTTGTTGGCATTGATAGAGGCTTTACAGCCCTTTCCATTCCTCCAGTGTTCAAGGACGGTGGGTTTTCTTAGACCAACTGAATCCTCTCATCCTTGCAGTGGAGCCATATCCACAGGATGCGCAAGTTGATTTTTGCTTGTGATATGAATTTCTACCACATCTTCTACATCGAATGTGTGTAGTCTTTTGCCTCTTACCCATGGATGGAGTACCTTTGGACATTGTATCACCTGCGGCCTTGCGACCAACCTTCCCTTTATGAAACCGACGGAGAAGGCTATTCTTCTTCCAGGAACAAAATTCTTCTCTCTCTACCTGTAATCATTGCGAATGTGAAGCCTACCGCTATAATGCCAGCAATCAACATTCCAGAAATACTTACTAAGAATCTCACAATATTTGACAGCAGTTGTGACCTCAGACCACTATTTGCCTCAAGTAAGATATCGTCATATGAGGTTAATGACCAAACAACGAGTACCCCAAATGCTACTGCTACTAGCATTCCAACCAAAGGCGCCAACGGCCTGTGCCTAGAATCTGCATAGAAGAACAAATTGCCGAGTAAAATTAGTCCGAAAACGATGTATGATGTGAGAACCGCATTTGCAAAGCGTTTGAACGATTCTTCGTGAATACCCTCTCCAAGTGAAATATTTAGAGTTAGTAAAACAACAATCGGAAGAAGTGCGGAAATTAGAAGCAACTTCCAAGATGCGATTGATTTGTTCATTCCTCTTCACCCCCAATGTGTGATTTGGCGATTTCAACAACTTTTCTTGATCTCATGTTCAGTAGGAGGATGAGTATTCTCGGGATTAGGTAGTGATTTTTCATAACTCCAAATCACCAAAGCAAAGATCCCAATTGCAAGCAAACCGCCCATTACAATTCCAAAAATATCAGCAACTGCTAGGAAAAGATAGTCTCTAAACTCCCCTGCAGTGATTAATTCACCATCAACTAACATTGCAATGTAGATTATTGCTGCGAAAAGTATTGACATTCCGGCTAATTTAACTGATTCATTGAACCTATCTTCGCCATAACCCACCATTCCTATTGAAGCCGTAGCGCAGAGGGATGTTGAGAACAATAACATTGTAGGCCAGAATACAATCCAGTATGGATTTACTTCACCTCTCCAAACTGGTGTAAAATTAGTCCAATGCATCAAACAGAATATTGCGATAGCGACAAACATAGCAAAGAAACCTGACCATCTTGCAGAACTATCCAAGCGACCTACAGGCACATTACCCCCAAATATCATCCCATGCAATCCGTAAAGAAGCAATATTGTTGGTGCGATTATACTTAGAATTAGATGAGCTCCAGCAGTTGAATCTGAAGTAGGTACTGTCCATGGAGAAATTAGGAAGATTATAGATGAAAAAACCACTACGGATAAACCAAGAATCTTTGTCTTTTTATTGATTGATAACCAACTACCAATACCGATTAAAATCAGAGGAATCCAAAATAAAATCGCTGCCTGCTGCATGGATTCCATGGTACAACGGCAACGAAGAGATTTATCAATGTGACTTGTAAAAACAAGTTCAGTGAGCCGAATTAGTAATAATCGCCGTCCGTCAGCCATAAATACAGGTCGATGGTGGGTTGCCTGCTCAAGGTGAGACTATGGTTAAGATGCCACGTCAAGTAAAGCGATACAGCCCAAGTGCTGGAAAGCACACTATGCACACCGTTGAACGTGTGAAAAAGAAGCGTGCTAGTGAACTAAAGTGGGGTCAGAGAAGATTCCGAAGAGTCATGGCTGGATACCGTGGTTTCCCACGTCCAAAACCAGATGGTCGTGAAAAACCTACAAAGAGAGTTAACATTCTATACAGATGCACTGAGACTGGAAAAGCGCATTACGCTCCTTGTCAAAGAGCAAAGAAGTTTGAGTTAGTAGATAATTAAGGTGATATTAATGGCAGCAAATTTCTTGAAAGTTTCTTGTAAAGACTGCTCTAACGAGAGCATCATTTTCTCACGAGCTACAACTGCAATTTCTTGCTCAGTATGTGGTGCAACATTGACAAACCCTGCTGGTGGCAAGGCCCAGTTGGTCGGCTGCAACGTCGTTGAGACCCTTGAATGAATGGAGGCTTGACCTCCGTGGCTAAAGATCAATCCGATTATGGACCTGAAGAAGGCGAATTAGTCGTTGCTGTTGTCAGAGAAGTAAAACAGAACGGCGCTTATGTCGACCTAGAAGAGTACGAAGGTACTGAAGGTTTCATTTTTATTGGAGAGATTGCAAGTGGATGGGTCAAGAATATCAGATCTTATGCACGCCCTGGTCAAAGATTAATCTGTAAGGTCATAAGGACCAGGTCAGAAAATAAATCTCTAGAATTATCCCTAAAATCTGTTAGTGAAGAAAGAAAGAGAGATAGGCTCGCTGAGTGGAAAAATGAAGAAAGAGCAAAACAATTACTGAAGGTTCTTTCTGAACAAGTAAATTGGTCTCAAGATGACTTGAACGAAAATCAAACCGAGCTTACAGAAGCATTTGGAACATTATATGGCGCATTTGAAGAGGCTGCAACAAAGCCTGAATCACTTACAGAGTTAGGCTTTGAAGGAGATTGGATTCAACCATTCATCGATATTGCAGTAAAGAACATCATCCCTGACACCGTTGAAATCCGTGGGCATTTCACAATAAATGTCGAAGATGGTGACGGAATCGAAATAATCAGAGAAGCACTTATTGCTGCAGAATCGGTTTCTGACAAAGAAACTGAACTAGAAGTTTCATGCCATTACGATGGAGCACCTTCATACCGAATCGAGCTCAAAGCCCCTGATTTCAAAACCGCAGAAGAGGGCTGGAACAGGGCAACAGAGGCTTGTATTGAATTGGTTAAGTCATCTGGCGGTAGCGCCGAAGCCCAGAGGGAATGAGATGGCTAGACAATCAATGCAACAGTGTACAGAGTGTCAAGAATACTGTCTCGAAACTACTTGCCCTAATTGTGGCGGACTGGCAAAAGCAGCAGCGCCAATGAAATGGTCTCCAGAAGATAAAAGAGCACATCTAAGAAGGAAATTAGATGGGGTCGAGGAGGACGGTTGGTCGGATTCACTTCCAACTTTGACATCAGACGAAGAAGAATGATGCCAACCATTATACTGTGTCGAAATGCACTTTGCTGTCATGGGTGCACTTATCGATTGGATTTCTCAGCCCACTACTGAGGGCGAGACGCTCCTTGTAGCGATGCCTGGTGTTGGCGACGTAGGAAAATTGGCTATCGATGCAATAAACATTGAATTGGATGCTGAACCGATTGCAAGAATTATTCATCCCGCCCTACCTCCATTAGCAAAATTAGACGAGGATGGGTTATTACAACCACCGCATGTCTTGCTATCTCGAATCGAAATAGACGGTAAGGCCTTGTTTACACTAACAGGTGATGCGCAACCCATGACTCCTGAAGGACAACATGAATTAGCTAAGGAGATAATTCAAATCTTCAAAGGAGGTGAAGTCATTGTTCTCGCTGGTATGATTTCGAGTGCTGATAGGAAGGAAATTTTCGCAGTCACTGGAAACTCGGAATATCGCATAAAATTGGAAAAATCAGGAGTCGATGTGAGAAGAAATGAACCAGAAGCAGGCATCATTGGGATGGCTGCATTAATCACTGCCTTAGGCCCTATATTTTCTGTAAATTCATCTTGTGTGATTGCAACTACAATTGGAAAATCAATCGACCCTGTTGCCGCACAATTGATGCTTGAAACGATTAGAAATTGGTGGAATTTACCATTACCTATTCCAATAGATGCCACACAAAGACTAGCAGACAAACTAAAACAATTACACCCTGGAAAAGCAGAGGATTTGATTAGCGAAATGTCAGAATCTGCGAATTCAATCTATATGTGATTAGCCACCTGAACTTACGATTGTTAATTCTAAGGTGATATCCTGCTTCAATATCGTAGAATGTGGAAGAACCGTATCATCAAAACTTACTATCACTGTCGATGGGTGGATTTTTGCTAAATCCAATACCTGTCGAATTGTGGATCCGCTTGAAATTGAAAAGGTATTGACTTTACCGCTTTCGACCAAAGTGACTTCCATCATTCTTTGCGAGTAACATCACTCTTATGACGGTCTTGCAGGTGGGCGCATTGTTTGCCGAGATCGCATAGCCCGGTATTGCGGTGGATTCGAAATCCACTGTCCTTGTGACACGGGAGTTCAAATCTCTCTCTCGGCGCCTCTGTATATTGATTATATTCGATATATCGAACTATTTTTTTCGATATTAGCCTTTACATCAACAGCCCATGCATCGAGCGATACATTCAGGACAACTATTTCGTCACCCTGCTGAAGAGTATTGTAGAGTGGCGGCCATGAATTATCCCAGCCTTCTACTGTGACTCTGGCATTATTATTCAATAGAACCAATCCTTTCCTGACCCATGGTTTTCCAGATTTTCCAATTCCATATTTGTAAGTTGTATAAGCAACTCTTCCGGAAAAATTCCATCTAGCTTTGAAATCGAATAACCCAATATCCCCCTCTTCGGGCTCATCTGCTTTAACCAATCTCGCATGAGGGTCAATTTTCAACTCGATTTCTCCTTTCCAATTGGTTGAAGGTATTACATTAACAAGCCTTACCAAATCTCCTTTTTGGAGACCTTCGTCATAAGTAAGTTGTCCTTCACTTTGTTTTGATATGATTTTTACAAAGGCATTACCTCCGTCTTTTTGAATCAGTATACTTGGAGGCTCATCTCCATTTTGAGTTATGCTAAATATCTCACAATGCATGCTTATTCTTGGGATTAAGTCCTCAATATTGGTTAACGAATATGATTTCATTTGTCCATTCGGCTGATACGATTCTACTTTGGGATAATCATCATTTCCAGAACCACCTGGACACAACTTTGCCCACTCACACATATCGCATCTTATCCCACTAGGCGGATCGATTTGTACACCTCCTTCCGAAAATCCACGTAGAGCGCTTGGAGAAGGGGAACAATCCTCAATTCCAACATCTTGACCTTTTATCGAATTCCAAAGTTTTTCGATTTCACTTTCAATTTGGTCAATTTCTTCAATATTTGGAACCTCGATGTTTTTCTTCTTCCAGCACCTAGATACCAAACTTCCAAACTGTCTGGAATCTCTCCATCGTGTGTTTTTGACCACAACATCGCATACATTTTTAGTTGCTCAACGTAATTTCCACTTCTATCCCCAACACCTTTACTGGCTTTCAAATCTACAATTTTGATTTTGGAGTTGTGCCTGTACACCATATCATACTCCCCTTGGAACCAATACTCAGGATGTATAGCATTTTGAGAGAATTGTTCTAAATCTGGGTCTACAAACCAAGGCCTTGCAATTTCCCAAGCCTCAACTATGTGGCAATCACCGGTTCTTGCCAATGGATGTGTTCCAGATTGAGTGCGTCTGTCTGGAGACCTTATTTGGTGTGTTTTCCCGTTTCTCCAATCAGCTAGTTCACCATCTGAAATCGATTTTTGTAAGGTTAAGACTTCCTCGAAATGCATTTCAAGAGCAGTCACACACATATTCTGATAATCTTCCATTGAATAATCATGCCAATTTCCACCTTTCCTAGGATTAGCCTCCCATTCTTTGTGCATTTGCTCACAGATATCAGGCCAATATGCTTCTACTCTCGTTGAATACCAATTTAGTAGATCTGTTTCAATTTCATCATCGTAAAGCGGCAATAATGTGTCTGCCCCACCACTCATCACTGTTGTAGGGGCATTTTTTGCTACCAATCCAGGAGATTCCAATAGAACTCTAGTCACACATTCTTCCACTGCTCTTCCGAGAAATAAAGGTGGGGTTTGAGCAAATTTCAATCTTAACTTATTTTGATACCACCAGATTCTTGGACATTCCTTCCAAGTATTGACCTGGGAGGCAGACAAACGATTGAATGGACCGACATGGTCTTTATCGGAGTCGATTATGCTTACTGGCATAGAAATAAACCACAGAGTCGGAGTTTATTCAATCCTTCGATAGAATTTCAATTCTAGTGGTCCTTTTATCGATCCTCAGTTGAACAATTCCTTCGCGCCAACCTAGGTCAGCAGATATGATTCTAACATTATCACCAAACTTCATTTTTAGAATTGAACCATTGATTGCCGAACCAAAAGCGACTACCTCAGCAACACTCTCTCCATCCCATATGTGAACCGATACCAGTGACCAAGGTCTGCCATCTACTCTTGTGCCATTTCTCTTTGAAATTGATATTACCAACCCTTGAATATTAGCCTTAGTTCTAAGCATCCCCATTCTAGTTAAATCTAATTTAGTTTCTTTTTCTATAGCACTTTTATCATCAAGATATAATCTTGCTTGACCTCTCCAAACACCGGGTAGAGCTCCGATTACAACTACATCATCCTGAGGTGAATCATGCATTGTTGGGAATGAATTTGGCTGGCTCTCTTCCAAGGTCACCATTTTGTCACCAGATTGTATCATTGCTCCAAGTACCATTTCACCATAGTGATTAGGCAAAGGACCCCAAGAAGCCTGTAGTTTTCCCTTTACATTAACCCGATATGGAATTGAGGACAATGGTTCACATGGTGCGGTTATCATTGGCTTTTCCAACTCTAATTCAGCCATAGAACACCATTTACATCCTGCTTCATCTCCGGAACATGGACTTTCTAGTGGAAATTTGTTAGTTAGATTCCAGTTTTTCATTTCATTGTGAATTTCAAAATATTCCTCGGTGGATTTAGGAGTCATTTCGACTTCTTTTCGTAGACCATTTGTTAAGTACCATCCTTCAACAGAGTCACATTTTGTTTCATGTGTTTGATTCCACAACCATGCGTAGAAGTTTAATTGATGTGAGAGGCTGGAAGAAAATTTGCCTTCACCGTCACCGATTTTAATGTCAATGATTCGGATTTTTCCATTCCATCGATGTACTAAATCGCACTCTCCAGCGGCCCATTTATCCGGGTGGTACATTCTTTGCGGTTCTGGATTTCTTGGATCTTTTACCCATGGCCTCGCTATTTCCCAGGCATCTGCCCAAGTCAAATCATTTGAAAATTGATAATCCTCGTCTTTCCATGCTATCATACTGTTCGCTTTTTCTGGTTGAAGAAAATGGGGGGGTTTCCCAGCAGGGTGCTGGAATTTCAAAATCTGTCAAACCACCTCCAGCTTCATAGCACTTTTTGACTTCTTCAAGTTGGAGGTTTATTCCATTTATCAGCATTGATTTTACAGACTCTATATCAAAGTATTCTGAAAATTCGCCTTCTTTCCAAATCGCATCATTGTAGGCTATGTTGCCCTTCTCAACAGCTTCTTTTGCATAGTCTGATGCAAGACCATCCAACCAAGATTTAAGTTGTTCAAAGTTTTCAACTCTTGGAGAACGGTGCATAAAGATTGAACATAGCGCATCTTCAATTTCTATTCCCATTATTTGAGGCGGATTTACAGGACCCCTTAATCCGATTTTGTAATTCAGAAACCATTGTTTCTTACACCGGAGAAATGTTGTCAGAGAAGATGCTGATAATCTTCCTCTAGCCCTACCAATCGACTGTGCTTCTGGAGGTATTTGGGCAGGCATGTACGTACCTCACGAGTCAAATGAGTAGTAATCTCCAACATTTCTCTGTTCTCTATCCTTTCTACTATGTGATTTGTTTATTCTTGGGCGTTTAGAATCATGGTCTCTTCTAAATGTCACATCAACACCAGATAAGAATCGATTCATTCCTTCTCTTAGACCAAAAGGACCCTCTGCTACTCCAGAAACACCGCCTTCTCCTTCGAAAACCAAGAGTGAGTCTGATACTATATCGATGAAATAAACGTCATGGTCGATAACAAATGCTGCCTTTTCATTTGATTCCATGGTTCTCCTTATTGCTTTAGCTGCTTCCATTCTTGCATTTGCATCTAGATGGGCACTTGGCTCGTCTAACAAGTACAAGTCTGCTTCCCTACCTAGGCAAATAGCAATAGATACTGCTTGAGCTTCACCACCAGATAGATTGTTTACCTGCTTAGCAAGTAATTCATCAACACCAAGAGCACGAATTACATTAACATTGTATTCGCCACTTCTCCATTTTGGACCTACTTCTGAATCCAGCCATGTTTGAACTGTACAATCCAAATTTGTTTCAATATGCTGGGGTTTGTAAGAGATTGTTGCATTTGCAGTGACCCATCCCTCATCATATTCATGCTCTCCAGCGAGAATTTTCACCATTGTTGACTTTCCTGTTCCGTTAGGACCGACTACGCCGACTACCTCTGCCTGGTGTACTTTACCTGTTCCAGTTTTCAATTTGAAATCGCCAAGATTTTTTTCTAGGTCACCCCATTCAACAACTGGGTCACCAATTTCATTGGAACGATCGGTGTGGGTTTGGAATTTGATTGGCTTATCTCTAATCCTAACGTTTTGCTCGACCAAAAATCCATCGAGATATGCATTAATTGCTTGCCTGGTTGAACGAGCTGGAGTGAAAATTACAAACGCTCCCTTCCTACCATAGACTATGTGAACTAAGTCGGCTAAAACATCTAAAACAGCGAGGTCGTGTTCGATTACTATTACTCTAGCGGTTTCAGCTAATTCTTGAACTATTTTCACAATTCGCATTCGCTCATGTATATCTAGATAAGAAGATGGTTCATCAAAGAAATATACGTCTGCTTTCTTCAGCAACGTAGCACAGATTGCTACCCTTTGCAGTTCTCCTCCAGACAACTGAGTCAAGTCTCTATCGAGTAGATTACCTAACCCTAACTTAACAACCATCTCTTCATAGATTCCCCTTTCATCCACTGATTCTAACAAGGTTCCAACTTTTCCTTTCACCGCTTTAGGAATATTATCGACGTATTGCGGTTTCAGTGCTACTTTGACATTTGATTTACTTACATCTAGTAAGAAATCTCTCAATTCTCCTCTCGGAAGGCTTTCAATCACATCCTCCCACCAAACCTCATCGGCTTCAAAATCTCCAAGATTTGGTGTTATTGAACCATTTAGAATCTTGAATGCTGTGGACTTACCCATCCCGTTCGGCCCTAAAATTCCGACGACGGATTCTTTTGAGGGAGTAGGTAAACGGAACAATCTAAATCCATTAAGCGAATATCTGTGTATCATGTCGCTTTCCAATTCAGATGGCAGTTGCGTGATAATTAATGCATCATGAGGACACTTGTTTACGCAGATTCCACAACCGATACAAAGTGATTCTGAAATGTGTGGCTTGCCGGTGACGCTATCCATGACAATACATTCCTGCCCATTTCTGACAGGAGGACAGAAGGCGAAACATTCGTCCATGCATTTCTTTGGTTGACAATTGTCTTCCTTCAGAACTGCAACGCATGGTAATTCCTCCTATTGTTGTGTTATGCTAGTTGTTCATGAACTACACGGTTAAAACATCGCAAATATTCAAATTTGGCAGTAGCCAAATTTCTGCGGATATCAAACCAAACCTTTGACGAATTCGTGACCTCTTACCAATTTGGTAGTACAAGGTGTTGGGAATTTCATTCCTGCTTTTCTCAAAGCATCCTTAGCAACTAGATAGTGTTCAGGGGAGAATTGCAGTGAAATGACTCTTTGGCCACTCTTGACACGAGCTGCTGTTCCGACATTCTTACCGAAAGCACATCTCATACCTTGAGATACACGGTCTGCACCAGCACCTGTAGCCTGCTTATTTTCACGCAAGACATGGTGTGGGTATGTGTGAACTCTCAGAGCATAGTTTTGAGCACCTGCGATCTTTCTAATGGTTGAATTAGAAATAACACGAGCCGCTTCTAGAGCAGTGTGTCTGATTTGACATGATTCATCTGCGATTAAATTCAGTTCCATTTTGAACTGACCCGTCTCAGCAGCACGTCGGTTTCCGACGTGATATTGGTGGATTCTGTTATTTGGAACACCGCCAATATACTTGCGTCTAGTGTAAGCAGGACCCTTTAGTCTTCGGTACATTTTCGCAGGCTTTCGTGCCATTACTCATCACTCCAAGCGAATTTCCGACTTACCATCCATATATGACGATGCCGATTATGAAATTCCAATTTGATAGGGCAAAGGTCATTGAATAGGTAGTTTCAGCGTATAACAATGTCAGCGTGGCGTAAGTTCCTAGAAGAAGAGTCTGAACATCAATGGCTCTCATTCGCAGTGTTCGCAATTGCTGTAATTCTTGGTGCGATATTAATCGATTGGTCAGATAATCTATCTGGATTTCACCAAGGTGCCGAACTTAACCAGGATGGAATTATTTTAGATTCTGCAGGAAATGCAGTGATGTATGAAAATGAAGACGGGAAATTCGTTTCACTTCATGGGAATGTTCAGGAAACCCCATACGCAACTTGCTTAGTACAACACATTCACATTACTTTTGCTTGTATGGGTGCTGAAGGATTGTTATTCTTTTCAGAAGAGAACCACCCAGCTGAGTTTGGCTGGATTGCAATGAATCTAGGTAAAAATGTCACAGCAAAAGACGTTTCAGCAAACGCTCAAAATGAGTTACTCGTCGTAATCCAAGAAGGAACCTCAGATAAATTAGCGGCAATGCATATCAGTGATGGACAGGGATTGTCAGATATCGCCAACCAGGATGGGAATATGCATATTGAAGCGATGTTGGCTACCGAAGAAGGTTGGTTAATTGGAGGTTCTTGGCAGGCTCCACCAAACTGGTTAGGAACAAATCCTGCTTCTCCTCCTATGTACGAACTGGTTATGTTCGTTGAATGGGATGGCATTAACGCACCTGATTCTGAAATCGTTTACCTTGGTGGAGAAGGATCTATTCACGGTATATTTCAAATGAAGAATGGCGATTACATCGCTACTGGAACCGATGATACAGTAGTCATTAACTCGAATGAAATTACTTCTCTAAATATAGCAAGTTTTTCTTCGACCGTAGACAATAATCAGAAAGTTTGGTTATTCGGCGGAATAAATTCTGACAGCGTGGCAATCATAGATAATGGAGAAATTGACTTTGAAGAATTGCCATCAACTCTAGGTTTAGTTCCAAATTTCATTGATTGTAATTCCGATGGCCTAATTTCAATCTACGGAACGGACATACAAGACTCACCGAGTTCAGTTTCTATAGAAAGTAATGCTAGAACCTCAATTCTCAGCCTAAGAGGTGTTTTAGATCTTGGTTTTATCCTAGTTTCTATCACGATTATTTCTGTAATGGGATGGAATATTTTTGAAGCGATGAGACGTGGAGAAATATTCTGAACTGAACAGTCAAAACACACCCTTGAGAAAAAATCGAGGGTAGTCTTTACGAACCTCCTTCACCCACCGCAAACCCTAGCGCAAGCTTTGGTAGTGATGGCATGACAAAAAGAGGCATGATGGACCAATATATGGACATCAAGTCTGAACACCAAGATTCTGTTTTATTTTTTAGAATGGGAGATTTCTATGAACAATTTCATGAAGATGCTGTAGTCGCATCAGAAGTTCTTGGCCTGGCTTTAACGAGTAGAGATAAGAATGCGGAAAATCCAATCCCTATGGCTGGATTCCCATGGCATGCTTTAGAAGACAATCTTAGAACCATGTTGAAATCAGGATACAAGGTTTGCGTGGCTGAACAAGAAGAAGAATTACGTGAAGGTGCAAAATTACTCGAGAGGGTAGTTACTAGAGTTTACACGCCTGGTTCGTTGTATGAAGAGAGTTTGATTGGAACTGATGAAGTCGCTAATCTCGCCTCAATCGTATCAAAAAACGAACAGATTGGATTGGCTATCCTTGATGCATCAACAGGCAACCTTTGGGCTGTTGAGTACTCTGGTTTGGACAGATGGGAAAGAGTATTAGATGATTTATTGAGAAGTTCTACCAAAGAATTAGTTTTCTCACCGAAAGATGCGGATAAGGAAGAGGTTAGAAAAATAATTAACAGCATGGAAGGAATTACACTTTCACAACATTCTACTTCAAAGAGAAAGTCAGAAGACTCGTTAAAGAAAACATTAGATGTTGCAGATTTAGGACATATTGACTTAGGAGATTTCCCCGTAGCTATGGAAGCAGCAGCAATGGCAGCAGATTACTTGTCAACAATGCATTTGATGGATTCAGTCGATTTCAAAGATGTAGAAATATTGAGACCAGATGGAAATTTGATTCTAGACCAAACCACATTAAGAAATTTAGAATTAACACATACGCTATCTGGAGAAAAGGAAGGTTCACTATTAACATCAATTGACAAATGTAGGACTGCGATGGGACGAAGGTGTCTAAAACACTGGATTTTGAGACCTTTGGCTTCAAAGGAACAAATTGAGGAGAGGCAAGATTCTGTTGCGGGTATTGCAAGATCTTCAAAGCGGCTGGATGACATACGCGAAATTTTGAAAGGGCTCAGAGACATGGAAAGATTGGCAACTCAGTTATCTTATAATCGCTCTACTGGAAGAGATTTGGTAGCAATATCACTCGCTTTAGAAAGGATGCCGAGGCTGAAAGCATCGTGTCAAGAACTGGATGACACGCTTCTCAATCGTTTATCTTCGGACCTAGATGTATTGGAAATGATGAGGATTGATATTCAAGCAAATCTAAACGATGAACAACCACTATCGATGAAGGATGGTGGAATAATTCGAGAGGGTATCGATTCAAACTTGGATGATTTAAGAAAAGCAGCATCGATAGGCCATCAATGGTTCAAAGATTTAGAAAAACAAGAACGAATAAAGTTAGACATACCCTCATTGAAGGTTAAGCACAACAGACAGATTGGATGGTACATTGAAATTACAAAATCTCACCTTTCAAAGGTTCCTGAACAGTGGAAGAGGAAACAGCAAATGACCAATGGAAATAGGTATGTAACTGATGAATTACTTGAATGGGAAGACAAATTACTGACAGCATCTACTAAGGCTAACAATATCGAATATGAACTTTTTAGAAATTTAAGAGAAAGATGTAGAACACACGCTAGAACTCTGGGTATGATAAGTTCAAATGTCGCCGA
Organism: Methanobacteriota archaeon; assembly: GCA_038141355.1. Classification (GTDB taxonomy): domain Archaea; phylum Thermoplasmatota; class Poseidoniia; order Poseidoniales; family Poseidoniaceae; genus MGIIa-K1. The sequence goes on along the minus strand of JAYQHX010000002.1, from coordinate 548,922 downwards.
AATCGACGTATTGCAATCATTTTCAAGCGTTGCTCGTAAACGTTCATGGACAAGACCCACCATCTATGAAGACACAAGGTTTGTAGCAAAAGAAGTTAGACATCCCGTTTTAGAATTACAGCCTAACTTTGTTCCAAATGATATTACATTGGATAAGAAAAGGAAGTTTTTACTAATAACAGGCCCGAATATGGGAGGAAAATCAACCTACTTACGCTGTGCTGCTTTACTCTCGATATTAGCTCAGTGTGGTTCTTTTGTACCAGCCAAGAGTTCACAAATAGGTATTGTAGACCGAATATTTACCCGAGTTGGAGCATCTGATGACATTAGACGAGGAAGGTCTACCTTCATGATGGAAATGATGGAGGTATCCCATATTTTGAAACAGGCTACATCTAATTCTCTAATTTTGCTGGATGAGATTGGACGAGGGACCTCAACCTTCGATGGTCTATCGATTGCTTGGTCTGTATCCGAGGACATTTGTAAAAGGATCAATTCAAGGGCCTTATTTGCAACTCATTACCATCAACTAATTGGTTTAGAAGGTGAAATACCAGGCTTGGTAAACGTACATGTCCAAGTTGCTGAATCTGATGGTGAATTGAAATTCTTGCATACCGTTGCCGATGGCCCTTGCGATGACTCTTATGGTGTACAAGTTGCAGCACTAGCTGGGCTTCCTAGACATGTAATCGAGAGAGCAGGTGACCTTTTGACGTTTTTAGAGAAGCAAGCCGACGGTGCAAAGGCGGGTAATAAGGGAACTCCAATTGCTCGAAAAACAGGTCAATCATCTCTGATGGGCTTCGTAGGAAGCCCGAAGGTTGTCATTGAGAAAGATGAAAAATTAGAGAAAATAAAATCCGAAGTAATTGCTATGGACATCGATTCAATGAGTCCTAGGGATGCTCTTGATGCTTTGTATAAATTAAAGAAAAACATTGAGGAATGATTATGACAATGCCGAAACGAATCCATCAACTTGATGATTTTACCATCGGACATATTGCTGCTGGCGAGGTTGTAGAAAGACCAGCACAAGTGGTAAAAGAATTGATTGAAAATTCGATTGATGCAGGCTCAACACTACTTTCTATAGAGATAGAAAGAGGTGGTTTTGACCTAATAAAAATCACAGATAACGGTTCTGGAATCCATCCAGACGACCTTTCATTATGCTTAGATAGACACGCGACTAGTAAATTATCGTCTCAATCTGACCTTGCTGAAATTTACACCTTGGGATTCAGAGGAGAAGCATTAGCCAGTATTGGTATGGTAAGCGAAATATCTATTTCGAGTAGAATTGCAGATAATGAAGGTTTGGAAATCGTGATGAATAACGGAATAAAAGGTGCTATATCACCTACTGGAATGGCTCATGGTACAATTATTAAGGTCGAAAACTTATTCTCAAAACAACCTGCAAGGTTAGCATTTCAAAGAAGACCTGCTACCGAGACTAGCAAGATAGTAGACGTTGTTATTTCTCATGCTATATCGAATATCAATGTAGGATTCAGAATAAAGAATGATGACAGGATAATACTCGATGTTCCTGCGGTTGAAGAAATGGATGACAGGTTATACGATGTATTGGGAGGTCAAGCAGGAAAAATGATTCAGATTAAAACCCCTGAAATTGATTCTGATGCGCCTGGAGATGAAGTTTGGAGTGGTTGGATTTCGACACCTGATATAACCCGAGGAAAAGGAGACGATATTCACATTTTGATCAATTCACGGCCGGTAGCAGCTCAACCATTCTTGCAAACTATTAGGAGAGGATACAAGACTAGATTGATGCAAGGAAGGCATCCTGTTGCAGTGTTATCACTAGAGATACCACATCAAGAAGTTGACGTAAATGTTCACCCAACCAAAAGCGAAGTCCGATTGAAGAACTCGTGGAGAGTTCTTGAACGTCTTGAAAGAGCGATTTCCTACACTTTGGAATCAACCCCAACAGAACCGGAATCTAGTGGAGGAATCACAGGAATTTACTCGCTTGCAAAAGAAAATCAAACTAAAAAACCAACTGAAAAACCTGCATGGGCTAATACTGCGCAAATATCATTGGCAGGAGAAATTGCGAAGGAAGTTAAACCAAAAATTCAACCGAGGCCAATTTCTCAACCTGAATTTTCTCAAACCACGATTACAGGAGACTCTCCTACTGCTCCTGCATTATCACTCGAAGAGAGAGAACTGCACAGACATGCTGGCCTAAATTCTGAAAATCCCGAAACAAGTGACCCGATTGGACCTGTAATCAATGATTTACCTGCTATGGAGCCATTGGCGCAATTCGCTGATTCATACATTCTTGTTCAAGCAAATGAAGAGTTGTTGTTGATTGACCAACATGCCTTGCATGAGAGAGTCAGGTACGAGAGACTTCGCCATAATGAATCATTGTGGGAGCCGCAGCCTAGAATTGAGCCTGTTGCAATCGAATTAGACACTAGACAATTAACTAGACTTGAGTCACGGCTTGATGAATTAGAAAATATCGGCTTTAAATTTGAAAAATCGAACACTGGTTATTCAATTACATGCGCACCTGCTATTTTCTCAGCTGAAAATTTGCAACCATTCGTCCATGATATTATTCTTGATATGAATGAGGATGGTGCTCCCCTGGAATCGCTAGAACAGAGAAAGGATCACTTCGCATTCCTAAACGCATGTAGAGGTGCTGTAAAGGCGAATGAAAAATTGAATCTAGCACAAATGAGACGATTGCTCGATGATATGAGAAGGATTCCAAATCCATGGGCGTGTGTACATGGCAGGCCCACTGCAATGAGGATTCCTTTGAATTCTTTAGACCATCACTTTGGCAGACACGGCTAAATTTCAATTTCGAAATTCAGCCCGCAGGATTCCAATTGTTGTAAAAATGATGGCCATGCAACCTTATGTAAATTTTCACCTTCGATTTTGCCGCCACACATTGCAGCAAGAATAATTGCCGTCATCTGTATCCTATGGTCACCGTATGTTTTTACTACAGATTTTGGCTCTATTGGCATCTGACCACCTTCAATTATTAGCCCATCTTCGGTTTCTTCTACAAAAATTGAGAACTGTTCTAGCATATCTTTTGTCCTAGATATTCTATTTGATTCCTTGTAGGTTGCATGTTTTGCACCAGTTATTACTCCGCCCTGATTTAGGGCTAGCAAAGCAGACATTGGGGTAATGAAGTCGTTTGAATCGGTTAGATCGAGGCTTTCTAAATCATGGCCAATCAAATCCTGATCTGACGGGGGATTATTGATTTCTAGATTAGCTAATTTAGCGAATATTGACATCGATGGGTCAGGAGGAATAATCACATCGGGACACTTTACAACCCAAGGCTCTCCATATCGCTCTGCACCAGTGATTTTGCATAAATCCCAAGTTAGGTCAGAATGTTTTCTAGATACAGATTTTCCACGCATCTCTAACTCAAATCCCTTTGTTCTCGGAGTCATCAATAATATTGCCGAAAGAAATTGTGATGAGACTGATGTGTCAACTATTATCTTGGTAGATTTCAATGGCCCTTCAATAGAAATTGGTAAATGATTTTCAGAAAGGAAATCATAGGATATATCAAGCGCCTCTAAAAGAGGTAAGCAAGTTCTTACTCGCAGGCTGTCATCGCCATCAAGAGTTATTTTTTGATTTGTAGTAGCCAATTGTGCCATCAAAAATCTAAGGGCAGTTCCACTATTTTTACAATTTACAGTCCCTGAAAAATTTGACAAATTACCGCCAACAATATGCTCTTCGTCAAAAATAATTCCAAAATTTCCCAGCGAATCGATTAGTGCTTGAACGTCTTCTCCGACCTCATGCATGGAAATCCGAGTTGGAGTTGAATCCATACTTGCCAATGTAATCCAGCGCATTGCATGACTTTTTGAAGGAGGCAATGATATAGTTCCCTTAAGCATGCTAGTTGAAATTTTTACAACACCTGTTGGTTGAACAGCCAAAGGCCCAACATCATCAGATTGCTCCATGAACAGCGCTAAACAACACCTGAACATCAATGCATTCCTAAGCAGTATAATTCAAATCATTCTAGCGACCCCATCATCACATGGTCGTGGATAAAAGAGGTCGTCCCCTAAGGGATCTCCGAATTTCATTGACCGATAGGTGCAACATGCGATGTAGATATTGCATGCCCAGAGAACATTTTTCTGAGGAATATGAATTTCTTGCAAAGAATGAAATTCTAAGCTATGAAGAGATTGCATTTATTGTAAAATCGCTAATACCAATTGGGTTAGAGAAAGTGAGGCTGACCGGAGGAGAACCGTTGCTGAGAAGGGACATTCACAACTTAATATCGCAAATTCCTCGAGAATTAGACATCGCACTTACTACCAATGGACTCTTATTGGGAAAGAATGCTGACTTACTTGCAAAATCTGGTTTGAAGCGTGTCACTGTGTCTCTTGATGCAATAGATGAATATACATTTCAAAAGATGGGCGATACAAAAGAATCGCCATCTAAAGTTCTAGGTGGAATCGAATCTGCGATAAAGGCAGGTCTCAAAGTGAAAGTAAATTCCGTTATTCGCAAGGGAGTAAATGACCATTCAGTTGAAGAAATTTCTGATTACTTCGCAAATTCCGAAGTAATAGTCAGGTTCATTGAATTCATGGACGTTGGTGAAACTAATTCATGGGCATTAGACGAAGTTCTTACAGGTGATGAAATGAGAGAGATTCTTCAGCCGTTAACAAGAATGGAGGAAAATTATTCTGGAGAGGTTGCAAATAGATACATGCGTGGAAATCAAGAATTAGGATTCATTGAAAGCGTCTCTAAACCATTTTGTGGCTCTTGTAATAGAGCCAGATTATCAGCAGATGGGAAAATATTCACTTGCTTATTTGCAAATCAAGGAAATGATCTAAAATCAATACTAAGATTCGGTGCTAATGAAACTCAAATTCGTGATGCAGTGACAAAAATATGGGAATCAAGAGACGATGCTTATTCCGAACAAAGAGGCAAAAAAGAGTACACTAAAGTAGAAATGTCCTACATTGGTGGTTAATTTTCAATAATTGGGAGTTTGAGAGTACCAAGCACGGTGTTGCTTCCAGTGTCAACTAGTTCAAAATTATGAAACCCAGTATTACAACCTAAATTTTGACAATTGATTACGAAGTAATCACCCTTGGTCTACAGACCAGCCAGCGTCCCTGTCGTGAAATGATAAATTTGCCCCAACCGTTCCATAAACATCAGCATCGTCGGTAAAACCACTTGACTCAATCAATTTATTTCCACTCATATTAACGACTGACCACTTGATTTTTGCAGGATCTAATGATTGGTCGATGCTCGTAATAGTCACAACGTGATATCCATTCGATAATCCTCTTACTGAAAATGATGCCCTAGGGTCGTCTTTTTCTACACTTTCAAATGTACTAGACATCATTATGAATACCATACTGGACAGTAGGACAGTAATCGCGAGTAATAGCACAGTTGCAATCACAGGGCTAACTGCTTGATTGTCTCTGTGCATGATGTAGCCACAACTTCGTGCCTATTGAATCAACCGCTGATACAACTATTTTGGAGGCTATTTCGTTAAAATTAGATTATCCACAGCATCCGTCTGCAAGTCACAGCTCTCCAAATTATTCCCTTAGTTAGACGATTAAATAATGCATTTAGAATAAAGTCTGGTAATTTGAACATTATACTTCCTAATTTGAAAGATACCTTTGAATTCCTCATCACTTTACCCATTTGTTTTTTCCACCGCTTTTCGTATTCCGTTAGTGGGACGCCGTTTTGGAGGTGTTCACAAATCACTTGCCCTGCGATTCTTCCACCGATCATTGCAATTGTAATACCAGCACCATTAGAGGGTAAAACCATACCAGCAGCATCTCCAACTATGAGATAATTATCCTTTACAAATTTCTTGACAGTTCCAGACATAGGCAAGGAACCGGCCCCTGTGAAGGTGATCTCTCCCTGGTATTTCGATACAAATTCTTCTGTGTAATCATTCAAATTTTTCTTTTTGGAAAAATTTCTCTGTATACCGAGGCCGATGTTTGCGCCCTGAGATTTTGGGAACATCCAAGCATATCCACCGGGTGCCATAGAACCGAAGTGCAATTCAACAGCATCACCAAAATCGCCATCCATAAGAACAAATTTCACCGGGATTTTCAATGATTTCTCATTCCAATATTCTCTACGGATTGGGCCATTATGCCCTCCTGCATCGACTATGATTTTTGCAGAAAGGCTTTCACCACTTCTCAATTCGACATTGTTTCCTGTCACTTTTTCAACCCGGTTTCCGACAAGGAATCTAGCTCCAGATTTCTTAGCGAGGTCAACAAGGAACTCATCATGCGCTACACGATTGAGCACATAGCCATCAAAATCGTAAACAAGAGGTTTGCCAGATGGAGGGACGAGATGCATCTTTGTCGTTTGCCTTGAGATTGCATGCTCTGGGGTTTGATACAAATCATCAATTTCCGGTACGTCAGGACATAGACGCTTCATCTCCTCATTTGTTGGAACTAATTCGCCACACTGTAGAGGAGAACCTATCGGGTCTCTACCATCGATAACCAAGACATCAAGGCCACCCTGTGATGCGTATCGAGCAACTGTGCTACCTGCAGGGCCGCCTCCGATAACAATAACATCAGCATCAAATTCGGTTGAAATTTTACCACCTCATGAATTTCTTTCTTTTACCATTTTAACTACTTGTTTCAACAAATCTCTGGCTTCGGATTCTTTGAAATCTTGAAGTAATTCAAGCGCTCTATCAAGGTGATTGTTAACTAAAATTTCTGAATAATTCACACTTCCACCAATTTTGAGTAATTGGATCAACCTATCAAACTTTGAATCATCAAAATCTTTGATTATTTCTGCCAATTCATCTCTTTGCTCGCCATGTAGAATGGTAAGAGCATGTATTAGAGGAAGTGTCATTTTACCTTCGTAAACATCCGACCCTCGTGTTTTTCCTATTCTTTCATCACCAACTATGTCTAATAAATCATCAACTAGTTGGAAAGCGATTCCCAATTGCATACCAAAATCAAACAAATTATCACAGTCTTTTTTGGCAGCATTAGCAACCATTGCTGCACCTTTAGCAGCAGCAGCAAAAGGCCCTGCAGTCTTACCTCTAACAATTTCTAGATAGTCTTCGGGTGAGGTTGCTAGATTCAGAACATGGTCGATCTGCATAAATTCAGCACTCGCTATCTTAGCACAACATTCAGCCATTACATTTACCACGCCTTCATCATAGATTCCGCCCAATCCAAATCCTTGAACAAACAACCAATCTCCACCTATGATTGCTTTGGATTGGCCCACGATTGAGTGCATAGTAGGATTTCCTCGTCGCATGTTGGATTTGTCGTTGATATCATCATGAACTAATGTTGCAGTATGTATCAATTCAAAGGCCATCGCTAAAGGTAAAATCTCATCTAAATCTTCTCCACCCGCTAATTGGTAAACCAAGTAGGAAATTATCGGTCGAAGACGCTTTCCACCTGCGAGTAATATTTTACCGGACACTTCAGCAACCTCTCCGTAAATCGCTCTCTGTTCAGCGATTAAGGATTCCAAATTCGCATTGATAATAACCCGAATTTCTTCGAGTCTATCCATTGCGGAATCTGCGTCCATATACCTCGCCACAAGGGTCGACTTCTTAATGAGTGGTTGACGCCCACGGTTTGTTGGAATAGTCCAACCGAGGTGATTTGATGGAATCTAGTCAGAGGTTTGAGATTCTAGTCACACCTGATTCCGGAGAAGGTGTTCATCCTCAAATCATGAAACTAATTTCAAATTCCCCTGAAGGTTTAGAACTAGAAATGAAGGAAATACCTCATGTCGAATCAGCTTTATCTTTGCTAAAAAATGGGCATGGTGATTTAGTTGCTGTTTCCGGAAAATGGTGGCACGAAAATAGAGATAGTTCACTGTCAGGAAAATTAGTATTACCAAGAAGAGAACCAACCAGGGTACTAGTTGGAGAAAATAAGCCAGAATATATTCCAAAAGGCGGCATAGTAGTCGTCGATTGTGAATTGATAAAAAGGCAATTTTTGAGATTAAGGAATGATTTGAAGTTGGTTTTCGCCGAGGAGATAGGTGATCCGCCACAAGACAATTTTGAGAAGATTAAATGGCTAGAAGAAAAAAGGTCATCTGAGAAAATCGATGGTTATGTCACGACTAGAAGTGCCTATAATTCACTTAATTCGAAGGTACGAAGGCACACTCTAGGTATTCAAAAAGACAATGAAGAGCGCTTTAGATTCATACCTGTCCCACTGGAAGGATACACTGTATTAGTTTCAAGACTAGATTTCCCAGCATCCTCCTTTGCTCCAGTAATTGATGTTGGAGCCTCACTGTCTTACAGATTGGAAATGACTCTATTGGACAATATTCCATCTAACTTGCATGACAAGATTGGTATATACATCGAACAAAGAAAACTAGGAGCGATACTTCGAGAAGCAAATAAAATTGGTGATGAGTTTGCGTTGAGAGAAATTTCACTAAACCAAAAGGATTTTTCAGAAAACAAGAACAGAATTGAACTTATCCTTGAATTACTCAATAAAGAAGGTACGATAACCGCATCTGTCGATAGAGTCTTCTCTGTAGAAGAAAGTCACACAGCATTAATCGTTGCACTCAAAGACTGGAGCCAAATAATTGATATTCTAAAAGAAAATCCTGAGGAAGAAAAACGTGGTAGAATGAAGGACCTGATGAATTTATACATCGATGAAATGATTAAAGAAAACAGAATTTCAGAAGATAATGTTTTCAGTCCTAAATTGAAAGATGATGATTTACAATGATTATTCTTCTCCGATTAATTCCTTAATCTTCTTTCGAGCAGCCCCAATGCTTTCCTGACCTCGGTCATCACCTGCTAGAATTACATCATAGCCATTATTGTTAATCTCTCTACTCAAACTAACCATTTCTAGTGGTGGATTAGCGTCTACTACCTCAGCAATTGATTCATCAATCTCCCTTGCAGAAGATTCCCAAGACCCAGACATTTTCAACAAATCTTTTGTCATTCTCTCAATAATATCGACTGCTGAAGGAGGTCTTGCTAGAACTCCTTGAATTCTCGCTACAGAGTCCATATGGAGTACTCTCAATTCCCCTAGCCTGCCAGCTGTGGCTAAGATTTGTGCAACCATTGCTTCCCTATCTCCACCTTTGACAAGTTTTTTCCTGGACTTTTCTAACTCTCTCATTACTTCAGAGGAGCCTGCAACTATCGCGTCTTGAATTGATGAAACTTCATTCAGTATTTTTTGCACTGATTCGACCCTGTCTCTTAATTCCTCTTCGAGCCTAAATCCTTCTCTTGTAAAGTCGCTTTTTATCGAACTTACTAGACCATGATATAATGCAGTCGCCTCTTTTAGTGACGATTTCGCTGCCCTTTCATAGCGCCCCACGATTCGGCCTCAACTGTCCTTGGCGCCTAAAGGGTTTCAATATGTTGACGGAAAATTAGCACATCCCGCGTGGAAAAAACAGTCGCATAATCGCTGTTTTGACAAGTTGTCTAGGGTGCAACCTCAAATATGTAGAGGATGCGAAGATGGCCGAGGTGTGCGGATGAGCGGAAAACAAGCACTGCTTTCGGAACTTCATCAAGCTAGGCTTGAGTCGCTGAAAGAAATGTGCTTGCAAAATGAAATTTCACGCAATGGACCAGTGGAAGTCATCCGTGCAAGGTTGATTACAGAACTTGTATTGGACGAGTGGGACCTCTCTGCAGAAGGTTTAGACAATATTATGAATAACCAATTAGGTGAAATTCTTGCGGTTTATGGGATAAAAAAATCGGGTTCCATCAGAGAAAGAAAACAACGTCTATACCTACATCTTAACCATGATCCAAAGCAATTAACTCCGGAAAAATTAGACGATTTATCGAGAGAGAAACTACACGAACTATGTGTAAAATTGGATTTGCCTCGTTCCGGAACAAAACAGGCTTTACTTCTCCGTGTTGCGGGCGTACTAACTGCGCAAAATGGCTCTTGGGGCGTAATCAAAAAGAGTTTGAGAAGGCCGAGAGGGAAAGTAAAACAGATAGCGATACCATCTCCTGACGATGAACCTTCTGGAAACATATCTGAAACATATGTAGTGGAACCAGTGTATGCGGAAGAGGTAATCGAAATAGAAGAAGTACCTACAGTAGAGATAATTGAATTACCCCCTATAGAGATAAAAGAAGAAATTATCCAACAAACTCCTGTTGTTGAGCCTAAACCTATAGAGTCAGTACCAGACATAATTGAAGTCACTGAATCGGTAATGGAGATAGAAGGTAGAGTTGCTGAAATTGACGCTTTGTGTAGAGAATTCCTTCTCGTCGGTTCCGTCCATGATAACGAAGATGTTTCAGCATTTATCTCAAGTTTATCAGACCACGGAATTTCAGTAAATGATGCAAACGTCAACAACTTTGTTAGATCTAGGCTCATGGAATTAAATCAAATTGCAATTGCTGAAAAAGAATCGATAAATTCGCTTCCAAATTCTTGGAGAGAAAGAGAAGCATTGAGACGATTCGAAGAAGCCAGGCAGGTTTTGAGGGAATCATTGCCGGAAATTATTGCAAACGCATCTGGGGACATGGTAAAAGCCAGAGTTGCGTTTGAAGACAGAGCTAGAGGACTTGCTCTTGACCTGCGATTACCAGCGGTATCTGGTAGGCTCCATGCTCTATTCGACTTACAAGTTTCCCTAGACGAGGAAATTGCGGCTAGTGACCCTAAAACTGCTAGGAGAACTAGAGTTGCTAGAGTTTTGCAACATGGAGCGATTCATCTAACTTCGGAACAAAGAATGAATCTTGATAGATTGGAAAGAAACATCGAAGGCTTCGAACAGTTAGCTACAACAATTTTCGAACGTTCTGAGGGAGTTTATGGTGAGCCTCAACAAGCCTTACTAATCAGATTCTTAGAAAAGAAAGGGTACAATGTCAATACCGCAGACCTACGACCTAGAGTCGTTGCAGCCGCTGGAATTATTGGCGCAGAACTCGGATTCATCTCACCATCAGATATTCCAAGGATTGCCCCTGGAATCAAGGTATCTGATACCGAAGTAGAATCGATTATTACCGATTTGAAAAGACTAGCTCAGCAGTTTAAATCAAGTGATGAGAAAAACACCGACGAAGAAGAAGAACTCGCAGAATCTGTAGCCGATGCTTCGGATAGAGTATCTACAATAAAAAGCAAAATCGACGGTGTGGACGAATTACTTGCAAGACTAAAAATCTCAAACAATTAACGAGTTGCATAAAATCCTTGGATGACTTTTTGTGACTGTTTCGATATCTCTGATATCTCTTTGCAGCAAATCAGCAAGAATTTGTTCTCTTTGCTTTACGTGTTGCTCAAACTGTGCAGGAGTAATACCTGCTGCAGAACAAATTGTTTCTCGAAGTTTTGAAGGAATACCAGTTTCTTCAATTCGGTCTGTTGCAGCATTATATTTCCAGATAGCGTTCAACCTAGGCTTGTCTCCTTCCATACCTGCGACTTCAGCGACTTCAGTGATTTTTCTAGCAGTCTTTCCATTGACATACAACCTTGCTTGAATAATAATTAGGTCTAGACCTGTAAGCATGATTGGTGGTACATTCATTGGAGGATTAATCATTCTAGTGATAGTCTCCATAGCGGTATTTGCGTGAAGTGAACCAAATGATCCATCGTGACCAGTATTCATCGCTGTTAGCAATGTTGCACACTCGCTTGAACGCACTTCTCCCACAATTATTCTATCAGGCCTCATTCTAAGACTGGACTTTAGACAATCATTCATGTCAACTTCTGGAGTACCATCTGGCCTCTCTCTTCGTGTTTCCATTCTTAGCCAGTGGTCGTGATAAACCTGCAATTCAGCTGTATCTTCTACAGTCAATAATCTCTTATGCCATGGAATATACATTCCTAAGCAATTTAGGGTCGTGGTCTTACCAGACCCAGTTCCACCAGCGATTACGAAATTCGCTGGCCTGCTATCTAATCCTTCAATCCAAACCCACATCATTGCTGCTAGCCTTAGATTCACAGTACCGAACTTAATCAAATCAATCATAGTCAATGGATCTTCTCTAAATTTACGAATTGTCAAAGTTGGACCATCCGGAGAAACGGGAGGTATTGTTCCGTTCACACGGCTTCCATCTGGTAATCTTCCGTCGAAGATTGGTACCATTCCTGGCCCGTCACCAAGAGGGACCGAGGTGAAAGCTGCGATATTTTTTGAAATCTCAAGGCCTTGTTGGTCGTCGACCCAAACGTTTGTACGACACATTCCAAAGTCTCTATGGGCCACTTTCACACACTGTGAACCACCATTATACATCACTTCTTCCAGATTATCGTCTTCGAGCAGAACTGCCAAATTACCATACGGGTTTGGCTCAACTCCACCATCTACATGATACATTGGAGAGGGGTGGGTATTTTCCATGTATACTGTCACTTTTCCATATTGCGCTAAGATATCTTGCATGTTTTTATCCTCCTATTACTAAAACTCCAACGTGATAAATTGTCATTGAAACAGCCATCCATAATGGTGCCCACCATAGTGCTGCTCGAAGTCTTCCCAACATTCTTCCACTTACTCCAATTGCTACCAATGAAGCCGCACCAAAGAATAAGGTAAATGAGGAATTAAAGGATTGCAATTGGAACCCTTGACTTCGTGGAGCAAATAATCCTACGATGAAAGCAATCAAGAATGGTAGTCCAATAGATACAAACATGATTATCAGAATCGACCTGCCCATTAGGTCAGATTCCCTACGATTCATCAAATCATTCAGTCGCTCATAATCTCGAGACATATCTGCAAGTATACTCTGCAGAGGAGCATCTTGTTCTAATGCGGTTGACATCAAGTGCATTACCCTTTGAACTTGTGAGGACCTTGACTTAGTCGCAAAGTTTGCTAATGCAGAATCAAATGATGATGCATGACTTTCTTGTAATGTTTCCCTGAGAAGTTTTCCTAGTGTTCCGGTATTTCGGTCTGCTTCTGCCATCATAGCCTGTTGCAGACCTAAACCTGCTCCAAGAGAATCCGATAATGCTTCTAACATTGCAGGGAGATCATTTTCTATATTTCGCCTTCTATTTCTTTCCAGAATAGGTGGAACTCCACCTATTGCGCAGGCTATACTAATCGTGATTAAGAATAGAAGGAACGGTTCGTTCCTGAACATTTCTAGAATATCGAAAATCATCTAAATCACAACCCTGGGTCCTTTGTATGAGCTTTCAATCCAATAAGAGCCATACCTGCAACTGTAAGGAATAATCCGGCATTTACTATGCTCATTATCATACCTTGGTCCATTGTGCCAAACAATTCTTCAGCACCTTCCATCAATTGAGGAGCGATACCTAAGATTGCAAGAATAATTGGCCCAATCATACCAATAGAGAGCAAAGTTTCAGGCACTCCACCTAATTCTTCAATGTATTCTTTCACTTTTTCTGTTCTTGATTCTTCCATTCTCTCTCCTTGTTTACGAAGAGTTTCTAGAATATCCGTATTCTGAGTTACGTTGTTTATCATTGTATTAATCAGTCTCTTGTACCCATCGGTTTCTGCTTTTTTCAAAGCACCTCTCAATTCTCTTTCTAGAGGAGTTCCTTTGTTAATACCCTTCATTATGTCACTAAAATCCTTTGATATGATTCCATATCCGCCTTGAGAGATAGAATGGATGGCTGCTTCTAGACCAACACCTGAGCCAAGTAATACGCTCAGTGTTCTAATTACATACAGTACTTCTTTAGACTCATCTAATGAGCGCAATTAATCACCTCAACGGATATCTTCAATGAATTCAAATGTGTACAAGCCTTCTGAACCATCATAAGACATCTTGCTGAAAACAGTCTTTACATCTCTTTCTTCGAAAGGATCGTGAATGTAGGGTTGACCTGCTCTGAACATTTTCAACACCTTCTTGTAATCTTCAAGATTCATCTCCCCGCGGACTGTGTAAACCGCTGATTCTGCGCCTTCATCAATCAAGTCATCGCCTTCTCCACCATGGAGAACCGTTCTAGTCATTCTTCGTGCTATTGCGACCGATATGTCTGCATTTGGTAGTCTTACCCAATCGGAACTTGAAGTTCCGGATGCTGGACGAATGAAAAAATCTGTACCTGCCATTTGCTCACCTTAGTTTGGCGAGTATGAGACAAGGTCTAAAACGTGTTGGTGATAATTACTCAGTTAATTTGAACCAACCAAATCTTGGTTCATGTATTTCACCATCATCAGATAAGTCATCCAACGCTTCTTCGGCTGCGTCTCTATCAATTCCTCTTGCTGCCGCATTGTTGAGAACCGTATCGAAATCAACTCCTTCACCTTTGTCCAATCTCTTAATCAAATCTAGCAAGACGCTACCCACCTCGCCATCTGATTCTTGTTGACCTGGTTCTGTTTCTTCTTGTAAATCTACTTCCTCCACAGCCAAACTTTGTTGCTTAGAGACAACAGGTTGCCTCTCAACGATTATATCTTCAGCTATGTCTAATGTTTGAAGAATATTTAGACGGTATGATTCAACATCAATTTCACCGTAGTGCTCTCCTGCTAACAACAAACCCTCGCACAAATTTTCAGGAATTCCACCCGTTGAAAATGAAGCAATCGATTTTTCTAGGCTTATCGATTTCTCACGAGCATCTATTCTCTCTAGCATTCCTTTTGCTGCTTTTACTAACCATTCTCTATATGCAGTCCTGGTTATAACAGCAGCTTCTTCTGGTCGAAAACTTGTGTAGACAGCGCCTTCTTCGTTTTGGAAGTAGCGCGCCTTAGCAGTCATTACTAACATTATGGTTTCACCATCATCGATTCTTGCCGACAAATCTACAGTGAATTGGCGCATCGATTCAGGAGCATAATCACCAACAGAGAAGTAGTGGGTCCCCGATGGATCCCTGATTTGACCTTGCCATAGTGTAGCCCCGTTAGCGGTTTCTCTAGGCTCTAATCTTTCCAATAAGCCGGCAACGATTACTCTGTTTACCTTGGCTCCGAGTTTTGTAATCAAAAACAAAGGGTCGTATTCACCAGAACCTTGTTGATGTAAAGTAGATTCACTAAATTCCGATGCTAGAAGAGCAATTGCTGGTTGTCTTTTTATTCTTGCTTGCATTAGTTCAACCCCCATTTTGCTCTGATTTCAGCCGCTTCCATAGCCGAGTCTTTCTCAACTAATTCCGCAGAATCTGATAGTAACATTGCTCCTTGTTCGTCCACTATTGTTCGACCTGAAGCCTTCATTTCTTTTCCGAGAATCTTTTCCCTAACAAGTTGTACAAATGACATTGTGCCGATTTCAGATATCGAATCTTTTACTTTATCAATCGTCATTTCTAGTACCTTTTCAGATGATTCTTTGTTCAAAATTAAAGAAATTGTGGATTGGCCATCGTCTAAAACAAGTCTGCACCTGAGGTCTTCTACTCCGTTTTGAGAGCCATGTGTAGCACATTCTCCATCCCTTAGGACTCTTCTACAATCTGAACATCGAAAGATGATTCCTGTATCTTCCCTAACTGATACAACTGAACCAACAGTAGAAACGCCAACTCGGCTTATTCCATTAGCTAAATCTGTTAGACTGACTTCAACAATATTTTCTGATAAATCTACGTCATCGCCCCATGGTGCTGCTGCAAGAACTTCGATTTGGGAGGCATCGTCGATTGTTTACGTCAGCGATTCCTTGCCATGCTCTAACCCTTGCTCCTCTTGCTCTAACAATGACCGGCATTGATTCATAATCAAATGGTGGTTCGGTCCAAATCGAACATCTACACTTGCCCGTAGGGTCTGCGATATCTCCGGACCAGACGCTTTTTTCTTCCCCATCAGACCCTTTGAAATCGCGCTTAACCATTTTCTGTATTTCGAAAATAATCTCCACATCTCTCGAACCGTCTCTCAAATCTTCGATTTTACTAACAGATTGAGCATTCAAATCCTCTGCACTTGAAAAATTAGAATCATGGAAAATTTCGATCCTAGTGGACGAACCAATATTGATTTCAGGAGTATTTCTAAACACTCTTACTTGAGCATTCTCAATCTTCACAAGAGAACCAACCTCATGATGAAATGGCTCCCAAGATAAAAAGCCAATTGCGCCTGTTTCATCGGCAATTCTTCCTCGCACTACATCGATAGAACCAGAACCATCTTTTCGATTGATTACATCATCCGCGTGGTAAGAATTCTACCTACTAAAGTAAAGTTTCCATCTGATTTAATATTACCAATTTCGACAGGTTCGCCAGGAGTAATTACTGTTCTTTCTCCTTCCTTGAGTATAGCTATTCGACTAGATTGGTTAATATTTAGACTCATCTTACCTTGATATTCGTTGACTGAAACTCCTTCTAATCTCACTACAGAACCGGGCATTAAATTTGGACTATTGCCCCAATCTTTGTATTCCCATCGATTTTTTTCCGCACCTGTTTCATTCCACGGTTGGTCTTCAAGAAGCCCGTATGGAACTATTTTTTCTTCACCTCTAACCATTGTTGTCCGAGGATTATGCGTAATTATCTGCACTTCAATCTCAACATTTCTGTCATCAGGACTCAAATCTGACAGGTTTTCTACCTTTTTTACAGGGATTGATTGTTTTTGATTCTGACCTGCGGATTGTGTCGATGGTGCGACCCCAGATTCGGTCTGGAATCTTCGTAATACTGACCTAATAGCATCTTCAGGTGGAATCAAAAAGTCCTTTTCATACCTTGCAAATGCTTCTGCAACTTTCACAGGGTCCGCTTCAGGAACTTGTTTTACTACCTCTGCGACATGAATCTCATAATCATCTGACATGATTTTCACCTCGAGAGAGTAAATTCGTTTTCAAACCCGTCGAAGACGGGTGTTCTGGCTCTTGTGCGGTTTGGTTAAGTTTCTTGGGCACTGCCTTTCACCTCCGGGAGGATGAATTCTATGGAGGCGGTTCTTGAAGATGTCTGTCCCGCTATTTTAGAATTGAAACTGAAATCATGCTGGATTAATTCGAAGTCCGTCCAATAATAGTACATCAGGCACATGCATTGAGCCGGTGCTGTATGAACCTTTGCGAATTGATGAATCCCCAAGGATTACTCGCCCGTTCATAGCTTTTGCAAGATTACCAGAAAGACCTGCCTGAGATAATGAACCAATAATTTCACCATTTGCTACCTTTAGGATAGTTGACGTGGTAACTGAAAAATCTCCACTGGTTGGATTTGCAGTATGTGCGCCCATTACGCTATGAACAATGTATCCATTTTCCATTTCTTCAATTAAACCATCTCGATTAAAAGTCTTGGAGTTAGAACTCAATACCAAATCACTGCATCCACAAACTGGAGGTGAAGTGTGACCACCTCTCACCGCAGAACCGGTTGAGGCAGCATGGTCGATTTTCCCTTCAGCAACCATTTTTGCAGCGTCTCTAGTCGACCAAAGTTCACCGACTAATTTTCCTGATTCAACAATATTTTGAGTTATACTAGGAACTCCTTCCGCATCTCGCGATGCTGATGACATTCCGCCTTCCATCAATCCGTCATCAACCAATGATAGATGTTCTGAGATGACATTCTGGCCCATCTTACCGGACCAAAACGATTCTCCTTTTGCTAATCTTTCACCACTAATTGCACTAGGGACTACGACTGAAAACAGTGGAGAGAAACCATCGCTAGTCATCAAAACGGGACAGTCTTCTGTATCTCCGCCTTTGATTTTGTCTCTTGTGACTTGGGACCAGTATACGGCTTTGTCGACACTCGCAGTCAACTCTTTTAGCATAAATCTCGAGGATTCTCCTTCGTAGGAAGATGTGAGATCATCGTTCTCATCAATCGAAACATGAATCCCAAGGCCATGTGAGGTGTGAATCCCTCCATCCTCAATACCATTGCTGGTTAGGATTACATCCGCTCCCGCTCCTACTCCTATGCCACCGCCTACTGCGATTGCTCGTGAATCTAATTCCTTGACTCTTTCAATAACTATATCTCCTTGCTCTAGCAATTCTTCTGGCCCAAGATTTAGAATATTCTTGTCTAACATTCCTTGAACGTTTGACGAGGGCTTATTTTCTGGTAACTCGAATCCTTCAATGCTTGGAGACATTCTTGCAATACTCAAAGCTTGTTCAATCGCTGCTGAAGCGGTACTTGGGTCGACCAGGTGAGCATATCCATATCTACCATCTTCGACGATTCTAATCCCAAAGCCGCCATCACCGCCTCCAGATGCCATGGATATTTTTCCCGCTTCGATCTCTAACGAATGACCATAGCCTTGGGTAGCATAAATTTCCCACTGTGCGACTCCTGCAGCCTCGCATGCCTTTCCAATTTCTTCGGCTGAATTGAACAACCGGTCAACCGCATCATCAGGAATCAAAATCATCCCACCAATGCTTCACTTATTCTCATTAGTGGTCCGCCATCGCCAACGGGTACAGTTTGACCTTTACCGCAAAATCCTGGGGATGCTAGGTGAGCATCCTTTGTCAATCCGTCAACATTTTTCAAAATTTCAAGAGTCATTCCAGAAACACTGACATCTTTGACGGGCCTGGATAGACTTCCGTTTTCGATTATCCAAGCCTCTTGAGCAGCAAATTGGAATGAACCTCTTCCTGTATCAACTTGGCCACCTCTGCTTCCACAAGCATAAATTCCAAAGTTTATGTCTTCAATTAATTCATCTAAATCATTGTGAGTTCCACCTTGAATTACTGTATTTGACATCCTAACCAATGGATGATGCAATCCATCTTGCGCTCTGGCACCGCCGTTTGGTTCCAAATCGTATCGATATGCCGTTTCTCGGTGATTCAAATATTCGGTAAGTACACCGTTTACAATCAAATTCTTCGGCTTGTGTCAACTCCCTCATCATCAATTGGATAACAGCCGTATCCACCCCTCATGGTAGGATCGTCAACAACAGTACAAATTTCTGAACCAATTTGTTGCCCTAATCGACCTTCTAAGCAAGAGTCGCCGGCTGCGACTAAATCTGCTTCGCAAGGATGGCCAAGCGCCTCGTGAATGTAAACTCCAGTCAAATCTCTATCAGCGACCATTGGCATTTTACCGGATGGTGCTCTTTCAGCACCTAGTAATCTCAAAGCAGAAATTCTAGCATTTTCACCTAGAAAACCTAAGTCGCATTTCTCGATTAATTCCAGGCCACCTTCTCCGCCATGACGCGTTCTATAGGAGACGACTCCCGATTCATCTCTTGCTGTTACCATACCGTGGATCAAACTTCTTTGGAAAGACCAGACTCGATTCATTCCTTCACTGGTGACTAATTCAGTATGTATATGCTCATCAGACCAACCTGTCGATGTAGAGACGATTTTTTCATGGTCTTTTGCTTCATTATCGATTGCTAACATTAGGTCTATTCTTGTTTGCAGGTCTGTATCTCTGACATCTTTTTGACTCTTCCAATGGATTTCATCTTCGATTATTGGAACCTCTGCTAAACCTACCGCAGGTTGATTTGTAGGCCTCCTTGATGCAACAGCTCTTGCTAATTTTACTGTTGATTCAACCTGAGAAACAATGGATGAGACGTCGCTAGTTGAGTGCACTCCCCAGGCACCATCAGCCAAAATTCGCATTGTTAAGCCAACTTCTTGTCCTGGAATTGCCCTTTCTAATTTACCATCTTTAAGTGTCACAGAATTTGTTGTTTCACTTACCAAACGTAGTTCAGCATATTCTGCACCAAGTGAAATTGCAGATTCAATTGCTTTTTTCGCAATGGTTTCATCTAATAATCTTCCAGATGAGAGAATATTTGAGTTCGGCCTAGTCGCAACCACCATAACAATATCCAATCATTAGAGCCCTTTCAGACTTTCTAAATTTAGCGTAAATCAGAAAGGTGAATATGCCCTATTGCAGCATTCTCATCATCTCCAATTTCAATACCCATTCTTATGAAATCAAAATTTTCTAAAGAAGGACGTTGGTCTAATATTTTGAAATCCATTCTTGCAGCATGTGATTCAAAATCACCTGGTTTAGCACTGCTAGATAAATCGATAATGTATCCAAATTTTTCTCCTTCAATAATCCCTGCTCTGGAAAAACTTGCAGAGATATGATGGGTTCCAGATAGCAATCTCATGAACTCACCATCGATAGAATTAGATCTCATGTTTCCTCGGTCTCTATTTCTATTCAGCACATCTAATGCGACCCACGCATGAGTTTCACTTGCCAAAGAACTTCCTGAAATGAGTGCCCAACTGTCTGAATCTCTAGATTCAATCCATTTCATGACAAGAGCTCTAGGGTCATCACACGGTGACTGAAATTCGATTCTTACACAAGGAAAGAATTCGTCGGCCATAAATCTCCGAGTATCTCCTTCATATCAATCCTGACGCTCACCCGGTAATGGTTCGTCATCCAACCTAGGCTTTGTTGATTTGCTTTCGAGTACTTGCTTCCTCACGGATTCAAGAATATTTTCAACCAAGATTGGTCCCCAGCCCCTTTTTGATTTCAATTTGTCCAATTCTCTATAATTCATATTCAGCAAATCGTTAGGATTCCTGATTCCCATTTCTGATAGTGTTCTAGCTCTATTACGGCCCACGTTTCGTAATTGAACTAATTGAAGCAAATCTTCTTTGCACCCCGCCAAAACTCTCTTCCTGACTAAGTCAAGCATTCCAACAAGTTCTGCAACGTATCCAAGATGCTCTTGTGCAAAGACATCATCCATTCTCAATACTTCTCTTGCAGCGCAAAAGCCACTGCATCAAATCGGTGCGTGTGTAAACATCACCAGGGCTGACTCCGAGGCTCTTCTCTATTTCTCGTAAGTCATCTTCTTCATACCACATTTCGACGCACCAAGCGCTTTTCACAAATGACATGCATCTTTCATCAATAGGGCTCTCGATTAGCAATTCATCCTCAACAATTGCTGCCTTCTGTCTCAAATTACTACCAAATTCTAATTCACTTGATTTTGGCCACAACGTAAGGAAATCTGGAGTTGCAGTCACTAAGTGACACAAACTAAATTCAGTGACAGGTAAGTTATTCCTTACTAACCTCCTTACAGCCCTGCGTAAACCATCAATTAGAATATCAGCAGATAATGGATCCAAGTACAAATGAGCGACCTTTTCGCCCATCGGAGTTGCTTCATACGTAGTATCTAAAGATTCGAACATCGGTACTTCTTCGGCCACATTGAAACTGGTTGCTTTTCTAAATCCAAAGGTAGCCTCTACAGGCTCTGTTGACTTCTTTGAGGTAAGAGATACTCCTGAAGCGTTTGATGCGGCACTGATCCAGGAAGGAACCTCATCGTCCCATGCCTCTTGTATTGTCCCAATGTTAGACCTTCTAATGAACCTCTTATCCACTAACCAACCGAGCATCGCATCAATATTTTCTTGCAAATATGAGTTTGGTTGCGAATAGCCAAGAAAGGTCTGAGAAAAGAATTCACCAATTTCCAACCTAGATTTTAGCCCACCTGTAGCTATTGATGATAAGAGATGAAATCTCAATGCTGGTTCGGCTGCTAATTTTGAAGTGATATCTTCAGCGGTTCCATGTATGTATTTATCAGATATTTCATCAGCAATTTCAATCGGGTCTCCACCTTTGCATAACAACCAAGCCTCGCCCTTATCATCGTACTTTGGCCTGCCTGCACGACCCATCATCTGCTTAACTTCCATTACGGGAAGGTATCTGCTCATACCATCGTCAAATCTTTTTAGATCTCTAATCAAAACCCTCCGAGCAGGTAGGTTAACTCCAGCTGCAAGTGTTGGAGTTGCACATAGACAAAACAGTTTTTTTTCCTTGAAAGCATTTTCAATTATCTTTCTTTGATTGTGTCGTAAACCTGCATGATGGAAAGCGATACCGCCTTTGACACTATTTGCCAATTTATCTCCCATTGCCGAATTTGACATATTTGCTAATTTTTGAGATAGTTCCGAAAGATACTGTAAATGGTTAGGATTTGTCTTAGCGAGTTTTTTCTCCATTCTAGCGGCTAATTTTGTTGATTCTGATTCCGCATTTCTTCTGGTTGAAACAAAGACCAATAATTGTCCATTTTCATTGTCAACATCATCAAGTACACTCCAAGCAATATGAGATTTAGGCCCTATCAGAGTCCTTGGAGGTTTTAATCCCGAATCGCTGATTAATTCGCTTTTTTGAATAGCTCTAGGTTCTAATCTCAACTCTGCTAAAGTTGAGTACTCCAAACTAACAGGTCTCCAATCTGAAACAATTAAATCCGATTCTAACCAATCTGCTAATTCTTGTGAATTCCCTACTGTTGCAGATAAGGTGATGATTTGAGCATTCGGAAGAAGATGTCTTATTCTTGCTAAATTAATCTCCATGGTCGGTCCACGGCTATGGTCATTCAGCAGATGGAATTCATCTGCGACAATAACAGATACCTTGCGTAATACGCCAGAATTTTGCCGCATTAGAGAATCCAATTTCTCACTTGTACAAACCAAAATATCGCAATCTTCGATATTGCTTACTTCATTTCGATTATCTCCAATACCTATTCCGATTTTTAACCCCAAAGCGGCACCTAATTCCGTCAACTCCTCTTGTTTTTCGGATGCAAGAGCCTTCAGAGGAACAATGTAAATTCCACGGGTACCTTTCTCTGCAACCATTATTTTTTGGCATATTCCAATGTATGATACTAGAGTCTTACCGCTAGCAGTTGGAATACATATCATCGTATTCTTTCCAGCTAAAATCGAAGGCATAGCCTCTGATTGGGGTGGATGAAGGTTTGAAATTCCC
The DNA here is from genome assembly GCA_038141355.1 of Methanobacteriota archaeon. GTDB lineage: Archaea > Thermoplasmatota > Poseidoniia > Poseidoniales > Poseidoniaceae > MGIIa-K1. The sequence continues at coordinate 525,934 of JAYQHX010000002.1, read as the reverse complement.
CATTTGCTGATGATGAATTCTGATAAGATTGGGGTCAGTCCAAGTTTGGAAACGTCCGTTTCGAATTGACCCATGAATATTATTCGTGAGTCATTAGTCCAAAAGGTATCCGATTAATCATCCGACACACTCAAGGTCTATCTATGCTGTCAGCGGTAACATGGGACCCGAAGATGATGTCGTTGAACAGAGACTTTCTGTATTCGATGATGAGCCAGATTTGAATGACTGGTTTGAAGTTATATGTGGATCTTTGATGTCTGTAATCGGTATTTTCCAACTAATATCACCGGGTGGATTAGTCGACCCAGATGTAATGAGATGGTTTGCTGCTTCCGTCGCTGTTGTAGGTTTGGTATGGGCTGCACATGGATTGAAAGATATGGCAATCAAAGAGGTTCGAAAATCTATTGTTATTCTAGAAATGGGTTCTAAGCAAGGCAATATTGACTTTGGATTGATTCGAGACGTCATTCTAAATCCAGAAGCTTATACTGATTTCCTTGTCAAGGAATATGAGAGTGCTTTCGAAGATGGTGTAATTACCGATGAAGAGTTAGAAGAACTAAAGACAATACAACAGGCACTTGGGATTTCAGACACTGATGCTGCAAATATCGCAGTGAAGGCTGCTATCAAATCCGCTTTGGAGGATGGCAAAGTATCAGAATCTGAGAAGGAAATGATCGCAAAGGCTGCTGAAGGGCTTACCAAGGCAAAGAAGACAAAGGTCATGAAAGCCTTAGAGGAAGGCGAATTTTCCGAAGAAGTTGGAAAGATTCTTGAAAGTTTAGAACTTTAATCATTCCATTTATTCGAGTCAAGTACGCTTTGTAGCATTCTTTAGCCCCTCGTCTCCTGTTGTTTTCGTAGTACACGCCAGAGGCTATCATAAATAGCCCAGATAGTAGCCAAACTAATTGATAGGGAACGAATGACTCCACTGGAATTATGTACGAAGAAGAATACAAGAATTCATGATTAATATCATAACCAAGTCTTATTCTAAACTCTAAATCATCTACATCACCATCCAACATTGTAATCGAAATTAGACTTGGATAGAGATTTTCTTGCATCAATCTCCACCTACCCTCTGGGATGTCGGCAGGTCGAGTCCCCCAAGCAGGATCTTGAATAGAACCCAAACTGCCTGAATTTACCATTTCTGCATCGATATGAATGATATTAGATTGAGGCAGTTGATCGACAACTAGCATCGCTTCTAAAATCAAGATATCCAAAATTATCGTTCGTGCCGCTAAAAGAATAAAACTCCTAGAATGAGGGTCGAGTAAATCATCTGAAGGATTAATCCCAACCTTCTCAATTACCTTTGAAAAAATCAAATCTTCGATATTTAATTCATAAATTTCTGGAATATGTAATTGCCATCTGCCATCATCTAAAGGCCAAGCAGAATCCGCCTCTAGGAATAATGAAAGTGTTTCACCGTCGAGCATTCCAAAGGTTGCACCAACATGTAGTGCTCTAGAAGACGGTGGAGTACCTGGATGGGATGCATGCCACAATTGCTCCAATCTTGTATCGATTAATTCCGACAAATTTTGCTCATCACTCGATTGCATCTCGCTTGCCATCGTGATAACGGGCGAAATGATTCCTGATAGGAACAATATCAAAACTCCTGGAAGGAATACACCGTATTTGATTGTTGAAGAAGTCGTTTCTAATCTTATGTGGATTGTTAGGCCTAAGATAACCGATAAAGAGATTATGAGGTATGTGAAAATTGAGGTTGAACTTAATTCCTCAGAGCCAAATTCCGAGGCTTTCATACCATATCCTTCCCATTCCCAGGAGGAATAAGTGAATTGTTCAGGACTTGTAGGACCAAGTCCTTCAAAGGCGATTAATCCAATCCATTCATACGGTTGAAAGGAATCTAATTTGCCACCGATACACAAATCATATTCGCCAACTGGGAGTGCTCTCCATTGCCATGTAATCCTTGTTTCTCCATTTTCTGACACAGTTTCCATATCTGGAGCTGGGGCCATCCTTCTATCGGGTAAAATCAAGTCCGGCCTGCCGTGATTCTGCTCTATTTCAGAGGGTACAACTTCCCAAGTGAATGCTATACGTAAAATTTCATGATTCTCTACTTCAAACGTCCAACAGTCTCTGTCATCATCAACCAATGCACCGTAGTGCATTGTATCCAATTCGGTTTGAACTGGTGAGCCATCTGATGATGGCTCGTCAATGTCTCTAGACTCTACATTTTCAGACCAAATAATATCCAAAAATAGGTATGAAAATCCTCGTAGGTTCAATTCCCACGTGCCTGGTCTGTCGATTTGAAATTCTAACAAAACTTTGATTTCTTCTCCTGGCCAAAGAAGTCGATCTCCTCCGTGATTTATTGGTTCATTATCGACTCTGTAAGGGTCGTTATTGCCCTGTCCTAAGTTTCCTGACCCTTCAAATTCAATTGTAGTAATCGACTCTGCTATGATTATTGAAACCTTGAGGTCTGGTTTTGAGATTCCAAGGAAATCATCTGTGAATCGCAGGTCCACTTGCAATTCATCTATTACATCGGGAATTAATGCGATATCACTTTGTTCGGGAACCATTGGAAGTTCGATTAAAAAGTATTCAGGAGAAACCGGTGACGCAGAATTTACTGTTTGGCTAATACTTTCTTCACCAACATGAAATTCAGTAAGTTTGCATGAATTAATATCATCACAAGAAAACCATAATTCTCCACCACCCTCGCCAGAATCTATGGCTCCTGAAACCGCTGGTAGGAAAAAATTTGAGAGGATTATGAAAATCAATAATCTCCTCATGGGCAGACGTAGTATCGCTTACTAATCACTATACCGACTTTATGGGAACATCAACCAAAATAGTTCTGCATTGTTTACACATGAACTTCTTTTTTCCGGGTTTTTGTCTTGGATATTCTTTTGAACAGGTATTACATTTTAAGATCCATTTTGCGTTTTTCATTCGTAAAAATTCTGTAAACTTGACTCCCAATGATTTTGATTTTTGACTAGGCCAATTATTCTCTAATTTCCTGAATATAGAATCATGTGAAACAAAACCGAGGGCGTGGACAAATTCATGGTGTAAAACCCATGCACCATATGCAATCCAAGCCTCTTCAAGTAATTCTGGATGCAAATCTATTACTTCAACCTCATTCGGTGAACTTGGTGCCATAACGCCTTTTTTCCATCGTGTGACTCCGTGGCGTTGAGTTGCATTTTTCCTTAAAACACCAATTTTTATTTCTGCTAATTCGTTTAATTGTTGTTCTGTCCAAATCTCCATTGAAGTCATTACTTCAAGCACTGTTTCTTTGATTGCAACGATTTTTTGCAACTGAACAGTACTTGCCTTTGCCATTAGGACCACCGGTGGAAAGCAGGATGCCCCTCTTTTACTGCTACGAATAAACCTTCACCTGTAGCACAAATTTTGTCATTTGCTGATAGTGTCATCTTTACCTTTGCCCGGTCCTCAAACAACTCTTCGATTTCTGCAAGAATGTAAAGTTCAACTCCTGCAGGAGTGGGTCTTCTAAGAGAGATTGAATAGTTCGCAGTGACCGTGCATGGTATTTCTTCAAGATTGTGTCCATCCATTAATGCAACTGCTGCTGCCCAATTGCCATGACAATCCATCAAAGACCCGATGATTCCACCATTTATCATCCCGGGGAATGCCTGATGTTCATCATTTGGTGTAAATCTCAATTCTAATCCCTTTTCACATCGGTAAGAATCAATTTGAAGTCCCTTTTCATTTGCAGGTCCACATCCAAAGCAAATTGAGTTAGGTGCAAACTGCCTTTGTACTCCTCCTTCCATGTAAATGCGTACATAACACAGTTGATTTGCTTAACTAGTGCCATCACCTTGATGTTGTGATTATCGATGGGCAATCATGCCCGGGGGAGTAAGCGTTAGGGTCGCACATGAACTTCCCAAAACTCGGCGACTTGCCATCAAAAAAGCTCTAGAAGAACATGAAACTGAGGCTAGGCCAGAGTGGGATAGGTCTTCTGATTGGACGGAGATTCGATACCTGAGAAAAAGAATCCGACCCGGTGAGATGAGAACCGTAATGATGCCATTACTGGATGTCGAAATGGGAGATCCATGGCCGATTCCAATTACTGTTTTCCATGGCGTAAGGCCCGGACCTGTTGTGACTATTATTGGAGGTACCCATGGTGACGAATTGACAGGTCCAAGTGCTTGTACAAACCTACTATCTTCAAAGTTCACAGAACCTGAGGGGCCGCTTGACCCATCATTTATGGCTGGAACAATTAGAATTGTTCCGGTACTGAATTTGCCTGGTTATCGTGAAAAATCTAGATATTTTCCTGACGGTAGAGACCTGAACAGAGCATTTCCCGGAACATCAAAAGGTAGTACTACCTCGAGGGTAGCAGGAAAAATTAGGAAGAAAATTATTGCTGGCTCCGACATTATCATCGATTTACATAGTGCAGCGGAGGGTCGCTCAAATATGCCTCAAATTAGGGCGGATTTATCTCATCCTATCTCATTTATTGGCAAAAGCATTCGGAATCGAAGTAATATTGGACAGCAGACCACCCAAAGGCAGTCTTAGAAGATACGCAAACGAAGTGGATATCGCTGCTGTGACATATGAGGGAGGGGGAGCAAATCTTCTAGACCAAACTGCAGTGAAGGTAGCGGTTCATGGTTGCCTGAATGTTCTGAGGGCATTGAAGGTAATTCCCAAAAATCCAGTAAGGCCTAGATTTAGATTGAATGCAGGAGGATCGACTTGGCTGAGAGCAGGAGAAGGTGGCTTACTCGACATGTTCATCAAACCAGGAAGCGTTGTTGAAAAAGGAGATGTCATTGCAACAATTTCAGACCCTGGGACTCCGGGGCTAAACGTTGACATAGTCGCACCAGAAGATGGCTTGATTATTTGCGCTGCAACTAATCCTTTCGTCACAGCAGGAACTCCGGTTGGACACATTTTGCCGATTACAAAACACTTGGAATTGCTGAAAACTCAAGTTAATGAGAAGGGCGTCTTGATTGTTAATGGTAGCCAAGCCGAGGAAATTTGGCGAGATGATGACGATGAAATGGTCGAAATCGATGTCGAAGGCGAATGGTCTGGTGGATCAGTCGATGCCGAGTGGAATCGTATTAATGCAGATGAAACAGAACAAGCAGATGCTTAGTTTCCTAAGAATTGGTTTACAGATTGCTCTACTTCTTCGTCTTCCATATTTCGTGGTTGGCTTTTTGCCACTTCGAACAAATGCTCGACTAAATCGTCACTAGCTTCAATTCCTCTTGTTTCAAGCCAGTGAATTATGTTTGAACGTCCAGACATGTGTCCGATTCTGATAATTTGTTTTAGGCCGAAATCCCCGGCAGGGACTCCGCTGTATACTCTATCAGCAAGCCAATTGTCGCCTTTTTTGATCGCTTTGATGACAGCGCTTGCATGGACACCGGTACCGGTCTCAAAAGCATCCTGCCCGAATACCGGATAGTTACGAGGTAATGGAACTTTGATGTATTCATTTGCCTTTTTCATGTATTCACTTAACAGTGATAAATCGTTATTGATAACTCCCATCAATGATAGGTTGACCATGGTTTGGTCGATAGGAGCATTTCCTGCTCTTTCACCAACACCAAGCGCAGTTCCGTGGATTACATCGGCACCGGCCTCGACTGCAGCCAGGTTATTTGCAACACCTAATCCTCTATCTTGGTGTCCGTGCCAGTTTACTTCGATTTCTCTTCTTTGGAAACCTGCATCTTTGATTACTTCCTCATCAATATAGGAGAGCAATTGCTTCACACCATTAGGCGTGACGTGACCACATGTATCGCAAACACAGATTCGTCTAACACCTAATTCCATTGCTCTCTGATAAATCAGTTTTACATCCTCGGGTTTTGACCTAGTTGTATCTTCTGTCACGAACATAACTGGAACATCGTTTTCAACGGCGAAAGATACCGCTTTTTCCATAGTTGAGACCAACTTTTCCATACTCCAACCTTCAGTAAATTGTCTGATTGGGCTTGTTCCTAGGAAGGCGCTTGCCTGAATCTGCATTTCGTGTTTGCTTTGCATTTCCACTAGCGGTTCGATATCATTCATCAAAGTCCTAACTGCAGCTCCAGGTCTAATCTTGTAGTCGTTTTCTGTGATATGAGTCAACATAGCATCAATGTGTTCTCTGTGAAACGGCCCAGCACCTGGCAAGCCTAAATCGACCTTCTGAATACCGAGTTTCTCCATGTAAGAAAGTAGTTCTATCTTTTGTTCTATAGAGGGATTAAGAGCGCTTGGACTTTGCAATCCATCCCTAAGGGTTTCATCATCAAACCAAACTTCGTGAGGGTGGTTATTTGCATCTCTGGAGTAATCGTAATTGATTACATTCCAATCGTAGATTAGATTTTGTTCATCCATTTTTCCACCTCACAGGTTCCCCTGTGGTTAGGGACAACACTGGTTTTAATTTGAATCCGTCGGAAATTTGGTCTATTCCTCTTCTCCGGCAGATGATGTGTTAGCATCACCTGATTCGTCTTCGCTTGAACTACTATCTTCGATTAATTCGGCTGGTAATCTAGCACTAAAGATCAGTTCATCGTCATAGCCATCTTTTGATTTATTTCTTAATTCCATAACTCTAGTTCCTCTTGTTGATTTACCAGAAGTTTGTTTGGTTTGAGAAACTTCGATTCTTATCATCATTCCTTTCTTGGTTAAAAGGAATAAATGGTCACCGGAATTTGGTATTTTCCGAACACTGATGATTGAATCATCAAATTCTTCATCTAATTTCATTGTTCTAACACCCTTTGCACCAGGCCTTGTTTGACGATACCCGTCTGTTCCATATTTTTGCTCTCCCGCATCGTCAAGTTTTGGATTTCCATCATCATCTGTTAATGCCTCTCTTTCGCCAGAACCTAGAGTGCTTCTTTTCGCCATACCTAGCCTAGATACGGTCAGTATCTGTTCATCTGATTCTAACATTGCAACCATTCCAGCTACAACGCCGCCACCTGAACCCTTTCTATTTCCAACTTTGATTCCATAGACTCCACCAGAAACTCTTCCAGAGGCTCTAATTGCCGAACAAGTAAATCTAGATGCATAACCAGTTGTTGAAATCATAACAATACTATGCCTATCAGTTGCAGACCGAACATTCACAAGTGAATCATCCTCAAGTTTGAACCTTAATGCGTACTTTCCATTTCTATTGATTCTGACGTATTCGGAGAGAGCCGTTTTCTTGATCAGCCCAAGTTTGGTTGCAAACATCAAATAATTTCCATCTGGATTATCGAGAAGGTCTTTTGATAATGGAAGGATTGTCACAATGTTTTCATCTTCTCTTATCGATTCGAGGAGATTTCTGATGTGACTTCCACGAGATTGCCTACTTCCTAGAGGAATTTCCCATGCTTTCAGACCATAGACTCTTCCTTGGTCTGTGAAAATCAGCAATCTATCCTTACTGAAACAGGATAGGATTAGTTGAGGAGTGTCCTCATTCTTTGTTGTGACTCCTTTGAGACCCTTTCCACCACGGTTTTGAGTTCTGAATTCATCAACAGGTGTGTGGCGAACATAATTATCTTCGCTGAGCGTGATTACAATTGCTTTCTCTTCAATTAGGTCTTCTCTATCCATCGATAATGGCATAGGGTTGATGTGAGTTCTTCTATCATCTCCATGCTTTTCTACAAGTTCGCTCAACTCTTCAATCAAAATATCCAATCTTCTTCTCCTGCTAGAAAGAATGTCTTTCAAATCAGCGATTGTAATTTGTAATTCGTCGTATTCATTCTGAACTTTGTTTACGTCGAGTCTAGAAAGTTGGTACAAACGTCTCTCAGCAATTGCTTTTGATTGAGCTTCTGAGAAACTGAATGGACTTATTCCAGCGATGTTATCTTGTCCTGCAAGCACTCTTTCGAAGTGCTCTTTCGATTCGGACGCTTTACCTGCCGCAATTACATCATCGATGCGGTCTTGAGCCTTGACTAGACCTTCCAAAATATGGGCTCTGGCTTCAGCTTTGTCCAAATTATATTGTGTTCGATTTTCAATTACTTGCTCACGGTGTCTAACGTGAGTGTGAACCATCACAGGTAGAGTGAGGAGGATTGGTCTTCCATCAATGATACCCATCATATTTGCAGAATACGATTCCTGAAGTCTGCTGGATTGAAACAACTGATTCAGAACTGCATGTGGGTCCGCATTGTTCTTGACTTCAATAACAACTCTAATTCCCTCTTTGGAAGATTCGTCTCTAATGTCTCTAATTCCTTTCACTTGTTCTCTTGAAACCAATTCTGCAATATGTTCTAACATTGCTGCCTTTTTGACCTGATAGGGAATTTCATGAACTACGATCGCTTTTCCTGTTGAATCATCAATTACTTCGCAAGTTGAACGAATGTGGAACTTACCTTGTCCAGTAGCATACATGTCATTTATTCCATCCAAGCCATACACTGTTGCCCCCGTTGGAAAATCGGGTCCTTTGACATGTTCCATGTATTCAGATATTGAAATTGAAGGTAAATCCTCTGGATTTCCAGAGTCTTCTCCTTCCTCGATAATCCTATCAACGTGCATCTTGATTGCTTCTGATACCTCGGTTAGGTTGTGAGGTGGTATTTTTGTTGCCATTCCTACGGCTATTCCATCGCTTCCATTCAAAATAAGATTAGGCAGCCTAGATGGCAAAACAGATGGCTCCATTTCTGAATCATCAAAATTGGGTTCAAACTTTACAGTGTTTTTATCGATATCTTCAAGCATGTGCTTAGACAATTTATCCAACCTACTCTCAGTATATCTCATGGCCGCTGGAGGGTCGCCGTCGATTGAACCAAAGTTTCCTTGTCCGTCGATTAGCGGATATCTGAGAGAAAACTCTTGTGCCATTCTAACCATTGTATCATAAATCGATTGGTCGCCATGAGGGTGGTATTTACCCATTACTTCTCCAACAGACCTAGCAGATTTCGAAAATGATTTCTCGGAGGTATGGCCGCCTTCATACATACCGTAAAGCACTCTACGGTGTACTGGTTTTAGACCATCTCTTGCATCAGGCAATGCTCTTCCAATTATTACTGACATTGCATAATTGATATAACTCGTCTTCATTTCATCATTCAATTTTCTTGGGAGTAATTCTCCTCCTGGTGCGACTTCACCATCTTCTTCGACTGGTATTTCATCCTCAGACGTCAAGGTTTGTCACCTCCTTTGCATTCTTTTCGATAAACGTTCTACGGTCAAACACATCTTCTCCCATAAGAATCTCAAACAATCTATCAGAATCTTCAGCATCGTTTACAGTGACTCGTAAAAGAGTTCTAAATTCAGGATCCATGGTGGTTGACCATAGCTGGTCAGGATTCATCTCACCGAGACCCTTGTATCTTTGAACAGATATTTTCGCGTTTGGATTATCTCCTCTCATTTCTTCGATGATGATATCTCTTTCTTCATCGGTGTAAGCGTATTTCGATTGCCTGCCCTTCGATAATTGATAGAGCGGAGGTTGGGCAATGTAAACATGTCCTTCCATAATTGCTCTTTTCATAAATCTCCACAAGAATGTCAATATCAGAGTTCTAATGTGAGCGCCGTCTACATCAGCATCTGTCATAATTATGATTTTTGAGTATCGTAATTTTTCTGGGTCGAAGGCGCCTTCATCATCATCACTATTTCCGACACCTGCTCCTAAAGCCTTAATTATGGTCTGAATCTCATTATTTTGGAATACTTTAGCTAGATTTCTTTGTTGTCTTTCTACATTCAAAATTTTACCTCTGAGTGGAAGAATTGCCTGTGTTCGCCTATCGCGTCCAGTCTTCGCAGAACCTCCTGCAGAATCACCTTCTACGAGATATATCTCGCACTCGGATGGATTTCTAGATTGGCAATCTGCAAGTTTTCCAGGAGGCCTCCGCCTTCGAGAACTCCCTTTCTGCGTGTTAAATCCCTAGCTTTTCTCGCAGCTTCCCTTGCCTTGGAAGCCAATACAGCCTTCTCGACGATGCCCTTTGCTATGTTTGGATTTTCTTCGAAATGTTCACCTAGTTTTTCATTCACAATGCTTTCAACAATTCCTTGAACTTCATTGCTGACGAGTTTATCTTTTGTTTGGCTTGAGAAGGAAGGGTCTGGGTGTTTTACTGAAATTATTGCCGCAAGGCCTTCTCTGACATCGTCCCCTGAAAGGCTAGTTATGTTCTTCAATAATTTCCTTGATTGGGCGTATGAATTGAGAGTTCTTGTTAACGCACCCTTCAAGCCTGATAAATGAGTCCCACCGTCTCGATTGCGTATAATATTGGTATAGCATTGTATTGATTCGCTATATGCATCAGACCACTGCATGGCTATTTCGACAGAAATCGGCCCAATCTCGACCTCTCTTTCTCCTGAAAAGTGAATTACTTGGTCATGCAATATCGCTTTATTTGAATTTATTTGAGATACGAATTCGCTTATTCCACCGTTATATTCATGCTCGAAAACGACTGGATCTTCCTCTCGTTCATCTTTGATTGTTATCTTGAGCCCTGCATTGAGAAATGCTGTTTCTTTTAACCTTGTATTGATGACATCCAAATCGAAATCTAAAACCGTCGTAAAAACCTGTAAATCGGGTTTAAATTTGATAGTAGTCCCAGTATTGGAGGAATCTCCGATTTCCGAAATATCTTCTTTTGGCACGCCTGCCTCATACCTTTGATGATACTTTTTTCCATCTCTCTCGATAGTCATCTCTAAAAATTCCGAGACGGCGTTTACAGCAGAGACACCGACTCCGTGTAATCCACCGGACACTTTGTAAGACGCATTGTCGAATTTACCACCTGCGTGCAATTTAGTCATGATAACCTGAGCTGCAGACACCCCATACTCTTCGTGAATTCCAACTGGAATACCTCTGCCATAATCGATTACAGATAAGGAGCCGTTTTTGTGTATAATTACATCGATCTGATTGTTATGCCCTGCCAGATGTTCGTCGACTGCGTTATCCACTACTTCCCATATGCAGTGGTGTAAAGCGGAACCATCGTGAGGGTCGCCGAGATACATCCCCGGGCGTTTACGAACTGCTTCTAGGCCTTCGAGAACCTGAATTGATTGTGCACCATAAGTATTTGACATAATTTCACCTGATTTTATTGAAAATATAAATTTCTTTTCTGAATAATTTTTATTGATTATTCTGACGATTTTTGACGTGTTTTTTTGCTTAATTAGATGCTCGAATTTCCGCCCAGTCGTTTGAAAAGTAATCTACTCTCAACCTCTAGTAACATGGTATTCAAGGGGTATATGAACATATACAATTTCACATCAAAAATCATACGATTTACAATGAAAAACGCCCATCCAAAAGTGGTAAAAAATTGTATTTTCTGGAATAAATATTCTAAATTTTAATCGTAAGCGTTAATGAAGGAGGGTAAGTCGCCAAATTCATGGCTGACCCAAAAGTATGTGTTTCACTAGATGGAATTACCGTTGATGAAATGGTTGAAGAAGCCGCAAGAGCAAACCTTGCTGGCGCTGATCTAGTCGAGGTTAGATTCGATAGATTGTTTCTGAAAAGGCCTGATGCTACAATTTCTGATGAGGAGGAAGGAGAAGTTGTTCCTTTGCCACCTGAAAACCAATGGGAATCCATGAATTACAGCGAACTGGACGTAGATGCATCCATTGCAAGTTTGAAAGATGGAGTACCACTACCCGTTGTTTTCACTGTAAGACCTGTTTCAGAAGGAGGATTCTTTCCAGGTACTGAAAAAGAGAGATTGGAAGTTCTTTCAAAAGCAATTGATTCAAAGGTGAGCTGGGTTGACTTGGAACTTTCAATAGATGGTAAAAAAAGAAAGGAATTAATGGAAAACGCCAACTCGAATGGTTGTAAAATTATTGCCTCAAAACACGATATAAATGGCGTTCCATCCTCAAGTGAAATCGTTAGCATGGTAAAAGAAAACCAAGATGCAGGAGATATTGTAAAATTCTGTGGAAATGCTAGAAGCCACGCCGATGCCCTGCAAATAGTCGATGCTGCTTCAGAATTGAATGGTGAAGGATTAGCTCACTCCTTGATGGCGTTAAATTCAGGTGGAGACTGGGCAAGACTACACGCTCCTGTTCTCGACCAAAGTCTAGTATATGCGACATTACAGAATGATTTCCAGATTTCTGAAAGAGGGCTTGTAAACGTCAGAGACCTCAAAGATGCTTGGACTCTTCTTGAATATTAGGCTCGGGCGCTTCTTGCTCAAGAGAAGGAACCAAACCGCTGCCTATTTGGCTATCTGCGTTGACTAAACTTACCCCATGATTCATGTATTTTTTATTCAGCAAAATTGGAATTGCGAATAAGCCAAGAATCATTCCACAACACGTTATTGACACCGTCCACGGAGGAAGTATAGTGGTTCTTTCATCGAGTTACAACCGAGATATAGGCTGCAACAGTTGTTTCGGGTAGAGAATCATCAATTCGTGAATTGTTTGTATTGTCAATAACTAGATGAAAGTGCTGATATTGAACCCCGCCAAAAATACTAGATGAGATTTCTTGGGAATCAAGAGAAACTGAAAAAGAAACTGACTTTACGTTTTCATAATCGTGAGAATCGCGAAAAGGAATTCCAACCCGTGACTGAAAAACTCCTCCATTCAGGAGGAATTTCATTTAGAGAATCGTCATCCCTCCTATCATCATCTCTTCTATCTTCATCCCACCCCCATGCGCCATGCGCAACATCATAGGCAGCGGCATAGTTATCAAACTGATTAGTAGTCAAAAGATAAACATCGACCTCAGGAGATATCGATTCATTGTAGCTCTCGACAGTTATGCAAAATGTTGTTCTTTGTTGAGAATCAAGGTTTAGTTTCAAGGCTCCAATTGCGTCTTCACTAACCAACATTGTAGTTTGGAAGTCCGTACGCAATAAACTCAAGTCTCTCCAGTATCCCAGATCATCCATTGCTCTTCAGGAGAATTATTGTTCCAACCGCTAGATGAATAATCTTCTTCGGCGATTGCGGGCTCTGGTGCACCTCCCATTGGTTCATTGAAAAAATTGTAATTTATGGCCCATGGCACCTTTGCTTGCCTTTCTACAGTCCTATTCCAATCGGGAGATTGAAAGTCACCACCATCACAACTAGAATTTGCTGTGACTACATCGGAAGGCAATGAAATCGAAACGAATATCGCAGAGAGGAAAATCAAGATTGATTGGAATCCTGCTTTGTAGGTCAAATCCTCTCCCTCATATTATGATGCAATAAGGGGGTTAATCGGTTTTCGCTTCAAAGTCGCCTTCTAAGAGGCCTAATGTAGCCAGAAGATTCGTTTCTACGCTCATCCTTTGACAATATCTTCGGAGCAGGAGGTGGATTGTGCTGATCCATTCCTAACACGCCGCCGTATGATTCTACTTCATCGACGTCATAGGTTGCTGCTGCTTGTTCTGCCTCTTCCTCGATTTCGGTAGGGCTTCTCATTACTGCCCATCCAAGAATTAGTACTGCGATGATTAATGCAATAACCCAAAGAGATTCTTGACTTGCTTCAACAAGCCATTCTTGCCAGTCTTGAATCGAGAAATCAGAGAGACTTGGGGGCTGGAATCTTTAGGCAAAACCGTGATAGTCTTATCTTCGATTACACAAATGCCCATTCCATCACAAACAGATATCCGAATTGTCTTCTCGCCTACTGTGTCCCAACTTGCAGCCACTCTAATTCCGTCTGAACTAGTTGGTGAAACCCAATCATCATCCACCACACCATTCTCATCAGAATCAACGTCTAAGTCAAATTCCCAAGCGATTGTTAGAGTCGAAGGGATTCTTTCATCTCTATCAGTAAACAAGCCGTCGTTTACATCTAAGTCGCGCCAAATCACATAATCCAGTGAATATTCCTTATCAGAGATATTTGCGTCCAAAATTATAGAGTCGCCTACAATAGTCTCATCCTCGACCAAAATATCATGGATGATTGGGGCATCGTTAACGATAATTGTGAATGATTCTCTAGTGACATCACCGGTTAAGTATGAATCTCTAACAGTTAAAGTGACGGTATATTCTCCAGACCTGTCATAAGAATGCCAAGGCATAGCTTCATGAGAAATTGGACTGGCATCGCCAAAGTCCCATGAATATTCTACAATACCATTCCAATCTGAATGATTGGTTTCTAATGGAACAAAGCGACCTTCGTATTTTCTATCACCATCTCTTGTTCCAAAGGAATCGAAATATAGCAATTGATTAATTGATGTCACAACGTTTTCATCATCATCGAATGTGTGAGACCATGCTGTTGGACCTTGCCCTTTTGCCAATGGCGTGGAAGATGTGATCAATTCACCATCAAGCCAAGCATCCAAAATTCTCACCGATATGATCGGTTTTGGATTTTTAATTCTGATAGAAAGTGTTCTCGGCTGGCTTTGTTCACCGTTTTCATCTATCACTATCAATGTCACTAAATGCTCACCAGGAGAAGAGAAATTGTAAGTCAATAGATTCTTGTCAGATTCAAAACCATCTGAAAATCTCCAAGAGAAATTCAAGTCTGATGAATCTCCAACACTACCATCAGGGTCGAAACTGGTTCTACCGTCGAAGGTATAGGGCACGTCTACCTCCCCATCTTCGATTCTAAAATCAATTATTGGACTACCGGCTGAACCTGAATCTCTTACAACAAAATTTGAAACAGGTAATTGGTTTAACACATTCACAAATATTTGCGCAGATGCTTGACCACCATCATTATCTGTGACCGTAATGTTGACCGATTTTAAACCAGACGATGCCCATGATACTTCTGGATATTGTTCAACCGAGGTTAATTGAGAAAATACACTTGTCCTGTCGACGAGTCCGCCATCCAAATTGACCCCTTCATCAAAGGACCACGCCCATGAAATTATTTCGCCATCAGGATCTTCGAATACATCTGGCATTCTCAGTGGAGTGAAAGTTTCAATGTTTAACCGCTTATCGAATATTTGCTCAGGTAATCTGTTATTCAGTATGACCATAACAAAAATTGTCTCCGAATTCACACCATCTGAAACGGTTAGGGACATATTGTAGTAAGTGGTAGAAGTCAAGCCATCTTCCCATGAATGGAATACTCTATAGAGTCCTTTACCAGATTGAATATTTCCATCTCCCCAGTCCCATGTAAAGAAAAGGTGGTCCAATGGCACATTGTCATAGGTTCTCGCTGCATTGAACTGAATTATTTGTCCAGTTAATATCGAAATATTACTGATTATTATTTGACCATTTACAGTTATTGAAGGAACAGGAGGTGTATCATCTGTGACATTTATGGAAACGGTATCAGAGGACGACCAAGTCCCACCCTTGTCAAGAACTCTAAGCGAAGCATTGTATTGACCAATATCGACATAAGGTCTAACTGGATTTTTCAAAGAAGAACTGTTTCCATCACCAAATGTCCAAGCATATGCGACTGGATCATTCAAGTACGGTAATTCATCAGGGGTTAATGATAATCCCCAAGCATCTATTCCTCCGCCTGTAAATCTTACATTTTCCCAAGTAAGAACATCGGGGTTGAGTATAGATGCGTTTGAAGAAGGCGCCATATTTGCAAGGAATTGTCCTCCTGTTTGAGCAGTATCTATGACATCTCCAAGCATGTCTCTCATCGTCAGATGGAATGTGTGTATTTCGCTGCTCTCTGCCGTAAACCAGACACTTGTAGCGACATCCACTCCGCCTCCTGCCTGTACTCTTGCTTCAATTCTATCAAGTGAAATTCCGGATGCATTTCTAACTTCGATTTCCACATCTAAATCTTCGAAGAATGCATTTGAAAGAACATTAAATTCAAGTTGTGCCGTATCTACTGCGCCATCTCCATCTCTGTCTTCAAACTGTGTGGAGTCAACGCTCAAAGTTGCGGGGGATGTGATTCTTGCTGCTTCGACATCGATTGTGCCTTGAGGATACGAACTTCCGCATGATGTATAATCACAATCCCCAAGGATAGAACCAAACCAAGTGATTGCCCATATTTCATCAGTTAGGTTTCCAAAACCTGGAACTAAAGCCGTTCCTACTGCTCCATTGAAATTAATATCAGACCTAGTATATGTTCCATCAGCGACAGCCCTGCTCATTATTACCCCGTCCATCCCAGGAACATCGCCAGTGAACCTCATCGTTAATGGAGCTGGGGCTGCAGTACCCGGAGTGAATTTGAATACTCTAACACCCCAACCCTCAACAGAATTTCCTGTACTGGAGTAAGGAGCGGTCCAATCACTATTTGTTGCAGCCGGCTGAATTCTACAAAAATCGGAAGATCCACATGCGGGTGTCATGTAAAGATTTGATAGTCCGTAAATTCCTTGATCACTGTCTAAGGTTGCTGCAATCGTGAAATTTGCGAAAATATCTCTAAAGTCTCTTCCAATAACTCCTGGCGTAGCACCTACCGGTGAGCGAGCGACGTACTCAATACCCGCTGCTCCATCGGCAGAAGATTGCACCAATTGTCGTACAGCAGGACCTCCTCCCAAATGGTCTGCAATGTAAAGCAAAAAGATGAATCCCCCTCCATAGTCAGCAATCCTCTGATTCCACCATCTCACGGAATATTGGCTTGAAGAGGTCCACGCATTAACGTGACCATACAATGTCGAAGAACCTCCAAAACAAAGGAATGCAGCCATATCTGCTGCGCCCTCATCGATCCATAAGTTTTCGTTTGGATCTAATGCATTGTGAAGAAGGTGTTGTAGTTCGTGAGCCAAAATCACTCTTGACCAAGATAGAGGAGCATCGTCGATGTCTATGAAAATCGCTTCTCTAGTTGCTGACATACCTGGTGAGAAGTATCCACCGATGTTGTATGCTCCATCAATTGCATAAATGACTACCTGAATTTGACAATTATTGTCTACATCTGGAGGAGCAATACCTCTTCCATCAAAGTAATCCTTACCGAAATAAGTCATCAGAGTTGGGTAAACAGTAGAATCCCAAGTGCTAGCCCAATTGTTCAACACTGTAGAAGACAATGTTCTTCCATCTTGAACCATGAAAGCTGCGGTTGAAGTTGTTTTTTGGACAGTTACAGACAATGATCCGCCTGAACTTGGAACAGTGAGGCTATCACCTTCTGCGTGAGGAGTACATGCTCTTCCAGAAGTCTGCGATTGTGGAGATGTTGCTATATCGACACCTGGCATGCCAGCATCCCACCAAGCATGTTTCATCATTCTAGTTGCGCTAAACAACTGTTCATCCATTCCAGGCATCATGTAAGGGTGAGCATCTGATGTGACGAAATCTGAAATATCTGCAAACACAGGTTCGATAGACAATTGACTTTCTGTTGTCGAATTACCTGATTCTGATTGGCCATTTGCCGATGCTAGAGGTGAGGCGATTGAAAGTAGGAAAACAATCAGGATTACAAATGTACTATTAGAGCGTCGTTCAGACATTTCAATCAACACCACGAAACCGTATTACAGACCGTAATTTTCCCTAATTTGATGAGGTATTTAATACTCAGTGATTATGGCATCAGATATGGGAAAACTGTTTGCAGTGGTTTTCTCATTCATTTTATTGACTCAGTTTAGCGTTTTAGCGAATGCGAATCAGGATAATAATCAAATTAATGAATGTAATTTGCAGTTTAACGGTGAAAATGCAAACGAATCTGTACATTATCAAACCTCGCTTGGACCAAGACTACCTGGGAGCGAGGCTAGTTCAAAACTACGAGAATCTATCAAATCCAATTTAACAGATTGGAGAATTGTCGAAACTACACATCATGTTGATGGAATGGTTCTAACTAACCTATTCGCAACATGGAATCATGGACTGGGTTCAGAAGTGATACTAGCTGCACATTATGACACGAGGGATAGAGCAGAAAAGGACCCCGATGAAAATAGAACAATGGAGCCGATTTTAGGCGCGAATGATGGGGCAAGCGGAGTCGCAGTTTTGATAGAATTAGCTAGGATAATTCCTTCCATGGATTTAGACCATGAAGTTACTCTCTTCTTTACCGATGGCGAAGACCAAGGCATTCAGCCTTCGTTCTTAGGTGCAAAGGCTTGGTCTGAAAACTTGAGTGACGAAGAAGCAGAATCAATAGAATCGTTTATTCTTGTAGATATGGTTGGTGATGCGAATTTAACTATCACCAAAACAGTTCCTGGTGATGTAGAATTATGGAATAGGACCGAGATGGCAATCAATGATATCTCAGACATTTGTGAAGACTTCTCAACCGAATTTTATGACAACTCATCAATTAACGGTGTAGGAGATGACCACATATATGCCATCCAAAAAGGAATACCTGCGATCGATATAATAGATGTACGATATGGACCCAACGCAACAGCATTTGGAGGATATTGGCATACACATGATGATACAGATGACAAAGTCAGTTCGGAATCACTTCAAACAATTGGAAGAATAGTAGAGTACGGCTTGGAACAAGGATATTGGCTCAACATCAGAGAAAATCCCGAACCTGAAAACAATTCAATCGATTCCTATGAAGTCGATGATGATGCTTCTGTTGTCGTTGAAAATACGTCTGTTGGATTCATATTTATTGCCATGATAATCGTAATTTGGGCTAATTTGCTGTACTTAATTTACGCGGATACAGAAGGGGAGGGGTGAAATCCGCGCACCTACTCGCCCGAACTACAGCGGAGGTGGTAAAATCGTTGATGATGAGAAAAAACGGTTAGCATCTCTACGCCAAAGGGTACAATCAAAACTGATTGAATCCAGAGTCCAATCAAGAAGAATGCAAAAAAAAAAAGCAGACCAAGAAATTGTTCTAAAAGTTGAGACAAAAAAAGAGGAATTGGAATTCGATGTCGAAGAGGATTTCGAAGGTGAAACAAACCTCAGACTGGCTGCTACCCTTGTTTTAGTAGGTTCAATTATGGGCATTTTATCTGGAATATTAATCCTGCAAGGAAATCCTTCAGAATTATTATACTCTTCATTTTTCAAAACAAATGATGCATTAACAATTCATGGTTCGGTTTTGGATTCCGATGGAGATTCTTTTGCCAATGTAACCATCGAGTTAGTAGACCCTGAGAGTGGTTCTTCACTGAAAGACACGCTTACAGATAGCAATGGGAGATATGTTATCGATAATGTCGCTGTGAAGGAGTATGAACTTCATGTTTCGAAAACCGGGTATGAAACGGTTATTGTGAAGTTTAAACCAGAGCCTATTGGAATTTCACCGGTGACCTTACTAGAAGGAGACGGAGAAAGAATCAAGGATGAATTATCGGAAACCGAAGGTTGGTCGATGGAAAATGCCGTAGCATTGGCGACTATCGAAGGATTGATCACAATCGGTTGTGGCCTTGTCGGGGTTCACGCTTCATTCGAAATTAAAAGGAAAAAGATACCGTAGAACACAGGCTTTTTGTTGGGGTGGCTTGTTTTCAAGGGGTTTGATTATCTTCGGTCCCGCACTTATATTATTCAGTATGATATTGTTAATGGTAAACAAAGATGACTTCGAAGATCAAAAATCTTTGGAGGCCTTCTAATGTATCTTATTAGCGTTGAAGGCGGAGATGGCTCAGGAAAAGGTGAAGCTGTAAGACTGCTTTCTGTAATCGCAAAACGAATGGCATTCCCAAATGTGCATGTCACGCATGAACCTAGGAGACATAGCGAGTTAGGCAAACTAGCCTTGAAAGCGGTGAGTAAAGGCGATAAGACTCCATTGCAAGAAGCGGGATTATTCGCTGCTGACAGAGTTGACCATTCTCATACTTGGATAAAACCGAAATTACTAACAGGAGATTTGGTGATATCGGATAGAAATATTCACTCAAGTTTAGTCTATCAGGGAGTTGTTGGGAAATTAGGCTTGGAAGAAGTAGCAAAAATGAATGCTGCGGCTATGATTCCGGACCTAGTAATCTGGATTGATTGCGACCCGGAAAAAGCCATGAAAAGAATAAATTCTGGTACGCTGAGAATGGCAGGTGAAAAACATGAATACTTCGAAACAACTGAAATTCAAACTAAAATACGTGCAGGTTTCAAAGGTATACTCTCAGGAGAAATCGAAACGCCTGCACCATTTAGCAAATCAACTATCGTTGGACCTATTCTAAATGAAAGTGGGCTCGATGAATTGGAAAAGCAATTGTCAGAAGTACTAAGCAACTTTTTCAACAAAAAACCTAAGCCTCTAAATGTTGATGAAGACGAAGTAGACAGACACTTACTAAAACGACTGAGTGCAGGAGTACAAACTCAAAAGAGATTACCTGGCGCACCATCTCAACACATTTCACTGATGGAGGATTGGTTGGATGGAATGTCACCATCAAAGTGGATGGAAGTAGCGGAATCGATGTGGAATGAAGACAAAGCGAAGAAAGCAGACGTCCCACATAGGCCAATTGCCCATTCTACTTGGGCGGTGCTAGGCACCTTATCTTTGACAGATTCAACAGATGTTCCGAGTTTACACAAGCAACTTGGACCGGTTCGTTCAGTCACGAAAAGACATACTCAAAGGATTGTAAAATGGTTAGAACAGGAAGATTGGATCCACCGTCAACAAAATCATGTTCCTTTTGCTGAAGCTCAAATGTTCAAATTAAGCAAAAGCAGGCTAGGATATGGCAGATTATGCCTCGCAATGTGGCCATTGAGAGCAGCACTAGGTAGTTGGAGAAGAAATAATCCAAATGCTGATTGGAAAAAGGCTCTTTCAGAGATTATCGTTGGCTTGGAGGGGAAAAAACCAGGCCCTGGTACTCGAATAGCAGTCGATTTTGTATTCGAAAGATTATCTCTATTATCAAGCGGCCATGCAGAGTGCCCTCCTCCTAAAAACGTAGAGGAGTTATTAGTTTGGTGGGCAGTGGAGCCTCCCAAGTAATTCATTCTGATTCTTTTTCTGGCAATTGAAATTTCGTATTCGAAGGCAAAATAACTCCTTCTGGCCGATTTCCAAAATAAATTGGTCTTGCTGCAAAAGAAGATGCTAGGAAAAGACCAACAAATAATCCAAAAGGAACTCCTGTAATCAATCTCATTGCTGCATTTGACTCATATGGAGTGAGCAATTGAATAAATCCATCAAATCCCATTGGAGCAATTGCAATTATTGAAATCAAAATCAAGAATTTTAATCTGTAATCCTTTTTGTAAACAGTTTCCATGTTTGAATCAGAGAAGATTGAGAGAAATGAATCTCTAATAGTCCATCTATTGAAACCTTTTCTTGAGAAAACAAATCCACCTATTGCAAAACCTAAGAATATGCCAACATCTCTTACGCAGACTGGCATTTGGTTTCCGTTGATATGCCAACTTCTTTCAGCTTTATTATGGCAATTAAAATCTCCAAATCCGTATATGAAGGCAGCAAAAAAGTCCAATTCCCCCCATGCGAATATGCCGTGTTCGCTTTGATTGTGACCTAGGTTTGAGTTTTTACCATCTTGGATATTTCCCCAGGAATCTTCTGAATAATAGTCAAATGCATTTGCCCTTCCGGAGAGTTCAGGAACTGTGCCCGAAGGGAGATATAATGGAACTAAGAAAAACGAGATGACAAAGAACGTAGATATGCCTCCAATCCAGTTCCCTATTTTCTTTTCGCGACCTCTATCATTAAGGCCGTTTTTCTCCATATTCTTCCCAACAGAATTGGACGCATATATTTTGTTCTAGCATGCACAGGCCCAATCATGGAAGAGAGGGTCGGATTCACAAGGGCCTTCTCGGCATCGATTATTTTGGGGCTATATTCGGGATTTATGCTTTCAGTGGGCATATTAACCAGTATCGGTACCGATTATTTTTTTGAGGCGATGGTAACTTGGGGATCTGTAATCATTCTATCCAGTCTTATTCTAACACCTATTTTGGCAAGGGGTAGGAAAAGAGGTGTTGAAAGCACAATTGTATACGTTGAAAAATACAGACAAATGCTTTCCCAGTATAATGAAGGAGTCGGTTCATGGCGTTCATTATCACATGTTCGTGATAGTGGGAATGGAGTATTAATTTCACTAAGTGATTCCTCAAATCCGCTGTTAATTATAGACAAGATTTCAAATTTTCCTCTTGATTGTAAAATAATTTTCAGATTTTCAAAAACCGAAGAATCACTTAGAGACCGAGTCCTAGGAATTTTAGAAGAAAGGTTTGTCGAAAATCATGTTCAAAAAAAGTCGAAATCCATACACGTAAACCCAATAATTGAAATTGATAAAAATGCCATAATTACGAAAATTTTGATGATTTGTCCGCCTCTTATTTTATTGGCTACCCTTGGATTAAATGAAATGTTTTCCAGTCTTTACATTTCAACGTCATTAGGCGTAGTTATTGGAGGATTCCTTGGTGGATTAATCGCAACCAATAGAATACACTGATTGGTAAAATGCAAAGCGATATAGCATTAGGGCTGTTAGTCATAGTCGAGGAGTGGAATTATGAGCGATATTTCCAGATTAATCAGTAATCTGAAAAGCGCGGGTATAACCATTTCAAAAAACCTTGAAAGCGCATTTCAGAAAGTTTCTATTGAAGATTTTTCAGAATTTGACTGCGCTAGTTTTTATCAAGATAGACCCGTGGTTTTTTTTGAAACGCCTGAAGGTGGCTCAAAAACCATCTCAGCACCACATATGATTGCTACAATGGTTGAAAATCTTGAGTTAAAAGAAGGTGATGATGTCATAATCTATGGTGCTAAAGGTGGATATTTAGGTGCGATTATTGCCCACATTATTGGAGAAAATGGGAAAATAATAATCGTCGACCCCAACGCAGAGATTGTTAATCATGTTAGACTGAAATTAATGCTTTATCCTACCATAGAATGCGTTTCAATCGAAGATTTTTCAAAAACGGTGACTGAGAAAGCAACTAGAATTTTGGTCACAGGTCAAGTTTATGATGTCCCAGAATGGCTCAAAGAAAAAGTCAGAGATGGAGGCTTTGTTATTGCGCCGGTAGGAAATCAGATTAATCAAAATTTATTGAAAATTGAAAACCAAGATGGTGAATATTTTGAAACCGATTTGGGAAGCGTAGTTTTTGGCCCCGTAGACATCAAAGATAGTATTGTTGACATATTCTCACCTGAAGAGTTAGCATCGATGATTGAAAACATGATTGAAATCGTTTTTGAGATGGAATTAGTGGATGAGGGTGAAAGATTAGAAATGTATGATCTAGTAGCAAAATTACGACAATTACCTGATGATTTACCTCCACCAAATGAATCTGATGACCCTCTTGAACACCCTTATGCTAAATTGTTAGTGGAATCTAGTGATTTTTTCACCAAATTGTTGCCATTATTCACTTCAGCGATTGGAGAAGACATAGCCTCATTTTCGGATGATTTTGACTTCTCAGGAGCAACTAATCATCGTGATTTTACACCGTGAGTTGATCGATATGGCTACATTAGAGGGGGAAATTTCTAGACTTTCAAACAAAGACCCCTCGATTAGAAGAAAGGCGGTTAGAAACCTATTCGAATTTGATAATCCCCTTGCCTTAAAGGGATTTATCGATTTGTTGAATGAACAAGACCAATGGTTTAGAAGTAAAGCCATAGAAGCACACAGAAAATGGGCTAAAACCTCAGAGGATATTCTGCCATTGTTAGCAAATGAAAGAAGAATTGCTTCAGAATTATTACAGAATATTCGAGATTTGGATATCGCAAGAGAATTGATGGAGGATGAAGACCATATTGTCCGCTCATTTGCTTCTAAGGTCCTAGTCGATGACGTTTCATCGCACAAGCTGATTTCAGAAGACAGACATCATTCCGTCAGAAGTAATGTTGCATCAAATTCGAGTGACGAAATGATAATTCGGTCGTTAATTATCGACAAACACCCGATTGTTCAATCAAAAGCACTTGAAAATGCACTTAGAAGAAATTTGGATATCGAACAATCGATAATTACTAATTTACTCGAATCAAATGACCAAAGTGTTCGTAGTATAGCATCCATTTTTGCCTTAAAAATAGGAGGAGATACGATGAAATCCGCTCTTAGTACGAAAGATCCGAAGACCAAGAGAGCGATTTCAAAAAAGCTAAGAGAAATGATTGTTAATGTTGATAATAGAATTTTATCAATATCGAATGACCATCCAGATATTATTGTTCAATGGTTGAAAGGCAAGTTTGATACTAAATCTGTGAAATTAAGATGGGATATGATACAAAATCCAGCACACAACTCAATATTACGTTCTAAATTGATTGAACAGTTTGAAGGGAAAACAAATATCGATATTTCAAGGGTAAAGCAGTTGCACACTAATGAAGATGACTTAGTGAGAATTGCATCCATTAACTTATCAGCCTCCTATTATGAACTAACTGGTGAGGAAGAATGACGTCAGGACTGCATTTCCATTTGGATGCCACAAACGGTGCAAGTAGAAGGATTGGCGTGACTGTTGGTGTCGAAGGACCGTTTACAGGAAACATCCTTGAATTGCGTTTCCCAAGATGGGTCCCTGGTTCTTACTTCATTCGGGAACCAATTCAACACATGTCGGACCTGACCGCAAAAATTGATGGCAAAGATGTTGTTGCAAAAAGAATCGACATTGATAGAGTTAAAGTTCAAGGGGTGAAAGATGCAAATCGTGTTGAAATCTCCTACAGATTATTAGCTGCTGAAATGACATGCCGTGCGAATCATTTTGATGAGACACACCTGCACATGATGCCTCCATACACATGGATGATTCCATCAAGAGGAATTGAGAAAACAAGATTAGATTTAACCCATAAAGTGACCCTACATAAACCAAATAATTGGAACACTGCTACCCAATTACCAGGGGAAGAAGGAGAATGGTATGCCGATGGCAAAGATGAACTATTAGACGGAATAATGGAGTCGAATTCGAATCCTATGTTCTCTTTTGAAGTAGATGGTTGCACTCAAAACTTGAAAATTTGGGATTCTGGCGGTTTTGAAACATCTAAATCAAAAATTGATGAACTTATGGCTGCTATGGAGAAAGTTGTAAGAGAACATTACGCCCTTTTCGGAATTCCTGAATGGAAGGATTACTTCACGATTCTACATCTTACTGAATCCGGAAGAGGCGGATTAGAGCACCTTAGAAGTCAAACATCTATGATGCCTAGAAAGGCCCTACAAGAAGGAAATGAAGACGATTGGCGAGACCTAATCTCTCTTTTCAGCCATGAATTCCTTCACCAATGGAACGTGAAGAGATTACGCCCGAAGAATTTCTTGGATTATGATTTACAAAAAGAAGTTCATTCTGATTTATTATGGTGGTTTGAAGGACTAACATCATGGCTTGGCGATATAATTTGCCTGCGAAGTGGGGCTTGGTCTGAAGATGATTATCGAAAGGATTGGACTAGGAAAATGAAACGCCATTTACAGAGAAATGGAATGGAACATGAGTCACTGCAAGAAAGTAGTAATGATGCATGGATTCATCTTTATTGCCCAAATAGTTACAGCAGAGAAGTTCAAATTTCCTATTACCTTGAAGGGGAGTTAGCTGTATTTTGTCTTGATGTTGAATTAAGAAAGCGATCTAAGGGCGAGTTCGGATTGGATGATGTGCTCGTAAATCTCTACAATAAACATCACATTAATTCCGAACAACCTGGAGTCACACACCAAGATATCAAGCGAGAATTGGTTAACACGAAAGGAGGGAGAAGACTTGGTGAATTTTTGGACAATCTAGTTGGTGAAAGAAAGTCTCCGGTCATAGAAAATGCAATCAAACACCTAGGAATGAAGATGGTTGCAGAAAAAGAGGAAAAAGGCGCATGGCTTGGTTTGAATCTCACAACGAGCAACGGTAAAGTAAAGATCTCAACCCATCACTCGAATTCTCCATGCCGAGAATCGACACATACAGGGGATGAAATCATCGCTATAGATGGATTAAGAATAAATTCTGTTGCTGACCTCAATGCTGCAATTCATGGAAAACATGGTATTCCAATCGAGATTACTCTATCTAGAGAAGGAATCCTTCAATCTGTATCAGTAAGTCCGACAAATAATCCAAATTATCTTACAAAGTTGAAAGGAAATGGCAACAAATTATGGCAGATTATTTCCAAAACCCGCCAATAATCACTCTTCTTGTTCTAAAATTTCTAACTCTATGTGAATAGGAGGTAGGTCATTAGAAATCGTATGTTTACTAGTCTTAGGAGGGAATAAATCATCACTCAAACTCATATCTATTACATCTTGTTTGGTAATGCTATCAAGACCACACCCCGGCCAAACATCTACGCTGATTGATTCGTCATCCAAGTAATCGACCAAGATGGCAGGAACCCTATTCAAACCAAGACAAATCGCAACAGAATGACGATGATGCCCGTCCAGTATTGCTCCAGTGACTAAATCGACAATAATTGGTTTAGTATAACCTCCCCATTTCTTGGTCATTTCAAGCAATTTATCGCGATTTTTTTCCTTAATTTCTTCGTGAGGTTTCAACCATGAAACAGAGACTAACGCTACGTCTTCACTCTCCCACGACATGTACTTGACGAAAGGTAGGTTTGGGATAATTCTTTGCTAAGAATCTTGTAGGCATGAAACATGAGGCAAGAAGGATTTGCAGATTTGGAGGGGCAGCCCTACCCAAATTTAATTCCTTCAAAGCCTGAATTGAAAAAGGTGATTGAGAACTTTTCTCAAAATGGATTCGGAGCCTGGATAGTGGGAGGCGCTGTAAGAGATTCTTTGCTTGGTCAAAAGCCGGCTGAGTTCGATTTATGTACCAACGCTACACCAACAGAAATGAAAAATATATTTGAAAATACGATTCCAACTGGAGAAAAATATGGAACTATTACAATCAAATCTGGAGAAGAATTCTTTGAAGCTACAACATTACGCACCGAGATGGATTATGGAGATGGAAGAAGGCCAGAAATCGTAGAATGGGAGGCAGCCTCGCTGTGGACCTTTCGAGAAGAGATTTTACAATAAATTCTATGGCATATGATTTAGAAAACGAGGTTTTGTATGACCCATATAATGGTGTCACAGACCTAAAAAATGGCGTATTACGAGCGGTAGGGGATGCTCATGAAAGGTTGGCTGAGGACGGATTAAGAATTCTCAGGGCATATCGTTTCATGGATAGAGGCGATAATGGGGTTTGGATGCCCGATTACTCACTTTCCTCAGCACTGGTTGACAATCGTTCTATGATCAGTTTGATTTCTGTAGAGCGTGTTTGGTCAGAATTTACGAGAATAATTCAAGGCAAAAATGCATCTATTGTCCTCAAAAGAATGAATGATGATGGAGTTCTATTCTCAATTTTGCAGGAGCCAATAGACATAGAAATTGCAAAAAAAATATCTACAATCTCCCTAGATTTAGAGGCGAGGTTAGCGCTTCTAATGTCTGACATTAGTAATCAAAAGGTTAAGCATATTTTGACTAGACTAAAGGTATCTAATTTTACTTTAAACCGATGTTCCTTACTTCATTCGATAATTGGAATATCTCCAAAAGTTGAGGACACAAGAGTCTATAGAAAGGTCATCTCAGGAGATGTAAATGCTCATTTTGAATTAAATCATGCCTTGGGTTTTGAAACTTCAGGAATTGAAAAAGCGCTTGAATACCAAGCAGAAATAACACCTCTCATAGATGGTAATTGGCTAATGGAAAGAACCAATTTACAGCCTGGTGAAAAATTAGGCAAATTGAAAGATTGGTTATTTCGAATACAAATCGAAAGAGGGTACACTGAGATTGAACAAATGGAAACCGCTTTGTGCTCTATTCCGTGGAATATCGGAGATGAAAATGAATGGCCTAAGGTAGAATGGCCTTAATCCATTATTTTATTTCATTTCACCTATTGGCACTCCCATGGCTAATAGCATGGCTAGTCAGATTGGTGGAACATTCATCACAATAGGGATATTCAGTATGTTCTTTTTCCCACCTATGGGATTTAGTTGCTGTTTCTTAGGATTCATTTTTCTTGCTATTGGCGGAATGCAGAATATGCAAAATAACGACCAGGTTGGCGGCGCTGTAAAATTGATGCAAGATGAATCCGGCCAGTGGGTTTGGAAATCAGAAACACCTGAGGTTTCATCCTTTGCATTCAATTCAAAGGATAATCAAATCCTGTCTAGAGTCATAAAAGAAGTAAGGGAGGGCAAATCTCTCAACCAATTACAGGATTATGAAATAGATGTATTAGCGAATGCATATGGTATTACAAGCGGAAGTGCTATGCAAAAAATCGAAGCATTAGAAAATTCAGAATTAGCATCCCAAGCTCTAATGTTAACAGGCGCAGGTGCAGCAGCAGCAACAACTTCTGCAGTAATTCAACAAAACAATTCCATCCCCGAACCTGTTACAAAACTGAATTACGTAAAACAAACTGCTGAAGAAAAGGTCAAGAGTATAGTAGAAGAGCACACCTCAATTGATGCCGAAAAGGTAATTTCGGGTGACGCAGACATCAAAGATGATATTATTCTTCAACAAATTTCTGCTGAAATAAGGAAAAGAAATCTTACCCCGCAAGGACTTATTGACCTCGCAGACTTGAACAGGGATGGTGAATTAGATGCTGAGGAAATAGCAGCAGGAATGACAGCAATGTTGGGAATGGCAATTCCTGTTTTCATCGTATCTGGGGTCATTGAGAGGTTCGATCTAAATTCAAACAATAAATTGGACGTTAATGAATTGGAACTTCTTTGGGAAAAGTTAGGAATCGAATATGAAGAACCTCAAGACGAATCTGAAGAAATTTTTAGCGACGATGAAATAGACGAAGTTCTAGAAGAAGTTGATGAAACGTCAATTGAAGAAACTGATGAAGAAGAGGAACATTTCGAGGAAGAAGACGATACGAAAGATCTTGCTCAAGAGGATAAACTACTCGAAGATGAAGTTATCATCGAAGAAGAAGCCCAACATGAAGAAGATGAATTTACAGAGGATATTTTAAGCGAAGGAATAGATACAGAATTCGAGAAACTAATTCAAATGTTAGACAACGCAATCCTCTCAAGTGACAGAAGAAAGATTTTGCAAGAGCAAACCCACCACTACAAGATTCATCTCAAAATTACTAAATTCGAAAGAACATTACTAGGTGAACCAGAATATCGAGGTGGACAATCGGTTCACGGAATTATCGATGGAGGTCCTTACCAAGGTGTTGTCAGGATTCCAAAAGCATTGGATGAAGAAATTTTATCGATGAAAGAAGGTTCTGAAATAACTGTAATGGGAAGTATTAGTGATTACATGCCAAGCCTAAAGCGAACTGTTGTGGATGCTTCGACGATTGGTTGATTCAGTTTGTCTCACTTCTAAAAATAGCAACTGCGAATAATATTGTGATTAGTGTGAAATGGGCAGGAATGAATGGCATATCATCACTGTCCATGTCATTATTCATTGTTTCATTACTCGTTTCGTTGGTTTCGTTTGAAACCTCTATTGGATTTACTGTTATCGTGCCCACCATGCCTAAACTTCTGTGGGGCTCACAGTAATATGAGAAAGTTCCATTAATTCCTTTGATGAACACGAATGTATAGTCTTCATCTGACTCTGTATCTCCAGAATCGAACACACCATTCTCTTCTACTGCATTGTGTGGTAGGAATTGACCATCCCAAAAGAATCTCACCGATTCGGTTTCGTTAATAGTCACAGACGATGGACTGAAGCGAAGATTTGTGCTGTCCACAGTGATTATTGTTGATTCAGAATGATTGTCTGCAGCAACTACTGGAAACGACGCAATGGTCAGTAAAACCACTAGGAAAGCCGCTGCTCGCATGGTGGAATTAAAATCATCCTCTTACTTATGCTATTGTTTTTCAAGAGTCAACAAATTTCTACTAGACAACCCTCAGGGTACGGTCTGATTAAGGCTGAATTGCTCTAGCGATAACGATTCTTTGAACCTCTTGAGTTCCTTCGTAAATTTGGGTAATCTTAGCATCTCTGAAGAATCTCTCAACTGGGAATTCCTTGGTATAGCCATACCCACCAAGAACTTGAATCGCTCTTTCAGATACCCACATCGCAGTATCTCCAGCGTATAATTTTGCCATGCTAGCTTCCTTGGTATGACGAGGGCCATCGTTTTCGTAATGTTCCTGCTTTGCCCAGGATGCTTTGTAGACAAGAAGTCTTGCAGCATCGATTCTGGTTGCCATATCAGCCAAATATGCTGTAATCATTTGGTGGTGAGCGATTGGCTTGCCAAATGCTTCTCTTTCGTGTGCATACTTTAGCGCAGCTTCGTATGCTCCTTGAGCGATTCCTAATGCTTGAGCAGCAATACCAATTCTAGAATTATCTAATGCGTTCATAGCAATCGCAAATCCTTTGCCGCTACCTTTCAGAACATTCTCTACAGGGACTTTACAATTCTCAAGTATCAAAGTACAAGTATCTGAGGATCTAATTCCCAATTTGTCTTCCTTCTTACCGACACTGAATCCTTCGAATGATTGTTCAACAATGAATGCAGTTGTTCCACCGTGTTTCTTTACACCGTAATCAGGATGGTCAACATCCTTAGCAAACAAAACATAGATTTGTGCCTGAGCACCATTGGTTACCCACATCTTTTCACCGTTCAAGATGTAATGGGTTCCATCGTCAGATAATTTGGCTTTACAAACCATTGCTGCAGCATCAGTACCGGCTCCTGCCTCAGAAAGTGAGTATGCGCCTACTTCGCCCGCTGCGAGCCTAGAAAGGTACTTTTGTTTCTGCTCTTCGTTTCCATGCAAAGCAATTGTTTTAGCACACAATCCAACGTGTACGCAGAACATAACTGAAAATGATGGATCTACTCTTGCTAACTCTTCAACGATAATGGATTCAGAAATATCGTCAAGTGGATTTCCACCGTATTCTTCTGGAATTGTGACTCCCTGGAGCCCGTAATCCAAAAATTGCGACCATTCCTTTGAGGGTGGTATTTGATTCGCATCCCTGTGCTCCGCTGTTGGTGATAAAACCGACTCAGCGAAATCTCTTACCATCTCACGAACCATCTGCTGCTCATCTGTTTCTTCGAATCGCATGAATTAACCCAACAAGCAATAGCATTTGAGCAATCCGCTAAGATGTCTTTTCATGGTTTATCGCATTGGCTTATATATCACTTGTTTCACGGCACGGCGAGGTTGTTGACAATGGAAGACGACATCATGGAGTTTGGAATTGCACATGACAGAAAATATTCTAGGGACCATTTGTGGTATCAAGAGAAAGATGAGCGCCTGATTATTGGGATTTCTGATTATCTGGCATCCGACATAGGTGAAGTACTAAGAGTAATTCTACCACATGCAGAAACCGAAGTCGATGAAGAACAAAATTTGTTCTCGATTTGGACTGCTGAAGAAAAACTTACTTTCCCTAGCCCGTTTGCTGGTGAAATCGCAGAAGTTAATGGCGAAGTAGAAATTAATCCAGAAATTGTAAATGATTCAGCATATGACTCTGGATGGATTATCATTCTTGACCCTCACGACCACGACATGGAAATGTTGCTGGATGCAGATGAATACATGGAATATCTTGCAGAAAACTGATTGGCATTATCAACAAATGCCACGAGTGTGTTAAAAATGGACCTTGATAGACACGATTTCCAACTAGATGAATTAGTTGAAAGAATCAAAGCCCATGATAATCGGCTCGTAGCCCTACAAATCCCCGAAGGCCTCAAAATGCAGGCCCTTGAAATGATGGATAAAATCGAGGATGAAACTTCTGCCAAAGTAATTTTGGCTGCAGACCCATGTTATGGAGCCTGTGACTTGGTCCATGATAAAATGAAGATGATGGGTGTTGAATTAGTAGCACACATGGGACATTCGCAAATGAACATCGATTCTGGTATGCCAACCCAATTTATCGAAGTGACATACGATGGAGACCCTGCCATCGATCCAGTTCTGCCTATTTTAGCCCAACATAGAGCCATTGCAGAAAACCGTCTTCTCCAAGCAAACGACCAAACTTTGTCTGAAGAAGAGGCCCAAGAAAAATTCCTTGATGCTGTAGGAAGAGTAGCTCCTTTGAAGGGGTCAAAATTAGGACTTGTAGCATCTATACAGCATTTACATCTGATTTTTGAATTCAAAAAGAAATTCGAAGACGCTGGATACGATGTCGAAGTTCCAGTTGGAGGAGCAAGGTTGACATTCCCTGGTCAAGTGTTGGGATGCAATTACTCTGGTGACGATGATGAGATTGGTCACTATTTGTTCCTCGGAAGTGGTGATTTTCATCCTATTGGGCTCGTTTTGCACACTGGAAAGCCACTAGCAATGTTGGACCCGTACACCGGTGATGCAAGCGAAATGAGTTTTGAGAGAATTGAACGAATTTTAAGACAACGTTTCGGCCTTATTATGGCCATTCAAGATGCAAAGAACTTTGCAATCCTTATCGGAGAGAAACCTGGACAAATGCGTAGAAGTCTTGCACTTAAATTGAAAAGGATGTTAGAAAAACATGGTAAAAAGGGCTACTTGCTTGCATTGGAACACGTAGGTCCTGAATTGATTGATTTTTATCCAGTTGATGCTTTTGTCAATACCGCATGTCCTAGAATTGCTATTGATGATGCTGTAAAATATGCAAAACCGCTGGTCACGCCCTACGAACTAGAGGTCGCACTTGGAGAAAAGAAGTGGGAATCTGGATATCAGTTCGATGAGATACCTTGATGAGGATTTTTTATTGAAAGTTCAATAACCATAGACGATAACCCTCTGTAGTCATGAGCACATATCTCGACCGTATCGGCGCTGGTTTGGTGATTAACAGACCTGATGTTTTCGGGTTTGATTATCTTCCAGAAGTCTTGATTGGTAGAGATGAAATTCAAGTTCAATTGGCTTCTATATTTAGCAACATTGCGCACCCAAACGGTACAAGTAGAGCAGTCATTACAGGACCGGTCGGTTCGGGTAAAACCGCTGTTGCCAAGGTATTCTGTAATGATGTAATCAAACACTATTCTGACAAAAGGAACATAAAATCTGTATATGTTAATTGCAGAAATGCTGCTACATCTTCGAGAGTTATGCAGGCTATCGTTCAGAAATTGGACCCTGGTCACCCCGATAGAGGACTTGGTTTGGGAGAGCTTCTAACCAGCCTAAAAAGGATGATTAGAGGGAGCAATTCTCACCTAATCGTCACACTAGATGAGGTCGACCACTTATTTAGGCAGTCTGGAGATGGCATAATTTACCAATTGATGAGGATAGATGAAGATAGCGACACCACAGGTTCTCTTTCGCTGATAATGATTAGCCAAGAGCAAGTTTTAGACCTTCTAGAAAATGCAGTTATCTCTAGAATTGGAAGAACAAATCACATACGCATGCCTCCTTATGACAAAAAGGGACTATACCAAATTGCTGAACAAAGGCGTAAATTAGCGCTAGTGACCGGAACTTGTCCAGATGAAATTCTGGAATTGATTTCAGAGTCAGCAGAACCATCTGGAGATGCAAGACAAGCTATTGAATTGTTGGAAGGAGCGGCAAAACGTGCAGAGGCCGCTGGACGATCTTTAATCGAAGCCAAAGATGTCCAGAAAACGGTAATCACTCTGCCTAGTAATGTTGATTCGATGAATATTGATACTCTAAGCGCACATCATATGTTGATATTGATTGGAATTTGTAGAAGGCTGAAAAGAGAAGAATCAGTCACTTCAGGCGAAGCTGAAAAATTATACCATGTTGCATGTGAAGAATACGAAGTCGAACCAAAAGGGCACACTACGTTCTGGAAACACCTCAAGAAATTGTCGCAAGAAAACATAATTTCGACAAAGACAACCAATGCCGAAGTGGGCAGAGGAAGAACACAATACATATCGATGCCACACATGCTTCCAAGTGATGTTTCTAGGCGCCTCGAAACCCTAATCCCTGGAAAAATCAAGAAATATTGATGTTTTTTCCTCTCAAAGGGGCTATATACCTGTCCTATGTCGGCAAAGTGCTCAAAGGAGTTGACAGCATGGCAGAATCTACTTTTATCGCAGTAGTCAGTGACACAAATCCGGCTAACGGTGGTCGTTCTTACAACCTCACCATCAGTGGAAATAACATGTCCCAATTCTTGGGTAAGAAGATTGGTGACCAAGTTGACGGTCTTTTCGTTGGCGAAGGTGACCAAACACTTGGAGGATACAAATTAGAAATCACAGGAGGTTCAGACAAGACTGGAACTCCAATGAGATCGGACCTAGATGGAGGTTCAAGACAATCTATCCTTGTCACAGCATCAACTGGGTTCAAAGGTCATTCTTTAGAACAAAAAACCAAGGGTGGCGAAAAGAAGAGATTCCGATACAAGCCAGATGGTATGAGGAAGAGGAGAAACTTCCGTGGAAACACAATTACTCAAGACACACGTCAAATCAACCTCAAGGTTGTTGAAGCAGCCACGAAGAGCCTTCAGGACATTCTAGGCTCTAGTGAAGGTTCAGAGGAAAGTACTGAGTGAAGCCGCGAGGCTTGATTGGAGAGTAAAAGGAGGTGGGAAGCATGTCAAGGAAGCTTCCCGCACAACCCGAAGTCAATATCGGCTTAGTAGGCCACGTTGACCATGGTAAAACAACTCTGACTCAAGCACTATCTGGAATTTGGACCGATACGCATTCTGAAGAGCGAAAGCGTGGAATCTCAATCAAACTTGGATATGCTGACACAGCATTCTACAAAACCAGTGACGGAGAGTATTACGCTACTGGAAGAAGACCAGGAGGAGGAAATGACGATGCTACTGAACTACAGCGAGTGGTATCATTCGTTGATTCACCCGGTCACGAGACCTTGATGGCGATTATGATCACTGGTGCCAGTATCATGGACGGTGCCATGCTTATGGTCGCTGCTAACGAACAATGCCCTCAACCTCAGACTAGGGAACACTTGATGGCACTAGAAATCGCTGGTATTGAAAATATCGTCGTTGTTCAGAACAAAATCGATTTGGTTAGCAGAGAAAGAGCATTAGAATCTCATAACGAGATTAGAGAATTTTTGAAGGGAACTATTGCAGAGAGTGCACCAATTATTCCTGTCTCAGCTCACCACGACGTTAACCTAGACATTCTCATTCAAGCGATTGAAGCGACTATTCCTACCCCTGACCGCTCAAAGGACACTCGGGCCATCATGCACGTAGCACGTTCTTTCGACATCAACAAGCCGGGTACACGACCTGCAAAACTTCGCGGAGGAGTAATTGGTGGAAGTATTGTAGAAGGGATATTCAATGTAGGAGACGAAATTGAAATTGGACCTGGAAGAAAGATTCAGAAGGGCAATAAGGTAAACTATGTGCCGATTAAATCTAAAGTTTCCAGCATGCAAGGTGGAGGCTTGAACCTAGACAGCATGAATGCTGGAGGCCTGTGTGGAATGGCTACACCTCTAGACCCTGCACTTACAACCGCAGATAACTTATCTGGGCAAATCGTTGCTAAGGTTGGAGATCTACCTGAAATTAGAGAAGTTATCGATATCAATGTCAATCTTATGCAGAATATGGTTGCAGGCGAAGGTGAAGATGCTTCACCGATAATGCCATTACGTTCCAATGAAATGCTAATGGTTAATGTTGCAACAGCAACAAGCGTGGGCGTAGTTTCAAACCCAGGAAAAGGAAAGGCTACACTTACACTAAGATTGCCAATTTGTGCAGACTCTGGGCAAAGAGTTTCTTTGTCAAGAAGAGTCGGTTCCAGATGGAGATTGATTGGCCACGGAACTATCGAGTGAGTTTCATGATACGAGTCCTCGTTGATGCATGCGGATGGAAAGCTGTAATCGATGCAGGAATAAACATCGATAGAGCGCTTTCTGAAGCAGTTGGAATTACGAATCTTGCCCTACTTCCCAACGTGATAAAGGAGTTAGAGTCCATCGAAGGAAATTTGATGCTGGATATGCTAAAAGCAAAATCTGTAATTGTGGAATCCCCTGAAAACTGTGGAAACCACACAGATGACCAATTACTGCAATTATCCATTGAAAATAGATGGCCAATTTTAACTGTGGATTCAGAATTGAAAAGGCGTATCTCCCAATCTAATCTTCCTTGGTTAGAAGTTATTGGCGGCAAACACATTCGTTTGGTTGAATGATTCATGGTAGCGTGAATAACTCATCGTCACCATGACCGTCTAGTAAGCGTAATTTAACGCCTGCATCTATCCAAGCATGGGCATAATTTATTGCTCCAAATGCTCTAACAAAATCGCCATTTTCCATAAAATGTGCAGCATCACTTGCATAATCATCTGCCATTCTGAGTAGGATTTGCAGTGTTTTATCCTCACTTGTTCCTGCTTCAGGAATAGGTGTAGCCTTTTCTCTGGCTTTTTTTGTTAGACCAAGGTAATGTTCTAATCTCTGCTTCTCGATTACATTATTTATTTCCAAATCAATCACCTTTCAATCGATTAAGAAGCCTATTGACATCTGCCGACCTTCCAAGAGACTGGTATAGGTCAATAGCAAGTGAAATTCTACCTTCGTCTTCAGCCTCACAGGCTCTTTTGAAGATTTTTCTTCGCTCTTCCCAATCACTTGCAACTTTAGCCTCAGCCACCATTTTCTGTAATTCAACTCTGCGTAAATTCGATAATTCTGGGGATTGCCATACGCGAACTAAACCATCTCTCCTAACCGTTGCCATCGTATCTGGTGCTAATCCTATCAGGAAATCTCCCAAGTCACTATTTCCTAGATTAATTGAAATTTGTTGAGACATTGAGTGGACTGAACCCTCAATCGACAAAATCCACCAGCCGTCTCCTGCTTTATGGGCTGAAAGAGGTTCTAATGATCGTGTATCAATTGCTCCTAAACTATCCCATCCATATGGATGTGGCACTCCTTCCCAAAGCATTCCATCAGCAGATTGCATCAATACCTTTCCACCTTTCATTCTGCTAACCCAAGACCAAACTCGGTCTTCTAGCAATCTTTGTGAGTCTTCATTTGCTAATCTTGCACAACGTAGTTTTCCATTTTCATCCTGCCACATGAGGTGTTCTCTGTCAAACCAACCTACAAGTCTTCTAACCCCTCCTGCTGATAAACGTTTGATTCCTCTTCCTTCAGAACTGAATATGTGCAAGTTGCCTTTTCTGCAAGATAATACCCAGCCACCACCTGGCCTTGGTAGAATATCACTAAATCCACCTTCTGTGGACCTTCCTTCGTTTATTGCTGCTCCATCGCTAACCTGTATCAAATGGAATCCATGGCCATAAAGAATACCGATTCTTCCGGAATCATGGCTTGCTGCATGCACTCTAAATGGCATAGCACGCTTCCATCGAATATTGCATTCCTCGTCTAGAAGAATTAATTCTAGACCAGTTGATATCAAGAAATCGTTGCCTACACTACATGAAGTTGAGATTTGATTTGGGGCCTGCCAAGACCTAAACACTGACCAGCTCATGCTTCCGCCTCCATCATGCCCCATGCAATTAATTGCACTTTAGCATCGTTTGTCACTCTAAACACTCTAGATTTACCCTTTTGCTGAACCGAGAGTATCCCTGCCCTATACAATTTATTGCATATCTGAGACATCCTAGGACGCTTTATTCCAAGTTGGTCTTGCAATCTAGGGTCTGATGGTGAAAACTCTCTTTGAGTAGATACTTCGACAATTACAGATTCGTTTTTTCCTAAATTGCGTAAGACATGGATGTTCAGAGCATTACTTTCTTTTTGCCCAATAACAGGCATCCTAAGTCGCATTAATAGTTCTGATAAAGTTGCTGCGGATTCATTGTTTTGATTAGATAGAATTTTCCCAAATACATTCAGCACAGCCTTCTCATATGGATCCTCAATAATTTGTTCGAAAGGCTCCGTAGATGGTGATTCCATAATTTCATGTTCATACTCCTCTTCGAAAATTTGTGGTTCTTCAAGAATCTCGTCCTCCTTAGAAATAACAACTGATTTCATGTCTTCGGATTGCCAAAAATCAGATCCGTCGCTCTTTTCATCTAGTGGTTCTCGCATTATATTTTCATCAAATCGAGGGTCAACATGCATATTTGTTCTATTTCTTGAGACCAAACCTCCAAATCCTCCAAATGAGGAAGGAGGTGGAGGATTAAAATGCTCAGCATGTACAGGTTTAGGGTAATTTCTAGGCTCTTCTGCCAACATGTCAAGATCTAAATCGAAATCTGGTGAATTGTCAATATCAGTTTCAATATTTATCACAGGAGAATTTTCTTCTCTAACCACAACCTCTTGTTCATCCTCGAATTTTACTTCTCTAGGGTTTTCTCTTTCATAATCAACCATATCTCTCATCAGTCTGATTATCTTACTCGCTTTACCAGATGTATTTTCGTACAGATATTCTACCGCACCTTCGGGCATATTCCAAGCAACATTTGCGACATTATTGATTCTAGATTCGCAAACCTGCCTTACCTCTTCTTTTGTAAACGGTTGAACTACTTCTAAATGGTCGAACTTTTCAATCAAATTTTCAGGCCACTGCGACCTTTGGTTGACCGATAAAATGACCACTACGACGGCTTTTAATCGCTCTAAAGCAGGCAATAGATTGGAAATTATTGTTGCCAGCTTTTCTCCATCAGCGTTAGGATAATCGAAGGTAATTAATGGAATTGAACCACTAGATTCTTCGGTTGCTGTGACTAATCTGTGAACAAGTTCTTGGTTGTTTGAAGGTGTATCAAAATTAACAAATCTTGTGTAAATTTCATCGAGGATTTTTTGCACATGATTATCTGTATGGAACATATCAAGATGCAAAAATAAATCCGTTTCTTTGGAAATACAACGCATTAGTGACGTCCTACCCGTACCTGTTTCTCCGACTAGCAGGGTAAGTCTGGCAGTTCTTGTTCTCAAGAACCTAGCCCATGGGTCGATAATTTCTGACCTACCAATCAATTGATCTGAATTTCTTCCTTCAAGGGGTCTTGACTGGAAAGGGTTCTCTCTAATACCAGGTAGGCCCAAAATCGGATATTCTTCACTCATGTATTTAGTTGATTTTTACGAGTATATGATGTTTCGGCAATATGCTGTTCAAAAAAGACCTGTTATCACATGTTAATCAAAATACGAAAAGATGATTTTCTTATGAATTAACACTGCGTTAACGCATAGTTAACGCGTTAATTTGGCGTTAATTCTCCGATTTATTCATCAAGCCCATAGAACTCCACAACAATGAGAGGAGACTCACATGCCAGTAGACGATAGCCGACTTTCTGGGTTCTACAAGTACACTGTAGAAGAAAGAAGAGATATCGTTGCAAGGTTGGCGGGCCTTTCTGATGAAGAAACCTCTGCTTTAGCCAAATCAGGTGAATTATCTGAAGAAGCCGCTGATAGAATGATAGAGAACGTCATTGGAACTATGTCGTTACCGGTAGGCATAGCCACTAATTTTTTGATAGATGGTAAATCATACCTAATCCCTTTTTGCGTGGAGGAATCGAGTATTGTTGCTGCAGCAAGCAATATGGCGAAAAGATGCTTGAAAAATGGAGGTTTTTCGACACGGAATGATGAATCGATTATGATTGGTCAAATCCAGGTCCTAGACCTAGAAGATCCACACCATGCCGCAGAACAGATAAAGACTGCAAAATACGAATTGATTTCTCAATGTAATGCTGTTGAATCTACCATGATTAAACTAGGTGGCGGTTGCAAAGATATTGAGACTAGAATCATTGATACAATAGAAGGAAAAATGCTCGTCATACACCTTTTAGTCGATACCAAAGATGCAATGGGGGCAAACGCTGTAAATTCAATGGCTGAAAGAATTTCTTCGAAAGTCGAGGAAATAACCAATGGCAGGGTTCACCTACGTATCCTATCAAATTTAGCATCTCACAGATTAGCAAAAGTTCAGGCTACTTTCACACCTGAGGAATTGTCTGATGATGGAACAAGGGAAAATGGTGCAAAGGTGATCAAAGGAATCCTTGAAGCACATTCTTTTGCAATGTCTGACCCCTATCGGGCCGCAACCCACAACAAAGGCATAATGAACGCCATTAGCCCTATTGCGCTTGCCTGTGGACAAGATTGGAGAGCGATAGAGGCAGGATGTCATGCTTGGGCAGCAGTAGAAACAGGAAACTATACCTCGATGACTAGATGGAAAAGGGACGAAAAGGGCAACTTAGTTGGAACGATAGAGACGCCATTGGCCGTTGGAACAGTAGGTGGTGCATCCAAAGTCCATCCAGCTGCGAGAGCGAATTTGTCTATTCTAGGTGTCGAATCAGCAAAAGAACTCGCTGGAATTTTTTGGCTGCTGCTGGATTGGCACAAAATCTTGGAGCAATGAGAGCACTGGCAACCAATGGAATCCAAGCGGGGCATATGAAATTACATGCAAAAAACATGGCTGTGAGCGCCGGAGCAGTAGGCGATGAAATTGAAAGAGTTGCCAATATTGTGAACTCATCTGGTCAACAAGTCACCCAAAAATTAGTTGAAGAGACATTACAGAAATTAAGGAATGGAGAATAATCATTCCTCTTCATCAACATTCAGAGTTGTCTGAATGCTGCCGTCTTCTTCGGTTTCTCTGAGAGCTAAAGTGCCCTCCATGCCTTTCAGTACACCGGATGAGGTCACCATGTCTCTAAACCATTGACGTACTTTCTTCCTATCGGTATGCGGGCAACCAAATAATTCTGAAAATCTTCTAGTCGTAGTTAATCTCCTTGTATTGCCGTCCCTTCTACGGTTGATCAACCCAGATTGGGCTAATTCCCTAATGTGCTCATATGCTTTAGGACCAAGCAATTCAACTAACCTTGATTGCGGCATTGGCTGATGATAGGCTATCAAAGATGCTGCTTTCAGTAATTTTGGAGGTAAATCGGATTTCGTATCCTTGGGTAAGTGGTCTGCAATTGCTGGTTTAACTTCCATCGCCCACTTGCCTCCAATTTCAACGATTTGTAAACTTCCGCCTTTTCTCCTTTTTATCGTTGATTGTAGATTACCTAATGATTCGAGAATCTCTTCTTCATCATATCCTAGGACCTCTGATAACTCTGCCGGACTCATCGATTTTCCTGCGCTGAACATTGTTGCTTCGAGTAATGTTTCCAAAGGTATTTCACTCATGTAATCAACTCCTTACTCAACCAACCAGTCATCAGGATTTTCAGATTCTGATGCTTCTTTAATCTTTGCAATTTCCTCTTCTTCTGCTGCGATTCTTGCCCGTTCAGCAAGCCTAGCTGCATGCCTCATAGATTCTGTTTCCTCTGATTCTAGAGACATGGATTCCTCCTCAAATAATTTAGATGCTAATTTTGTGACTTCGTCGAAAGATGTAGCGTTTGGCCAACGATCTTCAATCATAATTGGATCTGAAGGATTATCTTGGCTAATCCAGGCATATCCTCTGTGAGTCAAGAATAAACCGGCAACAAAGGAAGTTATCTTTGATTCGACATCATATCCTTCAGGTATTTCACCGAATTCCTGATGTAAAATTTCTGATAGTCTGTTGGTGACTTCAACTATTGGAACTTTAGAAGAATTCATTTTATCCATGACATCCCTCATTGACCTCCAACATCTTCTGATATCACCTTCCATATCTTCATCATGCATTCGAGAACCAACATTGTCAATCATATGTTTTAATTCCTCAGCATGAGATTTCCTAAACTCTTCTTTTGCTTGTAATATTTCTGCCTCGTCGCAAGCATCCTTGAATGCAGAAAGCAATTCTCCTAAAGTGGATGGCCTTCCCTCATCTCTTCTTACACGCTCGCCGAAGAATGTTGGTAGAACATTATCTGCGGACCCTTCTAAAATCGCTGTTGTGAACATGAATTCCTCATCATCATAATCTGATTCCCAACCGAAATCCGAGAATTCTTCAAATTCGTCGAAATCAGGTGCTGTGACCTTGTCAAACAATGTAGATGCTTGTTCAGTTAATACTTCCCAAGATAAACGAATCAACCTCCCACAAGCAGGTAAATCCAGAGTATCTGATTCTTTTTTTACCCTTTCAATGAACAATTTCAAAAATGCAGACAAATCAATATTCCAGGGGTCCATGTCTTCTTCTTTCACCAAAGAAAGCACTAGAGCAACAGACCTGTCAAAGGGATCGGTTAGAACCTGATGTTCCGCACCTTCTTCTTCGGCGATTCTCATCACCCTGTCTGCATACCTCTCTGCTTCCGAGATATCCTCATCATTACTAACTAATTGGTCAAGGATATCTTGACGCAAAAACCAGTTGTCTAGGAGAGATTGTTGCAAATTCAAACCTCCTTCTCATCCTCGGTAATTTCTTCATCCAATTCTTCATTTAGCAATGCTGCGACAATGTTCTGTCTTTCTTGAATGTCTTCGGATAATTCCTCTGCTCTTTCTGCAAGATTAGAAAATCCTGTTTCGTTTTCATTTTCTCCATCATCGATGTGTTTTAGCAATCCACCTAAACTCTTAGGAGCAGGTAATGGTTCTGGGACCTCAGGCATTTCAAGTTCCATTGCCCTTGCTTCCTCAATTCTAGAGTGATTTTTGTCCGCCGCCTCTGTTGCCTCTTTTTCTGCTTTCTCACCTAGTTCAATGGCTCGCTCTTTATCGAAATCGACAATTCTTCGAGAACATCCATCTCCGCCATGAGTAATTCCAATGTGATGGTCCGCTAATTCTAGGAAACCTTTCGTAGTGTCACCATGATGAACTGAGCGGCTTCACTTCTATTCCTACACTCCAATGCAATCAATTTTGAGTTTGGAACGTCTAGGTTTTGGTCTACTTCATCGAAATAGTAGAACGGACTTGGGTCGTGGTCTTGTATCGCAAATATCAATGAAAGAGAAGCCATTGATTTTTCACCACCTGAGAGACCTTGCAACCTAGATTTGTTGGATTTACCCCTTGGTTGAGCCCACATGTCAAGCCCTCCTTTGAATGGCTCTTCCTCATTTTCGAGGAATAATTCAGCTCGACCTCCATTAGAGAGTCTCTTGTAAACAACCTTGAAATTCTTGTTTACATCTTCCAGGGTTTCAAGCAGTTTCGTCTTTCTCTTTGATTCTAATTTATCTGTGATGTCGATTAGTTTCTTTCTTCTTGTTTGCAATGTTTTGAAATCATCCTTCATTTCATCTAATCGTTCCTTACATGCATCGTATTGTTCGATTGCCAGCATGTTAAACTCACCAAATGAATCCAGTCTCTTTCTGATTTTTGCTAAGTTTCTTTCTGCGTCACCAACATTCGGTAGATCAGCATCATCAGCGACGACTGGAATCTCTTCTTCTGCCATTTGTACCAAATGGTCTGCTAATGCTTGTTCTTTGATTGCAATACTTCTGGTCATATCTTCAGCTAGACCTCGCTTGCTAATTGCCTCGGTAGCGTTCGCATTTGTTTTTGTTCTGAGTTCTGCCCTCTCATCGATTAAATCGGTTCGCTCATCATCTAACTCTTTATGCTCAGAGAGTAGGTTTCTTCTTTCTTCCTCGCGGTCGTTAAGCAGCACAGTGTTTTGTTCTATAGAGATGGCCCAATTCTTAACATCAACTTCTCTTCCTGCCATTGATGCTTGGATTTCATCTGCTCTTGAAGTAAGGGAATCTAGGTTTGAATTCAACATTTTTGTCTTTTCATCGCCTGATTCGATTGTCATTCTTGCTTTAGTAGCAATTCCTTCTGCTTCAACTCTCATCGATTGAGCATCCAACAATTGTCGCTTGATTGAATCAGGACTTGAATTTGTGAGATTTTCATCCGCTTCCTGCTTCTTTGCTTCAGCCTCAATCAATTGCTTCTTAGATACCTCTAGAGATGAGACTTTGGTCGCATGTGAAGAATCTATCTCATCTAACCTGTTTTTGAGTTTGTTCGCATTACCTTTAGCCGTTGCAAGGGCCTTTCTTGCCCCTTCTAATTCTCCTTTCAAGG
Source organism: Methanobacteriota archaeon (assembly GCA_038141355.1). Classification (GTDB taxonomy): domain Archaea; phylum Thermoplasmatota; class Poseidoniia; order Poseidoniales; family Poseidoniaceae; genus MGIIa-K1. The sequence continues at coordinate 481,731 of JAYQHX010000002.1, read as the reverse complement.
TGCTTAATTTCAGAGATTCATCATCTTGAGTTAGGTCGTTGATTTTACCTCCAATTATGTTTTGCTGAACTCTTGCCTCCCTAAGTGCTGCATTTACGGTATCTGAGAGCAATTGTAATCGATTTACTTCGGATACTAGCTTTTCAACTTCGCTGGCTCCCTGAATTTTCCCACCAAAACCTGTCTTCATTTTTTGCTTTGAACCACCGACCATTGCTCCACCTGGCTCGGTTATTTCACCTCGCAGTGTGACCAATCTAACTCCACCCATTAATGTCCTAGCGGTGCTGATGTTATCTACGACCAGAGTATTTCTTAAGGCGTAAGCAACTGCTGTCGCAATTCTAGGATCATAGTCTAGCAATTCATGAGCGAATCCTAGAACCCCTGGTTTCCTTGAAATCAATGTAGCCTTGCCAGATGCACGATTAGATTGTATCTTATTTAGCGGTAAAAACGTTGCACGCCCCAACCTATTATTCCTTAAGAAAGCCATTGCCTCAACTGCAATTTGGTCGTTTTCGACAACGATTGAATTCATTCCATTGCCGACAGCAGTAATCAAGGCATCTTCATGAGATGCATCTATTGGAGCACATAGTTCTCCGATTGTTCCTAAGACGCCCGATAAATCGCCCCTATCACGGGCAGCCATTACCGCAGCCGCACCAGGCGCCATACCATTGCCGCCAGATTTCTTTTCGAGTTCATTTCTAGCGTTTGAAAGATTTCTATTCGCTTCTTGTAATCTTCTTTCAACTGTACTTGCTTCTTCAATCAATTTGGTTTCAGCAGATTGTGCTGCTCTCAAATCATTCGCTAATTGTGTCCGGTCATTTGTTTGACCGCTTTCACCTAATTCTTCGATTTGTAATTCGATGTCATCATAATTCAATTGTGCATCTGCTTCTTCTTCTTGAGCAGAGGACAATTGTTCAGCGATAACTTCAGCTTCGCTTGCTAATTTCTCAACCTCTGTATTTGCTAATTGCACAGCAGTTCTACACTTTTCGAGTGCTGTGTCTGCGTCTTTAACGGCTTGAGACAATTTTGCAGTTTCAGAACCAGAGGATTCTAATGAATCTCGAATAGCATTTTCTTTGTCTTCTGCTTCTTTTAGTGACTCGAGACTAGTTGCAAGGTTTACTTTCGCTTCCTCCAAAGACTCGAGATGAGCCTGAAGATTTGATTTTGATTCTTCGATTTCGGATTCAAGTTGTTCTAGTTGCTCTGCATCCTCTGCTTGGGCGTCATCTGCACTTTCGAGTTTGTCTTTGTTCCTTTCAATCGCTAATTGTAAGTCCCTTATCTCATCGGTTAGGCTAGAGTTTTCTCCGCCCATTACTGCATCGATTTGGGTTTGCAACTCACCAATTCTGTCTTCTAATTTGAGTAATTTTGCCTCGGAAGAAGCGACTAGTTCTTCCAAATCAGTAGCTTCTGATAGCAACCTAGTCCTTTCTTTTTGATGAAATTCGATTTCCTCTTTCGAACTTAGGAATTTGGATTGGTAGAGAACAATATTGGCAGCATCATACTCTTCTTTCGTGGATTTTGCTTTTTCTGCAACTTTCTTTTCAGATTCTAACTCCTTCAACCTGCTTTTTTGCTCTTCCTCTACAAGAGAAATTCTTTCGATATAGTCTTCAACTTGTGAACGCTGTCTTTCTGCTTTCTTTATTTCATCATCATAAGATGTGACTCCAGCAACGGAATCTAGTACCTTTCTCCTTTCCATAGGAGTCATCGATGAAAGCCTAGTGACATCTCCTTGCAAAACAATGTTGTAACCATCAGGCCTTGCATTTGCTTGACCCAACAATCGATGGAATGCTTTCTGATTTGTCTCTTCTCCATTCAGAAGATATGTAGAAACCACGTTATCTGATTTAGATAGCCTGACCTCCCTTGTCATCCTAACCTCTTCAGAATCTATTGGTAGGCGCCTTCTCCCATTTGAAAGAAGAGGATTTGCAAAAACCAAAGTTACTTTTGCATTCCTTGCAGGTCTATTCGATTTTCCGCCATTGAAAATCAAATCCTTTGAATTCTGAGCCCTCAGTACCTTGGAAGACCTTGCACCTAAAACGAACTGAATCGCATCACCACAGTTTGATTTCCCAGATCCATTTGGCCCGGTTATAGCAGTAAAACCACGGTCAAATGGAATAACGGCTTCGCCTTTGAACGACTTGAAATTTTCAACTTCCAACTCTTTTAGATACATCCCTATCCCTCTAATCAAGATACTACGCTCTTGACCTCAAGTCGCACAGGGGACGATGGGGGTCTTGAAGGTTACGAATAACTCGGACTTGAAAAGGCAATTAAACGAGGTAGTGAATTAAGCCGAATACAGCGATTAGGATACAAAACCTGTGCGATTGCAACCTGCACACCCTTCTCCATTGCAAAGATGACAGGTTCGCTTTGTTTCATCAGCGAACTCATCTCTCATTCCCGATTCAAATTTATCTTCGTAAACCGAAAGGCCTTGGTCTTGCCAAAGGTCACCAATCGTCGAATATTTGTAAGACCTCTTTCTCTTCTTTTGCAAGTCTCCCAAAGAACCTCCTGAAGCATAAACTGAATCCATCTGAGCATGAGTCATTTGGAGATTATTCTTCGATTCGCGTTTACTGGTTTTGTCGTAATCGATTTCATACTTTGGTCCACGAATCAAGAATATTCCTAATGCAAAAATTGCAATTTGAACCGCAATAGGAGGTGCTGGGAATGGCAATAAAATCGCTAATTCCTCCGAGGATGTCCCCGGCAACTTGTCAAAACTATCTGCCAGTGCTAAACCACACAATACTATTCCAGAAACAATTGCAAGCCTACGAATACGTAATGCCCAACGCCCTTTTCTTGGCCAACGTAAAAACGTGGAAAGTAAGAGAATACTACCCTCAGCTACAAGGAGTAAATCTGGAGCATCCCAAACTCCAATCGAAGTCACACACTCGTTGACATTTCCCGCATCTAACTCTTTTTGAATTTCGTCTGCGTTGCAACCTTGGTCAGCAACTCTAGCCAAAATCAATTTTTGCGGAGGGTCCAAAGGCATTAGAGCCCCAAACTCAACATTAGCGATTGCTGCGATTATCATTAGCAATCCAGCCATTGCTGAGAATTTCTTTATGAGCCCCATATAGCGGTTCAAGGCAATCAATCACTTATTGGTGGCGGAAATAAAAGTAGGCAGATTTGAAAACACTCGGCATGTCGCAGACACGAAGGTAATGCCAAAGGTTGTAATTATTGGAAGCGGCATTGCTGGCTTATTTGCTGCCCTTAGGTTGAGTGAGGCAGGTCATAATGTCACAATCATTACCAAAGAGAGATCGGTAGATTCCTCTACAAATTGGGCTCAGGGCGGCATTGCTGGAATTTTGGATAAAACCGATGGAGATGCTATGCAATCTCACATTAATGACACATTAACCGCAGGAGATGGTTTGTGTGATGAATCGGTTGTCCGATGTGTTGTAGAGGAAGCAGGAGATAGAATTCGAGACCTATTATCCTACGGCGTAGACTTCCAAAAAGAAGGAGATGAATTTCACCTCGTGAAAGAAGGTGGACATTCTGCAAGAAGAATTTTGCACGCAAAAGATGCCACTGGTGCTGAGATTGAGAGGGCATTAACCGACGCAGTTCTTTCAAGAAAGAACATTGATATCAGAGAATATACCCTTGGCGTTGACCTAATTCAAAGAGAGCACGGAAAACCTGAGAAAGGTATCAAAGGAATTTGGTGTTTAGAACTAGATTCGAATAATATCACATCGATTTATGCAGATGCTATTGTTATCGCAACAGGAGGATGTGGGCAATTATGGGAGAAAACGACTAATCCGAAGGTCGCAAGTGGGGATGGACTTGCAATGGCTGTCAGGGCCGGTGCAAGCAGCAAAGACATGGCATTCTTTCAATTCCACCCAACAGCGTTAATGGCTGGAAATGAAAAGCCATTTCTGATTACCGAAGCATTGCGTGGAGAAGGAGGGATTATCCTTGATGCAGAAGGCTTAGAAAAATATAGAACGCTTGGCGGAAAGCCCGAATCATATTCTTTTACCCTAGAATATTCTGAATTAGGTAGTTTGGCAACAAGAGATGTTGTTGCAAGGTCTTGCGACCAAAGGATGAAAATAACTGGCGCAAAAAATGTATGGTTGATCACAGACCACCTGTCAAAAGAACTACTCCACACCAATTTTCCTACGATAGAAAAAAGATTGAACAAATTTGGACTATCTCTCGGCATTGACCCTCTTCCAGTAGCCCCTGCAGCACATTACATGGTAGGCGGACTAGATGTCGATGTCCAAGGAAGGGTACTAATGAGTGATGGAAGAGAGATGCCTGGACTATATGCTATCGGAGAAGTAGCATGCACAGGAATGCATGGTGCCAATCGCTTGGCATCAAACAGCCTACTAGAAGCGGTAGTTTTTGCAAATAGAGCCGCTGAACACTTTGTTTCCAACCCAATTGATGCCGAAGAAAATGTTCCTGAATGGCGAGCAGATGGAATGAAGAAACTAAGAGAACATGCACCTCTGGTAAGAGATTTGGAAACTTTGAGAAAAACAATGACACACGATGTAGGAATTGTACGTACATTCAGTAGACTAAATAGGGCAAAAAGAATGTTGGAATTACTAACTAAAGAAGTGGACCTAATATGGAGAAAAAGCATACCATCTCGTGAATTAGTAGAAATTAGAAATCTTGTTTTGGTAGCAACACACATCACAAGTGATGCAATCGACAGAAGTGAAAACAAGGGATTGCATTGGAATATTGATCTCATCTGAGAGATTTAATTTGACCCAATAACATCGAATTTAGTGGAGTTGGCACTCCTAATTTTTCACCTCTATGGACCACTTGGCCACACAGCATATCAATTTCAGTCTCTCTTCCAGCTTTAACATCTGAAAGCATAGAACAAACATTGTCAGATGTATCATCAATCACTTTATGCAATAATTCAACTAATTCAAGATCATCAAGAATATTTACACCAGATAACCTTCCGATATTCGCTGCTTCTAACATTATTGATTCACATTGAGACAATAGGGGCTCAGATGCTAATTCTCCGTTTTTCACACCGCAAATTGCCGCTATCGGGTTGATTGCGACATTTATTAGTAATTTATTCCATAAGATTTCTTCATGATTTTCGTAATATTCCGCACCTAGAGATCTAAGCGAATTTTCAAATTGCTTACCTTTCGGTCCAGAAACCAACAGATTCACCTCAGAAACCCAATTTATCTGACCAGGGCTTGTCTTCGTGACCGCATTTGTAGTAACACCTACCGCACTATTTTCAAAAAATACTCTTTCAGGATTTCTAGATTACCTAATCCGTTTTGAAGAGATAAAACAGGGCCGTTGGTGAAAAATTTTGCAATGTGGCATAATTTTTCAGTGTCTTTTGACTTCCCGGTGATAATGGCTTGGTCGAAATAACCTGCTAATTCCGGTGGAAAATCGACTTCATCTAGACTTACAAACCATTCTGAAGGTGTGATTTTTCTTATCCATGAACCTTTAATTTCAAGCCCATTGAGTGCCATCTCAGCACCATGGTCTCCGCGTGTATGAATCAATACTTCATGGCCGGCTTCGACCAATTTTGCTGCTACTAGACTACCGATTGCGCCAGCACCAACAACGGCTAATTTCACATTCACACCTCGTGATTTACTAAATGGAGAATTACTTCGCCTTCATCCAATTCTAACCAAACAAATGAAATTCCATCATTAGGAGCAATGGCAGAGATATTAGCAATCGAATTAGAGTTAACTGTTATACTGTTTGTAATCTGCCATTGCGCTCCATTTCCATCGAATTCTACTGAAATTGACAAATTGTAATCCATTGTATTCTCAATGGTTATCGTATCATCGATTACTGAAATTTCTCCTATCCAATTTTGGGTTCTTTTGCCTTCTTTGTGAACTATGATACTTGGGCCATTACTTACTAAGTATTTAGTTGGGAAATATGATTCTGTACATACTGAAATTTCAGATTCTGCTTCTGCGAATAAATTTATTTCATCTAATGAATTTTCTAAATTATATTGCCCAGACTTTAGAACCCTCATGTCCCAAATTGTTGTATTGTTTACAATAGTTGTTGGTGGAGTTACCACTCCTAAGTCATCACAAGTACCGTTGTAATTTACAGCAAGATTAGAAAATGGGAATAACAATTCATCGGAATCTAGTATTATTCCTGAATCGGGGATAGAAATTATTTCCATCATTTGATAACCTGAAGAATAGGAGTGATTATCAATTTCAAAGATTATATCGGATAACCAATCTAAATTATCGCCGGATAAACCGTCTAAACAAAGTTGATTCTCACCTTGTGAAACAGAATAATTGCCGGAACTATCTATTCCTTTCCAATTTGTAAATGGAGGTGCTTCGCTCAAAGTAATTGATTCATTATTTGAATTTACATCGACAACAATGCACGCTTCAGGATCATCATAATCTCCATTGAATACCCAGTTTCCTACTGGGAATATTTTCTGTTCTGGTATCACTGTATTGGTAATATATCCAATACTAGAATACCAAACCAACTCAAAACTCGCACTATTCCAATCCTCAATCCACTCGAAGTTAAATTCCAAGGTTATCGAAGACAGTGGTGCGATATTTCCTTCACAGCCCGTTGCTGAATATGCCTCTGCTTCAAAACAATCTATTTGAGATAAATTAGCTTGTCCAAATGGGCCAGAAAAGTATTCTACCTGCCATGGTTTTTCCAACAAAGAAGGATTTGTTATGGTGATAGATTGATTGAACCAACCTTCCTCAATTTTCAAGTTATCTTCTGAAAATTTGAATGATAGTTCGTCATCCCATGATTTGTCTTCAGTAAATGGAAGTTGAGCTGGTAGAGCGAACATAAATACCATGAAGAGTATGATTCCTAATCTCCTGTGGTCTGGCTCAGGCAAGCCTTTGAAATCATCCAAAACGATTGGCATCGTAGGATCACTCCCCTAGTAATGAGCATAGATGCACAGATTGCGACTATTGGCACCCAAATATTCCATTCTGAAAATGCGCCAAACAAGAACGCAAATAGTAGGACAACCAAAAGCAGCATAACTTGTGATGAACCTGACCTTGCTTCAGGAATACCCATTCTTGCAATCAAAATCCTTCCGCCTGGGAAAGTAGGTATTGGCAATAATGACACCCAACCAAAGAATGTCAAGGTCATCCCGGCCCTAGTGAAAGGATGAGCCCAAGTTGTTTTGAGGAAGACTAGTCTTTCACCCTCCATAAAAAGAGCAAAAAGATTAGCCAAAAACGGTAATTCGACAACAAATGGAACTGAGTTTAGTAAAACTAACTCAGGAGTTAATGATAATCCAATAAATATCAAAACCATACCAAACAATACCATCACTAGAGGGGCTGACAGAGCAGTATTACCCATAGCTGAACGGTCTGGCCATAATCTAGCATCACTACGAGGTAATGAGGCAAAACCGAGTAAGCCAAATGGCCACCACAGCATTGCTGGGCCGGGAATTGGGAAGATGTGCGGCAGATTGACACCATGTTTTCTTGCGACCCTGATTTGAATGAAGGACGCAAAAATTAACGAAACAAACAGTGGTATTGTATAACCAATAAGAGCATCAAGTGAGGCATTTTCAACAAACCAACCACCATCTGGGCGACCAGAATTCATCCATTTTTCTGCTGCATAGATTGTTGTAATCAAAGAAAAAAGCCACATTGTAAGGACGAATCTTGGAGATGGCCATTGATAGCGAGGGTCAGGGATCAACTGAAGAATCCAAGGTTCGTCTGGGAAAAGTCGGGCACTAAAGCCTAATTTCTTGATATGTGCATTGATATCTTGCAAGACCTCATGAATATCTTGGTCTTTCTTTTCTGCTACCAAAAAGGTTGGACTGCGACCACCTAAGTCTTCCAATACGACACAGTATCGGGATAATATCGAAGTGAACAATTCCCTCTGATTCCATGATTTTGCATGGACAGGAATTTTCTCGTCACCCGACATCACGATCACCCCGTTAAATCTGTGGGGTTACCCGTCCTCAATGAATCAATCGGGTAAATTATCACTTGTTCTTGAAACGCTTCAAACGGAATGTTTCTTCCCTTTCCATCTCTTCAAGTCTGAGTTGGATGAATACTCTTGCTTCTTCTAATTCTGGAATCACTTTGAACTCTAGTGCGTTTACACGTCTCTTAGTTGCTTCGATTTCAGCTAAAAGTCTCTTCAATGTTGCTTCCATTTCAGCCGCTTTAACCATCCTTTCGATCAAATCTCCAAAAGAATCTGCTGCTTCATCGATATATGGTGATGAACCTGTGAATCCAATCGCTCTTTCTCCGAATTGCTGCTTGAGGTTAGTTCCCGATACAGAAGGAACTACAACTCCCATGATGTTTCTTCTCTCGACTTCGACTTCAGGTGAACTTGAGTTAGCGATTGCTGCAGACCTAACTTTCAGACCACCTTCGATGGCATTCGCAAGGTCTATTCTTGATTTTGCTAGAACGTATGCTTCTGTCAATTCTTTCTTTGCCTGAATCATATCTGACAAGAGTGTTCTAAACTCATGAAACAATCCGTCTCTCTTCATCTTCAACAGTTTGTATCCGTTTTTTGTTTGCTTGATCCTTCTTTTGAGGTTAATCAATTCGCTTCGGGTAGGTTTGATATCCAATGCCATATGATTGCCTCCATTAAGTTTCAATTACGGTTTTACTCTCTGTTATCGGGATGGTACTTTTCAATCCACTTTTGGTCTAGTCTAACCAGATACTTAGTGTCGATATCTGACATTAAGGTCCAACACAAGTCCAAAGTTTCGTCTATAGAACGGTCTTCGTCTCTCGATTGCCTCAAGAACTTGTCCTCGAAGACACCAGAGAAATCTAGCAGTTGCTTGTCACGTTCGTTTAGTGCATCTTCACCAACAATCGCTACCAATCCTCTAAGTTCTCTACCCTGTGCATATGCTGCATACATTTGGTCAGAAACCGATTTGTGGTCTTCACGAGTAGTCTTTGCACCAATACATGAACCCATCAATCTAGACAGAGATGGCAACACATTGATCGGCGGGTAAATACCCGCTTGGTGTAATTCACGAGAGATAACAATCTGTCCTTCGGTAATATATCCGGAAAGGTCAGGAATTGGGTGAGTAATATCGTCACCAGGCATAGTCAGAATTGGGAACTGAGTAATGCTTCCTTTCTTTCCTTTTACAATTCCAGCACGCTCGTAGAGCATAGCCAAGTCAGTATACATGTATCCTGGATATCCACGTCTACCTGGAACTTCTTCACGAGCAGCACCAATTTGACGTAGAGCGTCACAATAGTTTGTCATGTCAGTGTAGATAACCAATACGTGGTAATCCTTCTCGAAAGCTAGGTATTCTGCCGCTGTTAGAGCCAGACGAGGAGTAATAATTCTCTCAACCGCTGGGTCATCCGCCAAATTGACGAACAATACAGCGTTTTCAAGTGCTCCTGTTCTTTCTAGGTCACTTCTGAAGAAGTTAAATTCTTCAGCAGTAATTCCCATTGCACAGAATACCACAATGAATTCTTCGTCGGAATCTTTCAATTTTGCTTGTCTTGCGATTTGCAATGCAATATCATTGTGAGGAAGACCGGATGCACTGAAAATTGGCAACTTCTGTCCTCTAACAAGTGTTGTACAACAATCGATTGCGCTTATTCCAGTTTGAATAAAGTCGTGTGGACTCTGTCTTGAGTAAGGGTTGATAGCTGCTCCAATAATGTCAGCGTTTTCTTCTGCAACGATATCTGGGCCACCGTCTCTAGGTCTTCCTGCACCGTCCAAAATTCTTCCAATCAAATCATCCGAAACTGGTAATTTGAAAACATCACCCATGAACTTGACACCGGTGTTTAGGTCTACTCCAGCAGTTCCTTCAAACACCTGTACGACAACTAGGTCTTCAGAGGTATCTAGAACCTGTCCGTTCTTCATTGAACCATCGGTCAATCGTAGTTGTACGATTTCACCGAATGCAACAGGTTCGGTTTTGTTAAGGAAAACCAAAGGTCCCTTTACGTCAGTAATTGTTCGGTATTCTTTTCCAGACATTCATATTCCTCCTTAGTTATCTCCTATTGCAGCAGCAATTTCATCATTCATCTTGTTGACTAATCCTTCGATTTCGTCGGCATATGTAGATTCGAATCTACCTCTCATCAAATCTGTTCTAGATGGGACATTTACCACATCTTGTAATTCAGCACCTGCCGCCATTGCAGCCTTTGCAGATTCTTGGAACGTCAAGATTGCCTTAGCCATCTTGTAATGCAAATCGACTGTACAGAAAGCATCGACTTCGTGGAATCCGTTTTGTTGTAGGAAATATTCACGAATCATACGTGCGACTTCCAAAGTCAATTGCTGGTCTACAGGTAAAGCATCGGAACCAACCAATTGTACGATTTCTTGCAATTCAGCTTCAACTTGCAACAAACCACTAATCGCAGTTCTAATCTCAGGGTAATCCTGTGAAATATTATCTCTAAACCACTGATCTAGAGATGGAGGATACAAACTGTAAGAACTTAGCCAGTTGATAGCAGGGAAGTGCCTCTGTCTTGCCAGACCAGCATCCAATCCCCAGAATACCTTTACAATACGTAGGGTACCTTGGGAAACTGGTTCTGAAATATCCCCACCAGGAGGCGATACAGCACCAATAACAGTGACTGACCCATCGTCTCCATTCAATGTTTGAACACGACCAGCCCTTTCGTAGAATTCTGCAATTCTGCTTGATAGGTAAGCAGGATATCCTTCTTCACCAGGCATTTCTTCCAATCGAGATGAAATTTCACGCATTGCTTCCGCCCAGCGGCTTGTTGAATCAGCCATCAATGCAACATCGTATCCCATGTCACGGAAATATTCCGCAATTGTGATTCCTGTGTATACAGATGCTTCACGAGCCGCTACAGGCATGTTTGATGTGTTTGCAATCATCACTGTTCTATTCATCAGAGGCTTTCCAGTGTTTGGGTCGATTAGATGAGGGAACTCGTCTAATACTTCTGTCATTTCATTTCCACGCTCTCCACAACCGATGTAAACTACGATTTGTGCGTCTGAATACTTAGCAAGTGATTGCTGTGTGACAGTTTTTCCAGACCCGAACGGACCAGGGATACCTGCTGCACCACCCTTAGCAAGAGGGAAGAGGAAATCTAGGATGCGCATACCGGTAATTAGTGGTGTGTCAGGTGCATATTTTTGCTGATATGGTCTTGGTGTTCTAACTGGCCACTTTTGCATCATTTGGATAGCAGTGCCATCATCAAGTGTACAAACATCTTCAGTCACATTGAACTCGCCAGAAGAAATTGACTTGACCTTTCCACCTTTTCCTGGAGGAACCATGATCTTGTGGACAATTGTTTCAGTCTCTTGGACCGTTCCAATTACTTGTCCGCTGACAACATCGTCACCATTAGAAACAGTAGCATCGAATTGCCACTTCTTTTCCATGTCGAAACCATCAGCGTCAACTCCTCTAGTGATGAAAACACCCATCACTTCTTCCAAAGTTGCCAAAGGTCTCTGTATTCCATCATAAATTTGGGTTAAAAGACCAGGCCCTAAGGCGACTGAAAGGGTTTCACGGGTGTTCAATACTGGTTCACCAGGTCTGATACCGCTAGTATCTTCGTATACCTGAATGACAGCCTTATCACCGTGTAATTCAATCACTTCACCCATTAATCCTTCGTGACCTACTCGGACCACGTCATACATTCCCGCTTCCATACCGGTAGCTGTTACAACCGGTCCAGAAATTCGGTAAATTACTCCTTCATTGCTCATTTTTCTTCCTCCTTTTGTTGAATCACTTCCACAAATCGACTCCTATTGCTTTGCGAATAGTTTCACGAAGCGTTGTGTCTTCCTCAGTCCCAATTCCTAGAACGGTTGGAGTGACACTTTCAGAGAGCCTATCTCGAAGGCGCTCTGGTAAGGATGCAAGAACTGCGGAGTCGACTACCACAATTCCTACCCCCTTTGTTGATAATAAATCCTTGAATACTTTCGAAGTTTCTTCTTCGCCTTCAGGATTGTGTAAATTACTAATTCCAGCAAGTTGGAATCCTAGAGTGAATTCCGGACTTCCTACTACTGCTATTTCCATTCATAACACCTCAAAGAACGTGTGCCTCCAGAACCTCAGTTGATAGGCCGGCTAAGCGGCCTCTAACGATAAGGCGTAAATCCTCTACCTCTTGCACCTTAGCAGATACATAGTGTATAATCGGTAATGCAGAAATTGGATGGAGGTAACTCATTCGTTGCATTTGTGCATTTTCGCGTTCTCGCAACCAAGTAATTACTGGATCTAAAGTTCTCTCTGACTCAGAGATTGACATGTTGTTTTGGAAATTATCGAAATCAAAGTTAGACGCTTGGCGCAATATATCCATCAATCCGTCTTTACTAGAAGAGGCTTGAGAGAAACTACGCTCATTTACGATTCTACCACCTTTGATTAATGATTGAATTATTTCCTCTGTAGACAGACCGAAAGAATGTCCTTCGAGGATGTTAATGATATTTCTATGGTCGATTTCAGTTGCTAAATAATTCCTAAGGAATCTCACATCAGGACTTCCGCCGGTCAATTTCTTCATTGAAGTGGCGAAGTAATGCTTGTCTAACTCGTCTTCATACACTTGTAGCCCCTGATCATCAGGTATTGCTGCCAATGCTTTACCAAAAGGTAAACGTCGCATTTGGCTCGCTGCTTCATGTATTGTTGATGACTCCTCAATTATTTTCAGCCATGGTACATTCATTTCGCTCTCTTCAGGGAGAATTGAATGTGAGACTTTACCAACTTCAACTTCGTTGAATACTGCTCTAAGAACAACTTTTGCATTGTGATACTGATGCCTGTCGGTATAGATTTCAACAATGCTTCTAACCCTACCATTGCATAATCCAATGATACTGTTTAACTCGTTCTGTAGATTATGAGTCAAGGCTGCCTCCACTAGGTCTCCACCTGTAAATCGACTTGCGTACAAATCAATCTCTGCTCTGTATCCGCTGTCTGCAACGGCTACAGTTAGTTGGTCAGGGGATTGTTGAATCAACTGTCGCAGCCTTGTCCTATCCATTAGATTGGACTTACGCGCTTTCGCACGAGATGCTACGTAAGCAGTGTTATTCCCTAGTATCGACATTATTCCAACTCCATCATCCAAATAATGTTTGATTTACTGCTGCTCTTTGGTCATTCCAGGCATTCTCTAGTAAAGTATCGAATCTGAAATCAAAGGACAGTGTTCCATCTTCAGCTTCCAAGACGAAACCGCCAAGACCATCGACTTGAGTTCCCATTTTGAAACTCTTACCAGCATCTTCTAGTGCTGCTTTGTCGATCTTAGTCGGTCGCAATACCATCTTTCCAGAAGCCATCCCTTCTGCTTTCTTTACAAGACTCTTGAGAAGGCTTGCTCTACCTGAAAGGCTTGCATCACCTAATTTTTCTCTAGCACTTGCAAGTGTAGCATCTAGTTCAGACCTTCTGGCAACGAGTATCTCTTTTTGGTTTGCTTGACGTGCAGATGCAACCAATTCTTTTGACAATTGGCTTGCATCCTTTTCCGCCTTACCCTGTGCGTCACTCTTGATAGAGTCAGCACGAGATTGAGCCTCGTCGATGATGGCTTTTGCCTCATCCTTTGCTGCCTTAATGGTAGCTTTAGCTTCTGCTTCCGCTGAAGCAGAAATATCATTCTTCAATTGTTCTAGCGTCATTAGTTCACCTCCGGTTCATCTCAGAGTCACCTCTGAGTTGACCAAAACTGCTCATAGGAACAGTGGTAGCGCACCTAGAATAACGATAGATTCTGGCAATGCAGTAAAGATAAGAGCTGGTCCGAATTTTGATCCGTCTTCAGCAAGCATGCCAACTGCAGCGCTTCCGATACTTCCTTGGGAGTATCCTGCACCAATAGCAGCTAGACCCAGTGCGATACCGGACCCCATGTACTTGCCCCATCCATCATAGGCATCTGGTGCTGCTAGTACTCCTTGTGCTAGCATAGAGATACCCATTAGGATGATCAATGCTCTTAGGCTCATCTTTACAATTTTTGCGTTCATATTTTTTACCTCCTATTTTGTCCAATTTGGGACTGTGATATTAGTAACCCTCCACATGTAGAGGACGGCCACCCAATGGTTTGAACTCCTCTCCGGAGCCGTCATGGAACTTGCCCATCCACTCGACAAAGTGCAGACGGACAGCGTGGATGCTCGGCGACAATAGTCCTAGCGCTAATGCAAAGACTTGTACGCCAATCCACAAGATGAATAATGGTATAACTAGTAGATAATCACCAGCTGTGATTGCATCAGCCATTCCATGGAATCCCATTTCGTTGCCGATTTCTGCAATCTTGACACCTGCTACTCCAACTGCCATTATTCTAAGATAGGAAAGTGTATTTGCCAACAGACCGAAGGTTTCGATTGGCCCCATAATCAAGCCACCCAGCCAGCCAAAGCCTTCGTAAACCGCTAATCCGATGATTAGGCAAACAACTCCGACAATAACGGTTATGGACCAACCCGATAATTCAAAGGTGCCATAACTATCATCGGTAATGAATCTCAAAATGTGTGCTGAACCACCGATTAAGATTAGTAGCCAAGACCCTTTTTCAAAGAATGCTGCTACGAAACCATGATTCTTGAGAACGTTAACGAATCCGATAATAAATCCAAGAAGAAGATGTGCGCATCCAAGATAGATGGATAGCAGAATGTAATCCGGTAGTGCTCCTCCAGCACGATGGAATGGAAGATATGTGTGTGACAGCCCGAACCACTCTATGAAAACCGTTCCATCTAGAGCATGGTGTGTAGCATGGTACATAGGCTCATACAACCAGGTGAAAATTGCCCACTTCTCGATTACGAATCCGAATGCTTCTGCTGTTAGCATTCCTACGATGAAAGTCGCAATACCCATGTTCATCAGAATTCTTGACGCAACTTTACCAGCAGGATCGTGTCCTATTTTTGACTTGAGGAAGAGTGCTAATAGCATTATTACAAGCCCATATCCCGCATCACCTAGCATCAAACCGTAAAATATTGGGAAAGTGAATG
Organism: Methanobacteriota archaeon; assembly: GCA_038141355.1. Lineage (GTDB taxonomy): Archaea > Thermoplasmatota > Poseidoniia > Poseidoniales > Poseidoniaceae > MGIIa-K1. The sequence goes on along the minus strand of JAYQHX010000002.1, from coordinate 466,491 downwards.
CGATTATACTAGTTGGGTCAATAGTACCGTACTTCGGCCTTCCAACGAGATTAGTCATAAGTGATGCGTGGCTTGTGGATTGTAAAGTGTCATACTCGATAGGCGGATATTCTGTGTGATGATGTTCGTCATGATGACCGTGGTGGTCATCGACGAAAGCCTCTATTGTGACATGTGATGCATGCTTTGTAAGTAGACTTCTTGCTTCATCCGCCTTCGCTGCCGGAAGCCATGCTTCCATAGCATATGCATGCTCGCTAGTAGCACAAAGAGTGTGACCAGTTAAAACCTCGACTTCTCTTTCAAGATATTCTTGAACTGCTAAAAGGGTTCTTCCATTGACCTCTGCCCATGAATCACATTTGCCCTTACAGTCGTCGATCTTAGACTGATTGATATCAATATCTTTCCTTGCTTGAGCATAAAGAGAACTTGGTTTGCCCTTACCAGTTGGAATCTGAATTGGCTTAACACCAAGTTCACCAAGTGCCATCTGAACTTCAACAGCATCTTTACCAACACAGGCTACGGCGATTAAATTACTAGCGGTGTGAATTTCAACCCTATCAGATAATTCACCAAAAACTTGCTTTGCTTTTTCGGTTTTATTCGTCTCTCCAAGGTAAACTTCAACCGATTCGATTTGAGTCATCAACTCTAGTGGCATATCCAACGGCGATATTTTTTCTAATATTGCTGCCCTTTCATTGAGCCTAATGTTTGATGCTTCGGCTTCATTGATGTCAGCAATGTATCCAGCAACTGAATCTATTTTTTCTGCAAAGCCCTTGTCCAAGGCTTTTTCGACTTGTGCTTTGGAAATTGGCCCCTCTTTATTGGAGCAAGATAATACTGAATTTACAGATCTAACCTTTGATAGTAAACTTGCTTTTCCATCTGCTTCTGGATGTGGCTTTCCAACTGATATTCCTTCTGTATCACCTGAATAAGGAGTGATGTGTACATAACCTAAATCAGCACAGACCCTCAGAACTTCATCCAAGTTGTCACTGGAACCGGCCATTGTTAATCGGACCATTTCCACAGTGCTCAACATAGTATCACCTCAGTTTGACATCAATGAATCGATTATTAGTTGAACCGCAGCATCTCTTTTATCACCTGCGGATGAATGAATTGATTCGACAGCCTTGGCACCTTCTGATTGAACGCCTTGTGCTTCTTTTCCAGCTTCTTCTTTAGCCGAGTCTATTGTTGCAACAGTGGATGACACCGCTCCATCTTGAGCCCCCTGCAAAATTTCGGATGCCTCTTTGCGTGCATCTGCGACAATCTTTGCTGCTTTTTCTTTGGCGTCAGCCAAGGTTTCCTTTGCAGAATCTTCTGCGTTTTTTATGTGTTGAAGTACATCAGACATACCCATAAAAATCACCCTGTAACCTTCCCCAATTACAAGGGGTTCATAACACTCGTGGTCTGATTTTTCACTCTTAGAATTTGCATATGTCCCCCAAATTGTCAAAACCACAATCTCAACCCACCCACCATGGCAGACCGTTCAGGCACCGGGGGCTTCGACCCATCTGGTATTGACGAGGATGCTTGGACCGAGTTGGAAAGGCAATTAGAAGCAACTATACCAGTCTATGATAGGGTAAATAAAATCATGACACTGGGCTTCGATAAAGGCATGCGTAAGCATGTAAGAAATCACGCAAAGCCTGGAATGAATGTACTCGAAATTGGTTGTGGACCAGGCTCTTTTGCAGTTGATTTACAAAACACTGAGTTAACTTGTCTTGACCCGAGTGCTGAGATGTTGAAGGTCTGCAAAAAACGTGTTGACGCTGCTAGAAGTTCACGTGGAGAATCTCAAGCCACTTACGTTGAGGCGATTGCCGAAGAAATTCCATTACCAGATGATACATTTGATAGAGTATTTTGTTTGTTCTCATTTAGGGATTTTAAGGACAAAAAGAAGGGATTAGAAGAGATCCATAGAGTACTGAAGCCGGGTGGCCAACTAGTTATTTGCGACGCTGGAAAAGCAAATTGGTTACATGGAATCTTTGGCCGAATTTACATGGCAACTTTTGTACAATGGGTTGCTAGATATGTCACTAAAGATCCAAACCATCCATGGAAGTGGTTAGCCAGAACTTACACCCACTATGGGACTCATTCGTACTACAAGAAAATCATGAAGGAAATCGGTTTTGAAAATGTGAAAGCAAGACTTCTCTTCCCAGGTATGTCAAGCAGGTTCAAAGCAAGCAAGCTTAAATGAATTAACTTGAACAAGAAAGCATAGAACATCCGACTTTGTTCTTCGCCCAATCAGGACGCTTCTGAAACCATTTTTCTTCAGATTCAATACATTCATCATATGGTTTCTTGAGTAGTTCGTATAGTTCTTCTGCGATTGAAAAGTCGTCATTTTCTGCAGCATCGATTGCTAATTGCGCCATCCAATTTCGAAGCACGTACTTTGGGTTAGCCTTTTTCATTAAATCTCGATTTGGATTTTCATCAACTCTCAACCACCACTTTTTCAACCAATTCTTCCACTTCTCTATTGGAATATTGTCTATGTCGTAGAAAGCAAATTCTAATTCATTAATTTCTGGAACTTTTGCCATTGAGAGAAGACGAAAGAAAATTGTCATATCGGTTTCACATATCTGTAAAATTTCCTGTAATTCTTCTATGAGTTGGCAGTCATTATTCCTGTATTCATCAAAACCTAACTTTTCGGCCCACATTTCATTGTTATATTTTTCAAAAGATTCATTATAATGGTCGAGAGCCTCGTACAACCTATCCTTATCATCCATTAATGGGCTAATTGATTCTAGAAATCGAGCATAATTCCATGCACCTATTTGTGGTTGATTTCCAAATCTGTATCGTTTGGTCCTCAAATCAGTTGTATTGGGCGTCCAACCCAAATCATAATTCTCAATCCAACCATATGGGCCATAATCGATAGTTAGGCCATGAATCGACATATTGTCCGTGTTCATGACACCATGAACAAAACCAACCCTCATCCAATGGGCGACCATGAATGCTGTTTCATCAGCTATTTGTTTCAACCATTCTATTATGCTATCATCATCATTTATCGAGTGATTTGGGAAATGATGTTTTACTGTAAAATCTACTAGATTTCGTAGTGTTTGATAATCGCCGGATAAAGTATGGATTTGGAAACTACCAAATCGGATGAAACTTGGAGCAACTCTACAAACAATAGCACTTGGCTCCGGCTCAGGCCTTCCGTCATACATAATATCGCGAATTACTTCTTCACCAGTAGTCACAAGGGATAAAGCTCTTGTTGTTGGTATTCGTAAATGATGAATCGCTTCGCTACAAAGAAATTCTCGTATCGATGAACGGAGGACTGCTTTTCCATCAGCAAATCGCGAATATGGAGTTATTCCCGACCCCTTTAGTTGTAGCTCCAAAAAACCTGATTCTGTTTTTACCTCTCCTAAGCTAATTGCCCTTCCATCCCCTAATTGCCCAGCCCAATTGCCAAATTGATGGCCACCGTATCTTTGAGCAAAAGGGTCCATTCCCGATACTACTTTATTCCCACCAAGGCATTCGGGATCACCAGATTGTAAGTTTAATTCTTCAGCCATTTCTTTTGACCAAAGTCGGATTGTAGGTTTTGGCACCGGAGTAGGATGAACTCTTGACCAACAGGCTCCCAAGACCTGTCTTGGTTTTCCCCAACTTCTTCATCTCCAACGGTTTCATCTAAAAATCTTGAAACCCACGTTAGTGACGATAACGATTTTTCTCCCACAAATCTCTGTATTTGTTTTTCTTATTGAACTTGATTACAATATCGAGAAATGATTTCTTTGATTTCCGCAGTTAAAAAAATCCCAATAATTTAGGTAAATTTGGGTTTTTTTATCGAATTAACCATAAACACAACTTGTACAAACAAAATAGACAGACATGAATGAAGAGGACATTACCCCCAAAAAAATCAATGATTCAGCAGAAACAACTCAAGAAGGGTTGAATCAAATTCTCTTAGGTAGGAATATTGATCGTGTAATCGCCTACATTCAAATGAAAATGAATACTGCGATTTCTGTTAATTCGGAATTATCTGGAATCAGAACTCAAATTATTCAGATGGGATGGTTCCTATCTGTTGCCTTAGTATTAGGCACTGGTGGCCTAAACTCATTTTTTGAGTGGAATCAGACTGCTCTAGTAATATCTGTTAGCGTCACTCTAATTGTTGCAATTTTTTCATACTCATCAATCAGAACTCTAACAGAATATACTGATTTAATAATGGAAGAACATCATGCATTCGAAGCATTGTATAGTACAATTGTTTGGGATGGTTTTGGAGATCTTGTTTCGATTGCTAAGCAGGTTTCGGAAATTGAAAATAACACAAAAATCAAAGTTGATGCGATGAATAGAAAACACAGACTACTTACCGGGACGATTCTACATTCTATGATTCACTTTGAAAGCCAGCCAATAATAGTAAACGACTAACTAATTATTTCAACAATTTACTAACATCTATGCTACCCGAGTAAATCAAGAATCCAAACACAAGAACTGTTACGGTTGCAAACAATAACGCCCTACTAATTATTCCTTTTACAAAATCAAAAGCGGATTCGGTAATTTTTTGGATACTTGTGCTAATTTCATCGTATTTTGGCGATTCAACGTTTGTTGAATGTGTGATATTTGTAGTGTTATGATTGACATCTCCAATCTGCACATCGCCGCTAATCGCCGAATCAGAAATTGTTGCGTCTTTTCCTATGTCAGCCATTTCTTCACCAATGCAAATGTCCAAAATTGAAAGTAAACCAAAGAATAATCATGCGATACGCTCGACTGTTTCTGGTGTAATACCTTCTTGCGGAGTGACTCTGTAAACCATAATCGACAGGTTTTCAGGAGCATTTCTGAATTTTGTGACTGTCATCGATGTTTCGAAATCAGAACCGATTGTTCTAACTTTGAAATCACAAACCATGTCTGCTAATGCTGCCATTTCTTGTTTGATTGCAGGAGTTATCGTATCTTTTGAAACGTTAATGAAGAGAATTCCTCTGTTTAATTGAGTGTGAGCTTGCATCATCCTAAGCATTGCGATAACTCTACTTGGATCTTCCCTTTGCATAAAGAAATCAAGTGAATCAATAACTGCTCTGAAGTATGGCCCCATTGCCATAATTTCATTTGTCATCTCTGTCAAGAAATCTTGAGTGTTGTCATCGACAAAACGCGTCTGGGCAAGTCTTTGAATATCTGGAAGTTTGAATCCTTCTAATCTATATCTACTAGCGAGAAGTTCTTTTTCTAAAACTCTAGCATTATACTCTTCACCAAGTGTGCGAACACTAATGTCTGTAGGCCATCTATATTTATTGAAAACACGAGCAATTTCTAACTGGCTTTCATTTGTTGATATAAAAATTGTATTTTCTGGTTCTTCGGCGGGAGATGTAAATTGTTTAGCGAACAATTCAGAACCCGAGCCCACATCTGTAAACCCTACTACAAGGAATCCTCTTGGTACACCACCGTGCATTGCGTTATCGAACTTTGGTACACCAAAACTTCCTACTGAACCAAAGAATTCTTCATCCTCTTTTTTGAATTGCATTTGTTTGTTCATAAAAAATCACAACCTAGTGAATAACCACCTGTCCACGGTCAATTAAGTCTGTACAATACAAGTCTAAATTCGATAAAACAGCAGGGGGACCTGATCTGGGACGTTTAGAATAATAGACAGAATTTCTCTTTTCCTAAACGTATTGATGAAGGTGTGAAGATATTCTGCAAGCATTTTTTCTTCGTTGTAAATCGCCAAAGAGTTTACAGAATCAATCAATACAAAATTGCGCTCTGAGGGGATGATTCGGAGGGTATATAATGTCCTCAAAAGTACGCTTTCAAGCATAATCGGGCTATCTACGAATGTGACATTGTCGTATGGAACATCTGTACCTCCTAAAATTCCGGATGAAACTAAATCGATGAACTGAATACTTGAGACATCGACACCGATTGAATTGAATGCCTCGATAATTTCAACAGCGCCCCTAGTGGCACAAATGTAAACTCCACCCATTTCGAACATCTGCATCAATGGAATCACAGTTGAGGCTGTCACCATGAATGCATTAGTTGTACCACACCTAACCTGGACAGAGGATGAAAGGCTGACTTCAGTCAACTGTTCTGCGATTCGTTGATCCAATTCAAACATAATTACTGCCCCCACCTACTTGTTTTGTCACTTACAGCGCCCCACTTTAGCATTGGGGTTAACATTACCCCGAGAGGGGTTAACTCAATCGAATGCTTTGCTCTGCTATGTTGGGTTCCACGCATTTTTACAACCTGTAAGAACCTCAGCAGATGTCCCATTCTTTCAACGTCCCCCATAACGATAATTCCATCCGCAATTGCTTCTTCTACACCGAATGAGGACCAGTGGGCGTTTTCTGTCGCCGAAGTGATTTCTGAAATCAAAATAGTGGTACAACCTAGAGTCGCCAGTTTTTTACCCAATGTGAACAAGAAATCTCTAATCAGTTGTTCGCTCTTGATTTTGTAACAGAGTAGTCACTGAATCTATTACAAGACGAGTTACTCCAATGGTATTTACAATATCTACAATCGCCTTAATCAATGCGTGAACATCGTCTAATTCGAACGATGCTTTGTCCAATCCAAGCCAAGAGTAAAGGACATCCATATCGAATACATTGATCAGACCTGAATCTATCATATTCATATCAAAGAAAGCGTATTGTCTAATATTCTCAAGTAATTTTACACTCGGCTCTGTTGCAGTAAAATGGGCGCATGCTTCGCCAGCAAGAGCTCCCCTTACCAAGAACTCCATTCCCATCGTGGTCTTACCTGAACCGCAGGTACCCGCTGCTAGAACTGTTGAACCGTAAGGGATTCCTCCACGTAAAATTTCATCCATTCCGTGTATTCCTGTTATGCATCGGTCGCGACTGTAAACTGCGGATGGTTGCATGGCGAACAGACGACCGAATACCTTGCACTAAATGAACGATACGCCAAAATGAATTACGCATCTCCGGGTGTTGGAGATGTGGAAACTAACCAAGAAGCGGAGGAAGAAGGAGAGCCCCGTTCCATACCAAGGTGCTGTTTGCGAGGACTCCTGTACTTGGATCCCACCTTATTTCAGATACTATCGAGCCAACTCCTTCATCCTCTTCGGCAAACAACAATCGCAGCCTTCCGTTTGAATCATCTAAACCATTAACGGAACCAACTCCCAAAAATCCGGAGGCCCCTAAATCGTATACAACAGAGGCGTTTCCATTGATTTGTGAACTTGGGTCCCCTGTGAAAAGAGCGATTTGCCCCCAGGTATGACTCCGTCCTTGTAAAGATAATCAGTAGTCCCAGAAGAACCGCTTCTTTCGAATGACCATCCCTTCATAGATAATGCGAACCCGTTGAAATTTTTCACCTCAATCCATTCAGGACCTGAATTTATTGGCCTTGGAGAAAATTCGGTAATTCGTAATAATTTGGGAGTGGCAGCTCCATCGTGAACTTCGAGACTTACAGAGATAATATCCAAACCATTGATGAATTTTCTATTTGCTACAGAGGAGGTTCCTGCTGTAGACCTGTCTGAACCTCCTTCAAACAATATTTCTCCAACATTTGATTGGTTTGGAGAAGATTCGACAACGATTTGTAGTCTTAACTGCAAGCCTTTTGCCAAACCTAGACCATTAGACATTGCTTCAATACTTATGTTTGAGAGAGCATTTATTCTATCAAAATCCAACATTCCATCAGTCACAATTCCTGGTTGCAAAATCCCATCATATAGGTCTAGAACTGGCAAACTGTGCCATTCTGATGTTGCGTTTGCTTGGTCTCTTACTCCATCGATGTAAGGAACAAAATACCCCTGAGAACTCGTCAATCTATCCAAACCGTCAATAGCAGACCTATCGATTAAATCGGTGTAAGGATCATTACTTCCAAGTTCAAGTTGAGCTAATGACATAAATGCAGTTAAAATCATCAAGAATAGAGTGAATGCGGATAAAAATTCAACCACCGCAACGACACCGTCTTCATCTTCAGATGCCTGTTTTCTACAACTGGCACCTTTCTGCATAACTTCCCCGATAACAAGTGGTTTCATGAGGATGTCGCCTCTCAACACACTTATGTCTTAAATTGGGTTATTTTAGACATACATCACCGATTGATATTTGAGGGGCGGACGTTACGACTACATGATGTCCAGAGCGTATGCTGTCCCTGAGACCGCTTCTTCAAGGAAGAGTCTTGGATTGGTTGCGATATTATTGTTCTCTGTTTTTGCTGGAATTTCATTCACTCCTAATGTTTCAGCATCTGTTAATGGTGATTTAGAAATCACAACATCCCTCTCCCCAATGCCCAATGATTACATGACATCATGGGATGCGATCATAATTACCGTCCAAGTGACAAATACTGGTTTCTTTTACAATCCAGATTCACGAGAAATTGAATTCTTCGTTTGTGAAGGCATTCAGGAAGTAAATGCATGCTTCCTCGATAGGGATGAAAGGGGAACTGGTTTGATAGACCCGATTGGACTTGGGCAAACAACAAATCTAACATTTAATACAGGATTCAGTCCGAACGGAAAAGAAGGCGCATTTACACTCGTTTACAGATTCATAGAAGGTGACGATAACACCTCAAACGACGTTAAAGCATTTACAATTTATTTCACTCAAAGTTTGGTAGACATATCATTTGAAGCACAAGACCCAATCTCACAATTGACCGATGTAGCAATTTACAATGACGAGATTGTCCTAAACACAAACAAGGACTATTCTATGTCAATCGACGGCATGGTCTCTTCCTGTGGACAATGTGGACTAGTGGCGGGAATTGGCTGGTCACTCGTCGCAGAAAACGGAACTGAAGTAGCGAGGTCAGAGACTAATTACTCTAATTTGCCAACATGGAGCGAGGCCAGTTTTACTAGAGATTTACCGCCTCTAAATTACTCTGAAGAAGGTAGATATACCATGTTTTTCGGCGTATTCTCCTCATCAGGAACACCAAATGGAGACTTAAACTCATACAATAACATTCAATCTGTTAAAGTGATATTTGATAATACGGTTGATTTGAAAATCTCTTCAATGGAGCCCGCATACAGATTAAATGAGTCTGACCCTACATACTACTTTGGCAATGATAGCTTACTTGTCGTAATCGCAAATGAAGGGAATATCTCAGTTGCAAATTCTACAGTCACGTTCCAAATTTTGGATGCCTTTGATGTGACAGAATATCTAGAGACATGTAAACCCGGTGAAATTAAACCTGGAACTGATGTTAATTGCTATTTCAATATCAACAAACTTGGCGATAAAAAATTCAAAGTTTACGTAGACCAAAACCTCGATGAAGGCCTAGATAAAAAACCAGCAAACAATAATATTGACCAAAATGCACTGGTCGAAAGAGGTGCAATGAACCCACTGATAGACCAAACAAATAGTAATGCAATATACAATACCGCTGATACGATTACATTCTCTGCCAGAGTAATGGGTAATTCTGCAAAACCAGTGACATATTCATGGTATCTATATGGCTTAGTCCCTAAAGGAACTGATGACCAAGTAGTCATCAACGCCTCAGAAATTGGATTGGGAGACCACTGGATGACATTGGTCGCTAAAGACTCCATGGTCCCTAACCCTATCACTGAAACTGTGAGTGTAAACTTCACTGTTTTCAACAGTACATCAGTGAAAAAGGACGACTGGTTAAACGGGACGGCCGTGACTAGAACTCATGCAACAAGTGTGATCGACCTAGATTACCCAATTGCAGGATTAAACTACAGAGTTGGAAACAGCTTGTCGCCATTGTTAAGACTGTCAGTCGATGTTATACCAACCACAGAGGATTTGGATGCAGGAATGGATTGGATGGACTTTGATGTGAACATTTCGAAACTTATTCCTGAAACAGTACCCAGAAAGTCTATCGCAGTTTACCAACTTGCAGATTTTGAATCTACCAGTTGGAATCCATTGTTCGGAGATGATACTTACGAATTAGTGGACAATGATACACTGAATGTGAGATTTATACAAAATATGGATATCCTGATTGTTGGAATCCTTCCTACACCAGAGGTCGACGCTGGAAATGTCACTTTAACCAAAAAACCCGATGGAGAAATGCTGGTTAGTTGGGAGCCAACTGGAGACTTAGAAAATCCATACTTTGGTGGCTGGAAAATCTACAGAATTGCTAGCCCAATCACTGCATCATCATATTTCCCTGACCCTGATGACGTCTCAAGCCAGTTCGTATGGGAGGGCTTGATGGCAAATACACTCTCAACCACACTCTCGGGCGTGGATAGTTCATGGCATGATGAACGTAGATTAGAAATCGGAGTATGCGCATCATATGCGGTTATACCAATAGATAGAGCAGGAGAACCTAAATTTACAGAGGCAAAGGTTTCGAAAGTCGATGGTAGCCCGGGCTTATTTTGCGGAGATTCTATTGACCCACTAGCAGAAGTATCCAATTTCAATTCTAATGTTGAATACCTCAACAACAGCGGTTGCTATGACATGTTCATAGATTGGAGTCGATGTTATGTTGTAACCCTTTCTTGGACTTGGCCAGACCACGAACCTGAAGGAAATATCAGTTGGAACATGTATCGAATTGAATACAAACCCGACCAGGTAGATTTGAGGTATATTCAACCTATTGCTACCGGATTAAAGAACGTACCAGGAGAACAAGGAATATTCATCCAAAACGGCACTGACTATGACGGAATCAAACCATATAGAACATACTACTACGTTTTGACTCCACTGGACTATGTTGGAAATGAACTCACATTCATTGATTATCCATCTCAAAACGTGGAGAGAGTGTACATTGAAGACCAATATTGGAATTACAACCAACACAGAATACCAATTCCACCCCCACCTCCAGAACCTCCATACGGATATGATTGGTTAGGCACTTTAGTTGATGATATGCAGCAATCGAACTTCCAAATCGCAGGCATCATAATGCTGTTTACAATAATGATCAATTCATCGGATTACCACTTATTATGAAAAAGAGAAAGAAATTATCAAAAGTTATCGCTAGAAGAAAATCGAAGGATAGCGTATCTGATGATGAGTTTGAAGACTTCTTCAATTGAGACCGTCTAATTTAATTCAAGGTCTTTTGTGCCCCGGACTACTGCGGCGATCGCATAGCCTGGCCATTGCGTCGGATTGCTAATCCGATGGGTCTTCCCACGGGGGTTCGAATCCCCCTCGCCGCGCCATTATTCAGCATTCAAAATCTTCTTGTTGGAATTGGAAGATTTCCAATTTAGCACCAGTTTATTCAAACCTGGTATTAATGCCAAGAGGAGTATAGACAATAGCCAGGATTGTTCGTCAACTGCAGAAGATACTACTACGAAAGAGACAAACATCCAACACAAGTATCCCAAAGAACGCATGAATGATTTGAAAGCGGAGGGGATTCTACCGTTAGAATCTAATTCCTCTTGTGAATCAATTCTCCACACAGAAATCGAATACCAAACCGTCAAAGCACTAGCAACCAAAACCCATGATAGAGGCAAACCTGATTCGGGCCAAATGAATGGAACAAGGCCAAGTAATAACAATAGAGAGCAGTAAATTTTGGATTCAAACAAGGTCCTAGATGCGCCCTTCACGTCTGGCATCATTGGGATTCCTACCTTTGCATATTCCCCGCTCCTGTAGAGAGCTAAAGCCCAAAAATGAGGAGGTGTCCAAAAGAAAATTAACAGAAATAGCATCCAAGGAATAGGATTTCCCAAATCAAATGGATTAATATTCTCTGGTATTGTTTGAGAACTCGCAACAATCCATCCTATCAATGGAGGCGTAGAACCTGCAATTCCCCCAATAACGATATTTTGAGGAGTTCGCCTCTTCAACCAAATAGTGTAAACAAATACGTAGAATAACACAGAAAAAAACGACCAAAATGCAGCCTTCCAATGAACAATAAAGAAGAGAGAACTTCCTACAATTGCGATTAAAATTCCAAAGATTAGCGCATGATTAGGAGAAATCCATCCATTTGGAATCGGCCTAGTTCTAGTCCTAGACATCCCAGGGTCGATATCCCTATCATATACCATATTTATCGCATTAGAACCACCTGCAGCTAAAGTTCCACCTATTATTGTCAGAACACACGCTGTGAGAGTATCTATCCAACTTCTATCGCCAGATATAGCATTATTTCGAACCATCAAATCATGTGCTAAGATTGCACATATTGCCGTGATTTGGAGAAGAACAACTACTCTTAATTTCATCAATTGAAAATAAATTTTCAACAATGGTGGTCTTTGTTCATTCATCTTCCATAACTCCGATACTTGATTTGAGTAAGATCCAACTGAATGCTGCAGTCAAGAAACTAGCAACACCGAATATTAGGTGAAGTAATGACAAACCTTCAGGGAAATCATTACTGTCTGCTAGAATGATGTAAAAACCTCCAACAAAGACATTCAGGAACCAGAATCCCATCGACATGTGCATGAATGATGAATAAGCCTTACTCGCATTGTATTGATTCGTCTTTTCTTTTAATTTCATATTACCTACAATTAATGCTATTCCTACAAGCCCCGCTCCTAATCTGTGAATCATTTGAACCAATATCCCAGCGCCGTCTAGGCTCGGAAAGAATTCTCCTTGACACTGAGGCCAGCCATCTGGGAAACCGATTGAACACGCTTGGTTGTAATTACCACCCGCTGTTGAAGAGACCCAAGCCCCAAGGACAAGTAGAATCAATACTGAAAGGGTGAGAATGGATACTCGTTTCAATTCCGATTGGCGGAAATCAAGTTGATTTGAGAATGATGCCCATTTTGCTCCTTCTTTTTGACGCATCAAGACAAATTGTAGTAAGAGAACTGAGACAAAGATAGATGCCAATGTAAGATGGAGAGCGACGGTCCAATCCGCATTATCATAATGTACAGTCACAGCTCCTGCTGCACCTTGTATCATCAGCAAAATCCCCGTCGCGAAGGATATTTTTACCAGACCATCTCCATAAATCTCTCTCTTTTTGTAAATAATTATGAAATTAGCCAAAACCGGAATGGCAAGTAAACTTGCAATTAACCGATGTACCCATTCAATAAATATCTCAAATGTTGAATAGCGGTGGTCAGCACCCCTACTATCGAACTCTCCGGTAGAATTGTACCATTCTCCCTGGTCTTCTTCAGAAACAACGAAGCCCCATGTTCCAAAACATTGAGGCCAATCTGGGCATGATTCTCCCGCATCATAAATTCGAATCGTGCCACCTACTACGATTACGACCATCGCCGTAATGGCGATGAATAACGGCAAAGAAGATGGGCGCCTAACCCAATCTTTCTCCATGTTTCTATCCGACTAGAGGTTGCCTTTTAACAAACCGGAACTCTTGGGCTGTCCATGCAGGGAAAATTCATTTTGATTTTTCTGGTATCCCTCATGATTTTCCCATTCAATGCATCAAGCCATGGAGGCGAGGAATCACATGAACGAGGCTCCTTACTCGATGTGATAGTTATCGACCTGAATTGTAATGAAAATCAAACATGTGTGAATAGACCTACGCATTATGTCGAATATTTTGGTGCGGATTGGTGCACAAATTGCCCAGATGTTGAACCAATCCTGCAAAATTTAGACTCTAATGATTCACTAATTATTAGTCATCGACCTAGTAATCTAGATGATTTTTGGCTCTCTCAATCAAGATTTAGATTTCTTGACACATATGGCCTGTGGGGATACCCAAGTGTAATTCTAGACGGCCATTATCTATATGCTGGCCCAACACAGACTCAAGATATTTCGAATAAGATATCGGAATATAATTCAAATTACTCTGGAATTTCAATTGTCGAATTGGTAAATAACTCACTGAACATTAGCGGTTCGATTGAAAATCTCACTATTGATGTTTGGACAGTAAATTCCACTGATTCTTTAGTAAACATCGCTGTAAATTACACAAATCTAAGCGATTCTAACATCGTGGACATTGAAGGTGATAAATTGATTATTACCTTATCTAACTCGGGGTTTATTGAACTAGAGGCAGGATCCACTATTCCTGCCAATGATTACAATCCCGATTTTGGACTTGACAATCTAGATGAAAGTAAGTCCCAAATTAAATCTTCAACAGTTATTATCATCACTATACTTTTGCTCATGATTACCCTTCCATCGCTTTTACAGTTGTTCCGCTTGATGAGAGAAAATGACGTTATTTCATCAGAACAGGAATAGGTTAACATGCGTAGGGTTCAAAAACAGGTCACCGGTCGCAAATCTCGCACGAACAGTGTTTGAGGTCTCAATATGGTCAAGCCAAAGAATCCACACACAAGATTTGAAAGAGCAAGAATCATTGGTGCTAGGGCACTACAAATCGGAATGGGAGCGCCGTTAAACGCACCTGAAGAAGTCCTCAGGGAAGCATTCAAAGAGGAACTAGTTTCCTTGTATGGCCTAGAAGAAGCATCGGTAAGATTCGTTTTAGACCCTCTAAAAATCGCTATGTACGAATATGAGCACGAACTTATTCCTATCGATACGGACCCACACGAAGATTAACTCTGTGATGCATATCCATAGAATTCCGGTTTCTCCGGATTCGGTAATTCATCTCTCTTTACAAGTAGAGTTCTAACAGCCCAAAGATCTGTGAATATACGATAATTTAGTGTCATATCCAGATAATCAACTCCGCTAGAACCACCCGTACCCATTCTTCTACCAATCATCCTTTCAACCATTCTTGCATGATGAGATCTGAATAACAGCATAGATTCCTCCAAATCTACAAGTGAATCAATCAATCTCCTAGGCCAAGAAAGTAATGGCAATTCTTTGTATGATTCAATGAATAACAATCCAGCTCTAGAGGCTACAACTTCACCATCAGGCATCAAGAAATCTCTGGCTGAATCTATACCTGCTTGAAGCCTTGGCCTTATGGTTGCCTCTTCGCCATGTCCTATTTTCACCATATGTGAAATCACTTTTTCTGAATGGCTTGACATTATTTCAAGATGTTTTTCAACAAACCTTTGCATCGTTCCCTTGTCCCCTGAAATTCCATTTATTGGAGTTCTAGATAACCAATTTATCATGGCATCATTCAGGGAAGGCAGTCTATCAATACGTTCCAATTCAGAATAAACTGAATGGCTTAATTTACCTTCATCTAGTAATTTTTTATTGTGTTTCATCGGGTCCATCCCGCCAATTCTCTGCTCGCTTTTCAAGCCCATTATCATCTCAATAGCCCTCATCTGCCAACTTTCAAATCCAGAGGATGTGCCAAGTCTATCTCTAAATGCCAAGAAATCTTGAGGCGATAACGTTTCCATAACCTTCCATTGGGATGCGAGCAGGCGGAAAATTTCTGAACATCTTTCTAGATGTTGAACTATAATTGGGATACTTTTCTCATCAACCAAATCCTGGTTCATCAATGCTAGTGCTTGATCTAGTTCTCGGATTATTTGCTTAAACCACAATTCAAATGCTTGATGAGTGATAATAAAATGCATCTCATGATTGGATGGAGGGGGATTATGCCCCATTGGTCCAGATTGTAAACTCAACAATTCATCTAATCTCAGATAATTGCCATATGTCATTCGAGCCGAAGGAGTTTCGTCGCCCATGTGTCAATCCACCACAACCAAGGCTTGAAACCTTGACGGCTCTTTCAACATAATTCGATTATTATTACAATTCATCCAAAGAAAGCGTAATTGTCATTAATAGGACATTGAAGCGGTCGATATGGGCGTAAGCGTACAAGAGTTGAAAAATTGGCTCAGCGCCTATGACAAATCCAAAATTACAATTGGAGTTGTTGCATCTCATTCATCATTACAAATCCTACACGGAGCAAGAATGGAAGGTTTTCGAACACTCGGTATTGCGGTCGGTGAAAATAGAAAAAGATACTACTCTGCCTTTCCTGGAGCCGAGCCAGATGAGTGGTTATTGCTAGACGATTACAAGGAAATTTTGGACCATGCTAACTGGCTCAGAGAAAACAATGTCATCATTATTCCGCACGGGTCTTTGGTCGAATATCTAGGTTCTGACAATTTCAAAACTCTTCAGGTACCAACATTTGGTAATAGAGGCATACTTCATTGGGAAAGCAGTCGAGAAAGACAACGCATGTGGTTGGAAGAAGGAGGCTGTCTCATGCCAAAAGTCATCGATGACCCACACGACATCGATGGCCCTGTTATTGTAAAATACGCAGGTGCAAAGGGTGGAGAAGGATATTTTATCGCAAGAGATTATCGAGATTTTAAGAGGAATGTCAACCTCGACGAAGAATTCACAATCCAAGAATATGTTCTCGGATGTAGGTATTATCTTCACTTTTTCTTCGACCCCACATCTAACGATGGATTCCAAGTTAGAGGGAAAAAATCCCACGAAGGAATGAATCTAGGTAGATTAGAATTGATGAGCATGGATAGAAGAGATGAATCGAATGTTGATGAATTTTACAAACTCGGTAGCCTTAGAGATTTAAGAGAAATGAGCCTTGAGCCATCATTTGTTGTGACCGGAAATCAATCGGTTGTAATCAGAGAAAGTTTACTGCCAAAGGCATTTGAGATGGCAGAAGGAACCGTAGCAGAATCATTTGAGTTAGAAGATGAAAGCAGAGGTATGATTGGCCCGTTCTGTTTGGAAACTATTGTCACAGATAAATTAGAATTCAGAGTCTTTGAAATCAGTGCTCGTATAGTCGCAGGTTCGAACCCATTCATCGGTGGATCGCCTTACAGTGATATCAATGAACCTTTCATGTCAACGGGAAGAAGAATTGCTAGAAGTATCAAAAAGGCAATTGAAAACGATAACCTAGATTTGATTTTATCATAATCAATCTTCATCATCTTCTTCTAGAAGATCTCCCAATGTGTTCAACATTTCCTCGTTGATTCCTTCATTAGGGTCCTCCTGTAATCCATCCCAATCACCACTCTCTAGTGCTGCAAGTTTGTCCTGAGCCTCTTGTGCCATTCGAGCTCTGGTTTCTGGGTCTTCAAGTGTGAATTCGCTTACTAACATGATTGGGTCGCCACTGGAAATTTGACCTTCGTATTCCAAAATTTCGCCACCTGCATTGCATATGACTTGGAATTTAGTTGGGTCTTTCGCCCTTCGCTTCTTATGCTTCTTGTAGTGGTGGACATAGGCTTTGTAAGTACCACCTGGTGCTTTTCCTTCTGGCCATACGACATTCTCAACTGGTTTCTTAGTTTCTGGCCTTACGTTTGCATCTACGTCCAGAATACCTCCACAAGCAGACTCTCTGTTGCCTCCGTGGATTCTCTCACCTGATGGACATACGACGTGTAAATCAAGATCGTTGTAATTGTTCCAAATTAATGAAATTTGAACATCTGATGATAGCCCACCCTCTCTCTCCAACCTTTGCTTTAGGTCTTCCAGTGCTTTTTGTGTGGCCTTGATTGATTCCAATTCTGAGGCTTCATTCGCAACTATCTCAGCGAGTCTTTCTTCTTCTGCTGCAGCCAACTCTTCTTGACGAAGTTCTTCTAACTCGATTGCGATTCTCTCTTCTTCAGCAATCTTCTGTGCTTCTTCTTCCATCAACGCCTTTTCTTTCTCATCATCGGAACGTGTATCACGATTTTCTGGTGCATCTAATGTAAATTCACAAACAAGCATTATTGGGTCGCCATGGGATAATTCTCCCTCGTAGTGCTTTTTGACACCGCCAGCATTTACCACAACTCTGAATTTTGTTGGGTCTTTTGACCTTCGCTTCTTGTGTTTCTTGTAATGATGGACATACACTTTGTATTCGCCAGGAGGTGCCTTGAAATCAGGCCAAACTATGTTCTCAACAGGCTTCTTGGTTTCAGGCCTGACGTTTGCATCAACATCCAATTCTCCGCCGCACTCTGAAATCTTATTGCCACCATGAATTCTTTCACCTGATGGGCATAGAACATGGAGATCTAAGTCGTTATAATTATCCCACATCAATGAAATTTGCGTTTCAGATGATTTAGCACCCTCTCTTTCAAGCCTCTGTTCTAGTTCATCTGTAGCAGCTTCATTCTCAATCATTTCTTCCATCAGTTCAGATTCTTCTAATGCAGCGATTTGTGATTGACGTTCATCCTCGGCCTCAGCTAATTCTCTTTGCCTCTCTGCCTCTCTTTCTTCATTGAGTCTCTGCTCTTCGGCTAGGCGCTCTGCTTCTCTCTCTTCTGCGAGTCTTCTTGCTTCCTCAAGTTCTTCTTGCCGCTTTGCTTCGTATTCAGCCTTCAATCGAGCCTCTTCTTCTTCAATGGCAGCTTGTCGAGCCTTTTCTTCTTCCAATGCCTTTCTTGCTGCTTCGGCTTCCAGTTCTTTTCTAGCTTCTTCCTTAGCGATCAGAATAGCGCGCTCGTTTCTTCGCTTTGAGTTTAGATAATCTTCAACTTCGGCGAGTTTCTTACTAAATTCATTATGCGCTTTAGAAAAATCAGGAGCGCCCTTGCGTTTTGCGTCCCTTCTTTGAAGAGACATTGTGCGTAATTCTCTATCATCTGAGCGCACCAACATGAACCAAATACCGAAAAGGAAAGCCCCTCCGAGGATTCCAATCATCAGCCAAGAGGCTAGGTCCATGCACCCTCCTAAAACTAACAAGGACTTATTACCATCGGCTATAATTTAATTATGTAAATCTTCAATTTGATAAATCCTTTACCTTTTCAACCAAGTCCATTTTCTTTATTCTTCGCATACCTATTGGGGTTAAAGCAACAGAAATTGATACAATTACGAATGTGATTATCATAATAGAATTCAAATCTGGTGAAATGGTGAAGTAAAATGCCCACTGAACCATAGATGAGATTAGTAATACTGTTCCAAAGTATGCAAATAATGAACCCAAAATACCACCAATTAAGCCGATACTTAGGTGCTCCCAGAACATCATTTTGCCTATTTTATTCATAGGCGCTCCCAAGACTCTAAGCGTTGCTAATTCGGTGTCTCTTTCGGCTAAATTCATCAACAATGTGTTGAATAAAACGGCAATTGCGATAATTATCCCTAGGAATTCAATTGCATAGAAAACCTGTTGTTGTTGTTCCAATAATTTATCGAATGTATCAAGCGAGTCTTGTTTCAATACATATCCAGTAGATATTTCTGCTAAGCCGTCAAGAGAATTATTTGTTCCAAATTGAATAAGTATCGATGTCGATTCAACTTCAACTAACTGAGTTAGATCGGCTCGATGGAAATACATCGTACGGGTAATTTCACCTTCAGTGATACCAACAATGTAAACCTCGTAATCGTTGAAACCTACTTCTATAGATACCACATCACCAATGTTCCAATCTAAAAATTTGGAGGTTCCTTGGTCGATTAGAACCTCAGGAATTATCTGATTTTTTTGAGGTAAATCACCTTCATAGAGGTCTACTAGAATCATAGATGAAGGGTCTTTTATGGTTGAAAAGTGGTCAATTCCGAAACCTAACATCTCCCGATTATCATCTATCAATCCAAGTGGATAATTTAGCAATAACTCATGTTCTGAACCACTCTCATCTGCCCACTGAACTAAGTTTTCTTCCCCACCATTAGGGATGTATGCTTGCAAATCCCATGTCTGTTTTTCTTCTAGACCACCGATTATATTTTCTTCCATTGAATTCATCATAAAAAGCATTGAACCAAATAGTAACATTGAAATTCCGACTGCGAAGAATGTAAAACCAATTCTCATAGGTTTTCTCAAAGTTGACCTTATTGACAAACCGATTGTTGTTGGTAAATTCGCAGTTAATCTTTGCATCCTTCTTGACGAGACCTTAATTTCGTGTTGGCCTCTAAAGATTTTGAGTGGTTGGAGATTTGAAGCCTGCCAAGCTGGACGAATCCCTGCCAATAAGACAATAGCGAGGGAAATAGAATTAATTTGGATTAGTAGTGAATAATCAACTGTTTTATCGATGGGGAGTCCTATCATTTCTTCATAAAATCCCAACATCCCAGGTGCACCAATGAATACACCCATTATTGAACCAATGATAGAACCAATGAATCCTATCACCAAAGGTGCAATGACATATCCTGGTATGATTGATTTCTTTGGAACTCCTAGAGTCCTCATGACTGCGATTTCTCTTGCTTGAGATTGAATTAATCTCTGTAAACTCAAAAATATTGTAATACCGGCAATAGCAGCAATCATCCCTGTAACAAATGGGAACATTTTGGCAGCACCCTCTGCATCAGCCCTCAAAACCTCGACAGAAAATACTCCAGAACGGTCGTAAATACTCATAGGAGCATTATCGACATCTGCCACAATTTGAGTTATTTCATCTATCAGAAGGTTGAGTTCCTCCCCTCATCTATTTCGTTTGTAGATTGAAGGTCGTATGAAGGCGTGCCTTCAACATCAATGAGAATCATATTTGCTGAATTATCAGAAAGATTGGCTAACCTAGTTAGACCATCTATGGTAAGATAACCTGCTGCAAAAGAGGCATTATCCGCCGGTAATGTCGCACCATCTTGGGCGAAGAATAGATGTTGAGAATGAAAACCAATTCCAACAACAGTGTAGTTAAATCTGCCAAAACCTGAACTTATCTCAATTACGTCGCCAACTGAAACACCTATGTCGATAGCAATGTGGCTATCCAATACAATTTCTGAATTGGATTTTGCCATCACTCCAGAAGATAGTTCGGTACCTTTTGGCATCCAGACCTTGTCTACTTCACCCATCCCTATACCGTGCCATACTGAGGAAATCGCCTTTTCTTTTCCATCAATTTCATGAAACAGAATACCATTCAAAATTAATCGGGTTTCACAATTCCTCAAGTCTAAATTTTTATTTTCAACATTGGTCAGAACGCTATTGCAAAGCGAATCTGCCGTAGAATTGTTCCAAATTCCACTTGGGTTTTCGATCCAAATATCAGGTAAATTTACACCATCTTGACCATCATAAATTTCTGAATATAGATTAGTTGCAGTATTTGCATATGAACCGAATGAAATTCCTGCAAATACGCCGATTGCTACCATGAAAATAACGGCGGCTAGCCGTAGTTTGGTCCGAAGTAGACTTCTTCCAAGTCTTTTTGTTAGCAAAAGAGACATCATTTCACCTATACTTTTTCATCTGAAATTATTTTACCGCTATCCAATCTTATCACTCTTGTTGCGTACTTTGTCAATTTCTCGTCATGTGTCACAATAATACATGTAATATCCTCTGCTTCACACGCTTTAACCAAAACTTCCATTACCATATCAGATGTCTTGGAATCTAAGTTTCCTGTCAACTCATCACCGAGTAATAATTTTGGTTTTTTTGCTAGACTTCTTGCAATGGCTACTCTCTGTTGTTGACCTCCGCTGATCTCAGCAGGAAATCTATCTATTTCCTGTTCAAGGCCTACCAGAGTAAGTAATTCGATGGCTCTTTCGCGGTCTTTCTGTCCCGATAATTCCTGTATTAACAATATATTTTCTAAGACTGTTAAATCCTGCAGTAAATTGAAAAATTGGAATACATAACCAATATTTTCTCTCCTAAAAGTTGTCATTTCTTCAGATTTTTCCCTAGGGACCTGCTTTCCATCAAAAGTGTATTTTCCTCCTGTTGGGCTGTCTAGAGCGGCAACGCAGTTCAACAATGTAGTCTTTCCCGAACCAGAAGGGCCAAGCAAAACTATCCTTTCACCAACTGAAATTTCCAAATCTACCCCGTCTAGCGCTTTTACAATGCCAGAAGCCATCTCGTAATGCCTTTCTAATGCACTTATCTCAATCAAATTCATGACTTTCATTTTGCCGAAATGGTTCTGTCTTATAGTAATGTGGAGAAAATTACAATTTACATTCATAGGAAAGCCTTGAGAATAAAATTCGAGTAGGCGTTTCATGGCCGACATGGGAACTCTTTTGCCAAGTGGTAAAGGTCTGTGGATTCCAATCGACCATGGGGTCTCTGATTATCCCGTAGAAGGGTTAACAGATCTCGATGATATTCTTGAAAAATTAAAAGATGCTGATGCGATAATTGCACACAAGGGAGTAATTAGCAAATATTCACCTTATTATCCTAATTTAATTGCTCACTTATCAGCTTCAACTAGGCATGGTGGAAAAGAAAATTCTCTGAAAGTTTTAGTCGGTACTGTGGAAGAGGCGATTAATAGAGGTGCCAAAGGAGTGAGTGTTCAAGTTAACATGGGGTCCTATGGAGAAGGTGAAATGATAGAAACACTAGGAAAGGTGACTGCTAAGGCCTTTGAACAAAATGTTCCAGTTCTCGGAATGATGTATCCTCGGGGAGAAAACTTGAGTGTGATGGATGGCGACGACACTGAAGCAGTGGCACACGCTGTAAGATTAGGCTTTGAACTCGGATGTGATGTTGTAAAAACGAAGTGGACAGGTTCTATTGAATCGTTCAAAAAGTCACATCCGCCGCACCGATACCTGTTTTAATCGCTGGAGGCCCTCGAGTTAATTCAGATGAGGATTTGTTGAATATGGTATACGATGCTATGCAAGCCGGTGCTGCCGGAGTTTGCATGGGAAGACAGATTTTCTCACATCGTGACCCAATCAAAATTGTAAACGCCCTTAGATATATTATCCACTATGGATACGATGTAAACAAGGCTATTAGTGAAACAGGATTGTGATATCATAGAAGTTTGGCTTGAATCTGGGGATAGAATCCCAGGAATCGATAAAATTCTGGGTGAAGACCTAGAAATTGATGGCAATGCATTGTATCTAGATGGCCGAAATGCCGGTCGAGTGGTAAATGTTTCAAATTCAGATGGGCAGTCTTTCGCAAGGTCATTGGCAGGTAGTGTAGATTGGATTTTGTTGGAGTTTGGAGATTGGAAAATGATTCCGATTGAAAATATAATTGCTGCGTGTAATTCCGGTCCGACAAAAGTTGCAGCAAAAATTTCAAAGTCAGAACAAATCTTAGGAGCGACATTTGCATTAGAGATTGGAGTTGATGCTATATTCGTGCCAGAAGAATTAATGGAAACAGCATTAATTGCTAAATCACAAAGGGGAGAAAAGAATGAATCTGAAATTTCAATTCCAAGTAGCGGTAATATCGAATTGACCTCTTTTGAAATTATTGAAGTTAGAGAAGGAATGATTGGAGACAGGGTCTGTATTGACCTAATTTCAATGTTAGAGATCGGAGATGGTATGTTAGTTGGTTCGAATTCCAAGTCTCTTGTACTTGTCCATGGAGAAACCGTTGAATCTGAATTTGTCCCAACTAGGCCTTTCAGAGTTAATGCTGGACCAGTTAATGCTTACATCTTAATGGCAGATGGTTCAACAAAATACCTTTCAGAATTGAGCATGGGGGATGAAGTTATGGTTGTAAATTCTTCCGGTAAGACAAAATCAGCAACCATTGGAAGATTAAAAATTGAAAATCGACCGTTTCTCCTTATTAAATGGACGGATGAAGATAATAATCAAGGTGGAACTTTGCTACAACAAGCAGAGACTGTACGCTTAGTATTGCCGTCACGAGAGTTGATATCGATAACTGAAATACGTCCAAAGGACAAAATTTTCGGAATTACTTTCAAGACTGGTAGACATATTGGAATTCCCATAAAAGCGGAGGTTTCTGAAATATAGGTGGTTTTTTGGCCGTACTTGGAACCGGAGAGGCAAATGGAGGATGTAGTCTTCTTCACGCCGCTGGTTTGGGCTATGGCTGTTCACTAGCCCTCGATTTACCAGTTAAAGTAAAATTGCTTGACAAACCCTCTAGACGAGATATTGAAGACCCGGACGAACTGTTAGAATCTGTTGCAAAAGTTTGGAATGCTTCAGAAAAGACCGATAAATTAGATGGTTTTTTTTGGAATGTAAGTTCAGAAGTCCCACCAAAACAGGGTCTTAAATCAAGTGCAGCGATTTGTGTTGCAGCCTTCAAGGCACTATGCGATGCAACTAATCTGTCGTTGGAAAATCACGAAATAGTCCATTTAGCAGCATTGGCTCAATTGGATGCTGGTGTATCGATTACAGGCAGCATAGACGATGCTTGGGCTGCAATCGAAGGCGGATGGAAACTTATTGACATCAATGCAGAATCAACTCAGTCTGGTGTTTTACTAGAATCCCCAGGTCCTAATTCTGAAGAATGGACCGTTTTGATTGTTCTAAGGGGTGAGAGAGAAAACAAGCCAGAACTTGAGGATTTCACATTCCATCAACAAGCCTTTGCTCAATCTTTGAATGCGATACAGGAAGGTAATGATTTGGTTGCACTTACTTGGAATGGGAGAGGCATAGTAGGCGCATTAAATGACCAAGTTGGCAGAAAACTCACCAATGATGCATTTGTCAACGGTGCTCGAGCAGCTGGAATGTCTGGTTCAGGTCCTGCGATTGTAATTTTTGCTCCTGCTGGCAACGAACCTTCTTTGAAAAGGCTAAGAGATTGGTATATTGGAAACAAGAAGCTTGAATTAATAGAGACGAAAGTTGTAAACAAACAAATGCAGTAGACAAATACTCACATTGAAGAATGTGATATTTTTGCAAGGCACGAAGGACATGCAAATGAGCCTCGGCGATAAACTAACAGTGACTCTATTTGGAGAGTCACATGGTCCCGCAGTAGGTGCTTTGATTGATGGTATGCCACCCAATATTGAACCGGATTTTGAACAATTGGTTTCAGATATGATTTCAAGAAGACCGGGTAGTGGTTTAGCCAGTAAAAGAAAAGAAACCGATGATGTGGAAATTCTGTCAGGTGTTCATGCTGGCAAAACCACAGGTATGCCGATTTTATTGCTGATCAAAAATAATGATGTTAAATCAAAAGACTACTCATTTCTTCCTCATCAGCCTAGACCTGGGCATGCCGATTTCCCCATCAATGTCAAATCCGAGGGTGCCGCAGACCTCAGAGGAGGTGGGTCTTTTTCGGCGAGGCTTACCGCTGGCCTAGTCGCAGCATCTTCTCTAGCCAGAAATATTATTCCAGAGGAATGGAAGATTGAAGCGACGGTTGGTGCTTTAGGTGGGCTAGAAGGTGAAGATGGTATCAAACTCGCTGAGGAGGCAAGAAAAAACGGTGACTCGCTTGGAAGCAGAGTTGACCTCGTGATTTCAGGCTTGCCAATCGGGCTTGGGGAGCCTTGGTTTGATGGTATCGAGCCGGCTTTGGCAAGAGGCCTAATGGCAATTCCAGCTGCCAGAGCGGTTGAATTCGGCCGAGGTGTCGGTGCGGGTACGATGAGAGGGAGTGAACACAACGATGCATATGGAGATGAAATGACACTCTCCGAAGGCGCTGATGGGGCGCTAGGTGGTATGGCCAGTGGCGCACCTATCCATGTTCGTGTTACATTCAAACCGCCTAGTGGCATTTCGATTCCACAAGAAACATTCAATCAAACAACTGGAATGATAGAAGAATTAGCGATCAAGGGAAGACATGATCCTGTGATAGCGCCAAGAGCCCGTCCTGTAGTCGAAGCTGTAGCAAGGTGGATAATAGCAGATTTAGCAATACAGGGAGGCTACTTGGATGAGTGAAGATTTTGTAGTACACAAATTCGGTGGCTCCTG
Organism: Methanobacteriota archaeon; assembly: GCA_038141355.1. Classification (GTDB taxonomy): domain Archaea; phylum Thermoplasmatota; class Poseidoniia; order Poseidoniales; family Poseidoniaceae; genus MGIIa-K1. The sequence continues at coordinate 440,707 of JAYQHX010000002.1, read as the reverse complement.
CCTCAGGAAAAGTTCTGACATTGACAAAATTGCTAATATTATCCAATCATCTGACGGAAAACCAGTGATTGTGGTATCCGCTTTATGGGGAGTCACAGACAAATTACTCCGAGCGCTAAAAGATGTTCAGTATAGTGGAAAAATTGTGCAAGACCTTATTTCACAGCATCTAATATTTGCACCTGAAATCGAAGATGGACCTTTTTTTGAAATGTTCCAACGGGTAATCGACGGAATTTCGGATGAAATAATGAATATTTCTTCAGGTGGCCCTCGTTCCCAAAAATCAGAGAATTTAATTCTCGCTTCAGGTGAAAGGTTGAGTGCTTTAGTAGTCGCTCAAAAATTAAGAAATTTAGGGATTGAAGCAAATCCAATTGGTGCTGAAGACATTGGCCTAATTATGAAAGGGTCGGGAAAATCAAAAGAAATCGACCTCGTAAACTCAAAATCATCATTGAAATTTGAAATGCTGGTAGGAATTCCAATTCTAACCGGATGGTTTGGTCAAGGAAGCGATGGGGAACTTGCAATATTATCCAGAGGAGGTTCAGATCACTCAGCAGCCGCCTTTGCACATTTACTAGATGCGAAAAAACTCATACTTTGGAAAGATGTTGATGGGATAAAACCGATTAATCCACGATGGGGTATTGAATCTAATGCAATACCGTATTTAGGATACGGACAAGCTTCAGAATTGGCAATTCATGGAACTACTGTTATACATCCTGCAACCTTAATTCCTCTTGTCAAATTAGGAATTCCAGTTGAAATCAACAATATCCATGAGCCAAAAATAACTCCACCAACAATAATTGGCCCTGATTTGAATACTGATAATCTGGTAGCAATTGGATGTCAACCTGGTGTATCTCTAGTGACTGATGAAAAAAACATCAACTCAGAACTAATTTCGCTTATTGAAACTAAAGATGTAGTTCCTTGGCATCTAGAAAGCGATAACAATAGTATGAAACTGATTTTACCAAACCAATTCGTCAGAAAGTATCAGAGACTATTCTCAGGCAATATTGAGCACAAAAGCGCCATTGTAACAATCATCGGCAAGCACAGAGAATTAGGTCCAAATTATGAGTTTGTAAACAAAAATGATTTTGGCACAAGATATCTTGTCACCACTAACAATTTAGCGATTGAAATCGCTGAATTGTATTACTCTTTATTTTCTCTCCAGGACTGTAGATGAGTTGGTAGGTCCAGTGCGAATAGACCGCCAACAACTAGGAAGACGAATAGAGTGCCAAGTGCAACGCCATATACTGAAATCAATTCAACCGATTCTTCTAACCTCATAGCGGTTTGCTCGGAAAATAAACCAACAAATGCCGGTAGAATTGTATTTACAGATAATACAATCATCGCTAAACCTCCAGCAATTAATGGATTTATGACGAGGGAACGATGATATTTGCTTACAATCTTCTTAACATTCATCACGTAAACTTCTCTTGTTCTAATCGATGTATCTAGCATACTGAATCGAATTACGCCGTTTGACAATTCGAAATACATAACCAGTAAAACAGCATATATTACAACTAAAATAGTTAGAAGGAGTTGACTGTCAGCCAAATCGAATACATCTTGTGAAAGAGATACCTTTGATGAAGCGAAACGCATTACTGATAGGATGAATAGGATATAAGATGCAAGCATGAATCTTGCATCTCGTTGCATTGTTCCCCAGAATCCACAACCTACAGCACCTATTATAACCAACAATTGAATTAGTCCAGCGATGGTTGTAGATCCAGTTAATGCAAACCAAATTGTTCCAACGGATGGAGTCACAATGTAAGTTAGAATTCCTAGTGCAATCAAAACACCATAGCAACCTAGTTGCAAATTCTGTACCATCTTGTCTGCTGGCAAGAACTTCATTTTAGGGACAAGTGGGCCACCGAGTAAACTTTCGATGAAACTTGGAATTTCGACAGTTGGTATAGCATCTTTTGGTATTTCTCCAGTGGCTGAAGACCCTTTTGCAGCTAACTTCTTTCTTGAAGGTGCTGATGAACGAACTGTTTTGCCATCGTAAAGGTGTTTTGTATCTCCTGATTGATTTGACATATTTTCACCTCAGAATCCTCTTGCTCCTGCTAGAGCGGTGGATAGTAGCATATCTGGCTCCCAATCCATGATGTTAACTCCTAATCCTCTTAATTCACTTATCACAACGTCTCTTTCGGTTTTCAAAACTTCATATCCGGTTCTGTCCAACCTCTTTGCATCGAATTCAAACTCTAAACTTGATGGAGATAGGACTGTCACATCGAAATTTCTTGCTCTAAAATCACGCAATGCATTAACCATTGTAGGGTCATCTTCTAAGTTTGAAAGAACAATAATCGGACTTCCTTTGTTGATGTGAGGCATAATTCTGTTTACAACAACCTGTAGAGGAATATTTCCTCTAGCCATAGCTCCTGCGAGTTTGGTCAGAATAACGTACAGTTGCTTCTTTCCAGTATCTCTGTCTACGCTGACAACCTCATCACCGTAAAGAATCAAACCAACCGAGTCACGACGACCTAGGAAATATTTTGCAAGACTGGCTGCAGCCCTTGTTGAATAGACTAAAGCATTCCTTGAAACCGGGCCAGTTTCAGATACTGCTCGTGAGTCAACGATTAGTATGATGTCGCTCACAGCATCCCTTTCGCGCTCGTTAACCATCAGTTTTCCAGACCTTGCATATGCAGACCAGTTAATCGCTCTGAATGAATCTCCCTCGAAATATTCTCTTAGAGAGTAGAATTCAGAACCAGGACCTGGTTGTCTGATATTTACAGCACCTGTGAAAATTTTCGGTACCTTTGACTTTACGAATGTTTCTTTCAGGTCTTCCATCTTAGGGAATACCAAGAAGTCGTTGTAGACATGTAGTTCTTTTTCTCTGTGGAATAGCCCGAACGGGTCTTGTACTCTAACTGCGACAGGGCCAAGGCTGTAGAATCCTCTTAATGGGCACTCTACGGTATATTCAATGAATGTCTCTCTCCTTGGACCTAATTCCATTAAAATGTAGTTGGCACCTTCTTTGATTCTCATAACTTCTGGCACTCGATCTCTTACCTCTAGGATTTTCCCTAAGGCAGAATGATTTTGCATCCTAAGAGTTACTCCAATATCTCCGTCTTCGAAAATACGTGCGCTAGATAATTTCCTCATTGCTGAAACATTTGACAAGGAGACCCCTTCTTCTCCTGTCCATTCTTCAGCACGACGACCACTAGATGCTACATCGGCATGACCACCGAATAATGCAGCCCAAGTCAAGAACACGAATATTACCACAGCGATGGTAACCAATTGTGAATTTCTAAGCGTTAGCCCCAGCAAATACATAGCTACCGCTAAGGAACCCAGCATCGCACTCTTACGACTCCACATGTTTTCGAACCTCCAGTACTAATTTCTGAAATCAGACTGTTGGAACTGGTACTTCACGAAGAATTGTTTGAATAACTTCTCCTGCTTCCAATCCCTTAATCTGGTGTTCAGGCTTTAGGATGATTCTGTGAGCAATTGCAAGTTCTGCAACTGCCTTCACGTCATCTGGTGTAACGAAGTCTCTTCCTCTTAGAGCTGCTGCTGCACGAGAGGTTTTCAATAGTGCTTGAGAACCACGAGGAGATGAACCTACAAGAACTCTAGGATCTTCTCTTGTTCTAGACACGATTTCAACCATGTACATTCTTAGTGCAGGGTCTACGTAAATATCTTCACACGCTTGTTGCATAGCAATTACACGTTGTGGGTCTGTGATAACGTCAACATCAACTGCGTCTTTTCCACGGTTGATACGTCTTGCTAGAATTTCATCTTCGTCAGCACGGTCTGGATATCCGACACTCATCTTGAACATGAAACGGTCAAGTTGCGCTTCAGGTAGAGGGTATGTACCTTCTTGTTCAACAGGGTTCTGAGTTGCCATAACAATGAACGGTGCTGGTAGTTTGTGAGTAACTGTACCGATTGTCACCTGCTTTTCTTGCATAGCCTCAAGCAAAGCCGCTTGAGTCTTTGGCGGAGCACGGTTAATTTCGTCAGCTAGTAGAAGATTACAGAACAGTGGTCCTGGTTTGAATGTAAATTCTCCCTTCTTTGCGTCGTAGATGTTTGTTCCTGTAATATCTGCAGGCAACAAATCCGGTGTAAACTGAACACGCTTGAAGTCACAACCCAACGCATCTGCGAAAGTGTTGGTCATCAAGGTCTTAGCAAGTCCCGGGTAATCTTCGAACAGTAGGTTTCCGTTGGACAGAATGTTGATCAGAACGTTGTCGATGACGTGGCTCTTACCAATAATTACCTTCTGTACTTCGGCGCTGATCGCTTGAGCGATAGCTCCAACTGCCTGAAGACGTTCTCTGACTTCTGGGCTACTTTGGTGTCTAGGCTGTGCCTGAACCGGCGCTGCTGGCGCTGCTGGCGCTGCTGGTGCAGGTGCTGCTGGTGCAGGTGCTGCTGGTGCAGGCGCTGGTGCAGGCGCTGGTGCAGGTGCTGCAGGGGCTGGCGCTGGAGGCGCTGCCGGTGCAGGTGGTGCCGGCGCAGGGGGGCTGCGGGTGGTGGTGGTGCTGGTTGCATGTTTTTTTTCCTCCTTTCATTTTATTTTCCCCAACGTCTAATCTGTTGCAATAATTGCCTCAGTTCTTCGTTGGAATATGATCGTTGTTGTGAATACAACAACTCAATAAGTCGGGGATCCTTAATCATAGATTGGATCTCTCCCGGTGTCTTCCTAGCCATTTCGTCTCTGGTTAGGTCGTGGAATTGTCGAACCTTCGACATCAAAGATTCTCTAACTCTCTGAAGATACAAATTCGGGTCGACTTTGTTTGGTCTCTCTCTAAATCTTGTTAAATCGAATACATGGCGCCAGTTTTCTTTTTCTGGTACAACCATAATTGCAATCGATAATAGCGCCATCAGATTTAGTACGATTAGCCACTTTAACAGCGTATCACTGGTTAACATTACAATTGCGCCCATAGCTTCAGTAAATGGTGAAGTAATTGCTGAAGTGACGTGCCTTGACTCATCGAATACGACATAGAAATTGCTGTTTTCACGTGTGTCAGTTAATGCCATACCATCGTTATCGTGTTCCATCATATCTCTGATTAGAGTAATGAAGAAATCGCTATTACCATTCCATGCGGGATCTTCAGACCCGCCAGAAAGTAAATCAGTCCAGCATGCGCTGTCCTGGTAGTATTGGGAATCACACTGTAGTTTACCTGTGACATCTGCATCTGCAATGTCCCACAGGTGGTTAGCGAATACTGAATGGTCTGAAACGAATACTATACTTCCGGTAACGTCGACTTCTCCTTCAGAGAACCCTTTCACTTTGTCAATAGTTTGAATTCCAGGGTAATCCATTCTGATGATTAGGCCTGTATTGTTTCCACCCAGAATTGGGTTGTCTGGGTCATTTGCATCCATGTTTTCTCTAGCGATGAATGCTGACCCAGAGGCATGAGCTAGAACTTTAACACTGCGGTCTAATTCGCCTTCTTCTAAGACTTGAATTGCAGTAGGTCTGTGGAAGAGAACTGGTAATGCACAGTTGTCGTAGGAATTTTCTGAAAGCATTGAATCAGAACAGAATGGCCTCCTTGCATTATCATCATTCCATACTTTGTTTACACCTGCTACTGCCCAAACCCTTCTTGCATCTTCAGCGGACAAATCTCCAAGATAATTTGTCACTTCGTAATGTCTGTTAGGGTCCACAACTGGTGCATCGAAGTATTTTACATCGAATTTATCTGCTACAGTTTGAGCATTTGTTGAATTTGCCGCAATTATGACCTTGCCCCCTTTTTCAGTGACAAATCTGTATATTGCATCTGCCTCAGCGTTATCGAATGGTTTCTCAGGTGCTGCAATTATCAGCATGGTTCGGTGAGGTTCTCTCCAATCATTAACGAGCATTGGAGTAGACATTGTGTTAGCGATAACATATCCCATGTTGCCTTCACCTGAACCAAGATCAGAGCGCATGGTAGAAATTTGCTGGAGTTGCATCTCTTCCTCAGCGTCAGTGACATAAGCAGAATATACTGTTTCTTTGTTAGAGGAAGATACAACGATTAATGTTGTAGACAAGAGCATCGCTACAACAAACCCAATCAACAGCCATGTTTCGAGTTTTAGACCGTTAGATTCTACATCTGCCATAACAATACCTCAACTTTTCGACAACGCTATTCCTGTCGCAACTTTGCTCCACTCATATAGGTTATCGTGGGATGCTTAGAAGAAAATTAAGAATATCAATGTAAATACAAGCGTATCATTTCAAAAAAAGCCTGCAAAAAAACGCTTATCTGCGAACAAACGCAGCAAAAATAACACAAATCATGGATACTGAAAATGGCAAATATGGAAGAGAATTCCCGTCGTTTGCAGAAATTACGGAATTGTCGTCTTCTGAACCACCATTATCATCCTCAGAAATTATCTCAGGCGCTTCTACATCAAACTCAAATTTACCAACATACCCCATGCTGTCCCCTTCACTAACAGTATTTACTTCGAATGTGCATGTTTTGTCAGGGTGACTTGATGGTGAAATTAATTTGACTACCCCGCTAATTTTGTTAGCAATAACTGTTCCTTGCTGAAGACCCGATACAACCTCGTAATTCATCTGTGGACAGCTCTTGAAGGTAAAATCAATCCTTTTAATCGCGTCATCAACATTACCCCGATTTTCGATATCGATCGTTATCTCCTTGTCCGTTCCCGCTTTCATGTTGAGATTGATATCATCGATTGTCGGATATTCTAATTTGTAAACTGGAGAAAATTGCAATTGCTTTTCGATTTCTTTTGAATCGCTAGATTGACCACCCACCATTAGGTTGGCGACCACGGTGACAATGTCGTAATACTGACCTCTTGCATCTATCAATTCGTTTGAATCATCAAGTCCACTGCCAGAAATAGTAATTTCAAAAGTCTCATTTGAATTTGCAGGAACTGATACAGAACCAGGGTCATCTACTGTAAAATCTTCATTTGTTTCCACTTCAAATTCGATGTTTGCTTGAACAGGCCTAGAGTTTTCTATCCAAAATTCGATTGTTATATCAAAATTGTATACTGAATCAAGAGTCATCATCACTGGCTCATCATCATCTTCCCAACCGATATCCCATTCATTAGAAGGAGTTTGGGCTGACGAAAATGATGTTAGTAGAGTTAGAGAAACCAAAATTGGAATCAAGGACCTCATGAAATCACTCCTCACACGCTCTTTTAACTAACACTTTTATCATATTTCTGCGATATCGCGGAGGTAATGATGTGTTATTGACTGGTTTTACATTCTCGAAAATATTAGTTGCTATTGAGGCTATATCTCCTCCTGCTTGAGATACTTCCTCCAAATGTAGGCGTGGGATACTTTCCAGGGCTGTTGTTGCGACCCTTAATGTTGAACGTGAGCCTTTCTTCCAGGCTGCTGCAACTCCCGCCTCCGGGAAGTCCCAGGATTCTCTAACTCGCAATTTCTTGTAATTACCAGTCCAATCGGAAACATCTTCTGGCATTGTTATTTTCAGTAAAAACTCTCCTTTTTGCAGAACATTTCTAGTAATTCCATCGAGTTGATAAAAATCAGAGAGTAGTATCTCTCTACTACCTTCAGGCCCAATAATGTGAACAGAGGCATTCAGTACCATCAGATTTGGTGCAATATCTCCTTGATAAGTAGCAACGCATAACTCATTCTGGTTTGGAATTACTCTGCAATCTGAACCAGTACCACAATCACATTTGTGACACCAATCTATACTGCTACGCCATTCTTCGGCTTGATTATACCAGAAACATCTTGTGTCCAAGCAAAGATTGCCTCCGAATTGTAGCATTTCTTCGAATTAGAGAAGATGCGACTTTACTTGCCGCTTCTGCAATCAACGGATGAGCAGAATTACTCTCAGCAATATCGTGAAGTCTCGCCATACAGCCAATTTCTGTCATTGAAATCGTATCAATTCCTGAAATTGATGCCAATGATATTACATCTGATTTGGGGTTGATATGCCATTTGTAATTTGGAATTAGATCGGTCCCCCCTGCAATCCAATCGAACTCTTTTCCTTCAGAAATTAATCTTGAAGAGAGTTCACATGCCTCTTCTATAGATTTAGGAGTGTGCAAGATAAACGGTGGCATCAACATTAATTTTCACCTCCCATTTCGCGCTGTTCTTCTTTGAGCCATGCCTTTCCAGCGAGACCTAGTTCAGCAAGTTGGTCGGCGGTTGGTTTGTCAGCATGAGACCAACCTTCTACTTGGTCTTCAAGTGGGATATTTGGATCGAAACCGAATAACACGCCATTAACATAAGCATCGGTATCCTCAGTAGTTTGCCTTCTTTTATCTCTAGTTTGATGCTCATTTCCTCGCTCTACAAGTTTCTTCTGTAATTCTGAAAAATCAATTCTCGGAACTGGTAATTGAGAGGGGTCGTCGATATTTTCTAACTTCATTTTCTTTGCAATTGCAGACCATACCTTGTCAGGAGTTAACGGTAAATCATTGACCCGGATACCAATCGCATCATACACAGCATTAACTACAGCAGGCAAAATTGGTAATAACGGACCCTCACCCGCTTCTTTTGCTCCAAAAGGACCCTCAGGGTCGCAAGACTCAATGATGATTGGAGTGACGTTTGGCATTTCATGCACACTTGGAATCTTGTAATCCAAAAGATTTGGATTTTGAAGATGACCCGTCCTACCATACACCATTTGTTCAGTCAGTACCTGGCCAAGCCCCATGTGACAGGAACCGATAATCTGCCCTTCAACTGCGAGTGGATTGAGAGCTTTTCCGCAATCGTGAGCAGCCCAAACATCTGTGCATTTTATTAGACCTGTTTCGACATCTACTTCGACTTCAGCGACGTAGGCGGAGAATGAGTAAGCAGGTGCTAACCCTGCTGCTGCTCCTTTGTGAACACCACCCATTGGAGGGGAACGATATGCTCCTGAAGCAATCAATGCGCCTTTATCTTCCTGCGCTTTGTGGAGTGCTTCTAAATAAGAAATGCCGATTGCAGGGTCGTGCTTATAGTAGATTCTTCTATCATTGAGCACTAGAGTATCAGGGTGATATCCAAGAGTATCCCATGCTGCATTGAGTAATTGTTCTCTGATATCCAAAGCCGCTCTGATCGCAGCATTTGCATTCATGAATGTCACTCTTGAAGAATATGAACCTAAATCGACCGGGCTAGTATCACTTTCATGACTTCGAACATGAATCATTTCGATTGGCAGAGCGAGAACTTCAGCGACTACTTGGGCTACTGCCGTTGTAGAGCCTTGTCCAATATCTGCAGCTCCGGTATGGACCGTTACGCCTCCATCCATATCGACCTGAATGTGCACTGTTGCGTGTGGGAATTTGTTTGGGTCCCAATGAATAGGAAGACCCGACCCTGAGATGAAGAAACCACATCCAATACCAATTCCTTTTCCTAATGGTAATTTCCTAAACTTGTTATCCCAATCACTTCCTTCCCTTACTTTTTGTAATGCCTGACGCATACCATTTGAAGTGATTCTAAAACCAGAAATCGTTCGAGAATGTGGCGGAAGTAGATTTGCTAATCTCAAATCTATTGGGTCTACTTGAAGCTGTTCTGCCATGTCGTCGAGACCCACTTCTACGGCACACCTTGTATTTACAGCACCGTGACCTCTCATCGCTCCACTGGCTGGTTTGTTTGTCCAAACTCTAGCACCGGTGTAGTGGAATGAACCTAATTCGTATGGCGCAGTAGCAAGAACTCCATTGTAATATGAAGTGACGTGTCCAAATGATGCAAACCCTCCGCCATCGATTAATGCATCAATATCAAAACCTGAGATTCTTGCTTCTTCATCAGCGTATAATTGAACTTCTATGTGGCTTGGATGCCTACCTCTATTTACCCAAAATACCTCTTCCCTGTCAAAGTTAATTCTAACTGGCCTGCCTGCTTTTCTCGCTAATATTGCAGCGCACATTTCGTGTGGGAAAGGGTCTGATTTTCCACCGAATCCCCCTCCGACATATGTTCTAATGACATTGATTTGATGCATTGGAACATCCAACACAGTTGCGAGCGCCCTGTGAGCATAATGTGGTACTTGTTGTGGGGTGTAGAGTTGTAATCTACCGTTAGGATCCCAGTGTGCGACAACCGCATGAGGTTCTGTAAATCCGTGATTTACTCCTTGAAATTTCCATTTCCCATGATGCATAGCCTTTGGGTTTTCAACCATTGAACGGTCGCCAAATTCTTGGAATACTCTCTTTTGGACATTGGTTTTCCCTACGTGATATCTACCTCGCCAGTGGATTGGTTCGTCGACATCTTCCAAACCTTTCTTCATGTCTTGTATGGAGTCCAATACCTCGTACTCAACCTCGATTAAAGCGACGGCTTCTCTCGCTGTAGCCTCGTCGACCGCAGCAACACACGCAACCAAATCGCCAACGTGGCGAACCTTTTCAACAGCCATTGCGTGTTCATCTTTAGTGACTGGTAACACACCGAACTTATTTGGAGCATCCTCTCCAGTCGCTACTGCAAGCACGCCAGGGAGATTTTCAGCTTTTGTTGTATCGATTGAAACTATCTTTGCATAGTGATGAGGAGACCTTACAATTCTTCCAATTATTTCGTTCGGAAGTCTAACGTCGTCACCGTACCATGCTTGACCGGTGACTTTGGCATTTGCATCTACCAAAGGCATTCTCTTTCCAACTGTAGTTCCAGTCCTCACTCTATCGTGAATGTGTGCGCCCGCCGGTTGGTGCTCCTTGCCCCCTACCATTTCAGGAATGAAATCAAGATCTCTTCCTGCCATCTTTGGCCTTGAGCCTCCTGAACCGGGAGGGGCAAAACTTTGCTTTCCAGCAACTCTTTTGCCATCCTTTCGAGTTTCAGTGTTGCCACCTGGTTGCTGTTTGTATCCACCTGACATTGAAATTACCTCGCATGACCTGGTGGCATAGTTGGCTCATCAGGTCCACTTGGATGTGGATCTGGATGAGCGTCGCTTGCTGGATTTTGAGACTCTTTTTCTCCTCTGTGTATTTCTGCAGCCGCTCTAATTGAATCGATAATCTGCTGATACCCTGTACATCTGCACAAATTTCCTTCTATTGCACAGGCAATCTCATCATCAGTGGGATTATCATTAGAATTCAATAATGCCTGTGAAGTGACTAAGAAACCTGGTGTACAAAAACCACATTGCGAGCCACCATGCTCAGCAAAACATTGCTGGATAGGTGCCAAATGACCTCCATCTGCAAGGCCTTCAACGGTTGTAATTTCCGAATTTACTGCATCTTGTGCCATCGTTAAGCAAGATAGTCTTGGGACGCCGTCTATCATTACAGTGCAGCATCCACATGTTCCCATATCACAGCCGCGCTTTACTCCTAAACATCCTACATTATCTCTCAAGACATCGAGTAGAATCGCATTAGATGGAACTAGGCATTCCTTCTGTTGCCCATTTACATTAGATTTCCAAATTACAGAAGGTGCAACTGGAATCATCGGAATATGTTCGTTTCCTACCATAACAGTCACCTGCCATTCTAGCGGAGAACGATTCACCCTTTCAGCATTGGCACTGAAAAATCAATTTTTACGAATTAAAACCGCTGTAAAATCGTCCATTCCTGGTGCGGGATTATTCCAATCAATATCTCCCGGCAAGACTAGTCCATCGCCTATTTTTACAAGGTCAGCAGCAAGTTTCTTTTGACTCGAAGTTAACTCGTCCCAGTCAAATGACGGATTCCTCCATTTTGCGAATAATCGCATCCTTCTCCACGAAGATTTACCTCGAGAATACAACTTCATTTGCAACTTAGCAGCTGTTGGCATCCACCATAGCATCAGTGGATATACGAATGCTGCTGGTAGTGAAAACAAAAATTCTACAATTTTGCTATAATCCGCTAACGGTGAGAATGGGCTGCTTGGAGATAAAATAGCCCAAGTAAACAACAATGCAGAAAATATCCACCAAATAGGATATGCGACTACAGCACTGTACAACTTTAACGAACCTCTCTTGGATTGATTTATTCTAGAACCAATCATTCTATCTATTGAAACAACCAGAAGAAACGGCGGTATTGAGCCAATTATTGCACTTATTGTGACAAATCCAAGCATAAAAGACCAAGCAAATAAAAACAAAAATATCGATTTTGCAAAGCCCTTTGCTGAGACAGAATCTGGCCTCTGATCGACATGATGAGGCTTTAGATTGAAACTATCAAGTTTAGCCATATGAGACCTAGTTCTATTTTCCAAATCCTGACAAACATCCTCGTCATTTTCTGCCATCCACTCCCATGCAGCACGAACCCTTCTAGCGGCAAGCACTCCCTCTCCATAATTTTTGAACTCATCAATTTCAGTGTTATTTCTTATCCTTTCTGCACGAATAATGGACCCTGCTTTCCACATTAACTCTCTATCACTCCAATCATCTTTGGACAGTGATGCTCGATTTATTTCTCCAGATATTAAATTCCTCAATTCATCAACTGTGCCATGTATTTCTATTGGCTTTTCAACCGTTAATGCTACTCTCTCTCTAAAGAGATCTTTGCGACTGTAATGGATTCCTACCGGAATGATAACTGGCTTATTTCCCGTAGCAATTTCAAAAGACCTTAGAGCTATCCTTGCTGCATTATCTTGGATTTCTTTTGACCTCGGTAAATTATGTGTTTCTCCCTCAGGGAAAACTACTACATTGAAACCTTCAGCAACCTTTTTTGCAATTAATTCTAATTCTTCCTCATCATCTAAGAACCCGTCGAATTTTATTTGTTTACCCGGAAGCATTCCTCGAGTAAGCATGTTATCAAAAAGCCCTCCTGGGTGCCAAGAAACTATTACTGCGCCTCTGTCCTCGGGTAAATTTTCTACATCAATCACGGTAATTTCTCTAAACCAAGTGGACATCAAAACACGGCTGAACCAATTTTGAAGCCCCATAAAACTCCGATTATCTTTGTATTTTTGATACCTCTCCCTATTTAGCAATCTTGCATAGGGTTCAAACATCTGTACTGTGTCGCAGATACAACGGTGATGGTGATGAGTCGAATTAGGAGTTTCTTCGGTTTCTTTGGATTATTCATTATGTTAGCACCAGTTGCTATTGCAATGGTTCCAATCGAATCCTCAAATTCAAGTGATGAACCACAGGGTTGGTGGACTGAAACTACGGTGGACAGAGATGGAAACGGCATTGGAGACATGGTTGAGGTTCACATGAACAATCCGATTTTCCTCGATGAAGATAATACACTGCCTCTAATCATTGACTTTTACTACACACCTGGTACTGAAGAAATAAAAATGCTTGAGGAAGAAGTTGAATATCAGCATCAATTTATCCTCCATGGAATAGATGCTTTAGCAGGTAGAGTCCCTGTGTCTCATTTACTCACATTAAGGGATTTACCAGGCGTTGTAATGATCGAATTAGATGGTATTTTGACAGTTGCAAATGCAGATGCAAGAGCAAATCACGGAGTTGATTTCGCCTTTGAAGAAACGGGTTATGATGGGTCAGGAACCACTGTCGCAATCATCGATACAGGACTTGATGGAAACCACACAAGTTTAGATGACCAAGATGATGACCCTGAGACATACGACCCGAAAATTCTAGGATTTTACGACCCGGTAACAAATCCATCCAATACCAATGGAACCGATTTCCCGTATGACGACCACGGTCACGGTTCACACTGCGGTGGTACGACTGCTGGAACTGGTGCACCAACTTACGAACATGTTGGAATGGCACCACAAGCCCATCTAATCGGTGTCAAAGTTCTGGATGGCGGAGGGTCCGGTTCATTCGCTACCGTTATGGCAGGAATGCAGTGGACTATCGATACAATGCACATCTACAATACTAGAATCGCATCCATGAGCCTTGGTGGACCTGGGCCAATAGAATGGACCTCTTCAGAAGAAGATAGCGTAAACAGACAAGCAAACGAGATGGTTAGGTCCGGAATCGCTTTGTTCATAGCTGCTGGAAACAGTGCAGTAAGCGCACAGATTGGAACACCTGGTTCTGCTGAAGACGTCATCACAGTGGGTGCACTAGACAAAGACACCAGCATTGCAGTATATTCAAGTCAAGGTCCAACCGAAGAAAATCGAATCAAGCCAAATATCGCATATACAGGTAGCAATATTATGTCAGTTGCAGCAAATACTGGTGACCAATACACTGGTATGAGTGGAACAAGTATGGCGACTCCTGGTGCGGCAGGAGTTGGAGCACTCATGCTACAAGCAAATCCCGACCTTTCTCCATTTGATATGAGAAATATAATGCAAGAGACTGCGACTTACAGGCAATGCCATTACATGGGTGCGAATGAGCCATGCGTTGAAGACGCAATTCCAAAGAATAGGCAAAACAACGTATATGGCCACGGCCACGTCAATGCATTAGAGTCAGTATTGGAAGCTGCTGAATACAACCAACAATATTCATTCAACAAAAATATCTCATTGATTGTTGATGAATTAGAGTTAGTCGACGGATATCACCCTCTGATGAAAGGTCAATCGATTAGAGTTGACATTAGTGAGCCTGTTGATACAATACAGTGGATGAGTAATGATTTGAGAGATTCTTGGTCAAACATTCATTCCTACGAGCATGATGAATATGTGATCCTAACTTACGAGGAAATCGTACACGAATTAGAGCATCTACCGGGTATCGAATTGTATGGAAATCATACTATCTCCATGAGAGCACTAGAAGGTACAACTTCAAGCCCGTTAATTTCAATCGATGTAAATATTCAAAGTGGTTCAGTGATTAAGAACAGTGCAGAATCATCAACTGAATACATATTGTATGCTTCAATCTTTGGAGCGCTAATCCTTGGTGCTGTTGTTTTTATTGCTGCTCTGAAAAATAATGATGGAGAATTCACCGAAATTTCCGATGAAGATTCAGATATTGAAGAAGTTGTCAATGCTGAAATTATTGAGTGATACTCCGGCAACATCAAACCCTTCTTACCTTTGGAAAGAACATGGCTGGAGAAATGGTCTGGATTGACCTGGAAATGACTGGCCTCGATTTAGAGAAAGAATCTATCATCGAGATTGCAACTATAGTCACAGATAGCGATTTGGAGATTATTGCAACAGGTCCAAATCTTGCTATCAAAGTCAGTGATGATTTAATTAATTCAATGGATGAATGGAACACGACACACCACACTGCCTCAGGGCTGGTTGAGAGAATAAGAACCGAAGGTGTGACTTTGGAAGATGCAGAAAAGCAGACTTGTGATTTTCTTGAAAAATATATAGAAAAGGGGGCTTCGCCTTTATGTGGGAACTCGATTCACAATGACAGAGTATTTCTTGCAAAAGAAATGCCGAGGGTTTTGGACTTACTGCATTACAGAATTATTGATGTTTCAACGATTAAAGAATTAACAAAAAGGTGGAATCCTGAAATTCCTAAATTCGAAAAGAAGGAATCTCACAGGGCTTTAGATGATATTATCGAGTCAATTGAAGAATTGAGATACTATCGCTCAAATTTATTCAATCGTCAATTCCTTTGAATGCCTTCATTATTTGAGCGATTACTGCAATCGCAATCTCCTCTGGACTTTCAGCACCAATCTCCAAACCAATAGGGCAGATCACACTGTCCAATGATGCTTGAGGAATACCTGCATCCAATGCTTTTTTGGTGAATGCTTTCCACTTGGACTTAGAACCAATAACGCCCAATCTACCATTGTAATTTAGTCGCAGCAATCCAATCAATCTCTCTTCATCTTCTTTCCAATCATGGCCTAGAAGTAGGATATCTGTGAATCTACTAAGACTTTCAGAACTTTCTTGTTCGAGGAAATCACTAGGGCATGAGTGATGAGTTTCTACAGAGCCATCTAATGAAGCAAATTCCGCACGAGAATCCTGAACAGAATAATTCCAATCTAGGGGAATACAAGCATCAGCAATAGCCTTGGCACAATGACCTCCTCCCATTAACAGTATGTGTGGCATCGGTATCATCACCTCCATAGCGACGGTAACCCGTCCCCCGCAGAGACTGTCTAAAGGTCTTACCTCATAGCCCTTAGCACCTTTATTCAAACCAAAAGTTTCGATTTCACCAATAGGTTTTGATGCTGATTCTAGCATCGATTCTAGTTTTTTAGTAACGATTAATTCTAACCCAGCACCACCGATGGTACCAAATTTGCCTAAGTTTGAAATCGCTAATTTAGCTCCAACTTTTCCAGGCACCGAACCTGATGTTTCAACTACGCTTGCAATAGCTACCTTTTTGTTGGATTTCAATTGGGTTAAAACCCACTTCAATACCTTAGCAGTCATCTCAACATCTCCAAATCTTCCGGTGAATCAATGTTCATATGTTCACCAGGGGCTTCAATCCTAGATATTTGTAAATTTTCTCGGAGAGATGAATCTTCAGAGAGTCCCAACACGATATCTATATCTGTCAATAATAAAGGATGGCCACTTGGATATGGACTTGTATTTTTTTCCTCTTCGACTAACTTCTCAATTGTTTCTGTAGTCCATCCGCATCTATCTACTGGTACAACTAACACCTTTCTAGGCGTCCTTCCTAATTCTGAAATCAGTGCTTTGAGACCGATTTGTAAACTGCCTGTACGGCCTATTTCAGGATTAGGATTAACAATAACATTAGAATTAGGAGATTCTAGCATTACATCGATTTGTAATTCAGTTCTAGTCACGATAATTATTGGAGCGCAACCCGATTCCTGTAGAAGGCGGTTTGCTCTTTTCACCAAGGTTTCTCCATTCCAATTTACTAGAGATTTTGGCTGACCTAATCTCGAAGATGCTCCCGCAGCCAAGATAATGGCTGGGGTTTTTTTTGTCATAACCAATCACAGGCCTTTGGTTATTTCTCGACCGATGATCATCCTTTGGACTTGGCTACTACCTTCGTAAATCTGCATGACCTTGGCGCCTCTCATCAATCTAGCAACTGGATATTCCTCAGAATAACCATAGCCACCGTAAACTTGTACAGCGTCTGTCGCAACTTCCATAGCGGTATCGGCTGCGAATCTCTTCGCATGAGCGGCAGATTCCGTATTTGCCACACCGGCATCAAAATCTGCTGCTGATTTCCATGTAAGCATACGTGATGCTTCGATTTTAGTTTTCATATCAGCAAGCATGAATTGAATCGCTTGATGTTTGTGAAGTGGCTTTCCAAAGGTTTGCCTTTCACCGGAATATTGCAATGCATGCTCATAAGCAGCCCTTGACAATCCAGTAGCATGTGCAGCAATATTTGGCCTACTCATATCGAATGCTTTCATTGCATTCATCCATCCTCCTGATTCACTGCCGCCAACCAAATTTTCTGCTGGAACTCGCATATCATCAAATGAAATTGATCTTGTATCAGAACACCTCTGCCCCATATTATTCTCTTTTTTGCCGAGGGTTAATCCTTCACAATCTGAATCTACAATGAAGCCAGACATTCCTCGGTATCCTGCATCTGGATCTGTTTTTGCTAATACGAAGAACCAATCTGCATATCCCGCACCTGTAATCCACATTTTTGAACCATTGATGACATAATCATCACCATCTCTGACTGCTAAGGTCTTACATGCTGCTACATCAGACCCTGCACCTGGTTCTGTGACAGCATAAGATGCGAGAGCGCCTTCTTCTGCGACCATCCGAAGATACTTGTCCTTCTGTTCTTCTGTTGCACCTGTAATAATTGGGGCGCAAGCTAAACTCGTCGCATAGGCCGCAGTAGCAAATCCTGGGTCGCCCCAAGCCAATTCTTCGTTAACCAATACCTCTTCCATGGTACCTAGGCCCGGCCCACCGTATTCTTCTGAAATGTGTAAATTGAGTAATCCCATCTCATGAGCAGCGTTGATTGCGTCCTTAGGGTAGATTGATTCCAAGTCCCAATTTTCTGCATTTGGTCTAATTTCGTCAACGGCAAATTCTCTTGCTAAATCACGCAACATCTCTTGCATCTCATCCAATTGGAAGTCGACCATGGATAGGCCAACCGGCCATACTGAATAAGCAGTGCTGTCATCCGATAGTAATGTAGCCCTGCCTTTGAAGTTCTATCAATATGATGAATATTGCATAAATTCCTATCAGAATACTACCCTCAATTCTACTGAAGGTAAATCCTGACCACATCATTATCAAGCATGTTGATACCGCTATAATTGTTGCAGGAATGATAAGATACATTGTCAAATCGTAAGATGCGGCTGTTATTGAGATTGGAGAAATTAAAGCAGCTATCCCAATCGAAAGCAGAGGGTCGGTAATGTTTGAGCCAATCAGTGTTCCAATTGCGACGCCTTGGCTTTTTCTAACTGCAATCATTGCTACGGTTAGTTCAGGTAGTGAGGTTCCCAAACCAGATACTGTGGTTCCAACAATTGCGTGAGGGACATTCAATTTGTATGCGATCTCTGCAGCGTAATTAACCATCTGAGAGGCGGCATAAATCGCTAGACCTAGCCCTAGGACAACCATTACCCCATAAGCGGTTAAACTCCAGGAAAACTCAGTTGATTTAATGTCATCAACCATTTCTATCTCGTCTTCGCGGATTTTATCTTTATTCGTCAATAACCATGACAGATACAAAAAATAAATCAGACAAAGAATTGCTCCCTCGATTCTAGATAAGCCGCCTCCTTCCCATAAAAGACCCGATAGCATAACAACAGATGCTAACATCAGCAAACCATCTCTACGCAACCAAGCGGGGCGGATTTCAAGTGGTTTGTATGCAACTACGATTCCTAGAACTAAGGTGATTTGCACTAAGACTGAACCATAGATATTTCCAACTGCTAAATCCATCAATGCAGGGTCATCTCCAGATGATGCAGAGGCTGTTGCAGTGACCAAGATTTCTGGAAGTGAGGTCCCGATACTTACAATCGTTAATCCAATCACAACCTCAGCCATTCCGACTCTACGCTAGTCCTTTTGCACCTTCGACGAAAAAATCAGCACTCGTAATCAGTAAAGCCATCGCAATTACAACCAACAAGAGAAGTATTCCTATGCTCGTCCAATTATTCGAGGATGAAATACCTTCGAGTACAAATAAGGTGACAAAAAGGGCCAATGCGATTACTATAGCATTCCATTGAAGTAAAGAGGCTAGACCCATTTCTTTTGGCTGGGCATCCTCCATGGATACGCCAATAGGTTCCCCCTTTGATGATTATTATATTGGGGAAAAAACAATTTAGGGAATTAAAATTCACAAATTATGAACAAGTACCTGAGTGAGTTTCTCGGTACCTTCTTGATGGTGCTGATTGGATGTGGCACTATTGCAATAGGTTGGAGCCCTTTGATGGTAAGTTTGTCTTTCGGATTTGCTGTGTTTTTGGCAATTATGTTATTCCAACCTATTTCTGGAGCGCACATAAATCCTGCTGTTTCAATTGCTTTCGCTGCTAATGGGCAGTTGGAAAAATCATTACTTCCGGGCTACATCACAGCCCAATGTTTTGGTGGCTTTGCAGCAGCATTGATTATCTTTGATGGCGCTACAAAAATTTCAGTCGATTTGAGCGAAGCGTTCTTCATTGAAATCTGTATTACTCTATTGTTGATGTATAGCATTCACATTTTGGTGAATTATAATGTGAACCTTCTGACACTATCCATAGGCGTTGGTTCGATGGTTGCCCTATTAGCATTCATTTTTGAAGTTATACTGGCGCTGGAATGAATCCTGCGAGAAGCCTTGGGCCAAACATTGTTACATCTTCTGGCAATCTTATTTTGTACATCATTGCGCCAGTATTCGGAGCTGTAATTGCTAATTTTATTGCTCTACCAAACGACGAACAACTGCCTCAACGTGATTAATATCAGGAATCGTATGATTTTCTAGAGGCGGCGAAAATGGCACAGGAGTGTCAAGAGCACCGATTACAACAGGAACTGATTCTAAGGCATAAAATGCATCTTCAAGAATCCTTGATTGCATTGAGTGACCAATTCCTCCAAACCACTGTCCCTCCTGAAGAATAACCAAACGTCCGGTTCTGATGACACTTGATACACATGTCTCTGCGTCAAAAGGAAGCAAAGTTCTGACATCAATAATTTCTATTTCAATTCCATCAGTAGACAATTTATCCGCGACTTCCTTGGCTACATGCACCATTGATCCCCACGTTACTAAAGTCAAATCATTTCCACCACGAATAATTTCGGACTTGCCGATTTTGAATCTCTTTCCTTCATCTATTGCTTTATTGACGCTGATGGTGTCTACCTGTTGATTGATATTTTGTCCCCAACCGGTTTTACCACCTCTTAGACCATAAAGCCCGATATGTTCCAAAAATAGAACTGGATCATCTAATGAAGCCGCTTCAACAAGTAAGTCATAAGCATCTTGAGGAGTGCCTGGTGCTAAAACAATCAGCCCGGGGTCGTTTGCATACCATGATTCTATCATATTTGCATGGAAAGGCCCGCTACGAGTTCTTGCGCCCAAGGGAACTCTAACTGTAAGCGGAACTTTTGCACCCCATCTCCATCTTAACATGGAGGCATTGTTAATCAATGCATTATGTGCTAAAGCCGCAAACCCTCCAAATTGTATCTCCGCCATTGGTCTCATGCCGGCTAAAGCGGCACCGGTAGCAGAATGGATAATTATCGCTTCACAGAGAGGCATATCGAGTAATTTATCCTGATGGCCGTTTGCCTTTAGAGGAATATTCATTCCAAAGGCTCCCGCTACTTCCATATCTTCTCCCATGAATATTGTAGAGTCACCATACCTTTCTGCAATATCGCACATAGCTTGTTGAATTGCTCTGGAATATGTCCAACCACCTGTTTCAGAATATTGAAGTAAGCATTCGCCTACTTGTATTGCTGAGTCTGCTTCTTGATTGATTTTATTACCAGATAATCTAGCAAGATGATCAGAATGAGTGTCAGCATCATGAATAGATGTGACCCCCAATGTCACAGTCTCTGGATTCGGCCAATCCATATCTTCGACGGCTTTGCGAGCAGCATCAACAAGTTGTTGTTCTTCTTCTTCCATAGTTTGCAAGTCTTCTTCTGTAACTCCTAGAGAGAGAAGTAAACTTCTGTGAGTTGGAATTGGGTCCTTAGCCTCCCAATATTCCAATAATTCTCGGTCTACATAACCTGGTGGTGTTCCTGTCTCCGAACCTAGATACAAATCATCGTGATGATGTGCATGCCCGCACCCTCTCATGGTTTCAATATGAATCAAAGTTGGCCCTCCGCCTTCCAATGCAAATTCCCTAGCACAAGCAACTGAAGAATGCCATGCTGCTGGGTCCGATCCATCAATCGTCCACGAAGGCATGCCCATTGCGACAGCTTTGTCTGCCCAAAGTTCAGAATTTGATTGATTAACTGGAGGAGTGTCTAATGCAATTTGATTATTCTGTAAGATATATGTGATTGGAAGCCCTCTTGTAGATGCTAAATTTAGTGATTCCCACCATTCTCCAGACGAAGATGAACCCTCTCCGATGCAGGCCACATGGAATTTATTTTCACCTTGTTTCCAAGATGAAAGGGCCATGCCCGTAATAGTTGCAGAAGCAATAGGAAGAGGTGCTGTTGGCGGTAAAACACCTTTATGGAAACATCCAACATGGAGATCTCTTCCTCCAGCACCATCTATTCCTCCATCCATTACAGATTCTTTTTTGCCCATTTGAGCGGTCATGAGGTCTTTAGGAGTATCTCCCATTGCCATGCAAAGTCCAATATCTCTAATCATTGGTGCGACAAAATCTCCTCTGTACTCTGAGCCCTTCGGATTTTCCGGGAAGCGATTTAGTGCAGTTGCTGCCGCAACACATGCTTCTTGCCATGTAGAGCGGAATCCTTTACCACCAAACTTTCCCCCATCAGGGGTAGGCATTCCATTGGCGAATACATCTTTCAGATGAGTGTCCAAAGCTCGCGTCCTTGTCATCATCCTCTGCCATTCCATTCTCTGGTCAATAGTTGATGACATGTAATGAGCCAATCTTCTAAGACAAAGTTTGACATCGATTATGAAGTGGTGACCTCTTCTTTCAAGATGTAATTCGGTATTTCTTCTAGGAATTATCTCGCCATTGCCCAATCCTTTTACTTTCAATCTTCCAGACAGACCTTGATTTAACGCATCGATAAATCGATTAGAAAATTCATGCCATTCTTCGCCAGAAAAACTAGATTGTGAACTAATTACATAATCCCAAACTGCCGCAACAAGTTGAAGATGACCATCATGCCTCTCGGCAGTGAATCTCAAGACCTCGCTTTTCGCAGCGTCAACGGGTAATGAATTAGAAAAATCTAGGGGCTTTTTTGGGTTCCAATTTTTACCCCTAATGGTTGGCAATTCCCCCTGACTCATAACTCAACCCAGCACTCCGAGAGGGGGTCGTCTTATCAGCCATACCATTGAGCGACTATTCTGATTCCAGACGTTTTTCCATTTCTGCTGAGTAACAATCTTCCAATAATTTTGAATTAATTACAGTGATAACTAGACCGATAAACATCGGTATCGCTAGGATTCCAAGTGTAATTCCCCATGACCCGGTGTAGTCGATTACAGGTCCGATGACCATTGGACCAATTATTGTTCCAGCAGCCCATGCAGTCCCAAATGCCCCAAAAGCAAGCCCTGCTCCGCCTTTACCGTAAACTTGTGAGGTTGCGGTATCGACTATTGGCAACATTGGAACTTGAGCGGCAGAGATAGCGAATTGGAACATTCCTAGAAGTATAATTATCATGTAAGCAGCCATAATTTTATCAGAAATCGAATGTGCCACATATCCCGCAGCAATAAGAGATATTGTCACTAGACACCAGCCAAAAATCATGTAGCGGACGGGTCCATTTCGATCTACTAAGAACCCCCAAATCCAACCTCCTATTCCTTGGGCAACAACCATTACGAGAAGAACTGCACCAATCCATGCTGCGTTTAATCCGAGACTATCTTCTAAAAATAGAGGAACACCTGCTTCCAAGGCTCCTGTAGCAAGTGTCGTCATTGTGACTAAAACACCAATTCTGAATAAAATTGGATTTTGAATAAAAACTTTCAGCGGAACTGAACCCTGTGCCGGAGTACTTCCATGGCCCAATTCTCTGGTTGTAACATATACGAGAGGGATAACTAATCCCGTAATAATCGCTAATCCAAAGAAAGCAAATTCCTCGTCAAAGGTGTAAAGCGCCCCTCCTAACACAGGGCCCATTAATCCCCCAATCGTGGCCATAGCGATCAATTTACCAGATATCTCACCGAAATTTTGGGGCCAAATGTCACTCGCTGCAGCGAATCCTGCGGTCATTATTGCTGCACCAGAAGCACCGTGGAGTAATCGTGCGATAGCGAGCACGATAAATCCATCAATTACCGTAATTCGCATGGCTAGAATATACATTAAAGCAGCGACTGTCAAAGCAAACAATGAAAATAAAATGGTTCTACCTGCACCGAATTTATCTGTCAATCTACCCGTTTTAGGGCCGAATAGAAATAACGGAACCGCCCAAAGGGATACCAGTGCTGTGGCCTCCGTATTCGATAGTGAGAACTGACTCTTCCATGATGGTAAAATAGGAACGATGAATGCATATCCTAGGAAATCAACCATAAATGCGAGCGCTAAAGCCCAAAAAGCCCAGCGCCTAGCATTCTCATCCATCATTCTTCCTCTCCGTCAGGCAGGAGGAAACAACATCCCCCAACATTTCAGTAATATCTTCAATTCTAGTTAACAAAGTGATGTCAGTTACATTTCCAGGTCGACCCAAATCCCACATCAATTCATGTGCAGATTCAGCAACTAGTTTCGTAAATTTTAGAACCGCAGGGTCGATTACTGTTTTTTCTCTATCCTCTAAAATTGAAATATATTCTGGAGACTCATCTAAAATATCATCCATTTTCTCTTCAATTTCTTCTGTTAAAGCATCAACTTGGTTTTGTAGGATTTCTTCCATTGAAGATGCTCCTTTTTTCGATTTGGGACCGAGTCCTGACCCTAGCGTGTTGGATTTATTTTTGGTAGGTAAATTTGATGGAACTAAGCCTGAGTCATTTGATTGGGGTTTAGAATTGTCCACATCACCTACAATACTATTCAACGCTAAACGAAGCATGTTCGACATAAGATTCGGATCTATACCTTCATCAACTTCGATACCTTCTTCACCTAATTGTCCTAAAATTTCGTTGACAAATTCGATACTAATTTTTTCAGGTGTAACTAAATCCTTGAGAACAGGTAATGCCCATTTGCCACCATCTGTGACCATCGACACATCGAACGTACCCGTTCGCTGTACATTGATGGGACTTGCAACATTTGCCGGTGGGGGTACAAATTGCTTCAACGAGTGCTTTTCTAGTTGAGATAACAGCATATTCATATCAACTGGTTTTGTAATTACCTCGTTAATTCCAGCTCTAGCCGCTGAAACCAAGTAATCTTGTGAATTGTTTCGCGACAAAATTACAATTCTACATTTGAATGCAAATTCAGGATCTGCCATCAATCTTTGAGCTGAATCAATTGGGTCTCCCGAATTCCATTCACCATCGAAGAGTACAACTTCTGGCATTGTAGCAAGTGCTGTTCCTTCTGCTTGCCTAAGTGTACCTGCCCGTGTTACATCATACCCTGCTCTCTCTAGAGTATTAGCAAGTAAACCTCGCCGACCTTCGTTTTCGTCGGCAACGATTAATTTGGGCACAATTTAATGGCGACAGCGAAACAATTTGAAGTTTGAGCAAGAAAAATTAGATTCAGCCCTGTATGATGCCCTCTGGATTGGCTTGAGCCCAACCCATCAATCCACCTTCGAGATTGTACAGGTTTTCAGGGGCGAATCCTGCATTGATTAGTTGAAGTATTGCCATTTCTGACCTAACGCCTGCCCCGCAGTGGAACAAAATCTCCTGGTCTTTTGGAATTTCGTCGATTTTTGACAATACTTCGGTATGCGGACATAAAAATTGAGCACCTTCTATTCTTGGCTTGCTGCCATTCATGCTCACTTCTTACGTCGAAAAACATTGGAGACCATCCCTGATTCATTTTTGAAATTGCTTCAAAAGCGTCGATTCTGTTAAACATCATTTGATTGCCACTTTGGTTTGGTTCATCAACTTGATGCAAATTCGAGTCTCCAAATTTCAGTACTTTTTGTTTTGATTCAAGAGCATCATAAACCATTAGCCTGCCAATCAATGGTTTCCCTATTTGCAGTAATATTTTGATTACTTCAGTTGATTGAAGGCAACCGATTATCCCTGTCAGCGCTCCGAACACACCTGCATCAGCACAACTTGGAATCAATTCATCTGGAGGTGCCTCTGGAAATAAATCTGAATAACTTGGGCCGCCTTTAAAATTGAATACAGAGACCCCCTCAAATCTATAGACCGAACCATAAACCCAAGGAATACCAAGTTTTTTTGAATACTCATCTATCAAATATCTTGTCTTAATATTATCAGTTCCATCCACGATAACATCATGGCCAGAAAAAACCGATTCAATATTTAGTTCTGTTAATCTATCATTTATTGAATCAAAAGAAATCGATGGATCTAAGTCATTGACAAATCGTTCTGCAGATTCGGCTTTTGACAAACCTAAGTCTGAAGTTCTGTGAATCACTTGCCTTTGAAGGTTTGATATGTTTACTACGTCATCGTCTATTACAGTCAAGTGCCCAATCCCAGCAGCAGCCAAATACTGTATTACAGGGCTTCCAAGTCCACCTGCACCAACACATACTACCTTGCTTTGAGACAAAATCCGCTGTCCATCCATTCCAACATTAGGCAAAGTGATATGCCTTGTGTGACGTTCAAGATCAACCATTACTAGGCCTCAATGGACATTGTCTTCAAGCCACCGTTCACAATCAATAGCGGCTTGACAACCCATACCTGCTGCAGTAATCGCTTGTCGATATCTTGTATCAACAACATCACCAGCTGCAAATACTCCCTCTACGCTGGTCATTGTATGTTTGGAATGTAGCAAATAACCCTCATCATCAGTTTCTAATTGCCCTTCCAAGAAGGATGTGATAGGCTTGTGACCAATTGCGATGAATGCACCGTTGACATTGATTTGTTCTTCTGTTCCGTCCCTTGGGTCTTCGATAACAGCGCCGGTTAGTCCAGAGTCATCAGAAAGCCACTTCTTTACTTGTCTGAATGGCTTAATCTCAATTTTTTCGTTTGCCACAGCCCTATCATACATCACTTGAGATGCTCTGAAAACATCTCTTCTGTGAATGAGTGTCACCTTAGTAGCAAATCTAGTGAGGAAAGTGGCCTCTTCCATTGCAGAGTCACCGCCTCCGATTACCATTACTTCTTGGTCTCTAAAGAAAGCACCATCACATGTAGCGCAGGTTGAGATACCTCTTCCCTTTTGTTCATCTTCACCTTCAGCACCTAACCAAATCGATTCAGCACCTGTACAAATGATGATTGAATGAGAAAGATGTTCTTCTCCTTCCGAATATACCTTGAATGGTCTTGAGGAAAAGTCCACTCTTTCGACGTTTCTATCTTGGACCTCCAAACCAAATCTTTCTGCTTGTTCTCTTAGTTGCATCATCATCTCTGGACCTCCAATTCCTTGAGGGTATCCTGGAAAATTCTCAATATCGCTTGTAAGCATCAATTGTCCACCAGACATGTATCCTGCAAACATCAATGGACTAAGCATTGCTCTAGCTGCATATAGCCCAGCAGTATAACCTGCTGGCCCACTTCCGATGATTATCACATTGCGAATGTCGTCGCTCATGGGCTTTCCCAAAACAATACAACGCTTGAACATTTTCTCTCAACATTATTGAATCTAGTTTGTTTCGGTGCCGACATGGACGTATTTTCTCATTGGCTATGGGGCATGGCTCTGACCAGAGGAAAGATATCATGGAAGGTAAGCGGTCCAATGGGAGTTCTGCCGGACCTGCTTGCATTTGTTCCCTCATCAATCTACGGATTTATCTATGGTATACCAAGGGTGAGTATTGATGATTCGACAGTGACCTCTGACCTTCCTGTTGCTTGGGAAATTTATCAGTGGACTCACTCTTTAACAATCGTTGCATTCCTTTACGGGTGTGCTTATTATTTCTTGAAATCTAGAGGCCATGAAAATCCAAAGTATATGGCATGGATCTTCGTACTTCCATGGTTTTTCCATATTTTATTAGATATCCCTGGGCACACAATCGATTTCTTTCCAACTCCATTTTTGCATCCATTTAGCGACTTCATGTTCGATGGAGTTAGATGGAGCACATGGTGGTTTTTCTTTCCTCAAGTGCTAATATTGGGGTATATCTGGTGGCGAATTCTCAAATCAGAGAAAAATCAAAACATTGCTGCTATGGCAGAAACCGATGCTCTGGCATGAGGCTCCATTCGAGGTTCGATGTGGTGTTCTTCGGCACCAGGCCCGATTATACCTAACCCCACCGGTTTTTCGTGAACTAATTGCAATTCAATGATGGATTTAATCACCGCTTGGCCCATAGCCAATCCGTGTTGGGTACTCCCTTTTTCGATTATACCTAGGCATGCTGCTCCGGTGATTTCCTCGTTTGCCAAAATTCTATCCAAGGCTAAAGGAACTTCCATTGCCCCAGGCACCCAAATTATATCGGAGACCTCTAGGTCATGTTTTGATGCTTCGTCCTTGGCAAATTCAAGCATCTGTTCAATTTGTTCCTTGTGAAAACTTCCACAAATTATTGCGATTTTATTCATCGAGTTGCCTCCATTATTCTCTCTACAGTCGAAACAATCGTTTGCGTCATTGAGTCAATCTCAATATTAACCAACTCACCAACTTGTTTGTCTCCAATTGTTGTCAATCTGAGTGTTTCGGGAATCAAATGTAGCATAAACGAATTTTCTGAGACATCTCCAATTGTCAATGAAATACCGTCAACAGCAACGTATCCTTTAGGATTGATGTACTTAATGATTTGATTATTTACTGAAACTTTGAGATCCGTATTTTCAGGCTGGGAATCTACTAATTCGATTGACCCCATGCCCATGATGTGGCCGCTTAGCATGTGCCCTCCCAATTCATCTCCTAATTTTAGAGAACGCTCGAGGTTTACTTTGCTTCCAACTGATTTTTTGGATAGCGTTGTTCTACTAAGTGTTTCAGGAATTACATCGAAGTAAACTATTTTCTCAATTTGCTCTACAACTGTTAAGCAAACACCATCGACGGCGACAGATGCTCCGATTTCTAGATTTTCTGTAGAAACTAGGTCGAAATTTATTCCAATTCTGACCACTGATTCGCCTGAAATCGTGACGATTGTTCCAGTCCCGTTTACGATTCCTGTGAACATATTATCACCATCACTCTTTTGAGGCTCTTTCAAGAATTTTTGCAATTATTTTCCTAGTGCCGTCTAGGTCATCTGAGAGACCTTCTACCCTTGTCACTTTGATGTGGCCTAAACCCATATCATTCAAAGATGCTCGTATTTTCTCTTCGGCGTGTTCTTGGTCATATCCCAATGCGATTATGTCTGGTTTTACTATTGGTAAAATATCGAAGATGGGAACTTCTGGAGAATTACCAATTATTGCTTCATCTACTGGTTTCAATCCTTGAACCATCCTGCATCTCAAATCTTGGCCTGTCACAGGTTCATGCTTTCTTTTCCTAACCGTATCATCATGTGCAATTACTACGGTAAGGTGGTCGCCGAGACTTTTTGCTTGTTCCAAGTAATGCAAATGACCTGCATGTAGTAAGTCAAAAACACCTACAGCCATTACCCTAACCATATATTCACCTCAATCATGTAGAGCAGAAATTAATTCTTCGCCAGTGAGAAATGGTATACCTCGTTGTGAAGCCCATACCCTCGCATCTTCGACAGATAATGCATTATCCCCATCTGGCTCTAACATTTCTGCACCGATTACAACAGGTATCATTTGTGATAACCTAGCGAGTCCAACAGCTAATTCTGTATGTCCTTGTCTTGTTTTTAGACCACCATGAGATTCGCGACAGACCGGTATATGACCAGGTGTTCTAAACTCATCACCTAGTTTCTGTATTGCGTTTTCTTGTCCTTTTACTTCATCATACAATTCAGCAAACCTTTTCGTTGTAAGAGCCCTATCGCGGTCTGTAATGCCGGTGAAAGTATCCCTGTGATTAATTGACAAAGTGAAGGCACTTCTAGCGTCGTACTGTAAATCATTTGTTTGAAGTTCAAACAATACAGGATGTTTTTGCATCAAAATTTCTTCTGTATGGATATCTTGCAAAAAGGGCATCCCAAAAGTTTCTCCAACTTCATGTCCAATTGCAAGGAATAATAACCCTCCACAATCTAATCTTAATTGTCTCATGGTTTCAGGTTTTGCAAATTGTGCTGGAAATAGGAGGTCTGTTTCACCTTCTCGATTTTCAGCATCGAACAAACATACCGGATTTCCGGTTCGAAAGGCCTCGATTGCGGCTGAGACATGTGGCTCCATGTCTTGTGCGTCAAAGTTCTCTCAAATGAATCAAACCCTAAGAAAATTGAGGCACAAATATCCCGATTTACGGAAAGGGGTTAACATAGGACAGCCCTTCGGCCTGTCCTGCGGGGAGTGGTTATGACAGTAAAATTAGGTCCGGCAGGTGTTCCACTATCATGCAAAGGTAGAACCATAGTGGAGGGTATGGACGATATTATTTCTCTTGGTTTAGAGACCATGGAGGTTCAAACCGTTAGACTGGTCTCCCCTCAACATTTCGAGCAATATTGGCAGGCTGGAGTCTTGGCAAATAAAACCGGCTTTGAAATGAATTTACATGGGCCATATTATTCTGAATTACTTGGTGATAGATTACAACGGAATCGCAGTTTGGCTAAGGTAGAAGCTGCTCTTCAAACTGCGAAAACGATCAATGCGAGACATATCACTCTACACGTCGGGCATTATGCTGAAACCGGCAGAGGACAAGAGGCAAACGGACAAGTCGCTTCCGTATTCAAGGGAATTGTCCAAAGAATTCACGACATTTGGAATGACGATGAAGACATGTATCCTGTTTTCCCATGGTTGAAAGAAGGAACTCCTTCACTGATTGGGGTAGAAACTAGTGGAAGACAAGAACTCTGGGGTAGTCTAGAAGAAGTATTAGAGGTTGTAAATCACGTTGAAGGAACAATACCTGTTCTAAATCTTGCACACATCCACGCTCGTGGACATGGAAGATTGAGAACTTCTGAAGATTACGGAGAATTATTCGACCAAGTAAGAGAAACCATCGGAACAAAGGAGTTCTATTGCCACTTTTCAGGAGTGGAACACAGAATGGGTAATGCAATGCATTATACACAAATTAAGAAATCTGACCTTAACTTTGAACCACTTGCAGAATTCATTATCGAAGAAGGTTCTTGGCTAGATATGACTTTGATTTCTGATTCGCCACTTCTCGAACACGATGCAATGTACATGCTACAAAATATAGAGAAAGCAAGGCACAAACAACTTGAGAGGAAGGCTAGAGAAGAAAGAAGGAAAGCCCTTGCTGCTCAATCTAATATGAGTGCAGAAGAACTTCAAGAAAGAGAGGCTCAAATTGCTGCAGCAAGAGCAAAAGATGCACTAGCTGCAATTGACCAACAAACACCTACTGTCGAAGAAAAAGTAGTTGAAGAAACTCCCGAACCAAAAAAAGGAAGAGGCTAAGCCGGCTCCTGCATCAGACGATTCCAACGATGATCTATTCGCAGTCGATGATGATGATGACGACTTATTCTGATTGGATGATATAATGCAATTACCAATCTTGTACTCATTCAGAAGGTGCCCGTATGCTATGCGAGCAAGGATGTCTATAATTAGAACAAAATTCGAAGTAGAACTTCGTGAAGTAATCTTGCGAGATAGGCCAAAGCACATGATGGAAATTTCACCAAAGGGAACTGTTCCAGTACTTTTGCTAACCAATGGACAAATTATCGAAGAAAGTTTAGAGATTATGCAGCATGTTATGGAATGGAAACTTAGTGAAGAGGAAATCTATTGGATAGAAAGAAATGATAATGAATTCAAATTCCATCTTGATAGGTACAAATATCCCAATCGTTATGATAACATTGATGAAATCGAGCAGAGAAATTTGGCTTCTAAATTCTTATTCGATTTGGATAAAAAAATTCCATCAGGAAACCTTAGCGATGCGATTTTTCCATTTGTTAGACAATTCGCAAACCATGACAGAGAATGGTTTGATTCTCAAGATTGGGAAAATGTACTATCCTGGTTAAATGAAAACCTAGAATCAGAAGAATTCACTAACTGTATGAAGAAATACAAACAATGGAACGAAGAGGATGAGGAAATTTCCACTTTTGGTTTGTGAAATATACATTAAGAATCGCCCTTTTGAGAAAATTTACAGGGAAACAGCATAAAGGGAATGTAATCGGCAATAGGCCATATGGCTCACATTGCAGTTTTGGGATTGGGGAACTGGGGCAGCGCAATAGCACGTTTATGGTTATTAGAAGGCCATAATGTCAAAGGTTGGACAATCGAGCAGGAAGTTTACGAATCAATTACAATGGAAGATATGAACAAAAAATACCTCCCAAACCATTCACTAAAGGGCATTGATGTCACCATGCGTGTGGAAGAAGCATTGGAAGGCTCAGAGATAATCGTTCTAGCAGTCCCTTCTTCTGTTATCTTAGATGTTGTTGAAGATATTGTAGAATTTTTACGCCCAGGTCATGTTTTACTCGATTTAGCTAAGGGATTAGCACCTGGAAATAGACTAATCTCTGAAGCGATTAAAGAGACGCTGAAATCAAACAACAAATCCAACGCACTTGCCGTTGTCACTGGACCAACAATCGCTCCTGAAGCCGCAAGTGGAGTTATGACAACAGCAATAGTTGCAAGCGAAGATATCTCTGTAGCACAAAATTTGGCTGCAACGCTATCCACTCCTACATTTATCCTACACCCCGCATCTGATCCTGAAGGTGCTGAATTATGGGGCGCATTCAAAAACGTAGTAGCCCTTGCTTGTGGATTAGTTGACGGCTTGAAAACAGTAGGTTCACTTGGTGGAGACAATCTAAAAGCAGCAATTTTTAGTGCTGGATTCAAAGAAGGTTGCATACTCTTACCACAATTAGGGGCAAGGGCTGATGTAGCATTCGGACCTGCTGGTCTAGGCGACATGTATGTGACAGCAACATCACCACACGGAAGAAACCGTTCGATGGGAGAAAAGTTAGGCAGCGGCTTATCGTTAGACCAAGCATTAGACCAAATGGTAATGGTCGCTGAAGGAGTTCGAGCCGCAAGGATGTTTAGAGATAGGGCAAAAGACATGGAATTGGAAATCCCATTTGTGAATTCACTTAACCTACTTCTTGATGGAGATGTGACCGCTGAAGAGTGTTGTCGAAGAATGGTAGCACTCTCTTGATGGTAGTTTTGATGTGCTTGAACATGTTGGGATTATCATGGCCGAACTAACTGAACTCGAAATGCGAGTGTTTGAATGGATTAGACAATCAGATTTTGAGTCCATTGCATGGTCAACTCCAAAGGCTGCAAAATCGTTTGGTGTCACCCAAAACGAAATTTATGAAACCATTGCATCTCTAACTAAAAAGGTTCCAAGTAAAATACAGGTATTTTACAAAGATGGCAACTTACATATCGCTGCTGATTAATCATGCAAGACATTTTGCTAATCGACGGCCTATGCGGCTTATGCAGTCGAAGTGGAAGTTTCTTGAACAAAAGATTGGCAACTCCTTTGCAAATTTCAGAACTACAATCCGACATAGGTCAAGAAATATTGAATGCCCATTCGATTACTGCGGATTCTGTTGTTTTGGTTAGAAATAAAAAATCCTACATTCGATCAGCAGCCGCAATTAGATGCTTATTGTATATGAAGTGGAACTGGAGATGGCTCTTTCCATTCGCCTGGATAGTACCCCTTCCTATCAGAGATTTAGTGTACATTATAATCTCAAAATTGAGGTTTTAGGGCCCCCTAAACTTTATTTAATCTACCTGCCGCCATGGGGCAATGACGATGATTGCCGACCTATGGACTGGAGGATTAATTGGATTTAGAGAAGCCCTTGAGGCCACTCTTTTAGTTGTAATATTGCTTCTATTCTTGAAAAACAGCAAGAGAGATGACCTAACATCATCCATTTGGAAAGGAGTCGGATATGGAATATTCGCAAGTATAATCACTGCTATTTTATTTGAATTAGTAATAGGTAGCTTCGAGGAAAATGAAGCCTGGTTTGAGGGTATTTTGATGGTTGCATCATCGATTATCATCGCCTTCGTAATCCTTCACCTAGTCAAGCACTTATCAAAAGAAGATATTGAAAACTACACTCAACAGGCATTGGATTCTGGAAATGGTGGAAAAGCAATGTTCAGCATTGCGTTCTTATCTGTATGGAGAGAAGGTTCTGAAACCGTTGTATTCCTAAGTGCAAGCACCGATACCATGTGGGCAATCGTTGGATTGATGATTGGAATTGTAATTTCAGTCTCACTAGGATGGGCTATGCTCAATAAAGGAATGAAAGTCAATATCAAGAAGTTGTTTTCAATATCAACTATGCTTTTGATCTTAGTAGGTGCTGGATTACTTGCCCATGGCGTGCACGAATTACAGGAAGAAGAAGCAGGTATAATTCCAGTAATAGTTGATGAGTTATGGAATGTTAACCCTGAATGGGATGGGACAGGTGATGCTCCAGCCCTGCACGACAAAGGTGTCATTGGAGGATTGTTTGCTGCTATGCTTGGATGGAATGGTGACCCGACGCTATTGGAAGTTCTAGCATGGGTAGCATACTTTGGAGTAATGTATTACCTGGTTAAGAAGGATAACAAACCCACAACTAAATCTTCAGAATGAACTGAGATATTGGTTAACTAAATTTTCTTCAAAGATATCCTCTTGGTTGAATACTGCGGGTCTAGTTATCGATAAAACCGACATTTCTCCGCCGAAATCAGGAATACCAACGACGAGAACAGTCCCTATCGTTGTCTCGAAACCTTCTCGTTTTATCTCAAATCGAGCTATAAAATACGAATCATCTCCATATTCATATGACCCCTCGGTGCTTAATTCGGTTAAAGTAAAAGAGGTAGGGTCTATACTAAATCCAGGAATTTGTTCGTTCATGACTTCTATTGATTGTTGCATTCTCTGCTCGTGAACATCAAGAAAAACTCCTAAATTTATTGACGAAGATGATTGTCCAAATTGTGAAAAAGTATGTGGAGTTCTAACATTAACTACACTTATCACAGCCCCATCATAAAACCAAGTGTATTGTTCACTTGCTGGCCAAGATGGTGCATGAGGATTTTCAGTCGCGATAGGATTTCCCAATCACTTGGGCCGGATGGGACTGAAGCAGGATAAAATGCAAACAAATTCACTGTAATCAAAATCATAAAGACTGCTATAATTCGATTTTTCTTGAATACTTTCCATTCCTCTCGTGATGCCGGACTTGAGAAAGATGCAATTAATCCGAGAGGCAACAAAGCAAAAACTCCTCCGGGTATTAACCACAAAAATCCTGTACAAATTGACATAAAAACGAATGCTGATTTATCAAAATCCTCAGACATGTATTTGAAAAAAACAAACAGAGATATCGCTATCGTCAATGAAGCCAATATACCTCCGAGCACAGTTAGGTGTTGACTATCTATAGGATAAGTCAACCCCTACATTCAGTATACTATCGGTAGGTTGTAAAGGATGAACATCTGGTTCGGAGACATGGAGCCACAACTGAAACTGAATAATGTTTCATGGCGCCATAAAGTTAGAGATTACTCAAGTTGGAAACCTTGGGCCAAAAAAGAAGGTGCTGGAATCCATCAGATAGACTTGGAAATTATGAGTGGTAAAATTCTCGGATTGGTAGGCCCAAATGGGGCTGGAAAAACCACTTTGATAAGAGCAATATGTGGTTTGTATAATTGCGAAGGCTTCAACAAATCCGTCGAATATAGAAGAAAATTCATCGGGTACATGCCTGAACAAGTTAGGTGGGAAGGACGGTCAACGGTTTACGACGCACTCAATTCTATCGCAGAAATGCGCCAAACATTCGTTGACTTAGAAAAACTGATTAAAACAGTTGGTCTTTCCTCAAGGTCAAATGACATTTTAGACAACCTCTCCCAAGGAATGAGACAGAGATTATCGCTTGCCTGTGCATTGATGGGAAATCCGGAAATTATTGTTATGGACGAACCATTAAACGGCCTAGACCCTTTAGCTCAAAGGGCATTTAGCAACTTAATGAAACAATTATCTGAAAAAGGAATTTCAATAATTATTTCTTCACATCAGGTTGCTGACCTAGAAAAATTGGTGGATAGAATCGCTCTTCTTCACCATGGACAAATTTTGGTCGAAGGCACACTATACGAGTTGAGAAAAAGAATGGATTTGGATGAAGACTCTGATATCGTTGAAATGATTTGTTCGGTCACAGGCGTTGATCCTGATGAAATAACGCTTGATGTTTCCAGTGATAGTTTACTGCCTCTAAGGAAAATTGGAGGTGAGGAAGAATGAAATCTACATACCTAGGTTATATCATATTCAAAGAAAGAATTCTTGCTTCCAGAATGATGGTTATTTGGCCTCTATTAGCGATTTTCATTTTGTTTTCTAGTTGGGGTTTATCTGATCCGAAGGCAAATCTTCCTGCCGACATAATAGTCGATTCCGCATATGATGTCATGTTCACATCTACAGCATTCATCATATTCTCTGCTACCCTCGGAGCGGTTCTGATATCATTTGATGGAATTAGTAGAGACAAAATTTCAGGAGTTCTTGAAATCAAGTTGTCTCAACCAATGAAGAGGTCAAATTACGCAAGAGCAATGGTAATTGGCCACTGGGGTGCGATTTTTATTCCTGTCACTGTGTTAAACATCCTCAGCATAATCGTAATTTGGTAT
The DNA here is from genome assembly GCA_038141355.1 of Methanobacteriota archaeon. Classification (GTDB taxonomy): domain Archaea; phylum Thermoplasmatota; class Poseidoniia; order Poseidoniales; family Poseidoniaceae; genus MGIIa-K1. The sequence continues at coordinate 404,471 of JAYQHX010000002.1, read as the reverse complement.
AGAATGGGCGAATTACCAACTATTGAAGAAGTATTTATTCACACTTTAGGAACAGCGCTTTTACTTCTGTGGTATACCACCATCCAACTACTTTCTTCTTCTATCGCAAAAGACATGGGTTCCTCAATCGCAATGGGAATAGGCGCTTGGATGTTGTTTACATTATTGTGGTTGATTGTCACTACAGTCGTCGCAGGTATATCAGGAGTGGGTGTAGAAAACCTAAATTCTGAAGAATATATTAGAGTGGAAGCAGTGATGGATTTGTTTTCCCCAAATGGAGTTTATCATCATCTTCTAGAAATGCCTCTTGATGATATAGACAGGGGAACATCCCCCTTTACATTGTATTAGCAGCAATTGCATGGAGTCTTATTCCTCTTCAATTGTTTATCATGAGAATTAGCAGGCTAAAACCATAGTTTTAGAGCAATAAACAAAGAGGGGCACCAAGTAGGGATGACTATGAAAGGGAAGCATGTTGTAATTTTTCTAGCGGCGTTGTTTGTTTTTATGCCACTAAATAGCATTGTGTCAGCCGAGGATTCTGGACGTCAGGTTGACGACGTTGATTGTTCCGGATACTCTTTTGAAGATTTATTCGAATACGACAATGCAGTGTTTATGTTTGAAATATTAGATGATTGGGCTACCTCGGATCTTTATGCGAATTCATGGGTAAACGAAAGCAGAGCTGCGACTGTAAGAGATAATCTCGACAGTTTGTTTGATGGATTCCCTGGCGGAAACAATGACTGGCTTTCCACCGATGAGCGAGATGCCGTAAGAGAGATCGGAGCAAAGTGTATTGCAGACATGTACACAAGAATCGGTATCAAAGAAGGAATGCCTCACAGAGGCGCAATTAGTTGGAATAATGCAACATTTGTAGAGGAAGGCATTGGATTAGAAGAAGTCAATCTAATTCCAGATGGACACCCAGAGGAAAGAGATTGTAGCACTAGGTATGCTTTCGCAAGCAGCGATTGTAGAGAAGTTCCGACTTCAGCTACAAACAATCTTGAAATCTCCATGTTTGTGAAAGATGGAGAAACTCACAACACTCGGTTCAACAAACTTCCAAATTCCGGACAGAGTAATTTTACAGTAGCAATGAATGTTACAAATATGCCACTTGCATCCATGGTATTCACTTTCCCATATGTAGATGGCTTGAGAATGGCCAATTACTCAATTCAAGATGATGGCGTTGAAAATCCATTAGGAGCAACTATCGAAGAAATATTCCTGCCTGACGGCTCGGTTAGAATAAGCGTTGGAATTTCTTATGAAATTGGTGTTGAGACGGCGTTGAGAAATATCTACATTGATATGACCACTACCCCACCAGAATCTAATGAACATCCTGTTTGGACAATTAATGCACCAGAAGATAACACAATAATACCAATTTTGAACAATGGCATGGAAACCTTAGCAATCAAGGGAGAGACCATGGAATCTTGGGCTACTGACGATGATGCTTGGGGGCTTGACTGTGAATTTAACGAAGCAGGATGGTCAAGCAGAATGATGGGTACAGATTTATTCGTCACCCCCGGACAGAGTTCTTCTGGAACTGCAGATTGTTCATTGGTTGACCCATATGGAGCCAAGAGCGAAGTAATGCACACTTGGAGATTTGGACAGCCTGCTTCAATCAGTGCAGATGCTGGAACATATTCCGATTCGGTAGACGTCACTGTGACACCGACAATGCTTGTACAAAGCATGGCTATGACTTTAGCACCCAATCAAGACTTCTCCGATGGGGCTGCTACTAATTTCAACCTTGGTTCAACCGCTACAACTCAAAGTGTGAGCCTATCCGGAGTTGGGCCAGGCTTATTCCACATTCACGTCACAGGTAGTAGCAGTGGTATGTTAGATTGGGATATTATTGTGAACTTGAATCTTGAAAAGAAAAACACACCACCAATCTTAGTGGTCTATGAAGATGAGATCGAAGGTGGTTATGCAACATGGTCATCTGACCAGTATTCATTCAGCCTTTCAGGTAATGCATTCGACCCAGACGGAACTCTTTCATCTCTTTCAGCAACAATGTGTGGAGAAACAACTACTAGTTTCACCACTGAAGGCTCAAATTGGGCAGTTAGCCTTTCAATTGCAAAATGTGTTGCAGATGGATTGACTCAATATGATGTGGTAATATCAGCCCAAGATGACGTCGGAGAAATTACGTATGTCGAAATTTCAGTACCAGATCCATATGCTGAAAATAATGATGGGAACACTGATGACACCAGTGCTCCGGAAGAAGCAGCTGGATTGCCTTCCATTGGAGCATTTGCTTCTATGGTTGCTATTCTATCAGCAGCGTTAATTCTTCGCAGAGATTAATCGAGTGTGTTTTAGATGTTTTCTGGAACTGTTGACAGGGTAAGCCATGAAGGTGGCTTGTTGGTTTCTTACACTGGCTCTTGTCCTGCTTTAGGTTCTGTAATGGTGAGTTCTGATAATGAATACGTTGGAAAGGTAGACGGAGTAATCGGAAATACTGAGAGTTCACTAGTTCATATTGCTCATCTTGATAGGAAATCAAAACCTGAATCATTTTTAGGAATTAACGTCCAAATCCGAACTAAGAAACCTGCCCAAAACAAGAGTTTCGACAATCGTCGAGGTAATGATAGAAACAGAGACCAGGGAAGAGGCAGAGACCGAAATAGAGACCGGGGAAGAGACGGTGACAGAAATAGAGACCAGGGAAGAGGCAGAGACCGAAATAGAGACCAGGGAAGAGGCGGAGATAGAAGCAGAGACCAGGGTAGAGGTCGAGATAGAAATTCTTCAAGACAGGAATCAAATAATAGAGATTGGGAGTGTAAGAGTTGTGGAAATTCAAACTTTTCATTCCGAACAGAATGCAACAGATGTAGTGCTCCTAAAAATTCTAGAGACTCTAGTAATAGACAACAAAGCAGAGAAAAAACACCTCGAGAGAATGTCACAAAACGAGCAGGAGATTGGGATTGCGCTGGCTGTGGTAAATCCAATTTTGCAAAAAGAAGTGAATGCTTTAATTGTGGAAAATCAAAGAGAGTAGGTGGCCCTAAGCAGAAAGGTCACTACAGAAAGAACAGAGACCCGCCTCCATTACATTCAGCAAAATATGGTAGAAGAAAGAGGGATGAGAATTGAGTGCTGAAGGCCATTATCTAGATGCTATCGAAGCAGAAGAAAATGGTGAATTTGAAGATGCTTTGGAACATGCAAGGAAGACTGTAAAAGTAGACCCCTCACACTCAAACGCATGGTGGATGATTGCACAATTACTCGCACCGGATGGCAAATACCCAGATATTGACCAAGCATCTAAGGCCCTAGTTGCTTGCACTAAAGTGGTAGAAATTGACCCTTCAAGAGTTGACGCTTGGGTAAAGGGTGGCAGATTAATGGTCGATCATCTTGGATTACACGAAGATGCTTTGCATTGGTGGCAAAGGTGCAGGGAAGCGGCTCCGTTCGAATCGGTACCAATAGTTGAACAAACCACAATCCTTTCCGATTTTGGATTATATTCAGATGCGAGAGATAGATTAGGCGCACTATTCCAAGAAGACTTGGATATCGCAAATTCGCAATTGGCAAAAATTTCTCATTTGCATAGAACATTAGAAAGGTCAGCATCTCAAGACCCTGACTCACACTTCAAACCGTGGAGGAGAAATCACCCAGGGTGGACCTCGATTAAACTGAGAGCAAACAAACCTCCTGTATCAGAAAATATGATTTTCATGATGACTACAATTCCTATTCTAATGTTAGAAGTATTCGCATCTAGGTCCATCTTCGGAGAAGGATGGGGGCATTCTGTCTTACTAGCCTACTTATTCTAGTCACTGTAATCGTTGGAATGTCGTTCACAAGGAAAATATACCATAGGGTGAATAAACCTGGATTTAACCTGCTTAGAGCTTTACAATTTGAAGCCAGTAGCGGCAAGGTGGTAATTCCTAATGACATCAGAGATTCAAAACTTTACATGTTTCTTTTTTCAAGACATCCACCTGCCTTCCAACAGAGATTAGAAAAAATCATCAAATCAAACAAGAAATTGTCTACAAATTGGAACTTTAATTTCCCAGATTTTGATTCCCATCTCGATGAGATTGGAGAAATCGAAGTTGTTGAAGAAACCGAACCTGAATCATTTGAAGAAGAGTAATTATGTTCCTGCTGTATAATCTGTGGAATATCTGATTTGTTCTTCTGTTAATTCATCTATCGAAAAACCAAGCGTCGTTAATTTTGTGAACGCTAATTCTTGGTCTTGTTCTATAGTAATATCGTAAACAATAGGGTCCATGCTCTGTCCGTCTTTTGCTAGCCTACAGAGCGATAGGAATTGATTTGCAAAACTCATATCCATGACTTCTGAAGGGTGACCTTCAGCAGCCGCTAAATTCACTAGACGTCCATCAGCGAGAAGGTATAATCTCCTACCGTCCGAAAGCGTATATTCTACATTATCCGACCGAATAGTTCTTTCAGATGTTGCTTTTTCTTTTAGGTCTGAAATATTAATTTCACAATCATAATGTCCAGTATTGGAAATTATCACTCCATCTTTCATCACATCAAGATGTCTTGCTACGATAACATCTTTCATTCCTGTGGCGGTACAGAAAATGTCACCGAGAGGAGCGGCTTCATCCATTTTCATAACTCTAAAACCATCCATCACCGCTCTCAATGCAGGTAGTGGGTCAACTTCAGTGATAATCACATTCGCTCCCATTCCCTTTGCTCTCATTGCTAGTCCACTACCACAGTGACCATATCCTGCGATTACGAAGGTTTTACCAGCGATTAACACGCTGGTTGCTCTGATTATTCCATCGATTGTTGATTGACCAGTGCCGTATACATTATCAAAATCCCATTTTGTCACTGCATCATTTACTGCAATTACTGGATATTTGAGATGGCCTGAATCAGCCATAGCACGAAGTCTGTGAACTCCTGTTGTGGTTTCTTCTGTTCCTCCAATTACGGTTTCCGCAAACTCAGACTTCTCTCCATGTACTCGAACAATTAGATCTGCGCCATCATCTAGGGTTAATGTTGGCCTAAACTCTAGAGTTTTGTCAATACACCAATAGAAATCCTCAACGGATTGACCATGCCATGCATGGACTGAGTATCCCTCACTGGCCAACCAGGCTGCTACATCATCTTGGGTTGAAAGAGGATTACATCCGGACCATGAAATTTCAGCACCTGCTGCCCTGATGGTCTCTATCAGTACAGCAGTTTCTTTTGTGACGTGCAAACATCCGGCGACTCTCATTCCTGCTAGCGGTTTATCTTTCTCTGCCTGTTCTTTCAGAGCAGCGAGTACGGGCATTCTTGACCTAGCCCAATCTACTCTCAAAGCACCTTCTTCAGCCAGGCCGATATTAGCCACTGTGTACAAGTCACTCTTGTCCATGACCTGCGGCGGTATCAACAACCTCATAGGTCAATCGGTCTACAGATTCTGCCGTTGCCGGCAGAATCTGTTTCCCTAATCGCTATTGCTGCTGCTGAAAGTGGGCGGCATATTGTTGGGCATAGGCCCTAGCCGTTTCTTCCGGATATCCTTGAGCAATCAATTGCTGGACATATTGTTCCATTGGATCCATTTGTGCTACTGCTTGGAATCCACCAGCTGCAGCATCTCCGCCCCAACCTGAATCTCCCGCAATCATTTCGTCCTCATTACCTCCACGTAGTACGAAGAATAGCGTTAGGATAACAATTAGTAGAAGAGCACCACCTGCACCTAAGTACATCATTAAATTGTCTTCTCCATCAGATTCAGCAGTGTTTTCTACAGGAGCCTTTGTCTGGGATTCCATCGTTGTCAGAATCAGTGTATTCACCAGACCACTCACATGTGCCAGTATCTTCATTCCAAATCCAATATGCATCTGGCTCGGCGTCTAGAACCTCAGTAGGCACTACCAATCCTTGACATGCTGGAAGAGTAATTTCAATCCAGTAAATGATTGGCCATCTCTTGTCATCTCCTTCGTAGACCTTCAAGAATAATCTTGTGGACTTTGTTTCATTATCGAATAGGTCAGATATTGTTAGGGTCACTTCGAAACCATCTCCATCACCAAGTGCCTCGGTCTTAACCCACTTTCCTTCCAATTGTAGCGTATACTTTGCTACAGCGGATTGGTCAAATGTAGTCTCGTCTAGAGCTGCTTCAACATACACATCTCCTTGTTCAGCACCATCTACGACATTTCCAGACAATGTGATTGTGTCAGTATCGACCTGTGTTCCGTTTAGACTTAGATCGACCTGAATTGTTGGTTCTTCATCTCCGAATCCTTCTGGTACAACAGAGAAGTACAGCCTGTACTTATCAGACAATTTATTCGCCTTGTCTGAAACAACCAATTCAATTCTAATCAAGGACTCTGTTTGGCCACTTGGGTCAACGGTCACATTGCTGAATGTGTAAGCCCATTTTCCATCACTTGATGACGGCATGATGAATGTGTGCGCTGGTGGAATTGATGCATCATCGTATGGCTTGTCGAATAAGACCGTCCATTCGTACGTTTCAATTCCGTTGCCGGTTATTGCATCAGGGTCATATGAGTCACTTGCATCGAAGTGTACTGTTAACGATCCCGTGTCATCAAGATGTATTCTGTTCTGAGGCCAATCTACTCCAGATGTGGTCTTCACTCCCTGGCTTTCGATTCTCTCCGCGTAAGCTTCTCTCATTTCGATTTCTACGCTTACATTTGGCGAGTATGCATCCGCTCTAGTATCGTCTGTCATAACAGTCGCTGAAAGAACTCTGGAATGTCCTTCACTGTCGTGTAGGAACAGTTTGACATTCCAAGTTGCACCTTGCAAACAGTTGGTCGCAGATGACAAGTCAATCTTACAGAATGTGGTAGTTGGACTTGCGACATCTGTGTGTGATGTACCACTAGCCATGGATGCACCTGACCAGTCTGTTGGACCATCAAGTACCCAATCTGTGTCTAGTGTTTCGGAGGTACTAGACGTAAATCCGAATGTCACTTCTGCATTGCTCTTCATGTAAGTGTAAGCATATCCACCTGTTGAAGGGTCCAAGTCTGGCACTTCACCATTAATAGTCAATTGAGTACCATTTTGGTCAAATCCTTGTGGATATGGAGTCACATGATAGGACAACATGTTTCCAAGTAGTGGGAATGTTGTGCTGTTTGCTCTTTCAGACACACTCGCAACGTCGATTGTTGTTACTATCATTCCACCATCTGAATAACTACATACACCTAAAACAGTGTCTTGTTGGTCAACTTCTGACTGCAAAATTCTCTGGAACGAACCACCGGTTTCGGAATATCCACCACAGGCTCTTGGCACAGAGGTTGCTGAGGCACTCTTTGTGTTAACGATGGCTTCAGTCACTGTTCCAAACTGGTCAAATCCTTGGAATGCTGCAACATCAACACCATCCAAGATTGGGTGGTATGGGTCTGCGACTTCCATTGTGCTGTAAGTGATTCTTGTTTCTGGAGTATTCTTTGGCTTGATATCCATGTCGAATGGCAGCAAGCTTTCTCCAGTTGAAGAAGAGTATTCGTAATAATCTGTATCACCTGATAGGTGAACTTGTACGGTTCCACCAGATGACATGAAATTCTTCAATACTAATTGATTTGAAGACTTTCCAATTACTTCGTAGTATCCTCTTCCACCTTCATCAACTGGTTTTGCAGTGTTTGCATCTTGCCATGGCATGATGACCTTGTCATAGTGAGAAATCCATCCTAGGTCCAAGTAGTCATCCCAGTCATTGATATCGTACTGTGTGTAAGTCATTCCTAGAATTTGGATGTCTTCCTTGATTGCGGAAACTCTTGTTGAATCTCCAGATAGGATTGCAACATCGATTTGGTCTGCGAATGCTGCATGGAAGTATCTTACATTTCCAGAGGTTTTTCCATCAGGCAGAGTTGCATGGAAGCTTATGTTGTACATGTGTCCATCCAGCCAACCATTCCACGGTGTGAAACTGACTCCTGTCTTTTCATGCGGGCCAAGTGTCTGGCTTGGTCCAGCAGTAGTGGTGTGAACTTCACTGCCATCAGCCATGTCAACGACCGTCATATGGAAGACATAGTCTCCTTGCAATACTCCGTTTGTTGCAGATAGTTCCCAATCATGAGTTAGGGATGAATCAATTGGTAGCATACAATCCATAACAGCGTCAGACAGACAAGAAATCTGATCTGGCTTACCAAGGGTGATGTCTACACTTTCAACAGAGAAGATAACCTGTGCAAGGTTGTTTGCTAGTGAAATTTCCTCTTCGCCGTACCAACTGGTACCCATTGTTGTATTATCAAAGATTGACTCGATTTCAATCTTGTATACACCAGAGATGAAATCGTGGTCAGATACAATGATGGTTCTGTTTTCTTCAGCATCTAAATCTTGAACAGTGGTTGTGTAAACCGCATCTTGACTGAATGTGAATTCCTGTAGGGAGATGTTGTCGAATGCTACACCTCTAACTCCATCATTCTGACCGTTGTGTCCATCGTCATTTGACCTGAATTCAAAGTTGATATCAACAACTGAACCTGCTAGACTCAAACATTCATCTGTCCATAGATTAGAATCAGGAGAAGTCGTATTTACAAGGTACAAGTGAGTTAAGTCAATACTTCGGCTTTGTACTAGTCCATCTGAATTGTAAAATACATTGTAATTTCCTGAACCGCCGTTAACATTTGCAGGGTCACCGATGTATTGAATTTCGGTATTATCCAAAGTTGTCTCGTTTACAGGATCGATGAATCCGTTTCCATCCTCGTCAACGATACAGAAACCATCTTCGTTGTAGTCAACCCATTGTCCATAGATTACACCCTCGTAATCGGTTCCACCTTTGTTCCAATCTACTGTAATTGCTGCATAATCGTTAACCGATGATGTTGCACCAGATTGTGAAATTTCGAACCAGGTTTCTGCGAAGTATTCGAAGTTTAGAGCCACATAGTCACCTGACATGCTGGTCAAATCGATATCTGGAATTGTTAATGTTTCATTTTCCCAAACGTCTCCAAAGCTGTTTGCTGTGTCACATGGGTGACCGAACCAGTATGCGTAAGAACCGAACAACTTCTCAGTACAACCGGAATCATCCAAGATTCCACCATTTGCATTGTTGTCATCAACATATCTGAATCCAGCAGAACCACCTTCGAATGATTCTTCACAAATAACCAGTGGTGAACCACAGTAAACATCAGCAGGAGATGCACTGTAAACAGTTGCTTCTACATCGAATGAAACGTTTGTGTTTCCAAGGTGCTCGACCTTAACCTCAATCGGGAATAATCCCTCAGCGTATAGGCCACCTGACCTGAAAGACTCCACCCCGACAACTGCAGGATCGAATATATTGAACGCAGTAATATATCCTACAATCTCATCATTAGCCGGTTGCTCGTCCTGAGCATAATTCAGAGTTGCAGATATTCTGTATGTTGTTCCATTTTCGAAATCTGCAGTGATAGAGGTTGTGTAATCACCGTTTGGAACTAAGTTGTTCATGTTGATGGTAGATTGTTGGTTCTGAACATTGGAAGTGAATCCAGTATTCTGTTTCCAAATTGTGATGTTATCTATTGCGAATCCATCTCTTCCAGACCATGTTGTTTCGTTAGCACCTACTGAACCGTCCCAACCTGACTTGAAGCGGAATCTGATGTCGACAACATCTCCAGCAAATCGAGACAGGTCAAATGCACCAAGGTCTTCCTCGGTGAAGTTAGCCCAGCCGTAATATGTTCCTGGAATCGCTCCACCGTATCGGTAGATTGCTTCAGAGAAACCGGTGTTAATCAGAGATTCTACTCTACCTTGGTCATATCCGCCCCAGTAGCTGAATTGTGAAGGGCACTGGCCTTGGAAGTATGCATCTGTTGGACAATTTAGAGTGACCCAACCATCATCTTCTGTGAAAATTTCAATGATTGCTGCATCGTCCCAAACTTCAGACAGAACAAATCCGTTTCCATCGTTTACATACAGGTCTGCGATACCCAAGTGTCGGAACATTTCTATGCTCATCCAAGCTCTGTCTGCGCCAGTTAGATCAACATCGTTCAATACTAGTCCTTCATCCCAGTTTGGCTCATATCCGGACCATGTGTCTCCACTAGAATTAGTTTTCATAATTCCAGACCACATGAAATCAGTTGGATTGTTGCCATTTGCGGAGAAGTTTTTGTCATTGTTTCCGCCATTGGTATGGCCCACAGTACTGTTTGCGGCAACTTCTTCGTGCCAGTGGGATGCGCCATAGTAAGATTCGGTAGTCCAAGTACAACCTGATGAACATCCTGTCTTGACTTCCGGATTATCCCAATCCATCGCATAAACTGTAGTGTTAGAGGACAGTGATTCATCAACTTCCTTGATTTCAACATCAAGTGTTGCTTGGCCGTTTAGAATATCCATTCCGGCATTTGTCACAGTTACCTTAACTTCTCTTGTTCCTTCTCCAAGCGCACCTATGTATGCATCTGTTGGAGAAATCTCGATGCTTGATACAGCCAAATCCTTGTTATCCATTTCGATGACAATAATTCGGTCATAAGCACCATCCCAACCAAAGTTGTCGTCCCATGTGAAACCATCGTATGCGCCGTGTCCCACAATCAAATCTGGTGCACTGTTTGGACCGCCAATAACTTGACCGACCGCAACAGTTGTTGGCCTCATTGCACCAAAGTATTCTAGTGGATTCATGTGTCCACCATTTCCATTGGACAAAGTGACTTGAACGCTAGTTGGTAAGTTCAAGAAATAATTGCTCGTTGTGTCACCTGTTGATGAAGTAGAGTTCGACTGCTTGAATTTGGCTGCGTGAACGAAATCAACTTCTCCGTCACCGTTTAATTCGGTCACAGTTAATTCCCATGCAATGTAAGGCCCGAAGTAAACGGTCTTTGTGTTAGCATAGGTGTGAGTTGTCGGATTTAGAGTTGCATAGGATACATTTTCTGTGTTAGCGTCGTTCATTGCTACAACATCGATCAAACCATCGTTGTCAATATCACCGATATCGAAACCGCCGAATTCAGGTCCCAATGCGTGTACGTGCACACCTGCTCCACCTGAACTTGACCAAGTCAAAGCCGCCGGGAAAGTGTTGGTTAAACAGTTGAACTCGACTACTGTGATGTTATCTGATTTACCAGGATTTGTTGCCGCTCCAGTTAGATAATCGACTCCCTCAGAGCGGACTAACCACATATCTATGTCGTCACAAGAACCACCACTCAGTGGATTCGTTTGACTCGGTTCTCCCCAATCCCCTAATTCTAAATCCCGATAAGCGTTTTGGGTTGAGTCACCTAGTGATGTGACTTGAGCTTGCGTTGTCGAAGTGATTGGACCGCGGTAAGTGACGACTCTTTGCTGCTTTAGGTCAGCCAATAATTCGAGTGTAACAATGTCATCATTTCCGTCGTCATCCAAATCCGCGACTTCTAGGTCCCACATCCATACAACGTCGAACTGCTCTCCCATTGAAAATGTGTCAACATTACAACCATCGTTTTCTAGGATCGTAACGTTTCCTAACTTGTTCACGACAATCGCACCTGATGAATCTTGTCTTAGTGGAATGTTTCTAGCGTAGATAACAATGTCAATTGCATTGTCGCCAGTGAATTCACCGACCTCTACTTGCTGTGTGTTGGAGTGATCTTGATAATCAGCATCTGCGCTAGGGTTTCCAGATGTCCAAACATCAGACCTGCGCTGGAACTGTCCATTCTCATTCCAGAGAATGGAAATTTTTGTACTCCTGTCATTCGCTGTGACGATGTCTAAATCACCATCACAATCGAAGTCACCTAAGGCAACGTCGACAGGGTCAGTTTCGGTTGAATACGACCTCGAAGTTGAGGCCGATACAAGGGTTGCTGCAGTTGTTGAAAGCAACATTACTAGGACCAGAAGAAGTGCCTTTCCGCGTCCGTCTTTGTTCAAAGTCTTCCAAAGCATAGTTATCACTCACCTTTGCGACTTCAACTACCACTTTAATTCCTTTGGGGAAGTGAGCACATACAAAAAAAACAACAGGCTCGCAGTAAAGCGTTTTAAGAAAAAATGAAGAAATATTACAATTTTTATCTGCTAGCAAGCCAAGAAGGCGATGGACCCCATGCAGTTTCATGACCGCCATGAATTTTCACCAGTTTTCCTTGATTGAATAATGATTCTAGATAAACCTCTAATTCAATACCCTCTCTATCGCCAAGATAGTCACTAGCTGCTAGTGCAATATCTTCTGTATTTAATGCGGTCAGACCGTGTTTCCTAACAACTATCCTGAGTAGTTCTTTCAGCCAAGCCTCTGCCATCGGATCTACCGCAAACTCGCCTTGAACTGGCATTGGTTCTTCCACCATCTCCAACTCCTCTCTAAGAACATCTGGACCGACTTTTTCTGCAGGTAAAATTCCCGTATCTGCTAACTTTGCTTTCATGTCTAATTCGCCGATTGGGCGCCTAATTACTGGAATTCTGGATGGGTCTGGCGGAGGTCCCATGTCTTTGGGAGCACCGGACTCTTTAGGTTCGAGTTCAGAGTCAAAATCATATGAAGACAAATCTGTACTGTCAACAGCCAAAGGCATCATCCATCCAACATCTTCCATGCCGATTTCATCGACTAGAGACTTTACCCAGTGATACTCACCCTCGAGTATGACGTCTATGTCATCATCATCGCTTCGAAAGCGAAAACGAACATATCCGCCAATGTTCTGCATAACCCCACCCTGTAACTCGAAGGAAATCAACTCACCGGTCAATTAGCCAAGTTTCTCAAGACGGTATGTAGAATACCGCCGTTTCTGTAATAGTCAACCTCTACCGGAGTATCTAGTCTAACCTCTGCGGTGAATTTTGTGACACTGCCGTCTGATTTTGTTGCTGAAATCTCTAAGTCTTGAAGAGGTTGTACATCATCTGAAACTGGAATGTCAAAAGATTCAGTTCCATCTAATCCCAGTGAATCTGCACTTTCTCCTTCCTTGAAGGTTAATGGGAGAACTCCCATTCCTACGAGATTGGAACGATGGATTCTTTCAAAAGATGTCGCAATTACTGCTTTAACCCCTAACAAATATGTTCCTTTTGCAGCCCAATCACGGCTGCTTCCAGTGCCGTATTGGGAACCTGCTAGTACAATCATAGGGTTGCTACTAGCCATTGCTGCTTCAAACACCGATGTGACTTCTCCTGTTTCATGATTGAGCGCAAATCCTCCTTCTGTCCCAGGAGCGAGTTGGTTTCTAACTCGAACATTTGCAAATGTTCCTCTCATCATTATCTCATGATTTCCTCGGCGACTTCCAAATGAATTGAAATCGCCTTTGTTGACTCCTCTATCAGTCAACCACTTGCCAGCAGGGCCATCCGCAGGGAAAGCACCAGCAGGTGAGATGTGATCTGTGGTGATAGAATCTCCAAGTTTAAGCAAAACTTTGGCTCCATTAACTGAAGAAATTGGTTCCGGCGTTGCAGACAGGCCTTGGAAAAACGATGGGAGGCGGATGTAAGTTGAGTTCTCATCCCATGGATACAATGGTGATGCTTCGCTAGGAATTGAATCCCATCTTGGTTCCTGCATAACTGTTGAATACCTATCTCTGAACATCTCAGGAGTTATTTTCGACATTGCTTCGGATAATTGTTCTGCTGAAGGCCAAACTTCACTCAACATTACAGGGGTTCCATCCTCTGAATAACCGAGCGGTTCAGTGGTAAGGTCTGTATGTAAATTGCCGGCGATTGCGTATGCTACAACCAACGGCGGGCTAGCAAGATAGGATGCCTTGACTTTTTGATGGACACGTCCTTCGAAGTTTCTATTTCCGGAAAGAACTGAACCTACAATCAAATTCGATTCATCGATTGCAGCCTCTATTTCCTCTGCAAGAGGGCCTGAGTTTCCAATACATGTAGTACATCCATATCCAACATTGTTGAATCCTAATTGGGCCAAATCTTTGTCCAAGCCATTGGCTTCATAATATTCTGTGACAACTCTAGAACCTGGGGCTAATGAAGTCTTGACCCAAGGCTTGACGGTAAGTCCACGACTTAGTGCATTTCTAGCTAAAAGACCTGCTGCTAGCATGACTCCTGGGTTTGAAGTGTTGGTACAGGAGGTAATTGCGGCTATGACCACATCTCCGTGATTAAGGTCGTATTCATTACCTACAAGCGAGGACTTTGAGAGGTCTTCTTCTGATAATCCGTGACCTTTGAAACCTAATTCATGGGTTAGAGATTCTTTGAAATGCATGGACATATTAGACAAATCAACTCTATCCTGTGGACGCTTTGGACCTGCTAATGCAGGTTCGACTGTGGACAAATCAAGTTCTAAGGTTGCAGAATAACTCTTCTCAGCATCGTCTTTACTGAACCACAAACCTTGTGCTTTACAATATTGTTCAACACCTTGAATATCTTGCTCTTCTCTTCCAGACAAACGCATGTATGCCAATGTATTTTCATCCACAGGGAAGAAACCGCAAGTAGCACCGTATTCAGGAGCCATGTTAGCGATTGTTGCTCTGTCAGGCAAGGATAATTCAGCCATTCCTGCTCCAAAGAATTCTACGAATTTACCGACCACTCCATGTTCTCTTAGCATTTCTACTATTCTCAGGGTCATATCTGTAGCAGTGACTCCAGGCTTCAAAGAGCCTGTTAATCTGAATCCAACTACGTCTGGAGCAAGCATGTAAATCGGCTGGCCTAACATAACGGCTTCAGCCTCAATACCACCAACTCCCCAACCGAGAACTCCTAATCCGTTTATCATAGTTGTATGAGAATCAGTACCAACCAAAGAATCTGGCAGCCAGACTCCATTTTCTTGTCTTGCTACTGTGGCAATCCATTCTAAGTTCACTTGGTGTACGATACCCCTTGAAGGCGGTACAGCACGGAAATTTTCTAGTGATTGTTGACCCCATTTTAGGAAGGTATATCGCTCCATATTTCTGTGATATTCGATATCTAAATTCAGGTCCAAAGCCTCAGGATTTGCTCCAGAAACATCGACTTGAACCGAGTGGTCAATAACCAAATCAACTGGGACTTGTGGATTGACTTTTTCTGGGTCACCACCCATCTCCACCATCGCATCCCTCAATGCTGCGAGGTCTACAACTGCTGGAACTCCAGTGAAATCTTGTAAAATTACTCTAGATGGTCTGAATGGAATTTCTCCCCTATCACCGTCTGCTTTCCATGCTGCGATGTTTCTGACATCTTGTTCGGTAATCAAAAACCATCACAATTTCTTAGAGCACCTTCGAGAAGTACCCTGATTGAATAAGGTAGAGAGGAAGTATCAATTCCTGATTCATCCAAAGAATCTAGTGCATGATAGATTCCACCTAATGGAAAATCTCTTGCTGAAGAAAACGGGTTTGCTTCGCTCATATTTTATGGCGGATATAACAATCATATGAAAGTGCCTTCGCAGTTTCAAAATTACCAGAACTGATACCATGGATCTTCTGTATCTATTATTCCGTCATCAGTAATTATTACTGATACAATTGTTACATCATTAATTGGCTTATCTCCGCCGCTTCCCGATTGAGAATTTGGCGTTGGAACGCTAGAAATTGAGTCGATGAATTCCAAACCATCGGTCACGGTTCCATAAACAGTATGGCATGATTGCGAGGAACAATCTTTGTCCACATTCCAATCTAAATGACTTGGTGTAGAATCGCTTGGAACGATGTAGAATTGGCTACCGTCAGTGTTCAATCCGGCGTGTGCTGCGGCCAAGGACCCCGGCCCATGCTTCAAACCGTTTTCGTGTTCTCCTGGAAGAGACCATTGACTTAATGCACATGTCTCTGCTGTGTAATCATTACCATCCGCATCAGTTGTTTTACCATTGCAATAACCATACCAAGTTCCAGTATATCCTCCTTGTCCGTTATTGTATTCGAAATCTCCAGATTGAATCATAAAGTTATCAATTACTCTATGGAAAATTACATTATTATAGCGTCCGGATTGAGAAAGCAAAATGAAGTTTTCAACATGGAGCGGAGCTTCTGCCCTATGAAGTGCAATTGTGATATTTTCATCATGGAAAATTCCTGCGTTATCCGTCCAAGTAATCCTCATGATTGCTTCACCATCTTCGAACTGTTGAGTTTCTCCGATAAATTGCAAGCCTCCCAAAACGACCAATAGAGATGCAGTGACGGCAAACAAACCTGCTGGAGTCGGTGTTCCATTATTCAACAATCTTGGAATAACTCGTTTCAGAGATTCCCTTGTCTTGCATTTCGTTTCTAATTTGGTTATATAGTGAGTTAGATTGTTTGTCTCTAGGATTCATTTTTACAGCGTCACGAAGTAATTTTGCAGATTTTCTGAACTCAGAACTGCTTCCTGATTTTACTGCCTGCATGTGTATTGCTTTTCCTGCAAGCCTGAGAGTTGTTGCTTCAGTTCCCTCGGGGTCTACTTTCCTGAGTAATTCAAGTGCGCCTTCGGTTTTTCCCTTGTCAAGCATCTTTTCAACATCTTTCCAAGATACCGCCATTTCTTCATCGGCCATGTTATGGCGAAATGGACTTTGTTTTTCAGCCCTACCCTAACCAGAAAATCAAATATTATCGTCAACACATTCAAAGGCTATCCTCTATCGCAAGTCGGCAATGGTAGAGCCCAAACGAGGGCGACCTACCCAGGAGAAAAAACATCATGGACAAAATCGTCAATGATTTCACCATAAATATCGCAACTGCAAACGGCACCGGTTCCCAGTCTGCAAACCTGATTTTGCTTCAGACATTATTCGACATGGGAATACCTGTTAGTGGAAAAAATCTGTTTCCTTCAAACATTTCAGGCCTACCGACTTGGTACATTGTCAGATTATCTGAGAAAGGATACCAAGCTCCAGGAGACAGGACCCACATTCAGGTTTTGGTAAATCCAGATACATGGGTCGAAGACCTCGCTACAGTGCAGCCGGGAACCGTAGTAATTTGGAATACAGACTCCAAAATGGAAATGGACAGAGAAGATGTAGTATCATACCCTGTACCAATGACAAAAATCGCCCGTGGCCTTAATCCAAAACTTGCTAGAATGATTGCAAACGTTGTCTATGTTGGCGTTATTGCAGAATTAATAGGAATGGACCAAGAGATTCTCGAAGGTGCAATCGCAAAACAATTTGGCGGAAAGGCAACTGCAATTGAATTAAACTCAGAGGCTGCGAGACTAGGAAGAGAATATTGTGCTAACGAATTAACAAAAAGCGATCCGTATTATATTGAGCCAAGACCTGTACAAGAAGGCGGTTTCTTCGTTGAAGGAAATGACGCAGTAGCACTGGGTTCGATCTTTGGAGGAGTTCAATTGCTTGCTTGGTACCCTATTACCCCATCATCAAGCCTTGCTGAAGGAATCATAGGTTGGCTACCTAGACTAAGAACTCATGAAGGAAAGGCCACCTATGCAGTGCTCCAAGCAGAAGATGAGTTGGCTGCTGCTGGCATGGTAATAGGAGCTGGATGGGCTGGAGCAAGAGGTATGACTGCCACTTCTGGACCAGGTATTTCATTGATGCAGGAATTTATCGGATTGGCATACTTTGCCGAAATTCCTTCCGTATTTTGGGACGTAAACAGAGTCGGTCCTTCGACTGGTTTGCCAACTAGAACCCAACAAGGCGACCTAACGATGTTGTACGAAGGAAGCCATGGTGATACACAACACATCGTTTTCATCCCAGGAACTGTAGAAGAATGTTTTGAATTCGGATGGAAAATATTCGATGCGGCTGAAAGATTCCAAACACCTGCTTTCGGTTTCTCAGACTTAGATTTGGGAATGAATAGGTGGGCATGCAATGGATTTGAATATCCAACCGAATCAATGGACAGAGGAAAGGTAATCCTCACTCAAGAGCAAATGGATGCAATCGAAAATTACGGCAGATACAGAGATGTTGACGGCGATGGAATCCCATACAGAACTCTACCAGGTTCAGGATTAGACCCGATTCTTTACAGAGGAACAGGCCACGATGAAGATGGTAAGTACTCGGAAAAACCAGATGTGTACTACAAATTAATGCAGAGACTCAAGGACAAAATCGAGGCGTCAAGGGACCATCTTCCTGCTCCAGTCATGAGAGAAGAGACAGAACAAGACATTGGAATTGTGTTCTATGGCTCGATGGAAAACACGATTGAAGAAATCGATGATATCCTAGAAGAAGCAACTGGGAAGAAAGTAAGCACCTGTAGAGTGCGAGCACTCCCACTGCACAGTGAAGTCCAACAATTCATTGAGAACCACAAGACTGTAATCATTCTAGAAATTAACAGAGATGCACAGTTGTATGGAATTATCCGCAAGGAATATCCAAACCACCTAATTCCTAAGATTCACAGTGTTGCATACAGCGACGGAATGCCACCAAGAGCAAGGCTGTATGCTGAGAAAATAATGGAAGTTCTAGAGGAGGTGGGACAATGAGCGATAAGCCAGTGAAAGCCATAAAACTCAACGTAATTAACGAACCCAAGGATTCCTACACAGGCGGTCCATCCTCGCTTTGCCCAGGTTGTGGTCACGACCAAATTTCTGGAGTAATTATCAACTCTGCATGGGAAAATGGAATTGAGCCGCATAAGATTGCGAAGATGAGTGGAATTGGATGTTCGTCTAAGACTCCTGCATACTACTTAGGTCAATCACACGGATTCAATACCGTCCACGGCAGAATGCCATCTGTGACAACCGGCGCCAATGTCGTCAATAACGACCTAACATACCTGGGCGTTTCTGGAGATGGAGACTCAGCATCCATTGGAATTGGGCAGTTAATCCACGCTATTAGAAGAAATGTGAACATGGTTTACATCGTTGAAAATAATGGCGTATATGGATTGACAAAGGGACAATATTCTGCTACCGCAGATGTCGGCTCGAAGAAAAAGAAAGGTGCGGTAAACGAAACCCAACCTATCGATTTGTGCGCTCTAGCAATAAACCTAGGATGTTCTTTCGTAGCAAGGTCATTCAGTGGTTCAAAGAAGCAATTAACGGCAATTGTCAAGGCTGCAATGTCGCACAAAGGATTTGCGTTAATCGACGTAATCAGCCCTTGTGTAACCTTCAACAACAATGATGAATCGTTGAGATCTTACGGATATGTCAAAGACAATACCGAAGAATTGCACTCAGTAGGATACATCCCTCACTTCTCACCAGTAGAACAAGTCGAAGTCCCTGCAGGTTCATTCAGAGACATCACCTTACACGATGGTTCAACAATGCGACTAGAAACCATTTCTGACGAACATGATGTTGGAGATGCTGTTGCAGCATTAGCGGCAATCCACGAAGCTGAAAAGGATAGAAAGCACGTAATGGGATTGCTATACTTCGATGGTGAAAAGCCTGCTCTCGATGATGAACTAAACCTTCACGACACGCCTCTTGTTGAAATGCAAGAAGACATACTGCGACCAAGTAGAGAGGCTCTTGACGGCGTAATTGCTAAACTTCGTGGATGATTGTATCACCGTTTATTTCAAGAATGAGTGCTCATTCGGCGTGATGCTAGTCTCTTAGTGTAGTGGTCCATCATGGTGGGTTCTGGTCCCGCCGACCTCGGTTCGAATCCGGGAGAGACTATCCAATTCGCAACTCTACTTTGTGGATAGTTTCTCTGGACATGTGGTTTAGTTTCAGAATGTATTGTTCAAACTACAAGGTCCGGGAGAGACTTTCCTTTTGTTATTGGTTTAGTTTACCCCATTCAATCCATTCAGTAGTCGAACCTTTAGTTCGATACCATTTACTTCCATTATAATCAAGCCATTCATAACCATCATTGCCATCATATCCAATGGCATTCATATCCGGCATATTTGATTCTATTATACTGGTTTCTTTATTTTCAAGATAGGTTTCAGAGTGAATTGCCGATCTTCGCCCTTCGATTTTGAATTTCAGTACATCATACTGAGCTTGGTTGATATTATCTCTTGTAACCAAATCCATCAATTCGTTATTCATTGATTCTAAATCCGTTTCTGATTTACAATCATCAATTCTATCACCTAGTGTTTGAACAAATGATGCCTTTCTCTTTCTCAAAATTAATGAGACTGAAATACCAACTACAGGTAATAATATCGCAAGTACAATTCCGATTGCATCTAAATTTCCAGATGTTAATAAATTAACAAATGATTCTGATTTTTCTTCATTTTTTTGGTTAGGACTTTCATCTAATTCATCGTGACATCCGTCCGAGTTAGAATCTGTGGATGGGTTTGAGAGCCATTGTAATACCCCTGTTGGGCATGTGTCATTTTCATCGTTTATGCCATCACCGTCATCGTCGAAATCTTCATCATAATCACGACATCCATCGTCATCTCTATCTGTTATGGTAGTCGAAGTCCAATCATTTGCTCCCTTAGGACAACTATCTTTTGAATCATCTTTTCCATCACCATCATCATCCAAATCTTCTGAATTATCATTGCAACCATCAGAATCATGGTCTGTGATGTTTGAAGATTGCCAACCAAAATCACCTTTTGGACAACCATCCATTCCATCGAGAATTCCATCACCATCATCGTCAGTATCTTCTGTACCATCTAAGCACCCATCACCATCGTAATCAAGCAATGTTCCAGATGTCCAACCTGTAGCACCTTGAGGACAGTTATCAATTCCATCATGTACTCCATCTCCATCTTCATCAGTATCACAGAGATCTCCTAAACCATCGCCATCAAGGTCTTCTTGCAATGGATTGTATGTGTTCGGACAATTGTCATCATACAAATCGTCTAGTCCATCTTCATCGACATCACTTGTTCGTTCTGAGTCTAGTGGGAAATCATCGATTTCATCGCTCATGCCATCTCCGTCTGAATCTATACAACCGTATCGGTCGAATGTAGAATTGCCCCATACTTCAGGACAAGAGTCCGGTGTTGTTGCATTCTCAGAGGAATTATCTCCATAGCCATCGCCATCTGAATCACGCCACTGGGTTGGGTCATTGATGAACTGGTCTGGGCCACGACCTAGACTTGCCCACTTTGTTTCAGACCAAAATGCATCAGGGTCAGAATAACCGTCTCCATCGGAATCTGGACAACCAAATCGGTCAATGTATGAAGTTCCTTCTTCATCAGTACAGAAGTCGAATTGGTCTCCTTCGAAATTATCTCCATAGCCATCACCATCGACGTCGGACCATTGGGTCGGATCTTCAAAGAAAGCGTCAGCTCCCATCTCAATTGACCAATTTTCATCTGCATCAGAGTAACCATCCCCATCGCTGTCAATACAACCAATCCGGTCTGTCGTGGAATTTCCAAACAAACTAGGACAATCATCGGTGTTATCGAGATAACCATCGCCGTCAGAATCTACCGCTGTTGTATCAAAAGTGTAGGCATCTCGAAACACAAGTTCTTGCCCCTCTGTACCAATTAATGTAAGATTGACGGTTTGTTCTTCTGGCCCAGATGGTGTTGTCAGAGTAAGGGTGTTATTATCGACATAAGTCAAATTCACTATCTCGCTCCACTCAGAAGTACTGAAACGGGCTTGTAATGGCAAAACCACACTAGAGTTCTCAGAATTATTTGAATTCATTTCATACAATGATTCAATCTCTGAAGAATCAAGCGATGTACCATATAACCTCAATTCATCAATATACCCATGGAACCAGTTCGAATTGCCACCTTGTGTTCCGATTTGTGGAGTAATCGACTGTGATGGCATTGCAGATGATACATCGGGATATGCTCGACATCCTTCCTCGACGGCGTTAATGTAAACACATGCGTAAGTTCCATTCCACTTCGCTGCAACATGATACCATGTATCTGTGGTGAATGAAGTAGTGCTTTGTATAGCATAATTGCCAGATATTTCCCATACAAGTTGTGTTTGTGTTGAATTTTTCTTGAGGTAGAAATACCAAACTGTATCTTGAGTCATAATCATTTTATTTGCAGATGATTGAGCATGAAGAGATGATGGATTTATCCATGCACTTATTGACATCTGGTTAAGTCCTGAAAAATCTGACCCCGGAACATGAAGATAGTCATCTACTCCGTCAAAATAAATCGAATCGTTGTGAATTCCTTGCTGGTCAAACAAAGGTCCGCCGTTTTGTAAAGCATCCCAATCATTACCACTTGAATCCTCTACATGGTTTTCAGAATCATATCCGTCCATTTTCCAATGACCTAACATCGGAATTGATTCTACATCACTACTATATGCATGTTTGACAACACCATTGCCATTATTTGTTAATGAGTACAAAATATGTAATTGTTCATTCGAATCTAAATCTGAGTCAATAAAACCTGGAGAATCAAAGCCAGTATCAATTGATTGCGTACTCCAATATAATCCATTATACTTAGTTAACATTAGGTCAAATTTTCCTAATGGTCCTGTTTCTTTGAAGTGCGTGATATACAAATTATCGTTCGAATCAATAATTAGAGAAGGACGCGCATTTTTCCCACTATCAACATTAGTTATATCCCAACTGTTTCCATTTTTTTGGGCATGTATAACTTCTGAATAATTTGCCTTATTGGTATAGGTTATGTGTATTCCGTCATTAGAATCAACTGCGATTGAAGATTTAGAGCAACCTGAATCAACAGACTGAATTGTAGAAATCTGCCAAGTACCTGAATTGCCATTGGTAGATGTCGCATATTTTATTGCTGAATTGTCTTCGTCACAATATGATATATGAAGCGAACCTTGAGAGTCTAACGCGATTGAAGGGAAAGTGCCAACATCTCCGTTTGAGTCTATTGTTTGAGTGTTCCAAGCGCCATTAAACCATGCTCGCTTTAAATCCTTATTCGTGCCATCATAGTACACAACTTGTCTGAAATCGGTTTGAGATGTTGCTCCGCAGTTTGTCATGCTAATTGTGCATATTGCATTTGAGGTTTGAAGTCCATAAACGCTGTCTAATTCTCCAGAACCTCCACCAAATAAGTCCGAGCCATACAATGATTGTGATTGCTGATTAGAGTAAGAAATCATTACATTATTTGTTTCCTGATTTACAGTTAGGCTCGGCCAAAAACCTCCATTTCTTTGCCAAACATTAGACCACGAACCTTCATATTTTTGATCCATTTTCAAGACTATGGATCCACTATCATTGTGCCTGTAAATTGTATAAATTTTGTTTTCTGGCTTATCTATTGCGATAGACAATCCTCCTGAGGAAATTGCATCTGAATCTAACGTCGAAACTATCCAATTTTGTTCTTGAGTATCTTGAGAGATTAGAGAATCAAAGTTAGAACCTGAAATTGTTACTTCTGTGCCTCCTGCTGATGAGCCATTTACCGGACTAATGTTGTAGATTCTTCCTGAATAATCTTCATTGTCCCCTACTCCATTGCCATCATCATCAAACTGTTCGTAAGCATCATTTGGGAATGCATCCTCCGTATCCAAACAACCATCATCATCAGAGTCAGCTTTATTCAAAACTGCATACTTTAGGCTTTTACTTCCGGTATCGTGGAATGAAATGTGAGGGCTGTCATTAGAGTCTAAGTCCATTGAAACCCAATGCCCGTATCCATCAATATCCAAACCATCATTGACTCCATCTAACTTTGTAATTTGCCAACCACTAGTATTTTTGAAAGCATATCGAAATCCAATTTCATCATATGAAGAATACACAACATGAGGCACATCTTTGCTATCGATTTTGACGGAGGTATAGTAGAAGGGTATGTTTCCTTCTGCATCAATAATTTCATGACTCCAGGTTGAGCCAGAATCTGCGGAGTATGAATATGCCAGTTTGGAATCTACTTCTAATCGATAAATCATATGTGGATTTGAATAACTATCAATATCAAGAGAAATGAACCCGCCTGGTGAATTTGAATTGGTGACAACGACTGAAGTACTTGCTGGAGCATCAACTTGAGACTTGAATCGAACCCCATCATCTGCTTTGAGAGCGACTTGTTGAATGCCCGAATGGTCGGTCACCATGGATACGTACTGCGAATTACTCGCCCATAAATAATCACCATCTTGAGCAATTCCATCTGAATTAAATTTAACCCACCTAAATTGAGCCGAGCCACTAGTCCCTTTATATGCGACAATTGGGTCTCCTGAATTAGTATACTCAATTGCTGTTGGCGCGTAAATACCACCGGCATGAACATTGCCCTGATCATATGAAAAGATTTCATTCGAAGTAATATTGTACACCTTTAGAGTTTTATACGTGCTACCACCAGTATTGTCGATATAAGAAACCAATATATCGTCATTAGAATTAATCGCTGTCGATATGGCATGGCCAGTATCCCCTGAAGAATCTAATTCGGATAAACTCCAATTTATCCCATCAAGTGAGGCGTACTGAAGGTCAGAATCTGCTCCATCACGATATGCAATGTGTGGTTTGTCTTCAGAATCAAGAGTAATAGATGTAGATTGGTATCCCGCATCAAGCCGAGAATCTACTTCTGTCACCTTCCAAATGGGTGATGAATTTGGACAAGGGTCAAGCATATCTTGAAGGCCATCTCCATCAGAATCGGTTTGGTGAACAAGTTTTTCCTCAAGTTCAGTTGGTACATGAATTAAAGAAAAACAGAACAAGAGAGCAAGGAATGGCGCAACCAAACCTCTCTTCATGATTCCCCCTGAATAATTTTGTAATTTAAGGTTCTCCAAATAAATTGGATATTGGTTCTAAATCCATACATTGATTTTTTTGAAATTACTCTCGTTATTTTGTATAATCTTGTTACATTTTCTAGCCTCGTTTTATGATCTCTTGAGTTGCATTCAAGCGGCAGAAGGTTAAAATTCGATAGGGATTTGAATTAGTATTGATAGATTAATCTTCAGATTCAAGTTCCCAAACATCCGAAATTTGTAAGTCCTTTTGTATTTGATTTTGAATTGTTAGTGGCTCCATCGTTGCCCTTGCATCAACAAGAGCGCGCTCCATCAATAATTGTCCAAGTTCTTCCTGAGTTTTTGGTAGTTCATCGTATGGAACATCTTTGAATATGCTCTCTGGTTTGTGGGCTCCTGAATGATAGATTATTCGTGCAGCATATGCTCCATAAGCCACCAAAATTAGAACAATCGTCAAAAGGAATCCAACTATTATTAGAGCACCAATAGAGTTGTTGATGTGAATCAAAAAGAGCATTGACCACCATCCGGCCATACCATACATAGAGCATACAATCAAATATTCAGGCAGCATTACAAACAGCCCAGTTGGCCCTCTTGCACTTACAATGGCTCTGAAGTTGTCGTCGTCAACCGCTGAATAAATTCCGTGTACTACGAGTAATACATTCAAGTGAACAAAGTTGACAATGACTATGATTCCTCCAAAGATCATAGCCCACCATTCCAAGCTAGAATATGGGGTTGATTCCCAATACAGATTCCTCGACTCGCCTGTAAGTAATCCAAATAACAATGATGCATTCATCGCTAAAACTAGTGCTGCTGCGATTGTGTGGACTCCCCACACATCTTTGTAACTGTCTTTGAGATCTTTGCCAGTTGAGTATGCCTCATTATAGGCATCTTTCCACATTCTTCGATGGTCAACCGGATAAAGCCATTCGATTATAGGGACCAATTTGAAAAAATTACGAATCGGCTTTTTGGTTTCAGGAGAATAACGCGAATCCTCCTCGGCCATGGTTCTTGACAATCAATCAACTTCTCAAGGATTTTGTCTAAACTAGATTTTCAAATCCAGACGTCGTTATCCGCAGTTAACTCACTGTCTGATTCGCCAGTATTGACTACACCTTTCGGTTCAACAAGCATTACTTTGCATTCTTGTTCAGCATACGGTTTGTGCTGAACTCCCTTCGGAACAACATACATTTCACCCTCGTTCAGTTCAACGGTTTCTTCATCAAATTCTATTTTCATGGAACCTTCTATCACGATGAAAACCTCATCTGTATCTGAGTGATTGTGCCAAACGAACTCGCCCTGAATTTTTACTAACTTGAATTGGTAATCATTCATTTCAGCAATAACTTTTGGAGTCCAATGCTCGCTGAATTTTGCCAACTTTTCTTGGAAGTTTATCTTACCCATTTACTCACCATCACGGCTCAGTGGTTGGGTCCCAGCCAGAAATGTATCCACATTCTAATGCCTTAATCGCATCCATTTCTGAAGAAATATCAACATCAAGCGATTCTAGATTTTCCTTAATTCTGTCTGGATTGCTTGACTTTGGAATTGTAATACATCCTGAATCATAACAGAATTTGATTGCTACTTGAGCAGGAGTACAACCCAACTTTTCTGCGATTGCACCTAGTTCTGGGTCGTCGACTTTGTGACCGCGAGCCAAAGGAGAATATGCCATTATTTTGGCACCAACATCTTCGGTTGCAGCAACCAAGTGTGGTCTTTGTAGCCAAGGATTGAATTCAACCTGGTTTACTGAAGGCAAGTATTTAGCATATTCTTTCATTGCTTCTAAGTGTGCAACACCATAATTTGAGACACCGATTGATTTGACCCAGCCTTGCTCTAGGCAATACTCCATTCCTTTCCAAACTGGAATTCTGTGTTCAGGGTCTTCAGGTGGTGCATGGACCAAATATAGATCGATATAGTCGGTATCAAGCAACTCTAGAGATTTTTGACAATGCTCGATTACTTCGTCATATCCTGTAGCATGTGTTCTTCGAAGTTTTGTTGTAATGAAAACAGAATCCCTGTCAACTCCTGCTGATTTTAGAGCCTCTCCTACCTCGTGTTCGTTGTTGTAAGCACGTGCGGTATCGATGTGAGTATATCCGTAATCTAGGGCTGTTAGAATCGAATTTTTGCATTCTCCTTCCTCGGACATTAGGAAGACTCCTAAGCCAAATTGTGGTATTTCGTGGGCGTATGCATCGCCTTCTGAAGTCTTGTGACTAATACGCATAGTTGGCGGATAGGTGGCGACTTGATGAATCCACCGACGGTAAAATTCAATCTTTTGACCAGGTTTTACGCATCGCTAAGCCTGCTTTTTCCCCGGCTTCCATGGCTTCTAAGTCGTGTACTGTCATCAGATGTCTTACCAATTCATGCTGAACTACGGTAGCATTACAATCAGGACATTCCAATGTTCTGGCAGGTCTGTATCCTGCAAAGTAAGCTCGACCTCCCTTGGTAGATAACATTCGACCAGTTTTCATAATCACAGAGATGAACATCAATCCAAACAATAGCATACAGCATCCAATTGCAAAAGATAGGCCTGAGGTGGAAGAGGATTGAGCCAACTTGATGTTTTGATACATTCTTCCATCAGGTGATTGCTCCTTGGCTCCAAGGTCGATTTTATGAGGGAATTCCTCGCCTAAAACGGATAATAGAACGATTGTATTGTTTTCCTCTTCTTCGACTTCAAGGATGATTGTGTAGGAGCCGTAAACATCAGTCATAGTTGAGATTCCGATGTACTGAGAGCAGTAATATTGGTCGTTAGTGCAATCGATTTTGATGTCTCTAGCACTGACTGGATTATTGTCAGAGTAAGTCACTTGGCCGGTGATGATGTATGATTCAGCGCTTGCTGAAAAAGAGAATACCAAGCACAAGAATAGTGGGATTAGAATCCTCTTCATGGCTGAAGGAACAGCATTCGCCTTTTAGATTCTTAAATTGGTTGATGAGTTTCCATTGACCACTGAAGAGAGGAGCGATTATTTCTACAAAATTAGAGATTTATGGAATTCAAATCTCGATATTGAATCTATGACTGATGAAGAAAAGTCATCACGTGTTGCACAGATGATTTTTCTAAACAAGACTTGTTTCAACGGGTTATTCAGATTAAATCGAAGTGGCAGATTCAATGTTCCAACAGGTCGATACAAAAATCCGTCATTTCCATCTGCTCAATCTCTTAGAGAAGTTAATCAGGCGCTGCAAGGCGTAATAATTCATCATGCATCATATGAAGAATGTATTAATTGGGTCGACAGTAAGAGTTTTGTCTACTTTGACCCACCTTACAGGCCCTTGTCAAAAACCTCGAGTTTTATTTCATATTCTAAAGGCGATTTTAACGATGAAGATCAGGCAGAATTAGCATCATTGACTAAAAATTTGGATGTTATGAAAGTAAAATTTCTATTATCAAATTCAGACCCAAAAAACACAATTGTAGATGATGATTTTTTCGATGATTTATACAATGATTTCATAATTGATAGGGTGTTTGCAAGTAGGGCAATAAACAGTAATCCAGATAAAAGGGGAAAAATTAGTGAATTGTTGATTCGGAATTACTAGATTTAATTCTAATACAAGTACTACATGTCAATTGTATGGGCAACCCTTCCAAAGATGTTCCTTGGATGACCATTTTTGAAACCTATGATATATACAGCCACAACTTTGACGAAGAACCATTTTACATAACTGCTAAAGAAATTAAAGAAGCCTGTCAAGACTTCAAGAAGACGGCTGAAAAGGAAGTTCGAATATTGTGCTATCAAGCACAACGAAAAGATAAACCTCAAGTTTTTGTTGATAGAGGTTTATTTTTACTGCCAGTAAAAAATGGCCAATATGCAATTATTAAGGGGAGGGATATATCGATATTCCAGATATTAACTCGGATCCTATTTTGTTTCAACCAAAGATCAATTTTCGATTATTCTCAAATGAAATCGGCGACTCCGAAATGCAACATTTGGACTATGCATATGCAGCAGGGATGATTGAAGATTTTTGTCAAGTAGGAGAATTGTTTCTCACGATTCGTGGCAGAAAATACACACCCCCATTCTCATTCAAAGTAGGAACTTCAACAATACATCAACAGAGTGTTCAAACCGAAGTAGATGCTGGATATGAGGGTGAGAATAATCTCGTTTTGATTGAAGGGAAAAATACGGGTGTAAATGAAGTTATTATTCGCCAATTGTATTATCCTTACAGAAAATGGACTGAGGACATTTCTGTTGAACATGGGAAAAAGTCATACCGGTTTTTTTCGAAAAAAGAGGTATTGAATATATGTTCTGGATGTATGAATTTACAGATGAAGAAGATTACAATAGTATCAAATTAGTTAAGTCAAAGAAATATATCGTAGTTTAACAGTGTTGCAATAAGAAATAATATGACACACCGTGGAGTATGGCCGACCATATAGCAACCCGAAAATCCACTTTTACTTATGCTTCTGCAAGCAGAAAAAGACGGACACACCAACCCAGTGTCCGAGATTTCGGCCGTCGCGTAGACGTATATAGTAAACCTGAGAAATATGGATTGATGGCTAAGCAGAAACAAGCAGAAGAATGCGTTCTCTACGTTCGAGTATCAACAACTCGTCAAGCGGAGGATGGAGTGAGCATAGATGCTCAAATTGCCAAAGGAAAAGCTAACGCAGAATTTCGTAATTTACTGCTTCCTGATGAGAATATTTTCATCGATGACGGGGAGTAAGTGCCAAGGTGCCATTATGGTCAAGACCTGCTGCTAAGCAGATGAAGGCGTTCATCCTCAAGCAGAAAATTAAGCACATTTTTGCTTACAGAATGGACAGATTATTTCGCAGCACCATCGATTGCCTTGCTACGGTAGAAGAATTAGATGAATTTGGAGTAGGAATTCACTTCTGTGAATCAGGTGGACAACCTCTTGATTTGTCTTCAGCAGTCGGTAGAATGCTCATCACTATCTTGGCTGCTTTTGGTGAGATGGAAAGAAATCTCATCAGCGAGCGAACCCGCATGGCTTTACAACATCTCAAAGATACAGGAAAACGATTCACTTACGACAAATACGGTTGGGATGTTGATGAAGACAACAACTTCGTAGAGAATGAAGAAGAGCAGTATTGGATTGAATACATGAAAGTGCGACACGAAGAAGATGGAATTTCAATCTCTCAAATTGCAACAGAACTCAACACCTGTGGAGTTCCTACGAAGCGTAATGGAACGTGGTCGCATAAACAAGTCAGTCGAATTATTCGGAGAAAGGAAAGTGTAGAAATGGGTGAATGATTTAATGTACTCTCGCCTTTGGATACTGCTATGGCCGGCATAGAGGAGTTGGGTCCAGGCGTTAGGATTACTGCGCCGTGGCTTCCCGGAACCTGTATAGTTCGAGTGGCTGTGCAAATTCAAAATTCCTACTTGTTGGTCGTAATAGATGATGATACAAACCGAGAGATTACTCGAGAAATCGATGGAGAAAAACTGTCGGAGGTACATATAGTCGGAACTGGCGATGATGATGAAAATGTATCAGGAAATCCGGATATGTTTCGATTGGCAATTGAAGCGATGAGGTTGGGTTTTGCTCATAACATGATCCGTTTTTCGCACTAAGTGTGTCCCGAGTAGACCTCTTCCACACCAACTCGAAGCGGTGTATTCTCACATGCTAAAGCAACCAGTTATCCGCTTCCTTCTGGGCGACGACGCTGGTGCTGGAAAGACCATTATGGCTGGTTTACTCATAAGAGAACTAAGCCTTCGCGGCTTAGCAAAAAGGATACTTATCATACCCCCAGCAAATCTTGCTTACCAATGGCGTAGGGAAATGAAGGACCTTTTTGGTGAGAACTTTCATTGGGTAAAATCGCAAGATGTTCGAGATGCATACGCACAAAATCCGTTCAACCAAAATGATAGAGTTGTCGTAAGTAGAGATTGGGCAAAACTCGACCATGTTCTCAATGCGATAGTAGAATCAGACAGATGGGACTTGGTTGTTATCGATGAAGCTCACGGAATGGCCACGTCGAACCCTGACAAATTGCCAAGCCTACGTTATACTCTTGCGAAGGCAATTTCCGAGCACACGGACCATTTGCTGATGATGACTGCAACACCTCACAATGGTGACCGTGACAGATTCCGACATTTCCTTGCATTGCTTGATCAAGATGCTTACGGGGACGTGGAATCATTGGAATTAGCAATCCAACATAAATCAGCCCCTTTCTATCTTAGAAGATTGAAAGAAGCGATGAGAACTTTTCCCGATGAAACAAATCCGAACGGTAAACCACTTTTCACTAAAAGAACAGTGACCACTGTCGAGTTCGACATATCAGGAGCAGAATTGGAAGTGTACCAAAAGTTAACACGCTATATTCGACTTATCGGAGAAATAGGTCGGAGACATCCGGATAACAAAGCTAGGGCTCTTGGCTTCATGATGGCACTATACCAGCGCCGTTTTGCTTCAAGCCCACATGCATTATTGAAAAGTTTGGAGAGAAGAAAAGCGAGGCTAGAAGGAATTATTGACGGTACATGGGTTCCTCCCAAGAAAAAGAAAAACATATCGACAATGATATGATAGATGAATTAGATGATGAAACACTGTCAACTGGCTTTGAAGATGAAGAAGACATTGCTTTTTCCGAATATGATATTCAATCCGCAAAAGATGAGTTAGTGCACATAAATCCACTTTTGATTGATGTCGAGAATTTGATCGGCACTGGCACATCTGCAAAGTGGAACAAGCTCGAAAAGATGCTCAATTCCAAGCAGGCTTTTGATACATCTACCGACAAGAAATTGCTAATATTTACCGAACACAAAGACACATTGAATTGGTTATTGGAGAAACTGACTGCTTTGGGTTACAAGGTAGTTACCATCCATGGAGGTATGCGGCCTGGATCAAGAGATGAACCCAATACCCGTCTGTGGGCAGAACAACAATTCAGAAATGAAGACGGAGCAGAAATCTTACTTGCAACAGAGGCTGCTGGTGAGGGTATAAACCTACAATTTTGTTGGAGAATGGTAAACTGGGATGTTCCTTGAACCCTGCTAGGCTTGAACAGCGAATCGGTCGAATTCACAGGTACAAGCAAAAAGCGCGACATCGTGGCATTCAACCTGATCGCTAGAAACACAAGAGAAGGCCAAGTTCTTCATACGCTTCAGGAAAAGATCGAAGAAATACGCTTAGCGTTGGACCCAGATAACGAAGGCAAGGTATTCGATGTTATACAGTCTGTCATCTCACCGAGTCTGATAGAACAAGTCATGAAGGAAGTCTACGAAGAAAATCTGAATCCAGAAGTTGCTTGCGATAGAGTCCGAGATGAGGTTACCGCTAAGAAATTCCAAGAAATCATGAATGATACACTAGAAAACTTGTCGAGTAGGGAATTAAACATGGGACTCGTCAAAGATTACAATGCGGAAGCGAAGTTGAGAAGGCTTGTACCAGAAGTACTGAGGGATTTCTTCATTTCCGCAACTGATGTTGTTTTTGATAATCCTGTGAAACAAAAGAAAGACGGGTGGTCGTGGAAGACACCAAATAGCGTCTATAATTTGAGAGGAGAGCTCAAACCACTTGGTGATTTGGGTAGAGAGTACAAGGCATTTAGTTTTCACAAAGAAGATTTAGACGAACGACCACATCTTGAATGGTTACGCCTGGTCATCCTTTGTATGAAGGAGTTCGCCGTATAAAAAAAACAGGGTGAAGGAGATTTGGCAAAAGGTGCGAAATTTATGGATCCCAGTACAGAAGATCCTTATTGGTTGCAGATTTTCCGCTACAGGCTCGAAGATGGTAATGGAGACTCTATTGATGAGCAACTAATAGTCGTCAAGGTCGAGGAAAGGACTGGAAATATTTCACTAAAGCCAGCATCACTATTCTTGGATATTGTTCCAAGTAACAACAGGGACCCTGTTCCCCGCTTGCCAAGAGATATTGCAATGCTGACTACTGAAACGGTTGAATGGCGCTGGAAGAATTTGTGAAAAGCAAAGCATGGAACGCAGTGAAAAAGCTGCAAAAGTGAAAACCCACGTACAAACATCATTAAACGCACTTATTCGAAAGGAGAATATCAAATTCGAGAAGTTTGAGAGAGATTCTGACAAGCACAAATGCATCGAGCGAGTTTTTGACTTTGAACAAAGATTAGATCGTAGAGAGAAACACTTGGATCGTCAAGGAAGAGTGGTTATTGCTCAAAATATCCCAATTGCCCTTGCGTTTGTTGAGCCGATGGAAATTGATGATCAAAACCTACCCGAAGGTCGAACAATGCCCAAACAAAACAAAAAAGTCGAGATAGCTGCTGTTAATTACGTTCGAGATATAGAACTAGCGAAACCAGAGGTGTATGAGGTAAAGTCGAGAGAAGCCGATGGTGTTGGCTATGACTTGGAAACTTGGGATGCACATGGTAATATTTTGCGATTTATCGAAGTCAAAGGTAAGACAACAGAACATGATGTTATCATCACGCCCAATGAGTGGAAGGTTGCCGAACGTCTTCGCGATGATTATTGGCTTTATGTCGTAAGCAAGCCACTGTCTGAACCAGAGTTACTGGTCATCCAAGACCCTTGGGCAAAACTAAAGGCTCAAACGGAGACTAAAATCATGCGACACTTCCTCGACATGGGGCAAGTTAGGAATGTTGTTAAATCTGAGTTAAGAGGTGAAAAGTAATGGGAATTCCAATCAACTGCAAACGGCTCGTAGAAGTAGACTTTCCATTAGTGTCGGTATCTAATAATAGTTCTAAAGAGAAGAACGTAAAAGTTGGTAGGATTACTTCTGTCCATGTTTGGTTTGCTAGACGGCCATTATCTGCATGTAGGATCATGAATTTAGCATGCATTTCCCGATCCAGACGACGAACATTGCCTACCCGAACATAGGGATCTTATCGATGAAAAAATCAAACAATTTTACAATGATCCAGGGAAATTATTTGATTTATCAATTTGAAAATTCGTAAAAAAATTCTCTAAGGAATAAATTGCTTGGTTTCATAGAGTTGTTTTCCTTACACAACAACAGATGTATTTTTTCTAGAATGCTCAAATGCATACATGATATTATGTTTGGAATTTGGGGATCAGAAAAACCGATTATGCTTGACTCATACGCCGGCGGGGGTAGCATACCACTTGAAGGACAATTAATTGGGATGAAATCTATTGCTTCAGATATCAATCCAATACCAGTGTTACTAAACAAACTCCAGCTAGAGTTAACTGCCCCATCTTGAAGATAATCATTTTGATGAAATACTGTCAGTCGCAAAAATCAACTTTGAAGTTCAGGAAGAGTTGCTCGAAGCCTATCCTGCAAACAACTCAAAATAGGCCAAGTGAATTTGTTCCCATCGGTTATTTATGTTCCCGCAGCATTGTTTGCGAGGGGCATTGGATGCGGGGTGTCATATCCTTTACTAGCATCCCGTTGGGTTGCAAAGAAGAAAAATCTGGGATACGACCTTACTCAAGTCAAAGACAACATGGTAAAAGTGCGTATAATCAAAAACCCCTCAAAAACAGAAGGAAACGTTTCCCACAATGCAACATGTCCGATTTGTGGATATACCACACCAAACAAATCCGTTAAACGGCAATTGTCGGGTCGCAATGGAGGTACAGAAGATTCAGTATTATTGGCAGTGGTTTGTAAATCGACAAACAAGAAAGGGAGGTTTTATTTCGAACCCAATCAGGAAGATATTACAGCGCGAGAAAAGCTCACAGCCTCTGTCAAGAGATGAAGTCTATGCCAGAGTATGCTAATTTTGTTCCCAATGTCGTGATGAAAGGAAACTCGAGGTATCTAACACCGCCTTTTTTTGGGATGAACAAATGGTCTGATATTTATACTCCGAGACAACTAATAAGCACAATGTCGTATGCTAAGAAGGTAAGTGAGATCACTGACTATACGACTCGAATGGTCTTAGCTTTAGCTACTTCAAAACTAACAAACCATAACACCTCACTCTGCCCATGGAGAACAGATATTGAGTCGTTCGAGCGACCGTTGCAAGTCACATAGAATACCAATGATTCATGGGATTTTTCGAATCCACGACCTTTCGGAGAAGGAGGCCCCACACTTGGATTGGCGATGTTGAAAATACGATCTCTGAGCTTAAAGGGTGAAAATTGGGAGTTCTTGGGCAAGGAGCGGCCAGATTTGGTGACGCTACAGATCATTTCTTCCAAATGATGATTCGATTTAGATGGCATTTTCACAGATCCTCCATACTATGATAAAGTCCCTTATTCAGATATCAGTAATTTTTTCCGATATGGTTTTAGAGAATAATCCGTTGCCTGACATTATTTTGGAGAATGGACTCGCCCCCAAAATCGAAAGTAGTCCAAGATGGCACGGAATTATGGGTGGTAATAAAAACTAAAGCATGGTATGAAAATAGCATGCAAAGAGCGTTTTCCGAGCAGAGAAGAATAATCAAATCGACGGGATTGGATATGTCGTTTTCGCCCATAAAAACAGACGGCTGGTCTATCTGTTTTAAATGGATTATTTCATCTGGGATGGAAAATTACTGCTTCATGGCCATTAACAACAGAATTGGAATCTAGAATTAGAGGTCAACGCTCAGCTGCCTTATCTACTTCAGTTCCACATTATCATCAGGCCCAGATATTGATTCACCGATTGGAGAGTGGAGTGAAATCTTAAATCTAACTCCCTCCAAGGTTTCAACTTGGATGATTAATGCATGATGCAAAAAAATAATGGGAGCTGATGCCATTTTCTCATGTATAGGTCCTGCAATGGAGTTATTTTCATGCTATAGTCTTGGCTGAACGAGTCAGTAAAATCGTTACTTTAGAGGAATACCTTGAACATCTATGAACACCATTTCCGATGAAGCTCCAAAACTATCATTTCAAGTAGAGAGAGCCAAATCATGCACCAAGATGCGAGGTTTTCAGTGATGATGGTGTGGACACAAATAATCAATAGCTGTGAGATTTACTCCATGGTGAATAATCATTAGCATAACAGAAGAAAATAATCAATCTGAACCAACCAAACTTGAATTGATTTTTGACACAGCTAACCTGCTTTTCAAGAGATAGGTGCAGATTTAAAATCTTGAGAAATCAAATGTCATTGAGAAAAAGGGAAAAAGGGTTTTTGTCAAGATTTTATCTCCAGAAATCGGCGACATTACTTGCTGGGAGTCGGAAATGGGAATTCAAATCACCTGTCATAGATGAAAAATCCATAAACTGAAACTCGGTGAATCCTCGAGAAGAGGCTGAAATCAGGTTTATGTCGAGACTAAGCGATAGCCTTCATTGAAAGTGCCGAAAGCACGATTCCCAGTTAGACAATTACACCAGGCTATGCTTCTTCATGCAGATGGTAACTGTCACACTGGAAGACCACCTATTGAGTGATTGGGGATGACCCTATGGTTTGGCAATTAACGAATACCTTGAATACTCTATTTCCAGAAGGAAGTTGGGAACGTAGTAAGGTAGAAGGGGTCATAGCCCGATATCAATCCTTGAGTGAAAAAATGAAACCATGGTGAAACTAATTCGTCCTAAACAAGATATTATTGATGGAGATAACGTTGATTTGGGTGTTTTCGCCATTCATCTTGATCAAATAGCCAATCAAAGTTCTGAAGCGCCCTCGGTCTATCGGGACCCAAAATTGTTTTTTGCCAATACCGTTTTTACTGAAGGCATGATGAAACTTACACGACATGTTCATAATCGTCTTTCAGGAAATACCGATGGTGGCTCAGTCATTGATTTAAACACAGTTTTTGGTGGTGGAAAAACACACTCGCTGGTACATTTATTTCACTTATTTGAAAATGGTGAGAAAGCACGAAAATGGTTGCCAAAAGATAGTCTTGACGACCTATCTAATCAGATTCAAGGGAACCAATACCAACCGCACGAGTGATAACACTTGGGTTGGAACCAATTATTCTCACAATAAACCAGACGAAAATGGGATGAGGACTCCATGGGGTCAAATTTTGGGACAGCTTGGCCATTCTGCGATTGAAAAAATAAAACCTTTCGAAGACGATCAAGACACGTCCAGACACAGGAACAATTCGTGAGATTTTAACCCAATCAGATAGTCCAGTACTCATTCTAATGGATGAGGTTCTAAGTGCAATGGAAACAATGCGTGCTGTTAAGGTTGAAAATACCACACTCAACGAAAGTTTCAGAGGCTTTTACATGAATCTCACAAATGTCGCTTCTAGCATAAAAGGTGTAGTTGTTGTGAATTCCTTTTAGTAAGAGTGTCAGAAATATTAGCGAGGCCGATGAAGCAGATCTTCAACTTCTTCAAAACGTGTCTGGTCGCGTAGATACGCCAATTCAAACTGCAGAAGGAAAGAGATTGCTAAAATTATTCAACGACGTTTATTTGCTCCGATTCAACCGAAGACAAAAAACACATAAAACAATCAACGAATGGACACAATGGACACTTGGAAATAGTGAATCAATGTCAATCGATAGACAGCTTGGTGAGATTTCAAGTAACTTTGAAGCAACTTATCCATTCCACCCAAGAGTTCTAGATGTCTTTGAGAAAAAGTGGCAAGGACTTGGCAGTTCATTCGGTAGAACTAGAGGTGTTTTGAGAATGTTATCGTTTTGGATTCGTACGGCATACCTCGATGCAGCTGAAGATAATCACAAACATTCGTTAATCATGCTCGGACATGCTCCTTTGCACGAAGTAAAGTTCGCAAATACAGTTTATGGCCAAATGGGAAATGCCGACTTATCTATTCCGATTAATAGTGATGTCATGAGTGAAATTCACATGCAAGGAAATTAGATGAAGAAGCGCAATCAACTATCAGAAATTGGCCCTTCATCGTCAAATTACTACAACGGTTTTCTTTGAATAACTGGTGGACAGAAAATGAATCATGCCCGAACTGGTGAAGTCAAGTGGGGCGTGTGTGGTCCTAAGTCTGCTGAACTTGCAGATGTTGATACGTGCCTTAGGAATCTTGAAGATCGTGGACATTATTTCCGATCGAAAAATGATGCACACCACATCAGTACGAAAGCGAATTTGAAGATAAGTTAATTCTTGATGAAAAAGCGACGATTGAAGATCGTGATGTTTCCAAATTAATTGAATACACTGCAATGAAACAAATGGGCAAATCAACCCTTATTTCAGTCAATTCAAATGTTAGGTATGCCGAAGATGTACCTGATGCTTTAAAATTTCAACTTTGTATGATTCCATTTGATGTTCTTCCTGGTTCTGAAGAACACCATGCTGAAGATGTTGCACTTCGTATACTAAATGGTGGTAATCGGACTTACAAAAGACATCTCGCATTTATTTCCTGTGCTGATAATGTTCGCTTGAAAACCCTAGCCAGAAATCACCTAACCTACAAGCAATCAAAGACAAATCCAGTACATATCAACTTGATAAAGTAGATAAAGCTGAAATCCCGGATAAAGTTCGATCCTCTCTTGAAGACTTGATGGATGAAGTATGGAATTGTCATAGGACTTTTACATCTTGGTGAATCAGACGGAACACTGAGTAATCAAAGTGGATTTTTGGGATTGATTAACCGATCGATGAACAGTGAAGGAATTGCTCATGTGGTTGCACAAAGATTTGCGGATAGAGATACGATTGTGACAAAGATTTCACACCGTGTGACCGAGAAGTGGCCGCCTGCATTTATGGAGGGAGATAAGCGCAAACCATGGACATTACAGAGTCTCAGAGATAATGTGTTCCAAAGTTCTGAGGCCTCAGCATCTCGACTCACAACGGCTGATGGGTTGAAGTCATCAATTAGCGAATGGGTGAATCCAGGAAAGGTTGTTCTTGTCGGAGTTAATGACGATGGGAGTATGGGTGAGATTCTTAGCGACGAGGAAACAACTCATATTGATCTGAGTATTCTCGTGAAATTCGATGACTCAACTGGGATTCTGCTTCCAGCAGACATTCCTGCAGAGGCTGTAGATCCAGGTTCTGAACCTGGTTCTGATGGTGGACTTGATGGTGGGCCTGATGATGGACCTGATGGTGGGCCTGACGATGGACCTGATGGTGGGCCGGAACCTGGCCCTGGTGGTGGACCAGAACCTTATCCTGATGAAGGAGATAATGAAGTTGAAATGACATTCACTGTATCGGCCAAAAAGTTGAACAGTATCGGAATGGCAATGAGTATGAATTTTGATAATGCTACTGTAAAGATTGAGTTCAAAGGTAACTCCAAAAAAGGCCCAGGTTCGAATCCAGTTAGTGCATTGAAAGACGCTATCAACAGTGCTGGCGGCGAAATTGAGGATTGAGGGGCAGCGATGTCTGATAATGCAAAAACCCACATTTGAACATGTTCTATCCCTACAGGAAGAAGTCATCGAACAAATTAACCAGAGCTCTAGTTATCGTATTGAAAATCTTCAATACCGATGCTAGAAACACTCTACTGAGGTTATTGTCGGAGAAAGAATTTCCTCTACCACCCATTGACGGAAAAAAACTGGTGTACACTATTGAAGATGCAACCACCTGCACCAAAGAATTGTAAATTCAAAAAATTAGTGCTATTTCGAGCACAGGTGTTATTGAAGAAGATGGCGATACAGATGCAAATCCATTCCAGATGCTCAAATTCGATTAAACTCTGGGAATGATGCCGTAATAATGATTGAAAGCAAGGTTCGTTTCTAACACCTTATCTCGAGATCAATTGAAACGACATGCTGCAATTTTAGGAGAAGAGTTGGACTCGATTATCCGTGTAGTTACATGGGAATAAGATCGGTTCAGAGGTTTCTAAATTGACTTCTGGTGACGGCCTTTCTGATATTGAAGTTTTTGTTGCTCAAGAATTTCTAAATTTCCTTAACATGTATGGCTACGGATTCTCAATCGATTACAAATCCCGTCTTTTAGTGGTTTGAAGATTCAAGTATAGGGGTGAAAATATGCAAAAAAAGAAAATACCATCCAAATAAGTGAGGCTAGTAAACTATTGAATAGTTTTTTTTCGGACTTAGATAAGATGATGCAGATGATTGAATCACAACTGACGTCTAGTAACAAATCAAACTACAATAAGCATGAGTTGTATACAGAACATCCCCGTGGCAAATTTTACATTTAACTTTCTTTCATTACTGTTCATGAAAAATGAAGATGAACATGGCACTTTTCAGGTTTTAACAAGATTGCACGATGAATTGTATGGGAGAGATCGTGAATGGGGAAAATCAATCCTTTTTTACCAAAGGACAATCTGAGGTTGCGCTAATTTTAACAGATATGCCCCAGCAGAAGTGGGCAAAAAATTTTACCAAAGTACATTGGTACTGAGATTCTTACAAACCATCCAAATCTTAGAACTATCGAGGAAGTCGATGATTATTATCGGGAGCTATTTAATTTGGGATGGTATTCGTATAAATTTCATCATCAAAGTTGAGAACTTATCGACATTCTCAGAGGGCGATTTTGATTCATTAATATCTGATAAAATTATTGATGTTGTACCGAATATGGAAATATTACTGAGAAATTATCAATTGTTTTCGTGATAATCTGGCTTTTCTTATGTGTTTTATCATGACGTTTTCAATCTGAATCAGTTGTTTAATCTCCGAACCATAAATTAGTTGAAATAGGTCTAGGACACACCGTGCCGAATGTCTTTCCACCCAATTTTTGATTTTTATCGGCTTTATTCAATTGTTTGATACATCTCGGGCTTAGCAGTCGGAATCAACGCAATCGCAACCACAAACGCAAGCAAACTGACGCCTGAACCATCCAAATATTGTTGGCAGTAAATTCACCCAACACAAGCGATCCTGCCATAGCAATAGCCTCTAATGCTGCAGTTGCCAATTGCACTCGACCCATGTCCATACTCGGTGATTTTAGCCATAGCCAGCATCCGACAACATTGGTTCCAAGAAGTGCTGCTCCGATTGTGCGCAGCCATGCAGTGTTCACTTTTTCAGCATCCAAAATATCACAAAAAACGTCTGGAACCAAGAATAGAGTTAGCCCATACCCAAGCGATGCCCACAGATTGACCTGCATGGCTATAGTTCCAATTTTTGCTGAATCCATAGTTGATGTTTGAGCACTCGCTCAATAAGAATATCGTGAAAATTAGTTTCGTAATTATGCAGAAATCAATAAAAATTTCAATTTTGAAAATATTTTCAAAAAAAAAAAAATTGCAAGCAATTACATGGAAATTGGAAATAAAAAAAGAATCTCAATATCGTTCCAAATGAAACGATGTGGCCACCTTCGAAGAAGGCTAGGAGCAAATTACAGGGCAAAGAATATTCCTTACGAGAGGATTCTAATGAGTTTCAATTACCGGAAGGGTTTAGATTCGTTTCTAATAATATTCAAGAGCATTTCAAGCCTATAATTTCTGACTTAAATGAATACAATGTCGCAAAACATATGCGCACTGTGAAGGTTAGGTTCGAACAAGATGGAGCCTTTTCAGTATCTGCAATTAAGACTCCTGGAAAGTTTGCGTCTGAAATAAAAAATATTGTACGAGGAAAGCAAAGGGGATTCAAGCGTTCGTTCAACGGTTCAAAGTCAGAGATAGGGGATCTAATTGATGGGACATTCAAAAATGCATTTGAAAATTCAACGTACATGACAACTGCATCACAAAAGAGAAAAGAACATCCTATTTTCAATACACAAATCGTTGGTTCTTGTGATGGAATTTACCAAAATAGACCGATAGAGGTTAAATCAATAGATAATCTAGATCAACTGGCAATCGAACATACATTGCAAAATAATTGGCTACAACTTGCTGCGTATAACTGGCTCTACGGGGAGCCCCCTATTATTGTCATAGTTTCTAGAGACGAATTAGATATTATTGTTATTGAGCCCGAATATGATTTAATTGAAGAAGCAATGACTGAGTGGGATTCATGGAATATCCACGTTCCAAACATTAATGCTATAGTAAATAATTATGATACAAATTCATCGATATTAGTAAAATAATTCTAATTTTGAAAAAATTTTCTGATTCAAAATCTCGAAACAACTTAAGAAAAAAATTTCATTAGAAGATAGAATAAAATCAATCAGATAGTTAGGTGATACACATGGTGCAGGATATTGAATGGCAAAAGAAAAACAGAGGATGCTATGTTCTCTAAGAATATTCGAAGCGATTTGATGGATGAGGAGGACTTAGCAGATAAGTTAGCTGATGAGAGAATCAGCGAACTTCTTTCCCAGAGTAAAGTTGATTTCACTAGTTTTGCCATTGATGAACCTGATTCAAAAATAAGGTCCCTAGATTACGTTCAAGAGAAATTTGGTAATTTAATTAATGACATATCTAACGACATTAGAGAGGCTTTGGTTCTCGCAGCAGACGCTAGAACCAATAATGCAGATCAATCTTGGAAACCTCTATCTCTGTATGATAATGCGGGTACCTGTCCTGCTTGTGGGGAATATGTTAGGATAAGCGCTTTGTCAAACAATATCGAATTAGTGAATAATGTATCGAAGAATTTCGAGCAAAATGTTTTACCAAATTATAATTTGAAGGTCGACAAAGATAAGAGAGTATTCTTCAAATCAGACAAGAAGGAAACTATTTACATAAACGGACAACAAGAATCTATCGAAAAGGTTGTTATCGACTGGGACGTATTCAGGAATTACCTTACAGAAAGTGGGG
The DNA here is from genome assembly GCA_038141355.1 of Methanobacteriota archaeon. Taxonomy (GTDB): domain Archaea; phylum Thermoplasmatota; class Poseidoniia; order Poseidoniales; family Poseidoniaceae; genus MGIIa-K1. The sequence goes on along the minus strand of JAYQHX010000002.1, from coordinate 361,792 downwards.
TGAAGTTCAATCAAAAATCCGGACCCATGAAGGTCAAAGAGATGCTAGCATTGTATGAAGCCAACTCTGACTGGGGAATGATTGCTGCAGGATTATTACTCTGTTCAAGAGATTCCCTAAAGTGTCCTGGATGTAAAGAAAATCTATGGAATAGAAGGTTCAAACCAGATAGGCCATTCCACAGAATTGCTTATGACGCAACACGAATTATTCTTGAAGAAACAATCGGTAGCCCTGTCACAAGAGCACCAGTTCACATCAACGGTGAATTAAATGGAGAACAAATCGAAATACTAATTGGAAAAAATAGACGGTAATGGAGGGTCGACGAACAAAAGACTTCTAGCTGAAGCCGTATTAACCGCAACGAGAGTCCTTGGCGATGTTGATATTTCTACAAACGAAACCTTCGGTGAAGGTAATACAAAAGTACAGATTAATAAGGAAGACAGCGAGGCATCATCTCGAATATACGTCACTCCGAGCCACAATATTGTGACGAAATTAGCGGTTGCAATCCAAAAGATTAGACCAATTCCGGCATTTGTAAGAGATGGTAGAAAGGTTGAGGATTATCTAAATTGGTCCTCGATTTGCGCTGGTCAGGTATTGCATGCAATTCATAGTTCAGGATTATTGTTTAATATTGAGAAAACAAATGATTACACTTATTCTTCTGGTTCAACTGCTGAACATTCTACTAATCTAATCAGGTTAAATGATGAAATTAAAAGCAGGGTACTGAAAAGTTGGATTGAAGTAAATGCAGATAAGCAGGAAGAAAAGCATTCATTCATTTCTGAAATGTTAGATGGCAGAACATACAATGCATTGGAAAGTATGCTGGCAAAAGAAACCACTCCTCCAATGGTATGCAAACCGGTCGACCGTTCGTTTGAGAAAAATACATCAAGAGGACAGGGGGGTTTACTCAATAAAAGTTGGACAGAAGAAGTACAAATTGATCACTCAAGAGCCACAATACAAAGCGTTTGGTATACAAAGATTTGAACCGAGCCAAAAGCAATAGATGCTATCAACGTTCTTCAGTCTACAGAATGGACAATTGATACTGAAATGATTGAATTAGCAAAAATCTCCCTAAACGAGCACGTTAAAGACAAAATCCTGACTAATCTACAGGTTAGGAAAAGCTTGGCAGATTCGTAGACATTATTTTGCTGATCAAAATGAAACACCACTAAAGATGAAGAATGGGGAAAACAAAATCAGAATTGTGAAAACTGTTGACTCTCTTGAAGAAGCAGAAAACATCCTTAACAATAAAGATAGTAATTGGAAAACATGTTCTGGAGAAAAGAAAGGTCGAATGAAGTTCGAATATTGGTCAGAAGATTATTCAGAAGTATATTATTTAGATTTCCTTGATGTAAAACCTGCTTTAACCTTTGGGCAAGTCAACGCTTGGCTCAACACATTAGAATTTGTGGAGAGATTAAGAAACAGACATGGTGATGGTAATGTATCCTTCTGGCACGCATGGCACTTTGATTGGAGAGGAAGAATTATGCCAGTTTCAACTATGTTATCTCCACAAAATGATGACTTTTCGCGATCGATTATCAAATTCGCAAATGCAGAGGCTCTAAATGAAAACGGCAGAAAGTGGATGGGTAGAGTTGTAGCTTCAATGTATCACAAACAACCAATACCTCAATCGATTCAAGGAAAAGAAAGAGAAGATTTACGGACGCTACTAAACAAATTGGATTCAAAAACTCATGAAGTACACGATGAGGTTTCATCTAATGAACTATTTAGGAAAATGCTTCGAGAAATTGCAACAAACCCCATGGAGAATTTCGAGTGTTGGGGCAGCGGAGACGTATTTAGAACAAAGGCCGAAGGTTTACAACGAATCGCACTAATCCGTGAGTTTATTTCAGTAATTGACCAAGGTGATAATGCGACTACTTCATTACCACTAAATCTCGATGCATCTTCAAGTATTTACCAACATGCTTCAGCTCTAATGCTTGACAAAGAAATGGCAGGGAAGGTAAACGTATTACCAAATAACGAAGGTAAACCAAGTGATGTTTATCAGGAGGTTGTCGACCATCTAGAAAAGAAGTGGAAAGGAAACCCATTTGCTAAATTCACTGTAAACCACTCCTATAAGGATTCTGAAAAATAAGACAAAGAAGACCAGCTATGAAGTCACAGGATTAGATGATGAGATTGCCGAACAATTAAAATCGAAAATTCTGGTTAGAAATATGGCAAAGAAACCAGTCATGACAATAGGGTACGGTGCATCTCCACAAAATATGGTCAAGACATTACTTACCGATAATGGCGAAGATAACGGCAAATCAGGAGGAGTGTTTTACTTCGCAATTGGAGAAAACTGGCCTAAGAAGCCAGAAGATTCAGAAAAAGTTTCCAAATCAGAATTTAGAAGGTTAATGGTAGCCCATCCTATGAGCAAACTTGGCCAAATTTTCAATAAATTGAAAATTCCTGAACACTTCCATTGGTTAATCTCTCAAACGATTATCTCAGGATTTGCAAAATCCATCGAAGAGGTACTTCCAGGATACAAGAAGATGAAAGATACCTTGACTGGGTCTTGTAAAAGCCTAAGAGAAAGTCATCTAGAGCAGTGTACTGAATGTAATGATCTTTGGAACAAACACCTATCAAATCCTAAAAATCACCCCAGTGAATCAACAGATTGTCAATGCAAGGGTGAAGAATACAAAGCAAATGAAAATGCACAAAGAATATCAAGAAAGATTTCATGATTAACTCTGATGAATTCCTAAAATGTAGCGGTGGTCTAGCATGGACTGTTGTTGATGGAAGTAAGGTTGAAAATATCTACCTAGAAGACCCGACAACAAAATCAATAAAAGCATGGGGAGGAATTGATAATGCCTCGAAAACAATCAGAAATCTTGCACGAGATGAGCTTGATGAAACCAGCAAATCATTAATTCCTCATGATAATCTGCAGCCAATAGCAATTGACCTATTAGAAAATTTATTGTCGGAGACTACGCTTGATAAGCTTTAAACAACACGAGTTAAGAAAATTAACAAATCTGGCTTCAGATTCTCGAGACTGAAGGATTTAGCAAGGATACAATTGATGAAAATTCATTAAGCGTTGATTGGCCATCCCTAGCAAAAGAAATAGGATGCGGTAATACATTAAATCAAATTCTTGAATTTGAAGCGCACGAAGACTCCTCTGAAGCGACGTTCAAGATCGTCACCTCCGTTAGAAAATTCTCGGGGACATATAATTCCTATTTCTCTAGATGTATTATCAAATAAGAGAGATATTGGAGGAGAAAGAAGAGGAATCGCTCCTAATTTTATTCATTCACTGGATGCATGCCACATGAGATTAGTGGTTAATGCGCTATCAAGGAACGGTGTGAAAGACATATGGTCAGTGCATGACGCATTTGGATGCCATCCAAATTACATTGAAGACTTAAGATATATCGTCAACCAAACGTTTGTTGAAGTACATAAAAGTTGATGAACAAGGCAGAGGACCTCTGTCACGATTATTTTATGATGTATCTTCTAATGAACTGGAAACAGGGCGATATGGTACTAGAAGATGTTATGAAATCTGAAAATGGTGATTTAGCATCATCTTACCTTATTTCGTGAGGTGAAAATGTGACTAAAGAATTGTTAGCAAGAATAAACCAAGGAATAAACGAGTACACGTCAAATAACAATTGCACAATTGAGCAATTTGCAAAAGATTTTGTAAGGAAAAATGCATTCAATCCTGGAAATAATGCATTTAGTTTCGTAGAAGAGATGGGCTGGAAAGTGATCGAGAGAGATTTCTTAGGAGACATCATTATCCATGAATTCAAAGAGTATGATGATGCCATGGAAAGGTTCACTGAACTGTATCCAAATGCTAGTAAAGAAACTGAAGAATTCCTAATTTATGAGGCACCTATCGACGTGATTCCAAACGCCGGAGCCACTTCCAAAACATATGTCCCATTATCTGGTTTATCGGATGCTGACGCTGCTAGTGAGATAGTCGAAGCTGGATACAAACTAATTGTCAAAACCATTACAGATATTAGAAACACCTTGAAGGACGAAAGTGAGACTGGGTATTACAATAGTGTAAACCCTCCAACGATGAGTGAGGCGATTTCAAAAAGAATGTCACTTCAAAAGAGCTTAGAAGAAAGACGGGCTGAATATGTCTTCGAGTTACTTGAGAAAGTTCCGATGAAGATTACTTGATGAATGAAAAAAATGGAAAGAGGGAAAAAATGGCGGCAAGTGGGGAAAAATTAGTTTATCCAAACCTTAAGAAAATGAATGTAAATCCCGGCCTCAGAGTGGCATTACTTACCCTAATCTATTGGCTCTAGACAGATTTCTATCGACTGAATTAGAACTACTGTTGGCTTAGTTCTCGCAAAAGTTCACCCTATTCTAGCAGGGAGTTTTGGAGCAAAACCCGCTGTTAGAGAATCAATAAGTGGTTCAGTAGATCAATCTGAAGATGTGCCTTTTAATTTTGGAAAACATCTTGGTAGCAACCTACTAGAGATGATTGATGAAATGGCCCACAAGGGATTTGATTTCCAGCCTATTTTTGATAGTAAAATTGGTGGTAATTGCATTGGATTAGTAAGATTAAGCGATGTTGCAAATTTAATGTCAAACGAATCGTTTGAACTAAGAAAAGATCTTGCAGTGGCAGACTTAGAAAATTACGGCCCTGAAGGCCTGATATTACCTCCACCTCCACAGATTGACGCAAGTGTTGACATTTCTATTGCTGGAAATATGCTCAATCATGGAATTGAAGCGGTTATTGTAAAGTTTGATCCAGAGCATTGGTTCGGAAGTAATGCTGAGTTAGATTTAATCAAACAAACCATACAACCAGGTTATCATATTTTAACGCCTCATGACATCATTGCATACAGATTATTAGGATTAAGGGAGTGAAACAAATGGAGTTTTTATCAGCATGGGACATTTCAAGTAAAGGACTAATCTTTAGCAAACTATTTCCCGAGCAAGATTACTCGATTGATGAACAGAAAAATGCCCTAGTAAATATTCTAAATACTCAAGAATTTGACATGATACCAATCGTGAAAAAAGCAGCAATAACTGAAACGTTTCTAGGAAAACCAGACAAAACAATTACTGGTGATATTACTAACATTGCAATATTAAATGAAAGTAAAAACTGATGTAGATTTAATTGACGTGAATCTAGCGAAGTGTATCCCAAAAAATACAAACTTAATCGAAACTTTACTCGCTATCACAGAGCATCAGTACAGTTTTGTTTTATTAGGAAACAATAGCAGGAATGCTGAAGCAATTATAACTCCTTCAATGGTGATTTGTGAAGATGTAAAAAACAATTTAATTCTAGCATGTGCTCACGCACAATCAAAAGGAAAATTGAATGATAAACACGCAGATTACGGCATAAAACTATTCAAAATGCTAAGTGAATGGATTGAGAACAAGAATTCAGAATTAAATGATGAATTGATAAAATCACTCAATCAAATCAACCCTAAGAAAAGAGTTCAATGAGAGATGATTCAGACATCATTTATGTCCCAAGAGGAGAAGTATCTGCACAGCACGTTATGAAATTCCCTGTTGCAGGAATTAGGAAAAAAGGAGATTACATCCTTGCATCAAAGATGCTGGGCCAAGCAAACGATTTTGATCATCTATTACTATATGATACTCACAAAGATAAGCTTGGTGATACCGTTTTAATGCTAAACCATAAAGATGGAAAACCTGTAAGTTGCTGGACAGTCTCATACGATACGAAATTAAAGACCATCATAAATCGAATGAATGCTGGAAAACAAGTGTGCATAGTAAAACCAAATCATGACCTTAGATTAAAGGGGTGGAGAAAGAATGGCATGGCCTGCTATTATTCAGGTAAATCTTGAACTTCAAGGGTTATCTACGTTAAAGGAATTAGGAAGATATTGTAGTGAAGTAGAAATTGCAATGAAAATAAGAGCAAGGTCTCTCCCAAAAGCAAATCTACTATCGGCTCATTCAATCCCGTAAACAACAACAAAGAACAAAGAAGCAAGAGAATGAAAAAAGGTGATTTCAGCAGTCGAGTTTCAGGTCAAACAGAAAAAATATTCACTGGCATTAATAGTTTTAATAACGCAAGAAATAAGTTATTTCACGAGGTTTTAGGCGGTCATGGAAAATTAAACATTAATGAAATGAAGAACATTATCGAGGCTCACGACCACTACAAAACATCTCTTGAACGCAGTAGATTAGACTAGGAATGAAGATTTCATTCTTCTTCCCCTTGGGACCAGGCACCAATTGACTCAAGATTCTCCAATCCGATATATCCATATTTTATTTCCCCATCTAAATCTCGGTAATTTTTGATTTTCCCAGGCGTTTCTTTTTGTTCCGTTTCGGGTCTTAAAAATTCTAACGGGGTATAAAATATTCAAATTGCTTATCAAATCTAATTGAAATGAGTACTGACTCTTGCATGAATTTTTGACAATGATTTTCAGAGAAATCTAAAATTGCATCAATAAAACTCTGAAATTTATTAGGTTCTAGGAATTTGTTTGCTAGTAAACTGATTCTAATGCTGATAGATTTATCCCATTCCAGGTCATATTTCTTGTCTACAGGGAGCCAAGATCCAACCGCTGGTGAAATAGTGGCCCCACCAAGAACTCTCGTTAAATTGCTTAGCTCATTTTTCAATATTTCAGCAGCCTCAGCTTCTTTCATAGGATTTGGTCCGAGGATAGGATATGCTCTGGCAGCAACAATTTCAAACTCAATCATTACATCTTCGGGAAATTGGAATGATGTAATATACTGTAATTCATTTAGAGATTCCAAACGTTTAATTTTATCTAGAACATAATTTTCAACGGTTCCATACTCGTTTTTTACTTCATTTTCTCTAGTTACCACTTCTCTTTCATTTTTTTCAATCCAGATTATTTTAGATGTTTCAGTATGGGTTGACTCTACAACTGCTGGATGAATTGTTTGAGTTAGATGTATTTCTGGGTTGTTGTCTCTTTGAAGGAAAAATATGACTATTCCGAATAATGCAATTATAATTAAAATTTGATTTGTAGAAATATCATCTTCTCCATCATTTATTGCATCTGTATTTTGGTTGTCGATATTTTGGCTATCAGAATTGTTATCCTCATTACCAACACTGGTTGAATCGTTCGTTAGATTCTGAGTATCGTTAACAATAGAGATTAGGAATGAATCTGAATAATCTCCTAAAGAATTAGTAGCAGTAACTGTATATGTTTCAGACTGAGATATAACATGGGGAGTACCTGAAATAAATCCATTCACTGAATTAAACATCAAACCATTTGGTAAACTTGGTTGAATTTGCCAATTTGTAGATTGACCTTCTATGATCTCTGGGCTTATACTTGTTATTGTATCCCCTTTGACGAATTGATATTCATCTGAATATCTGAAATATGGTATTGGTTGTACAATTTGTAAGGTAATTTCAATGGAATCAAAACCTGCTTCATTAGATGCTTTAATTGTATAACTTTTAATTTCACTCTCTACCAATGGAGTTCAGAAATAATTCCATTTGTTATTGAAAAATCTAGGCCATCAGGCAAGTCATCTATGAGTTCCCAAATCGATGCAGTTCCGCCAATGTTATCTATGATTATTGACTTATTAGAATAGCCAATGATGAACATGTGAATAGAATCATCAGTAAGTAAATTTGGAGGTGCGATAATAACTTCAAAATTAATACTAAAATTAAAAACTCCATCTTGATTTGACGCTGAAATTACACAATTTACATCCGTAATAGAAAGTGGAGTTCCTGTTATCTCACCATTTGAAAAATTAAATTCAAGACCATTTGGCAAATCACAATCATGGCTCCATGAGTCAATAATACCATTGGAAATTATTGGACTAATCGAGGTAAACGGAATTCCTTGATTAAATGTATAACTTCCAGATGGATATGTGAATTGAGGGGGATTTCCCGCAATATTTATTGTTATATTGAACGAACTCTCCCCCCATCACCAAATGCTGTGATAGTGAATTCTGTTTCTTCAACTGTCTCGTTAGGCACTCCAGTAATTTCTCCTGTTTGGTTATTGAAATTTAGAGAAATAGGCAAATCAGGAACTATACTCCATGAAGAAATTTCTCCCCCACCATTGAAAGGGGTTATTATTGAAATTGGAATTCCTCGAATGAATTCAAAATTTGATTCTGAATAAGAAATATTAGGCGGATTAACTATAGTCGATTCGCTCCAAATTTCAGAAATTTCTAACATGCCTTTACATTCGGCTGCAAACGAACTTTCATGCTGGATACCGATAATTAATTGAATAGTATTATTAGATAACAATGGAAATACTGTGCCTAGACTCGAAAATGTATATTCAGGGGTCAGAAGGTTATCGGTTGTATTAGAATACCATAATTGTCTATTGCCGTTTTCGTCAGTGACATTTACCCACATTTTTAGGTCGTTCACTGTCGACCAGCCTTCACCGACCTCATAATCTGTTTCAGAATAATGATTCATGAATAAATCCTGTTCTCCAATCTTGCTCAAATTGAGATGATATGTGACGATTGAGTGACCTCCGTAGCATTCAGTACCTATAGTATCTGCTATTAATCTCAAAAAGGTATCATTATCATTATCAAATGGTCTGTCTGGTCCAATTACAAGTGAATTACTTGATACATTGGTTTCATAATATGAACCAGTAGATATTAAACCATTAACGAATAAAAAATGTGCTGGGATAAGCATAAAAAGTGTAATGACAAGGCCAATTTGAACTCTTGCCATGTCATTGCTAGTCTTGAAACAATGATAAAATTAATTATTCGAAAATTGGTTAAAGTTTAAATTTAGTATTACATTTTTGTAGATGGGTAATTCCGTTGCTAAATCTTCAATCATTGTTTCAATTTTTGATTTTTGCACCTCACCGATTTCAATTGATTTCAAATGTTTCATGATTGTTTTTATATCATCGAATGGATCTTTGTCCAAATACAACTTCAGGCCTTTTTTTTTGATGGAAAATTATCTGTTCGATGGCGAAGGCACCGTCAGAAATTAATTCTTCTTTTCCGATTTCGTAGTTATGTAAAGTAAGCAACTTAATTCGATTGCCTCGCATTCTAGCTTCAGCATGCTTTGATAGTACTTTTTGGTCAAATTCACTATCCTTTGAAAATGGTAATAATTTTATCCACTGTGAAATCATCCAATCTCTACTACTTTTTTCCAAGTCTATGTTTGGCGATAAGATATTGGAATAACATTTCACTAAATCACGTTTTTGATTTTGGGATAATTCTCGATTCTCAGCGAATTGATTAATCATTTCAATCCAAACATCTCGAGCTGAGTTGTATTTCTTCCTTTGATATTCCACTCTTCCTGCAATCAATTTATGATGTTCATCAATTCTAGACTGGTTTGCAGTAATTTCTTGCATATCATCATCAAAATCCCATTGGGTTGGAAATGTTTTAGTCACAGATTTTGGCAATAAACTATCAATAAAAGAAAAACCATTTATCTTCACAAAGACCTCCTGTTGCATCAATTTATTCTGACACTTCTCTAACAGAGGTTTTAGTTTTTCAATCACTGTTTTGACATCGTCATTTATTGAGATCATTATGTATATTATCGGCTCCTGAATTCCTTTCCAATATCCTTGTCCCTGGAAAAAGTACCTCCATCAAAGGCATCTAAAATCTCCCAAATTAGGCCTGGTGCTCTGCTAGGGTGACCCTTGGGCTTCTTCATTACAATGCTCAATTCGATAGAAAAATGTGTTTTTTCATCGCCTATTTCTTTTGGTATTTTTTCCCGAAGAAATTTGGTGAAGTCCATAATTTCACATCCTTAGAAATCATCTTCTTCAATTTTGTTGATGCCAATTCAAGACAAGCCCCCTCCGGCAAATTTTGCCGGACTTTTGACACCAACGTTTTGGGGAGTAGACATTGTCTACAAGCGCCTTTCAATCTAGGCGAAATGTTTGCCAATCTCCTCATCGGAATTTTGGCGAAGATCTCCAGAAACTAGATGTTGTTCGGAGTTTGGTTTTAGGACTCCAAGTGCTTGAATCAACTTTTTGCCCCCTCGCTCTCAAACAATCATCCAGTCATCAAAATCCTCCTGACTCTGAGAGTCAGAGAGACCATCAGCCGGTGACCTCCAAAATTATGCTACTGTATTGTGGCATGCTCCTCGGTTTGATTACAAATATTTGAACATAATGAAGCAAAAAGGGTGTGGTGCCAATCCAAGAAAAGCCCCCCCGGCAGGTCCTGCCAGACTTTTGACACCAACTTTGTTTGGGGTAGAAAGCACTCATTTAAGCGCAGTACGGCGATTAGCAGAGCTGTTCGCCAGATGGGAGTTTCCGGGCACCTCTGGTACCTTTCGTAAATCGTTGACGGGTGAAAGAAGAATGAAATTTCTGATAGGTAAGCGCTTGGATCACCTACCTAACTTCCATTCAAACAATCATCCAGTCATCTGATTCCTCCTGGTCGCTTGGACCAGGAGAAATCATCAGCCGACCTCCTCCAAACTTATGCTACAATTTTGTGGCATAGTTCAAGGTAGAAATCCGGTTATATCAATATAACTAACAAAATTTGGAATAGGTTTGTTGCCATTCTAAGATGTGGTGCCCGACCACATGGCAACAAGATAGATGGGCCTCTTCTCCCGGCACGATAGCCTGAGTATGTGATGTGGTGATGTATTCATGAATCGTCTTAGGGCAGATTCAAACAATCATCCAGTCATCGCTTAGTTCTTCTTCCTGGTCGGGACCAGGAAGATTCATAGCTTGTTAACGCTCCTATGGTTTTTCACCATGCTTCTTTGGTTAGGACGCTAGTAAATATCAGTTTTGTAAAATGAATGGGATGAGAACGCCCCACCTGCCCGATGATTGATACCAACCTGACATTTTGTCCATTTCTAGGGGTATGTCGCCGGGGCGTTCTCTTTTTGGTTGGTGGCTCACTGTCTCCAAACCCAAGTCACGACTTGGGTTTTCTCAACTCTTCTTAGGTGGTTACCTGACAATGAATGGCTTTGATTTCGGGCTTGGTTTTTTGATAATCAAACGACCATCCAATCGTCGTCATGGTCCTCCTCGGCTTGACGCCGAGGAGAAACCATCAGCCGAGTACCTCCTCTCTCATGCTACATTTTTGTGGCATGGTTATCACTTGAGGGCTGGAGTATATGAACTTATTTTTACTAAAAAATGAAAATTTTCTTGAATTTGAGAAAATTTTTATAAATTTCTTTCCATGACAACATTATGACAATTAAATCGCCAGCGAATATCACAATAACTCCACCGACCGGAGTTAAAATAGACATTGTAATCCCTGAAGACTTGTGGAATCAGATTCCCGAGGCTCGCAAACAAAACCAAGAGGAAATCACGACTTACCTTTCTGATTCAATACGCATAGGAATACTGGCTACAGTTAACGCTTCGATTACAATTGACACAAAGGAAATGCAGCGAGTTATCCAAGATGGTATGAACGATATCAACAATAGTCATGAAACCGCTAGATTAGAATTAGAAAATCTAGTCAGCAACAAACTAACAGGTTCAAAGTCAGAACTAGCAATCGCACTAAAGGATACTTTAGGCAAAGATGGCAGCCTTGCCACCCTGCTGCAAGATTTGAATACTAATTTAACCGACCCAGATTTTAATGGATCGATTCCAGCTGCTACTAGGTCTGAATTAGTTTCAGCGGCTAACACAGTAAAAGCCGAATTGGAACAAGCTCTTGATATCACAGATAACAATACTGGCTTAGGTAAATTTGTTCGAAATCAGAATCAAGTAGTGGCAGATATCCAAGATTTAATCAATTCCGGATTCAAAGAAATAAAGACTGCTCTAAACGTTGATGAAATCCTTGCCCAAAAGGAAGACGAAATCGCTGAACTCAAGGATAAGAGTACTCACAAGGGTGTTTACTTTGAAAATGACGCTGTCGAAGCCCTACAAGATATTGCAGATGTGCTCGGAGATAGGATTGAGCACAAAGGCGGTGAAGGTGAAGGAGCAAGTCGCTCGAAAGTTGGAGACATAGTAATCGTAATTCAACATAAGGGCATACAAGAGCAACGTATCGCAATTGAAGCAAAAGCAGGAGACATATCCCGAAAGGAATTGATTAGACAAGTACGAAGCGCAGTTGACAATCGTAATGCAGTCAGAGGAATCGGTCTGATGGAAAGAAGAAATATGGGTAAAACCCAACATATTCTAGGACAAGATGGCGACAATTACATCATTGGTGTTGATTGGGCAAACGATGATTTCCTATCTCTTGAAGTCACGTACAGAATGCTGCGCTCAGTTATTATTGCAGATTCATTAAAATCACAAGGCGTTGGAGAAATTGATGTTGATGAATTGAAGAAGCACTTTGAACAAATGGTATCTGACCTCGGAATGATGCAATCTATGAAATCACAAACTAGAACAGCGATCAATACTCTAGAAGGTGTTAGGTCAAACATGGATGTTCTTGAAAAAAGAAACTCAAATCTCAACTTGAGGATGCAGAATCATTTCTAAGAAGTGAATAAATTATTGCTCCCGTCAACAGGGTTTTGAAGGTATAAATTATCATCGAAAGAATCTAATGAAATACTGATTATTCTTTAAAATCGGAAGTAATTTTTCATCTAAATCCTCTAAAGAAACCTATTATTCAAGACCAGTACGCTTCTCTGATATCTTGGTTTGCGTTCATACAAGCCACAACATCAGCAGGCCTTGGTGGCATTTCCTGAAGCCCCACTCAAGTGTTCGTAAATCGGCATCACGTTCGACATATTGACTACTCCCCAACCCACCTGGGTACAAGGTGCAACCGGAGACATCGGAGTTGTTCCTGAGGACGGGTCCCACGTCGAGAAACTTGGATACCAACCTGAAAGATTGAGCGCATTCCGGATGTCTGAATTCGCAATCGGTAAATCGGTGCTATTGACAAGCAAGCCATTTCTTCCCAATTCATCAGAAGCACCCGATCGCATATCGCCTGTATCTTCTCTAGCATGGTGATTATCAGACTCAAAATTCCTGCAGTCCTCGGCGTAGCAAAGGATGTTCCTGAGGTTTCATGGTAGCCTGTTGTATCATCATGGTTAGGCAAAACTTGAGTCCAGTCAGCCGCAATATCTGGATGAGCCACTCATAGTCTCTTTTGGTCATCATCCTCTTCTGCATATCCAGAAATTCCAATCGACCATGGAGGGCCAGCGGTTGAATCTTGAATAGCAGGTGAAGGTGTATTGTCAGCGCACCGGTGGCGAATTTTGTTATAATCGACTACTGCTACCTTTGTAGCGTCCTCAATTCCGGAACAGGAACGCTTCCAATCGGTCAAATGATGTCGTAATGATGTCAACTAGAGGCTGGTTTTGCAGCGGCTGGGACCGCAGCATCAGAAAATCCTTCAACAAAGAAAATCACAGCGTCCGGATTTGCATCTAATACAGCACCAGTCACTGCAGTACCGTGGCCGTCACTCGGGTCGTCCAAGATTGGTATGTCGGTTCCGTCATCAGGTGTTGTTCCGATTATTCTAGTGCCAGGAAATAGACGATATCGCTTGACGTAATTACGTCCCAGCATGTTTCTCTATCCGCTTCATATCGCTCTTGCCATGAACCTTCCCAGGTCAGGTTGCAATGCATTGTCACGCCTAGGCCGTCAAGTAGCCAGTCTGGATAAGTTTCATTGAGCATGAATCTTTCGTGGTATACGTTGATTCCAGTATCGATTGGAGCGACGACACTGTATGCTCCGAAAGTTTCAACTTCCTCGATTATAAATGCTGATTTCTTGGTTTCTTCTCCAAGGCATCCTGATAGCGAGACACTGACCATCAATAGCGCCGAAAGGACTACCATTGACTTGTCTCGCATGAGGGTGCGTTATGCATTGATGTCTTGAGTTTGACTATAATTGGGAATTGATGAATTTAGTAATATTATTCTATTTTCAATTTTTTTTTTTTCCCGTTTTGATAAACGACGCAACATTAGATGAATAGTGTAATTGTTTTAGAAGCGCTGGACGGAGTAGGTAAGACCACAGTTGCCAAAATATTAGCAAGAAAAATGAATGCTGTTCTTTATCGTCCATCGGTAAAAATCATTCAATTTGTTAATGAGTCTGTAAAACTGCCATATGGTTCTCCAGTAAGAAGTGAAAACATCCGTAAGAGTTTAGAAATGATGTCAAATGAAATTAAAGAAATTACAAAATTTTCTACAGTAGTCATCGATAGATTCTACGCATCATGGGCAAGCGCAGAAGCTGGAGATGGAAATCTTCGATTGGCCGATTTGTCCATTGATAATTGGCCTCGCAACTTGATTAAGCCCAATCTGAGCATTCATTTGAGGGTAGATGAAGATGTACGTCTTGCAAGGATTGGTTCTAGAGCTCATCAAAACGATAGGGAAATTCGTTTAGGAAATGACCCAACCTATCGTCACAGAGTACTTAGATATTTAACTCGATTAACGAACTATAGCGTCGATAACACATTTAGAACTCCTGATGAGGCTGCTAGTAGAATTCTTCAGATTTTTAGAAATATCAAGGAAAGAAGAAATTCACTTAGTGTTTTGGTTGTGTAAGTAAAAAAATTTCAAGGTTAACATTATTTTTTGAAAAAAGAAAGCAACTCACTAATAATGAAATTAACGCTGACTGGTTTATTGAATGACATACGTTGTAGAGGATATATCTATCATAATACTAATACGCTCACAGATTTATACAAGGCTCAAGGATATGATGTAACGAATTTTGAAATTACGAAAATGCTGCGAGAACTTCAGTTTTTGAATTATATTACAATCGCAGATACAAACAGCGGATATAGATTAGTAAATCCATCTGTTACAATATCATTTGTTGGTTGCGTTTGGTGTGGCAGAACATCTTACAGCAATGGCATCTGCATTTCTTGTAAATTTTCGGAGGACTAGACATGGAAGAAAATAACATCCAATTTTCAGACGCAGATGGTGCTGCATTTTTCATGCTGCTAATCGTGAGTTCATCTTTCATCTTCTATCTCTTTGACTCTGCTCCTGGAGAAGGTGATAGGAGACAGTAGGGTCATATTTGTCAGATTACGGCATAGATGGTTTTTATGACATTTTCAGCATGAATTTCATGATATTAATATTAGCTACTTTTGGCACTTATAATATGCGAAATTACATCTTTAGTATAACGTTAAACATTTCAAAACTAATAATTAATTTTGGAGATTTTCACACCCTACCTTACTCTTGCGGTATTGTATGATTTCATCCGTTTACTCTAAAACGTTTCTATGACATGAAAATTAGAACTACATGGACCAAAGACAATCGGACACATTTGAAAGATGGTATATATTGGTTTATGCACAGTTCATTTCATTTAACAAAGTGCGTTAAATTTTCAATTTCTAAAATTTAATCTGATTTCCAACTTTAATGCAACATTAACACAAAAAAAGGTGATAAAATGATTGATTATACGTTTATTTACTTAGGATTTATTTATTCTTGCTGGATTTATTACAATCGGATTAATTTGGTCAGCATTTGTAATCGGGTTCATTATAGGCGTTTGTCAAGTAATCTACAGGTCTATGGATGAGTTTCGGACCAGTAGGGGCTCAAATCTTACAAAAACTTACATTCAAGAAATTCAAAAATAAATTTCAAATTTTTAGTAAATATTCAGAATTAATTAAGGAGGTCAATAGTAATGAGCATCACAGAAATAATTTATTCCTTATCAGAAGAGACATTAATCTCTATACTGATCTTCATTGGTTCAATAGTCATATACGTATTGAGAAAATTTGCCTTTCTCAACCAACAAATTGAAGACTACAAGAGTATAAACAACCTTGGTAGACAAGGGCTAAAAGATGAAATCCTAGAGTCAAATTATATTGTTAGAAGAATAGAAGACGAAATTTTCGAGATTCAACAGAATGTTGAAAATGAGCTTGTAGAACACGAAATTATTGGTCTAGAAATGGCTCCAAAATTCGAACAACTGAGTAGAAGAATTGGAGATATCTTGGATGACCAGAATGACAATATTATTGACATTGATAGAGAAATCAAATCAATATCTACAAAGATATCTGAAATATCTAACATTTCAGCTTATGATCCAATTATCTCCAATCTTAATGAGAGATTATTTGACCTGATTCGTGTACTGAAAGATGTCGATTCAAAAATCAACGAGGAATCGAATAAGGTTGTCTTGTTAAATCACGAATTCTCAATGATTAAACAAGCATTAGGAGTTGAATAAAATGGCTGAAGACATATTCAAGAAAAGACCTATTCTTGGGAATAGAATTCTTACACCTGTAAGTGACGTTACTATTACTAGACCAGGTATTGAGACCAAACCTGTTTCAGTAGAAAATAAAAATAATTTAATTGTTCCAGAAAATAATCAGAATATTGATCTTGAAGACAGTAATAACATGAATACAGACAAGTTAGATGACAGCCTAAAGGCATTAGATGAGCTTATTTCGTCCGCTTCAAAGAAACATCAAGTCGAAACAACTGAAACGAAAACCATAGAAAAACCACAAATTCAATAATTAAAGATAAACCTCAACAAATCAATGATTCGATAAGAGGGAATCTGTACTTTAGAATCCCAGCGTCTTCTCCTCAAATAGCAAAGAATATTCATTTTGTTGATTATAACAAATCTGGTACTAAGTATACGTTTACTGAATGCTTAGGTTCAACAAGCGATTATGTAAGGCATAATGCTTGGCACATTAATGGTGCAACTATTTGGATTGGTACTTCAGCAACTGGAGTGACTGAAAGAGTAGGAATAGACCCTGCTTCTGGGGTCACTGGATTAATCCCACAAGCAACGAAACAAATCGTTGATCTAATATCCACATGTAGAGATATATCCAATGGTAATATGACCGATTCGGACGGATTACCATACCAATTCGCAGTTATTGCCGTTCTTGGTGGCCAGGACCACAAAGCACTTTGCAATTCTATTGAGAGAGCTAAAACTGACACCCACAATGAAATTTCAACGAATTAGGTATCAAAGGCGGAATTATCTTTAAAACTACTGTATAATGAAATGAACGAATTATTTGCTCTGAAGTGTGACATTCAGAAACAAAATGCTGTATGGTAAAGGTAAGCATATGATCTTCCTGCACAAAGCTAACGATATTGGCGGGTGGAAAATCGTGACGAAAGCCTGATGGATGGGAGATTAAGGAGTCAGACCTCTACTCAGCCAAAAGAGTTTGAGGTGGTGGATTGCAGGACTTGAGAGAGTAGGAGGCAAAATCGGTTCTATTGAGACTGCTATCGGTGGTACTGCAAGAATTGGTAGGTACTCTATGTTAGCTTCATTTGTTCCTAAATCTCTATTTGCTTCAGATTCCTTTTGAGGTGATTAACCTCGATACTGCTGATTGGGTGAAAGAAAATATTCCATCTGAACTTAAAGAATATAGGTCCAACTTTGCAACTACCTTGCTTCGAACTGTTTGGGGTAAGGCTGCAGAGCGAATGAAAGGCATTCCTGTAGTTCTTGTAGATAGATATGACAGAAGCATGCTAAGAACAAGAAGGATTCAGTTCTAACATTGCAATTTTAAGACATATGTTCCTAGGTAATCCCCAGCTGGATTTGCTTAAGGGTGACATATCTGATGAAAGAATTGCAATTCAACGTGAGGAAGCAATTACAGAAAATGATTTCATGACAATATTTGATAGAACTCAGGATATGAAATATGAATATGGGACCAACAAAGAAGAATTAGATTATCCACTTGTATCAGTCTAACGCCAAATACGCTTCTAACTCTAGCGAAAGGAGAGGATTCTACCAAGGCTATTGATACTGCTAATAATATCCTTGAGAAGATAAGGTCTCTAGCCACAAGTCAAAATGGTGCATTACCTGCAGGTGGTTTCACTGTAATCGATGTTCTAGTTCCATCAAGAGTCCTAAACAACCCGAACAATGTAATCACCAATAACACAGTGACGAAATGCGCTGAAGCACTAGCTATGGGCTTTAGATGAATGATGTGGCTAAACCACTAATTAATCTATACATTATTCCAGATGGCCTTAACACCAAGTCAGATGACATTGTTATTCAATTCTCTGAAGATCAACCAGGTACTAACATTCTGATTGTTTCTACCGAGGAGGTCGAAACTCATTCCAAGAGAGTAATTATGAGTAATCCAAATCTAAGAGCGATTGATAATCCATCTGTTTCTCAAGTATTCGAATTTGAAGATTGCTAGGAAGAATGGTGTCAGCTCACCTGAAGAGTGATTATCACCATTGTATTGATGATGGACATCTTATTCATGCATTCCACAGACACTATTACAGTGGAAATTATGGAAATAGGCCTAACGTCTTACCTGGGTGGAGAAGAAAGGGTCCGAAATAAGAAATCTAAACAGGAGTAATAGCAAATGGGTTCTCTTTGGAATTTGGGTTGGATTGTTTATTTTATTTATCTCGTTTTTCTGGGGCAGAAGAATAATTTCAATTTGATGAGAATATTTTCAGAATAATAGAATCGTATCAACAATAATACAAGGTGATAAAATGAACATCAGCAATTTACTATTAATCATTCTCGCAGTATCTGTGCTGTGGATGGCAATTAACCTTGACAGAAACAGCCAACAGAGAATCACTAGCGACCAAAAACTCTCAGTTAAATGATTCAATGGAATTCTTAAGAGGTATTAAGAACAAATCTGCAAATGAGAGAAAGTAAAGATCGTAGGATTAATGCCTATAGAAAAGACTGTTGAAAGAACTCTTGTCGAGAATCCTGAAAATCTTAAGAAAATTGAAGAAAATTTTAACCAAAGTACAGATTCAAATTCAAAACTAATTGAAAATGTACAGGTTGAAGTTGAGATGGTTGCCAACAAGTTAAGTTCAATTAAAATCAAAGAATACGGATGCTATACTGAAATCTAGAAAGATAACCAAAAAGATTACTGAAAATTTAAAGAATCTAGCAGAAAGTATCTCTTCAGTCAATAACTCAACCAGTAAATTTGAAGAAAACTCTGCAATTCTCGTTAGAAATATTGCAGAGGTGAAGGAATATCTTGGTTGATTTACCAAGTTTAAGAATAGACCTTATTCGTGCAAAAGAAATGCGAAGAGGTAAGTAATTTCTTGAAAGAAGTTAATTCTGACTATCATGAAATTGCTGCAAAAACTCTTGCTGTGAGAATCGAAATGCAAATTATTGATACAATTAACAAAGCAATATCAAAATTAGACATCATCTCCTCCTTTGGTATCGAGAACATGCCCAAAGAGATTATCTCAAAATGGATTAAACAAATCAATAGTGCACTTACGTATGGAGGTGAATATATTGACCTCAAAAATTGAAGAAAGATTGACATCAATTGAATCGAAGCTAAAATATAGCGCTCCATTGCTAAATTCCTTTGCTAATTATTGTAGAATACTAAATAGTGACTTGTTTTTACTAAACTCCAGCCTTAGAGATGACTGCTCCACAATCAATATGAATCATAGTAGATTCATGGCTTTGCGAATTAGAAAGACAACAGGATGTGAATTCAAAATTAATTACAATAATTGGTAAACTAAAAACCGCTTCAAAAATGAATATAAAAAGTAAGATTTTGGAGCCATATTACCAAAGAATTTCACAAATTGATGCCAGTATTCAAGATGGTTTCTTTGAAAAATTCAACTAGACCAGTAGAAGGTATAATTTCAATTAACGTTCCTCCTCCTCAAATTGAGAAAGATATAAATAGGATCTCGAGATTGCTAAGTAATTCGAGTTTTCCAATCGATTGGTCTGAGTGGCGACAGCGTATAAGTTCCCATTTTGAACTAGTTAACAAACTAGTAAAATTACCTAGTTCTCATTCCTTTGGGTCTAAGCCTATCTTCTATCTCAATTTTGTTAGAGTCGGTACTTGAGAAAATAAAAGAGCGTTAGAAAAATACGAAAAATTGCCTTAAGGTTTTAACCGAAAATAATATCCAGGGCAACCATAATTCAATTTTTGGTATCGATATATTAATTATCGAGGACAGATTAAAACCAATTCCTATTTATGGAGATTCTGAACAATGAATTTTGGCCTATTTGCATTGATTATTTCCTTGGTGATTCTACACGTAGGAATAGGAGTATATTCTTGGCTTGAAAAACGCTATATGCCACTAATTCAAAGGATAACTGATAAAGAAACACTCAACACAAAATTACGAAAAATAGCAGTCGCGTATGATGGGAAAGGGATTGAAGTTCCACAAGAATTTTTTCAATGCCCTTCCGTGATACTTCGTGAAGCTAAAAGAATGGAAATCAGATTAATGATTGAAGTCATCTTGGTTTCATTTGCTGGTACTATTCCATCTGGGCTAATTTATTTCGTATATGGATAATCAATGAGTATACATAGATCCTGCAGTAAAATCAAGAATTGAACCAGTTATTCCTGTTACTGTTGGGTCGAGTAAAAAAGCAATACCTTTTGCCACTTCATCAGGAGTGGTTAAACGTTGCAAGAAACTCTCTTTAGCAATTGAATTTCTCTTATCAACTGGCCAGTTTCTAGTCATCCCTGTTATCATCGGACCTGGATATACTGAATTCACTAATATTTTTCTTTTCCCAAGAATTTTTGCGACTGACATTGTCAACCCGTGTATTCCTGCTTTTGATGCCGCATAACCAGGTTTCTTAGAACCTGTTATGGAAACAGGAGAACTAACATTTACAATTCTACCACCATCTTGGATTATGTCTTGTAATCCAGAGATTATCAAGGCAGGAGAAGTCAAATTCACTTGAATCATCCTCTGCCAATCGTCTTCATCCATATCCTCGATTGTTTTTCCGATAGAGATTCCTGCAACATTTACAATAGCATAGAGGGATTGATTAGTCAATTCTCTCGTTTTTACCACTAAATTTTCAACCATTTCTTTCTCATTTAGATCACAATGGATAAAATTTTCATCAGTATTTTCATTGATATCTACGGAAATTATTCTAAAATTTTCATTTTCTTTCAACGATTCAATAACTGCATTTCCGAGTCCCGAAGAAGAACCTGTCACTAAAACCCACCTCTTTTCCATGAAACTCTCAAATTGTAAGAGTAGATAAACTTTGTAAATGATAACCCTCCATGCAAGTGATAGCATGAGTTCCTCTGATTCTAATCAAAACGATATAACAACTCGAATTGAAAATGAAATTAGTCGATTAGCCACTGAGGTAAGAAACACTGATAATTTTGGAGAGGAAAATATCGTCAATGTACATGGCCTTGTGTGTCTTATGAGATATGCCGTATGGGCTGAAGAGGAGAAATTTAAGCACTGGTTGTTGTCTAGAGGAATGACATATAACAAAGGCGTCATGGAAAGAATATACTTGCATAAGGACATTGAAGGAAAAGATGGTGTTGAATTGAGAATTCATATTTTCAGCGAGGGTTCTGAGACTTTCAAACATAATCATGGGCAAAATTTCATCACGATGTGTATCCAAGGTGAGTATAAACACACTTACTACACAATAGTTGAAGATGAAAATAGTACGTATCAAAAATTCACTAGGACGCCTGGAAAAGGTTCATTGACACCAAAAGGGGGTGAAATTCTACCAGGTAGAATAGTTAGAGCGAGACTAGATTCTGGAAAATTGATTCCGGATGAAAATGCACAACTTGTAGCCTTTAGTGAAGGCGACTTGCCAATGTTCGTTCCTTGTACTTACCATCATACAGTTCACCATGACAAAGAGGCACACCCTGTAGTCATTACATTTGTAGTAAGGAGGGGACGGAGGGATAACCATTCAACTACAGTAATTCAACAAGAGGGCGATAGGAATGCTGAAGATGACCAAGAACCAACCGATGAACCTTTGGAAGATGACCAAAAACTATCTATTTATGAAAAATTGAAATCTGCATTACTTCGCAGAGGGCATTCTAATATTGATTATTCTGACGAATCCGAAGTGCCATTAAATGACGATCTAAAACATTACATGACAAAAGCAAAGCATTTAGCTAAATTTAAATCAAGTGATATTGACAGTGATTACAAAAAACAATTAATTGCAAGATTCTTGAAATCAAACAATTTTACATCCACTCCACTCATGGATGGTAAGAAATGTGTATCTGTATTAAGAAGGCCGGTTTCAAAAGAACAGGAGAATATTCTGCAAGAAAGAGAACCGCCATCCGTAAAGATTAGCGAACACATACTAGGAGCAGTATTGTGGAATGTTGCGAGCAAGGATCTCGTCGTTCCAATAGTTGATGATAATGATGAAATGTTGGGAATTTTTTCAATCACAGATTTAGTAAATTCAAACGAAGAATTTGACCGTGCTCTCATTTATTCTATTGCAAAATATCAGAGAGAAGATGATGGAGAAAAAATTGCCAGAAAGTTCTTACAACGACTAAGGGATTTGAGTAACTCAGCGTTCCCTGGCAACGGAGAGCTTTGTTCTACCCAACTTATCATCATAATCGAGAGAAATGATGCTATGGCATATCTTGCCCATGGCTTTTTTTCTTCGGAGGAGGAAATGGGTCTATTCCCATTTCTAGCGATGTTGCGAGCATCGCCAAATCCTCCTCAATACTGACCATGACACGCCGATACAATGGTATGTCTTGAAACCATTTGAGCACTGGCCGGGCCATGAGCGAGGTTCCTGATGGAGTTCAAATGCCGGTATTTGAGCGAAGACCTCCTCGTCCTTCTGCTACTCTTATGATAACTAGAGATGGTGACGAAGGAGTCGAAGTTTTACTTGGCAAAAGAAGTGATTCAATGCCTTCTTTCCCAGGATATTGGGCATTCCCTGGTGGCGGAGTATCTCGAATTGATAAAGAAGCAAGTGAATCTTTAGGAATTTCAATTCAGCATTGTGCAATCATGAGAGAAGTCGTCGAAGAGTTAGGATTGGCTCCTCAAAATGGACAGTTAATTGCTGTTGAACCCGACTTTAGAGAAATGGTAGCAGAAGATAAAGCAAATTGGTTCCCTCTTGCCTTGGATGGTGATATTGCGTCCGATACCACAGGAATGCGAATTATTTCGATGCGGACCACTCCTCCTTTTGGCCCTATGAGATTTGAAAATACATTCTTGCACATTCATTCAAATGACCACGATGATTTTTCACTTATCGGTCAAACCGAATTTATCGATGCTCGCTGGATGCGCCCAGTAGACATGATTGAAGCTTGGAAAAATAACGTTATCAAAGTAGCACCACCTGTTGTCACACTATTGATGGAAGTCGATAGATGTTTAAATTTGATGAATCAAGATATGGAAGCCGTGGCTATTGATTTGGAAAATAGGAAACCAGGAAGGAGATCTATTTTGTTCGCTCATGGTGTTGAAGTAGTACCCGTCAGAACTGCTACTCTTCCGCCTGCTGACCATACCAATTGCTACCTAGTTGGAGACCCAGATGGAGACTTCATCGTAGTCGACCCTGCTTTCAGACATCGAGAGGGTATGGAGAAGGTTGCCGAAGCAGTTGAAAGACACAATGGGAACTTGATAGCCGTATTCTATACTCACGGCCACTCTGACCATCTAGCGGACAAAGGATTGCTCAAAGAGGCGTTTGATGTTCCAATCTGGTCGGCTTCTCCTAGTGCTGACAGAATTCTGAAAGATGGAGAGAAACTGCAACTTGGAAATCAAGAATGGACAGTGCTTCACACACCAGGGCATCATCCAGAGCACCTTTGTTTGATTTCGCAGTCTGGCCTAGTAGCTGGAGACATGGTTGCAGGAATCGGAACTATCCTAATTCCTCCAAATGAGGGAGATATGATTCAGTATATCGAGCAACTAGAGAGATTGCTGGATTTGGACCCTCACCTAATTTTCCCTTCCCACGGGCCTGTAATTCCACTACCTGAAAGAACGTTAGAGCACTATATCAACCATAGAATTAATCGCCACAATAGAGGTGTTAGAAGCGGTCGATTCAGGCTTGACAGATATCGAGGATATCGCAAAATATGCTTATGCCGATACTCCTGATGCCCATCCGGGATTGGCTGTTGACCAAACTTTATCTCACCTCATTTCTCATGAGAAGTTTGGTAATGTTAGAAAGAGTGGCCAACATTGGGTGCGAGCATGAAAGATGCGATGAGTGGACTTGACCTGCGTGTAATTGCAGGTGAATTATCAAGTCTCTTAGGCTCACATTGTAAGAAATGCTACCAGCCCCACTACGAGCAAGTTGTGCTTCGAATGAGGCAAAAAGGCGGAGGAAATGTCGACCTAGTCCTCGTACGTGGAAAGAGGGTTTACACCAGCATCAGAGATAGGCCAATGCCTCAATATCCGGCACCGTTCGCAATGGTTTTGCGAAAGGTTTTGACCAACGCGAGATTAGAAAAAATTGAGCAAATTGGTTTTGATAGAGTTCTAAAATTGACATTTGAATCATCTCACGGAAATTATCATCTTTATGTTGAGGTCTTTAGAGATGGGAATATCATACTAGCCGATGAAAACGATATCATTGTTCAGCCACTAACCCATGCAGCATATGCAGATAGAACTCTCAAAAAAGGAGTAGAATATCTTCCTCCTCCTGCTGCTTTAGACCCTTATTCGCTTGATTTTGAAGAATTTTCCAAATTCATGTTAGACAGTGATAAGACACTTGGAAGAACCCTTGGAGGTGTTCTAAATCTTGGTGGCCCAATTGCTGATTCGATTTGTCAAGTGGCTGGTTTTGACCGAGACGACAAGATAGAAGATGTTGATTTAGAAAAGATATGGGCATCTCTAAATGACATCCTAAACGGAGAATGGAAAGGATATCTATTCCTAAATGAAGGTGGTTTTGACCAAGCGTGGCCAACGATTTTACCTATTTTGAAAGAAAGAGAATTCAAGGAATTTGATACGCTTTGTGAAGCGGTTGATGATTGGATGGGCGCACATGACGCACAGGCGCTCGCTAGAAGAGAAGCGGAAGCCCTCGATGTAAGCGCACCTGGAAGAGGATTTTCTACAGAGGTTGAAAAGTTAGAGCGCAGGCTTGCTCAACAAGAGAAAGCGCTGGAAGGATTCGCCGATAAAGTCGAAAAGCAACAGGCGATTGGTCATGCAATCCAAGAAAATTGGACCCACGTTGAAACACTACTAAACCAAGTAAAGGAAGCCGTAGATTCTCAAGGCTGGGACGGCGTCAAGAAAGCAATCAAAAGCATCGAGTGGATCGAATCTGTCAACGCTGCAGAATCTAGTTTTACCGCATTTTTACCTGATGAAAACGGTCAACCTGGAATTAAGGTTTCACTAAATTTGGATGAAACCGTCCACCAAAATGCTCAGAGATTTTTCCAGACCGGACGAAAACAGAAAGACAAATCTTCTGGAGCGATACAGGCTCTTGAAGATACAAAAATCGCGTTAGAGCGAGCACGCAAAAAGGAAGCAAAACGAGAAGCTAGCGGCCAAGTAGCTAAAGTCAAAAGGGCAAAGAGACTTTGGTTTGAAAACCACAAGTGGGCGATGCTACCAAGCGGCCACCTAATGATTGGAGGAAGAGATGCAAAAGGAAATGATTCAATTGTAAAGAAACATCTCTCATTAGGAGATAGGTATCTGCACGCTGATTTGCATGGAGCGCCCTCATGTTCGCTAAGAAATAATCAAGGTTTCACGACTGATGAAAACCCTCCACCACACATTGGAGATGACATGCCTGCGTTCAGGCTTGTTGACAAAGTTGAAGTTGAATTGGATGAGGATATCACAGAAAATGCTGCTACATTGGCCTTAGCATGGTCTCGCGCTTGGAATTCTGGTGGTGCACACGGAACCGTCTACTGGGTAAAACCGGGACAGGTTTCCAAATCTGCGGAATCCGGTGAATTCGTTGGAAAAGGCGCATTTGTAATAAGAGGTCAAAGAACTTGGTACAAAGATATCGATTTGAAGTTAGGTGTTGGATTGGTTGCGATTAATGGAATACCACTCTTGATGGCTTCAACAGTGGACCATATTGCGGACATCTGTTCTAGATACATGGTTATCAGCCCAGGCATAGAAAAGAAGGAACAGATCGCCAATAAAATCTACAAATCAACCGGATTATCGGTAGATGACATACTGCCAATTCTACCGGGTAATTGTGAAATTCTCCAAGATAACGGCCTAATTAATTTCAAAAAAGTGATTCTGATGAGTAATGTTAGGTTTGGTGCTGAAGCATGGAATGCTCGATTCTCCGGCAAAGAATATGCATACGGCAAAGAGCCAAATGAATGGGTCCGACTAAGGGTAAAAGCCGGTGACGGCAAGGCGTTGGTTCCTGCTGACGGAGAAGGCAGGAATGCCGTTCATATCGCATCATTAGGGTATGAAACTCATGTCTTCGACCTCTCTGATGTCGGTAAAGAAAAGTGTCGAAAATTAGCTGATGAGAGAGGTGTAGAAGTTCATTATGAGGTCGATGATTTGGCCACTAGAATTTTCGAAAAAGGAATTTACGACTTAATCGCATTCTCTTGGTTCCACGTTCCCTTGGGATATTTTTATCGAACATTATCCAAGGATGATCGAATCTCTAAAATCCGGTGGGGAATTCATTTGTGAAGGCTACCATACAACTCAGTTAGGAATGACAAGTGGCGGCCCAAAAAGCCTCGAACTACTTTGGGATTTAGATGAAGTCTTGGAAGTGATTGGCGGTGTTTTCAAGATTGAATATGCAAAAGTCGAGAGTGTCGAATTAGATGAATCAGATTTGCACAGAGGCATAGCCAATGTTGTAAGACTTCATTTAGTTAAAATCTAAGCATTTATATCAGTCAAGTAAATACTTCCTTCATGGACGAAAATTCTGATACCATTCCTACACTATATTTTGGCTATGGCTCAAATTTAGATTGGGAAGATTGGACTAAGTGGTGTCAAAAAAGGGACACAACCCAAGCGGATTGAAGGAAATAGGACCTGCATGGCTTGATGGATATTACCTATGTTTTGACTACTATTCTAGAGGTAGAGAAGGAGGTGCAGCAAACCTAAGGCCGCTAGCATCAGGAAGAGTTGCCACGCCAGGAGCTTTGTTCGAAATAAGCCCAGAGGCTCTTGCTGCTCTTGACCAGAAGGAAGGCCATCCACTTGCAAAATACTACCAAAGAGAAATTGTGACTGTTCATACAGAAGACGGAAAACAGCATACAGCATTGACCTACATACACCATGCGAAGGAAGACAACTTTTTTGCACCAACAAAAGAATATGAATCCCTGATTAGAAATAACCTAGAGAGATTAGATTTACCAACTAAATTCCTAGATGCTGCATTAGCGGAAAACTCTGTTGAACAATTCGAACACGTATTTGTTTATGGAACATTGATGAATGATCAGTCTCGTCATAGTGAATTAAAAAATGATTCAGATTTTATCTGCGAAGGTAGGGTTCGAGGAGAACTATACAAAATCAGAGATTACCCTGGCCTGATTAATGGCGATGATATCGTGCATGGCGAGGTTTATCGAGCAAAGGATATGTTTCAATTGATACAACGATTGGATTGGATTGAGGGGGCAACGGGCGAAAATCCGTTGTTCAAACGCGCTATTTTGCAAGTTGATACCGAACAGGGGCCGGTTTGGGCTTACACTTACCATTATGCTCAATCGGTCGATTCGTCTGAGAAAATCGATTCTGGGGATTGGAAATCATTCAATTGAGATGCGCATTGCTACTGCGTTTCCACCACCAAGGCAAAGGGAAACTATTCCGCTATTTGCCTCTAGCCTTCGCATTACTCCAATCATGGTCATCAAACAGCGTGTCCCACTGCTTCCCAAAGGATGGCCTAGAGCGACAGCCCCTCCGTGGAGATTGAATCTATCATCTGGAATTCCCACCTCTTGTGCTACTGCACATGAAGCACTTGCAAAAGCCTCGTTGTGCTCATAAACATCGATATCTAATACGTCCATTCCAGCCCTGTCCAACAGTTTTTGGATTGCCGGAACAGGAGCATACATGACTCGGTGAGGTTCAACTCCTGCCGTGCAATAATCTTCGATAATCGCTACAATTTCCCAGCCCTGACTTTTAGCGAATTCCTCGTCGGCTACCAAGACTGCTGAAGCCCCATCATTTAGGGTCGAAGCATTTCCTGCTGTGACCATTCCATCTTCTTGGAAAACCGCCCTCAATTCTGCCAGTTTCTCCGGTGTAGTGCCTGCTCGCACTCCTTCATCAACGGATAATTCGGGCATATCGAACCTCTCCCAATCAAACCAGCCATTGGCTTCGGCTTCTGCTGCCCTGTTTTGTGAGCGGGCGGCAAATTCATCCATCTTTTCTCGAGAAATATTACACTCATTTGCTACAATTTCACCTGTATTCCCCATGTGAACATCATTGTAGACATCCCATAGGCCATCATGAACCATAGTTGAAACCAATTCTTTTTCTTCACCGTTTCTTTTTTCGAATTTTGGAGCGTTGGTCATTGATTCCATTCCACCTGCAATGATGGCTTTGTATTCCCCTGCCTTGATGCTGTTTGCAGCCATCATCACCGCCTTTAGAGAAGAGCCGCAGACTTTGTTAATCGTAGTTGCAGCAATGGAATTTGGTAAACCTGCACCTAATGCAACCTGTCTAGCAGGTGCTTGGCCGGCACCTGCTTGTAGGACTTGACCGAATAGGACTTCATCGATTATCCCACTTGAAGCTTCGATTTGACAGCGGTTTAGTAATTCTTTAACAGCCCTAATTCCTAGTTCGACTGCACTAAGATTTGAGAGGCTTCCTCGGAATTTTCCAATAGGAGTTCGTGCAACTCCACAGATGGCAACTCTTGACATGGTTTGCGGATAGAGGCTCACCACTTCAATATGTTCTTCAACGGAAGTGTTCTTGAATAGCGTTTCTTCGGAGACATATGGCCAAGTTCAAAACCGAGTTTGAATCTGAACGTGACAAAAACCAAATGAGGAATATCGATATTGAAATCGATTTTACTCCAAATGCACTAGCAAGTATTCTGTATCGACAAGGTGACACTCACATTTTGTGTTGTGTCACAAAGGAAGCTAGAATGCCAGGATGGTTCCCAAAAGATACCCAGAAAGGATGGGTGCATGCAGAATATTCCTTACTTCCAGGGTCCACGGATTCTCGATTTAGAAGAGAGAGAAATGGAGCAAAAGGAAGAACCCAAGAGATTGAAAGGTTGGTTGCACGATCACTTAGAGGTGCTATTGACCTAGAGGCTCTAGGGCCAATCGCTCTAACAGTAGATTGTGATGTGCTCAATGCTGACGGAGGAACTCGATGTGCATCTATTACCGCAGCAAATATCGCAACAAGATTAGCGATTAGAAGATTGATTGCGAGCGGTGATTGTTTACCAATAGAAATGCGTCCAACAAAAGAAGACAGAGATAATGGATGGACTGCACCACAATTATCTGAAGAAGAAGCAAGAGCACATGAAAACAGAGTCATCCCAAATGATTTGTCTGCAATTTCAGTTGGCTTGATTGACGGAAATGTATACCTTGACCTAGATTACAACCTAGATTCAAACGCTGATGTTGACATGAATGTAGTTGGTACCTCTGATGGTAAATTTGTCGAAGTTCAAGGTACTGGGGAAGAGTCAACTTTCTCATATGACGAATTACAATCGCTGTTGGATATGGCAAGACAAGGTTTGTCTCAACTAGCAGAAATGCAAACCGCTGCTCTCGATGGAATTGAGTAATAGCCGTAAGGCTTGAAATACAGAGTCGAGTGGAGCAAATACTCCCGGGTCAGTAGCTTAGCTGGGAGAGCGCCGCACTGAAGATGCGGAGGTCGCTGGTTCAAGTCCGGCCTGACCCACCTTTTTCATAATCCTGCGAAAGCCATAAACATTAATTTGCAGGCTAAGATTGTTTTAATTGAGCATATTATTCATGTGCTAGTTATCACTAGGGCATTCATGGCGTCCGAAATTGATAACTCGGTTTCGGACAATACTACTGATGAAACAGTCGACAGTAAGCCCGTCGATAAGATCAGTAAAGAGTTAGCAAACATCAGAAAAAGACGTAACACTAGTTCAACCAGAAGATTCCCTTCTGCTATTGAAGATTGGACTCTGCTTGCAGGAATTGGTTATGGAGGGCTGTATGCTTTGCTCATTTTCGGCATGTCCGCTGGTGTTTTTGGTGAATCAACCAGTCTCGACCACTGGGCAAGTGATACCTTTCTTGACGCAGGAGAACAATGCGAAGAACTGAGCGATACGCCTTGGATTCACGCCTATCCGGACAACGATGTTGAGGTTCTAAAGATTTCTGGACGTAATTTAGCAACCGGTTTAACGGTGATAAATTGGACAGTCACACCTCTTGGCGAAAATGCTGGAGAGCCATTCCAAGGAGAAGTTCTGGAAAAAAATAATGCTAGACTAGATTTTGAAGAATGGGAAACTGGAAATTACGACATCACGGTATTAGTCGACATTTATCAAATTGGTTCTAATTTAACAAACAAGAATGAAACCGATAGGCTAAATGATACATCACAGATTTCGAAAACGTTCGAATTTGAGATAACGACTTCTGATAATGCGCTCGCGTTCCTGCCGTTTGTTGATTCTGATGTCAAAAGAGAAGGGCACATAATAGAAGTTGGACCGAGGTCTTGCTGGTCTGTCACCGACCTTGGAAACTGGGGATTCGTACTAATGGGTGCTGAATTAGGCGGTGGAAGAGAGACTGCGATGCTAACCGGTGGAGCGGCTGGAATTCCTGCTTGGTGGATGGCATTTGTTTCACTCTCACTTTCAGTAATTTCACTATTCCTTGCTTACCCTGTGATGTACAAGTTGTATCATCAAGAGACCGACGATATGCTTTCTAGAACTCACATCAAGAAAGTTGTCGCTGATGTATTAAGAAATAATGAAAATCGATTGAAAATTAATATCGATTGGGACCTTTACAAAATCGAAGTAAGGGATCTGTCCATTGACATTATGGTTCCATATTCAAATACAGATGCGACATTCTCAGACACTGCTGATGTTAGATCTGAAATTCTCAAAGATATTTTAGATGAATTCGCGTTGTTTAGAGTTTACAAGCCTGTTCAGTTAACTGTCCGTTCAATAGGTGAAAACCAAGCGATTGATTTCGAAACCGGTGTTGGCGTAGGAAGCGGCATGGTCGAAGATGATGATTCAGAAGAACAGGATTATACCACATTCTTTAGAGACCTTCACCTATTATCGAAAGTCGAGGATGACGTAAGAGAATCTGTAAAAGGCTATTTCAGAGCAAATCCAGACTTGATTCTTCAAATGGCTACTGTAACTCCAGTGAAGACTCAATCATATTTGTTAGAGTGGCATATAAGCCCAACCAAAGGTTCGCATTCTTCAGATTCAAAGATTCCAATATAGATATCGAAAAGAATCTTCGCAAGTTTATCTCAAGAGAAAATCCTGAACTTGTAGGGGTTCAGGAATTGATTGTAAAGGGCAGAAACCTAGTGTCAACTCTCGCCGACCGTTCAGGTGCTGGAAGAGTGGAAAAGCAAGCAGGTTCCGCATCTTCAGAAGATATGAGGATGGCTGCTGTCGCTAAACAAGATGGTCTTGGTGGAAGAGTACTGCAAACAAAGTTATTCGGAGACATTTTGTCTACAGTAGAATATACTGCTAACGAAAAGAGAGAGATGATCAACAAGTGGGGATTCTGGGGACTTATCGTATTCGTTTGGATTCCTTTCATGGCATCTGGTGTACTAGTAGGGGCAATGCTTGGCCTCCTTTCTAGAATGAAATTCATGAGAGTTCTATGGGCTACTTTTGTTGGAGGAACTATCGCTTCTCTGACGTGGGCTTACACGGCTGAAGGTATCGTTACTGTGATGCACAAATACAAACTAGAAGCTGCAATTCCTATCGCAATTATTGCATTCATTGGAATGGCTTTCTTACACATGAGGTCAACCAAAATTCGAAGACAAGCAGAATTATTCGAGGATACGCTATTGGATTCCTTCCATGCAGATATCAAAGAAAAGTATGGTAATCAGTGAGTTGGGGAAATGGTAGGAGACCCAGCGATTTTTGGAATCTTAACAATCTCAGATAGAGCCTCAAAGGGCGAGTATGATGATGAAGGAGGCCCAGCGATTGTTGGTTTCTTTGAAGAGGCCATCGCTTCAGAATGGTCTCATCATTACAGGGTAGTTCCAGATGAGATGGAGACGATTAAATCGACATTGATTGAGTTGGTTGATGATTTGGGTTGCGATGTAGTTGTCACAACGGGAGGGACTGGACCTGCTGTTAGAGATATTACACCAGAAGCAACTGAAGCAGTCTGCGATAGAATCATTCCTGGATTTGGTGAGCGGATGAGAAGTATTTCTTTGCAATTTACACCTACGGCAATTCTTTCAAGACAAATAGGAGGAACTAGGGGCAAGTCTCTAATTTTCAACCTACCGGGGAGACCAAAAGCGATTAGGGAAACCTTGGATGAAATATGGAAAGCAGTTCCATATTGCGTTGATTTGATTGAAGGCCCATATATCGACATGAACGATGATGTGTGTAATGCCTTTAGACCAAAGAGTGCGGGAGGAGATAGCATGGATGGAAACATACTGATAACCGGAGCCCAAATGGTACTACCAAGTGGAATATTCAAGGGTGATTTGAGAATAAAATCTGGAGTTATTTCTGAAATTAGCATCGAAGAAAATCTCGAACCCACTGATGATGAAATAGTCTACGACGCAAGTGGTAAATTCTTACTTCCAGGAGGAATTGACCCTCAGGTACACTTTAGAGAGCCCGGTCAAGAGTTCAAAGAGAATCTTGAGAGTGGGTCAGCTGCCGCTGCAAGTGGTGGCATCACGAGTTTCCTTGACATGCCTAACAACAAACCACCTATCACAACATTGGATGCGATGTTTACAAAAATTGATGCTGCTAGTAAAAAGTGTATTACAAATTATGGATTCTTTATCGGAGCAACACCCGATAATTTGGAAGAATTGCAAAAAGCAGTTGGCGAACCTGGAAAAGGTGTAGCACACCCAGGTATTTGTGGTATCAAAATTTTCATGGGATCTTCAACTGGGGATTTATTAGTTCATGAAGTCGCGCATTTGAGAAACATTTTCTCTAATACTGCAGGATTGATTGCGGTTCATGCAGAAGATGAAAACAGATTGAACGAACGCTTTGAATTGGTGAAAGATAGTGATGACATTGCATCCCATGCAATTTGGAGAGATGAAATAACCGCATTGAATGCAACCAAGTTGGCTGTAGAAATGGCAAAAGAAAATCAACACAGATTACATGTTTTACATTTGACAAGTGGTATTGAAGCGGATTATCTGTCTGAATTATCTGAAGAAGAAAAGAAGTTAATCACCACTGAAACGCTACCTCAACATCTAACATTTGATGAAACCGACGTTGCTGAGCAGGGTACAAGATTGAAAATGAACCCACCGATTAGATATTCAAAGGATAGAGAAATTCTATGGAATCGATTACTAGATGGGACAATATGCTGTATTGCTACAGACCATGCACCACACACGCTTGAGGACAAAGCCAAGGGGTGGCCAGACTCATCATCGGGAATGCCGGGTGTTGAGACTTCCATGGCAGTTTTGTTGACCCATGCAAAAAATGGAAAATGTACAATCGAACAAGTCGCCAAATGGATGAGCACAAATGTTGCTGAGGCATACCAAATGGTAGGCAAAGGGTTGTTAGAAGTTGGATACGATGGTGATGTTGTAGTAGTCGACATGGATAATGAAATTACTGCTAGAGATGAAAATTCTTGGTCGCGTGTTGGATGGAATCCTTTCCATGGTCGAAACCTAGTAGGTTGGGCAAATCTCACTGTCGTTGCAGGAATACCAGTATTCGAGAGAAATGATGTCACTGGACCCAAAGGAAAAACCCTAGTCTCGCCGGGAGATGTTGGTGAGGCATTGGTAATGATGCCGTGGAATTGAAATTATCATTTATTTTGGTAATTTTTCCGCTAAGTTTTTTACATATAGGTAATTCCACTAACGAGGAATGACATGAGTAACCTTGAAGAAAAACTTGGCCCTGGACATCAACAAATCGTACTTGGTTTGCTGATCTTTGCTTCTGGCGCAATCTGGGGAGTAATGATAGCAAATGCCGATCAAATCTCCCTAAAAGACTTGTACATGTCTGCAGTTGTAATGTTATCTGGTGCGATGATAACATTACTCGGAATGACATTCGGGACTGATTATGAAGATGATAGAACTGGTGACCTGAATGATGCGATAGCTGAATTAACAAGTATGTTAACCAAACTTCAGAGCAAAGTAATGAAGGAAGAAGAGTAATCACAACTTGTATAATTTTGAATACTTTTCCTCAACATAATTGAGGAATGGTTCAGGACTTGGTGGAGAGCCTGTGGCTGATTCAATCAATTGCGATGGCTCCAATATAGAACCCTTAGAGTGGATATTTTCTCTTAGCCATGTCAACATTGAACTCCAATCACCTGATGAAATGATTTCATCGATATCTCCTAGCTCTTTCTGCATTGCATCCAATAGTTGCGCAGCATACAGATTACCAAGAGTGTAAGTTGGGAAGTACCCGAATGCGCCCATTGACCAATGGATATCTTGTAAACAACCTAATGCATCATTTGGAACTTCAATGCCAAACCAATCTTTCATCATTGAATTCCAAAGAGATGGAATTTCTTCCACAGGTAGATTTTCATTGAAAATTTTCTTTTCAATTTCGTATCTTATCATGATGTGAAGGTTGTAAGTAATTTCATCGGCTTCAACTCTGATATAATCTGGTTTGACCTCGTTTGCAATCAAATCTAGCGTCTCGCTATCCCAATCAGGGCACTCTGGGAATTCTTTTTTGAACCATGGTAAAGCAACCTTCCAAAACGAAGATGTTCGACCTATTTGATTCTCCCAGAACCTACTTTGTGATTCATGAACTCCTAGAGAGACAGCTCCACCTGCTGGTGAAAATGATTGCTCAAAAGGAAGACCTTGTTCATACAATCCATGTCCAGATTCATGCATCACTGCATACAAACATGAGAATGGATCTTTCTCATCGAATCTAGTGGTAAATCTGGTATCTCCGGGCCATAGGCCAGCACAGAATGGATGAGTTGAGATATCCATTCTACCCGCATCAAAATCGAATCCCATTGCCTTGGAGACTTCATTACAGAACTTTTGCTGCTTTTTTTCAGCAAAATTGAGACTATCAGGCAGGCGTGGGATATCGATATCTGAATCCATAATTTTGCTCAGTAGAGGTACAAGTCTTTCTTTCAATTCTGCAAATAATGGGTCATAATCACTAACCTTCATTCCAACTTCATATTCATCTAAAAGAACATCATATGGAGTATCTTCACACCCAAGATATTCGATTTTTTCTCTGGTCATTGAAATTAATTTTTCTAGATGGGAAGAAAATAAAGAGAAATCGCTCTCTTTACGTGCTTGTTGCCAAGCGATCAGGGCTTCACTTCTTGTTTTTGTAAATTCAGCTACGAATTCCGTAGGGATTTTTACTGCCTCATCGTATTTCCTTCGCATTTCTTTGACATTCGCCGCTAAAAATTGGTCTAAATCCTCAGATTCTAATTCAGAAATCACTTTTCCAAAATTTGGGTCTATCAACTTCTCATGCCTTTGACTTGCTAACCAAGCGAGTATCTCTCCTCTTGCTTTGGCTCCTTTGGCCGGCATTATTGTTTCTTGGTCCCAACCCAAGTGGCCTTGAATTGCTTGAAATTTGTATAAATCATTAACCTGTGACATGAATTCCGCTTTGGCTTCCATAAATTTCGGGATAATTAATCACACTTCAACGTTTGTTCAAAAAAGCACAAATTGAAGTTCTAGTAACTACTCGGTGATTCATGGCCTCACCATTCCGCCGAAAGAAAGCGGATGAGGTGATAGAAGAAGACCAAGAATTATCTGAAGTCGTCGAGGAAGAAGAACCTGAAGAAAACGAGACGATTATCGAAGATTCTGGCAAAATCAAAATCGAAGATTTGTTAGAGTCAGCAAAACAAGTCACTCATACATGTATGGACATCAGAAGAGGAGAAAATGTGCTAATAGTTTGTGACCCTACAACCGGGGAAATCGGGCAAGCATTACACCAAACCGCAACAGAGAGATCTGATAGAGTTCTATTGATAGTTATGCCAAAAGGCAGACACCACGGAGAAGAGCCACCATCACCTGTAGCAAACCTAATGCGACAACAACAGATTGTTATCGCTCCAACAAGATATTCTCTTACCCATACTAGAGCGATAAGAACTGCTCTAAAAGAAGGAGCAAGGGTCGCCACAATGCCTGGCCTAACAAATGAGATGTTCATCAATGGTGGAATGACAGCAGATTTTGAAGAAATAAAGAAAAATCTGTCG
This sequence comes from Methanobacteriota archaeon, assembly GCA_038141355.1. GTDB lineage: Archaea > Thermoplasmatota > Poseidoniia > Poseidoniales > Poseidoniaceae > MGIIa-K1. The sequence goes on along the minus strand of JAYQHX010000002.1, from coordinate 325,063 downwards.
AATCTTTCTGGAGTTCTAAGAAGAAAGAAATTGGTACACGTAAAAGATTCTAATGGAACCGACGTCGAGTTTGAAATATCTTCAAAAGATTGGAAGTTGGATGATAACGGAATATGTAATCGTCCAAGGATGATTACGAACCTTCCTGCAGGAAAGGCATTCGTTATGCCAAAAGAAGGCACGATGAATGGCACGATTGTAATCGATGGAACTTGGGAATCGACATTATTAGAAGAGCCTCTTGAATTAACGATTGAAAACGGAATTGTTATTGACATAAAAGGTGATTCAACCGCTGCACAAATACGTCAACAATTTGGAGAAGCAGCTTCAAGACTTAGGTCAAGAGATAGAGAATCGGTTTGGACTGTGGCTGAATTTGGCTTTGGTATGAATCCTAATGCTAGACTGACTGGGCACGTTTTAGAAGACGAAAAGAGACAAGGAACTTGCTACTTTTCAATCGGAGATAATACTAGTCTTGGAGGAACTGCTTCCGTTGGCATTCACATTCCAGGAGTAATTACCAAGCCATCTGTTTGGTTAGATGATTCCCAATTACTTGATAATGGCGAATTTATTGGCTGATTATCTGTTTTGTGTTCCACAAATAGGACAAAATCTCCAGCTAAGATCTAGTCCAATTCTACAACCTCTGCAGTGGAATCCTGACCTTATAGTCGGTTGAATCGGCTGCATTTGATTCCAGTTTTGTTGTTGTTGCTGTTGTTGCCACTGTTGCTGTTGCCATTGCTGCTGTTGTTGCTGCTGTTGCCACTGTTGCTGTTGTTGCCACTGTTGCTGTTGTTGCTGCTGTTGCCACTGTTCTTGTTGGTTTACCTGTGTTTGCTGAGCAGGTTGTTGCTGAGGTTGGATTCCTGCCCTAATTGGTTTGACTGGTTTTGGCAGAGCCATCTTTTCTGCAACTTCAGGTCTTGATTTTAATTCTTCAAGCGTGACTTGACCATCACCATCTACATCCGCTTCAGCATGTAATTTAGCAGCCTCTTCAATATCTAATCCCGTTGCATCTGCAACTTCTTGAATTGATAGTCCTCCGCTACTATCCGTATCTGCAGCAGCAAAGGCTTCTTCCAGTGACTCTTCTCCTTCGGTTTCTGGTTCCGGTTCTGGTTCTGGTTCAGGTTCAGTTTCCGGTTCTGGTTCCGGTTCTGGTTCCGGTTCCGGTTCTGGTTCGGGTTCAGGTTCTGGTTCCGGTTCCGGTTCTGGTTCCGGTTCCGGTTCGGGAGCCATGACTGCGAATGCCCCGGAAAACGCATCTTCGGTTTTCTCAGATTCTTTTCTAGTATCTTCTTCAACTTTCACAGGTTCAAGTTTAGGAAGAGGAATGGTCTCTTCTTCGACTTCCATAGGGAGAGGGACTGTTTCTTCAACCACTGGTTCCGGAGTTGCCTCTACAACTGGAGGAGGTGCAGGTTCGGATTTTGCAGCCTCAGGTATTGGCTCAGATACTGGAGTGATGATTGATGCTTCAACCTCCTTAGCTTGCGCGCTTGGGCTAGCGAGGCTAGGTATGGGAGTGACGTGCCCTGCAACATCGAATGCTCCTTGGAATTCTTGTGCTAATTTGATTAAGGATTCTTTGTTTCCGGATGGATTAGAAAATAAGTTTTCTAAGCCTTTTACATATTTTGTAGTCTCTCCATCTCCACCGGTTTGAGATGCTATTGCAAATAATTTCATCAATCTCATTGGGTCAGTCAAATCACTAAGTTTGGATGCTTCATCTGATGTGATTCTACCATCTTCGATTTCTAGGAGAAGTTTTTCTGGTAAAGACATTACACCTAAATGGCCTGCTACCAAGAAATAAATTTCTCCGCCCTCACAATTCAATCTTTCACTCGCTTCTTCAAAATCGAAATCTCCCGGTTTCAAAACCAAATCTGAAACTAGTTGGAAAAATCTTTCATACGCTTCATAGCGTCCCATTTCCATCATTTGATGGAGAGCATCAGATGATTCGAAAACACCAAAATATGCTGCTGCTTCGTCAACTTCAATACCTTCTGGCATCGAAACATCTGCAGCATCAGTTGACATTTTTTCTCTCCCCTTTCCGGCCCAATTTCTTACAGTTCTTGAGTGTGATGTCTAAAAAAATCACCTTTTTGATAATTCAATAATAGCTCTTGATTGAGGTGCAGACCATCCTGTTGTTTGTAATTGCATCAGAATGCTTCTCTCATTTTCTCCGCCTTTTAGTGCACCCTTTGTCCAATCTATGGCAGCATCTCTATCTCCTATCTCGTCATTTGAAAACAGGTCAGGGTCAATTTCGACTGCTGGTTTTCCAATCGGTTTGCGCTTCGAGACCTTCTTTCCTCTGGCAGGGCCTCTTGGATCTGGCATTGTTGGACCAGATGGTGGCCTGCCTGTAGGTGGTGCAGCTCCTGGTGGCCCTCGTGACGGACCGGCTCCTGGTGGCCCTCGTGAAGGTCCTGCTCCTGGTGGCCCCCTACTTGGGCCACTCGATGGGCCAGCTCCCGGGGGTCCTCGAGAAGGACCTGCTCCTGAAGGACCTCTTGATGGGCCTGATGCAGGTCCTCCAGAGCGTGGTGGCCCTCTAGATTGCCCCCCACCTAGGATTCCTGCCATGAAATCGTCTTCATCATCATCGTCGTAATAATCGTCGTCATCATCGTCATCATCGAACCAATCATCACTAGATCCTCCGCCTCTTAGTTTAGAAACGACGAAAACAATCAACAGGATTGCGAATAATCCTCCGCCTCCTGCTGCAATGTAGAACATCATTGGTTCCATTCCCATGATTAACTGTGCATCACCGTCATCGGTTTCTTCGATGATCATTTTACAGCCACTTGGGTAGACTGGAACTCCTGGCTCAGTATTCATACATGCATCAATGTCATCAGTGACACCATCTCCATCACTATCCGATTCATAATCTGCACAACCGAAATTCGCTCTAGCTTGTGCAGTATAATCTCCAGCTGTACTTGTTCCCAAACATTTGTCAGGGTCTCTTCCATCAGGGTTATCTCCCCAGCCATCTAAATCGTTATCATCCCATTGAGTTGGCTCGGTTGGGAATTTATCATCACCGATATCTCTGTACCCATCTCCATCTGTATCGATACAGCCAAGTTTACCTTTCTTCGTTGAATTACCAAACTCATCAGGACAGAAATCAGAATTATTACCGGAGATAGAATCACCATAACCATCCCCATCTCTATCTTCCCATTGTGATGAATCCAGCGGGAAAGCATCTCCCACATGGGTTCCATTGTCAGGGTAGTACGTGTATGGACCTTTGTAGCCGTCTCCATCTATATCTTCCAACAGGGCAGTTTCATCTAAACAACCGTTTGAAAGAACCGGCATATCTTCTTCTGTATCTGGACATAGGTCTAAGTTATCGGTGACACCATCGTTATCACTGTCCAGTTGGTTTAATGCGCATCCATCTAAATCAATCATGAGGTCTTGTTCTGTTCCTGGACATTTGTCAAATGGATCTGTTATGCCGTCACCGTCTGTATCTGTATCTCGTTGCGAATCTGAACATCCAATGTCATCGGCTAGTTCAGAAATTGGTGTTTCAGGGCAGGAATCCTCAGCGTTAGACACACCATCTTGGTCGTCGTCTTTTTGATATTCTGAACAACCAATTTCATCTACACTATGACCTGCTTCGGTATTATTACAATCATCATAATCATCAGGTATGCCGTCGTTGTCATAATCGGACTCTTCTCCAACAATTGGACAACCAACACCAGGGTCTCCGTTTGGTTTTGTACCGTTGATTACTCCGGCATCATATGGACAAGCATCAGGGTCGTTTCCATTTTGATTATCTCCCCAACCATCGCCATCTGTGTCGGCGACTTGTGTAGGGTCAAGTGGGAAATCATCTGAACCATCTTCACGGCCATCACCGTCACTATCGATGCAGCCATAGTAGGGAACCAAATTACCTGACCCATCCATTGCGCTAGTGGAATTTCCTACCACGTTAGGACAATTGTCGAGGAATAATCCTCCTCGATTGGTTCCGTTCTCGAGTGCAGTCCAATTATTTGGATATCCATCGTTATCCGTATCATTAGCAGCTGAAGGGTTAGTAGGGAATTTATCTGGAAGTGTTGCATCATCGGATGAATTGTCACCGAATCCATCTAGGTCTGAATCGGCCCATTGAGTAGGGTCTTGTGGCCACCAATCAGCACCGTCTTCTTCAGTCCATTCTCTGAAAGTTCCAAAGTCGGATGGATCCGATGCGCCATCTCCATCAGAATCTACACAACCAAGCCTATCTCTCCAAGAGAATCCTTGCACCCACCAACATTTGTCACCAGTTTCTTGGTCAGATTCGTTATCTCCGTATCCGTCGTTATCATCATCTTCCCATTGTTTCCTGTTGTATGGGAAAACATCTGGAGTACTTGATTCCAATTCCCCAAGAACAATGACATCACAGCAATCTGGACCGTGATTATCACCGTATGTATCACCGTCGGAATCCAATGCTTGTTTCCAGTTAGTTGGGTATCTGTCACCACCAACGAAAGTTACTCCATTATCTGACCATCCATCTTGGTCAACATCATCACAACCGAACCTTCCCCACCACGAGGTACCATCTTCATTTGCACAATCATCTGTTGCATCAGACCATCCGTCATCATCGAAGTCAGTGCAGCCCAAGTCTTCAATGGATGATGTTCCGAAGGTTGAAACACATGCATCAGGTGATGCACCATCTGGATTGTCTCCATAGCCATCTGAATCCGTATCTTTCCACTGGTTAGGAGTTGTTGACATGTCATCATGAATGTCTGGTATCAAATCTTTATCCTGGTCTGCAATCAACCTCATCGTCTTGAAACTGTTAGCAAGAGTTTGAGAATAAGAAAGCATAAGTTTCCCACCTGCTAAATCTATTGGAATTGGATCGTATGTTTCTACTGCAGGGAAGATTACCGAGGTTGTTGGACTGAGCATATCCTCAACAATTCCAGTGGTCCAAACCATTAGGTTGTTATCATTTGTTGAAGTGACGTGCCATCTATCTCCATCGACCAAAAATTCGATACTTGAATTAGTATCTGGAATCGAAGCAGATTGCTGATTCCATGAACCTGTTGAATTTCTTATCATGAAACCTTGAACGGAATTATTAGCGTCGAATAATACAACATTACCGCTCATTTCTAGGGTGAACTCACTAGTTTCACCTAGCATCCAAGAATCTGCAACTTCAGTCCAATTACCTCCGGTTAAATTAGATTCAAAGATTTTCATTCGGCCACCATCAATCAGAGATACCACGATTTGGTCACCTACTAATCCAATTTCAAACTCTGATGTTAGATTAGCAGCTGTTATGTTTGAAAAGGTAGTATTTGTCGAATTGTGCTTGACAACTTGTAATGTCTTGATGCCACTTACTTCTGAGATCTGGGCATAAATTAATTCGTCACCAGATGTCCAAATGCTATCAAAATCATATCCAATGCTTGTATTAGATATTGTTTCATCTGTCCAAGATGAGCCTGAAGTCATCAGGTGGACTTCTCCCGAGGATTCAACATATACCAATCTGCTTTCATCGCTTGAATCAACGAAAATATCGATTGGGTGTACAACGTTAACCGAACTTACAATCGTAGTTGTAGTGGCAAATCCGTTGGAAAGTTCATTCGTGTAGAAAATCGATGAAAATGAAGGGGTATAATGTCCAAATCGTAAGTATCCATCAGAATCAAGGGCAGTGTCCATGTTCTTGCCTAATCCTGTACCTGTGTTTAATGTAAAATCAAGTCCAGTATGGCCTTCAACAGTCAGCGTTTTTATTTCATTATTGGATTGCAATAATACGATTGGATAACCTGAATTAGAAATTCCAAAACTAGCGTCACTAACAGTTCCCAACTCTCTCGTATCCCATCTTCCAGATGGTGTGCCGTCGATGATGAAATCTGTCATCGATATTTTGTTATCCTCTAAAATTGTCATAATTGATGGAGACCCTCTTAGTGGTGTAAACAACTCTAATTCGGCCACAGGATTATCGAAATCAAATTCTACGAATTCCCAATCTCTTTCCGAAACTAATGACAAAATTGGTGCGAAATCTTCACCTTGTGTCAGGTCTCTTTCCGAATAAAGAATCTCATTCATACCATCGCCATCAACATCGATTCCTGAGATAATGTTGACTCCAACGTACTCCTGTGCATCCCCTTGAGCTATTGTTTGTATATCGGTTCTTGGCCCGTTTGCTGAACCAAGGTATAACTCAATTTTACCAGATTTTTGGGCAGTTGGTGAAACTAACATGAAATCATCATATCCGTCTTCGTTGATGTCTCCAGCGGGTGCAATATTAGACCCAAGTAAAGCATTTGAGAATGAACCCTTGGTACTCCAACTCGTAGCCGAACCATTCTCCGAACCAGACCACATGTGTACCTTTCCAGAATGGTATAATCCTGTATCTGCATATAGTTCACTTACGATGATGTCATCGAATCCATCACCTTCGACGTCACCGACAAAGGCCATTGAAACGCCGTACAGTCTTCCTTGAGTTGCAATTGAGAAGGTGTTGATTGCAGTTGTGTTTATTCCATTTGCATCACCGTGGAAGAACTCAATGCTAGAATAACCTGTTGGAGAATCTTCAGTTCCAGTGTTAGAGACTACCATATCGAGATAACCGTCTCCATTTACGTCTCCTCCCGCTGCGATTTGTCTGCCAAACATTGGACCGTAATCGGATTGAGTAATATTTGCTTGGTGTATCATTGTTGTTGAATTACCCTGCAAAATCATGATTAAACCTATTTGTGACAGAGTTGCTGGAATATTTTCAACAATGGTTTTGTTTGAAACTACTGCCAAATCAGTACAACCATCGGACTCTACATCTCCTAAAGATGTCAAGGACCAACCTAGGAAGTCTTGTTCGCTTCCATTCATTGACCACCACTCATTAGAATCGATGCCGGCGCTTGTTCCCAATCTTATTGAAACATGTCCTGAATTGTTAACTGAATTACCTGGCTCGCTAGATGCTAGGTCATCGAATCCATCACAGTTGAAATCTCCAGCAGCGAGTCCTGTTCCAAGATTCGAATTACTGAATAAACCCACTAGCATATCATCAACATTGGAATTTATTCCGGCTGATGAGCCGTAGTGAATTGAAATTGTTCCATTGCCGACAGGATCTGAATACGCTAAATCCGATTTTCCATCTCCATTGAAATCGCCTGAAACGATTGTTCCTTCAGGAGAATCGTCATCGTACTGAATTTGGTATTTTGGAGCAGGTTCTAATCTTCCAGTATCTTTTCCAACCAAACTGCGAAGTAGTGATATTGAATTATTACCCATTCCGTCTGATTTTGAGTAAACTATCTGCTCTATGTTGTTTGAATCCAAATCCATTCCTATTGCTTCTCCAATTGTGGTACTTCGGGCCAATACTTGTCTAAACTCTTGAGTTTCATTGAACTTTAACAGTCTTAATTCCCCTTCAGAGGTGTGAGTGTAGACTACATGGAACCAATCATTTTCATCGATTTTGATTTCAATATCTCCGCCAATTGGACCTTGGTCGAGTATAGTTTGGTTCCAGAATGCTTTGTTGAACCATACATGTCTCAATGCCATATCAGAATCTTTGAACAAAATATGTGTCCTGTATTCTGAATCAAATTCCAATTTGAGGCCTTCAGAAAAAACATCTTCTACGATGGTTCTCAAATGCCATGTTCTTTGTTGGTAGACTACATTCTTCTCCGCTAGTCTTGCTAAACGCAAATCATCACCAACGTTGTAGGCAACTTGAATTCTATGTTGGTCTGCAACTGAAATTGCACATTCATCTGGAACATCTGCGCCTTGAAGAGTTTCAATCTCCAAAGTGTCAAAACTGCCGTTTAGGTGCAAGGTATGCATGTTGATTTGAGAGCCATTAATAGAACAACCATATCCAATTCCATCATCACTGACAAACAAATCTACTGGCTTGTTGCTAGAAATTCCTTGACTTTCTAAATTCCAGAAATCTAAAATCGATTCTCCTCTCACATTCCAACTCTTACCGTCCACGGATATTGAGTCGCCAGCTAATTCATGCCCAGAACCTGATGAAAAGCCAACTGTGTTCGATTTCGCGCCATCACTTAGACTGATTGAAGTTGCAAAATCGAGAGCCATTGGAGACAGTAATTGAATCAAAAATAAAGCCAAAACCGCAATTGGAATTTTGCGATTCTGCCGAGGCATGACTCAGTCAGGTTCCCTAACCTACAAAACTATTGCCAACAAATGCTTTTTCGGCCCCCTTTAGGGGGCCGTTATTTTTCCCCTAACCAAACTGCTTGAAAAATCAAACTTTGTGGGATAAACATGGGCGAAAAAATCCTAGTTGTTGGGAATGGCCATTGGGAAAAAAATCAACTCTTCCATGACCTATTATCCAATTCAGATTTTGTCATCGCATTAGATGGGGCTGCTGATAGATTTGATGGTTGGCATGAGGTTATTGGAGACATGGATAGCATCAAAAATTCTAAGGGTTTATTCAAGGATGAATCTCAAGATAATTCCGATCTATCTAAGGCTCTTTCAAAGTACAAAGTAACCACGGTTTTTGGAATAGATGGCGGGCGACTCGACCACAGGATCGGAGCATTCACTTCTTTGTTTGAAACCAAGTCTGATGCAATTCTATATTTCGATGGATGGAGAGCGTGTAGAGTGCAAGATTCTGGCCTTAAAATGAATCTAAATACGGAGTCAAATTGTGCGCTATTTGCATTCGGCATTGTTGAATCGGTGACGATTAGTGGAACTGAATTTGAACTAAAAAATCAGAACTTAGAAACAGGCACATTAGGACTAGGAAACAGAGTAAAAAATCGAGTGGTTGAAATCACTAAATCAAAGGGCGACCTTTTGTTCATTTGGGAGGAAAATGGGCACGAATGAAACTGGAAAAATCTTCTTTTCCATTCCATTTCTTTGCTCTAATATCGACCCTCGAAGCCTCAAGAGTTGATTCGTATCCACCCCAATCTTCTATCAATTTTAATTTCCAAGCAGCCCTTGCTGAATGCCCCGGAAGTAGAGTTCTCCACATTCTTGGTATTCTACCGGGAGTGATCAGATTAACCTGGTCAACAATTGACGTGGTGCATGTCTTGGAAATAGTGTGATACCATTCTGGCTTCTCTGCAAGTTGGTTCGCTCTATCACAAAGGGCATTGAACAGTGCCTTGTCTTTTCCTGGTGGAGCCTGAACTCTGAAAAGATGGACCTTATTGCCCCTGATATTGGTCCTAAGGTGCAAAGCATCTGATTCGGTAGCTACGAGTAGATACAACTCATATGCTCTCCATAAGCCGTTCCAAGGATTGTACCTTTCTCCGACTTCCCTCCTAGTCTCGAATGAGAAGGTAATGTATTGCCCATCCTTGAATTCAAAAGTCAGCATTGTGTGAGCCATGCCTCTTATTTTGTGGAAATGGTCAATTACGAACCATATGTCGACAAGATCGTCGAGTTTTACCTCAAGATTGCTCCACTTGTTTTCATGCTCTCTTTTACTTAGCCAAGTAAAATCTCTAACATTTTTTAGATTTACAGTGCTACCTTTGTAAGTCGCTGTGGTAAGTTTAGCACAATCCGAGACCCATTCCCTATCAAGTTCTGGATTTTCGATTTTAACTGATTTGTACTTGTCCCAAGCAATTCTGATTATTACAAATAAAAGTGAAATTCCGCTTACTAACATTGTCCAAAAGGCAATATCACGTAGCAGATTACCACCTCTTCCATGAATCGGTTAGACGGTCCCACCAATCTACCTCACCATCAGCATGTCTTCTCCAAAGTATTCCGCTTTCATCTACATGAGTAGGTAAGCCTTCCGAATCTGGTTGTACCTCTTCACCAATAATCCCAGAGAGAAGTTCGTCCGCACGACCTCTTGACATTATTACGAAGACAATTATTCCCATCAACAAAGAGATTCCGATCACTCCATAGAATCCAACTTTTGTCGTTGTGGTGTTTTGTCCTTTTGAAATTGTAGGCGCATCAGAATTTTCAACCTCGTTAGTGCCATCGGTCAATCTAATCAGCATTTCACCTTCAGTTGTGCTTATCTCTTCTGAATTTGTGACTGTTAACAGAATCTTGTACACGCCAGGTTGCCAATTTGAACAATCAATATAACTCGTATTTCCCATCACTCCCATAGATGGAGAAATTATCCATTGCTTGGCAAATGTATCGTGGTTTTCATTTTCTTCAGGGATATGAGAAATTGTACAAGGTGTGTTGGTTAGGTCACCATCTCCACTCAAGGAAATTTTGAATTTCGGCGGAGGTTTGTTGTCAATTCTTATCTCCAATACATCTGAAGTGGTTTGACCTAAACCGTTTTGGTATGTTTCTGTTATTTCGTAATTGCCAGCGGGCCAGTGGCTACAGTCAAGCGTTACATCTGAATCTAGTACCTTGAATGGTGTTCCAGTAATCGACCTTGTACCAGAATATCCCCACCTAGGCCCGGTCTCATCATAGAATTCTCTAGTTATTTGACATTCATCGCCAGTTTCCATTACCTGATTTCCAGAGAGTTGTAAATCGATGTGAGGTATCTTCAAGGCTGGACTTAGGTCGAAAAATCCAATGTTGATAGATTTCAGGAGCCTACCTTCTGAATCGCTGATTTCTAAGGCTAGATAGTGTTCACCCTCAACCCATGAATCGTAAGTTAAGGTTGCATTTTCTTGATTTTCAACATGAATGAACAAATCTTCCTTAACTGAGATACCTTGATGGTCTCCAATCAATGTTAGAAGTAAATCTACGTCGCCTTGAGTTGAATTGATTACGATTACAACCCTAACCGCATCCATCATACCGTCTTGATTTGAATCTAATGTATCATTTCTGATAGCAACTAAATTGAGGCCTTCGGAAGTAAATGGGTCATCATCCATCTCCGCGCTTGCGGATAGTGAAAAGGTGCTTGTCATAATTAGAATCAACACTAGCCAATTACGCATTGCCTTCACCTCCCTGTCTATTTCCTCCAATTTCTCGAACAAATGAATCTGCAGATTTTGACGAACGCAATGCTATTGCAAGGCCTGAAGAAATGAACATTACCAAGCCAAGAGCGAGATATGTGATCCAACTTCCGGCTGGGTTCTCACCCAAGGTTGCAATCGCTGCTGACCAACCGCCGTATTCATCTGACCACCCATCCCCATCAGCATCTGGACAGCCTTGGAGGTCTTTGGTTGAGGTTCCACTAACTTCTGGGCAATCATCTCTCTTTGCACCCATAGGGACATCGCCAAATCCATCTTCGTCGCTATCTTCCCATTGCAGTCTATCGGTAGGGAAAGCATCTGCAACTCCCCAAGGAGATGCTGGCCAATTTTGGGTTGGGTCTGACCATCCATCACCATCAGAGTCTCTACAACCAAGCCTGTCGAAGAACGAGTTTCCTCTTTCATTTGGACATGAATCTCCTTCATGTCCTTCTGAGTTGTCACCGAATTTGTCACCATCTGAATCACGCCATTGAGTAGGTTCGTGCGGGAAAGCATCACCTAGGTCAGACCAACCATCACCATCGGTATCCGCACAGCCCCAACGGTCACCTCCAGCTGTTGGACCAAGTGACGTACCTGGCGTATCCGGACAGATATCTGCAGTGGTTCCAACCGGGTTATCTCCTCTGCCGTCACCATCCCTGTCATGCCATTGAGTTTCGTCTTCTGGCCAAGCATCTGCTATCCCACCTGGACTTGCTAACCAATGCGTTGTTGGGTCAGACCAACCGTCGGTATCGAAATCTGGACAACCCCATCTGTCCATAGTAGACTCACCAGCAGTAGCAACACATCCGTCAGGACGCCATGCTTCTCGCCATGTTTCTCCATCAAAATACTCTGAATTATCTCCATAGCCATCGCTATCTGTATCGTGCCACTGACTCAAATCATCTGGGAATGCATCCGCAAAACCGTTTGGATGGGCAACCCACCATGTATCTGGATTAGAATATCCGTCCATGTCTGAATCAAGGCATCCAAGTCTATCCGCCCAACTTATCCAGCCACTTTCGACTTCTTCCACACTGCTATTGGGGCAAACATCTGCTTCAAATCCGGTAATATTGTCACCATAGCCATCGCCATCTGTATCCTTATATTGACTAGGAACAAGAGGGAAATCATCTACTTGTGTTGCTCCATATGATTGATTGTCTCCCCAGCCATCTCCATCCGTATCCAGCCATTGAGTTGGATTATCTGGGAAATCGTCTACTTGTAAAGCTCCTTCAGACTGGTTATCCCCCAACCATCTCCATCTCTATCTGCCCATTGAGTAGGGTTTTCAGGGAATGCATCAGCACCCTCTCTAGAGGTCCAATTCAAATCTGGGTCGGACCAGCCATCAGAATCTGTATCAGGACAACCAAATCTGTCTTGGTTAGAATATCCAGTGATAAAAGGACATGAATCTGGTTCACTAGCATTTTCATACCAAATTCCTATTGACCAATTTTCCCTTGTCTCATTCCAATTCCCGTTAGCCCAATTGTCGCCATATCCATCTGAATCTGTATCATTCCATTGACTGGCCTCGAACGGGAAAGCATCTCCCATTCCAATAGGATGTGCGTACCAAGCTTCCACTCCGTCCAAACCACCAGGGTCCTCATCTGACCAGCCGTCACCATCTGAATCTAGACAACCAAAACGGTCCTCAGATGAATATCCTCTTCTGTATGGACAATGATCTCCTTGAAATCCGTTGAGATTATCTCCATAGCCGTCATTGTCAGAGTCTAGCCACTGACTTGGAGTTGTTGGGAATGCGTCTGCACCATTGTTTGGACCCCAGCCTCCATCTGGGTCAGACCAACCATCTAAATCTTGATCTGGGCAACCTTTTCTATCGTTAGTAGAAGTACCTGGAACCAAATCACACGCATCGTCTGTATCGATAAATCCGTCTTCATCAGTATCTCTATTTGCCTGATTTATGGATGGAGTTAGAGTGTAATCTAATCCATCATTGCACCATGAATTTTTTCCTTTAATCTTCGCATAAACCCAACCTGCTGAGGAAAGTGTTGTTGACAATGTAGTAGAGGAACTTGAATCGTCTAGGGCTTGTATTGAGAGTTGCGATCCAGATGAGTCGTGAATCGAGAAATCTGCTTCCCATCCGTCACCAGGACACCACCATGCAGGATTGTTCATCGAGCCCGAAAATCCAATCTGAACTATGTCTCCTTTGTAGCCATAAATCTTCCACCAATCGGTTTCATCAGTAGGAGCGCATCCATCATTTGAGCAAACATAACCGTTAGATGAAACGCCGTTTATCAAACCGTTTGCAGAATTAGCATCATTGTCTGCTTGTGCGATTGGAGCGAAAGAAAGAAGCGATATCGCGAGGAAAATTGCAAGCAATTTACAGCCCCGCATGGCTGTGCATGATAGGGTTCAGTTTTGAAAACAACGATTATTCGTTATTGGGATTTTTTGGAAATAGCACGCTTGAATATTCTCTCATAGTCCGAAGCATTATGCTCATAGGTGTACTTTTCTAATACTCTATTGCGCCCTATGATAGCCTTTTTCTGAGTTTCATCAGAGGACAACATATCATTGACACACCGAGCTAAATCAGCAGGGTCACCTCGCTTGAATAAACCACCGACAGTTTCGTCAATCATTTCAGTTAATGGTTCTTGGTCAACCGTCGCTACAGGCGTTCCACTTGCTAGAGATTCTAACGGAATCAAGCCTTGACCTTCGTAATATGAAGGATATATCACTAAATCCGCGGACCTAAAATGTTGAGACAATTCATCGAATGAAAGGCTACTTTGAATAAAAATAGATTCAGAAACTCCTAATTTCTTTGCTGCTTTTTCCATGCTCTTTTTCATGTGGCCTCTTCCGACAATTACCAATTTCGCATTCGGATTTGATGCTAGAATTTCTGGGAATGCTCGAAGTAGAGTCATGTATCCTTTTCGTGCCACTAAACGACCAACAGCCAATAACATTGGAGTTGAGGTCTCGTTAGAATAATTCAGGGCAGGTTCGTCTCCACATGAATAATCCATCCTTATTTTCTCATGTAATAATTGCTCAGATTCATCATCAATATTTGGAGGCCTGAACACTTTATGGTCACAACCCCATAATACAACTTCACAATCAAAATTTTCATCCGGATTATACCATCTTTGAAATTCTTTTAATGTAGATTGAGAATTTGCTACACAAATTGTTGATTCTAGTACTCCAGCTCTTTCATACCCTGCATAATATCCAGCAGTGGTTAAAATTGCTAAGTCATTAGGGTTTTTCCAGGTAGCAGATTCTCTTGCAGCCGCCGCTCTTTTTACCCCTTCTCTCTCGCCAATCCAAGAACCGTGCAAGCAGGATACAACCGGAGAAATATTTTCTTCTAACCATCTGAATTCTTTTCTTTTCCAGGATACCAATGGAAGATGAGCATTGATTACATCTATACTTTTTCTGGAATGTAATCTCTTCAGTGCTTTTATTGCGCTCTTTCCGTACGATCGGGTGAATGCCATCGGTAATTTAGCCCATGGTACTTCTATTACCTCAACCCCTTCCTGAGTCGGTATCTTTCCTTTGTGGGAACGTGTAATGATTGAAATTTCATGACCTAGTTGAACTAAATGGCTTGCTAAATGGAAAACCACTGACCCAATACCTCCCCATCTAGGAGGATATTCACCGGAAACTATGGCAATATGCATGGCCAACGATTACAGCGACTATGGCGCTTTCATAATAATTCAATGTATAGGTGGCTTCAAAACGAAAGTTTCTGTCGAGTGAGTATGGCGGACAAGTTGCCTGTCTCAGTCACCATCATTCTTCCAACTAGAAATGAGGAAGAAGCGCTTGGCCCAACCGTTGATGCAATTCCAAAGGACTGGTGCGATGAATTAGAAATCATGATTGTTGATGGTAATTCAAGTGATAAGACAAGAGAAATCGCGCTACAAAAAGGAGTTAGAGTTCATCTTGAACCTAGAAAAGGCTACGGAAGAGCATACAGAACCGGATTTGTGGTTGCTAAAGGAGACATCATAGTCACAATGGATGCAGATTGTACCTACCCTGCAGAAGTAGTTCCTGATTTGGTCAAGAAATTAATTGAAGAAGACTTAGATTTCATAACATGTGATAGATTGACATTAGCAGAAGAAGGTTCAATGTCAGGATTACATGGATTTGGAAATTGGATGTTATCGTTCAATGCAAGATTAGCATTTGGCTATGGCATTAAGGACTCACAATCAGGAATGTGGGTATTCAGAAAATCTATTTTTGATAACGAAAAAATGAGACCTACCAACGACGGTATGCCGCTTTCTGAGGAAATGAAAATACTTGCAAGGAGAGTTCTAGGAAAGAAGAAAGCCATCGAAATTTCAGTACCATACCGCCCCAGAGTTGGTGAAGCTGAGATACACACTTGGGGAGATGGCTGGAAGAACTTGAAATTCATCTGGGCAAAGAGATTCGGATTAAACAGAACTCGAACTGAATGGGGCCCTCTACCAGATAACCCTGATTCATTAAACGGAGATATTCCTGAGCAATCCTAGTCATGTAATGATTTAGGCTTGCTAATTTTCGTCCAATCTCTGAATGTCATAAAGAACGGCGTTGAAATGAATACTAAAACACAAACCCAAAGATATTCAGTAACGAATGCGCTGTAAGTAATTCCTGTTTTTCCTTCGATCTTGAAATAAGAGCGGTGACCTTCTCCTGGTTCATTCTCAATTACATCTGTAAGTTGGGAAGTATTAACTAATCCCAAATCATAACCATCTATGGTAAATATGTAATTAAGTTCTAAATTTTCACCTAACTTGATCTCAGGAGACCCATCAAATGATTGGTGTACTGTCGATTCTCCATTGTCTTGATTTGCCATTCCCGAAGTGAAATCAAAATCCCCGAGATAGCCTATAGGAGCTAAGATTAGGATGGTGAAGAGAATGTACAGTGCTAATGATGAATTAACCACTCCTAGAATTGACTTGTAATTCACTTGGAAATATGACAAAATTACTAGGACAATTGTTATCGAAATTGCTATTTTTACTAGAACAGGAAGCATTTGCTGAATTTCTGATAGTGGTTTAACTTCAAAATCAGAGTCCCTCTGAATCTCCTCGCTGGGAATCGTTGTGTCATTCCTGATAGATTGCCAATTCATGAATTTCAAAAAACCGTCGATCTTTAGTTTCCCATCAGCACTTTCTTTATCGACATTTAACTCGATATCCATTGAAGTTCCTGCTGGTAATCCTTCTGTATAATCTAGGTCTAGATCACCAGAATACCAATTCTGTGTTTCAACAGCATTAAGCAACAACACAAGGCAGAATAGTTGGATTAGATATAGAACCATCCTTGGATAGTTCCTATCTTCCGCCATGTTTGTATTACTCAAATCGTTAATATCAAGTCTTGCTTCACTCTTCTTCTCGAGAGCGCATGCCTGCGACTATTCCAGCAAGAGCGATTACCATCACTGTCAAAGTTGGTGATACGAATGGAAGCAGACCATCTTCCTCGCCTTCTGCTTCTTCAGTACCTTCCTCATTGGTGGTTTCTTCGTTGGTGGTTTCTTCACCAAGAGCTTCTCCCACTGCTTCTTCAAGGTCAGAAACATCGTGTTGAGTCAGGTCTACCAAGGTATCTAGAGTAGTTTCTTGGTCAAGATCCGCTTCTTGGTCAATAGCCGATTGTCCTGAGAAATACTCGAAAGACATTAAGATTGGGGCTTCTGGATATTCATCTGATTCAGGACCAACCATTGTATACCAGGAGTCAACATCTTCATCGTAAACTAGCATTTGGAAACCAACTGCTCTGTTGGTAGCAGGGTCCCACAAAACTCTCATGTCAGCATCATGATAAGCAGAATCTCCTTCATAATCTGATAGTCTGTTTTCTAGATTAGTCCCGAACATTTCCAAAGCATTTTCTAAAGTTGATTGTTCAAATCCTTCGCCTATGCTTACCAACAAGTCACTTGGGTCCATATCCTTTGGTACTGAGAAACAAACTTCAGCGGAATCTAATTCAGTATTGTTATCTGCATATTTCAAAGTAGCAGTTATACAGTGTGAACCGTATGCATTTGCTGACATGTATACTGAATCCCAGAAGTAATACTCATTTGTAAAGGACATTGAATGTACGTCAATTACAGTTCCACCTTCATCAACCATCACAAAGTCAATTTCGTAATTTGTATCATAATCAATGTCCCATGCGTTAATTGAAACATCAATTTCATCCATGCTGTAAGCATCTGCGCTTAGATATAGATGCTCTGTTTCTGTGCTGTCATATGTATCAGTGCCCATTGATTCCTCAATTTCACTGAAACTGTCCTCGAACAAATCTGCAATATTTGCTGCATCATCTGTACCCAAGAATGAGTATGCAATTAGATTTGCAACATGGCAAGTCATTCCGAATGGCATTGGAGAACCGTATCCACTCAGAACTTCCAAATCACCGCTATCTGTGGTAATCATTTGAGTTTCATCAAACAATTCCATCCACATTTCGCATTCATAATCCTCATCAAAGGTACCTGCATCTGTGACTGAGTCGGTGACAGAAACGTCCCAGTCTCCTGCAGGAAGTCCGAACTCCTCAACTGGAATTCCAGTTAGTTCGAAATCGAAAGAGGTGGATGTGCTGAAGGAACCTGCATGAGATTCGACCCATTCGAAGTTTGAAACTCCTTCAGGAGTAGTACCAGAATCATGATGAGTCCAATCTTCAGTCAAAGCATTCTGCCAATCTGGATCTTGTCCAAAATCATCAGTACAATAATAGGTGTCAACATCAGAGTAGTATTCACAATAATACCACCAATCAGAGTAGCCCCATTCATTATTTATGCACTCGTAATAAACGTCTACTGAACTCCATTCACAGGTCCAATCCCATGAACTATATTCATCCCACCATACATTGCTATCTGATTCAGTGCCTGCTTCCCACTCGATTTCTTCGCCTGGGTTCATATCAGAAAGTCTCTGATGAATCGTGCTGGGCTCTTCATAAACTACTGTGCTTTCAGAGTTAACAATTTCATAACCGATTGACATTGCAACTCCAATGTCTAATGGAAGGACATTGTCACCGTCTTCGGATTCCAAGTGCCCAACTAGTCCTAACTCGTTTGTCACATCTGCGCTCAAAGTAAGTTCTAGATCGTGTCCATGAACTAGATTATCAGCATCTCTGTATTCAATATACATTGCATCAAGATTGAACATAGATTCTGAAGAAGCAGAAACAGTCAATTCCCATCCTGCAAAAGAATCACCCCAATCAGTGATGATTGCGAAATCCTGTAAAGAGCCGTGACGAACAGTAAGTTCTGTGACGTGATTTGTGACCTCAACAGATGTTCCGTCAACTGCATCAAACATTGAAGTTCCATCTTCGTACTGGTCAACTACCATTGAAGATACTCCTGTTAGTTCTTCAAGAATTACCAGACCGATACCTGCATCATCAGCGGATTGCATGATGTCAAGCAAGATTTCGTCTAGTGGTAGTCCTGTCATCGATTCCATATCAGTGTTCAAGTTAGTCCAATCGTACTCCATTCCGAACGCAAAGTGTTCTGTTGAAGGATCTTCAGCAGCTACTCCCGCTGGAAGTAGTGATACACAGAGTATTGCAGTCAGAAATAGGGCGCCTAAGTTGCTTCTAGTCTTAGTCATAGATGTATGTGTAATCCGGTATTTTATCAATCTATGGGCTGCAAAAAAATTAGAATTTTGTGTCATCATCGATGTACTCTTTTTGTTCACCGCCAAAGACGCCCCAAGAATCTATCAAATCGATATCTGCAAGTCTCTGTCTGCGTTTAGTTACAAGGTAGGCTATCAGAACTGCAATTCCGATAAATCCTGCAATACCTCCGACTACAGTCATAATTGCTGAATTATCCGATTCAATTTCTATGAAATCGATATCTTTGGTAATGTAATCAATTATCTGACCATCAACGGCAGTGACCTTGACTTGGGCTTTTCCAGTTTCACTAGAAACAACTTCAATACGACCCACCCAAGTCCCATCTCCATCTTCATCTGTAAGATTGAAGGTCCAATCCTGGATATTCTTCTTCACAGTTGCGAATACCTCAGTAGTAGTTCCATCGGGGTCATCTAGCTTCACTGAAACTATGATTTCTGTAAGTTGACCAATTTCAATTTGGTTCTGCGAAATAGTTAGGTTAGATAAATCGGGATTACTTGATGCAATTGTAATGTTAACGTGGAATTCATCAGATCCACCTCTTCTATCCTCAACATAAAGCGAGATATGATGAACACCTGGAGTAAGTAGAATTTCATGGTACGAATCTGTAGATAGTAACAATGGATAATTTTCGTTTGGCAAATGATGCCTCCACTCTCGAATAGTGATATCACCATCAGCATCAAATGTACCATTTGAGTCTAAAATCACGAGTTCACCTGGCTCAAAGAATTGATTATTTGTTGGATAATATATTTCTGCCACTGGGTCTGATTCAACTACAACTAATTCAATGAGTTCGGTTCGAGACAAGCCATAATCATCAGTTAATGTCACTTCTAAAAGGTGATTCCCTGCTTCTAAATAAATCGGATGAACCTCATATGGGTCCTTTGCAGATAGAATCGTACCGCTGATGTTACTTGATAAATCAAAGAGGAAATCGTCATTGTCATAATCAACACTATCTCTAATATCGAATAAGATGAGGTCGCTTGAAAAATATCCAGTCTCAAGGTTTGGGCTGAGTAAGCCCATAACAGGTGCTGATTCATTTACTGAAACATTGATTGAATGAGTCGATACAGGATTTATTCCATCATCCATTGTGAGAGTTATGACGTGGTTTCCAGCACTTAATCTAGATTCAAAAATCAACCAATCAGAACCATCCTCTCGAAGGATTCCATCCAAGTTAGACTCCCATTTGTAAACCAAATATTCAGAACCTGATGCAGGTTCTACGGGAGAACAAAACCAATCGATTCCTGTTGGGAATGTCGAACAAGCACTATCCCAATCTCCGGATCCTGATGAATTGAATTCGATAAGCATGCTTGAATCAAAAATCTCTCCTTCACTTGGCTCATTGATAATCGCTCTTGGTTTACTATTTCCTACCTCAACCAAAGTTTGATTAGAACTTGTCAAATTTATATGTTCCATTCTTCCATCGTTAACTGACAATGTGATTACATGTACACCCCTTGATAGATATCCTGTCCAAGAGCTATCGTTAGATAAGATCCCATCTAAATTGCTAATCCACAAATATTCTATCGTATCACCTTCAGGGTCTACACTAGTACTGAGGAGAGTAGTTTCGTCTTCTGAATTGTTATTATCTCTCAAAACCTCGAATGATGCGATTGGCATTTCATTATACAATTCAACGGGTATGATGTATTCTGATGGAGGATTAATTCCATCACTAACAAGCAATGTCAGGTCAAAAATATTTGATGGTGCGCTAGCAAATGAAAGATTTCCTTCTCCTGTGCAATCTGGAATCGTGACTGAAGAGGATAGCCATGACCATGAACAGGTCATAGCATCGTTTTCAGGGTCATAAGTTCCGTTCAGGTCGTAATGGACAGACTGGGTAATCGGAGAGATGAGTTCTCCCCATGGGTTTAGGGTAGGGTCTGTTGAAATTACAATTACTGGCGCTTGGTTGGCTAGTTCAATAGTCCTAATTTCCGAGACACAAAAATCGCCATCGCATACTTCTAACTCAATATCGTGAATTCCGTCTGAAAGATTCACCAATGGGTTTGGGTTATCTACTTCGTTTGCAGCAAATGTTGATATTCCTCCTTCGAGTAAAATCCCATCTATCGAAGATGTCCATTTGATTGTCAAAGTATCATTGTCCAAATCCCAAGACCTAGATGCATCAAAAATTACCTCAGATTTTGAAGGATAAACTGTCTGGTCGATTGGAGTATCCCAGATTAAGAATGGTGGTTGATTGGATAGTGGAAGATGGCAAGTTATTATTTGGTCCTGGTCCAAGCTTGTAGTCGTAGTATTAGAAACTCCATCATATGAACAATCAATGGTCACAGTCGTGTAAGGACTCTCGCCTAAAGTGGTGAATTTCTTACCTCTTAGGTCTAGGAAAGATGTCCAACCGTAATCGTCAGTATCGTCATTTATTGATGACTCTAATTGGTCAAAATCCAGTTCTACAAACGCTGAAGGAATACCGTTGCTGTTATTGTTTGGCACCCATACATGTAAGTCCCATGCTTCTTCTATCCAACCACTACCCGAAATAACCGCTGATTGATAATCGATATTCACAGGTTGATGCAGATGAAGATTAGAGTTAGTATCCACGTTCAGTACGTGAGCGCCCAAATCTTCAAAGTCAGTCCAATTGAGTTTAACCGAAGTAAAATTCAATTCTCCAGTACAATCATTGGAAATGGTATTATTTGTTCCATATAATTGGTCGTGGTTTGACAAAATCAAACAATCTGCACCGGATAAAGTAGCATTCGACAGTATGCTATTTCTCTCTTGATTATGGTCTGCATCCCAATGTAATCCAGCATGAGAACCTAACATTTCCAAGCCATCGATTTCTGCTTCCGCTGATGTAATTTCTATTGCAGGCTCTGTACTATTCAACCATGTTTGTACATTCTTTAGATGGAATAGACCTCCTTGCACACCAATGTTTAGTCCACCATTATCAGCAATAATAGCTGGGCCAGTGACAGGGTCGTTAACATGAAGTCCCTCTAAAAATAGGTCGACGGAATCGATTATTGTCACACCTTTCGTGTCGTTAGTCGAAGAACAATTTACACAAACAACATCACCTGATGTAGATTCAATATCATTCGCTTTTTCAAACAACAGGCCTGAATCGCCGTTATCATGTGAAGTGACATTATACAAGAACACATATCTTGCATCATTAATGTGTACACCTGAATCTGAATTATTGTAAGTTATTATCCCATCAACTATCGTTGCAGCACTCTCCAAGTAGAAGCCTTCTTGGCCATTATCATGTAAGTTCCAATCCATTCCTTGAATTGCTCCGCCGCTTCTTGCATAGACACCTGGCCCTGGTGAGTTTGAAACCTCTAAATTGTTGAAAGTAGGGGCGAAATAAGATGAACGAACTGAAATTCCTGCTGCGTTAGCACCGTTACCTGAACCTCCAGTATTGTTAATTGATAGATTCGAAAAAATGGTTGTCGAATCAACAAAATACATTTTGATTCCAACTGCTGTATTATCCTCGAGATGAGCATTTTCAATCCAGGCTCCTGTAGCATTTATCTCAAGTGTAGCCGTAGCGATTCCAGATGTTTTAGCCCCTGGGCCTCCGGTTCCTGAAATATTCAATCCATTGATGACTGCGCTCTGGTAATTTGTGTAATTTGTATGATCTTCTTTGTCCAAAACCATCGCCTTGTACATTGAATTTGTAATTTCCATGTCTTTGATGACAGCTCTGGTCGTAGCACCATCAGTGATGTGTCTAACAAAAACCCCGTGGTCAGACCTGTCTACCTGAGCGAATTGGATTAATGGAATACTGTCTTCAACCCAGATTCCAGCAGATATGGCCAGTGTGGCGCCTGAAATATTGTCTATCGATATATTTCGGAATAATCCTCCAGAATTACCCCACATATTCAACCCACGAGTGACCGCATTACTTACCTTCAGACCATCTACATTTGGTGCTGAACCTGCTCCAACTGACAAACCGATTCCATATCTCCAATATGTTGGAACTACCCAGTCTTGACCTGCTTCATTGATTTCTAAGTCCCTAATTGTTGGAGTTGCAGAATTGAACATATCAATTGCTACATCATCAGCATCGAAAATTGTGACATTGGCGATATGTGGATTTGAACCGTAAATTGTGATACCATAAGTAGAGTGTATTATCGAGGCATTATCAATCCTGCTTCCACGCCCATTAGATGAGGTATTGAACTGTATTCCCATGTGGTCTCCTCCGCCCGCATAATCAAAATATACGGGACAGGACTTTGTTCCTTCAACAGTTAATCTGCCCTCAACGTATATTCTAACACCACTAGACATCGTGACATTGGTGCAAGATGAGATGATTAATTCATCAGTCACAGGTACAGTGAAATGATTATTCAAAACCATACTCCCAGACCAAACAGTTTGAGCACGCCCTGAAGTTTCATTGTTTTCAGAGTCATGCAACTCAACCATCGGAGTAAACGGGTATGCAACCATCAAGGTGAGAATTATGAAAACCGTGTAGGTACGACCCCTCACCATACGAATGACCTTCGCGTGATTGCATTTGATTGTTGTCATAATTCGATTATCCAAAAAAGGGTCCAAATTATTCTATCAAAGCATTTTGTGAAGCATTTCTGAGGCGCTCTTGCTTGCGTTTGGGCAGAGTGCTTTTTTCCAAAGAGAAATAGACTCTGCAATAGATGAATAGCTATTATGAGTCTTGTATTTTGCACGTAGATACCATATTGATGCTGCTAATCTCCTTGCGGAATTAAGATTGGTTTGCTCCTCTATGTTTGGAAGTTTTACTTCGTTCAGTAGTTTCACAGCTCTATCATCATCACATCTTGAGATTAAGGCAATTTTCAGCATCGTTCCTTTGAGCCCATCTAACGCAAATACTTCCTCCACCAATTTATCAAAAGTTGGAGAATTTTGGGGTGTTTCTGCAATCTCAGCCCTTAATTTCAATTGGATGATTTGTGGATCTTTTTCAGTGGAAATAGATGCTAATTGCTCTCTAATTTCACTAGCCTCGTTCCACTTTTTTATTTGCGATGTACCATGAATGCCTAATTTTCGCAATAGCGACCAATACTACTTTCTTTAATTCGCCATCTAACTCACTGAGATTAATATGGTCAAGTAATTCATCAACATCAGCCACAATATGAGCATCTGGGAGCCTATCGTCAATCAATCTTGACGCCTCTGAAATTATTGCTTTGACACCTGAATCTTTTGGAATAAATGTAGTATCTCTTCCACTTAGTAAATCTACAGCATATCTTAAATCTGGAGCGTTTATGTTGTCAAGATGTTCGATTGCAATTTCAGCCTCGCCTCTTTCTATCGCCACTATTGCTCCGATTCTGTGTAAATTTTCACTAGGATATCTCATCAGCGCATCTCCTATCAAAGTTGCAAGTCCTGCACTGGAACGAACCATCAAAGATTCGGAGTTTGTAAGTAGATAAGATTCAATATTTTCTCCACATTTCAACCGGAGGTACATTTCGACTAATCGGGCATTATCACCATCAATTTTAGCCCAATATTCTGCTGCATTTTTGTAATCATTTTCCGTCATAGATAATGACCTAACATTTCTAATTAAATGATGTAATTCAACTCCATGATCAAACCATCTTAGTAATGCGTAATCATCTAAATCAGGAATGTATTCTTGCGTTTGTAAGTTTTCTACATCAACTGGAATTGGTAAAATTGATAGTTCATTAATCGCATTCATTTCAGCATTCAAACCTTGTAATATTACATCTCTAACCCAGGTTTGAAGGTCTCCTCCTTCCTCTGGTAAACTAGTAGATATATCATGCATCAACAATGCGAGAGGATGACAACCCAATCTCGAAGCAACTAACTCTTTTTCTTGAATTTCATCAGGTAGTAATTGAACTGCGGAATCGATTGTCAATGGAGGCACATCAAGTATTTCGAATCCATCTGAGAATAATAATGGTGGACGACTTGCAATAATGACATTCCTTGCATTCTTCAGGAAATTTTGAATTCTTTTCAAGTGTCTTGGGTTAATTTCTTGAAATTCATCTAATATCAAGAGACTATTTTTTGAAGCGTTGAGGACAGCTTCTTCATCAGTATATTCGAAACCCCACTCCGAAAAAATTTCTTCGACATCGGAAAATGATTGTACTGTACAAAACCGAACTGTCTTCCCTTTGGAAACTAAAATACTAGAAATTTCATGCAAAATTGAGGTTTTTCCTATTCCGGGGAGCCCTGTTAATATTGTTTTTTCATTAGTCAAAACTTTCTCAATAAACTCTTTTCGACCGATTAATTCTGCCCTATCGGGAACTTTTCCAAACAATTTACCCTTCTTTTCCTTCTTTGATAGATGAGTATTTGCTGAGATTTCTCTACCTTCATCTGTGATATGGTATACTTTCCTTTTTCTTGAGCCACCACCGATAACATGGGCTTTTCTCTCGATTAGAAATCCTTTCTCGACTAAATCATTTATTGGTCCATGTAAAGCTGAACGAACAACACCTAGATACTCAGCAATTCCGGGCAAACAGATGTCTCTGGGAACATCCCACGCTGTTTCTAAACTCCTTGGAAAATGGGATAGACGTGAGAGAATCCTAACTTGCGGCCCCCTCAACATGCCTACCCCTATACCTCATCAATCATTTTCTTTCCCCTAATCTGATTGTCGATGTATTATTGAAATATTGATTCCACAAACACATCATGCCGGTAGACCCTGATTCGGTTGATTTGCCTCCGAATCCAGGAGTTTATCTCTTCAAAACCAATGCAGGCAGGGTTCTGTATGTTGGTAAGGCAACGGTATTATCACAAAGAATTCGGTCTTATTTTTCTTCAAACCCCGACCGTGCAATGATTCCTGAACTTGTTAGAAGAGCCGATGGAATCGAATGTATAGTCACGAACTCTCCACAAGAGGCATTGGTCCTTGAAAGACAATTGATTAGGCAACACAGGCCAAGATATAATTCAATGCTGAAAGATGACAAATCATTCCCATTCCTAGCCTTAACCAAGGAAGAATTTCCCAAAATAATGTACACTAGAAATCCACCCGAGGATGCTTGGAGATGGGGACCATTTCCAAATGCTGGTGCTGCGAAACAAGTAGTGCAATTATTGAGAAGAAATTTTGGCATTCGAGATTGTAATGAATTACTACCACAAGGATGTTTATCGATGCATATCGGACTTTGTGCTGGACCCTGTATCAATGCAGGAGATTATGCAGAACGTGTTCAAAACGTAAGAAGAATTTTGGATGGTGATGCAACTGAATTGATCGAAGAATTAGCCGTGCAGATGGATGATTACTCGAATGATATGGAATATGAAATGGCTGCAAATGTTAGAGATATGATAAAATCTGTAAGAAGCGTCACCAGCCAGCAAGTTATTTCTTCAACCATTTACCGAGATTGTGATGCTCTGGGAATTGGTATCAAGGGCGACTTAGCATCGATTGTCGTTTTGCATGCAGATGATGGTGTTATCAAAGGTCAAGAAAATTGGCCTGTCATTCATCGAGGTGATGAAGGTGAATCTATCGCAATGTTCGTTGTCGACCATTATTCCAATAGACGGCCTCCAAAAATTCTCTTGACTCCAACACCCCTCAGTGATACAATCATCGATTGGCTATCTGACAAAAGAGGTAGTGTAGTGGAAAATCGAATACCGTCGAGAGGAGATTTTGCTACATTATCAACATTAGCAAAACAAAATGCGAACATACAAGTTGAACGACTAGCCAACAAAAGTAGCGGTTCATTGGAACAGAGAGCCGCTGATGAAGGAGCAAACTTACTTGGGATGAAGTCATTAGACCATATCGTTTGTTTTGACATGGCTCAATTATCAGGAAATTCCAGAGTCGGTGCTAGCGTTTGCTTGAGAAATGGTAGGCCTGCCAAGAAAGAATACAGGACTTATACCATCAAAGGTGAGGCAATCGATGATTTGAGAATGATGGCAGAGGTTGTCGAGCGTTGGATAAAAAAGGTCGATGATTGGCCTGATTTGCTTTTGATAGACGGAGGGCTGACTCACCTAGCGATTATCGCAAAAGTGCTTGAAAAGCACGGGGTTCAAGATAGAATGAAATTGGCTAGCCTAGCAAAAAGAGAAGAAACCATTTACAGGAAAGAGCAAGATGACTTAATCCTTGATAGAAGAGGTAGAATCTTGATTCATGCTAGAGATGAAGCACATAGATTTGTGAATAAATTCCATCGCAAATCTAGAGCGAAGAAGAAACTGACTGACCCATTGGAAGGCGTTGAAGGTTTAGGTGCGAAAAAGATGCAATCTCTAATCCGTCATTTTGGTGGAAGGCAAGGGATTACACACGCAACGGTGAATGATTTGAAGACCGTCCCAGGAATTGGTCCTTCCCTAGCGAAGAGAATCTATGATTCGCTTCACTGATCCCACATATCGTCAGCATACAGGTCAAAATCCGAAGAATGACCACCCATTGTTGGGTCTCGGCCCGCACTTAGTGATGCAAAGTCTGAATCAGATAATCCGCCTTTAGATGGACTGGTCACAGCCATTGCCTCGGCAGCCTTTGCTTCTCTGATTCGTCTCTTCTTCTTTCTTCTTGCTCGAACTCTCCAAACAATCAATGCAAGCAAGATTGTTGGATATATCCAAATTTGCGAAAGAATGTACAACCACGTAACAACTAATCTAAATTCAACATCTTCTCCGGCGTATAGTGATTCCAGAGAAATTGTAATTTGTTGCCTTCCATCATCAAGGTACTCAATTTTCTCCCAGCCATTAGCGGTTTGGAAATCTTCCAAAACAATACCATCAGGCATTACAAAAGTCACATCTCCACGAAGATCGGTATCGGTTTCGCTGCTTAATTCTACATTGACTGGGTCGGTTTGGAATTTGACCGGTTCTCCGTTATTATCTAGAGTCAGACCACTTCCACTCATCTGTAAGAATTGAAGGCCGAAGATTTGGAAGAGGTTTCTGAATTTATTTGCAGCATTGATTATTGGATTAGTCAAAGCAGTAGTGACTCCTACTGTTGGCTCACCATCTAGAATACCACTCCAGCCGTTAGTCACCCCTGCCTCAAAAGTAAATTCCGGAATAATAATTTCAAATGTGATTGGAGTGTTATCATCCATTGATGTGCCGATTCCGCCAAGGTTGTCGAGGTTGGTGATTATCTGAATTCCGGATAGGTCGATTTCTAACATTTCTTCTTGTTGAGATGCTTCGTCTGCTGCCTTGTGCATTTCCTCAGTAATTTCTATTCCAAGGTTATCAACAAATGCCTCGAACCCTTCTGCTGTAAATTCTAGCTCAGTCGGATTTCCTTCAGTCACGTTGACCTCTCTAGTCACAGGGTCGGCGAGGCGGCCACCGATTTCAAAACCTAATCGGATTAAATCTGAAGGTATTACTTCCATGGCTATTGTAGTATTCTCAGACCTTAATTCGTCTAGAACTTCGTCTGGTATCTTAATCCTGTAAAGGTCGATTTTAGCACTGAATGACGCAGTTAAATCAATACTTGGGCCCCATTCATTGAAATTTAACTCGCTTACATCAAGCTCAACGTCCAATTCAACACATGACCAATCGGCTTCATCTGAGGAACATATCTCAATTCCGTCTTCATCTAGGATCGCATGTCTCGGGTCATATGCCCCGGGCTTTGCTATTGAGATTTCAATCTGGTCTTCGGCGTTTGTTCTCTCTATCAATTCAAATGATTGTTGTCCAGTCGCAGTTTGCATCCATGAAGGGAGAATGATTTCTAGTTTCAATTCTGATGGAGGTAAATCACTCGGTATCATATCTTGTAATAGGTCCTGGCCAAATTTCGTATCGATGGTTAAACCAGAATCCAGTATATCGTGGAAATCACTTTCTTGTATGACATCTAGTAATCCTGTTGGGTCATCAACTTGTTCCTTGATTAAGTCCAATATCCTAAGTTCGAATGAGGATGAAACAGAACGGAGATAAATTGGGTGCTCACCATTCATAGCAGATTGCCCTTCAATACAGTAGTATGCATCCATACCAGGAGGTAAACTCTCGGGGCAATCTGGATGAGAGTAATTCAGGCCACCTGGTGCCTCTGAAATTCCAATTATTTGAGAATCTGAAACCCAGCTCATATCACCCATTGTGATATCTGAAACTCCCGAAACCGCATCTTCAATAGCATCCCCAACAGTATCCATAGGGAAGTTAGAAGTGAAATCATCTAAATTCACTAAATCATTATGATATGCTAATCTTATTCCATCCGAGGTGATCCAGGGCACTCTTGCGTTATCTGTGACATCGACCATGGAGATTCCCCAATCATTCATGGTCGATTCATCTATGTGATTTATGCCAGCTAGAATTTCAAGATAAACAGCATCTTCATCTGACATATCAAGTGTTACACCTAGCGTAATACCGGTGTCATCTGGACCGACAACAACACTACTAGTTTGAGTAGAATTTCTGTGGCCAATGTCTATGCTTACTCCTTGCTCGATTCTTTGACCGTTCAATGGCGCATCTAAATGATTAATTGTCCACTGAGCAGCCATATAGGAAGGTGGCCCTGACTTTATGACCTGAATTCCGTTCGCATCTACTCCTTTGATTGTAGCAAAATCAGGCGGATTTATGACGAATACTGATTTGTGACCTGGTTCACTGAATAAATCGAATTCTGATGTGATTTCGGAACCCATTGAAAGCATTCCTTTGTATACTCTTTCCAAGGTCAATGGATTGACTGAACCAAGATTAAATGTCGAAGTAGATAATGAGACATTTGCAGTTACTGAAAAACAAATAGGAGGTTCAAACGCATTCTCACTACTGGCACCTTCGCCCCCGTAAATTGAGTCATCACCAGGGTCATCACTACATTCTGTAAGGACTCCTGATTCGGTAATAGAATTAGTATATGCAGAATTTATTGAATTGACAGAACCAAATCCTGAACTGAGTAATTCTTCTATTGTATCATTTACCTCAAGTATTAGTTTTTGTCTAACCGTCGGTGTTCCAGGACCTCCTGTATTCTCGTCAAAGAAATTTCTAATCAGATCTGCAGGAGCTCCGTCCTTGCCAGAAAAACCCATTGCAGAAAGTGCTGCTGCGATGTTTGGGTCATCATCAAATCCAAGCATTGAACGATTAAATTCTCTAAGGGCCCAAGTCATTTCCATTTCTATTGTAGAAGTGTCAACCAAATTAAATTCGTAAACACCTTCAATCCAATCTTGTTGATTAGGAGTGCCATCATCAGCACTATCCCAGCCATCACAATGACCTCCGTTCACAGCATTACAAGCAGGCATCTCTGCGGCGCTGGCGAAAGGAAGCCAAATTGAAATTCCAAACAATAAAATCAGAAAAATTGCGAGTCTCGACTTCATGCTAACAGTATACCTGTATACGGGGAGATTTAACATGCTTTTGCCTCAGGCATAAATAATGCCAACAGCATTTGCGCACATCTGTAGTCGTGCTGAGGCCAGTTCAGAATATGAAAATTTAAAATTGTCTGGTAAGGTAAATACCAACCTAAAACCAAGACCATATGGTGATGGAATTGCTATTCCTGTATTCGAAGGCAGCATCGAAATTGAATTCGAAGAGGTTGAAAGAACAGACCCTCACTTTTTGTTGGAGAGATTATTGAACAATCCTCCAAAAAAATGGGAAAAATTGGGAGATTTGATAATTTTCCCAAACGGTACAAATACAGATAATTGGCCTCTCTCTGATGTGGCTGAAGCCTTGGGAGCATCTAGAATAGCAATACAAGATGAAATCGATTCTGGAGTTGAGAGAAAATCGCGATTGAAACTAATCTTAGGTAGTGATGCTTGGGTTATTCACAGAGAAAATTTCGTTGACTACGAATTTGACGCATCAGAGGTCATGTTTTCATCTGGAAATATTACCGAGCGTGGACGAATGGGTGAAATAGATTGTGAAGGCGAGATAATTATCGACGCTTACTGTGGCATAGGATACTATACACTACAATTCCTCAAGAGAGGAAATGCAAAACACGTCCATGCTTGTGAAATTAATCCAAAGAGCGTTGAATGCTTAGAGAGAGGCCTGATTCGAAATGGAGTAGAGGAAAGATGCACAATTTATCCAGGCGACAATAAAAACTCGATGAGAGATTTAGTTGGTATCGCTGATAGGGTGATATTAGGACTCATACCTTCCTCACTAAATTCGTGGGGTAATGCGATAAGATGCTTGAAGCCTTCCGGAGGAATAATTCATGTGCACATGAATGTACATGAGGATGAGATTGAGGAATGGAAAGAGAAGACTGTGACTTGGTTTTCGACTGTTAGTGGAAAAAATGTTGAGGCGATGCACCTAGAAGATGTGAAATCTTACTGCCCACATATCCAGCATGTGGTTTTGGATTTGAAAATCAGTTAGTAAAGAAATTCCACCAATCGGTAGTCTCATTGACATCTGGACTTTTGCCTACCTTTTCGGTGATCATATTTCCATCGCTGTCAACAATAATTGCATGAGGAATACCACCTACTTCGAGACTTTCTGCTAATTCAGGAGCAAGCATGAAAGGACGTGAAACAGTGCGATTTAGGTTCTCTTCTGTGTCATTATGCCATGCACTCATATCAGAATATTCATCGCTAGAATCTTTTGAAAAGACCAACAATTTTCCAGCAGGAATTACTTGGTCGTAAGAGTCTAGTGTGGTTTCACAATGTGTACACCAAGGTGCTGAAAAGTATGCTAACCAGTATGTATCACTCATGTCTTCAAGTGTATTGTTAGAGCCATCATGTGCGGTAAGAGTAAATTGTGGAAAACTTTCAAACTCTGGGGTTGGCTCATCAATTACCGTTTCTTCATCTATACAACCAGCAAGTACTAACAATAAACTGATTAGAAATATAGCCTTAGTTTTCATTTTCTTCACCTTCTTCTAACAAAATCACATCTTGAATTTCATCTTTGTTGATTAATGTAGGCAATAGGAACCACGAAAGAACAACTATTAGAACTACACCTATTGCAAGTTTGTATTTTTCAACAAAGGATTCATCTGAAGTTGCAACCAAATCATTCGCAGGACTCGGAATGACTCCTATCATGTCAATGTTTGAAATGTGAACTTCGTATAGTGGTCGTCCTGCTGTCGATGCTGGATTGACCACTATCTCTTCGCCGGATGGGTCATCTGTAGTTGGGACTGTTGCGATTGCTCTGACGTGACTCATGCCATGCCTTACTATTCCAAATGTGGCATACCCTTCGTCATCCCTATTTTCTGGGTCAAGTCCATGCGCCTCTGTTTCAGCGATATACCATTGAGTATCAGCACTATTTGGGTCAGCGCTTCTAGCCATTCCGATTGCACCGTCTACATGAGACAAGTTCTCATTATGCTCCAGGTCCAATGTATGGCCATCGCCTCCACTTCCACATTCAAGGCTAGTGGCAGGATAGATTCCGATAGTTCGGCATGTTGGGTCTCCTGCCTGAGTGACGAAGTCATCTATTACACGGTGGAAAAATATCCCATCATAGATGTCACTTTCAACATGCATGATCATGTTCGTTGTAGTGTTCGGAGCCCACTCTTCGAATAATTCAATGATGATTTCACCTCTCACACTAGAAGCTAAATGTCCCGGAGTATACTCAACTTCAATCATCAATACCGCATCGCCGGGACGAGGTTCATCCATTGGTGAACCCTCTAATTCAGGTCCATCATTCCACATTGTCATGTCGACTTCGATATCCCGCCAATCTTCATCTCCAGTTTCATAACTAACTCCAGAAATTGGACAGAATATGAGCAATCCCAGAAGAATGGCAATTGCTCGCATGTACAATCCCATGAACTCAAACCAAATCAAAGTAGGGATGATTAGTCTCTATTTTGGCGTGCAAATCTGAATGATTGAACACAGAAATAAGTGTAAACTGAACCGGTGATTAACAACATCAGCATAGAACCTGAAGCATAATTGATTCCATCACCCATCACCATGAAGAATCTAGTACCGCCAAGGGCACAAAGTAGTCCAAAAGTCGCTGAGATATGCATCCATAGCGCTCTCTTTTCAGGTATTTTATTTGCGAGTATTCCAGATAACAATAGAGGAATTCCAAGGAAACTTGGGAAATAAGAAGTGATTGAATCCGAATCAGAAATTACTGAAATTGCGATTCCCCAAACGATTAGAAATCCACCATAAAATGTTGACAAATCGGGGATTGATTTGCCGGCTACCGTAAAATGTTCTGCCATGTGGTGTGCTGGATAACAAGACCTTTGAGGGTTTGGGGAGATAGACGGTTGAAAGTAAGACTGATGAGGGTGTAGCATCTCGACGATATGATGGAGGACGAAGTTTTCGAAGCGGAAATTTTCCAACCATCCGATGATAATGTTTTGAATATCACACTGGGAGCGACTATTGCGGTTTCAATCATTTTCCTAATTCTAGGTTCGAGCATTGGACATGTTCTAACGGAAACCAATGAAGCTGAATCGATTACTGAGTGGTGGTTGACCCCTCTGCATGAAAGACATGCGATGGAACTAGACCTCACCCAAACGAGGTCTGTTCTTCCTGTGAATGGTACCTATGGCGTCTTGACTTACACTGAACACTATGTCACAGTCGATCTTCCGGCTTCGGAGGAAGACGTTGGCTTCCCTGAAGAAGATTTGATGCACGTTGCTTTGTGGCTACCAGATGTTCCTGAAGGGGTAAAAGTTCCAGTAATCATGTCCATCCACCCCTACTATGATTTTGGAGGAGAAGGAATGCCAGGTGTTGGCCCTGATTCAAACCCGAATACTGTTCCAGATGGTGGAATAGGTAAGTGGGTATATGACAACTTCATTTCTCATGGATACGCCCTTGCACAAGCATCCACATTCGGTTCCGGTAAATCCACTCACTGCCAAGATGTCAAAGGCCTTGGAGAACAGACAGGAATTCAGGCGGTTGTCGAATGGCTCGGTCAGCAAGAATGGTCGAATGGAAAGGTTGGACTTATGGGCAAATCATATGCTGGAACAACAAATTGGGAGGCGGCACAAAACCCATCGCAATATCTCAAAACCATTGTCCCTATTTCCGGTTCCATTGGCGTTCAAGAAATGTTCTACAGAAATGGTTCAAGCGAAGCGAGAGCACTTGGATACGACGCAGCATACCAGGCTGCAACAAGTGATTTGACCTCTGATGAATTGAGAGTATGCCAAGATGATTTACAAGGTCCTCTAAATCCGTTCACTACCCAAATGTGGGCACACTATGGTGGAGCGGAATGGAATGATTACTGGGATGAAAGAAGACATCTCCCTGATGTTTTACAGAATTATCGAGGCAGCGTATACCTCGTTTGGGGAATGCAAGATTGGAATGTAGACCCATACCATGCCTTTCCTACATATCAATTGATGAGAGATGCTGGAATTCCTGCAAGAGGGATCATGGGCCAGTGGGCTCACAATTACCCAGACCAACCAACAGTCCATGGTGGATTAACCTCCGGTTATGGTGCAGAAGCATATCCTGAAATGTCAAGAATGGATTGGGCTGTTGATTTGTATGCTTGGTTTGAATATTGGCTGAAGGACAATGGACCAATGCCTGATTTGCATGTGCAAATGCAGAGAAATGATGGAAAGTGGCACGTGGAAGATACCTGGCCACCTAGAGATGTTCTCTGGGAGAAAATCACTCTTGACCAAGCAACTGCGAGCGGAAGCACAGTCAGCCTCAATGCAGATACTACAATTACTATACCTGCTTCAAGTGAAGATAGATTCATCTCAGGATTGCCTACATTGCATCTTTCTGTGACAACAAGAGGTTGCGATGGAGGTCAAGTCTTCGCTACAATGTTTGATGCTACTCAGAACCTCAGAATCGGGCATGCTACAATGGATGTTAGATACAGAGATGGTGGATATGATGCTAAAACCGTAAATCCTGTTTTCGAAACCTACCTGATGAAAATGGAATTCAATCCAATCGATGCTATTATTCCTGCTGGAAATGAAATAAGGATAGAGCTTACCGAAAGTGGAGAAGACTACCTGCCAAGCCCATGTGCTCAAATCGGATTAAATGTGAACATCGACGAATCATCTGAATTGGGATTGCCTTTAATCGTCAGAGACGATGATGCGCCACAATGGTTTGACGTACCAAATTGGTGGGATGTTGAAGAATGAAAATTCTCGCATTCGAGGATTCGGTTGACATAGAAGCGCTATTGATTAGCGGAGGAGTTCAAATTCTTGATATCCATTTCGAGCAGAGGTGGAACTCAGAAAATTATCTTGAAATAATCAGACAATTCAACCCTGACATTTTGCTCCTAGACCACTTCATGCCTCCAACAAAGGGACTTGAATTATTGGTCGATTTACTAAAATCTGATGTGAAGCGCCCACAAACAATTATTGCAATGAGTTCCTCAACTATGGCAAATAACGCTATGCTAAGCGCTGGAGCAGATATTGGAATAACTAAGTTTGACCTACCGATGTTGAGTATTTGGGATAATTACTCTTCATGAGGTTGCCATTCTTCTTCGCCTGGTTCTCTATACCACCAATAACCTTCGTCGTCTTTCCACCATTCGACATCGTCATCGTCAACGTAGTAATTCTCATCCTCTTCCTCTTCGACATGGTGCTCTAGGCCACTTTCTTCTGCCATTTTCCGCTTAAGTTGGTCAATACCATCTTCTGCATCAGCGAAAACTCTGTTTTGGGTTCTGATTTCTGCTTGGTGGTCACCAGCGGCGATTGCGTCGTCTGAATCTGCATAGAAATCCGCAGCCATTGTTCGCTTGAAATCGTCGAATTCATCACGACCAAAAGAACCTGTGAATTCATTTCCTTGGGCTTTCATCAATTCATCGAGGTTCTTTCTCTTGCCCAAGTTTAGTTTTGGTGAATCGGGCATATCCCCTGAATCATAGAATGCATCGCTACTATCGGTTAACTTTCCAAATGTTCTTCCTTCTGGGTCCGCATCTTCAATAGCCTCAATGAGAAGATCGTGTTCTTCTTCGTCAATATTTTCTTCTTCATACTGGTCGCCGATGGCCTTTACCATTTTCTTGAGAGTCTTTGCCAAAGCCCTGTCGCTTTCGGCTTCATCAATTGCCTTATCGATTTGCTTTTGCATTCTCTCGTAAGGGCTTCCAGCAATAGCACCGAGAAATCGACCAAAGCCACCTTTCTTCTTCGCCATGATGTATTAGTTTTCACGGATATATTCAAGACTTACTGAAATAATCTCATACGCGAGGCATTGATGATTGAGAACTGTTTGGCTCAGAACATGGCAAGCGATTGGCTAGAACAGGCTGTCGCTGAATACAACGACGAATCATTTAATCGTCGAGAGGAATATGTTGCACAGATACATTTCCCAGTTTCAATTCTTGAACAAATCCTTGGATGGGCATTCAAATCTCTGCCAGACGAAATATTGGTTGGTATCGATGTAAAGGATGAAAGAATAGACCCTGAAATTTTTGCAATGTATCAAGGTGAAAATCACCAAGAAAACCTCTTTGCTGGCCAAGGGTACAAAATCAATGAAGCAAAAATGGTAAACAGAGGAGATTCATATTCGGTACATCACCTTCCTGAAGAATGGACTGACGAAATTTTTGGAAGTGATAGAGGTCCAAGAGCTGGCAGATTTACTCATTGGCTTCACACACACCCGAATGCTCCTGCAATCCCGAGCGAAGCCGATGCTGACGCCGCCCAATCTACAGACGGGGTTGACCTAATTCTAGGGATTGAGTTTTCACCTTCTGGCCCTCTACCTTGGTTTGATGATATCGAAGGAGAAAGAAGAGTAATCGGTGAGAAAAAGTCCTGGTTTACCAAGAGGGACAAACGTAAGATTCTCGGATATGCGCCTACTGGTCACATGATTTACTCGTTAGAATTAATCGCATTTCACAAGGCAGGATTTGGGGTTAACGTTGTATTCGTGAATGATGAAGGCGAGGCTTATTGACAACTTGATTGAAAATCGTAATCCATCAAGAAATCAACTAATTCGTCCACTCTATCTTTATTGACACCATAATCTGAACGTCCTAATCTAGACTTGCTGAATAATTCAATGGTGCCACATTCGTTTGAATAATGAACATCATCGGGAAATTGCATGAATAGTGTTCTATCCACTATGTGTCCCTCGCTAAATGTAGTAGTGAATCCTCTTGATTCCTGCCATTCATACATTGCTTGATGTAATTCTTCATCTGAAACATCAAGCGCAATTATCCTAAATTCGCAATTCATAGACCCATCTGGGCATTCGTCAGGCATTACTGTGGTCGCAAAGGGCGTACTCATGAGATTCATCAAAAGTAGTGCTGCAAGATAAATTGCAGGTAGCCACTGCCATGACTTTTCCATCGGTCACACCTTGGTGAAATTTACACCATCCCAATCGTAAATTATTGGTTTACCAGTAGGAACTTCTAGATTGAGAACTTCTTCTTTTGACAGTCCTTCTATTTCCATGATTACTGAGCGAAGGCTGTTTCCATGTGCTGCAACAAAGATATTGTTTCCAGAATCTAGGGAGGGCAAAATTGATTCTTTTAGGTATGGAATGGTTCTCGCTGCAGTCATTTCTAGTGATTCTCCATTTGGTGGAGGCACATCAAAAGAGCGCCTCCAAATGTGTACTTGTTCATCACCATATTTTTCTCGAGTTTCCTGTTTGTTTAGGCCCTGAAGATCTCCGTACATCCTCTCATTCAACTTCCAAGATACCTTGACTGGAATTTGATTTGAATCTGAATTGGCTACTGACCAAGCTGCCATCTTTCTCTCATTTTCACTCATTTCTCCATCATTGCTTCCGTATTGAAAAACTGGTGTAGCGCCGCTTTCGTGTTGTGAAATTGCCAGCATTGCTGTCATTTGTGCACGAATTAATGCTGACACGTGTATCTCATCAATTGGCAGTGAGGAAATTTCCTTTCCGGCTGAAATTGCTTCGTCTATTCCTTTACTTGACAGAGGAACATCAGCCCACCCAGTGAACAAATTTGCAGCATTCCACATCGATTGGCCATGGCGCATTAGGATTAGAAGAGACATTTCTCTCATGTAGGGGGCGTTGGCTATTACCCTTCAATCTTCTCAAGGAAGTAGCATTGGAATTAGCCACAATGCTACCAAAGGCAGTAGCGCCATTGCCAAATCACGAGCAAAAGATTGCATTACTGTTCGCGTATTTGAAATTGAAATTTTATCAAATTCTTTCTGCATTTTTTCATCTATTTTATCAGAAACAACTCCGGCACCCCTTCTAGATAATTCAATAGCCGCTCCTGTTGCAACGGAGCCCAATAATCCCGCAGGAGTCAATTTTCTCGCCTTTAATGCCATGGCACCCCAAGTAAAAAGAGAGGCTTTGGCCACGGATTTTGTGACTGTTTCTTGTTCTTGCTCCGGCTTATCTTTTCTTGCGAACTTACGCAACAATTCACGCAGTTTGAATCCTTTATCTGCTATTTTTCTCAATCTCTCGATATTTTGTTTTTCGATGGTTTTCAACATCGCACGGACCTTCAGAATTCGAACTGTGTCGATAAAAATCCAAAAAAATCCTAGAATGAAAAGTACCAAGAAACCTAACCAATTGGTTTCTTGCCAAGAATTCCAACCTAATGGGTCTACCATTATTCGAACACCTAATGCAAGAATTATCGGAAGTAAAAAGGCAAGTATCTCATTCACTGCAAGCAAGGTATATCCTTTTACTGGCAACTCTTTCAATCGTTTCAGTATCCATCCACCGTGAGGAGATAATTGCTTGGAAACCCGAAGAAATGGTTTTGCTAATAGCATGAGACTCAGAATTCCAGGAATAAACAGCATCCAGATATACAAATCCCAAACATCGTTTGGTGGGATTTCTGCTAAACCTAGAGGTTGGGCCACAACAATGCGTTTTTATCATAGTTTTTCAAATAAGAGCCGTAGGGTTCATGCCTAAGTGATAATTCGCCTAGTTCATGCCGTTCTGGCACGGACTAGCGGATTGGCTCAGCTTCAATGTTGACAGAGATTGGATTGACGAGAATGTCAAGTGGCGTGACTTTGGAACAGGAGTGCGCCTTGGCAAGTTGGCAAGAGAGGATGCAATTTCTTTGGTTCTTTATGATGTAGTAAGCGATGTAGACATCGATGCTTTCATGCCTCATTCTCACCCAGGTGGAGAATGCTATCTCGTACTCGAAGGAGAAGTTTGGGATGAAGACGGCATCTATCCAGAGGGATCTATTGTATGGATGGACAGGGAGTCTACTCACACTCCACGCACCCGAGGACAAACACTGATTCTCGTATTGTGGCCTGAAGGCGTGAAAGCGGCTTGAGGTGATAATATCTGGACCAATATCTCAGCATACAAGTTCCTTGATATGCCTGAGTTTGAAGAGTTGCAAGAACCCCTGAAGTCTCTGTGTGACTCTCACGGAATTTACGGCACAATCCTACTTTCTCCTGAAGGAATCAACATTTTTCTTTCAGCACCTAGAGACAAAATCGATATCTTCGTTGAACATATCAAATCCGATGAGAGGTTCGGCGACATCTGGGTCAAATATTCTGAATCAGAAGATTGCGCTTTCAGAAAAATGAACGTTCGTCTGAAAAAAGAAATC
The DNA here is from genome assembly GCA_038141355.1 of Methanobacteriota archaeon. GTDB lineage: Archaea > Thermoplasmatota > Poseidoniia > Poseidoniales > Poseidoniaceae > MGIIa-K1. Next base: position 285,365 of record JAYQHX010000002.1, on the reverse strand, counting down.
ATCTCACTAGGAGTTCCTGGCGTGAAACCCCATGAATTCACCGGCACACCATTAGACCCGAACGAATTCAAACAATGGCTCGATGAAGGAAAAGAAGTTACTATTCTTGACACTAGAAACGATTACGAGGTCAGAATGGGTACTTTCGAAGGAGCGGTTGACTTGGATATTGAAACCTTCAGAGCGTTCCCCGATGCGGTCGCAAATTCTGATATTCCGAAAGACAAGCCTGTTGTAATGTTCTGTACCGGAGGTATACGCTGTGAGAAAGCAAGCGTTGTAATGCTAAACCAAGGCTATCAAGAAGTATACCAAATCCATGGTGGAATATTGAATTATTTCGAACAAACAGGCGGTGCCCACTGGAATGGAGAATGCTTCGTCTTCGATAGAAGGGTTGGAGTTGATGGAGAATTGAAAGAAACGACTTCTGAGGTTTGCTGGGCGTGCAGAGAGCCTCTAACTCCCGAACAGGCAGAAAGCCCAGAATTTGTGCGCGGGGGTTTCTTGCCCGTATTGTATCTAAGTACTAGCGAGTTATGGGATATACATGCCCGAAGCAATTGAAGTTGTATTACAGCCTATTGGTAGAACACCTGGCGTTTTGGAAGCACCTCTAGCCAAATACAAGCCTCAAATTGTTGTTTTATTTACAAGTGACCAATCATTTGCCGATATTACAATCAGCCATATGGAGAATGCTTGGAGAAAACACACTCGTAGAATATCTGAAGTAATTGTAAAAATTATTAATCAACCATGGACTAGTGATACCGTTGATAGATATATGGAACTATTTGATGAAGCAGTATCTGAAATTAGATCTAAATATTCAAAATCGTCAATTGAATTTCACGTAGGTACAGCCGGTGGAACAAATTTGATGGCTATCGCCTCAGCAATAAGCGGATTTACTCACAGATTCCCAGTCTACACTTCTCTAGATTCCGCGCACAACCCAACCTTAGAAGCAGATGAATTGGCAATAGAAGTTGACTTATTCACTAACTTAGGACCTGGATTTGAAGCATTACAAAAACCACGAAGTATGAAGATCATGAGGTTTATTGCAGCTAATGGTCCTGTACAAACAGATGCAATAATCAAACACCTAAATGGAACTAAACAAAATGAATCCTCTGGACGAAAGCCATTGAAGGATGCATCACTAATAATCAAGACAGATTACGGATGGAGTTACAACAAATGTAGGTAGAGCACTTCTAGCATTAATGGCATTCGAAGAAGAATAATCTAAGTTGACAAATTGTTGAGTCAACATTAATCTGAGTATTTTGAGAGTTGACTGCGGTTGACTAGCAAGATTGTAAATTCCTTCATTTAAGTACCTAACAAACCAAGGATATAACATGGAAGAAAAATACCGCCGAAAAACGCTAAAAGAGATGAATAAAGTCAAAAATTGGCTAACGAAAGATGACCCCATATCGATAGTTACTCATCAAATAGTTGACGCAGATGCCGCATTTAGTGCGGCGTTATTGAAAATTTTGAGACCGCATGCAGCCTGGATTTTTGCTCGTGCTGATGTAGTAGTTGATGATGAAAGAAGTATAGCAATAGACCTTAGTAACGGTTCTCAAGCCGTAAAAGGTCTCGAGTTCGGAAGCGCATTCGGATTGATTGTTGAAGTGATGAAAAGTATAGATAAGCCGATTTATGATGCGCTAAAACTTTGGGCGAAACAACTCAATTTAACAGATTCAGGTAAACATTGTAAAGATAATGTTGTTCTTGCTGAATTGGTTGATTCGTGGCGAAGATTAGGGTTCAGTGACACAAAAATTGTTTCTAGATCTGCTGAATTATTGATTGGAAAAATTCGTAGCGAAAAAAGTTTTAAGAAGCAAAAAACTGCTGCCAAGTCGCTTAGTATTAATGGCGGCGTTGCGATTATACCGCCAGGAACAAAAATCAAGGCATCTCATCTCTTCAAACGAGGCGCTAAAGCCGTCATTCGTCAATCAGATTGTGGCCAGTGCGTCAACATTTCTCCAAAAATGCAGAAAAAAGGAATATTGTTAACTGAATTAGAAGGTCTATTTCCAGACGGCTGGTTCTTCCATCCAGATGGTTTTATGGCTTGCTATGGTAGTGTTAAGGCACCTAAAGATTATCGAAAATCTGGAATTAAAATTGATGATTTGATAACTGTAATAAAAACATGGATCAAATCACATGAAAATGCCGATCAGTTTGCCAAGGGAATTTTAGCAAGAAGCGCACTTTTCAATTCATAAAACTAGACTCAAATGTAAATAATTCTTAATGATGGCGAACATTTAATGAAATACAACAAAATAAAGTAAAATAGGAGGGTGATTTTGTGGCTAGAAGGAGAATAGATAAACCGTTTAATCCATTTGCTCCGAGAAGTGAACAAAGCTGGACATGTCCCGAATGTAACGAAGTAAATTCGTATGAATTTGAAGAGTGTGATTGGTGTGGAACAGATGCTTCAGATGCAATTTCGGAAAACAATCAGGATATCTCCTCTGAAGTAGAAAACCCATTTTTCCAACATTCCGGTAGTATGACAATGTACTATCAATCTGGTTACTTTGGACGCGACGCCAAAGAAGTTTCAAGAGACGAGAATAAAAAACAAATTAAAGCCACTTTGGGCTTAACACAATGGGTTGCAAATAACTATGAATTACTCGCTCTAGGAAATGAAGGGCTTGGTGATGAAAGAAAGGTTAACAGAGATAACCGAGCACGCTGGTCCCAACTTGCTGAACAATTTCTAGAGAAGTTGTATCCTCTTGCATCAGTGAGAACCTGCTTCCGAAAATCGACTCAATTCAAAGATAGTGATCAATGGGATATGTTTCCTCATCCAGAAGATGCCATAGCAAGAAAACTTCTAGGAGCAAACGGAGAATTACCAGTGGCGCGTGTTACAATACAGAAGAGTAACAAGGATCCAACTGTGCAATGGATAATTCTTAGCGCATTCACATCCCAAGTAATCAATGAACTGGATGAAAATGATTTAATTTTGCACTCCAGAATTGACATGGAAACAAGAGATGGTGTCAAAATTTGGGACATGGTTGCCATCCCTGGCGAGTTCGCAACTAAATTGAGGGCGATGGAGAGTACCAAACAAAATATTGGCTCAAGAATGTCAGATTGGATTGATTATCTTGATACTATGTACGAACTCAATCGCCGAAATGAATGGGGTGCAAAAATTGTTGACATCAAAATTCCAACCACCGATGACCCATTCTATGTTTACACATTAGTAGCTCCTGATGCTGTGTTGAATAGGGTAAAAAATAAGCGAAATAGGGGCGGAACATTACACGGAATACCAAATAGCCATTCAAAGAATGAAGATATTTGGACAAGAAAAGAAGAATCTCAAGAACTTGGTTCAACAAGAGACGATGAAGCAGATGCAGGTTTTTACGTTAAGTTACTCGGCAAACCTACAAACCTCAAGGATGGAATGAAAGAGTTCAGATTGAGAGTGGAGCCTCCAAATCAAGACGACCTTTTCTCCGGTCTCAAAGATTCCCATATTGGTCACTTTTTGATTAACGATGTTTCACGAGACCTTTTCCAAATCAAAAGACAAAATGATGGGCTGAAAAGGCTCAAAGATTTGGAAGCAAGCCACAATAATGTTCATGATTGGTTATTCGACATTAGTAAGGCAAGACCCGGCATGAAAACCCCTCCTGCCCTACAGCATAAGCCTCTAGCTCCACTTAATGAACAACAAGAGTCGGCGGTAAGAGCAGCATTGAATGCACCAGATGTTTTCCTTATACAAGGACCGCCAGGTACTGGGAAAACTACTGTCATTGCAGAGATTATCAATCAGGCAACTGAAGATGGAAAAAAAGTATTATTAGCAAGTCAATCCAATTTGGCCGTAGATAATGCTCTAGCAAGATTACCCCATACGCCAAATGTAAGACCAATAAGGAGGTTCGCCAGAAGTGCATCTGTTGATCCAGAGGCTGAAGTTTTCTTGGAAACCAATGTAATCACTGATTTCTTCATACCATCAATCCGTGAGCATTGTGGAAATGTGTTTGAGGAGTCTGAACTCCTGAGAACTGGTCAACAAAGCGTTATTCGGTGCAAAAATGAATTGGACAACGTAAAGGAACTGTGGAGAGAACAATCCAGTAAGTTGCTAGAAATTGAAAAACAAAGAAAGGTAATTCTTGACGATGAAAACGAACTCGTCTATGAAAGAAATCAAATGTTGTCCCAAGAAGATACTGTTTCTGCTGCGATAAACCTGAATGACGATGGAAGACCAGACCTTATTACTCAAGAAATGGCTCGTGCCATGGAACTAGATTATGATCTTATTTCTTCGCTAAAGAACAATAAAACGTTGCAAGAAAGAGATGAAAAAATCGGAAAACTTCTAAACATTCTAACTAAGTTACCGAGTGGTGGCTCTTTAGATCCTGAAGTCCTGAAACTAAGAGAGGATATAGGCAAAGCTGTACAAGAAGAAGATTACGAATTAGCCAGTAAACTGAAGAATAGAATCAGTGAATTAAGTTCTTCATCAAGTTTAAGCGATGACGACTGGACAAATTGGACCAGAGAATTATCAAGATTCGTAGACAATGAATCTATGCCTGAATTACTTGAGTTAACCAAGAGTTTCGAAGCCCCTGAAAATTTGGGTGCTATAGTAGACACAGCAATCGAAGAATTACGGGAAGAAAAATCTGCAATAGAGTCTGAACTCTCTAACATTACAGATGTTTCTAAGGATATTATTTCGAAGATTTCTTCAAAATTACAATCTATTCAAATTGATTCTCGCAAAAGTATCGAAGAATTGGAGAACAAATTAGAGCAAAACAAAAAACAAATTTCTCAACTTGACGAAAGCAAGAATTTAGTCCAAAGAAAGGTTAACGATAGCATCACATCTTGGAATGAGATATTACAGGGTTTACCTGGTGGTATAATCGATTCCACCTCGACTGATATAGCAGGAGCTAACACTGAAAAAATAATTCAGGCGGGCAATGATTGGTTAATGGCCAATCAGAGCGAAATTGAAACAAACGAAATTTGGAGACAAATTAGAAGCGATTGGCTAAAAGATCTGGAAAATCCCAAGAAATCTACTCTTAGAGATTTAGAACAGATGTATAAACGTATGATCAATATTGAAGGCGTTACCACATCTTTTGCAGGAAGGAAGGGGTGGTACATGCCGTATCTACAAGACCCGTTTGATTTCGTTATCATTGATGAAATTAGTAAGGCGACTCCTCCCGAAATATTGCTACCATTACTACTTGGTAGGAAGGCTATATTGGTTGGCGACCACAGGCAACTTCCTCCAACGTTCAAAAACCCCAAGTCTAGAGAAGAAATAACTGCAGATGAAATGGAAGACGAACGATTTGCAAGAGGCGGCAAATTCGAAAGGATGGTCACCAGTGCCCTCTTTGCAGAGTATTTCAAAGAGGCCGATGAAACGCTGAAATCAACGTTAACAGTACAATATAGAATGCATGAACAAATCATGCGTTGTACTAACGAATTCTATGAAGGTAAATTGACTCGCGGTTTGACTGAAGAAGAGCAATACAAAAAGAAGCAGCATGGATTTACAATAGTAAAGAACGACTCTGGAGGCTCTGCGCTAAGAGAAGGCTCGGAACTGATTGTTAAGGAACAACATGCCGTATGGATTGATTCGACATTTGATAGAGACGGCCGATACTGCTCGGAGGAAAGCCCATCCAACACTACTTCAAGGAGGAATGTCAGAGAGGTCAGGATTGCCAAATATATGATCGACCAATTTGAACAGCAAGTTGCAGAGCGTAAAGAAGAGATTCAGCAAGAGAATTGGCCTGAAGATTCGATGCTTCAACATCTAGACCATGAAGGAAGATTACCGATTGGATTCATCACATTTTATGGTGACCAAAAGAACGCTTTCCGAGAAATTGCAAACGAAAATGACTCTTGGGTTGCAATGAGAAATAGGTGGCCAAACTTATCAGTAAAGGTTGATACTGTCGATAAATTCCAAGGTGGGGAAAGAGCTGTGATATTCGTCAGTATGGTTGTTTCTCCGGAAATTAGTGAAAAAAAGAGGGATGCCTTTGAAAAGAAGGTGCGTCCTTATTCTTATAATCCAAAAAAGGTTCAAACCAAAAACGGTTTCGACCAAGGTGGGATACCAAGATCAGGAACTTCGTTCGTCAAAAGTCCTGAAAGAATTAACGTTGCATTCTCACGAGCACAGAATCTGCTAATTGTTCTTGGAAACCGATTCGCATTGAGTAAAAACAATGTTGAAATCATCAGAGATAATGGCTCAAAGGTAAAGAAACCAATGTACAAACAAATCCAGGAAGTTATTGGACAAGGAGGGATGATAGATGGCCGTGACATGCTCTGAGGATGCTAAACAAGCGATTAATTTGATTTCGAAGAAGTCAAACCCTGGTTTCTCTCCAGTCCATGTCATTGAAGCATCATGGCCTATGCAAAGATGTGCTGTTAATGCACAACTATCGAGTGAACGTAATTTGACTTTGCTTGAAAAATATACGCTGCGTTCGTTTAATGAAATACCCAATGTTTCTGCTGCAGAAATTGCAGAACGTTTAGGATTAAAAGAACCAGAATTAATCGAAGAAGCCCTCGGCTCTCTGAATAGATCTGAAAGCTATAGATAGCCATCAGCGAGAACCGGAAAATCAATCTCAGCAACTTCGTGAAGATATCGATTTGATTGAATTTCAATTAAACAATAATGTTTTCAAAGGGGCTGTGAAGAATAACCAATATAGAAAATTAGAACGCTTAAAACAACAGTTAAAGCAACTTGAAGCACCAAAAAAGTCACTCTTTAAAGGACTAGTTTCTAATGCAATTAAACGTCTCATGAACTTCACGGCTAAAGTAACTGAATCTGGTAAAAGGCAATTACAAACAGGTAAAATTACAGAACCTGCAAAAAGGGAAAATCTCAGTTTAGTGAGATGCTTAGGCAGTGAAGAAGTTATCTGTGTAGGCATTAAAGGAATCCTTGAAGGAACTCTATCTAAAACTGAGAATTGGAATCCACTAACTAAATTCGCACAGAAGGCTAGTGTACCTACCAGGGACGATATTACACTAGCTCTGAAAAATGCTGGCCGTTTTGACGACCTAGTAATCCAGAGTTACGAAAGCCTTAGCGATTTAAACGACATTGATTTCATTGATATATGCATAACATTGGCCATTTCAATTGAAGACAAAACTGCCGAATTTTTTGTTCATAGACGAGGAAGCAGTATACGTTTGAAATGGATTGAAGCCGTGATCAACAATGACAAAGAAATCGAGCAAAGGTTGTTTGAAAGATTCTCTGAAATGATGAAATCAAAGCTACCAACTGAAAAGGTAAAATCTGCAGATTTTGACCCTGTTATTTACATACACCGAATATTGAATCAAGAAATAGGATCTGATTCAAGAGGTATGATGGTAACTAATGGCCATAATGATTTGATAAAATTGACAGGTACAAAAGATGCATGTGAACAATTATTCCGAAACAGGACTACTGTAAATCTAACAAACACAAAGGGGTGGAACCTAGTAGATGAAGATGAAATCCCACTAAGATTTGATCTATCAAGAAGCAATACTGAAATTCCCAATGGTTCAATTAGTACTGCAAATGGAACGATTTATCCTGCCCAAATTAGTATTAAAGGAAAAATAAACACATCCCTGAATGTACAACTGCCAGTATTATGCTTCAATAGTGAGATGGGCTTCAAAACAATCACAGAAGTTGATAGAAGATTAAGAAGTGAGTTGGATAAAAGAACTTGCTTTTTATTGAGTCGTAGTGAATCTGATTTTACTATATGGTTAACCGAGCAAATTTCTAAAATCAAGAATATAGGCAATATGGCCTCTATTTACAACGAGTCCCGTAAGTTGTCTCAAGGTTGTTCATTTGACGTAATAGGCGTCATAGTTGATGTTCTAATCGACAAACGATTTGATTTATTTGAGAAGGACATTATTGGTACTTGTGAAAAATTAGTCTCTATAATGGGAGATGATGAATCAATAAATGAAAGGTGCTGGACCATAGTCGAACCTTATGCTCAACAAGATGTCTTTGAATCAATAGCTTCTGGCGCAAGTTGGAATAATCTTGCAGAGACTTGGCAATTACACAATAACGGGCAAAAGCGATTGCCATGGGAAGATGCTGCCAGGTTAGAAGTTTGTAGATTCGGTCATTGTAATTCCACTAAATTTGAAGCATTAAGATACTTCGAGGACATTGTAAAAGAATTGGCCGGAGCTAATCAAATATCTACTGAATCAGTAGCAATATCTCTAGCAGGTCTACATAGCAAAGGAATTATCGACGAGAAAACGAAAAAAGACGCAGACGTTGTACGAAAAGACCGTAATCCATTCATCCATGAAGCAGAAATTAATGCGAGCCTAGATTACACGCTAAGAGTTATCAAATTGATGAGAGAATTAATGGCACTAGGTGTTGAAAGAAATGATGACTCCTGGAAGGAGCCGACTAATATAAAGTGGGAGCATACATTGTCGCTAGAAGAAGTCTTGAATTATATTTCAAAATCTTGCAAGATAATTTCTGATGCAACAGAGAAAAATCGCCCTTGTAATGGTTCGATTTGGGTCAGTGGGCTTAAACAAAGTATACCAACTGTTTTTGATGATTTACCAATGTTACTTGTCAGAGAGTTGTGGAACGCACCAGTATTAAGTACTAAACCAAAATTTGCGGAACTAATTAATCCGGTATTGATGAATAGTATCCCAACGTGGATAAAATCATTAGAAAAACCAACGATATATGAAATCCCTGAAGAGATACAACAAATAATTGAAGAAATTAACGATATGGGAGAACCGATGGCATCTGATTGTGGTAGCTTAATTACCAAATTATACCTCTCCGATATTCGAAACCCTGAAAATATCGAAGAATTAATGCTGGAATTAAACAATTTCAAAACTCTAGAAAAAACAATCAAACCAACTGATTTGAACATTCGATGGAAGCGTTCAATCGCAGAGAAGACTTTCAAATCTGAATTAGAGGCGATTGAGGATTTGAATCCTGAAGTTCTGGAGCATCTTGGAAAGAATAACTTAGACCAGTTATTCAGAAAATCACTTCGTAATACTATCTCAAAGATTTCAGATGGCGATGTTGAAGGTATAAAATCGGTATGTGAAAGAATCATTCTCATGATCAAATCTGATGATCTATGGAGTGCAATAATCAAAAAGAAAGATGGCTTCATAGGAGCGCAGTGTGGCGAGAAAATCCGAAAAGGGGGAGATATCATTTCCCTAGGCAAATTGGTAGAAAAACACTCGCCACTAGTTGATAAAGAGGTGTTGCCTACAACAAATACTCGCTTTGAAGAAATTATTTCTAGGGGCAAGAAAGCAGAAAAGAAAAAATCAGCGGGGGATGAAAAATGAGTTCAGCAGGCACTGTTCCAGCATGGGTAATCGAAAAGCAACGACTTGAGATAGAGCGAAAGCGAGAAGTTGAGCGAAGAAAAAGGGTAAGGAAACAAATCAATCAAATTTGTTCGGAGATTCAATCTGATTTATCCGCCTTAACTCGAACTGGGAACGCTGCATGGGCAACTGAAGAAATCAGTGAAATTAGCAATGTTTTAGAGAAGGCTAAATCGATTGATGAAGCCGATGTAGACTATATGCTTAGGCAAGTTAATCAATCCAAATCTCTAGCAAAACAAATTGAAGAAATTTCCAACCACAGAAAAGAGAAACATGCTCAGACCCTTAATAGAAAAGCAGCTAAACTAGAATCTCTACAAAATGAATTGAAATTTATTAAAATCGAATTAGATAAAAAAGAGAACATAGATTCATTCTCCAATCTAAGATACAATGTAGATGACATGGTACAAAAAATGAAATTCACTGATGAGTCAGAATTGGATAGGTTCATCGATGAGACTAGAAAATCTGCTAAAGAGATTAGAGATAAAGACAACAAATCTGTAATTGAAGAGGAGCTTCGCAGACACATTGTTTCATCAATAATTAATTCAATGAATGAACTGGGATTCGTGGTTGGAAAACCAAAATTGGTCAAAGAATCTGGCAAGGTAGCAATCGTTGGAAAGTTGTCATCTGGAAGACACATTAGATTCGATGTTACAGAAAGTGGTGAAATGGAATTTGATATGGAAGGTTTTGTAGACCGAAAATGTGCAGACCACTTAGATGAAGTCTTAGTGACGCTTGAGAAAAAATTTGGTGTCGAAAGTGGCCCAGTCCAGCATAATTGGAAAAACCCAGATCGCATTTCAAAGGGAAGTAAAGGCTTCCCAACCGGAGGAAATACTCGAAGTTTAGGAGGCGGAAACAGATGATGGAATGGAAGAAAACAATTACTAGAGAAGCAGGATTTAGACGTTGTCTAATCTTATATGGAAATGTTAGGGATTTGTGGCCTACAAATGATGGACGAAATCTTAGACTTTCACAATTGGTAACTGAAACTTTGCAAGACTCATTTAATCTCCAGGGCACATGGGATAGCATAGACGGGTTATCATTCCCAAATGCATCTCAGCTAACTACATTTAACGATATGATGGAGTCAACTTCGAGTATTGAAGAGGAAGGCGATGAATATGAATTCGATATTGATTCTAATGCGCAAGATGGAGGTTGTGCACCAGCCGCATATATCGACCCATTAGTTGCTTTCCCAGCCATGAGAAAGGTGCTGACTGCTGAATCAAATAAGCGTTCAATGTTCATCATAGATTGGACTGAGCACTTACTCACGACACCGAATCAGCAAGATTCAGAAGAGAGAAATCAACTAACCAATTTGGCGAAAGCAATTACAGAACTAAATGATTCGCAATTAAGTTCTACATCATTTAATTCCCCTACCGGTTTACTAGTTATCGTAACTCCAACCTTAGGGGCATTACCTCCTAAGTTTTACAACCACGATAGTAGAGTGAAAATAGTAAACATTCCAACTCCAAATCTTGAATTCCGAAGGAAAACAATACAAAAAATGTCAAGAGACTTCATTGTAAAAGATTCATCAAATGAACGAGATTCATTACAACTCCTTGCCGAAATCACAGACGGTTTAACTATGGTAGACATTAGAAACATGGCTGCACTTTCTAGACAAAGTGATTCTAGCATGGGTATTGATGATTTGGTAAATCTGTATAGATTCGGAGAGAAGGAATCCCCTTGGACGCAACTAGATGAAAGCAAAGTTGCTCAAGCCAGTGAATTAATCAAAAAACGTGTGAAAGGGCAAGACGAAGCTGTAGACAGAGTAGTCACTATGATTGTAAGAGCATTTCTGGGTTTAGCGGGAGTTCAACATTCAAGACAAATGACTAAACCAAAGGGAACTCTATTTTTTGTTGGCCCAACTGGAGTTGGGAAAACAGAACTAGCAAAATCCGTTGCCGAATTTATTTTTGGCGATGAGAATAATTGCATCAGATTTGATATGTCTGAATTCAGTCAAGAACATGCTGATCAAAGATTGATTGGTGCGCCCCCAGGTTATGTTGGTTTTGAAGAAGGTGGACAACTTACTAATGCGGTTGCGGAAAAGCCTTTCAGCGTATTATTATTCGATGAAATCGAAAAGGCTCATCCTCGTGTTTTAGACAAATTCTTACAAATTCTGGAAGATGGTAGGCTAACCGACGGCCGAGGACAGACTGTACATTTTTCTGAAACTGTGATTATTTTTACATCAAACATCGGAGCTAGTGATGCGGATCCTTCGAAATCTTACAATGACACTAAATCTCATTTCATGAACGCTGTTCAAGGTCATTTCAACGAAACTTTAGGACGGCCAGAATTGCTTAATCGGTTCGGTGACAACATAATCGTATTCGATTTCATTACCAACCCAGCAATCAGGTCAAAAATCATGAATGCTAAATTAACAGGCATAAAACAACACCTTCTCGAAAATTTCAATCTCGAATTAGAGTTAGATGAAGTATATGTCCAAGGTTTGGTTGGCAAAGGAAAAGTTGGCCATGGTGGCCGTGGACTAATCAATATAATCGAACAAGAAATTGTCAACCCGATGAGCCTATTCATATTCAACAGGCTACACCAAATTGGAGATAGAAGATTGACACTTTTCATTGATAAAGGTGAGGATGGACACAGCAGATTCAGTTTGAAGGAATGATTTGTTTGGATGAAAATTTGTTACTTAATGTCGCCACGACAATGGCTCGTAGTAGAGCAAATGGCCCAGGAGTTCGAGCGGTCATATGGGTCCAAGGTTGCACAATAGGCTGCCCGGGATGCTACAATAATTTCACACATCCACACGCCTCCAATAAATTATCATCTCCAGAAAAAATTGCCGAGTGGATCAACTCTATAGACGGCATAGAAGGAATTACATTTAGCGGTGGTGAGCCTTTTGAGCAGGCATTGGCAATATCTTCCGTTATAGATATTGTAAATTCAAAACGTGAAAATCCGTTATCTGTATTTATTTTCACAGGCTTTGAATTTGAGGCCTTAAGTCGTAGCAATGACCATGCCGTTCAAAAATTACTTTCCATGACTGATTTGTTGTCATCAGGACCATACATCGCTTCTTTGAATCAAGAAAACCTCTTATGGAGAGGGTCTTCGAACCAAGAATTAATCTATTTAACTAAAAAATATTCAAACGCAGATGAAGAAAGATGGCTACAAAATTCTCCAATAGAAGAGTTGGTAATGACTGATAATGGGATTATGCAAACTGGCTTCAGGTCAAAGAAGGGCGATTTATACAAGATTTTAATGCAAACATTTTCTTGAAATAAACGGCAGTTCATATACTCAGATGAGAACTGTTTATTTATGTCCGAGAAGCCTAAACTCGCTGTTTCTTCTTGTCTCCTTGGGAAAAAGGTTCGCTATAACGGCGATGCCGCAGAGTTTAGGGTGCTCAACCGCGTTTGGAGCGACCACCTTGACCTAATCGGAGTCTGCCCTGAAGTTGGTATCGGCATGGGGGTGCCACGACCAACAATCAGGTTAGTCAAGAACGGGGAAAAGATTTCGCTCATTGACCCCAAAAACGGAAACGACTACACCGACAAAATGCTAGAATTTGCAGAAATGCAATCGGACTATCTAGTATCAGAAGGTATCAGCGGCTTCGTTTTCAAGAAGGACTCTCCAACATGCGGTGTAGAGCGCGTTAAGGTATATCGTGGTGATAACCCGCAAGCAGTTCGAGATGGTGTTGGTATGTTTGCGAAAGTATTCACCACGTTATACCCCCACATTCCAGTAATCGAAGAAGGTCGTTTGACCGATCCATTACAAGCAGAACATTTCCTAGCGAGAGTTCACTTCTTCCACGAATGGCTAAGAATCGGAAAAGAAGGTTGGACTGCCCAGAAAATTATGAAATTCCACGCTGAACACAAATTGTTCCTACTCAGCAGAGCTCCGGACTCCAAAAGAGCACTAGGTAGAATCATCGCAGAATCTTTCGATAGAGATGAACACCCAGAAAACGTGGCACTGCTGTACATGACTGAGGCCCAAAAATTCCTATCAAAACTAACAAAGAGAGGACAAATCGCTCATGCTATGGAGAGATTGATTGGAAGATTGCCGAATCTCGACAGGCAAGACAAGCACGAGATGCTCGAAGTTATTCACCAGTTTAGGAAGGGACTTCTGCCAAGATCTGCGGCTATTACTCTTCTAAGTCATTATGTTAAGAGACACGACAAAGACAACCCAATTCACAAGAATTTCCTGGCTCCAATACCACTGAATATTGGAATCATGGCTCGTGTTTGATATCAAAACTATGGTTTTCTAGTCTAAATGGGATGGATTAAATCCTCCCATTACTCTTCTATCTCCCTTCTAGGCAGAAAAATTGCTGCAATTAAGCAAATCAAACCAATACCAGAAGTGGCCTTCCAAGCCAGTTCATACATTTTCCAAGTTGCTCGATTATCCTCGCAAATCTGTTGTAGATTTTCATCATCAGAGTCGCACAGGTCATTTTCCTCGTAATAGGAATTTTCAGCCTGAGCAGCCATAAAATTCAGTATCGGTACTGCTACCAAACATAGCGCGAAAACGAGAAGCAAATCCATTTTCCTGCCCATGATTTGTATTCATTATGCCTGTATTTTGTTTTTCTGTTTTTAGTTTGGGGCATAAATAATCAAATTCACATTTTCCTTCTCAGAAATTTCCACTTTTTCTGCTTAGAAAATTTCTTGAAAGACTAAAAAGGATATCCGATTTTAGATGTTTAGTGGCAAACGATGGCAACACAGAACGCCGTTTTGGCGAAATGTTAACCCGAGCAGAATCGGGACATACAACACAGGTTGATGTCAAAAAAGTCGGACACGGAGCATTCAATACAAAGGGTGACTCTTGGCTAAATTCTGTAGTTAAAAAATTCATAGAAGATTCAAATTTGAAGTCTGCAATAGATCCATTTGCCGGACAAGGAGACTTACTCAAAATTTGTGAAGGAATCTTTGGAATGAAAATTTCAGGATTTGACATTCAGAAAGAGTTGGGTTGGCCGGTCAACGATAGTCTGAAATCGATTGAGAAAAATCATTCATCGATTTGCGTGACAAATCCCCCATATCTTGCTAATTATAGTGCAAAAAGAAAATCCATGTGGCAAATGGTCGGGAAATATTTTGAAGAATCTGGACGGGGTGATTTATACGAAATTGCGTTAGACAAATGTCTTGAATCATTCGATTATATTGTCGCAATAATCCCTGAAACATTTCTTCATTCGAACTATCCAAAGGACCGCTGTTCGTTAATTTCAATTCTTGAACATAATCCTTTTGAGGACACTACCTTTCCTGTATGTGTCACTTGCTGGGTGCCACAATCTGGCCAGGATGCGCTAATTTTTTCAAATGAAAAAGAAGTCATGCGAATATCTGAAATGAACAGATTGAAAGGTGATGTTTCTAGAAGTAAGAGAGTTATTTTTAATGACCCTGATGGAAATATTGGGCTACGTGCGGTTGACGGAACAAAGGCAGATGTTCGCATCAATTTCTTACCAGCAATTGATTTTGACTACCCTCGCTCTAGCATTAAAGTGTCTTCCCGTTTAATGACATACCTAAGTATACCTGAGCTTAAATCCGACAAAGAAATTAAGTCATTTTGCGAAAGAGCGAACTCAATTCTTGAGTCTTATAGAGAAAGGTCTGAAGACATTATACTATCTGGTTTCAAAGGGAATAATAAGGATGGGAAAAGAAGGCGTAGGCTTGATTACCGTCTTGGAAGAAAAATCGTCTTAGAGGCACTTAACGAGCCAGTTCAAACAACCCTTTCTTTGGATTTAAATAAGAAAAATTAGAGAGGAAATCAATCAATTTTGATTTCGATATTACCATCTTTGACTCTAGTTTCGTAGATTTTGAGATCTTTTTGTTTACTCATTTTACCCACTAGTTTTCCATATGGAGGGAATAGCGGAAAAGGTGACCATTCGACCATTTCACCTGTGTCTATTTTGTGAGTTGTTTGATGTAGTGGACATCTTATACAGCCATCTTTGACTTTGGCACCATAGGCCAATGGCCATCTCATGTGTCTACACAATGCTTCGGTAGCAAAGTATTCGTTTCCATCAGCCAATTGACCAACTAAGACCATCTTTTTTGCAACACTAAGCATTTTTTTCTTACCTGCTTTTAACTTTGATTGTTTTATCGCTACATGCCAAGTCAAAATATCACCTCATACTGCAAGTTGTGACATACCGCCATCTAAATGCATTATTTGGCCGGTAAAGTTGTCTGGGGCAGAAGTAAGAAGCCAAATTATTGATTTAGCAATCTCTTCTGCTTCATTGATTCTGTTGATAGGGATTTTTGCTGCTGATGCTTGTCGGGTTTCATCTGATCTAAGTATAGATGATGCCAATCTTGTATCTGTTAAACCAGGTGCTACTGCGTTAACTCTGATACTCCTCTTAGCGTAGGTAGCAGCTGCTGACCTTACCATCGATTCAATTCCACCTTTTGCTGCGGCAATCGCCTCGTGGTTGACTAAACCAAGAGTTGCGGCTACACTCGAAGTGAATACCATTCTACCGCCACCACCTTTTAGCATCGCTTTTCCTGTCAGTGATAAAGTCAAAAAAGCGCTAGTTAAGTTAGTTGAAATTACCTCTTCAAAGGCTTCTATCTTCATTGCGTGAGGAGGACGAATCGCTATTGAGCCAACTAGATGGGCTACTCCACTAATGCTTCCATCGCCTAGCTCCAATGCTATTGAGATTCCTTCCAAAATTGAATTTTCATCTAATGAATCACCGATGACAGCCTTCGCTCCTTTTGAAACTAATTCTGAAATTCGAGATTCATCTCGTGCTACTAGAGTGACATGGTTGCCGCTTGATAATAGTTCATTAGCAACAATCCTAGCGATATCACTGCTTCCACCAACCAATAAGTATGACTCTGCCATGATTTTAGAAACCCATTTCGATATTTATACTAATGTTATTTGCATCATGTGGATTATTACAGGAGTATATAACAACAAAAATTCATGAATAAACTATGAACATTGGTATGTTTGATCGGTTATTACGAATGGGTGCAGGCCTAGGATTCGTGATTTTTGATTACATAGCAGGTAATATTTGGGAAATGGTGTTCCTAGTAATTGGAATATGGAGTGTAACAACTTCTGTATTCGGATGGTGCCCCTTCTACAAGGTAATGGGGTTCAATACCTGTCCTACAAATTTTACAATAATCAAAGAAGAGTCCCAATCTAGTGATTAGTCTTCGTCGATAATATTCTCAGTCACAGCGGTTATCTCCATCATCTCAGGATTTTCCAATGCAAGTATCGCTCTGATATTGTGATTATTTGACATCTCCTCGGTAGGAGGTGCTACCTTTATTCTAGTCTTGCTAAGTTCAATTGTATTTCCAGGAGCTGCTGAAATTCCCCCTTCAGGTAGCCAAATTCCAATAGGTCCTATTTCTGGGTGGTGAGATACAATCAGTGTTCTGTTCCCTTCATCGACCTCGATTCTAAGAATGGTTAATTTAGAATCTGATTCTATCAAATTGGTCGAATCTTGCCATTCCTTCCATGATTCATTTAGTGGTTTGGAAATCTCTTCGACTTTTTCTTCGATTGAAGAGATTCTCGTTTCAAATTCTTCAGTATTTCCCTCAGATATTGAAACTAGGGTATCAAGCAAGTCCCTCAATCCATCAAAGTGGATTTGTTCTTTTTCAGAAAGGGCTGCATTCGCCATTACGATTGCCTCAGCGATCGCTTCCAGTTTTTCGCTTTGTTCGGCTTCAATTGCGCATTCCATAGCCTCATCAAAAATTTCTAATGCAAGTCCTGGTCTATCGATAGCGAGTAAAGAATTTCCTAAATTGTGTAAGATTTCTGACGCACTTGATTTATCGTTAGAAATTATCTTTTTTGCAGTTGAAATATGGTTTTCAGCAACTTCTATTTCTCCACCTAAATGTCTCGCAATTCCAGATAGAACAAGATTAGAAATCCTGTTTGCTTTTATCATCTGACTTTGTCTATCTGCTGTTTCAAATAGAGATGCGGCTCTTTTCCAATTCTCAGCCGATAGTGCAAGCAAACCAAGTTGATGCATAGCACGCATTTCAGCAGATTGGTCATCAACCAATGTGGCATACCCTAAAGCACGTGTCAGATGTAATCTTGACAGCGGAAAATCTCCAGACATCTTAGCCAACATTCCCATAGCAGATTCCATCCTGTAAAACGGTCCAGAAATTGCTCTGTGTGCAATTTCTGCCATATCCTCTCCAAGCGGTGCTAAACCTATGCCAGTGACCTCTAGAATTTCACTAAGCAATTCAACACAAGACTGGTATGAACCTAATACATCCTCTGATGTGCTTTCACTGACCAATGATTCCAAAAATGAATCAATTTTTGCAACTGGATTACAAATCTCTGGCAAATTTCCAAGTTTGTTCAAAATTGATTTTTTCACCTGTTGTCCTCTTATTGTCCGAATTAAGCCTGAAATCAATTTCTTTTCATCAACCTCGCCGGAAACTTCTTCCTGTTCTGGTGCAGATACTTTTGTCGATAATAATGAATCAACCATCCAAGTTAATTTTGCCTGAATATCATATTGACCTGCCCTACTTATTGCATAACGCATTTCTGCGGCTCTAACCCTTCTTGAAAGGCTTCTAAATCTAGTTCTTTGCCCCGAATTTCCAAATTCTGCTAGCCTCTGAATGAAGGTTGATGGTGGACATGTTTCAAAATTTAAATTGGCTTTTTCTCCGGTTGTAGTCATCTTGTAATCATCTGAAACTAAGGTGACTTTGTTTCCTTCATGAGATAACTTAGAGGCTAAAATCATGAGTGAAAGATCAACATCTTGCGGTGACGCATTTTCACCGATATGGCTAGCAAGAGCTCTCACTTCTGCCTCATCTACAGCGATTGTTTTCAATGAATCCATCATTGTATCGAGAAGATTAGGACTTCCTTTCCAGCGTTGAAATCTAACCGTTTTGATTTCACCGTGAACTCCAGGAGTAACGTAAATCGCCGAGGATTGATTTTTTAGAACCGAATTAAAATCAGAAAGAAAACCTTCTGGAGCCATTGAACCTAGGTGAATGAAGCAATTTGAATCTACAACCCAAAGGTTCGTCATACCCTTTCCACATGGTAGAAGGTAATTGGAATTAATCCCATTCTTGATTGGTAATTTATGATTTAATCTTAATCATGGTAAACATCAGTTCATATACCAAAACTTTGTGATGCTGCTTATTAGCGTGGTCCTATGATTGAGGTCAATTCTTTAACGAAATCTTTTGGTTCGGGCTCAAACAAAATTGATGTTTTGAAAGGCATTGATATGAAAATCGATAGCGGAGAGTTAGTTGCCCTTATGGGTCCATCCGGATGTGGAAAATCAACACTACTCAACATAATTGGAGGATTGCTACCTGCAGATTCGGGTTCTATTGTCCTAAATGAGAAGAAATACGGAACAAAAAATCCTTCAGCAATTGTTGATGTACGAAGAAATTACGTAGGTTGGATATTCCAAGACTTCCATCTGCTAGATAATTTGTCTGCTCTTGACAATGTTGCTATGGCGCTTGAAATTGCAGGAAGTGAACCCAAGGAAGCAGAAAAAAGAGCAATAGACGCACTTGAAAAAGTAAACCTCGCAGACAGAATGCACCACATTCCTGACCAATTGTCTGGGGGACAACAACAGAGGGTTGCAATTGCGAGAGCAATCGCTGGAAATAGACCTCTATTATTAGCAGACGAACCAACTGGAAATCTCGACATTGCTTCTGGGGCAGAGGTCCTTGAATTATTCAAAAACTTATGTCACGACAAGGAAAATCCAATCTCTATTCTAATGGTCACACATGACCCAGATCTCGCATCCAAAGCCGACAGGATGCTGCTTCTAACCGATGGTAAAACCAAGGCATCCGATATCCGAAGTGCTTGGGGACTTGATGAGGAAGGTGAGGAAGAATGATTGATTCCGATATCGAATTGGGTTCAAGTGATTTTTCCAAAGACCGTTCTAGATTACAATCTTACAAACACAAAATTACAGAACTACCAAGCCGATTACGATTAGCAGGACAAAGCGCCTGGAGAGGAAAAGAAAGAGGATTGGCAGTAATTGCTGGTGTTTTCCTTGCTTCTCTTGTAATCACTACTGTATTAGCATACGGAGTTGGATTGTCCCAATTATTCTTTGAAGAATCATTGAAATCCGAGCCGTTTGATGCCAAAATCGAATACGCAAGAACTCCTGTTGAGAACGCAACAGGATGGTCTAACAATACAACCACAATGACGAGTGTTTGCGATGAGTTACTCGAGGAGTTTAGTGAATTCAATGATTGCACACTCGTTTTAGGGCGACAAGGAATCCACAGTGGTGGATTCTTCAATGCTGAGTTTGTCGTAGCCCAGCCCCTTGAAATGAGAGCGGTCTCAGATAATGAAAACCCCTTATGGGATTCTGTAACATTCGCTTATCCTGAAGCAGATGATAATGGCCCACCAATCTCTGATAAGAGAGCCATACGATTCTTGGGCCCCGGAGCATTCGATGGTGAATTAGCCGACAGGCTTGGAGCTAACATCATCTCTGGACTCGGAGAATGGCCAACGCCTGAAAATATGAGTAAAAACAGAGGAATAATCCTACCATCAACAATTGCTAGTCAGGCTCAAGCAAAAGTGGGTGATGTTCTCGATACTCTGACATTTGCCTACGTTGTTGACGAATCTACCCTGCTTGAAGGAAGTATAAACGACGAAAATTGTGCAGGGGAGATCACCCCCTGAAAATAATGAAATGATATACTGTCGAATGTGGATGACTGTAGAGAATCTCACCGTTATGGGAATCTATGAACCATGGCCGTTTGGGAACCCTACTTTACCATTCAATCCCATATTCACTACATGGGAGGCCCTAGAGGAATCTGAACGTGCTACGCTAATGGATTATGACCACATGTACCTGGGAGTTACAATTGATAGAGGGCAACTTCCGACTACATCAACTGATGATGCTGCAGAATGGCTAGAGGACCTCGGGACTAGAGTTCAGAGTGGAAATTACACAGATGAGGGAGTTGAATTATACTACACAGATATCGTAAGTGGAACGATTCTATTTTTGGAAATTTTCCTTGGCCTAATCCAAATTTTTGATTATATTATCATGATTCCAATCGTGATATTATCGATTGCAGTTCTCATTTACGGTCTTGTATTATCACTTGAGCAAAGAAGAAGAGAGGTTAGCATACACAGGGTTATTGGAGCAGACGGAGGAAGTTTGCAAGGCATGGTACTGCTCGAACTATTTGTTATGTCGTCAGTAGCCTGGCTAGTTGGTTATATCCTAGCACTTATGGCTGTTCCAATTGTATTATCTGCAGTTGGCTTTATGGAATTTAGAACTGGTGATTTCGAGGTTAATCCTACACTAGGAATTGCCTCAACCTTGTTTACTGCCATTACAACATTAGGTCTTGCAATGATATTTGGAAGAAGTAGAACTCGTGAATTCATTGAACTAGAAATCGAAGAAGGTGTCAGAAAAACAACGACAAAAACCGAGCCTAAGAGATGGCTACATTGGACTGCATTCTTGTTTGGTATGGTGGCAGTAATCGATTCATGGCTAGAAATGAATGGTAGTGAAGACGGCCTAAATTCCAACTTCTTTATCGAGGGTCTTCTAGGTATTTTTGGACCATTCGGACTATGGATAGGAGGAGCGTTATTGCTTGGAAGAATCGGAGCTAAAGGTCCTCAAATAATGCAGTTATTATTTGGCCGCTCTCCAATTCTAAAAGACGTGAAGAGGGGATTAAAGGGCTCAGGGTCAACAGAATCTGTTAACAGACTCGCCGTAATTATGCTCCTAACGTTATCCATTGTGACACTCGCTGCGGTTCAGGGTTATACTGGAACCTTAGTTGACGAAAAAACGGCAGATGCAACCGTAGGATCTGACCTACAAATTGAAATGGAAAGGCCAATCAATGAAACCGGATTACTGTCGTTAATCGGTGAATTCACAAACAGTAAAACCTCTCCAGTAGCAACCAGCGTTCCTGAAATAACACTCGCTGATGCACAAGGTGGAGACAAACTTCAGACCTTCGTTCTTTTTGATGATAATTACGAAGTTTTGAGATGGAGCGAACAATCCATTCCCGGAGAGGATATCGATGATGCCATGAAAGCATATCGCAATGGCGGTTTCAGCGCAGGTGAAGATGCTGCGTACTCCTTACGCCTAGCTGGGTCTAATAGAGGCGGCGATGAAAATAGATTAGATGATATCTTGCTAAAACCAAGTGATGAAAAATCAGAAAATATCAATTTCATCTGGGAAAAAATAGAATTTAATTTCTCTTCAGGAGGAAGCAATGAAACAGACCCTCTCGTTTTGTTTAATGCATATACAGCATTAATGAATAGCGATTGGTCTGGATTGGATTTATCTGGACAAACGTTGGAAGATAGAAACCTAAGTAGAGTGGATCTGACTGAAACCAATCTATCTAATTCAGACCTGTCAGGAGTTAACCTAAGTGAATCGATTTTACTCGATGTTAACCTAACGAATACCGATTTAAGTGGGGCAAACCTACATCATACAATCATTGTAAATTTCATGGGAGGTTCGCTAAACGGTACTGACTTTACAAACGCTAACCTTGAAGGTACATTCGGATTATTTGACCTTTCGTCAGCAATATTGTCCAATACAACATGTCCCGATGGTTCTAACAGTGATGAAACATCCTGTGCATCAGGACCTACAGACCTGCCTCCGCCGCTTGCTGCTGACCTATTCTTTGCAGATACACGCGTAGAATTAATCATAACTCCTTATTCTACATCTATGTATTACATGGGAACTCATGAATACATTCCTGGTGTAGGTGCCGCTGTAATTGAATCATCAATTATCATTGGAGAGAGTTCTTGGAGGGAATTGGTTGGTGATGATGCTGATAATTACAGTTCCAAAACTTGGATAGTAAGAGTTGACAGAGTAGTTGGTGATGACCTAGAATCCCTAGCCTCGCAAATTGAAGCTGATTCTAGAGTCGCGACTGTGCTAGACTGGTCATCTACTCACAAGACCGTTGAAAGAAATGGAGGATTGATTTTTGGAACTCCAGGTCTACTATCACTTCAATTCGTTGTTGCTAGTGTGGCAGCAGTCGCATCTAGTTTCGTATTCCTTTCATTGGTATTGAGTCAGAGGCAAAAAGAACTAGCCGTACTTCAGGCAATTGGAGCATCTCCAAATCAAATAATTAGATTGGTTCTATTCGAAATTTTATCAATTGTCATAGTTTCAATGGCTTTAGGAATCGTGCTAGGAGTTGGACTAGCATTATCGTTCAACGGTTTCTTCGATATTTTCGGATTCATATTCCAAATATTCGGCGGTTCTTCTACCGTAATAGACAGGACTCTGATTTATCCATGGACACAAATTATCCTTGTTTCCTTTGCGGTATTTACAGCAGTTGTTATCGCATTATTGGTAACCACAAGAAAGGCACTGAAGGCTGATTTATCCAGTGTATTGAAGGGGGAGTAAAGATGACTGATAGTATACTAGAAGCTGAAGGACTTTACCATGTTTACGAATCCAAGGCCGAAGATGGAAATGTAGTCGCTTTGAGAGGACTTCATATCAACATGAAAGAAGGAGAGGCGATAGCAGTAGTAGGGCCTTCAGGGTCTGGAAAATCAACCCTAATGAAATGTCTCGGAGGGCTCATGAAACCAAGCGCAGGTTCAGTGAGTTTGGTTGGAAAAAACATGACTAGACTGACAGGTCAGGAATTAGTAGAATTAAGACAAAAAACCGTTTCATTCATTTTTCAAGAAGGAAATCTATTGCCCGATTTGAATGCAAGAGATAACGTCGCACAGCCGCTTAGACATCAAGGTGTAAGATCGAGGAAAGCATTAGCAATCGCAGATGAGATGCTAACAAGACTAGGTATGTCACACAGAATTCATGCAATGCCTGCAATGCTCAGCGGTGGAGAGCAGCAGCGCGTAGCAATTGCCCGAGCACTAATCACCAAACCTAGACTCATCCTTGCTGATGAACCAACTGGAGCGCTAGATCCTGTCACAAGTAGAGAAGTTCTTGCTTTATTCAAAGACTTACACATAAATGAGGGAGTATCATTCTTGATTGTTACGCATTCGAAAGAAGTTGCAGCCTTTGCTAATCGTTCACTTGAATTAAGAGATGGAAGATTCGTAGCTGAACATGGAGAAAATGTAAATGTTGAAGATTTAAGCCAAGACAGAGAATTGATTGTTGATGAAACAGGAACTGTAACATTGCCACCTGACATTCTTGTTAGACTTGGGGGCGCTGGAAGGTACACAGTTGGAAATCTAACCAGTGGTTATATCTCACTTCAGGGGGAATCGATTGAAATAATGGGCAAAATGGAACTGGCTAAACTCTGCCCTGCATGTAAACATGACTATCAGGAAAGCGAAGACCAAATGTGTCCATCTTGTGGCTCATCAAGACCAATGGTGGAGGTAAGAGTTTGAATTTCTTCCAATTGAGCGGAATTTTTGAAACTATCTCCACAATCTCGTTATTCTTCATAGCAATGCCATTGAAGTATATTGGAGGAAATGAAATACTCGTCAAAATCATTGGACCTATTCATGGATTCCTATTCATCCTGTATATCTCTCTAGTTTTTTGGGAACAGAGACAAGGAAGAATTTCTTCCAATCTAGCCATAATGGCAATGGCTGCTGCCATACCACCTGGCGGCCCAATTTGGTTTGACAGAAAATATCTCAACTCGACTGAAGTTGAATAATTTAGGATCTATTTTGACCCAAAAGTCAATTCTTTGAACCATGTTGTCCAGCTTTTCCTTGCGAAAATTCCGTTCCTCAATTTCTGTTTGTCCATTACTTCGTCAACCCAAGTTTCCAATGCGCGGTCCATTTTTCTCACCTAGTTTACTTTTGGAACCGGCCCTATATTTACTATTGGGTGTAATGTTTACACTAGGTGTTTTTACAAACACTTAAATTTCCGAGCCTTTCAAGCCAATTTTGCGATTTGTTTTCGCATCAAACCCTTCCACAGAGGAGGTATCAATGCTATCCAAAAAGAGGTATAATAGCCAAATGGTAATTGCGGAGAGTTTTCTTGTGCACGTAGGTCCCAGAGAGGCAAACTTGCTTTCAAGTGATGCGCTGGGTGGAGTGGAAGTTCCAGTAAGGTCCACCTTGACCAGACACCACGATATTCCCATGAATGCATTTGGCTGTGCTTCTCACCAACTTCTCTGACCAATCCGTAATGTTCGATATAGTTCACATACTCAAGCAAAATTATCGCTAATATCGCTTGAATCAGGAAGGCATACATCACGGCAGGAGAATAGTACCAGAGAATTCCGATTAAGAATAACTGAAAAATCGTACCGTGGAAAATAGGATTTTTTACAAACCCTAAGCCCTTCTCCTTGTGTGTTTTCCAAGCTGAAATATACTGTAGAGGCAAGGTCATTACCAATTGTATGTAGAAAGATCGACCCTCTGGAGAAGATGCAGGGTCTCTTGAGGTAGCATAATTTCTATGATGGCCATGGTTGTGTTCGGTAGTGAAATGGAGATAAAGTACCATTAGAAGATTTAATCTCGACATTCTCCAAATTAGAGAACCTTTCTTTCTGTGACCTGCTTCATGTGCATTGATTATTCCAGAGATTCCCCCGACAACTCCGACAGATAATCCTCCCAAGACTACCGGCAAACCAAAGTCCTCTGATTCTGCTTGCCATAGTAAGACCCCAATGCATGAAAGATAAGCAATTGTGTGCATGAATAGTAGTGCGTCCCACGGTTTTGTGGATGTTTGGTTTCGAACAGGTGCTGCTTTGGGAGAAACCATGTCAATAATTGGACAAATTCCTACGGCCCAAACAAAACCTGAAAATGCCCACCACCCTCCTTGGATAATACCTGCAACTGTGATGATTGGAAGAACGAAACCTAGCAGGTGTGGTTTCCAAGATTCTACTCTCTCTTCCATAGTCTGTGGACATACTACACCTACATATGCGTTGGTTTGAAATCAGATTGACTGCTGGGTATGCTAATGGACCCTTTGCTGAAGTCGAAGTTGCAGAAGCAACGCTACCACATAGTTGGTGAGCACGGCGGAGTTAAAGTGTGCCATTGGACAAAAGAATCTCTACTCAGAGATAGACAATGCTACAAAGGTAAATTCTACGGTGTTGCGAGCCATAATTGTATGCAAATGTCTCCAGTGGTTGACCAATGCAATCTGGCATGCTCTTATTGCTGGAGGGAACCCCACATGGATTCCTTGGAATTATCTGACCAAGACCCTCTAGAGATGCTATACGAGTCCGTTAAGCACAAAGAAGGCTCATTTCTGGATTTGGTGGAAATCCAAAAGTTCCAAGAGAAAATTTCTAGATGCTCAAAATCCTAAGCACGTTGCAATTTCTCTAAACGGAGAACCAACACTATACAATCGTCTATCAGAGTACATGGATTTATGTCACAAACATGGAATGACGACAATGTTAGTGACCAACGGAACGCTGCCAAAAGTGATAGAGAAATTAGACACTTTACCAACTCAATTGTATGTATCAGTAGATGCTCCAAATAAAGAGGTGTTTGATGAAATATGTAGGCCGAAATGGAATGCGGCAGCATGGGACAAATTCGAGGAAACTATCGATTTACTACCGAGCCTTGACACCCGCATTGTTTGTCGACACACTTTGATTAAGGGTAAAAACATGAATCCTGAACACATTCCACAATATGCAGAATTAGACAATAGAGCAGACCCCGATTGGATTGAATGCAAGGGCTATGTCCATGTTGGAAATTCAAGAGAGAATTTGACATCTGAAAATATGCCATTCCATGATGATATTTTGGAATTCTCAAATGCTCTTGCGCCATTAACAGGAAGGAAATTATTGGATGATTCTCCTCCAAGTAGAGTAGCATTGGTGGGTAAGGAAATCGTTCCTCTCCCTATACCAGAAGCAACTATGTTCTTCCCCGAAGACCTTGGTGTAGCAGATCCTGTAAAACATCTCAAGGTAATCCAATAGGTGATTTTTTGCGTAAGATAATGCTTGCAAGAGGTGGGGCATTATCACCATTCTCAGGATTGGGAAGCACACATGAAAGTCACCTCTCAAGGCTAAAATCAGGTTTAGTGGAAAATTATGCCCTAGCTGTGACTCATGAATATCAAATTTCAAAAAATCCTCTTGGTAGATTGTGGAAAAGATGGTTTAGAGCACCTAAAAATGTAGAAAAATTATCCAAAACCGTAGACATTACCCACATCACAGACCAAGAACAAGCAGGCTTATGCCCAAAAAATGGAAAGCGTGTAATCACAATTCATGACTTATTCCACATCTTCCCATTTGAAAATCATGAAGTAAAGATTGGAAATCATAACCCTTCGATAATCAGAAAAAAAGATTTGCAAAAAATCAAATCTGGAATCAATCGGGCTGACCTTTTAGTTTGTGTTTCAAAATACACCCAAAAAGAATGCGAGATGCGTTTTCCTGGAATAAAGACAGCATATGTCCCGCATGCTATTGACTTAGATGACTATTCTATTGCAACTGAAAGACCTAATTGGTTCAAAGACGGAAAAATCTGGTAATTATCGGAAGTGAAGAAGACCGAAAAAGAGTAGATTTTGCAATTCGAGTATGTGCTGATTTAGATGTGACCCTCCACAAGATAGGTGCAGAATCATCAATTGATTCGAAAAAAGAACTCACCGATTTAGCGAGTAAATTGAATTGTAATCTGAACTGGGTTGGCAGGCTAGATTCCAAAGAAATGATTGCTGCACTCCAACATTCTGATGCCTTGCTATTCCCTTCTGTAGCAGAAGGGTTCGGCTTACCTCCGTTAGAAGCATATGCATCAGGAACTATTGCCTTGGTTGCTGATGCTCCCGCCCACAATGAAATCCCTCTTGAGCACCATATACTCCCTGTAGACGATATTGAAAGTTGGAAAAATGCGATAATCAACCTGAAAGACGAATCATCTGAGGTAAAAAATCGGGCAAATGAGTTCTCTATCGAAAACTGGTGTAAAAGAATGAAAGAAGCATATGATTCAATTTTTTAATTATAACATTGAATCCGTTTAATTCATGGAGGGGTTAGAAATGGATTCATCCATGCAGCCAATACAGAAGGTCGCAATCATCGGTGCCGGAAACATGGGCTCTGGCATAGCACAGAAAACCGCGCAAGAAGAATTCGATGTCCAAATGGTGGACAGAGAAGCACAATGGGTCGAAAGAGGGCAATCGATAATTTCCAACTTCTTGAATGAAGCAGTAGAAAGAAGAATCTTCTCACCAGAACAAGTCTCCCAAATTCAATCGCGAATTACTGGGGTTGTAGGAACAGAAAATACCGCCGAAGATACAGATCTAGTTATCGAGGCTGTGTTCGAAGATTTCAACATTAAAACCGAGGTATTCAATACACTAAACCAAGCATGTGGCGATAATACAATCCTTGCATCAAACACTTCATCTCTTTCAGTAAACGACCTTGCAGCTGCATCTGGAAGGCCTGACCGTTTTGTAGGCCTTCATTTCTTTTATCACCCAGCCAAAAATAGACTGGTTGAAGTTATTCCTGGAGATTCAACTTCTGATGATACAATTGCAAGAACTGTGCAATATTGTAGAGGCTTAGGAAAGGTGGTAATTATCTGTAAAGATAGACCTGGTTTCGTTGTAAACCGATTTTTCGTTCCATGGCTGAACGAAGCTTGTCTTCTGTTGCAAGAAGGCGTTGCAAGTGCCGCAGCAATCGATGCTGTAGCCATGAAAGCATTCAGAATAGGAATGGGACCATTTGCATTGATGAACTTAACAGGGCCACCGATTGCTCTTCATTCAACTGATTATCTCGCTGAACAACTAGAGACGCCAAGATATGTTGGCGCTGAAAATCTTAGGAAAATGGTTGAGGCTGGAGATCAGTGGGAAATCGGTGAAGATACTGAATGTTCAGAAGAAGCAGAAATCATCATCAAAACTAGATTACTCGGACAGGTTTTTGCTGTGTCAGGGCAAATTGTTGATGAGGAAATTTGTTCTTTAGAAGATGTCGACAGAGGCGCCAAGGTAGGATTGAGATGGGCTAGAGGACCTTTCGAACTAGCAAATCGACTCGGCATCGAAAGTGCCAGTAAAATGGCCGAAGAATATGCGAAACTAGCGGGCTTTGCGGTCCCAAAAATCTGGAAAAGAAACGAGGATTTTGTTTTCAATTATGTTGACACAACAATCGAAAATGGAATAGCAACTCTAACCATCAATAGACCAGAAGCGATGAATGCACTAAATGAAACCGTTGTTGGTCAACTTTCTTCGGCTTTGGACGGAGTGAATTCTAATCCAAATGTTCACACTATTGTGTTAGATGGTGCAGGTAAAGCATTTGTCGCAGGTGCAGATGTAAAATTCTTTGTTGACAAATTACGAGCGGATTCTTTCCCTGACATTTACGAATTTACTGCTAATGGACATGTGGTTTTAGATAAATTAGAGAGTTCTGAAAAAGACAACTATCGCTTTAACAACAGGTCTAGCCTTAGGAGGAGGTCTTGAACTAGCCTTATCCTGTGACTATAGGATAGGAACAAGGAAAACGCAATTCAGATTCCCTGAAACAAATATTGGAATCTATCCAGGACTTGGTGGCACACAAAGACCTGCTAGGATTTGTGGAATACCCGCAGCAAGATGGGCTGTTTTGGCTGGAAATTTCATGGATGCTCAAACTGCTACAGACCTAGGTTTGGTTACCAATATGGTCGAAGTTTCTGAAGTAGATTCGATGATAAATCAACTTTCTATCAATGGAAAACCAGCGAATAAATATCCTGCCAAGCCAGTGAACTCAGAATCTAAAGTTGTAAAATTTGCAGAGTCGTTCTACAGCGATAACAACCTTTCAGCCCTGCTTCAAGGAGAATGCCCTGATGGATTTGACCCTGAGGACAAATTGGTTTCTAGGCAACTTCGATCTCTTTCTAGAGTCGCACCAATCGCTATCTCACTTGCAAGTAATCTGATAAATTTAGCAGAAGATACTAGTTTGCAAGAAGGCTTGAATTCAGAATTAGAAAGTTTGAGAACTATATTCTCTACAAATGATGCATTAGAAGGATTAAGTGCTCTTATTGAAGGTAGAAACCCTAGTTATTCGAACTCCTGATGGTTTCTTTCTTACACTATGTTTTATGACTAACATCTGCTAGGAGATGCATGCCCGACCCACCTTTGATATTACCAAAAGAAATCCTAGGTGAAATAGAACAAAATATCGAATCTACAATCGATAACGGTGGGAACATCAGAAAGCAATTAGCAAATTTCTCTGGAAATGTTCCATGGGATACCGATTGGGAAGTAGAAGCGGCGGTAGAGGCTTTGCATGTTTTTGGAAGTAGATGGACGATTGAAATACTCTCTACGTTGTATATTGCTGGTGCCAGAAGATTCAACCAATTGAAGCACTTACTTTCGGGAATATCCAGCAGAACATTATCTGACAAACTTAGATTTCTAGCAGACGAAGGACTCATTGAGCGCCAAGTCGACAATGGCCCTCCTGTAAGAGTTGATTATGTTTTATCTGAGCATGGACTGACATGTGGAAGGTTATTATCTCCTCTAGTCGCAC
Source organism: Methanobacteriota archaeon (assembly GCA_038141355.1). Lineage (GTDB taxonomy): Archaea > Thermoplasmatota > Poseidoniia > Poseidoniales > Poseidoniaceae > MGIIa-K1. The sequence continues at coordinate 254,934 of JAYQHX010000002.1, read as the reverse complement.
ACCTAAAAATTAAATCAGGTTCGATTAAAACAAAGTAATCAAATAACCGAATCTATTACAAATGAGTTCTACTAAACCTCATACATGGCACTGATTAGACAGTGGATAAATCAGCGACCTTGGCTCGCTGCTGGTCTAACTGGTGCTACAGGTGGCATTCTTGGAATAGGTGCACAAATTGGTGCGTTAGCATTTCCTCGTGGAACTGTTAATACTAAACTAAGAGAATTTGAACACCCTCTTAGAAGAAGGATTTTGCATACACTGGAAAAGAATCCCGGTTTGTGTTACCGCGAGTTGCAATCTCACCTCTCTGCGGCAAACGGAACCTTGAGACATCATCTGGATGTCCTTTCTAGTAAGAAATCGATTACGATTATTTCAGTAAATGGAAGAACTTGCTACTTTGCTGGAGCGCCTAGCCAAGTCGAAGTTTTACGAGGGATGCAGGTCGGAGAAAATGAAGCAGCAAGGCAAATGCCAATTGGATTGTCCCTAGTACAGAAGACCATTGTTGAAGATATCAAAGTAAATGGCATCCCAAGATCGCAAGCATCCCTTGCAAGAAGAATTGGTAGGTCAAGAGCATCGGTCCACTCAGCAGTACAAGTTCTAAGAAGAAGAGGAATTCTTAGGGAAGATAGAATTGAATTAGCTCCACACATAACAGATTCTGAAATTTGGGATACTTCTAGGAAAATCGATTACGAATGGTCGGATGAAAGAAGGTGATACAACAATCGCCTCTTGAGAGGCTTTTGTTGCGCATTGTTCAAATCCTTTCAACACCCCCGTTTGCATAATGTTTGATCTCAGACTCGAAGAGATACCTTTACCCGCTGGAAAGAAAGAAAGGGACAAACTGATTTCATGGATGATAGATACATTGTGCCTGCATCGCAGGAGGGAAGATTCTGCTTCTGATGAAGAAGGTCATTTCTCGCCTATTCATAGAATTCTTAGTGAGCATTTGTTAAAAAATCCTAGCAAGGGATTCGAGACCAGAGAACTCGCTGAAGAATTAGGACTTACTCCTGCAGCAATACATCATCATTTTGCACGGCTTGTATCTGCTGGTTTGGTATCAACCACAACAGGCAATGGTTGGAAGAATTACTACCTTGTAGGAGGATCGATTAACAATGCGATTGAAAACATGAAATCTAGGTCGAGTATTATTCACAAACAAAGAATCAAGATTTTAGATGAAATTTGGATGCGTGGTAAAAATACAACGCTAAAAATCGAATTGCCACCAGATGGAAAACCAAGCGCATTGATACGAATAAAAGAGTGGGGACCTCTATTAGAAAATGAAAATGAAGTATCTCGCTTTATGGCTGATATCGGATTGCTAGGGGAGAGGCCTGGTAAAGAAAACAAACAAGATTCATTATCTGTAAAAGTTTTTGAGATGCTACTAAAATCTGGCCCCCCCATTTCTATCGATGAAACGGCAGAAGCATGTGGGGGTCCTAAACCCAGAGTTGGACGAATCTTAGAGAGATTCAGAACTACTGGAATGGTTGAAAGAGTTGCTAGAACAGACCGCCTTTCTACTGCTCTATGGTCGGCGATGACTACACAGCACAGTCGAAGAGGAGAAGATTGGCTCTTGAAAAAAGGAGGATTTCAAAGATTATCAATTTCAAATACAATATTGAAGCATCTAAAGAATGGTTCATGTACCCCTGAGATAATTTCTAGAAGTCTAAAAAATATTGATGCTAAGGACCAAATGCTATTGCTAAATTTGCTTGGTGGTAGACTACCTTTGGGGTACAGATTGGTCGGGACTGATGTAGAATCTTTGAAACGAAAATCAACGGATGACTTGGATAGAATCTTCCGTAGAATCGAAAGGGTCGGAGACACTTTATCCAAAACAGAATAAGCAATTAGTATGATGCGAGGTAATCGCTCGTAGCTTCGGCGAATTCTTCGCGACTGGATTTACCATGCATAATTGCTCGAATGTGCTTTGCATTAGGAAGTCCTTTAGTGAAAGAAACTGCATGGCCTCTCATCGATTTGATATTCAAACCGGTTGTTTCTCTAGCAAGTTGGATGTATCTGTTCCAACACCATCTTCTGGTTGCAAATTGTTGCTGAACTTCATCCAAAGAATGCCAATTACCATCGAAATTAGAAATCCATGGCAATTCTTCTTCCTCAATCCAGCCAAGTCCTACTTTGATTTCACCAAAAATAGACGGCCTTCCAATCGCACCTCTGCCAATCATCAATCCAGCAGCATGTGTCTGATTCAAACAATAACTAGCGGAATTAGAATCGATTACATCTCCGTTTGCGACAACAGGTACTTCAACCGAATCTACGACTTTAGCAATATAATCCCAATCTGCGACACCAGAATATCTCTGTTTCAAGGTTCTACCGTGTACACATAATCGCTGGACACCGACATGCTCCAAGTTTTCACAAATTTCTTTTGCATTGAAACTATCCATTCCAGTTCCTAAACGCATTTTTGCTGTGACTGGGATTTCCACTCTATTTACTACTTCCTCACACATTGATACTAAATTTTCAGGCTCGCCCATCAATGCTGCGCCAGCACAAATTTTAGTCACTTTAGGAGCAGGACAGCCAAAATTCAGATCAATAATATCTGCACTATCTTGCAATAATTCGGCTGCTTTGGCCATATCTTCAGTTACACCACCAAAAATTTGCGGAATGAATGGAAGTTCATCCTCACAAGTTTCCATTTTTCTCCACGACATTGCAGCGTCTCTGGTAAGTGCTGTGGAATTAGTAAATTCTGTAATGGTAAAATCTGCACCACATTCCTTTGCTAAAAGTCTGAAAGGTAAATCTGTGACTCCAGACATCGGAGCAAGAAAAAGTGGCCTTTGCTCACCTTGCCATTCACCTGGTTTAGGCTGAATGAAACTGTTCATTATTCATCACTTAGAAGGTTGATTCCCATTCTTCTAAGTCGTTTTCCTTAGCCCAATCATCGTCGGTTGTTTCCCCACGAACTTTGAGAACTTCCCTAGCCAAAAGCCATTAAAGAAGTGCCAATGACCTTCTACCTTTGTTATTTGCTGGTAGTGCTAAGTCAACATTTCTTAGATTGTTATTTGCATCACAAATTCCTATGATTGGCAGGCCTGAATTAACTGCTTCTTTCAGAGCTTGCTGGTCTGCAGCAGGGTCGATTACGAATAGAATATCAGGTTCAACGTACGATCTTAAAGCAGGGTTGGTCAAACTTCCTGGAATGAATCTACCAACGCTTGCGTTAGCACCTATTGCCTCTGCAAAGAGTCTTGCTGGTCTCTGTCCGTATTGTCTAGCACTAACTACCATTACATTTGCTGGATTGTATCTAGTTAGGAATTGTGCGATTGACCGGATTCTGCTGTCTGTAATTTCGATGTCTATAAGATAAAGTCCATCAGCGCGAACTTCTTGAATAAACTGGGCCATGTCGGCACTTCTGTTGAGTACCAATATGTACAGCATTTGTTTCGTATGTCTCGCGGTCAATCAATAGTTCTGTCATGTTTATGACTCCAGCATTCGGGCCACAAAACCCCCTAAATAACCGCTTCGTCGATTGCTTTTCCCTTTTTCACCATGAAAACATATGATTTAATCACAATATAGTTGAAATTATGTAGTATAACCATACATGGGAAAATCGGTGCTTGGTTTTGTTTGAATCCACAGGTCTGGGAATCACTGCCACGCCAAATGAAAATGGTTTCTGGATTAGTGATAATGGCAAGGCACTGAACGTATCAGCTTCAGATTTGGAAAGATACGTGTATTGCCCTCTTTCATGGGCTTTAGAAAAGCAAGGGTCCAGCGGGAAAGGAGAAGATATTCAAAAAGGAAAAGTAGAACATGCAAAAATTCACAAAAGAATTTCAAAATTTAAAGAGACTCAAATCAAATTAAGAAGAGCATTGGTAATTTGGTCATGGTGGTTTACAATCATCTTGGTATTCATATCTGATGCAGTTTTATTCTTTTTACTTGACAGACAAAACCAAAGCCTCGAATATGTTTCAAAATATCTGACTATGTTAGCATTAACTTGGTTGATTGTAGCAATATTTGCAATATATCTTCCCTGGAGAAAATTTTTCAAAATGTCTGCAAATAAGGTTGAATACAACGAGATTAAAAATTTCGATGAAACAGTCATTCCGTATACATTCCAACCACTTGGATTCCTTGGCGGTTGGGGAGAAGGAGGTCGAGTCGAAGCAGGATTATTGTTCGGTGCAATAATCTGCATTTTACACGCCATCGGCTTAACTTATGCACAGAATAAGCAACAAGCAGGATTCATTCTTGCTGTAGTTGCGATGCTATGGACTCTTATGGCTTCATGGCAACTTCAAAGAGCCCTTATGGTTGACAACGAGCTTGAAATTGCAAAAATCGATGCAGGTATTAAAGAAAATATGGACGTATCATATTCTGACGATGACGAAACTGCTGGTCTACTGAAAGATGACGAGACAGGTCTTAGAGGAAGACCAGACCAAATCGTGATAGTTGATGGTGAATTCATACCTATGGAACAAAAAACCGGAAAAATTCCCGAGAAACCGCACGATTCACATAAATATCAACTATTGGCTTACCTTCATTTGGTCGAAAAAACAACAGGCAATAAACCACCATATGGGGTCGTAAAATATGGAGAAGATAATCTTCACCAAATATTCTGGAATGATGAAAATTATCAATCATTAATGGATTTGACAAAAGAAATTCAAGATAGAATGGTTAATGGTGGAGCAAAAAGAAACCACGAACGGATCGGTAAATGCCAAAATTGTTCTCGTAGATATGCTTGTGAATCCAGCCTAACTTAATCGTATGAACATTCTACTTCATTGGGGTATTCCCAACACTCTCTATGAATGTGAACATAAAGGTCAAATGAATCCTTGTAGGTACTAATTAATTCTTCCCCATATCCTCTTGCCTCAATCGTTAGAGTCCAAGTTCCTAATGTCAATGGTTCTTGGAAAGTCGATACAGATGGCCTGCAGGTTTCGACGCATGTTTCCGTCCAAACAACTTCGCCATTTGCATCAGTGATAGATGCTTCAACATATCTTAATTCAACTGGGAGACCTGGAATTTGGTCCGGGCCTGCGAATGCAACACCGATGTAGACCTTGATTTCCTGAACATTTTGATCAACGGTAAATCTTTCCTGAGAATTGTACAAAGTGCTTGATATATCTGTGATTTGAGATACAAATGTGTGATTAACATTTATTTTTTCTACTACCTCTGTAAGTTTTGGAGGATCACGTACGTCCTCCATGAACTCCCTTGCAGGAACAAGCCCAATACATCCCATCTGAGACGCCAACAGTATCCCAAGAAGAGCAAACGCTCTAATTGCATTCTTAGGTCTCATCATAATACTCCAGCATCAACACATGTATGAAGAAAACGGCTCGATGGTTTGAAAATGAATCAACAATTGGATGGATTTGCCTGAATGAAGTCAAGAGGGTCAGCCGAGCTCACGCAATGACGAACCCTATGAGTACTGACAGGCATCTTACTCAAACTTAGCACCGCAAGTCGAACATTCACTTGCATCTACTGGAATGTCTGTTCCACAAGCACCACACTCTGCGGTTTGGACTTCTTTTTCTTTTGTCCTTCTGCGGAGATTTCTTCGTCGCGCATTGGATTCTGTGGCTGCCTTTACTGGGTCGATTTGGTCGTCGTCTTCAAACGAGAAATCCATAGCGTCCTCAGGAAGTTCATTACCTGCTAAAGACCTATCTTGTATTCCCATTCCAATCATGACTTCATCTCCAGGCATTACACCTTCTTCACCGGTGATTTCATACAATCTTGCTCTGATTTCAGCATCGCTAGCAGACAAATCATCTGCATCTTCGACATCATGGGTTTGAATATTTTTGTCCTTCAAAATTGCATCTATGTCGTGAGATTCAAAGGTCTCTTCAATTGTTTTCAGAGTTGTTGTGTAAACAGACATCGCTTCTTCGTCATCTAGTTCATCAGATTCTTCACGAGCAATTCTTCGATCATATGCGGCTTCAACCTCTGCTTCCGCCTTGGCAATGCTATCATCCCAATCTCCCTCAAGGTCGTCTGATTCATAGCCGAATTCTTTGATTGCCTCATCAAAGTCTTCATATCCAGTTGCATGTATTGATTCTGGGTCGAACTCTTCTTCCTCTTCTGGTAGGGCAATTTCTTCTCTAACAATGACTCTCCTCTCTCTTCTTTCGAAATACTTGGAAACGTCTTGGTCGGTTCCACAATATGGACAGTTAGCCAATAGGTCAGGTATTGATTCACCACATGTATCACAATCATGGAATTGTTTCCTTGCTTTCTTCAAGTTGAAAGTACATGAAGGGCACCTGTCTTCAGTGCCTTCTAATTCTCCATCACAAGCAGGACAATAATCAAAGATATCTCGATCAACTTCCTCATCATTATCCCTGGTCAATATTACAGCTGCTACTAGAACGCCAATCAAAACGAGCGCAATTAATCCGATTAAACCGACTGTTCCAAGTGACATGTCTCCTGCGGCATCAGCAATATTTGCTGAATCTTCTTTTGTATCCCAATTCCAACTAATCACATCACTAACTACACTGTCGTCAGGGATTATGAATAGGTTAGTATATGGAGCGCTCGCAGTGAATGTACAGTTAATTTTTACAAATTGTGCAGATGTATCAACAGATACTGGTATGGATTCAAACTGAATTCCTAATTCATCCTCACAGGAATAATTTACCGACCCTGTTTCTTGTGAAACCGAACTGATGGAGATGGTATATCGTTCACCGGCTTCTAAAGGTAGGGTTGCATTATTTCCATCGGCATCAACTAACACCATCGATGCTCGTGACCAAACCAATCTGAGTTGTTCATCGTACCTAACTTCTCCAGAAGCGTATGAATTCAGTGGGTTTGCATCATAATACCCGTCTACTGGAAACCATTCTGCTAAGAATGATGCGTTATGTGCTCCTTGCTGGTTTGGGTCCAAGGTTCTCTCCCAAACCACAGAGTCACCAGGTGCTATCTGTATTAATGCAGATGGGCCCTCATCATATTGTTGTCCGTCCCAAGTGTAGAGCAGTTTACCCTTTACATCAATTTGTCCAGAATTAATTATGACAACACGCCAAGTGATGGATTCACCACTCTTCAAAACTGTCTTGGATGGAATTGCATTTTGGTCGATAGATACATCAGGAACTTCGTATTTCTCAATGTAAGTACTAATTCTGTCATTGTCGGTTGTCTCTTGAACAAAAGCACCGCTTTGGAAAGGATCGATAACTGCAGTCACTTGATGATTACCCGGCTGGATATTAGACAAATCAACGTAATCAATCTGATATGTCCAAGATTGTTGAGCATTTGCGCCACCTGAAATAATTACATCAAAGATATCGGTTGGAAGAGGATTCTGGTTGTCATCTAAGATTTCTAATCGCATCGGCACAGTAGTATCTCCTGAACCGCCTGTTCTAGAGATGGTTCCAGAAAATATCCATGGCCCCAAAAGTGAATTTTCATCTACTGTAACTTCAATGTCTCCAATGTGCGATAAATCCATTCTTGAATCGACTGTGAAAAGCGAAGAAAATTGATTATCTTCATCCGCCTCTGTGACATTATCATTTAGGTCAACAGTTGCGATAATATCGTGGTCGCCAGATGAGGGAGCGGTCATAGTGACATTTGCCCAAGCACTTTCTCCTGAATCGATTGCTGGTAATTCAACAACTTCAAAATCACCTCCAAAATCTATCTTTACCTCACTACCACCAGCATTTTCTGAACCAGTATTAGATACCTCAACTGAAATATCTATTTCGTCTCCGGAATTGACTGACTCGGGAGAAGTTAGAATATCTGTGACTTCTAAATCAGGTAATCCGGCAACTGTGATGGTTTTGAAGAACATCTGTTCGCTTGTGTACTTAAAAACAATCCCGATTTGATGACTGCCAGCTGTCAAACTTGATCTAATTGCTTCGACATCAACACTCTCTCCAGCAGGAATGTTTACTGTTGCTGCTTTCATCAATTCTCCATCTTGCCCAACACTTCCCCACCAGAATTGGTATTCTACATTTTCAGCATCAAAATTATTTTGATTTTCCAAGGTTAATCTGATTGTTACTTGTCCGCCTTCCACCGGACTTGTTGGGAAATACGACACAGTGGAAGAAGAAGCCAAAACTCCCCCACTATTTTCAGCCTGAACCGTGTATGGAATCATTGCAAAAATCATAATTCCAAGGATTAGGGCACATAGCCTTTGGCTTGCCATGTTGCAAAGAGGGAGTGTGTAGCACTTGAACCAACCGACTAAAATACACTTTTTGGCTAACAATTTACGATTAGCAATCAACACCAAATCAAAGAAATCTATGCGAGCATTCAAGGGCGAGTGTCAGCCTCGGGTAATCAATGAGGCGAGTTATCTCCGCTATTTTGGTCGTTGTAATAATGACCATCGGTCAGAGCGGAGATTTACTACTCTTGGAAAACGCTACTATGAATAAATCATCTAGCAGCTTGACTCTTGATTTTGCTAATGGCCCTGAAAATGGCGATGATGTGACAGGTTTGCTCACAGTTAGCATATCGATGTCTGGTATAGGAAATGCATCTAGTATGCTAATAGAAATATCATCGGATGGAGTTAATTGGGACGAAGTCGTAAATCTTACAACAGGCCCATGGCTGACGTATTTGGATACTACTTCTTACTCTAATGGCACTTACACATTAAGGGTAAAAGCATGGGATACCGATGTTGGTGAATTCACAAATTGGTATGCGTCAGGAGATTTCAACATTGTAAACCAAGTACCGATTATAACCTCATTTGAATTAACAAATTCAGGTGTCGGAACAGGCGTTAATGCTCTAAATCGAGCATGGTATAATCTTCAGGCAAACGGCACCTTAGCTTTCACTTGGTCGGCTACTGATGATGATTTATCTCATGCGAGTTTAGTAAATGTTCCAGGCCCGGGGACTCCAAACAACGATGGCCCTAGTGGCTTAAGTTATGGCTGGGATTGGTATACTGGAAACATTGCTGAAGGAACATACAACCCTAGGATTACCGTTTATGATAATTCAGGATTATCGGCTAGCAAAACCATGTTCATTGGAATTGATAGAACTGCGCCTACGATGTCAACTCCAACAGTCGGTGGAACGAACGGCTGGAGCAACACGGAAAGTGTGACAATTTCTGACCTAGATTCTGTTGCCGATGACGGTAGTGGTAGTGGAGTATCTCACATCGAATATCAACGAGACGGAGAATGGCTAAACACTACAGATTCGAGTATTAGCCTTACTTTTGAGGAAGGTCAACACAGCCTGAAAATGCGGGCTGTCGATTTAGTTGGAAATATTGGTGCATCGATTGATGTAAATGTCAAAGTGGATACTAGCGAGCCTCTAGGTATTGGTTGGACCGTCCCCGAATTGAGTACAAGCCTAACCGGAGCAGTGAACATTTCATTCAAGGCAGAAGATTTGGGCTCTGGAATTGATAATTCCTCATCTAAAATTCAATTCGGATTCGACCTCAATGGAGTTGGAGCAACACCAGATCAATCTGGAAGGTGGATAGATTATGGGGATGACGGCTTAGAAGGGTCTGTCGCCTTAGCCTCATGGATTTCAAAATCCAGACAATACCTGATGCTTAGAGCGATTGTGACAGACAACGCTGGAAATGAATTGACAACGATTCCTGTAGCGTACCAAATACTTCCTGGGCAAGACTTGTGGTGGAATTCGAGCCAAACAAATCTAGACAGATTGGTGGTAAGACCAGGCGATACAAACGGAAAGGTTGTCATCACAAGTATGTTAGAAGCAAATCAAGATTTTACCAGCGATATTACACTATCACTGCAAGCCGCCCCTGCGGACAGGTCGGCAAATGTAGACTGGACAACGATGTCAACAGTCACTGTCAGTGCGAACAATATATCTGATGAATGTAATTGTGAGCAAATTATTTGGGAATATATTGTTCCAAATACTGGTCAGTGGGATTTACGTTTAGTTATCGACCCCAATAACAATCACGATGAAAGGGATGAAGCAAACAACAACTACCACCTAATGGTCACGGGTGCAAGTGTTTCTGGAATAGGAGTTGTGAGTTCTTTCACGCCTAGCATTTTTGCACTGTTAATCGTAGGATTTGCGATTGCAATATATCAAAAGAAGAGGACTATTCTTCCTCCCAACTGATACCTTCATCATCCGCAAGTTCCATCATTGCAATGACCTCTTCAGCATCATCTGGATCTACTTGAGAGGCTTTCATCCTACGGTTTCTTCTAACTGCTACATCATTCAGACCTGGGACTAAATTTGCGAAATTGGAACCACCAATTTCCTGTGGTCTTTCTTCAATATAATCTAAAGAACGTGATTCCATTCTTGACTTCTTTCGTTCTCTTTCTAGAAATTTCAAAACTGTTCCGTGTTCGCTACCGGATGCAAGCATCTCAATCGCTTGCCTTGCATTACTCAATCCCATTCCTTCTCCAACTAGAACTACTGTAGATTTGTAAATTGATATCTCGGTATCTGTATGGAATTCAATCATCTTCCTTATCTTCCCTTCTGAGCCAATTATTCTGGCTCTGATTCTTCTTTGTTGATTTGACCTCTTACCTACATGGTCTCTTAAATCTACAATTTCAAAAAACCAATCATCCTGTAATAATTGAATCGCTCTACTAGGAGCCATACCTCTTCCAACTGCTTTGATAACATCTGGTAATTTCATTGCTTTCACAGGGTCATACTCACCAACATCTGGCCATAGAACTTCTAATTCACCAGATTCGGAGTCAATGATAATACGTTTGCAACCTGCTGCTTCTTCAAGCTCTTTTCTGGTTGCACCCTTTGCGCCAATAAGAACCGCAATCCGGTCTTTTGGAACACGAGGTAATGCTTGTCGCATGAAGCGGCCTGTGAGCCGACCCTTCTTCAATTCATGTATATTACAAAATAATATTATTCTGCAATTTTAGGACGTCTGTCACTCTTCTTCTTGTATCTCTACATGGCTTAAATCCATTTCAAGAACATCAAACATGGCTTCTGCTAAATCGACTTCCAATCCAGACTTATTAGCCCATTCAACAAGTCGAGTTACATCTCTAACAAGGAATTCTTGGCTTTTTGGATGAGATTGAATCACTGCTTGTCCTACATCGATTACGACTGGTTTATCGCCATGCCACATTATATTGTAAGGAGAAAAATCACCATGAACCAGATTGGCTTTTTGCCATGTTATTGCAAGGAACTCTAACAATTCTTCGTAAACAGAGGCAGGGTCTGGAACTGTGACATCTTTCAAGCGTGGAGATGGTGCTGTAGATGTACCCAAATAGTCCATTACCAAGACATTCTTGTTAACCGCTAACGGTTTTGGCACCGATAGACCCCATTTAGATAATCTAAGCAAATTTCGATATTCTTTACGAACCCAAATATCAACTAAGTCTCTATGTCTTCGACGTAGGCTACCAAATCTTGGATCGCCCTCGATATATTGCACTAGATTTTTGAATACGGCATTTGAGGTATGGAAAATTTTGACCGCAACTGGGCCAGATTCTCCTGTGCCATGGAAAACATGAGCTTCTTTCCCTCTAGCAATCGGGAAGTCAAGAGTTTCGATGACACCAGTTTTCATCAATTTGTATAAACTAAGCAAGGTCAATCTATCAAATACAGCATCGAATACTCGCCTATCGACCCATTCGAAAGGACCGTCTCCCATTACCCCAGATAATCCATCCTCGATTTCATTGAACATCCTTTTGTATTTTTTTCTGACATCCAACTAGTTCCTTTGGAGGATTCCAAAGATTTCACAAATTCTTTCCTTTCCATATCAGATGTTCTTGGTCGGCTGACCTTTTCTTACCTCGCTTACGATTATGCTTGCGCTGTTTGGTATTTCTTGCAAGTTCCTCGTCCCAATCATCGCCCATCTAAGAGCCTCCATTGGGTGAGGAAAATGACTCAGCCGAAGAGATCGTTAATCTCATCGTCTTCATCATTATCTATGACATCGAACTCCTCGGTTTCTTCTGAAACTTCTGTTTCTTCTTCAATTCCTGAATCGTCTATTGCAAACAATCCATCTTCATCATCATAATCTTCTATTTGTGTATTCATTCCAAAGATATCAACTTCTGCAGGAAGTTGTCCTTTTCTAGATAAGTAAAATGCTTGGGTTTTGGTGTATCGGTGTTTAACATCGGCCTTTGAATCTTGGAAATCCCATGGCCAAACTATAATCAAATCTCCTTCTCTAACCCATTGCCTGCGTCGCATTTTTCCAGGAATTCTAGCCATTCGTGTTTCACCATCAGCACATAGTACTGTTACTCTTCGTCCACCTAGAATTTGTTCAGCGATTGCAAACATCTCATTGATTTTGGTATTAGGCATTTTAACACGAATCTTGGAAGATTCTTCTTCCTCAGATTCCATTAGACGAGCTAATTCTTCCTCGTCTACACTTTCTTCACGCCTACGGCCCATAAGGCAAGCGAGAAGCCCTTCCTACTTGAAGCCAATTATAGAATCAAGAGAGATTTAGGCTCTCAGCGGCCCTGTAACACATATCGATTAGCGTATCACTCGACAGGCCTAGAATTATAGTTGCAATTAAACAAATCCAAATCGCCATTCTGATAGATGCACCATACGGAAGTGGTTTTCTTCTGCCTTCTTCAGGAACATCGAGGAACATTACTACTCCAATTCTTAGGTAATAAAATACAGATATTGCACTGTTGATGAACATGGCCAAAGCGAGCCACCATACCCAATGCAAGTCGGAGAATGAAACAGTTCCGTCCATCCAAATTGTACCTACGCTAGTGGATACAATTCCTGCGATTACCAAGAATTTAGACATGAATCCAGCAAGCGGTGGAACTCCTGCTAGTGCTAACATGAATACGAACATTGCAGTTCCGATTAATGGATCTCTCCTTGCTAGACCAGATAGTGCAGATAATCGACTTGCACCGCCCTCCATTTCTAGCATACCCAAAACTAGGAAAGCACCTAATTTGAATGCGACGAGAACGAATAGGTGGAATAAAATTGCAGCAATAATTGCTTCAGCATAACCTACAGGTGCATCGATTTCTCCCCATTTCCATGCACCAACAGCAGACAATGCTGCAAGCATGTATCCAGCATGTGCTACCGATGAATATGCTAGCATCCTCTTTGGATTGGTTGAACCCAATGCTGCAACATTCCCCCATGTCATTGTAATTACAGATAATGTGGCGATAGCATACAACCAAATCGCACTTTCATCAGAAGTTGAATCAGGAAGTGTGATGACTACCAAAATTCGAATCAAACCGATCATACCCATAGCCTTCGATGCAGTCGCCAAGACTCCCGCTACAGGAGAGTTAGCACCTGCGTAAGCATCGGGAGCAGCAAAGTGGAACGGAGCAGCACTGACTTTGAAACCGAATCCAACCAGTACTAGACCTAGTGCAATGATTCCTAGAGTACTTGTATCTCCCCAATTGGCCGCCAGGTGAGACAATTGTAGGCTTCCAAATTCGAGATAGAGAAGTGATAAACCGTATAGTCCAACTCCGCTAGCGACTGAACCAACGATGAAATATTTGACACCTGATTCTGCACCTGATTTTGATTCTTTGTGGAATCCTACGAGAATATATGTTGACAAGCTTGCCAATTCCAAACCGACGAATAGCACAAACAAATCAGATGCTAATGCCACCATACACATTCCAAGCGTCGTTGTCAATAGGAGAATGTATAGGTCCGCTTGTCTTCGATTGTCATACAATTCATCAAGATTCTTTTTGCCCTTGAATGTGTGAGCAGGAACTCTGTCCAAGGTAGCCATTGATGCAAGTAAAATCGTCACTAGGAATAGGATTTCGAAGAATCGAGAGAAAGCATCGATTTGCATTAATTGGATTTCTCCACTAACAATTGTAGTAGATTCCATATTTCCATCAATTACGTCGATTGCCATCATTCCTAGTGAGGCAAAAATTGTCGCTGTAGTAAGCATACCAGGTATAGCTGGTGAGCCTGTCAAAGCAAATCTCTTACCTCCTAAGAACCAAGGTATTCTAACGCTTGTTAGAGGTACTCTGAATTTTGAGTTGCCAAGATTTGGAACCAAGAATAGCAAAACAAGACCTAGAACTAATACCAACTCTGGAGAGATAGCCTGCCAGAATTCAGTGGAGAAAACTTCAACTTCCATCTAAATACCCCCCCTGTTGATTATTGCTTCAAAGAATGCCACGGTCCATTGGTCCATCATTCCTAGAGCAATGAATGGGAATATACCAAACAAGACTGTGAAGAATGCCAATATAATCATTCCAATATTTTCAGACGTCGTGATATCTGGTGGAGTTTCTCCGTGAAGTGATTCCGGAGGCTGTCCTTCATCTCCGCCTTCGAAAATTGTTCTCTGCATCGACCATAGATAGTATGCTGCAGTCACTGCAAGTACGAATCCAGGTAGAAGGATCCACCAGCCATATTCATGCCAGTAAGCAATCATCAGCATCAACTCAGCGACGAACCCAGCAAGCAATGGTAATCCAAGGCTCGCCATCCATGCAAACATCATGTATACTGCTAGATATGGAGACCATTTTGCCATTCCACGCATTGCACCGATTTCCATTGAATGATAATGGTGCTTGAATGAACCACATACCGCGAAGAGCATTGGAGAGATTATTCCATGAGCGAACATCATGAAGAGAGCCGCAGCGTATCCTATTGGCTGCATGCTCGCGATACCAAGTAGAATCACACCCATGTGAGAAACTGATGAATATGCAACCATTCGCTTTAGGTTGGTTTGTCCCAAACAAACCATAGCACCCCAAACAAGAGATATCAAACCAATTGCCATGATTATGTCTTGATAGAATACCAACGCATCTGGGAACAGAGCCAGTGGCAATCTAAACATTCCATATGCACCCATCTTCAACATTACACCAGCAAGTAGCATTGAGCCGCCAGTTGGTGCTTGTACGTGGGCGTCTGGAAGCCAAGTGTGGAAGGGAACTGCTGGCAACTTTACCAAGAAACCAATCATCAACATAGCAAACAGAATATTTTGCATGTCCTTACCCAAGTACACGTTGTCACCGAGGTTGTAGGCCGCTGCATTTGAGAACAATACTGTCATGTCAAATGTTCTGTTGGTGACAGTTCCATATTGAGAACCAGTACCTTCAGGTTGAAGGAAGTAAAGTGTAATCAATCCAAGTAGCATTATTACAGAAGCTGCAAACGTGTAGATGAAGAATTTCTGTGCAGCATATCTTCTCTCTGCTCCTCCCCATTTCAAGATAAGGAAGAACATTGGTATCAAAGTCAATTCCCAGAATACATAGAATAGGAATAAGTCAAGTGCTACGAAAACACCAATCAATGCACCTCCCATCATTAGCAGTAATGGATGATATGTAGCGCCATCTTTTTCATTCCAGGTGGTAATAATTGTGACTGGAATAAGGAATGTTGTCAACCATACCATTGGGAATGATAAACCATCCATTCCGACATGCCATGAAACACCAATTGTTTCAATCCAAACATACTCTTTCTCAAGTGCATATTCATTGTATGCTAAATCCCAATCGACTGCAATTAACCAATCAAAGAATAATGATGTGGATATCGCTAATGGAATTAGAGACGCTGCTAGAGTGAATAACCTAATTGGAACCGCGATTATCTCTTTACGAGCACGTGATTCTTGGCTCGCAAACGCAAGAAGAATACAACTTACAACGATTGGGAAACCTACCAAGGGTAAGCTGATCCAATCAACAGTGGTATCACTATCATTGAGGTAAGGGAAAAACGCCATCAGACCTGCTACAATTAACAGAAGTCCACCGACTAGCATGAATTCCTTATTCTTGATATCCAATGCCTGTGTATTACTCAATCAAGCCACCCCCATAAGAGTAGGAATATAGCCAATGTTCCAAGGGCTGTCATCATTATGTAATCTCTAGCACTACCAGTGGTTAGAGTCCGTAATTTCTGAGAAGCTGTTTGACTCGTTGATTCGATTGTCTTGATGACTCCATCGATAACCGTCTTGTCAAATTTAGCAGAGATGTGTGCAAAGCCAACGACTATCTTTAGCATTGCTGCATCATACCAATCATCGAAATGAAGTCGCTTGTGGAGCGAATGAGATAGACTTGAGTTAGCCCAATCGGTGTTATCAAATTTGGAATTTGAATTTACTCTTGAAGATAGGTCGATTGCCCATTGCATCCAAGGTTTAGCCTTGTTATCCCCATCCAAACTTCCTCCATAAAGTGCCATAGCAAAGGAAGGACCCAAAACTAACGAGAGTCCTATTGCTACATATGTTAGCAACATCAAGAACGGATCTTCGTTTAAGAATACGTGGTGTAATTCATAGCCTACACCATCGAAGAAATTACTGTAATGACCAGACTCATAATCTCCTAGCCAAGAACCTGCATGCATTCCTGCTAAGAAGAATGCAGACAAAGTCATGAAGGTTAGAACTACCAAAGGAATCGGTATCCACGGAGTTTGTTCGTGCACATGTTCTGCAACCTCTGTCTTTGGCTTGCCTGCGAATGTCATAAACCACATTCTTGACATGTAGAAACCTGTCATTCCAGCACCGATTAGGACAAGCATAGCAGGTAGAAGGAAAATCGGTTCTTTCAATGCAACTTTCCAAGCACTTGCGATAATTCCTTCTTTGGACCAGAATCCACCGATGAATGGAATACCAATAATCGACATACTTCCAACAAACATTGCGGTTGCAGTGATTGGCATTCTGCTAGCTAATCCACCCATGTTCTCCATAGATTGTGCATCGAAATCATCGTGGTGGTCATCGTGGTGGTCATCATCGTGGCCGTGGTGAGCTACTTCATGATGTGCGTGGTGCATCTCATGGATGACTGAACCTGAAGCCATGAACAGCATTCCTTTAGCCATAGCGTGATTGAATAAGTGGAACAAAGATGCACCTAGAGCGAATTTTGCCAGGTCGTCATATCCGTTATTTGCCAACCAAAGTGCTGAACCTAGGCCGGTGAAAATGTATGCTAATTGACTCATAGTAGAGTATGCAAGCACCTTCTTCAAATCCATTTGAACGAAGGC
Organism: Methanobacteriota archaeon; assembly: GCA_038141355.1. GTDB lineage: Archaea > Thermoplasmatota > Poseidoniia > Poseidoniales > Poseidoniaceae > MGIIa-K1. The sequence goes on along the minus strand of JAYQHX010000002.1, from coordinate 237,654 downwards.
GATTAGAGCAGCCATAACCGCTGTTATACCACCAATACAAGCGATGATGATAGCAAGAGTTGACAATGCACCTAATTCTGCTCCACCGAAGAATGGGAACATTCTAGCAACTAGGTAAAGACCTGCGTTGACCATTGTTGCTGCGTGAATAAGAGCAGAAACTGGTGTTGGTCCTTCCATAGCATCAGGTAACCAAACGTGTAGAGGGAATTGTGCCGATTTACCAACCGCACCAATGAACATCATACCTAGAGCGATTTGTAGTTCACCTTGATCTACTGCTGCGATATTTGCCTCATTGAAAACATAGGCATAGTCAAGATGTCCATCGAATAAATTCCAGAGCATTGCTAGACCGATTACCAAGAATACATCTCCTACACGAGTGGTAAGGAACGCTTTCTTTGCCGCATATGCTGCACTTGGCCTCTCATAGTAGAAGCCGATTAGTAGGTAAGAACACAATCCCATCAATTCCCAGAAGATAAACAACCAAAGGAAAGAATCGGCTAGAACCATACCAAGCATACCGCTACAGAATAGAACGAATTCAGCATAGAATCTGTGATTTCTATTATCGTTAATCGGGTCGGTATTCATGTACCCTATTGAGAAGATGTTGATTAAGAAACACAAAAATGCAGCAACGAATAACAACATTATCGTTAGGTGGTCGATGTAAACTCCCACGCCGAATACTTTAGTCGTAATGGCACCTGTTTCTGAATTCCACCAAGAGGATTCAAACCAGGTAAATATATTCGAGGCACCTAAATGGTGCATATGGTCCTTGATTAGTAATAGTGCTAACACTAAGGTAGCACCCATCACTGTTAGAGCGATAATTCCTCCTTCCTTGAAATTCTTAACCCAGTTTGGTGTTCCATTGAATATCCTTCCAAGGAATAGAATCACCGGGAATGCCAACATTGGCATAAGAGGTATTAGCACAGCATAATCTATAATTCCAGATTCACTCATCATATCACCTCAATTCTTCAAGAGATTAACCTCATCTAATGAAATCGTCTCGTGTTGGTTGTACATTGAAAGGAAGATTGCTAATCCAATAGCAACTTCCGCAGCTGCGATAGCAATAGCAAATACTGCGTATACCCAACCGGTTACATCGCCCCAATGTGTAGCGGCGGCTACGAATTGCAAGTTGACTGCGTTAAGCATTAGTTCAATACACATCAAAACAACGATTGCATTCTTTCTACTGAATGCACCCCACAAACCAATGATGAACAGGATTGCTGCCAATCCTGATACCCATGCTGGATCAATCATTTTTCTCACCTCCAGTGAGTTCCCATTCTAAATTGACCAATCTTTCATCACGAACTAGATACGCAGCGCCTACCATCGCCATTGCCATCAAAAAGCCTAGAGCGAGTAAAGGAAGAGCCCAATCGCCAAACAATGCAGAAGATAGGTCAGAAGTTGTAATTTCCTCGGATGATGAATCTTGCCAAACAATGTCAGCAGAAACTGCAGCAATTAATACAGCACCAAGGAAAATCAATCCCGTTCGAGCCAAAATGGACAATAGTCTCATTCAAAATCCTCCTCTAGGATTTGTCTTCTAGTCAGCATTATTCCAAACAGAACAACCAACATGACACTGGCGAGATAAACTAAAATCTGAATTACAGCGAGGAATTCTGCCCCCATCAGGATAAAAATTCCTGCGACTCCCATGAAACAGAAAATTAGACTCATCATGGAATGAGCGACTCTTTGCATGTACACAAGTCCGAGTGCGCCACCGATTACGATAGTGCTCATCAAGAAAAATATACCAGCTTCGGTGTAGTATGCTAAATCCAAAATCAGGCCTCCTTCGAAGCCTTTGCTGCTTTCTTTGCTCTCTTGTCTCTCTCTTTACTTGCACGTTTTGCAAGTTCTGAATCGACTGCTTCTTGATGGTCGCCCATCAGTACTCTTGTTCTGCCTGCATCCATCCACAGGTCTTGTCTACTGAAACCAGACATTCCGTCATATTCATTTGTCATGAAGAAAGATGTAAATTTACAAGCTTCCATACACAATCCACAGAACATACATCTTCCCAAATCAATTCTTCCAGAAACAATTTGGTCATCGGCTGGGTACAAATCTGATAGTGGAATTATGTCTTCGGTTCCAGAATCATTCCAGCGCATTCTTGCACTGTCTCCAGACAGATCAAGAACTTCACCAAATCGCCATTCTTGTGGCGCATCTTCGTGAGCAGTGGCTAGATTGAAGGTTGCGATTTCCTCTGTGGCTTCAGGTCTTTCCACGGCTGCGAATTTACCAACTTCAAGATCTTGTCCATATCCTTCCCATTCGCCTTCTGCGCTATCTAAGACATCCACTCTAAGTTCGGTTGTCATGTGAAGGCAAGAGTTTGGACATATGTTTACACACATCTTACATGCAGTGCAAGTTTCCCAAATGATTCCAATTCTTCCGTTGTAATTTCCTGGTACGAACAACCATGGCTCAATCTCTTCTATTCTCTCGTATGGATAGTTGACTGTTTGAGGTTTCCATATTGTAGGTGTTAGGTCTGTTCCAGACCTGTCTGGTGCATAGTGATGCGCATTGATATCATTCAAGTGTTGAGTTTTCTTTGCCCTTTCCCGAGACCCTTCGTCGATAAATTCAGGGTGTGTAGTGTTGTGATATCCACTTGAGAATCTTCGTCCAATGAAGTCATAAGTTCTCAAAACTGTCAGTCCTGTTATCTTAAATGGGTACCAAAATAGGTTTCTAAAATTCGGTTTTCCGTGTGGATGTGATGCCATATCTTCACCTCACTCCTGTCCTGCTGTGTGCGTCCCCGCTGGAGTCATCGTTCTAACGTGAAACATTCTTTCCTCGTTTTCTTCAATGTACTCATCCTTCATCATAATCATGAATACTGCTAACCAGAATACTGTTGTAATAATCGGTAATCCCCATGGAATATTGACGCCTGCTATAGTCAGGTCCCAAGTCCATCCACCTGCTACTGTGTCAGATAGAGTGGATGCGTCGAAGAATACAAGTCTGTAAACTAGAGACAAAACGACTTGTAGTACAGCAAGAGGTAATAGCATTCTCCATCCGAATTCTAAGATTTGGTCTGTTCTAATTCGAGGTAGAGCAGTTCTTGCCCAAACGAATACGACTGTGAAGATAAACCATGCTTTGAGCAGTGTCCAAATCACTCCAGGTATTGCTAACCAAGCATCACCAAGATATGGAATTTGACCGATTGTACCTGCGAAAGGTGCGTGCCATCCTCCTAGGAAGAAATGTGCAAACAAGATACTTGCAGCGTAAACTCTCATGTATTCAGCAGCGAATAATAAACCGAATCTCATTCCTCCATATTCTGTCCACCAACCTTCAACCAATTCGGCTTCAGCTTCCGGCATGTCGAACGGAATTCTTTCAACTTCAGCGATCATGCTGACCAAAAATAGAACTGCGCCAAGCGGCATTAGGAAGAATAACCATGTACCGGAAGAATGTTGGAAATGTACAATTTCTAAGAAATTGAAGGAACCTGCCATAATGCAGACTCCAAGGATGGATAGTAGTAATGGAATTTCGTATGCAGTCAATTGTGCCGCACTTCTAATTCCTCCAAGAAGCGTGTACTTGTTGTTAGAAGACCATCCTGCAAAGAAAACCCCCAAAGGAGCAATTCCAAATATTGCGAATGCAAATAATACTGAAAGTTCAGGGTTTGCCCCATAAATTCCACTCGACAGTGGAATCATTCCTAGAATCATAACTGTCGAGGAAATGACAAGGAAAGGTGCTAGTTCGAAAATCACCTTATCTGCTCTTGATGGAACCATGTGTTCTTTCATCAAGAATTTCATTCCATCCGCAATGTTTTGGAAGAAACCAGGGAATATTGTCACACCATACCAAGAACGGTTACCAACTCTGTTGACCATTTCATGTTGGTGCCCGGAATTACCGGCTACTTTGTTCAGCCAGCCGTTTATTGCCCCTATAGGTTTACCAAGACCGAATGGAATCATGTTCCACCATTCGCCCGCGGTGACGCCATTTTCACCAACCCAAAGTGACCTAAGTGCGGTTGTTGCGCCTCGCCTGTCATTGACACGAGCGTAGAATTTCCTTTCTATCCACAAAATCATGAACATTGAAAGCATAATTCCAGCGAAGGTTGTCAAACAAGTCAATAAAACATACAAGAAGAATGCAATATCTGTTGAAGAAGACTCTAGGAATGTGCCTTCAAACATGAACGATGTCAATTCTCTTGTGCGATAAAATATGAAATCGTGAAGTCCTAGCCAATCTTTCATCTAAATCACCTATCCGTCTCCCCGATACAAGGATCGAAACTTCCCATAATCGCAGGGATGTCTGCTACTTTGTATCCAATCATTGTCTTTGCAACATATGGAATTGTAATGAACATAGGTGACCTTATTGAAACACGGTATGGGTGCTTTCCTCTTCCTTCTCCACCGCCTTGTAGGTAGAAGTTTGAAACACCTCTAGTACATTCATATGTGCTGAATCCTGTTGCACCTTCTGGTGCTCTAGAAGGCGCTTTTGTTAGAATCATTTCATCCTCAGGCTGGTAGTGTGTATTGGAGCCACCAGGAATTTTCTCGATTGCGTCTAGCAACATCTTGCATGACTGTCTCATCTCTTCCATTCTGACTCTGTATCTATCATAGCAGTCTGCACCTTTTACACTGGTTGGCTTTTCTACTGCAGGCTCCCAGTCTACTTGGTCATAAACCGAATACGGATTCGTCCATCTTGCATCTGTGTTTACACCTGCTGCACGAATATTTGGCCCTGTCACACCAGCATTGATTTGGTCCTCTGCAGTAGCATAGCCTACACCTTGCAATCTAACAAGCCAAATTGTAGATTCGTCGAGAAGCATTTCATACTCATTGATACGATGCTCAAACAGTTTGATTTTTGCTTTCATTCTGTCAGCCCATCCGATAGGAATGTCTCTTTTTACACCACCAATTCTTTGGTAATTATAGTGCATTCTTGAGCCTCCAAGTTCTTGGAGTAGGTCAAGGAACATCTCTCTATCACGCAGACACCAAGTCATCAGGGTAAGATTTCCAATGTCGGGCCCAAATGCACCTAACCACATCAAGTGGCTTGCTAATCTCTGTAATTCAGCAGCCATCAAACGGATGTACTCAGCTCTTTCAGGAACCTCTGCTTCGAGTAAATCTTCAGCAGCCATTACGTATGAATGAGACCAAGTCATTGCACTAACATAGCACAATCTGTCACAATAAGGTGTAATCTGAGTAAAATCTCTAGCCTCGCAAATTTTCTCTACACCTCTGTGAATGTATCCTAGTTCTGCTTCAGTATCGGTGACAGTTTCTCCATCAACTTTGACACGTAGCGTCCACAATCCATGAGTCATTGGGTGCTGAGGCCCCATTGTAATCCACATTTCTGCCATATCAACACCTCACTTTACACGGCCCTCATCAACCGGTTTTCTCGCATATCCTTGCGGATCGTCATACATTTCATTGAAATCATGATAGCGAATTTTGTGTTGCTTTTGTAGCGGATGGAATCCTGCCGGAGAATCGTGTGGATTGAGCACTCTGTGCATATTTACGTGGCCAGAGAAATCAATTCCAACCAAATCCCAAGTTTCTTTTTCATTCCAATCTGCGCCTTCCCAAATGTCTTGAATTGAAGGTACAGAAGGTGAATCGCCTGCTGGAAGAGGAATGAAAACCTCAAATTCCATCGGTATTTGGTCACCAGCTAATTTCTCACCTTCGTGAACCATCATTGTATGCGGTTTGACATTCATTATTGGCCATCTGTGGAGATGGTAAGCAACTTCCCAACCTCTTTCTGCTGAGCCTTCAAGGAAGTGAGTTCCAGTTATCATTGCACAATGATTTACACCTAACTCATGACGAAGGTGCTTTGCTACAGCGACCCATTGTTCGGGTTTACAGGTAATTCTGACGAAATCATACTTCTTTCCGCCAGTGTGAGCGACGACCTCTGAGGTGACTCCCGCATCTGAAAATCGCGCTGTTAGGTTTTCTACAGCTGCATTTGCTGCCTCTGTGTTTTGCTCTTTGGTAATCGTGGTTCCCATGATTACTCATCTCCTACAATGATTGGCTTGTCACCATCTCTGCCAGTTGAAGGCGCTCCGCCAATTCGGATGATTTTCTCTCTTAATTTGCCAAATCCGTCGATTAGCGCTTCTGGCCTTGGTGGGCAACCTGGAATGTAAACGTCCACCGGAATAACTGTGTCAACCCCTTCTAGAATGTTGTATGACTGGTAGTATGGCCCTCCAGAAATTGCACACTCGCCCATTGCAATGCAGTATTTTGGTTCAGGCATTTGTTCCCAAAGCCTTACGATAGGGTCCGCAAACTTCTTTGAAATTGGACCGTTAACTAGCAGAACGTCCGATTGTCTTGGACTTGAACGGAATAGTACACCAAATCTATCTCCATCAAAACGCGGAGTTGCTGAAGCAGCCATTTCAATAGCGCAACACTTGATACCCAAGTGAAGTGTGAATAGAGATTTGCGGCCTGCCCAGTTGAAAAATCGTCCACCTAGGACGCTTAGTAATTGTTTGATTTTTGTTGCTTTCAAAGCCTCATCAGTCACGTCGCCGACTACTTCAACTAAGGTTCTGCTATTGAAAGTTGTATAATTTTCTCCAGTTGTATCACTCATGTCTTCACCTCAGATGTAAATTCTACCTCTCTTCCTGAATACGTGCCAAACGCCTAGAACCATGGTTGTAAAGAAAATTAGTAGAACTAACATTTCCTTTCCAACTAAATCAATACCTGATACTCCTGGGTTTTTGTTTGTTTCATCGACTGCTAACAAGCCACCTAATGCCATAAACATGAAAGCAACATCAAAAACTAGGAAAATAATCGCATACCAATAATACTGGAAGTGGAATTGAATCATCGCTTCTCCTACTGGCTCTGAACCACATTCATAGGTTGAAAGTCTCCTAGGATATAGAGAATGATCTCTCTCATAGCCTTCCATTAACCATGATTTAGTCATGTGTGGCCTAGATGCATCAACCTTGGGCATAACAAAGAATTGCGTGATGAATGCTCCAAGAGGTACTGCGATACCAATTAATGTCAATAATGCCATTGAAAGATAGGCTCCAGTAACCGTTTCTGCACCGACCAACTTTACCACCATTAGAGAAAGTTTTCACTCTCTTGGTACGGCTAAATAACCCCCGTCCATAAGCGTTGTCCGTGACAACCTCATTCAAGATGAGGAAAATGACCCCGTAGGGGTCAAATTCGTCTTTTCAAAAGAATTGCAATCAGTCCCAAAATTATCAATCCTGACATGCCATACAAGACATTTGGAGTGATGTAGGAATTTAATGCAAATGACTCTGGTTGGCCATTGACCGTTAACTCCAGATTTTGCCTTCCAACTAAACCGATTTCTGTTGGTTCTGCAGATAATGTGAAGGTAAAGCTATCTTCAACCTCAGCGTTTTCTCCGCCTGGTGGAGTGACCTTAGCGGTCACAATTACCGATTCTCCTTGATCTAAAGTGCAGATTAGGTGGTCACCATTATTTTTACAATCGGAAAATGCTTCGTATCCTAGAATGATGTTCCAACCTCTCATTCCACCACTATGGAATACTTTGATCTCTGATTCAACGTTTCCTGAATTAATGAGTTCAATTTCGAATATCGGTGAGTTTCCAATCTTTCCAAAGGTCACGTCTATTTCGATTGTTCCATCCATATTAAAATCAATTTCCATAACAGATTCCACAGATAATGAGAATGTCATACGACCGGTCCTATCGGCAGAATTGGATTCTGAAGTGACTATGATTTCTAGCAAACCACCATCTCCATTTTCGGCCCCCGTATTTACTTCCACTGTTAATTCAACAACTGCAAAGTACTCCATTGGAGCGTGTGAATTTACCAATCCTTTTTCTACTATTTTCTCAAATATTTTGTCTTCAGTGTTTTGAATCATTGGTGAATTTCCATCGAAGTAGAATGAGGATGTTGTTTCATTGTAAGCACCCCACCCTTTGTGGATAGTAATAGGCCCATTCACCGGCATTCCTCTAAAGAAAACATTTCTAGTCGCAATACCATTCAATCCATTAAACTCGAATACCGCTTCGTCTGTTGAATCGCCAGTATTCATCACTTTAATCATGAAGGTTTTTTCTCCCGATGGTGGCAGTATGAAATTTGTATTTCTTGATAATTCATCATCAGAAATCATTATCAGAGCATCCATTGAAAATCTTCGATTGGAAAGAACTGATTTGAAATTGAATTCCAATTGATTGTCTGGGATGCCGTCCGAATTTTGGTCTCCATTGTTATTGTCACCAAGGTTTGTCACTCTGACTGTCATAACCGTGTTTTCATATTCACAATCCAATGGGTCCTCAGACTCACATTCGGGGATTGCGACTACTAGGTATACGGTCGCAGATTCTTTTGCATTGATTTCTAATTTATCAATTACTTGATTGTCTTCAGTCTTGAAGTATTTACTCCAAGCCGGTGAAGCTGTTTGAGAAATTACTGAAAATCTAAACTGGTCAATGGTATTTCCTTCGTTATTTACTGTGATTGGGAATTCAACTTCTGATTGCGAGCTGCCTACCTGCTCATCAGCGCTAGCAGATCCAGTCATGCCATGTACTGCTCTAACTGTTATCGTTAATTCAGCAGTATCGTATGCGCCTCCTCCTGAGGTCGGATATACAGAGAAAGTCAGTACTTCTTCATCTATAGCTAGGGCATCAGCCGGCAATGAAATCGTTACTTCTATTGTCCCAGTTTTTTCATTGCTATGTTTTGAACCAGTTGTAATCGTTGTACTCTCAAAAGAAACGGCCCAACCGGTTGGAGGAGATGACGAAGAAACCCTGAATGTATCTTGTCCGTTTCCTTGATTCGTCACTGACAATGTTGTAGTCTCACTTTGACCCGGAATTACATCGTATAATGCAGTGTTTCCAAGTGACATTGTAGCGCCGCGAGATTGTCCAACGGTGATCGATATACTCGAGCGGCATTTCCACATGTTTCCATCTTTACCTTCAATGAAGAAACTGCGTTGAGTATTTGCTTCAATTGAATCTGTTGGAGTAATGTCAATGGTGAATTCTCTCTCACCATCTATTGCCAAATTTCCAGATGTACTTCCATCAACGGAAGCAGACCAGCCTGCAGGCGTACCATTGAACCCAACATTTACAGACCAAGCAGTATTACCTTCGTTGAGGAATGTTGCAACCAGGGTTCCTGTTTCGTCCGGCTTGATGCTCATGCTTGTTTTTGACAATTCAACATCACATTTCTTTAGTTCGGGTATTGTTAGACTGATATCTTCGGTGTCTTCTGCGCTACCATTTGGATTTTGGTCATTTGTCACTACACCTGTGACCTCCCAACAATACTTCTTTGCGGACTTTCCATCGGGAACTTCGAGCGTCACAGTGACCCATTCCGATGAACCATTATCGATTGTGACTTGTGAAGGGTCCACATCAATTGTGAATGTGCCATCTTGATTACAGCCTGCGCCGGAACGGGTGTTTACAGTTAAGTCAACCGTTTCTTGCACGCGGCCTGTGTTTTCAACTTCAACATCCCAGACGATTGTTGATTCACCGTTCCAATTTCTGTTTACTGGCCCGTCTCGAATCAAATCCACTCCGAACAGAGTAGAACCTGAACCATCTCCAGCAGTCGTCGTAGCAGTAGCTTCTTTTTGTTCTGGCTGAGTAGGTGGAGTGACCTGTTCCGTAATCGTAGCAGTCACAGTAGTGACACACGAATCTTCTGCTGTTTGAGATAAGGTGACATTCAACCATGTTTCTTCACTTGAACCCGAATCAATTGGTCCAGCTATTTGTCCAACAGCAGCTGAATATCCAGTACACTCTGCATCATTATTTGCTGCTAATTGAACTGTGACAGGATCAGATCCCATATTTTGAATGATAATCGTGTATTCCGCTGTCTCTCCAGGGTTTACAGTTTGAGCGCTTGGATTAATTGACATTGATACACTAATTGCCCTACCTTCATCATCTGCAGCGACCGGATTAGCGATTGCTGGGATTAAAGAAATCATGAGTAATGAAACTAACAAAATGCTAGACCATTTTTTCTCGCCTCTCAGGTGTCTTTGGCGGGGTTCCATGAACCCCGGTCGGGGTACTCCCATGAAAAGCCTATGTCTGTTTGTTTCAGTCTAGGCAGCGTTTATTATTGCTGATTTATCTGCGTTACAATGTACACAATTCGCCACACTGCAAGCCAAATGGTAGCGAGCACCGCAACTAGAGCACCCCAACATAGGGCCTTCTATAGCCAATCTGCAAGAAAAACACTGTATTGCTGCCACAGCCGGGGCTACGGCTGTCGGCGAAATTTGAGTTTTTGGCAATTCAAACGCCTGCCTTTTTGAACGAGATTTGAAGATAGCAATTGCAGCAAATAGTAGAATAAGTACACTAATTCCAGACATAATCAACAGATTGATATTAGATTTCTCATCTAGAACAACATCACCCTCGCTAGTGATTTCAATATCTGTACTGGGGTTAATGATGCCTTCATCGGACAAAGATATCATTATTTTTTCAGTTCCGGGGTTTTTGCAGTCACTTCAAACCTAACTATTTGCGATTGCCCTGCTTCAATATCAATAGAATCTAATCCATCGAATTTGACAGTCCAACCGCTTGGAGGTAAGATATTAATTGCGCTTGTCAGCCTTACATTACCTAGATTTGTTATGGTAATTTGAATTCCATCTGGCTGGCCTGTTTCAATTTTAGCAGGGGCTAATACCTTCCATGAAACTTCCTTTGTTTCTGCGACGAGCATCGAAATTGTTCGGTTGATTGAAACAAAATCATCCTCGAGAAGAATACCGAAACTAGGTTCCGACATCGGAGCTGCTGTGGCTGAAATAAGAATTGTACATTTCAATGGCACAATCTCACCAATACCAATAGATGGTAGGCTTTCACAATCCCCAAACAAATCTTGGCCAAGTGACAAAATTACATCAGCCTCCCAAGCAGATTCTCCTCTATTTTCTACCAACCATGTATAATTAATCGGAACACCGGATGGATGCTTGCCTGACCCGAAGATATTCGACCATGTCTCTTCACCTATCTCAACGCTGGCGAAAGTAAGAGTTGGATCTGGCAATTTCACAATGGAGACATTAACTGAATTAATCCAAGTGAATTGAGTATTGTCTAGTATGAAGTCTATCTTTCCAGATTTTGCTTCTCTTGTTGCTGTTACCGATACCTGTAAATTTAGTGAATCTGTCCACGACAGATTGATTTCATCTATTTGTGTATTTTGAATCCATCCAAGTGGTAATTGTAATCTTGGCTGAAGATTCAAGTCGATATTACCTCGATTTTCAAGAGTATATTGTAAAGAAAATGTGCTATCTGGCAAGATTGTGCCAATAGTGGTTTCTAGATCTAAAGTTAAATTGGCTACTGGAATAACTATTATTGGTAAATCATATTCAAACATACGATTCTCTTCCGTCTGAGAGATAACTTGCAATACTACTGTAAGTTCGGTACTAGCCAAAGTCATTACACTTGGTGGAGTGAATGAAATTTTCATGTTAATCATGTCATCTTCCAACATCAAACCTGTAGATGCTGAATTTGCACCACCCTGTGCAGAAAGATCGTCAAAACCTGCATACCATCCAGGAGGAGGGGTTAAAAATACGTCATACCCAAGATTGTCATTACCTAGATTGTATAATCTAACATCCACTGTCGTAGTTGATTGAGGATGAACTGGTATCTTGGTATAATCAAACTCAATTCTTGTCATCGAGAGTATTGGTACATCCAAGATTAAAGAATAGGGACTTGAAACACTGTTATCTTCATCAATGCCTAGCAAGTTGATGCTGTAAAGTCCAGGGTCGGGACCTTGTGGATGAACCAGAGTTACATTGATTGAAGCGCTTTGTTGCCCATTCAATTGAAAATCAACTATGTCAAAACCGACATACCATGGCACAACATCTCCGTCAGGATTTTGAACATTTACAGAAGTAATAGTAGCATTCGTTGAAAGCAGAGCGGTATTCGTTAATTCTATTTGCCATGAAGAAGATGTTGCATTGATATTTGTCAGCACAATTTGTGATTGGTCAGATTCTATTCGAACCCCTGGTGTTGTGACATTCACTATTATGTCGAGTTGATTATTAGCTTCGTTAATTTCATCAATTAAGTCATTTCTATCTACAACGAAACTTAGAGTTCTGGCACCTGCAACTTGAGGTTGCCAATCCCAGAACAGAATTCTAGACCCTCCTGGTCCCAAATCGAAGGTTTGAGTATCGATTACCTGACCTTCTTCTTGGAATTGAACCTCGACATTTTCTGCCTCAACATTCCCTAAATTGGAAATTTCCATCTCAACCAGAACGTCATCTCCAACCTGAGGAATTGCTATATCGGTTGAAAATGAGGTCAAAATAGGTGCGGGGTCAGGACGCAAATCATTTACCCCGATTCCTGAAACTGCAATTGCATAAGGTTGTGCTTTGGTTCCAGAATGTTGAGAATCTGTGACTTTTACAGTCCATATCCCTGCTTCAGCAGAATCGATTAATACCACTTCAACGTTGTTTAATGTGTCATAAATACCGCCTTGAATAGACCTTCCTTGAGAGAATTCATTACCCTTGTATTCGACTCCACTTGGAGTAGTAACTCAATAGATTGAGATTATTCACAAGTTGTGTATTTGAAAATCTAGAACCTCTTTCATCAGACCATGCCAATACTGCTTTGAAGCCTTGACCTGGAGAAGTTATATTGAAATTATAACTCTTTGAATTGCCTGATGACGATAGAACAGACCGATCATCTACCCATATTCCTCTTCCATTAGAAGGCGCTAAAGTACCTTTTAGGTCAATTCTCCCCCAACCTTCATCCATATTCGGTATATCTCTAGTTCCAACATCCCTTGCTCCAAGTATCATTAGAGCCTTGACAAGAGCACCTTGTGGCTCAGGGCGTTGGGAAATTTCAGTGATATATTCTCGAATTAATGCTGCTGTACCTGCTGCATTTGGAGTAGCCATACTGGTTCCAGTGTATTCTAGATACCACGAATTTGACCATGTAGCGCCCGCAGTGTCTGTCGCTTCCTGAGCTCTACACGAGCGAACATAACCACCGGGAGCAATGATGTCTGGTTTTATTCTTCCATCATCGACTGGGCCTCTACTAGAACCATCCATTATCGAGTTTGGCGAGCCTTGATATCTGTTCTGAGAATTACCTACAGTGATAGTATTCTTCGCTGTACCTGGAGCGCCCACTGTCCCACTATCTGGGCCATCATTTCCTGCTGCAAATAATACGACATATCCCTCTCTACCACTGTAGTATTGGTCGTAGTATCTTGTTCTATCATCTACATCTTCAGAAGAGGCAGTATATCTCCCCCAGTCATTAGATGAGGAAGACCCCCAGCTATTTGTGTGAATACGAGCGCCTTGGTTGTAAGCAGTATTCAACATATTGTTGATACTGCTCCATTGAAAATTTCCGTTGTTATCATTCTCCATCGCTTGAAAATACAATTCTGCTTCAGGCGCTACACCTGAATAGGTTCCCCTCGAGCCGTCCCCTAACACTGTACATGAAACGTGAGTACCATGTCCTGAATGAGCATCTGCAGTTGAACCATCACCAATTAGGTCAACACTAGCGATAACTCTTGAACCGAAATCTCCGTGGTCTGCATCTAGACCGCTATCAGCAACAGCAACGATTTGACCTGAACCATCAAGGTCTGTTGTGTAATAGGATCGCATTGCGTTAATATTCATGTGATTTCTTGCTTGGTCATTCCAGTTTGTTAGTTTAGGTTGTTCGCCTATCCATGCTACTGAAGGCTCTGCAACAATTTCTGCTATTTCTGCAAGAGTGACTCCATCATATCTTCCGGTTTCAGCAATTTTAGAGTCTTCAAGCATCTGATCTGCTACCGATTCTATTCCCTGATGTAATCTCATATTCCAACTATCTGAAATATCAACCCCTGGAAGTAATCCATCTCCTCTCCAAGATTCTATTCGCACTTCCGTTCCAACATCAGCATTCATCAAATATTCATCCACCATCATCGCAATCGGAACTGGTTGAATTGCTGATACACCCACAATATCCTTTATTGAATTCAAGCCAAATTGTGTTCCTTGAACCAATAGACCTGATGGAGCGATAAACTCCCTAACTTCCACACCAGGTAATTCATCGATTTCGAATCTAACCTCTGCAAACCGATGGTCATTAGAAACTAAAATCAGAGCCAAATCTGGCCTAGTCACCAATAATTCTTCAGGAATTTCTAGGTTGAACAAGGTACCTTTTGAATCATGTATTCCTAGTCTTGAATGGGCAATTACAGACCTGTTTTCTAATGCCAATGAATTGTCTAATGTGCCAACAAAGTTACGAATAGTGTCTTTAGGTAAATCAAATTTAATCCATTCTATGTCTTCCTGTTCATCTTGAACTTCAGAAAAAGAGCCCATAGGGGCGCTTGAAAGAAGCAGAATAAACAAGAGTAAGACTGCTTTACGCACATTATTAGGGCGTGGAGAGTGGGTTTTAGGTATTATTACTAGAAGACTCATAAAAACCAAGTTGCGCCTTTACAATCATCAACAAAGCGCATGTTTTGGATTTCGGAAACTTTGTGGGTAAATGTTTGTGAATTTTCTTGACCTCTGAAATCTACCCAATCTATCATGATACTAATCGTATATTCCTCCCAAACACTGTATCCGAAAATTATCATTTCCATACGGTCTCCTGAAACACTGGTCAAACTATCTATTTCACTGAAAGATTCATCGATTTCACCAATAACATTGTTTTCAGAATCAATAAATTCGACGAGCAACCTTACGTCATTGATAGGTCTGCTTCCGTCGTTAATCAATTCGACCATTACAACATGGCCATTTCTTTGAATATACATGGTCTTGATTTCGACATCATCACGCGGAATCACCCAGTACCATGTTGAAATTAGTGACCCGATTATTATTAGCATAATTATGCCAGCTAAAGCGACACGAAGCGGATGGACTTTCTCAGATAAATCCTTCACGAATTGACCCACTTCTTGGGATATTTCATGCAATTCAGGGTCATCGAACTCATCGGTCATCCAAACACCCCCGCAATACCAGTTGCTATTAGAGATGAAAATGGATCTACAATCATGATGTGGGTAGTTTCAATCTTACCGCCAGTTAATCCACCAATCAAAGATAAGTCGGTGACTACTCCGTTTACTCCTACACTGGATGCAGTGGGTATTCCACCTGTAAATTGGGCGTCGAGTAGGACGCCTCTTCCGTCTATTTGAATGCCTAAGACATTTACTTCGGCATGTGCTGTGGCAACTATTCTTCCACCAGTAATTCCATCAACGACGATTATAGGATATCCAAAAATCATGTTTTGGTGTACTTCGGCGCCTTGTAAATTCTCTCCAACTAATTCTGCTGAAATTAATTTTACACCTTCCGCAGGAATTGAGTCTCCGCTTCTGATGTAAAGACGCTCAACACCATTACCCGAAGCGGAGATTCTTGCACCAAAGTCTTCTGTGACTTCCATAGTAAAACTAGTCGGCAAGTTTTCTGCAAGCATCAAATTGCTTCTTCTTGCATTTTGGGCCTTACCCTTTGTTTCAATAAACAAATCCATTTCATCACTGTTTGAATAATAATTCAATTCAAACATACCTTGGAATGAAGTTACTTCGTGAATATCATATCTATCAGAAGGTTGGGCCCTGAGATACATTTCACCAGGAACGTCTTTGATGAACATGGTAGAAGGCCACCACAATCCGTCAACCTTTCTCAGTTGTTGAAGCATCAGGGAGTCAGCCGCATTAACACCGATTCTATCCATTGGAGTTACATTCAGATTCGCTTGCAATATGTCTCCAATTTTCGAATATAAATTGGCGCTGGCTGGTGCATCGAAAAGCACCATTTCAGTTCGAATGCCTCGAACTCTATTGTTTTGCAATATATGTGCGTTATCGATTCTTTCACCAATATCGTAAGTCGCATCTATTGTTGTTCTTGGAATTATCATATCCGATTCGGTTGTAATCGACATTTCAATGTTAATATCTCTAGTTAATTCTGTATCTAATCCAGACAGAACTAGAAGAGTATCCGTTCCAGATAATCCATTAACCTGTATCTTGAATACTGGTCTTGCTGGAGTCCAATCTTCCATTATTGATTTTATATCAAATGTAGGTATATCTTCGTTCACAGTCAAGTCATAGGTAAGTAGAATCCTACCAGACGGCAATTGAGGCAACCAAATTTTCACATGCCAAGACCTTCTTTGGTCAAAATCAACCCCCTCAGAAAATAGCTTGGCTGTATCGATTTCTGCTAATTCTAATTCCGATAGATAACCATCAGACATAACATCTACTAATTTTTCACTTTGGCTAATTCCTGCCCAAGATAATGCATTGATTACATTCTCTCTCTCTTCTTCTGTAATGGTCCAATCTTTGAATGCCTCACTGACCACAAATCTTGAACTCGCGGTAAAATTCTCCATTATTGAATAATTGAATACAAGTTCTGTTGCTTCCAAAACTTCGCCAGAGATTCCATGGACCCATTGAGGTGTTTCATCGATGTTAACCCCTTTTTCAACGTCGAGAGTAAGATCAAATTCTTCGCCAGTGTACAAATCTAAACCTAAACTAACATTGTCCATAACATTGGATGCATCCCCAAGATTAACCATGCTTTCCAATGCAAAATCGTTAACTGAACTACCGAAATCAATCATACCTGATAAGAAGAAGGAAAGTGATAAAATTCCATCTTGTTGGCCAAATTGAGGGATGGTTATCATCTCGGAATTTTCAGTTGAAGGCAAAGATAGTGTAGCGTTTGCGGGTAGAGGGTCTAGGAATATTTTCCCATTTAATCCTAGGAATTCATCATCCCTGTCGCTAACATCCTCCAATAGCATGCTAAATGGTGACGAACCTGTTCTGTTCATTACCAATCTACTATTTCCAGCGACTCCAACAGCACCTGGTTGTTCTGGAGGAAGTAGATACACAGATGTAAGATTAGATAATCTAAATGACATACTAGCCTCTGCTTCATTTTGGTTAATCCAAAATCTTGCATGGTCATCATCCATCGTCAAAGGAGTTGTAGCATTAGAAATCTGTACCTCGATAGCACCTATTCCTGCGGGCGCATTCAAACTTAACGTATCGCCTAATTCTAAGTCGAACTCCGAGGGCAAATCGATTAGCCTCAATGCATTATACTGGCCATTTCCTTCACCACTGTAAGTAATGGTTCCAATTTCTCCTGTCGCAGAATAACTGATTTTTGACCCTTGTTGAGCAATTGTTAGGTTCTCTGGCCTGTTAGATATCGATGCAAATTGTTGAACGTCTCCATCAGTGGTATTCTCAAAATGATTCAAATGACCAATAATTAATTCATCACCTGAAATTCCGTTCAAAGAGATTGTTCTAAGGTCAGAATTTTGGTCATAGGAATATGATAATCCCGAAATATCATCAACTCTCAAACTCATTGCTACTGGAACTAATGTTGGTGCGGGGCCGTATCTTCCCATTACATTTGAGTTATCTGAATCTTCAGCCAGAATAATGTGACTCCTGTCCATTACAGGGTGAGGATTACTACCTAGTCCTAATCGAATAGAGCCTACGGTTTCCACATATCTTTGGGAATTATCAGACCATGAATTCTTCACTTGAGAGTAGCATTGTAGGAATATCTCACCACTTGATTCGCCTGCTGTTCCAACAATTGCATTTGGCAAACCATTCAGAATCGTTCCAATATCGAGAACAATTTCTACCAGGTTCAATACGACATTATCCAATACTTCGCTTAACAAATCTGGTGCAGTTCCAAATTCAACTCTGACGCGATTAGATGCCGGTATCTCAAATGTTCCAAAAATCGCAATTACTTCTGGCAAGTCTGTAATTTCAACTGAAAGAGATGAGGCATCGTTTTCATATCCATGCCTTTGGAATGTTGATACATATTGTAATTTAGGAACCTTTTCAGTTCCTGCAATCAGTATTAAGCTGTTCCACCTACTATCAGAGGGGTCAATAATTAGATTTGAGCCCGCTTGATTGACTGAATTATCAGCCGTGAAATTCTTGATAGAGATAATTAGAGACAGGCGATTTGGCATATCTCCGGGTAAGTTGACCGATCCCGGTGCCTCCCCTATCATTGTAAAAATAGCATTAATTTCTTCTTGCGGCAAGGTTCCTTTTGGCAAATCACGTACCCATCCACGTGAGTCAGTAATATTTCCAAATCGACCTCCTGCTTCCATGTGGTTAGAACGATCTTCATAATAATGGAACCATAAATCAGAATCAGTATCAGTGAAAATTTCGATATTATCAAACGAATTATCTCCAGCGTTATCATTACGGATTACGAAATCTACTTCTTCAGGAAGTAGCGTACTGCCTAAAGTTGGATGAAGTCCAATATCTATGTATCCAATTTCATCTACTGGCCTATCGCCATTTGAATCCGCTGGGAAAAAATGAACATAACCTATGCCAATAGAATATCCACACTTATGCTCCCTACTTGATGAATCATGGTCTGCTATGGGGTCATACCAAGAGGAATCTTCACAATCAGTCTGTTCATTAGCAGAATTCTCATTTGGATTTGACATTAATACAGAATATGGGGCGGTAACAGATGTTACCTCGAATACTGAATCATCCCCGCCGTTGAAGATATTGATTACATCTACTAGGGACAGTACCGTTCCAACGACATTAAGTGTCATTTTATCTAATCCGACTCTGACCTGGAAATCGCTAGGTGGTTGTGTGAATCTTGAATCGATAACGAGCCCATATGATTCAGCTTCGGTAGTTGGTAATGCCAAATCATATGCTACACCCTTGATGAAGGATACTTCCATGTTTGCCATATCATCCCATAGTGGGTCTGAATAATCCATTACACGAACGCGCCATTGAAAGTTAGGTTTTATCCAAATCGATTCGACGGTTGGAATAAGGCCACCACCGAAGTTTACGTCCCAGCCCTCTCCTTGTTGACCTAACCCTAGGATTGACAGGCCTACTGCTACATCCGGATTTGTGTCACCATCTAAATCAACAGCATTCTCGAACAAACCTGCTCCATTAAAAGAAAGCACGTCACCAGTGAAGGTCCCATAATCCCATGCCTCATATTGTGGACCATTATTTCTAGCAGAGTAATTGACGTAAAGTGAATATGTGTTGATACCTATTGCTAATGGGTCAGAAAGAGTTGGTGGGTCAAATAAAGTATCCAATAAGTTGTTTGGCCAACCTTCAGGGTGCGTTGTAGGGTCTGTAAGGTAGACATACGGCCTTGGATGCATTGGTTCTAATGGATCGGTTTGCCGCATTTGGATATCACCAATGATATCCTCAGTTGCTAATAAGGCATCACCATCGGCTATTTCTCTACCTCGAGACTCTAACGCTGATAAAATTCCTTCAGCGGAATTTTTTGCCAATTCATCTTCTCCTGAATTTTCTTCCTCACTTAAGGCTTCAACCATAGCAGCCAAAATTCCGAAGTCATCTCTACCGACTGTTTGGTCTGCATGTACTGGACTGTAAATTGGCATCATCATTACGAGAATTAGAACTATTGCTACCTTCTTAGAGTCAAAAGGTCGCGGCACGCCAGCATGAAGTACGCGGATGCTTTCTGCTGACATCAAGATACTTCAGGCTCTTAACCCAAATGAATCTAGCCCTTGTTAGTATCAATTTAGAGGGTTTTTCAACGCTCAAATAATTGGTCAGAGCCACATCCGGGACAAGATACTACTGCACTATTGACACCTTGTGGCATATTAACCGAGAATTTTTGACCACAAGAAGTACAATCTCCAATCAAATTGTGATTCTGTGCTGGGGGTGGAGTAGTATTTTTTTGAGGAGTTTGTTGAGTTGATACCGAGTTTTGCCCAGGCAATGCTACCCCTCCACTTCTCACCTTTCCAGACGCTGATTTTGGCGTTGGTTGTGCTTGCACTGTACTCTCGTCCGCAAATGCTGCGAGGGCTTCTTGTGCAGCCTGATTTACTGAAGCTGTTTGTTGATATTGTGGCCTAAATCCTGCGTTTGGATCTAAATTATTCGTTGAATCATTGCCGTAGATTTGAGCCATTTCTGCAGCCTTGGCATCTGTCATAATTTGGTCCGGAGTCCTTAGTTGACCGCCGTCTAAAATTCCTGCTATTTGTTCTGCCTTTGCAAAGGATGGAAGTTTTGTGGTATTTGCGATTTCATTTATTCTCGCATTTGCTTGTTCATAAGTGAAATTATTTTGCAATAGCATCTCTATCGCTTTTCTGCGCTGAGCGCCTCTATAACCGAATAAGACTACACCTAATACTATGATTATGACAAAGAAAATCACTGAAACAATTGCGAATAAGTTTGCACTAGATGGCCCCTCGACCACTTGGAAAGTAAAAATCTCAAAATCTGTATTGTTTGAGGCATCATAAACTGTGAGACCAATACTATATTGACCGGTTTCTTCGAATGAGATAGAAAGAATTCTGCCTGTATAATCAGCATCATTTCTCAAATCTCCATCTCCATTGGAATCTTTTTCAAGGTCCAAATCCCAAGTGAATCTCAAATCTTCATCGTCATCCCAAAGGTCTACTGCATTTGCTGAAAATTCAACATTCTCTCCCTGATTTACTTGTGATATTTCTTTGATTGAAGCCATCTCTAACGCAGGAATTGTCGAATCGTAAACTACAATCATGGCTTCAGTTGAATCAGTATTTCCAGTAGGGTCAGCCACGGTTAAGATAACTTTGTAGGTCCCTATCTCAGACCAACTTACGGTAAACATCTTAGTTGATGCCATCGGTGTGCCATCAACACTCCAAGTCATTGATGCAATTTGATGATCGTCGTAAGAATTTGATGATTGCAAAACCAAATCAGATAATCTCAGCAAACGCCATTCGCCATCTATGCCTCTTGTTCCAGAACCACTAATCACAGCGACTGGATTGGATACATCATTAACCGTAATTTGATGTGATACCATGGTAACTTCGCCTGAGGATGACTCAACTGTAAGATTCACTGTTTTCAGACCCGGCGTATTCCATGAAGCTTCTACGATGAAACCTTGAGCATCCAATACTTCGTCTGAATTGAAATCCCATGAAATAGAAGAGATTTGATTTAGGCTATTTGGAGAATTGCTTGCATCTAGGATGATTGATTCCCCAATTGTTGTGGTTCCATTAACGTAATTGACGACATTAGGAGACAGCACTGGGCTAAACCATGCTCCGATTGAAAAATGAAAACCATCAACTCCTGCATCTACAATTAGATTCAAGTTCTTCATATCCAAATATTCAGGAACTGTCCAAGTAGCATAATTTTGGTCATCAACTAACTGACTAAAACTTGACCCTGATATTTTCAAATCTCCACCTAACTGATTATCTGATTGTATGAAAAATTCCCCAGTCCCTGATAGAGGGTGTACCCAATAATCTAATTCGGTTCCGAAATCTACAGTGAAATCTACCATATTCAATCGTTCAGATGGTTGCAAGTAAAACGTATCTAAAATCAGAGGGAAATCTACCTCATCAGCCGGTTGAACATCAATAGTAAATTTGGAAATCATGCCTCCTTGGTCGCCCATTCCTTGGTCTCCATCATGGGCAGTATTATCGAAGACAAGATACCATGTTCTATCTGATATCGAGGGAGGAGTAGTCCAATCAAACCATCTTTCACCGATCAGTGATTCGAAACTTCCTTCGGGAACAAATGATGAGCGGTAATTTTGTCCATTATTGTAAACTGATATTCCGTTTTGGTCGAATAACAAAACATCCATTTCATCATCCATGATTTCTATATCAATAGATAATTTTGTTTCAGATTCCTTAGAACCTAGGTTAACAATCAGACAGGCATCGGGTTCAACTGCGACTCCGGTTGTTGAAGATATTACATCAGACAAGTCAAATTCTGCACATTGTGGTGCTGCTCTACCTTCAGTAGCAGTATTAACCGTAGAAAAGACGACTGAGATTAGTAGGAATGCCACCAAGATGTGTCGACCCATGAAACGCCAACATACCTATCTAATTTCAAATTGCCTAAGCATTGACCATCCATTCATCTTCTGATTTTACAAGGTGAGTTAAGGAGCAATCATCTCCCAGCACTAGTCTATCTCCATCAGATAATGCGAAAACTGAATCATGAATCTCCATTGCTTCTTCCAATGACATATCTCCACTGTCTAGTCTTGCAGAATAGTGTGTCAATGCGAGATGTTTTGCACTGCATTCTATGGCTGTTCTCGCAGCTCCTGCCGCTGTTGAATGTAAATGTTCATTCGCGATATCTTGATGTTCTTGCAGGAAAGTCGCCTCATGAATAAGTAGGTCGCAAGTTGTTTCAATCGCTTGTTCAGCAGTATCTCCTGAAATTACAAGCGATATCGGTTCATAACTAGGGCCTCTGTAATCGCTAGATTTTAGCGTGACTCCATCATACTCTGCATCATTACCGGATGCTAATTTCATCACCACATCTTGCGGTAGGTCTTTTGCAGAATTTCTGTCAAATTTGCCTTTTCGAGATTTGGTTGAAATTTTCCATGCAAAAGAAGGAACTGTATGCTGAGTGTTGATAGCAGCAATAGAAGATTTCTTCAATGGCTGGGGCAACTCTATCTGCTTACCAGTATTCATATCAACCCATCTTTTCCCGTCTCCGAGTACCCAAAGTAAATCATATCCAAGTTCCTCTGATACGGCTCCTAAATCCATCCACATATCATATTGAATTACCAAATCTGATGGGCTGACCTCTGGTTCGCCTTCCTGTCCCAATAGAACATCGATCACTTCTTCAGAGGTAGGACCTATTATCCAAAGTGATTCTTTTCTGCCATCAAGTGCCATCGTTTGGAGCCAAGGAAGAACTCCCCAGGTGTGGTCTAAATGTCCATGCGTCAGAAGGATGGCAGCGATTTTTGAGACCTTGAGTTTTTTAGATTCGGCCTTCTTTAATCTCGCCCGGTGTTCTACAAGTCTATTTTGAAATCCTTCACCGCAATCTACGACAAAAATTCCATCCTCCGTTTCTACTAGGGAACCTGATACTGAACGCCCCTGTGCAGGCCTAGCAGATGATGTTCCAAGGACGTGAATTTCAATTGGCATTGTATCACATCAATGTTCGTATGGAATAGGCGTTTTGGGGAACCAGCGAAGAATCACTACATCGCCAATCGAGCGAACCCATCTCCAAGGTATGGTTAGGTGGACTCCTTTTTCGACAAGTTCCTCTGGACAGCCTGATACAAAAAGATGAGTTGCGCAAAGATCGTTTCCATCGATAACCGTTTCAGCAACAAAACCAAGTAACCTGCCATCGGGAAGATAAATTTCTTTGTCAATTAATTGTGATACACTCATATCACTCGGCATTTGACTCTCCCCAATGTTGGCTGGATAACTGGTACCCAATGAACCCAACGGATGAATTCAATGTAGAATGAAAATTCAAACTACTTTCCTATGTTTCCACGAGCCTTTAGAGATGGGCGTAGTTTTTCTGTACCCTTACCCTTGTTGTAAAGACCTCTTCCGCGCTTACCTGCGCTTGTCTTACCACGGTATGCTCTACCTCTGTGGTGGGATTCAGCAATCCATCCGAGATCTTTGTCTGCCTTAATTGCAGGATGTGAAGGATCTAGCATGATAATTTCGTAATACTTGTGCTTACCATCTTGGCCAACCCAATACGAATTCAATACTTCCAGATTTGGGAAGTGTCTGTTAACACGCTCTTCAGCAATCCTTTGAGTGTTCTTTGCCATTGTAATCTTGGAAATACCAGCTTTAGATGGCTTTCTCTTCATGTGAATTTTACCCTTCCTTAGACCACCACGGCGAACTCTTGTTCTAACCATGATTACTCCTTGCTTAGCCTTGTATCCAAGTCTTCTAGCGGCATCGATTCTGGTAGGTTTTTCAATTCGACAGTTGACTGGTTCTCTTCTCCATTGAACCATCCTATCCTGTCTCTGTTGATGTGTTTGAGTATCCTTTGGGCGATTCCATGTTGCACGAACATGCTGGTACAGACCCTTAGCCATTTTACATCACCTACTCCTTGGAGCGTTTTGGCCACTTACCTTTCATATTTGAATACCGCGACGCGCAATTTCCGTGCAAAATGAGGGATTGACTCATTTGTTAGTGCGTATTCGGGGGTTGTGTCCCTTCAAATCACCGGTGAGGATGCAGTGCTAAAAGCGCTGGGAAATGATGAGGATGTCAAGCTAGTTTTAATCGATAGAGATGAAGACTGCTCGGAGATAATCCGAATTTGTAAAGAAAAAAATATCAAAGTCATTGAAGGGTCTTCTACCGACCTTTGGAGAATGAGTGCAAAAGGCCAACAAAAAGCCCTTGCCCTAATCGGTAGGGAACCAGAAGGAGGCCTCGAAGAAATTTTCCAAAGAAGCGGCGCAATATGGCTTTTTGATGGAGTGGATTATGCGCCAAATATTGGTTTTGCAGTAAGGACTGCGGAAGTAAGTGGAGCAACCGCTGTGATAGTTAATACCAATAAAACACATGAAGAAAAGAGGACTATTCGCAGAACAGGAATGAGGGCTAACAGATTTATTCCAGTTGTTTATGCAAGTACCGAAGAAGTTCTTGCAGCCTGTAATAGAAAAATCATTGTCGCTGAAGATGTAGGCGATAAGGCCCCCTGGGATGCAGATATGACCGGAGATGTCTTGCTTGTGGTTGGAGCAGAGAACGAAGGCGTTTCTCAGGAAGTGCTCGATGCAGCCGATGAAATCGTGAGATTACCAATGCCTGGCTTCGTGCCATCTTACAATCTACAAGTCGCCGTCAGCGCTCTTGCAATCGAAAGATTGCGTCAATTGGAGAATTGAACTTATTCTTCTTCTCTTCGTAGCACAGCAATAAATCCGATTGTGATTGCTGCTAGAGTTCCAACAGCACCGAGCGCAGGGATCTTGTCTTCGAGGATTGTGGAGTTTTCGTCCACTTCCTTCGATCGTATCTTCAAGGTCATCACATTCTGAGCCAATTCCATCACCATCAAGGTCTGCTTGGTCTGGATTTGGTACGTCAGGACAGTTATCCAATACATCGGTAATACCGTCGCCATCGTCATCTGTGTCAGCATTGTTTCCTATTCCATCACCGTCGGTATCAATCTGTTCTGATGAGTCGTACGGGAATACGTCTACATCATCTGCCATGCCGTCATTATCATCGTCTGGGTCTGCGTTGTCGCCGATTCCATCACCATCGAAGTCTCGATATTCGTCCTCATCGTATGGGAATGCATCATTTCCGTTAACTACACCATCTCCGTCGATATCTGGGTCGCATGCATCACCAACTCCGTCACCATCTGTATCGATTTGGTCAACGTTATCATCGTATGGACAGTTGTCGATGTCATCAATGACTCCATCTAAGTCACTATCCATTTCACATGCATCGCCAGTTCCATCACCATCTGAATCTAGTTGGTCGGAGTTACTCAAGTTCAAACAATTGTCGACTGAATCATCAATACCATCGTTATCCATATCTGACATGTTATGAATTAAATCAACGCATGTATAATCTGAGTCTAGATATTGGCCTGTTGAGGACAAGTAAAGAACTGCAGTCACACAATATGTTTCATTTTCAGAGAACATGAAATTCAATGTTTGAGCATGAGTATTACTCGTAGCTGCCCAAGAATAGGATCCACTATCAAATGTTCCGATGCTGTAATCATAACCCTCCCAATCAACTTCATACATCAGACCTACATCGGAGACATAAGAATCAATGTTGAATTGTACGTTGCTAAAGGTATAGTAGGTAGAATCGTAGGTCCAGATTGTGATATTACCCCAAGTCATGTTTCCAGAATTGTTGCCACCGGTATTATTGCCGCCAGTATTATTCCCACCAGTATTGTTGCCACCAGTGTTATTGCCGCCTGTGTTATTTGTTGTTTGATTTCCAACCTTGAAACAGGTGTTATCATTATCCAACCAGTTCATTGTTAAGCCGTCGGTGTAGTAAAGATAAGCATCAATACAAAATGTACCGTTGAAGTTTGGTGTTAGGGAATCTGTGTAAATGTGATTGTATCCTGTTGCTTGCCAGTTGTAGGTTCCAGAATTACTATTGTAATTGATGTACCAATCTACCTCGTAATCAACTCCAGTTATCAAATCAAACGATTCGACGTCGATGACAACGGTATCCCCAATATAGTATTGATATCCATTTGTGTCAATATCGATCTGTCCTGTCACATTGGTGTAATTTCCTCCAGTGTTGTTGCCACTGGTATTGTTGCCACCTGTGTTGTTTCCTCCGGTGTTATTCCCATTTATTTCCGCTTGTATTGTTGTAAACCCAGAAACAGTGAACATATGAATCCAAAAAGTTCCCTGCGCCATCATACAGGGAAGAATTCAGACAGTTGTAGCCCACAGTCTCGTTTGATATGTAATCATTGAAACTTGCATAATTGCTGTTAGCCGTCCAAGACCATAAATCGTAGGCGCCATAGTAAGTGCTACCAGTATCAGAATTTCTTAAGAATGAATGAATGGTGTAGTTTTCACCAATTACTGTACAATTGACATACCAGGTAAGAGTGACTGTGTCTCCGACATAGTACGAATAAGCATCAGACCAAGTGTATAGATAGGTGTAATTAGAATTGTTTCCACACGGATTGCTGGTATTGTTTCCTCCAGTGTTGTTGCCACCTGTGTTGTTTCCACCAGTGTTGTTTCCACCTGTGTTGTTTCCTCCAGTGTTGTTTCCACCTGTGTTGTTTCCACCTGTGTTGTTTCCACCTGTGTTGTTTCCACCTGTGTTGTTTCCACTGGTGTTATTCTGAACTGTGAAATTATGAGACGTGCTATCAAGTAGTGAATAAGTTGAAGCACCGTTGTAATGATATAGTCCAATATGTGTTGTGTAAACCCCAGTTGTTTGCAAATTGAGAGACTCAAAATAATGCAATGATGACAAATTGCTTAGATTCGTAGGCACCCATTGCCAGCTACCATAAGTCAGAATTGTGTTGGAATAAACATGAGTAACATTGTATTTTATTACCATATTTTCGTTGTATAGTAAACACGACGAATAAATTGAAACATTGTAATCATCACCGATGTAAAATGAATATCCGTTTGCATAGGCGGACATACTCGAATAATTCCAGTCATAACCACATCCAGTATTGTTTCCGGTAGAATTGTTGTTTCGTCCAGAAACTTCCCAATCTGGATCTCCTTTCATGTGCTCTTTCCATTCGATTTGAGGTGGAATTTCGTTGAACGAATATGATGCGACTTGAGACAATAATAAAACGGTCAAAAACAAGGTTAAGGCTCTCTTCATGGAATCGTGCTTAACAGCATGAGTATATTTGAATTGTTATGTTTATTAACAGATAAATAATAAACAAAATAGATTGGGTCTGGATAACAAATAACATGGACTCCAAGATGTGGTTGAAAAACCAGGCAGAAAAGGAGTTCGACATACTTCCATATGTCACAAATAACTCGGTTTTCATACATGAGGAAGGAAAACCGATCGCTCATTACTCACTTTCAAAAAGAGGGAAATATCAAGAACTTAACACACTAATTATTGATAAAAATCATAGAAATAAAGGATTGACTTACGAAATCCTTGACCAATGTGGTGATTCAATAATTGTCTTCACAAGAAACCCGTTTTTGAAACGAGCGTTGTTGAAATCCGGCTACAAACAAATTAAATTCCCAGGAATCATAACATTCTCTGCAATACTGTTAGATAGATTTCTCAAGTCCTTAAAGATGATTTTTACACTCCAAATTAGAAGATTATTTCATCAATTGTTTTACGTGACCAAGTACAAAATGTATGTGAAAAAGTGAATACATTGACTTGTGAAATCCAACAAAAATCATGAATAAAACAAGCCTTGATAACTACGTTATATGACATTCCACCATGGATGTCTCAAACTCCGATATGTTGGTAAATCTAGTTTCAAATACATCCACTATCCATATTTTTGGTTCTGGATTAAACAAAGAGAGGCCAGCACATACAGCGGTAAAGGAGCTATCGGATAGAGGCTGGGCAGTTGCTCCAATTCATCCAAAAGATGGAGGCGCAACTATCGAAGGTTTTCCTATCAGACCAAACCTTGAGGAGGGAATTATCCCCGAAATCGTTGTCCTGTTTTTAGCACCGGAGCGTGCTCGAAATGTAATTAGAAAACTTATTCTCTCATTAGACTCGGATAATTTTCCTTTGATTTGGTTCCAACTCGGGGCTGAAGATGATGACTCAATTGATGCTCTAAATCAAATGGGTGTAAAATATGTCAAAGATGATTGTATTGTTAGATTTACCCAGAGAAACGACCTTGTTTGTGCAAACGGTATCCTCCCTCAAAAGTGGTGTCTTCAGGTCAAGTCGCCCGATGAGGATGGATGCTCAATATGGTCTCTTCATTCTTCAGAAGACAGCTCATTAGAACAACCTGCAACTAATCTAGAATGGGTTGGCAGTTTACAAGATTTAGAAATGTCAAACCACACAATTCCCAGATACATTAGATCGCTTAAACAGGATAAAGAAACCTACATTGATTTAGCATCTAGACTAGCAAATTAGATTTCTACACCTTTGAAAGTATACTTCCTAAACTTAATTGTCCATGCTCTGCAATCATCATTATCCATACACTGAACTGCTAATTCGCTATTTCTATTGCTTAGTCTTCTTCCTTTTCCTTCCATCAAAGGTAAAGAGAGCAAAAATTTGCCAAGAATTTCTTTTTCTTCTAAGGAAAGAGATGAAATTTCACTCGTTTTTTCAGTTTCTAGATTTTCATAGCCTAATTTCAATATCAAGAATTCGATATTAGGGTGTATTGACCTAGATTTTTCGATTCGATTAGAAAGACCCTGTTTCAAAAAGAAATCAAGATGCTCTGATTTTTCTTCTTTGAGTGATAATTCGTCAAGCAAATACTCTGTTTGTTCGAGGCCATTTGCTCTTTGAATCAATTCATCCATTATTCTAGATGTTCCGATCACGTTCCAAGCCATGTAAATAGGAACCAGTATCCATTCTGCTAATGCTCTTGGAGCACTTCTTCCAAGAGTTCTGACCATGACTCTTCGCAATAATCGCTTTACAACCATATTCATTAAAAAAGCCTGAGCTTGAAACGCTGCACCTTTTGCTGCTACACTAATTTTCGATGTTCCTCGCATGGGGTCAATTCCATACCTTGGTGTTCTATCCTTACCAAGTCCTATCGCCGCCCTGGTTAGACCAAGTGGCAATCTTTCTTCAATTACAGAATCCACTTCGCTTTTGGATTCGACCTTTCTCTGTGTTGCTACATTCAATTTCCCTGCATACCGCACTGTATCAAGATAAAGGAAAAATAACTCAATCAATGTAATAATTACAGAAATAATTACGATTACTGCAATCAGGAAAAATGAATTCCAACCCGTGACATCATTCTTGCTAGAATCTAATTCAGGCAAAATTGGAAACACTAGATTGTAGATTATCAAAATTGGGATGGCGCTTGCTATGCCACCAATTATTGCGCTGCGAAAAAGTGCTAGTCTCTTTAGTTTGTAAGAATAGGCAAGTCTTTCTCGTCTGGTAGAATATACTCTAGCATCTTCTTCAAAAACAGCGCTGATGTTTGAAATTCGTTGAAGGATTAACTCAATTAATTTCGCCAAACTTGACGCAATACGACCCGGTTTAGACATCAGGTCGTCAGACATGAACCTCTGAAAAATTAGTAGTTCTAAATATTATTTAATGCTGATTTTAAGTTTCACATTCCCAAGAAAAAAAAACCATGACCATCGCACAAACGATTGCTACTAAGATGATTTTTTTCGCAACCTCAACAGGGGTTTCTTTTTCCTCAAAATCCTCAAAATTGGTCATCCATGATAGTTTGAGATAATGATTGTATTATATCATTTGGCCAGATTTGGTAGGTATTACAAAACTTGAAACTCAAATATCAGGTGAATTCTCAATTGATTCAATCAGCCCAATGCAATTCATTGATTTACCATTCACAAAAGTGATTTCTCCATAGCAGTTGGAGTAAGATATAAAATGAGTTTAGGCTGCCAATTGATTATTTAATTTCCGAGCACAATATAGACATTGAAAATAATTCATTTGATATAACAAATGCATCATCAAACTTAGATTCCACTGGTAGCGTTCGTCCATGGATCTTGACTAAATATTCTGTTTGGGATAAATCTGATAGAACATGGAAGGATGGAGAAGTTGAAATTCCAATGATCTCTTGTGCATCATTATACGATGACATGCCATCTTTCAAGACAAATTCTGATGTTTGTCCGGTATCTATTACTGGGATAAAGCAATACAGTTATCAGATTTTGAGGATGGTGAATTTGGTGATTTGAACTAGACCAAACATTTGATGTAGCCGGATTCAATCTACTCTTTGTTTTAGAAAACCTAGTTTCTACTAACCCTGCATTGTCTGGACTGTTGAAATTATTGAATACAATAGGCGACGTAGAAATACCACTAAGTTTTGGAATGAATATTAATGCAAAAGGTATCATGACTACCAGTTTAAATTTCTTTAGTAATAATTTCAAACTTGATGGACAAAATGAAAATTCGATATTGTTATTCGGGAATGAAAGAATTACAAATTCAGAACATGAATTGGTTGGGGATGATGGATTTATTTCCTTGTCCGGGAAATCTGAAACTATTGTAGATGTGAAAATGACACCGACCATTGGACTTGATTAACATACAAAATATTGGGTAAAACAATATTCGATTATGACTATCGGTGAATTAAGTGAAAACCAAGGAATTGAAGCAAAAGCAAATATATATTCCACCAGATGTGACAAAATTTTATGGGAAGTATGACAATTAGATATGCTCAAAGGTGATTAATTTGGAATTGCAACAAACACTAAACAAACTAAGTTCACTTCACAATAAAATTTTGATGACAACACTGTCTATTTTAATTCTAATAATGTTAATTAAGGCACCATCTAAATTTGATGATTTTAGTAGAATTTACCTCTTAGTATTATGGATAATTTTTGTATTGATTTCTACAATGTTTACTGCAAATGGATTGTTGATGTATAAATTTATTTCTGATATTACTGAAATGCAAAACTCTGGACATCCGATAAGGGGGTATTCGAGGATTCGATGAATTAATGGATGCGATAAAAAAATCGAAGAATAACTCAATTATTATTTCATTCGCGTCTTTACTATCGCTTATTATTTTCATAGCCGGAATGTATGATTTGGGTATATTATCAGATGATGGGAGAAACTTTGTCAACGATCGGATTCCACTATGACGTTTGTGAAACTCTTAGTATTGTTTTTATTGTTGATTATCCAAATCAATTAGTACAAGCCCAGGAGACCTCGTTGGATATTATGAACCGGATATATTTCCAATGTTAATTGACAACTTGCTTTCTGATGTCTTTAAAACATATCTCGACCCGTTTTCATATATCGCTTTCGATGAATGGACATCGGACATTGAAAATAAATTGATTCCGGAAGCTTCGAAGAAAATCTAAACCCGAATCAGAGGTAGAAAATTAAGAGAAAAAGTATTACTGATAGCATACCTTAAACTCGGCTCCAGATTTAATGCCTATCGAAACCGCTAAATCCGAACTAATAGAATTATTTGGTAAAGAAAATATTGATACTTTTTTTGAAAGGAGAATACTCCAGGCTTGTCTTGGGATGAAATCATCAATATGATGCGAAAAATTGAAGATGAATGTCCTGAATCGTTGAGAATTGTAGATAGACTGATGGAAGAATTAATTGAAAATTATGAATCTTTCACAAATCAAGGTTGCTATTTCACTGTATCCGCAGGGACAAACCAGGGTAGTATTCTTGAATCCATGTTTGGGGCAGCGTCAGACATAAAACCCTCGATTAGAGTTCGACTTTTTCATATTAATAAGTGGTCCCCGCTCCCAGACTTGAACTGGGGACACCCTGGTGTCTGCTGAGACGTTTGGTTTTTTTCCAACTACAGCCAGGTGCTCTACCAACTGAGCTAAGCGAGGCAGCCTTGGCGAGATGCCCCGTGTATATCAATTCTCTCAAAACAAAATGAATGGTGAAAAATGGTCGGAAAATTGGCTCGCGACCAGCCTTCGCGAGCATCACGGTTAATAGTGAAATGAACAGCCTTTGAAATCAGGAGGCGTATGGGATGGGACCCGAGGGTACGCATAATATGAGAACAGGAGACAAATCTCTCGATGATATGGTTGCTTCTCTAGCAGCAGAAGCAATGGGTAAAGGCTCGACTACGCTACTGGACGATGAGTTAGGATCGTTTGGTGTTCCTAATCCTCGAATTCTAATTGTGGGCTGTGGAGGGTCCGGAAATAACACTCTAAATCGAATCACACACCTCGGAGTAGAAGGTGCGGTAACCGTTGCGATTAACACCGATAAACAACATCTAGACCATACCAGAGCACTGCAAAAGTTACTGGTTGGAAGGCATATCACAAGAGGGCTTGGTGCTGGCGGAGACCCAAACATGGGAAGACGCTGTGCTGAAGCCGGAAGAGAGATGATTCAGAGAATCGTAAGTGGTGCAGATTTAGTATTCATTGCTAGTGGACTCGGTGGAGGTTCAGGAACCGGAATCTGTCCTATTGTTGCTGAAGAAGCAAAGAAGGCAGGAGCACTAGTTGTTGGAATAGTGACTACTCCATTCCATGTTGAAAGAAGGCAGAGAATGAATAGAGCACTTGAGGGATTGGAAAGCCTGAGACAGGTTGCCGATGCTGTTCTTGTTTTGGATAACAATAGACTTCTACACTTCGCTCCAAACCTTCCTCTTGATGAGGCGTTCTCAATCATGGACCAATTGGTCGCAGAAATTGTCAAAGGAATTGTAGAAACGATTACGCTACCTTCACTAATCAACCTTGATTTCGCTGATGTCAAAGCCATCATGGCAAATGGTGGAGTTACAATGATGCTCTACGGAGAAAGCGACAAGGGTCCAGAAGAAGTTGTTCACGAAGCACTAAATCATCCACTCCTTGATGTCGATATTTCAGGTGCTACCGGTGTCTTAATTCACGTGACTGGCGGCAAATACATGACGCTTGAGAATGCATCACAGGTCGTTGATATGATGACTGGAAACGTTAGTGATGAAGCAAACGTGATTTGGGGAGCAAGACAAGATCCGGCGTTTGGCGACACCATCAAAGTCATGGCGATTATTACCGGGGTTGGCGGTCAAGAAATCCAAAGTGGAAGCATTGCTCCAGACCAGCTCGGAGACATGTTGAGACTTACTAGAAGTAAAGTTCAGAAAAGCGGTTCAGTAGGATTCCAAAGATTCGATTGATTGGAATTTTATTCAAAACCTCCAAATCCTTGACCATGTGTGGGATAAACATGCGAGGTAGGGCAATACTAGCGGTTTTGCTTGCATTTTTGATTTCTGCACCTGTCACAGGTGGAGCGACAATAGTCGCTCAGCAAGAAGAAGTAATGGACCCGTGTATGGAAGATCCAAAACAACCATGTGAAAACCAAACTGTTCTGTATCTGTGGTCAAATGGACAGTCAACCTTCTGGTCTCACTTCAACGCCACAGAGGAAAATAATGCTGGAGACAACATGTACAGCCAAGAAAAAAATCAAGGAGTAATTAACATCGACCAACGATTTTCAATGAATCCTCAAATGAACAAGAGATTGAACATGACACTTGATGGAGAAGTTAGAATTGTCTTGAATATTTACTTACAAGGAGACTGGAAAAATAACGATAATCAGGGCCTTGCACAAATGATTGCGATGAATTGAACGTAACATTGTGGGCTGGTGCTACTGCAATTAAGAGACAGCATGTCCCTCAAGTTTCAGAAGGTTGGAATCCAATTACAATAACTCACAGAATTGAAGAAGGGCAAACGCTTTGGGATGCGTCGACATCAAACCCTTCAATCCAAATTCAAATGAAAGTGAAGGGTGACAGACAATCAAACCTCATCTGTTAGCGGAAGATCGCAAATTTTCAATGAAACTATCGGGAGATGGAGACACAAGAGTGGAACTTCCAATCGACCCTAGTTCTTGGAGTTCTGAATTCCAAGCCGGTGATGAGGAAATGCCAATGGCTGAAGAACAACCAGGTTTTCTATTCCTAACAGCGGTTGCTACAATGGCAATGGCTGCAGTCTACTTGCCTACCAGAAAAGATTCAGAGGAAGTTTGAGATTTCCACTGATTCTAGATTTACTGTTTGTTGGTCTCCAGTATTGAGGTTCTTGATACTACATTGACCTGATTCTAAATCACTTGGTCCGACGATTATTACGTTCGAGAAGCCATTTTTTGAAGCCCAATCTAGCGTTTTCCCAATATTTTTACCTCTCAGGTCTAATTCGATTGACTTCCCTTTATCTCGCAAATCCTTAACCAATTTCATTACTGACTCGGCTGGAATATTGAATGGTAAAACAAGTGTAGATTCGTCCGGTCTTTCACCTGGGACCACCTCTGCCCTTCCCAATCTTTCTGCTTGAGCTTCCAATGCTAACAGAACTCTATCAAATCCTAAACCAAATCCGCAGGATGGATCTAATTCTTCCATTCCAAATAGATGCAATAAGCGATAGGAACCTCCACCAAGGACTTGCCCTTCTCCACCAAGTTCCTCAACGTTGACTTCGAAAACCATTCCTGTGTAGTAATCCAAGCCTCTGGCAACACATAGATTCAGTTTCAATGATGGAGGAATTGGAGCCAATAATTCAAGAGATTGAATTAGAGTTTGAAGTTCATCAATCGATTCGTGAGATATTCCTATTGAATCTAGAATTGTTTTTGCGGAATCTATTGTTTCTAGGCCGCCGTCTAAATCTGAAAGTTTTCTCAAACTTTCAACGTGTGCTGAATCAATAGAATTAGAAGCAAATAATTGGCTTAACCCTTCCCAATCACCTTTGTCTAAGAATCTCATTGCAGAGGCAACCGGAGGTTCTGGTGTGCCTTCCTCTGAAAGGCCAAGACCTGTCAAAATATCTCTCAAAATTCCTACATGGCCGATTCTCAATTCCCAATCAACCAATCCTGAAGCATCTAACATATCGATTGCTAAAGCCACGACTTCTGCTTCAGCAATTGGCCCACTTGCGCCAATTAGTTCAACACCGTATTGGAAGAATTCTCTGTATCTTCCTTTCTTCGATTCCTCATATCTAAAACACTGACCAAAGTAAGAAAGACGGAGTGGTTTAGGTGATGCGCGCATTTCTTCGCTAATCATTCTCATAACAGGTGCGGTCAATTCTGGACGTAATGTAAGCGCCCTATCTGATTTATCTTGGAAAGCATACAGTTGTTTGATTACACCAGGACCAGATTTTGCTGTAAACAAATCTAGAGATTCGAAAATAGGGGTTTGTACTCTCTTGAAACCATGTAATTTTGATTGCTTTTCTAGAAGATTTTCAAATGCTAAACGCCGGTTCATTATGTCGGGAGTGAAGTCCCTTGTACCCCTCGGCCGCTGCACCATCAAAATACTGGGAATACTTCAACCATTTCACTTAAACGGAAATTATTACATCAATTTGGGCAATTACCAACCTACTGCCCAATCATCATTATCTAATTGTGTGGATTCGAATCTACCTGAAAACTGATTTTCTTCCTCGATAATTTCTTCTACATCTGTGGAGATTACTTCTTCCTCTGATGAGAGTCCATCTTTTTCTGCTAATTCTTGAGATAGAATAGGCTCCTCAGTTGGAGTTTCGTCTGAATCTGTGTCAGACTCTTCATGAATTGCATCTAAATCAATGGCTTCTGGCACACCTTCAATAGGCTGATTCAGATTAGCTAATTTGGCAACCAATTCCCAATCTGGAGCCTGGGTGTTTTTCTGTGGTTCTGGTTGAGTAAGTAGAATACTAGGCTCTTCATATTGCTTTTCCTGAGTTTCAATTTTTGGAGGTAGCTCCCTCTCTACTGGGTTCATAGGAACATCTATTCCTAAAGCAGCCCAAGCGGTTTCAGATTCCCCTTCACTGAGCGATCTACCCGATTTATCTTGGTTCTCTTTACGCTTCATTTCTATTTCTCTGACCCTTGCTTGTTCGGCTTCAACTTGAGCTTCAATCGATTGCCACATCCTTGCTTCAGCAGCCTCTTCCTTGGATTGTTTCATCAGTTCTTGAGTGCGTTTGCTTGGTGAGTCGAATCGCTTCCAAAACCATCTGACTATCGGTATCAGAATTATCGCTATGGTTAATCCTATTCCTATCCATTGGAATAGGTTGAATTCCATGCAATCACCTATGATTGGCTGATTTCAGATAGGTGTTCCCAGCCTTCTGGATAATCTCCAACGATTACAACAAGGTCATCATCGCCACCTGGAAGCATAGAAATGTCAACTTCTGCTCCTTCTGGCACGTTTCTGAATAATGGTCTTTGAACCAGTTTCTTGTTGAAGATGATGAAACTGATGGCTACTACTCCCCAGAACAGAAGAATAATTGTCAGACCATACGGATTGGTCGGGTCCCACACGTTTTCTGTGTTAGCAATCATATCCCCAAAGTAGGATATCATTAGCACGGAGAACAAGAATGGGAATGCAAGGTAAAGCAATACGTCCCACCATCTACCAATCCAGATATCGTTGTCACCGGTGTTGATGAAATCGTCACGGAATGCAGAAACACCGATTCCTAGGTATCCTTGTAATCCTGGTGCTGCTCTTCCTGCTTCGACTTCTGTACGCCATTTCACATATCCATATTTCCAGATTGTAAAAGCGATGAATAAACCGCTAAACATTAACCCGTATCCCCAAATGTGGTCTTGAACCTCCAAAAATTGCGGGAAGGCTGTTCCATCTGGAGCAATAGAAATCCAAATCAATGCTGAAGGAATACCAAATATGAATATCGCAATCGAGGTAAAAAGTACAGATTTTTCTCTTTCATATCCATGGTCAACGAAGTTTCTAACACACAACTCAACAGTTGAAATCATCGATGTAAGCGCTGCAAAAGACAATGCTAAGAAGAACCCGCTCATCATTACCCATGCACCGATTCCTCCGCCTGGTGCTTGAGCGAACACTTCAGGTAAAGCAAGGAATGTGATTGCAGAAGAACCTCCTGTGACAGTGTCGAGAGGGTTATCAGATACAGCAAATATAGCCGATAATACAGTCAATCCTGCAATAATTGAAATTGAATTATTTGCCAATCCCATTGTAAATGCATTAAGTGTGGTGTCCTCATCCTTCCTCATGTAGACTGAGTACGTAATTGCCATTCCCATTCCAGCAGAACATGACCATGCGGATTGGGATAACCCATTTATCCAAATCGAGGGTTCACTTAGTGAAGACCAATTCACTGTAAACATGAACAAGAAACCGTCCAAAGAACCATCCTCAAGGTCCATCATCAATGACAAACCAAGAGACATGAATAGTAAGATGAATAGAGATACCATCAAAATTACATTCACTTTTTCGATTGCCTTAGCACCCTTCCAAATTGCTAGCAAGGTTATTGCAATTACCAAAAATTGGAAGAAAATAACCGACCCAGGGGATTGAAGGAATTCGTTCCAAACTAGCTGAGTATCGACATTTTCTCCAACCAATCCATTTGTTATACCTAACTGGAAATATTTCAAACACCATCCTGCTACTACAGCATAATAGAAACCGATAGCAGTTGAGATCCAAGCAGTCCATAGCCCCATCCATGCGAAATTCTTACCCGCAAAAATTCTGAATGTCCCTATCGTACCAGTCCTACTTCTCTTACCTAAAGCAAATTCTGCAATCACTAACGGAATCGACCATGCGAATAGGAAAAACAGCCAAGGAATTAGAAATGTTCCTCCATCATTTGCACCGACCATTCTAGGAAATCGCCAAATGTTTCCAGTACCAATAGCAGCACCGATAGCAGCGAAGATGAGCCCCATCCTGCCACTGAATTCATCAGATTGCTGGCTCATGAAGAGCCCTCCTCAACGAATTCAGCATCTAAAATTGCATCCTTCTCTAACTCATCATCCATCATCATACGGAGGCAAACACCTAGTCCACCCCAGACGAATGTTGCTATTACTGCAAACAGTGCTACAGAGCCTAGGAAGTTGCCAAATGGAGCTCTATACGATAATTTCATTTCGAAATATTGTGAGGTTGGTGGATATTCGATTTTCTGAGTGCCGCCAAGCGTAGACACCATAGCTTTGTAATGAACATATCCATTTTCATCATCCTCAATTGGCAAATCTGCAACTACCTTGTAGCCTAGTCCACTTGAATTCAATAATTCACAGGTTGAACCTTCAACAACTCTGAATTTAGCCATCGACCATGATTCTGAGAACCATTCTCTCGGGCCGTAATCTGATTGCGACCTACTTGGCTTTACCATTCTATACATTACATGGGAATCGTGCATGTCGAGATCTATATTGAATCGGTTATCCAGACACATTTCAATTGGAATGTTTCCTGATGTAGGTATATCGACATCTACAGGGCTTTGTAATACCTGATTTTTGACGATGTTCTCCATTTCTAAATCTGCTCTTTCCCTTGGATTGTCAGCGATTTTAATCATGTAAATTGCAATTCCATTGTTCCTTACTGCAATGTGGTCGATATCATTCTCATGTT
The DNA here is from genome assembly GCA_038141355.1 of Methanobacteriota archaeon. Lineage (GTDB taxonomy): Archaea > Thermoplasmatota > Poseidoniia > Poseidoniales > Poseidoniaceae > MGIIa-K1. The sequence goes on along the minus strand of JAYQHX010000002.1, from coordinate 198,584 downwards.
GATGGAATGCGGTTCCTATCTCCATAGTATAGCAATATGAACCGTGAACACCATAATGCCAATCACAGAAATCTCCGGTAGTTGGATACAGGTCAGATGATTGCATATTTGTGTAATCTGTCATTTCTGCCATTTGATCGCCGTGATAAACAAGTTGGTCATGGTCAGGTGTTTGACAACCTGTGCAGTGACCCCACGGATACAACACCAATTCAGAGTAGGAGTGGTAGGTTAGGGTAGCCTTGTAATCGGATGCACCATCTCCATCATCATCATTCATTTCGGTCATATCCTGTATGAATTTTGTTTCTGGTTCTGAGTTGCCTCCAGCCCAATCTTCGTCTTTCACACCATCGTTGTCGTCGTCCTCTCCATCGACATTGTCTTCGTTGACGAGGCCGTCTCCATCATTATCTGTAGTATCAAAAGGACCAGTGTATACATCGTTGTTTGATATCCCTGCTCTTTCATCTTCTGCAGGTGTACATGTTCCTGGAACAAGTGGTATAGTTGCACCAAGAGGCCATCCCCATTCAAATTGATAATTCCTGTTAAGGTCTACACCATCACAGTCCTCATCGACTTGTTCGTTAGGGTCTGGCAGAGGTTCTGGACCGTTGTTTCTTAGGTTCTTTCTCCATCCGCCGCCTGGGCATGATTCCCATGCAGGAGCTGGGCAGAATACTTCCCTATCGTAGATATTACCATCTACATTTAGCATTGGAATCAAATAGATTTCACGGCTATCGATTAAATTGGTTAGTTCTACTTCGCTAAAGTCTTCGTCAACGCCAAAATCACCTGGATTACATGCCTTGCCGTCTCCATTGGAATCCTGATATTCTGGAGCAAGTGCTAAACAATCTCCATCGTCGTCGACTTGTCCATCGCCATCAGCGTCACCCCACGGGTCTTCGTCTATTTGCCCATCACCGTCATTATCAACTGGGCCTCCACCATAGTAGTATGCGACTGTTTCCATGAACAGAATTGGTGTTTCATAACTCATCCATTCTCTTGCGTGGTGATTCCCTACGATCATGATGTCTGGGCGGTCAGCATAATTTCCATTATCGCCATTGAATGCATTGTAATCACCGTATTGTACGTCTTTGGTAATTTTCAACCATGGTGAAGAGTACCCATAGTAGTGACCCTCATAGGTATCTGCGGTTGTTTCCTCTCCTCGAGCATTTAGTCCACCATTCAAACCTTCATGGAATTCAAAAATATCTGGGTTATCTTGGGCAAGTCTCATCATCCTTGCTTTCATTGTTTCATATGTGTGGTATTCCTTGAACTGCATTGCTTCATCGCCGCCCCAAGGGAATACATACTCACAATTTGTTTGACCTTCCAACTCTTCACATGTCAGGTACAGTCCGTCATCTATACCTTCCCAAATCTCCCAAGGTGCTAGACCTTCTTCATCTAAATTTGAGGTATATGTTGAACTTACCGCAGGTGCAAATAATGACAGCATAAATGGTAGAAGTAATATCGCAAGCGAGATTCTGCGGGATTGAAATTTCATGGCTACCACATGAGGCCACATCATATCCCCTTTTGAAAGCGTCGTGTAATTTGGGTAGCCCCCGAAGGGGGCTGGTATTGAAATTAGGCAAATGTCAAAACTAAACAAGAATTGCAATGCAATATGGAAAACTGGATAGAAATGGTACCCGGCCATGACAAATCAATTTACGGCATAAGTGGAGAATCTATTATCGTCACTTTCGTATCGATTTTTGTCATACTAATCTGCAGAACTGTCAGCAGTTTCTTGGTTCCAAGTGTTTTCTCAAAACTTCAATTAATTAGCGAAGTAGCAAAAAAAGCACTAGTAGACTCTGGAAAATCACTTGGTGTTGCGATTGGTTGTTGGATTTGTTTTTACTTGATCGAGGATATGAACTGGTTATCGTCTATTCTTCAACTGATTTTAGTAATCGCAATTGTTGTGACTGCCTTTAGATTCGTTGGTGTAATCCACGCTTTCGTACTATGGACTGATGATGATGGGGAATTAGATGGATCTCAGAAAACCGTAATTTCGGCAGCAGAAAGTATCATCCGATTTTTGATAGTTATTTTCGGGCTAATCTTCATCGCTGATGCATTAGGTTTTGAGTTAACTACGTTAGTTGCTGGTTTAGGAATCACTGGTTTAGCATTGGCATTGGCAGCTCAAGATACGATTTCAAACATCTTTGGTGCTACTACTGTATTGTTGGATAGGCCATTCCAAGTTGGAGACTGGGTGGCGATTGGTTCAATCGAAGGTGAAGTAATCGAAATCGGATTAAGAACTACATTGCTCAGAACAAGTCTTGACACAATTGTGACGATGCCAAATGCTAATCTAACAAACACGCCCGTTGAAAATTGGGGCAAGAGACGATTCAGAAGATGGCAACCAATTTTCAAATTGGATATCAATTCAGACCCAGCAAAAGTATCAGTATTTTGCGAGGAGGTTGATAAGTTAATCAAAGGTCATGAAATGACAATGAAGGAAGAAGATTCCTTTGCTAAAGTGTCCACTCTTGGACCAGATGCAATTGATGTTGGCTGCAATATTTATTGGAATATCTCAAGCGGTAAGGTTGAGAGAGAAGCAAGGGATGATTTCCTAATCAAGGTCATGGAATTGGCTAAATCTAGAGATTTGATGTTCCATGACAACAGAAGACGTCACAGTTCCTGATTCCAGTCTGGTTCTTGGCTTCGATAGGTTATTATTGAAACAATTCCAATCACTGCGAATGTGATATACCCTATTTCAGGATTTGAAAATTCACCCGCACGTGCTAGCCAAATTGTTGAAATCAATCCGGAAATTGCCAATGGTATTCCCATTTTTAATAATCTCATAATTCCTAATTTTGCTTGGAATCTATCGACTTTTGAAAGGTAAAAATCAACCGATTTCGAATCCAAACTAAAGGCAACTGATCTTGCTTTCTCAAAAATATTGACATCATATTTGAGATGAGCTAAACCTCCAGTCGCTGTTCTCATAACCGAATTATCACAATATTTGGAATCGATAAATTGCATATAATCCCTGACAACGTCATACTCAACAGCTTGCCTAAGTAATGGAAGATTTGTATCCTCGCTCCAAATCAATTTCTCACTGATTGAAATAGGAACTACTCTCATTTCTTTCAGATTGAATTTCGGTATTCCAATGGTATTTTTTGAATGTGGTGCACGCCAAAGTGTATTGGTTTTGAGGACGTCTTCTATCGTTTTTAATCTCTCATTCCATGTTCCCTGATCGTTAGAGTAGTCCAGCCACCCTCGATTAAGGCGGTGTGTAATTTGGCTAGATTTTCACCAGATATTTCAGTCGGTCTTGATTTTGAATAAACCAAAACGTGGTCTCCATCCTTATCGCATCCTGCAATAGGAAGGTCGACAATATCGCTAATATCTTTGTTCAATTTTGAATTTTTAACCAATCTGGAGCAATGATTCCCAGTTGGAATTGGAATAACTAAGGCTATGAAATCCCCTAAATCTAACCATATCCCTATTTCATCCTCCTCGATTTTTTCTAATTTGGTAATCTCTGGCCACCTGCCCCAAGAATTTTCCAATCCTCCCACCATTCTTTAGAAATTTCAGGAACATGCAAAGCAGTGGTTCCCCATTTAGTGTAAATTACAGACTCATCATGGCTTTGAGCGATGCCTGACGGCCACCATGGTCTGCCCTCCATGATAGGCCGAGGAGCCATGGGGGATTAACTCAAACGGTTGAAGTTATTCGGATAGGGATAGGGGGCGATGAAATGGGTATTAGTAATCGTCTCGGTGATGTTTTAGGTGGCGCAGTAGAAGCAAAATTACTGCGTGAAGTAAAGGAACATCCAGTATCAGTAAACCACCTAGCGATAATTATGGACGGTAATCGAAGATTCGCTTGGTCTAAAGCTCTTGAAACCGACTTAGGGCACAAGTTAGGGAAAATCAAACTTGAACAGGTTTTAGATTGGGTATTGGAATTAGATATCCATTTTTTCACTGTTTACGCGCTTTCAACAGAAAATTTGAACCGCCCTGGTGATGAATTAGAAGGACTTTTTCGGCTATACATCGAAGGTCTTCACGACATAGCAGATGATGAAAGAATTCATGAAAATAAAGTGAAGGTTCAGATAATTGGCAGAAGAGAATTATTACCAAAAAACGTCAATGATGCGATTGATTATGCAGAATCAAAAACCTCAGATTACGGAGATTATACGTTTACAGTTTGTCTTGCTTATGGAAGCAGAGAAGAGATGCTTAGCGCGATAAAAAGCATAGCAAGCGATCACAAATCCGGAAATTTATCTTTGGATAAAATAGACGAAAATGAGGTTAGTAGAAGACTTTACACTGCGGATATGCCAGACCCCGACCTAGTGATTAGAACATCTGGAGAAGAGCGAATCTCGAATTTCCTATTATGGCAAATGGCTTACTCAGAACTATATTTCACAGATGTTTTCTGGCCTTCTTTCTCCAAGAAAGAATTGCTCAAAGCCATTCAAACCTATCAGGCAAGAGTTAGACGCTACGGTGAATAAAATGCCTGCTTGCAACGAATGTGGACAATGGGAACAACCTGCCTTAGCGGTTGATGCGATAGTCATCAACTCTGGAAAAATTCTCCTTATTCGCAGAGGAAAAGACCCTTGGAAGAATACGTTAGCATTTCCTGGTGGATTTGTCGATAAAGGAGAGGACCCTGAGGACGCAGTAATTCGAGAATTGAAAGAAGAATGCGGGCTTGAAGGAAGAATTGAAAGATTGGTTTGCGTAAATGGAGACCCAAATCGTGACCCTCGTGGACACGTGGTTTCAATTGCCTATCTTGTTCATGCGGAAGGAGAACCAAAGGCGGGCGATGATGCTGCTGATGCTGCTTGGTATGATTTATCTGAAATCACTGAATTAGCAGGTGACCATATGTCAATGTTGCAGAATATCCAATAATTCTGATTTTACATCCGGCCAATCTATTTTTTCTAACTCATCAAGAAGATGCAATCCTGCAAGCCAAGATGCATAGGTAGAATCTTGTGCATTTTCATCGATAAAAATTGGATAACCATCTTTCGTCAATCGATTCAAGAATCCTCTCTTTGCCTTGGAGACTAGGAGGGTAGGAACGCCTTGAATTACAGCCTCACTGGCGAGTGTGACAGATTGAGTAATTACTCCATCCACCTTTGAAATCTCCTCATCTAACTTCCAAGGATTGCCCGAATATTCGTTTTCATTTGCATAGATTACTTTTAGACCTTCAAGCCATTCCTCCGGAATTGAAACTATTTCCCCAGCGTCGTGAATACCGCCTCCTACCAATTTTCTAACCAAAATTTTCGGTGGGTCAGAAACATTTCTAGGACGTAATCTAGGCTGAAGGTGAACGTGCCCATGAAGTCCAGATATTCGATGTATTACCGCTTTCTTCTTCAGAAGATTACCAGATAAATCTTCATCGAAATGAGTTGGAATTACAATATCGGTTGGGTTTGCAAATTTGTGAGCGGTATGATTTACTTCAGTGTCGGTAATGTAAATTCGTCTAGATTTTTTGGTGCTGCCCTTAATTCAATTGGCGCTCCGATACTGACTACAAGATTTGAGTGCTTTAGTGCTAATTTTGAAATTCTGTATCGTTTGAATGCTTTTCTGTACCGGTTTTTCCCAACAGGCCTTGGAACCCAGACCGTCTTTCTTCGAGGAAGGTATCCATCTGATTTTTCAATCATCGATCGGACTTCAATTCTATCACATGCTATAATCACATCATCTGGTGTTGACATTTCCCGCATCAGAGGTGCCAATAGCCTTGCATGGGCTGGATGGTCAATTACCCAGCCTATCGCCATAATTGTGGCACACAAGTATGGTCTATTTTGATGTGCTTTCGCTGTGTGGCCGTACTATGTCTAAGGAAGCAATTACCATTCCCGGCAGTAAATTGTACGGACCATATACGCCTGGAGTAAAATTTGGAAATATGATTTGGCTATCGGGCCAGATAGATGTTGACGCTGGCGATGATGTTTCAAGCCAAACCGCTGGTGCATTAGCAAAAATTGATGCACTGTTAGAGGCGGCCGGTGTTTCAAAACACGCTGTTTGCTTTGCTCAAGTCTTACTTGATGACATCAATGATTTCTCTGCAATGAACGAAGTTTATGGCGCATGGGTGGAAGATATTGAAGTCAAACCTGCAAGAGCTGCATTTGAAGCAGGGGCTCTACCTGCTGGAGCAAAGGTCGAAATTGTAGTTCAAGCAATGTCCTAAGGTGATAATATGCCTGGCTCCCCATACCTTGAGGAGACACCTAAAGGATTGCTAACTTGGCCTAAATTATTGAAAATCGGAATTCCGACAATTTCAGCCCTCACATTGGTTTCTTGGTGGAACGGGGTTCTCCTAGAATTCGGAATTGTGATGACAATTGGACTTGTAATCTCTTTTGTTGTAAGAAGATGATATTCATATCAGATAAGTACAGGCGATAAACATGGGAGACTGGCCTCTTCATTGTTTCAAGGCCTACGACATACGTGGGCTGTCTGGAGAAGAGTTGTCTGATGAATTTGCATATCGCCTAGGTCAGTCTCTTGCAAAGTACCTCGATTGTGAATCATTCGCTGTGGGAAGAGACATTCGCGCAACAAGTCCCGGATATGCTTCTAATCTAATTAGGGGATTAACCGAATCAGGTGTCAAGGTTCTAGACCTTGGTATTGTTTCAACTGGTTGTCTCTATCACGCATGTTGGACGCTACCGGTCGATGGTGGAGTAATGGTGACTGCATCTCACCTTCCTATGCCAACTCATAATGGATTCAAAATGTGCAGAGGCACACTACCACTAGCAGGAGAAGAAATTCAAGAATTGAAAGACGTATTCGTATCTGGTAATTTCAAACAAGGAGATGGAGAGCATATTGATTCCCCACATGAAGAAAACTATCTCAAAGCGATAATTGAATCAACTGGGAAATTATCTCGCCCCGTCAAAGTAGCCGTAGATTGTGGCAACGCTGTTCCAGGCCCTGCAATGTCAAAACTTCTTGACATGCTTGGTGCACAACATATCGACCTTTACTGCGACTGGGACAATACTGAACCCAACCACGGAGCCGACCCAACTAGAGAATACAACATGGTTGATTTGGCAAATACAGTCAAAGAAAACGGGCTCGAATTTGGATTAGGGGCTGACGGGGATGGAGATAGAATCGGGGCTGTTGACGAAAATGGAGACTTTGTTTATCCGGACCGATTAATTGCTTTACTAGCAGATGATGTGGTTGGTTCAGAAGATGGAAAAGATCTGCTAATTTACGATGTTAAGTGTTCTATGAATGTTGAAAAAGCGATTGTTGCTGCTGGTGGCAAACCAATGATGGCAAAAACCGGACATTCATTCATGAAACGAGTGCTCGCCGATAATCCAAATGCACTAATGGCTGCTGAAATGAGCGGACATATATTCATGGCTGACCGTGGTTGGTACGGATTTGATTGCTCACTATACAATGCTGCAAGGATTCTAGAGCTTTGGTCGAGAACCGATGGCAAGAAATTCAGTGAAGAATTGAATCGACTTGCACCTAACCTACCTACGACTGGTGAGGTAAAGGTACCATGCTCGGAAGAAGACAAGTTGGAGGCCGTGGCAAAAATCACTTCTGCTTTCGATGATTTCCAATCATCAACAATTGATGGAGTCAGAGTTAGATTTGAGGAGGATGGTGAACAAATTGGCTGGTATCTTGCAAGAAAATCGAATACTGAGCCTATTCTTGTAATGAGAGTTGAAGCAAATACTCAATCGAATCTTGATAGTATTCTCGCGATGATAGATGAAAGAGTTTCACCGATAATCGACATTAGTAAGTTGCTAAATTGATTATTCTTCGACCATTGTTATGGTGTATTCCAGGGAAATCAATTCTATGACATATGCCACTGTTTCGCCGTCATCATTTGATGAACATGTTGGGCTCAAAGCTCCACCGGTATTCACTGAGACGCTGATGTCAAGACTGTGTTCTCCAAGTCCAATTCCCATTCCAGATAGCATGAGTTCAATTTCTCCTTCACTCATGTTTGAAACAGTCGTATCTACAATACTGGAATCATGCCATTCTATCATCACTGATTCTCCAGTAAGAACATTTTTCGATTCTTCAAATGGTTCGTGCATTAAATGACCAGTCACATCATCATCCACCGAATTGTATCCTCCACATAATGCGCCATCTCCTTCTTCATCATCGGTAAATGTAAGAGTTGCTCTAACACCGACAATATTCTTGCCATTGATAGAATCTCCAGCAGCGTCAGAATTTGCAATTACATTTGCTGTTTCTCAATCACCAATAGTTTCGCTTCCTCTACCGATTTCGTGGTAAGAATATTCTCCAGTTAGTTGGTATGTTCCAACTGGACCACTAGCAGAATATGAGTCAACTTCGCCTGCGGCAAATGAGAAATAAACTGGGAAAGCGATGGCGAAGAATATAATCCCGCCAACCAAAATTTGAGTTCTTTGATCTGTCTTTAAATCATCCATAAAAGCCAAATTATCTCCTCCGGTTATTCCATGCTAGACACTAGTACTTAGCAAGGGTTTTGGTTCATTTTTTGTCCCACTTGGTCAATCCTAACTTAGCGAACTTTTTTCGAGACCTTCTAAAAACTGGGAGCAAGTAGCCGATTTTACTCCTTTCACCGAACGACCATTTCCACGGACATCTGGGCAATGATTTAGCCCAATTACGAATCAAATCCATCGCTTCTTCGTTTCCTTCTCCTCCTGGAATTATCCATGATGCCATGTTAATTGCACCTGCGCTACCTTTAGTTTCAGCCCAAGAATGCATTTCAATACCTTGTAAAGGACCTGTGAGGAAAGTTAAACCAATTGTCCTAGCGTTTTGCGCCATTGGCATGATTATCGCAAATCGGTCAACCAAACGTGAACCGTGTTGACTTTCAATCTCCCAATCATTTTCCTCGCATATAAGACGGAGAGCTTTAATGTTCTCAATTGGAGATGTAGAAACCTCCAGAACATACTCACGTCTCTTTAGCATGGTCTTCGCATTAAGCAACATCACAAGAAACTACGGGTAGTTCCTTTGCTGGGAATTAGCAATAGCAAGCAAATCGATATTCGGCGCGCTTTGGTTATTCTGAGGCTTGAACAATCTCGCTTACGCAACATGTGCATGTGCGCAATCTATCGACCCTGCTCACACTGGGAGGCCAACTATGGCCATGTGTTCAGTAGATCTGTTCAGCAAGTTTGGCTTCAGCCAAAGAGAGAACCTAGGCCTTCGAAACCGCCTTCTTCTTCCTCTTCCTCTTCTTCTTCCGCAGCTGCAGGGGCAGCGTCAGCGGAAGCAGCAGCGGCTGGGGCAGCAGCGGCAGCAGGCGCAGCGACGGCGGTTGTCATTGCTTCAGCGATGTCAACACCGCTCAGAGAAGCAACTAGTGCTTTCACGCGGGCGTCATCTACATCTACACCAGCAGCCTTTAGGACTGCAGATACAGCGTCGTCGTTAATTTCTTTCTCAGCAGAGTGCAAAAGCATTGCAGCGTATACGTACTCCATTTCATCTTCACCTCAATTTTTTATTTTGTTTAGCCGAATAAGGATCCGAGGCCTTCAAAGCCTCCCTCCTCTTCTTCCTCCTCCTCTTCTTCAGCCTCGGCAGGGGCTTCTTCAGAGCTCGTTGCGACAGCGGCAGCGGATGCTGCTGCGGTTGCTGCTGCGCCAAGGAGTTGGCTCAGCTCGTCATCGAGTGCGTCAGGAGATAGCGAACCTGCAACACCTAGTGCTGATGCGTTCGCTCTTCCGATTAGATGCGGCAATGTTTCGGTTGTTGCGATTGCCGCTTCCAAGGCTACAGCGAGTGCTTCGCCGCTTGCCTTTGCGATTAGTGTTGGAGTTGTCTGGCTTGTGAACCAAGAGATATTACACGCTAGGTTGAATGCACCAGCAACATAACCAATCAAATCTGATTCGAATTGTTCGTAATCGATGTCCAAAGTTTCTGGTTTGAATGTGGTTCCATCTTCTATGGTTCCGCATAGTCTCAAACCTGTGACGATTGGGTTGATTCCTATCTTTGAAAGCATCATTCCCAAATCGCCTTCGAATACTTCGCCTTCGTTTAGAACAGTTACTTTCTTCTGAATTTGAACTGAACCACCCATGATCTTAGCAGGAATGCCTACAGAGTTTAGTTCACCGACGATTGGACCTGGAGGCATTCCAGTATCCATTTTTTCGACTACAATGTCATATGGTGCAACATCACCTGGTTTTGCAGCACGTCCTGCTTCTGTCTTCTTTAATTCAGAGAATAACTCAAAAGAGTTCATTTCCGAATGTACCAGAGCCGGTTGCACAGCCGAGGAATACAACTCTTCCAAGTCTGAGAAATCATGGCCTGCAGCTTCCCAAGCAAGTTTCATCAATCTCTTCTTTGCTACTTGAATGTCTAAATGACCTCTAAGACCTGCTCTCATTCCGAGCATAGAAGAGGCAGGAACTCCGTGAATATCGATGATTGCGATAGTTCCACCTTTGTTTAGCATTTCAGCCAATGAAGAGACTGTGTCCTTTTTCCATGGTGCTACTTTTGGAATCAATTAATCACCTCGATTCTGCTTGCTGGACCCATGGTTGTCTTGACATATAGAGAGCGGACGTTTCCAATTCCTCTCTCTAGTTTAGAAGTCACACGGTTGTAAACTTCCATTGCGTTTTTGAGTAATTCTTCATGAGATTGCTCTCTTGTACCGAAGGTTGCATGGAATGTGATTATATCTCTAGACTTTACAACAGTGGTTGATTTCAATCCTGCTGCAATAACAGCTGGGTCAACAACTGGAGGGACTGGCCTTGGCATTTTACCACGAGGACCTAGAACTACACCGAGGAACCTACCGACAGTTCCCATGTGAGGAACTTCGGAGAGGAAGAAATCGAAGTTATTTGCAATCTTCTTTGCAGCAGCTTTGTTCTTTCCTAATTCTTCAATTTCTGCAGGATCGATTACATGAATTCCTGCAGCCTTTGCTTTTTGTGCTGCTTCAGAAGCAGCAAACATTGCGATTTTTACATCCTTTCCTCTACCAGATGGTAATCGGATTTCTTCTTGGATACGGTTGTTTGGATTCTTTAGGTCAACATCCTTGATTGTGAATGCAATGTCTAAAGATTCTACGAATTTTCTTTCAGGAGCGCTTTCGATTGCGCTCTTTATCGCTTCAGATATTTTTTCTTCCATTTTTCGTCACCCCTTCGGTCTGCGAAGGACAAAGTCCCTCTCCCGCGGTCCGTGATATTCAATTCAAGCAAAACGTTCGTCCCAATCTCCATTACTAATTGTGGTCAAAGCATCCTTTGCCCAGAGTCCTTCAATCTTGACACGCATAGCAACACATGTTCCTATTACTTCGCGTGTTTGTGCTTTCAGGTCTGCTCCAGTCAAGTGTCCGTCTCCAGCCTTCTGGCGAGCGACGTCCATTGCTTTTTCAAGGCTCAAATCCTCAGTTGCGGCTTCTAAACTACCGTTACACTTAGCGACGCCTAGAGCTTTTTTGATTAACTCGCTGGTCCAAGGTTTTGGCATGTTCATTCACCTCTGAATCTCACGGACGTGAGCATGTTGCCGACTTGCCACCCCTATTTAATCGCGACCGTGTGTAATCTGGTACGATTTTTAGGAGCATCTCACCTCAACAATTTGATTATTCAACTCTCTCAAGAACTCTGACGTGGTCTCCACGCATCTTCAATGTCATTGGAATTGGTTGGTCATATAACTCCATGCTAACTTCTTCCTTAGTGTCAGAAACGAGTGTGACACGAGCCTTTTCACCCTTGAATGCGCCAGTGACGATTTCAACAATACATCCAACTTCGATACCACTGGTAACAGCCTTTGGCTCCAAGTAAGGTAGTATATCTTTGAGAGGTGCTTCACCAGGAAGCACATTTTTTGCATTCTTCAATGGTGTTTGATTTAGACCTCTTCTTGCGCTTGGGTCTCTTCCACCAGATCTTCCAATCAACTTCTCGACATGGTGCAGAGCATTAGATTCAACCATCACGTATCCTCTCATACCTGTTGGATGAAGAATTGCAAAGATATCATCAGCGATTCTTGACAGAGAACCTGACCCCATTAGTCTTGCTTGCATTTCATCAGCGACTCTCTTTTCAGAACCAATCGCAGTTTTTACGATGAAAAGGTAAGCACCTACAGAGCCGTACATTTCTCTGAACAATTTTTCGCTGTTTTCGAAATCTAAATCTGCGAAGACACAGTTGAAGTTTTGGATTTCACCAGGGTCAACCCAAGTGTGTTCTACGTATCTGCCAGATGGTGTGACTTCTTTGCTTGTAGAGACTACCAAACATGGCTCGATATCTTGGAGCCTATTACCCATGTCGATACCGATAGCAGGTCCATTTCTTACATACTCAAGGTCTTCTACAGGAATTCCAGTACATTCAGAAACTCTGTTGAGAACATCCCCTTCCTCGTTGCCGATTCCAAATACTCCATCCCATAGGGCTGGAGAATCTGAATCTGAGTCTGACCTTTTGAGCAGTAATAGTTCTTCTTCGTGGCGTACAAATGCGATAAAAGCGTCTGTCATTATTATTCCCCCAATTATTAGATGCCGAAGACATCATGAATGATCCATGGAATGAAATTGTCCATGACAACCAACATTACAAATCCAATAAAACCTAACACAAACAATCCGATACCACATATGATCGATGTTTGCTTGAATTCTTGAGGAGTAGGCTTTCTAGCCATTCGAATAATTCTTGCCCAGCTTCCTCTGGATATCTTTCGGAACTGTGCTTCTATAGCATCCTGCTTTTCTTGGACTACGTCCTCAAAAGTTCGGGTTTGTTCATTTTCATCCGACATGGTTTCACCTCAAGGTGTTCAGCGGACTTATGACCCTCTTTTAACCTAAACGGCTCAATATTGGAAGGTGAACGAGTGGTTCAAATGACACTTCTGAGTCGTTAATCACATGGCGGGCAAAGACCCTTATCAGGTTCTTGGTGTGTCGAGAGGCGCTAGCGATGCTGAAATAAAAAAAGCATACAGGAAACTAGCAAGACAATTTCATCCTGATAGAAACGATGGGTCTGCTGCTGCAGAAACGAAATTCAAGGAAGTTCAAGCAGCATATGACGCCATTGGAACCGCAGAAGCAAGGAGAAAATTTGAACAAGAGCAAATGTTTGGAGGTTTCTCCGGAAGCGGTGGAAATCCCTTCCAAGGAATGGGCGGTGGTTTCGGAGGCATGGGTGGAATGGAAGAAATCCTTTCTCAGATGTTTGGAAGGAGTAGTATGGCTGGCAATCCACAACAACAACGGCAGGGGCGGCCTGTTCAACAGGAAAAGGGACAGAATGCGACATCTTGGCTAGATTTGTCAAAAGCCGAGGCTGAAAACGGAGGGCAATTCAATATCACGTATACTCAACTCATTCCAGGAACTCACGGAAGCATCGACAAAAAAAGAAGAACCCTCAAGGTCACTATAAAACCAAATTCGAAACACGGTACAGAAATTAAAATTGCAGGTCAAGGACACGGCCATCCCCAAGGTACCAATGGGGACTTGATTGTCAAGATCAAAGTTGACCCAGGTGAAGGATGTTATTGGGATGGCGATAGAGTAGTCAAAGAAGTCGAAATTCCGTATTCGACGCTAATTCTTGGAGGAAAGGTGACAGTAACTCTCCCTTCGGGAGTAAAGGGTAAAATCACAATCCCACCCTTTTCTCAATTAGGAGATAGGCAGAGAATAAAGGATGTTGACCTTGAATTTGTACTTGCTGATATTACAGAACTAGATGAATTCCAAACTGATGCAATCGAATCACTAAGAGAATTAGGCCTGTGATAAAATGGCTACTTCAGATTAGTGAATCAACTATAAACACATGACTGAGAAGATGCGGGGGCAGGATTCGAACCTGCGAACCAATAAGGAATGGGACCTAAACCCACCGCCGTTGACCAAGCTGGGCGACCCCCGCGCAAAATGGGCGTGACACTTCTCACAAATGAATACAACTGTTCAATAACGAGAAGAATAAGCGGTGGATATGTCAGCGAAAGGAATTATTGCTGACACATTAGTAAATAGAAAAAAACAATTGCACATCGCCGTTGTCATACTCACAATTTTGATGGTCCCAGGTGCTCTCAAAGCACTGGAACCAATTGATATGGAATCCTATGATATGGAATCTCCAGAGTTAACTGCTGAAAGAAAGATCAGCGAAGAATTCTCGACAACTGAAATCATTCTTGGATTTGTCGTGAGCGTCAGAGACCCTGACTTTGTTGGTTCTACACCCGTTCCTATTCCAACATTGAGTGATGGAATACCAGATTACTCTAAGTTCCCAAAAACGTCTGAAATTGTTCCTTACTCTAGTGAATGGGAAGGAATTACCGATGTTGACGGCGGAATTTTGAACCTGACAATTCTAAGGGAAATCGACCACAAGCACGACCTGATTTTGAATCATCCTCTTGGTAATTATACTAAGCCGTTCATCAATGATGTTACAGAATTACAAACTGGAGGAGTGATGAGTTTAGTGGATATTTTCCGTGGTTTCATGGCAAATGAATCCGTGCTAACAAAACCACGAATGACCCTTGCTGGCATGGAGCCGCCTGTCACTAATTGGTATGATTGTGGTGCTCTAGAATGTCTAACCTTTGATGATGAAAATCTAACTCAGGCGCACATCGACTTGGCTGCAAATAGAATGGCAATGACCAACGGTTCGGATTTCTTGAGGTGGCTTTCTTTAGACAGAGGATTCGTAGGGGCTGAGGGAAATGCCGGAATTGTCGGAGGGCCTATTGGTGGTGAATTACAAGAGGATGGATCTTGGAAGAATGCAAGACCTGGTCCGGGAAGATGGTCTGCTTCTGCTTCATGGCTTCTAGTCCAATTAGACAAGGCAAGCCTAGAAGAAGCCGGTTGGACAATCGCATGGAAAGATGCACATTCGGAGAAAAAGGTCTCTTTCACCGAGGATGGATTTGTTATCGGCGGATATAGATTGAGTGGTACTGAACTGATAATGAATCCACCAAATTACACCGAAGAATACTGTAAATCATTAGAAAACCCGTGCTCTTTGGAATGGTCGATAATGAACCTTGAAGGTTTGATAAGGAGTTATGACAACAATTCAGTCACTCTAATAGTTGGCCAGGCTGTTAACGTTGAAGTCAACAGAGAATTACAAAATTCTGCAGGATTAGTTTTGGGAATGGGTATTGTAATCGTAGTGCTGTTGTATGCATCCCTCAGAAGATGGTCAGATGTCGCCATTGTATCTATCTGTCTAGGAGGAGCATTACTATGGATGCAGGGCTTAATCGGGCATGCAGCATCCCTATTTGCATGGTTGGGCATCGATATTATTTCTAGGTCACAATTTTCTAATCTGTTGCCGATTTTAGTACTAGCCTTGGGAATAGACGATTCATTACACGCCTTACATAGATACAAGGAGGAAAGAGGAAAAGGAAATACTCCAGAAGATTCTGGAAAAGTCACAGTTTCAAGAGTAGGAAAAGCAATTTTCCTAACAAGCATCACAACAATGGCAGCATTTGCTGCAAACTTGTTTAGTGATGTAGCAGCATTGCGTTCGTTTGGAATCGAAGCAGCTCTAGGAGTGTTTTCTGCGCTTGTACTAACTGGAATTTGGGCACCTCTAATTCGAGTTTCATTCGATGAATGGCTAGAGAAAAAAGGAAAACCAACGGGACCAGAATCTCACAACCGAATTCTGAAAGAAGATATGCTAAGGAATATAGCCGTCAGTTCAGGTACAGGGAAAAGGCCCCTTTACATCGGGATAATCTGCTTATTGCTTACTATACCTGCCGCTTGGGGAATGGTCAATCTTGAGGGTGATTTCGCCGTTGAAGATTTCTTGGAGGCGGATTCTGATTTTGCATATGGAGTTGCAATGGTAACCGAAAGATTCTCCGATGAAGGAGAGCCTGCAATGCTCTTGATTGAGGGTGATGTGGCAGAACCATCTGTATTCCATGCGATAAATGAGTTTAGACAAAATGCTAATCTGAAAACTGAAGGTGTTGTTGACAAAATGTCTAGAACTCCTGACGGAAATGTCGATATTTTAGCTGTCGATGAATTCGTTCAGGCCGCCTCTGCGTCTTTTATGAATCAGCCTGCCCCATTCTGGGAAAGAGGATTCAATGAATCTGGATGTGACAGATATGGAATGTTGAATGCACCTGACCTTCAAGATAAGGATTGTATCATTTTCTTTTACGGAGTTTTGACCTTGGATGGAATTCCAGGAACCGAGGTACCATCTTCTCTAATCGATTTGTACATCGCACCTAGTGCTGAATTGGACCCAGAAAAAGTGTGGCTCAGCGTAGATGGTGAGCCAATAACATACGACCAGATGATTATCAGATTTGGCTTGACTTCACCGCAACACTTCCCTACAATGGGACCTGGTATTGAAGAAATAAAACGTGACTTAGCACCTTTCATGAATCTTTCAACAGGCACTTGGGAAGAGCCTGGTGAAGAAGAAGAGGATAAACCGCTCAATTGGGTAATGCTAACGGGCAGACCTGTGACAAGATTCGTAGCCAGCGATAAAATGCAATCTGAAATGCAATCTTCGCTATTACTGGGATCACTATTCGTGTTAGCAACTCTATCAATTGGCTTCAGGTCAGTGAAACAAGCGTTGGTCTCTTTAGCACCAATTTTACTCGTTGTCGTTTGGCTATACGGACTAATTTATGCGCTCGGATATTCATTGAATATTGTGACAGTCACGATTGCTACTATTTCTCTTGGAGTTGGTATCGATTATTGTATTCACGTCACTGAGAGGTATAGAGAAGAAAAGGAAAAGGGTGCTAACCACGTTCAAGCCTTACATGGAGTTGGGGGTGCTTGCGCTTTGGCATTGATTGGCTCAGCAGTTTCAGATATCGCAGGATTCTCGATTATTGCAACATCCTCTATGGGTCTGTTCAATACCTTTGGATTGTTTTCAGCGATGATGATTTTGCTATCATTAATCGCTTCAATGGTAATTTCAACCGCTGCACTAGGTGCAGTGAATAAATTGGAATCTCGCCCATTACAAGAAGAATAAGTCAAATCCACCTTTTCTTCTTGAACCAAATCAGCATTATTGCCGTGAATAACGACATCGAAAAAACGATTGTCCAAAATCCACCAATCCTATCCAACTCTGCTGGCAAGGCAGTATTCATTCCAAAGATTCCTGCTATCAAAGTTAATGGCAGCATTATCGCTCCGATAATAGTTAAAGTCGTCATAACCTCAGTCAATTTCGCATTTGACAACGCTAAATTCATGCTAACATGAGACAAATATGTGTCTCGTGTGCTTGTTGCACCAGCAGAATAAGATGCACATCTCTTGACAAGCCCATTTGATAATTGATTTAAATCGGTAAAATAAGGTAAGGCTAATTCATTGATTAGTCTCTCTCCTGGTTTCAATAATCTAATACATGCAGATTGTAAGGATTCAATAGATTTCATTGCTTCTCTGAGTAATCTTTTGAGGTCATGTAAGCCTTCAAGAAGGCCTTCATATGATTTATTTGGGTCAAAAACCTGGTACTCAAGGTCATCCAACCTGTTTGAGTATTCTGATAGAATTGGAGTCCAATCGTCAGCTATGGAATCCAATATTTCATAGAGCATGAAATCTAAACCAATTTCAATATCTTCTGGATCTGCGGTTTTTAATCTTCTACTGAACACATCTAATGCAGGGATTCTAGTTCCTCTAAATGTTATTATCAGATTCTCTTTCATTAAGATTGCAATGGGTTCAGTATCCAACCTATTGTCTGCGTCTCTAGCCCTAACAATCACGAATCGATGATTGTCGAATTTCTGTACTATGTTGTTGGCATGACCAAAAATATCCTCGATAGCTAATTCATCAACAGTCATACCTTCTAACCATGCTTTTACTTCATCATCTGGTTTGAGTACATCAAACCAAGCATAACCCTTGTCTTTTGTAAAATCAAGAAGTGTTTCGAGACTGTATTCTTCAGAAGATATTGAGCCGTTGCTAGTAGTTTGTAGTCGATACTCGGCCATGTTATTTCCCAAATCATATCCTAATATTGCTTTTGTTAACTACTCAGATTCTTGGAGGCGATTCCTTCTACGAATACCACTTACCACATGTCTTTCCTCGACTTCAGATAATTTGGCTTTCAATCTTGAGTAAAGAAACCATGATGCTGTAAAAACACCGATAATATTCAGTGCCCAAACCCAAATTGGAATACTCACTTTATCACCTCAGATTGGAGGAAGGATTTCGATATCTACATCTCCCGAAGGAATGCCAATACAACCAAGCCTCGCCCCATCGAGAATTATTTCTTCATCTAGACCAGGAGTCAAAGGGTCTGGTATACTGACTTCACCTGAAATCAACGTGACCATGCAAGAGCCACAATTACCGCTAGTACAATTTGTTGGAATATCGACATTAGCAGCATAGGCATGCTCTACCAATGTTTTACCTGGGATTTCTTTTACTTGGCCAAGTAATTTGGAGCCTCGAAGAAATCGAATTAGCCCCATTGAGGCACCTCATCTATCTTCCCAACGGGACCATCTACCGGTCTGCTTGTTGAAGTATAATCCTGCCTTCTTCATCCACTTGTTGAACTTCGTAGCACCTGCTCCGGTTCTGAGAATGAAATCTTCTCTGTCCTCTTGAGCCTGGATGTATCCTTTGACAGCCAGGGTCTGGTCGATCCAATCATTGATGCTCATCAAACCGCTTGATAGCGAGGATTGCTCAGCTGCTTCTGTCATTGTATCCGCATCTGCTCCAGTCTTTTCCAACTCATCCTTAACCAGTTGATTGATTGTTGCGAAGTCTTGAGACGCAGGCTTAGGAGGAACTGGACTTCTTGGCCTTGCATCAGGATCAATTACCACCCTGCCGCCGTTTTCTAATATTCCATCGACGATAGAAGCAAGTCCTGATTCAAAGATTGTTTCACATTCCCAGCAAATCAAAGACCAGTTTTCAGAATCGTCTGGATTTCTGCTCGACCTAGGGTCGAGTTCTTCCTCGCATTCAGGACATGCATGTAGAATCAAAACAGGAACTATTTTTCTCCTGAAATCAACAATATCTTGAGGAGTTCCTTCTAAATCAAGCATTTCGTGGTCTCTAGCAGCTTCTAATCCTCTAGTTTCTAGTTGGTCACGAATCTTCACCTTTTGGTCGTCTTTGCCTTCATCGTGAAGATTGTTTTCTAATTTAACGATTAATTCGATGGTCTTTCCTAGCCTGTTCATGACCAGTTTTTTACTTCTAAAAGCTTCAACCTTTGCTACTTTCAAACGTTCTTTTTGTTCCGCTAATTCGGTTAAAACATCCTTTTGCTTCCTCTTGAATTTCAATTCCTCTATTTTGCTCTCGACTTTTCTTTCAGGAGCAAGAACCTTTGAAAGGAATCTTTCTTTTCCATGAGATTGTGGTCCTGCTGAGATTATTTCGATTACACCATCTGCAATATCCGGCTTTAATCCATAGTTTTCAACAAGTTGGGATTTATCGATTCTTTTCAAATCGCCTATTTTGATCCCAGCGTCAGCTAACTGCATTGCCGTGGTTTCATCAATTCCACGGCGTAATAATGCCAAATATGTATCCTTCTTTGCCATTTACACCCCTCCGACGGAACGAGCCGAGCGGGCGGTTGAATGTCAACCCATCGCTCTTCTAGACTCCTCCAAAAGTCGTGATAATTCCAACCAATCTTCAATTTCTAAGTCCTCTGGCCTTTCTGAAAATTTCTGGAAATCGATAGACTGAATAGCAGTTTTATAATTTGATGAGTGCCATCCTTTAATTCTAGAGATTCTTTTTGGCGCACGGGAAAGTGTGTTTCGTAATTTTTTCCTTCGCTCGCCGAATGCTTGACGGATGAGTAATTTTGTCAGTTTGGAGTTCTCAGGTGGGTCGCGCCTTCGCATTGTGACCAATCGGGAATTAACTTGTGGAGAGGGTGTGAAGCAATTCGGTGCTACCCGAATATCCATTGAACATTCCCAGTCGAGTTTTGTGCACATTCCTAAACTTCCTCGGTCGCTGGACAATTCTACTACAAGGCGTTGAGCGAATTCTTCTTGCACAAGAATTACTGCATAATCAATCGATTTTTTTGTGTGATTTTCTCAATAATCGGAGATGAAATCTGATATGGCAAATTGGAAATGAACTTGGTAGCATTAATCCAATTCGATTCCAAAGCATCTTCTTCCTGTAAATCTAGATTGGGAAAAGTATCTCGCAAAAACTCACAAACACCTGCATCTAATTCGATACAAGTCAATTGTTTATTTTCTTGAAGCAACCTATCCGTTAATACACCTGGTCCCGGACCTATTTCAAGTATTACATCTTGAGGAGTTATTTCTGCTAACTCAATAATTCGGTCAAGAACCTCATCGTTGTTGAGAAAATGCTGACCAAGCGATTTGTCATTAGACTGTCTCGCTCGAAGATTATCAATCAATTGTCGGGTACGACTTGCAATTGTATCAGTCCTCCTTTCTTAGGAGTAAATCGATCAAACTTGGTTGAAGATTTCTGTCTTCGATTTCTGAAACAAATCTCTTCGCTAACAATTCAGCGGAGTTTATTCCACAATCCTCGTCTAATTGGGAGAAATTTTCCCACCCAGAACGTCCTCTCTTCGCAACCATTTCCATGGCTTTCTTATTTCCAATTCCAGGAAGTAATTCAAATGCATGCATCTTCAAAGAAAGGTTTCCAGCTCTGTTGAAGAATTGGTCGATGAATACTGAAGGAGATTCTTCTATGATTTGTTGAATTACGAGTGGCATCTCCTGATTTGATGCGTTAGATAAATCTCTAATTCTTGCAAATCCAAGAATATCCTGAACTACATCCCTCTGAGAAATATCGGAGCCCATGTAAATTCTTGAACCAACCATCTGTATTCCTGACCCTTGTTTAGCACTAAGGCGAATAACATGGAGAGAAGGCTCAGTCACAACAACGATTGCTTCGTTTGCTGCCGGATGGTCGATTACTCTACACCATTCAACAGAGAGCAATGGGTCAGACCGGGGTGCTCGTGGGTTACCCCTGCGATTACCAGAGTGACGATCATTATACATGGAGACCACTGTGTGTCAATTTTATTCTACGCCTAGATGTTGTCGCACAATCACCAACACTGCTTCGACTTCATCGTTTTCGATTGAAATCCTTCTGCTGGCAACTACAGCGCGTACATCATCTGGATGTAGTGGCATAATTTCAGCCAACTTTGCTGCCAGTTCTGGGTATTTCTGGAATGTTTCGATTTCCATAATTGCATTGAACATGTCACTGAATACATTAGGGTCTGTGACATATCCGATTCTATGGTCGCTTGCTGCCCACTCTGCATGCTGAAGAGCCGCTTTTTGCTCGTATGTCAAAAAGCCACGACGGTCTCTAGCATCGTGTAGCATGTTTCTAACTGTGGCATAATCTAGGAATCTTTCCTCTTCTGACATTGTAATCACTCCAATGGTCTAAGGTGTTCAGGTCTTGCGACAACTGTCTTTTGCATGTTGCCATCCTTAACTGCAACTACCCATGCTCTGCCTTGGCGAGATTGAATAAATCCGGTCTTGCCTTGGAATCTTCTATGTGGCATCCCTTGTTGTTGTCCACCGTCCAAAACGATAGCAACACGGTCGCCTTCTTGGTAGTCGTGCATGACACGGCCAATGTTGATGCGTCCTCTTGCGTGGCGTCCGCGAGTCAGGATAGAACGGGTACCTTGGCGTTGTCCCTTGGACTTCTTCATGTATAACACACTCCACTCATACTGTCAAAATGACCTTCCGAGCAACTTGGCGACCTACCCGCCCCATATAAGCACCGCGATATTTCAATCAGCATGAATATCGGCAACATCAAGCCATTCCACCGTACATTTTGCCTTGATTAACGAGGCAATTGATGGCTGAGTTCTACCAGAATCCCCGTGAACGGTTTCTTTGACATAGGTGCCTGATTCACATCTTAAACTAAATTCAGCAACCATGAGATTATCGTCGACCACCTCAATTTCAGGATCGATTGTTTCCATTACCTTCCGTTTGCGAATTTTGTCTGCCCTCCTGTGGGCTACTCTTTCCGGAGTCCTTTGAGCAATTGTACAGCCCTGCAATTTTTGCATGATTTCCATCACAAAATCTTCGCTTGGCATAGGTAGCGTCGGCTCCTTAAATTGCAATAATCTCTCAATCAAAACATCCTTTGTTCCAGTTTTAGAGACTCCCTTTTCTTCACACATCGCAACCAATTCAGCCTTTTTCATGGACGAATAATCAACCTCTTCTTCAGTTTCTTCAGCAGGATGATTTTGGTTGTTAGAATAGTATTTTTTGCGACGAGTGTTTCGCTGTCTGTTATCTTTTGGAATTTCTAAAATTTGTGTCAATTCGTCTAATTCTGATTCTGTAATTGGCTCGATTTTATAGCGGATTCTGTAGGATTTTTCGGCTGGTGTATCCTTGACTCTAACAACTTCGCTGCGATTTGATGGCCTCATAGAATTGACCTCAATTCTGCCTTCTGCATATTTGTTGATGATATCCATCATAAGCGAACAATCTACATCCCTCTTTACTGGATCTTTGAATTCTATTACGAATGGTCTTCCCCGGCCCATACAACGAACGTCGATGTCTTCTCTTCCCATTCCGTGGAAGGAATGTTCAGTGCTTCCAAAAGTCTCAAGAAGTGGGTCACCAATCAAACCTTGAACTGAATTTTTGTACTGTAATCCGGTGTTTTCACACGTATTACAACCTCTGCCCTTACAGGATTTACAAGGCCATTTTGTCTGTGGGATGCCTCTTTCCAGTTTTCTGTATCTTCCATAGAAGTATTGTGAGCGAACATCTAGTTCGACCGTTAGAGTCAGAACATCGATTATTGCCAGAATTTCGGGCTTGTCAATGACTAACTTCATCTCAAAGCCAGACTCTTTCAAATGCTTTGCAACCTCCTCGATCAAACTTGATTTCAGAGGAGATGAATTTGCAGCACCGTACCTTTTTCGCAGATGGTCTTCGGTTTCGGTTTGGTCTTTTGGAATTCGAGAACCTAGTTGTAGCCTAGAACACTCCCTATCTCCAATCGATTCAATAATCAATTCAGACAAAAGTGGAATTTCTTCAAACAAATTTTCACAGAATGGACACAACGGCTCTTCAATTCTAGCATTTTCTAGTGACGAGTCTGCTTCCAGTACATCTTTCCTGACCTCAATACCAGATTCTAAGATAGACTGACTAAATCTCTTCTTACCACCTATTCTTCCCAAACAGTGGTCGCATGAACCTAACTTCACCAAATGCTTCAGTCCAGCTGGTGCGGGTGCTGAAGGGATTTCGGATTCATTGATTTGTAATTGGTAATCATCATCCCATTCAGGCTCAACCATGACTTTTGATTGCTGGTCATCATTTTCCCACAAAGAGTAATCTGTAGCGCCAAATCCAACATTCGCATAAGAAGTCCAATCGTCTTCTTCATTTTCTTCGTCAGGCATTAAAATCACCATCCCAAGCAGGGGCCAACCCCATACTGGAACAGGCCTTCGAAATTGCCCTCATTCAAAACTCCTTCCTTTCCAAAGCGAGTATTCAATAACCATGGACTTTGAATTATTTTTATGGCAGGCGAACCTATTGAGGTTGGGCAATACGTTTCCCTTGCTAGAAAGGCATTGGTCAATGAGCCGTACCTTGCAAACGCTGCAATAATAGGTGAATTGACCAAGTTAACACTCGCACGATCTGGTCACAGCTATTTCACCTTGACAGACTCTAATGGGTCGATTGATTGTGTGATGTTTGGAGGAAATACTTCATTTCAATCGCAAAATATCGAAGTTGGAAGCAAATTAGTTGCCCTTGGAGGAATCGATGTTTATGTCAAAACAGGCAATATGCAATTCAAGGCATCAAGAGTTCAACCTGTCCAAAATATTGGAGAATTAGAAAGAATTAGGAGAGAATTAATCGAAAAATGGAGAACGGATGGAACCATCGAAAGGCCTCGATTGAAAGCCCCTCTAATCCCAAAGAGATTGCACATTATCACCGGAGGGGGAAGCGCAGCCCTGTCTGACATGCAAAGACTGATTGAAGATAGGTGGTCTGGATTTTCTTACACCGTGATACCGGTTTTAGTGCAAGGAGTCACTGCTCCAGAACAAATAATCCAAGCATTGGCTTATGCTGGGAATCACGCAGATTTGATTATTGTTGGACGAGGCGGGGGTCTCCAGAAGACCTTTGGGCATTCAATTTAGAAAATGTCTGTCAAGCAATAATCGATTGCCCAGTTCCCGTTGTAAGCGCAGTAGGGCACGAATCTGACCTCCTGGTTAGCGATATGATTGCCGATATCAGAGCCTCAACACCTTCCAATGCGATTGAGAGAGTCGTACCAATCAAGGATGAATTACTGGCATTAATCGCACAAGCACAGGATAGACTCGATTTTGCAATAGATAATTTCTTTGTGAAGAAAAATGAAAAAATCTCATCGATGATATTGCGACTAAGTGCGGCACCGATGAAAGGAATTTCAAATGCTACATTGCGTAATGAAAGATTAAAATCAAGATTGAGTAATGCTGTTGAGAGGCAAATTACTACACGCAAAAACCGCCTGTTAACAATCGAATCAATTCTAAAATCTACCAATCCAGAAAGAGTACTACAGCGAGGTTATTCCATGGCCTTAAACGAAAATGGAAAACCTGTGACAAGCATCGCTGGTTTGAAACAGGGAGACCCCTTAACCATAGTACTCAAGGATGGCAAAGTGCAAACTGAGGTGAAAAAATGACATATGCTGAAGCAATGAAAAGGCTGGAAGAAATCGTCGCCGCACTAGAGGCTGGCGGAGCAGATTTAGATGAAACATTGAAACTTTTTGAAGAGGGTTCTAATCTCTTGAAAGAATGTCAAAAAGAATTGGCTGAAGCAGAAGGCAAGATCGAAACTTTACGTTTGGAGGATGTTGAGTGAGCAAAAAAATCGTAGCCTTGCAAAGAAAGATTGCTAGGCTCGCTGCTGATTGGCGAGACCCTCATGATGAGGAGGTTTGGGCCAAAAGAGACATAGTGAAAAACATAGAAATTACGGAAGACGGAGAAGTAACAATCACCCTCACACCAACCAGGCCACACTGCCCTTGTTGCTTGCTTGATTTGGATAATTTCAGGACAAAAAGCTACTACAGACAAAAGGCGTTAGTTTCGCTACTCTTAATGTCGTTGGGGTCCCTGCTAGTAATCGCTGGAATTTGACATTAAATCGCTGATTTTGTGCACAACCCTAGCGTCAAAAATGTCCCACGTAAATCCCATTCAAACAACAATTGCATTCGCATGGGTATTCGGATAAACCTTTCGAAACTTTCCGAATTCGATTATTTCGGGGAATGGTTTATTTTTCCATAGTTTAAGCACCAATCATGCGAAATGACCAACTTTTTGTATTGATGCTTGTGATTTTATTGCCTATGTCTGGATGCTTTGACGGTGCAGTTGGCGATGCTGAAGGGACAGATGATGCATCATCTCCAGTAACAACTGTGATCAATAACCATTATTACAATAATACCACAAATTCGCAAGAAAGGGTTTGGTATTCCACTGGTGATATCCTTGATTCAAGATGGACGGATGGTCAACCTTACGCAAGTGGAGCACAGAGATGTTTGGAATTTGGCCCATCCTATGACGCAGATACAGGAGAATATCTTGGAGAAGAATGTAAGGAAATGGGCATACCAAGTTCCGCTGAGGACTGGAATTCAACAAATTGCAGCGGTACATTAGAACGCGTTATGGGAGGAGGGCTGATTGGTGGATATTCTTGGCAGTATGGCCCAAATTGTAATTCAGTTTTAGCAACAATTACTACCAATTCTGGTGAAGCTCTAATCATAAACGAAATTAGAGGATTAACGATTTCAAGTAACTGCGAAGGCTATAATTTTACAGCATCACCAACACATTCCCACAATGGCGAATGGATTGTGTCAGGTTCTGCAATGAATTGTACGCACAACTTAATTTACAGTCAATATTACACCCCCTCAAACTCATTTACAGTTGTTGAGCAGTTGGTGTCAATAGTCTATGCAATTCAAGAGACTACAGTAGTGTAATTTGAAAGGGTCCCCCTTCCAAACACGGGCATTGTATGGGGTACCCAACCATGAGATTCTCAAACAAGGGTGTTTGAAGGGTACTCCCAAATTCAAAATGAAAATATACTATCTCTCGTCATTATGGCCATGGACATTGATGAATATCTGAATAGTGATTTTTCCTGTGAAGTTGAATACTACCAAGGTAAACCCAAGATTGTTATTCTGCGGAACGGTAAAAGAAGCCCCATTCTCCCTTGGAGAAGGACACTGGGATTCATGGCCTCGAGGGCACTTGTCCTCAGAGAACCACAAACCGCACAGATAATGCAACGATTCTGCGATTCGCATGGAAGTTCCCCTCTCAAAATACAACGATTCAGATCAATGCAAGATATGCCGAAAAGGCAGAAAATAGACCGTATAAGGGTAAATCTGTGTTGTATGTTTCAGGAAAGTGCCCATTTGAAGGCACGAGTACCGGCTTAAACGGAGGGCGTTTACTTGTACATGCGTATCTGCAAGCATTTGAGTGCATCATGGATAAATTGGATGAGATTTACAAAAAAATTGATTCCAGCAACAAATCTTTTCGGATAAGTTGCAAGGGACTATCCGAGGCCCCATCCAACAGGAAGAAGTCGTTGGAAGGGTTTTGCGTGGGTCTGTTTGTTCGCTACCCTTGTTAATGGACCTCAGTATTGCGAATTTTCAACCACCAAAAGGCAGGAAGCGAAATCAAAACTACCGACCCTGTCCATGTGATTATACTACCAATTACAACCCCAAACTCTGGCAAAGCCAGGGGAGCAATCAAAGAATAAACCGCTACTGAAGACCCTCCAAGCATCATTGGACCTGCTGCGCCTGAAGGAACCTCCGGGCCTTGTGAAATCCACAATGCAGCCATACTGGTAAGGAAAATTGCGGGGAAAATGGATGCTAATCCTGCGATTAATGGTTGTCCAATACTCGATAGATGAACAGCTAGGCCAATGGCTATTGCTGCAGCAAAACCTCGAATAATCAGTACGTTTTTGCTAACTTTGTTCTTTCCTTTGGGTGCCTTTCTTGGATTCCAGGTCATCCAGATACCGAGAGAGATAAGCAAAATTAATCCAGAGATACTAATAATGAACTCAGAGATATATTTCAACGCAAATTCGAGTGCAATTATCATTCCTATCGCAAGGACTGACCAAAACATTAGTGATACAAATATCATTTCAGGAACTGACACTGATTCTTTCTTTGAAGGATAATATATCCATGCCCAAATAAATAATGCGTTAAGCAACATTCCAAACGAAACCAATGACATGCTAGTAGCAAGGTCATCTGCACCTGCTTCAAGATAGATGCCTATGGTAGCGGGAATAATTGTTGTTGGAATTGTTCCTAAAACTCCTCCAACAATTCCACCCCATCTTTCTATAGCCATTGTGACTAATACCGCTACTAAGCCAGCGAAAAGGGCCGAGAGCAATATTGTCTGCATCAGACATACCACCAGCGTTTTGCGTATGGATATTTTCAATAATCTAGATTATTTTCAACCCTATCAATGATGGATTGAATATCTGAAGAGGCCCATGAATCAACTAATTGTCCATATCTGAATAAAGCACAATAGGGGAGAATATCGATATTAGAAATCCACGAATTTTCTTGTTTGATATTTGATGACCCCTGTTTATCCAATCGTAATTTCGATATTTGAAAGTCAAACTCATCATGAACGTGGATTGCTTGAGATAGGTCATGACATTTCTCACAATCAGATTTTTCGAAAATTAGCACTGCTGTGTCAACATTACAAAATTCCGCCCAATTGGAATCACTAACATACATCATGCTTGCCAAATCGATTCCTCCTGCTTTTGCGGTGAATGGGGATATACTATAATTCATATGTAACTTGTCATACGCTCAAATGACGCGTATGAATGGAATGGGCGATGACGGAAAGTGTCCTGTTATGCATGGGGCAGTAAGCACGAGCGGTGGCGGACAGAAAAATATGGACTGGTGGCCTAATCAACTCAATTTGAGTATTCTTCACCAGCATGACTCTAAATCCAATCCACTTGGAACAAATTTTGTTTACAAAGATGCTTTCAATTCTTTGGATTATTCCGCACTAAAAGCAGATTTACATGCATTGATGACTGACAGTCAAGATTGGTGGCCAGCAGATTACGGTCACTATGGGCCATTCTTCATTAGAATGACATGGCACGCTGCTGGTACTTACAGAATCGGAGACGGTCGTGGCGGTGCTGGAACAGGAGCACAAAGATTCGCTCCACTAAACAGCTGGCCTGACAATGGAAACTTGGACAAGGCTCGCAGACTACTATGGCCAATCAAACAGAAGTATGGAAATAAAATCAGTTGGGCTGACCTTCTAGTTCTAACCGGAATTGTCGCTATTGAATCTATGGGCGGACCTGTATTCGGATTCGGTGGAGGAAGACCAGACATTTGGCACCCAGAAGAAGACATCTACTGGGGAGCAGAAGACGAATGGCTCGGAGACAACCGATACGGAGATACCCGCCAAGACCTAGAGAATCCTCTGGCTGCTGTTCAGATGGGATTGATTTACGTTAACCCAGAAGGACCTAATGCAAATCCAGACCCACTGTTGTCCGCACAAGACATCAGAGAAACATTTGCTAGAATGGCAATGAACGACGAAGAGACTGTCGCTCTAACCGCTGGTGGTCACACTTTCGGAAAGGCACACGGTGCTGGCGATGCAGGACTTGTTGGTTCTGAACCAGAAGGAGCAGATATTGAACACCAAGGATTTGGATGGATCAGCACTCACGGTTCTGGAAAGGGAAGAGATGCTATCACTAGCGGAATTGAGGGAGCATGGACTGCAAACCCAACTCAATGGGACAACGGATACTTTGATTTATTATTCAAGTACGAAGACAACTGGGTTTTGACAAAGAGCCCAGCAGGTGCACATCAGTGGACCCCAGAAAACCCAGACGAGGAAGACATGGCACCTGATGCAGAAGATGCATCGATGAAAGTACCAACTATGATGACAACTGCTGACATGGCAATGATCAGAGACCCTGCATATAGAGCAATCTCCAAGAGATTCCACGAAAATCCTGATAAATTTGGAGATGCATTCGCAAGAGCATGGTTCAAACTACTTCACAGAGACATGGGGCCAAAGGCAAGATACCTAGGACCAGATGTACCTTCAGAAGAACTAATTTGGCAAGACCCTGTTCCTGCAGGTAGCACTTCTTACAATGTCAGCGCATTGAAAGACGCAATCAAGGGCAGTGGATTATCAGTTGCTGAAATGGTTGAAACCGCTTGGGCTAGCGCTTCCACATTCCGTGGGTCAGACAACAGAGGGGGAGCAAACGGTGCAAGAATCAGATTGGCTCCACAAAAAGATTGGACAGCAAACAAGCCTGACCAATTGGCAAGAGTTCTATCTGTACTAACGCCGCTAGCTGAGGCTCACGGTGCAAGCATCGCTGACACAATTGTACTTGCTGGAAATGTTGGTATCGAAATGGCATCCGGAGCAGAAGTTCCTTTCACACCAGGTAGAGGAGATGCATCCGCTGAACAAACCGATGTTGATTCCTTCGCAGTTCTAGAACCTGTTTCCTGTGGATTCAGAAATTTCCTATTGAAGAACTACGCAGTAAGCCCAGAAGAAATGATGTTGGATAAGGCACAACTTCTAGGATTGACTGCTCCAGAAATGACCGTTCTAGTCGGTGGACTTAGATCCCTAGGTGTTTCCTCTGACAACAGAGGACTATTCACCGATGGCTCAAGCCTATCCAATGAATGGTTCAACACCCTAATGGACATGGGAGTAAAGTGGACAGCAACCGGTAGCAACTCATACAATGCTCATGACAGAGCAACCGGTGATGTAGTTCGCTCTGCTTCTAGATATGACCTAGTATTCGGTAGCAATTCTCAACTAAGAGCAATCGCAGAAGTTTATGCTCAAGATGACAACAAAGACAAATTCGTCTCTGACTTTATCTCCGCTTGGAACAAAGTCATGAACGCTGACAGATTTGATGTTGCTTGATAACAAAAAAATCGAAAGCGATATACGGCAATACCTTTTCGGTTAACCATGATTCAGTACTCTTGTGCATCATGTGGAATGGGCGTTATAGGAATGAAGTGTGCTAAGTGCAATGCAGACTTAGTACCAGATGAAATTACCAAAGCTGATGGAACCAAGGTTTCTGTAGCCAAGTGCCCTGAAGGCTGTGGTAAAATCAAGTCGCCAATGTGTTGTGGCTCAGATATGACCTGCGCAATTTGATTATTCGAACGGGTCTAAATTGATTAGTTGTTCAACATCGATTCGCTTGTAGCCTCGCTCTTCAGCGTCTTCAGCTGCTTTTACGAGCATTCTTCGAATCCAACCAAGCATCATTAGTTCTTTCATTTTATCAAGAGCATCGATGAAATTAGCAGGGTTACTACCTAATTGGGCATGCTCCCTAATGTTTTGACCGGTTTCATCAACAACCTCGTAATACCACATCATCAATTCCTCAATTGCTCCGTCAGTGACAGGCATGCCTGCAAATGATTTTGCCATTCTTCGAATAACTGCAGGTGTAAGGGCAGACCCTGAAACTTGTCCTTGGAGTACATCTTCCTCGATTTCAATCTCGGTTTCTGAACCTTCTTCTTCAGATGATTCTTGTACACTAGAGATTGCGGCTAAGTGTCTAGGTTTTATCGTGTTCACACGATCTTTTGCAGCTGCGCTTTCAGCAGCGTGTAGAATTTTTTGAGGTATGTTTCAAGGTGCTCAATTCCTGCCTGAACTGCTTCAGACCCTACGCTCTCTAAGTTGCTTAATCTTTCAATCATTAACTCTCTTGTACGATTATAATTCAATCTAGTTCGCTTTGTGTCGTCTAGGGTTTTCTTATCGGGGGTTGCACTCAATGTTGCTTCTTCCATCGCTGGAACCATCCGGTCAATTTCAGCAACCAACAAATCTACAATCTGCTCTTTTACTGCCCCAGACAATCTCATATCGGTAAATCCCGAAGATACAAAACCAATGTGACTTGTTGAATATGGCTTAGCCATTTATTCCACCAAGCCATCCTCTCTTCCTAAGGCTTGAGAAACTTCCCAAGCGTGATAGCATTCGTGGCCTCCTAGAAATCCTCCAGCTTCTCTTGCAGGCCCGATAAATTCTGTAGCACAGAATTGGCAGAATACTTGAACTACAAATTCATTGAAATATGTGCCATTAGGTGTGATTCTCTTTGGTATTTTCTTACCAACATCAGATTCATCCCAGTCGCTTAATTTGTCAGTGAATTCTTCATCGATTACTATTTTTTCAGCCATTTTATCACCATTCTGTTAACCATGGAATTGCACCATCAGCAGTAATTGGTCTCATACCTTCACTATCACGTGTCCAGGTATCTTCTGTTCCAATACTCCCGTCGGCGTGAACCACCTTGGGTTCTATCGCCATTGTTCCACCCGTTGGCAAGGGTCTATCAAAACCTTCGGCAACTACGGGTGATTCATCTAATTGCAGACCTACGGAGTGGCCGAAAAATTTAGATTGGTCTGGACTCATTCCCATTAGGTGTTCAGCATGTCCTAATTCTGATGCCAAAGAGTGCCCTTGTCGCCAAGCCTCTGAACAGTTCAAGCCTTGGTCTAGAACATCCACAACTACATCTTTCACCGCAACCATATCTTCTAGACGTTCTTCCCAAATACTGGGTAAGGAACCGGCTGCAAACATTCTAGTTGTATCAACAACGTATCCCCTATGAAGATGTACTAGGTCTACTAAAACGGGTTCATTGGCTTTGATTTTTGTAAATCCACTACCCATAGATGCCATTGGATGAGGGCCTGTTCCACCAATCGCTGAATCAAAGAATGAGGGTATTCCTCCCGCACGGCCAGAAACTATCACCCCTCTATCGCATTGCAAAGGGAATCTGCGCATTTGCACATTACCGCCAAAACCAGCGGCTCTACTCACAGCCTCCGCTGCAGCGACTAATTCGATTTCAGAGACACCTTCACCACCAACTTTTGCAACTGCCTCGAACATTTCCATCTGCACTGAAGCCCCTTCTTCCATCATTTGAATTTCCCAAGCACTCTTGATTTCTCTTTGGCCGTGAACAATTGCTGTGCAATCTTCTGTCGCTCCGATTTTTGATGCAAATCTATCTGCGAAAGTGTGAGGCAATTCTCCAAATTGCATAGCAGGAATACAACCAATGGACTCTGCAAATTCAGCCATTCTTGGAAAATTTTCAATCGTATGGGGAGAATCATTTTCACCAGACTCGTACTTTGCACGAGATAGTGACCTACGTACAAAAAGCCTTGATTCACCATCAGATTTTACCAGCAGGGAGGCGTTTTGTCTTCCACCTGCATAATAATACAGATCAACTGGATGTTGAATTAACGCTGCTTCTAAGTCATTTTCTTGGAGCAATTTTGACAATCGTATCTGCCTTGATTCTAATTCAGAAACCGGAACTCTCCAATCTTCACCCTCAGGCCCAACCAAAGTTGACAGTTGTTCCTGCATAAACGAAGGGTAGCGCCGACCGTTGAAAAAGTAGCCCCTTGCAGACATATTGCTAAATATCCGCTCTCGAAGCGTCACACATGCGAATGGCAGCGAAAGTTTTGTTGATATTAGGTGCAGTCTTATTGGTTATAGGAATCATTGGATTTGCAGTCGGAATCGATAATGCAGTCGAAGCAGGTGAAGATTGGGATAAGTTCGAATTTGAAAATTCAACCAATGGAACAATAACAATCGAAGATAATGATGGTTTAGGAGATAGCGGCATAACTTTCTGGGTAAAGGGAGTGTATGTGGATGAAGACGAAAACGACATCTGGGACGTATGCGATAATACTCAAGTGACGATTACTGAAAACCCCGAATATAACTCTTCATGGGAATGGGCTGACTTAACAGAGGGTGGATTCTACTACGAAGTAATTCCTTTCAAAGAAGGATGTAATGTATCGGAACAAAACCAGGATTTCTCTAGAGAAGATGCTGGTCTTGTAAAAATCGGTCGCGCTTGTTATGCGTGTTATGCCGGCAATATCTCATTCGAATCTAATCAGGGAGTATGGGTGACTTATGAGGACAAGATTGGAGAAGATATGAGAGACGATTTAGTTGGCATTATATTCGGATTCATTGGAGGAAGTGGTTCTTTTTGCTGTGGTATAATTTTCTTAATTATTGGAGGTATACTGGCATTTTCAAAAGGCGATGAGAATCAAATTATCTACACAACACCTCAAGGTATGCAAATGGTTCAGCCACAATTAATTCAACAAACCCCAGGGCCTGTTCCTGTCCAAACTGGTATGTCCCAACCTGTATTTGATGAAGCAGGAAAAGG
This sequence comes from Methanobacteriota archaeon, assembly GCA_038141355.1. Lineage (GTDB taxonomy): Archaea > Thermoplasmatota > Poseidoniia > Poseidoniales > Poseidoniaceae > MGIIa-K1. The sequence goes on along the minus strand of JAYQHX010000002.1, from coordinate 164,766 downwards.
CGGATTATGATTTGAGTATTTTTTGTGAAACTGAATCGGTTGCTGCTAATCTATTTTCAGCTATTTCACAATAATCCGCAGACAAATCTATCCCGATATAAGTCCGCCCTGACTGCTTTGCAGCAACAGCGGTAGTTCCAGAACCCAAGAATGGATCGAGTACAACATCCCCTGCGAAAGTGAACATTTCTATACACCTTTTTTGGCAACTCAACTGGGAATGGAGCAGGATGATTTACTCGCTTTGCGGATTCGGTTGAAAATGCCCAAATAGATTTTGTTTGTTGAATAAATTCCTCTTTTTCAATCGTATCTATCCGTCCATCTTCACGCTCTTTCTTTGTACGAGGTAATTTGTAATCTCCTTTTGAATACATAAGTAGGTATTCATGGATATCTCTTAGACATGGATTTGAAGCCGATTGAAATGACCCCCATGCGCAGGATGAACCTGCGCTTGCTGACTTATCCCAGATGACTTCTCCCCGGTGGAGAAATCCTAATTCGTGCATAATCAAATTTACATGACTAGTAAGAGGAATGTATGGTTTCCTGCCCAAGTTAGCTATGTTTACGACCATTCTTCCGCCTGGAGCAAGTACCCTGTAGCATTCAGAAAAAACATCTTTCAGTAATGTCAAATATTCACTTAATGACAGGTTTTCGTCGTATTCTTTCGATGCGTTGTATGGTGGTGATGTCACTACTAAATGTACGCAATTATCCGGTAATGGAATATTCCTAGAATCTCCACAAATAATCTGATTTTCATATTCTTTTTGGCAATGGATTTTCAGACCCCACATCCCTTGTAGTGACCATTTCATCATACATTTTTGAATCATAATATTTTGAAGAGTCGTGACCCTCACGCTTCGATACTCCAAAGGAAGATGTTGATGTCTGTGCACGTTTCCTAGGACCTTCGAAAGAATCCCCCGCGCCATACTTGTCATCGATTCTGAAGAGTATATGACATTTTAAACGCCTTTGACACACAACAGACGCGTTTGAACCGGTCGAATCAAAAACCGGATGCTTCTGCAATAGACCAATGGCGGACTTCCTTAGTCTGGACGATGTCGACTTAGAAGGCCGCACGGTCTTGGTCAGAGTTGATATTAACTCTCCAATGCAACCAACCGGCAATGTTTTTCCTTGACGATACAAGAATTCGTAGAATAATTCCCACGATTAACAAATTGAAGAATTCCAAAGTCGTAATTTTAGCCCATCAATCAAGGCCTGGAAAATATGATTTTACCTCAACATTGGGACACGCAAGAGAACTTGGAAGACTTCTTGGTAAGAATGTAAAATGGGTTGATGACATCTATGGAAAGAAGGCTTTAACCGCCATAGAAGGATTGGAAAACGGTGAAATTCTGATGCTGAATAACGTCAGGATGGATGAAGATGAAGTCAAACTGAAAGGTGATTTTGAAGTATTCTCCCAAACTATGATGGTTCAGAATCTTTCAATGGCTGCTGATGCATTCGTAAATGATGCATTTGCTTGCGCCCACAGAAATTCACCATCCATTACCGGATTCACAAATACACTTCCTTGTGTTGCTGGAGAATTGATGAATTATGAGTTGAAAAATTGGGGCAAGCATTGGATAATCCAAAGCGCCCTTGTATTGCGGTTCTGGGAGGAGTAAAAGTAGACGATTCAGTTGTTGTGACTGAAAATATGCTCAGAGGAGATATTTGCGACCATGTTTGGGTGACTGGCGGAGTTGCAAATCTTTTCTTGTATCTATCAGGCATCGAACTCGGACAAGGGAACATAGATTTCTTGAAAGGTGAATTGAAAGATGCTTGGGATAGTACCGTAGAAAGGGCAATATCCCTTCTCAAGGATTTCCCTGAGCGAATCATCATGCCTAGTGATGTTGCTGTAAACCTTGAAGGAAATAGAGTTGATATGAGCATCCAAAATCTGCCTATTGATGCCCCGATTTTCGATCTAGGAATTACAAGTATTCGAGCACTATCAAAGGGAATTAAGTCAGCAGGAACGATTATTCTAAACGGGCCTGCGGGAGTATTCGAGAATCCAGATTTTGCTTTTGGAACGATTGAAATGTTGAACGCATGCGCCGAAAGCGAAGGCTACGCTGTCATGGGAGGTGGTCACACCGCTACGCTCGTTTCAAGAGAAACCTGACATCAAAGATGGGTCACGTATCTACCGGTGGCGGGGCTTGTTTGGAATTGCTAGCAGGTAGAACTTTGCCAGGTGTTGCTTCTCTTGAACAATCAGCAATTCAAATTCTCGATTACCAAACCTGTTGAGCATCAATGATAATAAATTTCAAAATCTGGTAGTTGAAATCCATCTAACATATCTGGAATATTTGTTGTGCCCCTATCTAAAATATCGATGAATAAAATTAGTTGGACTCTTTCTTCTTTTTGTATTTGATTTACCAGATTGATAATTGAAAATAGTTCGAAATCATTTAGATTATCTCCATCGAAATTGAACAAAATCGGTTCGGCTCTTCCAGTATCCCTTTTTTTTTTTATCACAAGTTGAGCAAGTACCATAAAAAGATGAATTAAAGCTCGGTTTCGAATAGTGTCAGAAGTATGTGTTTCTAAATGGTATTGGTTTATTTTTCTCCTTATTGATTGAAACTTTGACCCAGATTTGATTGAAGGTTCTAATAAAAAATCTTGATATTCGAAACCAATTGATTTCATCCAGGAAGACAAGGAATTTCAATCCTCTATTATACCGAATTTTAAAAAAAATATTCCAATTATTATCAAAAAAATGGTTAATTGATGATTTTAATTTAGCCGTTTCATTCTGTTTAGTACGTTTATACATTCCTCATCACGAAATATTACATTGGTTTTTAATTTCGTTAACTTTGAATCAATAGCAAAATTTCCAAGAAAGTCCGCTCTAATTTGTACACACTTTCATTCGTTTCGAATAAAACCGCACATTGAACAAATCGAGCTGGAGATTTATTTTGATTCAGCCATCTTATCTTTGAACTTAAAGGATGTACTATTTCTTTCTTATGATTGATTGTAGAAAACATCAAATTCAAAAGTTTTGAGATTGAATTAGACACTGGAAAAAGAAGACTTGTACATTTTATCACAAATTTATTTTCGTCAAAATCGATGTACAAAGGATGCCAAATCTCATCGGTTCCGCCGTGAGATACCGATAAAATTTTCCTTACAATCTCCATATCTCTGCCTCATGTTTGGCAACCTTGTCAATTAACTCGGCTGACCATTTGCTTGATTTTCTTATCTTTGAAAAAGGCTTGATTATTAGGTGATGTAAAGAGCGACCAATCCCGAGGGAATCATTCCTGAGATCACAACTACAGTCGCTTCTAATAACAATCTAATCTCAACTTTTTTTGCCTGCTTAACTATTTTTCGATTTTGGAGGCAATAGAAGTTCTTGAGGAACTTCAACATGATTTTGATATCTTTTTGCTATTTTGTGAACTCTCAAAGATTCTGTTTGAAATAGTGATAACTGCGCAATCACAGGTTTGCAACGGTTAGAAAACCATGTTGAGAACATTATAAAAAAATGTGCAATACAAGTATTGTAACAATCAACGCAAAGTTTGAACTGCATTATTCCTCCTCCACAGATAACATCGGTATTGGTAATAATTTCTGTTCTAGCAAAAGAACGTCCAGACTGAATAATTTACCTCTTGAATCATCTCTTGTCAAAATCTCAAGAGTTCTTGAATAATTTATCTGCTCTTTTATCAATTTCAAAATCCTATCACACATAACCGATAATGACCACGGATCGAACCAAAATTATGTGATTGGGGGAAATGTTTCACTATTTCGTTAATTATTTCAATATTTTTTTCGAATCTTCTAAACCAATCATACCAGCTTTTTTTGGGGTTGAATTTTCAAATTCTATTTCAAAAGTAAATCTTGCAATGTTTTACTGAGGGGCTTACACAAAATACCTGGAATCGGCCTACCTGATTCATCTCTCCCTTTGTTATCCAATATGCTAGCATTCAGTTTTGCAATTGGAGCAAATGAAGTTAACAACTGATTTTTATCAAGGTCCTCTTCGATTAAATTTTCAAGCTTTTTCATGATTAATTTCCAATTAGTATTTTTTTCAATTTGATTTCAATCTCACACTTCCAATCGTCAGTAATGACCCTGCTTAAGGTCACAGTTGAATCCTCAAAAACTGATTCAATGAGGAAAAAGTCTCTATCCAACAAATTAGCAAAATTTGCCAACTTTTCGAAGGCAATAGAACTATTTTCTAGTTCATGTGAAATCGAATTGAGGGTAGAACTAAGTTTTTGTTGCATAATAATTACCTCGCTTTATCTATCGCTTCATCAATTAATACGCTCCATCGATTGAATAATTCTGTGGGTATGTTTTCTTGACCTATTTCATTTACAGTTTCGCAAATTTCAATTGCATTGATCAAAGGATTTACAATTTCTACCTTAATTCTACAAGCCAAGGTCCTTGATGCAATGATATGTTCTTCAAAAGAACAAGCGTCTAGCTCTTCGACCGTTTTTTGGTGGAATTCTTGAAGTTCTAACAGAACATCAATCTTCGATTCGATATCAATAGACAACACCTGATTTCACCTCAGAAATTTGGTTGTTTAGTTCTCTGGATTGGGTTTCAAGTTTGCTTTGTGGTTGTTTCTAATTGGCCGATTACAATCATCATTTCCCTTAGCAAGGAAGATGTTTCATTAAATTGTATATCCTCTTGAGATTTAGATTCCATGATTGAAACTCTAATCTTTTCGAGTTTTCCGCTAGGTTTTGCGATGATGTAGATATCCCATGAATTTGTTGTTCGCTTTGTTTTGAACGTTGTATAAAATCAGACTGAACCCTATCAATTGTCTGAGGATTATCTTGTAATGATTCTTCAACGGTTGACTGATAAGCATTAATTCTTTTAGTCTGGCTCTCTTCTTTAGCGGATTTATTTTTCAATTTCCTCAAGAATTCCATAGAATCGTTCAACTGCGACGATTGATCGACTGGTGTTGACAGCTTAGATGATCGTTCCAAGTTAAGTGTCGACCAAATCAATAGTATGGCTAAAAACAGTAGCATTGCGTTAATTATTTGCATTTTAATCACCTCTCATTTTTTCTCTTTCATCGATATCACGTTTTCGATTATAACCACCCCTAATACCAATCTGGTTGGTGCCCATATTTACCTCTGAAGTAAGTTCGGTAGAATTCAAGAATTACTCTTCCATCGTTTTCGCAGTGATGATATCCACTGCTCCAGATGAGCATCTACCATTCGCTTCAAGTGGCGGCCGAATCCCTTCACAGTGACTGTGCCATGTACGGATATCGAATCTAAATCAGGGTTTTCATGATCACTCTAGAATGATGTACGTCTGATTCATCTGTTGAAACACATTAGAATATTTACTCCTGGTGATCTTCAGAAATCTGAACCAATACATCATCTTGTGATTCTCCAATACCTTTGGGAAGGATATACAAAATTCAATAGAATCTTTTGAATTCCATTCGTTCTGAAACCAGATACTAGGTTTGCATTGCTTTCTCAACAATCTGCGGAGTCACAAAGTTATCAGTTAGCTTGTAGAAGATGATGAGGACTAGTGCATCTACCATGTGAAGGGGGCTACACTTGGCAATGCGTCTCTTTTGCTGTGACCAATGAATGTAATTTTTCAAGATTAGCCTCCGCATCATCAATTGGCAATCCAGGATCGTCATTTCGTGCTAATTTCATCAGTTTAGAAAGGTGATATTCATACAAGTACTCAATCTTACTCTTCTTTCCTGTTTCGATTCAGATCTTCTTCTTTTGTTTTCATTCTGGTCTGTTATAGACAATGAATGATTTTCTGTGATAACTTCTTGTAGTTGAATATCAATTCTTTCATCAGAAATGTCATCTCTTAGAAGGTCTATTTGTGGGTGACCAAGGAACATATGTCTCATAATTGCGACGATTGCACGCATTCGTCTTACAGTAATCATGGAACGATCGTGCCTGTCAACTAACATGACTGGGAATCCATCCATGTAGTCTTTCACCAAGGCTACCCCAGACAGTTCTTAGAAGAGTTGTTGCTACATTTATTCTGTAGTTATCGATTTTTGTAGATAGATTTTCCTTAACCCAATCTGCTCTATCGATGTTTATCGCTTCGAATGCATCCGTTGCAATTAATTTCTTGGTAGTCTCAACACCAAGTAGTGCATATCTGCCTATTCTAGCAGTTCCTCCTAGTGTTGTTTCTATTGCACCAATCTTACCACCACCTCTTTCAAGAGCAGCGATCCACCATTCAAATTCCTTGGAGAGAGACGAAACCCTGTCTAGATAAACGACCATCGTTCATGCTTTCATCCGACTTTCCTCCACCAATGTCATTGGCTGGATGTAAGAAGATTAGGTGCTTTCCAACACCATATTGTTCTTTATTTGTAAATGAAATTTCCAAGGCGAATAACTTACCCATATCATTGTATAATGCGCCTCTTAAAGAAATTCCTTGAATTCCTAAGGATTTGAAAGCTTCTCCGTATGGCTTGTTCATGTTCATGTCATCCATGTGACGTTCTATACTAGCATGATCTTGACCTCCAATTACAGCTATTACAGCAAATTGGAACGGACGACCTTGATCGTCGAGCCCTTTATTCTTATCAGAAAGGTTTGATGAAGTCTTAATCATCTCTGATATGTGCTTTACAGCCTGTGGAATTAGGCCTGTCACGCCTGTTGCTGGGTTGAGTCCAACCTTTTCATTAGCTCCAGTTGCTGTTGTTCCTATCCAAATAGATGCACCATTAAGATGCCAATCGTTATGTCTAACATAATCTGCTGCTGAACCAGATGCCTCAATTATTTGGAAACTGTTCGAATTTACCCATTTCAAGGCATGAATGTTTCCACCAGTAGGCATATTTGCTTGTGGAAGTTTGAAATGGAAATTACCCTTCGTTGAAGAATTGATATTTCGTGTTTCTACCTTTGGGGTAGTTGCTTGTTGAACAGTATTAGTTGGTTGAACTGTTTCCACCTTTTGCAATCTGTTCATTATTTTCATTAATTAGACTCTGATGAAGTTCCTTCAATTCATCCGCAAATGTTTTGTTATTATTTGTCATATTTATATCTCCGTTCATTGAACCTGGATTCTCAGGCATCGTTATTTTTTGATTCGGATCCTACATGTGCACTGGGTGAATTTGTGGACACAGTTGGCCTCAAATCACTATGGCTCTTGACCTGTAAAATTCTTCTTCCTGTTTCTGGATTATATTTGGTATTATTTTCTGTCATTTCAATCAACTCCACACGCTCTCTTGACTAATTCCAAATCTCTTTGCATTTCATTAACAAATGATGATTGGAATTTGCCATTTTCATCTAAATTTCTTATCTTTTGAATCAATTTTGGAAGTAGTTCATTCAAAGAATTGATACCTCCATTGGGCTCCAATAGTTCCCATCCCTACAATTGAGGAGTCAATGTTTCTGAAACTTGCATTTAATTCTGATAAACTAGAGTTCTGCTTTTCTAGTGTTCTTGAAATTAATTGTTCAATTCTCTTGAATTTTGGATTCATTGATAGAGTAGTCATTTCATGTTTCACAAGTTGATTCTCCAAATCATCTTGCAAATCTGTAAATTCATGTCTCAATTCATCTAATAATCCATTCAAAATTTTCCAGATCGCTCTCAAACGATTCTCGACCTGATTTATCTGCCTCTTCATATGTACGCAATTGTGTCTTGAGCAATCCAATAAGTCTAGTCACATAGAAAAATAAAAGGCAAATGAGAATACTCCGATTGCAAGTAATGACTCATCTGACATATTGTCTAAAATTTGTGTTATATTCATCAACAGTGATTGACGTAAAAAAAAAACTGATTGTAATCTTTGACTTCGATTGTAATCCTAATTTCGATAAGGAATCGTTTTATCCATACATGTATCGCTTCACTATGCGGGTTGGCGATATTGTTAGCAATGGTCTAGTATTACGCTATAGACCCGAATTTTAGGCGAAACCAGAGACGAAAGAGGATTTTTTCAATGAAAATGTATTGACAGCATTAGAAAATATCTTTACAAGCACAAGAATTTGACGCTATTCCACTAATACCTGGACACAAAAATGGACGTAACACACTTAGCAAGAAGAAGAAGTTGCACCAGGCGATGAACATGAGGTTTATGTTTTATCCAAAAGAAGTACAAGTTGAGCGCCTTATTCCCTAGAGATGCGTCAATTCTAGAAGCAATTTTCGAGTTCTGTCAAATGAACATCATATTCTTTTGAAAGAAGATGAGAATGGAAAGATTTCGGCATGTTAATAATTTCAATGATTGTAACTCCGAAAGTTAAATCAATATCTGCGACTAAAATATATCGCAATTGGATGAAGACGGATTTAATTGGAATAGTAAGTATCTCAAATCGGAAAAAACCATGCGCAAAACAAAATATTTCGAGAAGATAGAAAATTAGCTGATCTGATAAGTGAAGAACAGAATAAAATCCGAGGAGTGAGTGCTACGGATAGATGTTTCACAATTGATTGTTGAAATATTAAGCTGATTTTACAACCGTTAAAACCTCTTTCAAAGATAATCTCGACTCCAATCAAATTAATCGATGAAGGTTTCTTCCTTGAGAATACTGAAATACAAAAAATAAGGGGACTGCAAAGAAATTCAGCACGAGTGGGCCGGTTTATTAATTGCAGAAAATGATACTTTCTCAGCCGAACATGTAGATTTAGCATTTGAATTGTTCAGTGTTGCCACGATTGGGGATAACCTATTGCTAAGAAAGAAAGATGGAACTTTTGATATGCTTTCGAGATCAGGTCCAAAAAACGAAATCGAACAAAGTCCTACTATTTCGATTGACGAAAATACAAGTCATCTAGAAATCGCAAAGATTCTTTTTGAAAAAAACACTCAGTTATTGTCGTTGAAAATGAGGATTCAAAATGGCCAGGAATTATCACAATTCATGACTTTGCACTCAATCCTAGTGTACAAAATGATGCTTTGATGAAATTCCACACAAATCGAAATGGCTTGCAGAGAAAAATTAGTATCTGCAGGTGTTCAATATCTTGTTATAGATAGGTTCAAACGTAGGTTGACGTGTGTGGCCAACTTCAATGATATTATCAAGAAATTAGACGAATTAGATTTCTCAGTAATCGTTCGAAGAATAATAAGAAATTAAACAACATCCGTTTTGCTAGAAACAAGTTAGTACACGAAGTAATTGGACACGAGATGGAACTCTTTCCAAAGTATCTCCAATTTGTATTTTAGAATCGTATATTAATTCATTCGACCTTGTAAATTTATTCCAATCAAATATCAAGGAAAAAATATCACTAGACATTTAATTGCACTCGACGCCTTGTAATTAGTTCGAAATTTTCAATAAAGCGCAAACCTCGAAATCAATTGGATTATTAATTAAAGAATTTCAATCCTCACTGTAGAAAAATGAAACATTGACAATCAGGGTTGAAAAGAGTGCTAATAAAATTAATCAAGCCTTAAATGGGATGTACCAATTTGGGCAAAATGGAGTGAAATAATGCTATATTATTTTGATGGAGTCGATATCATTAACATTGTAAATGTTTGAGATTTGTACTCATTGGAGGACAATCGGAAATGATCCTAAAATGGTTTGAGATATTCGGAAGAGCACAAATTTTCTCATCCCCTTTTTTTCCTAATTACGAATCTTTGCACCCGAGTTTCTTCTGGCGAATTCCAAAAGAGCCCTGTAATTCTCATCGTTATTCAACTTACGCTCTTTCATTAATTTCCACGCCTTCTTCCATTGACCTCTGAATCATTCTATTGCTTTTACCTGACCTCATCAGGTATTAGCACTGTTCGAAGGTTATGTTTGGTTTCATCGATCCCCCTCTTGGCCAAATTATCTGACTTTCGTCTTCATTCAGATATGGATTGATATGCGAAAAAATCTCGTGACTGATAATATCTTTCTGCCGTATGAGATGCCCACGTCCTGTCCATAACAATAAAATTAGATTTAATTTTTGAAACTATTTTTGCAGCTCCTCTATGTAGGTGTTATCCATTAAATCACAAGCCTTGAGAAATCCGTTCAATGTTGTAAAAACCTTCTTTTTCCTCTGATTCATCACTTCTAATTCATTCAAAAAACTGAAATAGGCTTTGCAAATTTCTCTTCGTTTAATTTTATGGTTTTTCTGCAACTTTCAAAACTTCTCCACCAAAATTTTGAGCAATTCCTTGAAGTCTCCAGATTTTCCTGTAGCGTCGTGTGAGCTTCTAAACCAATAATCAATCGAAGAATCCAATCGTAATCTACACCAAAATCGTTCATAAAATCCCTAGTTCCAAAAAATCTTTTCTCAAATGTTCTAATCTGTCAAAATTTCTCTCTAAGTTTAAAATCACTTCTTTTGGTTCAAAATCATAATTTTCATTTGAAGGATCATTTTGAAGTGCCTGTAATACTTTTTCAATACTATACTTTAACAAATCAATCATGTGATCGATCATTTTTCATATATCCAATGTTTTCAATTTCCAGTCTTTCTAAGTCACTTGTGGCATCAATTAGTAGTTTTGTAATCAAATCATATTCTTCTTCACAGGCCAATTATAGATTCCAAACCCTCTTGGTAAAAGGCCGTTAGAATACCGAAGAACTAACGCAAATATCGCCTCGGTTTGAGTTCTATCTTCTCCCTCATCCACCAAAGTTTGCATCTTTATTATTGCACTATCTATGAAAATTTTTATCCAATCCTTTCGGAATTGCAATTTACAATCTTTAACAACTTCCAAAGATACGAATAAATAGATGATTCGAATCTATTTATTGTTTGTATGCGTAGATTTTCTATCTCCTGTTCTTTGATCTCTAGAATCTGTTTTCTTGCCCTATCATCAATGTATCTCTGCCAAATGTAAAATAAATGAGCCAAATCTGTCTAAAATTCTTGTACAATCTTCAAGTTCAAATGTGTATCTATTGCTAAGGGTCGTGATGGGCGAATGAACGTCGTCGGAGATATTTTTTGTTGCTTCATGAATGTAGTTTATTGTTAAATCTGGCTTTGACTGATTTAATATTGTGCATTTTATTATCAAACTAAGTTCTATTATATTCCTTAACTGTGATGATATAATTTTATTGTCGATATGATTTTTTAATAGTTTTATTAACTCTTCTTCAAATTCTTTTATTTGACGCGTTCTATTTTGAATTCATTAAACTCCGGATGATATACAAATGTGCGTCATCAGATTCCAGTGGTTCTATGTCTGTGTTTCGAAATTCTCATCCTTAGATATTGTGATATATCCGACAAAACTCTTGAGGTTAAATTTTACATCCTTTGAATTATTATTCATAAAAGATATAACTACGTCAGCCTACTAATGCTATTATCATAGGATGAAACTTCTACATCTCTAATTGGATTATCATTATTGTCATATGAATCGGTTTGCCCCTGCAATCAATGCAAAAAGTGTATTTTCGAAACGTAATGGGTCAACTCCAATGAAAATATTCAAGGCTGACATCATCCTTTCTATTCTTTCATCTTCATTGTGTTGCAACTTCGTAGCAATTAGATAGTCTATTATACCCTTTAAGAAAGGAGAAACTGCCTTTTTCGTGATGTAATCTAAGTTTGTCAATTGTTTCTTCCCTCTGAGGGTAAAATTATCTCTGTTAAACTCGAGGCTTTGTAGGATATCTTGTCGTGATCTTTACCATCGATAACTACATCAAAATATTCTTTTATCTGTTTTCTTCCTAACTTTTCAATTGAATTTAATTGAATGACAGACAAAATTATTGCATCTCTCACGAAGTTAGTTGATATTTTTGTTCAAATTATAATTTTTAATCAATTCATCTAAATCGGGAAGATTGTTATTTAATAACGTCCATTCTCCTGCAAAACTAAGTCTATACCCAATGTGCAATAAATTTAGTTTCAATTTATTTTTTTGCCATTCGATTTGATTATCAATGAATTCAAAACAAAGGTCAGAAACGAAACCAAATGGGACAGTCACTGCTTGACTTTCTAATTTATGTTCAGGTTCTGAGTTCTTACTCAAAATCGTTGTTAATGAATTTCTAGGAACGGGATTTAATTGTTCTTTTACAGCAAATAAAAACTCTTCTTTTTCAGAAGGTGACCATTCCCTATTTCGTATTTTTTCCAACACCCAAGCTCCATCATTGAACATTTCATCTTTTACTTTTCCTTTTGATTCCTTTCTTAAATAATCTAACTGGATTGGATTCATATGGAACAAAGCATCAACAATTTCATGCGAAGAACCCAAATCATAAGTTTCCTCAGAATCTGTTAATTCTATTATTTTGTCAATTCGTATCTCAAATAGACTATCTCTTATTTTTAATATCAATTCTTTACCTTCCTCTGAATTGACAATTTTATCATATTCTAGTTGTATCCTCTGTGACTCTTCAGAACTTTCTGATTTTGAGAGATTTCCTTTGGAAAGTAAATTATATCTCTCTGGGTTTGAACACAAAATGCCATTGGAACAATATCTAGGTTTTTTGAGGAATGTTCGATTATTGCAAACCCGGTTGTTCTATCTGAATCCATGATTTTTTCAAAAACACGATGAACTGTTTTGATTAAAGTATTCCTCGGTAAAGGTAAGTTTATCTTTAACCGCTTCATGAAGACAGCATGTTTCTTGTAGAGTTAAATCCATATTATCACCTCTTCGAACAACAAAAATTCATCATCTAGTTTATCATCTATCCTGAATTCATAAGAAGTTGAAGGATCAGAAAAATTTGTATCTTTCTTCACTAAGGAGAGCTATAGCATTCCTTGGGCTAAAGTCTTTTGCCTTTGGATTGATAATTACGAACACTGAATAATCTTTTAAAAATGTGTTTGGCCCATTTTATCGAGTCTTCATACATTTTATGGGTTTCTCCTACTAAACAACCTGCTCTATCCATTAAATGTTGTACGAAGTCTCGACAGCGTGGGTCGTCCGACTCGGTGAATAAACCTGTTTCAAATGGTTCATTAATATCTATTAAATCTTTGAAAAATTCTCCCTCCCATTCATCAATACGGCACGTTATGAAGAATGCTTTAACGTTACTTGCAATTTTTATTATTCTATCAATAATATCGGTTTTTTTTCATTTTTATGATTTTCAGTTGTGAATTCATTGTGTAAATCATCGAGAACAAGAATAGATTTTATAACTTCATCTGAATTGACATTTTCGATGTAATACTCAAATTGATTCAAACTACCAAACCATATTTTTTCATTAGATTGATTGTCTGATGGAACAAAACTTCTCCGATAATCGAAGTTTTGCCCCAACCTGGATGTGATTGGATTGTTATTATGTTTTTTGGATATTGAAGGGGTTTTAAGAGTGATCCTAATTTCTTCTACAGGTAATTTGAATGGCCTACCTGGTATCGGCCGGTATTCCTTCCTACATTGGCGACAATACTCTTCCCAAGTTGCTATTCTTACTGGCAATTCTCCATCATTTCCAGATAAAGATGGCAGTTCTCCTCATCCCGAGTTTTTTCCGCTTCCCCCATACAAATTCTGTATGATTTGTGCTAGAATCTTCACCATCGAAATCAAGATTGAAGCTTGTTTCAATCGGTTTCCGTGGCCTAGTGATTTTTCATCATCACTTGCGAAAAAAAATCGCATATTTTGAATTACCAATGGTTTGGAATTTTATCAATTCAATTCCATCATGGATAATCTTCCCCGCGAGTGCTGTCTATTTTTTTTATTTAGCCAGGGGGCATTTGTTATCTTGAAGAAAAATATTTCTTCATCATCAGGATAGACAAGTATTAATTTACCATCTTCATTAAAGTGATTCTACTCTATTTCTTGGTTCCGTAATCACTTCTTCCATCACTTCATTCCCCATGCCATTGCGGTATAGGTGTCTATTATCAAATCGTTATCGTTGTCCCAATCATCTGGATGATGTTTTGTGCTGGATTAGCATCGCTTGTTATTTTTAATTAGTTCTACAAATGATTCCGTTTCAGCAATTTTGTCTCCACCCTTCAAACTTCTTATATACAAATTCTCAAGTCCTTGTTCAATAAATTATCTTTTTCGATATCTTTTGCAATGATGTCAACAAATTAGCAAGATCATCTGGGCCAATGTATGTTAACGTTTTATTTTCAAACTTAGTGATTTAATGCTTGTATTTAGCAACAAGCTGCTTTGAGTGAAATTACAATGGATACATTTTCTGATATAGATACGATTTGTATAATTTTATTATGGACCCATCTCAACGTTCTATCTCCAGGAACACCAGATTTTGGGTCACCGCCTCCTAGTTTCTAATGATTGCCATTCTTTTTCATCTTTGAAACTCAAATTTTTTTATTCCATCAAAATTGAGAATTGTTGCTGCAAATTCTAATTACTATGTAGTCGATTCAGGTATCGCATCTAAAGCTACCCCGACCAACTAAATTTTATTGATTTGTTCGAACTAATACAATCACATAATCATAATCAATATTCCAGAATGTTTATTTCAGTAATGTCAATAATTTTATTTGCTTTACAATTTTTGAAACAGAAGGCTGAAATTCCGTACATTAAGGGATCATAATCAGTCCTTTTCTTCTTTATTCTTTATTACCTTCTTAACCAAATTCCTTTACATCTAATTTTGGTATCTTAACCTCAGCGGTTACAAAAGAAGATAGATAATTGCCATTCTTTGGTTCTCCTCAAATCTCTTTGCGGAAATACGAATCTGAGGTCTTGGTCCATTAATCACCTTTATTTTTTATTGAAAATCCTTGCAAATAAATTTCGCTTTAATAACTTTAGCGTTGTAGTCCTTTGTGTGTGACAACTCATCTTTAGTGATTTCTAATTCCTTCTTTAGAGATTCGAGTTCATATCTTGACGAATTTACCTGATGAGACCTTTGCTTCAACCACATCTTGATGTTCGCAAATGCTGATTGTTGGCCAAATCAACTTCCACGGATTCGATGTGTGAATCCAAGTCTGGATAGAGCTCTCATTTCATCAATAGCACTTTCAATCTCAACGCAATTGACATCGTGATTCTTAATTATCAAATTAATTGCGTCTTGCCGCAGTATATTCGAATCACTAGATGAGATAATTTCAAGTTGCAATTTCGTTAAGTCTTCCGGAAGTGGTTTAGTTATTTCTCGTTCGAGATCTTTTAAAAATTCAGGGTCTTCGAGGATTGAAATTAGATTTTTCATGTAATTGGATTTTTCAGGCCCATGCTTAGATGCAATATACTATTTGCTAGGCCTTGCTTATCTTCATAGAAAACTTGAGCACAACTTTTTTTGCATCGCTTAGGTAGCATACTGCGTAGAGTAAAGGACGATCAAGGATTGAGATGCTCTTTGGGATTTTGGAGGCTAATATCAATCAATTTTTCCTGAGTTTCCTTTCAATGAAATCTTTGGATTAGCCGACCAAGACTTCATGTACGGAAAGTTCCTCGTGCTTTCCGATTACTTGGAAGCCATCGTGAGATAATTTAACATTGATATCGAAGGCCTTCTGGGCAATCAAACGGTGGTTAATTGGATTGATATTGCTGGTATCAAACAACTTTGCCCAATCAAATTAAACAACCCCGGGATTCAGGCTAAGTAATAGAACTGAATTAATCTGTTCCTTTTCAAATTCAATCAAAGCAAATCCTCCTCGTCATCAATTCCAACTTGGTCGATTCCAAGTGAACGCAAGGTTTCGAGGGTGTTATCGATTGCGATACGTAATTTAGCCTTCATCTTTCTTAACTCATCACTAATCTTGTCTGCGTCTCGAACAATATTATTTGTCCATCCATCCATCTTTGAAATCCTCTTTACTTCAGATTGATTCTATCTGCAACATCAGCAACCTTTGCTCTATCACCTTGGTTTTGGATCGATGCTTTCTCTGCAAGGAGTTGTGTAGCAATTACTGCTGCATTCAACTTCTCGATTGCGGCATCCTGGTCGATATTCCATTGGAATAACACGATATTACCAAATCTTTGCATCTTTGGGAATGTCTTGTTAGCCCTTGATTCATTCATTATGAACAAGCCAGCTTGGGCACCTCTATTCTCAATCGCCCTATTCATTTCGTCTATTGCATTGTGAGTATCATACTTCTTGTCACTCTTTGCTTCAACAACGATGGAATTACCTGATAATTGGTGACCTGCCTCGAACTTGAGGACGAAATCTCCTGTCTTACAGTTGGAAAGATTGCCGGTCGTATTACCAGTATGTGTATTCTCTAATCTCGATTCTTGAGAAATTTCGTCCAAGAAAATTCCTACTTGTTCTTCAAACTTCAATCCTTGAAGAGTCGCTACATCCATTATTTCCTTAGCAGTCTTTTCTTCTGCTTCTTTTTGTATAATGTATTCCTTTAAATCATTAATTTTGGAATCTATTGAGGTGATTGAATCCCTCAATTCACTCCTAATCGTATTCATTGCTGAATTTTCAACACTTAGGCTTGTTTCGTTTAGAAGTTGCTTGAGTGGTGATTTCGGATTTGAAGGGTCTAGCATGTTTTGAATCGCTACAACTTGCTCTGCTCTGCTAGTACTATCGTCTTGGTTTGCATTTCTAACTTCATTAAAAAAATCTAGATATTGCCGATTTTTCATTTTGTACATCTAATTGTTCTCTGATTGCATTATCTACCTTAACCTGGATATCATTTGCCAGGCCATTTGTATGTTCAGGATTAAGTGCAATACCAAGATTCGATTCCGGACCAATCATCTCAGAAAGTGTTTGCCCCAAAATACTACTTTGTCCAACTATGTGGTCTTCCAGCAGCTTGATGAACGATCCATTATCCCCCAAATGCTTCTGCAATGCTGGTATTCATTAGACCATTTTCTTTATCAAAGAACTTCTCTAATGTTGTATTCAAATTAGCCTCAATCGTATCCTTCTAATTGTTTTGTCACCCTCGGTTCCCTTTTGTTCTAGCATCAACAATTGTCCCTTTTGGGATGCACTAATTACTGCATCAACCCCTATCGACCAAATTATTTCTTGCTTATTGACGTTCAACGCATGCTTTACCGGAAGTGTTCGAATACAGTTGGACGGGCGTCAAATATTTTGACGTTTACCTGTTCGTCATCAGGTAAAATCACTGTCTCTGCCATCAAACTGTCTTGTTCATTCATTCTTTTTCTTCTACTTTTTTCTATTCATTGTCATCTTATCATCTCCTTTTTCTAATTCCCAAAATAGCGACCTAAAGTCAAAACTTACTATCTTGCCTGCATCGGATTCTAGATCCGAATCATGTCTTCTTTCCCAAGGTATTTCAGACTCATCTGGTTTAGGCAAGGAGTGTAGGATACGCTCCGGGAGTATTTTTCTCGAATGGAGTAGCCTGGCTACAGTTATGTTTAGAATTGATATTGTACTCTCAGTGTTAACGATATTGTGAGGAATCTCCATGCTTTCATCTTCATTATTTTGCTCGAACACATAAAGAATTTCAAAGGATGGGGCGCCTTTCTTTTTCACTTGCATCCACCGCCTTTGATAACTTGACCACCTTACAGAAATTATCCGATTTGATTAGATTTGGCTAAATTCTAAAACTCTAGAAGTGTACAAAATTCTTCTGAAAAGGCAAATACCCCAAGTTCAGTATCGGATTTTGAGAGCCTTTGCATTATTCTTTCAATTGACTGGAAAGTCTGTCTGAGTTCTCTTGAAATCTGGTCTTCTTCGACATTATCGAATGCCTCTTGGACTTCCTCCGAGATTCTAATGTAATATTTTTTGTAGGCTAGCCACTGCTTTTGAAATGTCTGTGTCAATCATCACTAGACACGATTACACGATATTTGTGATTACAATCTTTTCCTAGAGGATTACAATCCTCAGATTGCACAAACCCACACATATGAAGACAGACGCCAGATTCATAACCAAACTTGATTTGAAAGAAACTGGCAGAAACTTCAGGAGTTGAAAAAATGAAAACAATGAAATAACCAACCTGATAGAAACCGCAAAATTAAACAGAAAAAGAAGAAATAGCATCGCAAATAGTGAGGACAAGATGGCAGCCAAACAGCAGGATAAACTAAGAAACCGTCGTGTTGAACTGCAAATCAAGAAGAAGCTATGGAGATCATCCTCCAATCTCTCACTAGATTCGCAATCAGTAAGTGAAATTCATTCCAAGTTAAATCAAATCGTCGATGATTATACGGAGAGAGGTATTCAAATTTTAGAGATGCAAAGAATAATTCTACCTTCAAAACAGATAAAAAGGGCTGAAAGAATTGGAGGATTTTGACAAGATCGGTCGTCTGTCCAGAAGAAGGATGTAATCATATTATACTGAAAAAACGACGCATCCAATACAGTAGAGTTTTGGGAAGATACACAAGAAAAAATTATTCAATTTCTGCAAGGTAAAGGAGAAAAAATAGGTATCACCAAAAACATGGATGAAATTAAGAAGACTGTAAAAGAATTAGTTCATATAGATACTAGGGAAATTCTTCTGGAAGGTTGCAGAGGAATGATTTGGCACACTGTGTTAAAGGAAACAGAGGAGCATATCATTATGGTTGGAGATCATAAAATAGATATTTCAGATTTCCTATATACGATGATAATCAGAAATTAAATAATAAACAATTTACTGACTTAGAATTGAAAGTTTATCGAATCGTTGGATAACGATGCAGCAATTATTTGCCACAGACTAAACATGTGTAAGACCAAAGAATTGACTTGTCCGGCTGGTCATTCACTTTTGAAAGTGAAATATCTCGATCCTTCATTCGATAAATATGATTTCACAAATTCAGTAAAATTTGCAAACGATTCATGCATCAGGACCATTATCGGGAACGCAGTTAATCGCCCGCCAAAATCATTCATCGCAAGAGACAAAGAAAATAATAAAATTGAGATTTTTAGAGGTGTAATTTCTAGTAAAAGGAGGGCAAAGGATAAAGAGAGCAATTGCCGAATCTGTGATGATTAGTACTCAAGTTAATGGCATTAGTAATTAACTACGCAAACGAAAATGAAGATTCTGGATTAACAATTTATCCAGAAGACAATACAATGAACAAAATATATTCTGCAATCAGCTCAAACGTTGTAAAAGAACTTGCTTCACATATTAAAACACTTAAACCTCTCGTCTTCTTTTTGGAAGAAGGAAAAGGTAGAGTTGAGCAAGAAGAATGGGCTGGTGATCGAGCAATAGATATACTTCACGCATTTAACAAAGAGAAGGTTTGTAATCCAGGATGAGTTATCCTCAGATTTCGATTACAATGATGGTGGCCAGCCAGTCAATGAAACAAATATGCTAAATTTAACAAAATGAAATTCTTGAGATTATTAATTCAAAATTCTTGGAACATCTGGATGATGGAAAAGTTGTAAACACCCTAGAGTCTCCTGAATCAGACACTACTCCCCCAATGCTTTGTGAACCAATTTCTAGATTGTCACATTCTAATACCGACAACCTACTTGGAGATATATTCCAGGAACTAAATATTGGAAACATGGTCGAAAATAACTCGGAGGTTTCATCACTCAACACATGCGTAATAGATTCCCACTAATTTCAAACAACTCTATGGAGGAATTGTTTAATCGAGTTCGATTCATTCCTTCTCACGATGCAATCAAGGCCCTTGATTATCTCCAAGAAACAGAATGGACAATAGATGATAAATTGGTATCAATTGTAAAAACTACATTAAAACAATATGTTGATGAAAATATCACAAAATTATTCACTCTAAGAAAGAAAATACAAAACAAACAACTGCTAAACTTCAATTTGAAAAAGAATTTCAGAGTGTTGAAATTAACTGAAAATTCTGTAGAAATTGATTGGAAACAAATTAGTGCAGATGCTTCTCAATCATGGGAAAAATTAGAAGATAATGAAAAACAAGAATGGGAAGTTAAAGCTAACATTGAAAACGCTAAAGAAATAATCTGTATCGATATGGATGCTTATCCAAGACTTACGTTGGGACAAATTAACATGTGGTATTCTTCGCTAAATTTTGTCGAGCTGTTGAAAGAAGAATTCGAAAGCAAAGATAGGAAGTTCTGGCATGCATGGAGTTTTGATTGGAGAGGTAGAATGGTGACATGTTCGACTATTTTATCCCCTCAAAATGACGATTTTGCCAGAGGATTATTGCGATTTGCAAATAAGATCGAATTGAATCAGAACGGTTGGATTTGGCTACAGAGACATACGGCTGCGCTAATGAGAGGACGTAATATACCTAATGATTGTACATTATTTTCTGACGAGGAAAAGGAACAGTGGGCTGAAGTACTAGAACTATTAAGTGACAAGTCTCATGCTAATCAAGACAAAGCTGTTGTGAAAGACTGTTTTCACAAAATTTTACAGAAAATCTCCAATGACCCTGTAAAATACAATCAAATTTGGGCAGAAGGTGATATATTCAGAGCAAAGGCAGAAGGTTTTCAAAGAATTTCCGCGATTATTGCTTATGTAGAGGCTAAAAACAAAGGCGGTAAAGGTGCATATGTAAACTTGCCAATAAGTTTAGATGCTTCGTCAAGTATTTATCAACAAGCATCTCTATTAGTCAGAGATAGATCTATGGCAGAGTTAGTGAATGTAGTACCTACTGGTGAGGTACCTGCTGATATATATCAAAAAGTCATAGACCAAATGGAATTAGACTGGAATGAAAATTGCCCATTTTCTGAATTTTTGACTGATGATGAAATTGGAAATTTGAAAAACTCTGTTTTAGACAGAAAGATATCGAAGAAACCTGTAATGACAATAGGATACGGTGCCCATAGAAATTCGATGATTACCAGTTTACTAACCCACAATGGACAAAACTCTGGCTTAGTTGGAGGTTGGATTCCAATTTTCAAAGATAGTTCTGAAAAGGTTGAATATCCTGACATCACCGACTCAAGAGAGTTTAATTGGAGAAAAGTAGCACATCCCTCCTCAATTTTATTTGATGCACTATGTAGCATTGATGAAGCAAATCATGAAAAAATTGCTAAGATAATAATCGATTCACTGCTTAAAGCAGTAGAGGAAGTCATACCAGGATTTAACAAAATGATTGGTGCTCTTCAAACCATTGTTGAAAAAATAGGAAATGAACAATTGACATGGCAATTGAAGGATGAAATAGTAGTTAAAAATATACAATTAAAGAAATTAAAGCCAATATCAAAAGAATCATCGGAATCATTTGAAGGAATCGCTGGAAAGGCTAGAAGGTTAGTAAATACAAAAATTGGGAATTTGTACAACAAATATGATATTCAATCGGAAACTGATGTCATGAAAATTATCCCTTCTGATCTAATGGCTGAAGTTTGTTGGGAGAGAATCCCTGAGTTAACTGAAGAGATTAATCAAAAATCAAACAGTAATGAAAAAGAAGAACTCAATGAGTTGATTAACAGTTTAAAGAACGCTGAGACTGAAAGAATTAAAAATTTCAAACAATCTCTATCCAACTTGAGTTTAGATGAAAAGAGATTATTCTATCATATGCACAAAATCGAATTACAAAAAAAGGTAAAGAAAAGAAAGAAATTCAGTCAGCGCTTGATCAGGCTTGGGAAAATAAAACTCAAGAATTAGAAAATGAATTCAAATTTAGAATTGCTACCTTGAAAGAAAATTGTGTAGAAGATAATGATGATGGAATACCCCAAATTAATTGGGAAATATTTAGAAATGCCGTAGGTCTTGAAAGTAATAAGCAACCTGTGACGGAAAAGCATGAATTCAATCAACTTCACAAAAAAGTATCAAAATTACTTCGCAACCTTAGAGAAAACCCCTGTACATTTTCAAGACAGCAACTTATCGCAATTGATGATAAAAAGAGAGAAAAGACCAGCATAGCACCAAACTTCGTTCATTCACACGATGCTTGCCATATGAGATTAGTAGCATTGGATTTATCAAACCAGCAGATAGATGATTTCTGGTCGGTACATGATGCATTCGGATCTCACCCTAATTTCATTGAAAACATTCGCAGATCGGTAAAGATACAGCTAAAAGAGACTCATTTCGAAGATGAAGAAGGGAAAAGCACACTTGATAGATTAGCCAGAAAACATTTAGATATCGAAGACATTTGTGGAGACTTGGAATTAGAAGAGGTAGGAAGTGAATTTTTAGTCTACTGAGGGGGCAAATATATGGAATTATATCAGAAACTGTACGATAAATTTTATGAAATCATAGAAAGAAGTGGGGACAAGGCTAACGCTAAGCGAGAGCTTGCAAAGAAGTTCCTCCAAAAAAATGCATTTAGAACAGATAAATATGGATCGCTAAACTTGCATCCAGTTCTTGGTTGGATTGTCTTGGATATAGGTAAAAGACGTTATGACGATATAGAAGTTCTGAAATTCGAAGATGAAGAAGATGCTGAAAAGAAATTTATTGAATTGTACGGGAAAAACTTCACTCTAGATTTTAAAGATAAACTAATGTTTGAAGGAATAATAGGTTTTGACAAATCTACGGGTGGTAAAAGTAACTGAAGAATTAAGAAATTCAGAATCAAATTTACAACAATCCATAGATGTAAATTTGAAAAGAATTGAAGATTCAATTACCGAGTTTATGAATAAAATGAAAGATGACGCTAATCTAAAATATTATTCAGCATATGATACTCCTGCAGAAGCCGAAAATGATTATCTAGAAATTGTAAAAAGAAACCACTTAAAAATTGGTGAAATTGTAAAGCAATTAAGGGCTAAAAATAAAGATCAAACGTTGTATCTATTGGATAAAGAACAATGGAAAAAAGAAAACCATCGAAAAAATCACAAGCCAAAATTCCCCAAAATTCCGAAGGCCATAGAGGAAGTAAATAATGTGCCATACACGGAATGGGGCTTCCTTCATCAATGGAATGAATTCTTCTTTGGAGATGATGATGCTATTTCAATCGCTGAAGCCCTAGATATTGCTCATCAAAATTTGTATGGAGAAAAAAGGTGCAAAAAGTTCGTAATGCATTGGGCGGAGATAATATCATAGGTATATCTGAAGACTCTGACTTAATTGAGACTGTAAAGCAAATGACTCGCGATGGTTTTGATATGCAACCGATTATCAATAACGGAATTTGTGTTGGAGCAATAAATTTGCAGGACATGGTAAATTGCATAGCAAAAAACGGCCTGGAGAACCTTCCGAAGAATTTCGATGTCGAAAAATTAGAGGAGTTAGGAATTTTACTTCCTAGCCCACCACTGCTAGATGGACGAAGTGGTTTCGAAGATGCTGAGAAAATTTTAGTTTCTGGCACTCCAGCCATCCTGATTAATTTCAATCCGAGCGACCATAAATGGAAGACTTGTAATACGGGTGAACTTCACAATCTAAATGATTCTGGGAAAATTTCCTGGGTACGAAAAACTAACGTAAAAGAAAACCTTCAACAGGGAATCCACATAGTCACTATTCACGACATTTCATCATTCCGCTTTTCTGAAAAAGAAAAAGCGCAATTGAGGCCCTGAGTTACTGCTAACGAATTAATACAAAATCAAATTAATTCTTCTGAATAATACGGGTTCTCATTTGCAAGTTCAGATAGTATATCTGTGACTTCTTCCGGAATGCTATCTGAAATTTTTTCAATATATTTTTTGATAGTAAGTAAATCTTCAATGGGATCTTTTTCCAAATATGGACTCGTTCCCTCAGACAAATGTGTTTGAATTTGTTTCATAGCATAAATTCCATCATCGATTAGAACGGTTTTCTGAATTTCAACATCTAATCCTCGACTGGAGTATAACTGCAAACGATTACCTCTTATTCTTGCTTCAGCATGACGAGATAAAATTTCTTCTGAAAAATTAGACCTCTGCCCTGGTGGTAAGATTTTGTTCATTATACCAATAAAATCTTTAACTTCGTCTGGATTATTTTCGCTCTTAAATTCATTTCTTGTTATTATCCCTAGAATATTTAAGCAACATATTAACAAATCTCTTTTGTTTTCTAGTGTTTTAGGATTTTGATTTTTCAATTCAAGTATTACATCTCGAAATAATTTCAGCGCATCGCTAAACTCTTTTTTTTCCTGGTGTATTCTACCAAAAACAATCCTGAAATGTTCATCCTTTCGAGTTTTATTTGCCGTTATTGCTCTCATATCATCATCGAATTCCCATTGTTTTGGGAAATTAGCAACTTCTGAATCTTTTAACAATGAACCTACATATGTTGTTCCATTTAATTTTAGAAATACTTCTTGCTGTTTCAATTTAGTTTGAATATTTATTAAGTTAGTTTTCACAAGAGAAACTATCTTTCTTGGCAAGCCTTTGGTTGATATCAAAATGTAAATTACTGGTTCCTGAATCCCTTCCCAGTAACCTTGGCTTCAAAGAAGGTGCCTCCCTTATGTGTCTTTAAAATATCAAGAACTACGCCAGATGCTCTACTCATGTGATTTTTTGGTTTCCTCATTGGAATACTAAATTCTATAGTAAATTGTTCAGGTAAGTCAAACCTTTCTTCATAATTAGAATCCCCAATCTCTGGCATTGAGTGACTAAAGTAATGAATGTAGGGTAATTTCGACATTCTATCACCAAAGGTGTGATGTTAATCCAAGATATGGCCCCCCCAAGAGAAGTTCTCTTGACCACTTAACATCACGGAAGTAGGGAGTTGAAGACGAGTCTTCAACTAAGCCGTTTTCCATCTCACGATTCAAACGGTATAGTACGGCTCGTGATAAAAGCATGGGCTTAAGTGGAAATAAAATGGATTTGATCTTGGCTCTCATATCCATTCCTTCCATTCAAACTACCATCCAGTCATCATCCGAGTTCTCCTGAACGTCTTTACGTCCAGGAGAGGACATTAACCAACGCCCTCCGTTCCGATAAGGTTGACATTGTCAACCAGATTATCTAGGCTATTTATTTGTGCCATAATACATGTAAAGCGATTATTTTTTTATGGCTATCGCTAGATTCGAAATATGGGAGAATGCCCCCCGCACCCGTTTACTCAAATCCAACCTACCTTATTGATGAATTCTCATCATTTCGGCTTTACCGGGGGCATTCTCTTTTGGTTGGTGGCGCTGTTTCCTGAAAGCTAAGTTACTACTTAGAATTCGTCTTACAGGTGGTTGCCGTGACTATTGGTTGTCAAATTTGCTATTCGAACCCGGGTTTGGTTTTTTTAGTCCTTAACACGATTGCCTCATTTGGTCTTATTTTCGTGAAAAACAGCAATTAAACAATCATCCAATCGTCGTCGAGGTCCTCCTCGCCTTCATGGCGAGGAGATACCATCAGCCGAATTTCCTCACTTATGGTACAATTTCGTCCCATATAGAGTATTAAAAATTCTAATTATTTTAATTTAATCAAGCGGCGGCAGCGGCGTCATTATCATCGCTAAACGGTGCTAAAACCCACATCCAATCATCATCATCATCATCTTCATTTACTCTTTTATTTTCAAGAATATCATTTGCACGTTCAAAAATTCTGAACCATCTTTTTCGAATAAATCATTTAATTCACCAAGTAAATTCAAAATTAAAAATATTAGGTCTGTTGACTCAATTAGAACTGCGCCTGCGAGAGATATTTTCAATTTTTTTTTATCGGCGATTTCAAACTTACTAATCTCTTCTTTTGAGTTTGGCCAGTCCAGATCTTGAAGAACTTTTGAAATCTCCATTAGTACATTTTTTCTATTCGTTTTTTTGTCATCAAAATCAGTTTTCCATGTATTGTATACATCGATTTTACTGATAAACGTAGAGGATTTAAATTTGTCAATTAAAGAAGAAAAAATAGAGTAATCCGTAGATGATTTGTCAAAACTGTCGGTCCATAGAAATTTATCTGAACTTATGAATTTCTTTTCCTGTTTTTTCTTAACTTCGATTTTGAAATAGCTAGGTTTGTTTTCAAAAATTTTAATTGTTTTTATTGACTTTTTGGGGTTTTTGAAAGCCTCGTATGATTTAAGATATTTTATGAACTCTAATTTTTCCTCTTCATTCAGAGGTTCATTGATGTCAGATGACTCTTCAGTACTCGAATCCTCACTCACATTTTAGCCACGACTTCTTTTGGTTAAAAAACCATTTTACCTGGAAAAGATTGTAATCCGTTAGGTAAAGATTGTATTCATTTTTTGTATTAATCGACACTTATGGAGATACCAATGGCACAAAAATCCCAAGAAAAAAACAATGAGCTTATGAACGAATTTGAGATATTTTCTCACCCTGTACCTGAGTTGGATTTAGATGACATAAAAATGGCCAATGACATCGATAATAAAGCATGGATTATATCCCACATGGGAAAAGATAACGTTGGTAAATTTGGATTTGGAATGGAAATGGGTTTTGCATTGCAATGCGTAAAACCTGATGTCCTAAGATGCATATTCTGTTTTGATGATGGTCCTGCAATTAAGAACTTATCAATGGTAAAATTAACTGTTGAGGCACTAGGTGGCCAGTTGGAAATTGGTGATTACACAATCACAAGAGAATTCGAGGGGCATGATGATGAAGATAGTGTACCATCTGAACCTGCTCCTCTAGGAATGGAGGTGGCCTGAATGTCAAGTAAAGTGATGTACATCACCCATGTTTCATTGTCTCTTGGCAATCAGTGGCAATGGACAAAACCATGCAGATCGCCAGAGGCTTCATACAAAGCCGCAGAAAACATGGTCAGTTCACGAATATTGGAAGATAGAAATATTCCTAGAAATTTCGATAATTTCTCAGTTCGATTGAGAATTTTGTACCCAGACATAGTTGAAGAATCTCAACAATTCATCGGTGAAACAAGAGAGGTGCATGTTCCTGAAGGCATGACACCTAAGGAATTTCAAAGTAAATTTCACACAGTCAAATGCGATTTTGAAGATATTGAAAATTGGCAACAATTCTTTGTTGAAGATGTAGGTGAAAATTAATGTGGTTATTTCTTTCAAATGGATTTCTAAGTATAGTCGAACACAGACATAAGCCAGATTTTCTTCTTGTAAGAGCTAGAAATATGGAACATTTGAAAACTATTTTTCCAAATGCAGAATGTTTTTCTCTAAAAAATTCAGATTATCCGCATCGAGCAATAATTGCAAAATCAGAGGTTTCTAAAGTGATTGCAGATTACATTTCAAATTTAAGTTATGACAATTATAAAAATAGTATCTCTGAATCTAAATTTTCCAAGACTTGTAATCATATCTGGCATTTGATGTTCAATTATGGCCTAAAATTCAGGCGGTGATTATTTGCGAAAATGGCCAATCAAATGGGATCTGAGAACTAGCATTACGCATCCAATAAAAGTGGACTGGATAAAGCATAGAAAAATACCTGGACTTATTGGAATTACCTTTTGTCCTGGTAAATACCAACCGGTTTCATGGTCTGGAGGTTGGAATAGAAACCTCGATATAGATATTGATGCATTAGCTGAAACCGATGTTTCGACCATTATCAGCCTTATTGATGAACAAGAAATTGTTGAACTAAGAGTTCAAGGCTTGGGTGAAACAATTCAAAAAAAAAAAGGAATTGAATGGATACATTTACCATTTGAGGATACAACTTTTCCAAACAAATCCTGGTTCAGAAAATTTAACAGACACCTTGAAAAAATTGCAGAACAAATAGTCAATGGGGAATCAACAATCATTCATTGCAAAGGTGGTTTGGGTAGAGCAGGGACAGTTTCTTGTATTCTTATGAATTATTTTGGAATTGAGATGGATGATGCTATCAAATTAGTAAGAAAGACTCGCAGTCAAAATTGTATTAATCCAACACAGGAAAAAATCTCAGATTGTTAAATCCGAGAGTTTTTGAACCAGCCAAAAATTCAAACAACCTTGAGGAGGTAGAATAACATGACAACAATATACAAATCAGTTCTGGTCAATCGATTGCTATTTTTGAAAGATCTAAATGAATCGATACGGATTTCTGGAAATGAGTTAGAGAGAATAATTGTAAAAAATCGAGCAGTGGGTTGTACTCTGTATCTCGATGAAATCGATTCCCTCAAACAAGTAAAAATCAACAAACCAGGATTGTCTGTTTCGTTTAGTAAATTTCTGAGCAAACTGTGGTAATAGATGGACCAATAGAGGAAGTCAGAATAACAGAAGAAGGTGAGACATATAACGTTCATCGATTTGATTCTAGCCCAACATTGCCAATCGAAGACTTGTGGGGGACAGTAATAACTCAAGACCCAAATATTTTGTCGAATTCTGATTCAATAATACTCAAAACAGTTGGCCAAAAAGAAGTTCACTTGACCCAAGAATTCTCAAAGATTTCTCTGATAGGAGATGATTCACTAGAAGAAGTATTTGTATCAGGAAAAAGATTAATTTCAAATTTTACTGTGTTTAAGGGTCCACAATTAAAGAAACTAAAGATAAACAGACGAGTATTATCTTGTATCCTGAAAAGATGCCCAAATCTAAATTCAGTATTTGGCTTTGGCGATAGGTTGAAGATGAGATTTCCATTTGAAGATAACAAACTTGCTATTGGCGGATTTTGGCACGAAATACCCACGCAGTACAATATACGACTAGCCATGCTATCTATTCCTCATTATAATGCATCTCTGACTGCAGAAGAAGTTCAAACATGTTCAGATTTAGGTGGAGTCAAGATTAGACCATTCAATTACAACCAAAATGGAGGCATGATTCAATTTTCCACGAAACTGGGTTTGAGCATTGACGATGCGTCGCGGGAGTAGAAATCGACAAAATCGTTGAAATCATTGAAGAAAAGGGTGCAGTGGCTTTCGAGGCGTTTTCGTCCTGGTGTGATAATGAATTAGAATGGTTTGACCAATACAAAGCGATGAGAGTTCTAGCCGCTTTAATTTCCAGAGGTTATGATTCGAAAGTTATTATTCGACTTAGAAATAAATTATTAGAACTAAACCAAACTACTTCTAGAAACTTATCTGGTTCAGTAAATGACGAAAGACATGGCGGAAAATGGAGGACAAGGCATAGTAATGGAGAAAGCTGGAGTAATCCTCTTGATAGTTTCATGCCATTTTGTCGTATTGATTTGGAAATATGGCTTCGCACTGATTTAGGTTTGGAATTCTTAATATTGCCCGAAGAAAATAATCAAATTTTAAACAGGTTATTTCATTCTAAGAAAACCAATTTCCGTGAGCAAAATGAACATATTAGAGATTTATTGAATGCAACCCTATCGGCTTACAAGACAACTGGAAGAGGAAGTTTCGCTGACATTAAACTATCAAATCTAGTAAAACAAATATACAAAAATCCAAAAATTAATTCCGACCCATGGTTATGTGAATTTCTTATTTTCCATCAATATTCTGCAGAAGAAATTGACAAGTACCTAATCAACGATTTAATTGATGGAATTTCAAATATGAATCACTCTTCTTGAAGAAAGCAGCCTTATTATCTGCGATAATTAGTTTCACAAATTCATCAAGAGCCCGAATGGCACTAAAGAAACTAATATCAGACAAGAGTTTATCATTCCATGAATCGTCAATCATAAGATCTATTTCAATCGCAGGAAAAAGAGCGTTTGAAAATAACATTGCGCCAACCTTAGATTGGCCATACCTATACAGTTGGCGGAGAGAAATTTCAGAAAAGGAGGTATAAAAATGAACATAACAAGCATAAAAAAAGCAGAAAAAATAGTAAAGCATCAATTAGAAATATTGTGGGAAAATCCGGAACAATCAGGTGCGGTTCCGCCATTAATGATTTGGGGCCACCTGGAGTCGGAAAGTCTACCTTCATTCGAAACGTATGCAAGGAAAATGATATCGGATTTATCGATGTTAGATTAGCACAAAGAGAACCTGTTGACATTAGAGGCCTTCCTGTACCGAGATGACAAACAAGGCATTGATTGGATTGTCTCCTCAGAATGGCCTAGAGAAGACATTGAGGGAACTCCGAAAAAAGGCATAATTTTGTTTGATGAAATTACTGCAGCGGATAGTACCTTACAGGTAGCTGCATACGAGTTTATTCTAGACCGAAGACTTGGTCAATTGTACAAGGTGCCTGATGGTTGGTACATCATAGCAGCAGGAAACAGAACTCAGGATGCTGCGGTTGCGAGGACAATGTCAAGTGCATTAGCAAATAGATTCTGTCACATCGAAGTAGGTGCAAATTCTACTAGTTGGTTGGAGTGGGCATTGAAAAATAACATCGATCCAATGGTCACAGGTTTCATACGGTTTATGCCCCAAAAATTATTCTCGATGGAAGGTAATAAGGAAAGGGGTTGGCCAAGTCCTAGAAGTTGGGAGAGAGTGTCAATGGAATTAATCGCAGCAAAAAGAAAATCCTTGGAGATGGATCTACAGCACATTCTAATTGAGGGTTTAGTTGGAGAATCCACTGCAATCGAGTTCATGGCATTCATGGAATGGAGTGGAAAAATTCCGGATGTTGCAAAAATGTTGGCGGGCACATCTAAAGTCTCAGTACCTGAAAGGTCAGACCAGAGATATGCCATGGTATCAGCACTTGTCTATCATGTACGTCAGCACGAGAAACCTGTTGAAATTTTAAACGGTCTATTTAACATAATGTTAAAATTTCCAAATGATTGGATTCAATTGATTTATCATGACATAACATTAGTAATGGAATCGGATAATAAATATGATTTTATTGAATCATTAATGGATCATGAAAAGACATGAAGAGTTAGAAAATAGAATCTGTTTGGGGTGATTTATATTTCAAAACTCAATGAAAAAAGGTTTCATTTTCACCTCCTACTGACGATGATAAGACTGCCAAAAATGCTGGTTTAGAGCATTGGACGAATGACAGAATGAATCTCATAAGTAGGTGGCCATTCATCGGAACTCTTGCCATGAATCTAGAAATGATTCCCGTTGTTGATTACAGATGCCCAACCGCTTGCACAGATGGAAAAAGGATATTCTTTAATCCGCATTTTCTAGATAGCTTGAATGACAATGAAAGAATGACAATCCTCGCTCACGAAGTATGGCATTGCGGATTATCTCATTTTTCAAGGGAACACGGAAAAATAGAAGATCATCAAATTTGGAACCATGCGATCGATCATGAAGTAAATTCCTTACTGGATGATGATGAATTTGAAATTCCTGAAAACGCAGTTCTTTATCCAGAATACAAAGGTCAGTCAGCAGAAGTTGTTTTCGAGGCAATAAAATCAGAAAACTTTCAATGGAAGGTGAATGCTTAGATGAGCATAACACCTCTGGTCCAAAAAATGACAAAAATTTACAAGAAGAAGTCGGGACTGGTTGGGAAACTATTTCAATTTCTGAAGATGGAATATTAGCCAAAGTGGATTCTGATTTTAGACCGAATCGAACTGATGATGTTTGGAAAGAATGGAAAAAAAAAAAGATGATGGCAGCAGCTCAACAATGTCAAGAAATGGGCAAAGATTTGGGTGTTTACAAACAATACTTAGATGAGTTGTTCAAATCAAAAATACCATGGTATCAAATTCTACTTAACTACTTAACCCCTTTATTTGATAAAACAAGGAAGTGGTTACCACCTAACAGAAGACATGTGTACAAAAGAATGTATTTGCCTTCTTTAAAGAAGGAAAATCAACTGAAAATCGTTGTTGCTATAGACACAAGTGGATCAACATCTGGAGATATAGTTAAGAGATTCGTGAGTGAAGTTTTTGCTATTTTAAACTCATTTGGAGGATATGAACTAAGATTAATCCAGTGTGATTATGAAATACAAGAAGACAAAATATTCAATATTGAAATTCCTTTTATTCCTGACAATTTCAATTTACTAGGTGGCGGGGGTACTGATTTTACTCCTGTTTTCGACATTATAGCAAAGGATAGTGATCTTCCAGAGCTGTTGTTATTTCTAACAGATGGATACGGGTCTGCGCCTGACACACAGCCACCGTACCCAGTTATTTGGGGAATTATCGAGGGTGGGCGCTGTCCAGTAAACTGGGGCAGTCAACTTGAAATTGACTTAGAATCTTAAGCATCGTCAGATTTATATTACACCCCATTCTTCTTTACTTAGAATTTGGGTTTTCTGCTATAACCAATAACAACTGGTTGTACAATTTTCATAAAATTCCAATAAATTAGGTGGAAAACATGCAAGCAAAAAGAGATGCCAAAATTGAGAAAGAGTTACAAATAAATCTCAATAATGGAGCAAATGTCTGGGCAATCGGTGACGTTCATGGCGATGCAGATACCCTAGAATTATTGATTGAGAAATTGAATTTAGATTCACTAGACCGGATAGTTTTGCTTGGTGACCTTGTCGACAGAGGGCCAAAATCCTGCAAGGTAATCGAGATTGCAAGGTCAAATTCGCAAATATTTAGCGTTCTTGGCAACCATGAGGACATGATGCTAGCAAATTTTGACCCGGTTGATTTTGAAAGCCCAAGCATCGAGCAGCGGACATGGATGTATAACGGAGGTAGAGCAACCATTGAATCATACATCAACGAATTTACCGATTCAAACGGAAATCTAGATCGCTACAGATTAAAGAAAAGAGGTGCCCAAGATTTAGCTTGGCTTGATTCCCTTCCACATCATATCGTCTTGGATGAATTCAGATTGGTGCATGCAGGGTATGCACCTCATGACCAGGAACCAGATTTGCAATCCAAAGATACCTTAATGTGGATAAGAAAAGATTTCCATGACACTATTTTCCCTATCGACAACGAACGTACAGTAATTTTTGGCCACTCTCCAATGCCCATGTTCGGACTTAAGCAATCTGAGGTTTGGGAATCTGATGCAGAATTAGCAAATGGAAGAACAGCGGCTATAGGAATCGACTCTTGCTGTTATGGAGGTAAAGACCCTCAATTAACGGCCATTAATTTACAAACAGGAGAAATAATAAAACAAAAAGTACAACAAAAAAAGGAGGTATTAGTATGAAAAACAAATGAAGAAATAAAAACACAGCCAGCAACTGAAGAAAGCCTAATGATTGAAAATGATGCACATCCATTTGACCAAGATTTACCGAAGACGGTTAATTTTGAAGAGCAAATGCATCCAGTCTTAGTCGATGGAATTAGAGGAAAAGCGTGCACTGGAACCTTGGGAACCTACAGCGACAGGATATCTATCCAATTGGAAGAAGATCATCCGGAACTTGGAACTTACTTCACGACCAAGTACTTCATTTTCGAAGAACCTGGAAAGGTAATGTGGGGACATCACAAGGCAAGATTCCAAATCGACTTAATTGTGGAAGAAGAGGAATAAGCAAATATTCACATTGGATAATATCCACCATCGAACATGGGCGAGGCAGCAGCACGCTATACAAACGCAGTGCTGATTGATGAAAATCAACAAACTCATTTAGGTGATTTTTCTAATTCAT
Source organism: Methanobacteriota archaeon (assembly GCA_038141355.1). Classification (GTDB taxonomy): domain Archaea; phylum Thermoplasmatota; class Poseidoniia; order Poseidoniales; family Poseidoniaceae; genus MGIIa-K1. The sequence goes on along the minus strand of JAYQHX010000002.1, from coordinate 131,136 downwards.
TCGATAATGGTTCCTGGAGTGTTTCAAATGGGGATGAAGACGTTATTCACAACCTTGATGGGACAAAGAAATTGATTACTCGCTCATTCCAAAATTGGCATACACATTTGCCAATGCAACTGAACGCTCGTGACTTCTCTGATGGACTTCCTCTAGATGAATGGCTTGAGAAATCTATTTTTCCAACCGAGATGAATCTAACAAAAGAATACGCACGTATAGGCGCTCTTGCATCTGCTCTAGAGATGATCAAGACCGGTTCGACATTCGCATGCGATATGTACCATTTCCCAGAAGCGATTGTTTCCGCACTTGAATGAGGCTGGGCTTAGAGGAGTTGTATGCGGACCTCAAACACTTTGGCCGCCACAAGAAGGAGGCGACGATGGTAGCGTCAAACGCCTACTTGATACACAGTTAGCGTCAAACAAGCCTGAGGATAAAGTGCAATATGGAGTCGCAACACACGCAGTATATACTTGCGACAAGGAAGTTCTCTTGAGCGGTAAAGAGTTAGCAGAAAAACACGATGCCTACCTTCACGTTCACGTTTCTGAAACTAGAAAAGAAGTTGCAGGATGCTATGAAAAAACCGGTATGTACCCGGTAGAATACCTTGACAGTCTCGATTACTTCATTCCAGACAAAACAATCTGTGCCCATGGTTCATGGGTCAAAAAATCAGAAATGAGAACTATGGCAGCAAGAGGTGCAACTCTAGTTCACTGCCCTTCCTCAAACATGAAACTTGCATGCGGAGGAACCGCCTCAATACCAGCTTACAGGGATGCTGGAGTAAATATCAGACTCGGAACAGACGGGCCCGCATCTAGCGGTTCAGGCCTAGATATGGCCCACGAGGCCAGGATGGCTTGCCTAGTTCAGAGACACGACCACTGGGATGCTTCAGCAATGCTTGCAAAGGAAGCATTTGCAATCGCAACAAATGGTAGCAAAGATTGGGCGGTTTGGGACCTAAACGACATCAAGATGTCTCCTTACGGCAAAGACAATGAAAGACACATTTCCAATTTAATTTACAATGGAGCAAAATGTCTCGACCTTTGGGTTGACGGAGATCCATTAATGCAATCTGGTAATATCAATTCAATCGATGAACAAAAATTGCTTCACGATTTCAATTCTGCCGTGGATAATTATTATTCAATTTAGTTCAAAATGCATGGGTTTTAATCGCACCCAACTTTTTGAACTATTCTCTAGATGATTGTGCCTTTGCCTTTTACGGACCGCACTTAGGCACCAAGAGCAATCGTTTAGAGTGGTGGAGTACTACCCAACAGTTAGTGTACGGAGCACGCCGATAGGAAGACCTAGTTCGATTCTAGGACTGTTTTAATTTCCCTTGTTTGATTTCCTGGAAATCTTGTTGATAACTCTCCAACCCTTGTTCCTGAGTTTATCAGCAAGGTTTGCTTCCCATCTTTCAAGTTTATTTGGGTCATTTTTATCGTAGGGTATTGGATTTTGATAATGGACCAAATCTGGCCTGTAGCACATGAAGTACGAACGTATTTTTTTAATGGAAGTGGTGCTATACTTCCAATCTCTTCCTTCAGACCATTTTTGTTCCTCTTCTGGTAGTTTACGATCTTCGTATAACTCAGCTGGCTCTACATAAGTCCCATCTTCTAAAGTAAAGTTATCTCGTCCTCTTTGTTCAACAGATAATGAAGTTGAACCGACATACAAGTAACCCTTTTTTGATTTAGTAGAATATTTTTCAGAAATTTCTTCATGCAGTTGAATGACATACAAATGCCCCTTTTACAAGGTTTATTTTGTTCACATTCTATACAAAATTCTGTTGGAATAAAATCACCTATATTGCTTGTTTAAATTATAAGATTGATATGAGAAATTTTGATTTTCCTCTAGTGCTGCTTGAGTAAGAATATCTGGTTCAATGTATCTGCCTCTTCGATATGCATCATTATCCACCTGTTGTTGATAATTGTGTTTTGAAACATGCTGCTGTATTTCTTCTTGCATCTTTTTTTCCTCCAAGTCCTTCATCATCTTTCGCTGTATAAGAACAGAATTGATAAACAGTGCTAGACCGATTAATTGTATATTTACATCAGTCAAAACCACTTCAGAAGGCATTTGCCCATTCATAATGAAATATCCATAAATTACGAATAAAGTACCCAATGCAGCAGAACCAAATAGATACAAGTTCTTCCTCATATATCGATTAATCAAGAATGACACTCCTACCAAAATTCCACCCATGATCTCAGTTCCTGAATCATAGCCATTCGCTTCAAGAATCGAGATAATGAACAACATTGTTTGTAATGAAATATATCCTGTCACTGCAAGTGATAGCAAATTCATCGCTGTGAACATTAACAACCCAATAGCTAAGGTTATTGCAATTGTAACATCACTTTCGGGATATGGTATCATATCTCCGATTTCTGAATAAATAATTGCACTTGAAAGTTGACCAATAGCGCAACCTGTTAGAAATGAAAGTATCTTGATTCGTTTAGCTCCTTTAAGCATCAGGTATGCACCCATCAAAACTAGAATTACTCCAAATGTTGGACCACCCCATGAATCAATTTGTTCCCAAAGTTCTGATGAGACGCCCATTTTTATCACCAGAAATTAATTCTACATCATCCAGAAACTCATTGCCAAAATAACATAACATGCCAACAACATGGCGCCTTCTAACCAATTCGACTTTCCATCATTAAGAATGAAATTAACAACTAGAACGGACATGAAAGTTGCTGCTGTCTCTAATGGACCAAATTCCAGTGATAGATTAACTCCCATCAACCAAGCGAAAACAACCATCAAAGGTGCTACGAACACAGCAATTTGCACGCTAGACCCAATCGCAATAGCCAATGAGAGGTCCATTTTGTTTTTCCCAGCAACTATAACCGCTGTGAAATGTTCAGCCGCATTTCCAAAGAATGGAAGCAGTATTACACCAATGAATAATGCAGGTAATTTCAATTCATTCGCAGCAGAATCGATCGAATGAACCAAAACTTCAGCCATCCACCCCACGAGAACTGTGGCAAGAATTAGCAAAGTCCATGCGTCTTTATTTGTCATTTTAGGCTCTTCATGCTCCATATCTTGGTCTGATTTGAACAGATCTGAATGGGTCTTCAGTTGGAAAAATAGCGCCAAAAAGTAAAGTAACAACAAGACAATGGATGCATACCTAGACAATGTCACAATGCTATCAAACCCACCGCCTCCTATGTCTACAGCCGCTGGAATTAGCATGGCTAATACAGCGAGTAGCAAAAGAGACCCACTAGAATCGAGAGCAGATTGACTAAATTGCTGATTCTTGTGATTAATTCCCCCATAAAATTGCTAGGCCAAGAACAAGAAGCATATTTCCAAGAATGCTGCCAATAAGGCTGGCTTGAACAACTGTAATCATTGTGTCCGCCTTATCTGCCTGTGTTGCAGCAGTGTAGATTGCTAAACCTGCAATGATGATTTCAACGGCATTCCCAAAGGTAGCATTTAGCAATCCTCCCAATGATTGGCTTGTCCTTAGAGCGATCTCTTCAGTTGCATGACCCATCAAAAATGCGAGTGGCATTATTGCAATCATTGAAAATACGAAACTCAGGCCTGCATCGTGTGCTACTAAAGAAAAATATGCAGTTATTGGAACTGCTATTAAGAGCCAATTTAATTTATTTTGAAGCGGACTGAATGATTGCAGTACGCTTACCTTTGAAGATAAGATTTCATCTGACATGGAAATCAATCCTTGTCTGGTCTACGTTTTACAGATTTACGTCTAGGGGCAGGTCTTTCTCTCTTACCTCTAGGTGCTGGGCGCCTTCGAGTTCTCTTACGAGGTCTCTCATCTTCATCGTCATCATCGTCGTCGTCGTCATCGTCGTCATCGTCGTCATCGTCGTCGTCATCTGCCTTCTTTCGACGTCGCTTTGGTTGGATTGTATTTACGGCGAAAGGATCGTCATCATCATCGTCATCTTCAACCGCTTTGGATTCTTCCTTCTTTTCTTCGGCAGGAGCCGTTCCAGTTATTGTGGCCATATCTGGTTCAGAGGATGTACCAATGAATTCACTCATCCAGTCATCTCCAACATCATCTTCTTCACCTTGTTTCTTCTTAGGTCCAGACATTGCAGTAGAGATTACCAATAGACAGGTGATGACCGCTAACAATGAAACTCCAGCGGTGATGTAAGTAATCATGTAAGGAGGGTCGGTTGAATTAAGGTCCCGATATTCAACATCTGGGTCGGCTTGAACAGGATTTGTATATTCACAAATTGTTTCACCGTCTATTCTGTGTCGACACCAGTCGGTAATGAATTGAACATTTACAATTCTTTCATTGCCTGCGGTATCGATTGCTTTGACTGATACTTGGTGAGTACCTGGCTGGAAATTACCCGAATTGAACACCATTTCAATTGTCCAATCGCCATCTTCGTTGATTGTGACTCCTGTGACATCCCTCCATGGTTCTGTGACTGCTGATGATGTCCCATAATTTTGAACAAATCTCATTTGCATTAATTCAACTTCGACATCGTCTGTAGCACCAGCGATAACTTTGATGTCATTTCCATACATGTACTTGGCTCCATCGCCTGAATCTGTAGGGCTAAATATTGACACTGTTGGAGCTTTAGCATCTATCCAATAATCTAAGATTTCATGGTCGATAGAGTTTGAAGATTCATCGGTCATATTGATAGTAATCAACAATTGGCCTGCATTTGCAGTACTGGAAATACTGAATGAAATGAAATATTCTGGCCCTTTATCGGGATCGTTCACATTCTTTGACAATAGAATCATAGCTTGTTCACTACCACCAGTTAGACTGCCACCGGAGGATGTTGAGATATTCACCATTGGGAATTCATCATCTTTGTTTAGTAATTCCGAAACTTCAATCCTAAGCGTATAATCGCCTTTTACCAAAGAATTCTTTGATACGGGTACATTTTCTGAATCATGAATTGAATAAGTCAAGGAAGGGGTTTTTGTATCTTCGATTATCTGTACTGCATTTCCTCCGCTACCTGGAACAATCTGAGGGTTTGTATTACCAAATTCATCGGTGATGATAATCGCATACCAAACTTCCATCTCAGTGTTTGGAGAGACTTCAAATTGTGAAGTAATAGATGCTAGATTATTCTCTGGAATGGGGCCTTCAACATATTCCCATCCACTATCTGTGTAGTTTGATATTGCAAATTCTGAACTTCCAAATGGGTCTCCCGAGTGCTTGTAAATGGTGTATGTTTCTGAATCCTCGTTAATTGAATTGAGCCATTGTAAATTGATTACTCCTAATTCACCAATCATCTCAATATCTAGAATTCTGGCCGGAGAAGGTATTCTAGTATCCTCTGTAATTGGCCCATCCCAATTTTGAACTAATTCTGTATACATTACGGGTGTTGTACATCCTTGACAATTGTATAACGCTTCACTAGTTACGAAATAATGAACATTTGATTCGAAAAGGTCTGGCTCCAATGACACATCGAAGTATTCGACTCCATCTGAAACACTTCCCATCCAGATCAATGATGAATTCTCCACGAATTGGCTACCAATAACCCTCATTCCACCTCTCCAGATGTGGTATCTTTCACCTTCAACGCATGCATGGTCCGTCCAAGTTACTCTTGTCTTTCAGTCACAGATGAATTGGGATTTGACGTTTGTAGGCTCTTTTACCCAATTTTCATTAGAATCCTCAAATACAGATTTACAAATACTGTAAGGGACGTTTGTATTGAAAGAACCATATCGGTCAACGACAACTACACAATAGGTATAATCTCCATAAGTATTGAAAGGTACATCAAATTTGAATTCAGATACATCTTCTTGAACGGTTCCGATTAGTTGAATATATGGATTATTTGTAGAATTAAAAATATCACCATGACGATAGATTCTGTATTGTTCTCCTGTTTCGATTAAAACATCATCCCAAGCAATTGTTGTCGTTCCAGTACCGTTTGAAGGAACGAAAAATGCGTCAACTGAACTAACAAATGGAGGAGGTGTATTATCCTCAATTACCGGACTTGAAAGGGAGTTTTGTGATAAAAATCTGACATCCTGATAATCCTGACCTGAATCTGTCCAGTTCTTTAACAAATAAGTGACTGAATAGTATGCTTCTCTATTAGTCTGAGGTGGAATGTCGACTACATAGGACGAAGTAGTTGGAGATAGGGTTGCAATTGGCGAATATGAGGTGAATAATGTTTGACCGTTTGACCTATCAATTTTTTCTGTTGTTTGCCATACATTGATTTCGAAGGCATCTTCGCCTTCTTCTGGCAAAATTGGGTTAATCACATTGTAGTTAATCCATTCAACAGTTGTCTGGCTCGTTGCTGGATTGAATGTTGCATCGAGGTTGAAAGGAGACCTAATTGGAGATGTTTTCTCGTAGACTGGAGAGCCTGTTAAACTCGCATCTAGATCTAATCTTGTGGTATAATTTCCGTCACCTAATTCTGTGATTACTGCATAATAAAAGTGGTCATCGATTCCAGCACTTACCTGATATGTAGCGGAATGACCGGGATGCTTACCTTCCATTCCACGGCAATCACCAGGGTTTGAGCCAATCGCAATTATATCACATGCTGTGACTGAATAAAACGGTTCTAATTCGAATACATTATTTTCAGTAATGTTTTCTGAACTTCGGTATACATGGTAAGTCGCATCCCACAAGTCTTCCAAAATATCAAAATTGCCAGCGACATCTTCGATATTTCTCCATGTGATAGTGGTTTCTTCGCTTACTGGGTCGAATACAGCTTCGATATCTTGCGCCTGTAATTCAACAGGAAATCCTTCATCAGCAGTTGTTGTCGGGACCAATGGAATTGTGGATAGTAACAACAACATTAGGACAAAAATAGTCACTTTGCGATTTCCGCCGTTCAGCATTCCGCCTGCCATCGTTCCGTTGCTTTTCATGAATTGGTTATGAGGATACCGCCGTAGGCGGTACAAAAATGGCCATATTTTCAAGTCAAATGATAATTTGAAATCACTGCTCATCATCAATAGTATTATTCGTTGAGGTTGATAGAGGCTTGGTTTTATCGAGTTCTTGAATATCTTTCCTCGCATTTGAAAATCTGATGATGAAGGTGTATGCTCCGCCTAAGCCTGAAATTGCGATTATTATTGAGATTGGATTGACTTCAAAATCATTCCATTGGCCAAATGAATCAGTCCCATTGTATGCCATAATCGCTGAGGAAATTAATGCGACTAAGGTGAGGACCATTCGGTCGGCTCTACTGAAACCACCGTAATTTCTAGCACCTGATACTGCTTGGGCTTGGGTTCCGAGGTAAGAACCAAACATTGTCAACATTGCTGCTAGCCATGCTAACTCGACATGCCCAAACCAGTACATATTGTAGCCAAGAGCGAGAATCCATACAATGTCCAAAACTCGGTCCAAGGTATGGTCGAGATAATCGCCCCAACGAGTGACTTTTCCTGTTGCCCGAGCTAGATTGCCATCAAGACCATCAAGAGCCATAGCCATAGTCATCAAAATTGCTGCTCCAAGAAACATCAAAGCGCCTTCAGTTCCTGTTTCTGCACTCATCATTAACCAAGCTGATGCAAGTCCTGTTGGCAGGGTTAGCCAAGTCAAAACGGCTGGATTTACACCGCTCAGTTTACCCACTAGTGGATCGCTGATTCTTTTGAAAAAATCGCGTCCCTTCTCCAATGCCATACATTACGCCAAAACAAGACGCCTTTTGTATTATATCTCTGAAATCCAATCAATCGCATCGGATGGCGAGGTAATATGTGGGCATCCAGAAGAAATCCAATCTAAAATGTCAGAATCTCCTTCGATTTTTGGCCTAATATCATCAAGTAAATCTGACCATACACCTCCCATCAATTCATACTCAACATTTTCCTGAATTTTTTCTTCTGTGTAGCCTCTATCTCCCAACCTCTGACGTAAAATATCGGGATGACAACGCAGAATAATCAAAGCATCAACTGGTAAAAAATGTGACAAGTGACCATCAACAATTGTGAGTTCGGTTGGTTTTTGCCATAATTTACTCAATTTTTCTGTGTCCACTGATGCAGCACCGTCCAATTCTGTTGGACCAATACAGTCATATTTTTTTGCCAAATCTTCAATTGTTATTGTTTGGAATGGTAGATTAGAACAAAGTGTTGTTTTACCACAACCCGGAGTTCCTGTGACTCCAATGGTGGTGATATGAGATTGCATCGATTTGGCCTGAAGAGACTGTGAAATAAACAGATTGCTCTACTTTGTGGTTTTTTAGCAATTTACCGATGGTGTGAAATGCGACCACTCGCAGGTGTAATTATGTTCGGAGCGGCTAATCCAGACCAAGCGATTAGCCAATTAGAAGCATATCATAGGGAAGGCCGCTCAGAAAGAGCAGAGGTGATGGCTTCTGCTTTAGTCGACCAATTAATGGCTCAAAAACCCAGAGATGATAAAACTCAAGATTTACTAGTTAGAGGATTGAGAATTTTAGCTGCTGTGTTGAACAGCAGAGGGAAATACAAGCGCGCTAGAACGACTATTGGGATTTTACATAAACAGAGAAATATTCTTGGAAAATCAGTTGGGCACGATTTTGTCTCTGCGGCTGCAGATTATCATTTGGCAGGATTCATTCATTCTAATGCTGGTAAGAAAAGAGCCGCAGTTAAGGCATTTTCAAAATGTGAAAAATTACAACCTGGCCATATCGCAGCGGCTTTAGATCTTGCTGAACAATGTGGAAACAAGAAGACTTTGGCAAAACTAGTTCCTTTAGCAGGGCCAGTCATCAGCAAGAATGGTGCTTTCATTTTAGAAATCGAATCACGGCCAGCAGCAGACGCAAGAAGGGTTGGTGAAGTTCTTGGAGGGAATGTTCAATCGGATATTGAGGCACAAATCGCTGCAATAATTTCTGGAGAACAGGCTGCAAATGCAAGATTACAGGCAGCTGTCGATTCGTTGGTACCTGCCCATGATTATCATGAATACAGTTCAAACAACTGATTTTGGTAGCGGGAGATGGATTTGAACCATCGATCTACGGGTTATGAGCCCGTCGGTCGAACCATGCTAACCTATCCCGCTATAAGTCGACCTGCGAGGGTCTCTATTTTTGAACCCACCGACCTAAATTTATGACTAAAAAACGGGAGGTTTTTGGATGAGAACATACTAGACCATTCTAATGAAGTCTGACTTTGGTCTCTTTGTTATCATTTTGAGCCTACTGAGCGTTAGCCTCGCAGGTTGTTTAGGAGGAGAAGAAGGAGGAAGTGGAGAGTATGCTGGTCCCATTGACCTGATAGTGTATTTCGATACCACCTCGGGGATGATTGAGACCTCTTTCAACAATGGCCAAGCAGGCCCTGCAACAGGAGTCACAATAGAATTTGATTATGCTGACACAACATCAGATGATGGAGCTATCGTCAAAATTATTCTCGACCCTGATGATGGCAGCACACCTATTGAAGCCGATCCGTCCGACAACGCTGTGATATCATACACTTGGTTGACCCACGGAATTTTTGACGTAAAAATGAGTGTTGAAGACGAAAGCGGCAATACTCACTCAACTACAGTGGATGTGAGGGTAGACATGCACATAGTATGGACAGACACGAACACTGGTTCGGCTTCAATGACATTTGATGCTACGCCTGATTGTGAAGATGGACTCCCCCTACCTGACAGAATTACAATTTCATCGACGGTTGAAAATCCAGGAGGGTTATTCGGTGGTAATTCAGAAGTTGAATGGGAATTATTGAACCCCGATGGAACACAAATCGCAACAGACTCAGGGACCATTCCAAACGGTGGAGAAGAATCTTGGGATTACACAACAAGAGACATAGTTTCAGGAAATTGGGGATTAAATGTTGAAGTCTCAGATGGAGATAACGTCAACGTCGAGAACGATGTTACGATTGCATATCAAGAAGGACTCGAAGGACCTACTAACCCCAGGCCCCAGTGAAAGTGAAATAAAAGTGAACTGTTTCAATTCAGTGCCCTTTTTGTAAGACTTTATTAACACCAGAATACTTTCACTTTTTGTGGAAGAGACCTTCTTTTCTTAATATATGGAAGCAGATTAACAACAATCATGGCAGGAAAGTCAAAGACAACCAAACAGAAAGAAGAAGAAGTGCCTGAAGTAGAGGTAGTAACAATGGAGGAAGAAGCAGAGCCGGAGATCCAAATTGAGGACCTACCTGGCGTTGGACCAGCAACAGCAGAAAAGTTGCGTGAGGCTGGATTCGAAGACATGCTAGCACTAGCAGTAATGAGTCCTCCTGATTTAGCAGAACAAGCAGAATTGGGTGAAGCAGTAGCTGGCAAAATCATCCAAGCAGCGAAGAAGATGGCAAACATAGGCGGTTTCGTATCAGGTTCTGCCCTTCTAGAAAGAAGAAGAGAAGTAATGAAATTATCAAGTATGGTTCAATCAATTGATGATTTACTAGCAGGAGGATTTGAGACCCAATCACTAGTTGAGGTGTATGGGGAATTTGGTTCTGGAAAAACACAAATCGGACACCAATTAGCAGTCAACTGTACAATGCCAATTGAACAAGGTGGGCTTGATGGAGATGTATTCTACATCGATACAGAAGACACATTCAGACCAGAGAGAATCACTCAAATGGCAAGAGGACACGGGTTAGATCCCGAAGCTGTTCTAGAAAGAATTCATGTTGCAAGAGCATACAATTCTGCCCACCAGATGTTGTTAGCAGAAGAGATTAAGCGAATGAGCAGAGGAATAAATGTAAAGATGATTATCGTTGATTCCCTAACAAGCCATTTCAGAGCCGAATTCGTAGGAAGAGGAATGCTAGCAAATAGGCAGCAAAAATTGAACAGACACCTAAAAGATTTGAAGCAATTAGCAGATGTTAACAATGCACTTGTGCTGGTAACAAACCAAGTTATGAGTAAGCCTGATGCGCTTTGGGGAGATCCTACAAAACCAATCGGTGGACACGTTTTAGCTCACGCTTCGACATTCAGATTATACCTAAGAAAAGCAAAGGGCGGTAGGAGAATTGCTAGACTTGTTGACTCTCCAAACCTTCCAGATGGTGAATGTGTTTACCAGGTTTGCGAAGATGGTCTTCGAGATTAAAGAATAGGTATGATAAACGCCTTATCAATATGCTAAGTTATCGGCATCTTCAAATTGGTTGCAATGAAAATTGTACCTATGCGACACCTCATTGAGCGTGTATTGGAGCTTGCGGATGATGAGGAAGGACCAGCGATTCGCCCTTCTAGCGTCGAGGAAATGGAATCAAATGATGCTGAATTGAGAAAATTGCTGGAATCTCTTCAACCAAGGATCAGAGTCTATGGTGTTGGAGGTGCTGGCTGTAATGCAGTAAGCCGTCTACATGAAGAAGGATTATTTGAAAACAAATATGTCACTGGACATGCCATCAATACTGATGCACAAGCATTGTTGATGAGTCCTTTGGATAACAAAGTCTTGATCGGTAGAACTGCACGCGGAAGAGGTGCTGGTGGCGACCCTACAAAGGGAGAAACAGCTGCGCTTGAAAGTGAGAATAATCTCAAGAAGATTACAGAAGATACTCAACTTGCTATTATCACTGCTGGAATGGGTGGAGGTTCTGGCACTGGAGCGGCAGGGCATATTGCTAGATTAGCAAAAGAACAAGGCGCACTTACCTTAGCAGTAGTGACATATCCATTCAATTCAGAAGGCTCACTCAGGAAGCAAAATGCAGAATGGGGCCTAGAAAGATTAAGAGAATATTGTGATACTATTCTAGTGATACCAAATGAAAGGCTCTTGGAGATTGAAGGCGTAAGAGACTTGCCTCTGGCTAGTGCTTTCAGAGTAGGTGATGAGTTATTGGTAAGAGCAATCAGTGGAGTCACTGAATTGCTAACAACAGATGGAATGGTTAACCTTGACTTTGAAGATTTGAAGGCTGTAATTAATTCTGGATCTGGGGTAGCAATGATTGGATTAGGCGCTGCAAGTGGACCAGGTAGGGCTGAGGCTGCAACATTAGAAGCATTACACTCACCACTGCTGGAATTAGATATTTCAGATGCAAGAGGTGCACTAATCAATGTTGTTGGTGGTGCGTCACTTACCCTTGGTGAGGCTGAACGCTGTGCTCAACTAATCAAGGAAAGAGTTTCCGACAATGCTAGAATAATTTGGGGTGCTGCCGTTGATGATTCTCTTGGAGAGGACATCAGAGTGATGCTGGTACTTACAGGTGTAAGGTCAAACCAAATTCATGGAGCAAGTGAAAATCGTCAACTTCGAGCTCTTAAATCAAGAAATATCGAATTTGTTAATTGATTAATCCTTGCTAACTAGATAAATAATTGCAATAAGGCTGATTATGCTTAATCCGCCGATTATGTAAAAGAGGTCTGAACTAAAATAATCGTCTTTATCTTCTGCTAATATTGGGATAATTACCTCGCCGGTGTAATTTGCACCAGGGATAGCCAGTGCTAATGAATTCCATTCATCACCTGAACTCTCTCCATTTCCATTTACTGCATTTCCGTGAATTATGAAGGTCGCCAATTTCGAATCATCAGATGGTGCAAGCCAAGTTGCCTGCCAACTTCTTTGGGAATTAATGGATTCATTGTGAGTATATCCTCCTTCCAAAATTATCCAACCATATGAAAATATTTCACCATGTGAAATGATTACTCTAAATCCGCCTTTCGCTTGATTCAAATCCTCACTTTCGCTAACTGGACTATCGATTGATAGAGTGAAATTATAAATTTCAGATGAATTATAGGACTCTGGTAATCCTGTTATTGTAATCGTGGTAGTGTCATCAGAACCACCATGACAAACACACCCATTATCTCCTCTGTCATCAATTCCAGTGGGAAAACTTTGAACCTGCCCAACTAGAATTAAACATAGCAGCATTGCCACTAAGCCCTTCATTGGACATGGTAGGGCGTGTAGTTTTTCAAACAACCTCAAATCTCGCTTAAGTGAGATGATGTCTTTAACAAGGATTTACCCTTATCTCTAATCTTCCATCTGGTCGCCTTTCCTTTTCCAATCGATTCCACAATATCTCTATCCTTGAGATGTTTCATATGATAGGATAGTAATTGTCTACTGGTTTGTAATTTCTCTCTCAATTCTTTTGACTTGATACCAATATTTTCGCTTTGAGATAAAATTTCTAAGATCGCAATTTGCATCCCAGTCGCTGGACTCTGAATCTCTTTCAATCGCATCTGGTCTATACCCGATGTTGCAAATCTACGGACCTTAGAATCCAGCCATGTAATGATTCGGCCTTCTTTTTCTAGAATCTGAATATGGTGTGCTGTGACGCCATTTCCTAATTCCAATGCATCTCTTAACGCGGAAAAATGGATGCCTGGATGAGCTTCTATGAAACCTAAAATTCGGCCTCTTGTAAATACGCCTCTTTCTCCCTTGTGAACCATCGCAAGAAGAGGTCCAAATAATGCTAACAAAATGGAAAACCTTGCGGATTCACTAATTAAAATCGCTGTAGTCGTTGATGTTAGTAAAGCCACAGCCATGATAGCCATCATTGTTAATGCAATAATTTGAGTAGCCGGTAAAACCCATTTTGATAATTCGTTAGATGTCGGTTCACTTGCCTCTTCAGTATTGTAATTTCTACCATCGCTGGCATCAGCAGCCAATGGTTCTGATTCTGTATCTGCAGATGATTCCTGATTTTCATCCTGTTCAGCACTTTGAGTCTCGGCTGCAAAAGAATCGTCTGTGGATTCCGGTGTTGTATCTTCAGTGACAACGGAATTGGGTTCACCCTCTCCAAAATTTATTGATTCAGTCCACTCGTCTGAAATTTCTCCTAGTTGAGGTAAAGTTGCAAAACAAAGGAACAATAACAGGGCTGCGAGTACTCTCCAACCCATTATTTCCCGGCTCAGCATAACCTTCCATCTCTGCTATACATTAGGTATTCATGGTAAATAGGTTTGACCATTGGCTGATACATGATTTCAATAAGTATTACAATCCAAAAGGTATCGGAGTGATAGTATGTTGCCGTTCGAAGAGCCAGATATACCCGAAGAAGAAGATATTGACCCATTTGAAGAATTAGAGATTGGTTCACATAAAACCGTAGGACAATCCGCTGACCCTCTTGCTGCATTTACGGATGAGGATGACCCATTAGCTGCATTCGAAGAAGACAACGTTTTCTCCTCATTCGAAGAGGAAGATGCACCCGTTGAAGATATTGTTATTTCATTTGATGAAGAATCTGTACCAGATTTAGACAACAAATCTGCCTCTGTGGCAAACAAAGCCGAATCAACATACAAATTATTGCTAGAAACCGTATGGGTCGATGACATCCTTGATCCATCAGAAGTTGAATTACTTTCTAGGAAAAGGCGTGAACTTGGCTTAACATTTGAGAGACATCTTCAGTTAGTTAGAGATATCATTGAGGGATAATTTTGGCACCCACTCCGTTCGAACACGGCCTTGCATTAGCATGGTCAGATGGTGCATTATCACGCCATGGGGCAATGATGTTAGAGGAGTTACAACAAAAATTGAACCTTAGTGATGAGTTGAGAGCAATTCAGGAAGAGGCATGGCTAACTGATATCTCTAAAAACGATAGAAGGTCCTTCGGTGATGGTGACCAAATTTTGAGGGAATGGCTTGACACATTAAGTGACTATGATTCCATGGCAACTGCTGTAAAAGCAATGGGAAGGTCGGCTTTAGATGTAGGATTATCAAAAAATGCATGGCTAGAAGCATATTCATTTGCAAATGGATTAGGACTTGGTGACGATTTGGCCAAAGGAGTTTGGCTTGAAGAGGAAGTTGAATCAATCAAGGAATGGCCGCCTGCCTTAGATCCACTTGCTATCATCCTTGGATTAGCAGTTTCAATGAATGAATTCTTCGTCAAACAAGATGTCAAATTCATCGACGGGGCCCCAGCTATATCTATCACTCATGATAATGCAAAACCATCCTCTCTAAGTTGGATGCAAGAACTTTCCCCGCTTAATGGCCACCCATGTGCTTGGGGTTGGAACACTGAAAATGTCGAAACCGATTCCAATATTCCAGAAGGAGATTTGGTTTACAATACTTCTATACTATCTTCTTGGATTAAAAAATTAATTTCAATGAGAAACAACCGTGGAGAAACCTCACTTAGTGGCCTTCCTGAGAATTTCGTTGTTATGCCATCCTCAACAGAACTTACCGTTTCAGGAAATCAGATGACCCTATCAGTAATTGTGGATTTGGGTAAAAATGGCTTAGTCAAACCATTTGCAAGTATTACTATCGATGAATCTGTTTCAGTAGACGATGCACCAAAAACACTTCCAGAAAGTTGGCTTCCTATACATGAAAGTCTTTCCCAGTTGTTGATGTATGCACTTGACACATTACCAAAACAAATCCTTGTTGCAGCAGAATTAGGAAACGGCACGATTTCAAACATGAAGATTCATGGAGACTGGATAACCACTCAAATCGATTCATGAATTACAGTTTCATGAGTGATTTTGCAATCTTTGCGAATGCTTTGTGAAACACTGCAATACTTTTGATGAGATTTTTCGACCACTCTTTCAACCAGTTTGTGGGGAACATTTCCTACAACGTGATAGACCATGTGAATAGAGGTGAAATATCTAGGGGGTTCATCGTTTCTTGTCGAGGACAATTCTACCCAAACTTTTGAAAAATCTCTATCTTTCAATCCAAGAACCACGTCTACTATTGAACATGCGCCGATTGATTGCAAAGCAATTTGCATTGGACTTGGTCCGTGTTCCCAATCTATTTCTATTACCTGTTCGTTTGAATTTATACCTATCAAACCGGTCCCACCAGTCCATTCGACCTTACCTTCCATATTCCACCGGATGTGCCAATAGAAATGAAACCACCGTTGACCGCTTTGTTGATGAAGGGGGTATAAGTCGCAAGGTATGAGCAACATGTCTGGAACCCCAATTACAATGGAAAATGGAAGTTTAAACGTACCAAACGACCCAGTTGTGTATTATATCGAAGGTGATGGAATTGGAGTGGATATCACACCTGTTATGATCAAGGTAGTAGATGCTGCTGTTGACAAAGCATATGGCGGTTCAAAGAGGATTCATTGGGTGGAAACTCTCGCTGGAGAAAAAGCATTCAATCAAACTGGAGAATGGTTGCCAAAGGAAACTCTTGATTCCATGCAAAATGGATTAGTCTCAATCAAAGGACCTCTCACAACACCGGTCGGCGGAGGAATCCGCTCGCTAAATGTTGCATTAAGACAAGAACTCGATTTGTTTGCTTGCGTTAGACCTGTCAGGTGGTATGAAGGCACACCTTCACCTGTTAAGTCTCCACAAGATGTTGATATGATTATTTTCAGAGAGAACAGTGAGGATGTCTATGCAGGCATCGAATGGGAATCTGGCTCTGAGGGTGTAAAGAAAGTCATTGATTTCTTGGTAAATGAAATGGGTGTTTCAAAAATTAGATTCCCTGAAACATCAGGCATAGGAATTAAACCAATTAGCAAAGAAGGTACTGCGAGGATTGTTAGAGCAGCCATAAAATATGCTATCGATAACGACAAAGATAGCGTAACCTTAGTCCACAAAGGGAACATCATGAAATTTACAGAAGGCGGATTCAGAGATTGGGGATACCAATTAGCTAAGGACGAATTTGGAGCAACTGAACTTGATGGGGGCCCATGGTGCACATTAACTAACCCAAACACCGGCAATACCATTACAATCAAAGATGTGATTGCAGATGCTATGCTTCAACAAATAATCACAAGGCCCGCAGAGTACGGTGTACTGGCAACTATGAATCTCAATGGAGATTACATCTCAGATGCTCTTGCTGCTCAAGTAGGTGGAATTGGAATTGCACCTGGTGCAAATATTAACTACGATACTGGAATTTCAATCTTTGAGGCAACTCATGGTACTGCACCAAAATATGCTGGACAAGACAAAGTAAACCCTGGTTCATTGATATTAAGCGCCGAAATGATGCTAAGACACATGGGCTGGATTGATGCAGCAGACCTAGTTGTAAAGGGAATGGAAGGAGCAATTTCTGCAAAAACCGTGACTTATGATTTTGAAAGATTGATGGATGACGCTACCTTGCTATCATGTTCAGAATTTGGAAATGCTATGATTACACATATGTGAAATCTCTAAATTCAATCATTCAAATTTCGGCTATTTGCTATTACACCAAATCCGAATTTTTCTTCGATTGCCCTCGCAACTAGAGTAAAATCAGAATCTCTAGTTGCTATAAGGATACTACCAATTTCGTCCAAAGGAAGATTAGACATTGATGCTGCCAAACACATGATAGTCAGGTCAGGGGATTCTGGATAAATATCTCTATCCTTAATGACCGTCCTTGCAGGCTCGCCATGTTGCCTTTTCATTGCGGTTATCTCATCATAAACATCAGTATGGTCAAGAAGGAATTCTTCCAACTCACTACGGATTTCTTGATTATTTGCTTCTTCTTCTAAATGCAAATCAAGAGGCTTCCAAGTTGAGAAATCTTTGATTATGTCATTGCTAATTGATTCGAGTTCTTTTTCGTTTACTATTGCGTTTAGCTTTTCTGTATCCACCAAGGTATCATTAAATCTTGATTTCATATTTTGAACGTCCTTTGATAACCCTAACAATTCTTTTGTGACTACCTTTGGAATCCATAAGTGAATCTTACCTGAATCTGCTCTATGTTTCAAAACTCTATGGAATCGCCCTTTTCCACCAACGTCAAGGGATACTTCAGATGAAATTCCAAGCAAATTTGAAACCCGGTATTGTAATTCATCCATCAGAATATTGGTATCAATAATTACCAATGGTGATAATCTTAAATTACGTAGATATGATCTATCTCTAACAGGCAAATTTTGTTTGTGATTTGCAAATAATCCGCGCTCTGCTTGTGAAAGGCGCTTAGTATCCAGCAAACTAAACTTACCAGAATCCTGTGCACGTTCTAGAATCATCAATCCTTCTAGTGGTCTTTCGGCAGAGGCTTCGGTTGCGATGTCAAAAATATCCTGTGTTGAAGGGTCGAGCAACATAGCCTGAGTATATCGATTTTCGAATGAATATCGATTTGTTTTCCTCTTCTCTCTTCGAATCCCATTTAACGCTGCCTTCACCCTACCAGTGAATGGTTCAGCAGGTAAATGTCTGGAGTGAGAGGTAGCATAATTTCTCAAAATGTCTAATTCTTCTTCAGAATACTTTGACCTTTCGAATTTCTTAATCTTACCAAATTGGTCTTCTTCTTCAACCAATACAGTTTTTCTTACATAGTTTCGCAAAATCTTTGTAGCATCTTCTGTTTTTTTGTTATCTGAAGCCATTTTTGAAACGTTTAGATATAATTGGAATCTCTTGGTAAGGGCGGTTTTTAATGCTGGTTCTTTCTCCAATAAATCGACTGCTTCCGCCCACTGTTCAGCATGAGCGAAATGAATCAATGCTTTCCTGTAGAGCAAAATTTTGTGCTCATAATCAAATTCAGGATGGTCTCCTGCCCTCTTGTAATCTCTTGCAGCATTCAATTCATCTCCATCCGAAAAGTGCCTCGCTGCTCTGGCAAGCGTGTGCCAAGGAGATTGGGGATCATTTCTTGATACCATTTTACTAAATTGGGGACACCAATGTCGTATTCTAGAACCAGATGCTTAACCGCTTGCATCATTGGTAATGCAGTATCTTGTCCAGATAATAGGCCATCCAATAATTTGACCACGTTTTCTTTCTTGTGTCCGGTTTGAAGCAACCAAGATGCGCGATTTAATCTCAATGTATCGATGATTGCATTAAACAATCTCGATTCCAATGAAGATAACTTTTCATCATCAATACTTGATGCAAGAACATCGACCACCTTTGAATCTGCCAAACCATCTCCGCCATCTTTCAATGCTTGTCTACAATTATTGAATGCTTTAATTCCGTTCTTATCTAGTGTTGAAACTAACCAGTTGTCATCCGATTGGGCCGCACCATCAAGCATCAAAATTAATCCTCGACTCGCTTCTGAAATAGAATCCGGCACCTCCGCATTTTCAACGGTTGACAAAGCATTACGCCTTGCATCTCTAACTTCAATGAAATCTCCTACGGTGGAATTTGCAGGAATCAGATGAGATACTAACAATGTTGAATATGGATAATCTGAGCATCTCTGATTATTGCCAAGTAAAAGTTGTGATAATCGTTCTAAATCCAGATTTTCTGTGAATATTTCGATTAGAGAATCTATCGAAGAGTTGTCGTCTAATTCATGCAGTTTTTGTGCTGCTACATACTTCATTCCATGAGAAAATCCTGAATCATTTATGATTTCAATCAAAGATTCGTTAGAGAGTGAGTCCAATTGATTACCTAGCCATTGGCTTGCTCCATCTCCTAACTTTTTGACTAGAGATATCAATGCAGAAATATCAGCTTCGGCTTCGATTGATAGCGTATCGAGCAGGGTTAATGCTTTTTCAGATTTCCCTTCTTTAACCAAAGCAGATAACTTCCACCACATTAATGACTCCTTATTTCTAGAATCAGTGATTAAACTAAGACCTTCATCCAATTCTTTGCTTGACAATTTCTCGGCTTCTTTGGGCAATAAATTCCAAGCAGCAATCTTTCGTGCCAAAGTAAGGTCATCTTTTCCAGATAATTTTCGAGATTTATTCCAATCTTTTGCCACTCCAGCGCGCAATTGAACAAGGTCTGTTAATGCCTCAGAAAGTTTCGAATTTATCTTTTTCAATTCTTTCAAATTTTTAGTTGCATCTTTACCCAAATGAATGTTTAACAATGCACTGATTACACTAGATTCTCCTTCCAGAGATTCTAATCCATGTATATCCCTCAGACCTTTTTTCCCGTTTAGCTGAGCCTTCGCTTTTTGGATTGCTATTTTTACAGAGGCTTCACTAATTCCCTGTTCCAAGATTTCTAAGGTCTTTGCGAGCTGATTTGAGTTTGATGGATCTATAAATGCAAAACTAGAATCCACATCATCGGATATTTCTTCCGTGGATTCTGTTATGGGAAAAGAAACAAATTGGGCAAAAATCGGGGTGCTTTCTGCAATCTTATGCCATACAGGATGGACACCTTTTGATGAACAATCATTCCTCAAATTTTCAATAATTTCATCATTTGAATCATCCCAGTCATCTACAAATAATGATTTTCTCAAAAGCAATACTGCCAATCTGAACGAATCTAACTCTGAATTAGCAATTAGTACTTCGTTGGTTTCAGGCAGCCATTGCAAAGGCCCCATATTTGTCCCAACACCTCTTCTACTACGAGATGTACTTCTTTGGCGAACCATTGATGAAGGAGAGTTATCTTCATCATCATTAGAAATATTGACTTCGTATAGAGCACATAAAAGCAGTGATTTCCAGGGTTTTTCTAACATCCTAAATTCAGGGGTTTTTGACACAATCCTTTGTCTTGTTTGAGGGGATATGTTTGGTTTCATACCCGCTTTAAGGCAGGTGAGTAGATTGTTTTCCTGTAATATGCTCACCCCTCCTATTACTAGGCGAATAGTTGACCTCTTTAGAGCCACCGCTACCTACCTTCTGCAAACAACAATGACAGATAACATGCTGGAGGCTAATCATGGGAGTAGCGAATACCATCATTCTGCTGCTCCATCCAATTACTGCTTCAATTATCATCGCATGGATGTGGTGGCAATATGGTTGGAAAGAAAAAAACCGGAACCTGAAAGGAAAAGAAAGACTAGAGCAACTCGAACGCCATGAAAAAATTGGGGAAAGGATCCTAATTTTTGCAACCATTTCGGTAATTATCGCTTTTATTGCGAGATACGTGACCGGCTTAGGCCTGCTACCGGAGAGTTTGCATGGCTATACAGGCCCGCTGGGAATTACACTCCTCTGGATTATGACAAGATGGGGTAAGAAATCAAGAGGTGACAAAATTGCTAGAACCAAACATGGTAGAGCCGCTGATTTGTTAGTAGCATTGATGGTTTTTCACTCATTCCTCGGATTTCTTTACATCTTCAAAGTCATTTGAAGTTGATGATAACCATTTAGGCGACCACCAATTCCACTTGCCCATCAATCGCATTGTTGAAGGAACAACTAATGCTCTGACTATTGTGGCATCAAGGAAAATCGCCAGGGCCAAACCTAACCCTATTTGCTTCAGTATCACAATCGAAGATAGGCCAAAAGCAAAAAAGACAACAACCATGATTGCTGCTGCTCCTGTGATCAACCTTCCTGTTCTCTGCAAACCATTAGCAACGGCTAATGTATTATCTCCCGTTCTTTCCCATTCTTCGTGAATTCTAGATAGCATCAAAACCTCGTAATCCATGGATAATCCAAATACAATACAGAACATAATCACGGGATTTGTTGCTTCAATTGGTTGGGGCGTAAAGTTCAACAATTCAGAACCATATCCCCATTGGAATACGAAAACTAGCATTCCAAATGATGCAGAAATTGATAGAATATTCATGACGATGGCTTTTATTGGAATAATTACACTTCTAACCTGTATGTATATCAGAATCAGAGTCGAAATTAGTATGAAAGCAAGTGCGATTGGTAAATTTTCTACCACGGCATTCAACACATCTAGATTGTAAGCTGCGAAACCAGCAATTAGGAATGTTCCATCACTACCCATTTTGAAATCTGCCAAAATATTGGAGCGATCTTCTCTCAAATCTTCCACATAATACCTGCCTTCCTCTCCAGTAATCGGGCCATCAAGAGACAGTACGGCATAACTAATGTTGTTAGAAATGAATTGCTCCCTAAGATACTCTCTTGTCGCCAAAATTTCTTGAGGTTGAGAATCGTTAGTCCAAAAATCTACAACAGCGTCTTCGCTCATACCAGGCATTGGTAGCCCATATCCGAATCCTTCCAACACTATCTCATCATTGATTCTATTATTCATCCACTGATACATCGCCCTAATATTATGCTCAGTAAGTGGATCTTCCCCATCGAAATCAAACACTATCAGGGCTGAGTTTGTGGCGGATTCTGGCCACAATTCATCGATATTCTCCAAGCCCCTTCTCGTCTCATCATCAGGCGGCAGAGCGTCCCTTGACGCTATAGAGAATTCTGCTTGTAAGAAAGGCATTCCGGCTCCAAGTAAAATTATCAGAGTTGGAATAAGGACTGCCCATGGTTTATCCATCACGGTCTTAGCAATTTTTGCCCATATTCCATCTTCTGTATTGTCGTCAACACCAAATGAAAAAGGAACCTTCCCTTTGTTGATGGTAGGGCCCATAACTGCGAGGATTGATGGTAAAACAATAACAGAAAACAACATGGCTACTGACACCGCAAGGGTACCACCGATACCTAGACTTGGTAATCCTGTATTCTCGAAAAATAGCATTCCCATCAGACCGATCGCTACTGTTATACCGCTGAAGAATACTGCTTTTCCGGATGTTGCTACCGTCATAGCAGTCGCAGTTCTGATATCTCGTCCTCTTCCAATTTCTTCTCTAAACCGATTAACGATGAATAGTGAATAATCGATTGAGACACCAATGCCTATCAAAGTAATTATGTTCACGGCATACTGGGTTACGTCTGAAACATTAGACAACCAAATGGTAATACCCATGGCAGATAGCACAGTGAGTACCGCTATTCCAATAGGCAAAAGTGCGGCAACAACCGTACCAAAAACAATCAACAAAATCAACAACGAAAGAGGGCCTGAAATAATTTCAGCGGATATCAAATCTTCTTGAATCCTAGTATCAAATGTGACATCTATCGCTATCTCTCCGGTTCTAAAAATCTCGAAACCTTCACTAACTTCAATCGTATCTTTCAAATCTGCATAGAGTGCCTTTGCTTCTTTTCTTTCAAGGTTGATGTTGACTACATTCCTTGCCCAAAATTTCCCGTCTACGTCTTTGACAAAATTATTTCTTTCATCGCCAGATTTTTCCCATGAATATTCGATGGTAACATCATCTTCATTTGCGAATTCTTTCAAGGCTGACTTAATTTCATCTTGCCATTCTTGGTTTGTATCGTTTAATTCATCATGCCAAACCAATAAAACAAATGATTGAGAACCATCCTCTACTGCAAATGCACTATCTTTCAAATCGATTGCTTCAATTGATTCTAATTCGCCCTCCCCCAGGATTCAGCCCAGTCAGGCCCAAGTGCGATTAAAGAAGATAACAAAATACAGACTAGCATTCCGAGAATAATTACAATTTTTCTTCTGTCGTAGGTAAATTCACCCAACTTGAAGAAGAATCTATCTCTCAGTAAATCTGGGTCAGTCACCCTTCCATGTTGATTAGCGAACAAATCTAGTATTTTATTTGGTGTATTTATGAAACCAGATTTTTAATCAAGACCATATTTTAGACTATCATCAATTCATCTCTGTTATGCCAAAGATTTAGCCACTTTTGGATATTGTATTCTTTATCCACAAAGGTTAACATTGCTCCATCGGCAATTTTTTTCTGAATTCTACAGCCGCATGCGTTAGCATGGCCTCCTCCAGTTTCATCAAGTAAAGTTGCAAGTTTTGACAGATCGTATGGATTGGCTTCACCCCTGAAGGAATTGGAGTAAAAAGAGGCCCCTAAAGCAGGTTTGTTAGGGTCCTCAATACTTCCAGTGTAGAAACCATGTATAACGCAACAGGCTATCGCTTCAGGCCCTGCAATCGCTGTCACCAAGTATCCACTTACCCTGTATCCAGTTTCTGACAAATCACATATAGCAAGACCGTCGACAATTTCCAATTTTTGTTTTACAATTTCTTGGCTTTTTATTCTTGAAATTTTCAAATCCTCCAACATTTGAGAATGGGATTGAATTATATCTTCTAATTTCATTCCTGCTGCAAATTGATTCAAGACATTCTGCATGTGGCTTTCGTTTGATAATGACAAAGACCGAGAAAGCCTAATTATTGGGCCATCTTCTAGAAAATCATCTAGTGAAATCCCGCCTGAATCTAGAGCATCAACAATTGGCATAATTTCCTCTAAATGAGATAAGTCGAGTTCATCTTTCATCAATTCATATGCTGCACGAGCCGCTGAAGGGAGTATCTTTCCAGTGGCAGATTCCTCCTCTTTCGAGGAAGTTTGTTTCTTCCTCATCTGATGGCTTATTTGTCATGTGATGGTCTAAATACAATCCACAATCTGGGTGAAATGGTAAATCGCAAATAGCAGTATTTTCATCGATTAGGTGATCGATTACTCCAGCACGAATGAGTGCGGGATGGGCAAAGTGTACCTCTAACTCCGGCTTACTCGATTTGAGAACTGCAGCAGCCATAAGTCCATCCAAATCCGAGTCTGCCACGACCCTGTTTATATTTGCCAGTATGGACATGATATCGCCCAACAAAAACGATTTCATGAATTTAATGTCTAAAAATCGGAGAGCATAAGAATAAGTGACACTTCGATTTAATCATGGAAACCTCATGCGGTGTTGTCTTAGTAAATTTTGGCTCCATACTCCTTTTACAATATCCGCAGGGGCATTGGGATTTTCCGAAAGGTCATGTGGAAGATTCCGACGATTCATACAAAGACACTGCTTCAAGGGAGTTGAGTGAAGAAACTGGAATTAGTGATATCTCATTCGTCGACAATTTTGAATTTAGAACTTCATACAATTTTAGACATAAAGGGAAATTAGTAGAGAAACAAGTTTTCTGGTATATCGCTGAAACAGAAACCATGGCAGTCAATATTAGTCATGAACACAGGGAACACCTGTGGCTAGACTGGAATTCAGCGATGATGCAATTAACACATGAGGAAAGCAAAGGAGTCCTTGCTGCAGCAATGCAGCACATGTCTGAAATAGGAAAATTGGATTAGTGATTTTCACTCTGACGTTTTGTCATCTCGACTGTCCCTTTGCTTCTCTTTCCTTTGGGTATCCACAGAGTTTCTTCCTCCCCTAATCTGAATGTAATCCACCTTGTAAGGATGAAAACCCAATCTGAGAATCTATTCAAGTACTGTAAAGTCATCGGCCTTAATTCATCTTTCATTCCAACCATTGCTCTCTCTAATCTTCTAGCAACTGTTCGTACAATATGCAATGTCGCAATAGGACCTGAACCCGCAGGCAAAATGAAACTTTCAAGTGGATTTAATTCCTCATTCCAAGTATCCATTTCATTACATAGTCTATCTGAATCTTCTTGGTCTAACAATTCCATATATTCAGGAATATTTTCTAGTGGACAGGCTAATTCAGCACCTAAGTCAAATAATTCGCTCTGTATTCTGCCCAGTGCAGCATTGCAAACATCTTGCACTCTGCGTACAGTAATTCTTTCTCCGCCATCAGCATGAGTTGAAGCCAGCCTGTTTACTTCCATCAAAACCAGTCCAACATTTGCATTCAATTCGTCACACAGTCCAACGATTTCGATTCGTTTGGTACTTTTTTCAACTCTGCTACCGTCAACTAGCGATGTCTCTCCGCCATCACCAGCCCCTGTGTGCACCTTAGTTATCCTGACCATGTCTACCCGAACCTATGCTTCAACAAGAGGTCTGCGGCCGTTTATTCCAGTATCCATTGGATGCCACCACTCGATATCATCTTCACCCTGACACCAGGAGTACATTACAAGATAGCCATCTACTACTCCATGCCATTCGAGTAAGCCTGGCTCAAAGCCAGCAATTCTGGCACCAAGCAACTCCAACTTATCACCAATAAGTTGCCATTCTTTTACAACATCACCAAGTTGATTTGCAATCTCTTGTACATGTTCATGAAATGGATTTAGTGATTCTACAATTATCTCAAGTTCTTCTGTCAAATCATGAGCTTGGTCTTGGAGTGATTGTAATTCAAAAAGAAGGTTTTTTGCAATTGGTAACTCTTTTCTCGCTTCTTCAATAGTCACTACTTTACAGCCTTCAGGAATTGCGAGTAATGCCATTTCATCCAACAATTCCGTAATACTCATCGGTTGACCAGCAAGTGGAGGTGATTGAATTTCATCATCCATGGTTGAACACTTTCAGTGAGACTTCTTCAATTATTGGGTAGAATTGGTTCGTTTGGCGAAGATTTCTGATGTGAAAATCCAAATCGGTCAGATAATTTCAAAGTCATCAAAACCGATAAAGTAATCCATACGACTACCTCTATTGCGATAATGACATAGGCAAATTTCCCTATTGAATTCAACATGATATATGCATCATAGGGCATACCATAAATTGCCATGTAAAGAGATTGTGAAAACAGAGAAGCGCCGAACCATACAAAAATCGCATACCAGCAAATAGTTGAAAGAGGCCAATCTTCCACCGGGTTTTCTCCTTCCATGATTTTACATCGCCTTCAAGGATATTAAATGGTTCGTTTATTTGTATCAGAGAGGATATTTATTCGATACAAATAGTTAATTTCGGCTCAAATCGGCTAGCGCCGCCTCAATAGCATCTATCCATTCTTTTGCCACTGACCCTTCACCGCCTACTTCTTGCAAACTTTTTGCCCAGTGTTTTGCTTCTTCCGAATTACCTAGGAAAGAATGGATGCGCTCAAGGGCCAGCCATGCCATCGGATTAAGATGCTCTTCTTCCAAGTCCCATGCTTTTTCAAAACACGATATTGCACCGCTATCCGAACTAATTTGGCCTCTTTGTAATGCTAACAAACCAGCCTTGGACCATGCGAGATTCAATTTTCCAATAATTAAACCTCTAAATGTCAACCAAATTTGGCATAACATTAACACGGTCATAGTCAAAAATGCGACTATTTGTTCTATTTGTGAAAGATCTGACCATTGTAAAATCATTATTGATAAGACTCCAAAAATGAATAAAAAACCGGAAAATGGCGCCACAATTACCTCTTCTCTTGTCACTAACATATTTCTAATACCTTTCAGTAATCCAAAAGAGCCTAGTGACAAAATGAATACGATATGAACATTAACACTCACAGGCCGAGGCGCAGTTTCCCCAATTGTTAGTAATGCAGCAATTAGTAGGAGGATGTAACCAAATCTTCTTGACGGCCCTGGGAATGGCTGATTTGGACTCATCAGCAAAAGAGCGATGGAGATTACGTATTCGATTAGAAGGAATCCTACTGTCTCCATTAAATGGTCCACAATATCAAAATTATTGAGTCTTTGTCAAGTTCTATGGTATGGAGTTCCTCTCAAAATTTCTGAAGCCCTGTAAATTTGTTCCACTAATATAACTGTAGCTAACTCATGGGGAAATGTCATTTTTGATAAAGAGATTCTTTGATTAGGCAACTCTTTTGGAAATCCATTAGCAGGCCCTATTGCTAAATTTATGTCCTCAGAGGAAAGTTGCCATTTCCTGAATCTCTCTGAAAACTCAATCGAATTAATGAGGTCACCACCTTCATCCAACAGAATAGTGTTTGCAGGTAATTTTGATACGTATTCCGAATCACTTAGTTTTGAACTATGATATTCAATTCTAAGATTCGACTTCAACCTCTTAGAATAATCTTCGATTATATCGGCCATTCGCGCATCCGATGTCTTGCCATGGAGATTCAAAACCAACCTCGCCATATTCTGTCCAACAAGTTCAACCCCAAGACTATTGATGTTGATACATTAGGGATTGTCATGGGTTGGTGGCCATTCTCAAAGAAATCATCGAGCAAGGCTATCCCCGATGCAATACGAAGAGATACTCGTACATGGCTTTCTGACCTTCAAGAAATGTGTGAGAGAAATTTCGACAATCCGGAAGAGGCTAGAAGACAAATCCGACAAATGGCTGGTGAATGGAAGGACGCTAACTCCGACGGAATTATGGATGACTCGCTTTTTGAGGGTTTAAACATGAGAGCATACAGGCTACTGAATTGTGCTGACGATGAATTTTCTACTTGGTTAGATGACCTCAATTTCTGGAAGCCCGGCTGGAGACCAGAAGGACTTAACGAAACGGATGAATCATGAAGGTGTTTTTCTCGCTTCGCGCATGGGGAGTGTAGGAGAGTTGTACATGCTGTATTCTTGTCCTTTTTGCTGGAAGGTAAGAAGCCTACTGGAACATCTCAATTTAGATTTTGAAGCAGTTCAAATAAATCCAATGAAGAGTAAAAAATTACCAAGTGCGCCCGAATGGAAAAAAGTACCTATTTGGATCGATTCAAATGGTAAAATCCATGTTGATTCCACACCTATAATGAAAGAAATTGACACCTCTTTAAACGATGGAAAACTATGGGAAAGTGATGATGAGCAGCGTAGGGACAAGTGGATAGAATGGGTCGACTTACACATGTCCAAGGCAACCATACCAATCCTTTACGGAACCTTGTGGTCGGCTCTCAAAACGACTACTAGAGTGTCCAAACTTGAAAAAGTTTGGATTTTTTTCAAAGCGACTTTATGCTTGGGCAGGCTTCCCAATTATGTGGGGAATAATCGCAAAAAAGAGAGTGAAAAAAGATGGCAGGAAGCCAAAGCAACTTTGGCATGACCTACTATCAGAGTTTACTGATTCATTCAATGGGAAGAAATTCTTTGGCGGAGACAAGCCGGATTTAGTTGACATTGCTGCATTTGGCTATGTTCGATCTATATCCCCATATCCTCAATTTGCTCAATTACAAGACCACAAAAAAGGAATGGATTGGTACAAGGCAGTTGAGAATACCTTGAGGGTTTAATTTGAAAAATGAAGGTTTGTTAAAAAATTTAGATTTGATTGAAGTCAAATCTCAAGATATTTTTCTTGGAACCAACAAAGGAGGTTGGGTCCATGCCAATGAAAGACCAAGACACAAAGTCAGATTACCAAAATATCAAATCTCTAAAAATATAATTTCTCAAAAAGAATTCAATCAAATCATGGGCATCGAAGAATCGGAAGATGGACCAAAAGATATGATTACAACAGATATCATTAACGAATTTTGTTCGATTCTTTCAAAGGAATTTGATGGAGAGGTGAGATTACCTTCCCAATCAGAATGGGAAGCAGCAAAAGACGATTTATCATTGCCCCTTGGATGGACTGAGTTATTGGCAGATGAAGCGACTGGCAACCATAGAGGTGCGCCTTTAGATGGCCGCCCAAGAATTGGAGAAATGATTGGCCCACTCTCCGGCCACCGCGTATCGCAATCTGCTCATCCGACAAGGAAAGGAGTTTTTGCAAGGGTGTCCACTCCTGGAGACAGACCTCTACCAAAAGTTGGTTTTAGAATTGTAATTTCACCAGAACGAAAAGGTGATGCCAAAATTGTGCCAGAAAATGCAAACCTTGTCTCAAATGTGAAAAGCGAATTATTATGGATTACTATTATTGGAGTAATTCCCAGTTTT
This sequence comes from Methanobacteriota archaeon, assembly GCA_038141355.1. Lineage (GTDB taxonomy): Archaea > Thermoplasmatota > Poseidoniia > Poseidoniales > Poseidoniaceae > MGIIa-K1. Next base: position 101,588 of record JAYQHX010000002.1, on the reverse strand, counting down.
TGTATACCAATAATCCGTGGATTTTCTTCCTATGCAATCGATGGTTGGGCTAATTTACTATTTGGCGGATTATGCGTTGGGTTTGTATCCGGTGCATTCTGGAGGCCAAAAAGGCCCACTTGGCACGAAGATGAGAATGGGTCCGTCACTCAGATGTAAGATTAGACCAATACGATTCTTTACGTATTGCATCTAAAGCACAAATTGCAGCCATGTTGACAATGTGTCTTACACCATCTGCTCTTGCCAATAATTGGACTGGCCTATTCAAACCATCCAAGATTGGCCCTGTCATTTCAGCATCTCCTAATTTTTCGAGTAATTTGTAAGCAATATTTGCAGATACGAGATTAGGACAAATCAACACATTTGCTGGTCCTTCAAATGTCAAAAATGGATACTCGGATTGAACCTCTACATCGAGCGCGGTGTCTGCTTGCATAGGCCCATCGATGAGTAGTGTCGGATCCATCTCTCTAGCCAATTCAACCGCATCTTCAATTCGCTCTGAGCGTTGACTTCTGCTACTTCCAAAATTAGAAAATGACAACATGGCTACTTTTGGTTCTACGCCAAATCTTCTAGCCACTTTGGCAGTTTGTACTGCGATGTCTGCTAAAGTTTTACTATCTGGATAGACATTTACAGTAGCATCGCCCAAGAAAATCAACCTTCCTTTTACAACCATCATATAGCAGCCAATAGCACAGTGACTATCCTCATCACTACCGATTACCTCAAGACAAGGTCTCAAAACATCAGCATAATTCCTGCTGACGCCACCTAAAAATCCATCTGCATCGCCGCATTCAACCATTTGTGCTGCAAAATATGACCTGCTTTTCAATAACCTTTGAGCATCAACAATTGTCATTCCTTTCCTACTACGATTCTCGAATAATTCTAAATCATAATTGCCAATCCTTCTTTCATCATACCTAGGATTAGTAATTTCACATTCGAACGTTATGCCCAATTCTTCCATTTTATCCAAGATGCTTTTCTTGTTGCCCAATAAGATTGGCTTACAGATTTTCTGCTCAACACACTGTGCAGCAGCCCGGATCACTTTCTCGTTATCTCCTTCTGGGAATACGATTTTCTTGCCTTTTCCTTTGACCTGATTAAATACGCCTCTCATAACTGAATAAGACATTCCGAGTCTAGCCTCAAGAGATTCCTTATATCTTTGTTTATCGAATTCTTCTGGCGAAATTGCCGCAACGCCCTCCATAACCGCTGCTTCTGCTACATCAGCTGCTTCCCAAATCAGGACTCTTCTATCAAACGGCTTTGGAATAATATATTCTGGACCGTATTGCATTACCTCTCCTGCATATGCGTGTGTAATGTAATCAGGAACCGGTTCCTTTGCTAAATCGGCGAGGGCCTTGGTAGCGGCCATTTTCATTCCCTGAGTGATATCTCTAGCCCGAACATCTAGCGCTCCTCGGAAAATGTATGGGAATCCCAAGACATTGTTCACTTGATTTGGGAAATCAGAACGACCTGTTGCTATAATTGCATCATTTCTAACCGCTAAAACCTCATCAGGCATTATCTCTGGAGTAGGATTGGCAAGTGCGAAAATTATCGGTTTAGCAGCCATCTTTGAAACCATTTCACCAGTGACCAAACCCCCTCTCGATAAGCCAAGGAATACGTCTGCACCAACAAGGGCATCTGCTAAATCGCCTTCTCGAGTATCGGATGCGAATTGGGCCTTGTATTCGTTAAGTTCGCCTGCTTCAAGTCTTTTCTTAGTCATAATTCCTTGAGAATCACACATCAAGATGTTCTCAATTTTAACTCCGAGTGCAACATAGTGGTTAGCACAAGCGATTGCTGACGCACCAGCACCTGCTACTACAACCTTGATTTTCGATAAGTCTTTTTCTTGGATTTCTGCTGCATTTAGTAATGCTGCTCCAGATATTATCGCAGTTCCATGTTGGTCGTCATGCATGACCGGAATATTGGTTGATTCTGCAATTCTTTTTTCGATTTCAAAACATTCTGGGGCCTTTATGTCTTCAAGATTTATTCCACCGAAAGTTGGTGCAATATTGCAAACAGTTTGAATAAACTCTTCGGGGTCTTCTGTATCTACTTGGATATCAAAAACGTCAATATCTGCAAATGTTTTCAACAACAGCCCCTTACCTTCCATTACAGGTTTTGATGCTAAAGCTCCGATATTACCAAGACCTAAAACCGCCGTACCGTTTGATATTACAGCAACTAAGTTTCCTTTAGAAGTATAACGATAAGCATCTTCGGGTTTTTCTGCAATCTCGAGACAGGGGTATGCTACACCTGGTGAGTATGCCAATGACAATTCATGTGCGGTCGAATGAGGTTTTGTCGGTACTACTTTGATCTTACCTCTAGGGTTAGATTCATGATAATCTAATGATTCTTTTTTGATTGTATTTTCACGCCAATCATTATCCATAGCGTTCCCTCAAATTTCAATTGGAATAGAGGAAGGGTTTGACCTTTGTGTGCCTTTTGGAGGATTTTATGCTGTTAATCAGAACTTAATATAAGAGCCAAAAGTTGAAAATTTTAGGTGATACTATAATTCACAATCAAGCACGCTTTATATGCTTATGATAGCGCATTCCATACCATGACCAAACTAAAGGTGGATATCAAGAGGGTTGCCACCACAAAGAAATCGATTTCTTTGGTCATTCTAATGCTTATGTCTTCAATTGCACCTTTGCTCTCCGCACCTGTTGTTGAAGCGCATGAAGGACCAAACGATACGATATGGCCAAGAGAGGGTTCAGAAGACACTGGTTGGTATTTCCTAAACGCCACTGGTGCAAACCCGATTAATGGCTCCCAAGCTATTGCCGATTGGATGCTGAGTTTTGCACCGGGCGCACAATTAGAAAATGTCTCTATGGAAATTAGAGTTGATGGTTCTAATGATGTCACTGCCTACAACCCAATGCTGATTTCTCCGGATACAGGGCAAGTAATTTTTGACTGGAATGGGAATGGTTGGCTCGGACAAAGTTTGGGCTTTGACGTAGATAATCCGCACCAAGGTCGACTCTCTCCCAACGCAGATGTTGGTGCAACTGTCACTTTACCTTCAGGTAGTGAAATTACTGAATTTATTTTGGAGGTATTATCACCATCAGATCCCTTTACCTCGCTAGAACCTGTTAATATCGAAATTAGGGATTATGTAATCCACCCAGATGATGGTAGGATGTATCTTGCAGTAGATGATTATGTGATTATTCTAGATGCTAATTCCTCTCCAAATATTATCGACTTGTTTAGAGTTAAAAACGCCAATTCCGATACACTAATTCTAGATTTGGAAATCGACCTTTCCAATAATCGGATGCTAGTTGCTACGACAAATGATGGAGTACAATCGATTGATTTAGGCGACACTAGTTGGAATGCTGACCTTCCTGACGACCCGTCCGGAGATGGTTTTCAGCAACTACACATTACTTCTACCGGCGCACTAATGGCGATAAGTGAAGCAGGTATTTTCAAAATAAATACCGCCGGAACCGGTTGGACTTTGGAACAAGCAAGCGGTACAACCAATTGGCCTAGTGGAACACCTTCTATCACATTTGAACATAACAACATCGTATACGTTTCATTGCTTGGTGGAGGAATTGCAAGATGGGATGTTTCATCGAATACGCCGCTATCGCTTTGGTCAACTGCAAATGTCCTACATTCAGATTATATTACTGATTTCTTGATCAACGGAAATCAACTTTTGATTTCTTCTGAGGATAACGGAATAGCTCGCCATGATTTGAGTGGAAACTTCTGGTTAGCAACCTGGAATAGTGGAAACTGGTTGTCATCAGACAATGTAATTGGCATGACCCTAACAAATAATCAAATCCAAATTTTGACAACCGTTGGCGTTCAATATTACAACATAAATTCTGGTAGTTTCGTATCATCCACTTCACTTTCTTCCCTTGGTTTTGTTAACGAAGGCTCAGATATTCTATTCTGGCCTAATTCGGGATACAGAAGCCCTACCTCTGATACCATTCTAGTGACGGATGGTAGTGCTGTTCTTGCAAAACTAGAACCTGAAAATAATCCAGTCTATGCTGGAGATTTAGTTATTGGTAGCGGGCCATCCCTAGGAGAGATGGCAGACGCTATGCAATTCAATGGAATCGTATATGTTGGCAGTGGAAACTATCTTGACAGGTATTCGATAAACCAAGCCAGATGGCTAAATTCAGTAGATGTTGGGTCTGACATCACACAACTAGCGAATGATGGTCTGAACGTATATGTAGGGACTGATGGCAGTGGAGTAAGAGTTGTAAATCCTCAAGGCGCAATTATCGACACCTGGGATGTTAATTCTGGATTAGGTGCCAATGTGATTACTGGAATTGATGTTGAAGGAGATTATGTTGCAGTTATACACCCACAGGACGGCGCCACTGTCTTCAATAAATCTGATTCTAATTCAGCAATTTCTCTTACAACAGGAACTAGCGAAATAGATTCCAACTCTCCAACTGGCGTGGCAATCCACAATGGGGTTGCATACTTTGGCACATCGGAGGATGGATTGAATCGCTACGTAATTGCTAACAATACCTTCCTTGGATCTTGGGTCTCAACAGGAATAAACGATGTTGATTACGCCCCAATCGCCGTCTTTGGAACAAACCCTCAAGTTTTGCACCTAGGATTACAAGGTTATGGAGTCGCTAGAAAGGACTTATCCACTGGTGAAATTTTAACTCCGTTTACCCAAGTACCTGACAGAGGAAGTCCTGGTCAATTTGAGATATTGCCAAACAATTTCATTCTGTCGATTGAAGCAAATCAAAACCAGGGAACCCTGTTTATTGGTACTACCGATGGTGCAGTGAGATGGGATGGAAGTGGAGCAACTGAATTATCAACAGGTGGATTTAATGGTGGCTGGGCCACAAACCCATCACAACATTTCGGATTTGTGTTTGACGGTACAACCACATATTCCGCAACTAATATCGGTGTTTGCTATTATGTGCAAACCACAATCCAAGATTGTATCAACGCACAAGACGGAATGCCAAATTGGGGAGTCTATTCAATCGGCATAAATTCCACAACCGTATTTGGTGGAACAAATTCAGGTGTCGGCCTAATCGATAAATCAACTAAAACAGTTGTAGATACTTGGGAAGCTGGAGTGGCATCCAACAACGCACTGATAGAAGTAATTGGCGATGTAGCATATATTGGCATAGATGGATTGGGAGTAGCAAGATACGATATTGCAAACAATCGATGGTTAACGACTTGGACAGATAGCAACGTACTCGACGCAGGTAATGAGGACCTTACTGGCTTAGTTGCAGATATTCGACCAAACCACATTTGGATTGGAGGAGGAGATGGTTTCCAATTAATTAACGTCACAACCGGCGCTGAAGTATATGATATCGAGAAAACAAGTTCGCTTTACATAGGCAGTGCAGACCCATATGACATGATGATCTACGGCGACACCCTCTATTATCACCAGCAATTCAGTTCAGATAGCGTTTACAGAATTGACATTGTTAATTTCACCTCGAAATCAATACTAGATGCTGGCGCCCAATTGAACGAAAACGGAGGAGATGTGTATGACATGGAGATTATCGATGATTTGCTCCATGTTTCCGTAGCTAGCGGCCAGTGGTGGAATACAGAAGGCAGTGGAGGAATTGCAATATACAATTTAACCTCAAACAGCTGGCAAAGCGAACTCTTGCCTGAAGGGGCGGTTTACCGAGTTACCTCATTTGAATCCTCGACTGGAAACATGTGGATTTCTTGGGGAGAAAACAAATTAGAACAATATGACCAAAATGGAACTAAATTAGGTACATGGTCCTCTCTAAGTTTCCCAATTAGGGAAATTATCGAATACGACGGAGAAATCCTGTTCGCTACCGAAGATGGAGTTGCAAGATTCGACGAAGCAACATCGCAATGGCTGAGTTCTTGGACTCCGGGCAATGGTTTACCTACATCTGCAGATGATGTTGTCTACGAATTATGGACAGATGGTTCCAGTCTTGTGCTGGGAACTGCAGCACCTCAAGGATGGAATGGTGTTGATGGAGAAATATTACACTTAGATTCCTCAGGAAGCTGGACATCATGGGATGGAGGAAGTAATGGAATTCCAAACGGATATCCAATTGCAATGACAATGTGCAACGGAATTCTCCACGTCGCAATTACAGCAAACAATGGTGGAGTTGCTAGATTTGATTTAGCAAATAACACTATTCTCTCTTCCTTTACTGTTCAAAATTTAGACGATGGTACGGCCTCTGCTGTAGCGTGTGATACTACTAGCAACATTCTCTATGTTGGATATAACGACCCGAACGAACCAATCACAAGATACAATTACAACACTAATCGAAGACTCGCTTCACTTTCTTCATCGACTCACAACATACCAAGCGACCCTGTTTGGTGGGGAGCCATGGAATACTCGAATGGCAAATTAGCAATCGGGTATGATATAGGAACTTCCGGAGACAATGTAATTGGTGGCGGTTATGCAATTATTTCAGTGAGTGGAACTACTGCAGGTAGTGCTAGTATTCTTTCAACTGGTAGTGCGGTTTCTTCTCTGGATTGGTATGGAGCTACTCTTTTGATTGGTCAAGCAGGCGGAACATCGGGATACTCACATGTAGACCTCTTGAGTCAACTTGGTCAAAATGTAATGTATTCTCTACCGAATCTAGTTAGTGGTTTAATCACTGCTATGGAAGGAAATTCAACACACTTGTGGGCAGCATCTGGTTCTTGGCAAAACACTGGTAGTGGTCTATTGCAAGGTCTCAGAAATCCAAATGGCACGGTCACATGGGAGAAGGGTTGGACAATACCTGCTAGTGCTGATGCTAGAGATATGGAATTAGTGGGTGACAGGTTATACATCACAACAGACAATAGAGGTTTGAGTGTTCTGAACATCAACACTGGAGTACTACAAAACCTACCCAATGGAATTCACAGTTTCCATGACCAACTAAGTTTGGTTGGAGATGATTTGTTCATTGGACTGCAAGGAACCACCTCGACTTCTGCTGGACTGCAAATATTCAATACAACCAATTCCAATTACACAACTGGAAAATTGATTGCTGGATTGCCTTCTGACAATATCAATGGATTCGTATCTTCTGTATCTGCCAATGGTCAAGAAATGATATACATCGCAACAGATAATGGAATCGGCAGATGGAATAGCAGTGGTTTCAAATGGGAAACGTCGATTACCGCATTGGATGGTCTACCGATTTCCTACGTTGAGGATATCGTTGAAGACAGCTCTGGAAACATTTGGATTGCAACGCCTAGTGGACTTGCAAAATATGACCCATCCTCAAAGGTAATCACGACTATGACCCCTGCAAATGGTTTGATGGGAACATCTACTTGGGGATTGACAACTGCTACGATTATTCAACAAGGGCAAGGAACTTCACAACAAAATGTGTTTGTTTCTCATGACGGAAGAGGTGTTGATAGACCTGGTGCAACCCAAATCAACCCATCATCAAATTCTGTTGTATCTCAACACCAATTTGACCAACTGCCTTCGAATGCGGTAACCGCTGTTGCAGCCGATAATTGGGGAGTTCACATTGCAACAGATATTGGACCATTGACTCAGTGGGTTAGGGGAACAAACCAATTCTATTCTAGCGCCAATACCGCTCTAATGCAGGAATGGCCAGTTTACAAAATGAGATCTGATGGAAATTATCTCATTACGGTAGGCAATGATGGTGCTACAGTACTTTCCGTTGGCAATGGGTTCAATTCTTCCTCCATACATTCTACATATCGAGAGTTTGACACAAACGGCGGAAGTGTGGTTGCTAATTCATTGGTAGTAATTGCAACTTCAAATGGATTAAAAATTTGGAATTTGAACAGTGGCGTGGAATTCGAGACAACCTCTCTAAGGCGAGCAGACCCACTATCTCTAGGATTCCAATTGCAGTTCCAAGATGTTAGCAACTATACTCACCCAGGAATGCAATTCAACCTCGTTGATGCGAATTCTACAGTGACATTATCGGATGAAGGGTTTGAAAGTTCACATGGAATAATGATGCAGACCGCCCCTCTAACGTTCTCTTCTCCTGTCGGAGGTTCTGCTACTTGGGCACAGTTAGTTGATTTGAAGTATAATGCTACTCTAAATTTATCATCAGACCCTACTCTAGAAAGCAATCTGCAATACATTGTTGACAACGGGGTTCTAATCAATGGAACAAGACATGTGAACATAAGACTGCAGTCTACTGTGAATAGTAGCATGTGGGTCAGAATGACCTATGATTGGTATAGAACTGAGACTCCAATACAGGGAATCTCATTATGGGATAGACCTGACGATGGAGGTTCAACCCTTGTCGCAAACTGGACACTAGTTCATGACGATGATTTCTCGAGATATTTGGTATATCTAAACGAAGGTCCATGGCCTTCTCAGCCGACTGTTGCTGACCTACAACCAAGGACTCCTGATGCTGCGGTGAGCATTCACTCTAGATTACAGACAGACATCAATCTGATAAATGGAATGAGGCTTCAGAATGGAGTTGAATACTATGCAGTAGTCGTCGTTGAATACAATGATGGACGATTTGGTGTGCCATCTACGCCATTTGGACCAGCTATCCCAACCGATGAGGTCCCTACGCCACCTTGTGGGCAAAGGCAAGTACGGGAGAAGAATTTGTCGCGGAAGATGGAGAAATCTTCCTAGAATGGGCGATGTGCACTGCACTAGACCTTGCTAGTACCCGAGTTTATGCTTCACAAAGCGATATCAATGATGTAATTGGATTACAGGTTCATACCGAACTGTCTCCTCAGGTTGGTAATGCTTCCACAATAATGTTAGATGCAGGCAATGTGTATTGGTTAGGTTTAACCTGCCTTGATAATAGCGGCCAAGAAGATTTGGCCAATGCTACCATCATTGGACCAATCGTTCCGAATGGTGGAGTCGATGATGGCGTTCCTCCGCCCAAATTATCAGGGATTTGGGCAGAAGATGTCCCCAATGATGACGGAGGAAGAGTCCAAATTGGTTGGACTGAATCCAAGGCTGAAGACTGTGCATTTGTCAGGGTTTACTTGAGACCTGTGCTTGATGATGAACTATTGCCGCCATCCAATGTAGATGATTTTGGAGAAGGTGTTGTAGTGCCAGATTGTGAAACAAATATGACAATTGTTGATTCAATGGATGACATACCTTTGGTAGACGGTCAAGATTACTGGATAGGCGCTGTTGCATTCGATAAATGGCTCAATGGAGATACTGGAGATGTCACAATTTTGCAGGTCACCCCGTATGTAAACAATATCAATGGAGGCAATATTCCAGAAAGAATCGCTGAATTAAACGCATGGGATCATCCTAATGATGACGGTACTGCAATTGATATTTCATGGGCACCATCCGAAATTGACGATTTCGATTATTACGTAATTTGGGTTTCTGAACATGATATTTCCGACCTAAGTAACTTCTGGGAAATATCTGGAACCGAACCAGGAATTTGTGGTTGTTTAGTAATGGATAAACAATGGATTGATACATCAAAGAGTCCAATCGAATTAACAATCAACACAGCACTATATGGCGGTGATGGGGTTGAAAGTAGTTTACCAAAACAAATTATTCCAGACATTGAATTGAATGTCGCCGTGACAGTTCATGACATTAAAGGAAATGTCTATCTTGATAATTTGAATACTGCTGTAGTGACTCCAATCAACAATCAAAGAGACAGCACTCCTCCTGAAAGATTGGAAGATATCTCACTAAGCGATAGACCTAATGATGACGGAACTGCTGTGCTATTAGAGTTTGAACTATCTGATGCTAGTGATGTAGCATATTACGAAATATATGCTGCTGCATACTCTTTCACATCTGTCGGACAAGGTGGAGCAAACGGTCCAACTTTACCGATTAACACTGTAGATAGGAAGCCTTCTTTCCCAATCACAATTGAAATTTTAGCATTTGATACACTAGTCGTACCAAATCTGCCAGTCACTGTAGCGGTCGTTCCAGTAGATTGGTCAGGAAACGCAATTCGAACTGACTTGGTGACTGCAACCGCCATTTCGATAGATAACGGAGTTGATGGAGATGGTTCTTACCTTCCAGAAATTGACGGAATAGTTCTTGAATGGGTGGACGGAGATATCTTAGTTTCCTGGGATCATACAACAGATTCATCGGTTCGGGCTTACCAAATTTACATCTCTGAAAATGACTTTTCATCCACAAATGATGCTGACTTGGTGGGCGAAGTTAGCGTTTCCAATAGTTTTACAATTTCAAGATTGGATTACGAAGCGTTGACAAATAAATCGTCATGGTGGGTTGGAGTTTCTGCTAAAGATGACATTTTCAACAAAGAAGATATCACTCCGATAAGAATTCTTGCTGAAGATGATACTAATGCTGTGATTGATGATGATGAAGAAAATTCAACAATCGACCTCGGTGAGATTTTGACCACTAATAATGTGTTAATGGCTTTAGGTGCTATGATTGTGCTAATTCTACTCTTGCTAGTAGTTAGGGGCGGCGGAAGTGGAAAGAAATCTAGAAACAACAAGGAATACGACCTTCAAGAGGCTACTTGGGGAATACAAGCGAGGCAAGGTTGGGATGATGTCGGCAGTTTCGGCGGCCAACCTGTTGCCCCTGTCAGCCCTCCTCCACAGGCGATTAAACCAGTTGTTGAAAATGACATTTATGCAGCCGCAGAAAGGATACAACAGCCACTACAAAATCCAATGCAATATAATTGGCAACAACCACAACAGCAGCCTACGACTAGGCAAAATGAAATAGACACTTCCTTCTTGGATGACTTGCTGTGATGATGTATGGTTAGTCCAAAAAGTGCAGTTTTTACAACTGTAAGGGCTCGAGATGGTAAGTTATTCCATCTAGACCAACACCTAGAGAGATTACATCGACACGGTCAAATCTTGGGTATCAAAATTCCAGATTTTGTTTTTCCAAACAATTTGGATGGTTTAGTTCGGATTCAAGTAGATCAGGAAGGGTATAGCATTGATTCGATTCCATTTTATCAAGAAGCTCACATGGATGCTGAAGGCTTGACTTTTCCTGCACCCAGGTGGACTAGAAAGATAAATGGCACAAAACACATGATTGGGACGCTTACCGAAAAATCACTTCAGAAGTTTTTGAAAGAGGTGCAGATGTTGGATTATTGGTTCACGATTACTGCATTATTGATGGTGACCGTGTGACGCCAATAGTGTTAGACAATGACGGTGTGGTTTGGATTTCAGATTCTAGCCTTGGTGGTGTTGATTCGGTCACTTTTGAAATTTGTAAACCTCATATTGAAGAATCAGGATTTATTATTTCTTATGGCCGCCTTAATGAAAAACTGATTGCCCACGCCAAAGAAGTTGTACTATTGGGTTCAGGGATGGGTGCTGCTAGATTAACGGTTTTAGATGATGTTGATATTGGAGATGGAACAAAAAATCTTCAGGAAATTTGCATCGCTGCATTAGGGGATGACTGGAGATGATTCAGAATTTATATTCCGCTTCGGGAGACAAAATTCTCCTATTATCCGGTGGACCTGAATCTCATCATGCAAAAAAAAAATCTCTTTGCATCCAATATGAAATGTAGAGTAATTATCAGGCAACCAAAAATCGAAGCTCAGATTAGAAATTCTCCTCTGAATGGAGAAACTATCATTGAAGAAAGTAAACCAGATTTTTGTGTAGAGTTCCAGAAAAAAGATGGCGCCCTTTGGAAGACTGAAGAGACTTTTTCAGCGGCAAAATTGAATCTGTTATTTCAAAAACTGCGTCAATATACCCCGCAAAATTGCATTTGGTCTGGGGCATTAGCCTATGATTTGGTTCAATGGACTCAGCCCCTCAAATTACAATATCAACCTGATTTTGGTGAAATATTAGGCATCCTATGGATGGTCGAGGAATGGCAAGAAGGAGATTGTGAAATACCGGAAATTGAACCTTGCAATAGGGTTGAGGGAGAATTTAGTTCCCACACAGACGAAGAACATGCCAATATCGTTTCCAAAATTAAAAAATCAATAACTGCTGGTGAATTGTATCAACTAAATTTTGGCAGAACGTGGAAAGGGCCCCTTTCTGAAAATCCCATGAAGATATTCCATAGACTCGCAATCAGCAACCCGGCTCCATTTAGCGGATATATGGAAGCAGAAGATTTGGGAATTGCACTGGTTTCTTCATCCCCTGAAATTTTGTTGGAAACAAAATCGGGTGATGTCATGACATCACCCATAAAGGGGACAAGACCAAGGGGCGCTGATGTTGACCAAGAATCCCTACTAAGACAAGAGTTGGTGTACGACAAAAAGGAAAGAGCAGAACATCGAATGTTAGTTGATTTAGAAAGGAACGACTTGTCATTGGTATGTGAACCAGGAAGCGTAAAACAAACCAGATTTGATGTGGAAGCATATTCAAATGTTCAACACTTAGTCTCTCAAATTTCTGGAAAATTGAAATCTGATAACGATGGTCTTGATGCTCTACAAGCATTATTTCCAGGAGGAAGCATAACTGGTTGCCCTAAAACCGTTGTTTGCGCCGCAATTGATGAGTTGGAAAAGAAGCCACGGTCATTTTGGACCGGCTCTATGGGGTGGATTGATGTACATTCTGGAGATTCCCTCTGGAATATTATGATCAGAACTTTGGAAGCCAGAAAATCGAATGGTGAATGGGAAGGAACGATAATGGCAGGCGGAGGAATTACCATCGATAGTAATCCTAATTCAGAGGTCGCTGAAGCGATTTGGAAAGCTTCAGCGCTTAGAAGAGCGTGTGGCTGGTTGAATTCTGACAATCTCAAAATCGAAGAAGGGGACCTTGGTATCTATCCTCTATATTTAGAACAAAAAGTACCTGAAATTAAAGAAAAATTCGACCTGAAAATTGCATTTATTGACAACTTGGATTCATTCAGTTTCAATATCGTTCATGCTCTGGAAATGTTTGGTTGTGAAGTCGAAATCTTTGACGGTAGGGGTGAAATTCGTGATTTTGAGCACGATGCGATTGTGATTGGACCGGGTCCTGGTAGGCCTGAAATCTCGAAACTAAGTTTACATGCAGCGAAGTTAGATATCCCAATATTAGGCATATGTCTTGGCCACCAAGCCATTGGAGTCACAAGAGGCTTCAGTCTAATTGAAAGTCCATTGGGGCCAGTTCATGGAGTACCTTCAACAATTATCTCAAATGGAAATGGTTTGATGAAAAATGGGATTCACAAGATGACTAGATACAATTCACTGGTTTTATCAGGCGAGGGCGCAATCGAAATTACTGCAACGGATGAAACGGGTAAATTACCAATGGAAATTAGAGATGGTACAACTATTGGAATTCAATTCCATCCAGAATCGATTGGATCTGAAAATGGAATAGAAATTATTACACAATTTTTGAGAATGGTAGCGCATTCTTGAAGTGGGGTCTCATTATCGCAGGTAACATGCCGACCTGTCGCCATTGCTACAGTACCTATGCGCGTGAACAATTTATTCACGGAAATGGGCCAAAAACACAGGTTTGCGTAAGATGTGGTCTTGACAAGGGACTAGTAACAAAAGAGGAAGTAGCTTCTTTGTATTCCGATTCTACTGCTAATGCAAGATTTTCTGCATTAGCAAGAAGATGGTCCCCCCTATGTGGCTAGGAGTATTGTGGATTGTCTGGATTATGTATCTCGGTGAAGTAGACCCTTGGGGCTTATATTCACTGATTGTACTAGGATCGTTTACACTGATTGTTCCAGTTTACATGTTGTTTTTCTCATCAAAGCACTTGGCTGTAATGTCAAGGCTTACTCCTGAATATGAAAGACCGAAAGGGCATTGATTGCATTTATTGGTGATTTTATGTCAGAAGAATCACCGATGGAAAATGAAGAAATTGTCGATGCGATAATTTTTGACGACTCGAACAGCCAAAAGCAAATTCTTGCAATTGTACTTGCAACTCTGCTTTTCTCTTCCACTGTTTTGTATTTCGCTCTATCAAGTGAAACCGCAAAAACTGAACTGATTGAGGAAGTAATTGCAGGTTCAAATGATGTATTCGTGACTGACTCCAACGGATTGCCTGTAAATGTTGACCCGGTGGATATGAAATTCTTTGCGAGCGATGTTGGCGAAAATGCTCCCGAACCAAGTGTTGGAATCACATCAACAGGATGTATATTTTTCATTGCACTCGAAAAAGTCATGCGGTCATGCGATAGTGGAATTACTTGGGAAAGTGTTGCTGGCCCCGCATGTTCATTCACAACCAGTGATCCCTATGGATGGGTAGACCCAATCACAGACCGGATATTCAACGTCCAAATGCAAGGCTTGGAAACATCTTGGATTTGCTGGAGTGATGATGATGGAGAAACATGGGCAGGCAACCCTCACGATTCTGGGACTACTCCAGTGAATGACCACATTAAATTGGCTACTGGCCCATGGACAGATAGCGGTTATGGAATACCTGGACAATTTTCACAGGCAATTTACGAGACTGCTGTATACTACTGCTACAATAAACTGGCTGGAATCTTTTGCTTTACGAGTTTTGACGGAGGAGCCACATTTGAGGCTGGAGGTCAAATTATCGGTCTAGCCACAACCAATGGTGGGCTACACGGAGCGATTACAACGGCTCCAGATGGTACTGTTTATGTCACACCTAGAGTAGCAACTCCAACTGTAATTGTGTCAAAGGATAACGGGCTTACGTGGACGCAAAAAACCATGGGTGAAGACCAAGGCACACCAAATCCAAGAAAGAATTCTGAAGTCGCAACTGATACCGATTCAAATGCTTACCATGTTTGGACAGGTGCTGATGAAGGTATTTATCTCGCTAGAAGCGTAGATTCAGGAGTTACATGGGAACAAGAAAGTCTCAGGATTAGTCCAATACAAGTTATTTCCACGGCCTTCCCTCAAACAGATGCTGGTGATGCTGGAAGATTTGCTGTAACTTATCTTGGAAGTGAAAATGCTTCATTGCTCAATACATCTGACCTAGACGGCAATCCATGGAATGGAAACGGACATTACGCTCCAAATGGAGTTCATTTCCATCTCTATGTCACATTCAGTTTCAACGCATTGGATGAGAATCCAATTTTCCATACCAGAAGGATTTCTTCAGACCCTGTTCAAATTGGAGCTATCTGTCTGAACAGTGGAGATTGCCGAAGCGACCAAGGTGGTTCCAATCGAAATCTATTGGACTTCAACGATTTACACATCGACCGAGAAGGTCGAGTTTACATTGCAATGGCGGACGGTTGTACAGGAGAATGTGCAACTAAAGATGACCCAACACCTGCTGATTCAAGGGACCGTCGAGGATTCTTGTATATGCTTGAATATGGACCAAGCCTTCTATTGGAATACGGGGAACTTGAATCACCGTTTCCTTCTACTGAAAATGTGCCAATTTCCGAAGGCCCGTTTTTACATTTTAATTCAGAATTGATTGCAGCAAGAGAAGATTTTGAGTAATGGTCAATTCTTCGAATGAATTTTGATTACATCGCTATCACTACATTCGTGGTCAGCGCCTACGACTCTGCGGGTACGTCCATCCACCGCTTTGATGAATCCATCTCCTAGTTCAGAGTGAACTTTGTATGCCAACGATTTTGCAGAAATAGAATTTGGAACTACAAAAGCATCAGGAAGTATCCTGCCATCGCCATCTTTCCAAGCATTTTCATCTGCCACTGGATATACTACAATATGGTCTAAAGCTGAAAATAGAACTTCTGAAATTAACCTTGAGACACCTGTAGAACCCATTTTCTCAAGTTTCTCTTTCATTGCTGCTAACGCATTTGCTTGAGCCTCGTTTAACTTAGATTCTTGCTTGATCGAAAATTTATTTTCTCCGGATTTGTATTGAATAATACCTGCCGAATCTGCTCTTCGAAGTGCTAATTCCATATCTGCCATAGTAGGTTGAACAATTCCGTTTGAATGTATTACATTCCACGTTTCTTCATTAACAGAATCCGCTTTATTTGCAGCGATGTGTATAGGGAATAATTGTCTCCTAATATGTATGGCTAACGATTTTATTTTTTGTTCATCCCACATCCAAGGAGTATCGATATCCCCGTTCTCTGTCCGCATTGAATCTAATGATTGGAGAATTTGAGGCAGTGTTGCTCCTAAACCAGTGAACCTTTCATGCAAAAATTTGCTGAATCCTTTTTCTCCTTCCGCTTGTACTTTTTTCGAGGCACGAGACCAGCCATCATTCAGTAGACCAAATATCCACGAATCTAATTCTGAAACAAGGAATTCGACCTCTTCTAGAATGGATGCCTTGATGTCTGAAGATTGTTGAATTGGATTGCCCTCAATATCTGTGGTTCCTGCAGCATCGACCACCTGGATTAAAGCATCACAATTTGCTAAATCAGAAAGAAATGCGTTTCCTCTTCCCCTACCTTCTGAAGCACCTGGTACCAAACCTGCTACGTCCACTAAGAATGTAGGAACTAATCTCCTGTGGCCAATACAAGAGCCGGTTCTTGGCTCACAAATACTTCCCTTTCTCTCATCATCATCTAGTTGAGGTTCTAGTCGCCCATCCGATTCTAATTTCTCTCTCAAATCTTTACAAGGGCACGATTTTGGAGATTCAATGAATGCTACTCCCACATTAGGGTCGATTGTACAAAACGGATAATTTGCGATGTCGACCTTAGCCAGAGTTGCTGCGCTAAAAAATGTCGATTTGCCAACGTTTGGCTTACCCACTAAGCCAATTCGCATCGGTTTCACGCCTTGGTAATTCTCTCAATCAAGTCAGCCTTGGTGCCCGATGTGTCTAGACCCATCGAGTCTGCGAGATCTACCAATTCTGCCTTTTTCATTCCCTTCAGATTTGGCATATTGGCCATATCGCCTTCTCCGAGTAATGTCTTTGATTGTGCAACCCACTGGTCGCGCTTTACACGTCCAGGGAAGAACTCGATTGCTTCGTTTACTGTGTCCTCGAGTTCGCTAGTCATCTTAGAAATCTGTTCGTAGGTGTAGATTCCTAAAGCGTTCAACTTCTCTTCGATAAATGGACCTACTCCGTTGATTGCTTGAAGGTTATTCTTATCAGAAGCCTTTGCAGTACCTAGAACATCAAAGTTAATCTTCGAAGCATTTGCTCTAACTCGGTCTAATTCCTCTTTCTTCTTAGTTTCTGATTCTGTTTCTTCGGTCGCTTCTTCTTCGACTTCCTCAACGGCTTCCTCAACGGCTTCCTCTTTAACGACTTCTTCCTCAGTGGATTCTTCTTCGTATGGTACGAATTCGATACCTAGGGTGTTTCGAATATTTAGTAAAGCGATGTCTAATTCTGGGAGATTGATTCTTCCATCTGAGTTGATATCCATGACTTTTACCAACTTTTCAATATCCCAAGGTGGTAAATTTGCAACATCTGCGACGCGAAGTGCGTTAGCAAATTCAAACATATCTAATTCTCCAGAATTATCTACATCTGCCCACGCAAAGAATTGAGCTGTTGTAGTTCCTCTTCCACAAAGCCACCTTGTCAGTTCAACTAAATCCTCGTCGAAGTCCACAGGGAATTCATCAACTTCGTCGTTGTGAAGTCCTGCTGATACTTCTATAACTGTTGAACCGCCTTCTCCTTCTTCATCAGTTTCTCCGATAACTAGGGTTGTATCAACTCCAACTCCTCTACCAAGTAGAGACCTGATTGTGGTAGTTCCATCTACCAAGTTGTAGGTAGTTATGTCGCTAACAGCAGACACTGGTGTATCAGAATTAGCGCCAAATAGTAATGTCTTGACGACGCTGTTTCCTGCTAGAATGTATCCCATAACTACACCATAGAAGGTAAAGGCACCCACTAGAGCAAAGCCGGTTAGGCTAGATGCTGGGTCTTCTACTTCAGCATTGATTAGAGCATTTTCAGACCAGCCGTGCATCAAGAACAAAATTGTGGAAATTAATCCTCCTAGAATAACTAACCAAGTTGCCATTCCAGCTGAACCTGTTAGGGCTTTTCTTCCCGATAATGGGTATGAATGGAATAATGCTCCCAAGCAGAACAGACCTCCAATTACATACATGAATGCTGAATTAATTACATCTGCTACATTAGCCATAGATCCGTCACCAATCATTACGTTCAATCCTGTGAAGTATCCTATGATTGCAAAGATTGGCATCATAATTGCTGCTGCTGCAACCGCAGTCGCTCCTGGGCTGTCAACGACAGCGCTGGCATTTCCACGCATTGTTGCAACCATGTTGGTTGATGCTGCAAACACTGGGAACAATCCCATAGTGACTAGAATCGCTCCAATCGATTGTGTGAAGGTGTCTGCGTGGTTAGATTCTGAAAGGAAGAATGGAGGTATGGTCACGAATAGTAAGAACATGGACGCCTTCGTTAGGCTTCCAGACCAAATCGGTTGTTCTGTGACGTGAGATAATACATGGTATCCTACACCAAACATTAGCGCCAATGGAGCCCAAGATGAGAGCATAATATCTGCAACCCAAACTGTCGCAGTCCAATCCAGTGATTCTCCAAGTGCTGTAGCAAACTTTCCGAAAATAGTTGTAAGCAATGCAAACAACAAAAACCAGGATGGTACCGATATTGGAGAAGTACCTCTATCTCCTAGAGTGATTAGGGAGTTGACTAGAAGGCTGAGTGTCAATAGTGCTGAAACAATTCCATACAACGCGATTTGAGTTGTTCCAAATGTCACAATATCCCAGTGGTCAAGAGCAGAGAGCGCTAGTCCTACCAAAACTTGTCCAGTCCATGCGAGTGCGATTAGAGATGCATTTGCTTCACTAGCAAGTTTTGCCCCACATGTTCTAGCATGAGCAACCAAAGCGCCACCGATTAAAATTGCAAAAATCGCTGTTCCAATGGCTACTGAATTGAAGTAAGCCAAAGCACTACCATCATCATAAGACCAACCTATGTTTGACAGTGAATCTAATGCTGCAGGGTCATAACTGTGCCATGCAGAAAGGAAACCGCCTACACCTGCTAGCACGAGCCAGAATACTCCGGTTTGCATCCATGTTTTTGCACCAGACCCTTCCTTTTCTTGGAAAAGATCTGTTGCTGGCCCAGCTGCTTTGGTAAGCAAAAACAGACCAAACTGTCGAAGAGGCTTTGTCATACCGCCCATTCCTTTCTGAACTGCGTTTGCAAAGACCATGTAGGTCACGAGAATAATTACACCTGTTGTGACTGCTCCAGACATCATCTCACCTCAATCCGAAAGGACTCCTCCAACTAAGTTGGCAATTATCATCCCGGTACCAACTAAAATTCCTATCAAATAATACCAGATTCCTGAACCACCAAGGTTCTCCATCAACGGAACTATTTCTCCAATTACGGGAATATTATCCCATCCGAAAATATTGCTGTATAAGGCTAACAATCCTGAAAGACCAACAAACATTATCACGATAATCAGTCTTGATGAGGAAGGTTCTGCGACACCTTCCGAAACATCGGGCAAAATAGTAGAGTTCGTCATTTTATCACCTTGACCCCGTAGGGGTCATTTATGCCACCGATGATAGAGTCATAAAGATTGACACACAAATTATCAAGGCGAGCGGAGATGATTCAGGGTATTTCCACGACGATTCATTCCAACGCCGAGAGGAACTGGCATCGTTTCATCCAACGAAATTTCTGTTTTCCAGATATTTTTGCAAACACAATCTAGCCCATCAAATTCGTGAATATCGCCGCTCACAGAATATCGCTCTATCGCTGCAACAACGTCCTCATCACATTGGCCGCAATTATGAGACCCTCGGATTTTACCACCAGCAGTTGGATGAATTATCAATCTTGAAACCTGGTCTGAAGCACCATTTCCAGAATTAGAAGGATGGATGTGCGGGTGAACTCTTGCTATTAATTCAACCAATGACCACAACCAAGGTGGGCGGTACTCGTTGTTGCGAAACAGTCTATCGATTACTGTTCCTTTTTGGATATTCATTGGATTCACACTTATTTCATCGCTCTTCTCTGCCACATCAAGAATCCATTTTGCACCGTGATTCAAAGCATCGCCCTCGCTCATGAAAGGAGGTTTGAACATCAGATATGTTTTGACTCTCAATCCAAATTTGTTCAAATTTTCAACTGCTCTATCCCAGCTCTTGACACTAAATCCCTTGTTGACATGGAATTTCAAAACCTCATCATCATATGCTTCCAAACCAATAGCGACTGAAAATTTTGGATTGATGGATGTAGCCCAAGCTAATTTTTTTCTTCACTCAATTGTTCAGTACGGCTTTCCACAACCAATTCTTTACCAAGTTCATGGCAATCACGAAGAACTCTCTCCTGGAAATCCAGAGGGATTTCTCTGTCTTCTAGCAAACTTCCAGAGGTGTAAACTTTGACCATTCCCATTGACTCGAAATCTTCGAATTTTGCAAGTGATTTTTCCCACTGTGCGTGCAGATCTTCACTTGTCACATCGTCTCTTGTATCATTGAAATATCCGCAAAAAGTACAACCGCTAGACCACCACCAATGACATCCTTTAGTGCGCAAAATAACAGTCAGTGCGGTGGTAGGTGTACCATCTGCTAAGGTTTCAGGGGTATAGTAAACAGTGGCTGGAAATTTCGCATCCCATGAATTCTTTTTCTCCTGAGCCCAAGGAGCATTCGCTGGAGCTTTGATTAAATCATGAATTTTTGCAGGCTTATCTGAAGATGACCCAATCATAGTCAATCTTCCATTTGCCATGATTAATCCTCCGTATCCACAGGTAAGAATCCTTCTCACATTAACGAATCTGAAAAGAATCCAACAAGCCTAGACTCATATTCAAGAGTATGTGTCAGCATCAATGTCACGTGCTCATCACTTGTCATGCCCTCTCCAACATCATAGCGAATTACAGAATCTTGGAACCAGCAATCGACATTGTTTTCATTTCCGTTTTCCATTGCTTCATTACACATTTTTTCTCCATGGTGTTGACGTACTCTCTTGTCTTGATTACCGTGTGTAATGTACATGTGCCGATCTCCTATTTCGGTACCTGCTTCAAGAGGGAAATATTCGATTAAATTTTGATTTGCGATTATTTTTCCTGCAAAAATTCCAGCGCTTCCTAGGAATGTTGGATAACCTTGGAATTCTAATTCCTCCACTACGATATCACCCATATCGGAGTATCCTGAGTCCAGCCAAATCGCTTGTAGCCTTTCATCTAAAGAGAATGCAATCGCTACAGTTCCCGCACCCATAGAATTACCGAACAAACCTATTTTCCCAGGCTCTGCACCGTGTTCCGCAATTAGCCAGTCGTAAACTGCAATCACATCCGCCCATTCGTCTTGACCTCCTGAAACCCGATTGTCATCGATAGAGGATTCTCCGTGGTCACGCAAATCGAATACTATTACGTTGAAACCTGCATTCGCTAGCATACCAGCTGGAAGTAGCATTGCGCCATCTGATTTACACCCTCTTATCCCGTGAACAAAAATCACCCATGGCATCGTTGCGGACTGATTGAGATACCATGCTGAGAGATGAATACCCTCTTCTTCAATCGGTATGGTTGCGTTCTCATACCCATCCCACCAGTATTCTGATAATCCAGTCATTATTTCTGAAGAGATGTTTTCACTGTTAGATGATTCATTTAGTGGCACTTCATTTCTTAGTGGAGCAAATTGAGTTGGGGTATTCTGGTCAAAATTTCCCCAGCAATCTTGATTGGTAAATGCAACCCCATTGTAAACGATGGACCCTGCGAAAAAATAGCCTACTGGCATAACAATTACCAACATCAGGAAAAATGGCATGATTTCATTTTTCAACTTCATCTAAATCCCTCTGTAAAGTATGGTCGAACCTGCTTTAACAAACTCCCCTTTCGGATGTTGCTTATTATTTTCTTCTGCACTAATGACGCAAGGGGTGAATTTTGCTGCTGGGACTCTGACGTCAACTCGACTACCCAGACGAATCATTCCAAACCTTTGCCCTCTTCTCATTTCATCGCCTTCTGAACTCCAAGGAATTATCGTTCGCGCTAACGCACCTGATATTTGGTTGACTTCAACGACTAAGCCATCTTCTCTTTGAAACAAAGTTCGAACTCTTTCGTTGAATTCGCTTTCTTTTTTGAATGCTGGAAGAAATGGTCCTCTGCGCTTACCTTTTCCAGTTCTATGTTCCATTCTAGTAATCTTTCCAGCCACTGGAGAGCGATTTACATGAACATCCAAAGGTGACATAAATACCGCTATTCTCCATGCATCTGTTTCTTTTTCTTCGCCTTGTTGAACCGCTTCCCATCTCTGTTCGGTTTCAAAACTCAATGGTTGTTCGCATGATTCTCCGAACCATGTGCCTGTAAGCTCGTCATGGATTGAATCTTCTAATTCTAGTTTTGATGGCCTTCTTCCAATCGCTCTTTCACGTTTTACGAACATAACATGGCCATCCGCAGGTGATACGATAATACCCTCATCTCTAGGAATCGGGCGGTCAGGGTCACGCCAAAAATTGGCAAAAAATGCCGCCAACATTAGCATCAAGATTCCCAAGGCTGGACCTATTCCAAACAATGGGTCAACAAACCAAGACACTAAAATGAATCCAGTTCCCATTATTGTTGGGGTTAAAACTGGTAAGAGACCACCTCGGGCAAGCATTGCCAAAGGCTCACCTCATTGGTCTTCCCAAGGATCGCCGGATGTTCTCCACGTGACTTCTGGCTCTTTTTCAGGAGTTGCTTCGGTCGATTCTTCTGCAACTGCTGGTTCCTCAGCAGGTGTTTCCTCAGGAGTTGCTTCAGATTCTCCACCATCGTTTGAGACGAAATCAGCGGCTGCTGCACCAAGTTCTGACCCTTTCAGGTATTTGTTGCCATCCATGTCGTAAGCTTTTGCAAATTCAATGAAGGCATCTCTATCGGTAATGCCGTTCTTTTCCATAACTCCTTGGAGAACGGGTTCTGACCAACTCCAATCATCGTCTGAATCACCAGTGGCATCTTCTGTAGATGTCTCGTTGGATACGGTTTCTGATTCTTGCTCGTTGATATCTTGAGCTTCTTCAAGTGTCATTTCAGCGGCTCTTGCTTCGACCATTTCTTCCATTCTTTCCGCAATCGCACGGCCCATGTGTTGAGATTGTCTTTCTGCTTCTGCTGCAGCCTCAATCATCTGGTATCTTTCTTGGATTGCTTTGTTCAAATCCTCGAATAGTGACATGTGTTCCATGTACCACTTGTCTCTTGTATTCAATTCTACAACTGCCAGACGCAGGTCATTATCCAATTCTTCCGCAATGGAGAAAACTTTGCCGAGCCTGTCCTTTTCTCTAGCATATTTTTCTTCCATCTTTTGCAATTCGGGCTCTAAGTGTTCGACTTGCTTTCCGGTCTTACTAGCCTTCATTTCTAGGTCTCTAATTCTAGCATCCTTCTCATTCAACAATGCTTCTAGACTCTCTTTTTCGATTTCTCTTTCAACGATTTCTTTTTCCAAGACTTCGACTTCTGCCTTGGTATCTAGCAACTCTTTTTCTTGTTGCTCATATGCAGCATATAGCTTCAACAAACGGTCGGTCTCTTCTTCAAGACGTTCGGTTAATTCTTTGATTTGAGTTTCTGGAGTGATGGTTCCGGTTTCGGACATTTATCTCACCTTAGGCTACGCCTAATTATTATCCACATTGGCCTTACATATCAAGCCGACGCATCATCATGCCAAATTTCAACTGTTATTTGATTGATTCAAATTTTATCAGTTGCTGAAACCAACTCTCTTGCAATACTGACTTCTCCCATCGAATGTCCTGAATCTGGAACGATTACCAGTTCACTGTTTTTCATCGCCTTATGTAATTCCCAGGCACTTCTTGTTGGGCAAACAACATCATACCTTCCCTGCACAATTACAGTTGGAATATGGTTAATCTTGTTTATATTTTTCAAAATATATGCTTCCTCAACAAAAATTGCATTGATGAAATAATGGCATTCGATTCTGGCAAAAGCTACTGCAAAATCTAGATCTTCTGCTTTATCCAAATATTCTGGGTCGGGGAAAAGTCTGCTCGTGGCCATTTCCCACCGAGTCCACTCCCTCGCAGCAGCCCTGCGAACATCAACATTTTCGCTTGTCAGTCTGGAATAATATGCTGTGATTAAATCCCCTTGCTCATCTTCTGGAATATGGTCTCGATAGGAGTCAAATGCGTCAGGGAAGATATGGCTAGCTCCGTCTTGATAGAACCAATGAAGTTCGCTTTTGCGACACATGAAAATTCCTCGAAGAGTCATACTCAATACTCTATCAGGATGACTCTGTGAATAAATCAAAGAAAGGGTAGAGCCCCAAGAACCTCCAAACACATGCCATTTGTCGATGCCAAAATATTCTCTCAGTGCCTCCATATCCGATACTGATGCTTGGGTAGTATTGTCTTCAAGTTCAGCATATGGAGTTGATTTTCCACAACCTCTTTGGTCGAACTGAATTATGTCGAATTTGTTTGGGTCAAAATATCTCCTGTAGGATGGTTGACTACCTCCTCCAGGTCCACCGTGAATAACAATTACAGGTATACCATCTGGATTACCTGCTCTCTCCCAATGAATTGTATGCAATTCTGAGACCTCGAGTAAACCTGTGGAATATGCATCGATTTCAGGGTAAAGAACGTCATCGATTGTATCTGAACTAATCTCCATACCCTTCGCAAATGTTCAAGGGTCAAGTCTTTTTCTGTATAGGTGAATTTATTGATTGTAAATTATTAGAAAGTGTATGGGCAAGAGAAATGCTACTGAAGTCTTTTCTGATTGGGCTAAATTTGGTAAGGACGAAGGTATGGAAAGAGGGCATGCACCCTCTGTGAATGAGATGCTAAATCTCGCACTGCCTAAAGTTCCCGATAATTTTTCTGCAATCGACCTTGGCTGTGGAAACGGATGGGTTGTTCGCCTACTTTCAAAACAAGGTGCTAGTTTTTGTCAAGGGATAGACGGCGCTAGTGAAATGATCAAAAAAGCAAAACAAATTGACCCAGAAGGCAATTATTCATTCGGCGTACTTCCCGGATGGAAACCTGAAAAGAAATTCGACCTCGTTCACTCTATGGAATTCTTGTATTACTTGAAAAAACCCGAAGATATCCTTGACCAGATTCGCCAAGAATGGTTGAATGAAGGCGGGATTTTAGTCGCAGGCATAGATCATTATTTAGAAAACGAAGATTCTCTTTCTTGGCCAGAACATGTTGGAGTGCACATGACTACATATTCGATGGAGGAATGGAAAACTCATATGATAAATGCAGGTTTTTCAAATGTTGAAATTCATCAAGTTGCAGGTAATGAAAAGTTCCCCGGAACTCTTGTTATGCTGGGCCAAGTTTGATTCCTTGAGGACCGCATAACCGAATGTTTCCATTGAAGAACGGACATTGTTTACATGTTTCAATCGCTTCCATAGGTAATCTTTGGGGAGGGGTTGCATTTTCTCCAACTGCGCTGATTTCTCCAGCCCACTGGATTAAATTTTGTAAATCCTTCAAAGCGGTTCTATATTGTTCATCAGTCATTCTTACAACTCTACCTGAAGCAGCGATATGAATTGCAGGAGGGAGAATTTTTCTTCTACTCGATTCGGGTTTTTTATTCTCAGACTCATCTAATGCAAGGCAATAAAGTGCGAGTTGTAAACGATGTTTATGGATAATTTTCTTTTCTGAATCAGTCACAGCAAATGGACTTTGATAATCTTCAACAATTTGTAATTCATGACCATTATCGGGGTCTTCAACATTGAATACAGACAAACAGCCTGTCGTTTTTGAATCTACAACCTGCAACCAACCTTGGCCATCTTCATCTGAAAGCGCTAAAACCAAGTCGATTCTTCCATTGAAAATTACATTTACTAAATCGATTTTAGATGATTTTACATTACCATTTGGAGTCCAATTATTTCTGTGAAGTTCATCTGGTGTGTGATTAATCGCCATGTAAAATGGTAATTCTGTTCGAAGACCTTCCAACTTGAAACCATCAACAGTTTCGCCCGTTGTCAAATCACCAAGAAGACCCTCTCTCGTTAGTTTACCGAGATGAGTCAATCTCTCTCTTGTTCTTTGCAATACCTCTTCGTCAACCAAGGACGATTGGTCTAAAACCTCATTTAGAATTTTTTCATCTGTAAGATAGTCTTCTTGTTTCAATGTCCATGCTTTGTCCAAATTAGATACATTTGAACCGGGGTTTGGAAGCCCGATTTCTAATAATCTATGGAAAAGTGAACCGAACTCTGTCGCTTTTGGCCATTCTGATTTTCTTTCACTTACTGGAATGAAATTGAATTTTTCAGACTCCCAATTTGAAATTGATGATAGCCAAAATCTTCTGCGGCAATCCCATGAGGTGTCAAGTGAATGAGACGCTAAGGGAAGAGTAAATTTTGATCTCAAAGGCTCTTTATTATCCACCTTATCTGTAATACTTTGAACCAATTCATATCTGTTCTTCCACATCGAAACAACAGATTCTATTTCCGCAGATTCAAAACATTGTGGTTGATGGAATATTGAAATCGAATTACAAGAATCTTCTCCCAAGAATGAATTTTGATATAACTCACCAGGATTTAGAACCAATGTTTTACCAGTTTGTTCTAAACCGCCATCTGACCAAACACATCCCTCATTACCCGCTTCGATACTAGAATAGGCCAAACCATCAAGGAACATCGTTCCCATAGTCTGGCGGCCCTCGCCTCTTTCAATTTGGATACTGCCATTTTCTGTTGTTTTCGACGATTTTGAAGGGGCGCCTGCAATGATTAATCTCTGCTTAGCGCGAGTCAAAGAGACATAGAATTGTCTTCTTCTTTCCGCTAGCTGCTGTCCATTATCAAAGAGGCTGGCAAGGACCCATGAACCGCTTTCAGGTTTCTTTTCCCCTCTCCAAGGATGTATTCTGCCAGCAATGATATCCGGAGTCACTAGAACATTATCAGTTGATGCAAACGATGAATCTCTAGTTCCCGTTGAAAAGAGATCATACAAAACTACCACTGGGGCTTCTAATCCTTTAGAACTGTGAATTGTAAGAATCTCAACCGCTCCGCTGGAGCCGGGAGAGGTGCTTTTTGGCCCATCGCCTTCTAATTCTAGTAAATCGTTTAACCGATTCAATACAATCGCTGAGTCATTACCACTGGATGCTGA
Source organism: Methanobacteriota archaeon (assembly GCA_038141355.1). GTDB lineage: Archaea > Thermoplasmatota > Poseidoniia > Poseidoniales > Poseidoniaceae > MGIIa-K1. The sequence continues at coordinate 74,180 of JAYQHX010000002.1, read as the reverse complement.
AATCTTGTCATACAGATTCAACCAATTCTCAACATCTTGCCTGTCACCCTCCTTTGGATAGAAATAAAGTAAATCTGAATAATCCACAATTGTATGTAAAGCGTCTCTTATCATACCATTTTTAGACAAATCCTTAATTCGCAACATCAAGGATTTGATTTTTTCATTTGGGCTATTTTCAATTAGCAAATCAATATGATTTACATTTTTACTACCTATGAATTTTGAAATTTCCCCATCTGATAATCCCATGATTACAGAACGTGCTACACCTAGAGATGCAGCCCTATTTTCTGGATTGACCATTAAGGATAATATCGACATTAATGGTTTGATAACTGGGCGATGAAGAAGTAATCCTTGTTTATCCGCCATAGCAGGAACTCCATGTTTTTCTAAGGCTCTAACCAACATTGGAATTCTTTTTCTCGAGGCGACTAAAATCATGATATCTTCCGGTCTTATTTCCGCTTCTGGTTCTGAAACATCTATCCATGAATCTGTATCCGAATCGAATACTCTTGCAACTCCTTTGTTCAATAAGGCGGAAATCCTCTTTGCGAGTAAATCTGCGCATAATTCAATATTTCTAGAGCCTTCATGAATGAAAGGGTCTTTTGCAATTTCAGGGTCTAAATCGAGTTGTTCTTCGCTTGATCTGGCAGGTAGAATCCACTCAAACTTTGATTCACAAGATTCAGATTTACCTGCTAACAAATCTTGGGCTTCAGCATGCCAAGGCCCAGGCAAGGAGTGATGTCGAGAATCAAATGTATCTCTAAAAATGTGATTCATTGTGTTCAATAACCTAGGATAGGTTCGATGATTTGTTGACATCTCAATATGTCCTTCTTCTCTCTTTAACTGTGAGGAATTCGACAATTCTTTATCGAAATCATCTAACTTGTAAGAAATCCATTCTTCTCTTTTGAGTCCTCGGAGTTAATCGTTGTTGCCAACTCAAAAGTCGATGATTCTCCACCTTTTCCTGGAATCGGACGGGGGTCTCGTGAATAGCCTGCTTGACGTAATTTTTCCATTCTGTTTTCCATCAAAAATTCTTCTCTATTCATCAACCTAATATATTCTACAGCTCTTTTCATTACAGTTACTTCTGCTTGCCTAAATCTGTATATTGATTGCTTCATGTCTCCAACTATGCATATGGTTGGGTCCCACTCCCCTGCTGGGCATGTGGGTTCATCAGATTCTAGTTTTCTTCTACCCCAAAGTCTTGCTAATAACCTAAAGTGTTGAGGATTAGTATCCTGATATTCATCGATAATGAATGCTCTAAACTGTCTTCGCAAATTCCTCAACAATTCTATTCTTCTCATCAAATCATTACTAACTACTTCATTGCCTTGAGCCTCAACAAGTGCCCTACTGAGATGGTCATCTCGCCAAGGCTCTCCGCCTATTGAATCCAAAGCATCTATTACGTTTACAGGATACCATTTTCTACAAACTGTTGGGCACCTTGTAAGCAATAAATCCTCAGCGAGCCTATGCATATCGTCATGGTCTCTAACCCCTTCAATGGCTTTCAGTCTCGACAATATTTCTCTGACCCCTTTGTGAACCAAAAATAGGTCTTTGATTACCTGTAATTCTAATTGTGTCGAGAGTCTCAATTCGGACTCAGGTGGAAGTTGTGGCAATGGATAATCCAATCTCGGCGGGTGTGCTGTTTGGCCAGGAACATGAGCGGGGTTTGAGAATAAGGGATTGAATAAGAAGGATGCTCTTCCCAAATTACGCAATAAGAATCCCTGTTGTGTACAGATCATATCTCTTATCGGCCCAGTAAATAATCTAACATTTTCAACAATGAGTGTTTGAACATCCTTCGCCAATGAACACCTCGAGTTAGCTACGATACCTGAAGGCCAACCTTTGCCGCTAGGAGGTTTGTCTCGATAAAGAGGATTACAATGTATGTTATCTAAATTAGAATCTGCAATTATCGCATGACATACAAGCCAAATCCACTGCAATTGTTGTAATTTATTTTCTGCTGGAATTGTGCAAAGATATTGGATATATCTGAATCTAGTCATGCCGACTTCAGCATCGGCTGGAAGCACAAATCCTGCGCCTCCCCTAGCCAAGCATTACACCATTCGGTTATCAAATTTCTAAATTCATCATACCAACTTTCCAAAAATTCGTTGACTGGGTCAAGGAATAGCGATTCAAAATCTTGAGCGTTTAATTCTTCTACATTTTCAATATTTAACTTCCTTGATGCTTCCTCGACGAATAATGATTTTTTCAACATACCACGAATAACAGTGGATGACGATTGCTGGCCACCTAAGAGAACAGATAGTCGATTTCTTGCTTCCAAGAAATTTTCGAGATTTCCGGTAAGCCCTAATTCAATAGCATCTATACTATTTTGCAACCTCCAAGCCGCCCTAATGGCTTCTTCTCGAAGTAATATGGATGAATCTTCGTCAATTTGTTCAGTAGCAGGATCCTCCGAAACAAGACCTACCCAAGGGGTGACAATTGAAGATAGGAAGGCATCGATTGTAGAGATTGGAGCATCATCCAAAAGTGACAGCAACATAGCCACATCACCTTGATTTCGCAGCCTGGTATCATGTATGCCCAATTCGTCTTCCTTACTTGGGGGCTGGGCTCTCAATCTCGTGATTTGTTTCCGAATTCTTGCTTTTAATTCAGCAGCTGCTTTTCTGGTGAATGTAATTGCAACCGTCTCTGTTGGCAACAAACCAGGCCAATCTTCGAGAGATGTCCGCTCCCTTGCTGGACATCTAATCGCGCCTTGGCCCTGAAGTGGAATCCTCGGTGCTGGCGGGAGTAAGATGGTTGACCGCTGTTGTCTCGATAGTAAATGCTGAATATATCTGCTAGCCATTACAGTTGTTTTGCCTGTCCCCGCACCTGCATCGATTGCAATATGCCTATCGATATCGAGCCCTAATGATTGTGAACGATTGAATTCGACCATCATTCATCACTCCTTTTTGCACTTGGGCAAGCATCTGCGATACTACAATACTTGCAGATTTCAGTTGAAGGCTCGGGATGAATATTCCCCGATTCAAGACCTTCGATTACTCTGAACGCAGTAGTTATTCTCTCACGCAACCATGCTCTGAAAGGATTTGAAGAGGTTTCTGACTCTTCACCAGGTAATCGATAGTGACCATGGGTATAATTTGTAATCTCCCCAATAGAAATGTCTTCTATGTCCTCATTGAATTCTGGGTCCAATTCAATTCTGTGTTTCGTATTATTTCCAACAGTTATTACTCCTACGCCGATAACTCTGTCTCCAGGATTGCAAATCTCCCAAGCTCTAGCATAGAGTGCAAGTTGTAATTCTTTGAATATGGCGTTCATATGCCTTTTTTCATCTCCATTATCTTTAGGACCATCTACTGATTTGATATCTCTGATAACGACAAAGCGTTTGCAAGGAGGAGGATTTTCTAGGTCAAAATCTAGAGGTATTATCTGGTCTGATTTCTCATCAAGGTATTCTTTGAATAAATCAATTCTATCAACTCTGTCAACTCTTCCCATCAATGAAAAATCTTTTTCTAATTCCGGTAATGAAAGCCGTACTGAATTCTTATTTTCAGAATATATTTCCCATTCACAAGCGATTGGACTCGCATTTGTTAATCGATAATCTGCGATCAGCATCCTTCCAATTCTTCCACCAATCGAGAATATCGTTCCGGTTTCCAAATAATCTCGCCATTCTCGAGGACTTATTCCTACCAAATCTCTGCAGCGATGTGCAGCAACGCCATCAATTCGCTTCATCCAAGTTGCACTTTGCTTTACTTTCTCCAAAGCGATTTGCCATGCGTCTTCAATATCCTTCAATTGTCCTAAATGTAGTGGCACAGACTCATCAAAAATTGTTCCAGATTTTATGCCATGAGATTCCAATACTGCCTCTTCGACTTGGTGGACTATGTCTCCACGGGTAATGGCCGCTAAGTCTTCTCGCATTTTTTCGTCTTTACTTACGTATTTATGCCTCTCATACCATGCTTTACGAGGGCAATCTAGCCAAGATTGAAGGCGGCCCTGAGACCAGACTTTTGGTGGTTGAAGAGGCAAAATGCTTCGGCCTAAAATCGAATCTAAATCATCGAAAGTTGTCGATGGTGGAGTAATTGGCCTAGGGTCGATGGCGATTCCAATATTCTTATCATCTCTAAAACCAAGATGTGGCCAATTAACTGAATTTCTTCCGTTTGCAGGAGTATTGCGGCCAGGTAAGAGTTTCAACTTTGAAGTGATTATCAAATTAGGAGCATTTTCAAAACCAAAAGCCTCACCTTCCTCAAGTTCAAATCCAGAGACTCTTCTATCGATTTGGTCTGAAAAAACTTCTCTTTCCGCAGCATATAACATACCCTTAGAATTCATTGGAGAAAATTTAGGAATTCTATTTTCAATAGATGATAATCCTGACCTCTGAACATTATCTCTTGGTAAATTACCACTCCTATGCGTGAAGATTTGATTTTCTTTGACTTCCATTGAATTAACTCTGAAGACAAGTCTCGCTTCATCGTCAATAATCTTCCATTCCCATTCTCTATTTGCTACATCTGGATGCCATTCTTCCGGAGAGATAAATTCTGGAGGTGAATTTAATTGTTCGATATTTCCTTCTTGAGTAAGAGCATTGATCCATTCATCGATGGGTCCAGAGAATTCTATTCCTTCTTCAATAGTAGAGTCGATAATCAATACTGTTTGGGCAGAATTCAAAACATGTCGAAGTTGATGTCTGCCTATTCGCAAAGGTTCGTCCGGCTTATGTAATCCTAATTTCATTCTTACATTCTCATCTAACCAAGGGATTGGTTTACATTTCATTGACCATTTTGTTGAATCTATTCCACACAAAATAATGGTATCTGCATCCAATCCATATGCTTGTGTAAAACTTAGAATTTTTAGGTCGTCGTCACTTCCACGTGACCCTGATATCTCAGTATTTTCGACTATACTTGAACAAATTTCAATTATTTCTTCATTATTGAATTCAAAACCTTCCAACGTAAATTTGGTAATCGTGGCAAAAAATACTTGTAGGCTCTTAATGCTCGTATTCTCAAATTCAATTCTTTCAGAAAGTGCAGACCAATCTATCAAATTAGCCATAGAATTGAACCATGAAATAATGTTGCTTGGAATTTCTGGTAATGGCAGCTTTTCACCGCTGGAACAACCAACGAAAAATTCGGGATTAAGGTCCTGGTCATGCTTTGGAAGTACAGGATGAAGCCAATTTGAAAATGCTGCTAACCACCATTGACATTCTTCTAATTCTTGCATTCTTTTTTCTTGGTCAACACCGGGTCTTGGTGTTGCTTGGGATAAAGTCGCCAGCCATCTTGATAATGCACCTTTGCCTCCTAGTAAATGAAAGCCTCTAGCTACTTCAGTCATTATTTCGAGATGTAATTTAGGTTTCCAATTTTCGTATACTGGGTGAATTAATGAGCTAAAGCCTAAATCGATTGGAAGTTCTAATTGCGATGAGATATCGGTCAACTTAGATAATGACCATGCCTCCTCCCCAGAAGAAATTTTCATTATCTCCAAGACTCGTGATATTGCGGGGTTTTCTACCAGCATCGCTCCCTTTTTCCCAGTGTTTATTCCGATATTTCGCAAATGAATTTGCAAATCATTGGTCAGCTTGTCGGGTTCGCCTGAAATGACCAATATCGAACCCTTTAATTTTGGAATTACGCTTGCTAATGCTAGAGTTTCAAAACTCTCGTTTTCAACGGTTAATCTATGGATAGAGGTATTTTTTCTTACACCGATTTCAGTTGTAAAATTATCATTTGAACTTGCCTTTTTTACTTCATGAATCGGCACCCAATTGGGTAAATCAGACCTGTCCGCTATTGGAGAGATGTCATGAATGAATTCACCATGGTATCCTAAGCGATGAGAACCGGGATTTACCAACTGATGAACTCCTGTGAATTTAGATAACTCGCTCAATAACTCTAATCTTATTTCACTGATACCTGTAGGATGGTCTAGCATTATGATGCCATCGATATCGGATATGGTAAATGGTGCAGAATCTGAAGATTGAAGTGCTTTGAGGACTTCTCTTTCGACTCTGAAAGGATGGGTTGAATTTAGTTGCTTCCCGATTTCAATCAAGACTTCATCACAAACTTTTGCCCCAGGGTCTTCATCCCAATTCCATGCATTACTCAAAGAAGAAATTTCTTTGTAAAGCGTCAACAATCTCTTGGTTTTGGACCTAGTCCAAGTGGCTTTGGGATTGCTCAATAAACTTAGCAATCTAAATTCCTTAGAGGCTTTTTTCAAACCTTCATGGACTCTTTCGAATAAAATTCCATCGTCCTCCAAGACTGAAGGTAGTCTCAAGTCTAAATGAAGTATAGATATCAGTCTCTTCAAGGTGATATGGAGGGTTGTATCGATCAGGCCGGTGCTCTCGGAATCGTGTAATCTTTGAATATGTAATTTCCTAGAATCCTCACTTGGATAAATTACCATTAATCTGCGCCCTGAAATTAGAGCATCGAATAGCCATTCGGGCAGAATCTCTCCGCTTGGGGTTTCTTCCATAGAAACACCTGTCGAAGATAACCCTGTTTCAGACATCATTCAAGTCCCCGCCTAACGGTCACCCTCGTTGACGGTGGTTCTTGAACCCATGCATAAGAAATCGCAATAACCCTTGAAAACGTGTATTTGCTGGGATACATAATGCGAACTACAATTCTAGTTATTGCAGTAATGATATCTATTTCATTTATTCCAATTTCCAATGCTGGTACTGCAGAAAAAGTAGAGGATGTTGGATTCACATTTGGTGGATTAACCCTAGATGCGAACATGTCTGGGAATGCTTCATCCCAATTAGGAAACCTTCCCGCAATAGTTGAGTATTACACCGCAACATGGTGCGCAAATTGTGTATATGTCGAGCACGCCTTAGATGATATCGAAGCAAATGGAGTCAATATTCAGCAATTTCATTTCCATAGAGACCAAGACTCCGAAGACCCATGGGGGACTACAGAAGGGGAGGCAAGATGGGATGAAAGATACGATGGAGGTGTTGCGCCTACAGTAGTCTTCAATGGAAGTATGAAACAAATTGGAAGCGTTCCAGAATCGGATTCTTTAGACACCGATTACATCAATTTGGCAGCAATTGATTTACAACTTGGCAATGGCTCCTCAACATTAGGTTGGGCTATCACAGGAAATAACACAGGTATGGTCGCTTGGAATATCGTTCATTCAAATGATTTAATTCCTGAGGGAGGAGAGTTGGTGAACATGCTCTGGGTCACAGAAAGATATGCTTACTTCCCTGATGGAAGCAATGGAGTAGAGAACTACCCTCACGTCGTGAAATCATTAGTTATCCTTGGAAACCAAAGTAGTGGAACGATGGAAATCACATTACCAGAAGCGCATGATGGAACCGATTTACAGGTCCATCTCATTCACCAATTAATTTTGCCAGATATTGTAGAAGAGGATGCACCAGCTAAAACCCCAACAGAAGAAGATAGTCTTCCAAGCATCGGTTTAGTCTCAGTAATCGCAATATCGATGATTGCTGCAATCACTGTGCAGCGAAGGCTGCAATAATTCTGTCAACATCTTCATCTGTAATGTGAAGATGTATTGCAATTCTCACTCGATTATATGGCAGGTCAAACATGTCGATGCCATGTTCACTGAGAGATTCGACCAAGTCTTTTGCTGACCCACTAAAATTGACATAGACTAAATTTGACTGGACTGCTTCCAAATCAACGGAGAATTTTTCCATTTCATTGATAGCATTAGCCACTCTTTTTGCGCGAACATGGTCTTCACTCAAGCGTTCTACATGATGGTCCAATGCATGTAATGCAGCCGCCGCTAAAATTCCTGCCTGTCTCCAACCGCCACCGAACATTTTTCGCCATCTGTGTGCTTTGTTGATGAATTCCTGACTGCCGACCAATACAGATCCAACAGGCGCACCAAGACCCTTGGAGAAGCAAATCGAAACAGAATCGTAATCTCTACAAATTCTATCTACCGCAACTCCTGTTGCAATCGAGGCATTGAAAATTCTTGCTCCATCAATGTGAGTAGCACAACCATTCGCTTTTGCAAACCGCTGCAATCTCATCAAGGGCGTCTTGGGTATAACATGCACCACCACCAAGGTTGGACGTGTTTTCCACACAGACCAGAGTACAATCAGGATAGTGCGAACCTGAACCTTCTGCCTTCCTTATGGCTGATTTGACTTGGTCGGCTGACATAATTCCACCTTTGCCTTCCACCAAAGCGATAGATGCACCACATAATGCAGCATATCCTCCGCCTTCGTATCTGTAGATGTGTGCTGATTTGTCACAAACAATCTCATCACCTGGAGAGGTATGAGTTCTAAGGGCGATTGCGTTTGCCATTGTACCGCTTGCGACAAATAATGCCGCTTCCTTACCGAATAATTTTGCGACTCTGTTTTGAAGTTCTATGACTGTGTTGTCATCCCCCAATACATCGTCACCTACCACCGCAGATTCCATCACCCTTCTCATGGCTGCTGTAGGTTGGGTTATCGTGTCACTACGGACATCAACCCTATCAGATGGATGCTCCCGCATGTACTGGCGAGGTATGATTACCTCAAAGCAGTTTCAGGTCACTTGTAATGGCGTCAACTGTCATTTTTGTAGCTGGGCCAATGCCTAGAACTGTGATTGTACCAGCAGGAATTTCTGTGCGCCCAGCGTCCTTGACAAGGTCACAAACCAAGCCTGCTGTTAGTGCTTGAGAATACAATTGACGCAGATGAGATTCGTCATCGGCCCTTACTACAATTTTGCGAGCACCATGATTATTCCATCTTTCAAACAATCTAGGTGCTTTTTTCCTTGCTTTCAGTGCACAATTTACTGCTCCATGAGCACACTGTGCAGCCAACTTACCTTTTGACAATTTCAAGTCGTCTCTAACGACCAAAATCATTGTGACTTCATCAGGAGATGATGACATTGACTTCACCAACTGGTAATTCCTTGTTGTCCGTACTTGGGTATGCATTCAGCAAATTGAGTAAGTAAGGAGCAATACAAACAGCGGTGACGATACTTCCTAGAGCATGCATCAAATCGAAAGGAATGCCGTTTAGAATGTATAACGCAAATTCATTTAGTGACATTCCGTATCTGTAAACAGAAAGTGAAACCCACCAATCAAACAAAATCGAGGTTAGAATTGAGACTGCCACCAGATTTTTCATTACCAAATTTTGACCTTCTACGATCTTAATTTTTGACCCAATGAATGCAATGAATGCCCAACCACTAGCCTGGTAAAGAGTCCAAAGACCATGTGATAGAACCATGTTAGAAAGTAGTGTAGCCATCACTGCAAACGCCATTCCTCTTCTAGCACCTAAAGAAGCACCCATTAACAAACACATAACTGTCAAAGGCTGAATATTTGGCAATGGTTCAAGCAAAACACGACTAGCTGCGGCTGCAAGAGTTAGACAACTAAGTAGCAGTATGTTCGCTTTATTGTTAGATGACGGTTTGCATAATAATACGAAACAGACCGAAACCAAAACGGCATTCAATACCAACATTTCTGTCGGCGCCAAGGCAGGGCCATGCACGCCATCAGTCAGTACCATGTATTGACCCTAGAGGACCTAAGTCTTGAACTTCACGCTGGCTTCCATCTAACAACGCTGTCTTGTTCGATAGTTGCTTGTGAGTATCCCACGCTCGACCTTTTACCATCTATCGTGAACTCCCAGGAATCCTTAAACTGCCCATCAAATGAAACCACCCAACTTCCAAAATCGTAAGTTTCCGTATCAATGATAATTTGGTTTTGACCTGCTACAAAACTAGTAATCTCTTCAACGGTTGAATAACCCGAAAGACCTCCTTGGAGTATGGTCTCGTTTTCCAATTCAATTACTACAACTTGAGTCCCTTGCCATTCATTTGGCCAAGATGAATCCCAATCGGTTGATTCATTGGCAAATTTATCCACTTCTTGCGACCAAAAATTTGCAAATTGTGGGAACAATAAAATCATCAAAACGAGTATTGAGAATAAACCTATTTTTTGGCCTAACTGGATATTCCTTTTGAAGACTTGAGGTAAAATGATTATACTCAAAATTAAGACTATCAAAATCGCTAAAATCGGATTTCCATCCTCATCTGTTGATGATGTGTTTTCATATGAATAAAAATACAAAATTCCGTTATCGTTTCCAAAGAGGATTTTTCCATCATCTGTAGAGGTTAACCCTGCGGTAGTGTAAGTTCCAATTTCAGAAAAAATGGTATCGATTGATTGGCCGGGCTCACCTATCCCCCAGCCCCCTGTTTCATCGTTCTTAGGGAAACTAATCATAGGCTTTGAATTTAGAATTATTTCTGAAATCTCTCCGTTTGTTTTGTATTCAGTTCGGCCGGCTATCGAACATTCTTGTAGACAATCCAATACCAAGATATGGCTACTTGTCCCTAGATACACCTTATTCTCCATAATTATTGGAATCGCAGGAGATGGGCCTTCTGCGGATATCAATTCTGAATCGACATAAATTTCAGATCCGCTAGCGGTTTGTAAATGGATGAGAATCCCTGCATCTGAAATAATGGGGGCATGGCGAATTTTACCATCGAATTCATTCAATATGCTGACATTTCCATCTTTAGAAATTGAATATAAGATTCCTAATTCATTTCCAAGAATGTAATTTCCTCCATGAACAGATACGCCATTTCTCCACCCTTGTTGATTCAATTCTATCTCAAGTTCGGGATTACCATTTGCTAAGCAAAATGTTGAGAGGCCAAAACTGGTTGGAACAACTAATTTTTCGCCATCCAAGGCCATCGACCCAGTTATTCCCCAGCCGTCGTTTTGAGTTTGATACTGCCAGAAAATAGACCCATCTACAGCACGTAAAGCCGTCAGCATTCCATCGGTCCACCCCACTAAAATCAGGTCTGGCCAAGAACCACAATCACCAGTTGATGATTCAGCAAATAGAAGTGGAGCTAAATCATGATTTGTTGAGCCATTATTTCTAAACTTCCAATTTTCTTCTCCAGTTTCAATATCGAGTGAATAAACATGAGGCCTATCTGGATCTGTCCAAAAACCAGATGTTCGAACGATTACCTGGTCATTTATGACGAGCGGTTTAGTGGAGATGTATCCATTTTGCAGGTCTTTTTCCCAAATAAGTTGAGATGATTGTTGTGCATTTACTAAACTGGTAAAACAACATATGATTAGAATGGTGGCGAGTGTTTTTTTCATCACACATGCCTCTGGATTACTTCTCTTAGAAGTGCACTCACCTGCTTACCATCTGCAGAACCTTGGCATTCTTTCATTACTAACCCCATAAGTGGGCCGAGTGCCTGCATACCTTTTTCTTTAACAAAGTCCAATCTACTTTCTACAACCATTTCTACTATCGACATCAAATCGCCAGCATCTGCAGGTTTGAACCCTAATTTCTCAGAGGCTGATTCGATTTGGTTCATTGAAGGCGCTTGCCCGTCAAAGTGCTTCAACAGAGGGCCCATTCCTTCGCGTGTCACCATACCTTGTTCTTTTGCTGCTAAAATCAAAGCCATTAATCCGTAATCTCCCTGATTTTCTAACACCATTGTTGCCCACGCCTTGAATGGTAATCCTGTTGCATGATTTACAAAATAATCATCCAATTCTCGAGATACTAATTGTTTGATCTGGTCACCGCTGATCTCGTATTTCGAAAGGCGTTCTAGGCGCTGTTCTTGCGTCATGGGTAAGTTGTTGAGAATACTTTGCCATTTTTCAGACGAAAGAGCCCTCGGAGGTATGTCGGTTTCTGGATACATTCTTGCTCCGCCGGGGAGAGGTCTCATCGGTGTTGTTGTACCATCCTCAGGAGACCCTTTCTTTATGACAACGTTTCGTACCTCTTTTGGTATTCTATCAAACGATTGAATTGCCCTGTTATACACGCTTTCTAGAGCTAGTTCTGCTTGCCATTTTGGCGCTAAACATAAGACAAATGCATCTACTCCTGAGAGGCTTTTTCTTACCTTATCCACATGATTTTGTTCAATTCCATATGCTGGTAATTCATCAGAATGGAATATTCCTGCTACGCCTGCTAATTTTGCTGCTCCTGCAAGTTCCCTTCCTAATCTAGGCATCTGTGCCCCGTCTTCATCAAGTTCCTTTTTCCCAATAAGACCTGAAAAACCTGAAAGAGGGAGAGCCAACATGATGAAATTTGATTCAATTCCATTTTTCACCATTTTTGATTCACAATCAGAAAATTCTTCAGTGACATTTGTCAAAATAAATGGTATTCTTTCTCTAACTTCATTAGAAATTTCTTCGGATTCAATATTCCTATTCGGGCTTAAAAGAGGGAGGTTGTGTTGCTCGCGTAAGAGATTTGCCAATCTGTAAAAATGTAATTGTCGAGCCATTTCGCATCTAATTATCTTTGGAATCCATTCCAAATCCTGGCAACCCTTGATTTCAACTCTGTCGCCACACATTATTGAGACATTCAAGTCTTGACGAATACTACCGAGGCCTCTTCGAACTCTTCTCGTATCTCTGAGTGTTCTTCCAAGAGAAATCGCTGTTTGTTTAGCGTGGTCTGGAGAATGAATATCAGGAGAAGTTGCGATTTCAATCAAAGGAATTCCTAGCCTGTCAAGGTTCCAAGTCACTACCTCTCCAGAAGGTGTCAATTCACTATCCAACTTTCTTGCGCTATCCTCTTCCAAACAGAGTACATCTATCCCCACATCTCCTCCTTCTGTTTGTAAAACACCGCCTGTAGCGATAAGGGTTGTACGCTGGAATCCGCTAGTGTTTGAACCATCGATTACAGTTTTTCTCATCGTCTGTAGCAAAGGAGTGGGATGGGCTTTGAGCATACCTGAAACCGTCAGGGAGATGTCGAGGGCTTCCGAATCATGAGGAAGTGGTGGTTGGTCATCCAATTCGATTAATCCTGCATTAGGTGATTTACAATAAATGAATGATCGGTTTCTTTTCGCTTCAAACCGTGCTGCAATATCTACGCTTCCACCCTCACCTACAGCTGAACGTAATTTCCTATTTACTCTCGGCCAAGATTCTGGAATTGACTCTATTGTGACATCATGCATTTCTCCTCGTTGGCGAGAATGTAATTTACCGGTCGCTAATTGTTGGTGAACCTCGATTCCACACATGAAACCTAGTGACTCTGGGTCTAATTTCGAAGGTGCAGAAACATCACCAACGGGTTCCATGATACAAGCGGTGGCATCACTCGATTATCAGAACATCGTTCATACAGGTTGCAATGTATCGTAGCCACTAGGTCTCATCAACCTACCATCTCTGCAAAGTGCATCTATCAGGTCCTCGGCTACTTCCCGAGAAATTTCATTCCTACCCGCTTCGGTTAGGACATCTGCCAACTGCACAACTTCACCGGTTTCCAGGTGTATTCTTCTGACAATTTCGATGATTATTCTTTCTCGATTTCTTGCTGTGGCCTTCTTACCAGAGTGAATTGTGGTTTCGTCAAAGTCCTCTCCCATCAATTCATATCTCCAAGTCTTAGTAATTCTAATTGCTCTTTCAGCATCTTCCATAGTTGCTTCTTGAGACAATCTCACCCTAGCAGATGCTTGAGCCAATCTGTATAATCCTTCAATTGCACGAGCGGATATTGAAATTGAATCGTTTGATTCTCCACCCTTTCGCCTAGTTTCTACATAGAATTTTGACAAGGCTTCCTGTGCTTCATCGGTGAGTTTTGGATGAATTGTTCGTTTTGCATATGCCACATATTTTCTAATCAAATCCCTGTTTATCATTCCTTCTTTGAGGTCTATGTCGCTAGCATTTGCTGCCTTTGATGGGTCGACTTCACTTCCCTGGTCGATTAGAATTTCAGCTGTTGCTTCACTACGATTTTTCATGATGTGGTTAGCAATCATCGCATCATAATCCGCTTTTGCTTCATCAGTCAATAACCAAATTACATCAAAACGAGAAATTAACGCTGGTTTCAAATTAACCTGTTTTGTAAACGGTTTTTCTGATAATGGTTCAAATCGACCATTTGGATGAGGGTTCGCTGCTGCCAAAATTGCACACCTTGTCGATAATGTTGCATTTATTCCTGCCTTTGATACAGATATTCTCTGTTGTTCCATCGCCTCGTGCATAGAAGACCTATCGTTATCGTTCATCTTGTCGAATTCGTCGATAGCGGCTAAGCCTTGATCTGCTAAGGCTAAAGCACCCGCCTCAAGAGTCCATCTTCCCTCTGCTGCAGAATCTTGAACCGCTGCTGCTGTTAAACCAGCGGCAGATGCTGACATACCTGAAGTGAATCTCCCTCTAGGTGAAATTTGAGACATGTAGGATAACAATTGAGATTTTGCAACACCGGGGTCTCCCATCAATAAGATGTGAATATCGCCTCTCAAGCGCGTTCCATCTTTTGCTTTCGATGCGACCCCGCCAAAGAGTTGCAGCATCAAAGACTCCTTTTGTCTCTGCATTCCAAAAATTGACGGTGCTATCGACTTTGTGAGAATATCATGGATGTTTTCATTTCTTGCAAGTTCCTTGATTTGAGATTCTTCCTCATCTGAAATTTGGATTTCTTCAAAGGGTATGCTGTCCCTTTCAATGCTGTGAATACGCAAGAAAATATCGAATATCGGGGTTTCTTTACCTGATTTCCTTTGAGAGCGAACGAATAACATTCCATTTGCTGTGACCCTATCTCCAGGATTTAATTTTCCAGCTAGGTCATGTTCTGCGATGCAAAGAATTCGCTCGGGTTGAACGCCTCCTCTAAGATTCTCAGGAGGTTCTTGAAGTTCGATAAATTGAGTATTGATCAAAATTGATTCCTCGACGCGTTGCACAAATCTAGTTTGGCCTTTTCTTCTGCCGCATCCGCCATCGATTTCGAAACACTCAATCGGTTCAATCAATTCTTGTTCGTTTGGTTGAGGAACTGAAATTGAGTGGCCACAAGCGATACAAATGAATACACCCTCATACGTTCTTGGTAAAACTTTACCAATCTTAGTAGCGATTGCCTCTACTGAGATCATCGACCCTAAATCTTCGGAACGAAGTTGCCTTACGCTTCTAGAAGTATCAGATGGGAGATTTATGATTCTAACAAATGAAATGATTCGAGGCGCACCTAACTCTGCTAGTAAGAGGCTCAACGCTTGATTTGCGGCTTGGGTATTATTTTCCGGTTCTTCGACAATAGAAAGGGCGAAATCTGGGTCGAATGATTCTATGTCTCTGTATGAAACTTCCAATGATTGAACATCTGGCCATGAGACTTCTAAATTGTGAATTGCCTCGCTATAGTTGTCGACTAAAAATGAACGCCACCTTGCAGGCAAATCGAACTCTTGAATCGTCATGTAAATGCCTCCAACCGGACATAATCAGCGAATGGCGACCATCTATAATGATTGAGGAGGATTTTTTCTTCCCCTTCGTTTCCACTGGAACTTATTCGCATTATAGAACCTCCATAGGCTTCCATTGGAGGACCGCCAAACACATTTCATAGATGCCCATCCCACAAACATGCCCGAGCACTCTTTTGAACCCATTCATGGAAAAATTGAGAGATTCTCATTTTCATCTAACAAACTGAAGAATCAACTTGGAGACCCAATTCTAAGAGAGATTATGGTTCACATTCCTCCTAATGATGGCCAACCATTACCCTGTATTATCTATCTTGCACCGTATACAGGAACCGGTTTTGGAAGAGCAAATTGGAAACCATTCGCAGAAACATTACCGCAGAGACATGAACGGCTCGTGAAAGAAGAAAAAATGAAACCTGCAATTCTAGTCATGCCTGATACTTTCACTAGTCTTGGCGGGAACCAATTCATCGATTCGGAGATAATGGGGAATTGGGGTCAATGGCTTCATACTGACCTAAGAAACGAAATTAATCAAAGATTCAACGTTAGTGGATTTGGATTAGTTGGCAAATCTAGTGGTGGATACGGCGCTCTTGTACGAGGCATGCTAGATGATTGTTGGTCAGCAGTAGCTTGTCATTCAGGAGATTGTGGTTTCGAGTTGATTTTTGGTATCGAGATGGCATCTGCAATGTCTCATATCTCAGAATTTGGAGGAAGAGATGCTTTTCTTGAACATGTCAAATCCTGTGATTCACTAAGTGGGGATGATTTTCACACATTGATGATTATCGCAATGGCTGCATCCTTCAGCGATGGAGAAATGCCGGTTGATGATAATTGCAATTTCATAGAAGAGAAATGGTCTCAATGGAAATCTTTTGACCCATTGAGCATGATTGAAACAAATCAAGATCTACCACCTTGCTGGATAGATGTTGGTAATCAAGACCAGTACAATATCCAATATGGTTTGAGACAACTTCACAGCAGAATGAAAGATTTGGGAATAGAACATGTTTGGGAAGAATTCCCTGGAACTCATAGTGGAATTGATTACAGATTAGACCTATCTTTACCTTGGATAGCAAATCAAATCGAATAGACATGATGATGAAATAGACTCTTCTGGCTTACATCATGGCAGACCGTCTTGACTATGCTAGCAGTGGTGTAGACATTGACTTAGAAGGCAATGCAGTGGGCGCCTTAGTATCTGCATTATCGAATTCTGTAAGGAAGGCTGGAACAAAGGGAGCGCCTGTCGATTTACCCGGAGGTTTTGGAGGACTAATTGAATTCGGAGAAAATTATCTCGCTCTCGCAACCGACGGAGTCGGTTCAAAATTATCTATTGCAACGCAATTGAATCAGTGGCATGGAGTCGGTATAGATTGCATGGCAATGAATGTGAATGACCTGTTATGCGTTGGAGCGGAACCTATTGCATTTGTTGATTACATTGCAACACCAAAGCCAGACCCTGCCGTGCATGAAGCGATAGGAAAATCGCTCGCTGAGGCGTGTAGACGCGCTAGGGTCACGCTTGCAGGCGGAGAAACTGCTAGTCTTCCAGGAATTGTGACTGAACTGGACCTCTCAGGTACTGCATTAGGCTGGTTGCCTAAAGGAAGGGAGATTACAGGTTCTAATCTACAAGAAGGTGATGTCTTGATTGGCCTGCCGTCCTCTGGGGTTCACTCAAATGGATACTCATTGGTTAGAAATGTTGTAAAACATTGCAATATGGATTGGACAGATTATGCTCCGTTCGAGGTTGATGAATCTAGAATTGAGAGATTCGAAAACGGGGCAATAACGCTTGGCGAAATATTCTTGAACCCCACTCGAATCTATTGTGAAGAAATTGTTGACCTAATCCAAAATGGCCCATGTGATGTATCAAATTTACACGGTATTTGTCATGTCACAGGTGGGGGCTTTCCAATCTGCTTAGATTGCATCCTTCTCTAGGCTGGCACATCGACAATCCAATGCCGATTTTACCTGAATTCCAGTGGATTCAGGAAAGCGGAAACATCACCGACAAAGAGATGCATAGAACCTTTAACATGGGATGTGGGATGATTTTAGCCGTGAATCATGAGTTTGCTGAAACTATTTGTAAATGGCTAAACAACAAATTGGCTGGGTGTCAAATCATCGGTAAAGTCGTAGATAATGGACACAAAGTAAGTCACGTAAATCCTGAAATCTCGTATGAACACTATTGAGGATTGAAAATGTCTAATGATGGCTGGCCAGGTCACAAGTGGTTGGAAGGACGCACAATCGTCCATCTGAAAGATCACCAACCAAGGCCATCCCATATGCCAAGAGGGCCTGCTGCTAAGACTGGTGAGGGGTTCCTTAACCCCGCTATGGCCCCTGCTAGAACAAGGTCGGTAATGCTCTTAGCTGATGCGTTAGAAAACGATTGGTTGGTCTCTGAAGATAAGATAATTCGCGCTCTTGATGCGCTTTGTGCAACAGGAGTTAGGCCTAGAAGATGGAGAAGAGAAGTACCACATCAAGACCGGTTGAGAATAACTGCAAATGATCTGGATGAAGACGCTATTGAATGGGGGAAAAAATCTCATTCAACCAATCCTGTTCTCGAAACATTCAATGTGTTCCGGAAGAAGGTAGATTCTCTAGGTCAATCGAAGGAGGTGTCGAGGATGGCATTCATTGGATTAATGGAGATGCGATTAATTTGATGACACAAGCCCCCTTCCAGTGGATTGATATTGACCCATTTGGTTCTCCTGTTAAATTTCTAGATTCTGCAATTCAATCTATTTCAAGAGTTGGAGTATTGGAAGTTACAGCAACAGATACTGCCGCATTGTGCGGGTCAGCAAAAACCAGCGCTATGAGAAGATATGGCTCCAAAGGAATCGTTGATTCCTACATGCACGATGATGCTACACGTATTCTTCTCGGCCTAATCGCTAGAATTGCAGCGATGCATGACAAGTCTATGCGCCCTATTCTATCCTTATTTGATGGACATCATGTAAGGGTTAGTGTTTTGTTGAAAAAATCAAAAGATGAGGCAACTAATTGGAATGAGAATATAGGATATAGAATTCGTTCAGAACCATATCATTTCTCTAAAATTCCAGAAGGAAATTATTCCGGGCCTATGTGGACTGGCCCGATTTTTGATTCTGAAATCGCTGCTAGAATGACAACCGAAAGAGCGGTTGAATTGTGTTGCAGTAGGCCCGAAGATTATCCTCCAGATTGGAATGACATTGATATCGACCATTCAAAAAGGGAAATTGAAAGGTCTGTCGTTCATATTTCTGAATCGGCTGAATTGCTATCACAAGACCATCTATTAGTTGCGGTAAACGACCTAGGGATCGCTGCAAAAATCAAACACATTCCTTCAATGAAGAAGTTGAAATCGGGACTTGAAGAACTAGGATTCAAAATGGCTAGATGCCACATGCCAGAAGCAATGTTCGCTACTGATGCAGATTGGAAAACTGTCCTAGAGGTTGCGAAATCAGCCGAATGATGGATCTATTTCATCGTCTGGTGCTGGCAACATAGTTTGTGAATTTTCGAATACTTCTCTCACGCTATCTTCGATTCTTTTTGCATCTTCTAGAAGAGAGGTCAATGGGATTTCAATTTCTGTGTAATCACTTACTGCTTCCAATGCGATTGCCGCTGCTCTAGCATCGGGATACATCGGATTACAGTCGGCTAAAATTGCAGTCACATCAAGTCCAAGCCTGTCTCCTTCCGCTATTAGGTAGCCGGCGATTCCTGCAACTATGCCTTGTTTAATCGGTTCAACACCAATCTCTCTTAGACGATCTCTGCCTTTTTTTGAGGAGCTCACGCCATACAGGGAACCTTTGCGGTCATCGATATTTTCACGGGCGACCCCGTCGATGATTATCAACTGGTCAAACCCTCCTCTGGTGAACCATTCTAGAACCGTATTAGCGAACAAGATATCTCTCTCTGGCCCGAATCTTACCTCTGCCGTGAAAACGCCGACGTTTTCACCTTGATACACACGAACTGGATGCTTTGGAACTTCATGGTGAATCAATGCCATTGCTGGAAACTCTGAATTCAATACGGTACCTAATTGTTGTAATTTCAGTTGACTAATAATGTGAGAGGCGGCAATAACTCCAACCATACCTACTGTAGAAAAACCGCAAATAGCTACTCCGCTGGTAGACGGATTTGCATCTTGATGCAAAACTAAGTCGTACCTTTCCATCTCCGCCATATCATTCCCTCGATAAGCCTAGTTCAAATGTATTACGAAATTACTCCGTAAACTCAGACCAATCTTCTTGACCTTCTTCTCTATACCACCAAACACCAACTTCGTCTTCATACCATTCAGTGCCGTGTTCATCGACGGAAATTCCCGATTCTTCCTCTTCATAGGATTCCTCATATTCTTCTTCGTATTCTCCTTCATCAGAATCAAATTCTGAAATTATGTCCGGCCTCTCTGGTGCTTCTTCTGACACTGTTCTGTCTTCTATCTCATCCAAAGCCATACCCACTGGGAGCGGTTTGCTAGCTTTCTCTTTGCTTGGTAAATTCTGGTCGAAGTCTAAGTCATCTTCCGACCAATCCTCAATGTCGCTATTTCTAATTCTAATCACTACTATTACAACCAATGCAATTACTGCAATTGCGCCAACTGCGCCGATATATACTAACATATCTCCGCTACCTTCAGCATTATCTGCGGTCGGTGTAGTTGTTTGGTTGGTTTGGTTATTGTTCTGATTTTGATTGTTGGTTTCTTCAATTTTCAGGGTCCACAAAATTTCGACTGTTCTCTGTAAATCTCCAACCGTCGTATAGTCTGAAGGCCCCTGCCAGAAATCAATCTCAATGTTTCCAGAGACTAATCCCGATTCTGCAAATCCTTCCTGCAAGGAAGAAGAAATCGAAACTATTCGTGATTCTCCGGCTGTTAAATTAAATTCACTTTGCCCAGGTTTTGGCTCAAACAAAATATAGGTGCCCCACTGAGACCAACCATCTGCTTCAAGTGAGATATCCAGAGTGAAATTATTTGGATTTGTGAATGTACAATCAATATCTTGATTCGATGATGCGGTTATTTCGATATTACCACAATCTACTGTGACCAATTCCATTGAATCCGGTGACCATTCTCCATTATTGGTTTGATTGTTGGAATTATTTTCCTCGATTAATGTCCCATATGGATGGATTGTAATCACGAGGTCATCTGCATTGAGCCAATGAGGTCCGGACAAAGATACTGTGAGAGTTCCTCCTTCCACAAAATCAATCAAAAATTGGCCAAATCCATTAGTAATTGTCAAATTACCCATAGCCGAATTCAATGTGCTATCATTAGTAATCATCCAAGTCATGGTTGCTCCTTCAATTAGGGACGATTGACTTGAAGTTGTAGCATTAACATCTATTCGGATATCTGATTCATTTTCAAAATCTAAGATATAATATTGAGAACTTGTTGATAACTCAGCTCAATTTTAATTTGGGCATCCAAAGAAGTTGATGCTTGAGAGATTGGTCTGTTTGTTAGGTTTCCTTCATATCCTGAGTAGTTTGCATAAAATGTAGCATTCCCGTACAGGCCGTCGACATACGCACCTAATTCCGAGAAATCGGTGACGCTAATTCCATTCCAGTCTGTTGAAACTAAATGACTGCCTTGTTCTGTCACCATAGTTACCGTAATTTGTCCTTGAGGTATTGATGGATTACCATTCACAGTCGAAGAAATCGACAATTCGAATGGCTTTCCGATCTGAATCAAATCTGAAACTGATAATTCCAATTCTACTGTACTTGGAACATCATTTCTTGGGTAAGTTGGCCCAACAGATACCACCTCTGAGGTGTAATTATGATAGATATCGACACCCACAACAGCTGCCCAATATGATAGACCATCTGTCAGCCCAGAAATATCTGTACTGTTATTGCCATATCCGATTATTGAGACAGCAGACATAGAAGATACATTGTCAAATTGAGTATTATCAAGATAAATTGCGTAATAATTTACACTAGCATCAGATTCATCCCAAGATACTGTCACCGTGCCACCTGAATCTTCTTCGACATCTGAAATACTTACATTCTCAATTTGCGCAGGTGGGGCAGGATATGGAATAGTCACTTCTAACAAATTCGACAAGTTTGAAGTTTGCCCGTATTCGTGAATTGAACGTACTTGGTAATAGTATGTCGCTCCTACTTCGATATTTTCATCTATAGCGAAATTTATGATAGGTTCCTGATATGGATTCGTGATTGAAATTCCATTGGCAGTCTCCGCCCTAAATAATTCAAAATTATCTGGTATCGCACCTGTTATACCAGGGTCTGTCCATTGTAATTCTACTCTATCTGAACCGATGTATGAAGCCACCAATACTGGTACTGGTGGGTTGACTAGGTTGGGAGCACCTGGTATGTGGATTGCAGCCAAATTTGTTAATTTGACAATCCCTGCTGCAGTAGAGTTTACTGAGATGGTGACTGAATAATTTCCAACTCCTGGAGTCATACCAAGATTGAGGACGTTAGTAAGATTAGTAGTAGGGGATGGGTTGGTTTTCACCATGAATGCGCAATCATAGCCGACGTCCAAATCTGTTAGATTGAATGCACCATTTCCAGAACTTTCTAAGAACATAGAATTGTTTACCATCTCTATTCCATAAGGGTAGGAAATTTTCGGACTGCCGAGTAATACTGGGTTGAAATCATCCATAATCCCATTGAATTCGTCTGACATTAGTAATCCATCAAGGCCATTTGCCGAATCTCCGGCATAACCAAATCCTGTCATCTCATCTGTTCCATCGCCATCAGCATCAAGCGAAATTTCATGCCAACCGCCTATGAAAACACCATGGTTAGATTCTCCTGCCGCAATAATCTGCTCAGTGACTCCATCTCCATCCATATCCATCATTATGATGCTGGTTGGAATCGACCATGGCTCCAAAATTTGTAAAGAATTGCTACCCACAATAGTTGAGTTTATCGCTCTGTAGGTAATATTGCCTTCAATTGTATTAGATGACCCATCTGAAGTTCCTGGATTTGGTATCATGATTTCAAGTGCACCATCTCCATTAAAATCTCCAATTGAAGAATTCGTAATACCTAACTGCCCCATTGCTGTTGTTGTATTCCATGCTGTACCATTATTCTCTGCTATTGCATACCCCATATCATTCTCACCAACTAAATCGAGGTCACCATCTCCATCCAAATCATAGACCAAAGAATTCAGTTTAATATTATCAAATGATGTGATAGGTCCGCCAATTACGTTGTTTACATAAAGGAATAAACTCCAGTGGCCGCTAATATCGCCAGTCAAAATTCCGACTGAGTTATTGTTGAAGAAATCCCCGACATATAATCCTGCCAAATTTGCAGGGTTTCCGAAGCTACCGTTTTCCATTACCGTTTCTGATAATCCTGATGATAGGGTGAAAGATACGTTATCCCAAGGTTGGTAAGAAACCCCTCCTCCTGAGTGAATTGCGATTACATCATCGCTTCCATCGCCGTCAAAGTCACCCAACTGTGCGGCGATCAGGCCACTAGAAATTGTCACGTTCAATACTGGGTCAAAACCTGAATTATTGGCTATGTGTATACATGCAAGATTATCAGATTTTGAAAAGGCAACGACATCTTGGTCTCCGTCTCCATTTACATCTCCAACACTAATCGAAGATGCTGTATCACAAGTAGAGATTGATTGACTTGTTGTTATTCCTGTCGAACTAGACCAGTCAATGTACACAAACGAGGTCGTATTATTCGCTGATTCATCTAGCAAAAACAACGGTTCAGGCAAGCCATCTCCGTCGACGTCAGACTCTATTGCTTGTTGATATTCACCAATTTGGAAGAAGCCTCCTCCAACATCTGGAGAAAATGTAACGTTGAGATTTGATGATTGTAAACTAGCATCGGGAGGAAGGAAGAATCCAGGAGATGTCACAGTATTTGCGATGCTATTGACTACTGCGTATTCCAATCCATTGTAGAATACATTTTGGTGACCGAGATTTCCAAAACCGGTTTCATTAAATTCCCATTCATTGGTTCCATCGCCTGAAACATCAATGAAAACACTACCTGGGCTAGGGTTTTGTGATTCGATTTCGATTTCAAAACTTGAAGAAATGAAAGTGACATTTCTCGGAACAAGAATAGATGTTGAATTATCTGCAGAGGTGCCATCTAGAGAAATTTCTACAGCAGCGAATCCTCCTTCAAACATGTCTATTGTCGTTGGAGTCTCATTCGCTGAAACAAAACCAATTGGAAGAATAGACAACAGTAAAATCCCGACAATCAAAGGTGCAGTCAAAAAGCGAGTCTCGCTACCCATGTATGCAATTGGTTAGGCCATCATTCATGTGCTTATCCTTTTTTTTTATCTCCGAAATTGAGATTTCAAAATATTATTGTTATTTAATTAAATATTAATTTAACGATAATTTTGTTCGCACAAATGTGTTACTAGTGCTTATAAGTGAGGTAATTTGTCCAAAATATTAGTTGAAAACGAACGAATAGAAAGGTTATCAATAACTTGTTGGTCGGCCGACTTGAGGCATGCTTTTTGGAAGATGAAGCGAGAGTAATTATTAGGGCAGGAGATGTCGAAATTGACCTATCTGGTGCTCAATCTAGTGTGGATGAGAGGCTTGTCAGAATTAGAGATGATGACACATGGTCAATCGCTCTATCGAGGATTCGAAACGCCCGAGAAAAAGCAATTAATGCCGCAGTCGAAGCTGCAAAATCTGCTGGGCTTCCCGAAAGGGGTTCTGCCTTCAAAGCCCTGATTGAAAACTGTAATTTAGTCAAAAAACCAGACCAGGTTTTAGGAGCAATTCACTACCTAAGAGATGTTGAAGGAATCAACGATAGCCCGCCTCGAGTAATCGACCAATTATTCGAAGATGCTGATTTGGAGCCTCCTGGCAACTTATCTCTATACCTAAACAGGTTGAAAGAAAGAGGCTTTTTGGTGACTCCACCTTCTGCTAAGGAAAGAAATCGCTACGCTATCTTGACTCCTGAAGGAAGAGGACACCTAGACAATAAGAGTCGCTATTGAGGTGAAGATTTTGGTAATGTCGGGAAGCAGTACCGACAGTAAAGAAGAGCCTTTGGACTGGTCTTTCCAGAATCACGCCAAAGCCTTGTTGAGAAGGGGTAATCATCCTCGTTCAAATTTCAAAAGAACGATTCTAGATGAGGCAGATTTAACTGAAGGAAATTTTGTCGATTCAAATTTCTCAAGGGCTTCCATGGTCGAAGCTGATTTGATGAAATCCGCCTTTGACAATTGTGATTTTAGTGGTGCTGACCTGAGAAAAGCAAGGCTAAATCTTTCTAATTTCAGAAATTGCTCTTTCAAAGGCGCTGACATAAGAGGAATCAGAGGGAAATATGCCATTTGGCAGGGGTCCGATTGGTGGAATGCCAAATTAGATGACGACTTAGCAAAAGTATTGGAGAAAAAGTGGCCTAAACCTGATGATGCTTGAATAGGTGCACCCTATAGGACTTACATGGCAGTACAACTTTCTAGGCGGGTTGACTTTCCAATGATCGACATGGCCGGGGTTTCTTACTACCCTCGAATCTATGATTTAGCACACAGGTTCTTTGAAGATTCTTGGGCAAAAATTTGTGGTATTGATTATCCCACAATCATCAATGAAATGAGACTTGGTTTCCCTGTAGTTGATGTAAAATCTACATTCATAAAGCCTCTAAGATACGGTGACGAAATTACTGCTAACATCACAATATCGCATGTTGGTGACAAATCTTGCACATGGAATTATTCATTCTATAACCAAAAGCAAGAATTGTTATGGGAAAGCCAACAGGTCACTGTTTGTGTCAGCATGGACACAATGGAATCCAAGACAATTCCAGATGATCTAAAGACAGGCCTGGTGAATTTAATTGAATGATGATTTATCAATCCGAATAGATGGCAATAAAGGCCTTGCTCCTCCCGTAGACCTTTTTGCAGTTAGGCCTGATAGAAAAGGACCAAAGACAATTGCAATATTGCTAATTCTAGGTTCGCTGACCATGATTGTCGCTGCTTACGGTGATCTTTCTCTTGCTAATACTGAAGATCTGAGTCAGGCCGAACTGGATGCTTTACTTACCAACGTTAGAGAAGCAAACAAACAAAATGTGACCGATGAGCAATATCAAGAATTTCATGACGAAGCAAGAGAAAGTGGCGCATACTCAATAAGAGGCTGGAGCGTTATGATTGGTGGATTAGCCATTGGGATAGGTGGTTTCTTTCTCTTCAAATTAAACTCTGTAGGTGTGAAATATGCAATCAGTGGTGCAACATTTGCTGCGATTGGAGGCATATATGCTAATTATTTAATCTACAATATTTCATTAGATATGTTGCCAGAAGCGCTAATTTTGGCAAACAAAATATCGGGATACTTGTGTGGTATTTGTATGGTGATTTGTGTAGCAACTTCTGCTTTGCCAGTTATCAATGCATCAGCAAGAGCTGCGCTTGACCAAAAAGTCGAACTGGTTAACGAAGAGGAATAATGGCGGCCCCACCGCGATTCGAACACGGGTTCGTGGCTCCGCAAGCCACTGTGATATCCAGGCTACACTATAGGGCCCAAACCAGCGACCTACATTCCCCATTTAAGCACGACGGGTTAGTCAATTATCCAGGTAAATTGGAGCCACCCCTTGCTATCTGCTAGGCGTTTGAATTTACCTTTTGCATTAACCGCCACGGGGTTTCCTACAATAGACATGAAGAATGAATCAGCAAAGGTATTTCCATATCCCCAACAATCGTTTAGGTTATGTTCAACCATACTCGCATCGTTTTCTACAATTGGTACTTTTCCTTTTCTCCGTGGTAAATCCCAACCAATTTCTGAACCAGACATAATTCCCTTCATTTTTGCTGGACCGCAGCCATACACTGAATCCATCCCCAAATACTCGCCCATTGCCAGAGCCATAGGTTTCACCGTGGCTGTTATCAAGACGAGTCTATGTCCTTGTTCTCGGTGCCACTCGAGTCTTTCGAGTGCTTCGATTGGGATTCTTTTGCCAAGTTTATCTTCAACTAATTCCTTCGAATATTTCTCCAAATAATTCCAATTACAAAGTGAAAGATGGCCTCTATTTCTAGCAGCATCATAAAACGACCTACCCCTGAGTAGATTGCTTACACATCCTAATGTCCACATCATAGTTCCCCAAGGAATTCTCCACGGACGCCTTTTGGCAATGAGTGCTGTTAGTGTTTTTTCGCTTGAGGCATCGAGAAGAGTCCCATCAAGATCGAAATAGGCGGTTACCCCTGCCATGTTTGATTGTCCCGAAATCTCGTCTTTGATTGTGTCGCTCATTCTTCAGCGTCAGGGCCGTAAACTCGACGTCCCGCAGTGTGGTCCTGCCACCACCTGATGTCGGTTTTTAGATGCCGAGGGATGAAGAATCCAACCTTTCTTGGAGTTAAGCCATGATTTCTAAATTTCTTTTCGTTCGAAAGATATGATACAATTGATTGAGCACTACAACCTGGATTAGCGAAAATGAATCGCTTAATTTCGTCTTTCAATGTTCTAAGCCTTGCCTTTTTCTGAGTGCCAATTCCGATAGTAGGTGGTGACATAAGCAAAAAATCAACATCAACCATTATCAAACAATAGGGTAAAACCCCAGTTGTCCCAAACCATCGGATAGATTTAGAATCATGGGGCACTCGCATGATTCGAGCGACATGGTTGACACTATCGTAATCAAGCGCGTTGGAATTCGAGATTTGCTTTCTATCGACTTAGAAGTCGAGATGAATAACCCTGATGACATGGATTTCAGACCAAGGGCTCACATCAATGGAAGCAGGTTCTCAATCAGTTCGGCAACCAATGGAAAGGAGATGGCAAACATCGAACTTGATTCTGAACAAGTGGAAGCTGCTGAAAGAGACAGGCAGGTCGAATTAAGAGTCAAATTCAGTGTGACCGGAATGCACGGAAGGCTGAACCACATTCACCCAATTATTGCCGATGGGAAGGCAAAGAAGTTAGCAAATGCAAACTGGAAAACCGTACAACCAATACAGTTTTCTTGATTATTCTTCAGCGACTTCAGTTAGTTGTGGGACCAATACCCGGATTCTTATTTCTAAAGTCCAATCATTTCCGCCGTCAGGGTCAATCGTTCCTGGGACAATTGAATCGGGGTCGGCATCCTGTGCTACAACTGTCCAAATCCATTCTCCTTGACCGAATTTTGCGCCCGGCTCGCTCATTAGATGTTCGAGTAATTCCTCAACGCTATCTGCTTCGTAGAGCCCTTCCTGTCCTCTAGGATTTAGATTGGAAGCGTTTAGTTCTGCATTGGTTGATTCATTTCTTGTAAAGTTTCCAGCAGTGGTTCGCGCTGTTTTCCTATAACCATCATCTACAATATTCAATGATAGTGTGAAGTTATCTGGAGGAAGTAGAACATCTCTTTGTAATTCTAAAACCGCTTCGAAAGCTAAGACCCTCGCGCCATCCCCTGGCGTCATGTTATCTGACCATGATTCGCCCTGCGCAAGATATTCTTGATAATCCCAAGTGAGTGTCTCTTCAATCCACGCTACCTTGAATTTTCTCGGCTTTACATCGATTGTGAAAGTGTCTAATGCAACTCCTCCATCTTTGTCATCGACTAATAAAGATCCAGATATTATCCCGCTGGAATTTGTAGGAAGGTAAAGAACTGATTCGGAGTAATCAACATCGTTTCTCGGGTCACCATCTCCATCAGTATCCTCTAAATGATTTAGGTCCCATCTGAAATCCATATCACTTCCTTCAGGGTCAAAGGTTCGAGAAGCATCTAGAACTATTATATCGCCACTTCGTACTGTGTCCGGGTAAGTCAAATTCATTTGCGGCGCACCGTTTACTTTGACCATTACCGTTGTTGAATCAGTGCCTCCTTGGTCGTTTGTAACTGTGAGTTTAACACTAAATGTTCCATAATCAATGAATTGATGTGAGGTAAAACCTGAGATTGTTGTAGCTACATTTCCATCTCCAAAATCCCATTTATACTCAGAAATAATTCCTTCAATAGGGTCCGAATCTCTGGCATCAAAAGTAATTTCTTCGCCTTGCTGAATCTTATTTGGAGTAGCGGTGAAAGCCGCTTTTGGGTCAACTGCGGTGTTCAATACCTGACTGGTACAGCCAGCCATTGCTTGAAGCAAAAGAAGGGCTGTAAAAAACAAGCCACTTCTCACCTTCATGGTATTCGGTAAACATTTTCATATCTAATGATGTCCCTTGATTGGCCTCAAAAACACAAATTACAAATCAACTTCTTCAGGTACATCACCAATCACCTGGGCATCTGCTAACATATCTTCTATCTCGGTTTCTTCAACGGTATTCAATTCATAATTGGATTCCATCTCTTCGTCCATCAGATCATCGATTTCAACATCTCCGGAATCATATTCAGGTACAGTCTCGATAACCAATTCTTGTTCTAACTCGATGTTTTCTGAATTTAGCGCCTCCAATGTTTCCTCGAATAATGCATCCTTATCCAATTCAGGTAATTTTACCTCTGGCAGTTGCTGTTCCTTTTGTTGAACTGGTGCCTTCTTCTTGAACCAATCTTTGATTCCCATGTCTCTGCTATCGCCTTTTAGAAAATAGCAATTGTGTAGTGATGTTCATGTGCATCCTATGTCTGGAAGACTCATGGTCGAAATACTAAATGGACATAGAGTCCTTGCATTCGACCTTGAAACAACAGGTATTTCCACCAATTCCGACAGAATAGTTCAGATCGCCTTGATTGGCGCTGATGAAAATGGAGAGCCTGTTCATGAGGACATCTTGGTTAATCCACAGAGACCAATACCTAGCGGAGCATCAAATGTACACGGTATTTATGATTCTGATGTAAAGGGAAAACCTGTGTTCAATCATTTTGCTGAACATATTTCTCGATTGATAGAAGGGTCTGTTATCGTCGGCCACAATGTCAGAAAATTCGATATGCCTCTCCTTGAAAATGAATTTTTCAGATGTGGCATCGCTCCGCCAAAGCCCTTAGCGGTTTTAGATACGCTAGAAATGGTTAGAAGATTAAGAATTTCTAGACCGCATAACCTTGGTGCACAATGTGCAAAACATGGAATTGATTTGTCAAATGCGCACGATGCTGCTGCTGATGCTGCTGCAAGTTTACTCCTGATGTGGAAAATCATGCGAGATAATCCCTCGAGTTTCAGACGTCCGGTCGACCAGGTAGAACAATGGCTTATTCACGGAGACATCAAGCAAGATGAAAACCAATTAGGTCGTTCATTACAAGACCTTGAGCCATTTGATTCGCATGGAAGAATTAGGATTGAAGATGGGGAATATATCCTTAGCTTTGGAAGAAATAAAGGTAAAACACTCAAGATTGTCCAAAAAGAAGACCCAGAATATCTCAATTGGTTGTTGTCTGGAAACGGTATAGAGGATGAGGTTGCAAGGGAGAAATTGAGGGATTTATTCCTCTGAATCTGGTATAGGCGACCATGCTAAAACATCACACCAGTGACCTACTCTCCAAGTATCTCGGTTAGTCATCGCACTTCCAATGAAAATCGGGCCTTGATGGTTGGTAGAAAGTAATTCTTCCAAAGCCTCCTTTCCTCTCCCATCAAAAGAGATTGGTACCTGCAGACCAGTTGGCATAGCCCTACCATTCGAATCAGCAGGTTCACAGATTTCGGCTACACCTGAGCCATTTACATAGTCATAATGATGCAATAAAATGACATTATCTGAAAAATCATCAGACCCTAGTGTACCATTTTCTAATCTCCAATTCCACCAATGAGGGCACCAAGCTTTCCAATCACAAAAGCCTCCACAAGAGGATTGCCCAGGAGTTGCATCCAGTGGTTTTGAGGTTGGCTGGGTAAGTTCCCATGCATTTAGCGCATCTCCGATTACCTCTTCGCCTTCTGCTAGATATCTTGTTGCATTTTCAGTATACCAGCCTTCTGTGATGATTGGCGGCGAGTTAGGATTATTTGATTGAAGGATATCTCGGTACAAAAGAAGTTGTCTTTGGACTTCGGGCTTTAGATTGTCAATCGGTGCCTTTCCCGTTTTCAGGTCTGCGACGATCCAAGATTTGACATCCCCATTCCCATCTACATCGGCAAAAAGCATGTCTAGTCTGCCCATCAATTTATTATCGCTTGTTCGTAATTCTCCTTCAACAGCGATTATTCTTGATTGTAATTTCTTCCATAATGCCACACTGACATTTAAAGGAGTCGTGTTAGGTGAACCAATAAATTCTAACAATAATTTAATCGCACCCCTTTGCATCTTTGTGGCTTTTGTGTATTCGGATTCTTTCCACATTGGCCTTCTGGGCGTGTTATCAAAAATTTCTTTTTCTTCATCCCATCTCTTCTTCAGATAGATTTCAGCGACCTCTGGAAGCCATCTTATTTGTTCGTCTGAACGGCTTGCTAGGTCTATCTGAAGTAAATCTTCAATCGAAGCATGAACAGCAGTCCCAAGACTTGCGGCCATTCCCGCTTTTCTTGGTAATTTTTGCCTACTTAACCAATACATTCGAGGACATGTCTCGAATCTATTCCAGGCCGAAGGCGATAATGTGTGAGAATACTCCTCGGCCATGTATGGTCGGGGGACTTTAACCTTCTAATTGCTTAGCATTGTCTAAACTTAATCAGCAACTAGGTTAAACAGGAGAACTTCTGTCATCTGTATATGCAAGCGGCCAAAGTATGGTTGGACAAGAGTATTGATGCAGAGGATGCTTTGGTAATTTGTTGCTTTCCAAGTGTTGGAATGGTATCAAGTGTTGTAGCACATTTCCTCATCGACCACCTAAATTTAGAATTCGTTGGAGGAGTTTCACACCCTAAATTACCTCCTCTTTGCCTAGTTGATAATGGCAAACCTATGCCGCCAATTCGCGCTTATACCGGAGAGCCTATTTGTAAGATAGAAGGGTGTGACAAGGTAATTCTTTTGATGAGTGAATTAGTTGTCCCAGAACCTCTGGTGAATGAAATAGTCGCTGAATTATTTTCGTGGTCCAAGGATGTCAAAGCAGCAATGGGAGTATTGGTCGACGCTTTCCCTATGAAAGGAATGAAAGGCGGTTTAGGAGGCGATGAGCCTTTAGTCGAGTATGAAGATACTGAAGACATAGATGTGCTTGGTGTTGCTGCAACAGACAGGATGGTTGAAATTCTAAATGAATTAAAAATTCCCTTACTGGAGCAGGGCGTAATCAAAGGTATGACTGGTGCAATGCTAAGTGAGGCATATGCAAGAGGACGGAATATCATGAGTTTGATGGTCGAGGCTGACCCTCGATTCCCTGATGCTAGAGCCGCTGCGGTCATAATTGAGCAACTGAACAAACTGCTTCCAGTAGTTGAACTAGATAGTGAACCGCTTCTCGAGGAAGCTCATGAATTAGAAGAACAAATCAGAATGATGATGGAAGGTGCAACCTCAGATTCGCCGACTGGATCTGCATCAAACTCTATGTTGTACGGCTGATTTTGAAATCATAACTAAACCTAAGATAATCAACGCGATACTTGCCCATACAGGGAAAAGTAATACTGTATCTTTTGGAACAAAATAAAGCAGCGTTTCGCCTCTAGAATATTCTCCTCCGATCCCTGCTGTAGTAAGCATTAACCCTACTGAAATTAGCCCTAAACTAGAATGTTTCACGTCCACTTTCGCACCTAATTTGCGATTAATTAACACACCTAAAGCGATACCAGTAGACGACATTGAAAGAATTACCTTATTCGCAAGAAGAGGGTCTGAAATTCCATCGCTCGGAGTTGAATTAATTCCTGTAATTATTGCAAGGGGAGTTGCAATAAGTCCTCCAACCATTGCCCAATGTGCTACTGCTTCTCTTGATTTTGGACCCTTTTCTATCAAGCATAACAAAAATGCTACTCCGGATAATGCGAACATACCTACGGTTAATTCGGTAGCTATCACATGAAGAGTTGGTGCAGAAATCATCATTCAACACCTCCCTGTATAGAATCCAAGTGCTCTTGGCCGTAATACGCCCACTGTTCTTCAGTCCATCCCTCTGGCAATCCAGATTCAGGAATTGGGGGCCCAGTTATTTCAGGCGTGGTATCGGTTGCGACAATGGCTTGAAGGTCTTGAATTTCGTGAGTGTAATCTTTGTTTTCTCTAGGATTAGTATTTCTAAAACTTAGAACTAAACCTAGGAATAAAAGCATTAAACCAAAGCCTTGAGCATAAAGGCTGAATTCATCAACCTCCCAACCCGGTACTGTAGAAGTTAGCCTAAACCATGGAGAGGTTTGTACAGGGCCTTCTCCCTCCATTATTACTCGCCATTCTACCACGCCTTCATTTACGGAAGCAGGAATTGTAAATTCTCCATCGACTACTTCCAAGGTTGTTATTTCACCACCGTTTTTCAACTCGACAGTT
The DNA here is from genome assembly GCA_038141355.1 of Methanobacteriota archaeon. Taxonomy (GTDB): domain Archaea; phylum Thermoplasmatota; class Poseidoniia; order Poseidoniales; family Poseidoniaceae; genus MGIIa-K1. The sequence continues at coordinate 41,056 of JAYQHX010000002.1, read as the reverse complement.
GCGGAATCTGTGAATAATGTTTCAAGGCTGAAAGTTGTTGATTCGCCGATTAACCTGCTGTTTTGTGGTTGCCAGTCTGGTGCAAGTCGAGGCAGATTTTCTGGCACCTCAAGCACTTCAACCTCGAAAGGTGTGGAAATTCCAGTCATTGCGATTCCTCCTTGAGGAGAGCCGTGTTGTACAGCAAGATACAATTCATACATTCCAGCCGTTGATGGGGCTCTTAGTGTCCAGGTGCTGTTAACAGTGTTGAAAGTGGAAAATGAATCTACTACCTGCACATAATTGTTAGTCCCTCCATTGGGGTCTGTCACTATTTCCCAGCCATCATTTGAAGGGATATCCTTGGCGCCTTCTGCATTAACCAATAGATTGTGTCCAACCATGTTGTTTGAACTTACGTCAACGTTTGAGACTGAACTCGTCATATCGAATAGTAATCCAGCGTATATTTTGTCCGGGAATACTAACTGTAAATCTGCGGTAGATTGTCCATTAGTTGAAGGCGAAGAATGACAAGAACCCGCACAATCTCTTGACCTTACATCGTCTTCTTTACCACCCGGATTTGCAGTCGATATCGTCGAAGAACAAATCAGAATGATAGTGACTAGAATGAGGTTAAATCTCATTCAATCCCTCCCTCGAATAAAGGAATAGGATACTCCGCCAATTCCAATCAAGATCAAAATTATACTGAATATCATGCCTAAACTTTCACTCGGGCCTGGAGTTTCTGGCACAGAACCTGAACTTAATTCAACACTACTTGTCGACGTAGGTGATTCTATCGTTATTTGTTGGTTGTCTATTACAGGGTAAATTGTAAACGAATGACTTCCAGAAAGTGTAGGAGAGAATTCGTACATATTCTCACTTGTTGTTGCAATAATTTCTCCGTTGTGAGCAACCGCCCAAAGTTCTGCTGTTCCTGTCCAACTGATGGAAACCTCTGTTCCATCTACACTAGTCTGGACATTTGTAGCCAAAGGAGGTTCTATTGAAGAATAAGATGACTGTGTTATGTCATAGGCACCCATGTCGTCGAAAACTTTGACTTCGAGATTGAGAGATGTTGGCATAATTGTGCTATATGTCAGTCCTTGATGTACCGAGGCACCATCAACACTCCAAATCGCATTGACTATTGAGCCATCATCATCGGTAGAATCCAATGCAGAAAACGACACCATTTTCCCACGAATCAGATTTTCTTCTGCCGTTATTTGCGCTGTTGGTTCAATATTTGAAATCGTAAAGTGTATCTCCAGAGGAGTCCCGTTTTCTATTCCGTCATTAGGGGTCACAATTGCAAGCCAATTATCTCCTGCTGCAATATTATCAGAAGGAACAAAGTTCGTATCGAATGATGTAAGGAAGTTGTTTCTATACCACTGCCAAGAGGTTTCTACAGTGTCTTCATTTGCATCATCGGTCTCAACTAAGGGATTCAAGTCTGTTAAAGCATTCTGAGTAGTTTGTCCTGTGTAAGCAACTGTAGGAGGGGAATTGATTATCATGACAGTATCCATCAATTCTAGTGAATTGCTGAAATCATCATCCCTTACTTTCAATGTCAATGTTAGCTCATCACCATCGAGAGAATATACTTCAATAGGTGTTAGTACATCTCCATCTACATCATAGGCTTCAAAAGAGTAGGTTGCTTCTTCTTGAAGTAAACCGTTTCTTGGTCGAAACTCATGCTCACTAATACCGGCGGTGTATTTTCAATAACAACTGAATTGCTTTCTGTCCAATCTGAATATAGTGACCCATCGCTGGCCCTTACTCTAACTTTCCAGGATTCCCCCTTCGAAGTATGGTCCGCAGACAAGGTGTTTGTAGTGACTGAGGTGCCTGGCCATTCCCACTCAAGTGTCAGACTATCGCCATTGGGGTCTGATGCTGTTGCGGAGGCAATCAAATCATCAGTAGTTGTAAAAGGACCTGTAAGACTTACGCTATCAATAACCGGGGCCAAATTATTACTACCAATTGTTATACTTAGAGTGCTGAACCATGCGCTATCGATTTCTCCGTCATTAACCTTGATCCTTGCATGCCATACATCTCCGGACCTAATTGCAACCGAGGGGATTTCAGAATCGCCATCAAAGGCACTTATTTTTGAACCATCCAAATACCATTCAATACCACTTACTGATAATACATCATTGTCTGCATCTGAAGAAGTGCTGCTGATGGATAAATTATCATCTTCGGTAGCTGAAGATGGTGTTAATTCAGCAGAATTGACTACTGGAATTGAATTTACAACTGTCAGAGACGGGCTGGTTACCATTGTTCCATCATCTTCACCATCACTAGGAGTCACTTCAGCATACCAAGTTTCACCTTTTGTTGTAAAAGAAGGTGCGACGGTTGTAGAACCGTCCAAAGCACTAATCAGTGCACCATCCTTGAACCATTGAATTTGTGTACCGCTTTCTAAATCATTGTCTTGGTCGCTGTAGGTATAAGTTAAAGTCAAGGTATCCGTAGTTACAGGATTAGACGGAGATAATTGGAGGTTTGATGCCGATGGTGGGTTATTTGGTTGGCCACCCGCTTCTGGAACCACGTATGAAGTGGTATCCCAGTCATCTGCGCTGCTTTGACTTCCATCACCATTTACCGCATTTCCTGCAACATCAAATGTTGCTTGTCCAGACCCACTAGAAGGTGCTGTCCAATCAAAAGACCAGCTCCTGTAACTGTTTGTTGTATGGGTTGCACTAGTTCCAGCGCTGTTCACCTTAACGGCCATTATACCCATTCCAGGAGTTGAAAATTGCCCCTTGTCTACCTCAATACTGAATCCTCCATTATTGCCAGAAGGCCCACCGGAAACTGAAACTGTAAGAGTGTAAGATTGACCTGCAGTATATGATGAAGGAAGACCTGAAACCGCTACGGTTGCACCGCCTGAAGAACCATGACAGCCACCGCAGCCAGATGCAGAACTGTATCTGCCGTTAGAATTTCCTTGGCTAATCGGTACTGTTGAAACTAAAAGCAGAAGTAGAATTGTAATCGATACAAACTTCTTGTTCATGGTTAAACTAAAAACTTATGAAATTTATATTCGTTGGTTAAATGCCATAATCATACAAGGTCTTGGGGGCCTTATTCTCTCTCTCGTTATTTGCATAAAGATTATCCTCGCTCCATATTTCAATTCCCAAAGATTCGGCTTTTGCCAATTTAGAACCTGCTTTTTCACCAGCTACTAGTACATCTAAATTTGAACTTACACTTCCTACAACTTTTCCGCCCTGATTTTTTATGTATAATGCAATTTCTTTTCTTGGCCTTGTAAGAGACCCTGTTATACAGAATGATTTACCATCAAAAATTCCAGTGGCAGCCTCTGATTCATCAAGAACGCCGATAATTTCTGATAACTTACCTATCAACTCCATTCTTGAGATAATTCCATTTCTAAAGATTTCAGCGACTTTGTCTCCTATGCCATCAATCTCAGTTAATTCTTGATTATCCCCCGATTCAACCCATTCAATTAATTTCTGAAGAGATTTGAAATGTTGTGAAATTGTTGTTGCTACTTCAGGCCCTATCCTTTCTAGGCCAAGAGCATGTAAGAATTTAGATAACTGTAAATTCTTGGTTTTATTCAATTCCTCTAATACATTTTTAGCACTCTTATCCCCCATTCTATCAAGAGATGAGATTTGATTATGGGTAAGAGAGTAAAGGTCGTTAATGTTCTCTATCAATTGTTTATCGAGTAGAGTTTCGATTAATTTCTCACCGATTCCATCCATTTCTAAAGATCTGCACCAGTAAATTATGGCTCGTGAGGTTCTCGCTGTGCAATCTAGAGATATACATCGTAAAAATGCACCATCTATTGTCAAATCTCTGTCACACGCAGGACAATTAGATGGAATGTTAATTTCTCCTTCAGGTAAGTCTGATGCAAATGAAGTCCCGTCTGCGTGAAATCTATTCTTTAGGTCATCATTTGTTGCCGGACCGAGATTTTCAATTATTTTTGGAATTACATCACCTCTGCGAGTAATTGTGACCTTGTTTCCAATTTTCAACTCTAATCTCTCAACTTCTCCAACATTGTGTAATGTCACATTTTCTACCGTGACTCCACCGACCATTTGAGGAGCGATGCGCGCTACAGGAGTGACAACTCCGGTTCGCCCAGTTTGCCAATCAACATCCAATAAAACAGATTCAGCGGTTTGTGACGGGAATTTCCAAGCTAATGCCCATCTTGGATGATGTGCTGTCATACCAAGATTTTCTCTTTGTTCTAAATTATCCAGTTTGAAAACTATACCATCTATTTCATAGGGGTAAGCATCCCTTTTATCTGACCACAATTTTGTATGTTCGATCATTTCTGATTTCGGGTTTTCTGATTCGAAAATAGTCCATGGCGCAGGATTTATTCCAGCATTTGTCAACCAATCCAATAACTCGCTGTCGTTTATTGCAGAAGGTGCATCGTTTGGAAATTTTACATCATATGCTTGAAAAACAAGGTCGGCAGCATCTGCTTTCCCATCCCCGTGTTTTTGTCGTAATGCTCCGCTACAGAGATTTCGAGGATTTGGTGAAACCTCTCGATATTTTTCTTCAAAGGTTGCAAGGGGCATCACTACCTCTCCTCTCACATGACAATCGATTGGGAAACTAAGCCTCTGCGGGACATTATCCACCAATTCGCATTCAGGGTGACATCCTCTCCTTTCTCCCCGCTCCCCCTTGTTGCTGCCCGGTGAAGATTGCCCGCAACATATTCCAACGAAAGAGCCGAGCCATCCAATTTTGGTTGAGCGATGTATCTCTTACCGCCAAAGGTTGATTGGGTCACAAAGTGAATAATATCTTCATCTGATGTACCTTTATCGAGAGAGCGCATTGGAAACATATGATCCACTTTCACTGTTCCAGGTAGAGGTTCGGGGCCCACTTCATGTAGCACAGCATTGTCAGGATCGAGACTCACTAATTCATCCCAAAGAGCGTCAAATTCAGCATCACTTATCTCAGGAGCTGAGTGATTGTAGTACAATTCACGATGATATCTAATCGCCGATTCCAAATCTTGAATTCTGGATTTTTCGGCCATGCTATCACTTCACAATCCTCTATTATTAAGGTCACGAAAATTGTAAACCGAGCAACTGAACACCAGGAAGCGGACATCTCATCAATCAATTCAGACATAACTCTAAGATGTATCTCGGCTACTACTGCTACTGTGCATTCAAACATGTGACCAGCATGAGGTTTCAAATCATTATCAGACCAACAACAATGGATGTGAGTAAACGGATTTCCATCTTCTTTCCTTGCGATGTTGCCAGATAAACTAACAAGTTCTGATGGAGGTTCTAACTTTCGTCTTTGGTATATCCCGTCATCATCCATGTAGCCGTAGAGATTGTCTCTTGTTCTGCCAATACCACTAGTAATTGCTGCAGCATTGAATTGTGCTTCGTCTGCTAATCTTTGCAGCGATTCGTGGATTTCATCACCAGGGTCTAGCCTAACAAAGATATCTTCCCCACTTCTTCTCCATTCCATGCTTTGTTGGTTGACACGGTAATTGATTATGATTCGCTTTTTTAGTCAATAATCAATACGAGGTTTCTCATAATTTGTCAAAATAGCATAGCCATGTCGGAAGTAGGACCTTTGAGGCGCCTTCTTCGGTACATGGGGCCACACAAATCCACCGTTAGATTGGCAACATTGTGTTCGATATTAAACAAAATTTGGGACCTTGCTCCTCCGCTATTAATCGGATTGGCAGTAGACGTAGTCGTTGAAAAAGAAGATTCATTCTTGGCAGGATTTGGATATAGTGACCCTTGGCATCAAATCATTCTCTTATCGGTTATAACTTTCATAATTTGGGGCCTAGAATCTATTTTCGAATATTTTTACGGAATCCTTTGGCGTAATTTAGCGCAAACGGTTCAACATGATATGAGATTAGAAACCTTCAGCCATGTACAAAAACAAGGAATGGGGTGGTTCGATGAACGTCAAAAAGGCGACATTCTGGCAATACTAAACGATGACTTCAACCAGCTCGAAAGATTCCTAGATAAAGGTGCGAATGATCTCTTGCAAGTCAGTACTACCGTCATTGTTGTTGGAGCGGTTATCATAGCCATTTCATGGGAGATTGCAATTTTTGCTGTAATCCCAATCCCAATTAATGTGTGGGGCTCTTTCCTTTACCAAAGAAAACTTGAACCAAGATATAGCGAAGTAAGGAATACTGCGGGAAAATTGAATGCATTATTAGAGAACGACCTATCCGGTATGTCGACCATACAATCCTTTACTGCTGAAGAGATTGAATTACAGAGAGTTCGTGACTTGAGCAACGAATACAGAGATTCCAACAGAAAAGCAATCAGGCTTTCTGTAGCTTTTGTTCCGCTGATTAGAATGGCAATTCTCGTAGGATTTACCGCCACACTAATCCTTGGTGGCCGACTCACTCTGGATGGTAAATTGGCTATAGGTGCTTATTCTGTTTTGATTTTCATGACTCAAAGGCTTCTATGGCCTCTAACAAGACTTGGTGAAACTTTCGACCTGTATCAAAGGGCTATGGCATCATCTACTCGGGTTCTGAATGTGCTCGATTCGCCTACCGAAATAAAGCAAGGAGAATATTCACCAGGGCTTGAAGAAATTAAAAAATCCGACATAGTACTTTCAAACGTATCATTTGCATATCCAAATAGAAATAATGTATTTACTGACTTAAATTTGACAATAAAATCTGGAGAAACGCTTGGAGTTGTTGGGGTTACAGGAGCCGGAAAAACCACTCTGATTCGTCTACTTCTAAGATTTGCAGAACCAACTTCTGGAGACATAAAGTGGACTGGTAAAGCATTACCAGAATGGAACTTAGAAGTTTTGAGAAAATCTATGGCGCTGGTTGACCAACACATTACCCTTTTCCCGACTTCAATATTGGAGAACATAAGATACGGAAATCCAAACGCTTCTGATGAAGATGTGAAATCCGCAGCAGAAATTGCGGAGGCCACGGCTTTTGTCGAATCATTACCGGATGGATGGCTTACTTTGGTAGGCGAGGGCGGACACCGACTATCAGGAGGTCAAAGACAACGTATTGCCATAGCCAGGGCGGTATTGAAGGATGCGCCGCTTCTAATCCTCGATGAAGCTACATCTGCAGTTGATAATGAGACTGAAGCTGCGCTGCAAAGATCCATTGGCAAAATATCTGTTTCAAGAACTACCGTGATAATTGCTCACCGATTATCAACCATAAGGAATTCAAACTGTATCATCGTTCTCGACCAAGGCGAAGTAACTGAGAGTGGAACACATGATGAATTGATTTCGCAAGACGGCGCATATGCGCGAATGTGGAATGTACAGACAGGAAACATTCCAAAAAAATAACACGAGGGAAAACGGTCCTTTATAATCAAATGCGCGCCGTTAACGTTTGATAGAAATGTTGACAAACAAATTTTCTAGGACAATAAGCCTGCTAATAATCGCAACACTGAGCCTCGCAATGGCAAACACAGTGAGTGCAGAAATAGTCGACCCTGCTGCGAAGTATGCCGGAGAACCTCTACAATTGATTACGTTCTTCCTTTTCTTCGTTGGCTACATCTCCATGGGAGCCGCCTTCGTCTTCTTCATGTCTGAGAGAAACAATGTCGCTCCTCAATACAGAACAACAATGACAATCTCTGCATTGATTGTTGGTATTGCTGCGTTCCACTACTACTACATGCGTGGAGTGTACACTGAACTAGGAACAGTTTCTGTAGAATACAGATACATGGACTGGATTATTACAGTTCCACTAATGGCACTTAAGTTCCCTTCACTAGTAGGAAAGGATGCTATTACCGATTCAAAATTCTTGGGCATGGGCTTCACTGGAGTCTGTTTCACAGGCGCACTAATCATGATTGGTTTCGGATACCTTGGCGAGGCTGGAGTTCTTGGCGGAGCTGCAGGCGGCTGGGCTGGTCTAATTCTTGGTGGAGTAGGATGGGCAATGATCATTGTCGCAACCGGTACACCATGGAGCAGTGGTAAGGGTGTCGATAACTCGAAGATTGCACCAGAACTCATGTGGAGCGCAAACGCCCTAAGATGGTTCATTGTAGTCGGTTGGATCATATACCCAGTTGGATACCTATTCAGCCCAGGTTCTGAACTTGGACTTGGAGATGGAAACCAAGAACTTCTTGCAGTATTCTACAACATTGCTGACATGATAAACAAGATCGGATTCGGTATTGTTGCATGGATGGGTGCTAAGAAAGCAACCGAAGCTCTAGCAGAGTGAGTTCATTCCTCTTCAATTAAGAGAGATTGAATTCTTGACAAAGCATTAGCCAAATTGGCTCTATCGCCGCCGAGGGGTAAGGGTCCAAACGGGCCCCACCCCTTGCGCAATAGCATGATTCTTTTCCTAGGTTGCCTTTTGGCGAGTTTAAGTCTAGACCATTCATATTTTTGGCCATCTGCAAACAGATGTGTAGTAGTGACTGCATATCTCTTAGGAAGCAACAAAGAGATTAGATGTAGGGCGAGAAGTATATCCCATAACCATACCCATATGGTTGGAGTATTGGATAATTCGGCAAGCGCCCATGGCAATACCATCATGGCGCCAAGGGTGATCAAATTTGCCCACTGACGAGATACTTCCTCTGTTTGATTACTCTCCCAGGCAAAAACTGATTCCGAGATTTCTCCAAGCTCAGGAATGTGTAAACGTTGGCGTGTTAGCCACCAAGCATCCCAAGCAACTATCACTGCTAAAGTAAAGACACATAGTTGTGCCATTGTTGTTGAATCGGGTAATGTATCGCTTAGTGTGGACATCATTGCACGTCCTGCTTCCTTCTCAAAAGCAAGATTGCTGCGCCTACAAACATGAAGACAAAGATAAGAATAACTATGCTACTTCCTTCTTCAGCATCTGCGTTATTTGATGATTCCATTGAATCTGGTATTCCATCCCCATCATCATCAGCATCGACTGTTAGCCAAGTACTAATTCCTGGAGGACAGTGCAAATCATCAGGTTGGCCATCCTCGTCTGTATCCAAACTAGCACAGGCATCTAATGGCCAAGCATCTCTGTTATCCAATGAGCCATCATTATCATCGTCTGAATCGTATATATCAGGTCCACAATTCAAATTATTTTCCTTATCATACCATGTTTCAGAATTACATGTTGAGGTCCAATCGTTATCTGAATCCAATAATGTAATTTCAAATGAAAGCGTATCTGTAGTTGTTGCTCCTTGGGAATCTGTGACTTCCAAACTTAGGACATACAATCCCTCAGGTAAATCAGTGATATTATTCCACTCACCAGATAATTTCATCACAGAAGTTTGTCCAACCATTACATTCCATTCAATATCGATATCTTCAACAGAATCTAGGTCATCGCTGATTACTGCTCTGATTTCAATAACTTCTGTTTCCATAGCTCTAAATCCTTCATCTGGGATTACAATCTCAGCACTAGGCGCTTGGTTAGCAATCAGTTGAATTGTAATGATATCTTGTTCATCTAGGCCAATATCATATTCATTTGAAGTTGATGGAAGGCCTGTTGAGGTAGTGGTTATCACAGTTTTATCGTAAACCTCGGTTTCACTTTCTCTAACTAAAATATGAGGAATTGAAACTTCAATACTTGACCCTGTATAGGTTGAGGTCCAAGTGCCAATAAGATCTCCTGAAACCAAGACCTCAAATTCGACTTCGACTGGATTTGTTCCAAGAACTGCGGCGATGACATGATTTGACCACACCATTATTTCCCCGTTGAAAACTGTCATCATACTAGGCTCTACATCGTAGAGGTCCGCTTCAGAGTTACTCACATCCACAGAACCAACTAAACTTCCACCGTATACTTGGAAATGGTTTCCATCCGATGCGATAGCAACGCTTGCTGAGATGTCCAAATTGTGAATCATCATCGGTGCTGACTCTCCATCAGTGTGCAAATCCACACCCTTTGTACAAGATGTGATTGAACCATCTGAAATCACCAAAGATGCTGAAGAGCGACCGTGGTGTGAAATCAAACCGATGCCTGTTCCTCCACAATCTATTGAAACATCGGATATCGATCCCGCGGTATTATCTAGGTCTATTCCTGGTGAACTTGTAATTTCTATTCCATCAATCATAATCTCTCTATTATTTGCTCCAGAAATTGAAGACAGTGCTAAATTCTTCATTTCATAACCATCAAGATTATTCAATTGAAGATTTTCTGCATCTAATCCTTCGACGGAACCCTCAACTCCTTCAAGTGAAACATCACCAACAGCCGTGATATCATTCAATTCTAACCAAGACCCTCTTGCCCAAATTGCTTCATCAGCACAATTTTTCAGTTCGGAATTTGACATCCAAACTTCCCCGCTTTGAATTTCGATGCAGTTTGAGGATGAATCTGAAAATGTGCTTGACGAAATTATGACCATTGACATTGAATTGATTCTAACTAACGGTTCAGCACCACCTGAACGTGAAATTAATGCGTTTGAAATTACTACATCGGCCTCGTCAACAATCGAGATTAAAGGAGACCCTTCTACGAGATTTGTACCCAACAAATTGACCTGGGTGTCCAATGTATCTCCAATAATCAAACCGCCCCTAGCACCTCCTCCTGTGGAAGAAATGGTTGAATAGCCAGCATTCAATACGCCCTCCACGGTAATTGTGACGCCGTCTGAAACTCTAAGAGCAACTCCATCCCCAATAGACATGGTTTGGTCAGATGGAATGATTAAATCAGAAGATAGGTAATACGGACTCCATATTCTTTCCAATTCTAAATAATCATTCAAGGTTCCACCATCGATAGTTGAAACTGTAAAAGTGTGCTTTCTCGATGAAATAGGATTCCAAGTGATGTATTCGGAAATATCTCCCCACTGCATTGTAATATTTTCAATATAAGATTGAGTCACTCCGCCTGAATCAACAATTATCGAAGACGCGGTTCTGGTAGCCATACCAAATTCGTCTGTTGTAGCGGATTGGGATTGTCCTTGAACGCTAATAGTTGCGCCTTCCACAGGCTCACCTTTATTCAAAACCTGCAATTCTAGAGTGTTTACTACCTCGAATGTAGCGCCTACTCCTACAGTAATATCGCCATTTACATTGCCAGATGTAATCATTACTTCGCAGGAGTTATCCAATTGCACGTCTCCTGATATTACAAGATTGAATGCTTGATTTGAATTTTGGCAAGAGGTCCATATTATGTTCCCCTCTACAGATAAGTCGGTTTCTCCCAAGGAAGAAATTTCATAATTTGATGCGAAGCCCTCTGAATGGATTTCGATGTCTCCTATCACGGTAGCATCGACTCCGTCAAATGATGATAGTGTATTCAACTTCAGTTTAGCATATGATGGGATTTCTAGTGTGCTTGATTCAATTATCAAGTGAGAATTAGCTGGTATGGTAATATTACCTGTTGCAGTATGAGGTAGGCCATCATCTGTCATTCCTAATACAATAGTTTGACCTGTCGGTAATAGCCAATCGCCCTGAGGCATTATTGGAACTTGGATTGTCAAGGTGCCTCCTTCAGAACCAGTAGTTGTTGCTACTGTTCCAACTCCGGCATATCTCGCTAATATTTCCGAACCTGATTCCGAAGCAGGAACAAGTGCCGTTCCAGAGGTCGCAACTCCTTCAAAGCCCATAGCCTCCCAATTTGCATCCACTGGATTTCCAACAAGATCTTCGAATGAAACAGTTACATCCCACATCCTGTTTGATGAAGATACATCAAGAATCAAATTTTGGCTTGTACCGTAATTCAGTACTCCTTCGCCTTTCGCATCATAAAATTGAGTCCCAAGAGTGGAGGCCATCCAAACTGTAAGTTCTGAATCTGAATCAATAGTTGCACCATTGTCATGGCTTGTTGCAGACCAAGAACGAATTGTAGCCATTGAATTTTCCATTTCGATAGATGTGTCTGCTGTTCTTGTTTCAAACAGGTCGTTTACCAATATGCTAGATGAATAAACACCCAAACCTAGTACACTCGAATCCATCAAAGAAAGGTCGTCAAATTCTGCAATCGATTCATACAAAAGGAAACTTTCAGCAAACCCGTTCACTGTCAATAATTGTGAATTGAACTCTGAATACCACGCTTCTATTCCAGTAGTTGTAGTTGCAAAGGCGTTGAATGGAATATTAATCTCAAGATTTGATGATGTGTGAACTCCTTGTAGAATGGATAATCCGATTTCCGAACCGGTTGAAAGATTGATAGTAGTGTCTGAAATATCAGTCTCAGCGAGGCTATTGAATGACATTCCAACCCTATCTGAAAAGAATTCGGAGTTGGCGATTGTAAGAGTTCCAGAACCGCTAGCCTTGACAGCGATATCGGATGCTTCAATAATTGAATCCGTGATTGTATAATCTCCACTACCTGATAGTGAAATTCCAATCCAAGGTGCATTGTATACTCCTTGATTTGAACTAAATGAACCTGTTAACTCTACATTCGACAAACTAACGGTTCCAGATGTGATGATATCGATTGGAGTTTCAGCACTATTTGAATCAAAAATAACACCATTTAGTTCTAGGTCTCCTGCTGACCAAGAGTTGATCAATCTTGAACCTGTCATGTCGATATTTACAAAAGTAAAGCCTGTAGAATCAATTGATGTGATTGCATTGGTTGCGGAACCTGTCATTCCATCAATTTGCCCACTAGCACCACTGAAGATACTCACTCCTGCTGCTACAGAGTTTCCAAAGTGAACATCTGAAACATCATAACTACCTCCAGATAGCGATAGTCCATATCCAACTAGAGAGAAAGTAGCACCTATCAAATCTAAATTGGAAGATGATTTGATTCCTCCACTCATGTTGTCAAACTCAACATTTGCAAGGGTTGCAGTACCTGTATTCCTCATTCCTTCCTGGTCGATTTTTGATGCATCAAAATCGGTTATAGTTGCTGTTCCTGAATTCTCTAGGCCGATTATACAATCCTCCATTGATAGATTTGAGGAAAGTAAAGTGCCATCGTTTATCAAACAAGATTTCGCATTAGAAATCGTTGTATTGTGTATGAATGCAGTACCGTTGGGAGTAATTGTGATGTCATCCCAAACACCTGAGTTATGAGACCCTGAACCTGATGATTGGATTGATGACATTATTTCGACATCATTAGCAATCAATGTTCCGTCAACTTCGATCCAGTAATTCTGCATATCGATTACTGCACCTGGTTTTAATGTCAGAGTAGTTCCTTTACTTACAGTGATATTCCCTGTAAGTGTATAATTTCCAGAAATCTCAGTATCGACAGTAGTCACAGTATCTGTAGCGACAACAGGAGACATTGATGAAATCAAGAACACTAGGGTTAGTACGAATACTCGCATGCGCATGGTGGCTGCTGCAATTCATAGAACATCAAGTCATTGCTTCAAAGTCTATTTTGAAATTATATGATTCAAGGCAAGTGGGCCTGCCCAGATTTGAACTGGGGTCTGACGGCCCCCAGCCGCCAAGTATAGGCCAAGCTAACCCACAGGCCCTTGCCTTGGAGTCTGAATCATTCTAATGCAGCGCTGAATGGTGCAACATCTGCGATTAGGTCTAGATGAGACACGAACATTCTTCTGCAACAATATCTTTCAAAACCAAGTTCATCAAGAACAACGTTCATTTCCATGCCCGCTGCAATATTTGAACTAAATTCTTCCCACTTGTGGGCGACTAAACCGCCGCAACTGAAACATCTTACTGGAATAATCATGATATCACCTGTACGATTTTTGCTTCTTTCTACGAGCTCCACGACCAAGTTGGTGCTTTGGTTCCTTTCTTCGTGGATCGTTGACCAAAAGACTTCTATCAAACCTAAGGAATTCGTCTCTCAATTCTTCATCAATTCCTTCTGCTCCACCGTTGTAGTGAACTAGGCCTCTTGCAATCGCAGTTCTGATTGCATCGGTTTGACCCATGATTCCACCACCCATTGTGGATAAGTTGATGTCGACCTTGGAAAGTCTGTTCATTGCATCAGCAATGATTAGTGGCTCCATTGCCTTTCTTCTTGACAATGAAGGTTGTAGAATTTCAATAGGTTCACTGTTGACTCTCACTCTGCCTTTTCCTGCCTTGACAGTAGCACGAGCGATTGCGGTCTTTCTCTTACCTGAAGTGTGTACAACCTTTGATTTGCGAGCCATCACTGCTCACCTCCAGCCCATCTGTGAGCAGGTGCTCCTAGGTTTTCACTAATGTCACCTAGTCTTACGAACCTCAGCGGAAGTTCTCTTCGAATCTTACTGTCATCGCCTGCTTCGTGGCCTTCTGGAAGGTCGCCATTTAGATGGCTTGGGCAGCCGATTTCAACACGTAGATTTCTCAATGCTCTTCTACCACTGCTCTTTGCTTGGTAAGGAAGCATTCCTCTTACAGTTCGCTTTAGAATCATGTCAGGCATTCTTGGGAAGTATGGTCCCTTTCTTGCGTGATTTAATGCGTACTTCTCGTGATAATTTGCAAACACTGCAGATGGCTTTCCTGAGACTACCGCTTTTTCCGCATTGATAATTACGACTTTGTCGGAGTTGCCTGCACGTGTGCTCTTCAGCAACTTGTCAGCAACTGCGCTTGCTAGACGACCTAGGATTAGGCCATCAGCGTCGTATACGTATGTGACTGAATCAGCCAAGGATATACACCCCCGATCCGCTTGGGTTTTCGTTCATTAACTCAGCAAGCGTTAGGACTCGTCCTCCCGCTGCCTCGATTTTCTCACGAGCTCCGGCACTGACACTGTAGGCTGCGACGTCGTGTTTGGACGAAATTTCACCGCTGCCAAGCAACTTTCCTGGAATTAGGACTGTTGTGCCCTCAGGGCAATGGCGGCTAAGGCGGCTCAAGTTCGGTTGTGCCCAATTTCTGCGGCTCTTTGAAAGGCGCAGAGCGACATCTCGCCACAAAGCAGTACCTGTCTCGCGAGACTGTGCCTTTAACTCGCGAATCAAATCGACGAGTTGTTGGTTTGTCTTGCTTATTAGTTTACTCATATGACTCCCTCGATGCTTAGAAGCAAGTCGCCGACCGACCGCCCTGTTATGAATGCACCGCTTGGGAAATTAGTGCAATCGCGCTCGCGTTTAGCGATTTTTACCGCTCAATCGTACAAAATTTCGCCTTTTGCATCCAATAATTCAACAGTTAATCCAGCAGCTCTTGCTTGAACTAGAATATCGTTGTGAAGAGTGTCCGAAAAGTCATCCAGTGCCTCGAGTGAGGTTATCGATGCGACATCTGTTAATTGGTCGATTAGGTGGTTAAGTACGCAGGATACACCGTATGCTTGGCCTGCTCTGAAAGCATGGTCTACACCACCAATTTCAGGATCTTCTGCCTTCATTCGTAGCATTACCTGTTGAGAGTATGCAACTAGCGCTCCGTAGATTGATTCTATGATTTGTGCTGCTTCTAGATCCGTTAGCAATAACTGGGCTTGGGATAGAGCCGCTCTAACTGCTTGCCCGTATGCCTGGTGTGCGCCAATTGTATTGCTTCCTTCTTGAATCATAGCCTGGTCGATAAGTGACTTCCAATCGCTCATATTGTCACGAGACATGGCATAACACATCAAACCTGCGGCAATATTAGGGTCGGCGAGGTCGACTCGCCTTCCCTAAATTATTTCCTAATCAAATCTTGAAATTCGATTGGTCAGCGTTATCATCGATTCCTGCTTGCTTTACAGTTCCATCAGCGGCAACGAATTCTCCAGCCTTGGTTAAACCGCCATACAGCTTGGCTTCGTGTTGGTCGCTTCTGGTAATCATACCGCCATCACCCAATGCCATCGAGAGACTTTGTGCGATTGCATTTAGAGTAGCAATAGCACGGTCTCTGTGACTTGGACCGATTTCGTGGTCAGAATAACGTGCTTCTTCGAAGATTGCTAGGAAGTCATCCAATTGGTCTGCTGGGACCATGTGGAAAGCTCCTCTAACAGCGCTTTCGAATTCACGAGTTGTTTCGTAAACCTTCTTCATGAATCCATGTCTTCTGAAGTGCTTTACCAATTGCTTGTAGCAATCGAAGATGATCGCTATGTATTCGTTAGCAGCCTGTAGTTGTAGCATTGTATCGGTCAAAATACCTCTCAGAGCCTCGACTTGTCTTCTTGCAACAACTCTCTGGTAATACATAATTCCTGCAATCAAAGCGCTTAGCAAGACGATAACCAGAGCCATAATCGTACTCGGGGTGAATATGCCTTCGCTCGAATCAGAAACTGCTGCCTTCAGATAGTGAACCTCGTGCGTGATATTATCGGTTGATTCTGCGAAGAATGTTGAACCTGGGTAATATGCCTTAATTCTCCATTCTCCAGTACATTGCTCACCTGCACATGTCTTACCTGCAAACGCCCATTCGAATGAAGCAATACCTTGCTCTGTAGTGAAAGATTCGTTTCTTCCTTCAACGACCCATTCCATAGCAGTGGAATCCCAATATTCTCTGATGAAGTAAACTTCTTCGTTTTCAACCGCTAAGTCAAGACGGTCACGCAATAATGCAACTTCACCAATTACTGGGTCGTTTGTGTCAAGGCCGTTATTGTTGACTGCAGACCAAGAAGTCTTTACTTGCAGGTCGACACGGCTTCTAACCAAAACCCACATGTCGTGATGAGAACCATTCAGAACCTTACTTGGATCCTTATCACAACCGCCTGGTACTTGGATATCTGGCTCAAATGCAACTCTTAGTAGTCTGAAACCTTCTAATTCTCCACCAGTTGTTTCAACACCTTTCAGGGTTGGGTTTTGAGATGGGTCGCCACTGAACCACTCAACCTTACCATCTGAATCTCGAGTGCTTATCTTTGACAGAGGTCTGACGTTCTTCTGTGGGTCTAGATATATGTTCAAACACTTTCCACCTACTGGTTGGCCGTTCGCTTGCGTAAGGATAGCATCAACGTGGAAGCTTTCCTTCAAGTATAGCACTTGGAACGCTGTTCCATTGGTCGGCGAAATGTATGTTTCAACACTTGATTTGAAAGGACCGACTTCTGAAATTTGTAGTGTAGAATTACTGAACACTGCGAACTCGGTTTGAACTGTCTTGTTCTGGTATCTGTATGCGTCATTGTTGTCCCATGCTGAGTAAGTGACTGTGACCTTTGCTTTTCCAGCCATTACATCGGATAGCGGACAGGTAATCTCATACTTTCCGTCAAAGTCTGTCA
The DNA here is from genome assembly GCA_038141355.1 of Methanobacteriota archaeon. Taxonomy (GTDB): domain Archaea; phylum Thermoplasmatota; class Poseidoniia; order Poseidoniales; family Poseidoniaceae; genus MGIIa-K1. The sequence continues at coordinate 23,727 of JAYQHX010000002.1, read as the reverse complement.
CGCCATCATAACAAGCGACTGGACCCATTGGGCTGTTGACCATTTCATAGTTCACTCTGATGTTTCTGAATGACAAGTTTGTACCAAGTTCGTCGGTCAATTGACCTGTGACAATCATTGGCTTTGATTCAACTTCTCCAGTTTGAGGGTTAATCTTGCTAGTGTAAACGATTTGGTCATCAATTGTTAACGAGGTCCTACCAATCAACGAGAATCCGTTTGAATTGTAAGCCAATTGGACTCTGAAGTGGTCATTTCCAATAACGTCAATACATGGGTCCCACTTACCTTGCATGGTAAGATATTGAACTTCTATCATTTGACATCCTTCGTTTGGAAGTGTTTCTCTAAATCTCAAGTAAACTGAAACTGGACCGAATCCATCCGGCAAGAAACTGTCTGGGTCGTCTCTTAGCAATTGTGGATTCAAAGGTGAAACGTTTGCCTTCAAACATCCAATCGCTTCGTGATCATCCAATTGTCCGTTTCCATCTTGGTCTCTATCTGGTTCACCGTCACCATTTCCATCATAGAAACAGAGGTGGCTTCCATCGACTTGTGGTGTTGGCAATGATACCAATCCTCCGTTAGGTGCTAGTGTAGCAATGACCTGCCTGTGGTAAACACCTTCAAAGTCGATACCTTCGTAAATTACATCGACTAATCCACCGTTAGGTGAGGCTGCTCCGTTTAGTTCCTGACCGCCAGCATCTCTGATTGATACTGTCTTGTTATCGTCTGTCACTTGGGCAACTACCTGCCATCTATCACCAGATTGCCTGATGTTAGGGTCGGTGTCAATTACATTGATGTAAGTCCTTGATACAACCCAAATATTTTGACTGTCAATGTTTCCTTTCATTAGCAAATTACCATCGTATTCAAATTGTAGAGAGTAATTTCCTAGAGCATCATCTGGATTAATCTCGAATGGTATCGAGAAAGTACCCAAATCATTAGTGTAATTTACGCCACTACGTCCATCGAAAGACCACGTCCAGGTGACCGGTACATTTCTGATTGGTTGCAACGAGTTGTCTAGTAATCTTGCCTCAACGATTGTGGTTGTGTTTCTATACAGTCTTGGCAAGCTTGTCATTTGGAACTGTGTAGTACCGACTACTGACACGTTGATGTAAGCACCAGTTGCTGCAAGATTGGTTGAGTTTCCTGTGAAGTAGTAAGCATTGTTAGTGAAGTCAACTCTTACACCATAGGTTCCAGCTGCATATTGGCTGTACCAAGTCCAATTATAATCGAATGTAGCATCACCGCCTTTCATTACTGGCCTTTGAGTATATGCTGTTTCACCACTACCCATGAACTGTCCATTTCCATCAATATCTACCTGAAGTGCAATTGGATCTTTATCCCAGGCATCGTTTGTTCTGTTGGTGATAGTTCCTCGAACTCTGAATGTTTCACCGGTATTCATCTCTGGAACTATTTCACAACGGATTGGACTTTGTGGGTCGCTAGGAGTTACTGGTCCACATGGTGGAAGATCACTGTCTCCACCGTTGACCAGTGAAATTATCCAGTTAGACATATTCTCATCTACGTTCAAGAATCCTCTCAAACTTTCTGCCTCGCCAGTTAGATTGGATAAATTACCGTCCCACAGGGTTGGATATGGTCTCAATACCTTTGCTTCTTCAAAGGTCACTCCTGAAGCATTCAATGCTGGCTCCAAGAATAACGTCGCCCAATTACCAAATGTGCCATCACCGTTGTTGATGGTTCTATCATAGTAATATACTGCTGAAAGACCACTCACAATTAGTTCGCCCTCGACATTCATTCGGTGCATTACTCTAACAGAGAATGGATCTGATGAATCAGCGTGTAGATATGGGAACGGCCATTCCGATGCAAGATTTGGAATTACATTAGCGGTAATTTCGATGTCTCCGGCAGGTAGGCTTGTGTTAGTATAATTATACCTCACAGGCATTCCCATACCATCGGTAAGAATATCGTGTTTCTTTGTCAAATCGTTCCAGACAATTTCTTCGTATCCGCCAGGAATTTGTCCTACTCCATTATCCATAGTTGAATTCCAGCGAACTTGTTTCCAAGTGCCGTTAGCACCTAGGTTTTGTACGAAGGTTAGGGAAGCCCAACCATCTGCATCTGTTCTGTATCCGTTGTTGTCGAATCCAGTGAAATTCGATGGTTCTGTTCTGTTTCCGAATAATCCACCCGTAATTTCAAAGGTGATCGGTGAATGTTTGATTCTGTTGTCGTAAAGACCTCTGGTCCAATCAGCAGCATAGTGTGCCTTGAAATCGAGCCAGAATGGTTGTTCATCGCTTCTGAAATACGTCCAAGCAGAATAATCCACTGTCATGTTTGCTTCTACACCTACAAAGTAGGAAATGGATTGATTTCCATTAAATGCAAACATTTCAGTCACTTCAGCATACACTCTGTAAGTTGTATTGTCGCCGACAAGAATGTCTTCTGGGTAAAGGAATTGACCCACTGTGAAATTACCCCACATATTGGTAATGACATCGATTGTTTCAATCGCTGTCGTGTTATTTCCTGTCCATTCGATGTGAACTTGGACTGGTAATCCAGGAGCATCTTCTAGTTGACCTGTTATCGGATTGACCCACTTTACATTACCTTTGAAAATCGCTGGACTTTGTGCATCAAGCCAAAGCGTGTTTGGCATATCTAATGTGATAAACGTTGGAGCCTTGTCATCTGCATCTAACTTACAGTCATTGTTGCTATCCCAATCACTGTTACATGTTTCTCCAACATGGTTGTCTTCAACTACATCGAAGTCGGTATCAACTCTTGTGTCGTTATCGTCATCGATATCGATTGCATCTGGTCCTGTTGTCGGGTCAGATGGGTTTGCAATACCTACTCCGCCACCGAAATCATCGTGGTCCCAAGGGTTTGTTGACTCGGAAGAGAATCTCAGTGGCCATAGAAGAACTTCGTCTTCGTCCTTCATACCGTCTTCGTCATCATCTTCATCGATATCGTCCCTTGTACCATCATTGTCGTGATCGAAAGGAGCGGTTAGTGAAATTGCAGCCTCAATAGAGTTAGCGATACCATCACCATCATAGTCATCATCTGCCCAATTCACGATTCCATCGTTGTCATGGTCCCATGGTGCTTGCTCTTCTCCAGAGAAACAACCAGCCAATAATTCCTGGTCTACATCTAAAACTCCGTTATTGTCGTCATCAGGATCTTCAGCATCTGGAACTCCATCATTGTCGTTGTCAACATCGTAGAACTTCGGAGAGCGTAGGCCTTGACTCATTACGCCCTTATCCCAAACAGCTTGGAACCATCCGTCTCCGTCAACGTCCTGGTCGTTTCCGTCATCGTCCTTATCGTCACAATTTGTTCCAACGAAGAATGCATTTCCATAATCTTGGTCTGCATCATCATCTAAGTCGTCGTTAGAATCTACTTCGAAGAAATCCCAAATTCCATCGTTATCATCATCAACGTCATTCCAATCATAAATCGCATCATAGTCTTCGTCCAAATCTACTGTGTTGTTTGTGAAGTCTCCATCAACGTCACCGTCAACATCATTTGCATCTAAATCGGCTCCTAATTCATCAGGGAAACCAACTGTATCCGCAACGGCAGTGTCATCGAAGTTCCATTGCCAAATACCAGTTGTCAATCCCATCCATGTAAGGAATGCATCTCTGTTATCTGCTAGTTGCGTGTAGGATAATGCACTTTCTTCATCACCGTCACCGCCAAAGTCGTAGTGGTAGCAGCCACCTTGTGCACCTGGAGTGCAGGTCCAAGTGTTCTTTCCACCTGCACCTTGGTCAAAGTGGAAATCAGGTCTTGTTGAATATGGGGACCCAAATTGTGCATTTGTGCCAGTTAACGGCATGTGATATGCTATTGCGTAAGCATATCCACAAGTCCAACCTGAACCGAGTTGACCGACTGTCATACCACATTGTGTTAGATTAATTGTTCCACCCATCTTTAGGTCATTAACGTCTAGAAGACCGTCGTTTCCTTCATCTTGGTCCCACCAATCTGGCATTCCATCTCCATCTTGGTCTGAATCTAGGCCGTTGATTAGAGAGTCTCCATCGGAATCGATATCCCACTCGTTTCCTCCATTGTAAGAAGACCAGCGTGTGAATAAGAACCAATAGAATTCAGGAACTTCTCCTCCGGTTGGAGTTGTTGTTGTTGGGTCATATCCGTTGTAATTCAAAATTACATCTTCGAATGGATTTGCTCCCCAAACAAGTTCCCAATAATTGTCTAAGTTTGTACTATAATCTTGGCTATCGGCACTTCCATCGATTGGATTACCATCGCCTACCGGGTAGTAAGGTGTAGAATATGCATCTGTAGCATCATAGTCAACAACTCCACAATTTCCATCATCTGGATCGTACAAATCGGTTAATCCGTCATTGTCGTCATCCCAATCTATGTCATTGTCAAGGCCGTCACCATCGATATCGGTGTCCAAATCGTTTGGACCGTCGTCTCTGTATCTGCTTCCGTTAATGCTGTGGAAGATGGCATCATTGTCAAAGTCACAATCCCAATCGATATCGATGATATCCATAATTCCATCACCGTCATCATCAATATCGTCCCAGTTGGAAATTCCATCACCGTCCCAATCATTGAATTGGGAATAAGCTGCTCTGCGGGTAAGACATCTTGGGTCTGGATTTGCTGGATTTGGGTTAGCCATAGAAGTACAGGTAGCCATCCAACTTTCTGTGTTCTTATCTAACGGGTAAGTGTCATTCTCATTTTCGATTTGGTCATCGTCGATATCGTAAGCGAAATCTGTTGCAATAAACTGGGTTTGGACTGCGTCATCAGGGGTCGTAGAACCACCCATCTCAGGGTCAAGCCAATCCCAAATTGCATTATAGTTAGAGTCGAATGCTCTCCACCTGTCATCATCAAGGTCAGCATCGTAATCCATCTCACAATCAATTCCAGCAACACCGTCAGTGTTACCACCAGGAGTTTGATAAGGACTGGAATTCAATCCTGTGTAATCGTTTAACCCATCATTATTGACATCAATATTCCAACAAACATCAGGAATACCATCGTTGTCATCATCAGGGTCAGACATATCGAGGATTCCGTCATTGTCATCATCGGTATCTGAACTGTCGGGGATTCCATCGTTGTCATTGTCAGGGTCTAGGAAGTTAGGAATATTGTCTCCATCCAAATCCCCATCCTCGATTGTAGTAAACGCTGGTGTGCCTGCAGCACCATCTCCAGAGGTTCCACCGGCGAAGTCAAATGCATCGTTTGCATCTACCTTAGCAGCCTCAAGGTCAACAAAGTTAACACCTGCAGAATAAGTTCTGTAGGAGTTAAACGGCCAGTTGATTGCTGCATTGTACAAATTACTGCTAGACTGCATAGTTCCGTCTAGATCGGCGTTGTATGGATGCTCATCTATCCAATCTTTAGTGCCATCATTGTCGTCATCCTCGTCAAAGTAATCTTGAACACCGTCGTTGTCATAGTCACATGGCCATTTGAATTGGTCGATTCGGCCATCGTTATCGTCATCTTCGTCATATCTTCCAGCGCCTGAACCGTCTGAATCTTCATCAGGAACTCCATCGTTGTCATGGTCGAATGGTTGTTGGTCTGCTCTGTAAGCAATACCGACTGGCTGACCAGTTAGCGGATGAATTGTTGTGGAGTTGACGTATCTGTGCATTGAAACATTTCTTGGGTCAAGACCCTGTGCTTCTAGTGCAGCATAATCGATTGGGCCTTCTAAAATTCCGTCGTTATCGTCGTCCCAGTCCAAGTGGTCTTGAATTCCATCATTGTCGTGGTCATACGGGTCTGTGCTTTCACAGCCATCAAATCTCTCTAGTAGGTCATAAATTCCATCATTGTCATCATCTAAGTCGTATAGATCACTGATTCCGTCATTGTCGTGGTCATCGCTAGTTGATTCTTCCAAAAATGTACTATATCCTGAGTCTAAACTCAATGCTGACAAATCATCTACCTTCCCGTAGAATACTCCTGGGTCAGCCCATGCCATGTCCCACAGAGCATCGTGCATTTCCAGACCGAAGTGAGATGGCATTCCTCCGTTCCATTCTCCTTGGCCGCCTTGGTCGGTTGATTGAACTGGACTCATAGCCAATGGATCTGCATCCACCAGTCTAGTGTCTTGTTCGAAGTCTTGACTTATGCTAGCAATCATAGCCAACCAGGTACTTGTAATCATCAATAACACAATACCAATCGATACAGTTGATTTGCGCCTATTCTCTATTTTTTGAATAAATTGCTTTTCTGTGAGCATAGCTATCACTCCGGAATCATTCCTTGACTAGCGCTTAGTATATCAAGAACTCTACGCGGTTGTGCACTAAAGTATCAGCATGATGTTTGAGTATCAACTGGCATAATTTGATACTGAAATTAAGAAAGAGGGGACTCCAGCAGGGGCGCACCCCCGCTGGAGTCGAAAGACCCGAGCCAACGCACGGGTTATACGACTTGCTAACTGTGTCAACTAAGGTTTCAAAGTTCGAAGATATCTTCGATGCCGTCATTGTCGTCATCGTCGTCTTCGTGGTCATCTAGACCGTCGTTGTCGTGGTCGAATTGACCTGTTAGCGGGTTACCGTCGTTGGCTTCGAACCAGTCAGATAGTCCGTCGTTATCGTCGTCCGTATCTGTCATGTCCCAGATTCCATCGTTGTCGTGGTCATATCGGTATGCGCCTGTAACGCCACCGATTTCATCCACGTCTAGGATGTCATCATTGTCATCGTCGTCATCAACAGCATCATCCATACCATCGTTGTCGTGGTCACGAGTGTAATCCTCGCCACCTGGACCGACGTCGTTGCGGTTGTCGATACCGTCGTTGTCGATATCTAGGTCAACTGCATCGTTAATTCCGTCGTTGTCGTGGTCGTAGATGTTGGTGTTTGGATCGCCATCTTCTGTTTCCTCACGGTCATCGATTCCGTCGCCATCGTCGTCGCTGTCTTCAGCATCGTCGAGACCATCGTTGTCGTGGTCGTTTGGATTGGAATCTAGGTCGTCAACGATTCCATCATTGTCATCGTCGTTGTCCAGATCGTCTGGGATTCCGTCACCGTCGTTGTCGTTTTCGCCGTTTTGCTCTTGGTTGTCAAGCTGTTGACCCTGTTGTTGGTCGTTCTGCTGGCCTTGTTGACCTTGCTGACCGTTTTGGGTCTGACCTTGTTGCTGCTGGTTTTGACCATTTTGACCGTTTTGGCCTCCTTGGTCTTGTTGGGACTGGTCGCCTTGTTGGCCACCTTGTTGGCCACCTTGTTGTTGCTGACCTTGTCCGTTATCCTGCTGCTGGCCTTGTTGACCTTGCTGACCTTGCTGGCCTTGGCCTTGTTGTCCGGATTGACCAGACTGACCTTGTTGACCAGATTGCTGACCTTGCTGTGAGCCTTGACCTTGTTGACCTTGTTGACCTTGTCCTTGACCTTGTCCCTGACCTTGTCCTTGACCTTGTCCCTGACCTTGTCCCTGACCTTGTCCCTGACCTTGTCCCTGACCTTGTCCCTGACCTTGTCCTTGACCTTGACCTTGACCTTGTCCTTGACCTTGTCCTTGACCTTGTCCTTGACCCTGTCCTTGACCTTGTCCTTGACCTTGTCCTTGACCTTGTCCCTGACCTTGTCCCTGACCCTGTCCTTGACCCTGTCCTTGACCCTGTCCTTGACCTTGTCCTTGACCTTGTCCCTGACCTTCTCCTTGGCCTTGGTCTTCTGACTCACCGCCACCCTCGGTTCCACCATCACCAGATCCAGCTTGCGACTCGTCGAAATCCGGGTCGTATGCATCTGGGATACCGTCTCCATCAGAATCGCTGTATTCACCGTCGTTAGGATCGGTTGGGTATTGATCGACATTGTCGTTCTTACCGTCACCGTCTGTGTCAGCGTTGTTTGGGTTTGTACCCATAGCGTATTCTTGGGCGTTGGTCAGACCATCACCATCTGGATCTCCATTAGCGTCTCCGCCATTGGTTGGGGAAAGTCCATTGTTAACTTCCCATCCATCTGGTAGTCCGTCACCATCGCTGTCGGCGTTATTCATGTTTGTACCGTGGTTCTGTTCCTCAGAGTTGGTTAAACCGTCTCCGTCCCAGTCTGCTCCACCGTCTGATGGGTCAAGAGGGTCGGATCCTTCACCACTAACTGCAGAAACTGCAGAAAGAGCGAGGAAGAGTGCCACTAGTATGCTTACAATCTTCTTATTCATTTTTTTCATCTCCTATTTTTTTATCGTTTGATAGAGAACCCGCTGTTCTCTCTTTCCAAATGGCTTGCGCAGCAGAACTGGACAAATTGTTTGGGAGAGATACGGAGCTTGCGCTGAAATCAGAAAAAATTTCAGGTTTTGCAGAGGCACTTTCTACAAATAAACTGCAACTAACATTACGAGTTTTCATGCTCGCAGTGCTGCGGTTTGTGCCTTTGCTATATCCTTGTACTTTGTCCTCCGTATTCATCGTTTTCCACGGGTCAATCTTAGGGAACCCAGCGTTCCCTCTATCAATACGAGTGATACTCGACCTATATGAACACCGCGATTCAATGATTCCTGACTCTATATCTTGTCTCATTACTACTGTCTTTAATTTGAGATTATGAAAAAAAAAACATAATGCCGGAATTTTTTATTTACATGTTAAAGGTTTCATCATTGACCGATGAGGCCCAATTCCTTTGATGTCATATGGTTCATCGATAATTTCCCATCCCTGCGATTGATAAAAAGGCACCGCATTGATTCTTGCTTGCAAAAATCCCACTTTTGCTCCAAAGGATTCGACAGACTTCGATTCTAATTCTGCTAATACCTGAGATGCTAATCCCTTTCTTTGGAATTCTGGCCGGGTCCCCATCTGGCGGATTTGAATTGCTGGCCTTGGCCCTCCTCCTACAAGTGGTCCGAAGGGAGGACATTGTGCTGCACCTGGCCCTGCATGGTCAGCTTGCGACCCGTCACTATCATCAGGGATAACGTGTGCTCTGCCGACTGAGACAACGTGATTTTCAAATTTGATGTAAGAATGTATGGCTTGGTCGTCATCGGCCAAAATTTCTGACCCTCTTGGAAATCCGATCGGCTTCCTTAGAACATCAAATCTACACTGATAATACTCATCGAATGGCGCTTGCCCAGGGCCAAATGCTGTCATTGCATCACCAAGAGAATAGAATAGAGATGATTGCGGCGACAGGAGATATCAATATTCCTAAACAACCACCCCAACCTTGTCCTGGCTTCGACTTAGCAAAGCCCGAGACAGCCATTACTACACTAGAGATTATTCCCAATAAGCAGGTAAACCCAAGGGAATCCCTCAAAGTATCTTCTAGAGTCCATTCTTCATCTGAATTGTAAAAACTATACTCTAAATTAACTGTTGAATTTTCTCCGAAATCCTCACCGGTATCAAAGGAAATTAAACCGAGTGAATTGTTCCATTCGCCCACTTCACTACTATTTCCATAGTCATCTACAAAGAAAATTGTCGCATTGTCCCCCCAATTCTCGCAATAATAGTACGCTGAACGGAATTCTTCATTTGGAGAATCAATCCAAATGCTGCACCCACCTAAACGGAAAGGTTCCTCGAATTGTAAATTACCTGTGTATTGAGTTGAATTTTCTGTTTTTGTTAATTCCAAGACTTCATCCTCATACCCTTGGTAGTCATCATAGAACGGATCTACAATTGCTAAAAGCAATATTGGTAAGAAGAAAATCGCAAACGGTACGCCAAATCCGATGTAAAAATCCTTCCAAACAAAAGGTGGCTTGTGAATTGCGACCATTTGTCCATCAGGGCCAACAACAAATTTGTAATTTGAAGCATCAGCCATTAACTGATTGTCTTGAACGTTTGAAGATTGAACATTCCCTGTCAATGTAGGCGTTGATATTTCTACTGATTGCGGCGTTTGAACTTGAGGAAGTTCCACTTCAATGCTCGTTGGTATTTCTATCGGTTGAGGAGGGGATGTTTTCACCTCTTCTGAAGAATCAGCCATGCTTAGGCTATCGGTTTTGTGCTTTTAATTAAATCGTGGAATTAACCCACAGTAGAAGATAAATTGAAATTAGGCGCGTTGAAATATGAAATGCAAGTCGCACAAACGCTGCACGGATGTCAGAGCGGCTATGAGCGGGACTGCAGATCCTGAGACCGGAGTTCAAATCTCCGTCCGTGCTCCATTTCGAACATTGTACTGTTCATAATTTTGTAATTTCGGTATTTTTCCTGAGAGTGTAGTAGCATCATTCATATCAAACATCACTTAGGAAGGTCATCAAGGAGGCCTTTCATGCCGTCTATAAACAACAATATTGGCAACATAGGCCGTGGCTTTGCTGCTTTTCTAGCGCCGCCACCAGAGGATGTTGTTCGATTCACTGTTGGACAACCAGATTTCAGGACTCCTGAATCGGTAGTAAACTCTGCAAAACAGTCCTTGGATGATGGATTACATGGCTACACGAGAAGTCAAGGAAGCGAAGAATTATGTGGCGCAGTAGCTAATCATCTTGGGAAATATGGGCTAAAGGTAGACCCACTCGATGTAGTAATTTCGCCTGGTTGCAAGCAAGCCTTGCTCTATGCAATGATGACCTGTCTAAATCCTGGAGACGAAGTAATCCTGTTCTCCCCAGCGTGGCCATCGTATGATGGTATGCTCAAACTAATCGGTGCTGTTCCAATACATGTACCAGTGAATAGAGAGAATTATCATCCCGATATCGAAGTTACAAAGGCAGCCATCACTAACAATACAAAGGCAATCATCATTAATTCACCAAATAATCCAACAGGTGCGGTCTACCATCCAGATGAAATCAAAGCCTTAGTTGAAATTGCTAATGAGCATGATTTATGGATTTTTGACGATATGATTTATTCCGACCTAGTATACTGTGACCATCCATATGTTTCGCCTGCAACGTTTGCAGGGGGAGAGGAAAGGACGCTCACCATTGGAGGTTGGTCGAAAATCTGGGCTATGACTGGCTGGAGGCTTGGTTGGATAACCGGTCCAAGCGAAGTTATGGAAGGTGTGAAAACCTGCCAAGCAAGTTCCGCAAGCCATGTTCCAACCTTCCTGATGGATTCTGGTAAAGTGGCACTGGAATTGGTAGACGAACCAAAAATGTTCTTTGAGGCCTTCTCAGAAAGAAGAGAAGTTTTCCACTCCCTATTAGAAGAAATGCCTGGAGTTAAAGCACCAAAACCGGAAGGTGCTTTTTACATCTTGATCGATATAACAGGAACCGGTATGAACGATATTGAATTTGCAACAAGAGCATTGGAAGAAGCAAGAGTGCAGGTCATCCCAGGCTCGCTAATGCCCGGCGGGGAAGGGCTTATTCGTCTGAGTTATGGAACTAGTCTAGACCAAATAATTGAGGGATGTAAAAGACTCAAGAATTGGCTTGAGGCATGACCTTGTGAACTGCTCCACCGTGGTCAAAGGTAGCATAGTACAGATTTCCATCCGGGCCTCCTGTAATTGGTAATGGCGTTCCAACATCTTTGCCAAATACTTCCACATCACCTTTCCATCCATCTTCAGTTAGGGAAAAATCAATTTTCAAAATTTGATGACCCTTTGGCAAAACAGTAGCCCATGAACCGTAAACCGTTGCATAGACCGTGTATTCATCCCCTGGCATATTTGGTGGCCTAGTCGTCATTCCGTTTACTGAACTATGAGGAGTCCAAGTCGCTAATGGCGCTTCGGTTCCAGCAGGATTCGGGTCTTCCAAGCTCTCAACAAGCCAGCCGTAGTCCGAACCTTCAACGAGCAAGTTCACCTCTTCAGGTGGAAAATCATCTCCTTCCGCATCTTGACCATTGTCGCTAAACAGGTATCCTACACCGTTTAGCCAAATTCCATCGAAGGAATTTCTTACACCTGTTGCAAGGATTCCATGCTCACCAGTACTTGCGTTGACCCACAATAATGCTGCATTGCGGTCGTCTTTTTCATCGCATAAATTACAGGTACTTCCACTATGCCAAATCAGTGTACCATTAGGTAGAACGTTGACAGCATTTTGCTGATGGTTTCCAATGGGAATACCGGAGACCAAAACTTGGGGTTCTCAAAATTTGAATCGTATTTTGTCAATTTGCCCTTCTCTGAAATCACATATCCATCCTCAAGAATCGCTAGACCGTGAGGCGCATTCAGGCCGTCTAACATTACTTTACCATCGACCGTGACAATCCGTCCATCGTCTCTATCACAAACGAGTAAAACCTCCTCATCGAAAACCAAACATGTCGGCCCGCCTAGTCCTGTTGCAATCGTTTCCTGCTCATATCCATCCCAGAATTTAGCCTCCATTACTCCAGCATAGGGATAGATTTCTCTAGCTACAATAATGAAAATTAGTCCGAGGACTATCGGGAGTATTTCCCGTCTGACTTTCACTTTTTCACCTCAAAATGGAGACCTGAATTCGCTTACTTCCTCGCTAATTCTCAGTAATTGATTGTATTTTGCAACCCTGTCGGAACGGGCTGGAGCTCCGGTTTTGATTTGGCCTGCTCTTGTGCCGACGGCCAGATCTGCGATTGTCGTATCTTCGGTCTCTCCTGAACGGTGGCTAACAACGGAATTGAACCCGTTTGAAGATGCTAAGTCCATCGTTTCTAGAGTTTCAGTAATTGTTCCAACCTGGTTGACTTTTACCAAAATTGCATTGGCAGATTTTGCTTCGATACCCATGGATAGCCTCTCCGATTGCGTGACGAATAGGTCGTCACCAACAAGTTGGACTCTGTCGCCAATCGCTCGCATGCAGCCTGACCAACTTCGCCAATCATCCTCAGCAAATCCGTCTTCAATCGATAGAAGCGGGTATTCATCAACCCATCCAGCGTAGATTTCAGTTAGGTCTTCGCCGGAAAGTTCCTTTCCGTCCATGTGATATTTGTCGTCTTTGAAAAATTCAGTCGATGCGACATCAAGAGCAATCCCAATTTCTTCTGTGCTGTATCCAGCCCCTTCGATTGCTCGTACCATGTAAGATAATCCGGTTTCATTGGAAGGAAGGTTTGGCGCAAATCCTCCTTCATCACCAACTCCGCCTAATAATCCATCAGATTTCAATTCCCTCTTGAGTGAATGATAGCATTCAACTCCTGCACGAAGAGCTTCTGGGAATGTATCGAATCCGTGTGGCATTACCATGAATTCTTGGATATCAACATTGGATGCAGCATGAGCGCCGCCGTTTAGAATATTCAGCATAGGCACTGGCATCAAACCTCCAGCAACCCCGCCAACATACCTCCACAATGGCAATTCGTGTATGGCAGCGCCTGCATGCAAGCAAGCCATTGATACACCTAGCATTGCGTTAGCACCAAGATTAGATTTGTTGGGGGTGCCGTCCAATTCAAGCATGATTTGGTCGATTGATTTCTGGTCATCTACCGGCATTCCTATGATTGCTTCTTGTATTGTTTCAACAACATTTGTGACAGCCTGCTCGACACCTTTTCCTAGCCATCTTGAGGCGTCTCCATCTCTAAGTTCGACCGCCTCATAAGCACCTGTTGATGCTCCACTCGGAACCATTGCTCTTCCTAGCAGAGCGCCGTCTACATAGCAATCTACCTCCACGGTAGGATTGCCGCGACTATCTAGAACCATTCTGGCGTCAAGACCTGAAATGATATCGGACATTTAGGTGCCTCAATTTAGGCCAAGAGTGCCCTATCCTTGAATCAAACGGATAGATTAGTGCTCGTTAAGCCACTTCATCCACGATGCAATGATTGATTGCGTTCCTGGAATTTCGTGATCGTTTTCGCAATTACGAACCCAGCACAGTTGTTCAGATTCTGGTGTAACTGAGAATAATTCTCCACGGAATAATAATTTTTTATTTATTGAATCCATCGAACTGCGCATATCTTCTACGAAACAATGAACTAGATTTTTTGGATAATGACGCATAACACCTAATTCTGGAGAACAGAATAATAATGACGATTTTAGGAAAACAAGTGAGTCGCCTGAAGCCTCATCCACTTCGTGTTTTTCTATTTTGCAACCATCTAGAACTGCAGCTACATCGACCTGATACCAATCGTTGTATTTCATTTCTAATTTGAGGTTTGAAACGTCGTCGAGGAAGCGTTGAACATTTTCTTGGCCAACTGTCTCAGCAGATTCCATCATTATACGACAAACATTCGCCTCTTTTAAGTCAAATGTTTATTTTATTCTAAAAAATAAATAGAATTAATAAGGTTAATTAAATTAAAATAAAAATTATTTTTTATTGTTGTAGCCCCGAATAAATGCGTTTTTTAATTCTTTTTTTGTTATTTTAATGCGTTTTGGACAGGTTGATATACATATACGGGGAGCGGTGGTCATGGCCCGAATCGGAGAAATAGACCGAGCAATACTCGCAGAATTAAGAAAAAACGGCAGAATTTCCTATGTCGAACTAGCAAAGATTGTTGGTGCAAGTGAGAGAACTGTACGCACTCACGTAAGAAGAATGGAAGAGATGGGCACAATCAGAGGATACACAATTCGCGAAGGAGGGGTTGGACTAACCGCTTTAGTTAGGATCAAAGTTTCTCCTGGTGCAGAAATCGGAACCTTTGCTGGAGAAGTAACCGGCTGGGAGGGCGTTGAAATCCTGTATGAAGTATCTGGTGAAACCGACTTGATTGCTCTAGTTCACGTAGATGACACCATGGCACTGAGGCAGCTTCTTGACAGAATGTGGATGGCTGCTCCAAGTGAAATTGCGAGTACAACTACAGAGTTAGTTCTCGAACAATACTGAGAAAATAGACACTGGGCACGGGTTTATTAGATTCAAGATTTTTCGAGAAATTGAGTTGTTCAACACTATTGTTCAAAAATCATGTTTGTTAAATCGGTTTGGAAAGGATCGGTTCATTGATAATTTTTAGATACAAGTATCTTTTCCGTCACTCTATCAGTGAAAATTCCTCTAACTGTTTCTGGCGGATTTACCTCAAATGCCCTTGAAAGAGATTCGTCGTTAGTTAGGTCACTTAGTAAATTGCCCATCATTACTTTGTCTTCTTCAGTGAGTTGTGCTCCGTGTCTCTCATTGAGTGATTCAATGATTCTGGACAATGGTTCGATTTCCTCTTCTGCGGCTGAAGCGGGGCCATCTATGCTAAGAAAGCATAGCCTCTAACATAATTCTGCATCAATTTTCTAAAGGCAACTTTCTCTTCAGGGTCCAGTTGTTCGTCATACATATCGACCAGCGGGTTGGAGATAAGCAACGACATCCGCATGAGTAGTCTTCTTATCGAAAAGTATCTTGCAAAATTCTTCAGCATTAGTCTCTGAGTATAGGTTGTAATCGAGTATTTCTCGCTTCAATGAGTAAATTGCCTGCGGATTTGTTTGCTCGTCAATCATTGTTTCTTCATAGTAAGGTTGGAATGCATCCTGGATATCTTGCGCCTCATTGACAAAGTCTACAACACAAGTTTCGGTTTTTCTTGGATGAATTCTGTTTAGTCTTGACAGTGTTTGAACTGCTGCAACGCCACCAAGCTTCTTGTCAACATACATTGAATGGAGTAATGGTTGATCAAAACCAGTTTGATACTTATTTGCTACGACTAGGATTTTGTATTCGTCTTTATCGAATTCCTTTCTAGTCTGTTTTTCACTTACTCCATTCATGGAATGCTCCGTATAATCATCACCTTCCAAGCTAACAGTGCCTGTAAAAGCTACCAATGCCTTGAATGCAAAATCATTTTCTGAGATCCACTTGTCTATAGCTCTACGATATTTCACCGCCAATGGACGAGATGATGTGACAACCATTGCCTTAGCTTTGCCATCAATTAGATGCATTGATTGTTGGGTAAAATGAGTCATCATGATGTCTACTTTCTTTGATACTGTTAAGTCGTCTTCTTTTACGAATTTGCGCAATATTGCTTTGGCTTTTGGTGTTTCAACATCGGGATCCTCGGCAGCATCTTTGTTCAGTTTCCATAACACCTTGTATGTTGTATAATTCTTAAGTACGTCTAGGATGAATCCTTCCTCAATTGCCTGCCTCATAGAATATATGCTGTGAGGACCAAAGGTTCCGTCCGCTTTTTTCCTGCCAAATAACTCGATTGTTTTGGCTTTAGGAGTAGCAGTAAATGCAAAGATACTGAGATTATCAGGGTGTCCTCTTGCTGCCATTTCTGATGCTATCATGTCCTCGTATGTTTCATCTTCATCTTCACCAGATGTTGTCAATAGTTTGGTGACTTTCTGTTGCAAACTACCTCCTTGAGAGGAATGAGCTTCGTCGATAACTAATGCGAAGCGTTTACTTTCCAATTTACCAACATTACCGAGAACGTACGGGAAAGTTTGTAGTGTTGTAACTATGATTTGTTTTCCTTGCTTGAGTGCTTTTTCCAATTGTGCAGAGCCCTCTGTAATTGTCTCAACCAATCCTCTAGTTTTTTCATAGGATTGTATGGTATGCTGTAACTGACTATTCAGAATTCTTCTATCGGTGATTACGATGATGGTATTGAATACTCTTTCATCATCATTATCTTGTAATTGCGAAAGCCTGTGCGACAACCATGCTATTGTATTGGATTTACCAGAACCTGCAGAATGTTGGATGAGGTATTTGTGCCCAGATTTGTCGTTCCTTGCCATCTCTACAAGCGAATTTACTGCATGTAATTGGTGATACCTTGGGAAAATGAGTGTTCCAAGTTTTTTGGATTTGCCTCGCTTTTGTTTGTCTTTTACTGGTTCGTGTAGCATGAAGTGTTGAAGTAGGTTAAGGACTGTAACTTTGCTCCAGGTATTCCGCCATAGATAATCGGTCGGATATGAGTTTGTTATTGTCTTGTATGGGTTACCTGCGCCACCTGCATTGCCTTTGTCAAACGGTAAGAATCTGCTTTTGCGCCATTTAATCTCGTGCACATTTTTACATTCCTTAGATCAACAGCAAAGTGTGCCAGACATCGTCCGAATTGCAAAAATGGTTCGCCTTTCGGCAACCTATTTGTTTTGTATTGGCGGACTGCATCATCAACATCCTGTTTCGTAAATTGATTCTTTAATTCTGCCGTGAAGATAGGGATACCGTTCACAAATAGCACTAAATCGATTGAATTCTCGTTTTTGGTGCTGTAGCGAAGTTGCCTAACTACAGTCATTATGTTTGATTGGTACTTTTTGATTAAATCCTCATTTCGGCTTGAAGCTGGTATGAAGTAAATCAACTGGAATCGACAACCGAGGATATCAAAGGGATTACGTAAAACTTCTAGTGTTCCCCGTTGAGATATTGCCAAAGATACATCCTGAACAAATGAGTTCGTAGGGTCTCCTCCAGTTGCGACAGTAAGCCTCTGCCATTCTTCATACTGAGTAAGTTTAACGAAATCTGTCAAGTCTTGAATGTAAAGGCATCTTTGGCGGTCATATTTTTCAGGATTTCCTTCTACCCAATCTTTACCCTCAACCATTTGTTTGACGATTTCTGATTCGAATGCATTCTCACTTCGCTTATCCATCTGTATATCCCCTTACGTCGATTTTTCCTGTGACTGCTGCAGAAATCAATGCTGTTCTATACTGTTTGAGATTGTTGATTTGTGTCTTAATCTTCTGTACTTGTGAATCAATCTGATTGACTTTCTTGTCAATGTAAGAAGCAATCATTTGTTGCTCAGTAATATGAATATATGGTATTTTGATTGATTTGAAATCATCTCGGGATAAATATTGTTGAATTGCTCCTGATGATAAATTCTGCAAGTGCTGACTTGCAGCGTTCATGAAGTAATAGAGATAGTTAGAATCTATGTCGTTATTGGTTTCTATTCCGATAAATGTCTGATTCGTGATTAATGGAACGGTTGTAATTGCAGTGGTTCCTAAATTACAACTTGCTGTGCACAGTTCTATTGGATAAATCTTCAGATTCATTTTCGATGCTAGATCTCGTGAAACTCCTTGACCTGACTTAGATTTACCAATATATTTCCCATCAAAATCTTCGATTCGAATCCAAGGAATTTCTCCTTCCAAAGAGGTGGGTTTATCTCGCATTGGTACAATCATCGTACAATTCCATCCAAGTCTTGTGACCCCCAATGCTCAGGTATTTCGCCAATCCATTGTATTCCTGAATCTTTCATCGACACATCTGGGTTAAGTCCTTTAGTTACTGCCCGTGTGATTAGAGTTGAGCGTTTTTCTTCTAATAAACCGATTTTTATATTCAAGATTCTCTGAAGAGAGGTCGTTAAGAAATCAATATTTTGAATGTATTTGGTGATTTTTAATTGCTCATTGAGAGGCGGTATAGGAGTTTTCATTTGGTTGAAAGCATCGGTGCACACTACATTCCTAAGACCAGTATAATACGGTTCTAATCCCTTAATGAAATCAATTGCGAGGTAGTAATCATGAACAAAATTTGGTGAAACCCCATCTGAACATGTCAGGACATCATAAGCGCCAGTAATCATGCCTCGTTGTTGAGAAATTCCGATTGTGCGAGTTTCTGCAACATCGAACAGACAAAACACCAAGTCATCTTTCTCCACAATCTGATATGTCTCAAAACTCGCAGGATACTTGCCTACTCCACTATCGATATCTCTGAGGATGATTCCTTGCAGGGTAAGTGAGAGTAAGTCAGTTGAGGACCAATCTTCGCCCACTTTTTGATTTCTTAATTTCATCAAATGCCGATTGGGAATCATATCCCAATGACTTGGTATCTGCATATGTTTTCGTTCGATTGAATCTTTGTAACTTTGGATATGGTTTCCACTTCGAAGCCGACATTATGCCTCACCTCGAAGTTTCGTTTTCATTGACTCACAACCTCAATCGAATAATTGACCCATTAAATCGTTGATTTCTTTCTGTAGTTGAAGTATTTCTCCTTCGATTTCTTCCAAAGGTCTTGGAGGTTCGTAAACGTAGAAATATCGGTTGAAATTTATCTCATACCCTATTTTCCCTACAGTGCTTGTCTTCGCATCCTGGCCTGCTTTGGTTTCATTAACCCATGCGTTAGGAACATGTGGAAGAACCTCTAACTCCATGTAATCCTCAATAGCTACATCAAGTGGAATCCTTTCAGTATCTCTTAGGTTTGTGTCCGGTTCGATATTCCCTTTGTTATCTTTACAAATCTCTGCATTAGCATCTCTCTCGCCTAATGCATTGATCATGGCTTTCTTGAGTGGTGCAGGTACTTTCAAATTTCGACTTTTAGCTTCTTTTGCCAGATCCTCTAAGAACTCTTTTCGACTAGTGTATAGTCTGTTTGGCAGGCTTTCCAGCATTTGCATATATTCTATTTGTTCGCCCTCTTCGAGTTTAGTGAATTGGTTCTGATTATTTAGGCGCTGCATTCTATCATGCGATGTTTGGAAGTTCAGTTTTAGTGGCCTATCTACTGTTACTTTCCTGTAACTAAAGAACTCGTTAGGATATATCTTTGAAATGTCAGTGTTTTCTTCAAATGAATTGTAAACTTGCAACACCTTTTGGATGTGTTCTTCTTCCATTTTCCTGCGCTTCTTCCCTAGGCTCTTCCTCATTTGAACCCAAAATCCTCACCGGAAGCATCGATTAATTGTACACGTCCTTTTCTGCGTTCAGATTTACGATTAGTAAGTACCCAGATGTATGTTGCGATTCCTGTATTGTAGAACATGTCCTCTGGTACAGCAACCAGCGCTTCCAATAAATCGTTCTCGAATACGTATCTGCGTATTTCGGAAACACCTTGATTTGCATCACCAGAAAATAATGGAGAACCGTTCATTACGATAGCGATTCTACTTCCGCCTTCGCTGACAGATTTCATTTTCTTTATTGTATTAAGCAAGAATAATGTTTGACCATCGCTCACGGGCGGAAGGCCTGGTCCGAATCTTCCCGCGAAACCCAATTCGCTTTCTTTCTTCACTTCGGCCTGGTCTGCCTTCCATTCAACTCCGTAGGGAGGATTTGAAATTAAGTAATGATATGTTCCTCCTTGGAACTGGTCCTCAGACAGTGTGCTTCAATTCTAATGTTATCCGCCATTTTTCCAGTTGGGTCCAACATTAGCATGTCTGATTTAGCTATGGCAAAGGTCTTGGGATTCAACTCCTGACCGAACAATTCAACCCTAACTTGATTGTTGATTTTTCTTATTCTATCTTTTGCAATAGTTAGCATTCCTCCAGTACCACAGCATGAGTCATACACTTGTCTAATTAGTCCAGGAGTGTCTAATTTCTCTTTGTCGCCGTTAAGCATTAATTCAGTCATTAGACTGACTATTTCCCTAGGCGTGTAGTGTTCTCCAGGGCTTTCGTTAGTTTCTTCGTTGAATCTGCGAATAAGTTCTTCGAAAATATATCCCATGTCATGATTAGCGATGTTGCTTGGGTGCATGTTTGCGTTCTCAAACTTCTCAAAAATTAGGAAAGTCAGTTTCTGCTTTGCTAACTTTGCAAGGGTATTTCTGAAATCGAAATATTCGAAAATCTCTCTGACATTAGCAGAGTACCCATTCAGGTAAGCTTGAACGTTGTGATCATGTTTGCTGGGTCTTCAAGCAATCTCTTGAAATTGAATTTTGATGTATTGTAAAATGCGGCACCTGCTACTTTCCTAAGTAATGAATCACGGTCATCAATTGTTGACTTAAATTTCTCATTTGTTGCTCGCACTTCATCTTGTTTTTCTTCGATAATCGTGTCAAATCTTCGCAACACAGTCATTGGCAACGTGACGTCTTGATACTCGCGTGGTTGAAACCTGCCTCGCAATAATTCTGCTACGCTCCAAATAAAACCAATCATGGTTTTGACTTCATCAGTACGCTCTGGTTCTTCGGACATGGTTGTTTCATGGATGATTAGTTATTGAACAGTCCGGTTTAGAATCCGACTAACTTGTTTGTGAGACCAGGTTCCATTGCGCTTGGTTGGAACCCCGCAAGTGTTCAATTCTCTTGCAATCTCTGAAACCTTGATGCCATCTTCGTGGTATCTTGCATGGATGTATTCAATCCAATACTGTTCTTCTTCATTCTCGATGAGGTTGTTGTCTTCATCGACGTCCCATCCATACTTGTCGTAGGTGAATCGTTTTCCTGTGTCTTTGAGATGCTGCAAGGCCATACGGGTTCGCTCGCTGATGAGATTCCTCTCCATTTCACCAAAAGCAGCCAAGATTGTGATGAGCATTCTACCGACTGCTGAAGACAAATCAAGAGGTTGTCCTCCTGATTCACAGAACTGAATTCCTATGCCAAATTCATCTAATTCTTCTACCGTAGCAAGGCAATCGATGGTGCTACGAAACAATCGGTCCATTCTGTAAGCAAAAATGTGCTTGATTTTCTGCTTGAGGATGAATTCCTTCATCTGCTTAGCAGCAGGTCTTGACCATAATGGCACCTTGGCGCTTACTCCATCATCAATGAAAATATTCTCATCAGGAAGCAGTAAATTACGAAATTCTGCGTTAGCTTTTCCTTTGGCAATTTGAGCATCTATGCTCACTCCATCCTCCGCTTGACGAGTTGTTGATACTCGAACGTAAAGAACGCATTCTTCTGCTTGTTTCTGCTTAGCCATCAATACAGATTTCTCAGGTTTACTATATACGTCTACGCGACGGCCGAAATCTCGGACACTGGGTTGGTGTGTCCGTCTTTTTCTGCTTGTAGGAAGCAGAAGTAAAAGTGGATTTTCGGGTTGCTATATGGTCGGCCATACTGCACGGAGTGTCATTACTACTGTCGAACCAAAACCGCTGCATCGTCCTCGGAGGATTTGAACTCCAAATGATTACCACACGGGTCTTGATTAAACATGCTCACTCGTGTGCAGGCTTGCCTTGTTAACAGGCTTGAGTTGCAAGTCCAAATTTTGTTCCATCAAGTTCAATTTTTGTAAGTTCCAACAAACGACTAATGAATTATCGAATTGTTAAATAACTCAAATTGATTACAAACGCCAATGAAGAAGTATTCAGCGCTGATGCTCACGACTTTGATGATTTTGTCTGCAATTGCAGGCTGTCTCGGTGGAGATACCGATGAATTAGAATCGGAAATAGCCGATTTAGAGAACGAGAATTCCGAATTAAAAGACCTACTCGAAGTTCAGAATGAAAGTATTGACGAGAAAAATGCTCTAATTGAATCATACATTGAGAGTTCGCAAAGTCTTGCTGACCAGTTGAATAGTTCTCTAGCGAATGTGACTGATTTAGAAACGCAAATTAGTGATGCGGAGAATTATCGTGATGAAATATTATTGCTATTAGAATCAGGTAATGAGACCTCTGATGACTTGCAAGATGATTTATATATGGCTGAAGGATACATCTTAAGTTTAGAATATCAACTTCAGAATGAAAAAGATAAATCATCAACAATTAATGACAAGTTAAATGAGTCTACTGATTCTATTCTAACTATGCTATCTTGGCCCGAACAAAATGATGTTGATGCTATGTATTTAGCTGAATTCTTGAAGGCAATGCTCAGTAATGAGGAAAATTCACCCTATCTTTACGCCCTTGAATGGAGTGTTTTCATCGAAAATATTCCAATGACTGTTGGATATGATTTTTCAGGAATGCAATCCGGATTAAATGAATACAGGATGGATAATTTCGATCTTTCAAATACTTACCTAGCCGATTGGGTTATTACAATCGACAGTATTTCAAATGCTAATTTATCAAATTCAAATCTTTCGGGTGTAGTACTCCATTCTCAAGTTATTCATAACAATAATTTCACGAATGCTGACTTGTCTTACGCTGAAATCGTAGGAGATTTTGCCGGAAACAATTTTGAAAATTCAAATTTAGAAATGGCTGCTATAGCCTCGCCAACCGGCCAGTGTGCGAATGTCAATATTTCGCAATGGTATTGCATTTCCGGACATTTATTCGGCCCCAACTCAAGTGTAGTTGAAGGATGGGATTTTAGCCACTCAGTATTTGGTGGACCGTATATAACCGGGAAAGAAATTGTAGATGCAGATTTCTCATTTGCAAATCTGACAAACCTTCGTATGTATTTCGGTTCTCTTGAAGGTTCTAATTTCACGGGTGCTAACTTAACAGGGGCATGGATTGGAGGGGTTGATTTGAGTGGCGTCTACGGAGTAAATGTCACTTGTCCAAACGGATTCTTTGTTGAATACATGGTTGATTGTCTTGAAGGGGATTAATTGGACCAAATACTGAGACGTATGACGATGATGGAGACGGTTTATCCGAAATGGACGGAGATTGCGATGATAGTAATCCAAACACATATCCTGGTGCAACTGAATACCCAGACGGCGAGGACAACGATTGTGATGGTGATATCGATGAAGACTACGATGGCGATGGTTGGGCGACGTGGGAGGGTGATTGTGATGATAATGACCCTAACATAAACCCTGGTGCAACTGAAGTCTATGATGGGATAGATAACAACTGTGATGGCACAATAGATGAAAGCGACCCTAATGATTCAGATGGAGACGGATATACTCCACAAACAGGAGATTGTGATGATTCAAACCCCAACACATACCCAGGAGCAACTGAGATTAACGATGGTGAAGATAATGATTGTGATGGCCAAATTGACGAGCCG
>JAYQHX010000001.1:0-6202 GCA_038141355.1 Methanobacteriota archaeon | reverse complement strand
GACGCTGGGGAGTCGTCCCTGCTTCTGAATATCAGGAAATCCTCGTCGCTTTGGCCTCCCTCATCCGCGCCCAACGGTACGAGATGGCCTTGACAATTCTTGACAACGAACTCGGAGGTGGTTGCTGATGCCGGCCGAGAAAGGCATACCCAAACCCGAGGCATCAGCACGGCGACTAGACGTGAGGAACTACGATTCCAGAGAAGCCTGGGGCTGGTTGTCCGAGGACGAGCGGTTGATCATGAGCAAAGAAGGGGGCATACGTCGATGTTGAATTGGTGTGCCTGAAATTTGATGAGTTTCTCAAGGAGTATAAGCTCTCCATTCACCAAATTGACGGCAAGCGACTACTAAGGTGGATGCGTCATATTAGAGACCATCAGGGGAACTGGGACATGAACGAAATCGAAGCTCTAGAGTAAAATTTGTTAAACAACCATGAAGTGTTGTAGTCATGGCAAGGCCAAAGAGCAGTACTGGAGGCCTTGCGGATCTGTTTTTGACAATATATAACTCGAGAAAAATATCCAATCTTACTAAACAGAATTCCCAAATTGGTGTATCTATTGACAGCCAATTTGGGCATCTTGATTCGAAAATGGACTTGATTTTCCAGTCGTTTAATCATACTACTGAGGCTATGATTCAATCAAACATGGTGATGGCACAAGGAACGATAACAGGCTTGGTCACCCTCACCTCAAGAAGTTCAACGATTGTCTGAACAGACATGGGATGTTCTAGCAGCGTTAAATGAGATGGATAGAAAGGAAGAGGTCTTGGGAACATTACGCCTATTTCTGATTGAGATTGAGGAAGAGATTGATAGAATTAATCTGATTAGTGAAAGTTTTCCCGAATTCTCGTTTGCAATTCTTGATGAAGTGCACAATTTGTTCGTTGAAAACGATGTTTCCATTGAGAAATTCAAGAGAATGTCGTCTGTTGACGACATAAAATGGGCAAAAAATGTAATCAGAAATTTTGAACAGCTCCATCACGAATCTTTGGTTTCACGGGCTACCGACGAAGCACTTTCAAGCAGTCATGAATTGTTAATTGAAACCGTGAATTCAATCAATGAACTAGAAAAGGAGAAGATTTCGTTGATTCCGGAGATACTCATTTCGAGGATAGAGATTTGTCGATCGAAAAAATCATCGAAGAAGATGAAATCTTGAACGAACTTAAACAAATGATTGCAAATTTTTCAGCAGAAGAAAAATCATTACTTGAAAAGGCACAGAGCCTTGAACTTAGGTACAATGAAAAAATTGAGAACGTTTCAATACCGCCACATTTGCAGAAATATTGTGAATCAAACCCGGGTGCTTCTGAGCAAATAATCCGGACCGAGAGAAGTAAACTAAAGAAGAATACGAACAGAAAAAAGCGACTTAGTACATGGACCAAATGGGCGTCTTGTCGCTCAATTTAACGACAATGAACAAAAGATACAGACAAGGTTGGGTCAATTGGAAGATGAGTATAATTTTTCAATGTCAGAAATGACCGAAGCGAAAGAAGAACTCAGGAAAAATTCACCAAAAGATCGAAAGGAAAAACAAAGAAATCGAAAAGTTATGGAGTATGATTTCTGGTATGATTCCAGAACAGCGTATCAGTAGTTCATCGATGATCAAACTTTCAAAAAAGCATCACTGACAACCTTTGAGCACTATTACAACACATACTTGTGAGCCTGAACCCCTTTCAAACATCAAGCAAGGGTTGGCGACTCCGGTATAAGGGGTCCAAGAAACTTGTGTGAGTCTGAACCTATCAAACATCATTACAAATCGTAATCACTGGAGTCAGATTATCAGGAATAGTCAACAATTGTTTGAAAATTCATCCAGCATCGCAGATTGTTCCGAATCAAACCATTTGGGCGCTACATTTCCAACATCAGTTGAAATATTGCTCATTTTTGAAAGGACCGTTTCATCCGGAATCCATTGAATTTTGAATCAAGCGTTTTCCCCTTTCCTTCCAAACAACATACAATTCATGATTGATATCTCTGATTAATGAAGAAGCCTGGTTTTGCTTTTTCTTTTTCTGCAGACCGCCAAGGATCAATTGGCAACTGAGATGCCTCTGACCTTTGTACCTCAGAGGATGCTGCAAGGACTCGCAAGTAATCTGTTGCTGGTATAAATTCAGATAGAAGTTGGTCAAATCGATGTCGTCTGTTGAGTAGATTTTCTCTACATGCTTAACAGATTCATTGTCTAGGTTATCCAAATCTCTAATGTTATCATTCACGACGTCGATTCCTGACATTGCTTTGTAATCAGCACCTCTACGATTGAGTCTTTGATGAAGACGGATTGACCTCTCAAATAATCCTGCCCGGGGAAGAAATTCCAGACGCCAAATGTCCTCTTTTCAGGGGTTGGGCGATCTAATCTTCCGACTCTTTGAATCATTCAGGGGCGTCCCATGTTAAATCATAATTCACCAACAATGTTGCATCCTGAAGGTTTTGTCCCTCTGAAATACAATCAGTAGCGATTAAGATATCGATGTCTGTTTTCGTCTCCTACTAGGCAACCCATGAGCGACCAGGGCGAATCGTTTCAGAATCTCAAGTTTAGCCTTATCTTTTGTTTCTCCTGTCAAGGATTCAACATTAGCCTCAGGAAAGAACGTTGAAAGGCGGCTTTGAAGGTATTCAACCGTCTTTACATATCCAGTGAAAATCAAGACCTTCTGACCTACGGAAACAAAGTGCTGCAGGCCTTCTACAAGTAAATCCAACTTTGCGTCATTGGGTTTTTTCATTGTCAACTCAATAATCTCGGTGTAATCTGAAATCAATTTTTTTCATGCTCCAAATACGAAGATTCCAAGTCGCTTGAGAGTTGTTTGTTGATGAAACTGGTCAATGCCAACGGACTTGATTCAGCTATTTTCGCAAGTGTCCATTTGATGATGTCATTCGCCCTACCAGGCTTGAAGGCTGGGGCATCCATCTCGAACAGTGTCTCTTGTCCCATCTCAAGTTCAATCTCCTGTTTTGTTCTCAAGTCTAGGTTCTCAATTATTGAGAATAATTTAGCATGATCAGAAGGATACAGTTTCCTTACAGTGGCCTTGATCGGGAAATACATGTATTTGTCAAATCTGACGGCTCTGTGGTCATCAACCAATTTCGCAAATTCTTTTGCAATCAAAGGATGCGTGAGATATGCCACACCTGGCAAACTTGCGACATCTATTGCCTTCCTTGCCACAGATGTGGGGTGCACGAAACCGAGTAGTGTGTTCAAGTCCTCGATACCTTTGCTGTAGGGGTTGCAGTCATCAACAACCGCTTTGGACCACCTTTCCCTGGCCGACCAATCGCATTAAGCAGATTAATGGCGCCTTGAGAAATTTCATTTTTCCATGGCACTCATCAACTATCACAAGATCATTCTCAGTAAGGTGTTTGGCGAAAAAATCTCTCTCTTCATCAGTCCCCTTTTGAGTTCTAAAAAATGAAAGATTTTCAGATCGTTGCTGACATACCAAACTGGAGCATATATCGCTCCCATGCCTGGCGTAAGTGTCCTGGACAGACAATCACAAACGCGATTTATCTTACGATTCGTGAACAAGTTGAGGGCGACATAAGAGCCCATAACCGATTTTCCGGTACCAGTGGGTGCCACCAACAACGAACCACCATTGTCGATTATATCCCTGGATGCTTTGTTTGCAGTATATCTTTGATAGTCATCCAAAGTGTATGGCAAGTTATCCTCAAAGTTCTCCTTTTGCCCGTACAACTCAATCAAAATTCTGAGATAAGCAAGGTATGGGCTTATTTCCGAGACATCATCTAAAGCCCAAGATTCATGAATAATTTCGATTAAACTTGCTTCAATTGGCTTTGCCTCGTTGTAGTAGTGATCGTATTTTTTGATGTAAAACTCTACATCGTCCTCCAGTTTTTACGTCCCCATTCTCAATGTTATACCTAAAACCTGTGATTGATGTATTCATTTGAACCTTGAAGAACTGCGCTGCGGTCAAAAAATATACACCTTTGCGTGAAAACCACTGTGCTGTCTCGCATATGCACTTGAAACACGGGTTGTCCCAAACAACATTTCTTTGTACAAGTTATTCAGTGAGTTACGCTTTTGTAAATTGTTGGGTCCTAATTCAACAGATTCACGAAATTTGGTTGCCGGATCATGGAGAATGTTTCTTCCTCTCTCATCTCTGTCTCCGACGATAATCCGGATGTGTGCGCCTTTCACTGATTTAGCGATACTTTCGTACCCTCCTATTGAGAAAAAGCCTGTGGCGACCCTGATGAAATCTGCATTTGATGCAAGATTTTCAATTACCATCTCTGCTTTGCCATCCTCAAAGATATTTTGCGATTCAAGGCTGTCGTCGCGTTTCAGATAGGATAGAGGGCCAAAGGAGAGCCCCACTATCCTAGAAACAGAGGGATGATGCTCGATAGCTTGCTTGAGTAGAGACTTCAAACTCGAGGAACGACCAGATACTGTGTTCTTTGTGATGGTTTTATCCATCGCTGATATGAACGATTTAGCAGATTTTTGGTCTATTCCAAACATGGAGTCTACATTGCACCATTTCATCCATTGTTGAACAGCTTTTGATTTTTCAACCCCTAATGAGATTAAGCTCATCTTTTCGGATTCATCTAGTTTGTAGAAATTCTTAGACGACCGAGTGGTCTTGTTCTTCTCGTCCAGTAAACCGAGAATCTTAGATGTTTGAAGAACATGGCTTAGTCCTTGCGTACTCTGTCTCCCTACATCCTCGTGATATACCTCGTCAAACTCGGAGAGGAGTGTAAGTGCGATGGAAATTTCTCCAAAATCACTTGACCTTGGAAAGTTGTCGCTGGTCAAAATCTGTTCGCTTTTGGTCCGCTTATTCAATCTACGATTTGATCTGGTGTTCGCACGGTCAAAATCTCGGAGTGTTGGAATCTCAGAATCTTCCCCCTGACCATTCAGACCACCCGGCGTCTGAAATGAATGCCAATGAGTTATAATCTTTTCGCCCTGATATCAAATTGGCCAATGTTTGGCCAAACTTTGGCCAACGGTTGGCCAACGCAATACCAACGGTTGGTCAAAAAGCCGGATTTGTGTTCTGCGGTGATTCAGCCGTATCAAGGTTGCAGTGAAACTGTTCACACTCGGTTTCCCCCGTGCTGCTGCCACCTTCAAATGGCTGAGAACACTGCGATAATTCATGAAACGGAAAGCAGACAAAGCCAACCAATTGACGCCAGCATGGAGACAAGCACGTGAAGAGGCCATCCAAAGGTGCCAAGCCAAGAACAATTCAGACGGCACATTGGCCAATGCACGTCGAAACACGATCTATGTGGCTCTTGAATTCCAGCGGCTTGGCATCAATGGCCCAGAGGACATCTGCCAGGAGGATTTCGTCGCTCATGGACCAAGGGACTGAAGGAGGGCACGCTGGGAACAAAGCAACTCGGGCCGATGACCATCAAAAAACGGGTTGAAACGCTTCGAGCGATTCTTCAGGCATGCAAAGCTTTCCGAACAATTGGATTTCGTTGACCTCTGGAAACCAGACAAGGAGGTCAAGGAGATCACGTACTGGACCGTAGATGAATTGGATGCAATGGATGACCAAGCATTGTTGATGTTCCAAGAAGAAGAACTTCGTCCTCGAGCAATGGCCCACATCATCCACAACATGATGGCTCCGAGAATCTCAGATGTAGCCGCTTTCCGGTGGGACTACTTTGACTTCCAAACCATGACGATTCAATTCAGAGCGAAGAAGAACAAGAAGCGATGCTTCCAGTACATTCAGCCAAACCTTGTTCAGACCATTCAACAGTACCAGTCTTGGGTTTCACAGTTCACCGATGGCGATGTGTACCTCTTCCCCACAAGCATCCTGAACGCTTCAGGAACCACGAAACATGACAACCTGCACGCTACGGACAAAACCATTCGCAAGTGGTTGAAGCAAGTCAGAGACTCAACGACAGTCAACGGAGGACCCGTCCAGCCACTGTCCTCTCACAGTTATCGCCGCTCGCTGGCCATGCGATACCTCGCCAGCGGAAGCACCTTCGAAAACATCGCCATGGTATTGGGCGATGAAATCGGGACACTGGAGAAGCATTATGCTGAACTCGTCCCCAACGATTCGCAGCGATTAGCGTTTGAAAAAGCGTTCAGAA